>NZ_JAMLJI010000001.1 GCF_023712105.1 Larsenimonas suaedae
AGGTGGGAACCACCCGATCCCATGCCGAACTCGGAAGTGAAACCACCCCGCGCCGATGGTAGTGTGGAGCTTCTCCATGCGAGAGTAGGTCATCGTCAGGCATCTATACCAAGGCCCCGATCATGCGATCGGGGCCTTTTTTTTGTGGCTGAACTATAGGGCCGTGCGTAAAGCTTCATGGCCATTTGTAAAGCTTTAAGAAAGCTCAGGTCCCGAAATCACTGTCTGTATATAGCCCCCTCAGGTCAGAGAACGTCTGTTCATATACATTGATAAACAGGGGCGATCACTCTAGGCTTGGCAAGCTTAAAAAACGGTTATTCGATCAAAGGTAATGTATGCCAAACACAAGTCCGAGCGAGCTCCTTTTTTACTGTCGACCCGGTTTCGAGACCGACCTGGTTAATGAGCTTGTAGACAAGTTCGAGCATTCGGAATGTGCTTGGCATCCGGTGGCTACGCCTCAAAGCGGTTATGTGCGAATGGTCATCGACAATGACCTGGTCGCAAATGACGTTCATAAAGAAGTGCAGTTATCGTCTTTGGTATTCGCCCGCCAAATGCTTGTTGCCTTTGAGCCCATTGTTCTTGACCGCAACGACCGCATTACCGCAATTATTGATCAGATTGTCGCTGCGGGCTGGAGTTTCGAAGAGCTCTGGCAGGAATCTCCGGATACCAATGATGGCAAAGGGCTGGCCGGGCTTAAAAAGTCTTTGCAACGGCCCTTGGAGAGCACCTTGAAAAAGCGCCAGGCTCTTCGAAGAAAGGCCGGTAAGCGTCGATTGCATCTATTCTGGTCTTCCGGCGATACGGTGCAGGTCGCAATGAGCTTTCCGCAAAACCGCAGTGAGTGGCCAAACGGCATCAAACATTTGCGATCCCCATCGCGTGCGCCGAGTCGTTCAACGCTTAAACTCGAGGAAGCCTGGCACACCTTTATTCCGAGCGACAAATGGGAGCGACGGCTCAACGCCGGGATGCAAGGTGCCGATCTAGGTGCAGCGCCAGGTGGCTGGACTTATCAGCTTGTACAGCAGGGCATGTATGTTTATGCGATCGACAACGGACCCATGAGCGAGGAGCTCATGCGAACCGGTCAGATAGAGCATTTGCGAGAGGATGGATTTACGTGGTCACCGCCTTACCCTTTGGACTGGCTTGTATGCGATATCGTTGATCGGCCCATCCGTGTTTCAGAGATGGTTGAGCGATGGCTGGTCAATCGATGGTGCCGGCACGCGATATTCAACCTAAAATTGCCCATGAAAAAGCGATGGCAAGAAGTGAAGCGCTGCCTCGAATACCTAGAGCAACGACTAAGCGATGAAAACATCGAACATGAGTGTCTCGCTCGTCATCTCTATCATGATCGTGAAGAGATCACCGTCTATATACGACTAAAAGAGTGACAGGTGAGTCAAGTATCGACGCACGATTAAAAGGAGACTGATATGTCTGGTGAGCCCTTAAAGGCAGATGGCATACTGGATACGACAGGACTGTACTGCCCTGAGCCGATCATGATGATGCATACACGTGTCGCGGATATGGCTAGTGGCGATATTCTGCACGTAGTTGCAACCGACCCGGCAACTCAGCGCGACATCCCGCAGTTCTGCCATTACCTGGGTCATGAGCTGATCCAACAGGATACCCTGTCGGATAGCTTCAACTACTTCATACGTATCAACCGTTAGTGCACACGCTTCACTGAAAGATTGCTTCGATTTGCTCACGCGCAAGGGATGCATGGCGTGTGACCTGGGCTTGCATATGAGCCACTGTGCGCTCGAAGTTACCTTCGAGCGTTTCCACGCGATTAAGTGTTTCTCCTTGAATGAATTCCTGCATGCTCAAGGAGAGCGCGTTCAGTTCCATATCGTTCAAGATGCCCTGGCTTTTATGCTCATAGGCAATGACCAATGCTGGAGTACCGTAGCGCATTGAGATAATGCCGCTATGAAGGCGAGTCGCAATAGTGAAACGGCACTGCGCCAGCACACCACCAAGCTGAAGATCACTCAGCTCATCGAAAATGACATGGCAAGCATGCGGATGTCGCATTTTCTTGCGGATATTGTGCAGCGTGACACGATCATCTCGGTGATAACCATTAAGTCCGGTACACGTCGATACACCTATAATCACGTACCCCTGATCAATCAGTGTGTCACACGTAGAGGCCATCTGAGTTTCATATTCCTCCTGAGTGACGCCGAGAGTTCGATCGAACGGGGCAAGGCGACGTGCGGTAATCGCAACAAGTGGTTTCCTTTCAGGATTGAGCGCGCTGATGTCGTAATGTTGAGCCTCTGGAAGCAGCCAGGCTGTGTCTGCACCGTGCTGGACGTTATCAAGACGAATGTCGGCGTCACTTAGAATTTGGTCACTAACGTGTTCGCGAAGATAAACGACCTCGGGGTAGGGCAGCAGCTTCTGACATAATTCACGAAATTTCTGATGTTCAAACGGTCCCACGCTGTGTCCGATCAGATAGACCGGCTTTTGGGCCATTTTGGCGCCGAAAATGATGTCGAGCTGTGTGAACCCATACGCATCGACAATGAACGAGCCGCCTACCTGAATAATGTAATCGTATTTTTCCAGCGCATCGATGGCGTCATTATAGGGTTTAGGAAGACGCTTTCGTGTCTGTTCGATGCCCCAGTTTTTAGTGCTTGAAAGGTACATGATGCCGTTGAGGTATCTCGGCATTACCTTGCGTTTGTAAAAAGGCACTTGAAGCGTTTTTTGACGCGCCTCCTCAAACATGTCTGGTATAACCGGCACGTTGACTTCCGAGAGCACGATTTCCGTGCTGAGCGGATCTCGCGAAGCAATTTCCACGTTGAACTTGTTAAGGTCCAGTACCTCGACCAACCCTCTCAAAATGGCAGCGTCACCTCGGTTCGAGCAGGAGTGGTTTCCGATCAGTAGAATATTCTTGGTGGGCATAGATAACCAGTATCAATGGGTAAAAGGGGATAGTAGTAAAAACCAATGGCACTCAGTGTAGGTTATTGTGCTCAAACTAATACTTGAGTAAGTATTTATAACCATTTTTTTAAGTTTCTAGTTTTACTTAAAACATTCGCTTCACGTAAAAAAGCAGCGCCATGCGCTGCTTTTTTACGTGAAGCGAATGTATGTTTTTGCCCGATCATGGGGTTCAAGTGCCGGTATGTACCATGATTGCTAGAGCGTTCATGGTGTCCGGGTCCTGTTCCTTGATGCGGTTGGCAATCGTTCTCTGAAAGAAATAAATCATCTCGTGGCGGCTTTTACCGGGGTAAAGGCAGTCGTCACCCATAAGGATTGGAGTGTGTTGCACGGCCTCATCATCGACAAGAAGTGCTTCGATACTGCCGTCATTATAAAGCTGCCAGCCGTAAACCTGTTTGAGCTGCCAGGGCCCATCGCTTTCGTCCACGCAAAGCGCATGGGTTCCCTGAGTGTCGGGCAGGCTCTGAAGGAGGGTTTTTTCGTTGGTAGGCTCGTAATCGAAGTAGGCCGCCGAGTGCTCGAGCTCCATTTGCTTGTGGGACGGCGCGACGTCGAAAACGTCATCGGTTTCAGGGTCGCGATAGCCAAGGAAAACGCCATGCTCTGGGTCGTCTATGGTTTCGCAATCCACCAATGAATCGAGCCAGGGGACGACGCCGACAACATCGCCATTTGATTTCATGGCCCACCCAAGAATTGGCATGGCATAGGCAGCATCGGGGTCCGAGGCAACCTGATAGACCATTTGAAGGCCGTCGAGCTCGGGTGCCAATCGAACGATGTGGTGCTGAGCTTTGTACCGCTCACGCATTTCACTGAGGTCGATCACCTTGGCAGGCTGACGTTGCATGATTGCGCCCATAATGCCTCCTTATCGACTTGTTTTCCTTACAGCGATGCTGCTGTGAAAAGGTCCTTAACGCGTGGCTCTCTTCAATTAGTAGCACAACTTCTCTCGAAGGTTAATCACCCCTCGATCAGACCAGATCGATCAAAGCGTTCATACAATGAATAATCGGCAAATACAGCGATTATTTAGACATTACCTTGAGACGGCTGCGCGCGCACGATGCTTTAGGCGAACACCGAGCATGAGCGCCGCGGCCGAAAGCCCGATTATCAAGCCTGTCCAGTATCCGTAGACGCCTAGACCGAAGGTTTCACTCAGTACCACGCCACTGCCCAGACCAATCATCCAGTAGGCGATCAGGGTGCACCCCATTATGACGCGGGTATCCTTATAACCTCGAAGCGCTCCGGCCATGCTGACCTGTAGCACATCAGAAACCTGATAGACGATTGCGATCAGAATCAGGGAGGAGGCGAGTGCTTGAACGGACTCGTTGCCGGTATAGAGCTCAGGCAACTGGTGGCGACCGAGCCACAGAATTACATCGTTGAGCAGGGCCGATAACAGCGAAATCGCAATGCCATTGTAGGCGACGAAACGCGCACGCTCAGGGGTATTCTCCCCCAGCGCCTGCCCGACTCGCACCGTCAAGGCCATGCCGATCGACAGCGGCAGCATGAACAGCAACGAGGTCACGTTCAAGGCAATCTGGTGCGCCGAGACCACGATTTCACCCATGCCGGCGATAAGCAGTGCGATCAATGTAAACAGTGTCGTTTCGGTAAAGATTGCCACCCCGATCGGTACGCCAATATGCGCAAGCTCGCCCAGGCGCTTTATATCCGGTCGAGGCATGCCGAGCCCCTGTTTCACGAAGCGGTATGCAGAGGCTCGCCGGCAATAGGCGTACATTCCGCCATACATGACCCACATCGAGATGGCTGTTGCGATACCGCATCCCAGGGCGCCGAGTGCCGGGAGGCCGATTGCCTCGCCAAGCCACGCCATGCCAAGCGCTTGCCCCACGGCGTCTGAGCCAAAGATGAGCAACGCGTTGGCGGGAATATTGACAGCAAGCCCCAATAGACTGAACAGGAGCGCCGGTCGTGAATGGTTGAGTCCATCAGAATAGGCACGAAGGGCTTGATAGAGGGCAAGTCCTGGTAAGCCGAACGCAAGTGCCCGTAGGTAGTCCGTCGAAAGCCTGGCCACCTCTTGAGGCACGTCCATCCAACCAAAGATTCGCTCGGGCAGCAGTGTAAGAAGAAGTACGCCGAGCCCGCCCATGAACAGCGCAAGCCACAGGCTCTGGCCCTTGTAGTTCGAGACGTCTGAATGGCGCTTGCCACCGACACAGTGGGCGACAATCGGCGTCAGCCCCATCAGCGTACCGGTAATAAGCAGAATCAAGGGCACCCACAGGCTGGTGCCAACCGATACCGCGGCCAGGTCCGAGGCACTCTTGTGCCCCGACATCATGACATCCACGGTACCCATGGCGGCCTGGGCGAGCTGGGCGCCAAAAATGGGGATGGTCAATCGAATCAGCGGGCGCGCCTCATATAGGCTGCGCCGAATCAAGGTCGGCATTGAAGATCACGCATTGCAAAAAAGAAGGCGGAGCGCACAATAGCGCCGTATCAATCCGCGAGTATAGCGAAAGAGTGCGTTAGTTCATGAAACACGACCCGACTGAGTTGATGGCCCTGTTCGATGGCCTGTTCGCAGACACCTTTCAGACTCGGCTGGTCTTTGGCGCGGATGAGCCGCTGTACCTGCCGGCCAACACGAGCTGCACGTATCATCGGATCATGTTTGCCCACGGCTACTTTTCCAGTGCACTTCACGAGATCAGTCACTGGTGCATTGCCGGCGCCGAGCGACGACTGAAGGAGGATTACGGCTACTGGTACATACCAGATGGTCGGGACGCATCCCAGCAACACGCCTTTGAACAGGTCGAAGTCGCGCCTCAGGCGCTTGAATCCCTGCTGTGCGCTGCCTGCGACCATCCCTTTAACGTAAGCGTCGATAACCTCGATGGCGACGCCGAGATCGACCGCTACGCGTTCGAGGCCAAGGTGCGCGCTCGAGCCGAGCGCTATCTGCATGAGGGGCTAGCCCCGCGCCCGCGGGCGCTGTGTAATGCGCTTACGGCGCTCTATCAGCAGCAGACCCCGCTTGACCAGGCGATTGAACATGGTCGCGCGGCGCTATTCTCGATTCAGAGCTGATCTATTCCCGGTTCAGGCCTGATCCTCTGCCTCACTTTGTGCCCGCATGTGCAGCGTCAGCATGACCTGCAGCTCGTCCTCGGGCTTGAACGGCTCAAGGCCAAGTTCATTGAAGAGGTCGTTGCGCTGGCGATGCCACTCACCAAGCGTCAGGTGCTCGTATAGGCTGTCGGCCGGGGCAAGCTGAATGAACGGATCCATCCCGTATTCATCAAATAGCCACGACAGCGCCTGTTCGTCATCGACCAGACCGTTACTGTAGAGCGTTTCGTTGTAGTGATCTTCTTCAAGCTCACGCAGCACATCGATCGGGCTGACCCCCATCATGTTCAGCTCGTCTTCGGTGTAGTCGCCAAGTGAGGCGTCGCTTCGTTGAAGCCAATCCGGATCGGGTTGAATGAGGGTGTGCTTGAGCTGGCCATCGGGCAATGTCCAGGCGATGGCGACCGGCAGGTCCTCATCACCGACTTCGATGGCAATAAATCCAGGCAGATCGGCCATGGTTACGCGTCCTCGGTCAGGGGCAGATTGAAAAAGCGGCGAGCGGTTTCCGTGCTCGATACGCTGAGCTCATGCTCGCGTTCGCCTCGGTAATGGGCGATCTCGCGCACGATCCAGGGTAATAGCGCCGGTTCGTGACGACGTCCCTTGAGCTTTGCCGGCAAATTTCGCGGCAGCAGATACGGGCAATCGGTTTCCACCATTAATCGATTCGCCGGAATGTCTCGAACCAGTGAGCGCAGGTGGTGCCCCCGACGTTCATCGCACAGCCAGCCGGTCAACCCGATGTGCAGATCAAGATCCAGATAGCCGTAAAGCGTTTCCTTCTCACCGGTAAAGCAGTGAATGACGGCGTCGCCAATATCATCGCGCCACTGCTTGATCATATCGAGCATGTCGACGCCGGCGTCCCGCTCGTGCAGAAACAGCGGCTTTTGCGTACGTGCAGCAAGTTCGAGCTGTGCTTCGAAGGCCCGTTTCTGATCGGTTCTGCTCGAAAAGTCGCGGTTGTAATCCAGGCCGCACTCGCCAATGGCTTTGACGCGTTGGTGCTGGGCAGCGCTTGCCATCCAGTCGGCAAAGGCCGGGGTCCAGTCGCTTGCGTGATGGGGGTGAAGACCTGCTGTGGTGTGAAGGGTCACGAGAGCGTCGCGTTCGCAAAGCGTAAGGGCTGCCTCGATGGCAGCGCGCTCCGTGCCGGTCAAAATAAGTGTGGTGACATTGGCCGAGCGAGCACGTTCGAGCACGGCATCCAGATCGGCTGCAAAGCTCTCATGGGTCAGGTTGGCACCGATATCGACCAGCGGCGCGGGCGCGGTAAAGGTTAGGGCGTCCGGTAACATGACGGTCCTTTAGGAAATCGGAAGCGAATTTGAGGTCGTGCATTGTAACGGCCCCGAAAACCCCCGGCTATGCGTTACACTAGCGCGCTGACATTTTCTGCGGGAGGCGGCACATGACGCTGCTGCGACTGGAACAACTTCATCTGGCCTACGGCACGCACGTGCTGTTGGATGGCGCCGAACTCACGATTGAGAAGGGCGAGCGACTGGCGCTGGTCGGGCGCAACGGCGCGGGTAAATCGACGCTCTTGTCGTTGGTCTCTGGCAAGGTCGACCCGGACTCCGGCACGATCTGGCGCGCGCCGGGCCTTCGTATCGGAGTACTCGAGCAGGATCTGCCCGACGCCGAAGGGCGTCGAATTTTCGATGTGGTGGCCGAAGGACTGCCAGACGTCGGTGCTTTGCTTGCGGAGTACGATCAGCTCGTTGCCTCGCCAGACCCGGACATGACGCGGCTTTCGAGCCTTCAAACCGAGCTCGAGGCTCGTGATGGCTGGTCCTATCATCAGCGCATCGATACGGTACTCACCCGGCTCGGGCTTCCAGCTGACGAGTCCATGAGCAAACTCTCCGGTGGCTGGCGCCGGCGCGTGGCGCTGGCGCGGGCACTGGTGACCGACCCTGATGTACTGCTGCTCGATGAGCCGACCAACCATCTGGATCTGGACACCATTCTCTGGCTCGAGGAGCAGCTTCTTCAGTTTAACGGCGCGGTACTGTTCATTACCCACGACCGGGCCTTTTTGAAAAAGCTGGCTACGCACATTCTCGAACTCGACCGCGGGCGCCTTGGGCGCTACCCCGGCGATTACGACAAGTATCAGCAACAGAAAAACGCTGAGCTTGACGCTGAAGCGCGCGAACGGCGCGAATTCGACAAGAAGCTGGCCCAGGAAGAAAAGTGGATACGCCAGGGCATCAAGGCACGCCGCACCCGCAACGAAGGCCGCGTGCGCGCTCTTGAAAGCATGCGTGCCCAGCACGCCGAGCGCCGTCATCAGACCGGCAACGCCCGTCTTAACGTCGATAACGCCGACCGAAGCGGCAAGCGTGTGGTCGAGCTCGAGCACGTCAGTCAGTATTTCGGAAGTGAGGCTGTACTCAAGGACGTCTCGCTCGAAGTCCAGCGCGGTGACCGCATCGGGTTTATCGGTCGAAACGGCGCCGGCAAGACCACGCTTTTGAAGATCATGCTTGGCGAGCAGGCACCGAGCGAGGGCCAGGTTCGTATGGGCACCAATTTGCAGGTGGCCTATTTCGATCAGCTTCGCGCGGGGCTTGAGCCTGAAAAGACCGTGTATGACAACGTCGCTCAGGGGCGCGATCGCGTGACGGTCGGCGGCAAGGACCGCCACGTCATCAGTTATCTGCAGGATTTTCTGTTCACCCCCGAGCGAGCGCGTCAGCCGGTCAAGGCGCTCTCCGGCGGGGAGTCGAACCGGCTGCTGCTGGCGAAGCTCTTCACTCAGCCGGCCAACGTGCTGGTGATGGATGAGCCGACCAACGATCTGGACGTTGAAACGCTCGAGCTTCTGGAAGAACTGCTGATGCAGTTCGAGGGCACGCTGCTTCTGGTCAGTCACGACCGAGACTTTCTGGACAACGTTGTGACAAGCGTCATTGCCTTTGAGGGCGAGGGGCAGGTCCGTGAATATGTGGGGGGCTATCACGACTGGGTGCGCCAGGGCGGCACGCTTCCTCCAGCGCCGTGGGACAAGGGGGCTGAACCGACGGCAAGGTCTGACGCCAAAAAAGCGGCCAAGACACCGGCGGACACGGCAGCACCTGCGGCCAAAGCCAAGCCGAAGAAGTTGTCCTACAAACTGCAACGAGAGCTTGATGAGCTTCCGGCGCGGATCGAAACACTCGAGGCCAGCGTGGCCGAGCTAGAGGCAACGATTTCCGACCCTGATTTCTACGGTCAGGACGCGAGCACGGTCTCAGAAACCCTTGAGGCGCTTGGCAAGACTCAAGGCGAGCTGGATGAGGCGATGGAGCGTTGGATGGAGCTTGAAGCCCAGCAAAACGACTGAGGTTAATGCTGCCTCGCCCTGTATCGGTTGTGGGCGAGGCAGCGACACTCAGTTTGTGCGATTACTCGGCGGCGGTCTTGTCGTTGCCGACGCGTACTGCCAACACATCGCACTCCGCACCGTGGAGCACGCCGGTTGAGGTCGAGCCGAGCAGCAGAGCGAACCCATGACGCCCATGCGAGCCGACCACGATCAGATCGACCTGGCGCTCCTTGGCAAAGCGCTGGATTTCGGAGTCGGGCATGCCGACCACGACATGTTGATCGGCGGCGCTGATGCCATGGGGTGTGGCGATGTCACTCAAGCGCTCGCGCGCGTGCCCATCAAGCTGTTCCTGAATGCTGGTCAAATCCATCGGGATATCCCCGCCGTAGGCAAACCCCAATGGCTCCAGTGTGTGCATGATCGAGATCTTGGCCCCGTTTCGCTCAGCGATCGGCAAGGCGCGTTTGAGCACCAGGTGTGAATCCTTGGTGAGATCGACCGCGACCAGGATATGGCGGTATTCGTTGCTCATGGCGTGTCCTCATGGCCGTAAAAAGAGAATCGGTTCTACTTTAGAACGCGCCATTACCATACACAATCGCATTTGACGCGTTACTTTGGCGCAGTGCGATAACTCAAGCAGAGAGAGTCATGACCGTTTTCTGGATTATTGCCGGATTGATTTTCGTGGCGTTGGCACCGGTGATCAGTCTGAATCCCTCACGGCGACAGCGTCAGATGGTGGCGCTCAGAGACCGGGCGCGCGTGTTGGGGTTTCGAGTGGAGCTGAATCCGCCGGGCCGCCCGCATGCGTCCGAGCGAGATGTGTTGGCGTATCGGTTGATGTATCTGGGTATTCGTCAGGGGCCTGCGTTTCGCTGGACGCCTGATGGGGGCCTCATGGAGGAGGACGGCGCGCTTGATTCGGATCAGCGGGCCTTGTTGGATCGGGTCATCGATGCATTGCCTCAGGATACGCTCTTGCTCACCTCGGGCACGGCCACACTGACACTTTGGTGGCAAGAGCGAGATGAACTCGAGCGTTTCGAAGCGGTCGCTCAGCGGCTACTTGAGTTGCGCCAGGCCATCGCCCCTTATGAGGAGACCTGCTGAGGCTCATCGGCGTCGCAGGTCGATCCCTGTTCGGCGCATAGAAGCTTTTGACCGTTTTTCTCGATGGCATCGAGAATGCTGTCAAACTGATCGAGCGTCTCCTGGTCGAGCCCTGCGAGCATTTCAACGCGCGCCTGTTGTACTACCGACTCAATCTGCTTGAGCAGTGGCATGGCGTTCGGCGTGAGATACACCAGTTTTGTTCGGCGGTCGCTTTCGCTTGGACGGCGCTCGATCAGTGACTGCTGCGTCAGTTGGTCAAGCGTGCGGACCAGCGAGGGCGCCTCGACGCCGATCGCCTTGGCAAGCTCGCACTGAGGCAGCCCTTCACCGTAATGCGACAGATGATAAAGCGTGGTCCAGCGTGTCTGTGTCAGACCCAGAGGCGCAAGGCGCTCATCGATGATGGCGCGCCAGAGCCTTGGAATACGGGTCAGTTTGAGGCAAAGAGTCTCATTCATTTAAAAGATACGTCAGAGTGGTGTGTTCAAAGATTGTCCGAATCTGGTCTTGCTTATGCAAGCGTAATCTTGTGGCAAGCCGTGAATGAGCGCTCCCTAGTCGGTATTGAGCCACCCGATGCCCGGGGTGTGGCGCTGTTCGCCATCAGCGCGCTCGGCACTTGAGGCATCGTCATTGACTTCAAAGCGAATCACGCCGATCCGCTGTCCTGTGGCGGTCATGACATCGACCTGCCAGCGCCCGGTGGAATCTTCCGGAAAATGCAGCTTGTGAGACCAGGCTCGATAGCCGTCGGCGCCGGTTCCACGGATGGTCAGCTTGATGCGGTCAACGACTTTGCCATCATGGCGCCAGACGTGATAGATCGTCTCGTTCAAGCCCCGTGGCGCGTGCACCGAGGTGTACGCATACAGTCCATTCGACTTAAGCGCAGCGTTGGTCAGCGCGATATTGCCCATTGGGGCACGCTCGGCGCGATTGAACGCAGGCGACAGCGCGCTGCTTGTGATCCAAAGCGTTGCGGGTGGAATCCAGGTGCGCCCCATCCAGGCCGCACCGCTTAGCGCGACGGCAAGCCCAATCATTGCAAGCCAGTCCAGTACCCCTCGTCCCTGAAACAGTGTCATTAGACTCGGAAGGCTCAGGATGGGGACCGCAAGCGTTGCCATCAAAAAGCTTTGGCCGGTCGTTACATGCAATAAAAGCGGCGCCGACACCAGAATCAACACGAACGCGCACAGGCCGTGAAAAGCGAAATAGAGCCAGCGTACCCGCTCGGCGAGCTTGAAGTAGAGCGGGTCGATCACGGAAAGCAGCGCGCAGCCAACCAGAATGACCGCGAACAGCGCCTGTCCAGTTCCCCAGGCGGTGGTGACCAGAATGAAGGGCAGGCAGAAACAGAGTGTTTCCTGATGCGTCAGTTGGGTGACAAAGGTCGCGACCAGTCGAGGAAGCCGGGATTTCGCCCGATGCTGGCGCAGGCTGCTCCAGACGTTTTCGCCGATCAAAAGAACCCAGGTGCCAAGAAGTGCCACCGCCAGAAAGCCCCCGAGCGATTGCTGCCTCGTGACCAGAAAAAAGCTGATGACGCCGCTTGCGAAGCTGACGACCGGCCACAGATAGTGATAGCGCTGAAGGCGGTCCATCCAGGCCTTGAGCCAGCCGGGAAGAGCGAGTTCGTTAACCATGAGCTAAAGTAGGCCCTTGAGTCGGTGGGGTGAATGATCTTGATACGTGATACATCGGTATAGATGACCCTGTGCTTGACCATGGTCTTAGACCAAGGTTCATCTTGGCCGACTTGACCCGTTGCTCGCACTCGCCGACGATAAGGATTCAAACACTCGTTTAAATTGGCGGCTGCGGTCACACATCGCCTCTATCACTCAGGACTCTATCACTCAGGAGTAGTGCTCATGCTCTACCAGGGACAGACCTTAAGCGTCGAGATGGATGAGAATCGATTGGCGTGGCTGGTCTTCGACGCCAGCCAAGGCTCCGTCAATACGCTTTCCCAGAACGTTGTGGGCGAGCTCGATGAGGCCATGACCGCATTGGAGAGTCAAACGGAGTGTCAGGGCCTGGTCTTTTCGAGCGCTAAAAAGGCGTTCATTGTCGGTGCCGACATCAGGGAATTCCACGGTGTCTTCGCTGGCGGCTCTCACGCCATTCAAACCATGTGCGAGCGTGTGCATGCGCTGTTCAATCGCATCGAGGATCTCCCGTTTCCGACCGTCGCAGCCATCAATGGCATGGCGCTGGGCGGCGGGCTCGAGCTCGCGCTGACCTGTGATTTTCGCGTACTGGATAAATCGTGCCGTGTCGGGCTTCCGGAAACCAAGCTCGGGATCATCCCCGGATGGGGCGGCTGCGTTCGACTGCCCCGGTTGATTGGCGCCGACAATGCGCTCGAATGGATCGCAGGCGGCGGCCAGCATCCGGCCGATGAGGCGCTCAAGGTCGGTCTTGCCGATGCGGTGCTCGAGGGTGAGCGTTTAACAGAAGCCGCGCGCGATATCCTCGCTCGCGCTGGAAAGGGTGAGTTCGACTGGCAGGCGCGCCGTGCGCTCAAGACTGAGCCTTTGATGCTCAATAGCGTCGATCAGATGATGGTGTTCGAAACGGCCAAGGGCTATATCGCCTCCAAGGCGGGCAAGCATTATCCAGCGCCGGTGCGGGCGGTCGAGGTCGTTCAGAAGGGGGCCGGCGAGACTCGCCTGCGGGCGCAGGCCATCGAGACCAGTACGTTTGCGGCGCTGGCGCAGACCTCGGTGTGTTATCAGCTGGTTGGCCTCTTCGAAAGCGATCAGTTCGTCAAGAAACAAGCCGGGCGCTACGAGAAACAGGGGCGTGAAATAACACTCAGCGGCGTGCTTGGCGCTGGCATCATGGGCGGCGGCATCGCCTATCAAAGCGCCTACAAAGGCACTCCGATTCTGATGAAAGACATCAACAACGAGGCGATCGAGCTTGGGCTCAAGGAAGCGCGCAAGCTAGTGGGTAAGCAGGTCTCGCGCGAAAAGCTGACCGCCGAGGAGGGCGCCAGCGTGCTCGGACGCATTCGACCGACGCTTTCCTACGGGGATTTCGAGCATGTGGACGTAATTGTTGAAGCCGTGGTCGAAAACCAGAAGGTCAAGAGCACGGTGCTTTCGGAGGTGGAACAGTCGCTCGATGACCGCGCCATCCTTTGCTCGAACACGTCGACGATTTCGATCGATACGCTGGCTGACGCATTAAAGCGCCCTGAAAATTTCTGCGGCATGCACTTCTTCAATCCCGTACACCGGATGCCGCTGGTGGAAGTGATTCGTGGCAGCCGCTCAAGCGATGAAACCATCGGGACCGTAGTGGCCTACGCACGCCACATGGGCAAGACGCCGATTGTGGTCAACGATTGCCCCGGATTTCTGGTCAACCGGGTGCTGTTCCCCTACCTGCAAGGCTTCGAGTTCCTGCTGCGTGAAGGCGTCGATATGGTGCGCATCGATAAGGTGATGGAGGGCTTCGGATGGCCGATGGGCCCGGCGTATCTTCTGGACGTCGTCGGACTCGATACTGCCGATCATGCCGCCCAGGTGCTGGCTGAAGGCTATCCCGATCGCATGAAAATCGAAGGCAAGACCGCCATCGAGAAGCTGCTTGATGAGGATCGAAAAGGTCAGAAGAACGGGCTTGGGTTCTACAAGTACAGCGAGGACAAGAAGGGCAAGCCGCGTAAGGAGTCAGACGACACCGTGGCCCGCCTGCTCGAGGGCCACGCCGAGCGCCACACCGACATCGACGACGACACTCTGATTGCCATGCTCATGACGCCTCTGTGTCTTGAAACCGTGCGTGCGCTGGAAGAAAACATCGTGGGCTCCCCCCAGGAGGCCGACATGGCGTTGATCTACGGCATCGGATTCCCGCCGTTTAGAGGCGGCGCGCTTCGCTACATTGACCAGGTCGGCGTCAAGGCGTTTGTCGATCAGGCAACCGAACTCGCTCAGCGCTATGGCGCGCTGTACGCGCCGACGCCCAAACTGCTGGCGCGCGCCAACGAACAGACGCCTTTTTATGACACCGCCGAGGAGACCGCCTGATGCGCTACCATGATGATGATGTCGTAGTTGTCGATGCGCTGAGAACGGCCATGGCCAAGGCCCGCGACGGCGCATTTCGTAATGTACGCGCCGAGAACCTTTCGGCCTCGGTAATGACCGCGCTTCTTGAACGGCACGAGGCGTTTGACCCGGCGTTGATCGACGATGTGATCTGGGGCTGCGTCAACCAGACCCTCGAGCAAGGGTTCAACGTGGCGCGCAATGCCGCGCTTATGACCCGAATTCCTCCGGCGGTGCCTGCGCAAACGGTCAACCGCCTCTGCGGGTCGTCGATGACCGCGCTGCACTCGGCGTTTGCCAACATCAAGGCGGGGCTTGGCGATCACTACCTCGTTGGCGGTGTTGAACACATGGGGCATCTTGAGATGACCCATGGCGTGGATGTCAATCCGGCGGTAAGTCGTCACACGGCCAAGGCGGCCATGATGATGGGGCTGACCGCCGAACTGCTTGGGAAACTCAATAACGTCAGCCGGGCCCAGCAGGACGCCTTCGGCGTTCGCTCCCATGAGCGGGCCGCCGCTGCGCGCCGCGACGGGCATTTCGATCGCGAGATCATCGGTGTCGACGGTCACGACGCTGACGGCTTTCGAGTCCGCGTCGACCGTGATGAGGTCATTCGAGAGGATGCCAATATCGAGGACATGGCCAAGCTCAAGCCGGCCTTTGATCCCAAAAACGGCACCGTCACGGCAGGGACCTCGTCGGCGCTGTCGGTCGGGGCCGCAGGGCTTCTGGTCATGCGGTACTCGAAGGCGCATGAGCTGGGTCTTGAACCGTTGGCCCGGGTGATTTCGGTCGGTGTAGCCGGCTGTGACGCCTCGGTCATGGGCTTTGGGCCGGTGCCTGCCACACAGAATGCCCTCAAGGCCGCCGGGCTCGGCATGCGCGACATCGATGTGGTCGAGCTTAACGAGGCCTTTGCCGCCCAGGCCATTCCAGTGCTGCAGTCACTCGATCTGGAAAGCGTGATCGATGACAAGGTGAACCTCTTTGGCGGAGCGATCGCGCTCGGCCATCCGCTTGGCTGTTCCGGGGCGAGAATCTGCACCACGCTTATGAACGTCATGCAGCACAAACAGGCAACGCTTGGCCTTGCCACCATGTGCATTGGTATGGGGCAGGGCGTGGCGACCATTTTTGAGCGCCCCTGAGCTTAATCAAGCCGCGTCACAAAAAAGCCCGCATTGCGGGCTTTTTTTAGGTCGATGGGGTGGGTTTCGACGTGGCGCGCGCACTCAAGGCTGCGATGGACAGCACGAAGGTGGTCAGTGCAGCGATCAGTCGGTACTCGTTGCGTTCGCGCCAGAGTGCGCGAATGTCGACCCAGTCGCCCGGCATCGCGATCGGGTTCCACGCCTGAATATCGTGGTTGATCGGTACCATCATCAACTTGGTGTAGGCAACGATGCCGCCGAGATAAACGATCAGGGCCAGAATCGTCATAACAAACGACGGGCTTCGCCAGCGCTTGATGTCGAACGCCGCGCTCAGTGCAAGAAATGCCGCGCCGCCAAAAAACATGAAGAGAAAAAACGGGTTTCGAAGATCATGGGTAATCTCGGCCTGAACGGTGCCGTAGATGTCAGCGCCCATGTTCATCATGGCGGGTTGGAGGGTTACCCAGTGCATGGCGAAGTAGCCGGTGATCAGCCCGGTCGTCATGACCGCGAGCATCAAGGGCAGGTTGTCGGCGAAGGTATAGCCCGCGCGTGAAGACATGCGTGTTCCCTGAATCGAAAATGAATTGTCGGTGTGGGGCAATCAAACCATAAAGTGGGGGGCGGGTGTAGGTTCGTTTTGAATTTGCCATGAAAAAGCCCGGCATGTGCCGGGCCTTGAGTACAAATGCGTCGTTAAATGGGCTTAGAACCACATTTCCATCTGGGTGCCAAAGCTCCACTCGCCGCCAGTGTAGCCGTTGGTGCCGAGTGACTTAACATCGTTGTTGCCGGAGGCGTAGTTGTTGAGGTCGCTGTCCCAGTCGGCGTAGGTGGCGAACAGACGAATTTCGGGCCGGACCCAGAATCCGCCAACCTGCGGCTTGAACGTTGGTGCGATGGTGAACTTGGTGTAGTCGCCATCGACCGAGTTGAAGCTGTTGTAGCCCTGCGGATCAAGATCCATGGTCTGCCAGCTCACCTCGTACTGCATCTCGAAGTTCTCGGACAGCTCGTTGGCCACGCGGGCGTTGAGCGTCAGCCACTTGTAGCTGTCGCCGCTGACGTAGCGGTCCTTGCTGTGTTCGGCCAGAAGTGAGGGCGCGAAACGCCAGCTGGGCGTCAGGTAGGTCGTGCCGTATACGGCAAGGCGCACAGACTCGGCGTCTTCGGTCAGATTGCCGTCAGAGCCCAGACTCTTGACCTCGGCACCAAGGCCTTGTCCGTAAAGAACCGCAGCCTTGTAGGTGCCGTCACGAAGGCCGAAGAAGCTCTCGCCGTGGTAGGCCACCATGGTGTGAGCACCGTGCTCGGCCAGGTCGGCCCGTGGGTCGGGCGGAAGCATCCCCGGGTCTAGCTCACGGTCGTCGTTGTTCTTGGCCGACAGCCCATTGAGCATCCACTGCCAGTTACCGATGCGGTTGTTGAGGGTGAAGATGTAGCTCTCGACCTCATCGCCAAATCCCTCGTCACCGATGTAGCCATAATCGCGGCCATAGATGGAAACGTTGCTGGTCCAGTCGTCGGCGACCTGAATGTCGTAGAGACCGGCACCGGTACCTGCAAGGAAGACGACGTCGCTGTCGAGCCAGTGGATGTCGAAGTTGTCGCGGTCAAAGCGCTTACCGGCCCAGATCGAGGCGTTTTCGAGCGGCCCGCCGAAATCGGGAAGGCTTCCGAACTCGGCAAAGATCTGGCGCACGTTGAGGCTACTGTCCCCACCGGTCCAGTCATTACTGCTTTCAACGCCGTCGGCCAGCATGATCTTGTAAAGCGAGGTCGAGCCGTTCTCGTACTCGGCGCGGTGCTCGAGCACGATTTCTGCGTAGTTGTCATCTTCGTTGCCAAGACGGCCAACCGCGCCGCCAACCGAGCCTGCCGGTGTGATGTACGGACCGCCTTCGGTACCGGTCAGCTCGTCATCGAACAAAAGCCCTGCGCGCGCGTAGCCGTTGAGCGTCAGACCGAGCTTCTTGTCCGCATTGCCTTCAAGCTTCGCCACGCGTTGTTCCATGCTCGGCGCATCGCCGGCCGGGCCGACGCTCGGCGCGGAGGGGGCGCTGCTGTCGCCGAGACTTCGTGTCTTGGAAGTGGTGGTTTGCTGTGAGGCCGTCAATTGTTCGACGGTGGCTTCGGCTTTCTGGGCGCGGGCTTCGGCGGCTGCGACGCGGGCTTCGAGCGCAGCGAGTCTATCCTCGATGGAGGCATCGGTGCCCGCTGCGGCGTACACGGTGGTGGTGCCGAGCGAGAGCGCTACGGCAAGCGCGATCGGCGTGCGAGTCGGTTTCTTGGCCATTTTGGAGTGTTCCCTGACATTTTTATTGGCGATTTTTGAACAGTTATCGCTTGGTAACACGATTCCGCAACTTAATCGTTTAAGCCCTTAAAAACTACCTAGCCAATAGTCGATAGGCCTTAGGGATGAGCGCCCAATGTCTAATGGATTTAGCGATGTGTGGTCCTTATGTTGATCGAACTTAATCGATTAAGAAGTGCAGTTTTTCTTGGAACAGTACTTAACGTGAGGGGATGCCCCATGAAGCTCAAGTTGATGACCGCCGGTGTACTTCTGGCGATGGCAAGCCCGGCGATGGCCGCCGAACTAACGATTTCCTGCGGCGCCGTCGGCGCGGAGCTGACCCTGTGCAAGGACGGCGTCAAGCAGTGGGAAGACAAGACCGGACATACGGTCAACGTTGTGTCGACGCCCAACTCGTCCACCGAGCGGCTTTCTCTGTATCAACAGATTCTGAACGCGCATTCCAGTGACATCGACATCATGCAGATCGATATCGTCTGGCCCGGCATGCTGGCCCCGCATCTGCTCGACCTGAACAAGTACTTGCCAAAGTCCGCCACAGAGGGCGTATTTCAACCGCTGATCGACAGCACCAACGTCGAGGGCCGTCAGGTCGCGATTCCCTGGTTCACCGACGCAGGCGTTTTGTTCTATCGAAAGGATCTGCTCGAAAAATACGACGCCGAGGTGCCGGAGACCTGGGGCGAGCTGACCGACACGGCCGATAAAATTCAAAAGGCTGAGCGCAAGGCCGGAAACGACGATTTCTGGGGTTACGTTTTCCAGGGCCGCGCGTATGAAGGGCTGACGGTCAATGCGCTTGAGTGGCTTGCAAGTTTCAATGGGGGAACCATCGTTGATGATCAGGGCGACATTACCGTCGATTCTCCCGAGGCCGCCAAGGCATTGACGATGGCCCATGGGTGGGTCGACACCATTTCACCGCCGGGCGTACTCAATTACACCGAAGAAGAAGCGCGAGGCGTATTTCAGTCCGGTCACGCGGTGTTCATGCGCAACTGGCCCTACGCGTGGTCTCTGGCTCAGGCCGACAGCAGCGACATCAAGGATAAGGTCGGTGTGACCCAGCTGCCCAAGGGGGGCAGTGACGGTCAACACGCCGCCGGGCTCGGCGGGTGGAACCTGGCGGTCTCGCGCTACAGTGACAACCCCGAACTTGCCGCGGACCTGGTCGCGTTTCTAACCAGCCCGGAAGAGCAGAAGCGCCGCGCGCTCGAGGGCGCCTACAACCCGACCATCGCCTCGCTTTACAAGGATCAGGAGATCCTGGACGCCACGCCGTTTTTCGGCACGCTCTACGAGACGTTTACCTCTGCCGTCGCTCGACCGTCTGCCGTGACCGGTGACAATTATCCCCGTGTCTCGAACGCGTTCTTCAATACCGTACACGAAGTGCTTTCAGGCTCGGTCACTGCCAAAGAGGGGCTTTCGTCGCTCGAAGGTGAGCTGAAGCGGATCAAGCGTCGTCACTGGTAAGCGCTAAGCAAAGGACGTGTCATGACTGTTCACGAAACGACAACAGCCACCGCCGGGCCAAAGAAGGCCCGGCAGGATGCACGCGGCACCAAGGTGCGCCGGCGCCGGGTGAGGGCGGCCTGGCTGTTTTTGACCCCGATGCTGGTGGTGCTTGCGCTGGTTGCCGGCTGGCCACTTCTTCGAACCATCTGGTTCAGCTTTACCGACGCAAGCCTCAGCCAGATGGGCAGTGCCAACTTCATTGGTGTCGAAAACTATCTGGTCTACGACGAGGGCTGGTACGGCCTGCTTGCTGACCCGCTCTGGTGGCAATCGGTCTGGAATACGCTCTTTTTCACGGTTATATCGGTCGGACTTGAAACCGTATTGGGCGTCATCGTTGCGCTGGTGCTGAACGCGAAGTTTCGTGGCCGCATGGTGGTTCGGGCCGCAATGCTGATTCCCTGGGCAATTCCAACCATTGTCTCGGCCAAGATGTGGGCCTGGATGCTCAACGACCAGTTCGGCATTCTCAATCACATGCTGATGGGGCTTGGCATTATCTCGGCGCCGCTTGCCTGGACCGCCGATGCCGATCTCTCCATGTGGGCGGTGATCATCGTTGACGTGTGGAAGGCTACTCCGTTTGTTGCCCTTTTGGTGTTGGCGGCCCTTCAGATGCTGCCGTCGGACTGCTACGAGGCGGCGCGTGTCGATGGCATTTCACCGGTTCGGGTCTTTTTCAAGGTCACGCTGCCCTTGATCGCACCGGCATTGATGGTCGCGGTCATTTTCCGCGCGCTCGATGCGCTTCGCGTGTTCGATGTGATCTACGTGCTGACCTCGAACGCCTCGTCGACCATGACAATGTCGATCTACGCGCGTCAGCAGTTGGTCGAGTTTCAGGACGTCGGCTACGGCAGTGCGGCCTCGACGCTTTTGTTCCTGATCATCGCGCTGTTCACGATCGTCTATCTCTACCTCGGTCGTCGGCAACTGGGAGGTGACCAATGACGCTTACGCACTTGAAGCGCGCCGTATTGAAGCTCGGATTCTGGCTGATGGTCATTGCCCTGGTCGTATACGCCACCTTTCCGTTCTATTACGCGGTAGTGACCTCGCTCAAGCCGTCGAGCGAAATGTTTCAGGTCGGCTACTGGGTCGATTCCGTCGACTGGTCGAACTACGTGGCGGTGCTGTCTCAGGACTCATTCGTACAAAGCATCATCAACTCCGTGATCGTTGCCTTCAGCGTGGTCGCGATCGCGTTGTTGCTGGGGTTAACGGCGGCCTACGCGCTTGGGCGGGTCCGTTTCAAGGGCCGCACTCGGGTGATGATGCTGGTGCTCGGGGTCTCCATGTTCCCGCAGGTGGCGGTGCTTTCGGGGCTCTTTGAGGTCATTCGCGTGCTCGATCTGTACAACTCGCCGGGCGGGCTGATTCTGAGCTACACCATTTTCACACTGCCGTTCACGGTGTGGGTGCTGACCACGTTCATGCGCCAACTGCCCGATGAACTCGAAGAGGCCGCCATCATGGACGGCGCCTCGCCCTGGGTCACCCTGACCAAGGTTTTCATGCCGCTTCTGTGGCCCGCGATGGCCACGACCGGTCTTCTGGCGTTCATCGCCGCCTGGAACGAATTCCTGTTCGCCCTGACGTTCACACTGACCGACTCCGAGCGCACCGTGCCGGTGGCCATCGCCCTGATTTCAGGCGGCAGCCAGTATGAGCTGCCCTGGGGACCGATCATGGCGGCCTCGGTCATTGTCACGGTCCCGCTGGTGATTCTGGTGCTGATCTTCCAGCGCCGCATCGTCTCCGGTCTGACCGCCGGCGCCGTCAAGGGATGAACATGCACACCGACAGACAAGGAGCATCTATGGCCAGCGTTCAACTGGAGCGGGTCAGCAAGCGGTTCGGCAGTACCCACGTTATCGACGAGGTGTCGCTGTCCATCGATCACGGCGAATTCGTGGTGTTCGTCGGCCCCTCGGGCTGCGGCAAATCCACGCTCTTGCGCCTCATCGCCGGGCTTGAATCGATCAGTGACGGTGATCTGATGATCGGCGGCAAACGCGTCAACGAGCTGTCGCCGCAGGAGCGGGGCGTCGGTATGGTGTTTCAGTCCTACGCGCTGTACCCGCACATGAGCGTCTATGAAAACATGGCGTTCGGTCTCAAGCTCGGCAAGGCCTCAAGCGAAAGCGTGGCCGAGCGGGTGAACGAGACCGCCCGTATTCTTCAGCTTGAAGCGCTGCTCGAACGCAAGCCCAAGGCCCTCTCGGGCGGGCAGCGTCAGCGCGTGGCAATGGGGCGGGCGATTGCCCGCGAGCCGGACATTCTGCTGTTCGATGAGCCGCTCTCCAACCTCGACGCCTCGCTTCGCGTTCAGATGCGCAACGAGATCGCGCGTTTGCACGGACGCCTGGGCTCAACCATGGTGTACGTCACTCACGATCAGGTCGAGGCCATGACGCTTGCCGACAAGATCGTGGTGCTGAACAAGGGCCATATCGAGCAGGTCGGCTCCCCGCGCACGCTGTATGAACGCCCGGCGTCGAAGTTCGTGGCGAGTTTCATCGGCTCGCCGTCGATGAACTTCCTCGAAGGAACCTGCCGGTCTACCGATGCCCGTGAAACACGCGTCGAGCTCAAGGCGCTCGGCGAGGTGGTGCTGCCGTACGGCGTCGACTCAAACGCCGTGGGCAGCCCGATTACGCTTGGCATTCGCCCGGAGCATCTGACGCCGGTACAGGCAACGGGCAGCGACGCCTTTGAGGTCATCAACGTCGAGTACCTTGGCAACGAGTCCTGTGTGTACGTTGATAGCGACGCGGAAGCGTTTCTGACGTGCCGGGTCGAGGCCGACACCCCAATTGCCCGTAATGACACGGTTTCGCTGCGCATCGATACCGCTCAGGCGCACCTGTTCGATGAGCACGGCCAGGCGCTTGCCCGGGCTCAAGACAGCGCCTTATAAACATGCGATCAAATGAAAAGGAGTAGGGCCACCGGGTCGACCGGCGCGGTGGCCGAGGTTCCTTTTTACAAACGGCTCAAAGGCGGTTTTCAAGACGGTTTCAAAGATACTTTTTAAGACAGTTTCAAAGACAGTTTCAAAGATGGTTTCAACGACGGTTCAAGGAGACAGCAATGAGTGCGCAGGCATGGTGGCGCGATGCGGTGATCTATCAGATTTATCCGCGAAGCTTCAAGGACAACAACGGCGATGGCATCGGTGATCTGCCGGGTGTGACGTCAAAGCTCGACTATCTGGCAGAGCTTGGTGTCGATGCTCTGTGGCTGTCGCCGTTCTATCGCTCGCCGCAGGCCGATGCGGGCTATGACGTCGCCGATTATCGCGACGTCGACCCCTTGTTCGGAACGCTTGCCGATTTCGATGCGATGCTGGAAGGCGCCCACGCGCGCGGTCTCAAGATCATCGTCGATCTGGTGCCCAACCACACCTCCGATGAGCACGTCTGGTTCAAGGCCGCGCTCAACGCAGACCCCGAAAGCCCCGAGCGTGACCGCTACATGTTCCGCACCGGCAAGGGTGAACACGCGGAGCGTCCGCCCAACAACTGGCAGAGCGTGTTCGGCGGCCCGGCCTGGACCCGTGTCGAGGGCGAGGATCAATGGTATCTTCACCTCTTTGACAGCAAACAGCCGGATTTGAACTGGGAAAACCCGGAGGTGCGCGCCGAGTTCGAAGACGTGCTGCGCTTCTGGCTGGACCGGGGCGTCGACGGCTTCCGGGTCGATGTCGCTCACGGCATGATCAAGGCGGAAGGGCTGCCCGATTTCGGCCAGAGCCAGTGCATGATCGAGGGGGGCAACGTCGGTCCGATGTGGGATCAGGACGGCGTCCATGAGATTTATCGTGCCTGGCGCCGGGTGCTCGATGAGTACGACGGTGACCGGATGATGGTGGCCGAGGCCTGGGTGCAGCCGCAGGAGCGTCTGGCGCGTTACGTTCGCCCCGATGAGATGCAGCAGGCGTTCAACTTCGACTACCTGCTGGCGCGTTGGAACGCCGACGCGCTCAAGAGCGTGATCGACACCTCCATCATGCACTCCGACAGCGTGGGTGCGGTGCCGACCTGGGTGATGTCGAACCACGACGGTGTACGGCATTCTTCCCGCTTGGGGCTTTCTGATCCGGGCCGTCGGCCCAACGGCCTGACCGCCCACGACGAACAGCCCGATGAAGCGCTTGGCCTTCGTCGCGCTCGCGCGCTGATCATGCTGACGCTTGCGCTGCCGGGCTCGGCGTATGTGTATCAGGGGGAAGAGCTTGGCCTGCCGGACCACACCACCATGGACGCCAAGTACCGTCAGGATCCGACGTTTCATCGCACCAATGGCGAAGAGACCGGGCGCGATGGCTGTCGAGTGCCGCTGCCCTGGAACGCGAGTCAGCCTGCGTTCGGCTTTGGCGGTGAACAGACCTGGCTCCCGCAGCCAGAGAACTACGCCCGCTACGCGGTGGACGCTCAGCTCGACCAGAGCGACTCGACGCTTGCCTTGTATCGTACGCTTTTGGCGCAGCGCGCCGAGCACGCACTTGGCCGTGGTCGTATCGTCTGGAACGAGACCGGGCGGTCTGATGTGCTGTCCCTGACCAATGGCGCCATAACGGTGGTGCTCAATCTGAGCGACCGTGACGTTGAGCGGCCCGAGGGCGACGTGATCGTCGAAAGTATCCCGGGCATTGGCAATGGGCAGGTAGTGCCGGCCAACAGCGCCGTCTGGCTTGGCTGCTGACGGCTTTTTAAGCGAAGAGGCTGACCCGGCGCCCAGATTCGTTTGATCATCGAGGAAGGATGGTGTGAAAAAGCGTGAAACAGGCGCGTCGGGTCAGTCGCTGACGCTCAAGGAAGTCGCCGAACATTTGGGCGTGTCGACGGCAACGGTCTCCAATGCCTTCAACCGCCCGGATCAGTTATCGAAAACGCGCCGGCAGGAGATTCTGGCGGCGGCGAAAGCACTTGGCTATCGTGGCCCGGACAGCCGTGCTCGTAGCCTTCGAACCGGCCATAGCCGAATCATCGGTGTCATGCTCTGGGATACCCTGAGTTTCAGTTTGAGCGACAGCGTCGCAAGCGAATTGCTGTCCGGGATTTCCGAAGTGCTCGATGAGCACGACTACCGCATGCTGCTGTTGCCCCAGTCGACCCGACCGGCGCAACGGGAAAACTTCAACGGCGTCGCCGATGGTTACCTGGTGTACGGCACCATGCCCGATGGCACCACCGAGCGGTTGCAGCAGGGCGAGTTCAGCCCGGCCGTGACCATCGACAAGACCTACGGCAATTACCCGACGATTTGCATCGACGACCGCGCAGCCAGTCGCGGCGTCGCCGAGCTGGCGCTTGCCAAGGGCGAACGACGCCCGGCCATTGTTGCCCTTCGAATGACGCTCGATGCCCCTCCAGGCCCGTTCAAGCGACAGGCGCGTCCGCGTCAGTTCAATGCCATGGCACAGGCTCGACTGGGCGGGTTTGATGATGCCCTGACAGCGGCCGGCATCGAGCCTTCATCGGTGCCGATCTGGAACGTCGATGGCAATACTTTCAATCAGGCGGTGCCTGTGATCGAGGCGCTTCTTGACGGTTCAACCGCAGACACGCTGCTGTGCATGTCCGATCAGCTGGCGCTGGCGGCGCTGGCGGTTGCCGAGCAGCGTGGACTTGACGTACCGGGGGCGCTTGCGATCACGGGATTTGATGGTGCGCCTGAGGGCCAGCAGCGCCGGCCGATGCTCACGACCGTTTATCAGGATAACCGGGCAAAAGGGCGATTGGCTGCGCGGATGATTCTCGATCAGATCACTGAGCACGACGCGACGCTTCCCACCTGGCTGATTCATGGTGATACCTGTTGAGCAACCGGCGGTTCGAGTAACGGCGCGTCAGGCGCTTCGGTAGGCGCCCGGCCACTCCGCCAGCAGCCCCTTGCCACCGGCAAGCGTCAGAGCTAGGTCAGTCAGGCCATCCCAGAGCGGCAGCGCATGTGTGCCCTTGACGGCTTGATCGATGCGCTGTGAGAACATCAACAGCTTGTTCAGACGCTTGTGGGGAAGGCGTGCCAGCGCGTTTTGATAATAGGGGCGGCGCTTTTCCGGAATCATCGGCTTTTGCGCCTTGCAGGCGTGCTCGACGCTTTGTCCCTGATCAAGCAATTGCCTGAGCGACAAAAGCGTTCTCAGTTCCCGCGTCAGCGCCCAAAGCACCACCGGCGCTTCGACCCCTTCGCCCTTGAGACCGGCAACGATACGTACGGCCCGGGTCGGCTCGCCTCGAAGGCAGGCATCGGTCAGGCTGAAAACGTCAAAGCGGGCGCTGTCCTCGACGTTATCGACGATGGCGTTACCGTCAAGGCGTGTGCGTTTGGGGTGATACAGCGCAAGCTTAACAAGCTCCTGATCGGCGGCCAGCAGGTTGCCCTCGACGCGCTCGGCGAGCAACTGCGCGGCCTCGCTGGTCAGTTCGAGCTGGTGGCGCTCGGCCCGGTCCTTGATCCAGTAGCCCATGCGCTGTGTGTCCACCGGCCAGACCGGTACGAACACGCCGACCTTGTCGAGGGCCTTGAACCAGCTGCTTTGCTGGGCCTTGCGGTCGAGCCTGCCGGCGGTAATCAAAAGCACGTTGTCGTGCTGGGTGGACTGCGCATACTCGGTCAGAACCCGGGCGCCTTCCTGGCCGGGCGATTGGGTGCCAAGGCGCACTTCGATCAGCTTGCGCGACGAAAAAAGCGACAGCGCATTGGCGCTTTCAATCACCTGCCCCCAGGCAAAATTGTTGTCCACGTGAAGCACTTCCCGCTCGTCGATGCCTTCGCGCCGCGCGGCGGCCCGAATACTGTCGCAGGCTTCCATATGGGTCAATGGCTCGTCGCCCGCCACCAGATAGATGGGGGCGAGCGATTTGGCGAGTGCCGGGTCAAGCTTATTGGGAAAGACTTTCATTATCTGCCTGAGGCTGATCGGTCCCTGGTGCGTCGCTCTTGCCGGTTTCACTGGACTCAAGGCGCTGTGCGTTCGGCTTGAGCGTCTGCAGTCGCTCGATCAGCTGTTGTGCGGCCTCGCGGCGAAGGTCGTCCTCGAGATCGCTTCGCTGGCTGTCTCGGCTGAGCAGGCGGTCTTCACTGGTGGTGTAGGTGCCGCTGGTTTCGACGCTTTGCTGGTCTTCGAGGTAGGCGCCATCGCGTGTGCGCTGCACCGAGTAGGGCAGAGTGAACACGACCTGGCGTTCCTGACTGCCGGCGTCGCCGAAGGTCAGTTCGCGCTCGTCAAAGCTACTCTTGCCGAGGTTCAGGCGAAGCGGTGCGGTGGCATCGAGCGTAACGTCTGCGTTTTTCAGTGCGCGGGTCACGGCCTGATAGGCCAGGTCGCGGGTACCGCCGCCGTCGCTTGAGTTCACGGTCAGTGTCGAGAAGGGCAGCGTGGTGTCCTGATAGCCACGAAGCTGAAAGCCGCAGGCGCTCAGCGTCAGAGTGGCGGCAAGGGCGAGTGTGGTGCTTAAAAGGGCGCGTCGTTTCACGAAGGCCTCCTGGCAGTGAAGGCGGGCCGTATGCCCGCCGGTCCTTGAGGGTCAGATCGATCGGTGCTTTTGGCCGATCAGTTGGCGACGATGTTGACGAGCTTGCCGGGCACGACGATGACCTTGCGCACGGTTTTGCCCTCGATGTGGCGGGCAACGTTTGGAAGCGCGCGCGCACTTTCCTCGATCGCGTCCTTGTCGGCATCCGGGGCGACATCGAGCCGGTCGCGTACCTTGCCGTTGACCTGAACCACCACCGTGATGCTGTCGCGCTTGAGTGCCGACTCATCGAGGGCGGGCCACTCGGCGTCGATGGCGGGGGTGTCATGACCCAGCGCCACCCAGAGCTGATGCGTGATGTGAGGCACGATCGGCGCCAGGATCAGAACGCTTGCCTCCACTGCCTCGCGGGCAACGGCCAGTCCTTCGGCGCTGTCGTCGTCGAAGCGGCCGATGGCATTGGTCAGCTCCATCACCGCGGCGATGGCAGTGTTGAACGTTGTGCGACGGCCAATGTCGTCGCTGGCCTTGGCAATCGTTTCATGAGTCTTGCGGCGAAGCTCACGCTGGGCATCGCTCAGGCGTTCGGTATCAAGCGTGGCCGGCGTGCCCTGGGCCAGGTGATCATGCACCAGACGCCACAGGCGCTTCAGGAAGCGGTGAGCGCCTTCGACGCCGCTGTCGGACCACTCGAGCGACTGCTCGGGGGGCGCGGCGAACATCATGAAAAGACGCACGGTGTCGGCGCCGAAGCGGTCGATCATGGACTGGGGGTCGACGCCGTTGTTCTTCGACTTCGACATCTTCTCGACGCCGCCCATCTCGACCGGCTGACCGTCTGAGATCAGCACTGCTCGTACCGGGCGCCCCTTGTCGTCGCGCTCGACCTCGACGTCGGCCGGGTTGTACCACTCCTTGCTGCCGTTGCTGTTCTTGCGGAAGAAGGTTTCGGCGATGACCATGCCCTGGGTCAGAAGCCGCTTGAACGGCTCGTCGCTCTCGACCAGGCCGAAATCACGCATCAGCTTGTGGAAGAAGCGCGCGTAAAGCAGGTGCAGGATCGCGTGTTCGATGCCGCCGATGTAAAGATCCACCGGCAGCCAGTAGTTGGCGCGCTCATCGAGCATGGCGCTGTCGTTGTCGGCGCAGCAGAAGCGAGCGTAGTACCAGCTCGACTCCATGAAGGTGTCGAACGTGTCGGTTTCGCGAACCCAGCCGTCGCCGAGGTCATAAAACGCCGGGGACTTCTTGAGCGGCGAGCCGGTGGCGTCGATTTCGATTTCGGTGGGAAGTGCAACCGGCAGTTCGTCATCGGTCAGGGCCTTGGTTTCGCCGTTCGGCCCATACTTGACCGGGATCGGCGCGCCCCAGTAGCGCTGGCGGGCCACGCCCCAGTCGCGCAGGCGGAAGTTGGTCTTCACCGTTCCTTTCCCGAGCGCTTCAAGCCTGGCGGCGATGGCGTCAAACGCGGCCTGGAATTCGAGCCCGTCGAATTCATTTGAGTTGATCAGAACGCCGTGGTCGGTAAAGGCCGTCTCGCTCAAATCCGGTGCGGCCTTTGTCTCGGCATCGGCAATCACGGGCTCGATGGCAAGGCCATACTTGCTTGCGAATTCGAAGTCGCGCTGATCGTGGGCGGGCACTGCCATGACGGCGCCGGTGCCGTATTCCATCAGTACGAAGTTGGCAACAAAAATCGGCACTTCGCGGCCGCTCAAGGGGTGAACCGCGGTGAACCCGGTGTCCATGCCGCGTTTTTCCATGGTCGCCATGTCGGCTTCCGAGGTGCCGCCCTGACGGCACTCCTGGCGGAAGGCTTCCAGACCGTCAACGGTCTTGGCCGCTTCGATCGCCAGCGGGTGATCGGCCGCGATGCCGAGATACGTCACGCCGAAGAGAGTGTCCGGCCGGGTGGTGTAGACGGTCAGCTCGGAGAGTTCACGGCTGCCGCTGACACCGAACTCAAGCTCGACGCCCTTGGATTTGCCGATCCAGTTGCGCTGCATGGTCTTGACCTGCTCGGGCCAGTCGACGTGATCTAGATCGGACAGAAGCTCTTCGGCGTAGTCGGTGATCTTCAAAAACCACAGCGGAATTTCCCGACGCTCGACAGGTGCGCCGGAGCGCCAGCCGCAGCCATCCACCACCTGTTCGTTGGCAAGCACGGTCTGATCGACGGGGTCCCAGTTGACCGTGGACATTTTCTTGTAGACCAGGCCCTTTTCAACCAGCTGAGCGAAGAACCACTGCTCCCAGCGGTAGTAATCGGTGTCGCAGGTGGCAAATTCGCGATCCCAGTCGTAGGCAAACCCGAGTGCCTTGAGCTGGCCGCGCATGTAGTCGATGTTCTCATGCGTCCACTTGGCCGGCGGAACGTTGTTCTTGATTGCGGCGTTTTCTGCCGGCATGCCGAAGGCGTCCCAGCCCATGGGCTGTAGCACGTTACGGCCGTTCATGCGCTGGAAGCGAGCGACCACATCCCCGATGGTGTAGTTGCGGACGTGCCCCATGTGCAGCTTGCCGCTGGGGTAGGGGAACATGCACAGGCAGTAGTATTTTTCGCGGTTGGCGTCTTCGATGGCCTTGAAGCATGCGTTCTTGGCCCAGAAGGTTTGTGCACTGCGCTCTACATCGTGGGGGGAATATTGTGCATCCATCGTGATAGCTTGATTACCTTGCCGTATTCTGGGGTGCGGTGATAACGAACGGCCTACCCATCCGCCTCGGATGTCCCGGAGGATGTCTTGCGGATTAGGGTCTATACCCAGAGGACGGGTAGGCGTTTGTTGACGCGTAACTGGGCCATAAGCATACCCCAGACGCCTGGCAACAGGTAGGGGAGCAACCGTTGGGAGTAGATGCCATGAGTGAATCCGAGCGTTATCAGCGATTGAAAGAGGCCTATGAGCGCGCGCTCGACCGAGTCGGTACGCGAGAGCACGCGCGCGACACGCGGGGGCTTGAGGAAGAGCTCGATGAAATCGTCAAGTTCGAGGCGGATCTTGAACGGTTTACCAAGGATGAAGCGGCGCTTTTAAAAGCCTGGCTCGAGCGCGATCTGAAGGCGTTCGGTTCCTATATGGCCGAAGGCGGGGGAGGCGTGGCGCAGTGGATGGGCATCGATCTCGACTATTTGTCCGAGCGCGTGCGCACGGCGCTGTTTTCGATTGCCGATCGTACCGCGGTGGATCAATTCCGGTTCGAGGACGACCTGGAAGCGGCACAGGCCGATTACTGCGAAGGCGAGCTCGCGCTGCCGGGTCGGATGCGCTGCGTGCACTGCGATCATCCGGTCACCCTCACCACCTCGAGCATGATCGAGCCCTGTCATGCGTGCGGGCATCGTTATTTCAAACGTGCCCGCGCCTGACCAGGCAACGATGGCCGGCCCTAGTGGCCGGCTATCCAGCCCATGTACTCATGCAGCGCCCATCGGCTCCGCTCGAGACTGTCGAACTGGGGCGCCCACCAGAGCCAACCGCCGGAAATGTCGCTGCCAAAGCCTGTCGGAGCGGGCACGACGTCAAGGCCTGCACGCTCGAAATCACGCTGAGCACGGGCCATGTGAAAGGCGGTCGTCACCAGAACGACGCGGTTCACGCCATCCCTTTTAAGAAGCCGGGCACTGAACTCGGCATTTTCCTCGGTGTCGGCGCTCTTGGTTTCAAGCCACGTTGCCTTGAGTCCGAATTCCTCGGTCAAACTTCGCTGCATCAGTTCGGCCTCTGAGGCACGGCTCCAGGGCTCCTTGCCGCCGGTCAACAGAATCGGCAGCCCCGTCTTCCGAGCGATCCGGGCGCCTTCTGCCAGACGCGCCAGCGCCAGGGGGTTGGTGCGGTCGCGCCCATTCAGTTCCGGGGCGCCGTAATCCCGGCCATTGCCGAGCACGACAATGGCACCGGCACTTTCCCACTGCGCCGGCGTCGAGGGCATGACGCGCTCGACCGGGCCCAGTAGAAGGCTCGAGACCACCGGCGTCGAGATCAGCCACAGCACGGCAAGCGTTGCGCCACTTAAACAGCGCATGAGTTTCGGATAGCGGGGCATCAACATCAAAAAGCCCAGCAGCAGCACTAAAAAGAGCCCCGGTGGCAGGATGAATACCTTGATCAAGGTGATCATGCGGCAGCGGCCTCTTTACGTTTCTGGACAAGGCGCACAAGTGCACCGGTGAGCGCCATTAGCGCGGCAAGAATACCGGCAGGCCAGGAGCCCAACACTGTAAAGGGCGTCATGCCTTTCATCGGATAAACCATACCGGTCAGTACGGCCGGTTCGAAGCGGGGGGCTTTGGCCGTGATCTTGCCGGTGGAATCGACGATCGCGGTCAGCCCGTTGCTGGTGGCGCGCAGTAGATACCGGTTATTTTCAAGCGCGCGCAGACGCGCCATCTGCATGTGCTGGAGCGGGCCGATGGAGTGGCCGAACCAGCTGTCATTGGACACGGTCAAAAGGGCGTCGCTTGAATGTGCGCGCTGCCGAACAAGGTCGGGATAGACGATTTCGTAGCAGATTGCGACACCCAGCGAGAGCCCGTCGGCGTGAAGCGGCTCGGGATCGCTTGGGCCGGCCTTGAAGTCCGACATGGGCAGGTTGAAGAAATCGATCAACCCTCTTAACAGCGAGTCAAGCGGCAGGTACTCGCCAAACGGCACCAGGTGTGCCTTCTTGTAGACGCCGTGGCCGTCTCCAAGTGTGATGACGCTGTTGAAATAGTGGCCCTTGGCGTCCTGCTGAACGAGCCCGGTAATGAGCGTGGTCTCGGAATCAAGCGTTGCCTGCATGCGCTCCAGAAACGGAATCGCCTGCTGCTCGAGCATCGGCAGCGCCGTTTCGGGCCAGACAATGATCTCGGCGTTATCGGCATCTCGCCGGGTAAGTGAGGCGTAGGTGTTGGCTGCCTGGCGCTGGCCGTCAGGTGTCCATTTATCGAGCTGGGCCAAATCGCCCTGGACCAGCGCCACGGATTTGGGGGTGTCGAGCGGTACGGCCCATTCAAGTGGCAGCGCCGACGGTGAAAGCCAGAGGAGCGCGACCATAACGGCCGCAACCCAGGAACGCCGCTCCACAAGTCGTGCGATCAGACCACCGGTCAACGCGATGACAAAGCTCAACAGGTAGACTCCCCCAAGAGGCGCCAGCGTGTTGATGGGCGAATCGACCTGAGCGCTGCCCAGATAAAGCCATGGAAAGCCCGTGAAGGCCCAGCTTCGAAACAACTCGCCGATCACCCAGATGCCGGCGAACGCCCAGGCATTGAGCAGGCCGCGGGGGCGACAGAAGCGGTAAAGGCCGAACATTGCCATGTAAAAAAGCGCAAGCGTTGCCACAAACAGCGCCGTCAGAAACAGGGCCAGTGGCGCGCCGGTGTAGCCAAAGTCGTGGATCGATACATACACCCAGGAGGTGCCCGTGCCAAAAAGGCCTACCCCGAACAGCCAGCCGCGCCAGAGCATGCGCTTGAGGCGGGCGCGCTGAGCACAGGTAAAGACGAGCGCCATCAGAAGCGGTGCGAGCCACCAGGCGTTAAAGGGCGCAAACGTCAGCGTCATGGCTGCCCCGGCACCCAGCGTTAGAAGATCGCTGAGCCAGGGGCGATCATGAAGGGGCGAAGTCAATGTCTTCATGGCATTCCTTGTTGCACGGGGCGAAAGGGCGCGGTGCGATGCACCCGGGGGGCCAGGGATGAGCGCAGGCCTTCGACGGGATCGAAAGGACAGGGGCGGCGCCGGCCCAGGACGGCGCCTTGGCCTTAGTAGGACGTATCCTGAGCGTTTGATGCGTGCTCACTGTCGTCGGCGGTATACCCCTTGCCGAGCGGTGTGGCCTTGAGCAGGCGAATACGTCGATTATCGGCGTTCATGACCGTGAAACGCCACTGCTCGAGATCGGTCGACTCAAGGCGTCTCGGCAGGTGCCCGAACCGCTGCATGACCAGCCCGCCGACGGTGTCGAACTCGTCATCTGAAAACCGGGTTTCGAAACGCTCGTTGAAGTCCTCGATCGGGGTCAGTGCCTTGACGGCAAAACTGCCATCGCCGAGGTCGCGGATGTCGTCCTCATCCTCGATGTCGTGCTCGTCCTCGATGTCGCCAACGATCTGTTCGAGGATGTCCTCGATCGTGACCAGTCCAGCGGTGCCGCCATACTCATCCACCACGATCGCCATGTGGTTGCGGGTATCGCGAAATTCCTTGAGCAGATTGTTCAGCCGCTTGGATTCCGGAATGAACATGGCGGGTCGCATGAGCTTGCGCATATCAAACAGGGCGCGCTGCTCAGCGTTTTGCATGATCAGGGGCAGCAGGTCCTTTACGAGCAGAACGCCTATGATTTCATCGAGATTGTCATCGACCACGGGATAGCGCGAGTGCGCACTCTCCATGATGATGGGCAAAAAATCGTCCGGTTGCTGGTCAGCGCTGATCGCAACGATCTGGGAGCGAGGGATCATCGCCTCCCGAGCTTGCTGACTGCTGATTTCGAACGCGCCTTCGATGATGGTCATGCCGTCCTGATCGAGGCTTAGCCGAGTGCCGGCGTCACGCAGGAAGTTCTTCAGCTCATCGACGGAGCTGGGTTCTTCACTGTCGTTTGAAAAGGCACCGAGCAACTTATCAAGCCAGGACTTGCTGCCCTGGCTACTCGATCGGTCATCGCTCATGCGAGTTGTCTCTCATCCTCTTTGATGTGATTAACGGTACGGATCACTGATGTCGAGCCGGGCAAGCAGTTCGCGTTCGAGCTGCTCCATTTCCTCGGCCTCGCTGTCATCTATATGGTCATAGCCAAGCAGGTGCAAGCACCCGTGTATCACCAAATGGGCGTAGTGATCCATCAAGGGTTTGGTTTGTTCAACGGCTTCACGCTCAACGACCTGAGTACAAATGACCAGATCGCCCAGCAGGGGCAGCTCGATACCGGGCGGGGCCTCGAACGGAAAGGAGAGCACGTTGGTGCTTTTGTCCTTGTCGCGGTAGGTGTGGTTGAGCTCGCGGCTTTCCGGTTCATCGACGAACCGGACGGTAAGCTCGGGCGCCTCGAGTTCGAGGCGCTCGGTCACGGTATCAAGCCAGCGCTCGAGCTGGGCCACCTCCGGCAGCGTCTCGGCCGACGTTGCCACCTGGCGGTCGACAATCACCTGGCTCATTGGTAGCTCGAGTCCTCGAAGCGGTCATAGGCTTCGATGATGCGCTGAACGAGGGGGTGGCGAACGACGTCCTTGGCGGCGAAATGAGTCATGCCGATGCCGGGTACGTCCTTCAGGATATTCATCACGTGAATCAATCCAGAGCTCTGCCCCTTGGGCAGGTCGACCTGGGTCGCATCGCCGGTGATCACAGCGGTGGAGCCAAAGCCGATGCGCGTCAGGAACATCTTCATCTGTTCGCGGGTGGTGTTCTGACTTTCATCGAGAATGATGAAGGCGTTGTTGAGCGTACGTCCGCGCATGTAGGCAAGCGGGGCAATCTCGATCACCTGACGCTCGATCAGTTTGCCGACCTGCTCGAACCCGAGCATTTCATAAAGGGCGTCATAAAGCGGGCGCAGATAGGGGTCGATCTTCTGGGCGAGATCGCCTGGCAGAAACCCGAGCTTTTCACCGGCCTCGACCGCCGGGCGTACCAGAAGAATGCGCCGCACCTGCTGCTGGTTGAGCGCCTCGACGGCGGCGGCCACCGCCAGGTGGGTCTTGCCGGTACCGGCCGGGCCGATGCCGAAGTTGATGTCGTTTTCGTGAATGCTTTTGACGTAGGCCTGCTGATTGAGGCCACGAGGCTTGATCATCACCCGAGGGGTGCGAATGATCACGCCGCCGCCCTCGGCGTCGTTGCCAGCGCCTTCCTCGTTCTCTTCCTCTTCGAGCGCTTCCATGCCGGATTCCTGCAGATAGAGGTGCACGGCTTCAGGCGTTAGCTCGCTGGTGGCGGTTTCGCGGTAGAGATGCTCGACCAGGGTTGAGGCAATCTTGGCCTTGGCGTTGGGGCCTGCAATCTGGAAGGCATTGCCCCGGTTTCGAATGGTGACGTCGAGTCGGCCTTCGATGAGCTTTAAGTGTTCATCCTGCTGACCGCACAGGCTCGACAGCCGCATCGGGTCATTGGGTTCCAGCGACAGCTGGATAATTCGGTGCGCGTTACCGGCGTTTTGGGTCAAGATGCGTGTCCATGCTGGTTGCTGAATGTATGCGGCCAGCTTACTGCGATGCATGCACGAGGGGCAATAACATCAGGCAGGGCATGAAGAATTAGCCTCGTCTCCATGCCCGTGGCAGGCAAGATCAATGGCGTGCGTCGGAAATCAGTTCACCGCGCAGGGAATTCGGATAGGCCGTGGTGATGGTAACGTCGACGAAATGGCCGATGAGCTCGATCGGGTTGGCGGCCCGGAAGTTGACCACGCGGTTGTTCTCGGTGCGGCCCGAGAGCTCGCCCGGATCCTTGGGCGAAAACCCGGTGACCAGAATGCGCTCGGTATTGCCGACCATGCGCCGTGAAATCGCCATCGCCTGCTGGTTGATTCGCTCCTGCAGGATGGCAAGGCGCTGTTTCTTGAGCTGCTCGGGGGTGTCGTCCTCGAGATCGGACGCCGGCGTGCCGGGGCGCTTCGAGTACACGAAGCTGAACGACATGTCGAAGCCGATGCGATGAATCAGATCCATGGTGTCTTCGAAGTCGGCCTCGGTCTCGCCGGGAAAGCCGATGATGAAGTCAGACGAGAAACTGATGTCGGGTCTGAGCGCGCGAATGCGCTCCATCTTTTCGATGTACTCGTCTCGGGTGTGACCGCGTTTCATCATTTCAAGCACGCGGTTGGAGCCTGACTGCACCGGCAGGTGCAGGTGACTTACAAGCTCTGGAATCTCGCCATAGGCCTCGATGAGGCTATCGGAGAACTCGACCGGGTGCGAGGTTGTAAAGCGAATGCGGTCGATGCCGTCCACGGCCGCGACGCAGCCGATCAGCTCGGCCAGATCGATCTCGTCGCCGTTTTGATCAAGGCCCTGATAGGCGTTGACGTTCTGGCCGAGAAGGTTGATCTCGCGGACGCCCTGATCGGCCAGATGCACGACCTCGCTCATCACGCTTTCAAACCCGCGCGAGATTTCCTCACCGCGGGTGTAGGGCACCACGCAGAAGCTGCAGTACTTCGAGCAGCCCTCCATGATGGACACAAACGCGGTGGCGCCGTCGGAGGTGGGCTTGGGCAGCCGGTCGAACTTCTCGATCTCGGGGAAGGTCACATCGACCACCGAAATCTGGTTTTCGGCGCGCGTGTTGAGCATGTCGGGGACCCGGTGCAGCGTCTGTGGGCCAAACACCAGATCAACGTGCGGCGCGCGCTTGTTGATGTTGGCGCCTTCCTGGCTTGCCACGCAGCCGCCGACGCCGATGACCAGGTTCGGGTTGGCTTCTTTCAGTTTCTTCCAGCGCCCGAGCTGATGGAACACCTTTTCCTGCGCCTTTTCACGAATGGAGCAGGTGTTCAGGAGGACCACATCAGCCTCGGTTTCGTCGTCGGTCAGCTCCATCTGATGCGAGTCGCCAAGCAGATCCGCGATCCGGTCGGAGTCGTACTCGTTCATTTGGCAGCCGTGGGTCTTGATGAAGAGTTTCTTCGTCATGATCGAAGTCGTTCTCTCGAAGGCGTAGGCCTTGTTGCATGTCAGGGTCGATCGACGACGACGTGATCGATCACCGGCCTAGAGCCAGGTCAGAGGGCATCAGGTAAGGAAAAAGCGGTGAACGTGCGGGCCGGGCCCGGATGGGTGCATCGTCGATGTTTGGCGTTTGCGCGGTATTATACGGAGCTATCGGGCCCACGACCAGAGGCGCAGTGCAGTGTCGTGACTCTGTGGTAGACTCGCGGTTTTTGTGTCGTCAACCCATGACAGTGCGGGGAGGGGCAGGCGCGGATGCCAGCCAAATCGGTGTATCGAGTCATCTTTCATCAACAAAACGAGGTCTGGGAGCTTTACGCCCGCGAGATCTATCAAAGCGACCTGTGGGGGTTTCTCGAGGTCGAGGGGGTGGTGTTCGGTGACACGTCCTCGGTCGTGGTCGACCCGAGCGCCGAAAAGCTCAAGAAGGCCTTCGAGGGCGTTCAGCGAAGCTACATTCCCATGAACGCCATCGTTCGGATCGATGAGGTCGAGCGGGAAGGCGAGGCGCGCGCGGTCAAGGCCAGCGGCAATGTCGCGCCGTTTCCGACGCCACCGAACTGGGGACAGCGAGACGACTAGAATGGCAGCGGGTATGCTGGTGGTTAAAAAGTGAACAATCTGTTGTGATCATAGAGCATTCGGCACTTTAAAAACGTCCGACGACCTGTTGTCCAAAATGTTATCCACAGAATGTGTGGATTAAACACCTCGATAAAAAACGTGGCGTGGGACCTGCGCTCACCGCCACCTGGTACAGGCTGTCCGGTACGAGGGTACAGGCAGCTCCAACGGCGAGAAGATGATGTGATCATGTCTAAAATCAAACGCTTAACAATAGGTGCGGTGATGCTCTCGATTGCGGGTGTCGCCCACGCCGAGCCGTCGCGCTGGGTCAGCGACGATCTGACCACCTATGTTCGAAGCGGGCCGACCGACGAGTACCGCATCGTGGGTACCCTGACCTCTGGGGATAAGGTCACATTACTGCAAACCAGTGGTGACTACAGTCAGGTTCGAAGCGAAGGCGGCGACACCGTGTGGATAATGAGCAGCGATCTTCAGGCTCAGCGAAGCGATGCCGAGCAGGTCCCCGCACTCAAGGACAAGGTGGCCACACTTCAACAGAAGCTCGACACCGTCAACAACCGCTGGGAAGACAAGGTCTCGGGCTCGACGCAGTTGCTCAATACGCGTCAGCAGCGCATCGCCGACCTCGAGCAGCAAAATGGCGAGCTCGACCAGGAACTCAGTCAGGCCCAGGAGCAGCTTCGTACCTACAAGGCTCGGCTCGACAGCGAGCGTGACGACCTGCTGATGCGCTATTTCGTGTATGGCGGAAGCGTCGCCGGTGCGGGGCTTCTTGTCGGACTGATGGTGCCGCATCTGCCGCGCCGTCGGAAAAAACGCGACCGCTGGTTCTAATCGCCCGGTGGCTGTCGCCGGGCGGAGCCAGGACGCATCAAACGTCAGCCTGGTTATGGGATGGCGTTCAACCACTGCTCTAGGCGTTCAACCACTGTACTAAGGACGTTCGAATGACCAACGATGCCTGGCTCAGTCGCTGGGACGAAGGGCGCATCGGGTTCAACCTTGAATCCCCGCATACCGGGCTGACCGATTACTGGTCAGCGCTTGCACTTGCGCGGCATACACGCGTCCTGGTGCCGCTGTGCGGCAAGAGCGTCGACATGCGCTGGCTTGCCCATCAGGGGCATCCGGTCGTTGGGGTCGAGCTTGCCCAGGCGGCACTTTTGCAGTTCACCCAGGGCAGCGACGATGACGTCGAGCATGTCTCACGCGATGGGTTCAAGGGGATTCGCCAAAGCGGGGTCGAAATCCTGTGTGGGGATTTCTTTCAGTTTCGGCGCGACCACGGTGGCTCGTTCGGCGCCTTCTACGACCGCGCCGCCCTGATTGCCTTGCCGCCAGCCAGGCGTCAGCGTTACGCCTTTCATCTTGCGCAGCTGCTGCCGCCGGGCGCCGTCGGGCTTTTGATCACGCTTGAAAAAACCGGAGAGGCGATCAAGCACGGCCCGCCGTTTCATGTCTCAAGAAAGGAGCTTGAGCATCTGTTCGATGCCAACTTCGAGCGTACGTGGCTGGGCGAATTTACCGCCATCGACGGCGAGCGCGAGGACATCTGGCAGCTGGTGCGCAAGGGCCCTGTCGATGACGAGATTCAGGTGCAGCGTTAAGCGCTGCCCCGTTGGGCGCCATTCGAGTTCGGCATGAGTCAGAAGCGGCGGGCATTAGACGGCACCTGTGCAGGGCCGTAGATTGGCGGTCCTGTCTAATCGCAACCGGATACCGTCATGAATGCTGCCTTTCGTTTGGAAAAAGATTTATTGGGTGAAAAGGACGTCCCTCAAGAGGCCTATTACGGCATTCAAACCCTGCGCGCGGTCGAAAACTTCAATCTGACCGGGGTGCCGCTGTCGCACTACCCGAAATTCGTTGTCGCACTGGCAATGGTCAAGCATGCGGCAGCCGACGCCAACCATCAGCTTGGCTACCTCAATGATACCAAGCACGGCGCCATCACCCAGGCGTGTCAGAAGCTGATCGATGGGGAGTTTCACGAGCAGTTCGTGGTCGACATGATCCAGGGCGGTGCCGGTACGTCGACCAACATGAACGCCAATGAAGTCATCGCAAACATTGGCCTTGAGTGTTTGGGCCACGAGCGTGGGGCGTATCATCACCTGCATCCCAACAATGACGTCAACATGGCTCAATCGACCAATGACGCCTATCCCACCGCGATTCGAGTCGGCCTTCTTCTAGGGCATCAGTCCCTGCTCGATAGTCTGTCCGAGCTGTGTGACGCCCTTGGTCGAAAGGGCGATGAGTTCGCCTCCGTCTTGAAAATGGGCCGAACCCAGCTTCAGGACGCGGTGCCGATGACCCTAGGTCAGGAATTTCACGCCTTTGCCAACACGCTGCGCGAAGATCTCCAGCATCTGGAGCGGATGGCCCCTGAGCTTCTGGTCGAGGTCAATCTGGGGGGCACCGCGATCGGCACCGGCATCAACGCCGACCCTGCCTATCAGCGATTGGCCGTTGAGCGTTTGGCCGAGATAAGTGGCATGCCGCTGCGTCCCGCGCTTGACTTGATCGAGGCGACGTCGGACATGGGCGCATTCGTTTTGATTTCAGGCATGCTCAAGCGGTTGGCGGTCAAGCTTTCAAAGATCTGCAATGACCTGAGGCTGCTTTCCAGTGGCCCACGCACCGGGCTGAACGAAATCAATCTGCCGGCCCGCCAGCCGGGCAGTTCCATCATGCCGGGCAAGGTCAATCCGGTCATTCCCGAGGCAGTCAATCAGGTGGCGTTCGACGTCATCGGCAACGACCTGGCCGTCACCATGGCCGCCGAAGGCGGGCAGCTTCAGCTCAACGTCATGGAGCCCTTGATTGCCTACCGCACGTTTGATTCAGTGCGCCTTTTGAGCCGGGCCATGACCATGCTGCGCGCGCACTGCATCGAGGGGATCGTCGCCAATGAGGCGCATTGTCGTAGTCAGGTAGAGCACTCGATCGGGTTGATCACGGCGCTCAACCCCTACATCGGCTATGAGAACGCGACCCGCATCGCGCGTGAGGCGCTGGCAAGCGGTCGTGGCGTGCTGGAGCTTGTCCGTGAAGAGCGGCTGCTTGACGAGGCTGTTCTAGCCGACATTCTGCGTCCTGAAAACATGATCGCGCCACGTTTGAAGCCGCTGGCGCCCTAGGTTCAACGCATCTTGGGTTCAACGCATCTTGGGTTCAACGTATCTTAGGTTCAACGCATCGATTGGAGACCGCCCTATGACGGGAAGCGTCCACATTCTGTACACCGGTGGCACCATTGGCATGCGTGAAGGCCCCAACGGGCTGGCGCCGGCCGATGGCCTTGACCGGCTGGCCCGAAACCATCAGGCGCAGTCGACGTGGGCCACGCCGCTGCCGGCGTGGTCATTTCAGGCACTCGCGCCCCTGATCGACAGCGCCAACATGACCCCGGCGCACTGGCGGCGGATAATCGAGGCCGTGCGCGCGAGTGCGCGCGCAGGCGCCTCCGGTGTGGTCGTGCTGCACGGTACCGACACGCTTGCCTACAGCGCGGCGGCGCTTTCGTTCTGGCTCAAGGACATCGACCTTCCGGTAATCATTACCGGCTCGATGTGGCCGGCAGGTGTCGAGGAGGGGGATGCCTGGCCGAACTTCTTCGGAAGCCTCCAGGCGCTTGAGCGCGCACCGAACGGCGTCAGCCTGTTCTTTCATGAGACGCTGATGCCGGCCACGCGTACGCGTAAGGTGAAAAGCCACGGCTGGCAGGCATTTCAGGCGGTGCCCTACGCCGATGATCGGGTAAAGGAGCAGGCGCGCACTCAGGTCCCTGTCACGTGTGAACTGCCCGAAACGATGCCGAAGGTCGGTGTTTTTCCACTCTATCCAGGCGTTGACCCGGCGTTACTTGAGTCCATGTTGGATACAGGCCTCGATGCCGTGGTGCTTGAGTGCTTCGGCAGCGGCACCGGGCCGTCCGAGAACGGAGCCTTCATGGCGGCGCTCAAGCGTGCCCGCGACGAAGGCGTTCTGGTCGTCGCGATCAGTCAGTGCGCGCAGGGCGGGGTTGCGCTTGCGACCTATGAGGCCGGGCAGGTGCTGCAAGGCGTCGGCGTGCGCTCGGGCGGTGACATGACTCGAGAGGCGGCCTACGCCAAGCTTCACTTCGTGTTGGCTCAACGCGGCTTGTCCGCGGCCGAACGGGCAGAAGTGATCGATCTGAATGTGTGCGGGGAGCGCTCGATTTGACGCTGCCTCTCGTGCAGACGTCACCTCGAGCGCGGTTCAGAACACGCACTTGTGCCTGAAGGTTCTGTGCTTGAAGCTCCTGTTTTTCAAAGGCCCTGCTTTTCAAAGGCCCTGCTTTTCAAAGGTTTTACTTTTTAAAGGGCCTATTTTTTTAAAGGCCCATGGCGCTTGAGGTGGCCCGGCGCGGGTCAGCGCCGCCCTGAAACTGGCCGTCCTCGATCAGAATCGATTCGCTGGCCCCCATGGCCGGTTTGGTCACCACGTTATGGCCCATGGCTTCCAGTAGCCTCACGGTATCCGGGCTGATCCCCTGTTCGATGCGAAGCTCCTCCGGCAGCCACTGATCGTGAATGCGCGGTGCGCTGACGGCGGATTGGATGTTCATGTCGTGATCGATCACGTTCATGATGACCTGCAGCGTGGTCGTGATGATGCGGGAGCCGCCCGGACTTCCGGTGACCAGGAAATTCTTGCCATCCTTCTTGACGATGGTCGGCGACATCGACGACAGCATGCGCTTGTTGGGCTCGATGGCGTTGGCTTCGCCGCCGATCAGGCCGTAGGCGTTGGGCACGCCGGGCTTCGATGAAAAGTCATCCATTTCGTTGTTGAGCAAAAAACCGGCACCAGCAACGGTCAGCCCCGAGCCGTAGCTGAAATTGAGGGTGTAGGTGTTGGATACCGCAAGCCCCGAGTCATCGGCCACCGAAAAGTGTGTGGTTTCGTTGGATTCGTAACGCTGAACCGGGCCGGGGCCAATGTCGCTTGAGGGCGTCGGATGGGCGAGATCGAACTCGGCGCGAAGCGTCTTGGCGTAGTCCTTGCTGGTCAGTGCCTTGAGTGGGACATCGACGAAATCGCTGTCGCCCAGGTACTTGGAACGGTCGGCGTAGGCCCGTTTCATGGCCTCGCTCATCACGTGAATCGTTGCGGCCGAGTTGAGCCCCATCGCACCGATGTCATCGCCTTCAAGCATGTTGAGTATCTGAATGATGTGGACGCCGCCAGAGGAGGGCGGCGACATCGAGTAAACGTCATAGCCGCGGTAGGTGCCATGCACCGGCGTACGTACCTTGGGCGTGTAGTTGGCCAGGTCGTCTTTGGTCATCATGCCGCCGTGAGCCTGAATGGTGTCGATCAGGTAGTCCGCGGTCTTGCCGGTGTAAAACTCCTCTGGCCCATGTGCGGCAATGCGCTTGAGGGTGGCGGCCAGCTCCGGTTGGATGAAGCGCTCACCGGCCTGATAGGCGCTGCCATCGGGCTTGTAGAATGTTTTGGTGCTCTCCGGCCACTTGGTCAGCCGCTCTCTGGCCTCGATCAGGCCATCGGAGAACCGCTTGGGCACGATGAAGCCGTCTTCGGCCAGCGTGATGGCAGGTGCCAGCGCCTTGGCCAGTGAATACGTGCCGTAGTGGTCAAGCGCGAGTGCAAGGCCTGCGACCGTGCCGGGCACGCCCGATGCGTTGGCGGAAAAGCGCGAACGCTCCTCGACCACATTACCGTCGTCGTCCTGGAACATGGTGCGATAGGCCGCACTCGGCGCCGTTTCGCGATAATCGATCGCGATGACCTTGTCGTGCGCGTCATCGGAAATCAGCATGAACCCGCCGCCGCCAATATTGCCCGAGCGCGGCTGAGTGACCGCCAGGGCAAAACCTGCTGTCACTGCGGCGTCGACGGCGTTACCGCCCTCTGCCAGCACCTTCCTGGCAACCTCGCTTGCAAGCTGGTGGCTAGTCGAGACCATGCCGTGCGTGCCGTGTTCCGGTTGAAAACGTTCGCCTTCGAGGATCGCTTCACTGGCGGCAATGGCCTGAGGGCCTGACATCATCAGCGTGGTGACCAGTGCAAGCCACGTACCGGGGCGTTTTATGGATCGACGCATCGCTTTTTCCTTGGTTGTTGTTGAACGTTGACGTGGTTTCACTTTAGCAGCTGCTGCACACGTGCACGGTCTGCTATATCTTCAGAGTACGTGTTGTCGAATGAATGACACGGGTTTTTGATTGTGAACGTGACTTGATGAGAGAGGTGAGCAATGCCGGATCGAGCGCCAGGTCCCCGTAAGGCCGAAATTCAGAAGGTCGAGCGTGGTGTCACGCCGGAAGGCGAGACAGTGTATGTGTACGAACTTCGAGGTGTTACGCCCGAAGACGGTATCTTGCTCAGCGAATACGAGGATCTTGCAGACGCAGAAGATGCCAAGCAGCGCTACGAAAGCGCGGAATAACGTGCAGTGACAGGGGCGGCTTCGGCCGCCTTTTCTTTGTTATACTTTTTTTCCTTTCGATGTCGGATCTATAGGAGCGTTTTGTGACCGATTGCCGTATTGCCCCGTCCATCCTGTCTGCCGACTTTGCACGTCTGGGGGCCGAGGTGGAAAACGTGCTTGCCAGTGGCGCGGACATGATCCACTTCGATGTGATGGACAACCACTTCGTCCCGAACCTGACCTTCGGTGCGCCGGTGTGCAAGGCGCTTCGAAACTACGGCGTCACCGCGACCATTGACGTCCACCTGATGGTCGACCCGGTTGACCGGTTGATCGGCGATTTTCTCGATGCCGGCGCCGACATCATCACCTTTCACCCGGAAGCGAGCGCACACATTGACCGCTCCCTGTCCTTGATCAAGGAGGGCGGTGCCAAGGCAGGTCTTGTGTTCAACCCGGCGACGCCTCTTGCGTATCTGGATTACGTCATGGACAAGATCGATATGGTGCTCATCATGAGCGTCAATCCAGGCTTTGGCGGTCAGTCTTTCATACCTACCGCGCTTGATAAGCTTCGTGACGCGCGCGCGCGCATCGACGCAAGCGGCCGGGACATCTGGCTCGAGGTCGACGGCGGCGTCAAGGTCGATAACATCAAGGAGATTGCTGCCGCCGGCGCCGATACATTCGTTGCGGGCTCGGCAATCTTCAATCACCGCCGCGACGACGACCCGAACGGCTACGATTCGGTCGTCCGCGACTTGAAGGCCGAGGCCGCCAAGGCGTGAGCCGCGACTGGTACCTGTATATGCTTCAAACCCGGCGCGGTACGCTCTATACCGGCATTACCACCGACGTTGAACGCCGATGTGCCGAGCATGAGGCCGGGCGAGGGGCCAAGGCGCTTCGCGGCAAGGGGCCCCTGGTGCTCATGCACTGGGAGTGGGTCGGTGATCACGGCGATGCCTTGCGCCTCGAGGCGGCGATCAAGCGCCTTTCCGCGCTCGAAAAACGCCGCTGGCTTGCGGCGCGGTCATCCGCTGACGCGGTGCGTTGAGCGTGTTAATATGCAGGTGCCCCGCGATTGGACCGAGCGGGGCTAAAATCGATAGGGTGCCGTAGAGTACTTGATGAGAAGCACGCCACGCGGTTGTACCGGGTGGCGTTTTTTTTGTGCCGTTTTCATGGCCTGGGTGTATTGAACGTGTGTGTTGAACGTGATGAGACCATGAACACAGTCGTGCTGGGTGCCGGAGCGGTCGGCTGTTTCTTTGGCGGGCTTTTGGCCGAGGCCGGGCATTCGGTGACGTTGATCGGCCGGGCGGTTCATGTTGAACGCATCCAGGCTGAGGGGCTTCGGATCGAGACGGCCTCAGGGCGTCGCTGGGTCCGAGACATCGCCGCAAGTACCGGCCTTGAATGTCTTAAAGGAGCCTCGCTGGTGCTCTGCTGCACCAAGAGCGCGCAGATAGATGAGGCCGCACAGTTCTTGGGCGCGCGGTTGAATGCGCATGTGCCGGTACTGAGTCTTCAAAACGGGCTGACAAGTGCCGAGCGGTTGCGAAAGGCGTTGCCAAACAATCCTGTCTGGCCAGCACTGGTGTACGCCGCGGTCGGGATGAATGAGCCGGGTGTGGTGGCGCATCGTGGCGGACAGCGTTTGTGTCTGGACGCGCGCTGTCGAATCGAGCCCTTTTTCAATGTGCTGTCAGACAGTGCGATCGAGTGTCAGCTGTATGCCGACATGGAGGCGATGCGCTGGCACAAGCTGTTGGTCAATTGCGCCCTCAACGCGCTTTCCGCCATCAGTCAGTCCACCTATGGGGCGTTGCTCGAGGTGCCGGCACTCAAAACGTGGCTTGGCGAGCTGATCAGGGAGTGCGTGGAGGTGGCCCGCGCCTGCGGTATCGAGGTGGGGGCAACGCTTGAACATGACGTGCTCGAGCTCATGCAGGCCATGGCGCATCAGCGCTCCTCAACCGCGCAGGACCTGGCGCGCGGCCGCCCGACCGAGATCGATGAATTCAACGGATTTCTGATGCAAAAAGGGCGCGAGCACGGTGTGCTCACGCCCATCAACACGACGCTCTACACTCTGATCAAGGCGCTCGAGACGCCGAGCGCCTGAGCCGGTTTCAGTGCAGTTTCATGCGCGGTCGAATCCAGGTATTGATGCCATCGACCAGCATGGTCATGCCCGCCTTGGCAGTGCCATGGATGGTGCGCTGATGCATCCGGTAGAGCGAGGCGTAGAACAGCTTCGCAAGCTTGCCCTCGACAAACAGCCCCTTGGACGAGTTACTTCGCATGAGATTGCCGACGGCGTCGAAATGCGACAGCGACACAAGTGAGCCCATGTCCCGGTAGCTGAACTCCTTCAGGGGTTTGTCGTCGATTGCCGCCAGAAGGTTCTTGTAGAGGCGGCTGGCCTGCTGATGAGCCGCCTGAGCTCTCGGCGGCACAAGCTTGCCGCCGGGTTGGGGGCATGCCGCGCAGTCGCCCATGGCGAAGATATTGCTGTCATCGACGCTTTGAAGGGTCTGATTGACCATGACCTGATGGTTGGACTGGGTCGAAAGCCCCAGCTCCGAGAGAAAGGCCGGGCCTCGAATGCCCGCCGCCCACACGGTCAGATCGGCATCAATGTGCGCGCCGTCGGCGGTTTCGAAGCCGCCGTCATCGGCCTGAGTGACCTTGGTGTCGGTGTGTATACGCACGCCGATGCGCTCGAGCTGGCGATGCACGGGGGCACTGATACGCTCGGGCAGAGCCGGCAGTACCCGCGGCGCCGCTTCAATCAGGTGCACCGTGAGCTTATGGCGGTCCATGCGGGTGACGCCGTAGCTGTTGAGCATGTCGCTTGCGTCCAGAAGCTCTGCCGAAAGCTCTACCCCGGTCGCACCGGCGCCAACGATTGCAACGCTGAGCGGGCGGGTCGACTGGGTTTCCTGGTCGTAGTTATGACGCAGGAAGGTGTTCAACAGCGCCTTTCGAAAGATTTCGGCCTGCTTGGGGCTGTCCAGAAAGTAGCAGTGGTCGGCTACGCCCGGGGTACCGAAATCGTTGCAGACGCTTCCAAGTGACAGCACGAGGTAGTCGTAATCAAGCGTCCGCTCGGGCAGGATTTCATGATCATCGTCATCGATGATGGCGCCGAGCTGAATGCGGCGGTTTTCCTTGTCGAGCCCGGTCATGGTGCCGCGTTGAAAGCGGTAGCCGTTATGGCGCGAATGGCCCTGATAGGACACTTCATCGAGCCCGGAGTCGAGCTTGCCGGTCGCCACTTCATGCAAGAGCGGTTTCCAGATGTGCGTCGGGTCCCGATCGACCAGTACGATGTCGGCCTTGTTGCGCTTGCCGAGTTTCTTGCCAAGCCGGGTGACCAGCTCCAGGCCGCCGGCACCGCCGCCGACGACCACGATTCGCGGATGTTTCATCGATGCTCCCGAATTGAGCAGGCCGCGCGGCGCTGATGCGCTACGCTGTACCTGCGTCTTAAGTTGAAAAGATTCAAACCTGAAAATGTGTATCGGTAGAATAGCGTGCGCGGCAAGGCGATGATAGCGCCTCGCATTTCCTGGCCTATGGAGACTCAATGCATCACTTACTTGACTCGATCGATCTGATTCTGTTCGACCTGGACGGCACGCTGGTGGATTCGGCTCCCGACCTCGGCGGCGCCCTTGCCGAAGCCATGAGCGAGCGAGGCTATCCGGCACCCAAGCTTGAGGCCGTGCGTGACTGGGTCGGCAACGGCTCGTATGTTCTGGTTGAGCGGGCCTTGAACGCCGCCCGCGATCAAGGGCTGATCTCGCCGTTTAACGAGGCGACCGTCGACAGTGTTCATCAGCGCTTTCTTCATCATTACGGTCAACGGCTCTGCCGCAACACCGACGTATATCCCGGCGTACGAGAGAGTCTTGCCGCCTTCAAGCAGTCCGGGCGCCGCCTGGCGGTGGTCACCAACAAGCCGGCGCTGTTCATTACCCCGATTCTTGAAGGCCTTCAGCTCGGCGGTTTGTTCGATCTGCTGGTCGGCGGCGATACGCTTGCGGTCAAAAAACCCGATCCCGGCCCCCTTGAATATGCGATGGACGTCTTTTCAGTGCCGCCCGAGCGCACATTGATGGTGGGTGACTCGATCAATGACATACGCGCCGCTCAGGCTGCCGGCTGTCAAAGCGTCGCGCTCACCTATGGCTATAATCACGGTCAACCCATTGACGAGGCAGGCGCGACGCTCGTTATTGAATCGCTTGCGCAACTCGTTTAGGGTAAATCTGCCGTCCTGAACGGCCTTTTCTTGATTTCTGATGTGCGTTGAGCCTACCCATGACCCCCACGGTGCCCGAATCGATGCAAAAGGTATTACGCTGGCGATGGTGACGCCCACCCTCGTACGACGCTTGAGCCCACCGGGCTTTTTGTTGCAATGATGCGCCCAGCGCAGCTGCCTTGAGGTCACCCATGACACCCGAACGCTTTGATGAGCTGGCACACGCCGGCTATACCCGTATCCCGGTTTCGCGCGACATTCTCGCGGATCTGGACACGCCGCTTTCTACCTATTTGAAACTGGCCAACGAGCCGTGGACCTTTCTGCTTGAATCCGTCCAGGGCGGCGAGAAGTGGGGGCGGTATTCCATCATCGGGTTGCCGTGCCGTGAGCGCATTGAAGTGCGTGGCTTCACCATTCGCCACATCATTGACGGCCACGACGCGGGCGCCACCCAGGTTGAGGATCCGCTTGAATGGATCGATACCTTCCGTCAGCGCTTCAAGGCGCCGGAAGACGATAACCATCTGCGTTTTTCAGGCGGGCTGGTGGGGTACTTCGGCTACGACACCATTCGCTATATCGAGCCCAGGCTTCAAGGCGTCGAGAAGCCCGACCCGATCGACGTGCCGGACATTTTGTTGATGGTGGCCGAGGAAGTGGTGGTTTTCGATAACCTGTCCGGCAAGCTGACGCTTCTGGTGCACGCAGACCCTGCAACGCCTGATGCGCTTTTACAGGCGCGAGAGCGGCTCGACGTGCTCGAGGCGCAGCTGCGCGCGGCGGTGCTTTCGGCCTCGAGTACCGGCACCGGGCGCGATGACATCGGCGAGAACGACTTCTTTGCAAGCTTTTCCGAGCAGGGCTACAAGGACGCGGTCGCCCGGATCAAGGATTACGTGCGCGCAGGCGATGTCATGCAGTGCGTGCCGTCCCAGCGGATGTCGATTCCCTTCAGCGCGCCACCGCTCGATCTTTACCGAGCGCTTCGCCACCTGAATCCATCGCCCTACATGTTCTTTTTCAATCTCGACGATCATCACGTGGTTGGCGCCTCCCCGGAAATTCTGGCGCGGCTCGAGGGTGAGGAAATCACGCTGCGACCGATTGCTGGAACACGCCATCGCGGTGCAACGCCTGAAGAGGACCGAGCACTTGCCGAGGAGCTTCTGGCCGACCCGAAAGAGCGCGCCGAGCATGTGATGCTGATCGACCTTGGGCGCAATGACGTGGGGCGCATCAGTACGCCGGGCTCGGTCGAGCTGACCGAGAACATGTCGATCGAGCGCTACTCGCACGTCATGCACATCGTTTCGAACGTGACCGGGAGGCTCTCACCGAAACTTGGGCCGCTTGATGTGCTGCGCGCGACCTTCCCGGCCGGCACGCTCTCGGGGGCGCCGAAGATTCGGGCGCTCGAGATCATCGACGAGCTCGAGCCGGTCAAGCGCGGTATCTATTCCGGCGCCGTGGGCTATCTGGACTGGTCCGGCAACATGGACATGTCGATCGCGATTCGCACCGCCGTGATCAAGCGTGGCGAGCTTCATGTGCAGGCCGGTGGCGGGATCGTTGCCGACTCCGACCCCGATGATGAGTGGAACGAAACGCTCAACAAGCGCCGGGCGATGTTCCGGGCGGTGGCCATGGCCGAGAAGGGTCTCGACAACCTCTAACTGCCCGCGTTCCTGCGCTTGACAGTGTGGGTGAGGGCAACACACTATGATGTACATGATGCCGATAAATGACGTACGCACCGACGCAGTTTCAACGTGGTGGCCTTTCTAACGCGAGGCGGCCCCGGTGTGTTCGTAAGCAATGAATACCCTAAAAAAGCCGCCGCTCAGGCGGCATTTTTATGAGTGTCCGCCGCGTGGTGGCCTGCACGTTTGTCGAGTAAGGAGATAATACGTGTCCGTTTTGATGATCGATAATTACGACAGCTTTACCTACAACATCGTTCAGTATCTGGGCGAGCTGGGCGCTGAGGTTACAACGCTTAGAAATGACGCGGTGACGCTTGATGAGGTGGCCGAGACCTCGTTCACCCACTTGATCATCTCCCCGGGGCCCTGCACGCCGAACGAGGCGGGCATCTCGATGGATTTGATCAGGGCCTATGCGGGCAAGGTGCCGATTCTTGGCGTCTGCCTTGGCCATCAGGCCATCGGCCAGGTGTATGGCGGCGATGTCGTGCGCGCGCCTGAAGTGATGCACGGCAAGACGTCGTTGATTCATCATGAAGGTCATGGCGTGTTCGACGGGCTTTCCAATCCGCTGGAAGTGACGCGCTATCACTCGCTGGTGGTCGACCGGGCAACGCTTCCTGAGTGTCTCGAGGTGACGGCCTGGACCGGTGACGATGACGTGACCCCCGGTCAGATCATGGGGCTTCGTCACAAGACGCTTGATATCGAAGGTGTTCAGTTTCACCCCGAGTCGATCCTGACCCACCAGGGGCATCAGCTGCTGGCAAACTTCCTGCGCCGAGGGGAGCATCCACTCGATGTCCTGCCGGTGGCCGACACACGCGCTATTGCCTGAGCGTTTTATTCGATCCAAGAACGGGAGTCGTGTACGTGGAGCTTAAAGAAGCCATTGCCCGAGTAAGTCGGCGTGAAGACCTGAGCCTTGATGAAATGCGCTCGGCCATGCGTCAGATGATGAGCGGCGAGGCCGACCCGGTTCAGATGGGCGGGCTTTTGATCGCCCTGGCCATGAAGGGTGAGAGCACCGATGAAATCACCGCAGCCGTCGAGGTCATGCGGGAATTGATGACGCCTGTGCACATCGAGGCCGAAAACATCGTGGATATCGTGGGCACCGGCGGGGATGGGGCGGGCCTTTTCAACGTCTCGACCGCGTCCAGCTTCGTGGCCGCCGCCGCAGGTGCCCATGTGGCCAAGCACGGTGGCAAGGGCGTCTCCAGCACCTCCGGCAGCGCCGACCTGCTTGCCCGCGCCGGCATCACGCTCAATCTGGCGCCGGAGGAAATCGGTCGCTGCGTGCAGGAAGTGGGCGTTGGCTTCATGTTCGCGCCCAACCATCACACGGCGATGCGCCATGCGGTGCCGGTGCGCAAGTCGCTCGGGGTTCGCACCATGTTCAATATCCTGGGCCCGCTCACCAACCCGAGCGGGGCCAAGCAGCAGGTCATCGGTGTCTATGATGAATCACTGGTCGCCCCGTTTGCCGAAGTCCTGAAGCGCGTGGGCAGCACACACGCGTTGATCGTTCACGCCGCCGATGGTCTCGATGAGTTTTCCATCGCCGCCACCTCGCGGGTCGCCGAGCTCAAGGACGGTACCATCACGACCTTTACGCTCGAGCCCGAGGATGTCGGTTTACCGCGCCATTCATTGGATGCGCTCAAGGTCGATAATGTCGATGAGAGCCTGGTGATGGTCAAGCAGGCCCTCAAGGGCGAAGGCGCCGCTGCCGACATGGTGGCGTTCAACGCAGGGGCTGCAATTTATGTGTCCGGGATCGCCGGCTCCATCAAGGAGGGCGTCGCCATGGCGCAGGACGCGATGGACACCGGGCTTGCCCATGAAAAGATGCGCGAACTGTCGCATTTCACATCGGTCTTCGAAGGAGATGGCGATGAGTGAGCTGCCAACGATTCTTGCACGAATCATTGCGCGCAAGCGCGAGGAAGTGAGCGAACGCCGTCAGGCGGTCAGTGAGGCCGAACTCAAGGCACGCATAGCTCAGTGCTCACCCACTCGCGGGTTCATCAAGGCGCTGGAGCGAACCATGCTGGCCGGTGATCCGGCCGTGATCGCCGAGGTCAAGAAGGCCTCGCCGTCCAAGGGGGTGATCCGTGAGCAGTTCGATCCGCCGGCGATCGCCAGGGCCTATGAAGACGCCGGCGCGAGCTGCCTGTCGGTACTCACCGACGTCGATTTCTTTCAGGGCCATGACGACTATCTGGCGGCGGCGAAGGACGCCTGTGCGCTGCCGGTGCTGCGAAAGGATTTCGTGGTCGACCCCTATCAGGTGCTTGAGTCCCGCGCGCTCGGTGCCGACTGCATCCTGTTGATTGTCGCGGCGCTGGACGATGACACGCTCAAGGCGCTTCATGATCAGGCCCGTGCCCTCAGCATGGATGTCCTGGTTGAGGTGCATGACGCCCATGAGCTCAACCGGGCGCTGGCGCTCGAGCTCGAGCTGGTCGGCATCAATAACCGTGACCTGCACACGTTCGATACCACGCTTGATACCACCTTCAGCCTGCTGCCGATGGTGCCGGAAGGCGTAACGGTCATCACCGAATCGGGCATTGCCTCGCGAGACGACGTGCACCGCATGCAGGCCCACGACGTTAACGGATTTTTGGTGGGTGAAAGCTTCATGCGTGACGACGACCCGGGTGCTGCGCTTCGTCGGCTGTTTTTCTAGGGGCCATGCCCTGGTTTGACGCCTAAAAAAAACGCCCGCGCATTGCGGGCGTTTTTGGATGTGGGCCGTCGCTGACGGGGCTAGCGGGCGGAGTCGAACTCCGGAAAGCTCAAGGGGTTATCGCTGATGACGCCTGTGATGCCGAAGTCCCACCAGGGCTCGAACTCTTCGGGCTGGTTAACGGTAAAGCACAGCAGGTGATAGCCCGCTTCCCGTATTTCCCTGACCCGCTCCTCGCTCATGTAGCGCCAGTCGACATTAATGCTGACCGGCGACAGCCGTTCGGCGTCCCAGTGCCAGTTCCTTGGGATCTTTTCATCGAACAGGATGCCGATCGGGGCGGTATCGTCCAGCTTTCGAATGTGGTCGAGCGCGTCCATCGAAAAGCTCGACAGCAGCAGACGCTCTTCCGGCACCTTCTCCCGCACCGTTGAAAGAACACGCTCGACCAGACCGACCGGGTCTTCCTGCTGGCCGATCTTCAATTCCAGATTAAGCCCGAGCCCGCGCTCGTTGAGCGTGTCGAGCGCCTCATCAAGCGTTGCCATGCGCTCGCCTTCAAAGCGCGGGTCGAACCAGGCGCCGACGTCGAGGGCCTTGGCCTGATCGAGGGTGAGCTCGCTCAAAAGGCCCTGACCATCGCTGCAGCGGCGAACGTGGCTGTCATGCCAGATCACCGGTGTGCCGTCGCCGAGGCACTGTACATCGAGTTCAACCCATTTTATTCCGGCATCGGCGGCGGCGTGGAGGGCGGCTCGGGTATTTTCCGGCGCCTGAGCGCTTAAGCCACGGTGTGCGATAAATTTAGCGAGCATGATTTGGGGTCCTGCGAAAACGTGTATGACACGACGGGTGTCGCGCTCAAAGTATAGTTGTTCTGGTCGGATATGCCCTCGCTGGCTACTGCGCGATGGCCTGCGGCTGTGCTAGTCTGCGCCCCACATTGTGCCGTTGGCACAGGCGTATGTCAGTCAACAATGAGTCTCCGAATGAGAGTGGCCGAAATAAAAGATCCTGCAGCGCGGGAAAGTTGTGTGGCGCAGCTGTGCGCTGATGTCTACGGCATGGAAGCGGGGCTCAAGCCGCTGGTCGTATTCACCGGAACGCTTGCCGCGTTCATTGATAATGAGGTGGCGCGCGTGGTGGCGCTGCTTGACGGTGATCAGAAAATTCTGAGCATGGCCCTGCTGGCGCTCGACAGTGAAGGCGATGGGCTCGAGCTTCAGATGCTCGCCACGCCCGAGCGGCTGCGAGGCAAGGGGTACGCCCGTGAGCTGGTTGAGCGTTTGACCGCGACCACAAGCCTTCGCGTCGAAACGCGTGACCCGCGCCTTGAGCAGTTTCTGTTCGGGCTTGGGTTCAACAAGTGGTTCTACGCCGACACCGGGGCCCGCGTGGGCTTCAACGCGCTTGCCAAGGTCACGGCGCTTGGGGATGCACCGGCGCCCTCACGCTTTGATGAAGACGCGATCATTCGAAGCTTCAAGCACAAGAGCGACCTGTTCGAGACCTACAAGCAGCGCTTCACCGATGCGCTTGCGCGCGCCCCCGAGCTGATGCCGGCGTCTGCCTGATCCTTGGCTCGATGACTTGAGCGCGCCTAGGGCGCGCTCAAGTTCCTCCATCTGTCTTCACTAGTCTCCCCATCCGCCCCCCACTCGATCAGCGTTTCGCTTTTTTGCGGCGCAGCTTGTCCATGTAGAGATACACCACCGGGGTGGTGTAGAGCGTCAGCAGTTGGCTCACGATCAGCCCGCCCACGATCGCGATGCCAAGCGGTGCGCGGATGTCGGCGTTTTCATCAGTGCCGAACACCAGCGGCAGGGCGCCTAGAATCGCGGCGAGCGTGGTCATCATGATCGGTCGGAAGCGAACGATGGCCGCCTCCCGAATGGCGTCCAGTGGCGAAAGCCCCAGACGACGCTCGGCGTCGAGCGCAAAGTCCACCAGCATGATGGCGTTTTTCTTGACCACCCCGATCAACAAAATGATGCCGATGGCGGCGATCAGGGTGAACGGCTTGCCGAACACCATCAAAAGCAGCAACGCCCCGATGCCCGCGGAAGGAAGCGTCGACAGGATCGTAAGCGGATGGACGTAACTCTCGTACAAGATCCCGAGCACCAGATAGACCGTTAAAAGCGCGCCCAGAATCAGAAGCGGCATGGTCAGCGCGCTGTCCTGATAGGTGCCCGCGCTGCCCTCAAAACTGGTTTGAATCGAGGTGGGCAGGTTCAGTTGGTCCAGGCGTGCATTGATGTCGGCCGTGGCCTGACTCAGCGGCACTCCCTCGCGCAGGTTGAACGAGACCGTGGCGGCGGCGAACTGGCCCTGATGGCTGACGCTTACCGGCGTGTTGCCGCGCTCGATGCGGGTGAAGGCCGACAGCGGAACGCGCTGACCGTCGTTGCCAATCACGTGAAGCGTCGACAGCACCTCCGGCGAGCGCCGGTGGTCAGGCGCCAGTCCCATGATGACGTAATACTGATTGACGCCCTGGTAGATGCTTGCGACCTGATGCTGGCTGAAGGCGTTTTGCAGCAGCGTATCCACCATCGCCACGTTCACGCCGAGCTGGCTGGCGCGGGCGCGGTCGATGCGCACGACGCTTGAAAGCCCTTGCGTCTGACTGTCACTGCTGACACTCGTGATGCTTTCGACCTCGCGCATGGCCTCGCTCACGGTCGAGGTCCATTTGCCGAGTTCATCCAGGTCGTCGCTCTTGAGCGTCAGCTCGAACTGGCCATTGCTTTCGCGGCCGCCGAACTGAAGGTCCTGCATGGCCCGAAAGTAGACGTTCAGACCGGGTTCGTCCCTGAACGTTTCGCTCAGGCGGTTGGCGACGGCGTCAGTCGAGGCAGTGTGGTCTTTCTTGAGCGTCACAAACATCGTGACGGAGCTGCTGCCGCCGCCGCCCGGGCCTCCGCTACCGCCAAGCATACCGAGCACCTGCTCGACGTCAGGGTCGGCAAGCAGCCGCGTTCGAACGGCGTTGACCTTGTTGGTGAGCGCGTCGTAGGAAATGCTTTGATCGGCCTGAGCGCGGCCCATCAGCCGCCCGGTGTCCTGATTCGGAATCAGTCCCTTGTCGATCGCGGTATAGAGATAGCCATTCAGGACGATCACCGCGACCAGGGAAAGGAGCGTCAGGCGCCGATGATTGAGCGCGATATCGAGCGTTCTGGTGTAGCCACGCCCGATCGACTCGCCCAGCCGTTCGATGGCGCGTTTCCAGCGTACCCGGCCTTCGGGCTGGGTGTCGTGACGAAGCCAGCGCGCGCAGAGCATCGGCGTCAGCGTCAGCGACACTAAAAGCGACACCAGCACCGCAATGGAGAGCGTCATGGCGAACTCGTGAAACAGTCGTCCGACGAAGCCGCCGAGCAGCAACAGCGGAATGAAGACCGCAATCAACGAGATGCTCATCGACATGACGGTGAAACCGACTTCCCGGGCCCCGAGCAGGGCGGCGCGGAAGGGCGATTCGCCGCGCTCGATGTGTCGGGCGATGTTCTCGGTCACAACGATGGCGTCATCGACCAGAAAGCCGATCGCAACGATCAAGGCCATGAGCGACAGGCTATCGAGTGAGTAGCCGAGCAGGTACATCAGGCCGAACGTGCCGAGCACCGACACCGGAATCGTGGCGCTTGGAATCAACGTGGCGCGAAAGCTTCTGAGAAACACGAACACCACCATCACCACCAGCACCACCGCGATGATCAGCGTGAACTGGGTCTCGTTGAGCGAGGCCTTGATGCCGGGGGAGCGGTCCATGATGGTGGCAAGCTTCGCCCCCGGCGGCAGGGCGCGCTCGACGCCTGGCAGGCGTGCCTTGATGTCGCTGATGGTCTGCACCACGTTCGCGCCGCTGACGGTCTTGACGATCAAAAGGATGGCTTTTCGATCGTTGACAAAGCCCGTGCGGTAGAGGTCCTCGACCTGCTTGTCGATCGTCGCGACATCGCCCAGCCGAGTGATCTGGCCGTCGCCGTTGTCCTTGAGCACCAGCCGCTTGTAGCCCGCCACGTCGAACATCTGGCTGTCGGCGTCGATTTCCCAGCGGTAACGGTCGCTGTGCAGAAAGCCCTTGGGCGAATTGCTGTTGGCGTTTTGAATGGCGGTGGCGACATCGTCGAGCGCGATGCCTGCGTGATCGAGCGCGGCAGGGTCGAGGTCGACCCGAATGGCCGGCGATGAGCTGCCGGCGACCGAGACGCTGCCGACGCCGTTGACCTGAGCAATCTTGGGCGCGACCTGTTCGTCGGCGATCGAATAGAGCGTGCCCTGATCGATGTCGTCCGAGGTCAGCGCCAGAATGAAGACCGGCGCCGAGGCCGGGTTGAACTTGCGGTAGGTCGGCGGGCTTCGCATGGCGCTTGGCAAAAGCGCCTGGGCGGAGTTGATGGCGGCCTGCACCTGGCGGGCGGCGTCATCGACGTTCTTGTCCAGATCGAACTGAAGAATGATTCGGGTCGAGCCCTGGGAGCTCGAGGAGGTCATCTGATCGATGCCGGCAATTTCACCAAGTGAGCGCTCAAGCGGCGTGGCCACCGTCGAGGCCATGGTTTCAGGGCTTGCACCGGAGAGGCTTGCGCTAACCAGAATGACCGGAAATGCCACGTTGGGCAGCGGCGCGACCGGCAGGCGAAAGTAGGCCAGCGTGCCGGCAAGGATAACGGCAAGCGACAGCAGCAGGGTGCCGATCGGACGCCGGATGAACGGCGATGACAGGCTCACCTTGCCACCTCATCGGTGGTGTCAGTGTGCTGCCTGCGCGCGGTAGGGTCGCCGCCGGAGAGTCGGTCGAAGAACAGATAGATCACAGGCGTCGTGAACAGGGTCAGCAGCTGGCTGACCAAAAGCCCGCCGACCATCGCGATGCCCAGCGGCTGGCGCAGTTCGGCGCCGTAGCCCGAGGCGAACATCAACGGCAGTGCCCCGAGAAGGGCGGCAAAGGTGGTCATCATGATCGGTCGAAAGCGCAGGCAGGCGGCCTTGTAGATGGCCTCGCTCGGGCTCAGGCCGTCACGGCGCTGCGCATCCAGCGCGAAGTCAATCATCATGATCGCGTTTTTCTTGACGATACCGATCAACAATATGATACCGACGATACCGACCATGCCCAGCTCGAATCCGGACAGCATCAGCGCCAGCAGGGCGCCGATGGCGGCAGACGGCAGGGTGGAAAGAATCGTCAGCGGGTGGATGTAGCTTTCATAAAGTATGCCCAGCACGATGTACATCGTGACCACCGCGGCAAGAATCAGCCACAGAGTGTTGGCCGTCGAACTCGAAAACGACAGCGCCGCGCCTCGGTACTCAAGCGTCGTTCCGCTATCGAGCCCGGCAGAGGTCTGGGCGGTGTCGATGGCCTCGAACGCCTCGGACAGAGAGTGCCCTGGGGCCACATCGAACGACATCAGTGCCGACGGGAACTGATTGGTGCGCTGAATGGACAGGGGGGTTGTCGTCTCATGGGCGGACACCACGGTGGTCAGCGCAATCCTCTCGCCATCGTCGTTGTTGATGTAGATGCGCGATAGGGCCGAGGGCCCCTGTTGATGAGCCTGGGTGGCGCTTAAAACGACCCGATACTGATTGGCCTGGGTGAAAATGGTGGAAATCAGACGCTGGCCGAAGGCGCTGTAAAGCGCGTTGTCGATGTCGGCCACGCTGATGCCGAGGCGGCTCGCCCGATCGCGGTCGATGGTGAGCATCAGCTTGCGCCCCTGGTTTTGCATGTCAGTCGAGACACTTGAGAAGGCGGGGCTTTTCTCGAGCGCGCCCATCACCCGGTCGACGTCACCTGCCAGTACGCTGCGGTCGCTGTTACTCAGTGTGAACTGGTATTGATTGCGGCTGACGCTGTCTTCAAGTGTCAGATCCTGCACGGGTTGCAGGTAGAGCGTGACGCCCGGTACGTCACGTACCGACTGCTCGAGCCGCGCGATGATGTCGCCGATCGAGGCGTCGCGGTCATGAATCGGGGTCAATTGAATCTGAAGCCGCCCGGTGTTCAGGGTGGTGTTGGTGCCGTCGATGCCTGAAAAGGCCGTGATGTTCTTGACGGCGGGGTCGCGGGCAAGCCGTGTGGCCAGCTGGTGCTGGCGGGCCTGCATGGCGTCAAACGAGGTGTTTTGGCTGGCCACCGCAATGCCCCGAATGACACCGGTGTCCTGAGTGGGAAAAAGTCCCTTGGCAATGGCCAGATACAAAAGCGCCGTGACGCCGAAGGTGGCCACGGCAACCAAAAGCGTGAGCCGTTGATGTCTGAGCACCACCGCGAGCGCGCGCTGATAGGCCTGGCTCAGGCGGTCGAACAGGGTCATGCGGTGACGGTCGTCGGGCGTGTCGTTTGCGACCTTTTCCGGGACGTGTTTCAGCATCTTCGAGCAGAGCATCGGCGTCAGCGTGAGCGAGATGAACGCTGAGATGACGATCGAGATGGCAAGCGTGAGTGCGAATTCCTGAAAGAGCCGCCCGACCACATCCCCCATGAACAGCAAGGGAATCAGCACGGCCAGGAGCGACACCGTGAGCGAGACAATGGTGAAGCCGATTTCCTTCGAGCCGATCAGCGCCGCCTCCCGTGGCCGCTTGCCCTGCTCGATGTGGCGCATGATGTTTTCAAGCACCACGATGGCATCATCAATGACGAACCCGGTGGCAATCGTTAGTGCCATCAGAGACAGGTTGTTCAGGCTAAAGCCCAGCAGATACATCACGCCGAAGGTGCCGATCAGCGACAGCGGAACGGCAAGGCTTGGAATGAGGGTGGCGGGAATATTGCGCAGAAACAGAAACGTCACCATCACCACCAGCGCCACTGCCAGCATCAGCTCGAACTGCACATCGCTGATCGAGGCGCGAATGGTCTGGGTGCGATCGGTCATGACCTGAACCTTGATGTTCGAAGGCAGCGTGTTTTCGAGTTTGGGCAGCAGCCGCTTGATGTTGTCGACCACCTCGATCACGTTGGCACCGGGCTGGCGGCGGACGTTCATGATGATCGCGGGCTCGCCGTTGGCCGAGGCGCCGAGATAGGCGTTTTCACTGCCTTCCTCGATCCGGGCGACGTCTGAGAGCCTGAGCGCAGCGCCATTGTCGTACTTGAGGATCAAATCGGCGTATTGCTCGGGAGAGGTCAACTGATCGTTGGCGTCAATGGTCAGCGTGCGGTAGGGGCCATAGAGGCTGCCCTTGGCCTGGTTGACGTTGGCGGCATTGATGGTGGTACGAACGTCTTCCATATCAAGGCCGTGGGCCGCGAGTTTTCGAGTGTCGACCCGAACACGCACGGCAGGCTGATGGCCGCCGACCACGGACACTTCACCCACGCCGCTGATCTGTGACAGCTTCTGCGCCATTCGGGTATCGACCAGATCAAAGACCCGGGTCAGCGGCAGAGCGCTTGATGTGATCGCAAGGGTTATCACCGGCGTGTCGGCGGGGTTGACCTTGCTGTAGGCCGGCGGCCGGGGCAGGTCCGTCGGCAGCAGGCTGTTGGCCTGATTGAGGGCGGCCTGAACGTCCTGTTCCGCCACACCGATATCGCTGTCGAGCCCGAAACGCAGTGTGATGATCGAGGCGCCGCCGGTGCTGGTCGAGGTCATGTTGTCGAGCCCGGAAATTTCTCCAAGCTCATCTTCAAGCGGCCCGGTCACGTTCGAGAGCATGACATCCGGGCCGGCGCCGGGATAAAGCGTCTTGACCTGAATGGTGGGGTAATCCACCTGCGGCAGCGAGGACACGCTCAAGAGTCGATAGGCCAGAAGCCCCGCGATCAGGATGGCGGCCATCACCAGCGACGTGGCGATGGGGCGCTGAATAAACAGTCGGGAAGGGTTCATGCGTCGGCTCGTTACTGGCTGTCGGACAGGATGGTGCCGTGCGCGTTACCATCGTCGCTGTCGTCACCGGGCAGCGCCTGGCTCACGACCTTGACGGCGGCGCCGTCGCTCAAGCGGTCGACGCCATCGACCACCACGGTATCGCCGGCCTTGATGCCGCTTGCGATGGCCGCCTGATGGTCATTGCTTGCACTGAGGGTGACGGGGCGGCGCTCGACCGTCGCATCCTCCTTGACCCGGTACACGAAGTTCTGGCCGTCCTTGGTCTGGATCGCTGTTGCCGGGACGATAACCGCGTTATCAAGGCGCTCGAGCGTCAGCGTGACGTCGACAAACTGATTGGGAAACAGTGCACCGTCCTCGTTTTGAAAAAGGGCTCGCAGACGAAGGGTGCCGGTATCGGTGTCGATGGCGCTGTCGAGGCTTGTGACCTGGCCTTTGGCGATCACCTCGCCATCCTCGCTCAAGGTCGCCATAAGCGGCCGCGCTTGATCAAAGGCCTCGGTCAGTTGGGTTCGGTACTTCGATGGCAGCGCAAATACCACCGAGATGGGGGCGCTTTGGGTGATGGTGGCAATGGGGTTTTCGTCCCCCAGCTGCACGATATTGCCGGGGTCGACGTTTCGAATACCGAGCCGGCCGCTGACGGGCGCTGTGATGGTGGTGTAACCGAGCTGAACCTCTGCATTCTCGATGCTTGCCCGGTCGGCGCGGACCGCGCCCTCATAGCGCTTTACGGTCTGACGCTGGGTGTCGAGATCCTGCTGGGACACGTAGCTGCCACCGGCCAGTTTCTGAAAGCGGGCAAGGTCCTTGCGGGCGGTGTCGAGCTGGGACTGGTCCTGAGCGAGCTGGCCTTTCGCCTCCTCAAGCTGTGCCTGATAGCTTCTGGGGTCGATGCGGGCGATCACGTCGCCCTTGGCCACTTTTTGACCTTCCTGAGCCTCGATCGACAGCAGCTCGCCTTCAACACGAGGGCGAACCTCGACCGTGTTGAGCGAGGTGACCGTACCGAGCGCGTCCACGGTCACCGGGAAGGTGCCCTGGATTGCGTCCTGTGCGGCGACCGAGGTGGCCGGGCGCGTGGGCGGTTGGTCGGAGTCCGAATCAGCGTCGCCGGGCCAGAGCCAGATGCCAAGCGCGATCAAAAGCAAGGCGACCGCAACGAGGGTGAACCAGAAGGCCGGTGAACGGCGGCGGGACGGCGATGACGGGTTGGACATGCGACTCTCTACCAATTGTAAAACACGGGACGTGCGCAGATAACGGCAGCAAGGCACGCTTTTTGCACTTGGATGCCCTCAAGGGTAAAGAATTGGCATGGAAGAAGGAAACGCGAACTGAGTAAATTCTGCGCAAATTGCCGAAAGCCGCGATAACCGGCCCCTTCAAACGGGGCCGGTGTGGCGCAGGTTACTGTTGAGGTGCGATTTACTGTTGAGTGGTGGTTGAGTGGGGCGAGGGGGTGCTCTTGTCGAGGGCGAAGCCGTCGAAGGCGAAATCGTCCACGGTCAGCATATCGAGCACTTCCGCTTCGAACGCGTGCATGAAGCTGCCTTCCTCGTCGGTCAAAAGGCCACTTGCGATGCCTGCTTCGATGCGCTCCTCGGGGTGCAGCTTGTTCATCGGCAGCTCGCCCTTGGCGTAGGCCTTTTGAAGCTTGCGGTAGATCGGCTCGGCGCGCGGCATCTCTTCGAGCAGCTTGTTGTAGCGCTGCAGCGGGTTATCCCGGTTGCCGTCTTCCCATGTGTCCCAGGTCAGCTCGGTCAATCGGCTGCGCAGTGGCGTATCACTTGAAATGGCCTGTGCGATGCTCCGGGCGTCGTCATCCTGCGGCGGGCGATGGCGACGGCCACGCGGGAAGATAATGACCTTGAGCGCGCGGGCCATGGTTCGGTTCGGCAGATTGGCGAGAAACTCGATCAGCGCCTTTTCGGCCAGATAGAACAGGCGCATGAGGCTGAAGTCCAGAAGCGTTCGCTCGCCGTCGACCAGCGTTCGTTCGTCAGCCTGTTTGATGACCATCGATGCCAGATAGAGATTCGACAGCACGTCGCCAAGCCGGGCCGAGAGCATCTCGCGGCGCTTGAGCTGGCTTCCAAGTGAACCCATGGCTGCATCGGCGCACAGGGCGAAGGCCGAGCTCAGGCGGTCGATGGCGCTGACGTGCGGGGCAAGTACAGCGTCGAATTCCCGATGCTTCCGTGAAATCCCAAGGCCCTGGATCAGGCTGCGAGCGGCGTTGCCGGCGACGAACCCGAGGTGGCTGAAGACGGCGCCATCGAAGCCGATCAGGTCGTCCTCATCCTTGGCGGCCAGTTCTTTCAGAACGTAGGGGTGGCAGCGGATGGCGCCCTGGCCAAAGATCATCAGACTTCGGCCCATGATGTTGGCGCCCTCGACCGTGATCAAGACCGGCGTGGCGGCAAAGGCAAGGCCGATGTAGTTGCGCGGGCCGAGCGTGACGGCGCGGCCGCCGTGGACGTCCATGGCGTCGATCATGATCTCACGCGCCATTTCGGTCAGATGGGTCTTGAGAATGACCGAGGGCACTGCCGGCTTTACGCCGTGATCGATCATGTTGGCGGTGTGCATCACCGCGGCCTGGGCGATGTAGGCGCGGCTGGCGATTCGGGCCAGCGCTTCCTGAACGCCTTCCATTTCCGCGACCGGCTGATTGAACTGACGGCGAATGCGGGTGTAGCCGCCGGCGAGGCCGACCATGTAGCGGCCTTCACCGCTGGAGCCTGAGGGCAGGGTAATGCAGCGTCCGATCGAGAGGCACTCGACCAGCATGCGCCAGCCCTGGCCGGCCATGTCCGGGCCGCCGATGATCCAGTCAAGCGGGATGAATACGTCCTTGCCGCGGATCGGACCATTCATGAAGGGGCTGCCGATGGGGTGGTGGCGCCGACCGATCGCCATACCCTCGGTTTCGCGAGGGATAAGGGCGCAGGTGATGCCGATGTCTTCCTGCTCACCGAGCAGGTGGTCGGGGTCAAACATTCGGAACGCGAGCCCGACGACTGTCGCGATCGGGGCAAGCGTGATCCAGCGCTTGTCGAAGGTAAGGCGAATGCCCAGGCGTTCTTCGCCGTCGAACAGTTGTCGGCAGACAACACCGACGTCCGGAATGGAGGTCGCATCACTGCCTGCACGGGGCCCGGTCAAGCCAAAGCAGGGAATTTCCCGGCCATCGGCCAGGCGGGGCAGGTAGTGATTTTTCTGCTCGTCGGTGCCGTACTTCATCAAGAGTTCGCCTGGACCGAGCGAGTTGGGCACGCCCACGGTCACCATCAGGGTCTCATCGATCGAGAGCTTTTGAAGCACCGCCGATTGCGCCCGCGCCGAAAAGCCGAGCCCGCCGTACTCCTTGGGAATAATCATGCCGAAAAAGCGTTCTTTTTTCAGGTACTCCCAGAGTTCGGGAGGGAGGTCGGCCCGTTCACGTGAAATTTCCCAGGCATTGCACATGCTGGCGGCAACCGAGCACTGATTATCCAGAAAAGCCTGCTCGTCATCGGTGAACTCGGGCAGACGCTGTTCGCGAAGCCGCTTCCAGTCGGGTTGTCCACTGAACAGCTCGCCGTCCCAGAATACGGTTCCAGCTTCGAGCGCAATACGCTCGGTGGGCGATACCCGCGGGGCGACCTGCTTGAACAGGCGGAAAAGGCGAGGGGTCAGCCAGTGCCGGCGCACGTTCTTGAGCCCGCACACGGCAAGCACCAGACCGATGATCAGCCAGAGCACACCGATGACCCAACAATGAAGGATCAGGGCAAGGGCACCTGCACCTAAGAAAAGCGCCATCTGGGGTTTGGCACCGAGCTCGCGGGCCATCATCCAGAGACTGAGGCCAAGCGTTGCCACGAAAATGAGGGCGGTTGTCATAGAGCACTCCTTGGATCGAATCAAACGACCGTTTGAATGCACTGTAGTCGAGGATAGACCGCGAAACCAGCCCTGCTAAAGATGTATAAAGTTTCTAATACGCGCAATCACGAGGCGTAAAAAAGCCCGCACATGGCGGGCTTGGTCGGCATGCTGACGGCATCAGCTTTGGCGCTTGGGCGTGCCGCGTGCCGGGCGGCCGTCGGCCTTGAAGTAGGGCGCGTCGGATTTCGGCAGCGGCTGGCGGCCACGCACCTTATCGGCGAGCTTTTCCGCCATCATGATTGTGGTGGCGTTCAGGTTGCCGGTCACGATCACGGGCATCAGCGAGGCGTCGATGACGCGCAGACCCTCCATGCCGTGCACCTGGCCATCGGCGTTGACGACGGCCATGTCGTCATCGCCCATTTTGCAGCTGCCACAGGGGTGATAGGCGGTCTCGGCGTGCTCGCGTACGAACGCATCGAGGGCCTCATCGCTTGTGACGTCGGCGCCCGGGGAAATTTCAGGGCCACGGAATTCATCCATCGCCGGCTGATTGATGATGTTCCGGGTCAGACGGATCGCGGCGCGAAACTCTTCCCAGTCGCGCTCTTCGGCCATGTAATTGAACAGAATGCTCGGCGCGGCGTGCAGGTCTCTTGAGCGCAGTTTGACGCGGCCACGGCTGTTGGAGCGCATTGAGCCTACGTGGGCCTGAAATCCGTGGGCTTCGACCGCGCTCTTGCCGTTGTAGCTGATGGCAATCGGCAGGAAGTGGTATTGCAGGTTCGGCCACTGTTCACTGTCATCGCTTCGAATGAACGCACCGGCTTCGAACTGGTTGCTGGCGCCGATGCCCTGGCCTTTTACCATCCACTCAAGCCCGATCTTTGGCTGGTTGTACCACTTGAGCGCCGGGTAGAGTGAAATCGGTTTCTTGCACTCGTACTGAATGTACATCTCCAGGTGGTCCTGAAGGTTCTTGCCAACGCCTGGCAGTGCATGAACGACATCGATGTCGAGTTCCTTGAGCCAGTCCGGGTCACCGACGCCTGAGCGCTGAAGAATCTGGGGCGAGGCAATGGCGCCGGCGCACAGGAGCACTTCCTTGCGGGCGCGCACTTCGTGCTTGTCGCCTTTTTGCTCATAGGCCACGCCAACGGCGCGTTTGCCCTCGAACAAAATGCGATCGGTCGTTGCGTGCACCTCAATGGTCAGGTTATCGCGGCCCTTGGCCTGATCGAGGTAACCGCGCGCGGTCGAGGCGCGCCGCCCGTTCGGCGTGGTGGTGCGGTCCATCGGGCCGAAGCCTTCCTGCTGCTGGCCGTTGAGGTCATCGGTTTCGGGATAGCCCGCGTCGACACCTGCCTGAACAAACGCGTGAAACAGCGGGTTATTGCCCGCTTTCGGTGTGGCAACACTTACCGGGCCATCGCCGCCGTGATAGTCGTTGGGGCCGATGTCGCGGCTTTCCGCCTTGCGGTAGTAGGGCAGGCAATCGGCGTAGGTCCAGTCGGCAAGGCCTGGCTTCTGGGCCCAGTTGTCCAGATCCATGGCGTTGCCACGGATGTAGCACATGCCGTTGATCAGCGAGGAGCCACCAAGGCCCTTGCCGCGACCACACTCCATCCGGCGATTGTCCATATGGGGTTCCGGGTCGGTCTCGAACGCCCAGTTATAGCGCTTGCCTTGCAGCGGGTAGGCGAGTGCTGCCGGCATCTGGGTGCGAAAATCGAACCGGTAGTCCGGGCCGCCGGCTTCGAGCAGCAGAACGGTCACGTCCTTGTCTTCGGTCAGCCGGGTGGCAAGCACGTTGCCGGCCGAGCCGGCCCCAATGATGATGTAATCGAATTCCTGGCGATCTGCCATAAAGGGATCCCTCTTTATCAGGTCGTCGGTTCGTTCAGACGAGTGTGGCCGGGGCAGCCGTGCTGCGCCGGCCTCATGGCGATGGGCTTAGAACGCGGATTCGAACGGGCCCATCTCGATCTGAACCGATTTGATGCGGGTGTAGTGGCCGAGGGTAACCAGTCCGTTCTCGCGTCCCACGCCGGACTGCTTGTAGCCGCCGACCGGCATCTCGGACGGAGAGTCACCCCAGGTGTTGACCCAGCAGATACCGGCTTCCATTTGGTGGATTACCCGGTGGGCGCGGTTGAGGCTTTCGGTGAAGACGCCTGCGGCCAGGCCGTACTCGGTGTCGTTGGCGCGGCGAATCACTTCGTCCTCGTCCTCAAAGCTCAGTACCGACATGACCGGGCCGAAAATCTCTTCACGCACGATGCGCATGTCGTCGGTGCAGTCGGTGAAGATGGTCGCCTCGACGTAGGCGCCCTTGGCGAAGTCGCCGTCGGTCATGCGGTTGCCGCCGGTCAGAAGACGCGCGCCTTCCTGCTTGCCGAGCTCCATATAGGACAGGACTTTTTCCATGTGCTCGAAGCTGACCAGCGGGCCGAAATTGGTCGTGGCGTCGAGCGGGTCGCCGGCCTTGATGTTCTTGACGCGCTCAAGCAGCTTTTCCTCGAACGCGTCCTTGATGCTGTGCTCGACAAACACGCGTGTGCCGTTGGTGCAGACCTGACCGGTCGAGTAGAAATTGGCCATCATGGCGCCATCGACCGCACGGTCGAGATCGGCGTCGGCAAACACCAGAAGCGGCGACTTGCCGCCAAGTTCCATGGTGACTTCCTTGAGCGAGGAGGACGCCGAGGACGACATGACCTTCTTGCCGGTGCCGACTTCGCCGGTAAAGGAGATCTTGTCGATGCCCTTGTGTTCGGTCAGCATCGCGCCGACGCGGCCATCCCCATGCACCACGTTGAAGACGCCCGCAGGTAGGCCGGCTTCTTCGAAGATATCGGCCAGTTTCATTGCGGTCAGCGGCGTGACTTCGCTGGGCTTGAAGATCATGGCGTTGCCGGTGGCAAGGGCAGGTGCCGATTTCCAGCAGGCGATCTGGATCGGGTAGTTCCAGGCGCCAATGCCTGCGCAGACGCCAAGCGGCTCGCGCCGGGTATAGACAAAGGAGTCTTCGCGCAGCGGAATCTGCTCGCCTTCGACCGCAGTGGCAAGACCTGCGTAGTACTCGAGCGCGTCGGCACCGGTGACGATGTCCACCGCGGTGGTCTCGCTCATGGCCTTGCCGGTATCGAGGGATTCGAGCTTGGCAAGCTCATCGTTTTGTTCGCGAAGCAGGGCGACGGCGCGACGAAGAATGCGTGAGCGCTCCATGCCGGTCATGGCACGCCAGACCTTCTGGCCTTCTCGGGCAGCGGCGACAGCGCGGTCGACGTCCTGCTGAGAGGCTTGCTGTACGGTCGCAAGCACTTCGCCGGTGGCCGGGTTGATCGTCTCGAAGGTTTCGCCGGATGTGGCGTCGACCCGTTCTCCGTTGATGTAGAGTTTCTGAGTCTCGAAAACGCTCATGAGATGCTCTCCTTTGAGGGATGTCGGTGGGCGGTCGCTGATGTGGGGCGAGTGCCCCTGTTGGCGGTCGACGCCGTTAGTTTTTCATCGATATAGTCGAAGGCTATGTGAATGGCGCGCTCGGCATTAAGCCCCTCTGGGGCAAGCGCACCTCTGAGCCACAGGCCGTCGATCAGGGCCGCAAGGCCACGAGCGGCCTCCTGGGCATCGCGCCGTGGCATATGTTTTCGGAACTGGCAGCAGAGGTTCGAATAAAGCCTGCGGTCGTTGACCCGCTGAAGACGCATCAGGTCGTCCCGGTGCATGCTGGTCGCCCAGAACGCGAGCCAGGTTTTCATGACCGAGCGGCTGACCTGGGTATCATCGAAGTTGGCCTCGACGATGGCGCGAAGATGCGCCTTGGCATCCGATGTGCCAAGCGCACGGCGGCGAGTGCTTACAGTGGCGCCGAGCTCTGCAAGAATAAACCGCATTGTGGCCTCAAGTAGGCCATCCTTGCCGCCGAAGTAGTGGCTGATGATGCCGGTCGACACGCCTGCGGTCCGGGCAATACGTGCGATGGTCGTATCGGCGAGCCCCGCTTCATCGATGGCCTGCATCGTGGCCTGGATGAGCTGGTGGCGCCGGATGGGTTCCATTCCAACCTTGGGCATGCGAACTCTCCTGAGCATCCTGCGGCTAAAAGGTGGTCGGGCTAAAGGATCAGTCTATCAATTTTTATTGAACATTCAATTAAAAAAGAGGCCTCCTTTCCGGCATACTAACGTCAAAACGGTCAGTGCAGTGGGGCACTTCGCCGTTCGTGTTTTCATCGCCTATTCGTTCGTATCTTCATCGCCTACTAGAAACCCTAGCAGACGCACGCCGTCTTTTTATGTGCGCTTATACATCGAGGGCTTGCACTATCGTATCAAGCGTGTAGAATGCGCGCCGTTGTTGGCTACGTAGCTCAGCTGGTTAGAGCACATCACTCATAATGATGGGGTCCCCTGTTCGAATCAGGGCGTAGCCACCACACTGACGTAGAAAAAAGGTTTCAAAAGCATAAGAGGGTTGACCTCTTCCTTGAAATCCTTATACTACGCCGCGTACTTAAAGGTTGTTCCCCGATAGCTCAGTTGGTAGAGCAAATGACTGTTAATCATTGGGTCACAGGTTCGAGTCCTGTTCGGGGAGCCATTTAACGTACACTGCACCAAGTTGTTCCCCGATAGCTCAGTTGGTAGAGCAAATGACTGTTAATCATTGGGTCACAGGTTCGAGTCCTGTTCGGGGAGCCACCTTCTAGATCGCATGATCTTTCTTGTTTTCACTGAGCCAACGTTTGTTGCGTCTCGGTTTTTTTGCGTTTGGTACTTTCCTCCTTTTCTATAACGTGCGGGTCATTTTCAATGACGCCGGGCGCGTGTTCTCTCGCCATTTTCATGGCTCATGACGCTTTCCTGATTCCTTTTGTCGCGAGACAGCTACGACCTTTGACTAAGTCGCTTCACGTAGCGTTTTCCGATTTGGTTATGATATAACGTTTTCGCGTTTTTCAGGGTTCATCGGGAGTCTTCTTTGACATCATCAGCATACGACTCGGTTCTCGAGGTCGAGGATCTTTGTATCCATCTGGGCGGTCGTATGGTGGTAGATCATCTGACCTTTCGGCTCGGGGTGGGGGAGCGCATGTGCCTGCTTGGCCCATCCGGGTCGGGAAAATCCCTTACCGCACGTGCGCTGCTTGGCCTTTCATCGCCTCGGGCGTCGGTTTCGGGCGCGATCCGAATCAACGGCATCGATGTCAGTGCGCGCAAGGCAATGCAGCGCCCTGAAACGGCTCGCGTCGGCATGGTGTTTCAAAACACCCAGGCGGCCCTGAACCCGCTGGTCACGGTGGGCGCTCAGCTGCGCGCCCCATTTATCCGTTTTCACGGCATGAGCCAGCGTGATGCCCAGCGGGCGGCGATTGAGCTGTTGGGGCGGATGAGGGTCGAGGCGCCCGACCAGGTCGTGCAACGAAGTTCCGGAGAGCTTTCCGGCGGGCAGCGTCAACGTGTTTGTCTCGCACTGGCGCTGGCCTGCCGACCCTCACTTCTGGTTGCCGATGAGCCGACCACTGCGCTCGATGTGCTCGCACAGGCGGACGTGTTGAGCCTGCTTTCCGAGTGCACCGGTACCGATGCCACGCCGTCACTGCTGTTCATTTCACATGACATGAGCGCCGCCGCAAGGCTTTGTGATCGTGCGGTCATTCTTGATGAAGGGCGTCTGGTCGAGGAGGGGGCGCTCGAAAAGATCATGGCTCGGCCTTCCCACCGGTTTTCGAAGTCATTGGTTGACGCGATCGAGCGTCACGCGGTGCCGGCCGCACGGAGCAATGGCCTCGAGGCGTTTTCGGGGTGTGCATGCCACATCTAGGCAGGCTTAACGATGACGGTTCGTTGCTCAAGGTCGAGGCGCTTGAGAAGCATGTCACGCTGCCGGGCCCGTTCTGGGCTAAAAAAGCGCGGCGGCGTACGCTCGATTCCGTCAGTTTCAGTATCTTTCAAGGCGAGCTCATCGGGCTGGCCGGGGTGTCCGGTGCCGGCAAGACCACGCTTTTGAACTTGATGCTGGGCCTTGACCGCGCCGATGCCGGGCACGTCATATGCGAAGGTCAGCTCATAAGGCCTGGCTCTGCGCGCGCGCTGCGCTGGTATCGACGCGCCGTTCAATACATCCCGCAAGACCCCGCGTCATCGCTTGACCCGCGCATGACGGTCAAGGCGTTGATTCGCGAACCGCTCAAACGGCTCAAGATCAAGGCCGATCATGCGGCCCGTATTGACGAGGCGCTCGAGCAGGTTGGCCTGTCACCGGAATTTTTGAGCCGCCGGCCTGATGAGCTCTCGGGCGGGCAGGCCCAGCGTGTGGCGATTGCCCGCGCCATCGTTGTGCGCCCGAAACTGTTATTGGCTGACGAGCCGTTAAGCGGGCTCGACCTGCCAATGCAGGCGCACATCACGGATGTATTGAAGCGCCTCAATCACGAGGCCGGCATCGGGCTTTTGCTCATTTCCCACGATCTATCGGTGGTATGCCGCTTGTGCCAGAGAACAATCATTCTTGATCGCGGCGCCATCATCGAAGACCGCCCGACGCCCGAGCTTTTTGATGCCCCGGGGCACGAGCGAACGATTGCACTGATCGATGCCGCAGCGGGGCACCGGTCAAGCGCAGTGAATGCCCAACCGTTTCCCTTTACGTGACGACTCTACAGGAGAGCAAGCCAAGATGTTTCGAGCCCATTCACTGTTTCGCAGTGCGTTGACCCTGCCTGCCATGGCGCTATCGGTTGCGATGCTTGCCGGCTGCCAGCAGGACGAGGCCGATGAGACTAAAACCGAGGCTCAGGCGGATCAGCGCATTCGGGTGGCCATGCTTCAGCCGCCGCGCTCCGGGCTCAACCCCTTGACCGACGATGCCTTCAAGCTCTCGCGCTGGAGTACAGCTGAAACGTTGGTGCGTCTTAACAAGCAGGGCGAGCCTCAGCCGTTTCTTGCAACGAACTGGACGCGGGTCGACCCGAACACCTGGCGGTTCGAGCTTCGAGACAATGTGCTATTTCACGATGGCACACCGTTGACCGCCAATCAGGTACGCGCTGCCTTGACCGCAGCCATTCACGCCTCGCCCAAGCCACGGATTCTCGATGGTGTATCGATGCAGGTCGAGGCTGACGGCGAGAACGCCGTGGTCGTTCGTACCGAGGACGCAGACCCGCTCGTGCCCAACCGGTTGTCCAGCCCGCAGCTCGCGATTCTGGCGGCCAAGGCTTATGGCGATGACGGGCGCGTCAACCCGATCGAGGCGGGCACGGGCCCGTTCGTACTGAAGGAAATCAATGGCACTCAAAGCGCTCGGCTCGACCGGTTCGACGGGTACTGGGGCGATAAGGCCAAGCTTTCTGGTATCGATGCCGATTACGTGCCGGACGGCACAGCGCGCGGTGCGGCGCTTCGCACCGGGGAAGCCGATGTGGTCGAGGCTGTGCCGGTCTCACAGGTGGCCTTGATCGATCAGGCGCTGGTGCACGAGGTGCCGATGCCGCGTACCAACACGCTTTATCTCAATACCCGCACCGGTGCGTTCATGTCACCGGAAATGCGTGCGGCAGCGCGGGAGGCGCTCGACCGGGCAGCAATCGTTCGCACTGTCTATGAAGGTCGCGCCGATGAGGCCAGGGGGCTGCTCGGCCCGGCGCTTGACTGGGCCGACGGCCTGCGCACGCCCATCGAGCGGCCACAGGCGGCGGACCCAGGCGGCGCGCAGATTACGCTTGGTACCTTTACCGACCGGGCAGAGCTTCCGGAAGTGGCGGTTCTTCTGGAGCAGCAGTTAGAGGCGGCCGGGTTCGAAGTGCAGCAGGAAGTGCGTCAGTACGCGCACATCGAATCGGACATGCTGGCCGGCAAGTTCGATGCGTTCATTCTCTCCCGCGCCACCATGCTCGATTCAGGCGACCCGGTAGCGTACATGTACAGTGATTTTGCCTGTAATGGGTCGTTCAATATTGCGCAGCTGTGTGATCCGCGTATCGATGCCGCGCTCGAACGCGCCGCTGACCTTGAGCCCGGCCCGGAACGGCGCCAGGCCATCATCGAGGCCGAGGCGGCAATCCTTGCAACCGATGCAGCGGTACCGATGCTGCATGAGCGGGTAATCCAGGGCGAGTCGACACGGGTGCGCGGTGCGGTGCGCGACCCGCGTGAGCGCGAGCTCATCAACGAGCACACCCGGTTTGTCGATAATGGCTCAGATTGAGCAACCCGCACTCGGTGTTGAACCGACAGCGCCCACGTCGCCCAAGGCGACGTGGCGGTTCGATGGCCGGGCATTGATTCCAGCGCTTTCAAGGTTTGTGACCCTGGGAGCTGTCATTGTGTTGGTTGGGCTGCTGCCATGGCTGTCCGGCCGTGATCCGGCGCTCAGTATCTTGCGTGCACGTGCGGGTGATCAGAACCCCACCGAGGAAGCGCTGGCCTCGATTCGGGCTCAGCTCGGACTTGATATGGGCCCCTTTGAAAAGCTTCAGAGTTGGCTGGTTGGCTTGATGCATGGCGATGCCGGGACGTCCTGGATTTCAGGCGGGCCTGTTCTACCCGGCATGCTGAGCGCCGCCCAGGTCTCTTTGGTGCTGATGGGGTCAGCGCTTGTGGTTGCGCTGGTAACGGCCGTGCTGATCTGTCTGCCGGCCATGAAGCGTGGGCTTGCGGGAGAGCCATCCTCCAGCTCGGGCGCCGTCGGTGCGGCCATTACGGCATTGCCTGAGTTTCTATTGGCCTCCCTGTTGCTCGTGGTGTTTGCGGCATGGCTTCAGTGGTTGCCGCCCTACGGCTGGGGTGAGGTTCGACATGCAGTGCTGCCGGCGCTTGCGCTTGGGCTGCCGGCCGGCGGATTATTGGGGCGGCTCTTCAGTGACGCGCTGACCGCGGCCTTTTCAGAGGCCTGGGTCGCGACCTGGCACACGGCCGGTTTCACTCGGCGCCAGATCGGCAGGGCTGCGCTCATGCGAACGCTTCCAAGTCTCATGCCGCAGATCGGGCTTGTCATTGTCGGGCTGACCGGTGGCGCCATTGCGGTGGAGCAGGTGTTTTCCATCCCGGGGCTTGGGCGGGCAACGCTTGGGGCGGCCTCGGCGCAGGATCTACCGGCGTTGCAAACGGGCATTCTGATTCTACTGGGCCTTGCGGTCATGCTTGGTGGCGCGGCCAATCTCGTTCGAACGCTTTTATTGGGGCGGGCGCTTCAAGCCGGTTCGATGCCGGTTGCCCCGGAGGCTGGCCTCGCTGGCCGCGGGCGCTGGGTCGTGCCGGCGCTTGCCGCTGCGCTCCTAGTGATTGTGGTGGTTGCCGGACTCGGGCGAGACCCGATGCTCTCGAATTACCTGCGCCTTCAGCCGCCAAGCCTTGCGTTGCCGCTCGGGGCTGACGGTACAGGCCGGGATATTTTAGCGCGCATCAGTCACGGGGCGGTGTCGACCATCGGCATGGCGCTGGTCACACTCTTGATCACATTCGTGGTCGGGGTGTTCATCGGGCTGATGCCGCGCGTTGCGGCCGGGCCGATCGAGGTCACCAATGCAACGCCACCAGTGATCGCCGGGCTGATCGTGGCCGGTATCATGGGGCCGAGCGCGAGCGGGGCGGTGCTCGCCGTGACCGCCGTGACCTGGGCGCCGCTGGCGGCGCATACGTCTGCGCTGGTGACAGAGGTGATGGGTCAGGCGCACGTTCGAATCACGCCCATGCTTGGGGTCGGCCGGTGTCGTCTCGTTAGTCGCTATCTGCTGCCGGCCATCATCGTGCCGGTGTTTCGCCATGCGATGCTTAGGCTTCCCGGTACGGCGCTTGCGCTGGCGGCGCTTGGCTTTCTCGGTCTCGGGCCGCGTCCGCCAGAGCCTGAATGGGGGCTTTTATTGTCGGAAAGCATGCCGTACCTGGAACGCGCGCCGTGGGCGGTTCTGGTGCCATCACTCGCGCTTGTGTTGATGTCGGTGTTGGCGGTGTCCCTCTCTCTTATCGGTCGTCGGCGCTAGTTTCAGTCGGCGTCAGGCGCCGAGCGCTGTTTTCTGCCTTTCTTATGCTGAAACCGTCACAGCGTTCTGGCGGCCTGTACTGTTTCAGCGTATAACGCCTCCATTGTGCCCCGTGCGCCTCAAGGCGAGGCGTATTCCGTCATACCGCGTCCTGCACGTTGAATGGATCGGCATCGTTTGATTCGCCATTGTGGCTATACTTGGATGATCCTCTCCTCGGTCTTTTCATTTCATCCTGGAAGGGTAAGCGTTATTGCATCGATCTTGGCGCCTGGCTTGAAGGGTGTGCCGCGTGGCCGGGGTATTGAGGGTGTGTGGTTATTTCAATGTTGTTTTAAAGAAGGTGGTCCAGGGGCGTATGTCTCGAGAACATACCTTGTCAGCCAAGGAAAAGTGGGCGCTGGACGCCCAGCTGGGTGAGCTGCTTCGAGGAATGGAGCGCACGCATGAGGCGTCGAAACAGGGGTTTCAACAGCGCCTTGAGGCGCTGATGGCCCACTACAAGCTGAGCCGAGATGATGTGCTTGGTATCGTGAAGTGGATCGAGTGTCATTGATCGGATGCCGATCAACGAAAAAAGCCGCTGACGTGTCAGCGGCTTTTTTGTGGCTCTACGCCAGACCGTTAGTGCTTGAGCATGGTGCTGTAGTCAAGCAGGATCGCGGCGCTTTCATTGAGCTCGGCCTGGTCGATCGGCGTGTCGTCCTCTTCCTGATCACGGCTGTCGGTCCAGTCGGCGATCTCTTCAAGGCCGAGTGCTCGGCGGCGCTGGTTCTCGAGTGAGAGCTGTTCTGCTTCGCGCGCGTTCATTTCCTTCTGCCGCTGTTCCTTGTTGAGGCTGACGGAGTTGGTCTGTTCGCGGAGTTTCGTGGCGAGCTTGGCTTCCTGTTCCAGATAGCGGAAGTTGGGGTTGGTGCTGACCCGCTCCTGGTGAGCCTTCTCAAGCGCGGTCAGATACTGGCCCGGGTCGCCGTAGCGGCGGTAGTTGACCGAGCGTACCGTATCCCAGGGCAGAGCGTTATCGAGTGCGCTTTCACCAATGTCGCTTTTGTCCACCAGACTCGGGAAGCTGATGTCCGGCATTACGCCCTTGAGCTGGGTGCTCTTGCCGGTGATGCGGTAGAACTTGGCGCGAGTCATCTTGAGCTCGCCGTGACTGAGATCCGACAGGGTCTGAACGGTGCCCTTGCCAAACGTCTGGGTGCCGATGATCAGCCCGCGGCCATAGTCCTGAATGGCGCCGGCAAAGATTTCAGACGCCGAGGCCGAGAGCCGGTTCACAAGCACGGCCAGCGGGCCGCTGTAGGCCACGCCCCGGTCGGTATCACCATAGAGGCTGATGCGCCCGCGTGCGTCACGGACCTGCACGGTGGGGCCGCGATCGATGAACAGGCCGATCATCGAGTTGGCTTCCTGCAGGGCGCCGCCACCGTCGTTTCGAAGGTCGAGCACGATGCCCTGAACGTTCTGGGCCTTCAGTTTGTCGATAAGCTTGTGCACATCGCGCGTGGTGCTGCGGTAATCCTTCTTGCCGGCTTGCCAGGCTTCGAAATCGACGTAGAAGGCGGGCACCTTGATCACGCCGATCTTGACCGGCTGACCGTCTCGCTCGAGTGTGATGACCTGGCTCTGGGCCGCCTGATCTTCCAGCTTGACCGTGTCACGCTTGATTTCGATCACATGCGTCTGCGTTACGTCCACGGCCTTGGCCGGGATGATTTCAAGGCGAACGGTCGACCCCTTGGCGCCGCGAATCAAATCGACGACGTCATCGAGGCGCATGCCGATCACGTTGGTCATGTCGCCGGTCTTGCCCTGGCCGACTGCAACGATGCGATCGGCGGGTTTGAGATCACCTGCCTTGTCGGCGGGGCCGCCCGGCACCAGGCTTGCCACCTTGACGTATTCGCCCTCGTTTTGAAGCAGGGCGCCGATGCCTTCCAGCGAGAGTTTCATCTGGATATCGAACGATTCGCCCTGGCTTGGCGAAAGATACTCGGTATGCGGATCGACCGAGCCGGTCGCGGCGCTCATGATGACGCTCAATACATCTTCTGAATTGGTCTGCTGCACCCGCTTCAGCTGGTTGGTGTAGCGTGACTTCAGCTGCTTCACGATATCATCATCGGCGGTTTTCGAAAGTGACATGGTCAAAGCCGAGTTCTTGAGCCGCTTGTCCCAGAGGTGATCAAGGGATTCGGTATCATGGGCCCAGTCACTGTCTTCGCGGTCGATCGCCATGCGCTCAGTGGTCGAGAAATCAAATGCGGGTTTGTCGTCGAGCGTCTTGATGATGTAGTCAAGGCGCGCCTCGAGCCGCGTCTGGAAGAGGTTGTAGAGCGCGTAGAGCTCATCGAGGTCGCCCGAATCGATGTCGTCGCCAAAGCTTTGAGCCAGGCCACTGAAACGATCGATGTCGCGCTGAAGCAGGTAGACGTGCTGCGGATCAAGAAGGGTCAGAAGGCGCTCGAAGGCCTTTTCCGACCAGGCCTGGTCAAGCGTGACGTCATCGTAGTGACCGTAGCGGAGCGCCTCGCTTACGTCGCGGGCGGCCTGCCTTTGATCCTCGTCAGGCGTCAATGCCTGCGAAGCGGCCATGCTTGGAATCGCAACGGCCAGCCAGAGTAGGGCAATAGCCATGTAGTGGGCGACTGCACGTGGGGTCATCAATGATGCTCTCCTGGTTTCATGTACACTCATTCCTCAGACGGTTCCTCTTGCTCAATGTCGGGCATCGGCTAATTCATGCAACGTTATGCAAAAGATAGAGGCGTTTTTTATGGTTTCAGTTTCCCAGGTACAAGATCAGCTGTGTGAGTTCTTGGACGCATCGCCGACCGCTTGGCACGCCACCCGCAACATGACTGACATGCTTGCGCGCTCAGGGTATCAGGCATTGGACGAGCGGTCAGCCTGGACACTAACACCGGGTGGCCGCTATTACGTGACGCGAAACGACAGCGCAGTGATTGCCTTCCAGGTACCGACGGGCGGGCTTGATGGCTTTCGCATGATGGGGGCGCATACGGACAGTCCTTGTCTGCGGCTCAAGTCAGACCCCGTTCAGCGTTCGCGCGACTGGCTGCAGTTCGGAGTCGAAGTCTATGGAGGTGTCTTGCTGGCACCGTGGTTCGATCGTGATCTGGGGCTTGCCGGACGCGTGCATGTGCGGCGCAGCAATGGAAAAGTTGAAGGTATCCTAATTAATACCAATAAGCCAATTGCCATCATACCTTCGCTGGCCATCCATATGGACCGAGAGGCCAACCAGAACCGCTCCTTCAATGCCCAGACGCAGATGGCTCCCGTGGTCTGGCAGGGCGCTTGCGCCGATGATAACCCCTTGCTGAGCCTGATAAAGACGCAAGCTGGCGCCGATATCGAGGCTATTCTCGGGCATGAGCTTTGCCTCTATGACACCCAGCCGGCCGGTCGGATCGGAGGTGAGGGTGGGCTGATCGCAAGTGCGCGCCTCGATAATCTGCTCTCATGCTTTTGTACGACGTCGGCGATGGCGGCGCTGGAGGGCGATCAGGCGGTGCTTCTGGTGGCCAACGATCATGAGGAAGTGGGCAGTGCCAGCGCCAGTGGTGCTCAGGGATCATTTCTGCGTGATGTGCTTTCGCGCATCAATGAGTCAAGCGTCGGGCTTGGCGGCAGTGAGGGGTTTGTCCGAATGATTCAGAGCTCATGCATGGTCTCCTGCGATAACGCGCATGCGCTGCATCCGAACTACCCGGACAAACACGACCGTAACCATGGGCCGGCGATCAACGGCGGGCCTGTGATCAAGGTCAATGCCAATCAACGGTATGCGACCAACAGCGCAACCGAGGCCCTATTCCGTGATGCCTGCGAACGCGCTGAAGTGCCAGTGCAGTCGTTCGTGACGCGAGCGGATATGGGGTGCGGCAGTACCATTGGGCCGATTACGGCAACAGAGCTTGGTATTCCAACACTGGACGTCGGGCTGTCTCAGTGGGCGATGCACTCGGTGCGTGAGACTACCGGCGCAAGAGATCCGGCGCACCTGATTGCTGCCCTGGGCGCGTTCTGCAAACCGAATGAATGATGAGCCAATCAGCAGGCAATAAAAAACCCGCCAGAAGGCGGGTTTTTTAAATTTGGTGGCTACGCCCTGATTCGAACAGGGGACCCCATCATTATGAGTGATGTGCTCTAACCAGCTGAGCTACGTAGCCGTAACGGGTGCAGACTATACGGACGCCCCCGTTTCAAGTCAAGTACTTAAACGTTGAACCGGAAGTGGATCACGTCGCCGTCCTTGACAATGTAGTCCTTGCCTTCAAGGCGCCATTTACCGGCTTCCTTGGCGCCGGCTTCGCCGTTGTAGGCGATGAAATCGGCGTAGGAGACAACTTCGGCGCGAATGAAGCCTTTCTGAAAATCGGTGTGAATCACACCGGCGCCCTGAGGCGCGGTAGAGCCTTTCGGGACCGTCCAGGCGCGCACTTCCTTGACGCCCGCGGTGAAGTAGGTCTCGAGCCCGAGCAGGTCATAGCCTGCACGAATGACGCGATCAAGGCCCGGCTCGCTCATGCCGAGTTCATCCAGAAACATGGCGCGCTCATCGTCTTCGAGTTCGGCGATTTCGGACTCGAGCTTATTGCAGACCGGCACCACGATAGCGCCTTCTTCTTCGGCAATGCCCCGCACGATGTCGAGGTAGGGGTTGTTGTCGAACCCGTCTTCATTGACGTTGGCGATGTACATGGTCGGCTTCAGGGTCATGAAGCCGTAGCTCTTGATGAGCTGAAGTTCATCGGCGGTCAGCGAGAAGCTTCGAAGCGGCTGACCTTCGGCCAGATGTGGCTGAATCTTTTCAAGCACGGCCTTGGTGGCGATGGCGTCCTTGTCGCCGCCCTTGGCGGTGCGCGCCAGGCGCGTAATGCTGCGCTCGACGCTGTCCAGATCCGCAAGCGCCAACTCGATGTTGATCGTTTCGATGTCGGCTTTCGGGTCGACCTGATTGGCCACGTGAATCACGTTGTCGTTGTCGAAGCAGCGTACGACATGGGCGATGGCGTCGGTTTCACGAATGTTGGCCAGAAACTGATTGCCAAGCCCTTCACCCTTGGACGCACCGGCGACCAGACCTGCGATGTCAACGAACTCCATGGTCGTCGGAACCACTTTTTCCGGCTTTACGATGGCGGCCAGAGCCTCCTGGCGCGGGTCCGGGACCGGGACGATGCCCGTATTGGGTTCGATGGTGCAAAAGGGGAAGTTTTCGGCGTCGATGCCGGATTTGGTCAGCGCGTTGAAAAGCGTCGACTTGCCGACGTTCGGTAGTCCGACAATGCCGCAGTTGAAACCCATGGTGTCATCCTGTCGTTCGAATCGCCTGATGCGATGTGCTGGATTATTTGATGCTGTGCAGCTGACTCATGGCGCGTGCCGAATCGCCCTGAAGCAGCAGGGGCAGGACATTGATCGACGCATCGATGGCGTCATCGATTGACTGTCGCTCGGCTTTTCCGGGGGCGCTGAGTACATGATTGGTGACCAGCTTGGCGTTGCCCGGATGATCGATGCCGAGCCGCAGGCGCATGAACTCGCGATCGTTGCCTTGGGCGCTGATGATGTCTCGAAGTCCGTTGTGCCCGCCATGGCCGCCACCTTGTTTCAGGCGCGCCTGACCCGATGGAATATCGAGCTCATCATGGGCGACAAGAAACGCAGATGTTGGAAACTTGAAGAACTTGGCCAGAGACGAGACCGCCTGGCCGCTGCGGTTCATGAACGTCGTGGGCACCAACAGGTGCAGCTCATGCCCTTGATAGGTGATCTTGGCGTACTGCCCGAAAAATTTCTTTTCAGGTCGCAAGGGCGTGTTGCACGCCCTTGCGAAAGCCTCGATAAACCAGGCACCTGCATTGTGGCGGGTATGCTCGTACTGTTGGCCCGGGTTGCCCAGGCCGATCAGGGCTCGAATAGCCGTCATGCAGGTGTCCTGTTGGTTTATCAGTCTTCGGTGGTGGTGCTTTCGGCGTCGTCGCCTTCGCCGTCACCTTCCGTGCCCTTGTCGGCATGGGTGATGCTGACGATGCCGTAGTCGGACTCTTCGCCATGGGACAGGGCGACCAGCGTCACGCCTTCCGGCAGCGGGATGTCGGACAGGTGCAGCGTTTCACCAAGGCCAAGACCGGCAACGTCGACTTCCAGGTATTCCGGCAGATTCTGCGGCAGGCAGCTGATTTCGACGTCGTTGTTCAGAACGTGCAGTACACCGCCTTCATCCTTGACGCCCTTGCAGGCTTCATCGTTGGCGAAGTGCAGCGGAACGGTCGTGGTCAGCTCATGCGTGTCGTCGACGCGCATGAAGTCGGCGTGAGTGATCAGCGGCTTGTACGGGTGACGCTGCAGGTCACGGATGACCACGCTTTCTTTCTGGCCGGCGATGTCGAGAACAACGACTGAAGAGAAGAACGACTCACTTTCGATGGCCTTGTAGAACGACGGCTTATCGATGGCGACCGGTTTCGGGGCAGTTTCACCACCGTAGATGATGGCCGGTACGACATCGCCCTGACGACGCAGGCGGCGGCTCGCACCTTTCCCCAGGTCGCTGCGATCTTGAGCTTTCAATGTGAACTGATTTGACATGGTGTAGTTACTCTTTAAGAGGTAATGAACACGAATACGGATGCCCGCGACCAGGTCATCCGTATTCGTCGCTTTGGCGCAAATGCGCCTATCGATCAGTGATCAATGAAACATGGCACTGACGGATTCTTCGTTGCTGACGCGACGGATCGCCTCGGCAATCAGCCCAGCCATGCTGAGCTGGCGAATCTTGCCGCTTCGGCGGGCGGCTTCGGACAGCGGGATAGTATCCCCAACGACCAGTTCGTCAAGCTTGGACTGGGTGATGTTATCGACCGCGGGGCCGGACAGGATCGGGTGGGTTGCATAGGCGACAACCCGGCGCGCCTGGTGCTCCTTGAGCGCCTCGGCGGCCTTGCAGAGTGTGCCTGCGGTATCGACCATGTCATCGACCAGAATGCAGGTCCGGTCCTTGATCTCGCCGATGATGTGCATGACCTGGGCCTGGTTGGCCTGCGGGCGACGCTTATCGATGATGGCGAGATCGGTATTCAACTGCTTGGCGATGGCGCGAGCGCGGACAACGCCACCGACATCGGGCGAGACCACGACGATGTCGTCGTAGTTCTGGCGTTCGATGTCGTCGAGGAGAATCGGCGAGCCGTAGACATTATCTACCGGGACATCGAAAAAGCCCTGGATCTGGTCGGCGTGAAGATCCATGGTCATGACGCGGTCGACGCCTGCCTTGACCATCATGTCGGCCACGACCTTGGCCGAGATCGGGACGCGCGCGGAGCGAACGCGGCGGTCCTGGCGGGCATAACCGAAGTAGGGAATGACCGCGGTGATGCGCGTGGCCGAGGCACGACGCAGGGCATCGACCATCAGGATCAGTTCCATGATGTTGTCGTTGGTCGGGGAGCAGGTCGACTGCAGAATGAAGACGTCCTTGCCGCGAACGTTTTCATTGATCTCGACGGCGATTTCTCCATCGCTGAACTGGCCGACTGTTGCATGGCCCAATCGGTTGTCGAGGCATTCTGCAACTTTGCGGGCGAGTTCGGGGTTGGCATTCCCCGCGAAAACCATCAGTTTAGACACGCGTGGCCACCTTTGGACGCTAGTGGAAATCGTAGAGAAATCAGAGCAAGAACGACTGAGTCAGACGCCATTGAAATGGCTGGGGTACCAGGACTCGAACCTGGGAATGCCGGTACCAGAAACCGGTGCCTTACCACTTGGCTATACCCCAACACGTCGTCTGCCAGTCACATTACCCAACCTTGTTTAAGGCAATGTGAAGGGGAGAAGTATTCAAGCCGTTAGCAATAAACGCCTGCCACTGCTGACGGTCACTGCGGGCGTCACGCTCCTGCTGAATACGGCGCAGAATGTTATCGGCCTCCTCATGCGACGTCAAGGGGCAGAACACGCATCCGCCGGTGCCGGTCAGTCGGGCGGGCCCGAAAGTTGAGAGCCAGGCAAGGGCGTCATCGATGGCCGGATAGTGCGCACAAACGATGGCCTCGCAGTCGTTGTCAGGGCGCAGGAGCGCCTCATCCATGGAAAGCATCGGGGTTGTCCGTGGCAGATCCGGAGCGCCGAATACGGTTTTGGTCGATACCTGAGGCCCTGGATGAAGCACGATGTAGGGCACTTCAGGAAGATCGATCGCGGTCAGACGCTCACCGACGCCTTCGGCAAAGGCGCTTCGGCCACGAACGAACACGGGCACGTCGGCCCCAAGTGTCGCGCCCAGTTCTGCAAGCGTTTCAAGAGAGAGGTCGAGTTGCCATAAGGCGTTCAGCCCGAGCAGGGTCGTTGCCGCGTTCGAACTGCCGCCGCCGATGCCGCCGCCCATCGGCAGGCGCTTTTCGAGCGAGATGCGTGCGCCCTGGGCGCAGCCGGTGTGCCTGCGCAGAAGCTCTGCAGCCCGAATGATCAGGTTGTCGTGCTCTGCAACCCCCTCAAGCGCCGGGGTGAGCGTAAGCTCAAAGCCGGATGCGGCCTCAAAGGTGAGCGTGTCGCCGTAATCGAGCAGTTGAAACACGGTCTGAAGCAGGTGGTAGCCGTCATCACGGCGACCTGTGATATGAAGCATCAGGTTGAGCTTGGCCGGGGCCGGCAGGGTGAGACTCATTTGCCGGCCTCGGGCTGCCATTTTGTCACGATCATGACCACGCGCAGCTCACCCTGAATCATGCTGATGCGTCCGGGCAGCCAAAGGCTGTCGACATTGGTCCATTTGCTGTAGGTGATCGTCCAGCCATCCTGTTCAAGCGTTTTGGGGAAGCCAAGTTCATCGCGCTCGATGTTGCTGTCCGAGTGTGGTGCCGGCTCGGCCTTGACCCAGTGATCGAGTGCCGAGACCGGCAGTGACCAGCCAAGCCGTGACTGCATCAGCGCCTCGGGCGAGGGCGCGCTGAAGGTGCCCTCACTGTTGCTCAGGCTGACGTTTCCGGGTTCACCGTCAAGCGTCGTACGGCCTGCACCGAAGGGGCCCGTCAGCAGCATTCGGTAGTGCGTGCCCGCTTGGGTCCAGTCCAGGTTGGCGCTTTGGTGGGTGTCGGGCGCGCTCAGCGCGACCTTACCCATCAGAGTCCAGGCATCAAGCGCCTCGATCTGGGTCTGCTGACTTTTCCAGTCACCGATGTGTCGGGTGCCGTTGGGCCCCGGGGCCTGGGTTGCACAGCCGGCGATCAGGGCAAAGGCGGCAATAACCATCAGTCGTCGCATGGGGAGGTCGCTTCTCATGAGTCAAGGTGATCTAGAGGGTAAGGTCGGGATAGCGTGACAGCAAGTCGTTTAACGCAGGCGTTTCATCAAAGCGCTGTAGGGCGTCGTCGAGCAGGCGTCGTGCCTGAGGCCGGTGATGATCAAGCCACAGGGCCTCGATGAGGTGTGAAGCGATCTCATCGTCTGGCGCGTCCATGTAGGCACGCTTCAAGAGCAAAATGCCATCCCGGTACCGTTCGGCCTTGATGTAGGCCCACCCTAGGCTGTCCTGGATCGCGGGGTGGTCCGGCGCCAGACGGTGGGCCTGCTCGAGCAGGGCTGTGCCTCTGGCTAGATGGGGCGTTCGAGTGACAAGCGTGTAGCCGTAGGCATTGAGCACCCGAGGGCTTTCGGGCGTGCGCTCAAGGAGCGCATCAAGTTCGGCAAGCGCTTTTTGAACCCGACCATGATCGAGTGCGTGCATGGCCTTTGTGTAGGCCAGTTCGTCTCGATGCTCGGGCATCTGCTCGATCAGTTCGTCGAGCCGACGATCGGCGGCCGAAAAGGGGGATAGCCGATCGAGCAGGTCCAGTTCGATGTCGACAAGGTCGAGCCAATAGTCGGGATGGGCCTGCTGTTGTTGCTGGATCAGAAGAATCGCCCGGTGAGGATTGGTGTGCTCAAGCAGCACGTCAATGCCTTGCCGGCGCGAGGCGAGAAACAGCGGGCCTTCCGGTACCGCTAAAAGCGCAGTCAGCGCACGTTCGGGTTCATCGCTTGCGATGTGGAGTCGAGCAGTCAGGACGTCAGTAATCCCCTGGTCGCGTTCGTTTCGCGCGGCGCGGGCCTCAACCACCTTGAACCCAGTCTCGATGGCGCGGTGTCGAATGGCTTCATCGATCAGGGCGGTGTGAAGTTCGGTGTCGTCGGGGCGAAGTGCCACCAGTCTCTGGGCTGCGGTAGAGGCTGTCGCGACGTCCTGCTGGGCGAGCGCGCTTTGCGTCAGCGCAAGCCAAAGGCGCGCGTCGCTTGCGTCGCGTTTGACGCCCTCTCGGGCAGCCTGCTCGGCGCGTCCGGTATCCCCCCGCGCCTGATGATACAGCGCACTGATCAGCCAGAATTCGGGCACCGGCCCCAGGCCGTGCGCGCGCATGAGTTCGGCCGCGGCGGCGTCAAGGCGCTCTGCGCGGACGTTGGCAAGGATGAGTGCAAGTCGTGCGTCGTGATCGTCCGGGTGCGTGCCGAGGTGGCGTGACAGTTCCGGAATCAGGGTCTCGGGCGGTGCGCCGCGCTGAATCAGGTAGTCGATGAAATCGACCAGCGCGTACTCCGGGGGCGGCGTCGGGCTTTCCCTCAAGTGAATCAGCGCATCGAGCGCTGCCGGCCAGTTTTCCTGCGTGCTGTAAAGGTCAGCGAGAATCTGCCAGGGGGTGCTTTTCTCTGGTGCGGCTTCGGACCATAGCTCTGCGCTTTGTAAAAGAAGCGTTTCATCGCTGCTCTGGCTTGCAAGTTCCGTGGCGCGCTCGAGCAGTGCGGCGGACGGCGTATGGCGGTTTTGGGTCAGATAGGCCTTCGACCCGCCGGTGAAGTCGCCGCGCCTTGCGGAGAGTTCGCCGGAAATAAGGGTCGCGAGGGCGTTGGCCCGGGGTGAGGCGTAAGTGTCGTCTGCGGGTTCGCGCGAGGTCGAAAGCGGGGCGCAGCCGCTCAGTGCAGCGCCCAGGCCAATAGCGATTATAGGAAAGAATAATGTGCGAGCCCGCATTTTCGCCCCGTATATTGAAAGATCAGAATGCTTTGGCGGTGGTGCGTCATCGCGTCAACATTACGGCATCCCAAGGACACGCACGCTATGGTAGAATGTCCGCTATTTTTCAAGAGCGGGGGCTTGACGTTGCTCCCGATGAGCCGATGATGAATATCTTTTCGAGGGCCGCCATTCCCGAGACCGGTGAGGAAATTTCTCGCAGTGAACGGTCTGACCGGGGTGAGGCTGGATCGTCTCCCACGACTCGGCGCTTTGAACGACAGGCTACTATGACGCTTCTCGCACTGGGGATCAATCACAGAACGGCAGCGGTGGATGTGCGCGAAAAGATCGCGTTTTCACCGGTCGAGCTGCAGGATGCATTCGTCGAGCTGGCCGCGCTCGAGGGCATCAAGAGCGCCGTGGTTCTGTCGACCTGCAACCGTACCGAAATCTACTGCATGCTCGCGCATCCCGATGGCGAAGGCGCGATCATCGACTGGCTGAGCGCCTACCACGGTGTACCTGCCAATGACATTCTCGAATGCAGCTACAGCTATGTCGGAAGCGACGCCGTTCGCCACCTGATGCGGGTGGCGTGTGGCCTCGACTCGATGGTGCTCGGCGAGCCCCAGATCCTCGGTCAGATCAAGGACGCCTATCAGAAGGCGCGCTACCACGAAGCCGTTCATGGGGAGCTCGACCGGCTCTTTCAGCATACCTTTTCGATCGCGAAGCAGGTGCGCACCGACACCGATATCGGTGAGCATCCGGTGTCGATCGCCTTTGCCGCGGTCAATCTGGCCAGTCGCATTTTCGACGACTTCACGCGCTCGCGGGCGCTGTTGATCGGTGCCGGTGAGACCATTGAGCTGGTCGCGCGCCATCTGCGCGAGGCGGGCATACAGGGCGTGATCGTTGCCAATCGCACCCAGGAGCGGGCGCAGACGCTTGCGGACGAAGTCGGTGGCGTCGCGATCAGCCTGGAAGAGATTCCGTCCGCGCTGACCTGTGCCGACATCGTGATTTCCTCCACCGCAAGCCCGCTGCCGATTCTCGGCAAGGGCATGGTCGAGGGGGCGCTCAAGGCGCGCAGGTATCGGCCCATGTTCATGGTCGACATTGCCGTGCCGCGAGACATCGAGTCTCAGGTCGGTGATCTCGATGACGTCTTTCTCTATAGCGTCGATGACCTTCATGAGGTGATCGAGGAAAACCGACGTCAGCGCCAGGCCGCCGCCGATCAGGCCGAGGCGATCATCGCGGACGGTGTGGATACCTGGCAGCACGAGCGCCGCGTTCGAAGCGCCGGCCAGATGATCAAGCAGTACCGACTTCAGGCCGAGAGCTTGCGCCGCACCTCCGAGGAGCAGGCGCTTCAGCAGCTGGCTCAGGGCCAGCCTGCCGAAGAAGTCATCCGACGTTTATCGCATCAACTCAGCAACAAGCTCTTGCACGGCACCACCAAACGGCTGCGCGACGCCTCGGGGGCCGAGCGACACGACCTCCTGCTGGCTGCCGAAGAGCTGCTGCTGGACCCGCTAGAGGCAGAACAGGACCCGTCATGAAAGCATCGCTGCGCCAGCGTCTCGATTCGTTCGATGAGCGCTTCGAGGAGCTGTCGGCTCTTCTCTCCGACCCCGATGTGATCGGTGATCAAAAATCGTTTCGAGCCTATTCCCGCGAGTACGCAGACCTCGAGTCTCTGGTCGAGGCCTGGAGCCGTTATCGCGGTCTTGAAAGTGACCGTTCGGCGGCCGAAGCCATGCGCCACGACGATGACGCCGACATGCGTGCCATGGCCGAAGACGAGCTTCACGAACTGGATGCAGCGCTTGATGCTCAGGAAACCACGCTCAAGAAGCTGCTGGTGCCGAAAGACCCCAACGATGAGCGGAGCGTGTTCCTCGAGGTGCGCGCCGGCACCGGCGGTGACGAAGCGGCGCTCTTCGCAGGCGATCTGTTTCGGATGTATTCGCGCTACGGCGAACTTCAGGGCTGGCGGGTCGAGATCATCAGCCAGAGTCTTGGCGAGCACGGGGGCTACAAGGAAGTCATCGCGCGGCTCTCCGGACAGGGGGTATACGGCCGGCTGAAGTTTGAGTCCGGCGCCCACCGGGTGCAGCGGGTACCGGCCACCGAGTCCCAGGGCCGTATCCATACCTCGGCCTGTACGGTTGCCGTCATGCCCGAAGCCGACAGCGTCGATGATGTGGAACTCAACGCATCCGACCTTCGCGTTGACACCTTTCGTTCGAGCGGCGCAGGCGGCCAGCACGTCAATACCACCGACTCGGCCATCCGCATTACGCACCTGCCGACCAACACGGTGGTTGAGTGCCAGGACGAGCGCTCCCAGCACAAGAACCGCGCAAAAGCGATGTCACTGCTGGCGGCGCGACTGAAGCAGTCGGCCGAGAGCGCCCAGCGCCAGCAGCAGGCCGATGAGCGACGCTCGCTGGTGGGTTCGGGCGATCGCAGCGAGCGCATTCGCACCTACAATTTTCCGCAGGGGCGCGTGACCGATCACCGCATCAACCTGACGCTCTACAAGCTCAATGACATCGTGGCCGGGACCGAACTCGGTGAAGTCATCGATGCACTGGTTCAGGAGCATCAGGCCGACCAGCTTCTGGCCATGCAGCAGGCGTCCTGAGGTGGCGTTGCTGAGAGTCGATGAGGCACTCGAATGCGCCGCGACCCGCCTGCGCGACCGCTCCGAGAGCGCCCGTCTTGACGTGGAAGTGCTGCTTGCCCATGTGCTGGGTAAAACGCGGACCTGGCTCTACACCTGGAACGACCATGTGCTGACCCAGGCCGAGTTTGAGACGTTCGAGGCGTTGATTCAGGCGCGGTCTAACGGCGAACCGGTGGCCTATCTCACCGGCCAGCGCGAATTCTGGGGCCTGATGCTCGACACCAACGCCAGCACCCTGATTCCAAGACCCGATACCGAAACGCTGGTTCAGTGCGCCCTGGATGTGATGCATGCGCCCACGGGCTGCGTGCTTGACCTGGGCACCGGCACCGGCGCCGTTGCACTGGCGCTCAAGAGCGAGCGCCCCGGCTGGCAGGTGAGCGCGGTGGACCGAGTCGATGGCGCAGTGGCGCTTGCCCACGAAAATGCCCGGCGCCTGGGGCTTGAGATTGCGGTCACGCAAAGTGATTGGTTCAAGGCGCTTGCAGGCGAGCGCTTCGACCTGATTGTCTCCAACCCCCCCTACATCGATGCAAACGATGCCCATCTCGAGCGCGGTGATGTGCGCTTCGAGCCCCATTCGGCCCTGATCGCGTCGAACGAGGGGTACCGGGATCTCGAGTATCTGATCGAGCACGCCCGGGCGCATTTGAACCCTCAAGGCTTTTTGATGCTCGAGCATGGGTTCGCGCAGGGTGAGCGCGTTCGAGGGGCGTTCGAGCGCATGGGCTACTCGGCCATTGAAACGCTCAAGGATCTTGCCGGTCAGCCGCGGGTCACGCGCGCGCTCTGGCCGGCGCGCAAGGAGGCGAGTGAATGAACGACCAGGAGCTTTTGCGTTACAGCCGCCACATCATGCTGCCTCAGGTCGATATCGACGGTCAGGATCGGCTGCTCGGCGCGCACGCGCTTATCATCGGCGTCGGCGGGCTGGGGTCGCCGGCAGCGCTTTATCTGGCGGCAAGCGGGGTGGGGCGGCTGACGCTGGTCGATGACGACGTCGTCGAGCTGACCAACCTTCAGCGTCAGATTGCTCATACCGAGGCTGCGCTGGGTGAGACCAAGGTGGCCTCTGCCTGTGCGCGCGCCAAGGCGCTGAACGGCCAGTGCCTCATCGAGACGGTGCAGGTGCGCCCCGATGCGGCGCGTCTTTCCGAGCTTGTTCGTGCAGCGGACGTGGTGCTTGATTGCACCGACCGGTTTTCAAGCCGCTACGCCATCAATCGTGCCTGCCTCGAGACTGACACGCCGTTGGTCTCCGGTGCGGCCATTCGCTTTTCGGGCCAGCTTGCAGTGTTTGATTTTCGCGCCCGCGAGACGCCCTGTTACGCCTGCCTTTACGGGGACGATGGCAGCGATGAGGCACTTAGTTGCGCGGAAAGCGGTGTGATCGCGCCACTGGTCGGCGTGATCGGCACCTTTCAGGCCCTCGAGGCGGTCAAGCTTCTTGCCGGCGCTGGCACGCCGGCAAAAGGGCTTTCAAGTTTCGATGGCCTGACCGGCGAGTGGCGTCAGTTCGACGTCCCGCGTGATCCTGAATGCCCGGTGTGCGCCGCGCGTCGACCTGCCTGATCGGGGCGCTGCCGGCCCTGATGTAAACGACATTTTCGCGTTTGCGCTCATCGCGCCCGCTACAAGGAGTGGTCTGCCATCATGTCTGTTGCACTCGATTCCTACTACGCAGATAGCGTGCGTGTGCCGTTCGAACCAACGCCTGCGTTTTCGGGCGAACTCGAGGTCGATGTCTGTGTGGTGGGCGGCGGCGTCAGTGGCTGTTCGACGGCGCTTCATCTGGCGCGTGCCGGCTTCCGCGTTGCGTTGATCGAGGCCTTTCGAATCGGTCATGGCGCCTCCGGGCGCAGCGGCGGTCAGATTCTTCCAGGCTTTGGTACGGACATGAGCGTGATCGAGGCGCAGGTCGGTCTTGAAGACGCGCGAACGCTCTGGGCGCTCAGCCGTGAGGCGCTTGCGCTGACCGAGTCCTTGATCGACACCCACGCCATCGACTGTGATTATCGCCGCGGCTACGTGCACACCGCGTTGAAACCGCGTCACGAGCGTGCGCTCAAACAGTGGCAGGCAACGCTTGCCGGGCGTTATGGCTATGAGGGGCTTGAGTGGCTCGATAAGGCGTCGCTTCAAGAGCGGGTCGTGACCGAGGCGTATACCGGCGGTCTGTTCGAGCCGGAAGCGGGGCACCTGCATCCGCTCAACTATACGCTTGGCCTTGCGCGGGCGGCGAAGGCGGCCGGGGTTCAGGTGTTCGAACACGCTCCGGCCGAGCGAATCGAACGCGGTGAGCCTTGCCGTGTGCATACCCCTTCAGGCACTATCCGCGCCCAGCGTACGGTGCTGACCGTGAACGCCTATCATGTAGGGCTGGTGCCGGAAGTGGCCTCAAAGATCATGCCGGTTGCCAACTACATCATCGCGACCGAGCCCTTGAGCGAGGCGCAGGTGGCAAACGTTCTGCCGCAAAACGATGCGGTGTCCGATGCCAATTTCGTGCTGGATTACTACCGACTCTCGGGCGACCGGCGTCTTCTTTATGGGGGGCAGGTCAGCTACGACGGACGTGAACCGAGGCAGTTGCTGCCCCGGATGCAGGCCAAGATGGCTGAGCTTTTTCCGGTGCTCAAGGGCGTTGCCATCGACTATCGGTGGGGCGGCGATGTGGCGATCACCCGAAACCGGGCACCGCATTTCGGTGTGATCGACCAGACGCTTTATTTTGCCCACGGCTATTCCGGGCACGGCATGGCGTTGGCGGGGCTTGCCGGCAAGCTGCTGGCCGAGGCCATCGAGGGTCGCTCCGAGCGGTTCGAGGCGTTCGCGCGCCTGACCCATCGCGATTTTCCCGGTGGCCGCCGTTTGCGAACGCCGCTACTGGTGCTGGCAACGTCGTTTTACAAGCTGAAGGATCGACTGTAGCGATTCGGTACGACGATGCCGGACGATCTGTTTTGAAACGAGGTATAACTGAGACATTGGCCAACGAATCAACCGCCCGAAAAGCGTCGTCCATCACGCTTGAAGGGGTCGAAAAATCCTTCAGTCGGGAGGCGATCGCGCTCGACGGGGTCGACCTGACCATCAAGGCCGGCGAGTTCTTTACGCTGCTCGGCCCCTCCGGCTGCGGCAAGACCACGCTTTTACGCATTCTGGCCGGGCTCGATACACCCAACGCCGGGGTGGTGTCGATCGGTGGGGTCGATGTGACCGCGGTGCCGCCGCACAAGCGAAGCGTCAATACGGTCTTTCAGTCCTACGCGCTTTTCCCCCACTTGAGCGTCGAGGACAACATCGGCTTCGGGCTCAAGATGCAGGGCGTCGACAAGGCCGAGCGCACCCGCCGGGTGCGGGAGATGGCCGAATTCATCAAGCTGAGCCCGCTGCTCTCCCGGCGCATTCACCAGCTTTCCGGCGGCCAGCGTCAGCGCATTGCGCTTGCCCGTGCACTGGTGTGCGAGCCGGATGTGCTCTTGCTTGACGAGCCACTGTCGGCGCTGGACGCCGGGCTTCGTGGCCAGCTTCAGGTCGAGCTTCAACGCATTCAGCGGCGTCTTGGCATGACGTTCGTGTTCGTGACCCACGATCAGCAGGAAGCGATGGTGATGTCCGATCGCATCGCGGTACTCAACGACGGCAAGATTCAGCAGCTCGATACGCCCAGAGCCGTGTTCGAGCGCCCGGCCAATGCGTTCGTTGCCCGCTTCATGGGGCATTCGAACCTGCTCGAGATCAAGCGCCGCGGTGCCGACCGGCTCGACACCGCGATCGGGCCGCTTACGCTTCCGGCCGACGCCGAGCACATGAACGACGGCGATCTGGTGCTGATTCGCCCGGAAACCATCGAACTCGGTGACGATGCGCTCGGCCAGCCCAATCGATTCGACGCCACTGTGGTCGAGAGTTTTTACCGCGGCAGCCACTTCGAATACCGGCTTCAGGTCGAGGATGTGGCGCTGACGGCGTTCAGCAGCAATCAGGGCCAGAAGCTCTTTGCAGCCGATGATCGCGTGCCGATCAGCATCTCGCCTTCGGATCTGATGACCGTACGCGGTGAGGGCGGCTGACGATGAGCAAACGGCCCTTTGAGCGCTCGGTTCGCCAGCTCCGCTTTCGTGAAACGCGCCATCTTTTACTGACCACGCTGCCGGGCGCGTTCTGGATCGTGCTCTTTCTGGTGCTGCCGAGCCTTTATCTGGTGAGCATGGCGTTTCTGACCAATGGCACCTACGGCCAGCCAAGCCTGCCGTTGACCTTCGATGCCTTTCGCCAGCTGGCAGGCTTCGGGTTTCTGGGCTGGAGCCCGGGCAATCTTTACACGCTGCTGCGCTCTCTCTGGCAGACAGTGGTCGCGACCGCGCTGGTGGTCGTGATCGCCTATCCGATCGCCTATTACATCACCCTGTGTCGGCAATCCCTTCGGCCGATCATGCTGCTTCTGGTTGTCGTGCCGTCCTGGACCAATCAGGTCATCCGGGCCTTTGGGTGGATGAACCTGCTGGCACCGGATACGCCGCTTTCAAACCTTGCGCAGTCGCTTGGGCTGATTGCCCCGCACATGGGGCTCTTTCCGTCGAGTTTTGCCGTCACCCTTGGCCTGATCTATAACTTCCTGCCGTTTATGGTGCTGCCGCTGTACGCTGCGTTCGAGAAGCTCGACACCACCCTGGTCGAGGCCGCCCGCGACCTCTACGCCTCGCCGCTCAAGGCGTTCTGGGTGGCGGTCTTCCCCCAGACGCTGCCTGGCCTTCTGGCCGGCATCGTGCTGGTGGCGGTACCGGCGTTCGGCATGTACGTGGTGCCGGAGCTTCTGGGCGGTGGGCGTTCACTGATGATCGGCAATCTGGTGGCCTCGCAGTTCGCCGGGGGCTCCAACTGGCCCTACGGGGCGGCGGCCTCGCTCCTGATGCTGGTGGCGACGCTTCTGGGAATATTTCTGCTGAGGCGGCTTGGCCGGCGCGCAGGTGGCGGTGAGGAGGTGGTCATATGACGTCGCCCTCACTGAAGCGCAGCCTGGCCTGTCTCTGGTGGGTATTGATGGCGTTTTTGTACCTGCCGCTTGCAGTGGTGGTGCTGTTTTCCTTCAACTCGATCAATAGCTCGGCGCTGTTCGAGTCGTTTTCGCTGCGCTGGTACGAGCGGCTCTGGGGCAACGAGCAGATCATGGCCTCGCTCGGCCACAGCCTGGTGCTTGCGATCATCTCGTCGGTCACTGCGGTCGTTATCGGCACGTTGATGGGCTACGGGCTCTATCGCCACCGGGCGCGCCGGCTAGGTTGGCTGATCGTTTTGATCTATCTGCCGATCGTGATGCCGGACATCGTGTTCGGCATTTCGAACATGACCTTCTTCGTGCGGATAAGTAGCCTGACCGGCTGGCTGTCGCCGGGGCTTGGGACCATGGTGCTCTCGCATGTGACGTTTCAGATTCCCTTCGTGGCGCTGATCGTCTACTCACGCTTTGTGGGGCTTGATGCCACGCTGTTCGATGCCGCAAAAGATCTCTACGCGTCGCCGTTTGATCGGGCGCGCCATTTCATCGTGCCCTCGATCAAGCCGGCGCTGGTGTCGGCCTTTTTTCTGTCGTTCACGCTTTCGATCGACGATTTCGTGATCAGCTTCTTTACGGCAGGTCCTGAAAGCTCGACGCTTCCGATCTACATTTGGGGCGCGATTCGAAAAGGGGTGACGCCCGAGATCAACGCCATTGCGTCCTTGATGATTGCAGCGGTCGCGGTCGCGGCGGTCATCAGCCTTGCCTTCACGCGCTCAAAAGGTTCAGACGCCTCCAGGTGAGGCCCTCAACATAACAATCACAGTATTCGATACAGGGAGCATTTCGATGAACCGACGCATGTCCTGGCCCGCGTTTCTCGCCGGCGGACTCTTGTTTTGCGGCTCCGCCTTCGGGGCGACGCAGAAGCTTTATCTGTTCAACTGGACCGAGTACATGGACCCGGACATCATCAAGGCGTTCGAGTCGAAGTACGACGTTGATGTGGTCGAAAGTCATTTTGGCTCGCTTGCCGAAATGTACGCCAAGCTTCAGGCCGGGGGCGACGCCCAGTACGACGTTATCGTGCCCTCGAACTACTTCGTGCCGCGCCTGATCAAGGCCGGGCTCGTGCAGCCGCTCGAGCTCGACAAGGTTCCGAACATGGCCAACGTGATGGACAAGTTCCAGCACCCAAGCTATGACCCGGGGCAGGCGTACTCTGCGCCGTATCAGTGGGGCACGACCGGCATCGTCTACAACACCAAGGCCTACCCCGATGCACCGGCAAGCTGGTCGTTGATCTTCGATCCCGAGCAGACGGGCGGTCAGCCGTTTTCGATGATGACCGACGGTCAGGTCATGATCGGTGCGGCGTGCGCCTATCTCGGCAAGGGCTATCAGTGCACCGACCGCAAGAGCTGGGCCGAGGCCGCCAAGCTGCTTTTAAAGACCAAGCATCGCGATAACTTTACAGGCTTTGTCGATGGCACGCCGGCGCTTCCGCAGATGGCCCGCGGCGTGACTCAGGCTGCGCTGACCTTCAACGGCGATTATCTGCTCGACAAGGCCGAAAACCCCGATGGGTTCAAGTACCTCGAGTACGTACTGCCGGAGGAAGGCAGTGAGCTTTGGGTCGATGTCATGATGATTCCCAAGCGCGCGCCGCACCCGGAGCTTGCCAACGCGTTCATCAATTTCATTCTGGACGCGAAGGTCGGGGCGCAGCTTTCGAACTACAACTACTATTCGACGCCGAACAAGGCCGCTGTGCCACACCTGGACCCCGAGCTTCAGGTGCCGCCGGCGATGCCGACCGACGAGCAGATGGCGAAGCTTTATTTCACACCGAGCCTGGACGGCGAGGCGCTTCAAACCTTCCAGCAGATCTGGAGCGAAGTGCAGTCGCGTTGAGTCGTCGAAGGGGCCGTTTGGCCCCGTTTTTTTGGTCGGATGGGCGGGGTTATGACGTTAAAACACACCACTGATTTGAAGGCCTGGTTCGAGCAGCACGGCATTACCGAAGTGGAATGCCTGGTCAGTGACATGACCGGTGTACTCAAGGGCAAGATCATGCCTGCGGGCAAATACCTGAATGCCGGGCGCCCGAGGCTTCCGGATTCGATTTTCATCCAGACCGTGACCGGCGGCTACCCGGACGACGACGCACTCAGGTTCTGGAACCCGGCCGAGCTCGACATGCAGCTGGTCGCAGACCCATCTGCGGTCTATCTGGTGCCGTGGGCAGCCGACCCCGTCGCCCAGATCATTCACGACTGTTACTACCTCGATGGCTCGCCGGTGGAGATCGCGCCGCGTTACGTGTTAAAGCGCGTGCTCGAGCTTTATGAGGCCAAGGGCTGGAAGCCCGTCGTGGCGCCCGAGGTCGAGTTCTATCTGGTCAAGAGCAATACCGACGCCGATTATCCTCTGGAGCCGCCGATCGGGCGCTCCGGGCGCCAGGAAAGCGGGCGTCAGTCCTACAGCATCGATGCAGTCAATGAGTTCGACCCGCTGTTCGAGGACATGTACGACTTCTGTGAGGCCGAAGGGCTCGACATCGACACCCTGATTCATGAGGAAGGCGCCGGGCAGATGGAAGTCAACTTCCAGCACGGCGACCCGTTGATGCTTGCCGATCAGGTGGTGATCTTCAAGCGCACCCTGCGAGAGACCGCGCTGCGCCACGGCATGTACGCAACCTTCATGGCCAAGCCCATGGCCAACGAGCCGGGCAGCGCGCTGCATCTGCACCAAAGCCTTTGGGACTTGAGTGGCACGCGCAACCTGTTTGCCGATGACACGGGAGAGCCGAGTGCGCTGTTTCTGAACCACGTGGCGGGGCTTCAGCGCTATCTGCCCGAGGCGCTGCCGCTTGTTGCCCCCAATATCAACTCCTACCGCCGGTTCATGCCCAGCGGCTTCAGTGGCTCGGCGCCGACCAACGTCGAGTGGGGATTTGACAACCGTACCGCGGGCCTTCGGGTGCCGGTCGGCTCGGCTCAGAGCATGCGGGTCGAAAACCGCTTGCCCGGCGCCGACGCCAATCCGTATCTGGCGATGGCGGTATCTCTGGCCTGCGGGTATCTGGGCATGGTCGAAAAACTCGAGCCGCGTGCGCCCTTGAGCGGGTCGGCGCTCGACAGCGAAAGCTCGGTGCTGCCCAACGATGTAGGCCCGGCGCTCGAGCGTCTGGAGCGCAGCAGTGAGCTGACCGAGGTGCTGGGCGAGCGCTTCATGAAAAACTATCTTGCGGTGAAGCGGGCCGAGCATCAGGCCTACTACCGAGTGATCAGTTCCTGGGAGCGCGAGCATTTGCTGCTTCGAGTGTGATCCGTGAGCGCGTCGAGCGGGCCCGGACCCCACTGCGACCACAACAATTTTCACGTTAACCACCAAAGCGACAACAACGAAAACGAAAACAACCACAAGGAACACGATGGTGATATCTCGATTCAAGGGTGTATTCATGTGCGCGGCACTGGCGATTTCCGTGCCGTCGATGGCCGCACCCAAGACACTGACCTTGTTCAACTGGACGGATTACCTGCCGCCGACGGTGCTCGATGAATTCGAGCAGCGCTTCGATGCGCGTGTCGTCCAGAATTACTATAACTCCAACGCCGAAATGTTTGCCAAACTGCAGGCTGGCGGCGACCGCCAGTACGACGTGGTGTTTCCATCCGGCTATTTTGTGGACCGGCTGAAGCAGGCCGACCTGGTTCAGCCCCTCGACGCTTCGAAACTACCGAACCGCACGCACCTGCTCGAGGAGTTCAAGGACCCAAGCTACGACCCGAGCGGACGCTACAGCATGCCGTATCAATGGGGCGTGACCGGTATTGCCTACGACGCCAGTGCGCTGCCCGAATTGCCGCACAGCTGGGGGGCGCTCTTTGATGCCGATGCCAACCCGGACCGACCGTTCGGCCTTCTAAAGGGCGACGGCCAGTTCACTCTCTCCTCGGCGTGCGCCTATCTGGGCAACGGCTTCGATTGTCCGGCGCGTCAGGCGTGGATCGATGCGGCTAAAGTGGTCCAGCCCACCATGAAACGGCCCAACTACGTCGGGTTTGTCGATGCGCTTGCCGCGCTCGATCAGCTGAGCCGTGGTGTAATCGATGTGGGCGTGGTCTATAACGGCGATTATGCCCGCAAAAAGGCCGAATCCCCCGAGGCGTTCAAGAACATCGCGTTTTTTGTGCCCAGCGAGGGCAGCCAGCGCTGGGTAGATACGATGGTCATCCCGAAGCACGCACCCAACCCGGAATTGGCTCATCAGTTCATCAATTTTTTAAGTGAACCGGGCGTTGCTGCCCAGATCTCCAACTGGACGTTTTACTCCTCCCCGAACAAGGATGCGCTCGACGCCCTCAAGCCGATTCTTCGCTCGGCGCCGGTGATGCCGGACGCGGCCGTGCGTGAGCGGCTCAAGTACACGGCCTCGCTTGACGCCGAGACCCTTCAGTTCGTACAGCAGCTCTGGACCGAGCTTCGCGCGCGCTGAGCCAAATGCGTACTGACGCTCAGGGCCGGTTGTTTGCCGTGAGCGTTCGTGCCGCGCTTTCAAGAAACGGCGCGAGCGGGAGGGCGGTCATGATGCGGACGACGTCAAGTGGTGTCGGGCGGCCTGCAAGAAAGCGGATCACCCGCTCGGCGGGCAATCGGTCGAAGAGTCGAACGTAGCAGTCCGGGCCGAGCGTCGGATGGCGCGAGAGCGCCGTCATGAAGGTGCGATCGAGCCACTCAAGGCCTTTTGAGCGCGCAGGAGGGCTCGGTGGTTGGCTGGCCTCCAGCGCTTCTCGGCACTCGCGGGCCCAGCGCTGAATGGCGTGAAAGGCGTAGCCGGTGGCCGGGCGCATGGCGCCGCCGGCGGTGCCGGCCGGGTGAATGCGTGCGCTGCCGCGCTGCCAGGCCGGGGCCATCGGAAGGCTCCCGCATTCGCGTCGGAGCACGTCAACCTCGCCGAACCGCTCGGCAACGTGCTGGGCGAGCGCCTGTTCCAGCTGGTCGAGCGGCACGGGCGTGCGTGCAAACGAGGTCCATTCGACCAGCGCCCGACGCTCATCGATGGGCAGGGTATAGACGAACGCCAGGGTGTCACGGGTCGGTGCGGGCGTGACGCTGAAATTCATCAGCTCAGCCTGCTCTAGGGCGCCTGTTCGAGGGGTGTCGATCACCCAGCCGGCAAAATCCTGCCACCGCCAGGGGGCATTCAGTCGCTTGGGCGTGGGCAGGGTGGTAATGACCTGACGCGCCAAAAGCGTCTCGCCGCTATCGAGTGTGATCGCGACGTGGTCATCGTATTCGACAAGAGCATCAACCCGGGCGCCGGTTCTGAGCGTTAGGCGTTCATGGGCGGCGATGGCGTTGAGGCAGGTGTCGTAGAACCGCCCGGCATCGATCATTTCGTAGGCAATGGATGAGCGCACGTTCGCGCGATGCTCGCCGTTTTCAAGCCCCCACCTTGACCAGCGGGCGACCACGCAGTCATCGAAGGCGTGGGGCTCCAGCGGCCAGCCGCACCAGGTACGATCCTCCCGGTAGGTCGATCGCGCCTCGATGATCAGCGTCGAGGGCGGGTTAGCGGCGCGGGTCGCCAACTGATGGGCAAGGCTTAGCCCGGCGCAGCCGCCGCCCAGAATGACAAGCTCTAGCATGGCGGGTTGGTGCCGGGAAGCCCTGTCAGATGGCGATGCAGTTCGCGGTCGTGTACCGGGCGGTGAGCCGGCGTGACGCCGCCACTGCCGGTCAGACTCTTGAACGCAAGGGCGAATTTGCCGCGAAGTGGCACGTACGCGCGGGCATGCCAGTACTGGCCATCTCGGGCGCGAAGCCGGGTGCCGATGCCGCGATAGACTTCGGCGGCGACCTGGATCGCACGGCGGTTGCGTTTGGGAATCTCGGTAAACCCATCGGCGCCGCTTTGGTAGTACCGCTCGGCCAGGTCAAGCAGGGCCAGGTCGGCGCGGGCGGCCGTGGGCGCAAGGGCCTCATCGGGGCTGATCAGCGCCTTTGGCGGCGCGTCGGCCACCCAGTCTCCCGGCACGTAGCGCCGCTTGAGCGCGCCATCTTCTGAAATGTCTCGAGCAATATTGGTCAGCTGCATTGCGATGCCAAGGTCGATCGCATGGGGCCAGGCCGAGCTTGGGGCACCAATCAGCGGCGCCATCATCACCCCGACCGTGCCGGCCGCGCCGTAGCAGTAGCGCAGAAGCTCGGTGTCATCTTGAAGACACAGGTTTTCATCAGCGTCCTGGGTGAGCGTGTCGATCAGGGCGCTGGCTGCATTCAGGTTGAGCCCCCGGCGGTGGGCGAGGTCTTTCAGGATGCGCACCACCGGGTCCGGGTCCTCTTTCAAGGAGTCGTGCAGTAGCCTGTTCTGAATGTGGCGCAACCGGTCGCGGGCCTGCTCGTTTTCCCTGGGCGTTGGCATGTCTTCATCGGCAAGATCGTCAAGGATGCGACAGGCCGCGTAGAGGCTGGCGGCGTCGTGTGCGTCTTCCTTGCGCAGCAGATGACTTGCAAACCAGAACGACTTGCCGTGCTTGGCCAGTAGCGTCTTCGCATCATCCATCGGGCGACTCCTCGGCCATCAGGCGCTCGACCACCTTGGCGCTTGAGACTACGCCGGGCAGCCCCGCACCCGGGTGGGTGCCTGCGCCAACCAGATAGAGCCTGTCGAGGGCCTCGCTCTTGTTGTGAAAGCGAAACCAGGCCGATTGCCTGAAAAGCGGTGCGATCGAGAAACCACTGCCGTGCTCGCTTAGATAGCGAGTGCCGAAATCGGCAGGGGTCATGTGGAACTGGGTGGCGATGTGGTGTTCAAGGCCGGGCAACAGCGTTTTGGAAAGTGAGGCGATGATTCGCTCGGCCAATCGAGTGCCTTCCTGGGCCCAGTCGATGTCGCCCTGCAGGTTCGGCACCGGCGCGAGAATGTAGAACGAGTCGCAGCCAGGGGGAGCGAAACTTTCATCGGTGGCGGTCGGGCGGTGAACGTAAAGCGAGACATCCTCGTTCAATACATGATGATCGAAGATGTCAGCCAGCAGCGTCTTGTACTGCTCACCGAACCAGATGGTGTGGTGGGCCACGTCCGAATAGCGTGCATCGACCCCCAGATACAACACGAACAGGCCCATGGAATACTTGGCTGCCTTGAGCTTCAATTTGGGCAGCGCCGGCAGGTTCGGCGTCATGTGCTTGTAGAGGTAGGCGGCGTCGGCGTTGGCGATGACCCGATCGGCCTGACGAGTGCTGCCGTCCTCGAGTACGACCCCGGTGACCCGTCGTCCTTGCGCTTGAAGCCGACCTACGCTTACCCCGGTTTCGATGTGGATGCCTTCCTCGCGCATGAGCTGCTCGAGCGCGCCGACCAGTGCGCCGGTGCCGCCCCGGGGAAACTGAACGCCCCATTTGCGCTCAAGGTACGGAATCAGCGCATAGATGCTGGTGGTCTTGAACGGGTTACCGCCCACCAGCAGCGGCGGAATTGAAAAGGCCTTTCGAAGTGAGGGATCTTCGAGGTAGTGGCTCACCATGCCCCAGACGGAACGGTGGCTCTTGAGCCGCACCAGCGCCGGAATCTGGCGCACCATGGTGCTGAATCGGTGGAAGGGCTTGTCGGCAAGCTCGGTGAAGCCGACGTCGAAAATGGCCTTCGAATGCTCAAGCAGACGCGTGTAGCCGTCGACATCACGCGGGTTGAAGCGGGCGATCTGCTCGAGCGTGTCGTCGAGGTCTGCCCCGTATCGAAAGCGACGGCCGTCCTGAAAGTAGAACTCGTACCAGGTGTCCAGGTCGATCATCTCGACGTAGTCGCTCAAGCGCTTGCCGAAGAGCTCAAACAGTTCCTCGAACATGAAGGCGGCCGTGATCACGGTCGGGCCGGCGTCGAATCGGTAGCCCTTGTCTTCAAACACCTGAGCGCGCCCGCCAAGGGCATGGCCACGCTCTAGAAGCGTGACGTCGTGGCCGAGCTTTCGGGCTCTGAGCGCAGCGGCCATGCCGCCGAAGCCGCCGCCGATAACCAGCGTGTGTGTCATGACGTGACGTTCTCCCAGACGGTCAGGCGGGTGTGAAGGCGCTCAATTTCACGGTGCAAGGGGTGTTCGGCGCCAAAGGGTAGTGTGTCGGTGATGGTCCGAGCGGTCTCAAGGGCGTCGAGCGCGAACATGAGGGTCGAGTGGTGGGGGCTCTGATCGTTTGCTCGGCGCAGACGATGCACCAGATTATCGCTGTAGCCGTGTTCCAGGTCGCTCTGATCGTCTTCCAGGTCGTCGGCGATCTGATAGGCCAGCGCGAAATGGTCGGCGGCCTGTCGGGCAGCTGCGAGGGCGGGGTCGTGACCGCTCAACAGCAGCGGGGCCGTAAGGGCAAGCTCGATCAACGGCGCAGTCTTTCCGATGGCAATGGCGCGATAGCTTTCAAAGTCGTCGTCGCTCGGCGCACTGAATTCTGCGGCCTGCCCGCGAATGGTGGCGCGCACGCACTGATGGATCATTGCGATCAACCGGGGCAGGCGAGGGGCGTGGTCGGCCAGCCGCTCGAGGCAGCCATAGGCGGCTGAAATGTGCAGGTCTCCCACACACAAAGCGACGTCCGGTGAGAAGGCGTACCAAAGGCTTGATTGGCCGCGACGCTCGCGGTCGCGATCCTGCACGTCGTCGTGGATCAGCGAGGCGTTGTGCAACAGCTCCGGAACCAGCGCAAGCGTGGTGGCCTGTTTCTGTGAAAAGCCGAGCTGGCGCGCACTTTCGAACCCGAGCCGGGCGCGCATCATGCCGCCGAGAGCGCTCAGGTGATGCGTGCAGGCGCGGTCGACCACGTTGTCGCGTGCGCGCTCGCCCAGCAGTTGCTCCCGCATGGCGCGAGACAGCAAGTCACTCGATGGTGATGGCTCGGCGGACATCGACGCATGAAGCGGCGGAGAAATCATGAACGAAACGGTCCCATCCTGCGGTAGTGTTATTGTCGACGCAGCAGTATAGACACCAAACGATGGCCCTGCCGGACCGAGAGGCTGACAGGGCCAGTTTCCAGGGCGCGGTGCCTAGAGCAGTGCGTCCAGCTTCTGTTTGAGAAGTTGGTTGACCTGCTGGGGGTTGGCGGTGCCCTTGGAGGCCTTCATGGCCTGACCGACGAAAAAGCCGATCATCTTGCCGCGCTTGTCCGGTTCGGCGTCCTTGTACTGGGTGACCTGAATCGGGTTGTCGGCGATGACCTGATCGACCACGGCCTCGATGGCAGCGGTGTCGGTGACCTGCTTGAGTCCCTTGGCCTCGATCACTTCATCGGCGGTCTCAAAGGTGCGCGACCACAGTTCGGCAAAGACCTGTTTGGCGGCCTTGCCGTTGATGGTGTCGTCCTTGAGCCGCAAAAGCAGATCGCCCAGCTGTTCGGCCGACACCGGGCTTTGGGTAATGTCGAGGTTTTCCTTGTTGAGTCGACCCGACAGCTCGCCCTGAACCCAGTTGGCGGCAAGTTTGGCATCGCTACAGCGCGTGTGAACCTGCTCGAAGTATTCCGCCATGGCGCGGGTCGCGGTCAGTACCGCTGCGTCATAGCTTGAAAGCCCGAGCACCTCCTTGAAACGCTGGCGCTTTTCCGCCGGCAGCTCCGGCAACAGCGTCCGCTGATGATCGACGTAGGCCTGATCGAGCATCAGCGGCAGCAGGTCCGGGCAGGGGAAGTAACGATAGTCGTTGGCTTCCTCCTTGGTGCGCATGCTGCGGGTTTCATCACGGTCGGGGTCGAAAAGCCGGGTTTCCTGAACCACGGTGCCGCCGTCTTCGAGCAGATCGATCTGGCGCTCGACCTCGACCTCGATCGCGCGCTCGATAAAGCGGAACGAGTTGACGTTCTTGACTTCGGCGCGGGTGCCGAAACTTTCCTGACCTTTCGGGCGCACCGAGACGTTGACGTCGCAGCGCATCGATCCTTCGTTCATGTTGCCGTCGGAAATACCCAGGTAAGTCACCAGCGTGTGCAGGGCGCGCACATAGGCAGAGGCTTCCTTGGGCGAGCGCATGTCGGGCTCGGAGACGATTTCAAGAAGCGGCGTGCCGGCCCGGTTCAAATCGATGCCGGTCTGGCTGTGAAAGTTTTCATGCACCGATTTACCGGCGTCTTCCTCGAGGTGGGCGTGGTGAATGCGCACGGTGTGCGTGCTGCTGTCCTCGAGGGTGATCTCGACTTCGCCGGCGCCCACGATGGGCTGACCCATCTGGCTTGTCTGATAGCCTTTCGGCAGGTCCGGGTAGAAGTAGTTCTTGCGATCAAACACCGAAATTTCAGGAATCTCGGCATCGATGGCAAGCCCGAAACGCACGGCCATGGCAACGGCATTTTCGTTGAGTACCGGCAACACGCCCGGCAGGCCCAAATCGACGGCGCAGGCCTGGGTGTTTGGCTCGGCGCCATAGGCGGTCGAGGCGCCTGAAAATATCTTGGACTGAGTGGCCAGCTGTACGTGGACTTCAAGCCCGATTACGGTTTCCCATTGCATTGATGATGCTCTCCTTCGCTCAGGGCAGGTCGGGCTGGCGGGTGTGCCAGTCGGTCGCTTGCTGGTATTGGTGCGCCACGTTCAAAAGGTGCGCCTCGCCGAAATGGGGGCCGAGAATCTGAAGCCCGACCGGGCTGCCTTCATGAAAGCCTGCCGGCACGCTGATGCCTGGAATGCCGGCCAGGTTAATGGCGATGGTGTAGATGTCCTGCAGATACATCTGTACCGGGTCGGCCTTGTTGCCGAGCGCGAATGCGGTGGTGGGCGCGGCCGGGCCCATCAGCACATCGACCTTCTCGAACGCGTCCAGGAAGTCCTGTCGAATCAGGCGGCGGACCTGCTGGGCCTTTTTGTAGTAGGCATCGAAAAAGCCTTCGGACAACGTGTGCGTGCCGATCAGGATACGACGCTTGACCTCTTCCCCGAACGCCTCGGCGCGCGAGCGCTTGTAAAGATCCATCAGATCCTGAGGGTCGTCACAGCGGTGACCGAAGCGGACGCCATCATAGCGAGACAGATTCGAGGAAGCCTCGGCCGGCGCGATGACGTAGTAGGCCGGTACCGCGTGCTGCGTGTGCGGAAGGCTTACATCGATCACACTGGCGCCGAGGGATTCGTAGACCGCGATCGCCTCGCGCACGGCGCGTTCGACGCCTTCATCAAGACCGTCACCGAAATACTCGCGGGGAAGACCGATCTTCAAGCCCTTGAGCGGTGCGTCAAGCGATTGGGTGTAGTCGGGAACCGCCCGTGAAACGCTGGTGGAGTCTCGGGGGTCGTGGCCGGCCATGGCGTTAAGCAATAGCGCGCAGTCTTCCGCGCTTCGAGCCATCGGCCCGCCCTGATCGAGGCTTGAGGCGTAGGCGATCATGCCGTAGCGCGAAACGCGCCCGTACGTCGGTTTTAGGCCGGTAATGCCACAAAACGCCGCGGGCTGGCGGATGGAGCCGCCTGTATCGGTGCCGAGTGCCGCCGGAGCAAGGCCCGCCGCGACAGCGGCGGCCGAGCCACCGGAAGAGCCACCGGGTACCAGGTCGGTGTTCCAGGGGTTTCTGACCGGGCCATAGAAGCTGGTTTCATTGGAAGAGCCCATCGCGAACTCATCCATGTTGGTCTTGCCGAGGTTGACAGTACCGGCAAGTTCGAGCTTTTCAACAACGGTTGCGTTGTAGGGCGCCTTGAAATTGTCGAGCATCTTCGAGCCGCAGCTGGTGCGGATGTCTTCGGTGCAGAAGATGTCCTTGTAGGCCAGCGGCACCCCCGAGAGGATACCGGCCTGCCCGGCGGCGCGCTGGGTATCGGCGGCGTCGGCCCGGGTGAGCGCGCGTTCGCCGGTGACGGTGATGAAACTGTTGAAGCGTGAGTCGTATTTCTCGATGCGCTCGAGAAAGTGCTGCGTCAATTCGCGGCTTGAAAACTCACCCTTGGCAAGCCCTTGGGCGATCTTGGCAAGCGTCAGGTCGTGCATGAGGGGAGCGAACTCCTTGGCAAAACGGCAGTGAAATGAAAGTTGTACGAGTGAGGCGGTGGTTACTCGACCACGCGCGGCACCAGGTAATAGCCCTGTGACACGCTCGGGGCGCACGCCTGGAACGCCTCGCGGCGGTCAGGCTCGATCGCCTCGTCGGCGCGAAGCGGCTGAGTGGCATCCAGCGGGTGGGCGAGCGGGGCAACGCCTTCGGTGTCGACGCCTTGCAGCGCGTCGACCATCTCGAGAATGCGGGACAGGTCGCCAACGTAGCGCGTGGCATCCGCATCGTCGATGCCGAGCCGGGCCAAATGCGCCGCGCGCAAAACATCAGCATGTTCGATCGCCATGAGGACTCCTGAATGGTTCTGGCAAGGATGGAAACTCTGAAATAGTCTAAGTCGATAAACGTGAACGGTTGAAAAAGGTACCATAACTGACGAGAGATGGCAGGCGTGCTTGCTTGCCGCATCGGGGTGGCGATGATACCGTTCGCATCTGCATAGGTTACGGTCTGGACTAGGTGAAAGACTTACATGTTTAAACGTTTACGGGGAATGTTTTCGAGCGATCTTTCCATCGACTTGGGAACAGCCAACACACTGATTTACGTGCGCGGTCGCGGTATCGTGCTGGACGAGCCCTCTGTCGTTGCGATCCGCCAGTCCGGCAACATGCGAAGCGTGGCGGCCGTCGGGCTTGACGCCAAGCGCATGCTGGGGCGTACCCCGGGAAACATCACAGCCATTCGACCCATGAAGGATGGTGTGATCGCGGATTTCACCGTGACCGAACAAATGCTTCAGTATTTCATACGAAAGGTGCACCAAAGTACGTTTCTAACACCTAGCCCTCGGGTTTTAGTATGTGTGCCGTGCATGTCGACTCAGGTTGAGCGTCGTGCGATCAAGGAATCCGCCGAAGGCGCGGGCGCCCGCGAAGTCTTTCTGATCGAGGAGCCCATGGCCGCTGCGATCGGTGCCGGACTTCCGGTCGAGGAAGCCCAGGGCTCGATGGTGGTCGATATTGGTGGCGGGACTACCGAGATCGCGATCATTTCACTGTCCGGGGTGGTCTATTCCGAGTCGGTGCGTGTCGGTGGCGACCGATTCGATGAGGCCATCACGTCCTACGTGCGACGCCACTACGGCAGCCTGATCGGTGAGGCAACCGCCGAGCGGATCAAGGAAGAGATCGGTACGGCCTATCCTGGTAGCGAAGTGCTCGAGATCGACGTGCGTGGCCGCAATCTGGCCGAGGGCGTACCGAGAAGCTTCACGCTGAATTCTCACGAGATCCTCGACGCGCTTCAAGAGCCTCTGACCTCGATTGTCGCCGCCGTCAAGAGCGCGCTCGAGCAGTCGCCACCCGAGCTTGCCTCCGACATTGCCGACCGCGGTCTTGTCTTGACTGGTGGTGGCGCGCTCTTGCGTGACATCGACAAGCTGCTGGCTGAAGAGAGCGGCCTGCCGGTCATCATCGCCGAAGACCCCTTGACCTGTGTGGCGCGCGGCGGTGGCAAGGCGCTTGAAATGATCGATCAGCACGCCTTCGAGCTACTGGCCTCCGACTGAGCATGACCGGCAGCCGATGCTGCCTGATAACGGGAGGATGGGGCGATCAAGCCGCTGTTTCTGGAAGGGCCAGTGCCTGGGTACCGCATGCTGCTGTGTGCGGTGCTCTCACTGGCGCTTATGTTTGCAGATCATCGATTCGAGTGGATGAGCCAGGTTCGCCAGGAAACGGCCACGCTTGTGTCTCCCATTCAGTGGGTGGTCAGCCAGCCCGCACAGGGGCTTACATGGCTTTCGACGGTGCTCAGCAGCAAGGACGCCCTGATCAATGAAAATCAGGCGCTTCGCAACAAGCTGCTGATCCTTTCCCAACGCAATCAGCGAACAAATAGCCTGGTCGAGGAAAATACGCGCCTGCGCGCACTGCTCAACGCCACGCCCCGCAGCAACATAAGCTACGTGACGGCCGAGCTCATGATGCTCGACAACGACCCGTTCGTGCAGCATATGATCGTCGACCGTGGTCAGGATGATGGTATCTATGCCGGGCAGCCCGTGGTGGACGCCTCCGGTCTTGCCGGCCAGGTTATTTCGGTGTCCCGCTTTACCAGCCGGGTGTTGCTGGTGACCGATGCCAACAGCGCCGTACCCGTGCAGGACAACCGCAACGGCCTACGCTTCATCATCCAGGGCAATGGCCAGGATGAGTGGCTCAACCTCCAGCACGTACCCAATAACGCAGACATCAAGGTCGGCGACCTGCTGGTAACGTCCGGGTTGGCGTCCAGGTTTCCCGAAGGGTATCCGGTTGCGCGAGTGAGTCGAGTTGAGCTCAACGATGGTGGGCCGTTCGCAACGGTCGAGGCGGCCCCGGTCGCGCAGCTCAATCGCAGCCGGCATTTCCTGATGCTGTTCGCCCGCGAAGCGCTTAAAGCCCAGACCGTCATACCGGATGCGTTGATCGATACCGCGCGTCGGGTCAGCGGGCTGGAGGTGCTTGGAAACGAGGCCGAGGACATCGATGCGCCTTAATCTCTTTATCTGGATTTCCATGCTGCTGGCCCTGGGGCTTCAGGTCATGCCGCTGCCCGATGCCTGGCTGATCTGGCGGCCGAGCTGGCTCGGGCTGATGCTGGCCTACTGGTGTCTGACCAAGCCTTCTCGGGTGGGGGTCTTCCATGGCTTTGTATTCGGGCTTTTGCTTGATCTGCTTGAAGGCACCACCTTTGGTCATAACGCCTTTTTGCTGTCGCTTTTGGCCTATCTGGTGCTGCTTTTGTATCAGCGGCTTCGTATCTATTCCGTCTGGCAGCGCGCCGGCATGCTCGTGGTCGTACTCGGGCTTATTCAACTGCTTGATCAGTGGCTGCGGCTGGTGTTCGGGGCGCAGGTTCTTCATATCGAATTCGTTTACTCGGCCATCATCGGCGGCGTACTCTGGCCGTGGTGGTATACGCTGATTCATCTGATTCAACGCCGATTTACCGTGGGGTAACCGTCATGACAACGATGCCACTCTGGCTGGCTTCAGGGTCGCCACGCCGCAAGGCGTTGCTTGCCGATATTGGCGTGCAATGTGAGGGGGAGGGCGTCGATATCGACGAAACTCCGCTCGAGGCCGAAGGCGGCTGCGCCTACGTGAGCCGACTGGCCGCTCAAAAGGCGTCAGTGGCCCACGAGCGCCACTCCGACCGAATCATTCTGGGGTCGGACACCGCGATCACACTGGATGGCGAGATCCTTGGCAAGCCTTGCGACCGTGCCGACGGGCTTGCCATGCTCAAGCGTCTGTCCGGTCGTCGCCATACGGTGATGACTGGGGTGGCTGTCATTGGGCCCGCAGGGCTTTTATGCGACGTGGTCAGTACCGAGGTCTTTTTCCGCCGCCTGACCGACGAGGAGTGCCAAGCTTACTGGGACACCGGCGAGCCGGTCGACAAGGCCGGAGGCTATGCGATTCAGGGGCTTGGCGCCGTGTTTGTCTCGCGCATCGAAGGCAGCTATTCCTCGGTGGTCGGGCTGCCGCTTTGTGAGACGGCAGCGCTTCTGGCCCAGCAGGGCGTGCCTGTCTGGCAGGGCGTCGATGAGTGAGCCAACGGAGCCTGGTATGAGCGGTGAAGTCCTGATCAACCTGACCCCGATGGAAACGCGGGTTGCCGTGGTTGAAAACGGCGTGCTCCAGGAAGCGTTCGTCGAACGCAGTCGCCGCCTCGGGATCGTGGGCAATATCTACAAGGGCACCGTGGTGCGGGTGCTTCCAGGCATGCAGGCGGCGTTCATCGACATCGGTCTTGAACGTGCGGCGTTCATTCACGCCCATGATGTCATGCCGCCCAATACGCCAAGCGACAAGCAGCAATCAATCAGCCAACTGCTCCACGAGGGGCAGCCGCTGGTTGTTCAGGTCAACAAGGACCCGATCGGCACCAAGGGCGCACGGCTGACCACTCACCTCTCGATTCCATCGCGGTACCTGGTCTACATGCCGGATTCGCATCACGTTGGCGTTTCTCAGCGCATCGAGGATACCGAGGAGCGGGACCGGCTGAAGGCGATCGTCGATCAGGTTCACCGTGAAGACGACGCGTCCGCGTACGGCGGGTTCATTATTCGAACCGCCGCCGAGGGAGCCAGTGCCGATGAGCTTCGAAACGACATCCTCTTTTTGAAACGCCTTTGGGCAAAGCTCGATGAGCGTCGTCACCGGGACTCAAAAGACGGCGGCGGCGTGATCTATGGCGATCTGCCGCTGTTCATGCGCACCCTTCGTGACGTGATGCGCGATGACATCGAGCGTGTTCGCATCGACTCCCGTGAAAACCATGTGCGCCTCATGGAATTCGCCGAGGAGTTCATGCCGGATCTGGTTCAAAAGATCGAGTATTACCCCGGTGAACGGCCGATCTTCGATCTGTTTTCGGTCGAGGACGAGCTGCAAAAGGCGCTTGAGCGCAAGGTTCAGCTCAAGTCCGGCGGCTATCTGATCATCGATCAAACCGAGGCCATGACCACGGTCGACGTCAATACCGGTGCGTTTGTCGGCCACCGCAACCTCGAAGAAACCCTGTTCAAGACCAATCTCGAAGCAGCGACGGCCATTGCCCGACAGCTGCGCCTTCGAAATCTTGGTGGCATCATCATCATCGATTTCATCGACATGGAAGACGTCGAGCATCGGCGTCAGGTGCAGCGGGTGCTTGAAAAGGCCCTTGAGCGTGACCGGGCCAAGACCAAGCTCACGGGCGTGACCGAACTCGGACTTATACAGCTCACGCGAAAACGCACGCGCGAAAGCCTCGAGCAGGTGCTGTGCGAACCCTGCCCGATCTGTCAGGGCAGAGGCTCGCTCAAGACGCCGGAAACCGTGTGCTATGAAATCTTTCGTGAAATTCTTCGCGAAGAACGCGCCTATGGGCCGGACACCTACATGGTGCTGGCCTCTCAGGGCGTGGTGGATCGCCTGCTTGACGAAGAATCCACCGCCGTCGCGGATCTTGAAGCGTTTATCAATAAACCCATTCGGTTTCAGGTCGAGCATCATTACAGCCAGGAGCAGTACGACATCGTGCTGATGTAGTTTATGGGAGCGATTCAGACCCTGGTTCGGATTCTCGGCGGGTTGACGGCGGCGGTGCTGGTGATCTGTGCGATCGGTATCTCCGCGCTTCGCCTCGGTGTCCTGGGCCTGCCGGTGATTCAGCCGATGGTGCTCAAGACCCTTGGCGTACCCGACGACACCTATCTAAGCGCGAAGGACATCTCCTTTCGGTTCGTGGGCTTTGACCCTCGGCTGGTGTTCGATGACCTGACGCTTGCACAGCCTGCCACCAAGACGCATCCGGCCCGCCCGCTGTTGACGATCGACAGCTTCACCGCGCGCATCGATTCGATGGCTTCCTTGCAGGAAGGCGCGCCGGTACTCGGGCGGCTCGATATCGCCTCACCCTCGGTGCATTTCTACCAGGACAGCCAGGGCCGTTGGCCCTGGCAGCGCTCCAGCGCGACATCCTCGACCAGCGGGTTTTCGATCGAGCGTCTCAATGCCTGGGCCACGCTCTTGTCCCGTCAGCGCTTCAATATCGATAACGCCCATGTGCATTTTCATGCCCCGACCGCAACCACGGAGCTGACGCTGCCGACCGTGGCGCTGCATCGCGCCGGTAATGACTATCAGCTCGAAGCGCTTGGTCATGTGGGCGATGCGACGAGTGACGGCGTACGGCTGGTGGCCCGCCTGCCGGACACCGGACGTCAGCTCGACGGCAAGCTTCAACTGACGGTTCAGGCCGAGCAGGCCCTCCCGTTATTGAATACCCTCTTTCCCGCAAGCCCGGTCACGCCGACCGACGGCCGGGGCAACATGACGCTTTGGGCGCAGTGGGCCAAGGGCGAGCTGGTCGGCGTTCAGGGCGTACTCGATGTGCCGCGGCTCTCACTCGATAACGATCAGGGTGTGTTCGATGTGAATGCCCTTGAAGCCAAGTGGGCCTTCACGCGCGAGGCGAGCCACTGGCAGGGAGCGCTGTTCGATCTTTCCGGCCACCTGGCCGGCAAGGAGGCGGCTGTGCTGCCGTCGCGGGTCGCGCTGAGCGCCTCCGAGGGCTTCGACGATCTCACGCTCCGGCTGCCCGGGTTTGCGCTGGATGGCCTGAACACGCTCTGGCCGATTCTGCCGGAAGGAACGTTGCGTCAGGCACTGACCACCATGGCGCCGCGGGGGCAGGTCACCGGACTCGAGCTTCATTACGACAAGACCTGGCACATCAAGGCCGGTGCACGCGATGTGCACCTGGACCCCTGGCAGGGCGGGCCGGGTGGCGGTCCGCTCGATCTGTGGGTGGCGGGGCGTCTGGACGCCGGGACCGTCGAGTTTGCGATGGACAAGGGGCGAATGATGCTCCCGAGCGTGTTCGAGCAGGCGATGACGCTCAATGAGGTGCGCGGGGCGATCGACTGGACGAACGCCGATCATCGCTGGCGCTTTCAAAGCACGCGCTTCAAGGCGCGTCGACAGGGCGCGGACGTGACCGGCACGCTCACGGCAACCGTTCCGGAGCGCGGGCCGCAAACGCTTGCGCTGTCGCTCGATGCCCGAGACATCGTGGCCAAAACGCCAGCACAGTGGCTGCCGCTCAACGCGCTGGACCCAGGCGTTTCGACCTGGTTCAGGGAGAATCTCAAGTACGGTGAGATCCCACGGGCCGCGCTCTCGATGGCGCTGACGTTTAACGACGATAAAAAGGACCGTGATCAGATCCATCTGGATATGGACATCAGGAATGCGCGGTTTGCCTACGTAAAGGGCTGGCCGGCGTTGACCGAGGTGGATGGCCACGTCGTGCTCGACAACGATCAGTTCGACGCAACGATTGCACACGCCAATCAAAATGGGCTTGAAACGACGAGCGGTGAGGCTCACTACCGTGACAACGTGTTGACGGCCAGCGCTCGTGTTTCCGGCAACGCCTCGAACGCGCTTTCGTTTTTGCAGCAGGCGCCGCTCGAGGCGTCACTGTCCCAGAGCCTTGCGCAGTGGCGCACCTCCGGCCCCATTCAGGGCGACATCACGGTACGCGTGCCGATGAGCGAGGAGGGCACCGCCGACATTCAGGTCAAGGGCGCCATCGCACGGGGGCGGTCTCTGTTTCTGCCCGCGGACATCACCACCACCGACATCGCCGGGTCGTTCAAGTATCACCACCATGATGACGTTGACGAACTGCTCGGCACATTCACGGGGCAGGTGTTCGAGGATCAGGTCAAGGTAAAGGTGGACCTGGCTCATAATCTGGTCACGTTTGACGGGCGCGCTCATGCCAATGGGGTGGCAGGCTGGCTCGGCCTCGATGGATTGACCAAGAGCATCGATGGTGCTTTCAACTACCGCGCCGCGTTGCACCTGAAAGACAGTGGCCCGGTGCTGACATTGAGCTCGCCGATGACCGGGCTTGTCGTCGACCTGCCGCCGCCCTTTGCCAAGCTGGTCGACCGCCCGGCGCCGCTTGATATGCAGATGGATTTTGGTAACGGCAGTGGCGAACTGACGTTCGAGGACCGTGTGCATGCGCGCTGGCGTCACAGCGATGCCCAGGGCCAGGTGTGGCTCGAGCATTGGCCGAGTGACCCGGAGTGGCCATCGTCGGATCACTGGTACGTGAACTGGGACGCCGATGCGCTGTCGCCGGGTGCCTGGGTGGAACCGCTGTCCCAGATTTCACTGACACCCCGCGCCGCAGCGTCTTCCGAGGCCGGCGATGATGCATTCGGCAGCAGCGTGCGCCCGTTCAACGAGCTTCTGGGCGCTGTGCGCCTCAACGCCGGGTGCCTTGAAATCAAGGGTGAGTGCCGGGGGCCTCTGGCCCTGATGGCGGTGCCGGATGGGGCGACCTGGGTCACCAAGCTGCGCTCCGAGCTTGCCACCGGGACCGTGCGCTGGTCGCCAAGTGGCTATCCAACGCCGGTGGATGCCCGACTTGATGTGCTGAACGTGGACCGAGTGCTCGACATTGGCACCGACGCCGCCGACAACGACTTTGCACCGCATTTGCCGCAGCGTGTGTACTCGCTTTTGGACCCCGATGGCAGCGCGGATACCGGTTCGACTACCGAGGCGCTGCCGTACTCCAAGGCGATGGCAGGCGTTCCGGCCGGCCAGCTTTTTGTCGATACCCTGATCTACAACGGTCACAAGGCCGGACCGTTGACCACTCGGTGGCAAAGTGACGCCTCGGAGTTGCGGCTTGACCCGCTCGAGGTGGTTCTGCCGGGCTCGACATTCAATGGCGCGCTGACCTGGGCCGATGTCGGTGAACGCAGCCTTACGCGAATGGAGGGGCGCATTACCAGCAAGGATCTTGCCGATACGGTGACCCTTTTTACTGAAAAGCCGGCGCTTCATACCGATTCAGCCACGTTCAACGCGCGCGTGGCGTGGCCTGGCGCGCCCTGGCAGGTCGAGCTCGGCCAGATGGGGGGGCACCTGCGTCTGGATACCGGGCCTGGCCGCTTGACGGCGGTCAACTCGACGTTTGCGAAGGTGCTGGGTGCCGTCAATCTCGACAATTTGATGCGCCGTCTGGCGCTCAATTTCTCGGATCTGACGCAAAAGGGGGTGGCCTTCAAGCGCATTCATGGTGCCGCCAGTCTCTTGAACGGCCGGCTTGTGACCGATTCCCCGGTGGTTATAGATGGTACAGCGACGTCGTTTACCGTCGATGGCCAACTCAGCTTTATTCAGCAGACCATCGATGCCCGGCTTGGCGTCACTGTGCCGGTCACGCAGAACCTGCCGCTGGCGGCGTTTGCCATCGGCGCGCCTCAGGTTGGTGGCGTGCTATGGTTATTTCATGAACTCTTCGAGGGATGGCTCAATGACGTCTCTCAAATTCATTACCGTGTGCGCGGGCCGTTCGGTGCGCCGCACCTTAGTTTGGAAAGTGCCGAATGAATGCGATGACGCAGGATTCACTCAGCCAGGCCACCGATATCTTGCTGACGCCCTATGGCCTGTCGCGTGAGACGCTTGACGAGGGGCTCGGCCATGCGATGGGCGCTGGCGTCGATTTCGCCGACGTCTTTCTGCAGCGCAGCTGGCGAGAGTCATGGACGCTCGAGGACGGCGAGGTCAAGGAAGCCGGTTTCAACATCGACGGCGGCATGGGGATTCGTGCCCAAAGTGGTGAAAAGACCGGTTTTGCCTACTCCGACCAGATCAGTAAAGACGCCTTCATGGACACCGGGCGTACGGCCAGCCGAATCTCACGCAGCGGTCAGTCAGCGCAGCTGGCGACTTCTCGACCGGTACAGGCCACCGCCTTTTATGGCCCGGCCAACCCACTTGAGGGGATGGGCCCCGATGAGAAAGTGGCCATGCTTCAGCGCGCCGATAAGATCGCACGGGCCTGCGATCCTGCCGTCAAGCAGGTGACAGTATCGCTTTCGGCGGTGTATGACGTGGTCATGGTGCGGGCAAGCGATGGCACACTCGCCGCCGATCTTCGTCCGTTGGTGCGCTTCAATGTATCTGTGATTGCCAGCCGAGGCGGCCGGCGCGAACGTGGCAGTGCCGGCGGCGGTGGCCGCTTCAGCCTGTCGGAATTCGTACGCGACGACGTGGCCGAGCGCTACGCCCGTGACGCGGTGCGGCAGGTGCTGGTCAATCTTGATGCAGAAGACGCGCCCGCCGGGCAGCTTCCAGTTGTGCTGGGGCCCGGGTGGCCGGGCGTGCTGCTGCATGAGGCGGTAGGGCATGGCCTTGAGGGTGATTTCAATCGCAAGGGCAGCTCCGCCTTTTCGGGCAAGATCGGCGAGCGGGTGGCGGCGCCTGGCGTGACCGTGGTGGATGACGCCACGCTTTCCAATCTCAGAGGGTCGCTGTCTGTCGATGATGAGGGGACGCCCGGCGCGTACACGCCCTTGATCGAGGATGGCATCCTAACCGGCTACATGCAGGACAAGCTCAACGCGCGCCTGATGGGGATGGCCCCGACCGGTAACGGGCGGCGCGAATCCTACGCGCACCTGCCGATGCCCCGGATGACCAACACCTACATGCTTGACGGTGGTCATGCGCCGGACGAGATCATCGAAAGCGTCAAGCATGGGGTTTACGCCGTAAGCTTCAGCGGTGGTCAGGTCGACATCACGTCCGGCAAGTTCGTGTTTGCGGCAAGTGAGGCGTACATGATCGAAGACGGGCGTGTGAGCTACCCGATCAAGGGCGCGACCCTGATCGGCAACGGTCCCGAGAGCATGCAGCGTATCTCGATGATCGGCAACGACATGGCGCTCGACAAGGGCATCGGCGTGTGTGGCAAGGAAGGTCAATCGGTGCCGGTTGGCGTCGGCCAGCCCACGCTGAAGCTCGATGAGATCACCGTGGGTGGCACGAAGTCTTAACCGGTTCAGGCGTCGCGAAGCAGTGCAAACAGCTTGCGGGCACTGGTGGGTGGCTTGCCGTTGTCCCGCTCGCGTTGTGCGTTGCGTACCAGCTGGCGAAGCTTTTGCAGGTCAACGTTCGGGTAGTGCTTGACGAATTCAGTCACGGCCGGGGTTCCTTCGGACACCAGGCGGTCACGCCACTGCTCGAGGCGGTGGAACTCGCGGTCGCTGGCCTGTTTGCGCTGATCGAATTCCTCGAACTTGGCTTCGATCGCGTCAATGTCTTCATGGCGCATGACCTTGCCGATGTATTGCATGTGCCGACGGCGCGCCTCGCGCGATGAAATGCGACCCATTTCCTCGATGGCGGCCCACATATCCTCGGACAGCGGCAGTTCGCGCTGCTGAACCGGCCTCAGCGCCAGGATGCGATCGCCCAGTGCCTGCAGGGCAAGCATGGCGTTCTTGCGTTGGGTCTTGCTTTGAAATTCGTCGTGGTCGGGGGGGAGTTCGCTCGACATGATTCATCCAGTCAATCAGAGTGCGCGCAGTATACCAGTACAGGCGCGGCAGGTATTAGGAGTTCGTTCATGAGCCAGGTATTTGATATCGACGCACAGGAAGCGGCGCTTAAGCGTCAGGCCGAGCTGGCCCTCGAACATGCCAGACAGCATGGTGCAACTGCCTGTGAGCTCAGCGCGGCAGTCAGTCAGGGGCTGGAGGTCGATGTTCGCTTCGGTGAGGTGGAAACCCTGGAGCTTGCCCGTGATCAAGGCTTTGGCATCACGGTCTACGTTGGCCAGCGCAAGGGCAATGCCTCGACCAGCGATGCAAGCGAGCGCTCCATTCGGGAAACGGTAGAGAAAGCGATCGATATCGCGCGTTTTACCGGAGAAGACACTCATGCAGGGCTTGCCGACATCGAGCGCATGGCGACCGACTTTCCGGATCTCGAGGTCCATCACCCGTGGGCGCTTGACCCTGACGAGGCCGCCGATCTGGCTGCACGGTGCGAGCGGGCGGGCCTTGCGGTCGAGGGTATCAGTAACTCCGAAGGCGCACACCTGAGCACCGGCGAGGGGGTGACCCTCTACGCCAACAGCCATGGTTTCATGGGGACTCAGCGTGGAAGCCGGCACAGTCTGTCGTGTGTTTTGATTGCCAGAGACGATGCCGGCATGCAGCGCGACATGGATTACAGTTCTACGCGCCATCCATTTTTACTTCGCTCCCCCGAAGACATCGGTCACCGTGCGGCCGAACGCACGCTTGCGCGACTTGGCGCGCTCAAGGCGCCTTCAGGCACCATGCCGGTCGTGTTCGCGCCGAGCATGGCCAAGGGATTGATCGGGCATTTTCTCAGCGCCATCGCCGGCGGCGCCCTTTATCGGGAATCCTCGTTTCTGTGCGACCGGCTGGGCGAGTCGCTGTTTCCCGAGTGGTTTTCGCTGGGGGAACGGCCGCGTATCAAGGGCGCGATGTCAAGCGCGGCCTTCGATGGCGAGGGGGTCGCGACGCAGGACAATGACTTCGTGAAGCAGGGCCGGCTTTCAAGCTACATGCTTTCAAGTTACAGCGCACGGCGTCTGGGACTTGAATCGACCGGCAATGCCGGCGGTGCCCGTAATGTGCGCATCGATGCGCCCTTGACCGACTACAACGCGCTGATCGGTGGAATCGAGCATGGGGTTATCGTGACTGAATTGATGGGGCAGGGCATCAACACGGTGACCGGTGATTATTCCCGTGGCGCCTCGGGCTTTTTGATTAAAAATGGCGCTATTGCAGGGCCTATCGAAGAGTTTACGGTGGCCGGCAATCTGAGCGGCATGTTCGCCTCTCTTGCAGGGCTTGGCGATGATCTCGATACCCGCGGCAGTATTCATACGGGAAGCTGGCGGGTCGATGGCATGACTGTCACGGGTTGAGTCGCGGTGAAAGAGGGATGTGGGAGACCACGCTGCCTATGCAGCGCGGTCTTTTTTTGCATTAGCTTAAATAGACCAGACTCGCGAGGCCGAGAAACGACAGAAAGCCGACGACATCGGTGACCGTGGTGAGAATGACGCTTCCGGACAGTGCCGGGTCGATCTTGAGTTTTTTGAGCACCACCGGCAGAAGCGTACCGACAAGTGACGCCACGACCAGATTGATAATGATGGCAAGCGCAATAATGATGCCAAGCATGCGGTCATCGAACCAGACCAGTGCCAGAAGCCCGACGACCACGGCCCACAGCGCGCCGTTAAGTAGCCCGACGACCAGCTCACGGCTGATAAGCCAGCGAATGTTGTTGCCCTTGACATGGCCAAGCGCGATGCCTCGAATCAAGACGGTCAGGGTTTGAGAGCCGGCAATGCCCCCCATGCTGGCAACGATCGGCATCAGTACGGCAAGTGCGGTGATTTTCTGGATCGTGCCTTCAAACATGCCGATGACGGACGAGGCGAGAAAGGCCGTCAACAGGTTGATGCCGAGCCACACCGCGCGACGCCGGCTGGTACGAAGCGCCGGAGCGAAGGTGTCTTCTTCTTCATCGAGACCGGCCATGCTCATGACAGTATGTTCGGCGGTATCACGAATGACATCGACTACGTCATCAATGGTGATGCGGCCAAGAAGTTGGCCCTGCTCGTTAACGACCGGCGCCGAAATGAGGTCGTGGCGTTCGAACAGCTGGGCCACTTCGTCTTCGGGGGTCATGGCGTCAAGGCGCGTGAACTCGGTGTCCATGACCTCGCGGACGGTCATGCCGGGGTCTGAGACCAGCAGTTCATTCAAATAGAGCCGGCCGACCAGCACGTCGCTTCGGGTCACGACCCAAAGTGCATCGGTCGAGTGGGGCAGTTCATCGTGGCGGCGGATGTAGCGCAGCACGACGTCGAGCGTGATGTTGGGCCGAATGGTGATGGAGTCGATGTCCATCAAGCCGCCGGCGGTATCCTCTGGATAGGACAGCACAGTCTCGACCCGGTGGCGCTCCTGGGCCTCCATCGAGTCGAGGACCTGCTGAATGCTGTAGGTCGGCAACCGTTGCAGCAGATCCGCCAGATCGTCGGTGTCCAGATTTTCGGTGGCAGTCAGAAGGTCCTGGGCGCTCATGCGCTCCAGGAATTCCGTCTGTAATTCTTCACTCAGATAGAGAAGAATTTCACCCTGGGTTTCGGTGTCGATCTGCTGCCACAGGAATTCGCGCTCACGTGGCGGTGTCGATTCGAGTGCGTGGGCGACCTCGGCCGGGACCATGGTCTGGTTCAGCAGCCGACGTATCTGATCCACGGCGTCCCGCTCGAGCGCTCCATGCAGTTTGTCCAGATGATCGGCGTTATCGGCCAGGTCGTGACTCATGGAACTTCCTCGGCGTGAGTGAAAGGGAGGGAAAGGGTTAGGGCGTGTCTATCGGTGCGGCGGTGTCAGGTCTCTTCATCGAAGCGGGCGTCGAACATGGCTTCGATCGCGGCCAGGGCCAGGGTCTCGTCACTGCCGTCAACTTCGACGACAAGTGGTGTGCCGCACGGTGCCGCCAACATCAAAAGCGCCATGATGTTGTTGGCGCGCGCGCTGTGATCGTCACGATAGACGGTTACCGTACTCTCGAACGTGGCGCAGCACTGTACGAGTTTGGTCGCCGCGCGGGCATGCAGACCACGCTTGTTGGTAAGCGTCAGCTCACGGCGAATCATTCGGTGGCTCGCTGTCATTGAGCAGGGTCTGAACGCTCATTTCGCGATGTCGCAGTCGAACCGTCGGAAACTGCTCGGCAAAGTGGGTGGCTACGCGCTCAGCCAGATAGACCGAGCGGTGCTGCCCGCCGGTACAGCCGATGGCGACCGTAAAATAGCTGCGGTTGCTCTTGCTGTAGGACGGCAGCCAGCGCTCGAGCCAGCCGACGATGTCGTCGCGCATGGCCGCCACTTCGTCATGAGATTCCAGAAAGTGGATCACTTCCTGGTCGCGGCCGGTATAGCCCCTGAGCGCCGGCACCCAGTAAGGGTTGGGCAGTGAGCGCGCATCGAAGACGGTATCGGCGTCAAGCGGTACCCCGTGCTTGAACCCGAAGGACTCGATCGTGAGCGTCATCTGCTTGCTGGTGTGCTTGGCGACCTGGCTTGCGATCTGGTTGCGCAGTTCGTGTACCGACTGGTCAGTCGTGTCGATCACGAGATCCGCCGCGTTGCGAATGGGGGCGAGGTAGCTCTGCTCGGAATCGATGGCTTCGGCAAGCGTCATCTGGCTTGCGCGCGTAAGCGGGTGACGACGACGGGTGGCGGCGTAACGTTCGAGCAGGGAGCGGGCATCCGCGGTTAGATAGACGACCTGCGCATCGATGCGCTTGGACAGATCAGCCAGAAGCTCTGGAAAGCGCTCAAGCGCCTTGGGCAGATTTCTGGCATCGATGCTGACGGCGATGCGGCGTTGGCTGACGCTTCCGGTATCGAGTTCATCAATGAGCGGGGCCAGCAGCGTGGCCGGGAGATTGTCGATCGCATAGAACCCCAAGTCTTCCAGCGCTTGAAGAGCTACGGATTTTCCTGAGCCTGAGCGTCCGCTTATGATGACCAACTGCATGGAAACTAGGCCTTTTGTTGTTGGGCGATGAGATCAACCAGCGTCTCGTGTAGCTCACGCTGACTGTGAGTGTTCCTTAACGTGTGTCGATTGTCGCTGTCGTTGAGAAGCTCGGCGATCTGCCCAAGCAGGGTCAGATGAGTATCTTCGGCTTCTTCCGGTACCAGCAGTACAAAGATCAGATCAACCGGCTCGCCGTCGATCGCGTCGAAATCGATCGGTTCGGCCAGGCGAATGAAGCTTGCAACCGGGACCTTGCAGTGTGGGTTGCGGGCATGCGGAATTGCGACGCCGTTGCCAACGCCGGTACTGCCGAGCCGTTCTCGACCGATCAGTCTGGAAAAGACTTCCTGATCATCAAGGCTTGGAATGTTTTGCGCGATAAAGGTGCTGAAAAATTCCAGCACCCTTTTTTTGCTCCCGCCCTTGACGTCAAAGAGCGTGCGTTCGGGCGGGAGAAGCTGGTCGAGCGTCATAGATATTGGGTCTCAGCGTGCGCCCTGAGCGCGCGCCTGGGCTTTTTCTTTGTGCTTCACGAGCTGGCGGTCAAGCTTGTCTGCCAGTGCGTCGATCGCCGCGTACATGTCGTCGTGGGCGGCTTCGCCATGAAGTTCTGCGCCGCTTGCATGCAGGGTGCAGGCGGCAAGTTGGCGTTCCTTCTCAACCGAGAGCGTCACTTGAACGTTGGTAATGTTGTCGTAGTGGCGCTCAAGACGTGACAGTTTCTGATTAACGTAGTCTCTGAGGGCGTCAGTCAGTTCAACGTGATGTCCGGTGATATTGACCTGCATGGCATTCTCCTTTACCCACGGGTTGACACTTCGATTGTAACCTTTTTTGCGCTAAAACAAACCCTTGTGTTGATTGGGCGTCTAGGCAAGGCGCTTGCGTTCACTGGACGAGGGAATACCCAGCGCTTCCCTGTATTTGGCCACGGTCCGACGGGCGACCTTGATGCCCTGTTGATCAAGAAGTTCCACCAGCTTGGCGTCGGAAAGCGGCTTTCTGGTCGGCTCTTCGCTGACGTATTTCTTGATGCGTGCGCGGATGGCAACTCCCGAATGAGCATCTCCATCCTGCCCTGTGCCGACCTGGCTTGAAAAGAATAGCTTGAGTTCGACGACTCCGCGCGGTGTGTGCAGGTATTTTTGCGTGGTAACCCGGGAGATGGTGGATTCATGCATATCCACTGCCTGGGCAATGTCGGCGAGCGTGAGCGGGTTGAGGCCGGCTTCGCCGTGTTCGACGAAGCCGGGCTGACGCGCAAGGATTTCCTGCCCAACCTTGAGTAAGGTCTCGTTGCGACTGGCGATGCTTTTAAGCAGCCATTTCGCGTCCTGCAGGTGCTGCTTGAGAAAGGTGTTGTCCTGGCTTTGGTCGGCGCGCTTGATCAGCGCACTGTACTGCGCATTGAGCTGCACTCGAGGCAGGGCATCTTCATTGAGATCGACCCGCCAGCCTTGTCTGGTGTCGTGGCGCATGATCAGATCCGGAATCACGTAGTGATTGCGTGCGCCGCCGAACCGGCGTCCGGGTTGAGGGTCGAGTGACTGGATCGTTTGAATGATCTGCTCGAGCTGCTCATCATCAACGCCCAGTCGACGCTTCAAGCGCTTGTAGTCACCGCCGGCCAGTGCCTCCAGGAACTGGCGAATAAGCCGCCGCGTCTGGGCAAGCAGTGGCGTGTCGCCAGAGCGTTGATCGAGTTGAAGCAGCAGGCACTCTTGAAGGTCGCGCGCGAATAAGCCACCAGGCTCACACTGCTGCATCAGCTGCAATGTGCGTTCGAGTTCGTCCTGCTTGAAATTAAGTGTCGGAAAGTGATGGGTGAGCTGCTGACCAAGCTCGTCAAGGGGCACGCTCAGCCGGCCGGTGTCGTCGAGCGCATCGATCAGGTAGTCGGCGATCAGACGTGACCGGTCATCAAGGTCAATCAGGCGAACCTGGTCTCGAACGTGGTCCTGAAGCGTAATCTCTAAGCTGTTGCGTTCGATGCCCGGTGCCTCATCCGAGGGCGTCTGAGTGCCCAGGCTTCCGGGGCCAATGTCCTGGTAGGTATCGCCCCAGTCACTGTCGTGATCGAGGGTGTCCGGGATGCTTTCTGCCCAATCGGCCTCAGGCTCGGGCGAGGCGTCGTGTTCCTCGAACGCTTCCTGCTGCTCGAGCATGGGGTTGCTTTCGAGGGCCTGCTGAATTTCCTGACGAAGATCGAGCGTAGAGAGCTGCAGCAGGTGGATAGCCTGCTGCAGTTGGGGCGTCATCGTTAAATGCGCGCCGACTCTGAGCTGCAGTGAAGGTTTCATCGTCATACGGTCTCGGCGTGATCGAATCGGGCGTTACGCTATCGGCGCACTTGGCGCCTTGCAAGCCAAAGGCGCGCCGCCAGCAAGAATCATGCCAAAAACTCAAGGGTGCTGTCGATGCGTTGGATCAAAGCTTGAATTCGTGGCCCAGGTAGACATCACGCACATGTTGATTGGCCAGTATGGCCTGGGCGTCGCCTTCAGCGATGATCTGACCGTCGCCCACGATGTAGGCGTTGTCGCAGATATCGAGGGTTTCACGCACGTTGTGGTCAGTGATCAAGACGCCAATACCGCGCGCCTTCAGCTGGCGGATGATGCTTTTGATGTCGCCAACCGAGATCGGATCGACGCCTGCAAAGGGTTCGTCGAGCAGGATGAAGTCGGGCTCTGTGGCAAGCGCTCGCGCGATCTCGACCCGGCGACGTTCGCCGCCGGAGAGGGCCATGCCCATGTTGTCCCGAATGTGGGTGACGTTGAACTCGTTCAGAAGTTCTTCAAGACGAGCGAGACGTGCCTTGCGATCCAGGTCCTTGCGGGTTTCAAGAATGGCCAGAATATTGTTGGCAACGCTCAGCTTTCGAAAGATCGAGGCTTCCTGCGGTAGATAACCGATGCCTGCCCGGGCGCGCTTGTGCATCGCGAGCCGGGAGAGGTCATGGTCATCAATGGCGATGGTCCCGGCGTCGGATTGGATCAGGCCGACGATCATATAAAACGAGGTCGTTTTACCCGCGCCATTGGGGCCAAGCAGACCGACGATTTCGCCCTGAGAGATCGACATGCTGATGTCGTGCACGACGCGGCGGCCCTTGAAGCTTTTCGCAAGGTTGGCCACGGAAAGGGTTTTTAAGCTGCTCACTGGTCGTTACTCGCACTGCTGTTGGGGGTCAGCGTCATTTCAACGCGACCGTCCTTGGCCTGGTTCTGGTTCTGGTTCTGGTTCGCGTTTGAGCGGCTACCACGGGCATTGACCTGTCGCTTGTCCAGAAAGTACTCGACGTAGGCACCGTTGAAGGTGTCGGGTGCCTGAATCAGCTTGGCATTGCCGATGAGTTCGACCCGGCGCGAGGCGGCGTGATAGATCACGGTGTCGCCCCAGCCTTGAACCTTGGCGTCCTGCTGATTTGGCTTTTGTTCCAGGTACGCGCGCGTCCCTTGTCCGCGGGCCGTGACGCTTGAGACTTCACCGTTGCTGCCGCGCTTGATGTCGACCCGATGCGCTTCGAGCTTCATCGACCCCTGGGTCATGTCGACGTTGCCGGTGTAGATAGCGGTGCCGGCACTGTCGTCGAGCTTGAGCTGATCGGCGCTCACGTGGATGGGCTGTCTGGCATCCGATGGCAGTGCCCAGGCGCTGGCAGCCATCAGTGAGCAGGCTGAAATAACGGCCAGGGTGCTTAGTCGTCTGGTGATCATCGAGCTGTCCTTTTAAAGCGCGGTTATCGGGTCGGAGGGTACGAGCCTGTGACGTTGCCATTGAGTGTGGCCTGATTCTTGTCGATCCAGGCATCAAAGCGGTTGGCGACGGTTTTTTCCTGGCCTCGAGTAAAGGTCGAGCGATCATCGCTCCAGGCATGGCTGTCATGTTGGGTGTAATGGATGGTCTGGGTCGACAGGGTCCAGTCGCTGCTTGGCTGGTGCAGTCGCGCCTTGCCGTCGAGGGTGATGCGTGACCCGCTACCTTCCACGCGGCCGCGTTCGGCGCTGCCGAGCCAGGTCTTGTTCTGGTCGTTGGTCCATTCGAGCTCCGGGGTGACGGCGCGGGTGATGTCGTCGTTCGGCGTATGAGTCAGCCGCGGAGATTTCAAAACCTGGTAGGGAGCGCCTTCGGTATTGAAGCGGGTAAAGGTCACGCCTTCGAGGTAATAATCCGGTTCGCCATTATCGCTGGTGGGCGCTGGGCCGACCGCCGTGAACTGATCGCGCTGCTCGATCAGGGCCATGACACCGCCAACAACGATCAGTACCAGAAACAGCCAGACTTTCGGCGTGATGCGTGAGAGCAGAGATCCCATTCGTTACTCCTTCGGCGTGTCGTCGGTTGCAAGGTAGCGGCGCATGGTCTCGGGCCACTGGCCCTTGGCGTCAACGATCAGTTCACACAGCTCGCGAACGGCGCCATAACCGCCTGCCCGCTGAGTGACGACATCGGCGTTTTCCTGAATGTAGGTCGGTGCATTGGGCACGCTCACACCAAGGCCCGACTTCATGATCGCTTCAAGGTCCGGCAGGTCATCACCGCAGTAGGCCAGTTCTTCAGGGCCAAGGGCCAGGTCACTGGCAAGGGCGCTCAGGGCCTGCCACTTATCATCTCGGCCCATGATGAGGTGTTTGATGCCAAGCTCTCCCACCCGTCGCTCGACCATCGGGGAGGTGCGTCCGGTAATAATGGCGACCTCGATGCCGAGTGCGAGCAGCATCTTGATGCCGACGCCATCCTGGGTATGAAAGGCCTTGGCTTCGACGCCATTGGCGTCGTAGTACAGTCGGCCATCGCTCAAGACGCCATCGACATCAAGGGCGAGAAGCTGAACCGAGCGTGCGCGGGCGCGTTGTCGGTCAGAGAGCGGCAGTGTCGCCGAAGGCCGGTTGGGTGTGCTTGGCGTCATGAAATAGGGAGCCTTTGAGTGGGTTAAACGACGCCATGCGTCAGTAGGTCGTGCATGTGGAGCACCCCGATGGGCCGGTCACTGTCATCGATCACTGCAAGTGCTGAAATTCGGTGCTGCTCGAGAATATTGAGAGCTTCGGCAGCGAGAAGGCCTGCGTGCACCGTATAGCCGCCGACGGTCATGACGTCGTCGATCGTCAGCGTGCGCAGCGAGTCGTGCTGATCGATGGTGCGACGCAGGTCACCATCGGTATATACACCAACCAGGATTTCGTTCTCATCAATGATGCAGGTAAACCCGAGCCCCTTGCGTGATATCTCGCCCAGCGCCTCGGAAAGCATCGTGCCCGATCGAACCAGCGGCAGTTGATCGCCCTTGCGCATCACATCATCAACCGTCAGGAGAAGTCGTTTGCCGAGACTGCCACCTGGATGAGAGAGAGCGAAATCCTCGGCGCTAAAGCCGCGGGCCTCGAGCAGTGCAATGGCAATGGCGTCGCCCATGGCAAGGGCTGCTGTCGTTGACGAGGTTGGTGCAAGATTCAACGGGCAAGCTTCCTGATCGACGCCCACATTGAGGTGGATGTCGGCGTGTCTTGCAAGCGTGGAATCATCCCGGCCGGTCAGTGCAAGCATCGGAATGTTGCGGCGCTTTAAAACCGGCAGCAGGGCGGTAATTTCATGCGTTTCCCCTGAATTCGACAGCGCCAGAAGCACATCGTGCGGCGTCAGCATGCCAAGATCGCCATGGCTTGCCTCGGCCGGGTGCATGAAAAAGGCGGGTGTGCCCGTACTTGCAAGCGTGGCTGCCATCTTGTGCGCGATATGGCCGGATTTTCCCATTCCTGTTACCACGATGCGTCCCTCGCAGGCCAGAAGCCGCTGACAGAGCGTGTCGAATCGGGTGTCGAGCTTCTCGATCAACTGGCCCAGGGCGCGCTGTTCAAGGTCGAGCGTACGGTGTGCGCTTTTGATGAACGAAAATTGTGCAAGTGGCTTTGGCATTTCAAATCCATGACCATGAGTAAATGCACGCTGGCGTTTTGGCCGCGTGCGCACCTAGGGTATTAAACGAAGGAGCGTTGGCAAGTGCAACCTCGATGCCCTTGCATGCGTTTGAACACTGGCCCTTGCGTAGGGGGTTAGGATACGATGTTCGATAATTATCATTGACGGCAGTTTGGGAGTCCATGAACGACTCGAATCTTGTTGAAGTAGAGGATTTGCATTTCTCGCGCAGTGGTCGCCAGATCTTTTCAGGGGTCGACCTCGTTGTTCCCAAGGGCAAGATCACCGCGATCATGGGGCCAAGCGGGACGGGCAAGACCACGCTTTTGAAGTTGATCGGTGGTCAGCTCGCCCCTGATCGGGGTCGGGTGCACATTGCCAATAAGGATGTGCACCGGTTGTCTCGGTCGGAGCTTTTTCGCATGCGCCGACGCATGGGGATGCTGTTTCAAAGCGGCGCGCTCTTTTCGGATCTGTCCGTGTTTGAAAATGTGGCGTTTCCTATCCGGGTTCACACGAACCTGCCGGAAACCATGATTCGCGATCTGGCCTTGATCAAGCTGCAGGCGGTAGGGCTGCGTGGCGCACGTGCCCTGATGCCCTCAGAGCTTTCCGGAGGCATGACCCGGCGCGTGGCGCTTGCGCGTGCGCTGTCACTCGACCCCGATCTGATCATGTATGACGAGCCCTTCGTCGGTCAGGATCCGATCTCGATGGGGGTGCTGGTCAAGCTGATACGCCAGCTCAATCAGGCCTTCAACATGACCGCCATCGTGGTCTCGCACGACATCAAGGAGACACTTTCGATCGCGGATTACGTCTACGTCATTTCCGACGGGCGGGTCATGGCGAAAGGGTCGCCCGAGGAGCTTGGCAAGGCCTCCGATCCGCGAGTCAGCCAGTTCGTGCACGGCGAGCCGGATGGTCCGGTTCCGTTTCATTATCCGACGGACGTTGATTTTGCCGACGATATACTTCGGGGTAGCGGCTTAAAGGAGAGGACGTCGTGATCAATCAACTGGCGGCGCTCGGACGCGGCACGATCAACGTGCTCGAGGCGCTCGGGCGCTCGGTGATCTTTCTGGTGATGGGCCTCAGGCTTCCGCTTCAAAACGGGCCGGGGCTGCTTCTGCGCCAGATTCATTTCGTGGGCGTGCTGTCGCTTCCGATCGTGATCGTCTCCGGGGTGTTCATCGGTATGGTACTGGCCCTTCAAGGGTATGTAGTGCTGGTCGATTTCAGTGCCGAGGAGGCGCTTGGTCAGATGGTGGCGCTGTCGCTTCTGCGCGAGTTGGCGCCTGTCGTGACTGCTCTGCTCTTTGCAGGGCGCGCAGGTTCGGCTCTGACCGCGGAAATCGGTTTGATGAAGGCGACCGAGCAGCTCACCAGCATGGAAATGATCGGGGTCGATCCATTGAAGCGCGTCATCGCGCCGAGGCTTTGGGCCGGATTCATCTCCCTGCCGGTATTGACGGTCTTTTTCAGCGTGGTCGGCATTTTCGGGGGGTATCTGGTGGGCGTCGATTGGCTGGGCGTCTATTCCGGGTCGTTCTGGAGCACGATGCAAAACAGTGTGCTGTTCACCGACGACATTTTGAACGGCATGGTCAAGAGCGTCGTGTTTGCGATCGTGGTCACCTGGATCGCCGTGTTTCAGGGCTATGATCTGGAGCCGACCTCCGAAGGTATTTCTCGGGCCACGACCCGCACCGTGGTCTATGGTTCTCTGGCAGTGCTCGGGATGGACTTCATTCTCACTGCCTTGATGTTTGGAGAGTTTTGATGAAGCGCAGTAGATGGCTTGAATGTGGTGTTGGTGTGTTCGTTCTGGCCGGGTTTCTGGGGCTGGTATTTCTTGGTCTTCAGGTCAGTGGGCTGTCGTTTTCGCGCGGTGGCGATACGTACACGCTCAATGCCAACTTCAGCAACATCGGTGGATTGAAGGAGCGCTCGAAAGTGACCATGGCCGGGGTCACCGTGGGTAGGGTCACCAGCATCGAGCTGGATCCCAAGTGGTTCGATGCCCGAGTCACGATGTCGGTAACCGATGACCTCAAGGACAAGCTTTCACAGGACACCACGGCGTCGATTCTGACGTCGGGACTGCTCGGTGAGCAGTACATCGGGCTGACGCCCGGGGGCTCGCCGGACATGTTGAAAGACGGTGATACCATCAAGGACACTCAGCAGGCCCTGGTGCTGGAAGAGCTGATCCAGCAACTGGTGTCTAACTTCAGCAAGGAATGAGTCGGTCGACCGGCGCATCGGATGTTTACAAGGAGAGGATAATGCATAAGGCAATGGTTTCTCGCATTCTGATCGTGTTCATGGCGTGCATGGGCGTGCTGTTCAGCATGAACGCAAGTGCGGCTCAAGACCCGGAAACGATCATTCGTGACAACGCCAAGGCGTTGATGAGCAAGCTCGACAAGAAGCAGGGCTACTATCAGCAGCACGAAGACGAACTGAAGCAGCTGGTGGATGAAACGGTCAGCCCGATCGTTGATTTTCGCTACGTCGGTGCAAGCGTCATGGGTAAATACTTCCGTGCGGCAAGCCCGGAACAGCGCAGCCGATTTGCTGATGTCTTCAAGCAGACGCTTATCGACACCTACGCGAAAGGGCTGGTGACGTTTGACTACAAGACGCTGTCGGTACCGGAAAATCAGAACACCCAGCGCTATGAAGATCAGGCCAACGTCGATATGAACGTGGTCTCGACCAAGGGCAAGACCTATCCCGTGTCCTACACCCTCAAGCAGCGTGACGGGCAATGGAAGGTCGTAAACGTCGTCGTCAATGGCATCAACCTGGGCCTGACCTTCCGCAATCAGTTTGATCAGGCGATGCGTGACAACAACCGCGACATCGACCAGGTCATCGAGCAGTGGTCGCCGAACGTCGATCTGGAAGACGGCAGCGGCAATGAGTGAACGGCTGTTCGATGAAGACGACGTCTCACTCGAGGCAACCGGCGATGACCGGCTGGTCATTGCCGGGCGCCCGGGGTTCGATCATGCCTCGGAGCTGCGTCGTATCGGCATCCAGTTTCTGGAGCGTCGGACAGCAACTGATGCCCTGACGCTCGATGCAAGCGAGGTCGCCAACACCAGCAGTGCAACGATTTCAGTGCTGCTGGAATGGCTTCGCACCTGTCAGAGCCGAAACATCGATGTTGCCCGTATTCGGCTTTCGCCGACGCTCAAGGGGCTTGCCGAAGTCACGGCGCTGACGGATGTGTTCGACGCGTTCGAATAGTCGTTGGCGCCGAGCGGCGAGGTACAATTGATGGTCTGGGTGCATCGCACTCAGGCCATCTTTTCATTTATGATGACGTGATTTTAAACGCGACGAGCAAGGAGTGATCATGCAGCCAACTGAAGTCAAGGCGCGGCTGGAAGAGCGCATCGACGAGTGCGAATTCGTGATTCAGGGGGAGGGGTGCAACTTTCAGGTCACCGCGATCGGTGAACGGTTTGCCCATCTTAACCGGGTCAAGAGCCAGCAGTTGATCTACGGAGCGCTTTCCGAGGAAATCGCCAGTGGTGCACTGCACGCGATCACGATCCGTACCTATACCCCCGAACAGTGGGCCAACGCCTAAAAGGCGTGATTATCGAACGTTCTAGAGCGCATTTCTTGCATGGATAAATTGATCATCAGCGGTGGTGTGCCGCTTAACGGCGAGGTCTGGGCGTCGGGTGCCAAGAACTCGGCCCTGCCGATTCTCGCGGCGACGCTTCTGACCAAGGAGCCAATCACGATCGGTAACCTGCCTCACCTGCAGGACATCACGACCACACTCGAGCTTCTGGGGCGAATGGGGGTCGAGCCGGTAATGGGCGAAAAGATGTCCATTCAGCTGGGTGGAGCGGTGCGGGATTGCCACGCCCCTTACGATCTGGTCAAGAAAATGCGGGCATCGATTCTGGTGCTGGGTCCGCTTCTTGCGCACTACGGCCAGGCCGATGTCTCACTGCCGGGCGGCTGTGCGATCGGCACGCGCCCTGTTGACCTGCACATCCGCGGCTTGCAGGCCATGGGGGCCGATATCCGTGTCGAGCAGGGCTACATTCGGGCGCGAACCGAGGGGCGTCTCAAGGGCGCGCACATCATCCTCGATACGGTCACCGTGACCGGCACCGAGAACCTACTGATGGCGGCGGCGCTTGCCGACGGGACCACCGTACTGGAAAACGCCGCGCGTGAGCCGGAGGTGGTCGATCTGGCCGAATGCCTGATTGCCATGGGCGCACGTATTACCGGCCACGGCACAGGCACCATCACGATCGAAGGGCAGCCAGAGCTTCATGGGTGTCACTACGACGTCATGCCTGATCGTATCGAAACCGGTACATTTCTGGTTGCGGCGGCGGCCACGCGTGGTCGGGTCAAGGTTCGAAACACGCGAGCCGACATCCTTGAGTCCGTTCTGCTCAAGCTTGAAGAGACCGGGGCGCACATCGAGACCGGTGACGGGTTCATTACGCTCGACATGAACGGGCAGCGGCCCAGGGCCGTCAGTGTTCGAACGGCGCCGTATCCGGCGTTTCCGACCGACATGCAGGCGCAGTTCGTGGCGCTTAACGCCGTGGCGGAAGGTGTCGGTCATGTCACGGAAACCATTTTCGAAAACCGGTTCATGCACGTTCAGGAAATCGTCCGGATGGGGGCTGACATCGCGCTTGAAGGCAACACCGCCATCATTACCGGGGGCGAGGCACTTTCCGGCGCCCCGGTGATGGCAACAGACCTCAGGGCGTCGGCAAGCCTTGTGATTGCGGCCATGGTCGCAAGCGGCGAGACTGTGGTGGATCGCATCTACCACATCGACCGTGGTTATGAATGCATCGAAGAAAAACTCCAGATGTTGGGCGCGCGCATCCGCCGTGTCCCCGGTTAAGGCCTAATACGATGGACGATAGCTCGAGATCGCATAGTGAGGTTATGAACACACCGTTGACCATTGCCCTGTCCAAGGGGCGTATTCTCGAAGAGACGCTGCCGCTTCTGGCGCAGGCCGGCATCGAGCCGCTCGAAGATTTGAGCAAAAGCCGCAAGCTGCTGTTTGAGACCAATCACCCAGACGTTCGGGTGGTCGTGATCCGGGCGACGGATGTACCGACCTACGTTCAATTGGGCGCAGCCGACCTTGGCGTCGCGGGTAAGGATGTTCTGATGGAGCACGGCGGAAACGGGCTCTATGAACCGCTGGATCTGGACATATCGCACTGCCGGCTGATGACCGCCGGTATTGTCGGAGAGCCGCCGCGGCGTGCTCGGCGGCGCGTTGCGACCAAATTCGTCAATATCGCGCGGGATTATTACGCCTCTCAGGGCATTCAGGCGGAAGTGATCAAGCTCTACGGGGCGATGGAACTTGCGCCGCTCATGAACCTGGCCGACGAAATCGTCGATATCGTCGATACCGGCAATACCTTGAAAGCCAATGGCATGGCCCCGCGTGAGCTGATCGCTGACATAAGTACGCGCCTTGTGGTCAACAAGGCGTCCATGACCATGCAGCACGAGCGGATAAAACCGTTGATCGAACGTCTGCGCGAGGCGGTGTCATCTGCCCGGCGCGCGAAGGAGGAGTCGGTTTCATGACCCAGGCAAGCCAAACCATCGCACGCCTCAGCGCGTCGAGCGTGGATTTCGATCAGGCCCTTGATACGCTTTTGGCGTGGGAAGGAGTGTCCGATCGCGAGGTTCAAACTCGGGTCGACGATATTTTAAGCGAGGTTCGAGCGCGGGGCGATGACGCGCTTATCGAGTTTACCGGTCGATTTGACCGGCTGTCCGTCAGCGCCATGAGCGAATTGACGCTCGGTCGAGCCCGCCTCGAAGAGGCGTATCACGCGATCAGTGACGATCAACGCGACGCGCTGGACCAGGCGGCCGAGCGCATTCGTGCCTATCACGAGCACCAAAAGCCGACGTCCTGGCAGTACACCGAGGCCGACGGCACCATGCTCGGACAGAAAGTGACGCCGCTGGACCGCGTCGGCGTGTACGTTCCGGGCGGCAAGGCAGCCTATCCCTCGTCGGTGCTCATGAACGTTGTGCCGGCGCATGTGGCTGGCGTCGACGACATCGTCATGGTGGTACCGACGCCGGATGGCGTGCTCAATGAGCTGGTGCTCGCGGCCGCGTTCGTTGCAGGCGTTACGCGCGTGTTCACGATCGGCGGTGCGCAGGCCGTGGCAGCGCTTGCCTATGGAACCGAGAGCGTGCCACGAGTGGACAAGATCGTCGGGCCGGGCAATATCTATGTCGCAACTGCCAAGCGCGCCGTGTTCGGACAGGTCGGGATCGACATGATCGCCGGGCCCTCGGAAATTCTGGTCATATCGGACGGCACTACGCCCGCTGACTGGTTGGCGATGGATCTCTTTTCCCAGGCCGAGCACGATGAGGATGCCCAGGCGATTCTGGTTGCCTGGGACGATGCCCATCTTGATGAAGTGCTTGAAAGCATCGAGCGTTTGCTGCCGACCATGGAGCGTGAGGCCATCATTCGTGCGTCACTCGAAAAACGGGGCGCCCTGATTCGTGTCGAAAGTGCCGCCGAGGCCGTTACATTGATCAATCGCATCGCGCCTGAACACCTTGAGCTTTCGGTCGCTCAACCGGATGCCTGGCTCGATCAGGTGCGTCACGCTGGCGCCATTTTCATGGGTACCTACACCGCGGAAGTGCTTGGTGACTACTGTGCGGGGCCCAATCACGTGCTTCCGACGTCCGGGACCGCGCGTTTCTCCTCACCGCTTGGCGTCTACGATTTTCAAAAGCGCTCGTCACTGATTCAGTGCTCGGCCGAGGGCGCCGATCGTCTCGGTCGCGTTGCCTCTGTGCTTGCTCGTGGTGAGTCGCTTACGGCGCATGCCCGCGCTGCAGAAAATCGGTTGAAATCGTGATGCTTGAAAACGTCGTCGGGTAGCAAGCGTTACCTGGTGGATCACCAAAAAGGCGGCCTTGGGCCGCCTTTTTGGTTGCAGGCGTTATTTCTTGTTTGATGGCGTCTGAATGGTGGGTTGGCCGGCCGGGCGTTCGGCGGCCTTGATCGAGACCGTCATTTCCTTGCCGTCTCTATACAGGGAGACGGGCACCGCCTGCCCGGGATTGACGTTGGCGATGTCCATCATTGCGGCTTGCGCATCCATCAAGGGCTTGTCGTTGATGGCGATCAGAATATCACCGGCCTTGATGCCGGCCTTGTCGGCAGGGCCGTTTTTGATCACTTTCGACACCATGATGGCTTTCGGAACATTGAGGTTCGAGGCATGCGCCAGGCGAGGGGAAACTTCGCGCGCCTCGATGCCGAGCCAGCCCCGAATGACCCGTCCCTGAGTGACCAGGTCGTCGAGGATGCGTTGAGCCGACGAAATGGGAATGGCAAAGCCAATGCCCTGTGAGCCACCGGTTCGGGAGAAAATTGCGGTGTTGATCCCGATGACGGCGCCTTCTGCGTTGATCAGTGCGCCGCCGGAGTTGCCGGGGTTGATGGCGGCATCGGTTTGAATGAAGTCTTCATAGGCGTTCAGGCCCAGATGATTACGGCCGAGGGCGCTGACGATGCCCATGGTGACGGTTTGTCCGACGCCGTAGGGGTTGCCGATGGCAAGCGCCACATCGCCGACTCGAATGTCATGCTCGGCCGCCAGGGAGGCGACGGGTAGATCGTCAAGGTCAATCTTGAGAACCGCGAGGTCGGTGTCCGGGTCGGCACCGATGACGTGAGCAATGGTTTCGCGGCCATCGCGCAACGCCACTTGAATTTCGTCGGCGCCTTCGATGACGTGGTTATTGGTCAGGATATAGCCCTGCTCACTGACCACCACGCCTGAGCCTAGGCTTGATAGCATGCGTTGGCGCGCCGAGGTGCCCTTGCCGAAAAAGCGGTCGATGATCGGGTTGGATAAGTCTTCCTTGGACTTGTTCTCGACAATCTTTGACGAGTAGATGTTGACCACGGCCGGAGCCGCGCGCTCGACGGCGTCGGAATAGCTGGGTTGGCCCTGGGTGCGCGTCAGTGGCTCGGCGGTGCGCGTATCCGGCGCGTCGCGCTCCGCAGGCGGAGGCAGCGCGGGGTCAGGCCTTGTCGGTAGCTCGCTTTGAGGCGCCGTCGATGCGTTCGAGGATGGCGCCGAGTCGGGCTGTGAGGGAAGGTAGTTAAGAATGACCACCGCTAACAGGACGCCGCTAATGATGGGCCAGAACAGTGCGGCAAGGTATTGGCGCATGAAGGGGATCCTGTGTCGCGAGTCGTCGGGGCCAAATCAGATCGATATACTGCGAAGTGTATCATTTCACGTCAGCCCGGAGGGAAGATGATCGATCGCAACACGCTGATTCACATGCTCGATGATGAGCTGACGCCGAGTCGGTTCAAGGATTATACGGTCAATGGACTTCAGGTCGAAGGTCGTGAGCGTATCGGGCGCATCATGGGGGGCGTAACCGCGTGCGAGGCGCTGATCGATGAGGCTATTGCCTGGCAGGCCGATGCGGTGCTCGTGCATCATGGGTATTTCTGGAAAAACGAGCCGGCCCAGGTGACCGGCATGAAGCGTCGGCGTCTGGCCAAGCTACTGGCCCACGACATCAATGTGCTGGCGTACCATCTGCCGCTCGATGCCCACCCAAGTCTTGGCAACAATGCGCAGCTTGGGCAGCTGATGGGGTGGACGGTTACTGGCGTACTCGATGGGCCGGTCGGGCAGGGGCTTTTATACGAAGGCACGCTGTCGACGCCGATGACCCATGACGCACTGACTCAGCACATGGGGGATGTGCTTGAGCGGAGGCCTTTGATGATTCAGGGCCATGATCGGCCAATCGAGCGTATTGCCTGGTGCACCGGCGGTGCGCAGGACATGATCGAGGCTGCGCGCGCGGCAGGTGTTGATGCGTTCGTGTCCGGCGAGATTTCAGAACGCACGACGCACATCGCGCGCGAGGAGGGCATCAGTTACTTTTCGGCAGGCCATCACGCAACCGAGCGGTGCGGGGTTCAGGCGTTGGGTGATTGGCTTTCCGAGCGTGCCGACATCGAGTTCCGGTTCGTGGACATCGACAATCCGGTCTAAGCGGGTCGTTCTATAAAAAAGCCGCCCTGGTAGGCGGCTTTTTCATTGCCCGCGCACTGCACGGGCCAGCCAGTGCGGCTGCGCGCCGATCAGTAGCGGGGCGGCTGAGGGTCGTTTTCAGGCGCCTTGTTCTGCATGCCGTAGTTTTCAGAAAGCGTGCCACGCCCGCTTTCGGCGTAGTCTCTCGGGGCATGCAGCGAGGTGTCTTCCTCGCTCGGGGTTTCATCGTCGTTTTGATGCAGGCGACGCTTGAGTTGAGGGTCATCACACAGGGCATCTGCTTGCGCGGTCAGTTGCTGTTGCAGTTCCTGGCTCGTGCGCTGGAGCTGGGTGACCAGAGCCGTTGCCTGACTGAAGTGGTTATTCAGCGCATCGCGAACCTGGCCGAGTTGAAGCTCGGTTTCAGACAGGCGCTGCCTGACTTTCTGATTGCGTCGAACATTGGCGTTCAAAAGGTGATATCCCACCGCGCCAATCCCGATGCCGGCCAGCAAACACGCCAGCGCGAGAATCCAGTCGATGTTACCGTCGTTCACACCGTCTCTCCTTGTGCTTATAAAACAGGAGCGTAGCATCGAGCCCCCGGGAATCCCGCCATTAAAGAACGTTGGCCTTGTTCAGTCAAACCCGGGCGTCCCACAGTCAGAGCCAGATTCGCTATACTGTGACGCTCTTTTCTTCCATCCACGCCGATCGATAGCCGTCCATGAGCTCAAAACCGACTCCGTTGCAGAAGTATAAACAAGACCTTGAACGCAAGGATTTCGAATACGACGCCGCACAAGAGGCCGCCGTCAAGCATCTTCAGCGCTTGTACGATGACCTGATGCGCACACCGGCCCCGACGCCTGCTGCCAAAAGCGGTGGGTCCGAGGGTGGGCTCAAGGGCAAGATGGCGGGATTTTTCGGGCGCAGCAAGAGTGCGCCCGAGGCGCCTTCGACACCGGCCATCGCGGGGCTTTATTTTTGGGGTGGGGTCGGCCGCGGCAAGACCTATCTTGTGGATACGTTTCACGACAGCCTGCCGTTCGAGCGCAAGATGCGTACCCACTTCCACCGTTTCATGCAGCGCGTGCATCGGGAACTCGAGCATCACAAGGGTGAAAAGAATCCGCTTAACAAGGTGGCTGCCACGCTTGCAGGCGAGGCGCGGGTCATTTGCTTTGATGAGTTTTTCGTCAAGGACATTACCGATGCGATGATTCTCGCCAATCTGTTGGAGGCGCTGTTTGCACAGGGCGTCGTGCTGGTTGCCACGTCGAACATCGTGCCGGACGATCTTTACAAGGATGGCCTCCAGCGTGCCCGGTTTCTGCCGGCCATCGATCTCCTGAAGCGTCACTGCGAGGTGGTCAATGTCGATTCAGGGGTTGATTATCGACTCAGGACCCTCGAGCAGGTTCAGATCTTTCACTACCCGGATGACGCCGACGCCGAGCGCGCGCTTGAAGAGAGCTTCCAGCGGGTGTCGGGAAGTGCCGGCAAGACTCGACAGACCATCGAGATCAACAACCGTCAGCTAACGGCCGAGCGTGTCAACGAAGGGACGATCTGGTTCGATTTCAAGACGCTTTGTGATGGTCCGCGAAGTCAAAACGATTACATCGAACTTTCGCGCGAGTACCACACGGTCTTTCTTTCTCATGTGCCGGTCATGAGCGCCAATGAGGACAACCAGGTTCGCCGCTTCATCAATCTGGTGGATGAGTTCTATGACCGGGCCGTAAAGCTTCTGATGAGCGCTGAGGTTGCCCCTGAGTCTCTCTACACCGGAGGCACGCTGTCGTTTGAGTTTGAGCGTACGCTTTCTCGCCTTCAGGAGATGCAGTCCAAGGAGTATCTGGCGCTTGCGCACAAGCCGTGACGAAAAGCCGGTTGAAGGTAAAAAAGGGGTTATCAGTACCGGTAGCCCCATGTATAATGCGCGCTCGCCATTGTTACCGTGGTTTAGGTAACCAAGAAAAATAGGGATTGGTCATGGCCTTTAACGGTCAGTGACCCTCAAGAGGTATTTTCATGAAGACGTTCAGCGCCAAACCGCAGTCCGTCCAGCGCGACTGGTATGTCGTCGACGCGACGGACAAGACTCTGGGTCGTCTTGCTACCGAAATCGCACGTCGTTTGCGTGGCAAGCACAAGCCCGAATATACGCCTCACGTTGATACTGGCGACTACATCGTCGTTATCAATGCCGAAAAGGTCCGTGTGACCGGTAATAAAGCGTCTGCCAAGAATTATTATCGCCACACCGGTTATCCCGGTGGTCTGCGTTCCATGACCTTCGAACAGATGATCGATCACGCGCCTGAGCGTGTCATTGAGTTCGCCGTTAAGGGCATGCTGCCCAAAGGTCCGCTAGGCCGTGCCATGCACGCCAAGCTCAAGGTCTATGCTGGCGCCGAGCACCCGCATGCCGCACAGCAGCCGCAAGCTCTGAACATCTGAAGGAAGGTCTGATATGTCCCAACAGTATTACGGTACCGGTCGCCGCAAGACTTCTACCGCACGTGTATTCATGAAGCCGGGCACCGGCAAGATCACGGTCAACAGCCGTGAAATCAACGAGTACTTCGGTCGTGTTACTGCGCAGATGGTTGTTCGTCAGCCGCTCGAGCTGACCGAAACCACTGGTCAGTTCGACCTCAATATCACCGTCCAGGGCGGTGGTGGTTCGGCTCAAGCCGGTGCGATCCGTCACGGCATCACCCGCGCACTGCTTCAGTACAACGAAGAGTTCCGCAAGCCGCTTCGCAGCGCAGGCTACGTCACTCGTGACGCACGTGAAGTCGAGCGTAAGAAGGTCGGTCTTCGCAAGGCGCGTCGTCGTCCGCAGTTCTCCAAGCGTTAATCGCACCCTTATTGGGTTGGAGACGCCCGGGCCGAATGGTCTGGGCGTTTTTGTGTCTGGCCGGCCCCCTTCGGGGTCGGCGTATGTTACCCTCCGACGGTGCCACACGTGGTATGATCGGGCTTGAATCAAAGCGAGGAAAGTTACATGGGTGTCGTAGCCAAACGATCGTCTATGACGTTTTATACCGGAAATGATGATCATTACAGTCATCGTGTCCGGATTGTCCTGGCCGAAAAGGGCGTCTCCGTCGATATCATCGAAGTCAACGAGGCAAATCCGCCAGCAGAACTTGCTGATCTCAACCCCTACAACAGTGCTCCAACGCTTCTGGATCGTGATCTTGTGCTCTATGAGTCTCAGGTCATGATGGAGTATCTGGACGAGCGCTTTCCGCACCCGCCGCTTCTGCCTGTCTATCCGGTCGCGCGCGCTCAGAGTCGACTCTGGGTTCATCGCGTCGAGCGCGAGTGGTGCTCCAAGGTCAGTATGCTGGTCAACGGCACAGGTACCAAGAAGGAGCAGGAAGCTGCACGCAAGGAGTTGCGTGAAAGCCTGATCGGTATCAGTCCGATCTTCGAGGATCTGCCGTTTTTCATGAGTGAAGAATTTTCTTTGGTCGATTGCTGCGTCGCCCCGATCCTCTGGCGCTTGCCAAGCCTTGGTATCGAGCTTCCCGAAGCTCAGGTCAAGCCGCTTATGGAGTATATGGAGCGCGTCTTTTCCCGGGATGCCTTCAAGGCGTCGCTGACGGAAGCCGAGCGCGAAATTCGAGCGTAATCGACGACCCGGTTATTAGCCGGGTGCAGGAGGAAGGAATATGTCATCTACCAGTCGTCCCTATCTCGCACGCGCGCTGTATGAGTGGTTGCTGGATAACGAGCTGACGCCTTATATGGTCATTGACGCCGAGTTACCGGGCGTGACCGTGCCGCGCCAGTTTGTTCAAAACGGACAGATCGTGCTCAACGTGTCGCCGGATGCCGTGCGTGACCTGGTGATGGAAAACGCCATGATCGCATTCAATGCGCGCTTCGGTGGTCAGCCCATGCGTGTCGAGGTTCCGATTGACGCGCTTGTCGCGGTCTACGCCCGAGAAAACGGCGTTGGCATGGTGTTCGGACACGAGCCGATCATTCCGGGTGCGGAAGACGATGACGATGCGGACGTCGAAGAAAGCGGTCCGGCGCTTAGAAGCGTCGAATCGCCGTCATCGGAGAGTGTTGAAGAAGAGAGGGCGCCCACTCAGCAGCACGATTCAGAAAGTGACGCCTCGGGCAGTGACAGTAACTCTGACAAGGGGGCCGAGAAAAAGCGGCCATCACTGCGGGTCATCAAGTAAGACGCCGTGTGAGTTCCCAAGTAGAGGATGTAAAAAGGCAAGCCGTAGGGCTTGCCTTTTTTTATGGGTTACTGGCCGATGTACTGAAAGACCTTGACCACCTTTCTGACGCCATCGATGCTCGCGGCGAGCGAGGCGACGTCTTCAGCGGCGTGCTTGCTGACCGTGCCCATCAGGTAGACAACCCCGTTTTCCGTGATGACGTGAACACTTTCACTGTCGATCGAATTGTCGACAACCAGCCTTGAGTTGATGTTGGTCGTGATCCAGCTGTCCTTGACGCGCTGAGTGCGTGAGGTGTTTTCACCGATCTCAAGCTCGTTGCGAACGTCCTTGACGTCGTTCTGGCGCTTGACTGCGTCTCCCGCCATGGTCTTGAGTTCTTGGTTCTGTACCTGTCCGGTCAGAAGCACATGGCCGTTGTAGGCGTCGACATTGATGTGGGAATCGCCGTAACGGTAATCACCGTGCAGGATCAGCTCGAGCAGGCGGTGCTGAAGCTGGCTGTCGCCCTGGGCGACGGCGTTCGGACGAGGCTGATAGTTCATGTTCTGCTGGCCGACCGAGGCGCAGCCACTGACTGCCACTGCTACGGCGACCAGCGCCGCTGACATAAAGCCTTTTTTCATGATTGTTTACTCGTTGCTGCCGAAAAGCTGATGATCGATAAGGTCGCACAGGCAGTGAATGACCAGCAAGTGCACTTCCTGGATGCGCGCGGTGGACGTGGCCGGAACGCGAATCTCGCAGTCTTCCTGACCCAGCAGTGAGGCCATGTTACCGCCATCGCGACCGGTGAGGGCGATCACGTTCATTTCACGGTCGTGGGCTGCCTGAATGGCCTGGATGATGTTGGCGGAGTTGCCGCTGGTGGAAATGGCCAGAAGAATGTCGCCCGGCTGACCAAGCGCTCGGATCTGTTTCGAGAACACGTCGTTGTAGCTGTAGTCGTTGGCGATCGATGTCAGTGTCGAGGTATCGGTGGTCAGGGCAAGCGCCGGGAGACTTGGGCGCTCACGCTCGAAGCGGTTCAAGAGTTCCGAGGAGAAGTGCTGGCTGTCGCCGGCGCTGCCACCGTTGCCGCAGGCGAGAATCTTGCCATCGTTAATCAGGGTTTGAACCATCATGGCGCTGGCCGCCTCGATGAACGGGGGCAGCACTTCGCTTGCATAGGTCTTGGCGTCAATGCTTGCGTTGAAGTGGTCGAGAAGGCGTGATTGAAGGTCCATAACGGTCTCGGTCTATCGTTGGAATCGAGTGAAATATCGGATATGCAGTATCGGACAGTAACGCGTGATGATGCCAGCCTCGAAAAGGCGATGCCAGCGCGGCGCATCAGACGGCGTCGAACGCGTTCTTGATCCAGTGGATGTGTTCGGCGTCGGCACCATCGATGGCTACAACGTCAAATCGGCAGCGCGCGGCTGGATGGCTCTGAAGATAAAGGCTGGCGGCGCGGATCAGGCGCCGTTGCTTGGCATGGGTGATGCTTTCAAGCGCTGAGCCGTGCTGGTTGGACGCGCGATGGCGCACCTCGACAAACACCAGGGTCTCGCCGTCGCGCATGATCAGATCCAGCTCGCCGCCCTTGAAGGTGACATTGCTTGCCACTTGGACAAGGCCGCGCTCAGTAAGCCAGCGGGCCGCCAATGCTTCCATGTGGCGGCCCCGGTGATGGCTACTGCGTCTCATCCACATTGAGACTGCTCGAGGAGGTTACGGTGGGCAGTGCCGGTGCTCCTTGCTTGAACTGAGCCCAGGGTAGTTTGCGCTGAAAGCGCCGCTCATCGGTCAGATGAAGCGTGCCGGTGGCGCCGTTGACCTCGAGCGAGGCCACTTTCTCGAACAGCGGCAAGCGGCGTGACAGCTCATAGGCGTCCACGCCCATCGCTTTAAGCTTGAGAAGCGCCGGTTGATCCTGTCCTGAAAATTCCTGGTAGGCGCTCGAGTAGGGCAGTGCGTCGACGCCCCCTACAGCCGGGTCCGGGATCTGCCAGGGGATGTCGCAGAACAGCACGCCGTTCAGGTCGTGATCCATGCGGGGCTGGGGCGCGCCCTGATAAATATGGGATGTGGCGTAGACCGGAAGTGTCCTTGAGTAATAATAATCAAGCGAGGGTGGCACCTGGCGGCCGTAGCTTGGCAGGGCCAGCAGGAACAGCATGTCCGGCGTCTGCCCGCTCTTGAGCGCTTTTTGTACCGCGTTCGTTGCCGAGCCGTCGGGGTCGTAATTCACAACGCTTGCGATTCGCCCACCCTTTTGCTGCCAGGCCTCCTGAAAGGCGCTCAGTACACGGTTGCCCCAGTCGTTGCTTGGGACCATGACCGCCGCGTTGCGATGGCCGTCGGTATAGGCGCGCTGGGCCGCGTTTCGAGCCTCGTCTTCGGCCGAAAGGCCATATTCGTAGAGATTGCCGGCGGTATTGGTGGCGTTGGTGCCGTAGTTCAGTGCAAGCGTCGTGATCGGAAGGTCCGGGCGCGTTTCGAGCTGGCTGACCTTGTCCTTGTCGAGCGGGCCGACCACGAGCTGAGCGCCGTTCATGGCTGCCTGTGCATACAGGCTTTGAATGTCCTGGGCGCTGGAATCGTAAAAGGTCAGCTGCGGCGTCTGCTGCCCATTGTTGCTGGCAATCAGGTTCTGCGCCTTCATGCCGGTTCGAATGGCGTCGGCGATGGTTTTGAGCGGGCCGGATTCAGGCAGGAACACGGCAATACGGTCGACCTGCTCGTTTCGGGCATCGCCAAGCGCTGCCAGGTCACTCGGCAATTGCCGGCCCGCCGGGTGCTCTGAGTGGCGCGATTGCCAGCCCGTGACAGCGCTGAACAGATGTTGAAGGTCGCTTCCCTGCTCGCGGCTTACCCGGGCGAGGCTGACCCAGCCGCGTGCGGTCGGGTTCATGGACTCAAGGGTTTCGAGCTGGTCGCCGCTTAGCCGTGCGATCTGACGCCAGATCGGGTCATTCAGTCGAACGTCAGAGGTTTCATCCTGCACTCGAATCAAGGTGGTGGCGGCGTCGAATGGGCGATTGAGCTGCCCAAGCGCCACGCCTTTTCTGGTCATCAGACTCTGACGCTCGGAGGGTGAGACCTGCTCGAGGGAAATCGCATCGATTGCACTAAGGGCCGTGCGGCCATCGTTTTGCGTCAGTGCGGTCTTGCTGGTCAGTAGAGCCCACTGCGTCAACTCGTTGCCCTGAAGTGCGCTCGAGTCGAGCCGCTTGAGCACGTCGAGTGCCTGCGCCGGCTGGTTGTCACGTGCTAGGATGGTCGCGGCCTTCAGGCGGGTCTGAGCGGCGTTCGTGCCTTGCTGTTGCTTGGCCTGTTCGAGCAGTTGTTGGGCTGACTGGCCCTGAGGTGCCCCTGTCAGCGAGGAGCTGGCGCAGCCGCCGAGGGCCAGGGTGAGCGCGGCAGCCGCTGCCGCACATCGCCATGAGGTTCGCATGATGTCTTGCCTCTTTTAATCGACCTTGATTGGGCGCCAGGCGCCATTCCTTTTTTTACTACCGGGGCGGGCTCCCGGCCTTTCAGCATAACGGATAACAGATGACACACCTTTCCGAGGGGGCATTGTACGTGGTTGCCACACCGATTGGTAACCTCGATGACATGTCGGCCCGCGCCTTGAAGATTCTCTCAGAAGTCGATCTGGTCGCGGCAGAAGATACGCGCCACAGCGCCCGACTGCTGGCGCACTTTGACATTCGAACACCGCTTCTGTCGCTGCATGAGCACAACGAGGCGGCCCGGGTCGAAACCCTGGTTGAGCGGGTACAAAAGGGCGAGCGCATTGCTCTGATCAGCGACGCCGGAACGCCGCTTATTTCGGACCCGGGCTATAAGGTCGTCAACGCCTTGCGCGCCAGCGACTGCGCGGTGGTGCCCGTGCCGGGGCCGTGTGCGCTGATTGCGGCGCTCAGCGCGGCGGGGCTTCCAAGCGATGCGTTCAGCTTTCATGGCTTCGCGCCATCAAAAAGTACGGCCCGCCGGGCGCTGCTTGAGACGTTTATAAGCGCGCAGGGCACGCAGATTCTCTATGAGTCCCCGCACCGAATCCGCCATCTGCTCGAAGAGGGGGGTGATGTGCTGCCCGAGCGCCAGTGGGTGCTGGCACGGGAGTTGACCAAGACATTCGAGACCTTTTTGAAGGGCACGCCCGCCGAGCTGGTTGCCCGGCTTGAAGAGGATGCCAACCAAGGGCGAGGAGAATTCGTGGTGCTGATCGCGGGCACATCGCAGGATAAAGCGGCCAAGACGCGAGCCGACATCGATGCCGACCGGCTGCTTGAGGCGCTCATCGAGGAGGGTGTCGGTGTGAAGCAGGCGGCGGCCATCGCCGCGCGGCTGCTGGGTGGTCGGAAAAAGCAGTGGTACCAAACACTTCTTGATCGTCAGTAACGCTTTGTAGAGAAGTGCGTTTATCCGTGATCTTGTTCATAGAACAGTTGAGGGGGGGCAGGGGCGCTGGTATTCTTGCCCGCTTGGGAGTCGGCCGGGCAGTCGCCGCTGGCATCATCGATGCCGGGGGAGGAAAGTCCGGGCTCCATAGGGCAGAGTGCCAGGTAACGCCTGGGCGGCGCGAGCCGACGGAAAGTGCAGCAGAGAGTAGACCGCCTAAGCAGCTTTGGCTGCCGGTAAGGGTGAAAGGGTGCGGTAAGAGCGCACCGCGCGGCTGGCAACAGTTCGTGGCACGGTAAACCCCACTCGGAGCAAGACCAAATAGGAACCCGCAGGTGTGGCCCGCACTGGGTTCGGGTAGGTTGCTTGAAGGGCGCGGTGACGCGTCCTCTAGAGGAATGACTGTCCTCGACAGAACCCGGCTTACAGGCCGGCTCCCTCCTCACATTTCACACCACATCCAGTAGCCACGGATTCGAGTTCATTCATGTCATCATCTTCGACGCCCCCCCGGGACTTTCTTCATAAAAGCGTCCTGCTCGATGGGGCTGTCGAGCAGTTGGTGACCGAGCCAGGCGGTTGCTATCTGGACGGCACCTTCGGTCGCGGCGGCCATAGCCGCGCGATCCTCGAGCGGTTATCACCCAGTGGGCAGCTGCTTGCGATTGACCGTGACCCGCAGGCCATCGACACCGCATTGGCCATCGACGACCCCCGCTTTCAAATTGCCCGCGCGCCGTTTTCGCAGTTGGGTGACGTCGCATCACGTCATGACGTGTTCGGTCGCGTCGATGGCATTCTGCTCGATATCGGAGTCTCTTCCCCGCAGCTTGACGACGGCAGTCGCGGCTTCAGCTTTCTGCGTGACGGGCCGCTGGATATGCGCATGGACCCCGACCACGGCCAGAGTGTGGCTGAATGGCTCGAGCATGTCAGTGAGCGGGAGCTCGCCTCGGTCATGAAGACCTACGGTGAAGAGCGCTTTGCCAAGCGGCTGGCCCGTGCAATCGTCACGGAGCGCAAGCAGACCCCGATCACCGGCACCCATCAGCTTGCCGAGCTGATCAAGGAGGCCCACCCCGCCTGGGAGAAACACAAGCACCCGGCGACCCGCGCCTTCCAGGCGTTTCGCATCCACATCAACGATGAACTTGGTGAGCTCGAGCGCGCGCTTGATGCTGCGCTCGAAACCCTGGCTGTCGGTGGTCGGTTGGTAGTGATCAGTTTCCATTCGCTTGAGGACCGCATCGTCAAGCGCTTCATGCGGGAAAAGGCGCGGGGCGATGTCGATGTGCCCAAGGGATTGCCGCTTCGGGAAGATCAGCTGAACCGTCGGCTCAAGCTGGTCGGCAAGGCGTTGAAGCCGACCGAGGATGAAATTTCGCTGAACCCGAGGGCACGAAGTGCTGTCATGCGTATAGCGGAAAAACTGGCGTAAGAGGAAGCATGGCAAAACGCACGCGTACGCAGACCCCGAACTGGCTTGGCCAACTGCCGTTCAGTCTTCATTTTCGGCCCTCGTTCATGGGTGTGGCCATCCTGTTTCTGCTGGTCGTGCTGTCGGCGTTTTTCGTCGTGACAAGCGCGCACCACACGCGGGTGCAGTACGTCCGTCTTCAAAAGATGGAACGTCAGCACGATCAGCTGCAGACCAACTGGAGCCGGCTGTTGCTCGAGGAAAGCACCTGGTCATCGCCTTCCCGGATCGAGGCGCTGGCGCAGAAGCGGTTGAACATGCACGTACCAGACGTCAATGACAGCAGGGTGATCCGGCCATGAGCAGGCAGAAGGACACGTCATCGAGCGACAGCGAATACCATCCGATGTCGCCGTGGCGGTTTCGATTCATCGTTTTCATCATTCTTGTGGCCATGGCCGTACTGGCCGGGCGTATCGTCTACCTTCAGGTGGTCGATCATCAGTTCCTGAAGGGCCAGGGGGACGCCCGCACCCTGCGGGTTGAGACCATCGACGCCCACCGGGGCATGATCACCGACCGCGACGGTGAGCCGCTGGCGGTGTCGACGCCGGTCGTCACCCTCTGGGCCAACCCTCAGGAGCTGCCGGACGATCGCGCAACGCTTACCCGGCTTGCCAAGTCGCTTGGCGACAACCCGAGCGACTTCATCGACCGGGTCGAGCGCTACCGCAAGAAATCCTTCATGTATCTAAAGCGCCAGGTCACCCCCAGCCCGGCTCAGACCGTGCTCGATCTGGGCATTGCGGGCGTGTATGGCAAGCACGATTACAAACGCTATTACCCGACCGGCGAGGTTACCGCGCAGCTTCTTGGGGTGACCAACATCGACGACAAGGGTCAGGAAGGCCTCGAGCTTGCCTACGACGACTATCTGTCCGGCACGCCCGGCAAGCGTCGCGTGCTGAAAGACCGTAAAGGCCGGCTGGTGCGTGATCTTCACCTGATTCGAGACGCCGAACCCGGCGGCGATCTTCAGCTCACGATCAATCTGCGCCTTCAGTACATGGCCTATCGCGAGCTCAAGGCCGCCGTGCGTGAGCATCACGCCGATGCCGGTACGCTTGTGATGATCGACGCGCACAATGGTGAGGTGCTGGCGATGGCGAATGCGCCGTCGTTCAATCCCAACAATCGTGCGAACCTCGACCCGGCCGGACTCAGAAACCGAGGCGTCACCGACGCCTTCGAACCGGGCTCGGTGATGAAACCGCTGGCCATGTGCGCGGGGCTATCGTCTGGCAAGTTCACCCCCGATACGGTGATCGACACCTCGCCCGGCTGGATGGTGCTGGACCACAAGTACACCATCAAGGACAGCCTCGATTTCGGCAAGCTGACCATGACCGGGATCATCACCAAGTCCTCGAACATCGGCATGACCCATATGGCGCTGGCTCTGCCGGACGATGCCATCTGGAACATGTACAGCAAGATGGGCCTCGGCCAGGAGCCGGAGGACATTACCTTCCCGGGCGAGGCAGCAGGCAGTCTGCCGTCGCCGTATCACTGGTCCAAGGCCAAGCGCGCCACGCTCGCCTATGGGTATGGACTGTCGGCCTCGGCGCTTCAGCTGGCGGCGGCCTACACCACCATCACCAATGATGGCCGTCGGGTGCCGGCGACCCTGTTCAAGCGTCGCTCGCCGGTCAAGGGCAAGCAGATCGTGACGCCTGATGTGGCGCATCAAGTGCTCAAGATGATGGAAACCGTGGTCGAGCCCGGAGGCAGCGGCTACCGCGCCGCCGTCAACGGCTATCGCGTCGCCGGCAAGACGGGCACCGTGCGCAAGGTCGGCGTCGAGGGCTATCAGAGAAAGGCCTATCGCGCCAACTTCCTCGGCATCGCTCCGGCAAGCAACCCGCGCATTATTACCATGATTTCGATCGACAACCCCAAGGGTAAGGAATTCTACGGCGGTCAGGTCTCAGCCCCGATCTTTGCCCGTGTGGCCGGCAAGGCATTGAGGCTTCTGGATGTTCCGCCGGACAACCCCCATGACAACGCGGAGGCGACCCGATGACGCCGATTGACACCCTCGACGGGCCGCGGCTGAACCGGCTGCTGGCGCGAACCTGGCCGACACTTGCCTTCCCCACGCTGCCTGCGACCACGCGCTTGATCGTGGACTCACGCCAGTTACGCGCAGGCGATGTGTTCGTGGCCATGCCTGGCGTTCACGCCGATGGGCGCGATTTCATCGTGCAGGCACTTCAGCAGGGCGCGGCGCTGATCCTTGCTCATGTCGCGGGTGACAACGAGGCCGGGGCGCTTGATGATGAAGCGCGCGTGGTCGCGGTGCCGGGACTCAAGGCGCGCCTGGGCGCCCTGTGTGTCGATGCGTTCGAGGTGCCCGAGCCGCTTGGGTTGACCGCGGTGACCGGCACCAACGGCAAGAGCTCGGTGGCGCATTACATTGCGCTGCTCGGTGAGGCGCTCGGCCGCCCGAGCGGCGAAATGGGCACGCTCGGGATCGGGCGGCCGGGACAGCTGGTCGATGCAGGCTTGACCACGCCCGGTGTGATCGACGTGCATCGGTTTCTGGCAAGCTGCGCGCAAGCCGGTGCCGAGCATGTGGCGCTCGAGGCCTCATCGCACGCGCTCGATCAGGGGCGTCTTGACGGGGCCTTAATCACGACCGCCGTCTTTACCAACTTAAGCCGGGACCACCTCGACTATCACCAGACCATGAGCGGCTACGCAGCCGCCAAGGCGCGCCTGTTTCAGCGTGAGGAACTCGAGCTTGCGGTAGTCAACGCAGACGACCCGCTGTCGCGGTTGATGCTTGCAGGCCTCAAGCCGGGCGTTCGCACGCTTCACGTCGGCACCGGGCCGGACGCGGCGTTTCGCATTCTTGATGTCTCCTATGTTCTGAAGGGGCTTCATGCGCGCATCGAGACCCCTGAGGGTGAGCGTACGCTGACGCTTGGGCTGATGGGGCGATTCAATCTCGTGAATGCCCTGCTGAGCGTGGCCGTTCTTTACGGGCAGGGTGTGGCGACGCTTGATGAGGTGCTGACGGCCGCCGAAGGCCTGACGCCGGTGCCCGGTCGCATGGACGTGCTGGACGTCCCCGGACCGGCCGTGCTGATCGACTATGCCCATACGCCGGATGCACTGACCAACGCGCTCGAAGCGGTGCGGGCCCACGTGCCCGGCAGGCTTTGGTGCATCGTTGGCTGTGGTGGTGACCGCGATCCCGGCAAGCGGCCACTGATGGCGAGCGCCGCGCTCGAGGGCGCCGACCGGCTCGTGATCACCGACGATAATCCGCGCAGTGAGGCCCCTGAATCGATTCGCTCGGCAATGTTCGAGGCGGTTGCCCAGAGCGATAATGTCGAGGTCATCGGCGGTCGCCAGGCGGCCATCGAGGCCGTGATCGAGCGAGCGGCGGACGACGATGTCATCGTGATTGCCGGCAAGGGTCATGAGGCGTATCAGGAGATCCAGGGCGTCAGACACCCGTTTTCCGACCAGGCGGTGGCTCGCGCCGCGCTGGAGGCGCGTCATGGCTGAGACGCTGTTTGAGCTTGCCGATGCCTTGAACTGCATGCGCCCGGCGGAAGATCGCGCAGTAGCCAATGTGACAACCGACACTCGACGCATCGCCCCGGGGGATCTGTTCGTTGCGCTGCGCGGTGCCTCGTTCGATGGTCATGATTTCATCGATCAGGCACTCGAGCAGGGCGCTGTAGCGGTGGTGTGCGAGCCGGGAACGGTCTCACAAGACGTGCCTTCATTGATCGTGCCCGATACGCGCCTGGCGTTCGGGCTGATTGCCCGTGCGCGGCGCAGGCGGTGGGAAGGGCGTCTGCTGGCGGTAACCGGCAACAGCGGCAAGACCACCGTCAAGGAAATGCTCGGGGCGATTGCCTCTCGCCACGCGTCAACGCTTGTGACCGAGGGCAATCTGAACAACGACTTCGGCGCGCCGATGACGCTCTTGCGGCTCGAGGCCGAGCACCGTCTGGCGGTGGTGGAGCTTGGGGCCAACCACATTGGTGAAATCGCCTGGACGGCGTCGCTCGCCAGGCCCGAGGTGGCTGTGATTACCAACGTGACCGGCGCTCACATCGGTGAATTCGGCAGTCGTGGGTTGATTGCGCAGGCCAAGGGTGAGCTGGTGCAGGCATTGCCTGACGCCGGTACGGCGGTCTTGAACGTCGACGACGACTATTTCCCGCTGTGGGCGGCCATGGCCTCACCCCGGCGGGTGATCGGGTTCGGACTCGACCCGCGGGCAGATATCACGGCGCGAGAGATTGAACAGGACGCCCGAGGCTGTTGCAGCTTCGAGCTGATGATTGATGGTGACAGTGCTGGACGAGTCACGCTCGGGGTGCTTGGGCGGTACAACGTGAGCAATGCGCTGGCCGCTGCCGCAGGCGCCTGGTCACTTGGTGTGTCGTTTGAGACGATCAGGGCCGGGCTCGAGGCCTTTCGAGCCGGCAAGGGGCGCATGCGAACGCTTTTGGGGCTTCGTGGCGCCTGTGTGCTTGATGATACTTATAATGCCAACCCCGGCGCGATGCGCGCCGCCATCGATGTGGTTGCCGCCATGCCCGCGCCGCGCTGGTGTGTGCTCGGTGCCATGGGTGAGCTTGGGGAGCACAGCGCCGAGGCCCATCGGGCACTTGGTGATTACGCGCGGGACAAGGGAATTGATACGGTATGCACCTTTGGTCCCGAGGCTGCGCGCACGGCGGCGGCCTTCGGGGCGAACGGGCATCATTTCGAGCGATTCGACACGCTCGAGCAATTTTCCATCGACCATTTGCCGGCTCATGCAAGCGTGCTGATCAAGGGATCACGCAGCGCACGCATGGAGCGTCTTGTCGACGCGCTTACGGCTGGGGCCTTCGAACAGGGTTAAGTAAATAGATCATGCTGCTTTTTCTGAGTGAACTGCTGGCGCAGTTCAATACCAGTTTCAACGTCGTCGGTTATCTGACACTGCGCATCCTGCTGGCCACGCTGACGGCGCTGCTGTTGTGCCTGTGGTTTGGCCCGTACCTGATCCGGCGCCTTGTCGAGGGACAGATCGGTCAGGCCGTGCGTGACGATGGCCCCAAGTCGCACTTGTCCAAGGCCGGTACCCCGACCATGGGCGGGGCGATGATTCTGGTGTCGATCGCGATCACGACGCTTTTATGGGGTGATCTTGGCAGCTACTACATCTGGCTGGTGCTTTTGGTGACGCTTGGGTTCGGCGCCATTGGTTGGGTCGATGACTACCGCAAGGTCATTGAAAAGAACCCTCGCGGGCTTCCGGCCAAGTGGAAGTATTTCTGGCAGTCCCTGATTGGTCTGGCGGCCGGGGTGATCCTCTACGCCACCGCGAGCTCACCGGTGGAAACCAGCCTGATCGTACCGTTTTTCAAGCAGATCGTGATTCCCCTCGGCGGATTCTACATTCTGCTGAGCTACCTGGTGATCGTTGGCAGCTCCAACGCGGTCAATCTGACCGATGGCCTCGATGGTCTGGCCATCATGCCCACTGTGCTGGTGGCGATGGGGCTTGCCGTGTTCGCGTATCTAAGCGGCAACGCGGTGTTTGCCCAGTACCTGCATATTCCCTTCATTCTGGGGGCCGGAGAACTTGCGGTTTTCTGCGGTGGCCTCATCGGCGCGGGGCTTGGGTTTCTCTGGTTCAACACCTACCCCGCACAGGTGTTCATGGGCGATGTGGGATCACTGGCGCTTGGCGCTGCCCTCGGCGTGGTGGCAATCGTTGTCCGTCAGGAGATTGTTCTGTTCATCATGGGCGGCATTTTCGTGGCTGAAACGCTGTCGGTCATCATTCAGGTCGCCTCCTATAAGACCACCGGTCGACGCGTCTTTCGCATGGCGCCGCTTCATCACCACTTCGAGCTGAAAGGGTGGCCGGAGCCGCGCGTCATCGTGCGGTTCTGGATCATCACGGTGGTCCTGGTGCTGTTGGGTCTTGCAACGTTGAAGGTGCGCTGACATGGAGCACGCCGTTTCAGTCGACGGCAAGACCGTCGTGGTCGGGCTTGGGGTGTCGGGGCTTGCCATTGCGCGACACTTGAGACGCCAGGGCGAGCCGTTCGTCATGGCGGATACGCGACTCGTGCCGCCAGGGCGGGATGCGTTTCGCAGCGAGTTTCCCGAGGTGCCCCTTTTGACCGGGCCACTCGAGGCGCTTTCGCTTGAGCGCGCGCGTGAGGTCGTGATCAGCCCAGGCGTTGCGCCGACCACGCCGGGGCTTCCCGCGCACGTGATCGGGGAGCTCACGCTCTTTGCTCGGGCTCGGCGCGCCTGTGGCCGCTCGACTCGATTGATCGCCATCACCGGGTCGAATGCCAAGTCGACGGTCACCACGCTTGTGGGGGAAATGGCCTGCGCCGTTGGCGGTAGGGTCGGCGTGGGTGGCAATCTCGGGCGCGCCGCGCTGGATCTTTTCGAGGACGCCGATACCTACGTGCTTGAACTGTCGTCGTTTCAGCTTGAAACCACGGCGGATCTCGGCGCCGATGTGGCCTGTTATCTGAACCTCAGTGAAGATCACCTGGACCGTCATGCCACCATGGCGGGCTACAACGCCGCCAAACAGCGCATCTTCGAGTCAGCTACTCAGGCAGTGGTCAACCGGGACGACGCGCTGACGGCTCCGGCCCGCGAACTGTCGTGCCGGGTCTTCACCACTCAGGTGCCGTCGTCGAACGAGTGGGGGCTGTCGCTGCACGAGGGGGAGCTTTGGTTGATGCATGGCGCTCGCCCGTTGATGGCGGCCAGTCAGGTGCGTCTTCAGGGGCAACACAACCTGTCCAATGCCCTGGCGGCGCTTGCGATCGGTGACGCCATGGGGTGGCCGGTCGAGACAATGTGCGAGGTGCTGGCAACGTTCAAGGGCTTGCCGCATCGCATGGAGCTTGTGACCGAGCGCCAGGGCGTTCGCTGGATCAACGACTCGAAAGGCACCAATGTTGGCGCAACGCTTGCCGCCATTAGAGGCTTGTTGCCGGCGCTTGCGGGGCGATTGATCGTGCTGGCCGGCGGCGTTGGCAAGGGGGCCGATTTTTCGCCGCTTGCGAGCGCCTTTGATGGCCGGGGCGAGGTGATCGCGTTCGGGCGCGATCGGGCGTTGCTTGCCGATGCGCTGTCCCCTGCGGTGCCGGTCGAGGTGGTCGACGATCTTGCCTCGGCGCATGAGCGGGCCAGGTGCCGCGCGTCACCCGGTGACGTGGTGCTTCTATCGCCGGCCTGTGCAAGCCTTGATCAGTTCGACAATTTCGAGCGTCGTGGCGAGGCGTTTCGAGCCCTGGTGCTGGAAGGAGACAACGATGGGACTTAAAACCTGGGAGCAGCGTCTGTCGACCGAGCACCATGTCGTGGACGGGTGGCTTTTGTGCTCGGCGATCGCGCTCTTGACCATCGGCTGGATCATGGTGACCTCGGCCTCGACCGAGATCGCGACCAGTCAGACCGGTAATGCGTATTATTATTCGATTCGCCACGGCATCTACGTGTTGATCGCGGCCAGTGCGGCCTTTATTACCATGCGGGTGCCCATGACCTGGTGGCGTCGTAATGGCCCAACGCTTTTGTTGATTGCAGCGATTCTCCTCGCGGCGGTTCTGATTGTCGGGCGCGAGGTGAACGGCAGTCGGCGCTGGATTTCGCTCGGCCCGATCAACCTTCAGACCTCTGAAGTCGCGAAGCTGTGTCTGGTGGTGTACCTGAGTGGCTACATCGAGCGGCACCTGACTCGGGTACGACATACTTGGTGGGGGTTTCTGGCGCCGCTGTGCCTGACCTTCGGGCTTGGGGCGCTCTTGATCATGGAGCCGGATTACGGCGCCACGGTCGTGCTGCTGTCGACCACCATGGGTGTACTGCTGTTGGCGGGCGCGTCGCTCTGGCGTTTTGTATTACTCTCAGGCGGGGTGATCGCGCTTGGTGCGATGATGGCCGTGGCTGAACCTTACCGCATGCAGCGCATTACAAGCTTTCTTGATCCTTGGGCCAACCAGTACGGCAGCGGGTATCAGCTTACCCAGGCGCTGATCGCGTTCGGTCGCGGCGGCTGGGAAGGGCTCGGGCTTGGCAATAGCGTCCAGAAACTCTTCTACCTGCCTGAGGCCCATACCGACTTCGTGTTCTCTGTATTGGCCGAGGAACTGGGGATGGCCGGTGCGGTCGGGGTCGTTGCCCTGTTTGGCGTGTTGATCTACAGGGCGTTCGTGGTCGGACGAACTGCCGAGACGTCAAAGCGCTTATTTTCGGCCTACGTCTGTTACGGTGTTGGCTTGATCTTCGCGGCGCAGGCGTTTGTCAATATTGCGGTCAACGTTGGCTTTCTGCCGACCAAGGGTCTGACGCTTCCGCTTTTAAGCTACGGCGGGTCGAGCCTGATCATCAGTGGCATCATGGTGGGGCTTTTGCTCCGCGTGGACGGTGAAACCCGGGCGCGCAAACGCATCGCCGAAGACGTCAAACGGCGCAATCAGCGCCCGGTCAAGCGGGCGCCCCGGGAGGCCAGTCAATGAAGCGGGCCCTGATCATGGCTGGCGGCACCGGTGGGCACGTCGTGCCTGCACTGACGCTTGCCAAGGCGCTGTCGGAACGGGGCGTAGAGGTGCATTGGCTCGGCACCCCCCGTGGTATCGAAAACACGCTGGTACCAAAGGCGGGCTATCCCCTGCATCACATCAAGGTCTCAGGCCTTAGAGGCAATGGTGCGGCGGGGTGGCTGAAAGCGCCCTATAAGCTCTGGGCCGCCATCGCCGAGGCGCGAAAGGTAATTCAAACACTCAAGCCTGGCATCGTGATCGGCCTTGGCGGCTTTGCAAGTGGCCCGGGCGGTGTGGCGGCAAAGCTTGTGGGCGTGCCCCTGGTCATACACGAACAAAATGCTATCGCGGGGCTTACCAACAAGTGCCTGGCACGCCTTGCTACACGCACCTATGCGGCGTTTCCAGGGGCCTTTCCCGGCAAGCGCGATGTTTCGGTGGTCGGTAACCCGGTGCGTGATGACATCGAGCGGGTCGGACGCACGCCCCGCGAGGCTGCCTTCTATGTTGGCCGGCCGCTGCGTGTGGCGGTGACCGGCGGGTCTCTCGGCGCGAAGGCGCTCAATGAGGTAGTGCCACAGGCACTTGGCCAGCTGGCGCCGGATGTTCGACCCGAGGTGCGGCATCAGGCGGGCCGGGACAAGCGCGCCGTCACAAGCGAGGCCTACGCCGCCGCCGGCGTCGAGGCTGACGTGGTCGAGTTCATCGATGACATGGCGGCGCTCTATGCGTGGGCCGATCTGATGATCTGTCGCTCGGGTGCGCTGACGGTCTCGGAGCTGGCGGCGGCGGGGATGCCGGCGATTCTGGTGCCGTTTCCGCATGCGGTCGACGATCATCAGGCGATCAACGCAGGTTTTCTGGCCGACCACGGCGCGGCCGTCATGGTGCGCCAGAACAAACTGACGCCCGAGGCACTTTCTGAACAATTAACGGCGCTACTGGTGCCGTACACGCTATCGACAATGGCCCGCAATGCGCGGGCACAGGCTCGACTCGACGCCATGGCCTGCATGGCTCAGCAATGCATGGAGATCGGTTTTGAGCAGTAATCATCCCTCACGCAGCGGCATGCGCCGCATTCGTCGGATCCATTTTATCGGCATCGGCGGGTCGGGCATGTGCGGTATCGCTGAAGTGCTGTGCACACAAGGGTTCGAGGTCAGCGGCAGTGACGTCAAGGCGTCTGCCGTCACTCAGCACCTGAGCGAGTGTGGCATTCGTGTCTATATTGGCCACGAAGCCGCGAACGCCCATGAGGTTGATGTGGTCGTGGTGTCCACGGCCATCGACCCGACCAACCCCGAGGTGGCCTACGCCCGCGAACACCGTATTCCGGTCGTGCGTCGGGCCGAAATGCTGGCTGAGCTGATGCGGTTTCGAAACGGCATCGCGGTTGCCGGCACACACGGCAAGACCACGACCACCAGCCTTACCGCAACGCTTCTGGCCGAGGGCGGGCTTGACCCGACCTTCGTGATCGGTGGCCGTCTGACCAGCGCTGGAACCAATGCGCGCCTCGGTGAAGGTGATTATCTGGTGGCCGAGGCTGATGAATCGGACGCCTCGTTTTTGCATCTGCAGCCGATGACGGCGATCGTGACCAATATCGATGCCGATCACATGGCAACCTATGACGGTGATTTCCAGCGCCTGCAGGACACGTTCATCGAGTTCCTGCATAACCTTCCGTTTTACGGGCTGGCTGTCCTGTGTCTGGATGATCCGGTGCTCAAAGCACTCATGCCCAGCATTCAGCGTCAGTTTGTGACGTATGGCTTCGATGAGGATGCGGATTATCGGATTACCGAGTTCACCCAGCAGGCCGGTGTGGTTCGGTTCACAGTCCAGCGGCCCGCGGGTGAGCCCTTGCCGGTCTGCCTTGCCATGCCGGGCAAGCACAATGCGTTGAATGCGCTGGCGGCCATTGCAGTTGCGTGTGACGCGGGTGTGTCCGATGCGGCCATTTTGCGCGCGCTTGAAAGCTTCGAGGGGGTCGGCCGACGGTTTCAGGTGCATGGCGAATTCGAGCTTCCGGGACGCGCGGGCAGTGAGCGTGTGATGCTGGTGGACGATTACGGCCATCATCCCCGCGAGGTTGACATGGTCATCAAGGCCGTGCGCGAAGGGTGGCCCGACCGCCGGTTGGTCATGCTTTATCAGCCGCATCGGTTCAGTCGCACGCGCGATCTTTACGAGGATTTCGTGCGTGTGCTTTCCAAGGCCGATACGCTTTTGTTGATGGACGTCTACAGCGCGGGCGAGGCCCCAATTGCCGGGGCAGACAGCAAGGCGCTGGCTGGGTCGATCCGCCAGCGCGGTCAGATCGATCCGGTTTTTGTCGAAGACAAGACGGCGCTTGCAACGCTTCTTTCAAACGTCTTGCGTGATGGCGATATCCTGATCACCCAGGGGGCCGGGGATATCGGGGGCATCAGCGCATCGCTTGCGCGCTGTCAGTTGAACTTCGAGAAGGAGAACGTGTCATGACCGACGATGTGAACCGGTTCGGGCGAGTCGTGGTGCTCTACGGCGGTACGTCGTCGGAGCGTGAAGTTTCATTGATGAGCGGCAAGGCCGTGCTGGCCTCGCTCGAGGCCCAGGGCGTCGACGTCATTGGCTACGATTTTGCCGAAGGCTTGCCGGGGCTGATGGCGCTCGAACCCGACCGGGTATTCATTGCGCTTCATGGTCGCGGCGGAGAAGACGGCACGCTTCAAGGCGCACTCGAGCTTTTGGGCATTCCTTATACCGGCAGCAAGGTCATGGCGTCGGCGCTCGGTATGGACAAGATGCGCACCAAGCGGGTCTGGGCGGCAGAAGGGCTGCCAACGCCCTTGAGCGAGCGTTTGACACTCGATACGGATTGGCGTGCTCTAAGTGAGCGGATCGGGCTTCCGATGGTGATCAAGCCGGTCAATGAAGGCTCGACGCTCGGGCTTACCATCGTGCGCGATGAGAGTGCGCTGAAAGCTGCCTTCGAGGCTTCCCTGAAATTTGACCATGAGGTCATGGCCGAGCGCTTCATCGAAGGCGAGGAGTATACGGTCGCGGTACTTGACGGCCAGGCACTGCCTGCGATTCGTGTGGTCGCGCCAGGCGGGTTCTACGATTATGAGGCCAAGTACTTTTCCGATGAGACGCGCTATCTCCTGCCGTGCGGTCTCGACGCCGATGCCGAGCAGCGTCTTTCGACGCTCAGCGTACAGGCTTTTGAGTCCATCGGCTGTGAAGGGTGGGGTAGGGTCGATGTCATGCGTGATCACGACGGGGGCTTCTGGCTGCTCGAGGTCAATACCTCGCCCGGCATGACCGGTCATAGTCTCGTCCCTCAAGCCGCACATCACGTAGGTATCGATTTCAATGCCTTGGTGTGTCGTGTGCTGGCGACGACGCTTACGAGCGAGGCCTAGCCATGGCGGGTGTGGTGTCCAATCGTCTGCTCGGGCTGGTCTTGATCGTTGCCTTGATCGGTGCGGGCGGTCGAACGCTCTGGCTCTGGCTCGATAAACCGGTTGCGCGTATCGCGATCCGAGGTGACCTGGCGCACATCGATCAGCATTACCTCAATGAGCGGCTGACGCCGTTGGTGCGTGGCAAGACATGGCTATCGGTCGATCTTAATGCGTTGAAGGATGAGGCCAGTTCGATCAGCTGGATAAAAAGCGCCGAGATTTCGAGGCGCTGGCCATCGACGCTGGTCTTTCACCTGACCGAGCAGCGCCCCATTGCCTACTGGCAGGACGGTGAGTTGCTTAACCGGGAAGGCCGGGCATTCGATATGCGCGGGGTCAAAACGGCAGGGGATCTTCCTCATCTAGGCGGGCCGCCTGGCAGTGGCTCTGAAGTGGTGTCGTATTTCGAGGATCTCAAGAGCACACTGGCGCCGCTCGACATGTCGATATCGCAGCTTCGATTGGAGCCTCGCGGTGCATGGCGGTTTCAAATAAATGATAACTTTTGGGTGATGATTGGTCGTACGGATCGCGAGCAGCGACTCAAGCGATTTATCGCCGCCTGGCAGCGTGATTTGAAGGATCGCAGTTCAAACATTCGCTACATAGATCTGCGTTATCCAAATGGAATCGCCGTTTCCTGGCACGGTACTAGTGCGACTGCCGGATAGGGTTTAAGAATTAGTACTTTACGGTTTTTAAAACCATTGTATTAACTTAAGTAAAAAGCTGCGTGATTGCGTTAAATTATACGTTTGGTTTGGTTAAAGGTATTTCTTTCAGACGTTAATCGCCGTATTCTCGACATTATATATGTTGTATTTGGCACATTTATCATTGGATGATGGTGGGCCTTGGCGTTTTTAATAGTTGCATTGAGCTGGATAAGGAGTAAGCCCGACCTATGGCAGGAGAACCTAACGTATCCAATATGGTTGTCGGGCTGGATATCGGAACATCCAAGGTGGTTGCAATTGTCGGGCAGCCCTCTGATGACGGCGGTCTTGAAATTGTAGGCATCGGCTCTCATCCGTCGCGCGGAATGAAAAAGGGCGTCGTGATCAACATCGAGTCGACGGTCCAGTCCATTCAACGTGCCGTCGAGGAAGCCGAGCTGATGGCCGGGTGCGATATTCATTCGGTGTATGTCGGCATTGCAGGCAGCCACATCAGTTCGATGAATTCCGATGGTGTCGTTGCGATCAAAGAGCGCGAAGTGACTCCGTATGACATCGAGCGCGTCATTGACTCTGCCCGGGCGAGAGCGATTTCAGAAGGGCAGCGCATCTTGCATGTGTTACCTCAGGAATATGCCATCGATACCCAGGAAGGGATTCGTGAGCCTCTTGGCATGTCGGGTGTTCGGCTGGAAGCCCGTGTTCACCTGGTGACTGCAGCGCTTAATGCTGTTCAGAACATCGAAAAGTGCGTTCACCGGTGCAACCTTGAGGTTGACGATATCATCCTCGAGCAATTGGCCTCGAGTCATGCGGTATTGACCGAGGACGAGCGTGAGCTTGGTGTCTGCATGGTAGACATTGGTGGTGGCACGACCGATATCGCGGTGTTTACCGAGGGGGCCATTCGCTACACTGCGGTTATTCCGATTGCAGGTGACCAGGTCACCAACGACATTGCCATGGCGCTTCGAACGCCGACGCAGTACGCAGAAGACATCAAGGTCAAATATGCCTGCGCGCTGACTCAGATGGCCAGCAACGACGAAACGATCAAAGTGCCAAGCGTTGGGGATCGGCCCGCACGGGATCTCTCCCGGCAAGCGCTGGCTCAGGTCGTCGAACCAAGATATGAAGAACTTTTTACCTTGGTACGCGAGGAATTAAGACGCAGTGGCTTCGAGGATTTGGTCGCTGCGGGAATTGTATTGACGGGTGGTACATCGCGCATGGAAGGCGTGGCAGAACTGGCCGAGGAAATCTTTCATATGCCGGTGCGTATTGCATGCCCTCAAAATGTCCGCGGCCTTGCGGACGTGGTCAGGAACCCGATTTATTCGACCGGGGTCGGGCTTTTACAATACGGCATCAAACAGGCGAATTCGGAAAACAGGTCGTCACGTCGACCGCCTCGCGAGCAGCCATCGCGCAAGTATCCGACCGAACGCAACCAGGTTCAGGATGAGCTTTCTCCCATGGAGAAAGTGAAACGCTGGTTCAAAGGAAACTTTTAACTACTTCAGGGGCTATCGATGATAGTCACAGGAGACGGGACTCATGTTCGAACTAGTCGATAATGCACCTTCCAGCAGCGCCGTCATCAAAGTGATCGGTGTCGGTGGCGGTGGTGGTAATGCCGTCAACCACATGGTGGAAAGCAACATCGAAGGCGTCGAGTTTATCTGTGCAAACACGGATGCTCAGGCGCTCAAGCGTGTCGCGGCCAAGACGGTATTGCAGCTGGGCACGGAAATCACCAAAGGCCTTGGTGCCGGTGCCAACCCCGAGGTTGGTCGCCAGGCAGCAATGGAAGACCGTGAGCGAATCGCTGAGCTCATGCAGGGTGCGGACATGGTCTTCATCACAGCCGGCATGGGCGGTGGCACCGGGACTGGTGGTGCACCTGTCGTTGCCCAGGTTGCCAAGGAACTGGGAATTCTAACCGTGGCGGTCGTCACACGCCCGTTCCCGTTCGAAGGCCCCAAACGCAAGAAAGTGGCCGAGGAAGGCATCAAGGAGCTTTCCGAGCACGTCGATTCGCTGATCACCATCCCCAATGAAAAGCTGCTTACGGTGCTCGGCAAGAGCGCGAGCCTGCTTACGGCGTTCAGCGCGGCCAACGATGTATTGCTGGGGGCAGTTCAGGGCATTGCAGAGCTTATTACCAGCCCCGGCATTATCAACGTCGACTTTGCCGACGTTCGAACTGTCATGTCCGAAATGGGTATGGCCATGATGGGTTCTGGAACTGCTACGGGTGAAAATCGCGCTCGTGAAGCTGCTGAAAAGGCAATCCGTTCTCCGCTTCTGGAAGACATCGACCTCAACGGTGCCAAGGGCATTCTGGTCAACATTACAGCGGGCCCTGATATGTCGATCGGTGAGTTCAATGATGTTGGTGCGACCGTTCAGGAATTCGCATCCCAGGATGCCACGATCGTGGTAGGTACCTCGATCGATATGGATATGTCTGATGAGTTGCGTGTAACGGTGGTGGCTGCGGGTCTCGATGGGGCCGATCAGCGCAGTACTGTTTCGCAGCGTGCCTCTGCATCCGCCGGCTCCGCTCGCCGAAGTGAGGCAAGTGATTACCGTAAGCCACAGACTGCTGCTCGCACGGCGGATCGCGATCGCGTTGAGAAGGATGATGAGGCGGCCAGAAAGCGTCAGAAATCATCGAGCGAGCTGGATGACTATCTTGATATTCCTGCCTTTTTGCGGCGTAAAGCCGATTGAGTAAATGCCTGACGCCCCGCATTGCGGGGCGTTTCGCTATAGACGGATAAGTTTAATTACATTTTATCGAACAGTGTTCGTTGTGACTCTCCGGGCATCCTGATAACATGGTAAACAACCGTTTGAATCCAAAGTGGGTCACTCACCTATGATCTCTCAAAGAACACTACAAAATACAATTCGTGCAACTGGCGTCGGTCTGCATTCGGGCGATAAGGTATATCTGACACTGCGCCCGGCGCCCGTGGATACCGGTATCGTATTCGTGCGTACCGACCTTGAGCCTGCAGTTCACATCAAGGCGCATCCTGAAAATGTGCAGGATACTACGCTGTGTACTGCGCTGGTCGATGGCGATGTGCGTGTGGCAACGGTCGAACATTTGATGTCTGCACTTGCCGGGCTTGGAATCGATAACGTCTTCGTCGAGCTCAGTGCGGCCGAAGTGCCCATCATGGATGGCAGTGCAGGCCCGTTCGTGTTTCTGATTCAGTCGGCTGGTATCGCCGAGCAGAACGCGGCGAAGAAGTTTATTCGTATCACCAAGGAAGTTTCAATTTCCGACGGTGACAAGTACGCAAGCTTCATTCCGCACAATGGCTTCAAGGTCAGCCTGGCCATCAATTTCGATCATCCGGTATTTGCAAAGCAAAATCAGACGGCCAGCATCGATTTTTCAACCACGTCGTTTGTCAAGGAAGTGAGCCGAGCGCGTACCTTTGGTTTCATGAAGGATCTGGAAACCATGCGCGAGCGTAATCTTGCACTGGGTGGAAGCCTGGATAATGCCATTGTTGTCGATGATTACCGGATTCTGAATGAGGAAGGTCTTCGCTATGAGGATGAGTTCGTCAAGCACAAGATCCTTGATGTGATTGGCGATCTTTATCAGATGGGCTATGGATTGATCGGAGAGTTCCGTGGCTATAAATCCGGCCATGGGCTTAACAATCAGCTGGTTCGTGAGCTTTTGAAGCAGACGGACGCCTGGGAAATGGTCACGTTTGAAAATGAAGAAGCCGCGGCACCTATTTCCTATACCTCACCTGCATTCGCAGTTTAAACGGTAAACGTGACCCTTTTATGACGCCGGCTTATGCCGGCGTTTTTTATGAGAGGTCGTCTGAGCTTTTGGCGCGTCGAGCCAAGCGTTCGAGCGATGACCTAAGGCGCTTGTCGCTTACTTCTTCCGCGCAGGCCATGAGATTTGCTGCAGCGTGTTCATCCATGCGGCGTGGCTGTGATGGCGGTGCACTGAATGTTTTGATCGGGCGAACCTTCAGGTTGAAACCCATGAGCGCTTCGAGGCCGGTGATCTTTTTCAGGTGCGTCAGCAGGCGTGGTTGTTCGTAGCGCAGCCACGTCAGATGCGCGGCGCGGTTGGTCATGAGCGTCAAGCGGCCTTCTGAATACCCGCCAACGAAAACATGCCCCTTGGCGGCCTCCGGTAACAGAGTTTCCAGCTCATCCTGAATGAGGCCCAATAGATGCGCCTTTTTCATCAGAAGCGCCATGGGTCCGCGCTGATGTGTCGACATCAATTGAGACGCGGGCTGGGCGCGTCGGTTCTTAGCCTTTATACTCATGGCCCTATTGCCTTAAGAGAGATCATAGCAATCTATCATGTTCCGAGGGTTTTCTGACAGCCATCTCTGCGCCCTGAGTCGTAGCCGAACCGCCTGGCTCGCCAGCTTGTTGTTCGGGTGTCTGCTGCCGTTTGGACTGGCTCGAACGCGTGTCACCGACGTCGGTGATGTGACGAGCACATTTGGTATCTATGCCTCGCTCGTTTCTGCGCTGGCAACATCCAGGCAGACGCATGCTACGCGGTATCCGAGTAAGAATACCCGGCCTCGCTGCAGCTCAAAAACGTGCTTGAGCTCGAACATCACTCACATGGTTACAGTGTGGCGTCTTGAACATGATATGACTCTTCTGTCTCGCAGAGGCCCGCCGCAGCGCATGCTCATGCCCATTTAACGCCTTTACGATTTTATCAAGACAGGACAAACGGATGTTCACCGGTTTAGTACGCAAGTTTGTAGGCAGCAAGAATGAGCGCGAACTCAAGCGCATGCGCAAGGTCGTTGCATCGATCAACGAAAAGGAAGAGTCCTTCAAGGCACTGGATGATGCTGCGCTACGGGCAAAAACCGACGAATACCGCGCTCGGGTAGCGGACGGTGAATCACTGGACAAGGTGCTTCCCGAGGCGTTTGCGACCGTTCGGGAAGCCACGCGCCGCCTGATGGAAATGCGTCATTACGACGTTCAGCTCATCGGCGGCATGGCCCTTCATGAAGGCCGGATCGCGGAGATGAAGACCGGTGAGGGCAAGACGCTGGTGGCAACGCTTGCGGTCTATCTCAATGCGCTGTCCGGTGAGGGTGTCCACGTGGTCACGGTCAACGATTACCTGGCTACCCGTGATGCCGAAACCCTGCGTCCATTGTATGAATTTCTCGGCCTGACGGTCGGTGTGGTCTATGCAGGCCAAATACCGCTTGAAAAACGTCAGGCCTACGCCTGCGACATCGTTTACGGCACCAATAACGAATTCGGCTTTGATTACCTTCGCGATAACATGGCCTTTTCGCTTGAAGACAAGGTTCAGCGAAAACTGAACTTTGCCGTGATCGATGAGGTTGACTCGATTCTGATCGACGAGGCGCGCACGCCGTTGATCATTTCCGGGCCGGTGGATGAAGACACCAACCTGTATTCGAGAATCAACAGTCTGATTCCGAATCTGGAAGCCTGTACCGATGAAGAAGACCCGGAAAGCGGCCATTTCACGCTCGATGAGAAACAGAAGCAGGTTGAGCTGACCGAGCTTGGCCATCAGCGCGTTGAGGAACTGATGCGTGAAGCCGGGCTGCTGGCCGAGGAAGACTCCCTGTACGCTGCGCAGAATCTTGGGCTCCTGCACCATGTTCATGCGGCGCTCAGAGCCCAGCATCTGTACGTGCGTGACGTCGATTATATCGTGTCCAACGATGAAATCGTGATCATCGATGAGCACACCGGGCGCTCCATGCCCGGCCGCCGTTGGTCCGAAGGGTTGCACCAGGCTGTGGAAGCCAAGGAAAAGGTCACGGTTCAAAAGGAAAGTCAGACGCTTGCCTCGACCACTTTCCAGAATTACTTCCGCCTGTACACCAAGCTTTCCGGCATGACCGGCACCGCCGATACCGAAGCCTTCGAATTCCGTCAGATCTATACCCTTGACGTTCTGGTCATTCCGACCAATCGGCCGATGGTGCGAAAGGATGGCAATGATCTGGTCTACATGACCACCATCGACAAGTACAACGCCATCATCGAAGACATCAAGGCAAACGTTGAAAAAGGCCGGCCGGTGCTTGTAGGTACGGCCTCGATCGAGAGTTCCGAGTATCTGTCTCAGCTTCTGCGCAAGCAGGACGTCGCACACAACGTGCTCAACGCCAAGCAACACGCCCGTGAAGCCGAAGTCATCGCTCAGGCCGGTCGGCCCGGGGCAATCACGATTGCGACCAACATGGCCGGGCGCGGCACGGACATTCTTCTTGGCGGCAGCTGGCAGAACGACCTGGAAAAATTCGACAACCCGAGTGATGAGCAGGTGGCTGCCGTCAAACAGGCCTGGCGCGAACGCCACGACGCCGTTATCGAGGCGGGCGGTCTGCATGTGATCGGCAGCGAGCGTCACGAGTCACGCCGTATCGACAACCAGCTTCGCGGGCGCTCCGGCCGTCAGGGGGATCCGGGGTCGACCCGCTTTTTCCTGTCGCTCGAGGACAACCTCATGCGTCTGTTCGGCTCTGACCGCGTTCAACGCATGATGGGCGCGCTCGGAATGAAAGAAGGCGAGGCGATCGAGCACAAGATGGTATCCAACGCCGTCGAGCGGGCGCAGAAGAAAGTCGAAGGCCGTAACTTCGATATTCGTAAGCAGCTGCTTGAGTATGATGACGTCAATAATGACCAGCGTCGCGTGATCTACGAGCAACGAGACGATGTGCTCAACTCCGATGACGTCTCCGACAACATTGCAGCGCTGCGTGTCGAAGTCCTCGATGGCGCGATTTCCCGTCATGTGCCTCCTCAGAGCCTGCCGGAACAGTGGGATCTGGACGGGCTACAGGACACGCTTGCCCAGGAGTTCAATCTCGATGCGCCCGTGACTCAATGGGCCAAGGACGACGATCAGTTCCATGAAGAGCTCCTGCGCGAACGCCTGCACGCCCAGCTGAGCTCGGCTTCCGCTGCCAAGGAGCATGCCGTCGGCGCGGATGTGATGCGCCGCTTCGAGAAGCAGGTCATGCTGCAGGTGCTGGATACGCGCTGGAAAGAGCACCTTCAGTCGATGGATCACCTGCGTCGCGGTATCCACCTTCGCGGGTATGCTCAGAAAAATCCGAAGCAGGAGTACAAGCGCGAGGCCTTCGAGCTGTTCCAGACGCTGCTTGAAAATATCAAAAGCGACGTGATTCGTATCTTGAGCCACGTGCAGGTACGTCAGCCCGATGACGTCGATGAGCTCGAGCGCAGCCGCAAGGAAACGCTCGAACGAGAGCAGGCCGCCAGCGAAATGACGCTTGAAAACGAGTATGCCGAAGACGTCGAGGACGATGTGGCGCTTGACGAACAGGCCATCGCCGGCGCCGAGCAGACCGCTCAGGAAACCGTTCGTCGCACAGAGCCCAAGGTAGGTCGCAACGACCCTTGCCCCTGTGGATCCGGCAAGAAGTACAAGCAGTGTCATGGTCGGTTGAACTGATCGTCGTTTTTACAGAGTCAAGGAGGTCACTGTGGCAGTAGGTAGCGCGCATTTTCCCGAGATGCCGGTCATCGATGGCATCAAGCTGGGTGTGGCTCAGGCCGGTATCAAAAAGCCCTCGCACGACGATCTGGTCGTGATCGAGCTTGACGAAGGCACGCGCGTGGCGGGCGTCTTCACGCAAAACGCCTTTTGCGCCGCACCGGTACACGTGGCCAAGCGGCATCTGGCCGATGACGCCCCCCGTTGGCTGGTGATCAATACCGGCAACGCCAACGCCGGGACCGGCGATCAGGGGCTACGTGATGCCCGGGCCTGCTGTGAGGCGTTGGCCGAGGCCGCCGGGGGTGTGGTGGGCAACGTGTTGCCGTTTTCAACCGGGGTAATCGGGGAGCCGCTGCCGGTTGAGCGCATCAAGGCGGCGCTGCCTGCGGCGCTTGATGCGCTCGGCAATAATCACTGGGCGGCGGCTGGCCGGGGCATTCTGACCACCGATACTCGGCCCAAGGGTGCGACTCGAACGCTTGAGATCAACGGAGAAACCGTTCACATCAACGGTATCGCCAAGGGCTCAGGCATGATCTGCCCCAACATGGCCACGATGCTTGCCTTTGTCGGTACCAATGCAAGTATCGATCACGACACGCTTCAATCGCTTCTAAGTGACACCACGACTCGTTCGTTCAATCGCATTACGGTCGATTCCGACACATCGACCAACGACGCCTGCATGCTGATGGCAACGCAGCGCACTCAAATGCTTGATGCAGAAGGTCTGACCCGCTTCAAGGATGCGCTTCAAGCGGTCATGACCGAACTTGCCCAAGCGATTATCCGAGACGGTGAGGGCGCGACCAAGTTCATTACCATCGATGTCGAGGAAGCCGCCAACGAGGGCGAGGCTCTGGCGGTTGCGTTCAGTATCGCGCACTCACCGCTTGTTAAAACCGCGCTGTATGCAAGCGACGCCAACTGGGGGCGGTTTTTGATGGCGGTGGGCAAGGCGCCGGTCGCGGATCTGGACGTCGACAAGGTGGTGCTCGAGCTCAATGGCGTCCGCCTTGCTGAACACGGTGGGCGGGCGGCCGGGTACAGTGAAGAGGCCGGCAGCCAGGCCGTTGCCGAGCAGGAAATTACCGTTCGTGTGGCGCTGGGTCGCGGCGCACACGCCGAGCGGGTCTGGACATCGGATCTGTCGCACGACTATGTCTCGATCAATGCCGATTATCGCAGTTGAGCCCGCCTTTTAGGGCCGATGTTGAATTAACCACAGGAAAACTTCGGATAATGCCGAAACGTAGCGTTCATGTAGCCGCCGCGGCGATTTACAACGATCAGGGCCAAGTGCTTCTGGCCAGGCGCCCATCGATAGCGGATCAGGGGGGGCTGTGGGAATTTCCCGGCGGCAAACTCGAAGTCTACGAAACCGGATTGGAAGCGCTCAAGCGTGAGCTCAAGGAAGAACTCGGTATTGCGGTGGAGCGCGCCCAGCCGCTGATTCGAGTGCATTACGAATACCCCGACAAGTTCGTGCTGCTCGATGTCTGGGAAGTTCGCGGGTATACAGGTTCGCCCTACGGCCGTGAAGGGCAGGCTGTGCGCTGGGTCGATATCGACAAGCTGTTCAGTTATCCCTTCCCGCCGGCCAACGTGCCGATCATTCGCGCGGTCGGTCTGCCGCACGCCTACGTCATCACCGATGAAACCGACGATGACGAAGCGTTCGAGGCAATGCTTTCGCATGCGCTGCAAAACCGTGGCGGTCTACTGGTTCAGCTTCGCGCCAAATCGCTTGAACAGTCGCACTTTGTCGAGCGCGCGCAGAAGGCGCTGTCGTTGTGCCGCGCGCACGGAGCGCGCCTGATTCTTAATGGCAGCGCCGAATTGCTCGAGCACGTTGATGCCGATGGCATTCATCTGACCAGTGATGATCTGATGGCGGCCACGGAACGTCCGGTTGGGCCGGACAAGTGGCTGTCGGCCTCGACGCACAATAACGAGCAGCTTTCGAAAGCCGCGCAACTTGATTGCGACTTCGTGACGCTGTCGCCGATCCGTGAGACGCCGAGCCACCCCGGCGCCGTCACCATCGGCTGGCACGACTTTCAGCAGATGGTCGAGTTCGCCGCCATGCCGGTGTACGCACTTGGTGGCACCACGCTTGATGACATCGACCGCGCCCGTGCGGTTGGCGCCCAGGGTGTTGCATCGATTCGAAGCTTTTTGCCCGACCAGGACGATGCATAAATCACATCGAATCGTCGATAAAAAACGCCCGGACCAATGGTTCGGGCGTTTTTTTAGGCGGAGCGCATGGAGCGTCGGTCAGAAGCGCTCGTTTGGATCAAGCCAGTCCTCGAGATTGGTTTCATCCATGGCGGGTTCCCCGGCGATGCGATGGTCTTCGTTGGCCCAGGCGCCGAGGTCGATCAAGCGGCAGCGCTTCGAGCAGAAGGGACGGTAGGTATTTTCCGCCGTCCAGGCAACGTCAGTGCCACAGTGGGGGCAGTGCACATTGATGGCGGGCGTGTTGGTGGTCTGGCTCATGAAGTCGCTCCGCAGAGTGTGAGGTACGTTGCGTGTAGATCGTTGACCTGCGCGCGCAGCGCATCGGGGTCGCCCTGATTGTCGATGACATCGTCGGCGGCGGCAAGACGCTGTGTTCTTGGCATTTGTGCCTCGAGTATGCGCCGGACATGCGCGTCGTCGACACGGTCGCGCTGCGTGGTTCGGGCGATTTGAAGCGGTTCCGGCGTGTCGACCACCAAAATGCGTTGAACCAGCGCTTTTTGGGTGGTTTCGAGCAGCAGCGGCGACACCAGAAGTTGATACGGTGACGGCTTTGGCGTCTCGAGAAACGTTTTCAAACGCTTGCGAATGCGTGGATGAGTAATTGCTTCGAGCTCGGCTCTGCGTTGGTCATCGTCGAACACCACATTGCGCAGTGCACGGCGGTTGAGTGTGCCATCCGCGGCGAGAATGTCGGCCCCGAAGCGTTCCGTGATTTCCTCGAGTGCCGGCTCGCCGGGGCGGACGATATCACGCGCGACCTGGTCGGCATCGATCCACGGGACGCCAAGTGCTTCGAACAGTCTGGCGACGGTCGACTTGCCGGAGCCGATGCCGCCGGTCAAACCGATGGTAATCGTCATGAACGGTCCTTACAGGCTATAAAGACCTGTAAGGGTATCACCGAACAGCAGCATCGCCATCCCGGCCAGGGCCAGATACGGGCCAAACGGCACGCCTCGGTCGGAAACGCTCTGACCTCGAAGTGTAAGGATCAGGATGCTGATGACCGCGCCACTGCCGGCGGCGATCATCAGAATCATTGGCAGTGCAATCCAGCCACACCACGCGCCGAGCGCAGCCAGAAGCTTGAAGTCACCGTAGCCCATGCCTTCCTTGCCGGTGACGATCTTGAAGAGCCAGTAAAACGACCATAAAAGGCTGTAACCGATCATCGCCCCGAGCACCGCGTCCTGCAGGCGGCTGGGGTCGATCAGGACGTGATACAAAAGCCCGAGCCATAGAAGTGGTAGTGTCAGTACATCCGGCAGCAGCAGGGTGTCGGCGTCGATGACCGCCAGTGCCAGCAGGATCAAAAGGGCAATGATTACAAAAAGTGCGCCAATCGTTGGCCCCATCAGTTCGATGGTCGCAATGACCAGAAGGGCTGATGCGAACTCGATGGCAGGGTAGCGCCAGCTGATCTTGCCGTTGCAGTCCCGGCAGCGCCCGCGTCGCTTGAGCCAGCCGATCAACGGTAGATTGTCGTGCCAGCGAATCGGCGACTTGCACATCGGGCAATGAGACCTCGGGTACAGAAGCGACAGTCTTGACGGTGGCTCCTGCGGGGATTCCTGCAGTGTACCCAGATGATTGAGCGTTGCCCGCGCATCGCGCCGCCAGTAGCGGTCGAGCATGACGGGCAGGCGCTTGATCACGACGTTCAGAAAACTTCCGAACGACAAGCCCGCAAGTGTCAGAAAGATCCAGCCCATAAGAGACAATGTGTCCATGAATGTCGGTTACCTGTGGGTGAGTGCCATTACATGGCGTTGCCCATCTCGAAGATCGGCAGATACATGGAAAGAACCAGGCCGCCGACCATCACGCCCAGCACGACGATGATCAGTGGCTCGAGCAGGGACGTCAGCGTGTCGACGCGGTTTTCTACATCCTGCTCGAAAAAATCGGCCACCTTGTTGAGCATCGCGTCCAGCGAGCCGGCTTCTTCGCCGATGGCGACCATCTGAAGCGCCATGCCGGAAAAAAGGCCGGTGTTGCGCATGGCGAAGTTCAGGGTCTGGCCGTTGACGACGTCTTCCTGCATGGCTCGAATGCCGCGCTCGAACACCTGACTGCCGCAGGCCCCCGCGGCGGTATCAAGGGCATCGATCAGGGGGACGCCTGCCGAAAAGCTGGTGGCGAGCGTGCGGGCAAAGCGGGCGATGGCCGACTTTTCCAGAATGGGTCCCAGAATCGGCAGCGCGAGCGCAAATCTTGAGCAGCCGAACGCGAATCTGGGCGAGCGCTTCACGCCTGTTTTAATGCCCATCACCGTCAGCGCTGCCGCAATCAGCACCCACCACCAGTACGTTTGAGCCATTTCAGAAAGCGCAAGCGTCATCTGGGTAAACGCCGGAAGATCCGCGCCGAAGCCGTTGAACATGGTCTCGAACTGGGGCACCACCTTGATCAACAGCAAGGCCGTGACCCCAAGGCCGACGCTGATGACCGCCGCCGGGTAGTACAGCGCCTTTTTGACCTTCGATGTGAGCGCCTGAAGCTTTTCCTTGTAGGAGGCAATGCGCTCGAGCATGGTGTCGAGCGCGCCGGCCTGCTCACCGGCGGCTACCAGATGCACGAACAGGTCATCGATGTGCTTGGGGTGGGCTTCAAGGGCCTGAGCGAAGCTCTTGCCTTCGGAAACGTCCTGATGCATCTGGCTGATCATGTGGCGAAGCGATGTGTTGGTCGCGCTCTCACCGATTGCATTGAGGGATTGAAGCAGGGGGATACCCGAGCGAATCATGGTGGCAAGCTGGCGGGAAAAGAGCGCGATGTGGGCGCCGGTCACGCGTTGCCCAAGGCCGAAGGAGGCGCGCTTTTTTTGAAGCTGCTTGATGATGATGCCCTGGTTGATCAGCTGCGCGCGGGCCTCCTCGCGGCTCGAGGCCACCAATACCCCCTTTTGCAGTTCGCCGCGGGCGTTCTTGCCACGCCACTGCCACTGGGAGAAGGCCTCGGCGGGCTTGCGGGATGGGGCGAGGGCACGTGCCATGACAAGTTACTCCTTGGTCACTCGGTTGATTTCCTCGAGCGTGGTCACGCCCTCCTTGACGCGTCGAAGCCCGGATCGGCGCAAATCCTGATGGCCTTCTTCCCGGGCCAGATCAGCCAGCGCGATTGAGCTGCCTTCATCCATGATCAAGCGGCTCATGGCGTTTGAAATCGGTAGAACTTCATAAATGCCCACGCGCCCCTTGTAGCCCTGGGTGCACTTGCCGCAGCCCTTGGCGTGGTAGAGCGTCAGGCCCGCGAGGTCGGCCTCGGAAAAGCCTTCATCCTTGAGCACGGCGTCAGGCAGGTTCACAGGCTCCTTACAGTGATCACACAGTCGCCGCGCCAGGCGCTGCGCGATGATCAGCGTGACCGAGGTTGCAACGTTGAAGGCAGCCACTCCCATGTTGCGAAGGCGCGTCAGAGTTTCCGGGGCCGAGTTGGTGTGCAGGGTCGAGAGCACCAGGTGGCCGGTCTGGGCGGCCTTGATCGCGACTTCCGCGGTTTCCAGATCCCTGATTTCGCCAACCATCACCACGTCCGGGTCCTGACGCAGAAACGCCCGTAGAGCGCTTGCAAAATCGAGCCCGATCTTTGGCATCACGTTGACCTGGTTAATGCCTTCGAGCTTGAGTTCGACCGGGTCTTCGGCGGTCGCGATGTTGCGGCTTTCGGTGTTCAGGATATTGAGCCCGGTATAGAGCGAGACGGTTTTGCCGCTGCCGGTGGGGCCGGTGACCAGAATCATGCCCTGTGGCCGGGCCAGCGCCTTTTCAAAGAGCGCCTTCTGTTCGGGGAAAAAGCCGAGCTTGTCGATGCCGAGCTTGGCGCTTTTGGGGTCGAGCAGGCGCATGACGATCTTTTCGCCGTAGACCGTCGGCAGCGTATTGACGCGAAAATCCACCTGTTGCTTGGCGGAGACCTTGAGCTTGATGCTGCCGTCCTGCGGGAGTCGGCGCTCGGAAATGTCGAGCTTGGCCATGACCTTCAAACGGGCGGCCAGGCGCTGTCGCATCTGCGGCGGCGGGCGAACCGCTTCGGTCAGCACACCATCGACGCGAAACCGGACCCGATAGCTGGTTTCATACGGCTCGAAATGAATGTCGGAGGCGCCGCGGCGGATGGCGTCGAGCATGAGCTTGTTGACAAAGCGCACCACCGGGGCGTCGTCGTTAAGCGAGAGCACCGGCTCGTCGTCGTCCTCGGGTTCCTCGACGGTCAGGCTGTCGCTTGACATGTCATCATCAAGAAGCGACATCGCGCCCTTGAAGTGGGCCGAGAAATACTCCTCCAGCCGGCGCTCGAGCTGATCGATCGGGGCGAGCACGCCCTCGACCCGGTGGCCGGTCACGAATTGAAGTTCATCGAGTGCGCCAAGCGCCGCCGGCCCGCTCAGAGCCACGGTCAGCACATGGTCCTTGAACGCGACCGGCAATACGTTGAGCTTTCTGAGAAGATCTTCCGAAAGCTTGCCCGGCTCAGGCAGGCGCGCGGCCGGCACGCTGTCCAGATCCAGACAGCCAAGCCCGAACTCCATGGCGGCCACCAACGCCCCACGGCGCGCATCGACCAGCCCATTGGCTACCAGATAGCTCAACAGGGGCTGCTCGAGATCGCGCGCTTTTTCCGTGGCCGTAATGGCGTCGTTTTCGCTCAGCATGCCTTCCTGCACCAGCAGTTTGGCAAGCCCGCGCAGCGCATTGCCCACAGGGTAGAGAGACGGCGCAAACGACATTTAAGACCTCGAACGCAAAAACGGTGATGCCTTTTTATCGGCGAAACCGAGACCGGCTTGACCGGTCGAGCGCCCGGTTAATCGGTAAAGTTTTTTTTTGAGGGGTCGTTATCGGGCAGTACTTGGGCATGGCCCGGTTGGGCACTTATCTTTTGACAGGGGAATCACATCGATGGCAGCACAAAAACAAGGCGGTTTCACATTGATCGAGCTGATGATCGTGGTCGCGATCATCGGCGTGCTCGCCGCAATCGCGGTGCCGCGCTATCAGGACTACGTCGCGCGCTCGGAAGCAGCATCTGGGCTTGCAACGATCAAGGGCGCGCAAACCGCGTATGAAGAGCGCGTACTTACCGGTCAAACGCCTTCAACCACTAATACTGCTCCTGGGTTTATCGGAATTACCGAAGACGCCAGTGACATGGGCAAAGTGGAAGTAATTACAAATGATGGTGGTATTAAATTTACGTTTGACTCGGATAGTCAGCTGAATACAAAAACCATTAATCTTAATCGGACCACTAACGGTGAGTGGTCGTGTACGACAGATATTGATGTCTCATATCGTCCCAAAGGGTGTGTTGCATCTGGCGGATCAGGTGGATCTGGCGGAGGTGGGACGCCTACTACACCTTAAGAATTTTAAAAAAGCCGGCATCCGCCGGCTTTTTTAGGTCAGTACATCGCCCGTTCTTCCTCGACCACTTCCTTGAGCACGTCAAGAAAGAGGCCATCGGCCGGGGAGTGTTGCTTGGGGTTTTCAGGAATATTGATGTTGGTGGAGTTCGAGATGGCGTTGGCGATCTTCGCCATCGCCTCGGGCTCGCCGTAGTGTTCGCGGGCAATGATGAGCGACTGCGAGAGAATCTCGGGTTCCTGCAGCATCTTCTTGATGAAGTGGCGCAGCTCGGTAATCATGCGCTGCTGCTGAATTTCGGTGGCTGAGCTCATGGCGCCTTCCTCCTGGGGTAAACGATGTAGGGCTGGCCTGGGCGTGTACCTTGGCCAGCCGGTGAAGCCTGTGTCTAGGATAGCGCGTCGACCCCACTACTCACCAGACGGGATCGCCTGCCACAGGGTGATCTCACCCAGCCAATCAAGATCTCGGCTGCTTTCCTTGAGCACGGTATAGGGCGCCTCGGGCAGCTCGAGCCCGGCCGGGATATAGAGGACCACATCGATGGCGCGCCGGTCTTCATTACTTGCATAGTGCAGGCCAAGGCTTATGCGCGCTCGCCAAAGCGGGTGGGCGTGCCAGCGCGTCTCCAGCTCATGGATGACGTCGGTTCGAAGCGGCAGAGGCTTTCGATGTTCGGCCCGCGGGGCGTTGGAGTCGTCTTCGGGGTCAATGTGAAAGACGATGTCCTCAAGCTCGGGGCGTGCGGTGCGAAGGGTGCGAATGACCTCGTTGCCGATCTCATGGCCCTCGGAAACGCTCAGGCGCGAGCCCACGATCAGGTGCAGATCCAGCATGACGCTGCCGCTTTGGGTGCGGGTTCGAACGTCGTGCACGTCCTTCACCCCGTCGACGCCGAGTGCCAGTTCGCGAATCACTTTGTCCTCTTCCGGCGGCAGGGCCGTGTCGATCAGTTCGCGCCCGGCGTGCCAGATCTGCTCGACGCCGACCTTGGCGACCATCGCGGCCACGATGATGGCTGCCACACTGTCAAACCAGCTCCAGCCGAACTGAAGCCCGATCAATCCGACCAGAACCACCAGAGACGACAGCGCATCACTGCGTGAGTGCCAGGCGTTGGCCTCCAGAAGACGCGAGCGCTGCTGGCGGGCGACGTGCAAAGTTACACGAAACAGCACCTCCTTGATCAGCATCGAGGCTGCCGCGAGCACGATAGCGCCAGTGCCGGCGCTTGAAAGCGTCGAGCCGGTCAGGAGGCGGTCGAGGCTATCCCAGGCAAGGGCGGCGGCAACGCCGATCAACATGGCACCGAGGGCGAGCGTACCGAGCGTTTCGATTCGCCCGTGGCCGTAAGGGTGGTTGCTGTCTGGCGCCTGACGACCATAATGCGTAGCCAGCATCACAAAGGCATCGGTGATCAGGTCCGAGAGCGAATGAATGCCATCGGCGATCAACGCGCCTGACTGTGTGACGTAGCCGACCGCAATCTTCAGTCCTCCTAGAAGGGCGTCAAAGACGGCCCCCAGGAGCGTGATGCGCTGGGCCGTGCGGCGAGAGTTATCAAGCGTCGAGTCTTGCATCGATCAAAGTGTCCTTGCTGCACCGGGGCGATGGAGGGCGTATAGTGGCGCGTTCTGACATTGGTTTGCAAAAAGGGTAGAAAATGTCACGTCTGACGCTGTTCCAGCGGGCGACCGGTGTTGGTCCGGTGCTGCGGATTCTGGCCATGCTGTTGCTGGTCCTTGCCGTCATCATGGCGGTGCCGCTGGTTGTGCTCATTATCGAGCAAAACAGCGATCTCTGGGCGTTTGTCTACGCCGAACTCGTAACGCTTGTCTCGGCCGGGTTGATGCTGCTGGTGACGCGGCAAATCGAGATTCAGTTGAAGCCGCGTCAGATGTTCATTCTGACGACGCTTAGCTGGGTCACCATCTCTACCTACGCAAGTCTGCCGCTGGTGTTCGGCGCGCCTCATCTGTCGATGGGGGATGCGGTCTTCGAGTCGGTCTCGGCGGTTACTACCACCGGCTCGACGGTCATGGTCGGTATCGACAACCTCTCCGATGGATTGAAGCTCTGGCGCGGGCTGCTGCAGTGGGTCGGCGGGATCGGCATCATCGTGATGGCGATCGCGATTCTGCCGTTTCTACAGGTGGGCGGCATGCGTCTGTTTCAGACCGAGTCCTCGGATTGGTCAGACAAGATCCTGCCGCGGGCAGGCGGTGTGGCCAAGTCGATCACCGTGGTATATCTCTTGATCAGCGTGATCGCCATTGTCGGTTACTGGCTCGCCGGCATGACGCCCCTGGACGCGGTCGTACACGGAATGAGCTCGGTGGCGACCGGCGGGTTCTCGAACTACGACAGCTCGTTCGGCATCTACGAAGACAAGCCCTGGATCATGTGGATGGCCGATCTATTCATGCTCCTGGGCGCGGTGCCGTTCGTTTTGTACATCAAGATGATGCGCGAAAAGACGCTGTCCTCGTTCTGGAAGGATCAGCAGGTGCGCGGGCTCCTGTACATGCTGGTCGTGGTCATTCTAGGGCTGACGGTGTATCGGGTGGTGCGCGGCGTGCCGTTTTTCGATGCGCTGACCCAAGTTGCCTTCAATGTGATTTCGGTGGTCACGACCACCGGCTACGCCTCCGACGATTACACCCTCTGGGGGCCGCTGGCCATCGTCTGTTTCTTTTATCTGACCTTTGTCGGTGGCTGCTCGGGCTCGACCAGTGGCGGCATGAAGGTCTTCCGCTTTCAGATCGGCATCATCATGCTGATCAACCAGCTCCGGCACCTGGTGCACTCCAACGGCGTGTTCGCCCAGCGCTATAACGGCCGAATGCTGACCGACGATGTGATTCGCGCCGTTATTGCGTTTTCCTTCTTCTTCTTTTTCACGGTGGGCGCGATTGCGCTTGGGCTTGCCGCGATGGGGCTTGACCTTGTGACGGCATTGTCCGGTGCGGCGACCGCGGTGGCAAACGTCGGCCCGGGCCTTGGCGATACCATCGGCCCTGCAGGCAATTTTTCGTCGTTGCCGGAAGCGGCCAAATGGCTTTTGAGCTTCGGGATGTTGATGGGGCGTCTCGAGATCCTGACGGTGTTGGTGCTGGTCACGCCGATGTTCTGGCGAAAATAGCGTGTCAGCAGGATGTTTTTTCCATAGTGAGTGAAGGTTGACGCCTATTGGCCGTTACCTCTTTTATTGTGCAGTGCACAAAGCGGGTCATGTGTGCTATTGGTAAAAGAGTCAGGTCTTGGCGACAACAGGGGAAAGCACCATGCTGTACCAGTACTACGAATTCCAGCGCTCGTTCTTCTATCCGGTTTCCGTGATGGCGAAACTGTCGGCTGAGCTTTTTACCGACTCTCGCCACAGTCTTTCCCACCTTCCCTGGGCCAATCGCTTGGCGGCCAATTACGAGCTGATCTATCGGTTGGGCAAGGACTACGAAAAACCCGAATTCGACATCCGAACGATCGAAAAGGGCGGCTCGATTGTTCCGATCGTCGAGGAGATCGTTGAGGACAGGCCGTTTTGTCGCCTGATTCGATTCAAGCGCTACGCCGATAACGCAGAGCTTGCCCAGACGTTCACCGACGAGCCCAAGGTACTGCTGTGCGCGCCGCTTTCGGGCCATCATTCGACACTTCTGCGCGATACCGTCCGACAGTTTTTGCACGATGCCAAGGTCTACATCACCGACTGGAAGGATGCGCGCACCGTACCCAACGATGAAGGGCCGTTTCATCTCGATGACTATGTCGAGTACATCCAGTCGTTTATTCGCACCATCGGTGCCGACAATCTGCATGTGATCTCGGTCTGTCAGCCCACGGTGCCCGTACTGGCGGCGCTGTCGCTGATGGCGGCGCGAAACGAGGCCCTGCCCAATACGATCACGATGATGGGCGGGCCGATCGATGCGCGAAAGAGCCCGACCGAGGTCAACTCGCTGGCCAACAACAAGTCTCTTCAGTGGTTCGAGGACAACGTCATCCACCGGGCGCCTGGCGGCTACCCAGGCGCCGGTCGCAAGGTCTATCCAGGCTTTCTTCAGCATGCCGGTTTCGTTGCGATGAATCCGGACTTGCACCTCAAGTCGCACTGGGAATTCTACGAGCACCTGCTCAGTGGCGATGAGGAAGACGCCGAAAGCCATCGTCGGTTCTACGATGAGTACAACGCGGTGTTGGACATGCCGGCCGAATATTACCTCGATACCATTCGTGTCGTGTTTCAGGAGTACGCGCTTGCCAAGGGGACCTGGACCATTCGCGGCGAGCCCGTTGACCCGTCTCGCATCAAGGAAACGGCCTTGATGACCGTGGAAGGTGAGCGCGACGATATTTCAGGCCACGGCCAGACAGCGTCCGCTCATGATCTGTGTACCGGCATCGATGATACGCGTCGTTTTCATATTACCCTGGAGGGGGCCGGGCATTACGGCATCTTTTCCGGCCGGCGCTTTCGAACCAAGCTTTACCCGCAGCTTTTGCAGTTTATTCGTGATCATGCAAGTTAGATCTTGACAGGATTGTGCACTGCAGCAATACTTGCATTGTGCAGTGCACAATAAGTCAGGCACTGGCGGTGACGAATCTGGCGAGGCGGGTGGTTCGCAAGGTTCGACGAATATCCAGTCACGATCGGTAAGACACCGACAGGAGAATACGATGTACACCATGAATAATCCGGAAAAGATGAAAGACGTCTACCGCGAGCAGATCAATACGCTGATGGGCTTTACCCAGCAGTGGATGAAAGGTGTCGAGCAGCTGACCGAGCTGAACCTCAGGACGGCACAGGACATGATGTCTCAAGGTGCGGACATGACCCAGAAGATGCTTTCAGCTCGTGAAGCTCAGGAAGTCTTCAATCTGCAGTCCGTCATGTTCCAGCCGTTTTCCGAGCGCAGCATGGCGTACACCCAAAATGCGTACAAGATCATGTCCGGCATGCAGTCTGATGTGATGAGGCTTGCCGAGAAAAAGGCCGCCGAACGCAGCCAGGCGTTTCAGTCCTACGTGGATGATCTTGCTCGAAACGCACCGGTCGGCGCGGAATCGACGGTATCGATGACCAAATCGGCCACCAGCGCTACCGCAAGTTTCTACGACACCGTACAGAAGATGGTGCGCCAGGCCATGGAAAACGCCGAGCGCAATTTCGAAGCCGCGACAAGCGTTGCCCATGAACAGGCCAAGCAGGCAACCGAGGCCTCGTCTCGGTTTGCAGGAAACGTTCAGGGTGCAACCAAGGATGCGTCACAGCGTACGGCAACCGCTGCCAAGAACGCCGCTGACCAGGCTCAGAAAGCGGCCGAGGCTTCGAAAAATAGCGCAACGGCTGCATCGTCGGCTAACGCCAACGCGTCCAGCAGCACCAATACCTCGAACAAGAAGTAAATGCTGACAGAACGTCGGTACTGACACGGTGTATGTGCTGGGCAAATTCCGGTACTTACGCACCATGAAAAAGCCCCGCCGAGCGGGGCTTTTTTTATGCGGGGTCTGACGTTAAAGGTCCAACGTCGAATGATCAAACGATCATGCGAAGGCGATGTAAATGGCCAGTACGCAGACGATCAAAGCGATACCTGCAGGAACCGATCCTTTCCACGGCGTGAGATCGACTTCGCCGCTGTCTTCCTGAACCCAGGGCTCCTTGCGCGGTGCCAGCTTGCCGATGATGAGCATCATGGCGATCAGGCCGACAAACACGAGTCCGATGAAGTGGAAATCGTGAACGACGTTCAAAACGCCAGTGAACGGCGGTACGAAGTAAACCAGAAAGATCACCAGGCAACCGAGGATCAAGCCGAGCTTTGCGGCAATGGCCGGGACGTGGCGATTAAGAAGGCCGACGGCCACGACTGCCAGAATCGGAATGAAGTACAGCGCGTTCATCTTCTGCAGGTAGACGAAGATGCTTTCCTGGCCGGCCAGAAGCGGTGCAATGATCATGGCCGCGATCGCGACGATCCAGCCAAATACCTTGCCTGATTTGACCACTTCCTCGTCAGAGGCGTCCTTGCGCAGGACCTGCTTGTAGATGCCAAGACTGAACAGCGTCGTGGTGCTGTTGAGTGCCGAGTTGAAGGACGAGAGGATGGCACCGACCATGACGGCGGCGAAGAAGCCGGTCAGGTAGGGGGGCAATACATTGAAGACCAGATGCCCGTAGGCCGCGTCGGCCTTGATGCCCTGATCGGCGTACAGATAAAACGCGATCATGCCGGGAATAACCAGATACAGCGGCCCGAACAGCTTCAAAAATCCGGTCAGAAGCACACCTTTCTGCCCTTCAGCGAGGCTACTGGCGCCGAAGGTGCGCTGAATGATCTGCTGGTTGGTACACCAGTAGAAAACGTTTAGCAGCAGTACGCCGGTGAACAGGGTGGAAAATGGCACAGACTGCTCTTCGGTGCCCAGTGAGTTGAACCGCTCAGGCATCGAGGTGGTAAGCGTCTCCCAACCCTGGGCGATCCCCTGGCCACCGCTGACGGCCTGAAGGCCGAAGTACACAATGATGAACCCGCCGATCAGCAGGCCGATGCCGTTCAAGGTGTCAGACACCGCAACGGTTCTAAGGCCGCCGAACAGGGCATAGATTGACCCGATCAGACCCACCAGCCAGACGGTGCCCCACAAGAGCGTGGTGTTGGACTCGATGCCCGTCAGCCCTTGCAGATCAAGCATGCCGAGCAAGCCAACAGCGCCTGAATACAAAACGATCGGCAACAGAATCGCGATGTAGGCCAACAGGAAAATGATGTTGGCGATTAACTGCGTGCCCTTGTCGAATCGAATGTCGAGCAGCTGCGGCACGGTAGTGATGCCGCTTTTCAAAAACCGTGGCAAGAAGAACAGGGCCATCAGCACCAGTGCGACGACGGCGACGACTTCCCAGGCCATGACGCTGAAGCCGTCGACGAAGGCGGCGCCATTGAGGCCGACCATCTGTTCGGTCGAGAGATTGGTCATCAGAAGCGATCCCGCAATCAGCGGAAAAGAAAGGCTTCGTCCGGCCAGAAAATAGCCCTTGGAATGCTTATGGTCGTCGTTACGTGTGATTTTCCACGTAAGTGCGGCCACCGCTAAGGTAAACAGCAAGAACGACAGGATAGTTATTGCATGCATGGTGAGTATCCCTTGCGAATTTTTATACGGTTTGGGCGCTGAACGCCGACCTTTTTTTGATTCAGACGCCAGTGTATCCATCGGTTCCCAAAGCGCTATTCGCCTATTGTCTGACATAGCCTGTTCCCGGCTCTGACAAACAGGTTTGAGTGGCAAAATACACCGTCTTTTCTACACTGGGGATGTATTGCATGGGATGTGATGTATTGCATGGAAAGCGTCGATCCGACGTACCGGGTCGGCCCACATTTAAAAGGAGTTACGCAAAATGGGCATTATTCTCTGGTTGATCATCGGTGGTCTTGCAGGTTGGATTGCAGGCAAGATCATGCGCGGCGGCGGTTTCGGCATTGTTGGTAACATTGTGGTGGGTATCGTCGGTGCTGTTATTGGCGGTGCGCTCCTGAGCGTGCTGGGGCTCTCCTCCAGCGGTGGCATCATAGGTTCTCTGGTCACAGCGCTGATCGGTGCGGTCGTATTGCTCTGGATCGTGTCGTTGATCAAGAAGAAGGCGTGATCCCTGGATACCGCCTATTCGAAAAAGCGCCTTCGGGCGCTTTTTTATGCGCCTTTGGTTTATAAAATGCTATCTATTTTCATTTTTTGATTCATTTAATTAATTGATGGCCGGCATTTGGCTTCCCAATTATCTCGCCATACCCGGGCTCTATATCCTGCGTGAACTCGATAACGACTCACAGAGGGTATTCCCATGTCTCATCACACGCGCTACACCATGGCTAATGGCGCTCCGGTGCCTAATGACGATGTTAGTCTCACCGCCGGCGAGCGTGGGCCGCTGACGTTTGACAATTGGCGCCTGTTCGAAAAGCTGGCGCACTTCAATCGGGAACAGATTCCCGAGCGTGTGGTGCATGCGCGTGGCAGTGCGGCCTTTGGCACATTTACTCTGAGCGATGATCTGTCAGACATTACGATTGCCGATTTTCTGAACAAGGCGGGCAAAACGACACCCGTCGCGCTTCGGTTCTCGACGGTGGCCGGCGGTCAGGACAGTGGTGACAACGTCCGTGACGTGCGTGGATTTGCCCTAAAGTTCTATACCGAACAGGGCAACTACGACATCGTGGGCAACAACACGCCCGTGTTTTTCATCCGAGAGCCCAGTAAATTCCCGGACTTCATTCATACCCAGAAAAAGGACCCGCGTTCGAACCTAGTCAACTGGCAAAATCGTTGGGAATTCTGGGCAAATCACCCTCAGGCGTTTCATCAGGTCACGATCCTGATGTCGGATCGAGGCATCCCCTACAGCTATCGCACCATGAACGGCTATGGCTCGCACACGCTCAGCATGTGGAACCGTGATGGCGAGCGTGTCTGGGTCAAATGGCACTTCAAGACCAATCAGGGCATCCAGAATGTGACCGATGAGCAGGCGCTCACGCTTGCCCCGGACCACCATCAGCGCGATCTGTTCAGTCACATTGAAAACGGCGATTTTCCAAGCTGGACCGTCAAGCTCCAGGTCATGACCGAAGCCGAGGCCCGGGCCTACCGTATCAACCCGTTTGATTTGACCAAGGTCTGGCCTCATGCCGATTTCCCGCTGCGAGAGATCGGTCAGCTTGAATTGAACCGCAATCCGGATAACTACTTTGCCGAGGTCGAGCAGCTCGCGTTCAGCCCCTCGAATTTCGTACCGGGTGTCGGTGCGTCACCGGATAAGGTGCTTCAATCGCGGCTTTGGTCCTACGCGGATGCACATCGTTACCGTCTGACGGCCAACTACGCGCAGCTGCCGGTAAATCGCCCGCATTGCCCGGTCAATCATTACCAGCGTGATGGCCTTATGGCCGGCATGCACCGTGAGGATGGCCAGTACTCGCTGACCAATTTCTACCCGAATGATCGTGTCGAAAACGGTGCGCCGGTGCCCGCCCCCGAATTTATCGAGCCGCCAATGCCGCTCGAGGAAGAGGCCTGGGTAGGGTATTTCGATAACAGTGAGGACGACAACGTGTCCCAGGCGGGCAACCTTTATCGCAGTTTCGATGAAGGCCAGCGCGAGCGCATCACCAACGTGATCGGCTCGACGCTGGTCGATGTGTCCGCTTCTGTTCAACAGCGCGTGATCGCGATCTGCTCGGCCGCCGATCCCGATTATGGTACGCGTGTTGAAGCGGCGCTGGCTGCCCATACCCAGAAAGCCGTCAGTGATCACATCTGATCAGTCTTGGATCGGCTTTTGGCGCCTTCCTTCGGGAGGGCGTTTTTGTTGGGGTGGTCCATGCTCGATGGCCTCTAACCACTGCCTGAGTCGCTTGAACACCTGTACTGCGTCATCATCTCGCCAGTGAGTAAATCCGAGCTCGAAGCCTGCCTGCGCCGTTGACGAGTCTGAGTAACGAGACAGCGGATCAAGCAAAATGCCCTCGCGTGAAAGCGCTGTCGCGATGCGTTGCACGTGGGCTTGCGTCTACGTTGAGGCGCGGCTTGACCGGGCATCGATTTGGCGCAAGCGATGCTCTGGCGCGAATTGGTAAGGTTTTTTCGATACGAATCAGGCAAGATGATCCCCGTCTTCGACGGCCGGTTATTGGTCGTCATCGAGGGGGTTCAACGCATCAGGCACCGTGGTGTGCCTTGCCAATGGTTTCGAGTCATGAAAAAAGAACGTTTTATCGGCCTCGAGTGGATGCGATTTCTGCTCGGCCTCTACATCGTCATTTTCCATACCATGCACTATTACCCGGAAACGAAAGGGTGGGGTCACCTGGTCACACAGGTCGGTTTTTTTTCGACCAGCACCTTCTTCGTGTTGTCGGGGTTTTTGCTGACACACGTCTATCTCAACGAGCATAACGAGATGCGTGAGCCGGCCAGAAGCTTCATGGTAAAGCGGTTTTCGAACCTCTATCCCATTCACATCGGCTCGTTTCTTCTGACCATTGCGGTCATGTCGCTGATTCCATACCTGGCAATCGTGCCGGAGGATGCCAAGACGTCTGCGCTGTTCACGATCTATGACGTCAACAACGACATGGGCCAGGCCACGCCCAATCCGCTTCATCACTTCATGAGTACCGGTGAGGCGGCGTTGAACGTCGTGTTGAACCTGACCCTTCTGCATGCCTGGAACCCGTACTATCTGACGTTCAATCCGCCGTCCTGGTCGATTTCGACGCTGTTCTTCTTCTATATGGTCTTTCCGTTCGCTGCGACGCGACTGGTTCGGCTCAGAAAGTTCTACCGCGCCATGGCGCTCGTGATGGCGATCTATCTGATCCCGACGATCTTGGTGAGCCTGTACACCGATTACGGCATGCCCGAGACCGGCATTCTTCACCGTAATCCGATCATTCGACTCCCTGAGTTTCTCGCCGGGATCTTGCTGTGTGGTCTATACACGCGCCGTCGCTCACAGGGGCGTCGTCTGAGCATTGGCAAGCGCTGGGCGCTGGTGGGATTGATTGTTGTGTCGATTGCCATTGCCGAGGTGCTTCTGACCAAGGGGCACGTCTGGTACTACTTCATGCACAATGGCCTTTTGTTGCCGGCGCAGCTGGCGCTGGTCTATCTGTGCCTGTTCATGCCGATGCCAAAGCGCGCCTCGATAACGCGGTTTGCAACGCGCCTGGGTGGGGCGTCGCTTCCAATGTTTGCGCTGCATGTGCCGTTTTACATTATCTTCTCGCGCGTCGAACGAGTGCTTTCGGGTGAGCCATCCTTGTGCATGGCCGGTGAGTTTCGCCAGTGTTTCGATGCGGCCGGCCCGATTTCGATCTGGTACTACCCGGTCTTTTTGATTTTGACCGTTGCGCTGTGTGTGGTGTTTCAGGAGCAGTTCGTGGTTCGGGTTCGTAACTGGCTTCAGCGCCATTTGCTCAAGCAGTAAGCGAGCGCTAAACCAAAAAAGGCCCCATCGGGGCCTTTTTTTATGACATCTCAAAGTTCTTCGAGACAGCGCTCGATGATGTCGAGTCCTTCGTGCAGGACGTCGTCGGTGGCCGTCAGCGGCACCAGCACTCGAATGGTATTCGAGTAAAAGCCGCAGGAAAGCAGGATCAAGCCGTTTTCGGCGGCCTTCTGGGTCAAGGCCTTGGTTTTTACGGCACACGGTGCGCCGTGTTCGTCCACGAGCTCGAAGGCGGCCATCGCCCCGACGTTTCGGGAATGATCGACGTGACTAAAGCGTGCCTGCCACGTATGGAAGCGTTCAGCAAGTGCCTCGCCCATACGCTGACTTCGCCCGAGAATATCCTCTTCCTCGATGGCGTCCATCACGGCAATCGCGGCGGCGCAGGACAGCGGATTGCCGCCGTAGGTGCCGCCGAGCGAGCCGGGCCCGGAGGCGTCCATCATGTCGGCCTTGCCAACCACGGCCGCCAGCGGCATGCCGTCGGCAAGGCTTTTGGCCGTGGTGATCAGATCCGGTTCGACGTCGGTGTGCTCGATGGCAAAGAGTTTGCCGGTGCGCGCAAAGCCGGATTGCACTTCGTCGGCGATCAGGACAATGCCGTGTTCATCGCAGAGCGCGCGCAGCGACTGCATGAACGCTGGGGAGGCTTGATAAAATCCGCCTTCGCCCTGAACCGGTTCGATAATGATGGCAGCCACGCGGTGTGCGGGGACATCGGTCTTGAACAGCTTCTCGATGGCCGCCAGGCTTTGCTCGTCACTGACGCCGTGGGTCGGGTTCGGGTAAGGTGCCCGAAAGACATCGCCCGGCATCGGGCCGAAATCGTGCTTGTACGGCAGTACCTTGCCCGTCAGCGCAAGGGTCATCATCGTACGGCCGTGGAAGCTGCCATCGAAGGCAATGACGGCGCTGCGCCCGGTGGCAGCGCGTGCAATCTTGACGGCATTCTCAACGGCTTCGGCACCGCTATTGACCAACACTGCCCGAGTGTCGCCCGTGATCGGCACGGCATCGCACAGGCGCTTGCACAAGTGAACGTAAGGAGCGTAGGGCATTACCGCAGCCGAGGTGTGCATGACTTTATCAAGCTGTGCCTTGATGGCCTCAACCACCTTGGGATGGCGGTGCCCCAGATTGAGCACGCCGATGCCACCAGCGAAGTCGATGTAACGGTTGCCTTCGACGTCCCAGATTTCGGCGTTTTCGGCCGTGTCTGCAAAGGCCTGGATCATGTGCGGCGCGCCCTTGGCCACGTACTGCTGTTTCAATTCACTGAGATGCTTGTTGTTCATGTCGCGCTCCGGCGTGGTGGGTTGCGATAAAAGCCGAACAGACGAGGTTGTTCGGTGAGCGTGGCGATCGCCAGACGCCATCACTCTATAGTAGGGCAGAGCCGTCAATTAAAAAATACGTCAGTGTGTATTATTTGAAACGAAAAAGGGTGTCTTCCTGTTTTAGGCCCCGATAAGGGCCACTTTTTGGCCAGCATGCCCGCAAAGCCTAAAGATCGCTTAACCTTCGCCGTGCATTAATTGCATATATTGTGCCAAAACGTGCATCATGCGTTGGTTGTTGGTGTTCTGACTCGCGGTGGCCGCGATCAGACACCGGGCACATCTTTCAACCATGGATGCCGAGGCGTTGGTGTCTTCGGCGGTGTTCGAGGCGTTATTCATGAGGCATTGGCTTGGCAGTCTGGCGGTACTGGCGCTTCTTGGCGGCTGTGCTGCGCAACAACCATCGACTCAGTCCCAGTATTACGATGTGGCAATGCCGTCTATGAGTACTCCCAAGACGACGCCACGCTCAAAGCGCCCCGGTGGTGGTACCGCCGCCGCAACGCCATCGCCGTCGACGGTGAGCTGGGCAACGATTCGAACGTCATTGATGAGCGAGTACGACGCCTGGGCCGGCACGCCTTACCGCTATGGCGGAACAAGCCGCTCGGGAGTCGATTGTTCGGCGCTGGTGCAGCATATATTCCGTGATTCGTTCGATATCGACTTGCCACGTACGACGCTCGGTCAGGTGCTCGAGGGCAACAAGATCAGCAAGGCCGCGCTCAAGCCCGGTGATCTTGTTTTCTTCCGGCCCAAGCGTAGCGATCGACACGTCGGTATCTATGTGGGCGAGGGCTACTTCATGCACGCGTCTTCCTCGACCGGTGTCCGGCTTTCAAAACTCGATAACCCGTATTGGTCGCGTTATTTCTGGCAGGCACGACGCCCGATTGACCGTGCGGACATCAGCGAGCGCCTGGCCATGAAGTAATATGGCGAATGTTTCAGGCATGTACCAAAAAGGCCAGCTGAATAAGCTGGCCTTTTTGGTACATGCGCAAAAAAAGAGGATCAGCAAAATTAAGTTCATAGGCTGTGTCTTTTTGTATACAACCGGCGTTTGCTGATGAAAAAGAATGAAGCGCCAGTATAAAATTGTGCCGATGCGCCGGGTTGATACGCCAAAGTACTAGATTCGACTATTCTGCACAGCATCTACACAGGGATCACTCCAGGATGGAGCCACATATTCGAACCAACACAGGGATATTCTCCGTCAGGAGGATCGTGATAGATGCCTAATTATCGAATCGATGCGCGCAGTCAGTCTCTCGTTTCAAGACTTACAACGTTGTTGGCCAACAAGGGCGTTACGCCGACAAAACTTGCCGTCATCGGCTTTGTGGTCGGTCTTCTTGCCGTGCCTGCCCTGTGGGCGGGGCAGCTCGAGCTGGCGGGTGTCGCCTTGTTGGCGCATCGTTTGATTGGCGCCCTGAGCCATTCACTTCCGCGTTTCGGCACCGCCTTCAGCTCGGCCGGCAAGTTCATCGATATGGTTTCAAGCGGTCTGACCTACGCCCTGTTCGGTGGCGCGATGGTGACCTGGGGGCTTACCGTATCCTCTGAAGCGGCCATGATGCTGTCGATCGGCGTTATCGCGCTTGTGTTGGCCGCACGTTCGTTCTCAAAGACGTCAGCGACCATTGACACTGCGCTCAAGCAGGCGCCGCATCATCGCATCAATCGTGTGAGCGGTGTTCTCGGCCATCTGTCTCTGACGTCATTTCTGATTGCGCTTTGTTTGGTGCCGTCCCACGCGAATCTATTGAGCATCTCTGGCGGCAGCCTCTGCCTGGTAACCGCGGCGCTTTATGTTGCCCTCGGATTTCAGAGCCTTCGTCGTGCCGAGAAAAAGTACGCGACTCCGTTCACGGCCGTTACGCCTCACCAGGGTAGTTCTCATGCAAACGTGTTGACTGCTTCCAGCGGCTCAGCAGGCGCGGCAGCAGCGTCGACACCGAATAAGGTTGCCTCGTTGACGCGTAAACGTGCAGAAAAGCTCGAAGCGGAGTCAGGTGTTGATCGTGAGGTTCGTCGCCAAACACCCGGGCAGGTGGTTGTTTTCCCGAGTCAGCGTTGATCGCTCATACAAAAAAAGCCCCATTCATGGGGCTTTTTTTATGTCTGCGCAGTGTGGCTTTTATATCTGCGCAGTACGGTTTTTATGGCCAGGATAGATCGGCTGCGGTCATTCATCGTCGTCACGGCGCTTGAATGGCGACGTCCAGAACGACTGCATCTGTTTCATGAACGCCTGTGATTGCCGCAGGTTGCTTTCCATCATGTCTTTCATGAACGGGGGCTGCATGCGTTGCATCGAGGCCCAGACCTGTTCGACGTTTTCCGGGCGATATGCGTTGACTCCTTGCTTGGCAAGCTGATTCTGAAACTCTCGAATGTAGCTGATCTGCTGTTCCAGGTACTGCCCCATGGGCGCCTGCATGGCGTGGCCGTAAAAACGAATCAGGGACTGCAGCATGTCGCTGTTGAACAGCGGCTCGCCGCCGGTGCTTTCTTCTTCGAGAATGATTTGAAGCAGGATGCTGCGGGTAATGTCGTCGTTGGTCTTGGCATCGACCACACAGATATCTTCCTGCTCGAGAATCAGTGCCTTGACCTGGGCAAGCGTGATGTAAGCGCTGGCTTTGGTGTCGTAGAGCCGTCGGTTCTGATATTTCTTGATCAGCCGGGGGGAGGCGTGTTCGCTCATAGCGTGTCCATTGTGAAAAACCCGGCGCAGGCCGGGTTTTCTTATCGTTGGCGAATTTTTGCCAGATTAACTCATGTGCAGCCCGCCGTTAAGCGAGAACTCGGCGCCGGTGGAGTAGGCGGATTCCTCGGATGCGAGCCAGCTGATAATTGAGGCAATCTCTTCGGGTTTGCCAAGGCGTTTGTTGGGGATGCCGGACTTGATCTTGTCGAGCACCTCTTCCTTGATGGCGGCGGTCATATCAGTCTCGATGTAACCCGGAGAGACGGTATTGACCGTAATGCCTTTCGAAGCGACTTCCTGGGCTAGTGCCTTGGTGAAGCCATGGATGCCGGCCTTGGCCGCGGAGTAGTTGGTTTGTCCGAACTGCCCCTTCTGGCCGTTGACCGAGGCGATATTGATGATGCGGCCCCATTGGCTTTCAAGCATGTCATCGATCACCTGTTTGGTGGTATTGAAAAGCCCCGTCAGGTTGGTGTTGATGACAGCGTTCCAGTCTTCGGGCGACATTTTCTTGAACACTGCGTCACGCGTGATGCCGGCGTTGTTGACCAGAATACTGATGGGGCCGATTGATTCGCGAACCTTGAGGAAGCTCTCCCGCGCCGACTCCCAATCGTTGATGTTGCCTTCGCTGACGTCGAATTCGAAGCCTTGTTCTTTCTGGTCGGCAAGCCATTTATCCTTGCGGGCCGAATTCACGCTGCACCCCACCACAACTCTATAGCCATCGCTATACAGTCGTTGACTGATGGCTGTTCCGATGCCGCCCATACCGCCGGTGACGAACGCGATGCGTTTATCAGACATGACACTTCTCTCCTTTAATGGGTGTTTCATGGCCTCTCAAACTCGAAAGGCGTCGTTTTTGTGGTACCCCGTTACGCCGCAGTTTTGACGTAGCGCCCCGGCGCTTTTTCAATCGGCGTGTAGGTTGCATTGCCCGGTGTCTTGAACCGTGCTTTTCGAGGACCGCCGAATTGATCCAGCCAATTGGCCCAGTCGGTCCACCAACTGCCTGGGTGCTCTGTTGCGTCATCAATCCACGCGTCCGGCGCGTCCGACAGATCATCACTTTGACCCAGCCAATGGCAGCGCTTGTTCTTGATGGGTGGATTGATCACACCGGCGATGTGACCGGAGGCCCCCAGTACGAACCGCTTGTTGCCGCCAAGTACGCATGCGCTTCGATATACGCTTTGCCAGGGAACAATGTGATCGCTTTTCGAGGCGTACAGATAGGCCGGTACTTCGAGTGCGCTGAGATCAAGCGCATGATCGCAGACGGTGACTGCGCCCGGTGTTTTCAAGTCGTTTTGCAGGTAAGTGTGGCGCAGGTACCAGGCAAACATTGGCCCTGGCAGGTTGGCGCCATCGCTGTTCCAGTAAAGAAGATCGAAGGGGGGCGGCGTATCGCCTTTCAGGTAATTGCCCACCACATAATTCCACACCAGATCCTTCGGACGAAGAAACGAGAAGGCATTGGCCAGCTCATGGGCCTTGAGCACCCGTGGAGGAAGGCCGCCGTGGCCGCCGATGGTCTTTTCCCGATACCGCACTGCGTTCTCATCGATAAAGACATCGAGCATGCCGGTATCGGTGTAATCGAGCATCGACGTCAGCAGCGTCAGGCTCTTTGCAGGCGTTTCACCGCGTGACTTGAATACGGAGAGCGCGCATGAGAGCAGGGTGCCGCCCACGCAGAATCCGAGCGTATTGACCTGCTTTTGCCGTGTGATGTCCTGCATGACCCGAATGGCTGTCATGACGCCGCTGTCGACGTAATCGTCCCAGGTCGAGTGGGCCAACGTGTCATCTATATTTCGCCAGGAAATCAGAAAAACGTTGTGGCCCTGGTCGAGTGCGAATCGAACCAGCGAGTTCTTGGGCTGCAGATCGAGAATGTAGAACTTGTTAATGCAGGGCGGCACGATCAGAAGGGGTGTTTCGTGCACTTTATCGGTGGTTGGATAGTATTGAATCAGCTGAATCAGCTCATTTTCGAAAATGACCTCACCCGGGGTCTGCGCCACGTCGCGACCGACCTCGAAGGCGCCTTCGTTGGTTTGCGAAATGCGACCCTTGGCAAAGTCGGACCAGAAATTTTCGATCCCGCGACGAAGGCTCTCTCCACCGGTTGCTTCCAGACGCGAAAGCGCTTCAGGGTTGGTGTTCAAGAAATTGTTCGGAGCACTGGCCGCGACCCACTGTTCAATGCAAAAGCGCACCCGAGCGCAGGTTTTGCGATCGCCTTCGAGCGCTTCGGCGAGATTTAGAAGAAAGCGCGTGTTCAAAAGATAAAGGGCGGCGATCGAGCCGTACACCGGATGTCGCCAGGCTTCGGCGGTAAACCGGGGATCATCGAGTTGTGGCGTCTGCGCCATCAGCATCTGCTGCCACAGCTGAGTAACTTCGAGGCTGTACTGACTGCTTAACGCAAAAAGGGTTTCCGGAGGGATTTTCGGAAAACGCTCGGCGTCGAGCGTTTGCTGCTGAAAGGTGCTCATGCCCGGCAGGTTGGCCAGCCATTGTTCGACCGTTTCCGTATTGAACATGGGAATATTGAGCCCTTCGAACATGGGCGCACCGAACGGATTGAGAAACGGAGAGAAAGGAGACTGACTGGTAAACATGTTGAGCGACTCGTGATGGAGGCAGGGCCGTCGAAACGGGCAGGTCAGCGTCAATAAGTAATCCTTGAATCGAGTTTAGTTTTTCCGCGGGGGGGTGCAAGGCGAAAATCAAAATTCATGCATGTAAGATACAGGGCGGTCTACAGGCGGCGTTGATCCATAAAAAAAGCGCTCATGAGAGCGCTTTTAAGGATAGGTTTAGACAGGGGCGACCGAATTTATTGCCGTTACCTGGAATCGTTGAGGCTAGAGGCGGCCGTGCTTGTTAAGAACGGGATTTGCGTACTGGCAGAGCCACCAGGGGCGAAGCTCGGCAGGGACCTCTGCAAGGCGTGCATTGAACGTGGCGCGATCGGCGTCCGTGATCGATGTCGTATCGATCAGTTCCGGTGCCTGACCGCTGGCTTCGAGTGCCAGATAATGCGACGGAAACAGGGTGTAGTTATCAAGCACCTGTGCGTCGATATGGTCGGCGATGTCGACAGTTTCGTCGTTGAGCACGATCGGCGTGCCAAACACCAGCTTGACGCGCCCCTTGTAGCCGGAGATGCCGGAGGCGATGGAGAGAATGTCCTCGTACGGCTTCTTCTCGTAACTCTGGCCGTCATCGACCGCCTTGAGCTCGCGCGCCTTTTGCACGTCGCAGGGATCAAACTCGTAACTGATCGAGACGGGAACAATGCGCAGCTCGTTAATGGCGCCAGCAAGGCTCAAGCCCTTGTCTCCCTGTCGGGCCGCCATGCTGAGCATCTTGATGATGGCGTTATCCGTGCGGTCGACGCCATTCTTGGCGCGCCCCTCACGCTGAGCCAGCCACACCGAGTGGTTGTCGCGAGTGATCGAATGGCGAATGTAGCCCGACAGCATCTGATAGGCGGCGAGCATCGCCCGCTTGCCCTTGGCCGAGCGAGGCACCACGAAACTCTTGTTCAGGCGCATCAGATCGGTCACATAAGGCTTTTGAAGCAGGTTGTCGCCGATGGCGATGCGTACCGTGTTGCGCCCCTGAAGGTAGAGGGCGTAGTTGACGAACGCCGGGTCAAGCGCAATGTCGCGATGGTTGCCAAAAAACAGATAGGCGGTATCGCCTTCCAACGCGTCAAGCCCCTCTACCACGAACTCATCGACGCTTCGTTCGAGCATCTGGTTCATGTAGTAGGCAATGTGCTGCTGAAAGCCCTGGACGCTTTCGACGCCACGCATCTTCCGCTTGAGCCCGAAGCTCACCAGCCGTCTGGCAAGCCCAGGCATGCGCTTTGAAAGCCGTGGCATGCGGTAGCGGGTAATTGTGTCGAGAAACTCGTCACACTCGGCCAGACGCGTAAGTACCGGCGCTACTTCATCGTCGTGATAGGGGCGAATCTTGGCGTAGGGATCGTCGGCGTTATCGGTGGTCATGGCTCGGATGTAGTGAACTGGGTTTCGCCGCCGAGCCACTCGATCAGCTGGCTCAAGGTGGCCGACAGGGTATGCGCCATCAGCGAGAATTCGGTATCGAGCTTGAGGAGCGGGTCCTCGTCGGAGAGCGATTCATCGGCCTCCTCGGTCAGAGCGTCGTCGAATCGAATCGATTTGATGGCGAGGTCTTCATGAAGGGTAAAGCGCATCTGGCCGTCAGCAATCAGGCCCAGCTGACTTACGCGCCGACCGGCTGACAGCGCCGCCTGAATCTCATCGCATTCAAGATCCACCTGGCGGCCTCGCAGCACGCCTTCCTCTTCATTGGCCGCGCGCAGCTCGATTTGATCACCCAGCAGCAGGGTGTCCGGTCGGGTGGTCGGGTCATTCAGCCAACCGGTCATGGTCCGGCCTGGTGGAACGGCGATCGAAATCGGTGCGACCTTGAGTGAGCCAAGGCTTTGACGAAGCAGATCAAGCGCTTCTTCGGCGCGTTTCTGACTGGCGCAGTGCACCCCGATCAAGCGGTTGCGCGTATCCCACCAGATATCGACGCGGGTCGAGCGCGTGAAGGCCTGAGGCAGGAGTTCCTCGGTCAGCTTTTCCTTGAGCGCCTGCTTGTCGCGGCGAGTGACCGGAAAACCCTGCTCGGCTTCCTGCTCGAGACAGCGCTCCTCGAGCACTTCCTTGATCACCGCACTCGGCAGCAGCCGTTCCTGACAGCCCATGGTCAGCAGCCGATGGCCTTCGATGTCGCGCACCAGACTCTGGTCGAGTCGCCCGCCCGGTGACTGCCAGCCCACGCGTTTGGCTTCGAACGGGCCGACCGGCCTGAACGCCTGCGTCGACAGTGCGTCGTCGAGCGATTCGAGGTCGATAACCTGTTCGTCATGAAGACGGTAGAGATGTAAATGCTTGAACCACATGATGACCTTCCTTTGAGAGCGCCACATTATGTCGAAGGAAGGGCCGCTCGGCCAGTGCCGTCTGATTTCATGTCGGGATAACGGCTGGGCATGCCGCGTCAGGGATCGACTATGGTACACTCCGGCCTGATTTATTAACCGTCTTGGGTGTCGGTAGACGATGAGTCGCACCGCTTACGTACTTCGGTAATTCGACGTGCCGGGATGCGTGGCCTGTCTATCTGCCGGACGCTGTTTAAAGGATTCGACGACCCATGGGTGAGATCGCCAGAGAGATTCTGCCAGTCAACATCGAGGACGAGCTTAAGCAGTCCTACCTCGATTACGCCATGAGCGTCATCATCGGGCGCGCGCTGCCCGATGTTCGCGATGGCCTCAAGCCCGTTCACCGACGGGTGCTTTTTGCCATGCATGAGCTTGGCAACGACTGGAACAAGCCATACAAGAAATCCGCTCGTGTCGTGGGCGACGTGATCGGTAAATATCACCCCCATGGTGATAGCGCGGTTTATGACACCATCGTACGCATGGCGCAGAGCTTTTCGATGCGTTATGTGCTGGTGGATGGCCAGGGCAACTTCGGATCGATCGACGGCGACAGTGCTGCCGCGATGCGCTATACCGAGGTGCGCATGGCGCGCCTGTCGCATGAACTGCTTTCGGATTTGGAAAAGGAAACCGTCGACTGGGTCGACAACTACGACGGTACCGAGCGCATCCCAGACGTGCTGCCGACCCGGGTGCCGAACCTGCTGGTCAACGGCGCGTCCGGCATTGCGGTCGGCATGGCAACCAATATTCCGCCGCACAACATGGGCGAGGTCATCAATGCCTGCCTCGCGCTCATCAATGATCACGAGCTTACCGTCGATGATCTGATGGAGTATGTTCCCGGCCCGGATTTCCCCACCGGCGGCATCATCAACGGCCGAGCCGGCATCATGGATGCCTACCGTACCGGGCGTGGGCGTATCTATGTGCGCGCCTGTCACACGGTCGAGCATCATGAAAAGACCGGCCGCGACCACATTGTCATCACCGAGCTTCCGTATCAGGTCAACAAGGCACGACTGATCGAAAAGATCGCCGAGCTGGTCAAGGAAAAACGCATCGAAGGCATTGCCGAACTCCGCGATGAGTCGGATAAAGAAGGCCTTCGTGTGGTGATTGAAACCAAGCGGGGCGAAAACGGCGACGTCATCGTCAATAACCTGTTCGCTCAGACGCAGCTTGAAACCGTGTTCGGCATCAACGTGGTCGCGCTCGATAACGGCCAGCCCAAGACGCTGAACCTGAAGCAGCTGCTTGAAGCCTTCATTCGCCACCGCCGTGAAGTCGTTACCCGACGAACGCTCTATGAGCTCAGAAAGGCCAAGGAGCGCGGGCACCTGCTCGAAGGTCTGACGGTTGCCATTTCGAACATCGATGAGGTGATCGAGCTGATCAAGGCGTCCCCGTCGGCGTCTGAGGCAAAGGAAAAACTGATCAATGCCGTATGGCAGCCCGGTCAGGTGCTCGACATGCTCGACCGTGCTGGCGCCTCGGCTTGCGAGCCGGACGACATGGAACCGGGTCGCGGCCTTTCGGAAAACCGCACGGAATACCGTCTGACGCCGGCCCAGGCTCAGGCGATTCTGGAACTGCGTCTGCACCGCCTGACCGGGCTTGAAACCGAAAAGCTTCTGGACGAGTACAAGTCCATTCTGGACAAGATCGCTGAATTAACGCGCATTCTGGCCTCCGCCGATCGGCTGATGGAAGTGATCCGCGAAGAGCTTGAGGCGGTTCGCGATCAGTACAGCGACGCTCGACTGACCGAGATCCAGACCAGTCGCAAGGACCTGACCATCGAAGACCTCATCAACGAAGAGGACATGGTGGTCACGATTTCACGCTCGGGCTATGCCAAGACGCAGCCGCTGTCGGATTATCAGGCCCAGAAACGCGGCGGGCGCGGCAAGTCGGCAACGAGCATGAAGGATGAAGACGTCATCGAGCATCTGCTGGTGGCTTCGACCCACGACACCGTGCTGCTCTTTTCCGACAAGGGCAAGGTCTACTGGCTCAAGGTCTATGAGATGCCGCAGGCCTCCCGTGGCTCGCGCGGAAAGCCGTTGGTCAATCTGCTGCCACTTGATGACGGTGAGTGGATTACCGCGATCTTGCCGGTCAAGGAATACCGCGCCGACAGCTACATCTTCTTTGCAACCGCCAACGGCACCGTTAAGCGAACCGGTCTCGACCAGTTCTCGCGCCCCCGAAGTGCAGGTCTGATCGCGCTGGATCTCGATGAGGGTGACCGCCTGGTTGGGGCCGCGATTACCTCCGGTACCGATCACGCCATTTTGTGCTCGTCCAACGGCAAGGCCATCCGGTTCGATGAAACGGACGTACGCTCGATGGGGCGAACGGCGCGCGGTGTTCGAGGCATGCGCCTAACGGGCGATGCCAAGGTCATCAGCCTGATTATTCCAAAATCGACCACCATCGATGACTCGGCCGACGACGACTCGGTCGACGCCGATGAGCCGCTGTCGGGCGATCAGCAGAGTCAGGCCTACATCCTGACGGCGTCCGAGAACGGCTATGGCAAGCGTACCCGGCTCGAGGAATTCCCGCTTCGTGGCCGAGGTGGGCAGGGCGTTATCGCGATGCAGACCTCTGAGCGTAACGGCCCGCTGGTTGCCGCAATTCAGGTGGCCGCGCTTGATGAGATGATGATGATTACCGACCGGGGCACTCTGGTGCGTACCCGTGTCGAGGAAGTTTCGATCAGCTCGCGCAATACCCAGGGGGTGACGCTGATTCGGACCTCGAAAGGGGAGCAGCTCGTGGCGACGGTGCGTCTCGACGATCTGATTCCGGACGAAACGGAGCTGGAAGCGTCGGAAGAAGACGCGTCCGAGCTCGAGTCGGACGATTCCGAGGCATGAACAGGGGGCGGGTGGTGCGTGCACTGCCCGCTTTTTCAGGCAGGCCTTGCCTGCAGGGTGAATCAGCGAGCGGGGGACCCGTTCGTTCAGTTGGAAGGACGCTTGTCAGATGACGAGACACTTTAATTTCTGCTCGGGCCCGGCAACGCTTCCGCAGGCCGTGCTCGAGCGCGCTCAGGCCGAGTTGCTCGACTATCAGGGCAAGGGCCTTTCGGTCATGGAAATGAGTCATCGAAGCGCGGATTATATGGCGATTGCCGACCGGGCAGAAGCTGACTTCCGCGACTTGATGGGAGTGCCGGACAATTACAGCGTGCTGTTTGTCCAGGGGGGCGCCGCGACGCAGTTTGCGGCCACCGCGCTTAATCTGACCGGCAAGGGCGGTCGGGCCAACGTCATCGATACCGGCATCTGGTCCCAGAAGGCCTATAAGGAAGCTCAGCATCTGGTGGGGGCCGAGGTTATTGCCTCAAGTGATGCCAATAACTACACCGAAGCCCCGGTTCAGGGCAGCCTTTCGCTTACCGACGACGCGGCGTATCTGCATTACACCGATAACGAAACCATCGGCGGTCTGCAGTTCGATCACGTGCCGGAGGTGGATGTGCCGGTAGTCTGCGACATGTCGTCGTCCATTCTGTCGACGCCGGTCGATGTGTCGAAATTCGGCGTGATCTACGCAGGCGCTCAGAAAAACATCGGCCCGGCCGGCATTACGCTGGTGATCGTTCGAAACGACCTGCTCGACCGTGCGCAGTCGAGCATTCCATCGATGCTCTCCTATCAGCTCATGGCCGCCAATGGCTCGATGTACAACACTCCGGCGACCTATTCCTGGTACCTCTCTGGGCTTGTCTTTCAATGGCTGAAAGAGCAGGGCGGGGTCGAGGCGATGGCCGAGATCAACCGCCGCAAGGCGGCCAAGCTCTATCAGGCGATCGACAACAGCGGGCTTTACAATAACCCCATTGTCGAGCGCAGCCGTTCGATCATGAACGTACCGTTCACGCTTGCCGATGACGCGCTCAATTCGACGTTCTTGTCCGAAAGCGAGGCGGCGGGGCTTCTTGCGCTGAAAGGGCATCGAAGCGTTGGCGGCATGCGCGCCAGCATCTATAACGCAATGCCGGAATCAGGCGTGGACGCGCTCATCGAGTTCATGACCGATTTCGAGCGCCGACACGGTTAGGAGCGAGCATGACCGATTCTTCTTCAAGCACGAGCGATTCCCTGGAATCGCTTCGTCAGCGTATCGATCAACTGGACAGCGACATTCTCGCATTGATCAGCGAGCGCGCTCGCTGCGCGCAGCAGGTTGCAAGCGTCAAGCTGACCGAAGACCCGAGTGCAGTGTTCTACCGGCCCGAGCGCGAAGCGCGCGTGCTTAGACGTGTCATGGAGCTCAACGACGGCCCCTTGAGTAACGAGGAAATGGCGCGTCTTTTTCGCGAGATCATGTCCTCGTGTCTGGCGCTTGAGCAGCCCGTTCGTGTGGCCTATCTGGGGCCCGAGGGCACCTTTACCGAGCAGGCCGCGCTCAAGCATTTCGGGGGCAGTGCCGTGCCGGTGCCGACCAATGCGATCGACGAGGTCTTTCGAGAGGTCGAGGCGGGCGCGACGCATTACGGCGTGGTGCCGGTCGAGAATTCAAGCGAAGGCATTGTCAGCCACACGCTCGATTCGTTCATGGCCTCACCGTCACTCAAGATCAACGGGGAAGTGGTGCTTCGTATTCACCACCATCTGTTGGTGTCCGAGCGCACGCGCCGTGACCAGATTTCACGCATCTACTCGCACAGTCAGTCGCTAGCGCAGTGCCGCAAGTGGCTCGATGCCCACTACCCCCATGCCGAACGGGTCGCGGTATCTTCCAACGCCGAGGCGGCGCGCCTGGTCAAGAGTGAGTGGCACAGCGCCGCGATCGCGGGCGATATGGCGGCGAAGCGCTATGAGCTTGAGCGGGTGGCCGAAAAGATCGAGGACCAGCCCGACAACTCGACCCGATTCCTGATCATCGGCACCCACGATGTGCCGCCAAGCGGCGACGACAAGACATCCATTGTGGCGGCCATGCGTAACCAGCCGGGCGCACTGCATGATCTGCTCGAGCCGTTTCACCGCCATGGCATCGACATGACGCGCCTGGAGAGTCGGCCGTCGCATAACGGTGCCTGGAGCTATGTCTTCTTTATCGATTTCAAAGGGCATGGTGATGATGAACGGGTCAAGGCAGCGCTTGCCGAGGCCTCTGAGCGTACGGCGGATTTGAAGGTGCTGGGGTCCTATCCGGTGGGTGTTCTGTGACATCGGCCGCGCCTGCATCCACACCGCGAGTGCTTGAACATACCGATTCGATTCTGATTATCGGGCTTGGCATGATCGGTGCCTCCATTGCTGCGGGACTGAAAGCACAGGGGTTCAAGGGCCGGATTCTTGCAAGCGATGCCTGCCATGATGAACTCGAGGTCGGACGGTCGATGGGAATCATCGATGCGTTCGGGTCGATCGAGGCCATGGGGCGAGAGGCCGATCTGATCGTTGTATGTGTTCCCGTGCTTGCCGTTGAGCAGGTGCTTCGTGCACTTACACCGGTGTGGCATGATGCGCTGGTTCTGACTGACGTTGGCAGCACCAAGGCCGCGGTGCGCGAAAGCGTATGCCGGGTGTTCGGGCATGTACCGGATAATGTAGTGCTTGGGCACCCGATTGCGGGGTCTGAGAAAAGCGGCGTCAAAGCGGCAAACCCGACGCTTTATGCCAATCACAATGTGATTTTGACGCCTGAGGCGACCAATCGGAGCGAGGCCTTCGAGCTGGTGGCATCGCTCTGGCAGCGCCTCGGCGCGCAGGTGTTGAGCATGAGCGTCGAACACCACGATGATGTTTTGGCGCGCACCAGTCATCTTCCGCACTTTCTGGCGTTTTCACTGGTCGATACGCTGGCGCGTCAGGATGAGCGGCTCGAAATATTTCAATACGCCGCAGGCGGGTTTCGTGATTTTACCCGCATTGCCGGCAGTGACCCGGTCATGTGGCGCGATGTGTTCATGGCCAACAAGACGGCCGTGCTGGATGCGCTTGATGAGTTCGAACAGGGCGTGGCGCGTTTGAGGTGCGCTGTTGAGTCAAGCGATGGCGACGCTATGCTTTCGATCTTTTCGCGCGCGAGCCACGCTCGGCATTACTTTGAAACACTCTTGAATCAGTCGAGTTATCAGTCGATGGAACAACGCAGCATTACCTATCGTGCCCAGGCCGGCGGGGCCGTCGAAGGGCGCATTCGCGTGCCGGGCGACAAGTCTATGTCTCATCGTGCCATCATGCTTGGCGCGCTGGCCGACGGCGTGACTCAGGTGGATGGTTTCCTTGAAGGTGAGGACAGTCTTGCGACCCTCCAGGCCTTTCGTGAGATGGGCGTTGCGATCGAGGGTCCGGATCAGGGGCGTGTGGTCATTCATGGCGTGGGCCTTCATGGGCTCAAGAAACCGGATGGCCCCCTGTATGTCGGTAACTCCGGTACGGCGATGCGTCTTTTCGCAGGGCTTCTGGCCGGGCAGGAATTTGATACCGAGCTGACAGGGGACGCCTCGCTGACCAAGCGTCCGATGGGGCGCGTGGTTGACCCGCTGCGCTTGATGGGGGCGCACATCGAGTCCGCCGAGGGTGGGCGACCGCCGCTGACAATTCGAGGCGGTCAAGCGCTCAAGGGCATTGATTACGAACTTCCGATGGCGAGCGCGCAGGTGAAGTCCTGCGTTCTACTGGCGGGGCTGTACGCCGATGGTGAGACGCGCGTGACCGAGCCGGCACCGACCCGTGATCATACCGAGCGCATGCTCAATGGGTTTGGTTTTGCGGTCGACAAGCAGGGCCCGGTCGCGACCTTGCACGGCGGCGGTACGCTGCGCGGTGGCCCAATCGATGTGCCGGCGGATATTTCCTCGGCAGCGTTTTTCCTGGTGGCTGCGTCGATCACGCCCAACGCTGATCTGGTGTTGGAACATGTCGGAATCAATCCGACCCGCGTCGGGGTCATCAATATCCTGAAGGCCATGGGCGCGGACATTACACTCGAAAATCAGCACGAGGTCGGTGGCGAGCCGGTCGCGGACCTGCATGTCCGTCATGCACGGCTCAAGGGAATCGATATACCCGAGGATCAGGTGCCGCTGGCCATCGATGAGTTTCCGGTGCTGTTCATTGCGGCCGCCAATGCCGAGGGGATGACACGCCTTCGCGGGGCGGAAGAGCTTCGTGTGAAGGAGTCCGATCGTATTCAGGCGATGGCCGACGGCATGGCCGTACTCGGGATCGAACACACGGTGGTCGACGATGGCATCGATATCGTGGGGGGTAAGTACGGGGGTGGCGTCGTCGATAGCCTGGGTGATCACCGAATCGCGATGGCCTTTGCCGTGGCGGCGCTGAACGCCAGTGAAACGATCTCCATTCGCGACTGCGCCAATGTGGCCACGTCCTTCCCCAATTTTCTCGAGCTTGCCGAACGACTCGGCATGCGCATCAGTGCCGAGGAGAGCGATGAGTGATTCAGCGATGGCGCCGGTAATTGCAATCGATGGGCCGGGCGGTGCGGGCAAGGGTACGATCAGCCGTCGTATCGCAGAGACGCTTGGGTGGCATCTTCTTGATTCGGGAGCGATCTATCGCTTGGCTGCGCTCGACTGCGAGCGTCGCCAGCTGCCGATCGACGATGAGGCGCTGGTCGCTCATGCGGCGTCCGAGCTTGAAATCGATTTCATTCCAGTCGATGGCGGAACCAGAATACTTTTGGGCGGCGATGACGTAAGTCAGGCGATTCGCAATGAAGCCATTGGTGCGATTGCCTCACGGATTGCGGCCTATCCAGTGGTGCGCAGCGCGCTTTTGGAACGCCAGCGTGACTTTGCCAAGGCGCCGGGTTTGGTGGCCGATGGCCGTGATATGGGAACGGTTGTCTTTCCGGATGCCTCGCTCAAGATCTTTCTTACGGCAAGCGCCGATGAGCGAGCGCGCAGACGCCACCGTCAGTTGCAGGAGGCGGGCATACATGCTAGCCTGCCCGATCTTCTGGAAGAGATAAAAGCGCGCGATGATCGGGACATGAATCGATCGTCCTCGCCTCTGGTTGCAGCCGAAGACGCTGTTACGCTCGATACCACCGAGCTTTCCATCGAAGACGTCATCACACGAATCACTGCATTGATCTCCAAACGACATATCGTGTAGTCATTCATTAAAAGGCCCCGGCCAGGTGTCATGGGGTGCGCAGATAGAACTCTGGAAATCTGCGTACGTCGAACCAGCGTTAACGCCCCCGGGGAAAGTCGATTGGCCCGTGCTTGCTGGTGGCGCGGAGAGATAGCGGTAAACACCGCTTCACGTTGAGATATAGGAACATCATGAGCGAAAGTTTTGCTGAACTGTTTGAACAGTCACTTCAGGACATCAATATGGAGCCGGGCGCAATCGTCATGGCCTCCGTTGTGGATGTTGACGGCGACTGGATCACTGTTAACGCCGGACTGAAGTCTGAAGGCCAAATTCCGGCCGCCCAGTTCAAAAACGAAAATGGTGAACTGACGATCGGCATCGGCGACGAAGTTAAGGTCGCTCTGGAAGCCGTCGAAGATGGCTTTGGCGAAACTCGCCTGTCGCGCGAAAAAGCGAAGCGCGCGGAAGCCTGGAAAGAACTGGAAGCTGCGTTTGAAGACGATGAAGTCGTCAAGGGCATCATCAACGGGAAGGTCAAAGGTGGTTTTACCGTCGATGTCAATTCCATTCGTGCGTTCCTGCCCGGTTCACTGGTAGACGTTCGTCCGGTTCGCGATACCGCGCACCTCGAGAACAAAGAGCTGGACTTCAAGGTCATCAAGCTCGATCCGAAACGCAACAACGTTGTCGTTTCCCGTCGTGCTGTTCTTGAAGCTGAAAACAGTGCCGAGCGCGAAGCGCTGCTGGCAACGCTTCAGGAAGGTCAGCAGATCAACGGTATCGTCAAGAACCTCACCGACTACGGCGCGTTCGTTGACCTCGGTGGCGTTGACGGCCTGCTGCACATCACCGATATGGCTTGGAAGCGCATCAAGCATCCGAGCGAAATCGTAGCTGTTGGCGATGAAATCAACGTCAAGGTTCTGAAGTTCGATCGTGAGCGCAACCGCGTTTCTCTTGGTCTCAAGCAGCTGGGCGAAGATCCCTGGGTCAACATCAAGGGTCGTTATCCGGAAAACACCAAGGTTACAGCACGCGTAACCAACCTGACCGACTACGGCTGCTTCGCCGAGCTCGAAGAGGGTGTCGAAGGTCTGGTTCACGTCTCCGAAATGGACTGGACCAACAAGAACATTCATCCGTCCAAGGTTGTTCAGGTCGGTGACGACATCGGCGTCATGGTTCTTGATATCGACGAAGAGCGTCGTCGTATCTCGCTCGGCATCAAGCAGTGCACTCCGAACCCGTGGGAAGAGTTCAACTCTCACTTCAACAAGGGTGACCGCGTCACTGGTACCATCAAGTCCATTACCGATTTCGGTATCTTCATCGGTCTTGATGGCGGCATCGACGGTCTGGTGCACCTGTCTGACATCTCCTGGTCCGAGACCGGTGAAGAAGCAGTGCGCAACTACAAGAAAGGCGACGAAGCTGAAGCCGTCATCCTTTCTATCGACCCCGAGCGTGAGCGCATCTCTCTGGGTATCAAGCAGCTCGAGAGCGACCCGGTTTCTGAATACCTCGCCGTAAACGACAAGGGCGCACTGGTTACCGGTCGTGTTGTCGAGGTAGATGCCAAGGAAGCCTATGTTGAGCTGGCAACAGACGTTATCGCTGTGCTCAAGGCCTCCGAGATCAGTGCTGACCGTGTGGAAGATGCACGCAACGTTCTAAACGAAGGCGACAGCGTCGAAGCCCGCATTGCCAACGTTGACCGAAAGAACCGTGTCATCAACCTGTCCATCAAAGCGAAGGAACAGGCCGACACACGCAAGACCATGCGCACCATGCGCGATCAGGAGCCGGAAGGCACGACCTCCGGCCCGACTACCATCGGTGATCTGATCAAGCAGCAAATGGAACAGGATTCCTGAGTCCATAGCCGCTAACGAAAAAGCCGCCCATTTGGGCGGCTTTTTTTATGTCGCCAACCCATGTGAAGCATGAGCGGCGAACGTCTTGCGATGCCGTGACTTAACCTAGAGGTCGTCCATTCCCTGTTCCTGAAGCGTCATGTTCCATCCGCCCAGATCCTTGTACCGATTGACCATGGCGCAAAAGAGGTCGGCCGTGCGCTCGGTGTCGTAACGGGCTGAATGTGCTTCCTGATTGTCGAACGGAATGCCTGCGGCGCGGCAGGCGCGTGCCAGAACGGTCTGACCGTAAACAAATCCAGCAAGTGTTGCCGTGTCAAAACTTGAAAACGGGTGGAACGGGTTTCGTTTGATGCCCTGACGTTCATTGGCTGCGTTCAGAAAGCCGTGGTCGAAGGCAGCGTTGTGTCCGACCAGGATGGCACGTGTGCAACCATGTGACTTGACGGCCTTGCGGACGGGTTTGAGCAGGCTTTCAAGCGCTGTCTTTTCATCGACGGAGATGTCCTTGCGAAACGGGCTATCGAGCTGGATGCCGGTGAAATCGAGCGCGGCCTGTTCGATATTTGCACCATCGAAGGGTGTGACATGAAAGGCATGCGTGCTGTCCGGCAACAGGTTGCCATGATCGTCCATGGTCAGAAGTGTTGCCGCAATTTCGAGAATGGCATCGGTTTTCGCATTGAATCCGCCAGTCTCCAGATCGACCACCACGGGCAGAAAGCCGCGAAAACGTCGCGCCATCGCGCCCATTGGGTTGGCGTCGGTCATAGGGTGTCCTTAAGTGGGTGACCGGGAAGTATGTCGCGCCAAGTGTAACAGGTAAGTGGATAAGCGTCTCACGCGTGGCGATTGCGGTATTCGAAGTCCGGGTCGCTCGTTATAATTGCAGAGAACATCAAGGCTTGGGTGGGTCAGGTGCTGTTGCCCCACCTCGTCATCATCAACAAGGAGAGCAGCATGTCCGATGTCAAGAAGGTCGTACTCGCCTATTCCGGCGGGTTGGATACTTCGGTAATTGTTCAGTGGTTGAAAGATACCTATGACTGCGAAGTAGTCACCTTTACGGCCGATCTGGGGCAGGGGGAGGAAGTTGAGCCTGCGCGTGCGAAAGCGGAAGCCTTGGGTGTCAATGAAATCTACATCGAGGACCTGCGTGAAACGTTTGTGCGCGATTATGTCTTCCCGATGTTTCGTGCCAATACGGTCTACGAGGGTGAATACCTTTTAGGTACCTCGATTGCGCGGCCGCTGATTGCGCGTCGTCTTATCGAAATTGCCAATGAAACCGGGGCCGATGCCATCGCCCATGGGGCAACGGGCAAGGGAAATGACCAGGTCCGGTTCGAACTGGGCGCCTACGCACTGAAGCCTGGCGTGAAGGTCATCGCGCCGTGGCGCGAGTGGGATCTGAATTCCCGCGAGAAGCTGATGGCGTATTGCGAAGAGCGCAATATCCCGGTCGATTTTTCGACCAACAAGAAAAAATCGCCGTATTCCATGGACGCCAACCTGCTTCACATTTCCTATGAGGGTGGCAACCTCGAGGATCCGTGGGAAGAAGCCGAAGAGGACATGTGGCGTTGGAGCGTAAGCCCGGAAGCTGCACCGGATCAGCCCACCTATATCGAGCTGACCTATGAGCGTGGCGACATCACCGCCATTGATGGCCAGCCGATGAAGGCGCATGAGGTGCTCTCGCATCTGAATAAGGTCGGCGGTGAGAACGGCATCGGTCGACTCGATATTGTCGAGAACCGTTACGTCGGCATGAAGTCGCGCGGGTGCTATGAAACACCGGGCGGCACCATCATGCTGCGTGCCCACCGGGCGATTGAGTCGATCACGCTCGACCGAGAAGCCGCGCATCTGAAAGACGAGTTGATGCCCAAGTACGCCAAGGTCATCTATAACGGCTACTGGTGGAGCCCTGAGCGTGAAATGCTTCAGGTTGCGATCGACAACACTCAGGACGTCGTCAATGGCGTTGTCCGGCTGAAGCTCTACAAGGGCAACGTGACTGTGGTTGGCCGCAAGTCCGACGACTCACTCTTCGATGCCTCTATCGCCACATTCGAAGATGACGCAGGTGCCTACGATCAGAAGGATGCAGAGGGCTTCATCAAGCTCAACGCGCTTCGACTTCGAATTGCAGCCACGAAGGGACGCGGCGAATAAGCGTTTTTCGACGAAAAAAGCCTCCCGAGGGAGGCTTTTTTATGAGGTGATGCGCCGGTCTTGTTAGTGAAGCCCGGCGTTGTCACCGCCTCGAATGATGCCCACACCGATGCCTTCGATGGAGAACTCATGCGTGGTCGGATCGATTTCGATCGGCGCAAAGGCATCGTTTTCCGCCCGCAGATGAATCATGCCGTTGGTGCGCTGAAGCCGTTTGACCGTGACTTCATCATCGATTCGGGCGACCACGATTTGACCATCGCGCACATCGCTAGTGCGATGCACCGCCAGCAGGTCGCCGTCCAGAATGCCGACATTTTTCATCGAGAGCCCGCGCACGCGTAACAGGTAATCGGCGGTTGGTGTAAAGTAGTCAGCTGGCAGAGGGCAGTATCGGTCGATGTGGGCCTCGGCAAGAATGGGCGAGCCCGCTGCGACCTCACCGACAACAGGAAGGCCTTCCGGAGCAGGTTCGTCGAGTTGCGGAAGCCGAATTCCACGAGAGGTGCCGGGGATCATGTCGATGGCGCCTTTTTTCTTGAGCGCTTTAAGGTGCTCCTCGGCGGCGTTTGCCGAACGAAACCCTAATGCCGCAGCGATTTCAGCGCGGGTGGGCGGGTAGCCATGATCTTGGAGCGTTCGACGGATAAAGTCGTAGACTTCTTGCTGTCGTGCTGTCAGTGGGCGTGTCATGACGACTCCGTGGTGATAGGGTGTACAGCCTGTGATTTTATCCAGTTAATTGCCCGCTGCCAAGCCAGTCAAGGGATAAGAGAGACAAAGCATCTATGGTCGAAGTCACTACTGCCGAGCGTATTCTCGACGCCGCGGAGGCACTTTTTGTGGAGCACGGATTTGCCGAGACGTCCATGCGTGCGATTACCCAGCGTGCCGGCGTCAATCTGGCGGCAGTCAACTACCATTTTGGCTCCAAGAGCGCCTTGATCCAGTCGGTGTTCAGTCGCCATTTCGATCCGTTTGCCGAACTTTTTCAAACAACGCTTGCTCAGTGGGCCGAGCGCACCCCGACGCTTGAAGAGCTTGTCGATGCACTGATGCACTGTGCCTTGAATACGCCGTCAAGCCACGGTGATCTGCGTGTATTCATGAAGCTGATTGGACTTGCCTACACTCAGCAACAGGGCGATCTGCGAACGTATGTTCAAACGCATTACGCAGTATTGTTCGAGCAGTTCATGTCGTTGATGGCCAAGGCGACGCCCGAGCTCGATGGGCAGGAACGCTTCTGGCGTCTGCACTTTCTGCTGGGGTCGGTGGTATTTACGCTGTCGAGTCTGGATACGCTTCGTGGCATGACCGCCCCCAATGCGTCGCAGGCCTCTATCCGGGCATTGGCGCAAACGATTCGTCCCATGGCGATTGCCGCGCTTCGTGCTTGAGTCATTATCAAGAAGAGACTGTTTTTATGACACACCCTGTCGCACCGATCATGCTGGACCTTGAAGGCCCCAGGCTTACCGATGATGAGCGTCGGTTGCTTGAGTCCAAAGCCGTCGCAGGCGTTATTCTTTTTTCCCGAAATATCGAACATGCCAGCCAGGTCAAGGCGCTTTGTCAGGATATCCGCTCGGTCAACGGGGCGCTTTTGATCGCGATCGATCAGGAAGGTGGGCGCGTCCAGCGTCTAATCAGCGGCGTGACGCGTCTGCCGCCGATGGGTGCCTTCGGTCAAATGGCCAAGGCGCAAGGGGCCGCAGTCGCCGCCGGCGCTGCGCGGGATGCCGGCTGGCTGCTCGGCATGGAAATGGCCGCAGTCGGCATCGACTTTTCCTTCGCGCCCGTGCTTGATCTGGATAGCGACCGTTGCCCGGCCATCGGTAATCGTGCGTTTTCAGATGAGGCTGATACGGTGGTCGCCTTGGCTGGCGCCTTTATCGAGGGCCTGGGGGAGGCCGGCATGGTTGCCTGCGGTAAACACTATCCGGGGCATGGCCACGTAAATACGGACTCCCACGAGACGCTGCCGGTCGATGAGCGGCCCTTCAAGGAGATCGAGGCCAACGATCTGGTGCCGTTCAAGCAGCTGGCGCCCAAGCTTGCCGCCATCATGCCGGCCCATGTGAGCTACCCAAGCTTCGATGCTCGGCCGGCCGGGTTTTCGCCGTCCTGGCTAGGGCTCTTGCGTGAGAGTCTCGGTTTCAAGGGCGTGATTGTCTCCGATGATCTCTCGATGAAAGGGGCCCACGGCGCCGGCACGCCGCTTGAGCGCGCGCATCAGGCGCTGGCCGCTGGCTGTGACTTGCCGCTGATCTGCAATGATCGTGCAGGCGCGCGTTCGATCGTCGAGGCGTTCGAGTCACAGTTGACCGAGCCCTCCAAGAAGCTGAGTCGGCTACGCTTCGCGCGTGCCCGGCCCGAGTTGGATGCGCTAGAGGCGTTGTGTCGTTGGCGCAAGACGCACGCCAGACTCGAAGCCATGGCGACGTCGGATACGCCCGTATCCTGAATTCCTAACTTCGGAGGTTGCCATGGATGGCTTCTTCGCTTTTTTCGACCAGCTCCGCGACGCCGTCGATGTGCTGGGTATTCCTGCCTGGCTCGAGATGCCGCTGATCGCACTTGGCGTGGCCATTGCGGTCGACCTGCTGTTCTATTTCGTGTTGAAACCGGTAGAGCGACGCCTTCAGAAGACGTCGAACCGATGGGATGATGTACTGGTCGCGTCGTTTCGAGCGCCGTTCAGGGTCTGGATCTGGATGATGGCCCTGGCCACCGTCGTTCTGTTCATCGGTGCGCACTTTGAGGCGCCCTGGGTAAGCCAGTACATGCCCACGGTCATCGAGCTGCTGTCGCTGATGCTCTTCGGGTGGCTTGGGTGGCGGTTCATTTCTCGCATTGAACCGCGAATGGTCAATCCGCCCGCCAACAGCAACGTCAAGCCCCTTGAAAAAACCACCATGGACGCTCTGACCAAGGTGTTCGGTGCCGTACTGGTTACTGTGGTCGGACTATGGGGGCTCAAGATTCTTGGCGTATCGCTTTCGGGTGTGCTCGCCTTCGGGGGATTTGGCGGTCTGATGGCCGGGTTCGCGGCCAGAGATCTTTTGGCGAATTTTTTCGGCGGGATGGTGGTGCACGTCGATCGGCCGTTCAAGGTCGGAGACTGGGTGCGCTCGCCCGATCGTGAAATCGAAGGTGTCGTTGAAGACATCGGCTGGCGCCTGACTCGTATTCGCACCTTTCCGGGGCCGCCCCTGTACGTGCCAAACGCGATTTTCAGTCGCATTGTGGTCGAAAACCCGAGTCGTATGATCAGTCGGCGTATCTGGGAAACGATTCGGGTTCGCTATGAAGATGTGCAGCACATTGATCCGATCGTTGACGCCATTCGTCAGATGCTTCAGGACATGGACGATATCGATCACGATGAATCGATCACGGTCTGTTTCAATGGGATCAGTGATTACTCGCTCGACATCATGGTGTACGCCTTCACTGAAGAGATCGACTGGCAGCGGTTCCACGACATCAAGCACCGTGTGCTTCTCGGTGTGCGCGATATTGTCTATGACCAGGGCGCGGAGCTTGCGCTGCCGTTGTCCAAGCTTCATATGGCGACGCCGGTCGCGGTCGAGCGTTCACAAGGGTATGATGCGCCCGATTCGTCCGACGACGAGCCGGATGACGAGCAGAACGACCCAGACGACGCGCAGGCCGGAACCGCCGACGAGGATGATGCCGAGACGTCCAGACGCCAGGGGTCATCTGAGTCGAATTCCGGTCGTACCAGCTCGGCCAACCGCTCGAAGGCCAATCGGTCGGGCGCGACCCGGTCAGGCCAGACCCGGTCGAACACGCGTCGGTCAACGCGCGGGCCCCGTCAAGGGCCAAGCGATGACGACGCCTCCTCAAATTCAACCCAAGATGCCGAAGATGCCTGATTCCCCTTTGTCTACCGATCATCAACGTCATTACCACGACATGCGCGCCATGATGGACGAGGCCGACTGCCTGATTTCACAATCGGAGCTCGAGGCGGCGCTCGATGCCATGGCCGCGGCGCTCGAAGAACAGCTCGGCGACAAACTGCCGGTATTTTACTGTGTCATGAATGGCGGGCTGATCACGACCGGGCACCTGTTGACCCGTCTCGGATTTCCCCTGGAAGTCGACTACCTGCACGCCACTCGCTATCGTGGCGACACCCGTGGCGGGGAGCTTTTCTGGCGCGTTTCGCCGGAGATTCCAATGGCTGGGCGTCATGTCGTGATCGTCGATGACATTCTTGATGAAGGCACCACGCTTGCCGCCATTCTCGACTATTGCCGTACTGCCGGCGCGGAGAGCGTCTCGAGCGCGGTGCTCGTGGACAAGCGCCATGACCGCAAGGCCGTTCCTGGCCTTCGGGCCGATTTCTGCGGCCTCGATGTGGAGGACCGTTACGTGTTCGGCTTCGGCATGGATTACAAAGGCTATTGGCGCAATGCGCCGGGCATTTTTGCGCCCAAGGGGCTGTAACCCCGCTCGATACCATCAAGGAGAAGCGACATGCTTGCGATCGTGGGTGGAACCGGCATGACTGAAATGCCGGGGCTTGAAGTGGTCAAGAATTTCGCGAGCGAAACCCCGCTCGGAGCCGCTTCGGCAGGCGTGGTTCAAGGGCGGATCAATGAGCAGGATGTGCTGTTCATCGCCCGTCATGGTCATCCGCACAAGGTGCCGCCGCACAAGATCAACTACCGGGCCAACCTCTGGGCGTTGAAGCAGGCCGGTGCGACCCGTGTTGTTGGCGTCAACGCCGTTGGGGGCATCGATCCCGCCCTGGCGCCGGGCGATCTGGTCCTGCCGGATCAATTGATCGATTACACCCACGGGCGCGAAGCCACGTTTTTCGATGGCCGCTTCAAGCCGTTGAAACACATCGATTTCTCGTGGCCCTACAATGGAGCACTTCGGGCCGCGCTAAGTCAGGCGGGGCGTCATTGTGGCCAGGCGGTTATCGAGGAAGGCGTTTACGGCGTCACTCAGGGGCCCCGGCTTGAGACTGCGGCTGAAATTGCGCGCATGGCAAGTGATGGTTGCACGCTGGTCGGAATGACAGGCATGCCGGAGGCGGCGTTGGCACGGGAGCTCGAGCTTCCGTATGCATCGCTGTCGCTGGTGGTCAACCCGGCAGCCGGGGTGTGTGAGGATGAAATCACGATGGAAGAAATCGCCGAGGCACTCGAGGGCGGTATGGAGCGTGCGCGCCGGCTTCTGGAGACCCTCATCAGCACCCGCTGCTGATGAATCTCAAGCAACGCGTTTAAAAAACGGCCCGGTTTCAACCGGGCCGTTTTGCGTTGAACGCTTCACGCGTGGCGTAAACCGGCTATGAGCGTCATGCGGTTTCGGCTGTTTTCTGGTTGAGATGGCCAAGCAGGCTTTCCACGGCCTTGAACCGCGCCTCGGCGGTGGCAAGATCCTGTTCGAAGCGAAGAAGACTTGCGCCATCGAACTTGTAGATCAGCGGATTGCTTTGAATGAGGTTGACCAGTGTCATCGGGTCGACCGCGGTGTGCTCGCTGAACTGAACGCGTCCGCCCTTGTCGCCGGCATCGATCTTGACGATGCCGAGACGGTCGGCGCGCTGTCTGAGCTGAGCCTGGCGGAAGAGGTTCTTGACCGGCTCCGGCAGCAGGCCGAACCGGTCGACAAGCTCGACCTGCAATTCCTTGAGCTCACCCTCGTTGGCGGCGTTGCTGATGCGCTTGTACATGATCAATCGCTGGGAAACGTCGCGAATGTAGTCCTGAGGCAAGAGCGCCTGAACGTTCAGGTTGATGTCGACGCCCTCGTTGAGAGGCGCCTCGATGTTCGGTGTCTTGCCGGCCTTGATCGCCTTGACCGCGCTGTCGAGCATGTCCATGTAGAGGGTATAGCCGATCGTCTCGATCTGACCGCTTTGCTCGTCTCCCAGCAGTTCACCCGCCCCGCGAATCTCGAGGTCATGGCTTGCAAGAGTGAAGCCTGCTCCCAGGTCTTCGGCCTGCGCGATGGCGTCGAGGCGCTTTTTGGCGTCACTGGTCATCTGCCGAGGCGGCGGCGTCAACAGGTAGGCATAGGCCTGGTGGTGTGAGCGCCCGACCCGTCCGCGAAGCTGGTGAAGCTGGGCGAGGCCGAACTTGTCGGCGCGCTCGATGATGATGGTGTTTGCCGAGGGCACATCGATGCCGGTTTCGATGATCGTCGAGCACACTAAAATGTTGGCGCGCTTGTGGTAAAAATCCGACATCACGCGCTCGAGCTGCCGTTCGGCCATTTGTCCGTGGGCAATGCCGATTCTGGCCTCGGGGATCAATTCCTGAAGCGTCTCACCGGTAGCGTCGATGGTCTTGACGTCGTTATGCAGGTAATAGACCTGCCCCCCCCGCAAGAGCTCACGCAGGATCGCCTCCTTGAGCACGCCTTCGTTGCGCTGCTGGACGAAGGTCTTGACCGACAGTCGCTTGGCCGGAGGCGTTGCAATGATCGACAGATCGCGCATGCCGCTCATGGCCATCGACAGCGTTCTTGGAATCGGTGTGGCCGTGAGGGTCAGAATGTCGACCTCGGCGCGAAGCTGCTTCAAGCGCTCTTTCTGACTGACCCCAAAGCGGTGCTCTTCATCGACGATCACAAGCCCCAGGTTATCGAACGAGAGCTCCTTGCTGAGCAGGCGGTGCGTGCCGATGACGATGTCGGCCTGGCCATTGGCGATGCGCTCGAACGCCGCCTTCTGCGCCTTGCCGGCGTTGAAGCGCGAGATGAGCTCGATCTGGATGGCGGTGTCGGCGAAGCGGTTGATGAACGTGTCGAAGTGCTGCTGAGCCAGCAGCGTGGTCGGCACCAGCACTGCGACCTGGCGGCCCGAATGCACGGCCAGAAACGCCGCGCGCATGGCGACTTCGGTTTTGCCAAACCCCACATCGCCACAGACAACGCGGTCCATTGGCTGCTTGGCAGTCATGTCATTGATCACCGCCTCGATGGCGTTGCGTTGATCCGGTGTTTCCTCGAAGGCGAAGTTGGCAGAAAAGCGGGCGTAGTCGTCATCCGGGGCGGGGCAGGCAAAGCCTTCACGCGCTTCGCGGCGCGCGTAGACGTCCAGTAGCTCCGCGGCCGTGTCGCGAATTTTCTCTGCGGCCTTCTTGCGGGCTTTCGTCCACTGCTCTGAGCCCAGCTTGTGAAGCGGGGCGTGCTCGTCGCTTGCACCGGCGTAGCGGGAGATCAGATGCAGATGATCCACCGGCACGTAGAGTCGCGCGTCATCGGCAAACTTGAGCGTCAGAAACTCCGCCTGCTGGCCGCCGGTCGAGAGGGTTTCAAGGCCCAGATAGCGGCCGACGCCGTGCTGTTGATGCACGACCGGCGCGCCTTCCTTGAGCTCCGAGAGATGGCGCACGGCCATTTCGCTGTCGTCGGTTGCCTTTTCCCGGCGTCGACTTTGTCGAACGATATCGCCGTACAGCTCGGTTTCGGTCAACACCAGCATGCCGGGAGGCGTGCCGACCCAGAGGCCAGCCTCGACGGCGCCGTGGGTCATCGCGACCGTGTGGGTGCTGTCGAGAAACGCCTGCCAGTGATCGAGGTCAGGTACATCCAGACCCAGCGGGGCGAGCGTGTCCTGCAGCACTTCCTGCCGACCACGAGACTCGGCGACCAGCAATAGCCGCTGCCCCGGGTGGTCGGCCAGCACCTGTTCGATTCGGCTTAGTGGCTTGGTGCTTCGCCCATCGATGGCGACGTCTGGAAGCGCGTGGGTTTCGAACAAGTGCGCGTGAGTGTGATCGGCCTCGACCCATTGAACTCGGGGGCGCGTGTTGAACTGGCCAAACAGTTCGGCGACGGGCACGAATGCCGTGGCCGGGGGCAGAAGCGGGCGCGTTGAGTCCACGCCGAGGTTGTCAAAGCGCGCTTCGATCGAGCGCCAGTGCGTTTCGGCCGCCTCGAAGGTGTGCTGATAAAGGGCGATCGAGGCGCCCTCTGGAAGATGATCAAGCAGCGTCGAGGTCGTTTCGAAAAATAGCGGCAGGTACTGCTCGAGCCCCGGTGCGGCGATGCCCTTCAAGGCATCGACGTAGACCGGGCACTGGCGCGGGTCGACATCGAACCGGGTTTCAAAGCCTTCCCGGAATCGAGCGATGCCTTCCTCGGTCAGCGGGTATTCATGAGCCGGTAACAGCGAGAGCCGCTCTATCTTGTCGATTGTGCGCTGGGTATCCGGGTCGAACGTGCGCAGACTGTCCACGTCGTCGTCGAACAAGTCGATGCGAACCGGATGATCGCCGCCGACCGGGTAGAGGTCGATCAAGGCACCGCGAAAGGCATACTCACCCGGCTCGAACACGGTTTCGACCGCGCGGTATCCGGCGCGGTGCAGGCTTTGTCTGAAGCGCTCGCGCTCGAGCCGATCACCGGTTGCAAGCGTCATGGCCTGGATGGCGACGAAGTCCACCGGGGGCAGGCGCTGCATCAGGGTGTTGATGGCAACGATCACGATGCCATTGAAGCCGCGCTGCACCCGATTGAGCAGCTTAAGGCGCGCCGACACTATGTCCTGGTGCGGTGAGAAGCTGTCATAAGGCAGCGTTTCCCAATCGGGAAAGAGGGCGGTTTCAAGGTCGGCGCCATAAAAGCCAAGGTCGCTTTCAAGGCGTTGGGCGCTGGCGGTATCGGGGGTGATGACCACGATCGGATCACGGGTCTCTCGTGACCACTGAGTGAGTGCCAGAGCGTAGGCGCTGCCATGCTGGGGGCCCCAATAGCAGGTCTGTTTGCTGCCACTGGGAAGCGGGGGAGAAAACGGGCTATACATGCGGGTTGTCACGACGATTGTCTGGCCTTTGCACGCTGATTGAAGGGCGCGGTCGTACGCAGGTGTCGATGCCGGGCCCAGGTCGAGTACGTGTAGTGTAAAGCCACACTGTAGACCTTGCAGGCTCTATCGCCACCTTATGTAGTCTTATAACTACCGGGTGTGCCTGGCGCGTGATTTGATGGGGGCAAGTGGCAGGCAGGTGTAGCAGGCCTACAGCATGCACGACCATGCCGCGGTTGTCGGGTCTCATGTAAATACTCATAATCCGCCGCATCGCTTGGTTGCCCGTTCACACCCAGGGTATGAACCGTCATTGCCACGACAACAGTGGGCGGTGCCAGACAAAGACAGTTGGCACACGCACGAAAGGAACACAGGCGTCGAGAGAGAGCCCCCACAAGGAGAACCCCCTTCCATGAATCCCGTTTCAAGCGATTCGTGTTTTCAGGCCTGGCAGTCGCATGAGGCCATGGCCGAGGAAATGATTCCGTTGCTCGGTCGGTTGTACCGCGAGTTTCGAGTTGTCCCGCTGATGTATGGTCGGCCACTTGCGCAGCAGTCCGTCATTCGAATCCTCAAGGACCATCGCTTCGTGCGCAAGGTCGAGGGTACGGAGTTGACGATTCGCGATACCTATCCGCTGGTCAAGCGTCTGCTGGAGCTGTCGCCTGGGCCATCTCGAATCGATTTCGGTAAGCTTGCGATGGCCTATAAAAAGGGCGGTCACAGCGATCCGATGCAGTTCCTGAAAAAGGAGCTGGCACCGATCATCGGTAAACATTCGCCTGAAACCCTGTCGGCTCCGCCCCAGGATCTGGTGCTGTACGGCTTTGGCCGTATCGGTCGACTGCTTGCGCGGATCATGATCGAAAACGGTGATTCCAGTCAGATGCGTCTGCGTGCCGTGGTTGTTCGCGGCGATGGCGGCGATCTCGAAAAGCGTGCAAGCCTTTTGCGTCGTGATTCCGTGCACGGTGCGTTTCAGGGTACGATTTCGATCGATCATGACCACAATGCGCTGGTGGTTAACGGCCAACGCATTCAGTTCATCTATGCCTCTGACCCGTCCAGCATCGATTACACCGATTACGGCATCGATAATGCGATCATTATCGATAACACCGGTAAATGGCGTGATGAAAACGGGCTCAAGAAACACCTGGCGGCCAAGGGTGTGTCCAAGGCACTTCTGACCGCGCCGGGCAAGGGCAGCCTCAAGAACATCGTTGTCGGCATCAACGATAATGCCGTGACTGAAGATGACCGCATCCTTTCGGCGGCCTCGTGCACAACCAATGCCATCACGCCGGTGCTTAAAGCGGTCAATGACCGTTACGGCGTTGCACACGGTCATGTGGAAACGGTGCATTCCTACACCAACGATCAGAACCTGATCGATAATTTCCACTCGGCATCACGCCGTGGACGCAGTGCCGCGCTCAACATGGTCATTACCGAGACGGGCGCAGCCAAGGCGGTTGTCAAGGCGCTGCCGGAACTCGATGGCAAGCTGACAGGTAACGCCATTCGCGTACCCACGCCCAATGTGTCACTTGCGATCTTGAATCTGACGCTTGAAAGTGACGTCGATCGCGAAGGGCTGAACGACTATCTGCGCGAGCTTTCGATTCATTCAGAGCTTCGCCATCAGATCGATTACGTCTGTTCGCCTGAAGTTGTCTCCTCGGATTTTGTCGGTAATCGTCACGCCGGCATCGTCGATGGTGAAGCAACCATTGCCGACGGTCGCCAGATTGTCTTGTACGTCTGGTATGACAACGAGTACGGTTACAGCTGTCAGGTCGTTCGTCTTGTTGAAAAGATGGCCTGTCAGAACCTGGTCGAGCTTCCAGAGCAGTGATCCCTCCGGGGCATTATTCGACTTTTGTCTTAAATAATGCCCTGAATTTCGGTTACACCCCCGTAACCGATGGCCTTTCGAGCCTTCCCTCTTTATAATAATGCGGTTTTTTACCGGGCTCGTTTAATTCGAGTCTTCGCAACAACCATCTGATTCATAACGATATCGGGAAACCCTGGCCGGTGCTGCCGGGCTTGATGACGCGTTCAAGGCACAACGCTCTCCCGTTATGCCGTGCTGAAATATCAGAACCGACAATTGAGCGAGACTATGATTGAAGTCAAGCGAGGCTTGGATCTTCCGATCGCAGGTGCGCCGGAGTCGCGCATCGAGGTGGGTCGAGAAGTCCGTCACGTAGCCGTTCTCGGTAGTGACTATGTGGGCATGAAGCCCACCATGCTGGTGCGTGAAGGCGATAAGGTCGCGTGCGGTCAGGCGCTGTTTTCTGACAAGAAAACCGACGGAGTTGTTTACACTGCGCCGGCCTCCGGAGAAGTCGTAGCCGTCAATCGCGGAGAGAAACGCCGCCTTCTGTCGGTCGTTATTCGGATCGATGAGTCGATCGATCCTGTGCGCTATACCGCCTACAGTGCTCAGCAGATCACGACGCTCGAGCGCAAGACTGTGGTCGATCAACTGGTCAGCTCCGGGCTCTGGACCGCTTTTCGAACTCGGCCGTTTTCCAAGGTGCCGGCGCTTGACGCCGAGCCGGCCGACATTTTCGTGACTGCAATCGATACCCATCCGCTGGCGGCCGACCCGTCGGTCATTATCAATGAGCGGGCCGACGATTTCGCGCATGGCCTTTCCGTGCTCAAGCGCCTGACCTCGGGCAAGGTGTTCGTGAACCATGCGCCCAAGGCAGCCGTGGGCGAAGCTGTCGATGGCGTTCGTTACGAAACCTTCAGCGGCAAGCACCCGGCCGGGCTTCCGGGTACGCACATTCACTATCTGTCGCCGGTCGGGCTCAACCGTCAGGTGTGGCACATCGGGTATCAGGATGTGATCGCACTCGGCACTCTGTTCATCAAGGGCGAGCTGGACATGACGCGTGTCATGGCAGTCGGCGGGCCGCGTGCCAAGTCGCCGCGCCTTCTGCGTACTCGTTTGGGCGCAAGCCTTGATGAGCTGCTCGAGGGCGAAATCATCGACCCTAACGATACGCGAGTCATTTCAGGCTCGGTATTTGGCGGGCGCACGGCGCACGGCAGCGAGGCCTATCTCGGACGCTTCAATACGCAGGTCTCCTTGATCGAAGAGGGCAACAAGTACAGCTTCATGGGCTGGATGTCCCCCGGCACCAAACGGCACTCGGTGCTCGGTATCTATATGTCCCGTATCACCGGGCTCAAGGACTACAAACCGACGACCAATACCAATGGGTCGGAACGTGCCATGGTGCCGGTCGGTGCGTATGAGACCATCATGCCGCTCGATATTCTGCCGACGCAGCTTCTGCGATCATTGATCGTTGGAGACATCGAGACAGCGATGCAGCTTGGGTGTCTGGAGCTTGACGAAGAGGACCTCGCGCTCTGCACCTACGTGTGTCCGGGAAAATACGAGTACGGTCCCATTTTGCGGGACAATCTCGCGACCATTGAGAAAGAGGCTTAATTAATGGGCATTCGACAGATTCTCGACAAGGTCGAGCCTCATTTTCACCACGGCGGCAAGTACGAGAAGTTTTATGCGCTGTATGAGGCGGTAGACACCATTTTCTATTCGCCGCCGAGCGTGACCAAGGCAACGGCGCACGTGCGTGATGGCATCGACCTCAAACGCATCATGATCACGGTCTGGATGTGTACCTTTCCGGCCATGTTCTTCGGAATGTACAACGCAGGACTTCAAGCCAATACCGCGCTTCTGACCGATGGTGTGTCTGCGCTTTCCGGCTGGCGCGATGCAGTGACCATGGCGCTTGCCGGCGGTCATGACCCTGACAGCATCTGGGCCAACTTCGTGCTGGGGGCGACGTATTTCATCCCGATCTACTTCATCACCTTCGCGGTAGGTGGTTTCTGGGAAGTGCTGTTCGCGATCAAGCGTGGCCATGAGGTCAACGAAGGCTTCTTCGTGACCTCGGTTCTGTTCGCGCTGACGCTTCCGGCAACCACGCCGCTTTGGCAGGTTGCACTCGGTATCACCTTCGGCGTGGTTATCGGTAAGGAAGTGTTTGGCGGTACCGGCAAGAACTTCCTCAATCCGGCACTGACCGGGCGCGCCTTCCTGTACTTTGCCTATCCGGCGCAGATGTCCGGAGACTCGGTCTGGGTGCCGGGCGTTGATGGCTACTCAGGCGCCACGGCACTGTCCACGGCGGCGCAGGGTGGTGTGAGCGATCTCATGAATCAGATGAGCTGGACCGATGCGTTTTTCGGCCTGATTCAGGGCTCGATGGGTGAAACCTCGACGCTTGCGATTTTAATTGGCATGGCCGTGTTGCTCTGGACGCGTGTGGCGTCCTGGCGAATCATTCTGGGTGTGTTTTTGGGAATGGTTGCGACCGCAAGTCTATTCAATGCGATCGGCTCCGAGTCCAACCCGTTGTTCGCGCTGCCCTGGTACTGGCATCTGGTCATTGGCGGGTTCGCCTTTGGCATGGTTTTCATGGCCACAGACCCAGTGTCGGCGTCCATGACCAACAAGGGCAAACTCGCGTTCGGCGCCCTGATCGGTGTCATGACCGTATTGATTCGTGTGGTGAATCCGGCGTTCCCGGAAGGGGTCATGCTTGCGATCCTGTTTGCCAATCTCTTCGCACCGCTAATGGACCACTTCGTGGTGCAGGCCAACATCAAGCGTCGTCAGAAGCGTGTGGCTTCGGCAACGGCTGGTAAGGAGATAGCCTGATGGCGAACAACAACTCCATCAAGAAAACGTTGATCGTGGCATTCAGCCTGTGCGTTGTGTGCTCGGTCGTGGTCTCGGCGGCAGCGGTAGCGCTGCGCCCGGTTCAGCAGACCAACCAGGAGCTTGATCGAAAGACCAACATCCTTCAGGTCGCCGAGCTCTACAAGCCGGGGCAGAGTGTGGCCGAGCAGTTCAGCCACATTACGCCGAAGGTGGTCGATCTGAACACGGGCGAGTACAGTGATCGCTTCGATCCCGATACGTTCGATCAGTTCGGCGCGGCCGAAGATCCCGAGCTTTCCGAGTCTCTCAAGGGCAACGACCCGGCCGGACTCGGTCGACGCGAGAACTTCGCGACCATCTATCTGGTCGGCGACCCCACGGATCCCGAGCAGATCATCGTGCCGGTTCGCGGTCAGGGGCTCTGGTCCATGATGTATGGCTATCTGGCCCTCAAGGGCGATGGCAACACCATCGTTGGACTGTCGTTCTACCAGCAGGGTGAAACCCCGGGGCTCGGCGGTGAAGTCGATAACCCGCGCTGGAAGGCGCTGTGGGATGGCAAGGAAGTCTATTCCGACAATGGCATGGAACCGGTCATTCGGTTGGTCAAGGGCGGTGTAGACAGTCAGACCCCCAACGCCGAAAACAAGGTGGATGCCTTGTCCGGTGCTACGCTGACCAGTCGAGGCGTGACCCAATTGCTTCAGTTCTGGCTGGGCGAGCAGGGGTTTGCCAAATATCTTTCACGTTTCCGTGATCCGTCTCAAGGAGCATAACCATGGCTGCTGATTCGCCGAAAGGTGTCCTGACGACGCCGGTATTCAAGAACAATCCGATCGCCCTGCAGATTCTGGGCGTCTGTTCAGCGCTAGCCGTTACCAACTCCGTTCAGACCTCGCTTGTCATGGGCCTGGCGGTTATCTCGGTGACAGCGTTTTCGAACCTGTTCGTTTCTCTGATTCGAAACCACATGCCGTCCTCGATCCGAATCATCGTTCAGATGACGATCATCGCTTCACTGGTTATCGTGGTGGATCAGGTTCTGCGCGCTTACGCCTATGAAACCTCGAAACAGCTCTCGGTCTTTGTGGGCTTGATCATTACCAACTGTATCGTAATGGGCCGCGCTGAAGCCTATGCGATGCAAAATGGCCCGGTCATGAGCTTTTTGGATGGCATCGGCAACGGTCTCGGATACACCTTCGTTCTGCTGGTTGTCGGTGCGGTGCGCGAGCTCTTCGGATCCGGTTCTCTGCTCGGCTTTACCCTGCTCACACCGGTCAAGGATGGCGGCTGGTACGTCACCAACGGCCTGATGCTTCTGCCGCCGTCGGCGTTTTTCGTGATCGGGCTGATGATCTGGGTCATTCGAAGTATTAACCCGGAACAGGTCGAAGAGGCTGATTTCAAGATCACCTCCAACACCAAGGCTCAGGAGGCCGCGTAAATGTTTGAGCATTATCTCAGCCTGTTCGTGAAGGCGGTGTTTGTTGAAAACATGGCGCTCGCCTTCTTTCTGGGCATGTGTACGTTTCTCGCAGTATCCAAAAAGGTTCAGTCGGCCATTGGCCTGGGGATTGCCGTTGTCGTGGTGCTTGCCATCACGGTGCCGGTCAATAACCTGATTCTGAACTATCTGCTCAAGGCCGGGGCGCTGTCCTGGACCGGCATCGAAGGCGCCGACCAGATCGATCTGACCTTCCTCGGGCTTTTGAGCTATATCGGCGTCATCGCGGCCATCGTTCAGATTCTGGAAATGTTTCTGGATAAGTTCGTGCCGGCGCTTTACAACGCGTTGGGTGTCTTTCTGCCCCTGATCACGGTGAACTGCGCCATCCTGGGTGCATCGCTGTTCATGGTGCAGCGTGACTACAACTTCGGGGAATCGGTCATCTACGGTGCGGGCGCTGGTGTCGGTTGGGCGCTTGCGATCACGGCGCTGGCCGGTATTCGTGAAAAGCTCAAGTACAGTGACGTTCCGGCAGGGCTTCAGGGGCTTGGCATCACGTTTTTGACCGTGGGCCTTATGTCTCTTGGCTTCATGTCCTTCTCCGGTATTCAGCTTTAAGACGCTTACGACTAGAACGCGATAGGGAAACTCGACATGGTCGATTCAACGATAATCCTGCTCGGCGTGGTCATGTTCACGGTGATCGTCCTTGGACTGGTCGTCGTGATCCTGGCGGCTCGAAGCCGCCTGGTCTCCAGTGGCGACGTCACCATCGAGATCAATGATGATCCCGAGAACACCATCACGACCCAGGCCGGTGGCAAGCTCCTTCAGACGCTTGCATCCAATGGCATCTTTTTGTCCTCTGCCTGTGGCGGCGGCGGTTCCTGCGCCCAGTGCAAGTGCCAGGTCGAAGAGGGCGGTGGCTCCATTCTTCCGACCGAAGAAAGCCATTTCACCATGGGTGAGAAGAAGGAAGGCTGGCGCCTTTCCTGCCAAGTGCCGGTCAAGCAGGACATGAAGGTACATGTGCCGGAAGAGGTATTCGGGGTCAAGAAATGGGAATGCACCGTCGTTTCCAACCCGAACGTTGCCACCTTCATCAAGGAGCTGACACTCAAGCTGCCGGAAGGTGAGAACGTCGCCTTCCGCGCCGGCGGTTACATGCAGCTCGAGGCGCCTGCCTACGACGTCAAGTTCAGCGATTTCGACATTCCGGAAGAGTATCGCGGTGACTGGGATCGGTTCGGTCTGTTCAATGTGACCGGCAAGACTCAGGAGCCGACCATTCGAGCCTACTCGATGGCGAACTACCCGGAAGAGAAGGGCTTTTTGAAGTTCAACATTCGTATCGCCACGCCGCCGCCCAACTCCGATCATCCGCCGGGACTGATGTCCACGTGGGTGTTCAGCCTGGGTGAGGGCGACAAGGTGACCGTTTATGGGCCCTTCGGCGAATTCTTCGCACGCGATACCGATGCCGAAATGGTGTTCGTTGGCGGGGGCGCTGGCATGGCGCCGATGCGAAGTCATATCTTCGATCAGCTCAAGCGCCTCGGTAGTTCTCGCAAGATTTCGTTCTGGTACGGTGCGCGTTCCATGCGTGAGTCGTTCTATAACGAGGAATACGACAAGCTTCAGGAAGAAAACGAGAACTTTGAATGGCATTTGGCGCTGTCCGATCCTCAGCCCGAGGACAACTGGGAGGGCGATACCGGCTTCATTCACAACGTTCTGTACGATAAGTACCTGAAGGACCATCCGGCACCGGAAGACTGCGAGTACTACATGTGCGGGCCGCCCATGATGAACGCGGCGGTCATCAAGATGTTGACGGACCTCGGCGTCGAGCCCGAAAACATCCTGCTTGATGACTTCGGCGGTTAATGCGTCTGATCGCGGCGTTACTTACCGGGCTGGCCCTTTCGGGGCTGGCCCTTTTTGCGTTTGAGCTGCTTGATCACCGTCAAACGGAGCACCATCTTTCCGGAGTGAAGCAGGGCCTTGCCTATCGTGTCAGCTATACCCTGCCTGATGAGCGTAACCAGGCCTTTGTTGATGCAATGGTCAAGCGGCCGATCACGCCCTTATTCCTGCAGCGGTTTTCATCGACGCCAAGCTCATGCCAGCCTGACGTCTCAAGCGCCTCCTTTGAGCACGCGCGGTTACTGAATACGCCGCTTGATGCGGTGTTGTCGCGTGTAACGCCTTCCACTGCAGAAGATGGTATCTGCGTGTGTGACCGGCTCAGAGCGTGGCAGGACGCGGTGTCTGACGAGCTTGCGTCAAGGGGCGGGCGCCTCGAATGGCTCGAGGTGCAAGGTCTCATCACGCGGCCTTTGGCGACAGAGCGTCATGCGCCGCTGACCTGTTCGATGCCTGCGCTGTAGTCCCAAGGCGTAATCGCTCATCGCACGCCCATCGGCAGCTGAGCACGGTGGAGGGCGCGTAACGCGGGCCGTTAAATGATGAGTCGTATGGCGTGCGTGCCGTGGGGCAGTTTGGATGCATATTTGATACACTAGCGCCATTGGTAAAACGTCGTCAGGAGGTAGATCGATGTTGATTTGGGTATTGGTACTGGCTGTGATGCTTTTATTGGTAACGGCCATGTCTGTAGGCGTGCTGATGGGTCGAAAACCCATTGCCGGCTCCTGTGGGGGGCTCAATAACCTGGGCCTTAAAGAGGGGTGTGATATCTGCGGGGGCAAGGACGACATCTGTGAAGAAGAGCAGAAGAAACAGGCCATGCGCGCGCAGGGAGATTCTTCTCTGGGTCATGATGCAACAAAGCGTAAGTCATAACCGAACGGAAGGAGCAGTCGATTCAGATGGCCGTTTATAACTACGATGTGGTGATCATTGGCTCTGGGCCTACCGGTGAAAGTGCGGCGCTGAACGCCGCCAAGCACGGTCGCCGTGTTGCCGTGATCGAGCAGCAAAGCGCAGTGGGTGGAAACTGCACCCACAAGGGCACAATTCCCTCCAAGGCATTGCGCCATGCGGTCAAGCAGATCATCCAGTTCAACACCAGCAAGATGTTTCGTGACATCGGAGAGCCCCGCTGGTTTTCCTTCACCAAGGTGCTGGAGCGCTCGCGGCGAGTGATCGAGCAGCAGGTCGAGATGCGGGCCAACTTCTATGCGCGTAACCGCATCGATCTCTTCTTCGGCACCGCCCGTTTCAAGGATGAGCACACGATTGTCGTACGCGGTCAGCACGACGGCGCCGAGGAACTCAACGCCAAGCAGGTTGTGATCGCGACCGGGTCGAGGCCCTACAGGCCCGCCGACATCGATTTTCGCCATCCGCGGATCTACTGCTCGGACACCATTCTCAATCTGACTCATACGCCGCGCACGTTGATTATTTACGGCGCCGGCGTTATCGGTTCCGAATACGCCTCGATCTTTTCAGGGCTTGGAGTAAAGGTCGATCTGATCGATACGCGCGACCGGCTGCTGTCGTTTCTCGATGACGAAATCAGCGATGCGCTGTCCTATCACCTTCGAAACAATGGTGTGCTGGTTCGTCACAATGAGGAATACGAGCGCGTCGAGGGCGGCGAGTCTGGTGTAACGCTTCACCTGAAATCCGGCAAGAAGCTGCGCGCCGATGCGTTCATGTGGGCCAACGGCCGCACGGGCAATACCGATGAGCTTGGCCTTGAAAACATCGGATTGAATGCCAACTCACGCGGGCAGCTGCAGGTCGATGACCGGTATCGCACCGAGCTTCCGCACATCTATGCAGCAGGCGATGTGATCGGCTGGCCGAGTCTTGCCAGTGCGGCCTATAACCAGGGCCGGTTTGCCGCAGCGGATTTGCTGGACGACGAATTTCAGTTTGTTGATGACATTCCAACCGGGATCTACACCATTCCCGAGATCAGCTCGATCGGCAAGACCGAGCGTGAGCTGACCAATGCCTGCGTGCCCTACGAGGTCGGTCAGGTCTTTTTCAAGGACACCGCGCGCGCCCAGATTACCGACGACAAGGTCGGGATGCTCAAGATCCTGTTCCATCCGGAGACGCTGGCCATTCTCGGTATTCACTGCTTTGGTGATCAGGCCTCCGAGATCATCCACATCGGCCAGGCCATCATGCGTCAGGAAGGTGAGGCGAATACGTTGAAATACTTCGTCAACACGACCTTCAACTACCCGACCATGGCGGAAGCCTATCGAGTGGCGGCTCAGAACGGGCTCAATCGTCTGTTCTGAGTCCTATAACAAGGCGCATCGCGCCAAAATGAGCAAGCAACGACACAGGGATGTGGCAATGCGCAAAATGAAGCACGATAACGGTGATCTAAGCTTTCGATTCGGCCACGATGAGATCGTGATTCACAAGCGCTACGCGGCGCTCAGCATGGTCAACGACCTGATGATCGGTTTGTGGTTTCTGATCGGAAGTTTCTGCTTTTTCTATGAAGGCGCCACGCTGATCGTTGGGACATGGCTGTTCGTGATTGGCAGTGCGCAACTCTTGATCCGGCCGGGCATTCGTCTGGCCCGGTCGATCCATCTGAACCACCTTCCAAGTAACGGCACTCAGGATTTCTAGGGCGCGCCCGGTGCCTGAGCGCGTTCAATACCGGTAGCGATACAGGCGCAGGCTTGGCAGGTAGGGTTCATCCTCGAGCCGATTGTCGCCTCGGCGCGCCCGCGTGCGTGTTTCAGGCGGCGCAAGTGCGGGCGCGTTCATTTTCGGGAGCCGCCCGGACCCGTCGTCCGGCACGAACAGTGGCAGGGCCATGTTCAAGGCGCGGCGCTGGCGCCCGTCATCCAGAGGTTCCTTGAAAAAGAGGTTTGCCCGCATGACCGGCGCCTGCTGCTGCACTTGCGCCAGTATTTCATCGCTGGGTAACGCCGCGAGCTTCTGCCACTGAATGCGCACATGAGGCGCTTCGTTATTGAGCGCGGCCAATTTCTCCTCCGCCTCGGCGATGGTCGTGCGCTTGATTGAACGACCGCTTGAGTACCAGGACATCTGCATGCGGGCAAGCGGCGCTTCGGCAACGGGTATCCGGCGCCAGGCCTGTTTCAGGTGGAGCCTGGCGAGCCCCTGCTGGGCCATGAGCTGATTGAGCGCAGGATGGCGCCTTGGCAGGTGCGTCTTGAGCGCACCGATCTGATCGGTGGCCTCCTTGCGCATGGTATTGACCAGCCCACCGAAATGATCCTTGGCGGCATTGAGCGCGGTGACGTGCTCAAGTACGGCGTCATCGCACAGCACCATGCCGATGTAGTTGCGGGTGGCGCGTCCATCCTGGCCTTGCTCGTACCACATGTCCAAAAGCGCCTGACGCAGCCAGGCGGTTGGTGAGGCGCTCTCGCGAAGATGCCAGATCGGGCAGTGGCGTTGCTCGACGCAGTCACACAGCGCGTTGACGCGATCGACAAGGGCGTCGAAGGCCAGCTCGATCTCGTGCAGTCGGTAATACGCCACGTCCGTGTCCATGCCTCTTATCCTCAGTCGGTGTGGCCTCAGTCGATGTAGCGACGGGTCAGGTGCGCGTAATCGTCGATGCGCCGATCGCGCAGGTAAGGCCAGATGCGCCGGATGTCCTCACTGCGGGACAGGTCGATCCGGGTATCAAGCGTCGTTGGCTGCCCGTCGGCCTGAGCCAGAAACTCGCCTTGAGGGCCTGCAATGAAGCTTGCACCCCAGAATTCGATGCCTTCGCTCTGGGCGCTGGGGTCGGCTTCATGCCCCACGCGATTGGCCACCATCACCGGCAGCCCATTGGCGACGGCGTGGGCGCGCTGAATGACGGTCCAGGCGTCCTGCTGGCGGCGCTGTTCTTCAGTCTCGTCTCGTGTGTCCCAGCCGATGGCGGTGGGGTAAAGCAGGAGTTCCGCGCCGGCCATTGCCATCAAACGCGCCGCTTCCGGGTACCATTGATCCCAGCAGACCAGTACGCCAAGCCGCCCGACCGAGGTCTCGATCGGGGCGAAGCCCGGCCCGCCCTGGGCGGCGCTGTCGCCTGGGGTGAAATAGAATTTTTCGTAAAAGCCCGGGTCGTCTGGAATGTGCATCTTGCGGTAGTGACCGATCAGGCCCTTCTGGCGGTCGAGCACGACGGCGGTGTTGTGGTAGAGCCCCGGTGCGCGCCGCTCGAAAATCGACCCGACGATGACCACGTCCAGTTCCCGGGCAAGCGCGGCCAGGTACTGTGTGGTCGGGCCATCAAGCGGTTCGGCCAGATCGAAGATGGCAGTGTCTTCGGTCTGACAGAAGTACTGTGTGGCGTGAAGCTCCTGAAGCAGCACGAGCTGCACGCCCTTGGCGGCCAGCGCGCGAATGCCCCGGGCGCTTTCCTCGAGGCTTCTGGTCTTGTCGGCCCAGGCGGGCTGTTGAACGATACCGGCGTGCAAGGTGGTCATACAGGCTCCATCAATGGTGGTCGAGCGGGCCAAGGGTGCCCTTGGGCAGTTGCATGGTCAGGCAGTGCAGGCTGCCGTGCTGGCGAATGACGCTGGTGCAGTCGACCGGCACGATCCGGCGCTCGGGAAAGAGGCTTTGCAGAACGTTGAGTGCCATCAGGTCGGCCGGATCCTGATAGATCGGCACCAGGACTTCCTGATTGGTGATCAGGAAGTTGGCGTAGGTTGCCGGCAACCGGTGGCCGTCGTCCGGGTCAAACGCCGCGCGTGGCCAGGGCAACGGGACCAGCGTGTAAGGGTGGCCTTCGGGGGTGCGAAACGCCTTCAGCTCGGCTTCCATGAGGGCGAGGGCGTCGAAGTGCGGGTCGCTTGGGTCGTCGCAGTGCACATAGGCAATGACGTCTTCCGCGCAAAATCGCGCCAGGGTGTCGATGTGGCTGTCGGTATCATCGCCTTCAAGGTGGCCATGCTCGAGCCAGAGCACATGTTCGGTGCCCCACTGCGCGCGCATGTGCGCTTCCCAGTCAGCGCGAGAAACCGACCCCCGGTTTTCATTGAGCAGGCACGAAGTAGTAACAAGCACCACGCCCTGGCCGTTACTTTCAATGGCGCCGCCTTCGAGAATGCGCAGTTGGTGATCGATGACCGGCACCGACCAGCAGTGCTCGAGCGCGCGGGTCAGGGCGTTGTCCCGCTCGGCGGCGAACTTGCCGCCCCAGCCGGTAAAGCGGTAGTCCAGAAGCTCCGGCGCGCCTTCGTTCAGGCGCGTGATTGGCCCGTGATCGCGCGCCCAGGTGTCATCGGCAGGGGCGACATGAAACAGGCAGTTCTCGATGCGTGCGCCGAGTGTCGTCAGACGTGTTCGGACCGCATCGGCGCGGGCTTGGCTGTCGAGCACGAGCACGACGCGCTGGTAGGCGCTGATGGCACGCACCAGCGCTTCAAACGTCGCCTCGATGCGTTCGAGCATGGACGACCAATCGCTTTCAAGCGGGGGCCAGGTCAATAGAATGGCGTCCTGGGGATACCATTCGGGCGGCAGCGTATAAGCCATACGAATTTCCAGCCTTGCGTGCGGTCAGAAAGAGGTGTCGCGATAATGCCTTAAGCGTTACTTGGTGGAAAGTAGCCTCTGATGCAGCGTTTTCAAAAAGTGCGTACCATGAATGCCCCCAAAGGATAGGACTGACTTACATGCTGGACCGCATCCCGTTTCTGGTCGGGCTTCGCTATACGCGAGCCAAACGGCGTAATCACTTTATCTCGTTTATTTCCATGACTTCGATGCTTGGCCTGACGCTTGGCGTGGCGGTCATGATTCTGGTGCTCTCGGTCATGAACGGGTTCGATCATGAGCTTCGAACGCGCATTCTGGGCATGGTCCCTCACACTCGGATCGAGGCCGTCAACGGCGTCAATGACTGGAAGGCGCTGGCCGAGAGGCTGGAGCAGAAAAGTCCTCACATCATCGGTGCGGCACCCTACGTCGAGCAGCAGGGCATGTTCGCGCGCGGGGGCAATGCCCAGGGCGCGATGGTGCAGGGCATCGAGCCCAAGGCCGAGGAGAAGGTCTCGATCATTGGCAAGCACATGGCGCAGGGTTCGTTCGACTCCTTGAAAGAGGGTCAGTGGAACGTGGTGCTCGGCCAGCAGCTTGCCCGAAGCCTGGGCGTTGGGGTGGGTGACCGGGTCACGTTGATGATTCCGGAGGCCTCGGTAACCCCCGGCGGCATCTTCCCGCGCATGAAGCGCTTTACCGTCTCGGGTATTTTCAGCGTCGGGGCGCAGCTTGACGCCAACCTGGCCTACGCCAACCTGTCGGACATGGCCAAGCTTGGGCGTATCCAGGGCGAGGCGCAGGGTGTTCGGCTGCAGCTTGATGATTTGTTCAAGGCCAATCAGGTCACTCAGGACATCATCCATCAGATGCCGCCGGGCTATCGTGGCATCGACTGGACCTACACCCAGGGCAACCTGTTCCAGGCGATTCAGATGGAAAAGCACATGATCGGTCTTTTGCTGTCGGTCATCGTGGCGGTTGCGGCCTTTAACATCATTTCGACGCTTGTCATGGTGGTGACCGATAAACACGCCGACATCGCGATCCTTCGAACGCTTGGGGCAACGCCTTTGACCATCATGGGCATCTTTATCGTGCAGGGGCTGACCATCGGTGTGGTGGGCATCATTTTAGGGGTGATTTTCGGCATCGTTGGCGCGCTAACCGTTGCCGACGTGGTGGCCTGGATTCAGGGCATGTTCGGGGTTACCTTCCTAGACCCCAATGTCTATTTCATCAGCTACCTGCCCTCGCGGCTCGAGCTGTCGGATGTGCTTGTGATCACGGGCTTTGCCCTGTTGTTGAGTTTCCTATCGACGCTTTATCCCGCCTGGCGGGCGGCGCGTATTCAGCCGGCGGAGGTGCTGCGTTATGAGTGAGCGGACAATGCTTGAATGTCAGGGGGTCACTCGAGTCTATAACGAAGGCCCGCAAGATCTGACCGTGCTCGACCAGCTGTCGCTGAACGTGCGCGCCGGTGAGCGCGTTGCCGTGGTCGGAAGCTCCGGCTCCGGCAAGACTACGCTCTTGAATCTATTGGGCGGACTCGACCGGGCGAGCGAGGGCGATATCGTTATTGCCGGGCAGTCGATCAAGGGGCTGTCGGAGGCCGAGATCGGGCGCTTTCGTAACCGCCACATCGGCTTCGTCTATCAGTTTCATCACCTGCTGGCCGAGTTCACCGCCGATGAAAACGTGGCCATGCCGCTGATCATCCGTGGAATGCGCCGGCGTGAGGCGCGGGCTCAGGCGCGAACGCTGCTTGCTCGGGTCGGAATGGAGCCACGGGCAGCGCACAAGCCGGGCGAGCTTTCAGGCGGTGAACGTCAGCGCGTTGCCATTGCGCGTGCGCTGGTGACTGACCCGAGTCTTGTGTTGATGGATGAGCCGACTGGTAACCTCGATCAGACCACGGCCGGCCGGATTCTCGAGCTGATGGACGACATTGCGCGCACGAGTCAGTGTGCCTTTGTGATCGTGACCCACGATACCGGTCTCGCGCGTCATCAGGACCGTGTGCTGCACCTCGATCAAGGGCGGCTTGTCGAGCAACCCTGAAGCAGACAGTCACTGGCGGATCGATCGCGTCACTGGTGGATTGATCGATGATGGATTGAAAACGGGCGGCTCATTGAGCCGCCCGTTTTCATGTGGGAATGTAAGTTACTGCGCGCGACGCCTGCGACGGCGGCGCCACTGCCGAGAGACATGCCACCGCCAGATCAGGCGGATTAAGACATTGCAGGCCCCGCCAAGCACCACACCGGCAATGATCGACCCCACCAGCAGCGGCGGCAGAATGTCGGCAAGCTGCGTTGCAAGCCAATGTGCGCTGAAGTGATCCGGCACATCTCGATGGGGTGAGTTTAGAACCCAGGTGCCCAGCCGATAGGTGCTGTAGAAAATGACGGGCATCGTCAATGGGTTGGTGATCCAGACCAGCGCGATCGACAGCGGCAGGTTGCACCTGAGCAGCCATGCGCCGGCGGCAGCAACAAGCATCTGGGCTGGAATGGGCAGAAGGGCGCAGAAGATACCGACCATGAAGGCATTGCCGACTGTCCGTCGCGATACCTGCCACAAGGCAGGTATCGCGATGAAGTGGCTGACGCAGCGCAGTGATTTCTTTCGGCGCAGCGTTTCAGGTTTTGGCAGATAGCGCTGGATCAGTCGACGAGGCATTGGATGTGCCGAAATTTCACGTGATCGAAATGGGCGAAATACATGGTGCGCGCCCCGCGTATGCATTGAGCGATGGTACAGGCAATGCACAGTATGGGTGAAGCACCGTTTCATCGGCCATTACAATCGGCGATGACGCTGCCTCTTGCCGGGTTATCGGCCCTGGCAGGCGTGACGTTAGAGCCAATGCCGCTTTTTTGGCTGGCACTTGCCCTGGCAGTGCTGGCCGTTATCGCCCGCCCATGGCGCTGGGCGGCGGTATTTTCGCTGGCGGTGCTCATGCTGTCAGGGCTTGATCTTCGACTGCGCGCGCCCGAGCCGATGCCCGAATCCATGGGGACAGTAACGCTTGAGCGTGTGATTCGAATCGAGGCGCTTGAGCGCGATGCAAACCGCGTGCGTTTTCGGGGGCGGGTAGATACCTGTCCAGATAAACGCGACTCGGTAGTGTGCAAGCCCGGTCAAGCCTATCGGCTTTCCTGGTATGACCCCGAGCCATCATTGCACTCAGGCCAGCGCTGGCATGTGACGCTTCGACTCAAGCCCAATCACGGGTATCACAACTTCGATCGGTTCGATTATGGCGCGTGGCTATCAAGGGAGGGGTATGTCGCGACGGGCTACGTTTTAGCGCATAACGTGCGGTTGCCCGATGCGTCCGTCACGCTCAGGGCACGGCTATCCTCGATGCTTTCGCATCTCGACGCTCGGGGTGGGCGCTGGCTCGATGCGCTGACGCTTGGGCAGGGCAAGGCGCTGACACGCGATGAGTGGGATCAGCTGCGCGATACCGGCACGACGCATCTGTTCGTGGTGTCCGGACTGCATGTGGGGTTGATCGTCGGTGGACTTTGGTGGGTCAGCAGGCGCGTTATCACGCTGCTGTGCCCGCTTGACTGGCGAACACGCCGGGCGCCCTGGCTTGTTGCCGGAGTGGGAGCGCTTCTCTATGCAACGCTTGTGGGTTGGGGGCCGGCGGTAAGTCGGGCAACGATCATGGCATTGATCGCACTTTGGGTGCGAAGCGGCTACCGGTCGCCGAGTCCATGGCAAGGCTGGTGGCTGGCGCTTGTCCTGGTGATTCTGATCGATCCGAGCGCACCCGGTCGCAGTGGATTCTGGCTGTCGTTCGGTGCCGTGGCTTGGCTTTTGATGATGTGGCTTGACCGCCCGCGGCCTCGCCCGTGGGTGTTCCTCGCGCGTACGCAGCTTTTTCTGACGCTTGCGATGGCGGCCATGCTGGCGCTGTCTCATGGGCAGTGGGCGCCGATCTCGCTGCCAGTGAACCTGATTGCCGTGCCCTGGGTCAGTCTCGTGATGATGCCGCTTGCGTGTCTGGCCTGGATCGGGGTGCTGTCGGGTATTGAGAGTTTCGTGTTGCCTTTTTACGCAGCGTCCACCGCGTTCTGGGAGGTCACCGCAGTGGCCGCTCGTCTCGCCCCGGTCTGGACGCTTCCGGCGGCGATAACATCGGTTTGGGTGCTTGGCGTGAGCGGTGCCGCTCTGTGTCTTTTGCTGCCGGGGCTTGGGTTGAGAACGCGCGGTGTGTGCGTGTGTGCGATGCTCTGCCCGGTGGCCCTGGCGCTTTTGAATCCGGCCACGCCGTCGTTTCGGGTTACGGTGCACGATGTTGGGCAAGGACTTGCCGTGTCGGTCGAGCAGGCGAGCTATCACGTCCTCTACGACACCGGGGCTCGGTTTCGTTCCGGATTTGCGCCAATTTCGACGCTTTGGGACCGGCCGCCCGCGTTTGACGAGGTGGTGGTCAGCCATGGCGATAACGACCATTCCGGAGGCCTTGGTTGGCTTCACGAGCAGGCGGTGGTGATGGCGCGCATCTGGCGGCCTGTGGCCGAGACTGGCGCGGTCTCAACTGCGCGCTGTCGCGCCGGGAGGGGCTGGTCCCACGCAGGAACCCGGTTCACGTTTCTGTGGCCGCCGGCCGGCAACGCGTTGCCCGAGGACAGCAATGACCGCTCCTGTGTACTCTTGATCGAGCACGAAGCCATCAAGATACTTCTGATGGGGGATGTCGGGCGCGGGGTAGAGCGACAGCTTCTTAAGCGCTACGGCGACGCGCTTCGCGATGTGGATGTCATGGTGGCAAGTCATCATGGCAGTCGAACCGGGTCTGACCCGGCGGTCATCCGTGCGCTTTCACCCCGTCATGTGGTCTTCAGCGCGGGCAAGGCCAATCGCTATGGCCATCCGCATCCGGAGGTGGTGGCATCGTTCAGGGCGGTGGGCGTCTGTCAGTGGCGCAGCGATCTCCATGGTGCCGTTCGCTTTGACTACGTCCACGGTGAACTTAAAGGCGCAAGCTCACGCACGCCCCGTGGTATCGATCCCGGCTGCCTTGGGGTAGAATCCGCGCGGTAGTGGAAGGCAGCGCGTGCATGGGGTTGGCGCGCGGTTTCTCGTCGGTGCAAGGATGGTCTTTGGAGTGGATGTGAACAACACCGGTAGCTGGCCGTTGTACAAACGGCTAATGCGGTACGTGCGCCCCTACTGGCGATTTTTCGCGATCGCGGTCGTGGGGTATGCGATCTACGCCGCCTCGAGCACGGCGTTTGCCAAGGTCATGGAGTACCTGACCAACGGCATACAGAATCCGGACGCCGAATTTCGTCAGTTTCTGCCGTTGATGGTGATTCTGATGTTCGGGCTGCGGGGAGTGGGCACATTTCTTGGCAGTTACTTCATGCAGAAGGTGGCGCGCAATACCGTGCACGCCTTGCGCGTGGACGTATTCAAGCGAATGCTGCATCTGCCCGGGCGGTTTTTCGATCAGCACTCGGGAGGGCACCTGCTTTCTCGTGTGACCTATCACGTCGAACAGATCACCGGCGCGGTTACCAAGGCGGTGACGGTCATCGTGCAGGAGGGGCTCTATGTGCTTGGCCTGACCTGCTACCTGTTCTGGACCAACTGGAAGCTGACGCTCGTTTTTATCGCTGTCACGCCGTTGATCGCAGGTGTCGTTGCCTACGCCAGTCGCCGGTTTCGAAAGCTTGCCCGGCGGATTCAGCGCTCGGTGGGCGATGTGACGCATGTTGCCTCCGAAAGCATTACCGGTTACCGCGTCGTTCGCATGCACGGCGCCGAGCAGTACGAGTACGAACGCTTCTACGCCGCGAGCGAATACAATCGGGTGCAAAGCCTCAAGGAAGGCTTGACCAAATCCATCAGTGCACCGGTCATCCAGACGCTGATGGCGGTGTCGCTGGCGCTGCTGGTCTGGCTTGCCCTGCGCCCTGACATCATGGGCAACATGAACGCCGGTCAGTTTGTCGGCTTTATTACAGCCGCGTCGCTCATGGCCAAGCCGATCAAATCGCTGACCGAGATCAATGGCATGATCCAAAAGGGGCTGTCGGCGGCCCATGAGCTGTTCTTGATCATCGATCATCCCCCTGAGCCTGACACCGGCGATCTCGACCCCGGCCGGGTGCGTGGCGCCGTGCATTTCGAGGGCGTGCGATTTGCCTATGGCGAAGGCGAGAGCAATGTACTTCACGGCATCGACCTTGAGGTCAACGCCGGTGAAATGGTCGCGCTGGTGGGGCGTTCGGGCAGCGGCAAATCAACGCTCATCAGCCTGCTGAGCCGCTTCTACGACCCAAGTGACGGGCGCATCCTGATCGACGGTCAGGACACTCGCGAGATGGACCTCAAGGCCCTTCGTCGTCAGATGGCGCTGGTCACCCAGCAGGTCACGCTGTTCAACGCAACCGTTGCCGAAAACATCGCCTATGCCCACCCCGAGGCGAGCCGTGAATCCATCGTGGCGGCAGCGAAGGCGGCGTACGTCGATGAGTTCATCGAGCGGTTGCCCAACGGCTACGATACCCTGATCGGCGACAATGGTGTCATGCTCTCCGGCGGTCAGCGTCAACGGCTCGCGATCGCCCGGGCGATCTTCAAGGACGCGCCGATTCTGATTCTTGATGAAGCGACCTCGGCGCTTGATACCGAATCGGAGCGCTATATTCAAAAGGCGCTCGAGGATGTGTGCCGGGATCGAACGACGTTTGTTATCGCTCACCGTCTATCCACGATCGAGCGGGCCGACCGGATCGTGGTGATGGAAAACGGGCATATGGTGGAAACGGGCACTCATGAAGAACTTCTGGCCCGGGATGGGGCGTATGCAGCGCTGCACCGTGTTCAATTTCAGCAATCCTAACGCAGGGCAGGCCCCATGAATCGACTCGAACGCGCATGGTACAACGGCGCCCGCTGGCCCAAGCTCCTGTGGCCTCTGGAACTGGTGTACAAGGCAGGTGTTGCTCGCCGCAATCGGCAGTTTGCCCGGGGGCAGAAGGCGACCTGGGAGGCGTCGGTGCCCGTGATCGTGGTGGGTAACATCACCGTGGGCGGCACTGGAAAATCGCCGCTTGTGGCCTGGCTTGTGCGCTGGCTGCAGGAGCAGGGCTGGCGGCCGGGCATTATCTCTCGAGGCTACGGCGGTCACGCGCCGCGCTACCCGCTTTACGTCGATGAGACCACCTCGCCGGATCTGGCCGGGGACGAGCCGGTGATGCTTGCGCAGCAGACCGGGCTGCCGGTCGCTGTCGACCCCGACCGCCCGCGGGCGGCGCGAAAGCTCATTGCGGCCGGCTGCGATATTTTGGTGTCTGACGATGGGTTACAGCATCACTATCTGGGCCGGGACATCGAGCTGGTGGTGGTCGATGGTCAGAAGGGCTTCGGTAACCGGCACTGTCTGCCGGTCGGGCCGCTTCGAGAGCCGCTTGACCGACTCACCTCCGTCGATGCGGTCATCACCAACGGCGATCTGTCGTGCCCGACCGACGCCAGTACCTTCGGTATGACGCTGACCCCGAATGCGTGGCGGCACTTGAGCGATGGCGTGTGCTACCCGATCGAGGCTCGACCCTTTACCGGCCCGGTGCATGCCACCGCCGGCATCGGCAACCCGCAGCGATTTTTCAATACGCTGGACGCCCTTGGCGTCGAGTTTGAGCGCCACCCCCACGGTGATCATCATCGCTTCACGCCTCAGGATTTGAAGTTTGCCGATAATCGACCGGTGGTCATGACGGCCAAGGACGCGGTCAAGTGCCGAGGCTTTGCCAACGAGCGCTGCTGGTCACTTGATGTCGAGGCCCGCCCAGAACCTGCACTGATCGACTATCTTCGAACACGTCTTTCGGTACTTTGAGTCAAGGAGAATTCCATGGATAAAGAATTGCTGGCCATGCTGGTCTGTCCCCAGAGCCAAGAGGCGCTCGAGTTCGACAAGACGGCCAATGAGCTTGTGTGCCGTCAAAGCGGTCTGGCGTATCCGGTTCGTGACGGCATCCCCGTGATGATTGTCGAAGAAGCGCGCGTGCTCGACGCCGACGAGGTCATGGCGAAGCGCTCATGAGTGCATTTGTTGTCGTCATTCCGGCTCGGTTCGGCTCCACGCGCTTGCCGGGCAAGCCGCTTGAAGACATCGGCGGTGAACCGATGGTCGTGCGGGTCTGGCGCCAGGCGTGCGCCTCCGAGGCCGCCCGGGTCGTGATTGCAACCGATGATGTGCGTATTCAACGCGCCGCACAGGCCTCCGGTGCCGAGGTGGTCATGACCGATCAAGCGCATCCGAACGGCACCTCGCGTCTTGCAGAAGTGGCCGAGCAGCTCGGACTCGATGACACCGCCTGTGTGGTGAACGTGCAAGGCGATGAGCCCATGATTCCGCCTGAGCTTATTGATCAGGTGGCAAGGGCCCTGCAAACGTCCGAGGCATCGATTTCAACGCTTGCCGAGCCGATCACGTCAACTGATACCCTGCTGTCTCCAAGTGTTGTGAAGGTGGTCTGCGACCGGGCCGGTCGGGCGCTTTATTTTTCAAGAGCGCCTATCCCCTGGGACCGTGATCGATTTCCGCCGGCGACGGGCAACACGCTCGAGTCAGGCTGGCTCAGACACATCGGCCTTTACGCTTATCGGGTCGGGTTCTTGCGTCAGTACGTGACTTGGTCCGAGGCGCCGATCGAGGGGCTTGAATCGCTTGAGCAGCTCAGGGCGCTTTATGAGGGTCACGTCATCCAGGTGAGCGTGTGCGATCAGGAGTATCCAGCGGGCGTGGACACCGAGGCTGATCTCGTGCGTGTGCGCCAATGCTTCAACGAGCCGGGAGTGTGACATGAGTCAGACCGTTCGAGTGTTGTTCGTGTGTTTGGGAAACATCTGCCGTTCGCCTACGGCAGAAGGCATTTTCCGGGATAAGGTCGCTGCTCGGGGGCTCGATGAGCGCTTTGAGATCGATTCCTGCGGTACCGGCGACTGGCATGCGGGTTCACCGCCGGATGCAAGGGCTCGCCAGGAAGCGACGCGCCGAGGCATCAATATCGATCACCTTCGCGCCCGCGAGCTCCGTTCGAGCGATTTCGAGGACTTCGACTGGATCCTCGTCATGGACAACGACAATCTGGCCAATGTGGCACGCCGTTGTCCGGCGGATTCCACCGCGCGCTATGCAAAGCTTCTTTCCTGGACCACGCCGGCGCCTGGCGATGACGTTCCTGACCCGTACCGTGGTAACGGTGACGATTTTTCTCACGTTTATGACCTCATCGAGCGCGCCTGTGATGCGTTTATCGACGAGCGGGTCGCCGAGCATCAATGGTCCAGCTGACACATCGGGCCGACCTTGGTGGCGCCAATACGTTTCACTTGCCCTGCACGGCGCGCTTTAGCGCCGAAGTGGGTTCGGTCGAGGGGCTTCGTGCGGTGCTTGCGTTTTCCTCGGCCGAGGGTGTGCCGCTCAAGGTGCTTGGCGGTGGCAGTAATGTCATCCTGCCGAACATGCTGTCATCGCTTGTGCTTCGCTATATCGGAAACCGGGCCTGGTGGGGCGAGTGGGTGTCTGATACCGAGCGGCTCCATCACGTGGAGGCGGGCGCGGATTGGCACGGGCTTGTCATGGCGCTTGCATCCAGTGGGTGGTGGGGGGTCGAAAATCTCGCGCTGATACCGGGAACGGTCGGTGCTGCACCGATTCAAAACATTGGCGCCTACGGGGTCGAGCTTGCCGATGTGGTCGAGGAGGTGCACGTTGTCGAGCGGGCGAGCGGTCAGTACCGACGTCTAGCGCAGTCGGAATGCATGTTCGGTTACCGCGACAGCATCTTCAAACAGGCGCTGTCCGAGCAGGTCGTGATCGTGCGTGTCGTACTGCGGCTGTCCTCCAGGCCAACGCCCAAATTGGCCTATCAGGGGCTCGACGCCCTTGCCGGTCTTGAGGTGTTAACGCCCTTGATGGTTGCCGAGCGCGTGTGCGCGTTGCGCCGGGCCAAATTGCCGGACCCGGCTGAGATCGGTAATGCCGGCAGCTACTTCAAGAATCCGGTTGTGCCTCTGGCGCTTGCCGAGCATCTTCGAGCGAGTCATCAAACGCTGCCGACGTACCCCGTGGCTGAGCCCGGGTTCATCAAGCTGGCGGCGGGCTGGCTGATCGATCAATGTGGGTTCAAGGGCGCGCGCGACCCCTCGGGCGTTGGCGTGCATGAGCATCAGGCGTTGGTGGTCGTTAACGAGGGTCATGGCCGGGCCGAGGATATTCTCGCGCTGGAAACCCGTATTCGTGAGGCGGTTCAGACCCGCTTCGGTGTGACTCTTGAGCGCGAACCCGGTTTCTGGGGGGAGTAGCGCGAGACGGTGCGACACGGTATTGGATACAAGAACGCCCGGCCATGGCCGGGCGTTCTTGTATCTAACCGGGGCAACCTTGCCCCGGTTGGTGTGGCATCAAGTGCTGGACTTTTGGTCCGAACCTGCCTGCGCAGTCTGCTTTTGTGCTTCCAGACGACGCTTTTTAACCTCGCGCGGATCATTGTAGGCCCGCTGAGGCTTGCCAGACGACTGTGTTGCTGCAGCGCTTTGGGCGTCAGATGCTGGCGCTTCTGTAGTTTTAGTCGGCGATTGGTCGGCAACGGGCTTGCTGGATGAGGCCGGCTGGGTCGACACTGGTTCAGCCTTTTCAGCCTTTTCAGCCTTTTCAGCCTTTTCAGCCTTTTCAGCCTTTTCAGCCTTTTCAGCCTTTTCAGCCTTTTCAGCCTTTTCAGCCTTTTCAGCCTTTTCAGCCTTTTCAGCCTGAGGGGCCGAGGTGCTGTCGGTCAGCGTCGGTTTGGTCTTCGGCGTAGCCTCGGTTGCAGACTTGGTCGAACGCGCGTCTGAGTCATTACCGTTTGATGAGGTGTGTGACGCGGGAGTCTTGTGATACAGGCTCGGAGCACGAGACGGGGCCGTTGAAGCCTTGTCCTGTGCGGCGTCTTTTGACGAATCCTTGGCGGCTGATGCTTTGGGCTGAGACGTACTCGTCTCCGCGCTGGATGTCGCCTTGGGCGAGGCGTTGGATTTGCCATCGCGCTTGGCCTGCTGAGCATTATCCGCCTTGCCCTGATCTACGTTCTTTGACGTGTCCGTCGCCGTAGCTGCCACGCTTTCCTCGGAAGAGGTCGCTGTCTGGGTCGCATCAGCAGGTGCGGTGCCGCCCGCATTCTGGGCTTCTACCGCCTTGGGGTCCAGCGCATGAGTGCGCGACCGCTTACGTGGGTTATTGCGCGTGCGCTTGGGTTTGGCAGGCTGCTCGTCCTTGGCGCTGTGCTCAGGCTTTGAGGCGGTGTCAGCGGCGCTCTCGCTCGGCTTGACGCTTGCCTTGTCATCCTTGCCGGAAGACGGCTGCTCGGATTTATCGGCCGCCGTATCGAACTTGCCGGATTTATCCTCGGATTTGCTGGCTTTTTGCGGCGCTGGCTTGGCGGACTTTTTCTCGTTCTGCTTGCCGTTGCTCGCGGTATCGCCCTCCTTGTGGGAGGCACTGCTTTGCTTGTCCGATTCGTCAACACGTGAGGGCGCTCGCTTGGATTTCGACTCGCCGGCGGTGTTTTTCTCGCCACGCCCGGTGTCTTTGGGCTCGGTTCTGCCCTTGCTGGAGCGGTTGCCGCTGTCTCGACGGTCGCTGCTGTCTCGACGGTCGCTGCCTGAGGCGCCACTCGATGCAGTGCTTGATGACGTTCGCGTATTCGACGACGTGTCCGGTCTTTCCTTGCTGGCCTGTTCCTGGCCGCGACTGCGCTCGGTGCCTTGTGTGCTCGAGCGTTCCGGCTTGGCCGAGGCTTCACTGCTGGAGGGGCGACGAGGCTCCGTTGTTGCGGTGTCATTGCCCAGTAGGCGACTTACGCCACGGAAGAGGCGTCCCATAAACCCGCCGCTTTCCGGCTGTGGCGCTGGTGCGGCCTCATCCTGTTGCTTGAGCGAGTCAGGCGCAGGGGCATGAGCCACGGTTTTAACGGCCGCTTCCGGGCGAGAAACCGGCTTGTCGGTGGCCAGTGACTCATCGTGCTGCTGATATTCAAATTCAGCGGAAAGCTCATAGCTTGATTTGCCCAGATCGTTTTCATCGACCTGATCGTCTCTGAATCGCTGAACCTCGAAATGCGGCGTATCCATGTCCGGCTGAGGCAGCAGCATGACACGAACGTTCTGGCGGCTTTCGACGGCGGCAAGCACGCTTCGCTTTTCGTTGAGCAAATAGGTTGCAACCGGCACCGGCAGGAGGGCACGAATCTGTGAGCTGCGCTCTTTCATGGCCTCTTCTTCGATCAGGCGCATGACGGAAAGCGACAGGGAACGCACGTCGCGAATGGTGCCCTGGCCGTCACAGCGCGGGCAGACCACACCACTGGTTTCACCCAGTGACGGGCGCAGGCGCTGGCGCGACATTTCCATCAGGCCAAAGCGTGAGATGCTGCCGGTCTGTACGCGGGCGCGGTCGAGCTTGACCGAGTCGCGCAGGCGGTTTTCCACGTCGCGGCGATTTCTGGCCGGAGACATGTCGATGAAGTCGATAACGATCAGACCGCCGATGTCGCGAAGACGCAGCTGACGGGCGATTTCCTCGGCCGCTTCCAGATTGGTCTGGAGGGCGGTTTCCTCGATGTCGCCACCCTTGGTCGCACGAGCGGAGTTGATGTCGATCGACACCAGAGCTTCCGTGTGGTCGATGACAATGGAGCCGCCCGAGGGCAGTTTGACGTCGCGCTGATAGGCGGTTTCGATCTGGGATTCGATCTGAAAGCGTGAGAACAGCGGGACATCGTCGGTGTAGAGCTTGATCTTGTTTTCATACGTCGGCATGACCGAGCGCACGAACGCCATCGCTTCTTGATGAATGGCCGGACTGTCGATCAGTACCTCACCGATGTCCTGGCGAAGATAATCGCGCATGGCGCGAATGATGACGTTGGATTCACGATAGATCAGAAACGGTGCGGCGCGCTTGCTGGCCTCGGTCGTGATCGCTTCCCACGCCTGCACGAGGTATTGGAGGTCCCATTGAAGCTCTTCGGTCGAGCGGCCGATGCCGGCCGTGCGGACGATCACACCCATTTTCTCGGGCATGTCGAGCTGGCTCATCGCTTCCTTGAGTTCAGCACGTTCCTCACCCTCGATCCGGCGAGAGATGCCACCGGCGCGTGGGTTATTGGGCATGAGGACCAGAAAGCGTCCGGCAAGGCTTACAAAGGTGGTCAGTGCCGCGCCCTTGTTGCCGCGCTCTTCCTTGTCGACCTGAACGATGACTTCCTGACCTTCCTTGAGGACTTCCCGAATATTGGGACGGCCATTGACGTCCTTGACGAAGTATTCGCGGGAGATTTCCTTCATGGGGAGGAAGCCGTGGCGCTCGGCGCCGAAATCGACAAAGGCCGCTTCAAGGCTTGGCTCGACGCGGGTGATCTTGCCGCGATAGATATTGGCTTTTTTCTGTTCTCGGGCGCCGGACTCGATGTCCAGATCGTAAAGGCGTTGCCCGTCCACCATGGCGACCCGCAGTTCTTCTGGCTGGGTGCCGTTGATTAGCATTCGTTTCATGTTGTCTCGCACAAATAAAGCGCGTCGTAAGACAGCCATGAACCAGTGTCCAGCCCCGTTATCAGGACGGGGGCCAAGGCAACAAACTATGTCGGGTGTCGTCCACCCTCAAGACCATTGTCATTGTAGTGCCCGCATAAGAGGGCGGGGCTCGGCATTGGCTCAAAGCATCGGTGATGCCGAACCGGCAAGCGTTGTGCTGTGCTCAGTGCATGTCGAGAAGGCGCCTCATGCCTTTGGGAAATCCCCAGTGCATGAGTGATCATGTTGAGTACGCGGTGGTATCAGGACGTGTCGCGGTGATGTGTTTATCTACCGGCCCTTGTTTCTACCACCAGACACCTGGCATTCGTCGGTTCGGCGACGCCGGTCTTTTCGACACGGAGGTCAGTTGCTTCCTGGTGTGAATGGTTCACATTCAGGCGTTTAAAATACGGTTATATACAGTCGATATTCGTTGCTTGAGCCTGCGTAAATATCGTGTTGCAGGCGCGTTGACAAGCGAAAAAACGGGCTCATCCAAGCGTTTAGCAATATATCAGTTAACCTCCACCCCAGCAATTCGCGCTTGCGGATCGATTATCCGTTACCATGCGCGTTTGAGTTTCGGCCGAGGCAAGTGAGGATAAGCGATGTCGCAGGGGCATGACGTACAGTGGATCGAGATCGACGAAGGCCATGCCGGCCAACGGCTGGACAACTTTTTAATGACGCGCCTCAAGGGCGCGCCGCGCTCGCTGGTGTATCGCATCATTCGAAAGGGTGAGGTTCGCATCAATAAAAAGCGGGCGAAGGCAGACCGTCGACTTGAGCTCGGGGACGTCGTCCGTGTACCGCCGCTGAGGCTCAGGCCCGAGGAGGCGGTCAAGGATGTCAGTGACAATCTGAAAAACGTGCTGGCGTCCTCGGTGTTGGCCGAAACCGATCAATGGCTCGTGATCAACAAGCCTTCAGGGCTTGCCGTGCATGGTGGCAGCGGCGTGAAAATCGGGCTTATTGAAGCGCTTCGACAGATTCGAACCGACTTAAGCTTTCTGGAACTGGTGCATCGGCTTGACCGGGATACGTCAGGCTGTCTGCTGCTGGCCAAATCGCGCGAGGCGCTGCTTTCATTGAACGAGGCCATGAAGCAAAAGCAGATGGATAAGCGCTATATGGCGCTGGTGGAGGGGCGGTGGCCCGCCCGTCGCGACTGGGTCAGCGCGCCACTGGACCGGTTCGATGCAGGTAACGGTGAGCGTCGCGTTCGTGTGGACAAGGAGGGCAAGCGTTCCCGCACGCGCATCGCCGTATTGGAAACATTTCCCGAGATGACGCTGATCGAGGCCGAGCCGGTGACCGGGCGTACCCACCAGATTCGAGTGCATGCCCAGCATGTAGGCCACCCGCTTTTGGGCGACAGCAAGTACGGTTCGCGAAACGGGGAAACGCTTGCCCGAAGCGTCGGGCTTCAGCGACTGTTCTTGCATGCCCACACGCTTGGTTTTCCCGATCCGAAAACGGGGCGCACGATCACGATCACGGCCTCACTGGGTGCCGACCTTGCCAAGGTGTTGGAAAACGCACGCCATCGCGGTTGATGCTTGATTCGATTGGAGTCCACATGACGTATGACCTGATCATTTTCGACTGGGATGGCACGCTGATGGATTCAGCGGCCCGGATCGTCGCCAGCATGCAGCATGCCGGTCAGGACGCTTCCGTGCCCGTGCCCAGTGGCGAGGCGGTACGCCGCATTATCGGGCTTGGGCTGCCTGAGGCGATTCAGACCCTCTGGCCGGAGCAGGACAGCACTACCCGGGAGCGGATTCAAGCCCGTTATTCCCATCACTTTGTGCACGCCGAGACTCATGAGGCGCCCCTGTCGTTCTTTGAGGGGGTCCCCGAGGGCATTGCACGCCTTCGTGCTCACGGGGCGCTCAAGCTCGCGGTCGCGACCGGGAAGAGCCGCAAGGGACTTGATCGCGTTTTCAGGGATCATCAGTGTGGCGATTGGTTTGAGGCCAGTCGAACTGCCGATATGACGGCCTCAAAGCCCGACCCCAGAATGCTCGAAGAGCTATTGAGTGAGCTTGGGTGTTCGCCAGACAGAGCGCTCATGGTGGGCGATACCACCTTCGATCTCGAGATGGCCGAGCGCCTGGGCATGGACCGAGTGGCGATGACGTACGGGGTGCATGATCGTGACGAGCTTCTAAGGCACACCCCGGTCTTTGAAACGTGTGACTTCCTGGCGCTGGTGCGCTGGGTACTCGAATCGTGATTCCCGTGATCGATAAGGAGTGGCCTTTATGAGTGATGAGCGACCGGATGACCCCTGGCGAGAAGGTGGCAAGGACCACCCGAATGACCAAGGCAGTAATGATGGGCGCAGTGAGTGGGCGCGAAGGGATGATGTAGCACGACTTGAAAAGCGCCTTGATGAGCGTGAGGACGAGCGCACATTGATGGCGCGCTGGGCGCGTGAGGTCACGGCCGAACAGCGCCGAGCCCGGCGGTGGAAGATTTTCTTTCGTCTGGTGCTTTTGGTGATTGTCGTGTCACTAATCGGGCTTGGTTACAAGGCAATGACGCGCGGCGGTAGTGATGTGAGCGTGCGGGCGGCCAAGCCTCACGTGGCTGTGGTATCGCTTGACGGTGTGATCGACTCGAAGGGGCGAGCCAGCGCCGATACGATTATTGAAGGGCTTCAGAACGCCGCACGGGATGACCGCGCCAAGGCGCTGATCCTTCGAATCAATAGCCCGGGCGGTTCACCTGTGCAGTCACAGCGTATCTATCAGGAAGTCACTCGGATCAAGGGGCAGCTCGATGCGCCGGTGATCGCCGTCATCGAAGACATCGGCGCAAGCGGTGCCTACTACGTCGCCGCCGCGGCCGATGAAATCTATGCAGCGCCTGCAAGCCTTGTCGGCTCGATCGGGGTGATCTATTCAGGCTTTGGCTTAAAAGATGCGATCCAGAAGCTCGGCGTGGAACGGCGTGTGTTCACCGCGGGTGACAACAAGGATTTTCTTGATCCATTTCAGGACGTCACACCCGAGCAGCGTGCGTTCTGGCAGCGCATTCTGACGCTTACGCATCAGCAGTTCATCAATGACGTCAAGGCCGGGCGAGGTGATCGTCTGAAAAACGAGCCCGAGCTCTTTTCAGGGCTTGTCTGGACCGGTGAGCAGGCGGTCGAGCTTGGCTTGACCGATGGCGTTGATACGTTCGACCACCTGATTCGTGGACGGTTTGAAACCGATGACACGAAGGATTATACCCCGGAGCCAGACCCCTTTGAGCGCTTGTCCAGAAAGCTTGGTCAGGTCGCGGCCGAATGGCTTGAGGTCGGTGTTGACTCCAGTGCATCGCCTGTTCGCTACGAGTTGCCCTGAGTATTCCGTAGCGGGTGGCAGTCAAACTCGGTCAAAAGGCGGCTCAAGGCGATCAGTGGCAGGCCAATGAGGGCGGTGGGGTCATCGCCCTCGAGGCGCTCGAACAGCGTGATGCCAAGCCCTTCCATCTTGAAGCTGCCCGCGCACTCAAATGGCTGCTCCTTGTCGATGTAGGCGTAAATTTCGTCCTGGGTCAGGGTGCGAAAGTGCACGCGATAGGGCTCGACATGCAGGCGCATTCCATGATGTGGGTGATAAAGCGCAAGGCTTGTCAGAAACAGCACGCTTTGTCCGGAAAAGCGGGCAAGCTGCGCGCAGGCGCGCTGAGTATCGCCCGGCTTTCCGAGTATTTCGTTTCGATGCAGTGCCACCTGGTCGCTTGCAATGACCAGGTGGTCCGGGCGGATTCCTGCGACCGTCTCGGCCTTTTGTTGGCCCAGGCGCCTGACCAGCGCCTCGGGCGATTCATCGGGCAAGGGCGTTTCATCGATGTCGGGTGAGAGGGTGTCGAAGGGCAGGCCCAGGCGAGTCAGCAGCGTCTTTCGGGCTGGTGAGCGTGACGCCAGAACAAGAGGCAGTGCGAGCATCGTGATTTCCGAGAGTCGATGGGTGGTGCGTTTATAAGCATGTCATGAACGAGGCCGGCAATAGGTTTTGACAGCACACAAGACAATCCCTATTATTGCGCGCCTATGTCAACCACTAGATTGCCAAATACCGTCGAGCCCTATCGGCTTGCTGCTCAGGGTGAAGTCCTGAGCGGCGCTGTTGCGCTTGACCGCTTTGCTCGCCTTGTCGATGCTGTCGGCCAGCAAACGGGCGAGTGTCAGGTTGAGCTGGTGTTTGGGATCGATATGCAGCGCCAGCATTATATTGAAGGCCGTTTGCATGCCGATGTCGATATGCCATGTCAACGGTGCCTTCAGCCGATGTCAATTTCGCTCGACAGCTCATTTCTCTTGGGAATGGTAAGCTCCGATGCATTGGCTGCGCAGATGCAAAAGCGCTATGAGCCGGTGTTCGTGGAAGACGAGCAGCTCGATCTATTCCCGCTCGTCGAAGATGAGCTGTTACTGACGCTGCCGCAGGTGCTGTATCACGATGAAGATGAGTGTCCGGTCGGTCAGGATGCGCTTCAAAGTGGCGACCCTGTAGCAGAGGGTGAAGAGACCAAAACGAATCCATTTAGCGTGCTCGGCTCGTTAAAGGACAAAAACTGATTTAGCTATCACGACTGGAGATCCGTCATGGCAGTTCAAAAAAGCAGCAAGACCCGTTCCAAGCGCGGCATGCGCCGTTCGCACGACTCATTGAGCGCTCCGACGCTGTCCGTTAACGAAAACGGTGATACGCATCGTCGTCATCACGTTTCCCCGGATGGCTTCTACCGTGGTCGCCAGGTTGTTGAAGCCAGCGAGTAAGCATCTCGCAGACGCGCGTTCGCGTGCGTATTGCCGTTGATGCCATGGGCGGGGACTTAGGTCCCCGCGCTACTGTTGAAGGTGTGGCTCATGCCTTGAGTCTATTGCCTGCCAACAGTGCCGTACTGCACGGCCCCTCTCATGTGCTTGATGCACAGCTTGATGCTCTCCCCAAATCCCTGCGCTTTACGCGCTCACGTCTTCAAGTCTCGCACGCCGATACGGTGGTTCATGAGGCTGACAGACCTTCCCAGCTTCTTAGAATGCCCGAAGAGACCAGTCTTCACCGCTGTTTAATGTCATTGGCTCGCGACGAGGTGTCTGCGGCCATCAGTGGGGGCAGTACTGGGGCGCTCATGGTGCTTGCGCGCCGCTATATCGGCATGAGTGCCGGTCTGGAGCGTCCGGCGATCAGTTGCGCTGTTCCTACCGAGGGCGGTGGACGTTGTTATCTGCTCGACCTGGGCGCCAATGTGGACTCGTCACCCGAAATGCTGGTGCAGTTTGCGCATATGGGCGCCGCCATGGCCTCGGTTGTGGATGGGGTGGCAAGGCCTCGGGTGGCGTTACTGAACGTGGGTGTGGAGCCGAGCAAGGGGGCGCACCGTGTTCGTCAGGCCCATGTCCGTTTGAGCGCCGTGCCCTATCGGTCATTTGAATACACGGGGTTTGTCGAAGGCGGTGGAATGTTTGCCGGCGACGTCGATGTCGTGGTCTGTGACGGTGATGTGGGTAATGCGGTTCTAAAAAGCAGTGAAGGGCTTGCAAGGATGCTTGGAAAGCGCCTTCAACACCGGTTCGAGGACGGGATTTGGACGCGGATCGTAAGCTTTATGGCGCGGCCGGCTCTGACCCGGTTTCATCATGAATTGGATCCCGTGCGCTATAATGGCGCAAGTTTTCTAGGGCTTGCCAAAACGGTGGTTAAAAGCCACGGCAGCGCTGATGCGCGGGGCTTTTCGTTTGCTGTGCAGCGGGCGTTTTCCGAGGCGGAAGAGCGGCTTCCGCAGCGGCTTGCGAGTCGATTATTGGATGTATAAGACCATCGACGGTTTTGATTCGTGCGCCGGTAACGTATTATGCGCGGCGAACTTAACGTGCTCTTTACCAAGCAGGCCTCGTGCTTTGTAAAGAGCACGCTCGGTGCTCACGTGTGTAACGAGAATAAATAGGTGATCATCATGACCAACACTCTGGCCTTCGTCTTTCCCGGACAGGGCTCTCAGCAGGTTGGAATGCTGCGCGAGCTGGCTGAGCGCTATAGCGTTGTGCGGACAACCTTCGAAGAGGGTGCCTCTGCGCTGGGATACGACCTCTGGAGCGTGGTTCAGGAAGGCCCCGAGGCATCGTTGAACGACACGGCATGCACGCAGCCGGCGCTGTTGACGGCAAGCGTTGCCATCTGGCGTGTCTGGCAGGAGCTCGAAGGGCCGCGTCCAGGTGTCATGGCCGGCCACAGCCTGGGCGAGTACAGCGCACTGGTCTGTGCAGGCGCCCTGGGGTTTGCCGATGCCGTGCGTCTCGTGCGTGCGCGCGGTGAAGCCATGCAGGCGGCTGTGCCTCAGGGGCGTGGTGCCATGGCTGCGATTCTCGGGCTTGATAACGCCGTGATTGAGCAGGCGTGTATTGATGCCGCCCAGGGCGAGGTGGTTTCTGCCGTCAATTACAATGCGCCTGGTCAGGTTGTTATCGCCGGTGACAAGGCAGCGGTCGAGCGCGCAATCTCTGCCTGCCAGGACGCTGGGGCCAAGCGGGCGATCCTTCTGCCAGTGTCGGTGCCATCGCACTGCGCGTTGATGGAGCCGGCTTCCAAAACGCTTGAGCGCCAGCTTGCGGGGATGGACATTAAATCGCCGCGCTACAAGGTGTACCAGAATGTTGATGCACGGGTCGCCCAGGACGTGGCAACGCTTACCGACAATCTCGTCCAGCAGCTCTATCGTCCGGTACGTTGGGTCGATTGCGTAACAGCCATGAGTGAGGCCGGTGCGTCGACCTTTATTGAATGCGGGCCTGGTAAGGTGTTGACCGGGCTTGGCAAGCGGATCAATCGCCAAAGTCGTGGTCAGGCCATCAATGATCCTGAAAGCCTTGCTGATGCGCTTGAAATGGCGCGCGAAAGTGTCAGCGACAATTGAGAGAATGATGTATGTCGGATATGCGTAAAGTGGCCCTGGTGACTGGCGCCAGTCGAGGAATCGGTCAGGCCATCGCCCGTGAACTGGGCAAGCAGGGAATGATCGTTGTCGGTACAGCGACCTCCGAGTCCGGTGCCGAGCGAATCGGTGCTGACCTTGAGGCTCACGGCATCGACGGGCGTGGTCTTGCGCTTGATGTGACAAGCGCCGAATCCATCGATGCTGCACTCAAGGCAATTGCCGAAGAATTTGGCGCGCCCACCGTATTGGTTAACAATGCGGGGATTACCCAGGATAATCTGCTGATGCGGATGAAAGAAGGGGAGTGGGACTCGGTACTGGATACCAATTTGAAATCCGTCTACCGTGTTTCTAAAGCGTGTCTGCGCGGGATGACCAAGGCACGCTTCGGTCGTATCATAAGCGTAAGTTCGGTGGTTGCGTCATCGGGCAATCTTGGTCAGACCAACTACGCTGCGGCCAAGGCTGGAATGGAAGGCTTCTCCCGTTCATTGGCACGCGAAGTGGCTTCACGTAATATTACCGTCAATTGTGTTGCGCCGGGGTTCATCGCAACCGATATGACAGAAAAGTTGCCGGAAGAGCACCGCGAGGCCCTTCTGGGTCAGGTGCCACTGACGCGCCTCGGTACGCCGGAAGAAATTGCGGCGGCCGTTGGTTTTCTGGCCAGTGATGGTGCAGGTTACATCACTGGCGAAACTATCCATGTCAATGGCGGCATGAACATGCGCTGATTGCTGCGGGGCCGCGGTTGCGTCCCCCGGTAGTGGCCTATAAACTACCCGCTGATTTGAGCTAGCGGATTCGTCCTACTAGGAGTAAGTAAATAATGAGTACCATCGAAGAGCGCGTAAAGAAAGTCGTGGCGGAACGCCTGAATGTCAAGGAAGACGAGATCCAGAACAGCTCTTCCTTCACCGAAGACCTTGGCGCGGACTCTCTTGACACCGTTGAGCTGGTGATGGCGCTTGAAGAGGAATTCGACACCGAAATTCCCGATGAAGAAGCGGAAAAGATTACCACTGTGCAGGAAGCAATCGACTACATCAACGCCCACCAGTAAGTAGGCGTTGTCGAGCGTCCCCGCGACGCCTGCCGGTTACGAAGCCGTTCTGGAGACAGAACGGCTTCGTCTTGTATGGGCAACCGATTGAGCGAACACGCCTTCTATCGTCGTTTACCCATCCCAAGTGGCGCGTTTATCAGTATAATGCGGGGTTTGTTGCCTGCACCCATAGATCTGCAGGGCGTTTTAAGTGCGGCCATGACCCGCATTCACTAGGTAGTTTGGAGGAATATCAATGCCTCGCAGAAGAGTCGTGGTGACCGGCTTGGGCATGCTGACCCCCGTTGGCAATAGCGTGGACGACACCTGGGCCAACATCAAAGCCGGTAAAAGCGGGATCGGGCCGATCGAGCACTTCGACGCCTCGAACTTCAATACGCGGTTCAGCGGTGCGATCAAGAATTTCGAACCTGGGCGTTACTTCAATCCCAAAGATGCCCGCAAGATGGATCTGTTCATTCAGTACGGCATCGCAGCGGCCGTTCAGTCGATTCAGGACGCAGGTCTTGAATGCACTGAAGAAAACGCCGAGCGCATTGGCGTGGCGATCGGTTCCGGCATCGGTGGTTTACCGATGATCGAAAATAATCACCAGTCGATGCTCAAGGGCGGTGCGCGACGTATTTCACCGTTTTTCGTGCCGGGCTCGATCATCAACATGATTGCGGGCAACCTGGCGATCCAATACGGATTCAAGGGGCCGAACATCGCCATCACCACGGCCTGCACGACCGGTACACACAACATCGGGTATTCCGCACGCACCATCGCCTACGGCGACGCCGACGTCATGATCTGCGGCGGTGCCGAGATGGCCTCGACGCCGCTCGGTGTTGGCGGTTTTGGGGCGGCTCGGGCGCTATCGACTCGTAATGACAATCCGCAGGCGGCCAGCCGGCCGTGGGACCGTGATCGGGATGGCTTCGTGCTTTCTGACGGCGCGGGTGTCATGGTGCTCGAGGAGTACGAGCACGCCAAGGCTCGAGGCGCCACCATTTATGCCGAGCTTACCGGTTTCGGCATGAGCGATGATGCCCACCACATCACCTCGCCCAATGGCACCGGCGCGGGCCAGGCCATGCGTCAGGCGCTTCGGGACGCAGAGCTCAACCCCGAGCAGATTCAGTACATCAATGCTCACGGAACGTCGACCCAGGCCGGCGATGTGGCCGAGAGCCAGGCGGTTGAAACGGTGCTTGGCGAGGCCGCCAAGAATGTTGCCGTCAGCTCGACCAAGTCGATGATCGGCCATTTGCTGGGTGCGGCCGGGTCGGTCGAGGCGATCTTTTCGGTACTTGCCATCCGTGATCAGGTGGCGCCGCCCACCATCAATCTGGATGAACCCGGTGAAGGCTGTGTGCTTGACTACGTGCCCAACACCGCACGGGACATGCACATCGACAACGTCCTCACCAACTCCTTCGGGTTCGGCGGAACCAACGGTTCGCTGGTGTTCAGTCGCATCTGATCATGAGTACCCAGCAGGTCGATTCCTTTCCCATGAGCGATCGTGGCCTCGCGTACGGGGATGGTCTTTTCGAGACCATTCTCGTGCGAAATGGCTCGCCGTTTTTCTGGAACGAGCACATGGAAAGGCTGGCTGATGGGGCTGCGCGGCTTGGCTTCACGCCTCCATGTCGATCCGAGCTCGAGGCTGTTCTGACCCGGGCAGGCGCTGGGCTTTGTGTGCTGAAGCTTCTCTTCACCCGAGGCAGCGGTGGACGCGGCTACGCGCCGCCCGCGCAGGCGCTGCCCTCGTGGAGCTATCATTTTTCCCCTTTTGAGCCCGACCGAGCGCGCCAGCATCAAGGCGTCACGGTGAGGCTGTGTGCGCTTAAACTGAGCATTCAGCCCCAGCTTGCCGGCATCAAGCACTTGAGTCGGCTCGAAAACGTGCTGGCGCGGCAGGAATGGTCAGACTCGAGAATTGCCGAAGGGGTGCTCTCCGACCTTGATGGTCACGTGATCGAGGCCACCGCGATGAATGTCGCATGGTTCGATGGTCGTCAGTGGCTCACGCCGAGGCTCGACCGCTGTGGAGTAGGCGGCACACTTCGCCGTGCCTTGATCGAGCGGGGTTTCCTCACTCAAGCGGTGCTCAGGACGCAAAACCTGCCTTCAGTACAGGCGATGATCGTTTTCAATTCGGTGCAGGGCTGCTGGCCGGTGACTTCGCTTGTAAGCGCGGATGGCGCGCCGGTGACGCACTGGGCCTTGTCCGAGCCCGTCAAGACCATGACCCGGCAGGCCAATGCGCTGCTCGGGTATGACTAGGTTTCAAGAAGCTAGGTTTCAAGGAGAGCGTGTCGTGAAACGGATCATCACCTTCATCGTCGTACTGATACTGCTGTGCGGCGCGGCGTTGGGAGGCGGCTATGCCTACTGGCGCCACACGCTTGCTTCGCCCGTGGCGCTTTCATCACCGGCGGTGTTCGAGGTCGAACGTGGGGAAGGGGCGCGACAGGTCCTTGAGCGTTTGCAGTCGGCGAACATCATCAGTGCGCAGTGGCCTTATAAGGTGCTGGGTGTGCTCGAGCCTGAACGGTTGAGGCAGTTGAAAGCCGGCGAGTTTCGCATCGATCCGGACATGACAGGCTATGAGATGCTTGAAAGGCTCTCGAGCAATGAGGTGGTCACGTATCGCTTCACCGTGCCCGAGGGATGGACGTTTTCCAACATGCGCGCGCACATCGATGCGCTCGACAAGCTCGATCATTCGACAAAGGAATTGAGCAACGAAGCCCTGATGGCCAAGCTTGGTCACGAAGGGATAGACCCCGAAGGGCGTTTCTTTCCCTCGACCTATCAGTACCACAAGGGCACCAGTGATCTAAGGCTCTACCGCGCCGCGTTCGAGCGCATGACATCGACGCTCGATCAGGCCTGGGCTGAGCGCGACGAAAACCTGCCGCTCGAGTCGCCGTATCAGGCGCTGATTCTGGCCTCGTTGATCGAAAAGGAAACCGGTGCGCCCGAAGAGCGTCGAGAGATTGCCGGTGTCTTCGTGCGCCGGCTCGAAAAAGGCATGCGGCTTCAGACCGACCCCACGGTGATCTATGGCCTTGGCAAGAGCTATGACGGCAACATCACCCGGGCCGATCTCGAAACGGCCACCGCCTACAATACCTACGTCATCCATGGTCTGCCGCCGACGCCGATCGCGCTGCCGGGCAAGGCGGCCATCGATGCCGCCGTTCATCCGGCGCCGGGCACCGCGCTTTATTTCGTGGCGCGGGGCGAAGGCCGGCATTATTTCTCCGATACGTTGGCCGAGCACAATCGCGCGGTCAGAAAATATCTGCTCAACAAATGAAAGGGCATCAGCGATGACAGTACGCCGGGGCGCCTTCATTACGCTTGAAGGGTCGGAAGGGGTGGGCAAGACCACCAATGTTCGATTCGTGTGCGAGCGCCTCGAATCGATGGGGCATGAGGTCATTCGTACCCGTGAACCCGGGGGGACACCTCGCGCCGAGCAGATTCGTGGCTTACTGTTGGCGCCTGATAGCGAAGAGCCGTTGAGCGACCTGGCTGAGCTGCTGCTGGTCTTCTCCGCGCGAGCCCAGCATCTCGAGCAGGTGATTCGCCCGGCGCTCGCGCGCGGGGCGTTCGTGGTCTGTGACCGTTTCACGGACGCGACCTACGCCTATCAGGGCGCGGCCAGGGGCTGCGATACAAAAGCCATTGAGCACCTTGAAGCGCTGGTGCAACAAGGGCTGAGCCCTGATCTTACGCTGCTGCTCGATATGCCGGTCTCGGCAGCGGCCGAGCGTCTGGCATCGCGTGGCGGGCAGGCGGATCGTTTCGAACAGGAACGCTCGGTCTTTTTCGAGCGTGTGCGAGCCGGGTATCTGGCCGCGGCTCAGCGCGCGCCGGAGCGCATCGAGACGATTGACGCCGCTCGTCCCCTCGAGGACGTTCAGGGGAGCATCGATGAGGCACTGACGCGGTTGCTGGCGGCATGGAACTGACGCCCTATCCCTGGCAGGCGCCCCTGTTCGAGCAGTTCACACGCCTTTTGACGCATGAGCGTCTGCCGCACGCCCTTATGCTTAGCGGGCCGGAAGGCGTCGGCAAGGCCCAGCTTGCCAGCGCGTTTGCCGCGCGGGTGCTGTGTCGGCATGCGCGTGGCGCCGCTCACGCCTGCGGTGAATGCCATGATTGTCGAATGTGGCGCGCCGGACACCACCCGGATGTGCTTCATGTGCATCCACAGGACGCCGGGCGCTTGATTCGTGTCGATACCATTCGGGATGTCAGTACGTTTGTCTCGCAAACCGCGCAGCAGGGCGGGTACCGCGTCATCGATCTTTCGCCTGCAGAGCGTATGAATACGGCGGCGGCCAATGCGCTTTTGAAAAGTCTGGAAGAGCCGGGGGAGCGTACGCTCTTTCTGCTGAGTGCTGATGTGGTGTCGCGGGTCATGCCGACCATTCGAAGCCGGTGTCAGCAGTGGACGCTGCCGTTGCCGCGTCATGACGTGGCTCTTCAGTGGCTTGGTGAGACGTACCAGATGAGCCCGGATGACGCCGAATTCTGGCTGAACGTGGCCGGGGATGTGCCGCTTCTGGCTGCGCGTCTGGCCGAGCCCGAGCGTCGAAAACTCAGACAGCAGCTGATGGACAGCTTCGACGGCCTGATTCGCGGCGCCGACCCGGTCTCTGAAGCGGCGCGGCTTGATCGCCAGACGCTTGATCTTTCGCTTTGGTATGGCATTACCTGGCTGGAGGATTTGATCCGACTTGGCCTTTCCGGCGATGAGCGGGGGGTACGCAATCGCGACCTGTTGCCGTTATACCGTCAAGCGATCAAGAACGGCCGGGTACGGGACTGGTTTCGTCTGCTCGATTACGCCAAGGAGCAGCGTCAACTGGTGGCGAAGGGCGGGAACCCCAATGCGCAGCTGGTGTTCGAAGCCTGGCTGATTCGGTGGGCGGCGCTGCTTCGCGCGTGACCCGGTCGCGTTGGCCTGGAAAGGAGGTGTCATGAGTTCGTCCAATAAAGCGCTGTCTCTAAGCTTTGATAATCTCGATACGCTCTTGTCGGCGTACATGCCGTTTCTGGAATATGGCGGGGTATTCGTGCCGACCCGAGACCGGTTTGAGCTCGGTCAACGCGTTTTTCTTCTGTTGTCGCTGCCGGGAAGCAATGACCTGATGCCGGTCTCCGGCCGCGTGGCCTGGGTCTCTCCGGCAGGGATGAGCGGCCGTCGCCTGCCCGGCATTGGGGTTCATTTCGACCCCGGTGAAAGCGGGCTCTGTGCAACGATCGAGGCGCTGCTCGGTGAGCGGCTTGCCGAACCGCACATGAGTTATACCCTCTGATTCAAGGCATGCCCCACGCGCGAACTCTGCGAGAATGGCCTTCAAGCTGCTAAACTGGCGCCTTTATCGATCAATGAAAAGGCAGTACGCATGACTTCGCAAGCCAACCCGATCCCGATGATCGACTCCCATTGCCATCTGGACATGCTGGGCCTTGCCGATAACGACGACGGCATCGATGCGCTGCTTACGCGCGCACGCGCCGACGGCGTCAGCCAGTTCCTGGCCATCATCACCGACCCTGACGACGCCCAGAAAACCATCGACATCAGCCGTGCTCATGACGATGTGATCTATGCGCTCGGCGTGCATCCGCTCAAGTCGCGGGAAACGGAGCTTGAACGCCAGGCGCTCATCGACGCCATCGACGCCTTCGAGCCGGTCGCAGTCGGAGAAATCGGGCTCGATTTCGTCGAGCACCGAGGTCAGCCGCCTCGGGTGCCGATCGATGTTCAGCGCGAACGCTTTGCGTGTCACCTGCAGGTCGCACGTGAAAGCGAACTGCCGGTCATCATCCATACGCGCGGGGCCAAGGAGGAGACGCTTGAGCTGCTCGAGCGTTACATTGATCCTGCGGTGGGCGGGGTGCTGCACTGCTTTACCGATGATCTTGATATGGCCCGTCGGGCCATCGCGATGGGCTTTTATATTTCGCTTTCCGGCATCGTGACCTTCAATCAGGCAGAAAACGTGCGTGAGCTTGCGCGGGTCTTGCCGCTTGACCGACTCCTGATCGAAACCGACAGCCCCTATCTCGCGCCCGTACCTTACCGTGGCAAGACCAACGAGCCGGCCTATGTGGTCGAGGTCGCCCGCACCATTGCAGATGTTCGAGGCATTTCACTCGATGAAGTGGCCATGCAGACCACAGCCAACTTCTATCACCTATTCAAACGCGCGGCACCCAAGATGCCGCAGCGCATTCAAAGCCAGCTGGGTCAGCTCAACGCGGCCTTTCGAGGCTGAGGCGTCACGATATGTTGCAACGAATCATCGCTCATCTGGACGGCCATCCGCCGGATTCCATTCCCCCATTGATGGCCTGGGATCCGCCGTTTTGTGGTGACATGCCGCTTGAAATAGACCATGACGGTCAGTGGTGGCACGAAGGCGCGCTCATTACCCGTGAGCGCCTGCGGCGGCTTCTGGCAACGCTAATGCGTCGTGAAGACGATGGGCACTACTATCTGGTCACGCCCGCCGAAAAGCTGCGCATCAAGGTCGAGGACACCCCGTTCGTGATCATCGACGTTGAGCCGATCGAGGCGGGCTGGGTGCTGATCAGTGATGTTGGCGATCGCATCCCGCTTGACGGTGAACATCCCCTGCGCCTCGATGGCGACGACACGCCGCCAAGAGTGGACGTGCGTTTCGGGCTGACCGCGCGGCTTCATCGCAATGTGTTCTACCGCTGGGTCGAGAGCGGTGACACGCGTGAAAGCGACGGCGTGCTGGAGGTCGGTGTCGAAAGTCAGGGGCACTGGCACGTACTGGGGCGGATGACGTCGGCCTCATGAGTTCGGAGCACGCGCCCGCACGGGCGCTTACACGTGAGCAGCAGTGCGTCATAGCGCATGGAACCGGCCACGCGCGGGTCACGGCGGTGGCCGGCGCCGGCAAGACCACCACCATGGTTGCCCGGGTCGAGCACCTACTTGCTGCAGGCGTTGCTGCGCCGCGGGTGATGGTGCTGATGTTCAACCGGCAGGCCAAGGATGATTTTTCCAGAAAGCTGTCACAGACGCTTGCCGGCGTCTATCCGATGCCTCAGGTGCGAACCTTCCATTCCATCGGCCACCGGCTGACTCAAACGCTGACCCGCTGGGGCGCGCTTGCGCCCCGGCAATTGATTCAGGCCGACTGGCAGCGTGAACGGCTATTGAAACAGGCCGTGGGTGCGGTGATCGGGGAGGATCGTGAGCGCCTTGAATGGGCGCTGGAGCCCGAGCGGCTCGAGGAATTCGGTCAATTCTGCGAGCTGGTCAAGGCTGAGCTGGTAACGCCTGAGGCGCTGTTCGAGCGTGATGGCTATGGCCGTGAGGCGCGCTATTACATCGAGGCCTACGCCGAGCTTCAGCAAAGCATGGAGGCTCAAGGGCTCATGACCTACAGCGATCTGCTGTTTCGGCCCTATCAGGCGCTTCTGACTGACCCGGCCCTGCGCCAGCGCGTGCAGGGGTTCGTCGAGCACATCATTGTCGATGAGTATCAGGACATCAACGAAGGCCAGCTTCAGCTTTTGGCCCAGATCGCCGGACCCGATGCGTCGATCATGGCCGTCGGTGACGCCGATCAGTGCATTTATGAATGGCGGGGCGCTCGGCCGGATGCAATGAGCGAGGCCTTCACGCGCACCTTCGGTGACAGCACCCAGTTCGCACTGCCGCATACCTTTCGTCATGGCCATCGCATCGCGCTGATGGCCAACCATCTGATTCGCCACAACCCGCGCACGGACCGCCCCTTATGCGTCGCTGCGCCAGGCACGCCGTCCAGCACCTTCGAGCGGGTCTCGACTCTTGAGCAGGCACTAACCACGCTCAAGGACGACGCATCAGAGCTTTCAAATACCGCTGTCCTGGTGCGGCACTGGTCATTGAGCGTGCCGGTGCAGCTTCAACTGCTGCGGGCCGGCATTCCGTTTCAGGTCGGACGTCAGGAGCGGTTCGTGTTTCGTCTGCCGCTGGTGCAGGCGTTGGCGGGGTATCTGGAGCTTGCGCGCAGCCCTCGGCTGATTCATGAGCCCGAGCATCTTTTGTTGCTGTTTGCTCAACCCACGCCCTTTGTCGCCCGCGAGCGGTTGCAGGTGCTGTGCCGGCAGCTGGCGCTTCAAAACGCCTGGTTCGAACGGGGCGACCCGATGCTCAATGGCCTGTCCCGCGCGCAACAGCGTACGCTCAAGAAGCGCTGGCAGCTGATCGATGATCTGGCGCGAAACGCCGGCCGCTGGACGCCGGCAACCGTGCTGTCTCACGTGATTGATACCCTGAACGCACACGCGGTGTTAAAGCGCGCGGCGGCTCGGCCGGACAAGGGGGAAGAGGATGGCCGTCTGCTTGATGTGCTGCTTGAACAGGCGCGGGTGATGGAAAGCGACCCGGCGGGCTTCATCGATATGCTGAAGGCGCCGATCGAGGATCGAAACGATGGTGTGGTGGTCTCGACGGTGCATGGGGCCAAGGGGCTCGAGTGGGATCATGTGATCCTGTTCGGGCTCAACGAGGAAGACTTTCCGTTCTACCATCGTGACAGTCCGCTGACCCCCTCGAGGCTTCTTGAAGAGCGCCGTCTTTTCTACGTTGGCATTACCCGGGCCCGGTCGCGGTTGACGCTTGTATGTGAGCCGGGGCAAACGCTGAGCCGATTTGTTGACGAGTGCGCGCCTGAATGCGCCAACCGCATCGCAGAAGCCCTTGCCAGTGAGGTTGGTGATACGCCGGTGGCGGTCAGTGAACCGGCCCTCGCGGCCCGTTACGCCGATGCAGTGGGTGCTTCCACCGTAGCGTTTGAGCCGATGACCGGTGGGGGAGGTGATTCATCGTTCGTTGCAGGCGCCCAGGCAACGAACTGGGTCGCCGGACAGGCAATCATTCACGATGTGTTCGGCGCAGGAACGATCGAGGCCATTGAAGGCGAGGGCGCACGGACGATTCTGACCGTGCGGTTCGATAAGGCCGGCACTCGGAAGCTGGTGGCCGATCGGGCGCCGCTGCGGCCTGGCCGCTAGGCAGCGCCCGAGTGCGTCCGGTGGTTACATGTTGGGGTAGTTGGGGCCGCCGCCGCCTTCCGGGGCGACCCAGACGATGTTCTGCTCCGGGTCCTTGATGTCGCAGGTCTTGCAGTGCACGCAGTTCTGGAAGTTGATCTGGAACTGGGGTGCACCGCTCTGGTCCTCGACCACTTCATAGACCCCGGCCGGGCAGTAGCGCTGTGCGGGCTCGGCGTACATGGGCAGATTGACCCGAATCGGAACGCCTGGGTCTTTAAGCCTTAGATGACTCGGCTGGTCTTCATCGTGGTTGGTGTTGGACAGATACACCGACGAGGCCTTGTCGAACGACAGCACGCCATCCGGTTTCGGGTAGTCGATCGGCTCGAAGCGGTCCTTGTTTTCAAGCTTGGCGTAGTCGGCCGTACGGTCATGAAGCGTCGGAAGCTTGCCCTTGATCGCCTGATCCAGCGTGTTCCAGGCGCCACCGAGCAGGGTGCCGAACTTGTGGATCGCCGGGCCGAAGTTTCGCGCCTGATAAAGCTCTTCATACACCCAGCTCTGCTCGAAGCGCTCGGCGTGGCCGCTTAACGTGTTGCCGCCCTCATCGCCCGAGGCCAGGGCCTCGAACACGCTCTCGGCGGCAAGCATCCCGGATTTCATCGCGGTGTGCAGGCCCTTGATCTTGGCAAAGTTCAGGGTGCCGGCGTCACAGCCGATCAGAAGCCCGCCCGGGAACGCCATCTTCGGCAGGCAGTTGTAGCCGCCCTTGGCAATCGCACGGGCGCCGTAGGCCACGCGGGTGCCGCCCTTCAAGTGCTCGCTGATGACGGGGTGATGCTTCATCCGCTGCATTTCATCAAACGGGGACACCCACGGGTTTTCGTAGCTCAGATCGAGGATCAGTCCGACCATGACCTGCTGATTGTCGCCGTGGTAGAGAAAGCCACCGCCATGGGCGTGGCCCTCGGTCGGCCAGCCGGTGGTGTGAACGACACGGCCGGGCTGATGGTGCTCGGCCGGCACGTCCCAAAGCTCCTTGATGCCGATGGCGTAGTGCTGCGGGTCGCTGTCGGCGTCGAGTGCGTAATGCTCGATCAGCGCCTTGCCCAGATGCCCACGCGCACCTTCGGCAAAGAGCGTGTACTTGCCGCGAATGCCCATGCCGGGCATATAGGTGTCCTTGGGCTCGCCATCGTGGCCGACCCCCATGTCACCGGTGAGAATGCCCTGAACCTCGCCATCGTCCCCGAAAAGCACTTCTTGAGCGGCAAAACCCGGGAAAACATCGACGCCGAGCTCTTCGGCCTGTTCGGCCAGCCAGCGGCAGAGATTGCCGGCGCTGATGACGTAGTTGCCGTCGTTCAGCATCGTTTTCGGCGCGGCAAGATGGGGAATGCGGGTGGCATTTTCCTCATCGCGGAGAAGGTAGATGTCGTCGGCGCTGACCGGTGTGGTCAAAGGCGCCTTGCGTGCCTCCCAGTCCGGAAACAGCTCGTCCAGGGCGCGGGGCTCGAACACGGCGCCCGACAGGATATGGGCACCGACTTCCGCCCCTTTTTCCAAAACGCAGACGGAGAGCTCCGTGCCGGCCTCGTTGGCCTGCTGCATCAATCGGCAGCCCGCGGCAAGCCCCGACGGGCCGGCGCCAACGATTACCACGTCGAAATCCATGTACTCGCGTTCATCATCCACTAGACGGTCTCTCCTCTCATTCGGGGCGGTCCGAACATGCTCTTTTATTCATTGGGCCTGATCTCCATATAAGCTGGAGCGGCTTCATCTTTTTTGAGCCGTGTTACACTCTGACTCATTCCATCAAGCGCCGCGTCTTCGCTGAATGCGTGCGCGATGTAAGTTGTCGCTATTGTGGCATTTTTTTATCGAATGCGGGAATCTCGGCCGGCCGTATCGGCACAGGCCAAGCGCGCGTTCGAACGGATCCAGACGGTGCCACCGCCTTGATCTGACATATGTTTTACGGGTTTAGACGCCACGCCGGAACTGCTTTTCTTATAAGGCATTTCGGCCTACTTAAAGAAACGAGGACCTCATGAAAGTACTCGTCGCGGTAAAACGCGTGATTGATTACAACGTCAAGGTTCGGGTCAAGCCCGACAACTCAGACGTTGATCTGACCAATGTAAAAATGGCCATGAATCCCTTTTGCGAGATCGCGGTCGAAGAAGCGGTTCAGCTGAAAGAGCGCGGCATCGCATCCGAGGTCGTGGCCGTCACGGTCGGGCCAAAGGCCGCCCAGGAACAGCTTCGCACCGCGCTGGCGCTCGGGGCGGATCGGGCCATTCATCTTGAAACCGATGAGGTGGTCGAGTCGTTGGGTGTGGCGAAGCTCCTCAAGAAGGTGGTCGAGGATGAGCAGCCGAACCTTGTCCTGATGGGCAAGCAGTCCATCGACACCGACAACAACCAGACCGGCCAGATGCTTTCCGCGCTGATGGGCTGGGCTCAGGCGACATTTGCGTCCAAGGTTGCGATCGAGGGCGATACTGCAACGGTCGAGCGTGAAATCGATGGCGGCCTGCAAACACTGTCGCTGAACCTGCCGGCGGTGATTACCACCGACCTTCGTTTGAACGAGCCGCGCTACGCCAAGCTCCCCGACATCATGAAGGCCAAGAAAAAACCGGTCGACACCCGCGCTGTGGCCGATCTGGGCGTGGACATCGCGCCCCGGGTCGAGCTGGTGCGGGTCGAGTTGCCCACCGAGCGTCAGGAAGGCGTGCGTGTGGGCAGTGTCGATGAACTGGTGGATAAACTGAAAAACGAAGCGAAGGTGATTTGATGGCAACCCTTATTTTCGCAGAGCACCAGGACGGTGCGCTCGACCCGGCCACGGCGCGCGTGGTTGCAGGCGCCAAGGCACTTGGTGAGCCGATCGACGTGGTTCTGATGGGCCATCAGATCGATGGCGCCGCGCGTCAGGCTGCCGAAATCGACGGTGTCTCTCGCGTGCTTGTTGCGGACAACGAGGCCTATCAGCACGTGTTGGCCGAGAACGTTTCCAAGGTTCTGGTCGAGCTCTCTGGTGAGTACACGCACCTGCTCGCAAGCGCCTCTACCACCGGCAAGAACGTCCTGCCGCGGGTGGCCGCGCTCAAGGACGTGTCACCGTTGACCGACGTCATCGCCATTGAATCAAGCGATACCTTCCGTCGCCCGATCTATGCCGGCAGTGCCATTGCCACCGTCAAGAGTCTCGATGCGCTCAAGATCGTGAGCCTTCGGGCCACGGCGTTTGAGCCGGCTGGCCAGCAAAGCGCCGCGTCGATTGAGCCGGTGACCGTGGTCGAAGTCTCGACCACCTCACGCTTTGTCAGCGAAGCGCGTCCGGAAGGCGAGCGGCCAGAGCTTACCAGCGCCGGCGTCGTTGTTTCCGGTGGCCGTGGCATGGGCAATGGTGAAAACTTCAAGCTGCTCGAGGCGGTCGCCGACAAGCTGGGCGCCGCGATCGGCGCTTCTCGCGCCGCCGTCGATGCAGGCTATGTGCCCAACGACATGCAGGTCGGCCAGACCGGCAAGATCGTGGCGCCAGAGCTTTACATCGCCGTTGGTATTTCAGGCTCCATCCAGCACCTGGCCGGCATGAAGGATTCGCGGGTCATCGTCGCCATCAACAACGACGATGAAGCGCCCATCTTCAAGGTTGCCGATTACGGGCTGGTCGGGGATCTGTTCGAGGTGCTGCCGGAGCTTGCCCAAAAGCTCTGAAGTCCCCTCGCGTAAGGCACGATCAAAGGCATGGCTTCGCCATGCCTTTTTGCGTTTATAGACCCCATGAACGGCAGGCGCGGCGAACTGATCCGATGGCAAGTTTAATTGATAATTGTTCTTGTTTGTATTAGCGTACGCCTTGCCGAATTAACCGGGTGCGGTGTATCAAGGCACCCATGATTACCCTTTCATGCGATGAGTCTGGAGATGCGAGTGAAGTGTCGGATACCAACCGGGCGGCTGGCGGCCATGACGGGCGCGCTGGGTGTGGCGCTGTTGTCATTGCCGGCGATCGGAGCCCCGTCTGCGCTCAGAGACGCCACCACCGAACATCAGGCGACACAGCAGGCCATTCAGTCGGCGATTAACGATGCCGACGATGAAACCAAGGAACTCTTGATCAAGCTGCGTGACACCGAGCAATCCGCCAAGCGTCTGTCGACGTATAACGAGTCGCTCGAGCGCCAGGTCAACGATCAATCCCAGCGCATCAAGTCGCAAACGCGAGCACTTGAACAGGCTGGCAGCCTGAAGCAGGCGCTTCCGAGCGAACTGGAGGCGATGGTGTCGCGGCTCAGGGCGCTGGTCGAGGCCGATCTTCCCTTTCGTCGCGACGACCGGCTGGCCCGAATCGACAGCCTTGAAACCATGCTTGGTCAATCCGACATGAGCGCAAGCGACAAGCTCAAGCGCATTCTTAGCGTATGGCGCGCCGAGATTGGCTATGGCGACGGGCTTGATACCTGGCGGGGGGCGTTGTCTCTCGATGAAAAGGCCGATAGTGAGGCCCCGGCACAGGTTCAGTTCGTACGCATCGGCCGGGTGGGGTACTACTACCTGAGTCTTGACGGCAAGCGCGGCGCCGTCTGGCGTGAAGGCGCCTGGCAGCCGCTCGAGCATGATCAGGTCGTGACCCTGCGTCACGCGGTCAAGATGGCGCATGATCAGCAGGCCCCCGAGCTTCTGACATTGCCGCTGTCGCTGGATGCCACTCAACGCGGCGCGTCCGCCGCCACCGACAACGACAACGACAATGCTCAGGGAGGTGCCCAATGATGCGTACTGCAAAAGCGCTGCTTCTGGGCACGCTTACCGTGCTTGGGGCGTCGCATGCGCTTGCGGCGCCGACCTCGCTTGATGAGGCGGTCAAGCAGTATACCGCCGAGGCGCAGAAGGCCGAGGCGCGTGATCAGGCACGCTTGACCGAGCTTGCCAATGACAAGAGCGCGCTTCAGGCCGAACTTGACAAGGCCACTGACCGGCTCACTCAGGCCAAGGCCAAACAGTCGAGGCTCGAGGCCCGATTCGATGAGCAACAACAAGTGCTTGATGATCTAGGCACCCAGCGAGGCCAGCAGGGCGGTGACGTCACCGCGATTACCTCGACGCTCAATGCGCAGCTTGGCAAGCTCGACCAGTCACTCGATGCGAGCTGGGCGCACGCGTTCAAGGGCGTCACGGTACCTGGCCCGCTGGACGACGATGCGCTGCCGGGCGCGGATACGCTCTCAAACCTGAACGATCAGCTGGCAAGCCTCCTGGTGGCCACCGGGCAGGTAAGCGTTGATTCAGAGCCGGTGGCCGGGCAGGACGGCACGGTCGCACCGGCGTCTGTTGCGCGCATCGGTAACGTCATGGCCTTTACCGATCAGGGCCTCTTGCGGCTTCCTAAGGCCGGCCAGCCGCTGACGCTTGCACCCGCAACGCCTGGTGACGTCAAGAACGCGATGGCGCGTTTCATTGACTCAGGCGGCATCGTGCCGCTGGACGTCTCCGATGGCGAGATCGTCAAGGCGCTGGCGGATCAGCCAAGTCTTACCGACCGCCTCGCTCAGGGCGGGGTGGTTGGTTACATCACGCTCGGGCTCGGCGTGTTGGGGCTTCTGGTCGCGATCGCGCAGTGGGCGTATCTGCAGCGCATCTATCAAAAGGTGCGTGCTCAGGTGAAATCATTGAACACGCCCAGCACTGACAATCCGCTTGGCCGCGTGCTGGCCCGGTTCAAGAACGTTCATCCCGGCAGCGAGCCCGAAGCGCTCGAGGCGCGACTCGATGAGCTGCTCCTGGCCGAGCAGCCGGTGATCGAGCGCGGCCAGTCATTGGTCAAGCTGATTGCGGCCATTGCGCCCTTGATGGGGCTACTGGGGACCGTGACCGGCATGATCGGCACGTTCCAGTCAATCACGGTATTTGGCAGCAGTGACCCCAAACTGATGGCGGGTGGCATCTCGCAGGCGCTGATCACGACCGTGATCGGTCTGATCGTTGCGATTCCTTTGCTGTTCGCGCATACGGCCTTGAGCTCACGCAGCCGCAAACTGTTGAACGTGCTCGAAGGGCAGGCCAGTGCCCATCTGGCCGAGCGGCTCGAAGGCGGCGAGGGCAAGGGTCATGTACCAACTGCTTGATCCCATCGAGCGCCTGAGCGATGCCGGCGGGCCGGTGCTGGTCGCGATCCTGTTCGTGGCCATGGTGCTCTTTGGCCTTGCAGTCGAGCGCCTGCTTTACTGGCGCCTCGGGTACCGACGCGACCGGCGCCAGCTGCTGGATCGCTGGCAGCGCCGGCGCGACCACTCAAGCTGGAGCGCGCGCACCCTTCGCGCCTACTGGAGCGATGAGCTTCTGCGCAGACTCCGGGGCACATTGCCGTGGGTGAAGGTGCTGGTGGCGCTTTGCCCGCTTTTGGGGCTTTTGGGGACGGTGACCGGCATGATTCAGGTGTTTGACACGCTTGCGTTTGCCGGCACCGGTCAGTCCCGCGCCATGTCCGATGGTGTCGCGCGCGCAACGCTTCCGACGCTTGCCGGTATGGCCGTGGCGGTGGTGGGGCTGTTGTTTGCCAGTCATTTCGAACACATCGTCCGGCGTGAGGATCAGCGGCTGCATGACCGCATGGCTCGCGCCCTGGAGGAGCAGGGTAATGCGTAGACGTCGTCGTCAACTTCAAGAAGACGCCACGGCCGGGGTCGACCTGACCCCGATGCTGGATGTGGTCTTCATCATGCTGATCTTTTTTATCGTGACGACCAGTTTCGTGCGCGAAAGCGGTGTCGAGATCGACCGGCCCGAAGCCAAGGGGGCCGTGTCTCAGCAAAGCGCGCAGGTGCTGGTCGCGATTACTGCCAATGGCACGCTCTGGCTCAACGGCGAAACGGTCAGCCCCGATCAGGTCGGTCAGAAAGTGGCCGATGCCGTGCGCCAGGGCAGCGGCAACGTGGTGGTGCAGGCCGATCGCCGCTCGCAGACCGGGCTTCTGGTCGAAACGATGGACGCGATCCGCCAGGCGGGGGTCGATAACGTGGCCGTGGCGGCTACCCGGAGCGGCCCATGAGCTATCTGCGTCGCCTGGGGGGGCTGACGTTCGGTGCGGTGCTGGCGCTGGCGCTTTTTTACATGCTGGCGCTTATGGTTGCGCCGCCGGAGCGCATTGAGGAGCCGCCGAAGAAGCTTTCGATCTCGATGACCGAAGCGGTTCAGGCGCAGAAGGCAAAAGGTGAGACCGCCAAGCCCGAGGCGGCGCGTCCCAGCACGCCGCCGGCCGCGCCGCCTCGGCCAGAGGCGCAGCCGGCGCCGTCGGCTTCGGCCCAGAGTCCGGTAACGCTTCCGCCGACCAAGACACCGCCGGTGTCGCCCAAGGTCACGCCAACCAAGACCTCAACGCCTCAGCTGGAGGTTGCCAAGGCGGCGCCCAAACCGACGCCTCAGCCGGCAAAACCGTCCAAGAGTGCGCCGACCGAGACCCAGACCGCCTCGAGCGCCAGCGGCGGCTCGATGAAGGAAACCACCGCCGAGCGCTCCGGGTCGCCCAACCCGACGCGCAAGGTGCTGCCTGAATACCCGCGCAGGGCTCGGCTTCGGGGAACCGAGGGGTTTGTTGAGCTTCAATACGTCATTCAGCGAAACGGGCGGGTCGATAAGGCCTCGATCCGCGTTATTGAGTCGCGCCCGGGCTCGACGTTCAATGAGGCGGCCAAGGACGCGGTGGCTCAGTGGCGCTATCCGCCGCAGCCCCAAATGCGCCAGACCCGTCAGCGCATCGAATTCAAGCTGCGAGGCTAGCCATGAACCAACGACGCTCTTTTCGTATCGCGCTTGCCGCGCTGGGTCTTAGTTTAAGCATGGGCGTGCAGGCCGCTGGGCCTGCGCTGTCGCAGTCCACGGTGGACCGGATCGACGCGCTTTCGAGCACGCTTTCCTCGAATCCGGCGGCAGTGGTTCAAAAGGCCGGCGCGTCAATCGAGGCGCTTGGCAAAGGCCGAAGCCAAAGCCAAAGCGATCGCTGGGCCAGGGCGCTTTATGAACACTTGATGGCCAGGGCCTACGCTCATCAGGGCCAGCCGGGTGAGGCCGCACGGTATTTTGCCCGTGCTCATTCAGATGACGTGGTGCCGCTGTCGCTTCGTCGCGAGTGGCTTCGAGAGGAGGCGCGCTATCGGCTTGAGGCCGGCCAGACCCGCCGGGGCCGGGCGCTGTTCGAGCGGTGGGCGGCTCAGGCGCGTCCGGATGCCAACGATTACTGGACGCTGACCGAGCTTGCGGCCGAGGCCCGGGACTGGCCCGGTGCGGCGCGCTATCTCAAGCGCTCGCGTCGGGCCGGCATCGACCTGACGCCACAGCGTCAATCACTTGCCGATGCCATTCACCAGCACAGCGGAGATTACGCCTCGCTGCTGTCGCCGCTTCTTAAGCGACTCGATGCCCACCCCGGCGATCAAGCCCTTCGACTCCGGGCTGTCGCGCTCTATCAACGACTCGGAGAGGCCGGCAAGGCCGCAGCCATATGGGAGGCGGGCTGGCAGCGTGGGGTGCTGTCAGGCGCGAAGGCGCTCGATCGGCTTGTTGCACTCCACCTTGCTGCCGGCACGCCCGCGCGGGCAGCCGAATGGCTTGAAAAAGGGCTGTCTTCCGGCACGCTCGAGGAGACAACCGCACGGCGTCGCACACTGGCTGAGGCTTGGACGGCGGCTCGAGCACGGGGCAAGGCCCTTGCGAGCTGGACTGCGCTTGCCGAGCGCACCGGGGCCCCCGAGGACTGGCGCGACCTGGGCGAACTCGCCTACAGCTGGGGGGGCTGGTCGCAGGTCATTACCGCGATGACCAACGCACGCAAGGCAGGGCTTGAAGACACCGGGCGAAGTTGGCTGTTGCAGGGTGTTGCCGCGTTTTCGCTCGAAAAGGACGCCGAGGCCACTCAGGCGCTCGAGCAGGCGATCGCCACGGCGCAAGGGCAAACCAGGACGCAGGCCCAAGCCTGGTATAAAGCGCTGACGGCCTCGTGAGAGGCCGTTTCAAAACGGGGTGATGGCCGCCTAAAGCGACAGTTCGGTCCAGACCGGGGCGTGGTCGGAGGGCTTTTCCATCGCGCGACAGTCGTAATCGATGCCGGCGCCGGTGATGGCGTTCTTGAGCGGTTCACTGACCATGATCAGATCGATCCGAAGCCCGCGTTTCGGGTCCCGGTCAAAGCCCTTCGAGCGGTAGTCGAACCAGCTGAAGTAGTCTGTCGATGTCGGGTGGCACAGCCGGTAGCTGTCGCTCATGCCGAGCGCCTCGAGGCGCTTCATCCAAGAGCGTTCTTCCGGCTGAAAGCTGGTCTTTCCTTCCTTGAGCCACCGCTTGCGGTTGGCCTCGCCAATGCCGATATCGATGTCCTGCGGTGACACGTTGTAGTCGCCCATGACGACCACGTTGTCGCCGGCGTCATGATGCTGCTCCAGCAGGGCAAACAGCTGGGAATAGTACCGCTGCTTGTGGGGAAACTTGACGGGATGCTCGATGTTTTCGCCTTGTGGAAAGTAGCCGTTCCACACGGTGACCGGCCCCTTGGGGCTGTCGAGCGTGACCCCGATCATGCGCCGCTGCGCGTCGCCGGCGTGCGGGGCAACGTCGGTTTCAAGTGTGTCCGGAAAACCGTAGTGCACCGACAGCGGCGCCGCCCTGGTCATGAGCGCGACGCCGTAGTGGCCCTTCTGACCGAAGAAGTGCACGTGATAGCCCAGCGCCTCGAGATCACTGAGCGGAAACTCGCTGTCTTGAACCTTGGTTTCCTGCAGGCCGATCACATCCGGGGCATGAGTTTCAACGAGCTGTGCCAGCTGATGCGGGCGCGCCCGCACACCGTTGATGTTGAAGGAAATCAGCTTCATGGTCAGTCGTCGCTCTTGGTGGTCTCGTCACCGGCAGACGCGTCAGGCGTGCTTGTTTCGTCCGGGGACGACGCCGAGTGCAGCGGCAGGGTGAACCCCTCGCGGGCCTGACGCTCAAGCTTACTGTCGGACTGGGCCTTGCGCTGGCGCTTCTTCTTTTGGGTGTAACGGCGCGAGGAGGTGACCTCGTCGGGATTGTCGCGACGCCATTTGCGATAATCCTTGCGCTTGCCGGTACGAATGGTGACCTTGTCGGCCAGGGAGCGGGTCTTCTTGTGTCGTGTCATGGAGTGGGTCGACATGTTGGTGAGTAATTGCCGCCCATCTTACCAAGTCTGGCACCGCTTCGTCGCCCTGAAGGACCCATGTGTGCCAAGCGGTGTGTCATTGCACCGGACGCTACCGACAACTCCTGATACAATGCGTGTCTTTGAGTCGTCATCGGTGTTGGCAGGGAGCATTTCAGTTCGCCGCTTCCTTGAGGCACAATGACCGCCCCGGGGTGGATGTGTTCAGCGCCGGATTTTTCTTATCTAACGAAGTGATGATGATCTATGAGCGAGTCGGATAAGACCTCTCAACCGACCAATAACGCGAACCGTCAGCCCAAGCGTCGGCGTCGCAACAATAAATCCCGCCGTGGCAACGGTGCCCGTCAGCAACGCTGGGACCTGTCCCAGTTCCAGGTGCCTGTGGTGCCCGGCAAGTGGCGTTTTCATGACTTCAACCTGCCGTTGCCATTGATGCGCGCCATTCACGCGCAGGGATTCGAGTACTGCACACCAATTCAGTTCGAGTCGCTTCAAAAGACGCTGCTCGGTGGCGACATCGTTGGCAAGGCGCAGACCGGCACCGGCAAGACGGCGGCCTTTCTGATTTCGATTCTGGCCTACTTCCTCGAAGAAGAGCTGCCGGACGGTCAGAAAGAGGGCGCACCGCGTGCCTTGATCGTTGCGCCGACGCGCGAACTCGCGCTTCAGATCGAGAAGGACGCCAAGGCGCTGATGCGCTTCACGCGCTTGAAAGTCGCAAGTGCTGTTGGTGGCATGGACTATCAGAAGCAGAAGAACGCGCTGTCTCGACAGCTCGACGTGCTGGTCGCAACGCCTGGGCGACTGCTTGATTTCCATCAAAAGCGTGACCTCGATCTGTCCCAGGTCGAAGTGCTGGTGCTCGACGAAGCCGACCGCATGCTGTCGATGGGTTTCATTCCAGACGTCAAGCGCATTATCCGCCTGACGCCGAAAAAGGAAGAGCGTCAGACCTTCCTTTACTCGGCCACGTTCACGCAGGACATAATGAACCTGGCGGCGCAGTGGACCCATGAGGCCGAGTTCGTCGAAATCGAAACCGACCCTCAGACGGCCAACAATATCGAGCAGCGGGTCTATCTGGTCAGCGACACGGAAAAACTCAACGTGTTGACCAACCTGATTCGTGAAGAACAGGTGACCAAAGCCATCGTATTCGCGAACCGCCGCGATCTGGTGCGAACGCTCAATGACCAGCTCGGCAAGGCCGGCGTCAAGGTCGCGATGCTTTCCGGTGAAGTGCCGCAGCCCAAGCGCATTAAGACGCTCGAGCAGCTTCGAAACGGTGAGATCGACATTCTGGTCGCAACCGACGTTGCCGGCCGTGGCATTCACATCGACGATGTCAGCCACGTCATCAACTATACGCTCCCTGAAGACCCGGAAGACTACGTCCACCGCATCGGCCGGACCGGCCGCGCGGGCGCCTCGGGCGTGTCCGTAAGCTTTGTCGGTGAAGAGGACGGGTTCGCGCTTCCCGACATCGAGGCCTACATCAAGGATACGCTTCCCTGTGTTCAGCCACCGGAGCACCTGTGCACGCCGGCGGTAACGGCTGCGCAGCACGACGCGCGAGTTCGTAAGAATGAGGCCGTTGACGCCTCGAGCGAACATAGCTCCGAGGATAAGGCGGTATCCAGCCCTGACGCGGCAAGCGCTCAGGCCGATGCTGAGCCCGCGGGCGCGCCCAACGCTTTTGAGCGTGATCAAAACGCGCCTTCGGAGCGCGCGCCCATGGAAGGCAATGCCAAACCGACCGACGACGCTGATTCGGCGTCAGCCCCGGCCAGCGCGTCAGAGCCTGCCTCTGATGAGGCACTGGTCGCTGACAAGACAGCGGATGCTGACAGGGATGCACCGGGCACGCGCGATACGCGCAAGCCGCGGTCGAAAAGCGGTCGAGGCAAGCGCGCACAAAACGTGGAGCAGGACGCGACGCCAGAGCCCGCGACTGATGCGGCCGAAAGTGCCCAGGCGCCAATGGCCACGGACGTATCGCTTGGCAGTGAGCCTAAAGCGAGCGCGGATACACTGGCTGCGCCGGAGACAGCTCCTTCCTCCAGCCCGGCCGGCGATGCCGACCAAGCGGTGAGCACGGCGGTTGAGCCCGACAGCACGTCAGGCGATAAGGCAGTCAGTGCGCCCGCCAAACGTGATGCTAACGACGCCGCTGAGTACACGTCATCAGTGGCGTCAGAGCCTGCGTCAACGCCGCAGCCGAACGCGTCTGACGCGACCGGTGACGGTGCCCGCCATGCTCAGTCGGAGGCGCCGGGCACCGAGAAGGTTGCTGCGGATGCGCCGGTAGCGGTTGCCAAGGATACGCACGCCACTGAAAACGCGGCGGGCACGGCATCCACGGAAGACACGTCGTCAACGGCGCGGCCTTCACACGCAGATGAGGCTTCGACCGATACGCGCGGTGATGGCGAGACGCCGGCGCCGGATACTGCTGCCGAATGGCAGAACAGTGACCCGCTTCGTGAAAAACCGGCATCGAGCGCTGACTCGGATTCGTCTCAGAGCAAGCCATGAGGCGGTGCCATGCTGGATGAGGCGCTCAAGAGCGAAATACAGAGCGCCTATCGTCAGGTGGTGGAGTCGCTGTCGCTGACCCCCCGCTATGGTCAGCGTCTGATGATGGCGGAGATTGCTCGGACGCTCGGTGACATCGAGCAGGACGATGAAGGGCGACGTGTCGGCAACGAGCATGTGTGTGTGCTTGAAGCCGGCACCGGCACCGGCAAGACGCTGGCATACCTGCTGGCGGCCTTGCCGATTGCGAAAGCCCGTGGCAAGCGTCTGGTGATCTCGACCGCAACGGTCGCGCTTCAGGAGCAGGTGCTTCATCAGGACCTGCCGCGTTTGAAAAAGCACAGCAACCTCACCTTCGACTACACGCTTGCCAAGGGGCGCGGGCGCTATATCTGCCTGACCCGCCTGGAGCAGATTCTCGATGGCAAGGAGCCCCAGGCCAACCTGGCGCTTTTTGAGCAGTTTGCGAGCGAGCCAGGCGTGACGGCGCTTGCCGAAGAGCTTGCCGAGGCGCTTGGCAGCGGGGAGTGGAGTGGCGACCGCGACAGCTGGCCTGAATCCATCGACGCGGTGCACTGGCAACAGTTGACCATGGATCATCGTCAGTGCACCAACCGCCGTTGCCCCCACTTCAGCGCCTGCCCCTTCTTCAAGGCGCGTCGCCGTCAGGACGAGGCGGACGTGATCGTGACCAATCACGATCTGCTGTTGGCGGATCTGTCGCTCGGCGGCGGGATGGTCCTTCCAGCCCCCAAGGAGTGCATTTACGTACTCGATGAAGGACATCATCTGCCTGACAAGGCGCTGGATCACTTTCATTCACGGGTCCCCGTCAACGCAACGCTTCGCTGGCTCGCGCAGTTCAAGAAATCCCAGACCGAACTTCTGGCCGCACTCGGGCATCAGGCTGCGTTCGCGCGCCTGATCGAGGGCGTGTCTGAGGCGCTGTCGCAGGCTGAAAGCGGTGTCAGTGACGCGGTACAGGTGACGCGCCAGTTCGCGGCGTTCGAGGGTGACAACGACAGCGGGCGCGACCGTCATCACCGATTCGAAAAAGGGCTGTTGCCGCAGCCGCTCAGAGAGCAGGCCGAACGGCTGGTTGTCCCGTTTGCAACGCTTTGTCGGGCGCTTGAGAGCATGACCGACATCCTGCGTGACAGCCTCGACCCGGACAAGGCGACCGGCATCGAGCGTGATGAAGCCGAGCGCTGGCTGCCGATGCTGTCGATGCTTCACGGTCGAGCCCTTGAAAGTCACGGCTTGTGGCAGGCCTATGCCGCGCAGGACGATCCGACCAAACCGCCTCAGGCGCGCTGGTTGACCCAGGCCTTTCAAGAGCAGGGCGACGGCGAGCTTTTGTTTTCGGCAAGCCCGGTCAGTGCCGCGGAGACGCTGGCCCGCCATCTGTGGGGCGCATGTTTTGGCGCGATCGTGACCTCGGCCACACTGACCGCACTTGGTCGGTTTGACCGGCTTCAGGAGCAGGCGGGGCTTGCCAACCGTTTTCGCTATCAGTGCATGCCGAGCGCGCTCGATTATTCGAAGGGGCGGCTGTGTGTGCCGAAACTGGCCGTCGACCCATCCAATCGTGAGGCCCACGACAAGGCGATCGTCACGTTTTTGAGCAAGCGGCCTGACGATGAGGCGCTATTGGTGCTCTTTTCGTCGCGAGCGCAGCTCAAGAGTGTCTCGGATGCCTTGCCGGAGGCGGTCGGTGCGCGGGTGCTGTCACAAACGCGGCTGCCGAAGCGGGAGTTGATCGAGCGCCACCGAGCCGCGGTCGATGGCGGCAAGGGCAGTATGATCTTCGGCCTGGCAAGTTTTGCAGAAGGCATTGATCTGCCGGGAAATTACTTGACGCACGTGGTGATCACGCGGCTCCCGTTTTCGGTGCCGGATGATCCGGTCGGGGCAACGCTTGCCGAGTGGATCGAGTCTCAGGGCGGTAACCCGTTCATGCGAATTTCGGTGCCGGATGCGTCGATCAAATTGATTCAGGCCACGGGGCGATTGATTCGAAAGGAAGGCGATTCGGGCACGATTACGCTGCTGGACCGTCGGGTGTTGACGCGGCGCTACGGCAAGGCACTGCTTGATGCGCTGCCGCCGTTCGAGCGGGTGATCGAGCAGGAGTGATCGAGCAGAGATGATCGAGGCAGGCGGGATTGAAGAAGACGTCGTCCGTGACGTCTTCTTCGTAGGGCCTGTGTCAGCCGTTCAATCGCGCCTTGAGTGCAGGCGCAAGCTTGTCGGCCATTTCGATGAATGTCTGCTCGGTGGTGGGCCAGTCGATGCAGGCATCGGTGATTGAAACGCCGTACTCGAGATCGCTCAGAGTTGCGGGAATCTTCTGGCTGCCCCAGTTGATGTGGGATTCAACCATGACACCGATGATCGAGCGATTGCCTTCGAGAATCTGCTGGGTGACGTTGTCGAGTACCAGCGGCTGAAGGCCCGGGTCCTTGTTGGAGTTGGCGTGGGAGCAGTCGACCATGATGTTGGTTTTCAGTCCGGCCTTTTCGAGTTCACGCTCGGCAAGGGCAACGCTTACGCTGTCGTAATTGGGCTTGCCGTTGCCGCCACGAAGGACGATGTGGCCGTATCGGTTGCCGCGGGTGCGTGTGATCGCGACCTTGCCGTCCTTGTCGATGCCGAGGAAGTTATGCGGGCTCGCGACCGATTTCAAGGCGTTGGTGGCCACGTCCAGGCTGCCGTCGGTGCCATTTTTGAATCCGACCGGGCCGGATAGGCCGGACGCCATTTCACGGTGAGTCTGGGATTCGGTGGTGCGCGCGCCGATGGCCGACCAGCTGATGCAGTCCTGCAGGTACTGCGGCGAAATCGGGTCGAGCGCTTCGGTGGCAAGCGGCAGGCCCAGCTCGGTCAGGTCGACCAGAAGCTTGCGTGCCATCTTGAGGCCGGTTTCGATGTCGAAGGAGTCATCGATGTGGGGGTCATTGATCAAGCCTTTCCAGCCGGTAGTCGTTCGCGGCTTTTCGAAGTAGACCCGCATCACCAGAAACATGCTGTCGCTGACGCGGTCGTGCAATGCCTTGAGTTTTTTGGCGTAGTCCATTGCGGCATCGATGTCGTGAATCGAACAGGGGCCGACCACGACCAGCAGGCGAGGGTCTTCACCATCGAGAATGCGCTGGATGGTCTGTCGACCTTCGACCACGGTGCGTTCGGCACTCTCGCTCAAGGGAATGGCGCGGGTAAGCTCTGACGGCGTGGTAAGCACGTCTTGTGAGAGGATGTTGAGGTTGTTGACCTGTTGTTCTGACATGGTGATCGACACCTGAGTTATTTGAGAGCGTATGCAACGCAGTGATTGGCACGTCATAGTAACATGGGGTCGGTGACGGAAAAGCGTACCCCATGGCGCTGAAAATCCTTTTTAACGCCTTGATAGCCTTTCTATAAACAGGAACACTAGCACCCTTCTCAATGGATAAGGCCGAATGGCATGCGGTTGAGCCTTTTGCACATGACTATCTTTACAGCCTTCACGCAGGGTCTTGATACCTCAAGCGGTCGCAACACCGCCGTGGCCGAATGCGCGTTTGAATACAGGTCGATGCCATGACGGATAACGTGACCGACCAGCAGCTGGTCGCTCGAGCTCAAAAAGGGGACAGCGCGGCGTTCGATCTGCTGGTCAGAAAATATCAGCACAAGATCATCGGGCTGATCGGGCGCTACGTGAACGATCAGGCCGAGGTTCAGGACGTCGCCCAGGAAGCGTTCATCAAGGCGTATCGGGCGCTTGGCAAGTTTCGCAGCGAAAGTGCGTTCTATACCTGGATCTATCGCATCGCCATCAATACGGCAAAGAATCATCTGGTGTCCAAGGGGCGACGGCCTCCCGGCAGTGATCTGGACATCATGGACGCTGAAGTAGTCGATGCAAGCGGTCGACTGTCCGACATGGAAACCCCCGAGGCCGCCCTTGCCCGGGATCAGCTCGAAAAGGCCGTGTTCGATGCTATTGACGCCCTGCCGGAGGATCTAAAGACCGCGATCACGCTGAGAGAATTCGAGGGGCTGTCCTACGAGGACATCGCGAGCATCATGCAGTGTCCGGTGGGCACGGTTCGCTCGCGCATCTTTCGGGCCCGTGATTTTGTCGATCAGCGCATCGCGCCGTTGATGACCGGCAAGGACGATGCGCATTAACGATGATCTTTTTTAAGCGAAACGTAAAACTTCCTGGCGCGACTGTGGTCTATGGGGGGAAGCGAAACACCGTGTTCAGTATGAGGGAGGTGCAATGAACCAGGATCAACGCGAATCTCTATCGGCCGTGATGGACGGCGAGGGTGATGAGCTGTCCTTGCCGCGCGTGCTCAAGTCGCTCGAGGGCAACGAGGAAATGGCCGATCAGTGGCGTCGATACCACGTGGCGCGAAGCATCATGAAGCGCGAACGTGATATCGACGTCTCGATGGACATCTCGGCGGCCGTGCGCCAGCGCATCGAGCAGGAGCCCATGGTCGATCAGGCCGAAACAGCCACGACCGAGGCAGCAAAAACCGGGCGTACCGCCCGACGCCACGCGCCGTTTTCCTTCATGGGCAGTGCCGCAATTGCAGCAGCAGTTAGCCTGATGGTCATCACCGGCGTTCAGGTCTTCAGAGGTGGGGATGAGGTCGGCACCGGGACATCTCTTCCGGGCAGTAACGACTTTGCCCTTCAGGACGCCTCTGTCCAGGGAGGCGAGGGCGCCAGTCGGCTTAGAACCAATGTGTCACTGGTCAGCCTGCCGATCTTCGAAAGTGGTGCCGAGGCCAAGAGCGGCCCGATCCGGGTCAATGCCTCGACGCCCTGGATGACCGAAGGCAGCGCCAATGACAGCGATGATGCCTGGGCGCAGTATCTCTCGACGCTACCCAGCGACCAACTTAATCGCATGAATGATCTGGCTCCGCTTCGCGCCGCGCAGTAACTGAACGCCCCTCCTTGATCGAACGCATCGACGCAGTGCCTGGCACTGCGTTTTTTTGTGCGCGATGTTTTTGCTTAAGTTTCGGTTATGTTGTTACGGCCAGTGAACTTCTTGTAAGTTTCGGCGTCTCATCCACGCGACATGTCGCCCGACCCATGACCCATTAAACGATGATTCCAGGAGTGCTTCATGGATGCTGTTTATCGACGCTTTTACACCTGGCTGATGGCGGCCGTAATGGTCCTCGGGGCGCAAATGGCCCTTGCCGCACCGCCTCAGTCGCAGTTGCCCAATTTCACCGGGCTTGTCAAAAGCGCAGCCCCGGCGGTCGTCAATATCTCGACCACGCGTGAAATGAGCCGTTCGAGTGCTGCGTACAATCAGCAAATCCCCGAGATTTTTCGTCACTTTTTCGGCAACCAGCTTCCGCCGGGGTTCATGGGGCCGCAGCCTCGTGGTAACCGCGAGCTGAGCTCGCTCGGTTCGGGCTTTATCATCAGCAAGGATGGCTACATCCTGACCAACGCTCACGTGGTCGATGGCGCCGATTCGATCAAGGTTCGATTGAACGATCGTCGTGAGCTCGATGGCACGCTGGTCGGTGAGGACAAGAAAACCGACGTGGCCTTGATCAAGGTCGATGCCAATGATCTTCCCACACTTGAGCTTGGCGATTCCGATGCGTTGGAAGTGGGGCAATGGGTGGTCGCCATCGGTTCACCGTTCGGCTTCGACCACTCGGTGACCTCCGGCATCGTCAGCGCGATCGACCGGACCCTGCCCGACGATACCTACGTGCCGTTCATTCAGACCGATGTGGCGATCAATCCGGGCAACTCCGGTGGGCCGCTGTTTGACCTTGACGGCAAGGTGGTCGGCATCAACTCCCAGATCTACACCCAGAGTGGCGGCTTCATGGGGCTCTCGTTCGCGATTCCGATCAATGTAGCCATGGACATCGCCGACCAGCTCAAGACGGACGGCGAAGTGCATCGAGGCTGGCTCGGTGTCGTCATTCAGCCGGTGTCGAAGGATCTGGCCGATTCCTTCGGGCTCGATGAGGCGCGCGGCGCCCTGATCGCGGATGTCGCGCCGGATGGCCCGGCGCAGAAGGCCGGACTCAAGGCCGGGGACATCATTTTGTCGGCCAATGGCGAGGCGATCGATTCCTCCGACAAGCTCCCACGGATCGTCGGGCATCTATCACCGGGGGATGGGCTGACTCTCAAGGTTCTGCGTGATGGCAAGCAGCGCACCCTCAAGGCGTCCGTGGCAGACTGGCCGGACCAGGGCGGCGATGCTCAAGGGCAGTCCGACCGGGAAGGCAAGCGCTCACTTGGCATGCAGGTGTCGCCCCTGGATGCGCAACTCAAGGAGCAGCTTGGCGTCGATCAGGGCGTGGTGGTCGAAGACCTCGATCCGCGTGGTACTGCGGCCAGGGCCGGCGTTCAGCCAGGCGATGTTATCGTCTCACTCAATGGCGAGCCTATCGACTCGGTCGCCGCGCTTAGAAAGGCGATCAAGCGTCTGCCGGAAGACAAGGCCGTGCCGCTTCGCCTCAGTCGGGAAGGTCAGTCGCTTTATGTCGCGATTCGCCTGCCCAAGTCGTAAGGCCTGAAACGAAAAAGCCCGCGTCAAGCGGGCTTTTTTATGTCACTGTGCAACGATCATTCCGCGTCGAGATGACCGGCACGCTGCTGACGCTTGAAAGAGATGTGCCAATCGACCATGGCGTCAAACCGAGCGCGGTAGGCGGTGTCACCGGATTGCATCCATTTCCACCATGCCAGGAAATTGGCGTCGCAGGGTTCGGTGCTGGCGTTTTGGGTGTTATTGGCAGAGGACGGCTTTTCCATAACGAATCGATCTCTTGGCGTGTGCAAATTGATAGGCGTGATCAGGGGTGCGTCACGCAAGGCGGCAAGGTGCCGAGCAAGTGAGTCCATGGTACTCAATTCCCCAATACGCTTTTGTGCCAGATGGCTCGCCCGGGCCCGTGGGACTGTGCCGTAGCGCGCGTTGGGTCGGTTTCGAGCTCGAGCCGTGCCTTTGACAGGTGTCGACCTTAGTTTATCCCTGCGCTGTAACTCGCCGGGCGATATCGGTACAATGCCCGACAATTTTTATCATCAGCCTGCACGGCAGCACGACGCGCGTGAGGGCTAAAAAGGCGGACAGTGTTTCATGGCGCAAGACGCATCTCGTCGCGATCTCAGCAAGATTCGTAATTTCTCGATCATCGCTCACATCGACCACGGCAAATCCACGCTTGCCGACCGGATCATTCAGGTCTGCGGCGGGCTGACCGACCGGGAACTGAAAGAGCAGGTGCTTGACTCGATGGACCTCGAGCGTGAACGCGGCATCACCATCAAGGCGCAGTCGGTCACGCTCGACTATCACGCCCAGGATGGTGAGATCTATCAGCTCAACTTCATCGATACACCGGGCCACGTCGACTTTTCCTACGAAGTCTCTCGCTCGCTGTATGCCTGTGAAGGGGCGCTGCTGGTGGTCGATGCAGGTCAGGGGGTCGAGGCGCAGTCGGTCGCCAACTGTTACACCGCCATCGAGCAGAATCTGGAAGTCCTGCCGGTGCTCAACAAGATGGACCTGCCTCAGGCAGACCCCGAGCGGGTCGCGCACGAGATCGAGGAAATCATCGGGCTCGAGGCGCAGGACGCCGTTCGCGTTTCTGCCAAGAGCGGGCTGAATATCGATCTGCTGCTCGAACGCCTGGTGCGTGATATTCCGCCGCCCAAGGGCGACCGGGATGGCGACCTTCAGGCGCTGATCATCGATTCCTGGTTCGATAACTATCAGGGCGTCGTGTCACTGGTGCGTCTGTTTGACGGCACGCTCAAAAAGGGCGACAAGATTCAAATGAAGTCGACCGGCCGGGACTGGGAGGTGACCGACATCGGCATCTTCACGCCCAAGCAGCACAGCACCGGTATGCTGCGCGCCGGTGAAGTCGGCTTCGTGATTGCAGGCATCAAGGACATCCACGGGGCGCCGGTGGGCGATACCATCACCCACACCAAGACCAAGCACGTCGAGCGGCTGCCGGGCTTTCAGAAAGTGAAGCCGCAGGTGTATGCCGGCATGTTCCCGGTGAGCTCCGATGATTATGAGGATTTTCGTGACGCGCTTGAAAAGCTGGCGCTCAACGACGCCTCGCTCGACTATGTGCCGGAAAACTCGGACGCCCTCGGGTTTGGCTTTCGCGTCGGCTTTCTCGGCACGCTGCACATGGAAATCATCCAGGAGCGGCTCGAGCGTGAGTACAACCTCGATCTGCTGACCACGGCGCCGACGGTTATCTATGAGCTTCTGATGGATAACGGGGAAGTGGTTTACATCGCGAACCCCTCTAAACTTCCGGATCTGGCCAACGTGCAGGAAATGCGCGAGCCGATCGTGCGTGCCAACATCCTGGTGCCGCAGGAGTTCGTGGGTAACGTGATCTCCGAGTGTGTCAATCGTCGCGGTGTACAGCTTGACATGCAGGTGCTCGGTAATCAGATGCAGCTGGTCTATGAGCTGCCGATGGCCGAGGTCGTGATGGATTTCTTCGACCGGCTCAAGTCGATTTCCAAGGGCTACGCCTCGCTCGATTACAGCTTCGAGCGGTTCGATCCGGCGAAGCTTGTGCGGCTCGACATCATGATCAACGGCGACCGGGTCGATGCCCTGGCGCTGATCATTCATCGCGATCACGCGCATTCGCGCGGTCGGATACTGGTCGACAAGATGAAAGAGCTTATTCCGCGTCAGATGTTTGACGTGGCCGTACAGGCGGCAATCGGCGGGCACGTGGTCGCGCGCTCAACCGTGAAGGCGCTTCGCAAGAACGTGACCGCCAAGTGCTATGGCGGTGACGTGACTCGAAAGAAAAAGCTGCTTGAAAAGCAGAAGCAGGGGAAAAAACGGATGAAGCAGGTCGGTAAGGTCGAAATCCCTCAGGACGCCTTCCTGGCCGTACTCAAAGTCAATGATTGACCAAGGATGAAAGCATGAGTTTTTCCCTGCTGCTGGTAATTGCGGTTGTTGTCACGGGTGTGGTCTGGTTGCTTGACAAACTGGTGCTCCGAAAGCGCCGAACGCCAGTGGAGGGTGGCCAAGCGGGGAAAGACCCTTGGTACGTCGACTATTCGAAGTCGTTCTTTCCGGTCCTGTTGATCGTCTTGATCGTGCGCTCTTTTATCGTCGAGCCGTTTCAGATTCCGTCCGGCTCGATGCGCCCGACGCTCAAGATCGGCGATTACATCGTGGTCAACAAGTTTGCCTACGGATTGAGACTGCCCGTTGTGAACACCAAGATTCTGGATGTGTCCGAGCCCGAGCGCGGTGACATCATGGTCTTTCGATTCCCGGGTGATCCGAACGTCGATTTCATCAAGCGTGTGATTGGCCTCCCGGGCGATACCATCCGCTATGAAAACAAGCAGCTCTTTGTTAACGGCGAGCCGGTTCCCAAGTCGCTGCTTGAGGCCGATGCGCCGGATAACGCGGGTGAGAAACTCCTTGAGGAGCAGCTTGGCGATGTCTCGCACCGCATCTACAACAACCCGGCCGACCCCGGCCCGCAGGTTGGCACCATCGAAGTGCCGCCGGGGCACTACTTCATGATGGGTGACAACCGGGACCACTCCAACGACAGCCGTTACTGGGGCTTCGTGCCGGAAGAAAATATCGTAGGCAAGGCCTTCGCCGTGTGGATGCACTGGCCCGACGGTCTGCCTGACTTTACAAAAGCTCGTCTTCTACACTGAGCACACGGTGATCCGGCGGCTTTCGTCCGCCGGGTACGTATTCGTATCAAATGGATAAAAACAGGACGATCGTGAGCAGTTCTTTACAGGCGTTAAGCCAGCGCATCGGTTACGAGTTCAATGACGTGACATGGCTGGAACTTGCAATGACGCATCGAAGTTATGGCGGTGACAATAATGAGCGCCTCGAGTTTCTCGGTGATTCGATTGTCAATTTCATTGTGGGTGAGGCGCTCTATCGCCGCTTTCCGGAGGCGCGTGAAGGGCAGTTGTCCAGACTGCGTGCGCGTATGGTCAAGGGCCAGACCCTGGCGGAGCTTGCGCGCGAGTTCAAGCTCGGTGAGTTTCTGCGCCTTGGCACCGGCGAAATGAAAAGCGGCGGCCATCGACGCGAGTCGATTCTTGCAGATGCAATGGAGGCCGTGATCGGGGCGATCTATCTGGATGGCGGCATGACTCATGTCAATGAGCGCGTGCTGGACTGGTATGAAAGCCGTCTTCAAAAGCTCGACCTTAAAGACACCCAGAAAGACCCCAAGACTCGACTCCAGGAATACCTGCAGTCCCGACAGTACGCGCTGCCGCGCTATGAAGTCCTGTCGGTGGAAGGCGAGGCGCACGCACAGACGTTCACGGTCGCCTGCCACATCGATCTTTTTTCGACCCCCACGCAAGGGGAAGGCGCAAGCCGACGCTACGCCGAACAGCAGGCCGCCGAGTCTGCTCTCAAACAACTGGAAGCCATGACTAAAGGGACCCGGGTATGAACGACGAACCCATCGACACCGGTGAGGCCGTGCGCTGCGGTTTTGTCGCGATTGTCGGCCGACCCAACGTCGGCAAATCCACGCTGATGAACCGGATTCTCGGACAAAAGATTTCGATCACTTCTCGTCGGCCACAAACGACGCGCCATCAGGTGCTCGGCGTCAAGACCGAAGGCGCACGCCAGGCCGTCTACATCGACACGCCCGGCATGCACGTGATGCACAAGGACCGCAATCGCGCCATTAACCAGTTCATGAACCAGGCCGCCACTCAGGCACTTCGAGACGTGGACTGCGTGGTCTTCATCGTCGATCGAACCAAATGGACCGATGAAGACGATGTGGTGCTCTCACGGCTTGAGAACGTCAAGGCGCCGGTGATTGTCGTGATCAACAAGGTCGACTGGCTCAATGACAAGAGTGCGCTGCTGCCCTGGATCGAGACGTTGAAGGCGAAGCGCGAGTTCGCGGCGATCCTTCCGATATCGGCCAAGCACGGTACTCAGGTCGACCAACTCGAGCAGGAAGTGGCAAGCTATCTGCCTGAAAGCGAGCACTTTTTCCCCGAAGATCAGATTACCGACAAGAGCTCGCGCTTTATCGCCGCCGAGCTTGTGCGTGAAAAGGTCATGCGCCAGCTTGGCGATGAGCTGCCGTATCAGATGACCGTCGAGATCGAAGAGTTTCGAAGCGAGCCCAACATCATTCACATCAGCGCCCTGATGCTGGTGGAGCGTGACGGTCAGAAAAAGATTCTGATCGGTGAGAAGGGCGAGCGCATCAAGCAGATCGGTCGCGAGGCGCGCCTTGATATGGAAAAAATGTTCGATTCCAAGGTCATGCTCAAGCTCTGGGTCAAGGTCAAGCGCGGCTGGTCCGACGATGAACGGGCACTGAAAAGCCTGGGCTACCACCTGGACTGACGCGATGCAGCTTCAGCCGGCCTATTTGCTCCATCGACGCCCGTACCGGGAAACCAGTGCGCTAGTGGATCTCGTTACGATGGAGCACGGCCGCATCCGGGCCGTGGCGCGGGGCATCATGCGCCCAAGCAGCAAGGCGCGTTCGAGGCTTCAGCCCTTTACGCCGCTTCACATTACCTGGAGCGGCGAGCGCGAGCTCAAGACCCTCAAGCAGTACGAATCCGGCGTGCCAGGGCCGATGCTTGCCGGTGAATCGCTGGTCTGCGGCATCTACGCCAATGAGCTTCTGACCCGATGCTTGCCGCTTGAAGGTGCCGTGCCGACGGTGTTTGCTGGGTACAGTGTGCTGCTTAACGATTTGCCAAGCCCTGCAAAGCGTCAAGGCGCGCTCAGGCGCTTCGAGCATGCCTTGCTCGAAGCACTCGACGCCGAGCCCGTTTTCACGACCCAGCACGAGGCGCCGCTCGAGCCCAAGATGCACTATCTTTACGACAGTTCAACGCGCCGCTTCTATCCGGTAGCACCCGGCGAGGGCATCGATGGGCGTTCCCTGAACGCGCTGGCACGCGATGACTGGGGCGCGCCCGGTCATGCGCGCACCACCAAGTATCTCGCTCGTACTGCCCTCGCGCCGCTTCTGGGCGCAAAGCCGCTTCGTTCAAGAGAGCTGATTCACCGGCTCAATCGCACCACTGACTAAATTCCCGTTTCCACCACTGGAAGGACCTTCGCATGCACCCACCTCGCATCCAGCTTGGGATCAATATCGATCATGTTGCAACGCTTCGTCAGGCGCGTGGCACACGTTATCCGGATCCGGTGCAGGCCGCGCTTCTGGCCGAGGAAGCCGGGGCCGATGGCATCACGTTGCACCTTCGCGAAGATCGCCGCCACATTCAGGAGCGCGACGTTCGCCTGATCGCGGAGGTGATCGCCACCCGTATGAACCTCGAGATGGCGGTTACCGAGGACATGATCGCCTTTGCCGAGGCGCTCGCGCCTCGCCACGTCTGCCTCGTGCCCGAAAAGCGCGAAGAGCTGACCACGGAAGGCGGGCTCGACGTTATCGGTCAGTTCGAGTCGATCGCATCCGCCTGTCGCCGGCTGAGCGCGGTGGGCGTCGAAGTGTCCTTATTCATCGACCCCGAGCCCGATCAGATTCAAAAGGCCTTTGAGGCCGGAGCGCCTGCCGTCGAGCTGCACACTGGCGGCTACGCCGATGCGGTTGGCGAAAACGCGCGTCGCGAACACGCACGGATCACCGCCGCGGCGGAAATGGCCAGCGAGCTTGGGTTGATCGTCAATGCAGGCCACGGGCTCAACTACCATAACGTCGAGGCCATCGCCGCGATCACCGGCATCAACGAGCTCAATATCGGCCACGCCGTGATGGCTCGGGCCATGTTCGTCGGCCTGAAGGAGGCTGTGGCGGAGATGAAACGGCTGGTGATCAGCGGGCAGGAAAACGGATTGATGATGGCGCTCGATGAGCATGACCATCACGATCATGACGACGACTGTGGCTGCGACCACGACTAAGCTTAAGACCGACACCCGCGTGAGACGGGTTTGGTGACGATGAGGATGTGATGGCGTACAAGACACTGGAAGACACGATCGGCCACACGCCGCTTGTGGCACTGAGACGAATCACGGCAGGGCGCAACAACACGCTGCTTGCAAAGCTTGAGGGCAACAACCCGGCCGGCTCGGTCAAGGACCGTCCGGCAGTGTCGATGCTGACGCACGCCGAGCGCCGCGGTGAGATTGCCCCGGGTGATACGTTGATCGAGGCGACCTCCGGCAACACCGGTATTGCCCTGGCCATGGCCGCGGCGATCAAGGGCTATCGGATGGTGCTGATCATGCCGGAGAACGCCAGCAGCGAGCGCAAGCAGGCGATGGCCGCCTACGGTGCCCAACTGATCGAGGTGACCAAGGACGAGGGCATGGAAGGCGCGCGGGACGTGGCCGAACGGATGATTGCCGAAGGCAAGGGCAAACCGCTCAATCAGTTTGCCAACACCGACAATCCCCTGGCGCACTATCAGACCACCGGGCCCGAGCTCTGGAGCCAGACCAACGGCGAGATCACCCATTTTATCAGCTCGATGGGCACCACCGGTACCATCATGGGCACCTCCAGGTACCTGAAAGAGCAGAATCCGAACATCGAGATCGTGGGCCTTCAGCCGGCCGATGGCGCAAGCATTGCGGGCATTCGACGTTGGCCGGAAGCGTACCGCCCGAGCATTTTCGAGGACTTTCGGGTTGATCGTATCCTCGACATTACCCAGGACGCGGCCGAAGACAACATGCGTCGGCTGGCCCGTGAAGAGGGTATTCTGGCGGGGGTCTCCTCCGGCGGTGCGCTGGCCGGTGCGCTGCAGCTTGCCGAGACGCTTGAGAACGCCGTCATCGTGTTTATTGTGTGTGACCGGGGTGACCGCTATCTCTCCACCGGTCTTTTCGCACCGGGGCAGGAGTAAGCCGTGGCACGTTTGGGCCAGAAACGAGCGTCGCGTTCCGCAACGCGACGAGTGCTCGAGTCGCGCACGGCACACGAGCAGGGCGAGACCGAGGGTGTGATCGAGCGGCTGTCGTATGAAGGTCGTGGCGTTACTCGCAGCCAGGATGGCAAGGCGGTTTTTGTCGAACGAACGCTTCCCGGTGAGCGCGTCGTGTTTGCCGTGCATACCAGCCACCGTCGCTTCGATGAAGCGCATCCGAAAGAGATTCTTGTGGCCTCGCCCGAGCGGGTCGAGCCCATGTGTGTTCATTTTGGCGTCTGCGGGGGCTGTGACCTTCAGCATGCATCGATCGAAACGCAACGCCGCCACAAGCTCGAGACCCTCAGGGCGCACTTCGAGCAGCAGCGCATCGATGCCCCTGAGCCCTTGCTGCTTGCCGGCGCCGAAGCCGGGTATCGCCGCCGGGCGCGTCTGGGTGTTCGGGTCAACCGAGACGGCGAGGTGCTTCTTGGGTATCGCCGGCGCGGCAGTGACCGTCTGTTTGCGATCACCCAATGCCCGGTGCTGGTGCCCGCGCTCGAGTCACTGATTTCGCCGCTGCGCGAGTGCATCACGCAGCTCGAACACCCGCGCCATGTCGGCCACATTCAGCTCAACGATTCCGATCAGGGCGTCGAGGTCAGCGTTCGATTGATGAAACGTGTGCCCGAGGATCTCGAGCGCTTAAACGCGTTCGCCTGTGCAGAAGGCATCAGTCTCAGCGTGGTGGTCGGCCGTGATACGCCGAGCGTTGAGTGCATCAACGGTGAGGCCGAACACGGCTATACGCTGACGATTGATGGGCTAGACCCGGTGAGCCTTGCGTTCGGCAGCGGCGATTTCGTTCAGGTCAACGCGTCGGTCAATCAACAGATGGTAGACCGTCTGGTTGAGTGGTGCGGCCCGCTGGCGCAATCGGTGGTGGTTGATCTGTTCGCGGGCATCGGTAATTTCAGTCTGCCGCTGGCTCGATTGGGGGCGCAGATTCAGGCATTTGAAGGCCAACAGAGCATGGTGACCCGGCTGCTCGATAATGCCCGTGCCAATGGTCTTGATTCGCACATTGAAGGGCACGTGGCGGATCTCAGCCGGGCGCTTCGAGGTACGACGCTTGCCTCTGCCGATCTTGTCGTGCTCGACCCCCCTCGCGCCGGGGCAGAAGCCATTGCCCGTCAACTTGCCGACCACGGGCCTGAACGCATTCTTTATATCGCCTGTGATCCGGCGACACTTGCGCGCGACGTCGCGCATCTGTGCGAGGGTGGATACCGAGTGGTCGAGCTGACGGTCGCGGATATGTTTCCCCAGACGGCCCATCTTGAAACGATGGTATTGCTGGAGCGGTAAGTTCCAGATAAAACTAATATAATAAGCAATCAAGAACGAAGTCTTACGGGAGACCCCGGATGGGGGATAGGCCATGGTAAAAGTACGAGAGTCTCAGCCGCTCGGCGCCGACGGGCGAATCGATGTCACCGCGTGGCTTGAGGCGTTTGCCGCTCAGGTGCCGCTCAAGGAGCCCGATCGGTTTGCCCGGGCCTGCCGGCTTGCCGAGCGCCTGGCGGTGGAGGCGGAGGCACGTCATTCGGAAAGTGCCTGGCGCGACCCGGGCGCAAGTCTCCATATCGGACTTGAGATGGCAAGCATCGTTGCCGAGCTCAAGCTCGATGAGTCGGCGCTGATTGCGGCCGTGCTTTACCGCTGCGTGCGTGAATCCCTGACCACGGTCGAGGCCGTTACCAAGGAGTTCGGCTCTGAAGTCGGTCAGTTGGTGGATGGCGTACTGAAAATGGCCGCCATCAGCCAGCTCCAAGCGCCTGCCCACGGGCTCGACCAGCACAACCAGCAGGACAACCTGCGCAAGATGCTGGTGACCATGATCGATGACGTGCGGGTGGCGCTGATTAAGATCGTGGAGCGAACCTGCATGCTGCGCGAGGTTCGCAACAGCTCGCGCGAGCGCTGCCTGCGCGTGGCCCGTGAGGTATTCGATATCTACGCGCCGCTGGCCCATCGGCTCGGGGTCGGACAGCTCAAGTGGGAGCTCGAGGACCTGTCGTTTCGCTATCTGCATGAAACGGACTACAAATCGATTGCCAAGCAGCTTTCCGAAAAGCGCCTTGATCGCGACCGCTACATTTCGGAAGTAATCTCGATGCTCGAGACCATGCTCACCGAGCAGGGCATCGTGCCCTACGATATTTCCGGGCGCGCCAAGCACATCTATTCGATCTGGCGAAAGATGAAGCGCAAGCGCATCGATTTCTCTGAAGTCTATGACGTGCGTGCCGTCCGCATTCTGGTCCCGAAAGTCGCCGACTGCTACACGCTGCTCGGACTGGTGCATTCGAAATGGCACCACGTCCCCAATGAATTCGACGACTACATCGCCAACCCCAAGAAAAACGGCTATCAGTCGCTGCATACCGCGGTCATCGGGCCTGAAAACAAGGTGCTCGAAATCCAGGTGCGTACCTTCGACATGCACGAGGAGGCCGAGCTCGGGGTCTGCGCCCACTGGCGGTACAAGGGCACCGATGTCGATTCCAAGAGCCGCGGCTATGAAGAAAAGATCGCCTGGCTACGGCAAGTGCTCGAGTGGCAGGAAGAGCTTGGTGAGCTTGGTGACATCAGTCAGGGGCTTCGCTCGGACGTGGCCCCGGACCGCATCTATGTATTCACCCCCGAAGGCCACGTTATTGACCTGCCGAGCAAGGCCACCCCGATCGATTTCGCCTACCGCGTTCATACCGAAGTCGGCCATCTGTGCCGGGGCGCGAAGGTCAATGGCCGGATCGTGCCGCTGACCTATCTTCTAAAGACCGGGCAGCAGGTCGAGATCCTGACCGCGACCCGCGGCGGGCCAAGCCGCGACTGGCTCAACCCAAGCCTCGGCTTCGTTCGAACTTCGCGGGCGCGCGCCAAGATTCAGTCGCGGTTCAAGGAACAGGACCGCGCGCAGAATCTGGAAGAGGGGCGTTCACTGCTTGAAAAAGAGTTCAAGCGGCTCGATCTGGACAACCTTGACCGCGTAAAGCTTGCCAAGGCGGTCAATTACACCGCCGTTGATGACATGTACGCAGCGATCGGCGCGGGTGACCTTCGCATCGGTCAGGTGCTTTCCCAGGCGCAGAACCTGTTCGGTGAAGACGATTCCGACCAGGAGCAGCTCGATCGACTCCTGACTCGCCCCCGCAAGGGCGCCGCACCCGACAGCGACAGCATCACGGTGCTCGGGGTCGGCAATCTCAAGACGCAGATGGCCAACTGCTGCCATCCGGTGCCCGGCGATCAGATTGTCGGGTTCATCACCCAGGGCCGGGGTGTGACCATTCACCGTCAGGATTGCCCCAATCTGTTGCAGCTCAAAAGCGATGAGCCCCAGCGCATCGTCGAGGTCGAGTGGGGCGATCGTCAAATCGCGCAGTACCCGGTCGACATTGAAATTCAGGCCTGGGACCGAAACGGGTTGCTTCGTGACGTCACTACCGTGTTGACCGGCGAGAAGGTCAACGTGCTCTCGGTCAATACCCGCACCAATACGCAGGAGCATATGGCCACGCTCAATATCACGCTCGAGGTGTCGAGCATCGAAGCGCTGGGGCGTCTGTTCAGCCGTATTCAGCAACTCTCCAATGTGACCGACATCAAGCGGCTGCGTCAGGGCGGCCCATCAGAGCGAGGCGAACCATGACCGCGGCGACCCCGTACACATTGAGCGATCTGCGCTATTTGATGGCCACGCTTCGCGACCCGGAGCAGGGGTGCCCGTGGGACCTCAAGCAGCGCTTCGAAACGATCGTGCCGCATACGATAGAAGAGGCGTACGAAGTGGCCGACGCCATCGAGTGCAAGGCCTTCGATGAGCTGCCGGGGGAGCTTGGCGATTTACTGTTTCAGGTGGTGTTCTACGCCCAGATTGCCGATGAGGACGCCAGGTTCGATCTTGATGATGTGATCGATACGTTGGTGCGCAAGATGGTGCGTCGCCACCCGCACGTGTTTCTCGATGGCACGCTCTACGGCGAAAAGAACGACGGTAACTCTCAGCATGAGGCGTCAATCAACGCCCGCTGGGAAGCGATCAAGGCTTACGAGCGCGAAACGCGGGATGCATCCTCGCTGCTTGATGACGTGCCGGTCGGGCTTCCGGCCCTGACCCGGGCGGGCAAGCTTTCAAAGCGCGCCGCGCGAGGCGGGTTCGATTGGCCGGACGCCCGGGGCGCGCTTGCCAAGGTGCATGAAGAGCTTGCAGAACTTGAGCAGGCCATGGCCGAGGGCCAGGCTGATGCCTGTGAGGACGAACTGGGCGATGTGCTGTTTTCGGTCGTGAACCTTGCCCGCAAGCAGGGGATCGATCCGGAACAGGCGCTTAGGCGCACCAACGCCAAGTTCGAGCGGCGGTTTCGCTACGTTGAACGCGCGATCGGCGATGAGGGCGGTGCGCTTGAATCAGCGTCGCTCGACACAATGGAAGCGCACTGGCAAGCGGCCAAGCGTCAGGAGCGTTGACGCGGGTGCCTCGCGGCTGAGCCGACGCCTTTAAAATGCGACCTAGGTCGCATTTTTTATGCGCGGGTGACAGCATTGAACCGGGTTTCTCGGCTAAGCTGCTAGCGCAGCACCGTCAATACACTAAGGGGGATCACCATGAGCGATGACTTGCACGAGTCCTTGAGAGAAAACGTTCGTATTCTCGGCGACAACCTGGGACAGACCATCGCCTCGGACATGGGCAAGGATTTCCTGGCCAAGATCGAACGCATTCGCGCGCTGGCCAAGGACGGGCGGCGTGAGGGCAGTGATGAGCGCAAGGAACTGATCGATTACCTGCGCCGGCTCCCCGAAAGTGAATTGTTGCCCGTCACCCGTGCGTTCAACCAGTTCCTGAACCTTGCCAACCTCGCCGAGCAGCACTACCGCACTCGAGCGCGCCGGGTCGAGGATTATCGTCCCGGTAGCCAGCCTGAGATGGGCGAGCTTCTGGAGCGCATTCATCAAAAGGGCCACGACGCTCAGGCCATCATTCGGGCATTCGAGGAAATGCGGGTCGAGCTCGTTCTAACGGCGCACCCGACCGAGGTCGTACGGCGCACGCTGATCCAGAAATACGACGCCATTGATGAATGTCTGACGCTGCTCGAGCAGGCAACTGATCATCCCGAGCTTGAAACGCGGGTCAGCAGTCGTTTGACCGAGCTGGTAAGCCAAGCCTGGCACACCGACGAGATTCGCAAGGAACGCCCAACACCGGTCGATGAAGCGCGCTGGGGCTTTGCCGTCATCGAGAATTCGCTGTGGCAGGCGGTGCCCGAGTTCTACCGTGATCTGGACAATCGGCTGCTCGAGCTTGCCGGTGAGCGGCTGCCGCTTGACGCCTCGCCGCTGCGTTTTGCCTCCTGGATGGGCGGTGACCGCGATGGCAACCCGAACGTGACCGCCAGTGTGACCCGGGAAGTGCTGTTGCTCGGACGGTGGATGGCGGCGGATCTCTACGCGCGGGATCTTCTTCAGCTCAAGCGTGAGCTCTCGATGTGGAAGGCCACCTCTGCGCTTCGCGCGGAAACCGGCGATGTGGCCGAACCTTACCGGGAGCTCTTGAGACGGTTGCTGCACCGCGTGGAAGAAACCCGTGACTGGGCCAAGGCGCGCCTTGACGGCAAGCCGTTCACGCCGTCGGTGGCTGTCATCGAGACACGCGAACAGCTCTTCGCACCGCTTCTGCTGTGCTACCGCTCCCTGTGTGACTGCGGTCTTCACACCATCGCCAACGGCGCGCTGCTGGACACCCTTCGGCGAGTGGCGTGTTTCGGTGTGACGCTTACCAAACTCGATGTGCGTCAGGAATCCTCGCGCCATTCGGAAGCGCTCGATGAGCTGACCGAGCATTTGGGTCTTGGGCATTATCTTGATTGGGACGAGGCCCAGCGTCAGCGGTTTCTGCTCGAGGAACTCACCTCCAAGCGGCCGTTGGTGCCACCGCACTGGCAGTGCTCCGAGCCAACGCGCGAAGTGCTTGATACGTTCGAGGTGGTGGCCTCGGAGCCGAAGGAGGCGCTTGGTTCCTACGTGATTTCGATGGCAGGCCAGCCTTCCGATGTGCTGGCGGTGGCGCTGTTGATGAAGGAGTACGGCGGCAGCGTAAAGCTTCCGATTTCACCGCTGTTTGAAACCCTTGATGATCTTGATCGCGCAAGTTCAGTGGTCGACACCCTGCTTGGGTTTGAGGCGTACCGCGCGGTAATTGATGACCGCCAGGAAGTGATGATTGGCTACTCCGACTCGGCCAAGGACGCCGGTCAACTGGCGGCGGCCTGGGCGCAGTACCGCGCTCAGGAAACGCTGGTCGAGGTCTGCAAGGCGCAGGGCGTCTCGCTGACGCTCTTTCACGGGCGCGGCGGCACGGTCGGGCGCGGTGGCGGCCCGGCGCACGCCGCGATTCTTTCGCAGCCCCCCGGCTCCGTCAATGGCAGTCTGCGCGTCACCGAGCAGGGCGAGATGATCCGTTTCAAGTTCGGCCAGCCCGGCATTGCCGTGCGGTCGATGGAAATCTACGCCTGCGCGGTGCTCGAGGCCTCGCTTCTGCCGCCGCCCAAGCCCAAGCAGCACTGGCGCGATGAGATGGATACGCTGGCGCGCTGTGCGCACGAGGTATATCGAAGCGTGGTGCGTGAGGATCCGAGCTTCGTACCGTATTTCCGCGCTGTCACGCCTGAAACCGCGCTGTCGCGCCTGCCGCTCGGCTCGCGCCCGGCCAAGCGCCGACAGGACGGCGGGGTCGAAACGCTCAGAGCGATTCCCTGGATCTTTGCCTGGACACAGACGCGTCTGATGCTGCCGGCCTGGCTTGGTAGCGGTGAGGCCTTCCGGCAGCGCGCCGACAGCGCCGAGGGTCTTGGCGTGCTGCGCGAAATGATGGAGCAGTGGCCATTTTTCGGTACCTACGTCGACATGCTCGAAATGCTCTTGGCCAAGGCCGATGTCGACATCACCGCCTACTACGAACAGCGTCTGGTGGATGAGCCGCTGCTTCGTGCGCTGGGCGAGAAGCTTCGAACGCGCTTTACCGAGCTTGTCGATGTGCTGCTCGAGATTCGCGAGCAGGATCAGCTTCTTGAGCATGCGCCGCTGATTCGTCAGGCGATCGAGGTGCGAAATCCCTACCTTGATCCGCTCCATGGGGTTCAGGCCGAGCTTTTACAGCGAAATCGCAACGCCGACGGCGCGATTTCCTCGGAGCTTTCCAGGGCGCTGATGGTCAGTATGGCTGGAATCGCCGCCGGGCTTCGAAATACCGGCTAACGCAAAATTTTTTTAGAAGCCCGCCCTTGAAATGCGTCTCATGGCACCTAATGTTGTGGGGTAGAACAACATGTGGCAGTGGCAATCTTGCCGCTGCCGATCGTGGTTTTAGAGCGGGCACATGAAGGTGCCTTCCCGTAAAACCGAAAGCTGTCGTAAAAGGAGTCCTTCCAATGGCTTATCAGCTTCCTGAACTTCCGTATGCGTACAACGCGCTCGAGCCGCATTTCGACGCGATGACCATGGAAATTCACCACACCAAGCACCACAACACCTACGTGACCAATGCCAATGGCGCGTTGGAAAAACTCCCGGAAGAGCTTGGCCAGCTGTCAGCCGAGGAACTTGTTCAGAAAATCGATCAGGTCCCGGAAGCTCAGCGCACTGCCGTGCGCAATAACGCTGGCGGTCACGCCAACCACAGCCTGTTCTGGACTGTTCTGTCTCCTGAAGGTGGCGGTGAGCCGAAAGGCGACGTGGCAGACGCGATCAAGGAAACCTTTGGCAGCGTCGATGCGTTCAAGGAACAGTTCGAAACCGCGGCGAAAGGCCGTTTCGGTTCCGGTTGGGCCTGGCTTGCAGTCAAAGACGGCAAGCTGATCGTCACTTCGACGGCCAACCAAGACAGCGCCCTGATGCCTGAATCCTTCGGCGGCGCCTCCGCTACGCCGATTCTAGGACTCGACGTCTGGGAGCATGCGTACTATCTGAACTTCCAGAACCGTCGCCCGGACTACATCAAGGCGTTCTGGAACCTCGTCAACTGGGACGAAGTTGAAAAGCGCTATCAGGCGGCCAAATAACCGGTCTTCCTGCACACGCGAAAAACCCGGCCTAGGCCGGGTTTTTTTATGGCTGTGACATGATCGGTCAGGAGGTTTTCCTTGGCGCTCGTTGACGACGCGTTGTTTTCTTGCTCTTGTCGCCCTTGCTTCCCTTGCTTCCCTTGCTTCCCTTGCTTCCCTTGCTTCCCTTGCTTCCCTTGCCTCGAAGTGCCGAGAAATCGCTGCGCTCGACCTCCGAAATCAGCGTTTTGAGTTCATGGGTGAGCGGCTGCATGAACTGCGCATAACGCATTCGCTTGTCGCTGATGGCCTCGAGCTGGGATTCCCAATGTGCGGTCATGTCAGGCACAACCATTCGATTAGGCAGGCTTTTCACGAGTTGGCGGCCGATATCGGTCGAGTGGATTTCCTTGCCTTTTTTGGTCAAAAATCCACGTTTGAACAGCAGCTCGATAATGCCGGCGCGGGTGGCTTCCGTGCCGAGCCCGTCGGTATCCTTGAGCACCTTCCGGATGTCAGGGTCGGAGACAAATCGCGCGATACCGGTCATGGCCGATAGAAGGCCTGCATCGGTGAACCGTTTCGGCGGGCTGGTTTCCTTGTCATCCACCCGGGCCTCGCGGCAGGTGAGATCGTCTCCAACGTTGACCTCGGGCAGAGGTGATGATGAACATTCGGACGCCTTGGTGCCTTTTCGGGGCGGCAGCAGGGTTTTCCAGCCGTCCCTCAGAACCGATGTCTGTTTGGCAACGAATAGCCCACCTTCAACCTGACTGTCGATCTGATGTTCGGCGTACTCGAACGCTGGATAGAACTGCATCAGGTACTGCCGGGCCACAAGATCGTAGATATTCTTTTCATCCTGGGTCAGCCGGTCGGCCGATACCGCCTTGGATGTCGGAATAATGGCGTGGTGTGCGCCCACCTTGGCGTCGTTCCAGGCCTTGCTCTTGAGGTCAAGATTTGCCTGCTGGGCCGGATCAAAAAGCGCGTCGCTGGTTTTGGCGATGGCCTGAGTGACCGTGTGCCGGTCGCTGTAGTGTCCCTTGGGTAAATACCGACAGTCCGAACGCGGGTAGGTAATCAGGGTGTGGCGCTCATAGAGCTGCTGGCAGATATCCAGTGTTTTCTGGGCGTTCAGGTTGAAGCGTTTCGAGGCGTCGATCTGAAGCGTGGACAGATTATAGGGCAGCGGCGCAGCCTGCTTTTTGACTGTGCGCTCGACGTTTCGAACGTGGCCGGGTTTTCCGGTTACTTTCTTTACAACGGTGTCGGCAAGCTTTCTTGAAAGCACCCGACCGTCGTCGTCCATGTACGGGGCGCAGGCCTCGCTCGGGACCCACTTGGCGCTGAAGGTATCACCGGCTGCGGTGGCAAGCGTGACGACGACCTCGTAAAACGGCTTGGGTACGAACTGTTCGATGGCTTCATCGCGATGAACCACAAGGCCAAGCACCGGCGTTTGTACCCGCCCGATCGACAACACGCCGTTGTAGCCTGCGTTTTGACCGAGCAGGGTGCACAGGCGGGTCATGTTGATGCCGTAGAGCCAATCGGCCCGCGCCCGTGCAAGCGCCGAGGTGGCAAGCGGGATGAAATCGCTGTTCGGGCGAAGATCATCCAGGGCTTTCTTGATCGCGGCCGGGTTCATGTCATTGACCAGGCAGCGAAGGGTGGCGGCGCGCTTGGCCTTGCTGATACCTGAATGATTGATCACCTCATCGACCAGAATCTGGCCGACCCGGTCGGGGTCGCCCATGTTGATGAGCTGATCGGCCTCCCTGATCAGCTTCTTGACCGTGGTGAACTGCTGGCGGGTCTTTGACTTGATCTGTTGCTTCCACTCGCTCGGGACGATTGGAAGATGCGCGCGCTTCCAGCTCTTGTAGGCGGGGTCATAAGCCTCGGGCTCGGCCTGCTCGAGGAGGTGACCGATACACCAGGTCACCACGTCGCCCTTGGCGGTACGGATGAATCCGTCGCCTTTCTGGTGCGGTTTCGGCAGAACCTCCGCAACCGCGCGGCCCACGCTTGGTTTTTCGGCGATGATCAGGCGCAAAACATCAAATCCATGTGGTTTTATACAGTGTCATGGTAACCACGGTCAGGGGGACTGTCGATCCAGGGCACTGTCGACTCAAAGTACTGTCGACTCAAAGTACTTTCGATTCAGGGCACTTTCGATTTATAACACTGCTGATCCGGGAGCTAGCCCAGCGCTCGACGCGCCCGAACCAGCGCGCGGTACCATTTCCGCGGGCGCTTGCCGATAACCGGGGGGCGATGGGTCAGAAGGCTCACCGGGCTGTAGTCGGCGCTGTGATAGCCGGCGATCATGCTGAGTGTCGCCTCACGCGCCTTGTAATGCGTGATCAGAAACTCGGCCGCCGAATCGTCCAGTGGTACGCCATAGTGGCGCACCAGTGCCAGAGCCAGGGATTCGGCAGAGCGCGATAGATCCGGCTCAATGCTCTTGACCATGGCCGCGCCGATCGCGGCCTTGGCCGGCGCCGACATGTTGGGCTCGAGCTGGCCGAAGTAGGCGGCGTTGGTTGCGTTGATCGCGCGTTGCACTTCGGGGCGAGAGAGGTGGATATGCGGTTCGAGGGTCAGGGCCACATCGATGGCGAACCGTTTAAGCGTATCCGAGCCGTGATTGAGCAGCGTTTCATGGCTCAAGGGCGTATGGCGGGGGTGCCCCCAGTGGCGAATATTGACGCCCTGCATCAGTTTTGACAGTGCCCGGCAGACGTCAGCCTTGGCCGCATCGTCGAGCGCGATGCGTTTTTCGCGAACGCGAAGGCCTCGCCGTCCGCGCCCGGTTCGAAGTTTCTGGGTCTGCTTCTCGCTTGAATGCATTTCCTCCCAGCGGGTCGACAGACGCAGTAGCTGTGCGTGGCTGCGGCCGGCGTTTTCATAAGCCTCCTGCACACTCTTGAAGAGCTTCAAGGCGTTGGTCAGGATGTCCGATTGCTGTCGAAGGCGGGCACGAAGCTGGCTGTCGAATGCGCGCTCGAGGTCTGCGGCGTCGCGTACGATCTGATCGGCCAGCGCATCCATCGCCTCACGAGAGCGGGCCAGGAGGACTTCGGCGCGAAGGCCGGACGCGGCGTCCTCAACCAGGGTGTCCGACTGTTCGGCGAGATAGACCGTCAATGCCTTCACGCGTGAAAGCCCGGTGGCCTGTGCGATGCGATAGCGCGCGCGCGCGTCCTCGAGCTGATCGAGCGCCCGCGCCAGGTGCCATTGACCGCGGTACTCGAACGTCAGCATGGTGATCTCGCGCCCGCTGATCAGCTCAAACGCGAGAATCAACAATTCCTCCACGTCCTGAAGCGTCATCAGCAGGTCGTTGTCCTGCTCGCTGGCGGCGAGAATTCGCTCGAGAAAGTTGTCATCGCGCGGCACGCCGTGATGGAGATTGGGCGCGATGCCGTAGAAACGATCCCGCAGAAGGCCGATGGCTTCCGGCGCAACGTCGGCAAGGTCTGTGAACTGAGGCTCCAGCGTGTCGCTGTAGAGGCTGTTCAAATCCCGGATACGGGCGTATAGCCCGACCCGGCGATAGATGTCGATCCGTGCTATGATTCGCGCCGAATCCGCATCGTTTAAAAGCTCCTGAACGGCCAGTTCGACCCCCTCAGGGGACAGGTCCTGCTTTCTGAGCAGCATGGCGGCTGCTTCACGCCGTCGGGCATCGCCCTCCAGACTTTCAACGATCAGGTTGCGGGTGGTGAGAATCAGATCCGGAAGCGTATCGATGACGCGCGAAATCTTGGCTTCGGTACGCTCGTATTGGCGTCCTCGGGTCAAATGATGCACCAGATTGGCCAGTACCCCGGCCACACCCGTAATGACCGTGTAGGAGATGAAAAACACGTAGTTTTCCATGGTCGGTGCCTTGCCATACCCCATGAGGTAGCCGCCCCAGGCACCAATCAGAGTGACGGGTCCGGCGGTCCAGAGGATCTGCATCAGGCTGATCGACCACGGCACCTTTTCGACCGCCTGGGTGATTCGCCGGATTTCATCACGGCCTTCACGTTCGAGGCTGACTGTTGAGGTGCGTTTTTCGTCTGCGCGGCGTTTGAGTAGGGGAAGAGGCAGCACAAGAAACCTTAAGCGACAGGATGGGTCATCGGCCGCTGACTTGGCGGACCGAGTGGCTATAGTACCGCCTTCGTCTGGCGGTCACAAAGCGGCTTGCGTATCCTGTTCGGGTAGAAATCTTTGGCGTGGGATGTGGCACAAATACATGATGGCGCAGGGAACACTTTGAATGTTGGCGAATTGGGTTGATCAGTTGCTTGGGTTTGCCACGAAAGCGCAGGCCGTCATCCATCAAGACGAGCAGTACCCCGAACTTACGCGCTGGGCCCGACGCGAGGGCGCAACGCTTTTAGGCGACGATGTGTCGCTTGCCCAGGCGTTGACGCCGCTTCTCTGGAACCAGACGCCCTTGGTCCGGTGCGGCTTTGCCTGCGAACCGTTGGCGCCGCCCGCCGTTGATGAGCCCTGCTGGTGCGATTCGGGCAAGCGGTTCGATCGCTGCTGCGGAGCGGTGACCCTGCCCGGGCCTGTGCCTTCACATCTGATGTGGATGTTGAGCCTGCAGGAATGGCGGGGGGAGCGTCTTCGTCGTGCGCTTCTGTCACTTAAGGCGCCGACCCAGGCCCTGCTCGAGGCCGCCATCATCAGCGTCGAAACCGGCCAGCTCGGTCGCGCCCAGCGCCTGCTCGAAGCCTTTTTTCAGCTCGATGAGTGGGAAGCCACGCCTGAAACGTCCGAGTCGGCCTTTGAGCTTCTGACGGACGTCTATCATGAGCGCGGCTTCACGCGGAAAAAGGACGCGTTCGTTGATGATATCGTCGATCGGGGCCCGAATTTTCTGAAAGGTGCGGCGCTCGAGCGGGTCTGCCTTGCGTTCATGGACAGCGACGACCTGAGCGGGGCACGAGACGCGTTCTTGAAGGCGCTCAAGCTGATTCCCGATGCCCCGTCACTTGCCTACATCGAAACCATGCTCCTGCTGCATGAAGGCCAACCCCAGGAAGCCGGCGAGCGTGCCGGCTTCTGGGCGCGTCGCCTCAAGCGGCAGGCGGGGCTTGATGAAGAGTATCTGGACTTTCTTGAGCAGCTCGCGCATGCGCCGGCAGATACCCTCGCTGAGCAGATGATCTATTCCGAGGAAGAGCTTGCCGAGCCGCTTGCCATGCTGTCCACGGTCCTCATGGAATACCCGCCGGTCGAAGAGCTGCCGCTGAGCCGCAATGAATGCGGCACGCTCATGTATCTGCCCACGGCTGACCACACAGCGGATTACACGCAGTGGCGCCAATACTTTACCGCCGACGATGTAGGTGAGCCCGGCAAGAACGCCAGCAGCGACCTGTGGGTCGATGCGCTCAAGTGGCTCGATGGGCTGTGCGAGCACCCGGACTGGCTGGCAACTCCTGCCATTTTGCAGGAGCTGACCATGGCGCTGGCCGTCCGGTTTGGCAATCTGCCGTGGATGATGCGGCCCTTTTTCGAACCGATCGCCAAACAGTTCGAGCTGTGGCTTGGCTGCATCGAGCAGGAACAGGGTGTCTTCAGCTGGGAAGAGGGGGACAACGACATCATCTACCAGCTCGGGCTCGGTCTGATCATGGGAATGGAGCGCGGTGATCCGCTTCGCTCGAAAGCGTTGTCGGAGCGGCTTTTGAGTCTCGACAAGCAGGACGATCTAGGGCTTCGAGAGGTTCTGCTCGAACAGCACCTGCGTCAGGGCGAGGACGACAAGGCCCTGTCACTGGTCGACCCGCTCCTGCCCGAGCAGTCAGACTGGCTTGGTCTGTTGGTCGGGCGCGCACTGGTGTTCTACCGGCTCGGACGCATGGATGAGGCGCAAGGGGCACTTTCCCTCATTCATCAGCACAACCCCCACATGCTGACCCTTCTTGCCAGGGCCAACCCCAAGCGTGAGCACAATGAAGCCCATTCTGTGGCGCCAGGCTCTCGTGGCGAGGCCTGGCAGTATCGTGTGCTGTTGCGCGGCCAGTGGCTTGCAACGCCAGGTGCCATCGACTGGTTGAAGCGGGCACTCAAGCGGTTTTAGTGGCCCCGCTTCAACGAGACCATTCGAAGCAGGACCTGGCGAAGCTTGGGGTATTCGGTCAAGCGAATCGCATCGATGCAGTCGGCCACGATGTCGGGGCGTAGGCGGCGCTTTGGGCCGATGAAAACGCCGCGGGTCACACGAGCGGCGTAGCCGAGAATGGCTGGTGTGTGTTCGATGTTGGGGCCGAACAGGCGCTGCTGCTGACCCACCACCTTGGCAAGCTCCCCACGCAGTGCCCGTGTCTTGCCGGCAAGCGGCAGCACCATGACCCAAAGCAGTGCCGAGAGCAGGCGCTCGCTCTTGCCCGGTCGGTGTTGCGGTTTGAAGGCCACGCCGCGAAGCACCAGCGTACCGGCCTGACGACGGTCCTTGAACCAGTAGCCGAGTTTGGGGTCGAGCAGTTGCCCCTCGTAATAGATGCCGTTTTTAAGGCGCTGCACGCCGCCTACATGGGAGTAGGGCATCACGACCATGTTTTCGAGTTCGGCGCCTTCCTCGAGATAGCAGCCGGTTTCGAGGCTGCAGTGGCCGGTAAGCCAGGCCCCTCGCTCAACATGGGCAACTGCCCCCATGAATCCCTGTTCAAGTACGGACGTGTCTGGCGTTGCCGTGCCGGCCGAGCCCCAGAGTCTGTCCAGAACCTCGGTGCCATGCGGGGCTACCGGCGTCTGGCGCTGCAGGATATCCATCGTCAACTGGTGATAATCCGAAAGCGAGGCGAGCAGGCACGGGCTCAACGTGCGCTCCTCTCGAAGCTCGCTCCAGCGAAGGCGAATCAGGTTAAGATCCTCCGGGCCCCGGGCGACCACGACGGGCGCGTCCTTGCCGGGTGCCTTGATCCAGTCGGGGTGCAGCAGAATATCACCGCGTACCACAAGGCAGGGGTACATCACGTTGCCGCCCAGACGCAGTAGGTGTTCGCGCGGGTCACGCTCGCCAATGACCGGATAAAGCTCGATCGGCATGCCCCAGCGGTCGCTTCGATTGAACATCGCGCGAAACAACTCCGACGAGCGCCCATACAGCAGGCACGCTGCCTGAATGTTGGGCGTATCCGCCAGGAGGTCCAGATTGCGTTCCAGCACGCTGCGCCCGACGAGCGGCAGCAGGGCAGGCGGATAGCGCTGATCCATCGGGGCCATTTCCTGACCCATGCGATCGGCAAGAATGATCACTTGCATCGACGTTCTCCTCAGTACGCCCCACGCCCCTTGATGACGGCGGGTATGGTTCTTAGAAGCAGCTTGATGTCTTCACGGATGCCCTGTCGGTGCAGGTAGAACAGGTCGAGGTTGATCTGTTCGTCAAACGACAGGTCAGACCGGCCGGATACCTGCCAAAGCCCGGTCAGCCCTGGACGTGCGTCAAGACGCATCCGTGCGCGGGCTTCGTAAAGCGCGACTTCCCGAGGCAGGGCGGGCCTTGGGCCGACCAGCGCCATGTCTCCCTTCAAGACGTTCCAGAGCTGCGGGATCTCATCGATCGACAGTTTTCGAATGATTCGCCCGGGTGTGGTGATCCGTGGGTCCTTTTTCATCTTGAACAGCACGTTGCCAGACGATTCGTTGCGCTCGGTAAGCTCTCTCAGGCGTTCCTCGGCATCAACGTACATCGAGCGGAATTTCCACATCTTGAACAGGCTGCCGGATTGACCGACGCGGGTCTGGCTGAAAAAGATCGGGCCCCTGGAGTCGAGCTTGATCCAGAGCATGACCAGCACCAGAAAAGGCCCGCCAAAACCGAGAATCGACAGTGATAGACCGATGTCCAGAAGCCGCCGGGCCTTCGGGCCGTACCAGCGTCTGAATAACCACCAACAGCGCCGTGCAAACGAGCGCCATTTGTAAAAGGTTGGATAGTCGCCTTCCAGGTAGCTCCGAAGACGTCGGCACGGGCGCTGACCGTGTCGTGTGATGTTCAAAAGAAAGACTGGATTGCCGACCACGTAGCGCTTCCACATGCGCCCGGGTTCCTGCATCAGTCGCCAGCTCCATTCCATGCCGATCGAGCGCAGCCATTTCGGCGCGCGACTGACTTTCTCGGCGCTGAAATCAAATAGCCCACCTACACCCATGGCCAGTTTGACCTTGAGTCGATGGCGATAGCGTTCGACCCAAAGCTCCTGATGCGGTACGCCCATGGCAACGCACAGGAGGTCGGGGCGCGCCTCATTGATCTTGTCGATGACCTGATCGGTGCCGGTGGTACCGAAAAAGCCATGCTGTACGCCAACAATCTCAAGCTTTGGAAAGCGCTGCTTGAGCTTATCCGCCATGGTATCGGCCACACCCGGCGCTGCGCCAAGCAGGAACAGCCGAAGCCCTTCCTCTGCCATCTGCTCACAGATCAGTGGAAAAAGGTCCGTGCCATTTAGGTTGGCAACCAGTGATTCGCCTACGCGCTTGCACGCGATGGCTACGCCGCTGCCATCCGGCAGCACCATGTTGGCGTTCAAAAGCGCCTGATAATAGCGGGGATGGTTTTGAGCGACGTTGGCGCAGTGAGCATTGATGAAATGCACCGTTGCGTTGGTGTGCGGGGCGCGCATGTAGTCAAACAGGGCCTCAAGCGCTTCCTCGCGGCTGATATTGACAAACGGCAGCCCGAGAACGGTGACAGTCGGGCGCGGTGGTGCCTGCTCGTTTTCCAGTTCGACACTATAGGCGTGTAACCCCATCAGACATCCCCCGAGTTGATGCGACGGCGCTGAGCGCTGCCGATGATGGACTGCGCGATGGCTTCGAAAAACAGATAAAGCCGTGTCGGGATGGTGCCAAGTAAGATGGCTGCGCCAGTGGTGGCGACTGTGCGCCCCGGCTCATCCAGCCAGATGCCCGGCCAGCTTTTCGTCGCTCTCAACAGTGCCTTCAGGGCGTAGCGCCCGTCCCGCAGCCGGATGGCCTGACGGGCGAGGTAGCGAAGCTGATAGGCCCTTGCGCGCTTTTCGGCGCGGGCAATGAAGTCCGGGGCGTAACCGCGGGTCTTTTCGACCAGCTCGACCCAGGAAGCGAACTGCTGGTCGAGTGAGGCCGAGAGACCGCCGGCGTTGAGTCGGTATAGGGTTAACGGAGCATTGAGGCCTTCGATATCCCAATGGGTCGTAAGCGCCAGCCGCACCCAACACTCGATGTCTTCGCTGCGCCGTAGCTGTTCATCGAAATAGCAGGAGGCATGGTTTTCGCCCGCGATGTCGGCAATAAAAGCGATGTCCTCGAGCGCTTCTCGGCGCATCACCGGCGCCGAGCCATTACCGACCGGGTTGCGGCAAAAAAGATACTCGGGGTCGATGTCACTCAGCCGGGGCATCTGATAGTAATTCATGGGCGCGCCGGCGGCGTCGATGAAGGCTGAGCGTGAAAAGGAAAGGCCAACACGAGGTGCGGTTTCGAAGTGGCGCTGATGTGCGGCGAGCTTGCCCGGAAGCCAGATGTCGTCGGAATCGATAAAGGCAATGTACTCCCCCTGCGCGGCGCGCACGCCGGTATTTCGAGCGCCGGCAAGGCCTCGATTGACAGGGTGGGTCAGTATACGAAGCCGTGGGTCGTCGTAGCGCTCGCATATGGCTCGGCTGCCATCGGTGGCGACATCGTCAACGATCAAAAGCTCGAAATCGGTCACGGTCTGGGCAAGCACGCTGTCGATGGCATGCTCGATAAACGCCTCGACGTTGTACATGGGCATGATTACGGAAAACAGGGGCGTCATGGTGAGAGTACCTCGGGCGTTGTGGGGGCGAGACGTCGGTGCGTCAGGGCGTAGGCAGGCAATGCCGCAAGGGTCGTTCCGATCAAGATGCCGGTGGCAACGCCCTGAATGCCCCAGGGAAGACCTGCCATCATGCCCACGCCGAACAGCACCGTGGTCAGCAGTTGCAGTTTGAGATCGATACCGGGTACGCCAGCCGCGCGAAGGCCCTGGGAGCAGGTGTCGAGTACGATGCGTGGCAGTGCCGACAGACAGATCAGAATCAGAATGGGCAGAGCGCCCAGTTCGACCCAGCGCTCGCCGAAGAGAATGGGAACGTACCAGGGCGCCAACAGGCACTGAGCCAGAATGACCGGCACCGCAAAACGGGCGAACAGACGCATGCCCCGAAGCATGCTGTCGCCCTTTTGGGCTTCGCTGGTGGCGCAGAGATGAGGAAACAGGGCGGTGGAATAGGCGCGCAGCAGGCCAAGGCTCAACCCAAGCCCCGCGTTGAAGGCAAAGTAGTAGACCCCCAGAACGTCAAGGCTCAGGAAAAAACCGATCAGCAGATAATCCATGTGGTTTCTGAGCGCAAAGACCACCTCGTTGCCGATCATCGGGCCGGAAAATCGGGTCAGTGCGGGAGGAATACGCCAGTGGTTTGGCGGCGTAGGTGTCCAGCTTGTTGCCCTGCGGTAGACATAGGTCCAGTAGGGGGCGGTCAGAAGCTTGGGCAGAACCAGCGCCCAGAACCCAAACCCTGCCACTGCGAACACGATGATCAATACCGCCTCGCCCAGGCTCTGGCCCATTTCGGCACGGGCGACCACGTTGAGCCGGTTTTCGCGTAACACCTTGGCGGCGTGGATCGTGGCTGGCGGCAGGCACAGAAAGCTCAGTGACAGCACCGCGATGGCCGGGAACAGAATCGGGTCGTTATAGGCAAGGCTTACGCCGTAGCCGATGGCACACTGAAGCCCCATCAAAAGAATGCACAAAAGCCAGTTCAGGCGGTGAGCATGATTGCAAAGCATGTCAAAGGCATCGTCTCGTGCCTGAACCAGTGCGGGCACGAACGCTGAATGGGTGATGGCGTTGACAAGCTCATGCACGGTCAAAACGATCGCGGCGATACCGAACGCTTCCGGCATTAGAAGGCGCGCCGCGATCAGCGTCGCGCCGAGTCGGGCGATGCGATGCACGCCCTGAGTCAACGCCATCCACAGCATATTGCGGCCGAACGACGGCTTTTCGGTACGAAGCCGGTTCAAGAGCGCTTTGGGTTTCAGCGTGTTCGGCATGACAACCTCATTGTGATCGGGATGACACCAGTTGGGTATAAAGCGCTTCCAGTCGCTGGGTGAGTGCCGGCCAATGGTAGAGCGTGGTCAACCGGCGGTGGCCCTCACGGCCCAGTGTGTGTCGAAGCGTCGAGTCGTTCAGTAGTAAAAGAATTTTCTCATGTAGGTCCTTTCCATCTAAACGGCCGAGCAGCCCGGCTTCTTTATGACCAATCACCTCTTTTAAGACCGGAAGATCGAGCGCAATTACCGGCTTTTCGAACGACCACGCTTCTAAAAACACCACACCGAGCCCTTCGTGAAGCGACGGAACACACAAAAGGTCGCAGGTCGCAAGCGCCGAGGCCTTGTCGTGCTGGGAGGGCATGGGAATACGTATGAGCCGTGGGTCATCGCTGTGATCGTGTTCGAACTGCACTTGGCCATCCGGACCCATCATCACCACTCGAAGCTCAGGCACGCGCGCCCAAACGGGGCCGAGTGCGTTATGAAGCAAGTGAACGCCTTTTAGCTGATCATGGCGGCCGAGAAACAACAGAACAGGCGCCTCGCCGAGGCCATGGGTTCGGCGAAATTCGTCGGCATCAAAGGTATTTGAAAGTAGGGTCGAGACCGGAATGATATGGGTGCGCTCCGAGGCCGCGCCTTGCTTGATCAGCCAATCGCGCTCGAACGCGGTCAGCCCGATGACCGCGTTGGCGCGGCGATAAAGGCGCTTGAACCGTGGCGTTGTCCAGGCCGATGCCACGCCGACTTCGCCGCACAGCGGCGTGAATACGAACGGAACCTGATGCTTTCGAGCGAGGCTTTCGGCCAGCTCGGCAAGCCCGGTCATGCCGTTGTAGATCACGTGTACTGCATCAGCGCGCTCGATCAGCTGCTCGAGCTGAGGTCTCAACGCCTTTTTGAGGAGGTACGTGTAAAGCGGTCGCACCCAGCGCGTTGTTCCGACAAGGCCCCCGAGCCGGCTCAAGAGCCCACGCGTTTTGCCATGGGCGCGAAGGCGAACCACGGCCGGGCCGTCCTCGTCGATGATGGCTGGGTTCGAATCAGTCACTGCCACTTCCAGCAGGCTGTTGCTGTCCTGGGCGATACAGGCGACCGTTGCCTCGATACGATCACTGTGTTTTAAAAGCTCGCGGGTATGAAGCTCGGCGCCGCCGACCGCCGGCCAATAGCGTGGAATGATGTAGAGAACAGCCAGCTTATCGCTCATTGCTTGAGCCTCGCATCGTGATGGGCCTTGCCGATCAGCATTAGCCCCGGCCAGATGAGGTACGCCAGAATCTCGAGGTTCTCACCGAAGGAGTAAACGACAAGAAGACCCACCATGATCAGTCCGCTGCGGGCGATGTCTGAGTTTGGCGCGTGGAAAAGGAGGTGGAGAAAGCTTATGGCCATGGGGGCGGCCAAGGCGTAGAAGCCGACAATGCCCTTGACGAACAAGAGCCCATACCAGCTGTGATGTGAGCCGATCGGCATGTATTCGACCAGGTGTGGTCCGCGTTCGACGATGCCGTGTCCCCAGGTCGGGTTTTCGGTTTTCCAGCGATGTACCGCGATGCGCCCAAGAGCCGCACGTACGCGGGTCGAATCCGCCCTGGAATTTTTGAAGCCGGTGATGAACGAGTCGATCGCTTCCAGAAGTTGTTCCCCGATGACGCCAAGGCCAAGCGTGGCGCCGCTGGCGGTGAACCAGAGCCCTGGCGTTTTAAGCCGCTGCAGGAAAAACTGGCCACCCACGATCAAGACAATCGCGACCAGCGCCATGCGCGAGCCCGACATCAGAATCATCAAAACACTTCCGAACATGCCGATGGCCTTCCAGCGCTTGTTCTGCTCGATCAGGGCGAACACGAAGTAGATGTTGGCAACAAAGCCCACCGCGGGCGCCCATGGGGTGAAAAGACGCCAGCGGGGCAGGCCGGAACCGGGGTCGATCTCATATAGCGACAGTGCAAAGAACTCCGGACCCGGCCCGCCGATGGCTTTCAGTGGTGAGATGTAGGGGGTTTGAGGCAGGCCCGCGGCCCAGGCGCCGACAAACACCGGCAGCAGCAGGATGGTATAGAGACAGACCTTCATGCAGGCCCGGGCGATCAATTCGATACGAATCGGCAGGCAACCAAGGATCGGAAAGACCGCCAGAAGCGCCCAGCCCTTGGCCCAGCCAATAGAAGACTTGATGGTCTTGCCGGTGCCGAGGTCGTTGATCATGTGCCCCATCAACAGCGCCACCTCCATCACGATCATGCCGATAATCCAGGCCCAGATCGGGAACGGCAGTTTTGGAAAGGTGCGCTCTTTCTTGATGCACAGGAGCACGTAATACCCAAGCAGTGACCACGCAAGCACCGGTGCCAGCACATAAAGACCTCCGATTACATAGATCGGGTAGGTCGCTGTGATCGAGAGCCAGACTATTCGCTCTTCTGGAGTTTGCGGAGATAGGGTTTTCGAATCCATAGCAGCACCATACCGATGGTCGCGAAGAGCGTGGCTCCAACGGCGCCCAGGAGCGTGAGTTTCTTGCCGAGCTTATCGGGCTGCTCTGGCATCAGTGGCGGTGCGAGCATCTGAAGCATCGGGTAGCTGGTGAACGGGTCGATCTTGGCGATGTCCATCTTGGCAAGTGCGGTGGTGTAGACCGCTGTCGCCACCTGCTGTTCGCGCTGAAGGGCTTGAAGCCGCGCTGCTTCCTCGACCGTATCGTTAAGCGTGCGCTCCCGGGCCTGATAGGTGATGCGGTAGTTATCGAGCTCGCTTTTCAAGCCACGATAGGTGATTTCAAACGAAACGATCTGTTGAATAAGGGCCTCTTGCGTGCTCCGGCTGGCGAATCCGCTCAGTGTCTTGAATTCGGCGCGGGTCAGTGACGAGGACAGAAGCTGTCGCGCTCGGGTAAGCATTTCGCGATCAAGCGCGTCGAGCCCGGCCTGGCTGGTCAAGACCTCCGGGTGGCGCGCGCCCCATTTGCCGCGCTGTTCGGCAATGGTTGAGCCAAGCGTTGCGCGCTCCTGCATCAGGGCCTGAAATTCGGCGTCACGGTGTAGCACAAGCGCTTGGCCTGCCTGCGTTGAGCTCACGCCCAGGCGTGCCATCAGGGTGTCGCGCTTGATCTTGGCCGCGTCCAGCTGCGCGTTGGTCTGGTCGATTTTTTCCTTGAGATTGCTAAGCGAGACAAGAAGTGACTGAAACTGGTCGGCGGAGACAATCTTCGATTGGCGTTGGAACTCGAGCAGCTTGCGTTCGGTTTGCTTGAGCGTCTTTTCATAGATATCGACCGACAGGCGCGTTGACTGCTCACGGGTGGCAAATTCGTCCTTTCGCAAAAACGCCAGCACCTCTTGCAGGGACTGATAGTGGGAAATGGCTTTTTGATACGCCTGCTCGGCCGTTGGGGCGGTGATACTGAAGTTCATCAATGCGGTCTGGTCGACCAGCTTGATCTTGAGCGAGGCGAAATCGTCGTAGCTTGATGCGCTTTTTTCAGCGGCCTTTAAAAGCACCGGATCACTGGTTGCGATGGCTTGGTAGTTGACCTTGGGGTCGACCGAGGTATTGCCATAGGGGGAGCTTGATTGAGCACTGGCCTGCCCAATGCTTTCGAGACTGACTGCAAGACCCGCGCCCGTGCCGGGCAGGATCACCACCCAGCGGGTGGTGTAGGCGGTAGGTGCGGTCGACACCAGGGTTATCGCGATCGCCCAGATCGCGCCCCAGATGCTTCCAAGCAAAATGAGATAGGTGGCCAGCCGTTTGGACAGGCGCATGCTGGAGCCATAGGCCACCCACCGCCAGACCCAGGCAAGCAGGCGTCGATGCAGAGTGAATTTAGGCAGACGTAGGCGCATCAGTAGGGGTTCCCTAACCGACTAGAACAGGCTAAACGGCAGAACCAGTTCCGTGATGGTTTTGGCAACATCTCTGAGATTTGTCACCCCCGAGTCGTAGCAGCTGACAGTGTCGCCGGGCATCAGCCATGGGTTGATGCCAGTGTCGTTGGAGTTTCTGACCAGTTCGCCGGCCGAGCGCTCGATGACCACCGGTTTGCCGGTGATCAGGTCAGTACTGATCAACACGATGTGGCGGCCGCCCGAGGTTGCCTGTGTGCCCCCGACACAGTTCGATTTAATCGCAGCCTGCAGAAAGCGTGCGCCATAGGGAAAGCTCATTGCGTCTTCGTTGAGCGCGGAGCCTGCGTTGTGTGAGGCCGGAAGCGTCAGATTCGAGGCATAGATCTTGAGGCCTGGCAGGGTAATGGGCAGCGGACGCATCAGGGCGGGTGAAAAATAGCCGGAACTTTCGATGATCAGGCGATCGCCCGCCTGAAGGTAGGGGTCGATCACCGTGGTGCCATCCAGAAACCCGGAGAGGTCGATGTCGAAGTGAACCTCGTTTCGGATCAAGGTGACCCTGTGGATGTCGGCATCGGGCCTGACGCCGCCGGCGGCGGCAATGGCGTTCGAAAGCCGCCGACCGGAGCCTGCCTCTCCTGAGGCCACAGCCTGACGCTCGCTGCGGTCGATGGCGCTGCGGGCGCTGATGTCGACGCGGCCGGGATTGAAAACCGCCCCTTCGATGCGCACGCTAATCGGTGCCCAGCTGTGAAGCTGAACCGTTACGTAGGCAAGCCCGCGCCTGAAAAGGCCCTCGTCCTCGAGCTTGGCCGCAAGGGTTTTCGATACATCCTCGACGGTACGACCGGTAACCTGGGTTGGTGTAATCCAGGGCATGCGCAGCGTGCCGTCATGATCGATTTCATAAAGCCCATTGAAATGCTCGCCGGCGGCAATCGTGATTTTTACGCGATCACCCGGCGAGAGCTGCTGTCGGTTAAGCTCTTCCAGATAGCCCGGATAGGCCGGGACGGCAGTCAGTGCGTTTGTCCAGTTCTGCTGATTCTGCCAGTAAGCCTCTGGCGATACGCGGCTGTGCGAGATCGGGGTGCATCCGCTGACAATCAACAGGGCCATGCCCATCAAGCCACATGCAACGCGCGCGATCATGAGGCGTACCGGCGATCGTCTGCGCCACTCAGCAGGATCGGCATGACGTACTTGCGATCGAAATAAATGTCGAAATGCTCGAACAGGCGCAGCGACTCAAGGTGTCGCAGCATGTTTTTCGACGGTTCAATCACCTTGAGCGGGCGGTGGGCGATATCGGTGTGCAAAAAAGCCATGACCGACAGGCCGCGGGCATCGATCCGGGTGACCGGATGCACATCGAAATAGAGGTCGGCGCCGTCAGCGAGCGGATAGCTTGCGAAATAGTCCTTGATGAGCACCTTGAACTGGTAAGCGTCCTCCCCGGTAAAGTCCGCCGGGGGGATCAGCAGCATATGGGCTTCATCGAGAGCGAAAATATGGCGCATCGTTACAACCTCATGCTGTTTGATGAGGTAACTAACGGCGCTACAAGGAAATAGTTAAGAAATTCCTTGTGAAGAAAAGCGCTCTATATAAGCGCCAATTAGGCGCTTACGAGATACCGCTTGAGCCTAAGCAGCAGCAGTAGCCCCGGAAGCGCAACCAGCGTGCAGACGATAAAGAAGCCATCCCAGCCGACGCTGTCGGCCAGATAGCCACTGGGGGCGGCGATAACCACGCGAGGCAGGCCCATGACGGATGACAACAGGGCGTATTGGCCGGCCGTGAAGCGCTTGTCGGTCAGCGACGCCATGAACGCCGTGAAGGCGGCAGTTCCCATGCCGGCGGCCACGTTTTCGAAGCTGACTACAGCGGCGAGCCAGTAGAGGTGATGGCCCATGTGATTCAGGAGCACGAATCCGGCGGTCGAGAGCATCTGCAGAATTCCGAAGATCACCAGCGAGCGGTAAATACCCCAGCGCATGATCAAAAGGCCGCCGATAAAGATGCCGCCCAGAAGTGGCCACAACCCGAAGATTTTGACCGTGGCGCCAATTTCGGCATTGGTAAACCCAAGGGCCTTATAGAAGGGGGTGGTCAAATTGCCTGCCACCGAGTCGCCAAGCTTGTACAGCAAAATGAACAGCAACAGACCGAAGGCACCGGGGCGGCTGATGAAGTTGACGATAGGGTCCAGAAAGGTCTGGTGAAACTTGCGTGGCGGCGCCATCTCGACCCGTACCGGCTCCGGTGCCCAGAGCGTGACCAGCATGGCCACGCCAAGAAGGCCGGCCATGAGCAGGTAGGTTTGGGTAAAGCCAATGACATCGGCAAGCATTAGACCGCCGCCGGAGGCGAGCAGCATGCCGACACGATAGCCGTAGACGTAAAACCCTGACCCAAGCCCCAGCTCGTTGTCCGGCAGGTGTTCACGGCGGTAGGCATCGATCACGATGTCCTGAGTGGCGCTCAGGAAGCTGACGCCGAGGGCGACCAGCCCCATGAACAGGGGCGTGATGGCCGGATCAGTCAGTGCCATCACGATCAGCATGCCAACAAGCAGGGCCTGGGTGATCAAAAGCCAGCCGCGTCGTCGTCCGAGAAACGGCAGATGAAAGCGGTCCAACAGCGGCGCCCAGGCGAACTTCAGGGTATACGGCAGCCCGACCAGGGCCAGAAGTCCCACGTTTTCGAGCGACACGCCTGAGTCGGTCATCCAGGCCTGTAGCACACTGCCGGTCAACAGCAGGGGCAACCCGGAGGCAAAGCCCATCAAGAAGGTGATGACGTGACGACGAATCATTGAAAGACGGGAGGTACTGATCACCGTGAGCCTGCTTCCTTACCTGGATATGAACGACCCGTGGCCGCGATGCAGTGCAAAGGTCGCATGGCGATTGCCCCTTCGCAAGGCGTTCGAAACGCGCGGCCTCGAAAAAAGCCGTTGAACGCTGTGAAAGACGGCCAAAAAGCGCATTCAACATCGAAAGGTTACTTGACTCATGCCATCATGTAACAAAGTAAGATGCGCCGTTTTGCACCGCTTTCCTCGAAATGAGGCGCAGAGTTTTTCGTCCAGGGCAGCAAGAAGGTTTTGAATGACCCCAATAGAATCGCATCAAGTCGTCGGGTTTCACTATGTACTGCGCGATGAGCGCCACCGAGTGCTCGATGACTCCTTCAAGCGGGCCAAACCGCTTTATTATCTCCACGGTCATGCCAACATCATGACGGCACTCGAACATGAAATCGACGGGCGAACGCCAGGCGAGACGTTCGAGATCACAATCGATCCTGCAAACGCCTACGGTGAGCGCAACGAAGCGTTGATGCAGTCCGTCAACCGCGCTGCATTCGGCAATGCCGAGTTGGCCCCGGGTATGCGCTTCGAAGCCAACGGGCCAGATGGCGCGCGGACCGTCACGGTGGTCGATATTGATGAAAACGCTGTCACCGTGGATGCCAATCATCCGCTGGCCGGTCGCACGCTCAATTATTACGTCGAACTGCTTGATCAGCGCGAGGCCACTCGCGCCGAGCTTGCCAAGGGCCATCCGCTCGACCCGAGTGTGCAGCCTTCGGAGGTCGAGGATAAGAAGCTCTGAGCTTCTTACCCTTTCAGACGTCAGCGCATGACCCACCAATTGTGATCCCAGGCGCGCATGACGCGCTCTGGGTACCATGTCTGGCCAAGGCTTCCGTTGTAGCGTGCCAGGGCCTGCGTCATGTCGCCGCCGCTTCGTTTGAGGTAGTGCGCTAAAATCGCACAGCCGTAGCGGAGGTTGGTGGCAGGGTCGAGCAAGTCGTCGCCAGGGCGGTCAAACACCGTTTTCCAAAACGGCATGATCTGCATGAGGCCGACAGCGCCGGCCGGCGATACCGCCCTGGGGTCAAAAAGGCTTTCCACCTCGATCACCGACAGCACCAGCTCGGGCGATAGCCCAGCTCGGCTGGATTCCTGAATAATCAGCGTCAAAAAGCCATGGCGAAAGGTGGCATCCGAGAGGTAACGGCTCAACCTGAAATCCATGTCGAGCTGCCAGACACGGGCGTCGAGGTCGGTATCGAAGTAGCTGGTAGAGGCGGTGGGGAGGGCAGCGAGCAGGCTTGATTCGTCGGTCAGTGCAGCCCCTGCCGGGGCTGCACTCAGAAGTGATACGCAGGCGCTTAGGCCGAGGTTAACGGCCCACCGTGTGAAGGTGTTCGATGATCGCGTCTTGCGCCACCATCGTAGCGTCACTGTCTCGTCGTCCCTTGTATTCGTACTCACCCGTTTTAAGCCCTCGATCACCGATGACAATCCGATGTGGCACGCCCAGAAGCTCGAGGTCGGCAAACTTGTTGCCGGGGCGAAGGTCACGATCATCGAGCAGGACATCGAACCCGGCGCTTGTAAGCGTCTGATAAAGCGCTTCCGACGCCTCGCGAACGGCCTCTGACTTGTGCGCATTCATCGGCACCAGCGCGACATCGAACGGTGCGAGCGCCTGCGGCCAGGTAATGCCCTGCTCATCGTGATTCTGCTCGATGGCAGCCGCCACGATGCGTGAGACTCCGATGCCGTAGCAGCCCATGCTCATGGGCACGGCCTGGCCGGTTTCATCGAGCACGGTCGCGCCCATGGCCTCGGAATACTTGCAGCCGAGCTGGAACACATGACCGACCTCGATGCCGCGGGCAATCGACAGTGCGCCGGAGCCGTCCGGGGCCGGGTCACCTGCGACCACGTTGCGAATGTCGGCAACCTCGGGCAGTGGCAGATCTCGCTCCCAGTTGATGTTGACGTAGTGCTTGCCATCCTGGTTCGCGCCGGCCGCAAAATCGCTCATGACTGCCACATCCCGGTCTATAACGGCGGGAAGGTCGAGACCTACAGGGCCGATTGAGCCGAATCCGGCGCCTACTGCGTTTCGAACTTCCTCATCGCTTGCCATGGTCAGCGGCGCTTTCACCTGAGGCAGGTGCTCGGCCTTGACTTCGTTAAGCTCGTGATCACCGCGCACCAAAAGCGCGACGAGGCCGTCTTCGCCATGAACGATCAAGGTCTTGATGGTTTTTTCGATCGCAAGACCGTGCTCGTCGACCAGCGCCTTGATGGTCTTGGCGTTCGGTGTATCGATCAGCGACATCGGCGCCGTCGGCGCAGCACGCTCGGCGGAGGGCGCCTCAGCGGACGCCTTCTCCATGTTGGCTGCGTAGTCTGAGTTGGCCGAAAACACGATGGCGTCTTCGCCGGAATCGGCAATCACATGAAACTCATGGGAGCCTTCACCGCCAATGGAGCCGTTGTCGGCGATCACGGCGCGAAAATCAAGGCCAAGGCGCGTAAAGACGCGCACATAGGCGTCGAACATGCGCTGGTAGGTCTCGGCAAGCGAGGCCTGGTCGAGGTGGAAGGAGTAGGCGTCCTTCATGATGAATTCGCGCGAGCGCATCACGCCAAAGCGCGGACGGATTTCATCGCGAAACTTGGTCTGAATCTGGAAGAAATTGACCGGCAGTTGCTTGTAGGAGCGAAGCTCACGGCGAGCCAGGTCGGTAATGACCTCTTCGTGGGTCGGGCCGATGCAGAATTCACGCGCGTGACGGTCGTGCACCCGTAGAAGCTCCGGGCCGTACTGCTCCCAGCGGCCAGACTCCTGCCACAGCTCACCCGGTTGCACGGCTGGCATCAGTATTTCCTGAGCGCCGGCCTGGGTCATCTCTTCCCGAACGATCGCTTCGACCTTTCGAAGGGTTTTAATCCCAAGGGGCAGCCAGGTGTAAAGGCCGGAGGCGAGCCTGCGAATCATGCCGGCGCGCAGCATCAATTGGTGGCTGATGATCTCGGCGTCGGCCGGCGTCTCTTTAAGCGTTGAAATCAATAGATCGGTGGCGCGCATCGTGCCGCATTCCTTTTTTATAAGGGCAACTGAAGAGGTAGGGGCCGATTGTACGGTCTAACGTGAACTCCGGCAAAGCGCCTGCCGCCTTGCCGGCAATGCCCTCAAGGTGAGGGCGTCTTGAAGTCTGAAAGATTGAGTGTGTGTTCGTGAAATGCGCCGAGGCTGTCCCGGTGAGCGATGCTCACTCGGGTAGTGTCTGGAAGCCGCTCGGCCAGAAGCTCATAGAGCGCGCGCTCGGTGTCCATGTCGAGCGCCGAGGTTGCCTCATCCAGAAACAGCCACTCTGGCGCCTTGAGCAGGGCGCGTGCGAACGCCAGCCGCTGCTGCTCGCCGGGCGAGAGCTGCTGGGCCCAGTGATCGTAATCATCCAGACGCTCGGCAAGTGCATCCAGTCGGCACGCCTTGAGCAGCGCTTTCAGTGCCTGATCGGTTTGATCGGTGGTGCGCTCTGGGTAGATCAAGGCCTCTCTCAAGGTGCCGATCGGCAGATAGGGGCTTTGAGGCAGAAACATCAGTTGCTCACTGCGCTCAATCTGGCCTTCCCACCAGGGCCAGATGCCGGCAAGCGTTCGGAAAAGAACACTCTTGCCGGTGCCGGAGGGGGCAGTGATCAGCGTGTGCTGACCGGGGTCGAGCCGCAGGTGATCAATGTTGATCAGCGACCGGCCATCGGGCAGACCGAGCGTGACGTTATTCAGATCAATGGCGTGTGCGGTGGTGTCGAAGTGCTGTTTTTCCCGCAGATTGGGCGGCGTCAGTTGGGCCATGTTCTCGTTCATGGTGGTCAAGCGATCGACGACCGAGCGCCAGGCGGCAAGCGCTGCGTAGTTATCGACAAACCAGCTCAACGCATCCTGAACGCGCCCAAAGGCGTTGACGACCCGCATCAACCCACCAAGCTGCATGGCACCGCCGAAGTACGCCGGCGCCGCGATCAGAATCGGGAAGATGATGGCTGCCTGGCTGTAGGCCGAGGTGAAGCCCACCAGGTATTTTTGCGTGTTCATGATGCTCATGAAGTTGCGCCAGACCATGGTAAATCGCTGACGCAGAAAGTGCTTTTCTGTCTCTTCACCCCCGTACAGTGCAATGCGCTCCGAATTTTCGCGAAGCCTTGCCATCGAGAAACGAAAGTTGGCCTCATAGCGCTGCTGAGTGAAATTCAAGGAGATCAAGCGGCGGCCGACGTAGTGAGTGATGACGCTGCCGATCACCGCGTATAAAAGCGCGGCCCACAGCATGAAGCCCGGGATGGCGATTTCTGTGTCGCCGAGATTGAACGTCACGGCGGTGGAGAGGTGCCAAAGGATGACAGAGAAGCTTGCGAGCGAGACAAGTGAGCGCAGCAGGCCAAGTGACAGGCTCAAGGTGTTGTCTGTAAACCGGTCGATGTCTTCCGAGATACGCTGATCGGGGTTGTCCGACTCGTCGTGGCGAAGCTCCATCAAATAATAGGTCTTGTTGTCCAGCCAGCGGTCGAAGTAGACGTTGGTCAGCCAGCGACGCCACCGAATCTTGAGCCAGGCCGTGAGGTAGTACTGCAGCACCGCGAAAAAGATATAGATTGAGGCCAGAATCGAAAAGTAGCCGATCAGCGACCAGAACGCCTCGAGATCGAGCTCTTGAAGGGCATTGTAGAACTTGCCGTTCCACTCATTGAGCAGCACCGTGAAATAGACCATCAAGAGCGACATCGAGATGATCGTGATCAATAGCGCCCAGGCCGACCAGCGTTCTTCAGAGGTTGTCCAATAAGGCTTGGTCAGTGCCCAGACCTTGGCCAGAAAGTGGCGATGGCGGGACGTATTCAAGAGTCGAGACAAGAGAGTTCCTTAACACATCGATCGGTGCGCGGTTGTCAGTCGTTCAATCAGGCAGGCTATTAGTCCGGGTTTTGGCGCACGGGTTCCCCTCGGGAAGACTCATCGGTCGGCGATTGCAAGGCATTGATCATGCCTCGAAGCATCGACAGTTCTTTCTTGCTGGGCTGGGCGCGGGTAAATACCGCCCGCAGCCGATCAAACGTTCGAGCATGAGGCTGGTTGTGAAAGCCGGCGTCGTCAAGGCGCTGCTCGAGGTGATGAAAAAACGCCTGCATTTGGGCCTGCGTTGGTTTTTCAGCTTCCCGGGGCGCCTGCAGCCGGTAGTCGCTTTCCGGCAGCTTGCGCCACGCGTTAAAGACTTCATGGGCGCAGATCTGAACGGCTTGCGCCAGATTCAAGACCGGGTAGTCGGGCGCGGTCGGGAGTGTCATTTGATGGGTGCAGCACTGAATCTCGTCATTGGTCAGGCCGAACCGCTCACGACCGAACACCAGCGCGACACTGCCGCTTCTGGCTTCATCGAGCACCTGATGTGCCATATCGTCGGGTTCGCTGAAGTGCGGCAGGGGAAAGCTTCGAAGCCGGGCACTGGCGCCGATCACCATTGTGCAGTCGCTGACGGCGTCTTCCAGGCGCTCGACAACGGTGGCGCACTCCAGAAGGTCGGTAGCGCCAGCGGCCATGGCCGACGCGTTATTGTCTGGAAAGCTTCGTGGGGCGACCAGCGTGAGCTGGTTCAGCCCCATGGTTTTCATGGCTCGAGCGGCCGAACCGATGTTGCCTGGGTGGTAGGTTTGAACCAGTACAATTTTGATATTGGAGAGCATAGCGACTCGATCAAGCGGGGTTGGTGCGCAGGCTAGCGTAAAGCACACTCGCTTAAAAGGCACGGCATAAAAAAGCCCCGCCAGTGGCGGGGCTTGATCGTGCTATGGCGAAGGGGTGGGGCTTACATCATGCCGCCCATGCCACCCATTCCGCCCATGCCACCCATGTCGGCGCCGCCTGAGTCTTTCTCATCAGGGTCGTCTGCGATCATGGCTTCGGTGGTGATCATCAGACCGCCGATGGAGCCTGCAGACTGCAGTGCAGTACGGGTAACCTTGGCCGGATCGAGTACGCCCATGTCGAACAGGTCGCCGTACTCGCCGGTTGCAGCGTTGTAGCCATAGTTGCCGCTGCCGGCCTTGACGTTGTTGACGATGACGGACGCTTCTTCACCGGCGTTGGTGACGATCTGGCGAAGCGGCGATTCCATGGCGCGAAGCGCGATCACGATGCCGTGCGTCTGGTCTTCGTTTTCACCACGAAGGCCTTCGAGGTTGGTCAGCGCGCGAATCAGTGCAGTACCACCACCCGGGACAACGCCTTCTTCGACGGCGGCGCGTGTGGAGTGCAGCGCGTCTTCAACACGTGCTTTCTTCTCTTTCATCTCGACTTCGGTGGCTGCACCGACGCGAATCACGGCAACACCGCCGGCCAGCTTGGCCACACGTTCCTGCAGTTTTTCGCGGTCGTAGTCGGACGAGGTTTCCTCGATCTGAGCGCGGATCTGGCTGACACGTGCTTCGATGTCGGCTTCAACACCAGCGCCATCGATGATGGTGGTGTTTTCCTTGCTCATGGTTACGCGCTTGGCGGTACCGAGGTGATCAAGAGTCGCTTCTTCAAGTGTCATGCCGACTTCTTCGGAGATGACGGTACCGCCGGTCAGGATCGCGATGTCCTGAAGCATGGCCTTGCGGCGATCACCGAAGCCCGGCGCCTTGACGGCTGCAACCTTGACGATGCCACGCATGTTGTTCACGACCAGAGTCGCCAGCGCTTCACCTTCAATGTCTTCAGCAACGATCATGAGCGGCTTGCCGGCCTTGGCAACGGCTTCGAGCGTCGGCAGCAGTTCACGAATGTTGGAAATCTTCTTGTCGACCAGCAGGATGAACGGGTCTTCAAGTTCGACCGCCATGGTTTCCTGGTTGGTGACGAAGTAGGGCGAAAGGTAGCCACGGTCGAACTGCATGCCTTCGACGACTTCGAGCTCGTCTTCGAAACCACGGCCTTCATCGACAGTGATGACGCCTTCCTTGCCAACTTTTTCCATCGCGTCGGCGATGATGCGACCGATGTTGCTGTCGCCGTTGGCAGAAATTGTACCGACCTGAGCAATGGCCTTGTTGTCAGTGCACGGGACGGACAGCTTCTTGACTTCTTCGACGGCGGCGGCGACGGCTTGGTCGATGCCGCGCTTGAGGTCCATCGGATTCATGCCGGCAATGACGCCTTTCAGGCCTTCATTAACGATGGACTGCGCCAGAACAGTTGCTGTCGTGGTGCCGTCACCGGCGGCGTCGGAGGTCTTGGAAGCAACTTCCTTGACCATCTGTGCGCCCATGTTTTCGAACTTGTCTTTCAGCTCGATCTCTTTGGCAACGCTAACGCCGTCCTTTGTGACTGTCGGTGCACCGAAGGATTTCTCGAGTACAACGTTACGGCCTTTCGGGCCCAGTGTCGTCTTGACCGCGTCGGCGAGGGTGTTGACCCCGCGCGCCATGCGTTTGCGAGCGTCGTCAGAGAAACGAATCTGTTTAGCCATGATTAGTTCTGCCTCGAAAAAATGATGTATTTAGTAATGAAGACTGTTTCTTGATCAGCTTTCGAGTACGCCAAGAACGTCGCTTTCGCTCATGATCAATACTTCTTCGCCATCGATGTTTTGTTTTTCGATACCGAAGCCGTCCTTGAAGATCACTGTGTCGCCGACTTTGACGTCCAGCGGGCGCGTGTCACCGTTATCCAGGATGCGGCCATTACCTACAGCGAGGATTTCGCCACGGGTCGGCTTCTCTTTGGCATTACCAGGCAAAACGATGCCACCGGCGGTTTTTTCTTCTTCTTCGACGCGGCGAACTACGACGCGATCGTGCAAGGGACGAATGTTCATTGCTCACGTTCTCCTGATGGTTGCATGAACTCAAACGAGAATGTTCAAGGTTCGGAAGGCCACGGCCTTCGCAGTTTCAAGGACCCCAATTCGTCTTTCTGGGTCGTGACTGCTTAATGTGGTCACCAAGAGAAGTTTCAAGGGGATAAGCCAAAAAAATTATCGACGCGAGTCATCATCCTTGGGCACGTATTCGCCTTCGATGGTGGTGCCGGATTGATCGTTCTGCGCATCGTGGCGCTGGGTGTGATGTGTCGAGCTGTCAAGGGTCTGGCCTGAGGCGGTGGGGCCTGCGCCGTGAACACCCTGACGCTCCCTGAGCTTTCGAGACACCATGGGGCGCATGAACGGCATCAGCATGAAAAGCCCGGCAATGTCGGAGAGCGGCCCTGGTAGAATGAGCAGTACCCCGGCAAACACGTAGGCGGCCACTTGGATGAAGGTGTCGCTCGGTGCGGCCTGGCCTGCCATGACGCTTTCCTGGGCTTCACGAAGCGTTGCCAGTCCTTCACGTCGAATGAGATGCGTGCCAATTGCGAAGGAGCCAATGATCCAGAGTAGGGTCAACAAAAAGCCCAGCTGCTGGCCAAGCATCACAAGAGCTGTGAAATCCAGGATCAGCAACAGGGCGAGAATAAACAGTATGGGCATGAGTGGTCCCCGGTTTCATGATAGAGGGTGAGTCATGATGGCGAGTGTACACAAATGCAAGTGCCCCGACATCGGGGGCACTCTTAATGCGCCGCATGCTACGCCTTTTGGCATAATCGTTGATGCGGCATTGAAATGGGTAAAGGCGGATTCAATTGGAGGAAATGTGCATTCGATCCCGGTTTTTTTCGATCAGGCTCTCGCCGATGCCCTTGACGTCACTTAATCCCTCCAGATGCTCGAAAGGCCCGTTCGCTTCGCGGTAAGCAACGATGGCTTCGGCTTTTTTCTCACCGATGCCCTTGAGTTCCGAAAGCTGCTCAACCGTTGCGGTGTTGATGTCGATCTGAGTATTGGTATCGCTTGCAAAGGCTTGTGTGTGCGCCATCGATAGGGCCGCTGTTGTGATCAGTGCGGCAACGAGTTTTTTCATGAAAGCCTCTCTGAGTCAGAAGGTAATTGAGTTCTTTAATATGAGGTAATGCCGATTCATACTAATGTGAGGCTTTTCTTATCTATCTGTTTTTTTGATGGGTAAAACGTATCCATTTATCGGCTTTGGACCGCTTGGGTTCTAATTTCGTATACTCACGTTTTTCCGATTCGATAGGACCCCTGATGACACCTCTGATCATCGCGCTGGACAAGATGGATTGTGCTCAGGCGCTGGCGCTGGCCGATACACTCGACCCCGCGCAGTGTCGCGTGAAAGTAGGCAAGGAAATTTTCACCCGTGAGGGTCCGGCGGTGATCAATGCCCTGCATGCCAAGGGATTCGAGGTGTTTCTCGATCTCAAGTTTCACGATATCCCCCATACTGTTGCCCAGGCCGTTGAAGCTTCGGCCGATCTGGGCGTCTGGATGGTAAACGTACACGCCCAGGGTGGGCCTGCAATGCTCGAGGCGGCGGCCAGTCGATTGGCTGCGGGCGGCTATTCCACCAAATTGATTGCCGTTACCGTACTGACGAGTATGTCAGAACAGGAGTTGAGCCACATTGGGGTGAGCGGATCCCTGGAAGCGCATGTCACGCGACTGGCCGCCATGAGCTTTAACGCAGGGCTTGATGGGGTCGTGTGCTCGGCGCACGAGGCATCAATGATTCGAAAGGCAACAAGCGATGCGTTTTTGAGAGTGACCCCAGGCATTCGGCCTGCCTTTGCGGCGAAGGACGATCAGTCGCGCATAATGACGCCAAAGCAGGCGCTTGAGGCTGGAAGTACACATTTGGTCATCGGGCGACCGGTAACTCAGGCAGCGGCGCCCCAACACGCGTTGGAGCATATCATTCAGGAACTTAACGAATAAGGCCTGGAGATATTCACGCTTGAACAGGAATTATTCGCCCTCGATGCCTGTAATCGGCAGTATGGCACCCCACTGTCGGCACTGTGGGCACTGCCAGTAGTGCTGACGGGATTTGAACCCGCATTCGCCGCACTGAAAACTCGGGCGCAGTTTGAGAAGGTGCTCGGTATGCTGTTTCAACAAATCGAGCTGCTGCTCGAGCGCGTCGGTGGCGCCGCCACCTTCAAGGTACAGTGCAAGCAGATAGTCGACGCCCTTTAGGCTTGGAGAACGCTTGAGCTGTTGGCTCAATAGCTCTGCCGCCCTGGCCGGGCCATCTTCGGTGCGGGTGCGCTCGGCAAGTGCGATCAGTGCGGAGCTGTTGGGGTGGTGGTGCAAGAGGGCGTTCAGGTACTGAACCAGGCCATCATGATCATCGAGCGCGTTATACGTACCGACAATGCGTGGAAGCGTCAGGCCTACGATATGGCTGTCCTGGGTATGCATGCGCTTCAAGTATTTAAGCTCATCCTCGTAGCGCGCATTGATGTGCTCGATGTCGGCCAGTAGCCAGTTGGCTCTCAAGCAGTTCGCATCGATCGATAGTGCCTGTCTTAGCTGCTTTCGCGCTTGGGGAAGCTGACCATGATCGATGCTTTTCTGAGCAAGCTCGCACTGCCAATAGGATGCGTCTCGTCGAAGCTTTTTATCCTGTTTGAGCAGGGGTTGGGCGGTATCAAGGGCTTCGTGCCATTCCCGCTCACGCTCGAAAATATCGATCAGAAGTCGTCGAGAGGCCTGTGTGACATCCGTGAACGTATCGGTTTTAAGAAGCGAGACCAGCAGACGCTCCGAGCGGTCCAATACACCGAGTCGAAAGAAGTCCCGTGCCAGTTCAAGTTGAACCTGCGCACTTTGATGGTCTGAAAGCGCGGGCCTGGCCAGAAGGTTCTGGTGGATCTTGGCTGCGCGGTCAGCCTCGCCGCGAAGGCGAAAGACATTGCCGAGTGCGATATGCGTATCGATCGTGTCGCTGTTGACTTCGAGTGCGTGCGAGAAGGTTTCGATGGCCTTGTCGGGCTGCTCGTTAAGCAGGTAGTTCAGCCCGACGAAATAGTCCTTGGAAAGTGTCCTGGTGTCAGATGCAGTGCGTGGCGTCGATCGTTTGATGCGACCCAGTGCCCAGCCGATGGCAAGCGCAGCGACCAGCAGTAAGAACGTACCCGCATCGAACATGGTCAGGAGGCTTCCTTGAGCTCCCGGGTTCTGAGCTGATCGAGTTCTTTCTGTTGGGTTCGCTGGTCATGGCGTGCACGTACAAGCGCTGTTCTAAGTCGCAAATACATCCCTGTCATTGCAAGCATGCCAAGCAGAACGCCGACAACCAGCGTGGAGAGCAACCAAAGTGAAAGCGAAGCCGGGGGAAGTTTGGCCCAGATAATATCGAGCGGGATCGCTGCCTGGTTTCTAACGGCGAACAGGATTCCGAAAATCAAGACAATCAGTGCAATGATTGCGAGGATGACGCCTTTTATCCAGCGCATGAGTGGTCCTTTATCATAGTGTGCACGCGCAAATAGGCGCGGGGAAGCGGTCAGTATCCGAGCGAGCGGCTGGCATCAACCTGCTCTCGAAGCTCTTTTCCCGGTTTAAAGTGAGGTACGTATTTCCCGGTCAGTGGCACCGGATCACCGGTCTTGGGGTTGCGTCCTACGCGAGGCTCTCGGTAGTGCAGTGAAAAACTGCCGAAACCCCGGATTTCGACACGACCGCCTTCGGCGAGCTCGTCGGTAATATCATCAAGAATCAATCGCACGGCTGACTCAACATCTCTTAACGAGAGAGAGGTCTGCCTACCGGCAATCTGTTCGATCAGCTCGGATTTGGTCATCGCGTCCACTCCGTAGTCGCTTCCTTGGCTGGGCACATTTTTATTGTGTCGAAAGCATAGCGGCTAACCGCCTTCAAAACAACGAATTAGCTTTGGAAGGTTATCCATAATCGTGCATGCTTTTCAAGCTCATGTCGTGATTGGGTGCATGACGGTATACTGACTTAAATTCAATGTATGGCTTTTGAGGACGATGAACATGGAAGACGCGCAGCGCAAACGGCTTTACTGGCATTCCCGCCGCGGCATGTGGGAGCTTGATCTCATGTTGGTACCGTTTCTTGAACGCCGTTTCGATACACTCGATGACGCTGACCAGCAGGCGTATGTTGCGCTGTTGGCCGAGGAAGATCAGGACTTGTTCATGTGGCTGATGCGTCGCGAGCAACCCGAAGACGCATCGCTTCGCCAAATCGTGGGGCTGATTATCGATGACGCAGAAAACGCTAGCACCAGTCAGGTTCGTCCCTTCTAGACACGCGCTCCTGTTCGCGCTAGTGGTCACGGCATTGGCAACCTTGTTTCTGACCTATTTCTCGCCCGTAGCAGGGTTCATTCTGGGGCCGTGTATGGCCTTGGTTGCAGCGCACGAGGCTCGCCGGTATCCACCGCCACTGTCGTACGTTAAGGATGCGCGATGGCAGCAGATGGATGAGCGGGCCGAGTGGTTACCCGCGCGCGTACAGGTCGTATATCTGGGGCGTGTTCTGATCGGGCTCAAGGTCGAGCGGCGCCTTTACTGGGTGTTTCCGGATAGCGCCGAGCCTCACGCGCTTTGGCATTTTCGGCGCCTGTGTTCGGCAGAGTTTCAGCGCTGATCATCCCGCTCGGGCAAGGGGAGGGGTTTTTCCTCGCTCAGGAGATAATGGCGTTTGGCGCGCCTTTGAAGCCGCTGGCTGGGAAGGCGCTGCATATTGGATAAGAACGTGATCATCGCGTTTGTCTGGCGTCCAAGTTCACGGTTCAGCCATAAATAGCCCGCCGGGCTGAACAAGGGGCGGCCCGATTGGCTGCGTGCCCCCATGGCTCGTTCGGCGTGAGTGTCGAGGCTGAACGCTTTTGCACGCAGGTCGATGTTCTGGCCGGTTTTGACCTGATAAGCCAGCGTACTTAGTGACGTTGTAAGCAGATACTGCTCCTCACGAAGTCCTTCCAGATGCTCGATGATGTCGTGACCGTCACGGGTTGCCCAATGTGTTTCGAGCAGCAGTTCAACCGTTGAGATCATTCGGCGCTCAAGCGAGAGAGTCTCGCTCAACGCCCCGCGTTTCAATCGCCCCTCTTGGTGAACGGCATCGATCAGTCCGCGCTGTTTGACCAACTGTGAGGTGATCTTTTTGAGCATGTACTGCACGTCATCGTCGTCGTAACGCTTGTCATTGGTATGGGCGTGATAAAGACGAGACAGCTTGTCGAGGTTGTCGGCGATAAGAAAGCGCATCTGATCGGTTGCTTTCTGAGGTAGAAATACCGCCGTGACCGTGATGCCAATCACGGTGCCGATCAAGACATTGAACGAACGCCATAGGGCAATGGCAATGTCGTGATTGCCGTCACCGACCACCATGACCAATGTGATACCGAAAATAAGTGAACTGTATCCGAAGCGACTACTGAAGGTTGCATGGATCGCCAGGGCAATGGCGGCGAGGGTGGCCGCTGGAATCAAGAGTGGGGGCGGTGAGGGAATGCACAGCAATAAAAGCCCGAGCACCGCACCCAGCAGGGTGCCAAGCAGGCGCTGAGCGCCTTTATCGAGGACGCCGCCAATATGGGGTAGATTGCCCATGACCATGAGGGTGCTGACCAGGGCCCAGGCACTGTGGGGTAGAGCAAAAACCGTAATGACGGTGTAGGTCAGGGCAAGAGCCAGCGACGAGCGCAGTACGTGGATCTGCTTTCGGTGCCGATGGATTCGATACGGATCGAGAAAACGAAACATGCTAGTGCGCCTTTAAAAAACGCAGTGACACCCTATCCAGAATGGCGCGTTCACCATAGGGCCAGGCGAGGTTGCGTGGGCCGTGCCCGACCGGAAGCCCTGCGACAAGCTTAATGTCGTGGGCGTCGAGGTGTTCTTGGGTCATGGCGATAATAGCGTCTGTCTCCCCGCAGCCAATAAATTCGCCCAGCCCAACGGCGCTGACGCTACCTTTCGGAAGACTCTCGAGTAACTGACACAGGCTCCGCTCGAGTCGATACAGTGGCTCGCCGACATCCTCGAGAATCAGGATGGCCCCGGGTGGTGGTGAGGGCGCGTATGGCGTGCCGCAAAGACTGGCAAGAACCGTTAGATTGCCCCCAATCACCGCGCCTTCGACAGGCGTATCGATACTCACTGGCGTGACGTCAAACACAGGCCATGTGCCAGCCAAAAGTGCGGTGACCGAGTTTAGAGAGCGTTGGCGCTCGATCTGTTCGGCGCTCGTTTCACCCTCGATTGCCCATTCGGTCAGAACCGGCCCGTGAATGCCCGGTAACCCCTGGCGGCGGGCGTATTCAAGCCAGGCAGTCAAGTCCGAATAACCGATCAGCGGCTTTGCATGAGAGAGCTCTTTCCAGTCAAACGACTCGAGGAGCTGAGCGCAGCCATAGCCACCGCGAAGCGCCCACAGGGCGTCGATGTCCGGGCTCTTGTATGCGTGATGCAAGTCCGATAGCCGTTCAGTGACTGTGCCGGCCATCGCGCGATGTTTTTGTCTTACATGTTCGCCGAGCCAGAAGTTGCAATGGCGTTCCTCGAGCGCCTTAACGCAGCGGTCAAGTCGTGCCGGTGATAGTGTGCCGGAAGGGGCGACCAGGCCAATATGTGTGGCGTCGGGCCAGTCGATTCCAAAATCAGGCAAGGAAGGTTCAAGGGGCAAAGCAGTGCCTTATGCGGAAAGGGCCCGCAATTAACATTGATGGCCAACTATAAAGAGCGTCCACGCCCGGGCGCAAACGCCATGTCATCAATGCGTCACTAAACGATCACTAAAACATCATTTCAAGAAATTGTTTCGTAAGGATTTTCCCCATAGATTCAATAAAGCGTTACGGAGTTGATCTGGACGCTCGGACTAAGGGGAAACTCATGGCAATCTGCTTGATCGATACACACCGCCGACACGATGGTTTGATTCAACTCTCATGTCGCAGCTGTGACGGCCGAGTCGAATCTCATTTCGACTGGAGTCACTTTTTCAAGTTCGCAACCGCCCCGCTCGAGCATGGTGGACGATATGTGCTGTGCAAGAAGTGCACGTCTAGCGCCGTCATGAAGGATTCGTGGGTGGCGGCCTCACATGGAAGTGATTCGGTATCCGATGTGGAGAGGGTTGGCCTTCGATAATCTAGAAAGCGCCTTGCCTATTTTGGTGGCTTTATTATCGAAAGGTATGTGTGGTCAAGTGCGCCCACTGCACTTTATGCGCAGTTTGACAGCGAGGCCTCGTATCTACATTCACACCATAAAGCGATAAACAGGCTGAGCGGTTCTCGCTTTTTCCGAACATAACTTCGGTTTATCTCCCTCACAATGACTGCGATCAAGGAGCATCGGTTTTTCGATGTTTTCCCGCGTTTAAAGGCAGGTTAAAGAGAGAGCATAAGCGCCATGAACGAGTCACGTGATGCTGTCGAGCTCAATCAGCGCGTTGGTCAGACGTTTCAGAGTGTCAGGGGGCATGAGTGGCATGGTAAACATCGCTCGCGCCTGTTCTGGAAAAGTAGGCAGCGATGCAGGCGCATTGTCCGTAACTTGAAACGGAAACTGGTGCGGGCGCTTTGCAGTAGCCTCGGCCTTGATGAAAACGATCTGCCCTGACTCGATTCATCTACCTGGCAAACCCGGCACCCGATGATGCGCCATGTTCGCTTAGCTGCCTATAACTGAAGTAACCAGCCAACCGGTGTAGATGACAAAGGTTGTCAACAGCACACCCCCTTCGACACGATTGATCCTCCCCGGTCGCCGAACTCCCAGGCCCATGATGAGCAGGGCGACGGTCAAGGCCATCATGATGCTCCAATCCCTTGCGACCACTTCGGGGGCCAATGCCTGCATGGGGGATATGGCGCCTGCGATGCCGATAACCGCCAGAATGTTGAAAAGGTTCGAGCCTACAACATTGCCGATAGCGAGGCTGCTTTCGCCCTTGCGTGCGGCAATGATCGACGCGGCAAGTTCAGGCAGGGATGTGCCGATCGCCACGACGGTCAGCCCGATGATCAGGTCACTGATGCCAAGGCTTTGAGCGATCAAGACCGCGCCCCATACCAACAGTCGAGAGCTCACGATCAAAAGCACCAGCCCAATGATCAGCCAGGTGATTGCCCGCCCAAGCGAGGACGTCTTTTCGGTGTGAGCTGCGGAATCGGACGCTAGTGAATCCGTGGTCGTGCGCGTCTTGAGAGCGGTCCTTATCGACCAGCCAATCAGTGCGACAAGTGCCAGAAGCAAAATGAATGCCTCTGTACGGCCGAGCGCGTGATCCCAAAGCAATAGCCCGGCCAGAGCGCTTGCGCCTAAAAGCAGCGGCAGCTCTCTGCGTACGATGGCGGAGTCGACCGCGATGGGTGCGATAAGCGCCGTGAGTCCAAGAATTAGGCCGATATTGGCAATATTCGAACCGAGCGCATTACCCAGGGCAAGCCCCGGGTTGCCATCGATCGCGGCTGATGCTGAAACGACCATTTCCGGGGCGGATGTACCAAAGCCGATGACCACCATGCCAATCAAAAGTGGCGGCATGCCAGCATGACGCGCGGTTGCCGCGGCGCCGTCCACAAAACGGTCGGCACTCCAGATCAGTAGGATCAGACCGCCGATAACGGCCAATACCGCAAGCAACATAATCGCTCCTAAGCTCTATCGTATTGAGTTGAATGCAGGGTAGCGAGGAATCGAGCGATTCGCACCCTTGAAGGGCGGTATCATGGTTGGTTGTTAGAGAGCGGTTGTGCGTCGGGAGCAGTGGGTGAGAACGCGTGGCTTCATCGAATGCTCGCGGTATTAAACAGTTATTGGCTTGGTGCGATTCAAGGGTCAATACGGTGATTACTCATTGACGAGCTTGGCGCCGATTTTTTCGTTTTTAATCGATCAAGTGGGCTACACGGATTGGTGGTCAGAAAGTGCTGAACTGTCGATTTAAACGCGTTGGATCGCAATAATGATCAGGCCCGGTAAATGATCGGGATCAGTGTTGGTTGCGAAAGCGATGGGTATAAAGAGGATGGATCTAAAAGAAAAATGCTGTCAGGAGGGTGACGCAGTCAGGAAGAAGGGGACATGGTGCCCGGAGCCGGAATCGAACCGGCACGCCCTAACGGGCGAGGGATTTTAAGTCCCTTGCGTCTACCTATTCCGCCATCCGGGCGGATGCGCGTCTTTGTTCGGAAATGGAGGCTGGAGTCGGAATCGAACCGGCGTACACGGAGTTGCAGTCCGCTGCATGACCACTCTGCCATCCAGCCTCTTCAAGTTGGAGCGGGAAAGGAGATTCGAACTCCCGACCCTCGCCTTGGCAAGGCGATGCTCTACCACTGAGCTATTCCCGCTCAACTCGGGGAGGTATTATACGTGCTGATCGCCCCGTGTCAAACCCAGTCGTAAAAAAGCCGCGTAAAAGCGATGGTTTACGCTTACAGCGATTGACTCATCTCAGGCCAGGCCGCCTTGAGGTACTTCCACATTGACCAGAGCGTAAGAATCGCCGCCAAATAGAGCAGGACGACGCCTACAAGACCGAATGCACTTTCCGGTGCAAAGGCAAGCAGCGCAAAAATGGCGATCATCTGAAGTGTGGTCTTGAGCTTGCCGATGTAGGACACCGCAACGCTCTTGCGCTTGCCAATCTCTGCCATCCATTCTCGAAGCGCCGAAATGACGATTTCACGGCCGATAATCACCAGCGCGGGCAGCGTCATCAACGGCGTGTTGTAAACCTCGATCAAAAGGCCGAGTGCAACCGCCACCATCAGCTTGTCGGCCACCGGGTCCAGAAAGGCGCCGAAGGGTGTGCTCTGGTCGAGTTTTCTGGCCAGATAGCCATCGAACCAGTCTGTGATGCCTGCGGCTGCGAAAATCAGACCGGCAGCCCAGTGAGCCCAGTCAACCGGAAGATAAAAGATCACGACCAGAAGCGGGATACACACGATCCGGATCATGGTCAGGATGTTGGGTATATTCATGGAGCACGTTTATCCTTAACGAATGGCTGAGTTGGGTGAGCGCCGACCCTAGTGTATCGCGCCAGATGCATCTTCTCAGCCATGAAGTGCCAGATAAATCTGTTCGGCCAGCTGCGCATTGATGCCGGGCACCCGAATCAGTTCGTCTCGCGTGGCCTGGCGCACGCCCTGGAGCCCGCCGAAGAACTTCAAAAGCTCGCGTCGACGCTTTGGGCCGACGCCTGCAATTTCCTCGAGACTCGAGGTTCTTCGCGTCTTGTCACGGCGCTGGCGGTGGCCCGTGATGGCAAATCGGTGCGATTCGTCTCGAATGTGCTGGATCAGATGAAGGGCCGGCTGGGTGCTGTCGAGCACGACGCTTTGATCGATGGTTTCGATAAAAAGCGTCTCGAGACCGGGTTTGCGCGTCGTGCCCTTGGCCACGCCGATGAGAATCACGCCGGTGACGCCGAGTTCCTCGAACACTTCCCGAGCCATGTTGAGCTGGCCCTTGCCACCGTCGACCACCAGAATATCGGGCTTTTTGGCTTCCTTGTTCTGGATGCGCTTGTAGCGGCGGGTCAGTGCCTGCTTCATGGCGCCATAGTCATCGCCGGCCTCGATGTCTTCGATATTGAATCGACGATAATCCGACTTGACCGGTCCATTGGTTTCAAACACCACGCACGAAGCAACCGTTGCCTCGCCATGGCTATGACTGATGTCAAAGCATTCCAACCGGCTTGGCGCCACCTTGAGTCCCAGCACGTTTCGAAGATCCTCGAAGCGGCGGTCCATCTGCTGTTGGCCACTGAGCTGTGTGGTGAGGTGCTGTTCCGCGTTGGTGCGGGCAAGCGTCAGCCACTGGGCGCGGTAGCCGCGGACCTGATCGGTCAAGCGGATACGGCGCTCGGCCTGTTCACTGAACGCCTGCTCCAGTACCTGTTGACCGGGTAAGGCGTGCGTGACCAGCACTTCCTGAGGAAGCTCATGGCTCTGGCCCAGATAGTACTGACTGACGAAGCTCTCGAGCAGCTCGCCGCCACTGAGGCCGAGTTCGTTTTTGGGCATGAAGTGGCGTGCGCCGAGCATTCGGCCATCCCGCACCGCCAGTACGCTGATGCTGCTGCCGCCCGGCCGCTCGGCGAGTGCAAAGATATCGGCATGCCCACTGTCGGTTTCGACCGACTGCTGGCTTTGCATGCTGCGAAGATCACCGATTTGATCGCGCAGAAACGCCGCCTTTTCAAACTCGAGTGCCTGACTCGCGGTCTCCATGTCCTGTTCGAGCTGGCGGGTCACCTGCTCGCTCTTGCCGGACAGACACATCACCGCATGCTCGACGTCACGTTGATAGTCCTCCTTGCTGATGTAATCAACGCAGGGCGCGGTGCAGCGGCCGATCTGATACTGCAGGCACGGGCGGCTTCGGTTTGAAAAGACGCTGTCCTCGCAGTTTCGAATACGAAAGATTTTCTGCATCAGGTTGAGGCTTTCACGAACCGCACCTGAACTCGGGTAGGGGCCGAAATAGCGTCCGTCGTTGCCTCGGCTTCGTACACGTTTGAACTCGAGCGCCGGGTAGGCATGTCGGTCGCTGACAAAGACGTAGGGGTACGACTTGTCGTCGCGCATCAGGATGTTGTACGGCGGGCGATAGGATTTGATCAGCGTCTGTTCGAGGATCAGGGCCTCGGTCTCGCTTCGGGTGATTGTGACCTGAATGTCGGCGATGCGTGCGACCAGCGCCTGAGTCTTTGCGTTGAGACCGCGGTTTCTGAAATAGCTTGAAAGCCGGGCCTTGAGCCGTTTGGCCTTGCCGACATAAAGCACGTTGCTGTCCTCGTCGAACATGCGGTACACGCCCGGGGATTCCGAAACGGTCTTTAAAAAGGTCTTAGCGTCAAAGGCCATGGGTGTCCTAAAAGCGATGAGTGTCCCGAAAGCGATGGGGATCTGAAAAATCGAAGCGCCACGAGCTTAGTAATGGCGCTGATTGCTTGAAAACTCAAGGCAAGTAATTGAAAGATTTATTGTTGGTACTTGACGAGCCTGCTCGATCCCCGTAAAGTTCGCACTCGTTGAAAGGGGCCTTAGCTCAGCTGGGAGAGCGCGACGCTGGCAGCGTCGAGGTCATCGGTTCGATCCCGATAGGCTCCACCAAATATCAAACCGCCGACTCTCTAATCGAGAGTCGGCGGTTTTTTTATGCCTATCGAAAAAGCTCATCTGCCGAAAAGCCCATCTGTTATCCGTGCGCGTATAAAATCTTTATGCGGTGCCGATACCACCTTTCAAAAAAGCCCGCGTTCGCGGGCTTTTTATCAATCGTTGATCTGTCCGAGCACCAGAAACTCCATCAGCGCCTTTTGAGCATGGAGACGGTTGCCGGCCTCCTGCCATACGGACGCGCGGGGGTCGTCAAGCAGCGTCTCGCTGATCTCTTCGCCACGATGTGCCGGCAGGCAATGAAGAAACAGCACGTCCTCATCGGCGGCGTCCAGCATCTGTTCGGTCACCTGGAAGCTCTTGAAGGCCGCTTCACGGGTGGCCTGCTCTTCTTCCTGGCCCATTGAGGCCCAGACGTCGGTGGTGATCAAGTGCGCGCCCTTGACGGCGGCCATCGGGTCACGTTCGATGCGCACCCGGTCGCCTGCAGCCGCCATGATCGATTCATCCGGGTCGAAGCCTTCGGGGCAGGCGATGACCAGATTGAAATCGAACTGACGTGCCGCGTTGATCCAGGAGTGGCACATGTTGTTGCCATCGCCGACCCATACGGCGGTCTTGCCTTTCATCGGGCCGCGGCACTCCTTCCAGGTCTGCATGTCCGCGAGCAGCTGGCAGGGATGGTAGTCATCGGACAGCGCGTTGATCACCGGCACCTGGCTGTAATTGGCGAACTCGACGAGTTTTTGATGTTCGAAGGTTCGAATCATGACCAGATCAACCATTTCCGAGAGAACGCGGGCCGTGTCCGGCACCGGCTCGCCGCGGCCGAGCTGGGTGTCGCGGTTGGATAGAAACAGGGCGTGCCCACCGAACTGCGCCATGCCACTTTCAAACGAGACACGGGTACGGGTCGATGATTTCTCGAAAATCATCGCAAGCGTGCGGTTATTGAACGGTGTGTAGGTCGGGCCGTCGGCCTTCAGGCGGGTCTTGAGCGTAATGGCGCGGTCGATCAGGTGATCGAGTTCAGCGGGGGTGAAATCCAACAACGTAAGAAAGTGTCGTACGGCCATGATGGCGCTCCTGTTTCCCTTTGTTATCACATTGGCGAGACCGGCAATGAAAAAAGCGCTACGTTGCAACGCAGCGCCTCTCTGGCGCGGCCCGGCAGGGCCGCCTTGATTCGGAAAACGCTACATCCTAGCGTCTGTCCTTGTCTGACGCAATTATGCCCCCATCTAGACCATAATCGGCGGCCAGGCCCCCTGATTTTTTGGCCGGCCATGCGTAGAATGACCGTATTCGCCCACTCACGAAAGCGACTTTCGTGACGCAATTACTCGAGGAAACACCATGAGCGCGACGCTTGATACGATTAAGCAGCAGATCGAAGAAAACAGCATTCTGCTTTACATGAAAGGCACGCCCCAGCTGCCGCAGTGCGGTTTCTCGGCGCAGGCCGTTCAGGCCCTGATGGGCTGTGGCGAGCAGTTTGCCTTCGTCAACATTCTGGACAATCCCGATATTCGGGCAGAGCTTCCGAAATACGCCAACTGGCCGACGTTTCCGCAGCTTTGGGTCGACCATGAGCTGGTCGGTGGCTGCGACATCATCGTTGAGATGTATCAAAACGGTGAACTTCAGGACGTGATCAACAAGGCGGCCAGCAAGCGCAACGCGCAGTCAGAATCTGACGCCGAATAAGCGTGACGGCCCGCTGTCTGAAAAGCCCGCCTTTGGCGGGCTTTTTTTATGCCGTAATGCGTGGGAGTGTGTCTGCTTCAAGCACTTGCACGGCCAAATCACGTGATGTAAGAGCGGCCCGACGTGTCGCTGGATGTGAAGGTGGGGCGCTCGTGCAGCACAATGCCCGCCCTTAACCCAAGCGCAACGTTCGGGTTGGGAAAGATCAGCCAGTTGCGCTTTGAGCCTGTGATCCAGCGCGTATCGCCGTCCTCGGCCAGGCATGCGCCTTTTGCGTACTCGACGAAGTTGGGCTGATCGTCGTTGACGTGCAGCACGAACGCCTCGCTTTGTTTCAGGATCTCAAAGCTCACGCCAAAGCAACGAAGCGGGCGGCGGGGCGCCGCGGTATCAAGCCATCCGGTCGCGATCAGCGCAGTCAGTGTGTGCTCGAGTGCACTGACGTCGACGTCCTGGTTCTGACCAAAGGGGCGGGCCTTGCCAAGCTCGAGCGTGACCGCATGCGCATTGAGCTGACCGTAGGTGAAGTTACTGAAGGTGATGCCAAGCCTTGACTGCTCCACTACCGCCTCGATGTCGGTGCACGCCAACAGCTCAAGCATCTCTGTATCGCGGGGGTGTTCCGGGGTGCCGGGCACCAGCGCGAATTTGATCAGGTGCGAGGCGCGAATCGCGGTGTGCATGTCGATGTGATAGCGCCGCCGGTGTTGCTCGTGGTCGCGGTAAAAGGCCTCGACCGTCTGTTCGATCACCTTGGCCCGCTGATGTTCGGCGAGAGGGCCCTGGTGTGCTGCATTGAACTGGCGGTTGAGGTCAACCTCTACATAGCGCGTGCCGTGTCGAATGGCCTCGGGGTTACCCAGTACGATCAGAAGCGGCCCGGCCGGAATCAGCTTATCTTCGGCGATGGCCCTAAGCAGTCGGTCGAGCAGCTCCATCGGCGCGGTCTCGTTACCGTGAATGCCGGCTGAAAGTACCAGCGCTGGCGCTGCGGGTTCGGCTGTGGCCGGGGTGACGCGCAGTAACCCATCATCCAGCCAGTCAAGCACGGTCCCGCGCGCGGTTCGTTCGTGATGGGCTCGCGGCCTTTTGTTGGCGCGGGTCAAGTCTAAAAGCGCGCCCAGTTCCTGCACTGTCATCGGATCTTTCCTCTCATCAGATCTCTCCCTGCCGCTGGAAATCGTAGAGCGCGCCAAGCCCGAGCAGGTGTGTCAGCTCATCCAATGCCGTGTGCACCTCCTCGAGCAGGCTCGGATCAAACAGATCCTCGGCGCTGAGCCGGTCGCGGTAATGGCGCTCGACCCACGCTGTCAGGCAATCCAGGCGCTCGTGGGTCATCATTGCGCCGGGTGCCACCGCGGCGCGTTCGCGTTCGGTGAGTGCGACTCGAAGGCGCAGACACGCCGGGCCGCCGCCGTTTTGCATGCTCTGCTTCAAGTCGAAGGCTTGAACGTCGCTGATTGGCCCATCGCCTTGAAGAAGCTCGTCCAGAAACGCGTGAACGCTTGGGGTAGTCAAACACTCCTGAGGCACGATCAGGCGCATTTGACCCTTGCCGGCGTCCAGAAGCTGGCTGTTGAACAGGTAGCTTGCGACGGCGTCCTCGAGACTTACGCGATTATCGGGCACTTCGATCGGAACCAGCTCGGTGCCGAGCTTATTAAGTGCGTGGCCAAGCGCGCTCAGCACGCGGTCTGACTCCAGGAAGGCGCGCTGGTGGTAAAACAGCGCGCGCAGATTGCCAACGGCGATCACGTCGTTATGGAAGACGCCAGCATCAATGGCGTCCGGAGTCTGCTGGGCAAAGACCACGCGCTCAGCGTTCAGGCCGTGCTGGCGAGCCACTGCCTGGCTTGCCTCGAGCGTCTGTCTGGCCGGGTAGCGGCGCGGTCTGGGTGCCTTTGGTGAGAGCGCCTCGCGGCCGTAGACGAAGAGCCCAATGCCTGGCTGGTCGTAGTCGGCGCACAGGCGCGTGTGATTGGCCGCCCCCTCGTCACCGAACGCAGCCACGTCTGGAAGCGCCGGATGATGCGCGAAGTGCGCCGGGTCCTTGAAGAGAGCGCTGAGTGCTCGGGCGGTGGTGGGGTGCTCGAGGCTTCGATGCAGGCTCGCATTCAGGTTGGCCGGCGTGAAATGCACGCGGCCATCGCGGGTGTCCGCAGATGGGCTGACAGTGGCGGCGTTGGCGACCCACATGCTGGCAGAAGAACTGACCTGGCTTAAAAGCGCTGGGGCCTCTCTGGCAACTCGCGCGAGTACGGATCGATCATCGCCTGTGAAGCCAAGCCGCCTGAGCGTGGGTAAATGCGGGCGCTCCTGAGGCGGAATCACGCCCTGGCTATAGCCCAGATCCAGCAGTGCGCGCATCTTGGCAATGCCCTGAAGCGCCGCAGCTTTTGGGTTGGAGGGCCGGTGTCCGTGGCGCTGGCTTGCCCGATTGCCCGCCGCGAGGGCACCGTAGTGGTGCGTCGGGCCGACCAGGCCGTCGAAATTGGTTTCAAGCGTCATGACGTCATCCCCGGTGGCAGTTTATCCGGGGCGGTGGCGGCCGGTTTTTCCATTGAGGCCACCGGGTAGGCGCAGTAGTCGGCGGCGTACCAGGCGCTGGCGCGGTGGTTGCCGGAATCGCCGATACCGCCGAACGGCGCTGTGCTGGCCGCACCGGTCAGTGGCGTGTTCCAGTTGACGATGCCGGCGCGGCTTTCAATACGAAAGCGCTCGAACTGCGCGGGCTCGTCCGAGATCAGCCCCGCCGACAGGCCGAACCGGGTGGCGTTGGCGCGCGCGAGCGCATCGTCGAACTGACGATAGCGCACCACCTGCAGCAAGGGCCCGAACCACTCTTCGTCAGGGGGCTCGATGGCACTCACATCGATGATGCCCGGGGTGACCAGAGCGCTCTCGGGCGACGGCTGGGTCAATGTAAGCAGTGCTTTGGCACCTTGCTCGAGTAGGCGTGCCTGGGCCTCGATCAGCGCCTGGGCGGCGCTCGGTGAAATCACGCTGCCCATGAAGGGCGCCGGGTCATCGTCGAAATGGCCAACCTTCAGCGCGCGAGTGCGCTCGACCAGCGCCTCAAGAAGTGCATCACCCCATGCGCCTTCGGGCACGAACAGGCGGCGTGCGCAGGTGCAGCGCTGACCGGCGGACAGAAACGCGGACTGTAAAATGGTGAACAGCGCGCCTTCCTGATCGGCCACTTCCTCGACCACGAGCGGGTTATTACCGCCCATCTCGAGCGCCAGCAGCTTGCCGGGCTGGCCGCTGAACTGCTGGTGCAGTGCCTTGCCGGTGGCGCTGGAGCCGGTGAACAACAGGCCATCGAGCTGGGGATGGCTGGCCACGGCCTGACCGGCGTCGCGGGCACCCTGTACCAGATTCAAGACGCCATCGGGAAGCCCTGCGGCCTGCCACAGTTCGACGGTCTTTTCAGCGACCGCCGGGGTCTGTTCGCTGGGTTTGAACACCACCGTGTTGCCGGCCAGAAGCGCCGGGACGATGTGGCCGTTGGGCAGGTGGCCGGGAAAGTTATAGGGCCCGAATACCGCCATTACGCCGTGAGGGCGATGGGTCAACGCGCTTGTAGCACCGTTCTGCTCGCGTCGATGGTCGCCGGTGCGCTGAGCCTGACTGTCGATCGAGATAGCGATCTTGTTGATCATCGCCTGGACTTCAGTCGCGCTTTCCCACAGCGGCTTACCGGTTTCCGAGCCGATCAGGTGCGCAAGCGTCTCCTTGTGCGCCTCGAGCTCGCGTGCAAAGCGCTCGACAATGGCCTGACGATGTTCAAGCGATTGGCGCGCCCAGGCCGGGAACGCGGCGCGTGCGGCGTCGAACGCGCGGTCGACATCGCGACTGTCCGCGCTCATTCCCTGCCACACGAGGCAGCCTTTTGAGGGATTGGTGGACACAAGTTTCGGCCCGTGGCCTGCAAGCCACTGGCCATTGATGAAAAGTGAGTTCATGAAACGCTCCTGTGTTGGCGTGTGGCGGCAAGGGGGGCGGCGCTGACGGTTGTCCCGGTCAGGCATTCGAGCCGACGCAAGGTGTCGTCATCGACGAAAAGGATCTCGTCTTTCATGTAAGCCAACGCCGTCGTCATACGGCAGTGGTCCAGCTCGCCGGCAAGTACCAGAAAGGGTTCGGCAAGCGTGCTTTTGACGCTGCCTTCAAGCGTAGCCAGGGTCACCGACACGCGGTCGTTAACCAGGCGCAGTCGGTCAAGCGGGCACTCGAGCGCGGGGCCGGCATCGAAGATGTCGATGTGGTGGTTGTAGTGAAAGCCTTCCTGCTCCAACAGTCGCCGTGCGCCCTGGGTATCCGGGTGGACCTGTGCGATCGCTGCGCGCGCTTCGTCGCTTAGGTAGGTGGTGTATATGGGGTAGCGCGGCATGAGCTCTGCGATGAAGCGCTTGTTGCCGATGCCGGTCAGCCAGTCGGCGTCACTGAAGGTCATGTCGAAGAAGTGGCGTCCCAGACTCTCCCAGAACGGGGAACGGCCGCTGTCGTCGCTGACGCCTCGTAGCTCGGCGACCAGTGAGTCACCAAACCGCTCGGGGTGATGCGCCACGAACAACAGCCGGGATTTGGACAGCAGCCGCCCGGCCTGACCGCCGCGAAAGCCTGGGTCGAGAAACAGCGAGCACAGCTCGGATTTTCCCGTCAGGTCATTGGAGCGCATCAGGATGTCCTGGTGCTTGATGACGCCCAGGGTGTCGCTTGAGGCCACCGACAGGCTGACTCGATAGTTGTACCAGGGCGCCTGAATGCCGACGGCGTCCATCAGACCGCACATGCCGATTACCTGGCTGTCATCGGTTTCGAGCACGAACAGAAAATCCCCTTCGCCATAGACATTATGGCCCTTGAACGTGCGCTCGGCGTGATCGATACGCGCAGCAAGTCGCGTTCGATCCGAGGGCAGGGAGGTCAGCCCCTTGCCGGCCTTGGCCGACAGGCGAATCAAATCATCGAGATCGGTCGCACGGACCGGGCGAACTCTCATCGGTGAACTCTCATCGGCAATCTCCGGCAGACGAGGCGCTGGTGGGGTACGGCGCCTCAAAGTACTGAATAAGGGCGTCAGGCTCGAACGCAGTATCCTGGTCGGTATCGAGTAGCCCGGCTTCAAAGGGGGTTGTTGCGCTGGGCGGTCTGACCCAAAGACTTCCCGGTGGCGGGGACGTCGTCGCTTGGGTGCGGCGCGTTCGAGCGCTTAGATGATCGGCGGTGGCGATGAGGGTGGGGCCCCCGTGGAAAATGTCCAGATACTCGCTTTCGACGAAGCCGAGCGCCTCCAATGCGTGACGCCAGGGCGTTAGGGTTTCGTGTTCGACGCCGAGCGCGGCTTGAGTCGTTTCAGGCAGAAGAGGCACGTACAGCGGATAAAGCGGCAGCATGTCAGCCAGGAAATCGCGCTGGCGGGCTTGCCACAGCGCCTCGGCTCGAGCGTGGCTTACGCCGAAAAAGCGCCCGCCGACGCCGTGCCAGAAGGGGCTTTCACCGTGCGCGTCGGACGTACCTGGCAGTTCGCATAGAACCGGGGCGCGCGCGTGATTGGCGGTCAATAAATACCCGAGACAGCCCGCTGCGAGCAGTTGGGTCGTTTCAACATCGGCGGTATCGAACAAGCCAATCGGGCCGAGGCGAATGTGATGGGTCAACGCGTTGGTGATGCCAAGGGTCTCAAGGGGGCGGTGCACGTCTAGCGCATGGGAGTGGCTGGTGATTCGGTCGCGATGGAAACTGAAAAACGGCGGTGTCCCTTCGACGGCGCCAAGGGCCAATGCCGCGAAGGCCACAATGTCGCCATGGGTGTTTTCAATCATCAGGATGACCGCGTGACCTGATTTCGGTGTCTCGCGTGCATCAGCGCAGGGGTCGGCAAGCTGACACAACGCGTCATCAAGGGTGTCCTGTGGCCACCAGGGGTGCAGTCGCGAGCGCAGCGCATCGAGTCTGGGGCGATCATCAAAAGTGGCGGTGCGAACAACGGGCATGGGCGCTCCGAAACGAGAGGTCATCTCTGACTGTAGACGACGTGGTCTGACTATTGTCGATGTTCTTCGCGCGCAATCCCGGTCGTTTTATAGCGTAGGCACACTGTTTTCAGCTGTATGGCGAAAGCTAAACAGCGTAATCGGCTGTTTGGGGGGGTAATAAAGAGATGTACTTCGGTGTTGATGTGCGGGAAGCGCTCAGGCGTAGGGGTGTTTGAGTACGCTGAGCTCTGGGTTGCTGACCAGCTTGTCGATCTCGAACTCGGTATGGTTCAGCCACGTTTCGGTCAGCTGGCGGTAATGTTCCATATCGGCGCACTGCATGCGAAGGCTGTAATCGAACGCGCCGCTGATCAGGCGGCACTCGATGACTTCGTCGCAGTTTTGCATCAATGCCTCGAAACGCCGTTGAGCCTGGCGGCCGCCCAGACTCGACAGCGCGACCAGGACCAGAAGGGAGAGTCCTGGACGTGCGGCTGAATCATCGACGAGCGCGCAGTACCCCCGAATCACACCCATGCGTTCGAGTTTTCGCACCCGAGCCTGACAGGGGCGCGGCGTTAGATGAACGCGCTCGGACAGCGCCTGAAAACTGATGCGGGCATCGCGTTTCAGGATGTCGAGAATGGCGAGATCGATGCGGTCGAGCATGGGTATAGCCGGCCCGGTGCGCAGCACCGGGCCGGTGGCTCAACGCTTGAGCGTTGCCATGTTGTCAAGTGTCATGCGGCAGGCGTTGGCCGCTTCCTGACCCTTGGCGACAAAGTGCTCGCGGAAAAATGCCTCATGCGCTTCGCTTTCCTGGAAATTGTGCGGTGTGAGTACCACGGAAAGCACAGGTACGAGGCTATCGAGCTGAACGCGCATCAGGGCATCGATGACTGTGCTCGAGACGAAGTCGTGGCGATAGATGCCACCATCGACGATGAATCCGGCTGCAACGATCAGATCGCACTGATTCTGTTCGGCCATGAGGCGCGCCTGAAGTGGAATCTCGAGCACACCCGGAACCGTGACATCAATGATCTGCTGTTCATTGAGGCCCAGCGCCTCGAGGGCCTGGCCGAAGCCGTGGCGTGCCTTTGAAACAATATCGCTGTGCCAGTCGGCCTGAATGAAGCCGATACGGGCCTTGGTTGCGTAACTTGAAGGTGAGAGCTGATTCATGGCTTTTATCTCTAGGTCGTGTCACCAGAATCAGGGCATGAGCATGGAATGCAGGCGACGCCATGAGCGCAGGCTGAAATCTCATTCTCTTTCATCCGGACTATCACCGTCGGCTCCGGAGTCTCACCGGATCTGCTGACCCTGTCGATGCAGGCGCTCGCGGGCTTGTCGACACACTGTGCCGAACCACCGCCGGTGGGGACTTGCACCCCGCCCTGAGAACGAATGCCCCTTGGGGGCGAGTCGATAATAGCGGGCCTTGGCCGCGTTGAAAACCATCAGTGTGTCAGCGGCAAGGCCAGGTCTTCCAGTGGGCTGGGGCGGCCGAAATAATACCCCTGTAACGCATGGCAGCCGAGTTCTTTGAGAAGGAAGGCCTGTGCCTCGGTTTCGACCCCCTCGGCGGTCACGCGCAGGTCGAGTTCACGGGCAAGCAAAATGATGGTCGAGATGATCGGCTGACTGTCCTTGACGCTTCCGAGCTGATTGACGAACGAACGGTCGATCTTGAGCGTATCGAACGGAAACAGGTTCAAGTAGGCCAGCGAGGAGTACCCGGTGCCGAAGTCGTCGAGCGCAAGCGTCACGCCGAGTTCATGAAAGCGCTCGAGTAGAATCTTGGCCTCGGTGGCATTTTGCATCAGTGCGCTTTCCGTGACCTCAAGCGTTAGACGGCTTGGAGATACGTTGGCTTCAAGCAAGGCTTCGGTGATATTCGAATAAAGCGCCGGGTCGACCAATTGATGAGCCGACAGGTTGATCGCAAGCCCCTGGGTCTCGGGAAGCGCTGCAAGCAGGGTGCAGGCCTGTTTGATCACGAAGTTGCCCAGCGGGTGAATCAGGCCGGTTTCCTCGGCCAGCGGAATGAATATGTCGGGCCCTATCATTCCCCGGGTGGGGTGCTGCCAGCGCAGCAGGGCTTCGTAGTGATCAATACTTTGCTTGCTTGCCTCGACGATCGGCTGCAGGTAAAGCGAGAGCTGATCGGTGTCGAGGGCGGCCTTCAAATCGTGAATGAGTGTCTGGCGCTCGGAAATTCGCTCGCCGAGGGCCTGGTCGAAGTTAACAAGCGTTTGCCCCCCGAGGCGCTTGGCCTCATACATCGCGATGTCGGCGTTGAGGATCAGATGTTGAGGCGTTGTGTGTTCACCACGTGGCAGAAGGGCCAGGCCGATTGAAAACTGAGCCTTGATGGCATGCTGATAGACGGGAAGCGGTGTGAGAAATTGTGTGAACAGCGACCGGGAAAACTGTTTGGCCTCATCCAGGTCGGTAACGTGCAGGATAATGGCAAACTCATCGCCACCCAAACGAACGGCGTGGCTCGACCAGCCGCCGAGTGCGCTTTGAAGGCGCTCTGAGAAACGCACCAGAAACTTGTCACCGAAGCTGTGACCATAGTGGTCGTTGATCGGTTTGAAGTTGTCGATGTCGAGAATCATCAGTGCAAGGCGTTTCGGCGGGGGATCCAGGGTATCCTTTTGCGTTTGCACCTGAAGGTATTGCAAAAACCAGCTCCGGTTCTTGAGGCCGGTCAGGCTGTCATGCTCGGCGAGATACGCCATGCCGAGACTCGCGCGCTGGCGTGCAGTTACGTCGCTGCAGACGCCTCGGTACCCGATGAAGCGCCCCGAATCATCGAAGCTTGGCTTACCGGTAATTTCCCACCAGTGACTCGAGCCTTTCAAATCAAAGCGAACGACCACACGGCTGAAGGGCTTGCGTGCCCGAACGCACTCGGTAAGTTCCTGATAGCTTTCATTGCAGGCAAACTCCCGCACCAGTTCGGTGACCGGGCGCGCCGCCAACTCCTGTTCGCTCATCCGAGTCACCCGCATGAGGCGGGGCGAAATATGGGTCAGGGTGAAACGGGCATCGGTTTCCCACAGCCAATCGCTTAAAGAGTGTTCCAGCTCATTGAGCAAGACCCCCATGAACTCGTTGCGGTGGGCAAGTTCAGCCTCGCTGTGGCTCCGGGCTTGAAGAGTCTTGAAGAGCTTGTAACTGATGACCGAGATCACCAGACAATAACAGGAAACGATCAACAGAAAGTGCCATAGAAGCTTGTCGGGCATCATGCTGATGGCAATAGCGCAGCCAGTGCAGATCACGACAATCCAGCTGGTGAACACTTTCGGATAGGCGGCCCGGGTGAAGCTGCCTGCGCCGATGACACCTGCAATGGCAAGGCTTATAAACACCTGAAGGTCCGGTGATGTGCCGGGAAACGTAACGATCGGTAGTGCTGCCCAGCACGCGGCCAGAAGCAGGCTGTAGATGAAAAAGGCACGCTCAAACAGTTTATGGTCCCAGTTCTGCCATCGGCGTTGAAGCAGCAGCAGGGTGATTGAAAGCGTGCAGATCGCTGCCGCCCACAGCGGGAGTAAGCCGGTCTCGCCGTTGACTCCGGGAACGAACAGCATGATCAGTGCGCAAAATACCTGGGCTGCGGCTGAAAAGAGGGTCGAGCCTCGGGTGTAATCACGCTGCGCCGCGATCAGAAACCGCGCTTTATAATCGGCGGGCGTCGGGGGAATTGAGTGGGCCAGAGTATCCATGTATAAGTCTGCGCGGCGCGGTCCTTGGATGGTATAGGTATCTTATCGTCGGTGTATGCAATAAATTGAAGCGATGGCCGATAACTCTTTTGTTCCAGACGCTTAATGTCGCAATCGTACGTCTTTCATGTACCGCGAGCGCCAGTAAGGCACTATGCAATTTTCATTCCATGCAAAGAGAGTAGTGAGTGAGGCCAAGTGAGGTGCAGGGCAGGCGACACGCCGTGAATCCGCGTATCGTTTTAAGGGCGCTACTGCACCACTTCGATGCGCTAGGCGCTCAGAATGCTTTAAATAAGTTCAGTCAGAGGGGGAGAGGTTTAATGTTGCTATCGCGCTGTTTGTTTGTTGTGTTGGCTGCCTTGATGGTTTCGGCATGCAGCTATCACCCGGCCCGCATTTCGGCTGAACCACCGGTCATCATCGATGATGGCCACAACGGCCATCACGGTCAGGGTGGGTTCTGTCCGCCCGGCCAGGCCAAGAAAGGCAACTGCTGAACCAAACGCCCCAATGGGGCGTTTTTTTGTGGCTGTGCCAGACTTGACTGTCATCTGGACGCATCAACAAAGGACACACACCATGGATGGCGACGCTCCGGTTAGTACCCGCTCGCGGTCGTGACCGAGCTTGTGTTCGAGCTGATCGAGCGTGTCGCGATTCCAGCGCACATGCGCGGACACACTGACCCCCGTACAGGCGCCTAGCGACACAGGCGCTACACTGGAAGGCTTCATGCTGGGTAATGAAAACAATCGGACAGGAGGAAGGCGATGAACCCTTACACACTGGCAGTCGCGGCGCTCGTTCTTGCATTAACGGGCTGCGCAGGCGGGGGCGGCAGCGACTATACGGTCAAGCTCGACCCGCCCAAGGTGGACAATGAAGGCTCTCAAACCGCGGCCGCGCCGTGCGTGCCGGGGCCCGAGTCGCCGTCCTCATGCAACTGAATCAAGGGGTTTTCGAGTCGAGGTATCTGAAACTTGGGTAAACGCCGCATTGCGGCGTTTTTCAGTTTAGCTCCTGAAAGTCGTCCTTGGACGTCTTGCCCCGCAGAATGCGCTTGAGCAGAGGGCGGCCAGCCAGCATCAGAAAGATGGGCGCGCCTGCGATCAGGTAGAAGTAATACGTGATGCCGCGCCAGATCAGGATGGCGGCGGCGGTGGTGCTCTGGCCAAGAATCGGGGCGAGAAGAGCGGATGAGCTCAGTTCGGTGCCGCCGGCGCCGCCCGGCAGCAGCGTCAGCTGACCGGCCGCCATTGAGAGCATCTGTACCAGAAAGGTCCAGGTCCAGTCCAGATGCTTGCCAAGACCGATCACCGTGAAATAGAGAATGCTGTAGCGCACCAGCCAGTGCGCGACACTCACCACGAAGGCACTGATTAGCAGCATTCGCGGCATCTTGAGGGTTTCTCGAAGCGAGTCCCGAAAGATCAGCAGGCGACGGTTCAAGCGCTGGCGCCGCTCCGGTTTGATGCGAAAGCGCACCAGGCACTGGGCGACGAACCGGATGGCGCGGTCGTGGTAGCGCGCAATCAGAAACAGAAGGCTGAGCCCGACCGTCAGCAAAAGAATCGGCACGCCCAGAAGCCAGCCGACCTGCAGATCCACTGCCTTGATCAGGATGTAGATCGACAGTGCGATCAGGGAAGACAGAAAGAACAGAAGATCGATCAACTGATCGACGGCGAATACCGCCGTGGTCTGGGCCGGGCGCAGGCCGTGACGCGTCAAAAGTGAGATCAGCGTCAGCGGGCCGCCAGTGCCGCCGGGGGTTGCGCAGATGGCGAACTCGCTTGCCATCACCACGCCGAAGGCCCGCATGTGGCCAAAATCGGTCGCTCGCCCTTTCAAAAGGATTCGAAGCTTCAGTGCGTTCAGGTTCCAGCAGACGACGATCATGCCAAGCATGGTCAACAACAGCGTCAACGGAAAATCCTGCAATTGGGCGAAGAGACCGCTTCCGCCAAGAAACAGGGGAACCAGCAATATGGCCAGAAGGCCTGCGCCTAGAAGCCAAAGCGTTCGTGTCATAACCGCATCCGATGCAGATTAAATAGAAGGGGTGTGCATCAGGCGCTGGCCCGATGGGGCCGGCCGGCGCGAAGCCATTGATGTTTGGTGCGTGGCGTCCGGCCCTCGTCCAGCATGTCCTCGATCGCCTTGATCCAGTAATCGAACGCGACCGAATAGCGCATATCCACCGGGTGCAGCCCGAGTCTTACGACCTGAGCCTCACGATGCTTGTGCTTGGCGCGTTCGTTGACCAGATACGACATCTTGCGACGCCAGGCACTGCGGGCGCTCCAGACCAGGGTCGGGGCCGAATGGGCCTCGAACTCGGGCAGGCTGTAGATGGTTTTAGGGTCGGTGGTGTAATCAAGCCCGCTGGTGCGAAGCGCCGAGCGGGTGCCCTCGCTCATGAGCCAGGCCGGGGCGACGAAGCCCTTGAGCGGCCAGCCCTGGCGTTCAAACAGCGCCATGCCGGCGTTCAGGCGCTCGGTGGCCTCGCGCTCTGCCAGTCCGTAGAACTCGCCTTCGACGGTGTAGAGCCGGCGCATGAAGTAGTCCTTCGGCGTGCGGGGCGCGGGGGCATCATCACAGTGGTAATAGCCGTGAAGCACCAGCTCATCGCCCTTGGCAAGGCGCGATTCCAGAAGCGACATGAACGCTGGATCATCGAAGGTTGACTTGCCGTGATGAAATTCAGGCACGACCAGCCAGGTCATCGGAACCGAGACCGACATGCGATCGATCGCCTCGACGAACGGGCGGTAGTCCTGCCAGGTTTGCGGGGCGATATCATGCAGGGCGACCAGCATGTCCCGGCCCGAATGAATAAGTTCAGCCATGTTCGATTTCCAGTTCGGAGGCCGGGGCCCCCGTCAGCAGTTCCTGATAATGACCGCGCAGCCGCTCGACGATGATGTCCCAGTCGTGGCGGCGCTCGACAAACTGGCGCGCGTGTCGAGAAAGCACGTCTTGATCGCTTTCAAACAGCGAGCGCACCGCATCGGCCATTGCCGCGGGGTCGTCCGGGCGGCACAGGCGTCCACAGGTTTCCGGCACGTTTTCCGGCAAGGCGCCTGCGCGTACGGCCACCACCGGCGTACCGCAGGCCATGGCTTCCAATACGATCAATCCAAAGGTCTCCTGCGTGCCGGCGTGCAGCAGGGCATCGCTTGAGGCCATGTAGCGGGCGACCTCATCGGGCGTGCAGAAGTGGTCTGTGCAGCTGACGTTCTCGGGCAGCTGCGTTGGAAGGTTGGAGCCGACCAACAGCAGGTGATAGCCGTCGCCGAGCTGACGGGCGGTTTCCAGAAGGATCGGCATGTTCTTTTCAGGCGAGCCACGACCGGCAAACATCAGAAGTCGCGTCTCGTCATCAAGGCCGAGCTCCCGTTTGACGCGTGCGCTGTCGTCAAGTTCCGGACGAAATGTCGTGAGGTCGACTCCGAGCGGCTGAACACTTACGTGGCGAACGCCTGCCTGTTCGAGCTTGTTGGCCATCAGGGCACTTGGTGCGAGCACACGCTGATAATGCCCATAAAGCCGTTTGACGTAGCGCTGGGTCAGGCGCTCGACAGAGGTGCCGAACCGCTTGCCAAGAAGCACCGGTAAATCGGAGTGATAAAAACCGACCACCGGCACATCAAGGCGCCGGGCGCTGTCACGCACGGCCCAGCCGGTGACGTACGGGTCGCCCGCTTCGATGATGTCCGGCCGATGCCGCTCAAGCGCCTGACACCAGTGGTGACGGCGCAGGGGAAAGCGGTAGCCGGTACTGAAGGGCAGCGGCGGTGCCGGCACGGTATAGAGATGAGTGTCGATCTCGCGGTGCTCGGTACCGGGGATGAAGACGCTATGCCGCGTCTGCCCCGGCTGGGGCAGGCGACGGCGCTTGGCATCGATATAGGTGCGAACGCCTCCACTTGAAGGCGCATAGAACATCGTAACATCGGCAATGTGCACGGTGCCGATACCTCCGTCGGGCCCATCGCCGGGCCGAGTGTGAAACAGGCAAGGCCCGCGAATGCGGGCGTTGGCTTACTGGGCGGCGGCGGGGCGACCGATCAACGAGCGCGTGTCTTCACGTGCTTCGCTGAGTTCGATGCGAACCGCATCACCGAGTCGGTAGGCAACGGCGTCACTGATACGAACGATACCGTCCTTGTCATCGATGGCCACAGCCGTCTTGTCGCTGTGAAGCGTCGAGCTTGGCATGAACACCGTGGCGCCGTTGTCGAGAAGCCGGACGCGCATGCCGCCCCGTTTGATGTCCATGATCTCGGCATCGAAGGGCTGGTTGGTCTCGGCCGCCTCGCGCAGAAAACGCACATAGAGCCAATCCTTGACGTCGCGTTCGGCCATGCGGTTCAGCCGGCGACGCTCGGTCAGGTGTTCGGTCTCGGTTTCGGTTTCCGCGGCCGGCAGCGCCGTTTCGCCCTGAGCGAGTGTTTGCTTGAGCAAGCGATGGTTGATCATGTCGCCGTACTTTCGAATCGGCGAGGTCCAGGTCGCGTAGGCCTCAAGGCCCATGCCGAAATGGGGGCCGGGTGTCGCCGTGATGGTGACATAGCCCTGGAACCGGCGCAGACGAGCGTCGAGCCAGGCATCGCCCTTGGCTTCGATCGAACGACGAAGGGCGGTGAACCGCTCGAGTTCGCCGAGCTGGTCGGGTGTTGCTTCCACGCCCTGGGTTGCCAGAAACTCGACCGCCTGGTCGCGTTTTTCAGGCGCAACGCCTGTGTGAACGTTATAGATGCCGTGGCCTACATGCTCGGCCAGATGCTTGGCACAGCAGATGTTGGCAAGAATCATCGATTCTTCGATCATCCGCATGGCGATACGGCGAGGCTCGGCGTGAATGGCCAGCACGTTGCCGACTTCGTCGAGCTCGAACGCATAATCCGGACGGTCCGCGAACACCAGTGCATTGGCCAGGCGCCATTGATAGCGGGCATGGGTCAGTGCCTCGAGCGCCTTGAGCTGGGATTCACCGTGATCGAAATCCGGTGTCCAGGTGGCGCCCTCGGTGCCTTCGAGCCAGTTGGATACGTTGTCGTAGCTGAGCTTGGCCTTGGAGGTCACATGGGCGGCAAAGAAACGGTGGTCCTCGATGCTGCCGTCGGCGGCGACGGTGATGTCGCAGGCAAGCGCCGGACGCACCTGATCTTCCTTCAGCGAGCACAGGTCGTTGGCCAGCGTTTCCGGCAGCATGGTGACGTTCTGACCCGGCAGATAGACCGTGAACGCGCGTTGACGCGCTTCGAGATCGACACTGTCGCCAGCTTGAACGTAGGCGGTCGGGTCAGCGATGGCAACCGTCAGTACCCAGCCGCCTTCGTCACGTTCGCGAATGCACAGGGCATCGTCCATGTCCTGGGTAGAGGCGCTGTCGATGGTGAAAAACGGCCGGTCGGTCAGGTCTTCCCGCGCAAGGCTGTCCTCAAGCAGCGGCCACTCGCTCTTGTCGCTCGGCGAGGCCTGCTCCAGTGCGTGACGGGCAAGCGTGACACGCCAGGGCACATCGGCGGCATCGGACGGCGCGATCAACGCCTCGACCTGGACGTAGAAGCTGCGATCATCCGGCTTTAGCGGGTGACGCAAAAGCTTTGCCTCGACCCAGTCGCCGTCATTGATCGTGCTGTCATCGAGCTGCTTGGCAAGGCGTGCACTCAGGGTGTTTCGAATCGAGGGGTGATCCGGCACGACCGACACGCGACCCTCGCGCTTTTTAACGCGACCGATGAAACGGGATAGGCCGGGCTCGAGCAGAACTTCCGGCTCCACGCTCTGGCGTTCGTTTTCGGTATGAAGCGCCGCTTCGACGCGATCGCCATGGATCACGTTTTTCATGTGGGGCGGCGGAATGAAATAGCTGTTGCCATCATCGCCGTCCATGAAGCCATAGCTTTTGTCAGTGGCCTTGATCGTGCCAGTAACGCGCGGAGTCTGGCTTCGGATGTCTTGCTTGAGTTGAGCAAGCAACGAGTTGTTTTGCAGCATAGTGTCAATCGTGTCTGGCGGGTCAGGGCGCCCCACTATAAGGGGTCGCCCTTGATGGGGAAAGGGATTTTCAGTGATCCGGCGGCTCAGAGCGCACTTTTGAACGACGACCAGTCCTGTTCGCCGTCAAGCAGATCGAACTCGAGTTCAAAAAGTGTTGGATCACTCATAAGTTCACACACCACCTGAGCCACGTTATCGCGCGAGACCTCACCGTTATTGGCGCCGTCTGTAAATTGGCTGAAATGATTGCTTCCGGATTCATCGGTCAGCTTGCCCGGACGCACGATGACATGGGGCACCGGGCTTTGCGCGACACGGTAGTCGGCGGCCTTTTTGGCCGAGAGATAGGGTTTAAGCGCCTCGGGCCCGTCGAGCGGATCGGTATGGCGGGTGCTGACCATGATGACGCGCTTGAAGCCGAAGGCTTCTGCAAGCTCTGCGCAGCGGTAGGCACCGTTGAGATCGATCATCAACGTCTTGTCGAGGCCGGTATCGGGGCCGGAGCCGGCGGTAAAGACAAGCTCATCGCAGCCCTTGAACGCGTGCTCGAGTGACCCTTCAAGATCGCCGAGCACGGTCTCGACGCCCAGGGCTTCAAGACGCTTTTGCTGTTCTTCGTTTCGCACCAGTGCACGGATGGGCTGGCCGGCGCTCACGGCCAGCTGGCAAAGGCGCTGGCCGATCTTGCCATGCGCGCCAACGATCAATGTGGTCATGGGTCCTCCCTTGGGGCGTTATACCGGCAAAATGATGTCCTCGAATGGATATGGCTTCATTCAGGGCCGAGTTCAACCCTCAAGGCGTTTGGCCAGGCGCATCAGGGCGCTCTTGAGCGTCGGCGTCGCTGGACGGTGTGCGATCAAGAGGAGCTCAAGCCCCTCGTCACCTGGGCTTTCCGTCGAAGCGGTTCGCGTCGGGGCGCGGCTGTGATGCAGGCCCTGGCTATAGATGCAGCGCCCGGTCCGGCTCTTGAGGCGCGCCTTGAAGCGAACGATCTCCTTACCGGCGTCATGAGTCAGCTCGTCGATGGCCTGCTCGAGCGACTCGGCACTCAGGTGCTCGGCCTGCTCGATGTGAATGCGGTGAACCTCAAAGCGTTCGGTGTGCGCCGGTGCCATGCTCGGGGTCAGCAGTGAGCCGGGCTGTGACATCGTTCCGGGCACGGTGAAGGTCAAGGGCGCCTCGACCTTGACGGCTTGCGTCAGGCGCTCGAGCACCGTCGCGCCCTCCGTGTCGCGTGCGTCGAGCATCGGTGCGTGGGGCGAATGGGCGCGCACCAGAGTTGCAAGGGCGTTTTGTTGGAAGGTGGTGATCAGGTCAGTCTTGGTCGTGAGCACCAGATCGGCGCTTGCAAGCTGTGCGCTGGCGTCCGGGTAGGCGCTCAGCGAATGCGCCGCGTGGGCGCCATCCACGGTCACGAGAGTGCCTTCGAAGTGCAGCTTTCGGGCAAGCCGGGCATCGCTTGCCAGCGTATGAACGATCGGTGCCGGGTTGGCGACCCCGGTGGTCTCGATCAGGATGCGATCGAACTGCGGCGTGCCCTGGCGGGCGAAGCGCCACAGGGCATCCTTCAAGGTGTGAAGCAGGTCCTTTTCAAGTGTGCAGCAGATGCAACCGCCCGTCAGAGTCAGCGTGGTTGGCGTGTCCTCGCCTCGGGAGTGAGCGCGCAAGGGGTGATCGAGGTCGATGTCGCCAAACTCATTGATGATGACCAGCGTGCGTGCCATGCCGGGTTCCTGAACCCAGTGGTTGATCAGGGTGGTCTTGCCGCTGCCGAGAAACCCGCTTACGACAATGACGGGCAGGGTAGTATTTGAAGGCATGTCGATTTCGTGGCCGCTCGATGAGTGAGTTAGTAGTGTGCCATGATCGCGCTCGTTGTTTTTATACCGTTATATTGTCCGCGCTACGCACTTTGCGTGCGCCTTGAAAATGAACCGCGTACAGTACGCGACCGCATCGACCATTTTTTATGTTCGAACATGGCATTGACCTTGAGGGCCTTGAACGACATGACGCTGACTGGACACATTCTGACCCCGACCGGATGGCAATGGGGCACGCTCGAGATTCTGGAGGGCGCGATAACGGCGGTTACGCCGGCCGATAAGGCAACGCCACCGGGCACGGACGCCCCTTATCTTGTACCCGGTTTCATCGATCTGCACGTCCACGGCGGCGGGGGTAGTGATGCGATGGAGGCGGGGGAGGCGGCGCATGTCATGGCCTCGACACACGCCCGATTTGGCACCACCAGCCTGCTTGCCACGACCATGACCGCGCCGATGGCGGATATCGAGGCGGCGCTTGACGCCATTGCCGAGGCAATGAGGCATCAGGCACCTGATGAGGCGCGGCTTTTGGGGGTGCATCTGGAAGGCCCGTTCATTCATCCCGACAAGCTCGGCGCCCAGCCGCCTTATGCGTGCCCCGGCACGCCCGCGCAGTTCGACACGCTTCTGGCGCGGGCACCGATTAAGGTCATGACGCTTGCGCCTGATATCGAGGGGCACGACGCGCTGATCACGCACGCCACCGCCCGGCAGGTTCGAGTGCAGATCGGTCACACCTGCGGCACGTTCGAGGACGGCTGCACAGCACTCTCCCGAGGCGCCAGCGGGTTTACCCACCTCTATAATGCCATGACGCCGCTTGGGCACCGCAATGCCGGCATCGTCGGGGCTGCGCTTGCGCATGCGACGTTTTGTGAAATCATCCCGGATCTGGTGCACGTTGAAGCTGGCGCGATGCATGCTGCCATGCGGGCGATTCCAAGGCTTTACGGCATCACCGATGCAACCGCTGCCGCCGGCATGCCCGAAGGCGAGTACCGGCTCGGGGCCCAGCGGGTGTTCAAACAGGGCGACAGTGTGCGGCTCGAGGATGGCACGCTTGCCGGCAGCGCACTGACCATGAACCAGGCGCTTAAGAATTTCATGACGCTCGGAGACACGCTGGCGCAGGCCGTACACCGACTGTCGACCTGGCCGGCGGAGTATCTGGGGCTTTCTGATCGCGGTGTGCTGGCGCCGGGCCGTCGCGCCGATGTGCTCGCGCTCGATCGAGACGGCAACCTCCAGGGCGTCTGGATCGGTGGGCAGCGCGTCGAGGCCGACCATGGCTGAGCCGACCCTTTGGGTGGCCGTTGACGGCGGCGGCAGCGGGACACGCCTTCGCGCACGCGCGTCGACCGGCGCCTTCATTGAACTCGAGGGCGGCCCCTCGGCGCTCTCGCGCGGGGCGTCAAGTGCCTGGGGCGTGATCGAGCCGCTGATCCACCGCGCCGGCGCTGCGCTCGGTGTATCGATTGACTGGTCGACCACCGCGCTTGCCATCGGGCTTGCCGGGCTTAATCAGCCCGAATGGCATCGCGTGTTCAAAAGCGCGCTGCCGGTGTGTCATACGCTGGTGCTTGAAAGCGACGTTACGACGGCGCTGGTCGGTGCCCATCAACGCCGCGCAGGCGTTCTTCTGGCGCTCGGCACAGGCAGTATCGGCGCCGCCGTGAATGCGGCGCGGGAGGTGTCGCTGGTGGGTGGCTTCGGGTTTCCGGTCGGCGATGAAGCCAGTGGGGCCTGGCTTGGCCTTCATGCCTCGCGCCATCTCCAAAAGGCCTTTGATGGGCGCTGCGTGCCGGATGCCTTTTCAGAGGCGCTGGCGCAAGCGCTCAAGGTTACGGACATCGAAGCGCTGGTGGCTCGCTTGAGTGCAATGGACGCCAATGCGTTCGCGCGGCTTGCACCGATTGTGCTTGTGCACTCGACTCATCCTAAAGCCCGTGAGCTTTTGAATTGGGCGGGCCGGGAAATGGCCGAGATGATCGAGGCGCTCGACCCCGAGGGCCGGTTGCCGCTGGCGTTGTCCGGAGGGCTCGGTGGCCCGCTGTCCGAGTGGTTGCCTGAGCGCTATCGCGCGCGTCTGGTTGATGCTCAGGGCGACGCCCTCGACGGCGCGCTGGCGCTGCTGCATGATCCCACGTTACTTACACCGATCCATAAAGGCCTGTCATGACGCCACAATTAATAGTCACCGACCTCGATAATACCCTGCTTGATAGCCAGCATGCGCTGGACCCGCTGACGGTCGAGACCTTTCAGGCGCTCGAGGCAAAAGGCCATCATCTGGCCATCGCCTCGGGGCGCCACGTCGAGGACATTCGAGAGGTGCGGCGCCAATTGGGCGTCTCGGCACACATCATCAGCACCAATGGCGCCTATTTGCACGCGCCGGATGATCAGCTGGTGTTCGAGCGTCCGCTCGATGCCGCTCTGGCGAGCGCCTTGATCGGTGAGCTGGATGTCCCGGGCGATGTTCGAGTCAATGTATATACCGCCGATCACTGGTGGATCGACGCCGAGTCACCCAATCTGCTGGCCTTTCACGAAAGCACGGGGTTTTCCTATCGCGTGGGCGACCTGGCCGCCCTCGAGGGGCAGCACGTCGGCAAGGTCTTTTTCATCGGTGAGCCGCGCCTTCTGGCTGCGCTTGAAACCGAGTTGCGCGCTCGCTTTGAAGCTCAGGTTCATATCACCTATTCGCTGCCCAATTCGCTCGAGGTCATGGCGAAAGGGGCCACCAAGGGCTCGGCGCTTGAGGCGCTGCTCGACCGTCTGTCACTGCCGGCGTCGGCGTGCCTGGCCTTTGGTGACAATCTCAACGATTACGAGATGCTGTCGGTGGCCGGCCAGGCGCACCTGGTGTCGAATGCGCATCCGCATCTCTTCACGGCGCTTCCAGAGGTGACCGTCATCGGTGATCACAGCGACGCGGCCGTGGCACGTACCTTGAAGGCGCGACTGCTCTAAGTCGGGAGGAGACGAGGACAGGTCGAGCCAAAAGGTGAGTGATTGTCGGATGCAAAGAAGAATGTTTATACTTCAGCGCCTGATTTTCGGGTGGTCGCGTTGAAGCGGGGCCGGCCCGAAGGCCATGTCGGCCGCTTGCCACGCGGCCATGAAACGCCGACCGGTGTCGCTTGACGCCGTGTCAGGCCTTTTTTCAAGGTGTGTCTGAACCAACCGTGGAGTGACATGGCTTCTTTTGTAACCCAGACCCGTGCCGGTCAGGCTGAACGCTACAGCGCCAGTGTCGGTCGTCGTACGCTGTTGCTGGTGCTTTTGATCGCGCTGGCATTCGCGGCCCTCATTGCCGACATCATGGTGGGCTCGGGGACATTGTCGCTGTCTGAGGTGCTCAACGGACTCTTTCGCCCGGATGAGGTCTCGGCAAGCACCCGCGTGATCATCTGGCAGCTCCGCATGCCGATGACCCTGATGGCCGTGCTGACCGGCATGGGGCTGGCGCTTGCCGGGCTCTTGATGCAGACCGTGTTGAACAACCCGCTTGCTGAACCCCTGACGCTTGGGGTGTCGTCGGCTGCCGGCTTCGGTGCGTCGCTGGCGCTTGCCTTCAATGCGTCAGTGCTCTCGGCGCTGCCGTTTTTGAATCAGAGCCTGCTGGTTGCGACCAACGCGTTTTTCTTTTCGCTGTTGACGGTCGGTCTGATCTTGATGCTTGCCGGGCGGCGTATGGGCCTTCAGACCATCACGTTACTGGGTATCGCGCTGCATTTCGTATTCAGCGCACTGCTGGGGCTGGTTCAGTACCTGGCAAGTGCCGATCAGCTTCAAAGCATGGTGTTTTGGCAGATGGGGTCACTGATGCGCGCCTCATGGACACAGATTCAGCTGTGTGCCGCGGTCATGGTGGTGGCGCTGGTGCTTGTTTTCACGCGAACCTGGGCGTTGACCGCGCTTCGAAGCTTTGGCGATGAGGCGGCCGTATTCGGGCTTAACGTGCGACGGCTTCGCATCCTCATGCTGGCGCTTGCGGCGGTGCTCGCCGGCGCCGTCACCTCGGTTGTCGGCATCATCGGGTTCGTCGGGCTGGTGGCGCCGCACGTCGCGCGCATGCTGGTGGGCGAGGACCAGCGCTTCATGGTCGGGGTGACGCTTGCCTGTGGCGTCATCTTCATGACACTTGCCTCGCTTGCCAGCAAGTTGATCATCCCCGGTGTTGCGTTACCGATCGGTATGATGACCTCATTGATTGGCCTGCCATTTTTCATTGTCTTGATCATGCGTGATCAGAGGTTGTCTGTCCGATGAGCATCACGGTGTCCGAACTCTGCATTGATCGCAGCGGCAAGCGCATTGTCGATCACGTGTCATTCTCGGTCGACGACGGCTGTTCGCTGTCGATCCTTGGCCCCAACGGCGCCGGCAAGACAACGCTGATGCGGGCGCTGTGCGGGCTGTTGCCTTATTCGGGAACGGTTGACGTTGACGGTGAGCGCCTTGATCGGCTGACAAGGGTCGAGGCTGCCAAGCGCATTGGCTACGTGGCACAGGACATGACCGCGCTGAACGTGCGTCTGAGCGTCTTTGAGCTGCTGCTGCTTGCCCAGAACAGCCACCGGGTGTCCTGGCGCACCGGCAGTGGCAATCAGGACGCCGCGATGGAGGTGCTGTCCCGGCTCGGGCTCGAGCGTTTCGCCGACGCCGTACCGCAGGCGCTGTCCGGTGGTGAGCGGCAGATGATTGCGCTTGCGCTGGCGCTGGTGAAAAAGCCACGGCTGTTGCTGCTCGATGAGCCAACCTCGGCGCTGGATCTCGCCAATCAGCTGACGATGCTCGAGGCGGTGCACCGATACACCCGGGAGAAGGGCATCGTGACCCTCTCGATTCTGCATGACATGAATCTTGCCACGCGCTACGCCGATGACGCGTTAATGCTGGTCGATGGCACGCGGCGCTACCATGGCGCGACGGCGGAGATCATGACCCCCGAGCGATTATCGGAGGTCTATGGCGTGACCTGCCGGACGCTATCGGTCGATGACGGCGCCTACACCGCCATCTATCCGGTCAACGTGCGTCGAGGCTGACGCACTATCTATACGTCAGCCCCGGCGCTCATCGGTGCGCTTGAGCTGCTGCCACAGGGCCTTTCGAACGTGCCCAAGCGTTGGCTGTTCCTGGCGGGTAAAGGGCAACGGCCTGAGCAAGCGCTGAGCGCGAAGCCCCAGTCGTGCGGTCATGAGCCCGCTTCCAAGCCCCTGAGCTGCGCGACTTGAGAGCTTTTCAGCCAGATTCATGCCAAGCAGTTCACTGCCCATGTCCACCGCGATCTCGGAAGCTCCGGCAAACGCCAGGTTGGCCAGTACGTGTCGGTACAGGCGCAGGCGGCTGGCGTAGCCAAGTTCGAGCCCATAAATGTCGGCCAGTCGGTCGATCATTCGCATGTTGCGCCAGGCGACCAGCCCCATATCCAGCAGGGTGATCGGGCTGATGGCAACCATGGCGGCGGTCTCGCTCGACATCCGCGTGATCAGCTGAGACGCGGCCCGGTCTCTCGGCCCCAGCAGGTGATGCGAGAAAAGCGTGCGGATATCGTCGCCGTCGTGATGCGCATTGACCGCATTCTGATAGGAGCGCCAGTGCGGGTCATCCCTTGACACACGCATGTGACGCGCGGTATCGGCAAGAAGAGGCTGATCGAGCGGAGTATTTTCGAGCCGCTTGCGCACCTTGGCGTGGCGGCGAAGCCGTTTGAGCCGCAGCAGTTCCTTTCCGCCGCTTCGGGCAAGAAGGCCTGCCCCAAATACGCCCAGTGCGGCCCAGAGCCCGCTGAATGGATCGTTTTGGATCACGGCCTCGTACACCTGCACGCCGCACTGTATCCCGCCAATAACGAGACTGGCGCTCAATAGCGTCATAAGGCCCCAGCGGCGTTTTCTGGGCGGGCTAAGGGCATCGTCGACGGCGCGCTCGGCGCGGGTGTCGGATTCAGGTGTCTCCTCGACCCGGGCGCCGACGCTTTCCAGCGGAAAATGCTGGGCAGTGGCAAGTGACGGGATGGGCTGTGGCGCCGTCTTGGCGGATTCGGTGGGCACCTCGAAGCGGCGAGGTGGTTTAGGGTCGGTCATTGCCACTTGTCTCCCAGAAGCCAATCCAGCAGGGCATCCATTCTCAGATGGGGCAACGGGCCCTCGGTATGCGGACGCGGGCGAAACCCGGTGAACTGAAAGCCCTGCCGGGCCCAGAACGCTGCGTCCGGAAGTTTCGAAGGCACTTCGCCTGGAAACATCAGCACGTGTTCGCCTTCAAGTGTCGTGCCGCTCAGGGCCTGAGCGTCGTGTTCTTCGAGACGGCGCGCCTCGGTGGCGGCAATGGAGGCCAGTGCGAAGGCCTTGCTCTCGATGTCACCGAAACGAAGGTCGTTCAAGGGCTCGTTCATGAGCTGGGTCAACAACTCGACCAGCGCGGCGTGCTGATCGGGGGTGACGTGATCGGCCTTGGTGGCGGCGATGGCAAGCTTGTCGATGCGCGGGGCGAACAGGCGATTGATCAGGCCCGCACGCCCATAGCTGAAGCTTTGCATCAGGGCTTCCATCGTGGTTCGAAGTTCATCGAACGCCTCCGGGCCACTGTTCAGTGCCGTCAACACATCAACGAGGACCACCTGTCGGTCGAAGCGTTGAAAATGCTGACGATAAAACGGAGTGATGACCGTTTTCAGATAGTGATCGAACCGGGCCTTCAAGGTCTTGTAAAGACTTTCGGGCGGCAACGCCTCGAGCGCCTCATCGGACCAGTCGGCGCAGCTGAGCAAGGGGAAAAACTGCAGAACCGGCGCGCCTGCGAGTTCGCCGGGCAAAAGAAACCGGCCGGGCTGAATGAAGTAGCCCCCGTTATTGCGTACGCGATGAAGGCCTTCGGTGTAGTGGGCGCTTAGATCCGCGAGCTGCTGTTCATCGGCCGGCTGGTCCGGTGACAGGTCCGATTGAGCCTCGAGCCACTCGGCCATGTGCGTACGGCGCGACGGGGTCAATAGCGCATTCATGGTCTGTGACCAGTCAAGAAAGCTCTGCCTGAGCATCGGAAGGTCAAGCAGCCACTCACCTGGGTAGTCGATCAGATCCAGTGTCAGCGTCGAGGTTTCCCCCAGAAGACGCTTGCTCGGGCGCTCGCTCTTGTAGCGAATCGACAGTCTCAGCTCGCTCATGCCACGGGTGGGCGTCGGCCAGCGTGGGGGCGTCTCGCCAAGACTCGATAAAGCCTCGTCGTAGGGAAAGCGGGCAAGGGAAAGATCCGGCTGAAGCTCGCGCTTGGCGCCGAGCAGCCGGCCTTCTCGCGAGGCCTTGATCAGATGCAGTTGGGCATCTAGGCCTGCGTGGCGGAGCTGATTGATCAGCGAGGTCAGAAAGGCCGTCTTGCCGGCTCGAGACAGTCCGGTCACCGCCAGTCGAACCTGACGGTCGAGCCCGCGCTCGGCGACGTCTCGAATGTGTCTGGGTAACGTCCACGCCATGAAGGCTACTCCACCCCCTGAATCTTTTTGTTCAGCCTACAAAAAAGCAGCGCAATATGCGCTGCTTTTAAAGACTCGCTTAAAGCGAATGAGACGATCAGTGCTCGTGGCCGTCTTCGCCGTGCACGTGGCCATGCTCGACTTCTTCAGCGCTCGCTTCGCGAACTTCCTGAATGCTTACGTCGAAGTTCAGTGCTTCGCCGGCGAGCGGGTGGTTGCCGTCGACAGTGACGGTATCGCCCTGGACATCCTTGACGGTGACCAGCAGCGGGCCGCCTTCAGTCTGTGCCTGGAACTGCATGCCCGGCTCGACGTTGTCGACGCCCTGGAACGCATCACGCGGAACTTCCTGAACCAGCGCCGGCTGAACTTCGCCGTAGCCTTCAGCGGAATCAACGCGTACTTCGAATTTTTCGCCTTCGGTTTTGCCGGCCATTTCCTTTTCAAGGCCCGGTACGATGTTGCCCGCACCGTGAAGGTATGTCAGCGGCTCACGGCCTTCGGAGCTGTCGAGGACTTCGCCCGAATCGTTTTTGAGCGTGTAATGAAAGGCGACGACAGTGTTTTGTGCGATTTCCATAATTGGATCCTAAGGTCGGTCAGTGCATGTCGAAAAGTTCGGGTCAGACGTTAAGTGCTTCGTAACATCTCAATCAATCTCTCGGGAGATATCCCGTCCATGATCACTACGTTGTGATGGCCTGATCCGCTTTCAAGGGAGAGAAGCGAATTTTTTTGAAAAAAAGCACGTAAAACGCCTTAAATTGCACCGTGCCCTGTCTCAAGGCTAGGCTTGCCGCTTGAACACCGTCCTTGGATACCTTTTATGAGCCTTGATTACCTCTGCGTGCCCGTGACGCCCTTTGCCCAGAACTGCACCGTACTGTACTGCACCGATACCCTTGAGGCAGCCATCGTCGACCCCGGCGGTGACGCCGATAGAATCATCGCGGCGGTCGAGCGGCTGGGCGTTCGGCCGACCAAGATTCTGTTGACGCATGCCCACCTGGATCACGTCGGCGGTGTGATGGATATCGCCGAGCGCTTCGAGGTGCCGGTAATTGGTCCGCATCAGGCCGATGAGCCACTGATTGCGGCGCTTTCACAGCAGGCCTCGATGTTCGGGCTTACCCCACCACGAACGCCGGTCATCGATCAGTGGCTTGTCCACGGGGACCGAGTGGGGCTGGGGGCGCGTGAGCTGGCGGTTTATCACTGCCCTGGGCATGCGCCGGGCCACGTTATTTTCGTCGATCACGATGCAGGGCTTTCCCAGACCGGTGATGTTCTGTTCAAGGGCTCCATCGGGCGAACGGATCTGCCAGGCGGCGACTTCGACACACTTGTTCACTCGATCAAGACGACGCTTTGGTCACTCGGCAATGACATGCGCTTCGTGCCGGGCCATGGCGAGGCCTCGACCATTGGGCAGGAACGATCGAACAATCCCTTCGTTGGCGATCACGTAATTGCGTGAGTGTCTGTTAGACTGTTCCCGCATGACCCTGACAGTGATGGAGAGAAATGATGGTAGCTTTGATTTGGATCGTTGTTTGCGGCCTGGTGGCCTTCTTCGCCAACAAGGCGTGGGATGGTTCGTTCGGTCAATTCGTACAGAAATGGGTGCCGGATGCCCTGCACGTCGATGACTACGATCGCTACGTCTGGAGCGGTGTGGCCGGGGTGCTGGTTGCAACCTTCATCGTCAAGCCGATTTCGATGTTTCTGACCCTGATCCTTCTGGCTCTCATCGGATTTGCCGCCAAGGCAGTGATGGGCTGGGCGGTCAAAAAGATTCATTGATCGATGCTTGAAACACAAAAAACCCCGGCTTGGCCGGGGTTTTTTGTGTCTGATTCAGAGGGTCTGGCGAGCCTGGGGGCTAGCAAGCCAGGGATTTAGCGAACCAAAAGCCGTGAACACGGGCAATGAAGGTGGTAACGCTTGGGCATGGAGAGCGTGGTGCGCATAAAAAAAGCCCGCCAGAGGCGGGCCAAGAGCACTGTGGCGCCGCTTACCGCTCGGCCACCACGCTATCGAACTCGTCCTGAATTTCCTGAGACGGCGCCTTGGTCATCATCGACACCAGCGCGATCGCGATGTAGGAGAGGATAACGCCCGGTACGATCTCATAAAGGTCGAAGATACCGCCGGACAGTTCCGCCCAGACCAGTACAGTCACGCCGCCCACAACGATACCGGCAAGCGCGCCCCAGCGTGTCATGCGCTTCCAGAACAGCGACAGGATCAAGGCCGGGCCAAAGGCTGCACCAAATCCGGCCCAGGCGTAGGACACCAGGGTCAGAACGCTTGAATCCGGGTTGAGCGCCAGAAGGTATGCAAGCAGGGCAATGCCGAGCACCGAGACGCGACCGACCCACACAAGCTCTTTTTGAGTGGCGTTTTTGCGAAACAGGGCCTTGTAGAAGTCATCGGCAAGCGCTGAAGACGACACCAGCAGCTGAGAGTCGGCGGTGGACATGACCGCGGCCAGAATCGCGGCCAGAAGTACGCCGGCAACGGCTGGATGGAAGATGAAGTTCACCATGATCATGAAAATCTTCTCGCCATCGGCCAGATCCTTCGGCACATACACAAGACCCAGCAGACCGATGCAGACCGCTGCGATCAGGCCAAGCATTGACCAGATGACCGCAATGCGGCGCGCCGCCGGAACGTCGCTCGGGCTACGGATGGCCGAAAAGCGCGCAAGGATATGCGGCTGGCCGAAATAGCCAAGGCCCCAGGCCAGTGACGAGACGATGGCGATCCAGGTCAGGTTTTCACCGGTGGCAGCGTCTCGGAACCATTCGAGCAGCATCGGGTTCTCGGCGTTGATGCGGGCAATCGAGTTGCTGAGACCGCCCATGTCGAACACGGCAACGATCGGTACGATTACCAGCGCCACGGCCATCATCAGGCCCTGAATCAGGTCAGTCCATGAGACCGCCAGAAAGCCGCCGAAGAAGGTGTAGGAAATGATGGCGATGGTGCCGAAGGTCACGGCCCAGAAATAGTCGATACCGAAAACGGTATTGAACAGCTTGCCACCGGCGACCAGTCCTGAGCTTGTGTAGAACAGGAAGAAGATCAGGATGAAGATGGCCGAGATGACGCGGAGCATATGGCTGTGATCGCGAAAGCGGCGCTCGAAGAACTCCGGAAGCGTCAGCGAGTCGCTGGCAATGAAGCTGTACACGCGAAGCCGCCGTGCTACCAGTAGCCAGTTGAGCCAGGTGCCGGCCAGAAGGCCAACCGCAATCCAGCTGGCGGAAAGCCCGCTGATGTAGGCGGCGCCGGGGAGACCCAGCAGCAGCCAGCCGGACATGTCAGACGCGCCGGCGGAGATGGCCGAGGTCCACGGACCGAGTGAACGGCCACCGAGGATGTAGTCCGAGAGGTCGCTGGTGCGCTTGTAGGCCAGAACCCCGATGCCCAGCATTATTAAAAGATAGATGGCAAACGTGATGCCGATCGTGATGTTGTTTTCAACCATGGTCATTATCCCTGGGTTGTTGTTGTCCGGGGCGTGGCAATGGCCACGCCCACCGTAGGCCAGGAGTTACAGGCCGTTCGCGCTACTCGTCGCCAAGCGCAAGCAGAGACGCATTGCCTCCAAGCGCTGCCGTATTGATCGTACGTGTCTTTTCCGTTGCGAAACGCAGCAGGTAATGTGGCCCGCCGGCCTTGGGGCCCGTTCCGGAAAAACCTTGTCCGCCAAATGGTTGGACACCGACGACAGCGCCAATGATATTGCGATTGACGTAGACATTGCCAACACGAACGCGCTCGGCCACATACCGGGTGAAGCTCTCGTTACGGCTGTGTACGCCGAAGGTCAGTCCATACCCCTTGGCGTTGATGGTATTGATGACCTCATCGACCTCGCTGGCCTTGAAGGTGACGATGTGCAGGATGGGTCCGAACTGTTCGGTCTCCAGCGCATCCATGCCGTCGATCTTGAACGCCGTGGGTGTAATGAAGGAACCATGCCCGGTCGCCTCGGGGTCCATTGGCGTTTCGGCGATCAAGCGGCCTTCACCCTTGAGCTTGTCGATGTGTGCCTGAAGATCGGCGCGAGCGTCGTCGTCAATCACCGGGCCAACGTCGGTCGAGAGCTTGCCGGGGTGCCCAACGCTGAGCTCTGCCATGGCGCCCTTGAGGGTTTCGATCACGCGCTCGGCGACGTCTTCCTGGATATAGAGCACGCGAAGCGCCGAACAGCGCTGGCCAGCGCTTTGGAAGCCGGAGGCGACGACGTCTGACACGACCTGCTCGGGCAGGGCGGTCGAATCGACGATCATGGCATTCAGTCCGCCGGTTTCGGCAATCAGCGTCGGCAGTGCGGCGTTTTCACGGCCAGCAAGCGAGCGGTTGATCAGCTGTGCGGTCTGGGTTGAGCCTGTGAACGCGACACCGGTGATCCGGGCGTCGCCTGAAAGCACCGCACCGACCGTTGGGCCATCGCCTGGCAGCAACTGAACGACGTCCCGTGGCATGCCGGCTTCATAAAGAAGCTCGATCACGCGGCTTGCGATCAGCGATGTCTGTTCGGCGGGCTTGGCAAGCACCGTGTTGCCGGCAACGGCCGCTGCGACCGTCTGGCCACAGAAGATGGCAACCGGGAAGTTCCACGGGCTGATGGTTGCGAATACGCCACGACCCATCATGAAAAGTTCGTTGGATTCACCGGTCGGCCCCGGCAGTACCGTTGGCGCGCCGAAGATTTCGCGGGCGCGTTTGGCGTAGTAACGGCAGAAATCGACCGCCTCGCGAATCTCGTCCACGCCATCGGTCAGCAGCTTGCCGCCTTCTCGGGTACACAGTGCCATCAGCTCGCCCATGTTCGCTTCGAGCTTGTCGGCAAAGCGCTCAAGAATCTGGCTGCGCTCTTCAACGGGTGTGGCGTCCCACTTAGGGAAGGCTTTCCAGGCAGCTTCGACGGCCTTTTCGGCCTGCTCGGCGGTGGTCCACTGAATGGTGCCGACGGTCTGACGGCGATCATATGGAGAGCACACGGTCTTGACCTGGTCGCGGTCCTCACTCACATCGAAGCCGAGCAAGGGGCGATAGTGGTATGGCGTCTCCATGAAGCGCGCCATCTCATCCATCAGCGGTCGGTACTGGCTATTGATGTTGAGGTTCACGCCCTTCGAGTTCTTGCGCTCGGGGCCATAGATGGCCGGCGGCAACGGAATGCGCTGATTGGCGTAGGTATCGTAGTGGGAAAGCGTTTCGATCGGATGCACACAAAGCGTCTCGACCGGGACCTTGGGATCAACCAGCTGGTGCACGAACGATGAGTTTGCGCCGTTTTCAAGCAGGCGACGCACCAGGTATGGCAGCAGATCCTTGTGGGCACCGACCGGGGCGTAGATGCGGCAATACGTGCCCTTGGGGGCGCGCTTGAGCGCGGCGTCGTACAGTGCCTCACCCATGCCGTGCAGGCGCTGGAACTCGAACGGGCGGCTTGAGCGTTCGGCGATGTCCAGTACGGCGCTGATGGTGTGCGCATTGTGGGTCGCGAACTGCGGGAAGATGCGATCACAGGTGTTGTCGGACAGCAAAAACGCCGCACAGGCTAGATAGGAGACGTCGCTGCACGCCTTGCGGGTGAAGACGGGATAGCCGTCGATGCCGATCTGCTGGGCTTCCTTGATCTCGGTATCCCAGTAGGCGCCCTTGACCAGGCGAATCGGAATCAGATCGCCTTGATCGGCAAGCTTGTTCAGCCAGTGAAGTACGGGCAGTGCGCGCTTGGAGTAGGCTTGAACCACGAGCCCGAACTTGCCCCAGCCCCTGGCGGCGTCGCTTTCATAGACGGCCTTGAAGACTTCAAGCGAAAGCTCGAGCCGGTCGACTTCCTCGGCATCGATGGTGATGGCAACATCGCGCTCGCGCGCCATGGTGACCAGTTCTCTAACGGTTGCGACCAGTTCCTCGAGCACCTGACTGCGGTGGCCGAACTCGTAGCGCGGATGCAGGGCCGACAGCTTGATCGAGACCGACGGCGACGGCGATTTCTTGCCGAGCTGCTTGACGGTGCCGCCGACGGCGTCGATTGCCTTGGCGTAGTCGTCGAAATAGCGCTTGGCGTCGGCGCGGGTCAGTGCCGCTTCGCCGAGCATGTCGTAGGAGTAGGTGTAGCCTTTCTTGAACAGTGGCTTCGAGCGCTTCAACGCCTCATCGATATCACGCCCCAAGACGAACTGGCGTCCCATCACCTTCATCGCCTGCATCATCGCCTGGCGAATGACAGGCTCGCCCATGCGGTTGACGAGCTTGTTGATGAAGCTGGCTGGTTGGCCGTCTTTCGGCTGATCGAGCTTCAGCACACGCCCGGTGGTCAAAAGGCCCCAGGTCGAGGCGTTGACGAACCAGGATTCGCTCTTGCCGAGGTGCGCCTTCCAGTCGGCCACGCCCAGCTTGTCGTCGATCAGGGCGTCGGCGGTTGCCGGGTCGGGGATGCGCAGCAGGGCTTCTGCCAGACACATCAGCAACACGCCTTCCTGGGTGTCGAGGCTGTATTGCTGCAAAAGCTCGTCGATCGAATCGACCGAGGTATCCATGGCGCGGACTTCTCGAACCAGTTCCGCGGTCTTGTCGCCGATGCGCTCAATGTCGGCATCGGAGCCGTGAATCAGGTGAGCCAGTGCTTCGACGTAGGTGTCTTCGTCAACGATGTAATGATCGCTGATCCGATCGAACAGTCGTTTCAGGGGATGCTGCCAGGTGGACGGGGCGAGCATTTGATCGGTCGATAGCATATGCGTTCCTCTCGAGGCCAAATGAGCGCTGTACTCGGGCATGGAGGATGCCAAAGTGATTTGTTGGTGTTGTTCCCGGATCGGGATAAGAAAGCGCCCGGCATGACTTTAAGGACAGGCAGGTTACAGCGTCTTGTCAATTTTCATGTCATGCGTGTCAAAAACGCGGAAGATGAGTCGTTTTGTCATCTTGCGTGAGCGCTTTGCACGCGTTCTCGGGTCGGCGTGTGGCCGATGTGGCGTTTGAATGCATGGGACAGGGCGCTCTGGTTGGCAAAGCCGCAGCGTTCCGCGATCTGGGTCAGCGAGTTTGAGGTGGTCCTGAGCATGACACGCGCCTGTTCGAGGCGCTTTTTCATGATGTATTGGTAGGGTGACAGACCTGTCTGCTCCCGAAAGAGCGCACTGAAATGCGCCGGGCTCAGAAAACTCAGCCGGGCAAGCGCCCCCACTGCCACGCCATCCATCATGTGCCGCTCGATGTAGTCGTCGATGGCGCAAAGATCGAGCCGGCCGCTTTGGGTAAGCCCGGTCGGAAACTGGCGGTGGTAGATGCTGCTGAGCAGCGTCGAGGCCAGAAGATCGCTGTCGGCGCGGCTGGCGTGCTGGTCGAGCTCGCGCACCATGAAGGCAAGATAATGCGTTAGAGCGTCATCGAGTTCGAAATAGCAGGGCGCATCGAACAGCTTGAGATGCTCGCGATAGTGCCCGGAGAGCGCCGGCGCATGCTCGGGGAGGTCAAGGATGAGCTGGCTGTTATCGCCAAGGCCTGCAAAGGCGTGGGTGCGACTTGCCGGCACCAGGCAGCCCTGGAAGGCGCCGACTTCGCCTCCGCGGCCATCGATATCGAACGCGGCCCGGCCGGACAGGCCAATCACGATCTGATAATGCGCGTGGGCGTGGTGCTGGCTGACCGTGGCCAGAGGGGCAATGCGTATCAGGCTATTGGACGACATGACCGATGACTCCTGACGTGAGGGCAGCTTCAAGTGGCGTTTGATCTGCGAAGCGTCAAGCGCGCATTGAGGTGGACCCGAATCGCCTCGAGTTCGCTCATGCCCTGAGTCGAAAACAGACGCCCATTGCGCTCGACCAGCCACGGCTGACCGTGATTGTCCATGATCGCCTGACAGCGGCGTCGCAGGCTTTCAAGGTAGGGGTCGTGGCGGATGGGATACCCGATCACGGCGTTCCACTCATTCTCGCTCAGGGTGCAGGCAAGCGCCGAGTCGATCAGCGACAGCAGCTGCTCCGGGTCGGTGCGATAACGAGAGGTGCGTCGCGTCAATACCAGGGCAACGACCATGAAGCTCGAGATCGTAAGACACACGATAAAGGTCAAAAGGTAGATGGCCATCGGGGCATCCGAGCGTCATAAAAGAAACATTTTATCACGCGCAGGTGGGCGACGACGACACGACATTCAGGGTGTTGATCAACGGCCAAAGCGAGCGGCAGCGACCAGAAAAAGGAACAGCGAACAGGAGAAAGCGGATGGACAAAGGCGCAGCGGACAGCAGCGAAGGGCGTTGCAGTTGCGAACGCGCGCCCGGGCGGGCGCGCGTTGGGTCCATCAGGACGGTTTGTGCATCTTGCGGCGAAGAAGCGGTCCGAGCAGATACGGAAGGACCAGGCCGGCGATGGCAATGGCCCAAATGCCGATCGACAGGCCGCTGCTCCAAAGCACGGTCCAGTCCCCGTCGGACAGCATCATGGCGTGGCGCAGGTTCTTTTCCATTTCCGGTCCGAGCAGCAGGCCGAGAATGATCGGCACCAATGGAATGTCGATCTTGCGAAAGACGTAGCCCAGCACGCCAAAGGCCACCATGAAGTACAGATCGAACGCCGAGTGGCTGATCGAATAGATGCCGACGATGGCTACCAGCGTGACGATCGGCATCAAATACTTGGGCGGTACGGACAACAGTTTGACGAAGATGCCGACCATGGGAATGTTCAATAAAAGCAGCAGCACGTTACCCAGCAGCAGGGCCGCGATAACGCCCCAGACAATGTCGGCGTGCTGTTGGAACATCATCGGCCCCGGTGTGATGTTTAACGACACCAGCATGGCCAGAAGCACTGCGGTCGTGCCACTTCCAGGAATACCAAGCGTCAACATCGGCACCAGTGCACCGCTGGCGGCGCCGTTGTTGCCGGCTTCCGGCGCGGCCACCCCCCTGGGATCACCATTGCCGAAGTCGTTCTTGCGTCCGAGAATGCGCTTTTCGACCGTATAGCTCAAAAAGCTGCCAAGCGAGGCGCCCGCACCCGGTAAAACGCCTGAAATGAAGCCCACCACACCGCCGCGAAGGCTGGTCGGCAGCACTGCGATCAGCTCTTTGACGTTGATCTTGAGCTTGTTCATCTTGACCATGCTGTCGCCATCGCCCATGTGACGCTCGATGAAGAACATCAGCTCTGAAATGGCGAACAGCCCGACAATGGCGATGATGAAATCGATGCCCTCGAACAGTTCAAGCATGCCGAAGGTGTAGCGAGGCTGGCCGGTCGAAATATCGATGCCGATGGTCGACATCATCAGTCCGATGGCGGCGGCGACCAGCGTCTTGACCGGATTCTTGCCGGTAATGCCGCCAAGCGTTGCGAACGCCAGTACGAACAGCGCGAAATACTCGGCCGAACCAAAGCTCAGGGCGAAATTCGCAAGCAGTGGCGCCAGAAGGATCAGCCCGATGGTGGCAACGATGCTTCCAATAAAGGAAGCAACCGCCGAGATGGTGAGTGCTTCGGCGGCCTTGCCCTGCTTGGCCATCGGATAGCCGTCGAGACAGGTCATCATCGCCGGCTCATCGCCTGGGATGTTCAAGAGAATGGAGGAAATGCGTCCGCCGTACATGGCGCCTGCATAGACCGCGGTCAGCATGATCAGCGCCGATTCCGGCGGCAGGCCAAGCGTGAAGGCGAGCGGAATAAGGATCGCCACTCCGTTGGCCGGGCCGAGCCCGGGCAGTGCGCCGATCAAGGTGCCCAGAAACGAGCCGATCAGCGCAAGCAGCAGATTCTGAGGGGTGAGTGCGACCTCGAACCCCTGTAAAAGGTAATTGATCGTATCCATTAACCCAGCTCCAGGATGCCGTTAGGCAAGGTCAGCTCGAGGCCGTAATTGAACAGAACGAACGCAACGACGGCGCTGATCAGTCCGGTCAGAAAGGCCTTGAGCGGCGGGGCATGCATTCGCCAGCTCAAAAGGCCAACGGCCAGGGTGGTCATGATGATGAAGCCAACCGATTCGAGCAGGGCGGTGTAGACCACAAGAATTACCACCACACCGATCAGCTCGAAGAGCGTCTTGCCGACCGGCCAGCCGCTGTCCGGGTCGGGACGAATCATCATGTAGAGGCTGCCAAGGCCGAGCACGACCGCAAGCAGCGTTGGGAAGGTCGACGGGCCGATGCTTTCACTGCCGCCCAGCGGTTCGGGGAACTGCTGGGCCTGCCAGCCGTATGCCACGGCCAGCAGGAGAAACACGACGCCGAACAGTCGGTCGTTGATGTGCATCACTTGGTCATTCCGATGTCTTTGGAGAGTTTGGCGATGTCTGCGATCTGCTCTTTTACATACGCGGTGAACTCATCACCGGACATGTGGAAGGGCATCAAGCCATTTTGTTTCATCACCTTTTGCCAGGCGTCAGTGGTATAGAGCTGATCAAGCGTCTGGACCCACCACTGATAGGCATCGTCGGAAACCTGGCCCGGCATGTAGAACCCACGCCAGTTGGCACCGACCGAATCGATGCCCTGTTCCTCGGCGGTCGGGATGTCCTCCAGCGGCTCCGGCAGGCGCTTGTCAGACAGTACGGCCAGGACTTTTAGATCGCCTGACTCGACAAAGCCAACCGACTCGGAGATATCCCCAGTAAACGCCGTGATATGGCCGCCGAGAATCTGGGTAATGGCCTCACCGCCGTTGTTGTAGGAGAGGTATTTGATCTTCTTGAGTTTATCCACGCCGGCCGCTTCGGCGGTCTGGAGCACTTTCAGGTGATCCCAGCCACCGGTCGCACTGCCGCCGGCAAAGGAAATCGCCCGGGGGTCTTTCTTGACCGCGTCCATCAGCTCCGGCAGCGAGTTGTAGGGCGAGTCCTTGCGTACGGCGATGATGCCGTAATCCGCGCCCAGCGCTGCGACCCACTTGACCATGTCGGCGTTCATGCCGGGGAACTGTTTCTGGGCAAGGCGTGTGGTGGTGGCGGTACTGGCCGCAACAATCAGGCTCTCATCCTTGCGGCGCTTGCTGACGGTATGCGCGAAGGCAACCCCACCGCCGGCACCGGCCATGTTGGTGGTCTGTACGTTGCCCGAGACCTTGTCCTGCTGCTCAAGCAGGCGGCCGACGCTACGGCAGGTGAAATCCCAGCCGCCGCCCGGATCAGAAGGTGCGATGCAGTCCACCTTGCCCTGGGGCTCAAAAGCCAGAGCGGTGGGTGCGGTTACGGCAAGCGCCGATGCGGCGGCAAGAGCAAGCGTCGAGCGAATGTATCTTGTCATTGTAGATATCTCCCAGCGGGCAGGTCGTAACCTTACAGTTCTGTAAGGTAGAATATTGTTCTTTCAAGTAGAATCTAATCGTGACCTCCGTTGCCTGTACAGACGGCTTTCGTCTAATCGCGAAACGACGTGGATGCTGTCCTGATCAGGCATTTCGACGTAAAACATGGGACAATGGCGCGCTTCTTATGATGTATGTGGAGACCCCCGTGAACGCCTTTCTTGAATCACTTCCAAAGATCGAACTGCATTTGCACATCGAGGGCACGCTCGAGCCTGAGCTGATGTTCGAGCTGGCGCGTCGCAATGACGTGACCCTGCCGTTCGACTCGGTCGAGCAGGTCAGGCAGGCGTACGAATTCGAGGATCTACAGTCCTTCTTGAATTTGTACTATCAGGGCATGAACGTGCTTTACACCGAGCAGGACTTTTTTGACCTGACGGCGGCCTATCTGAAGCGCTGTCATGACAACGCGGTGATGCATACCGAGCTTTTTTTCGACCCTCAGGCGCATCTTGCGCGAGGCGTCAGTATCTCGACCCAGGTGGCGGGCATCACGCGGGCACTTGATGAGGCGGAAGCGACCTACGGCATCACCAGTGGGTTGATCCTGAGCTTTTTGCGAGACATGTCCGAAGAGCATGCGCTCGAAACCTACGAAGCGGCGCTTCCGTACCGCGAGCACTTCATCGGCGTGGGCCTTGATTCGGCCGAGGTGGGCAATCCGCCCGAAAAGTTCGAGCGTGTCTTCGAGCGTGCCCGGAGCGACGGCTTTCATGTCGTCGTGCATGCCGGAGAAGAGGGGCCGGCTGAGTACATCAAGGGAGCGCTCGAGGTGCTCAAGGCCGAGCGCATCGATCACGGCATTCGAAGCCTGGAGGACCCCGAGCTTGCAAAAACGCTCGTTGAACGGCGTATCCCGCTGACGGTGTGTCCACTGTCGAACGTGTACTTGAAAACGGTGCCGGACATGTCAGCACACCCGTTGCCGGCGCTGATCGAACACGGGCTTTGCGTCACCCTGCATTCCGATGATCCGGCCTATTTCGGCGGGTACATGAACGCCAACTTCCTTGCAGTGCAGGCCGCCTTTGATCTTTCCAGAGACACCTGGCGTACCCTGAGTCTGAACGCGGTAGAGGCAGCGTTCGTGAGCGACATGCGTCGGGACGCGTTGCGCCAGCGCATCGAGGCGTACTTCGAGCAGTCCTAGCATTGGATAGGCCCGGTACTGAACAAACCGAGTGCGCGTCAAGGTAGCTTGGCTACAAGGCGCCGGTATAGATAGAAAAAAAGGCCATGCAACTGCATGGCTTTTTTGGTGGTCGGGTTTATCGCTTGAAAAAACAGTGCGGTGTTGGCTGTGAGCGAGCGCCAAGCCATCGGCAGTGCTTGCTCGGTGAACAAGACTCATTCTTTTAGCTGAGGATTTTGTTGGTCTTGTTACAAAATGCAACGTGTATAGCGTGATCTGGATGAGTCCGATGTTTTTGTGTGCAACGCTGTCGTTGAGAGTGAGAGGTTTTCCGATTTATTTGTGAATATTAGAAAGCTAGTAAATTATTATTATGTTTGAGTGATCTGGTGCTCAAGAGTAGCCGAAATGAATAACCGGGATAATCAGGCGGTAATAAATAGGTGGTAACCAAAGTCAGCTGGCTTGAATGTTAACTTATATTTATTTGGTGGTAGTTTGGTTATCCGACCTCGACAACAGGATCCAATTCACTAACTATCTGCGCCGATTACATCGGAGCTGCAATAATGACGGCATCAAGCCAACCCAAGTCACGCATCGACTGGATCGATGCGGCCAAAGGCGCCTGTATCGTTCTGGTCGTGCTTTATCACGCCGTTTATTTCATGATGGACGCCTCGCCTTTTCAGGACACGCTAGCCCACACCCTGTGGTTCAAATTGGTGGTCGCACTCAAGCCCTTGAGGATGCCGCTGTTCTTTCTGATTTCGGGGCTTTTGGCGCACTCCGCGATCGTAAGCCGCCCCTGGCAGATTACTCTCAAGCCTCGGCTTGCGATGATGCTGTGGCTCTACGTGCTGTGGGTGATTCTTCGAACTGTTTCCGCGTTTCTGCTGGTCCAGTTTGCCAACCCCGAGTATGTGCCGAACGCGGGCACGCTGCCGTTGACGCTTGATGAGCAGATTGAAACGGTGCTGTTCGGCACCAACGGTGTCTGGTACCTCTATGCGCTTGCGGCCTATTTCGTGGTGTTCAAGGCGCTCAACCGCTTGGCAGCGATTGTCGTTCCAGTCACGTTTTTACTGTCGATTTTCTCGATTGTCTTGATCGATAACTGGGGCATTCGGGGCATCGTCGAAAACGCCTTCTTTTTTGCCGCAGGCTGTTTCTACAAGCAGCGTTTTTTCGAGGCGTTTGCCACGTTCAAGCCAAAGCGGTTCATGCTGACCACCACCATGACGTTGATCATTTTGCCAATCGAAATCCTGAACGACTGGTTCTACGCACCGGGGGGGCGAACGCTCCTGGCGGTCTTCATGGTGCTTGCGGGAATGGACGCCTGCTGCTGGGCATCGACGCGTTTCAGCCTTAAAACGCTCAAGACACTGGGTCAAAAAACACTGCCGATCTACGTCATGCACAAGATTACGATTCTGATCACTTGCCAGTTCGTATTTGCGCTTGGCGCCTATCAGCTCAACGCCGAAGTCGTGGCAGCGCTTGCGCCGCCCATTGCAGTTGTTTTAAACATCGCAGTCTGCTTGATGCTCTACCGGTTACTCAATGTCGGTGCCGGCAAGCTTCTTTTCGATGTGCCGACCTTGACGCTTCGACGCGCACAGCCTGTATGAGACGCTTGTCTCGATAAGAAATTCTAAATAAAAGACATAAAAAAAAGCTGCCCGAGGGCAGCTTTTTCATACTGACTGGCTATCAGTTGCAGATGGCAGCCGGTACAGAGTCACCGCTGAATACACTGGTAGAAGTGTAAGAGGTGGTCTGTGAGTAAGCGTAGGCGCCTGCGCTGACAGTTACAGTTACAACGATAGAAGTGATGATCTTGAACACGTCATGTTCCTTGTGCGTTGGTGGAGTTATGGTGAAGCCCTAGCTGCGCTTCGCCGCTAATGGTAGGGAAGGATACAACTAATGTCTGTGCAAAGATGCCCAAAGAAGGCGTAATTTATGTAGCAATATGTTATTTTAGAACGGTATTAGAAAGGTAAGTAGAAATACTGCAAACGTTTTGAAATAAAGCGGACTAGAAGGCCCGCTTTATAACGTCATTTAAAAAGGCGTCAGGTATTAAAAAAGCAGCCCTTGGGCTGCTTTTTTGTGTTGTCCATACTGCGGTCAGTGACGAAAGTGGCGCATGCCGGTAAAGATCATGGCAATGCCCGCTTCGTTGGCAGCGTCAATGACTTCCTGGTCACGCATCGAGCCACCTGGCTGGATAACGGCCTTGATGCCTGCCTTGGCGGCGTTATCGATGCCGTCACGGAACGGGAAAAACGCATCGGAGGCCATGACAGAGCCCGCGACATCAAAGCCTGCGTGTTCGGCCTTGATGCCTGCGATGCGCGCAGAGTTGACCCGGCTCATCTGGCCTGCGCCAATGCCGACGGTCTGCTCGGCTTTCGCATACACGATGGCGTTGGATTTGACGAACTTGGCCACTTTCCAGGCAAAGAGCAGATCATTGATTTCCTGATCGCTTGGCGTGCGCTCGGTCACGACCTTGAGATCATCCACACCGACCATGCCTTGATCACGGCTTTGAACCAGAAGGCCGCCCTTGACGCGCTTCAGATCCCAATCCGGTGTCGCTTCGGCGCCGTCCCACTGACCACATTCGAGCACACGCACATTGGTCTTGGCGGCAAGAATCGGTCGAGCCTGCTCCTCGACGCTTGGCGCGATGATGACTTCAACGAACTGCCGATCGATGATGGCGCGTGCCGTTTCTGCGTCCAGTGGGCGATTGAAGGCAATGATGCCGCCGAACGCGGATTCACTGTCGGTCTGGAAGGCGCGCTCATAGGCCTCGAGCTGGCTTTCCTTGCTGGTGGCCACACCGCAGGGATTGGCGTGCTTGACGATCACGCAGGCGATGTCATCAAACGCCTTGACGCACTCAAGCGCGGCATCGGTGTCTGCCACGTTATTGTAGGAAAGGGCCTTGCCCTGAAGCTGCTCTGCGGTGGATACGCTCGGCTCGCTTGCCTCGGCTTCAACGTAAAACGCCGCACTTTGATGGGGGTTTTCGCCATAACGCATGGACTGTTTCTTGAGGTACTGCGTGCTCCAGGTCGCGGGAAACCCGTCACTTTCCTGCTGGCGGCTCAGATACGTCGCAATCGCTGAATCGTAGCCTGCCGTATGCTCGAAGGCCTTGACCGCGAGTGCGTAGCGCAGCGGCTTCGGAACTTCCCCATTGTGCTCGCCAAGTGCCTTTAAAACCGCGTCATAATCGCCGTGATTAACCACTATGGTGGTGTAGGCGTGGTTCTTGGCGCAGGAGCGCACCATGGTCGGGCCGCCGATGTCGATGTTCTCGATGGCGTCTTCAAGGGTGCAGTCGTCCTTGGCAACGGTGGCTGCGAACGGGTACAGGTTGACCACTACCAGATCGATCGGCGCGATATCATGCTCGGCCATGACAGCATCGTCCTGTCCGCGACGGCCCAGAATGCCTCCGTGGATGCGAGGGTGCAGCGTCTTGACTCGGCCATCCATGATTTCCGGAAACCCGGTGTGTTCAGACACCTCGGTGACCGCGACGCCCTCGCTTTTCAGAAGGCGGTAGGTGCCGCCGGTGGAAAGAAGCTCGACGCCACGTGCTTCAAGGGCGCGGGCGAACGGAACGAGGTCGGTCTTGTCGGAGACGCTTAAAAGGGCGCGGCGGACTGGAGTTGCGTGTTCAGCCATGATGATTCAGCTCGATAGAGTGTGTGAGGCGTTAGGAACGCGTTATAGAAGGTCGTACTGTTTCAGTTTCTTGCGCAGCGTTCCCCGGTTCAAACCGAGTACCTGAGACGCCACTGTCTGGTTGCCCTGGGTATGCACCATGACGGCCTGGAGCAGCGGCGCTTCGACTTCAGCCATCACCATGGCGTAAAGGTCGGTGACATTGCCGCCGTCAAGGTGCTCGAAATAGCGCGCCATCGATGTTTCCACGGCTTCTCTGAGTGTTTGAGACGTGGGCGCCTCGGCCGGAGATGCGTCGTTCATGGTACTGACAATCATCGGTCTGCTGTTCATGCGGCAACGGTTCCATCCGGCAGGGTGTGAGGGAGGGGGTGGCTCAGGACGTCGTCCACGAACACGTGTTGATCAGACGGGCTTTCAAGCGTGTTGAATGCTTTCTTGGCCTCCATGCTTGCGTGTGCGGCCAGATACCAGCCAACGTGCTTGCGGGCGATGCGCGTGCCCATATGCTCGCCGTAATGGGCGTAGAGCGCATCGAGATGCTCGTGCATGATCAGGGCACGTTCGTCTCGAGTGACCGGCGGCAGTCGTTCGCCATGGTTCAGATAATGGACGATGTCGCGAAAGATCCAGGGGTTGCCCTGAGCCGGCCGACCGATCATGAGTCCATCGGCGCCGGTGTTTTCAAGAACCTGTACGGCCTTCTCCGGTGAGTCGATGTCGCCATTGGCGATCACCGGGATCGACACCGCCTGTTTGACCGCGGCAATGGTTGCGTACTCGGCAGCGCCTTCATAGCGTTGCGTGCGGGTGCGGCCATGCACGGCCAGCGCCTGAATGCCGGCCTGCTCGGCCATGCGGGCGATGCGCACCGCATTGCGGTTATCCTCTGACCATCCGGTGCGCATCTTGAGTGTGACCGGGATGGAGACGGCGTTGACCACGGCCTCTAGAATCCGCTCGACCAGCGCCTCATCGCGCATCAGTGCCGAGCCTGCGGCCTTGTTGCACACTTTCTTGGCCGGGCAGCCCATGTTGATGTCGATGAGTTCAGCGCCGTGGTCGGCGTTGGCTCGCGCGGCGTCGGCCAGCATGTCCGGGTCGCCGCCGGCGATCTGTACGCTTTTCAAGCCGTGTTCACCGCTATGATCCAGGCGCAGCCGTGATTTCGGGGTGTGCCAGAGCCGCTTGTCGGCAGTAACCATTTCCGACACGGTCATGCCGGCGCCAAGCCGATAGCATAGCGTTCGAAAGGGGCGGTCGGTCACGCCGGCCATCGGGGCGAGAACCACGCGATTATCAAGGGTGTACGGACCGATTCGAAGCATCGAAGATCGCATAGCCTGTCTAGGTGGTGTAATGGACGGTCACTGAAAGCGCTCCATGATACCGAGCGCTGGCGCCATATTGAAGGGAAAATGCATGTGTTTCGTTCAGGCGGTGTGCTCGGAGCGAAACCCGTCCAGCCGAACCCAGCCGTCTTCTTCAACCGGTGAGTTCATGATCAGCCCCTGCGCTTCATAGGCACTCATGACGCTATCGGCCTGATGAGCAAGAATGCCCGACAGGGCAATCAGCCCGCCCGGAGCGACGCTGCCGGCAATCTGGGGGGCGAGCTCGATCAGCGGCGCGGCCAGAATGTTGGCGATCACGATGGGGTAGCGCGCAGACGGGGCGTGTTCGGGGTAGTGAAGTTCGAACCGGTCGTCTTCGATCTGATTGCGCTGCGCATTGTCGCGGCTGGCCTGAAGGGCCTGGGGATCGATGTCGGTACCTACCGCGTGGGCTGCGCCGAGTTTCAGGGCGGCAATCGCCAGAATGCCCGAGCCGCAGCCGACGTCGAGCACATGCTGATCGGCTAGACGGTTCTGGGTGGCAAGACTGTCGAGCCAGCGCATGCACAGCGCCGTGGTCGGATGGGTGCCGGTGCCAAAGGCAAGGCCTGGATCAAGCAGCAGGTTGACAGCGTCGGGCTCCGGAGCCTCGTGCCAGCTTGGAACGATCCAGAGCCGGCTGCCCATCTGCATCGGATGGAAGTTGTCCATCCAGGCCCGGTTCCAGTCCTGATCATCGAGAATTTCATAGGTAATGACCGGGCAGGGTTCGCCAGGCTGGGCGATGGACCAGCCGGCGGCCACACGGGCGAGCATGGCGTCGGCGCCTTCGAGGTCATCGTAGAGACCGGTCAGGACGGTCTGATTCCAGAGCGGCGTCGATCCGCGCTCGGGCTCGAACACCGGCGTGTCTTCGGCGTCCTCGAGTGTAATGGCGTTGGCGCCTTCTGCGAGAAGCAGCTCTTCGAGCGGTTCCGCGTGTTCGGGGGGGATATGGGCTTTGAGTTGTAGCCAGGGCATGGGGCAGATCCTGAGTGCTCAAACAAAAAAAGGGCGATGCAATCGCCCTCATGATCCACTGGTGCCGGCGTTAGCTCAGGCCCAGTTTCTTTTCGAGATAGTGGATGTTGACGCCACCTTGCTGGAATGCGCCGTCGCGAACCAGATCCTTTTGCAGATCGATGTTGGTCTTGATGCCTTCGACCAGCAGCTCATCGAGCGCGTTCTTCATGCGCGTCAATGCACTTTCACGGTGCTCGCCCCAGGTGATCAGCTTGCCGATCAGGGAGTCGTAGTGCGGTGGAACCGTGTAACCGGTATAGAGGTGCGAGTCCATGCGCACGCCGAGCCCGCCGGGGGCGTGGTAGAAGGTGACCTTGCCGGGGGAGGGCATGAACGTGCGTGCGTCTTCTGCATTGATGCGGCACTCAAACGCATGGCCGTCGCACTTGACCTCATCCTGCGTGATCGAGAGCTTCTGACCCGAGGCGATCTTCAGCTGTTCCTTGACGATGTCGACGCCCGTAACCATTTCGGTAACCGGATGCTCGACCTGGACGCGGGTGTTCATCTCGATGAAGTAGAACTCGCCGTCTTCGTACAGGAACTCGAACGTGCCGGCGCCGCGGTAGTTGAGTTCAACGCAGGCATCGGTGCAGGCCTTGAGCACTTTCTCTCGGGCGGCTGGATCGATGTGTGGCGCGGGCGCTTCTTCCAGGACTTTCTGGTGGCGGCGCTGTAGCGAGCAGTCACGGTCGAACAGGTGAATGGCGTTACCCTGGCCGTCGGCCAGCACCTGCACCTCGACGTGACGCGGTTTCTCCAGATACTTCTCCATGTAGACCACGCCACTGCCGAAGGCCGCGTTGGCCTCGCTCTTGGTGACGCTGACCGAGGACAGCAGCTGGCTTTCCTTGTGAACGACGCGCATGCCACGACCGCCGCCGCCGGCAGCCGCCTTGATCATGATCGGGTAACCGATGCGGCGTGCTGTTTCGAGCACTTCCTCGTCGTTGTCAGACAGCGGGCCATCGGAGCCTGGCACCGTGGGTACGCCGGCTTTTTTCATGGCCTCGATCGCCGAGACCTTGTCGCCCATCAGGCGGATGACGCTTGCGGACGGGCCAACAAAGACGAAGCCGGAGCGCTCGACCTGTTCGGCAAAGTTGGCGTTTTCGGACAGAAACCCGTAGCCCGGATGAATGGCGGTCGAATCGGTCACTTCCGCGGCGGAAATCAGCGCGGGAATGTTCAGATACGACGCGCTGGAAGGGGCCGGGCCGATGCAGACAGCCTCATCGGCCAGACGAACATGGATCAGGTCGCGATCGGCCTTGGAATGGACGGCGACCGTTTTGATGCCAAGTTCCTTGCACGCGCGGAGAATGCGCAGTGCGACTTCGCCTCGATTGGCGATCAGTACCTTTTCCAACATGATGGACCCTATGCCGTCTTAGGAGATGATGATCAATGGCTGATCGAATTCGACCGGCTCGCCGTCTTCCACAAGAATGGCCTCGATGGTGCCGTCTTTGTCGGCCTCGATCTGGTTCATCATCTTCATGGCCTCGACGATGCAGATGACGTCGCCTTTCTTGACGCTGTGACCGATCTCGACGAACGGCTTGGCGCCCGGGGCGGGGGAGCGATAGAAGGTACCGACCATGGGTGAAAGCAGTTCATGGCCTGCAGGCTGTGCCGGTGCGCTTGGCTCTTCGGTCGCTGCGGCCTGAGGCTGTTGCGCCTGCTGAGGGGCGGGCGCCTGCTGGGGATAATATCCGCCGGCCATGGGTGCGCCGTATTGCGGTACATTGCCCATGTTTCGACTGATACGAACGGACTCCTCGCCTTCCTGAATCTCGATTTCACTGATGTTGGATTCTTCCAGAAGTTCGATCAGTTTCTTGACCTTGCGAATGTCCATAGAGCATATCCTGGCTGTTTAAGACGTGAATGGCCGCATGAATCGACCGATGACATGATGAGGTGCGATGCGCTGTTAACCTTATCCTGTTTCGACACGATCACATCATGATCATGCAAGATAACGTGCAAAGCAGTTGTTGGCGGATTTTGCAGAAAAAACGAGAGTGTGTCCAGTCTGGCACAAAAGGTTAGTAAACACCGTTTGGTTCACGTTTTCGGGGCAACGACGCGCAGGACGTCGAGCAGTTCGGCATGCGTGGGCTCACCCACCAGACGCTGCGCTTTTAGCTCTGTCGAATCGCTGTAAAAGAGAAGGCTCGGCGGCCCGAAAAGGGCCAGTGCCTCAAGGGCGTTTCGCGTCTGTGGTGTGGTCCTTGTAACGTCGAGCTTGATCAGCGCCATCCGATCGAGATGGGTTCTGATGTCCGGGGCCTTGAATAGCGTGCGCTCCATCTCGAGGCAGCTGATGCACCAGTCAGCGTAGACATCAACCATCACCGGGCGCCCCTGTTGCCGGGCACGTTCAACGGCGCGCTCAAGCGCATCGAGCGATGTGACCGTGGTGAACTCGGGCTCGGTCGTATCGCTTGATGCGCGATGTTCGCCGCTGTAGAGAGACAGCGGCGAAAGAATCGCTTGTCCGCCACCCAGCGCGCCAACAAGCGCCGCCGCGCCATACAGCGTAAGCGGGAGTGCGATCAAAAGCGGCAGGGTTCTAAGCGGCTTTTTGAAGATCAGCACTGCGTTAAGAGCCCCCACCGCAAGGGCCAGGCCGATACCGAGTGCCAAGAGCCCCCACAGTGCCAGACTGAGTGTGGGCGGTAGCCAGCGCATGGAAAGCCACAGGCTCATCGCGAGCATCAAGACACCAAACGCGTATTTGATGCTGGTCATCCACGGGCCGCTTTTAGGAAGCAGGCGAACGCCGAGCGTTGTGATCAGGATAAGCGGCGCGCCCATGCCGAGCCCGAGCGCAGCAAGCGCGAGCGCGCCCTTGATGACGTCACCGGTGGTCGACAGATAAAGAAGGATGCCGGCCAGCGGTGCGGAAATGCACGGTGAAACAATCAGCGTTGACAGCGCCCCTGCGCCCATGAGGCCCAGGGTACCATGCCCGTGAAGCCGGTCCTGCAGGCGGCTCAGGCGCTGTTGCAGGGCGCCGCCGCTTGGCAGATGGATCCGGTCAAAAAGCCACAGCGCAAACACGACGAACAGCAGTGAAAACCCGCCAAGCACCCACGGCGATTGAAGCTTCGCCTGAAGATTGAGCTGTGCCCCGAAAAGGCCGATAAGACTGCCAAGAAGGGTGTAGGCGCCGACCATGCCCAGCACATAGCTGCACGACAGTGTAAATGCTCGGCGGCGTGTGGCGTGTTGACCCGCGATCAGTGAGGAAAGGATGGGGAGCATCGGCAATACGCACGGGGTAAAGGTTAGCCCCAGGCCTGCCAGAACGTACAGGCCGAGCTGCCACCACGAAAACGCGGTCGGACTCTGAGGCGCAAGCACTGGCGAAGAAGCGCCTTTTGGCATGGGTTCTCGCGCCTGAGTGCTGGAATCAGCCGGCTCATTACTTTGAGAGATGCCAGTGCTTTGAGAGATGCCAGTGCTTTGAGAGATGTCAGTACTTTGAGGGGTGTCAGTGCTGAGCGTTTGATCGGTACCTTGAGGCGATACATCCGTTGCCGTCGAGGCGTCATTGGTATCTTGCGTGACCGAAAGAGTGCGGCTTTCCGGCGGATAGCAAAGCCCCTTGTCCGCGCAGCCCTGAAAGCCGAGCGTTGCATCGACTGTGTCGAGATCACCGCGCGCTGTCTGAATCGGCGCTGATAGGGTCGTCTGCCCGTAATAGGCTACGATGTCACCCAGATAGTCGTCGTGTTTTGGCTTGCCCGGCGGGAGCGTTAGAGCCCCAAGAGTGACGCCTTCGGTGGTGCTTTCAAGTGAAAACTGACGCTTATAAAGGTAGTAACCGTCGGCGTTATCGAAGCGGACATAAAGCCTGCCGTCGTCGACCCAGCTGGTGTAGGGGAAGGCACTATCGACCGGAAGAAACTGGTGCTCGTTGAGCGGTGCGGAGGTGTCGTTGTCGCTGAACCAGTCGCTTCTGGCCTGAAAGGACACTCCGAGTAGACACAGAAGGACCATGCAGGAAAGAAGGCGAGCAAGCATCTAACGTCCTCGGTGTGGATAAGCGGCGACTTGGCGTGTATGAGGCAACGGTTCGGGAAAAACGTTCATAATCAACAGGGCCACCTCGAAGGGTGGCCCTGTTGGAACGTACAGCTGAATGAGCGTTTAAGCGCTCAGCGTGCGTCGTTCTGGTATGCGGCGACGGACTTTTCGATGGCTTTCTTGGCCGCGTCGGCGTTGTCCCAGGACTCCACCTTGACCCATTTACCTTTCTCGAGATCCTTGTAGTTCTCGAAAAAGTGAGCGATCTGCTGGCGAAGAAGCTCGGGCAGGTCGGTTACTTCATGAACGTCGTCATAAAGCGCGCTCAGTTTTTCGTGCGGGACACAGACAAGCTTGGCATCTTCACCGGCTTCATCGGTCATGTTGAGAACGCCGACCGGGCGGGCGCGGATGACAGAACCCGGCTGGACCGGATACGGCGTGACAACAAGCGCGTCGAGGGGGTCGCCGTCATCGGCCAGCGTGTTGGGGATAAAGCCGTAGTTGGCCGGGTAGAACATGGGGGTCGCCATGAAACGGTCGACGAGCAGCGCGTCCATTTCCTTATCAATTTCGTACTTGATGGGCGCGTGATTGGCGGGAATCTCGATCGCTACGTAAATGTCGTTCGGAAGGTCTTTCCCGGCCGGAATCTTGTCGAAACTCATGGGTGAGTCCTTGGTCTGGTCAATAGAATACAGCGTTAAAGTAGAAGGAATTATACGAATTGCCCATCCCGATTACCAATAGGCGGCAAGGATTGTTACGCTTTGGCACAATTTTGTGCATTGCATCAAACGGCGACTCAACGCGCCCGCCCGAATGCTTTACCATAACAACAACTTCAAGCTGTACGCACCGTGAGACGCTTTATGGAGCACGCCATCCAACTGAGTTACGGCCAGGCCTTCGTGGCGACCGACAAGCGCCACCATCGCTCCTCGATGGCGGTTCAGGTGCCCGTCGATGACACCTTGGTGTCCCAGGGCGCCTGTGCGCTCATTGCCGATTCCACCTCGAAAAACGCCATTGCGCGTCAGGCCGGCGATCTATCGATTCGCGGATTTCTTGCCGATTATTATTCGACGCCTGAACACTGGGACGTGAAAACCGCGGCGACCCGGGTGTTGCGCGCCCTGAACGGGTGGTGCTTCAGTCAAAGCCGCTTCGTCAAGGGCGGCGGGTATGTGAGCTCCCTGTCGGCGCTGGTGCTCAAGGAGCGCCAGGCCCATCTGTTTCATGCCGGTGACACGCTGGTGTTTCGGCTGCGTGGTGCCGAGTTCGAGCAGATTTCCCGCGATCACGTCACCGACATCGGCGGCTACCTTTATCCCTCCCGTGCACTCGGCATGGACGCAAGCGTCGATATCGATTATCTGACGCTGCCCCTCAAGCAGGGCGATATTTTCCTGTTCACCACTCAGGCCGTGCGTGGGACGCTGTTGCCGTCGGATTACGTCAGTGAAATTCGACGGCATGCGCATTCGCTCGATGAGGCGTGTCGGTATTTGGCCAAGGCTGCCGCCGAGCGGGCAAGCGAGCGCGGCTATGACGGTCATTCCTTCTGCTTTCAGATGGTGCGGGTCGACCAGCTGCCCGAAGAGCGAGTCGAGGCGCCCAATCTGCATTATGGCAAGCTGCCGATTCCGCCGGAGTTGAATGAGGGTGATCGTTTTGAAGGGTTCGAGGTGCTCGAAGGGTTATCGCCACGGGGCAAGGCGCGCGTCTATCGGGTTCGAGATATTGACAGCGGTCAGCACCTGATCATGAAAACCCCGAGCCCCGAGCTTGCCCTCAAGGACACGTATCTGAAGCACTTCATGCTTCAGCAGTGGGTGGCCGAACGGATCAATTCGCCGTTTATCGTTAAATCGGTCGCTCAAAAGCGCCCGCGGCGCTATCTCTACTACCTGATGGAAAACGTGGAAGGAGAGCGGCTGAGCACCTGGCTCGAGCGTCATCCAAACGCCACGCTTGCCCAGCGTCTCGACATCGCCCAGCAGCTCTGCAAGGCCGTTCATGCGCTTAACCGCAAGAACGTACTTCACCAGCGGATCTGCCCCAGCAACATCATGCTCGATCAGCATGATCAGGTGATTCTGATTGACTTCGGGACCTGTCATTTTCTCGAGCAGGACAGTCAGGAAACCGCGCGGGAGCTGGTCCGGGAGGTCGGTCTCACGCCGCACAGCGCGCCTGAGTATGCGCTCGATGGCAATATCAGCCGGCGCAGTGATCAGTACTCGCTGGCCTCGGTGATCTACTGGATGATTGCAGGGCATCTGCCCTATGGGGAGGGTGTGCTGGCGGTCAAAAGTGAAGCTGACCTGGAGGCAATGACATATACGCCATTGAGCAAACCGGGGTCCGTGCTGCCGCCGGTGCTCGACGAAACGCTCGAACGGGCCTTGATGCCGAAGAAACCGTTGCGGTTTAGGCGCTTGTCAGAGCTGGTTTACGGACTCAAGCTGACGCGTCAGGCCATGCATGGTCCCGTGAAGGATGACTCGTTGGATGTGGAACCTGCCTCGCTTGGAGACCCGGCCCGGCGCTGGAAATGGCTGACCGGTCTTTTGATCATTGCGCTGATTGCGAGTTTCTGGCTATAGCGCCAGGGCGATGCCCTGGCGCATATACGTCCTTTACAGAGAGAACGGCGCCAGTTTCTGGGGAACGCCGACCAGCTTGAGCTGGGCGTAATCCGGTAGGCCGTTAACGTAGGGCGGCTCGTCCTCACCCTGAATCAGCGGCTCCAGGTAGTCGCGGCAGGCCTGCGTGATGCCGAAGCCGTCTTCACGGATGTAATCTTCCGGCATGAATTTTTCCTGATTGGCCACCTCGGACAGCGGCGCGTCGAAGATCGACCATTCAAACGGTGATTGATTATCGCGGCGGATGGCCGGCATCACGGCGTTCTTGCCTTCGATCGCACACTCGACAGCACGTACGCCGACGGCGTAGGCCTGTTCGACATCGACCTTGGACGCCAGATGGCGCGCCGAACGCTGCAGGTAGTCAGGCACGGACCAGTGATACTTGTAGCCCAGATCCTGCTTGATCATGCCCGCAAGCGTCGGGGCAACGCCGCCGAGCTGGCGGTGGCCGAAGGCGTCGGTGTTGCCTGCGTCGGCCAGGAAGGTGCCGTCTTCGTAACGAACGCCTTCGGAGACCACGATCACGCAGTAGCCATACTGCTTGACGGTTTCGTCGACCTTGCGCATGACCCGGCGGCGATCAAACGCGATCTCGGGGAACAGCACCATGTGCGGAGGTGCACTGCCTTCGCCGCCACCCAGGGCGCCGGACGCTGCGATCCAGCCGGCGTGGCGGCCCATCGCTTCCATGACGAACACCTTGGTGGAGGTGGCGCACATCGACAGAACGTCAAGCGCGGCTTCTCGAACCGAGGTGGCGATGTATTTGGCGACCGAGCCAAAGCCCGGCGAGCAATCGGTCAGCGGCAGGTCGTTATCGATGGTCTTGGGAACGTGAATGGCCTGAAGCGGATAGCCCATGCGCTCCGAGAGCTGAGAGACTTTCAGGCAGGTATCTGCACTGTCGCCGCCGCCGTTATAGAAGAAGTAACGGATGTTGTGGGCTTGAAAGACTTCGATCAGGCGCTCGTACTGGACGCGATGGGTGTCGATGTCCTTGAGTTTGTAGCGGCAGGAGCCGAATGCACCGCCTGGCGTATGACGAAGGGCGGCAATCGATTCATCGCTTTCTTCGCCGACGTCAATCAGATTCTCCGTCAAGGCGCCGATGATGCCATTGCGCCCGGCGTATAGCGTGCCGATCTTGTCACTGTGTTTGCGGCACGTTTCGATCACGCCACATGCGCTGGCGTTGATTACTGATGAAACGCCACCGGACTGCGCATAAAAGGCATTGTATCTGGTCATGGAAGCATCCTGCTGTTTTATGTGTTCTGCTCTCTCTCATCCCGCGGGCATCGCTGTCGGCCGTCGGGTGCGGCCGCCATCTTAGTCGAAAGCGATGACAGCCGCGAGACTGAGACTGACGACTTATCGATCCCCATGCTAGTCTGATCCGGCTTTATCGATGAGTCATAAATCATGCATGTTCATATTCTAGGTATTTGCGGCACCTTCATGGGCAGCCTTGCGCTGCTGGCCAAGGCCCGGGGCGACCGGGTTACCGGCAGTGACGCCAAGGTCTATCCGCCCATGAGTACCCAGCTCGAGGCGCAGGGCATCGAGTTGCTCGATGGTTTTGATCCAGCCCATCTCGATCCAACGCCGGATCTGGTGATCATCGGCAACGCGCTCTCTCGGGGCAACCCCGAGGTCGAGGCGGTGCTCGATCGCAAGCTTCCTTATACCTCAGGGCCTGAATGGCTTGCGCGTCACGTGCTGCCCGGCCATACGGTGCTTGCGGTGGCGGGCACGCACGGCAAGACCACGACCAGCAGCATGCTGGCCTGGATCCTTGAGCATGAAGGGTTGGCCCCGGGCTTTCTGATCGGCGGCGTGCCGGATAATTTCGGCCTTTCTGCGCGCCTTGCGGGCGGGGATAAACCGATGTTTGTGGTCGAGGCCGACGAATACGACACCGCGTTTTTCGATAAGCGCTCCAAGTTAGTGCATTACCGTCCCGATGTGGCGGTGCTCAATAACCTCGAGTTCGATCACGCCGACATCTTTCCAGACCTCGCCGCAATCGAGCGTCAGTTTCATCATCTTGTGCGCACTGTTCCCGGGAAGGGCCGCCTGGTCGTTGCTGACGACACACCTGCACTCGACCGGGTATTGGCGCTTGGGGCGTGGACGCCCATCGAGCGTTTTGGAAGCGCCGGCAGCGACTGGCAGGTGTCGATTGCCCGTGGCGGGCGCTCGCTAACGCTTTATCACGCCGGTGCCTCGTTTGAGCTTGAGTGGACGCTTTCCGGTGCGCACAACGCTCAGAACGCGCTGGCGGCGCTTGCGGCTGCATACGCGGTCGGTGTGCCGGTCAGTCGCGGCGTCAAGGCGCTGCACGCGTTCAAATCGCCCAAGCGGCGACAGGAGGTGCGCGGTGAGGTGCGGGGTGTAATGGTCATCGACGATTTCGCCCATCACCCGACCGCCATTGCAGCCACGCTCGACGGGCTTAAATCCCAGAGTGATGAACGAGGTGGCCGACTTTGGGCCGTGATTGAGCCGCGGTCGAACACCATGCGCCTGGGCACCATGAAAGAGCGATTGAATGAAAGCGTCGTGTCCGCTGACGGCGTCTGGTGGTATCAGCCGCCGACACTGGACTGGTCGCTTGAGCATCTTCTCGATACGGCTGAGCGCCCGGCAGAAGTGCACCGCGATATCGATGCACTGGTCGAGCGCGTCTGTGAGACCGCCGAAGCCGGCGATGTGATCGTTGTTATGAGCAACGGCGGGTTCGAAGGCGTGCACGAGCGCCTTCTCAAGGCCCTCGCGACACGCTCACACATCGATTGACTGAGTTTGACCGGCGGGAAGGTACCCTAGACCGGCGGGAAGAACAGTACACGGGCGGCCATCAGAAGTACGGTGGCTGCCCCCAGCGCCTTCCAGGGCAATTGGGTGATTGGCCGGTAGGCAAACCGGTGGTAGCTGATGCGCACGACCGCGCACATCGCGAATCCGAGCAGGGTGCCGCCGAGCAGGTCGCTGACCCAATGAACCCCCATCATCAGGCGTGACCACGCCATCAGCGCGATCAAAAGCGTTGCCCCGCAGTAGATCCAGTGGCGCCGTGCCGGGCTCTTAACGCCGTCTGCCATGAAGGCCGCTGCCAGGCCGTATACGACCACTGCGCCCGAGGTATGCGCGCTTGGAAATGAAAATGAGCCTTCCAGGTAGTCCGGAGTCATCGGGCGAGGCCTACCGACCCAGGCCTTGAACAGGATATTGGCAAGCCCGATGCCGCCGATGGCGAGCGCCCAATGGAGCAGGGCCGTGCCATAGCGCTGCCAGATGAGCCACAGTGTCCAGGGGGCTAGCAAAATGACGATACCGAGTTTGTCACCGACCTTTGCAAGCACTAGCGCCAGTTGAGATGCCAGCGGCACATCGAGCGATTTGAAAAACGCATTGGCGTTGTGATCGAGTGCGAACGGCGCCGGATGATGCGCGACAATCACTGCAAGTACGCCAAAGCCTGTCGCTGAGGCAAGAAAAAGCGCCAGAGACGGTATGGGAGGCGCGCCGCCGGGGACGTTCATTCGAAATGAAAGCCAGGTGCGCCGGCCCCATTTCGAGCGCCTGGCGCCTGCCAGCGCAAGCCGGTAGAGCGCGCCCATGCGCTCTGCGTGCTGGCGGCCCCAGGTAAACATCCACGCCAGAAAAATCAAGGCGCCGCCAAGGGCAAGAAGCCAGCCGAAACTGTCCTGATACGGGCCAAGAAACGCCTTCCAGGTTCGACCCAGATAATACCCCGGCAACACGTAGACGGGCGCCCAGGCAAGTGCCGAGGCGATGTTGACTACAAAAAATCGGGTTGAGGGCATGTTGCACATGCCGGCAATGAGCGGGATGACCGGGCGCAGCGGGCCGATGAAGCGCCCAAGCACGACGGAGGTGGCGCCGTAGCGCTCAAAAAATCGTTGTCCTTTTTTCAGTGCCTCAGGATAACGACTCAGCGGCCATATCGAGGCAACCCGGTGGCGATAGCGGTGGCCGAGCCAGAAGCTGATCGCATCCCCGAGTACAGCGCCTGCAGTGGCAAAGGCCAGGGCCAGGGGGACTGACATCGAGTCGTGGCCGGCCAGTGAGGCGAGTGCTGTAATGACAACCACGCCGGGGAAGGCAAGCCCGACCAGGGCAAGTGATTCCAGTAGTGCCACCAGCCCCAGCGCGGTAAACAACAGAAGTGGGTCTCGGGCCAGAGGCTCGAGCCAGTTCATGACATCCATGTGATTGCGTATCCAAGCGTTTGGCAGAGGTGGCCATTCTGCCATAGGCAACCCTGCGTATTGTCATTTTTACTTGTACAAGGCGCTGCCTTATAGTGGGTTTTCAACCATTCAAAAACATCGGTGAAGGTGCTTCATGACGCAGACTGTGGCTGATACCGCTTCCGTGAACGATTATATTCGCCGCTTGGGCCGTACTGCCCGAGAGGCTAGCCAAGTCCTGCGCAGTGCGCCAACCGCGATCAAGAACCAGGCATTGCTGGCCATGGCGCAGGCGCTTGAAGTTGAACGCGAGGCGCTCAAGGTGGCCAACGACGAAGATTTGACTCGTGCGCGCGCCAATGGGCTCAGCGAGGCCCTGATCGACCGGCTGGCCCTGACCGATGCGCGCATCGACAGCATGATCAAGGGGCTTGAAACGGTCGTGTCCCTGCCGGACCCCGTTGGCACCATCGATCAATTGAAAGCGCAGGCCAACGGGCTTCGCATCGGCAAGCGTCGTACCCCGATCGGTGTCATCGGCATCATTTATGAGTCGCGCCCGAACGTGACCATCGATGCCGCGGCGCTGTGCCTAAAGGCCGGCAATGCTGCGATCCTGCGCGGTGGCTCTGAGGCCAGTGCCTCCAATGCCGCGATCGCGCGGTGCGTCGTACGTGGCCTTGAGGCGGCAGGGCTCCCTGCGCACTGCATCAGCGTGGTCGAGACCACCGATCGAGCCGCCGTGGGTGCTCTTATTCAAGACAGTGAACACGTTGATCTGATCATTCCGCGCGGTGGCAAGTCGCTGATCGAGCGCATTTCCCGTGACGCCACGGTGCCGGTGCTCAAGCATCTGGAAGGCCTGTGCCACGTGTATATCGATGCGTTCGCGGATCTTTCCATCGCGGAGGATATCGCGTTCAATGCCAAGTGTTTCCGGTACGGCATCTGCGGCGCGATGGAAACCCTGTTGGTGCATGAGTCGGTCGCCACTCAGGTGCTGCCGTCACTGTGCGCACGCCTTGAAGCGTACGGCGTTGAACTGAAAGGCTGTCCCGCTACATGTGAGGTCGTCGAGATGGCAGCTGCAAGCGAGGAGGATTGGGCGACTGAATACCTCGGTCCGACACTTTCGATCAAGACAGTCGCCTCGCTCGATGAGGCGATGAAGCACATCAATCACTACGGCTCGCACCACAGCGACGCGATCGTGACCGAGCATCTCTCCAACAGCGAACGGTTCATGTCAGACGTTGATTCGAGCTCGGTCATGCTCAACGCGCCGACCTGCTTTGCCGACGGCGCTGAATACGGGCTCGGCGCTGAAATCGGTATTTCCACCGATAAACTGCACGCCCGTGGGCCTGTGGGCCTTGAAGGGCTTACTACCCAGAAGTACATCGTGCTCGGGCAGGGTCAGCTTCGTGGTTAAACGCTGGGCCATGCTTGGAGGAACTTTCAATCCGGTGCATCTGGCGCACCTGCGAAGTGCCATCGAGCTCAAGGAAACGCTTGGGCTTGATGAGGTGCGCATGGTGCCGTGCCACGTGCCGCCCCACCGGGATGAACCACAAACGCCCGCGCATCAGCGCCTTGAAATGCTGTCACTGGCCCTTGAGGGCGTGCCAGGGGTGATTGCCGATGATCGAGAGCTTCGTCGTGATGGGCCCTCGTTTTCACTCGATACGCTCAAGTCGTTTCGCGGTGAGCTTGATAAAGATGACTCGTTGATCATGGCGATCGGCGAAGACGCGTTTTCCAAGCTTGACCGCTGGCGCGCCCCCGAAGCGCTGTTTGAGCTTGCCCATGTGGTGGTGATCGCCCGCCCGGATCATGGCCTTGACGTGCCGGCCGGGCTCAGTGATTTTCTTGCCGCGCGTCGAGCTCATTCGGCCGAGGCGCTGTCCGGGCCAAGCGGGCGTTGGCTTGCATTGAGCCTCGCCTCGCCCATGGCTATTTCCTCGACCGATATTCGCGCACGACTCAGGCGCGGTCAGGATATTCGGTATCTGGTGCCCGAGGTGGTTCGACATTACGTCGAACGCCACGGGCTGTACCTTTAATTAATACTGGCGAAAGTTGATCGGCCCAGTACAATGCCGCTTTTTCATCGAACTGACAGGACACTATGCAAACCGAAGCCCTGAAGACACTGGTTGTAAACGCGCTGGAAGACACCAAGGCGCAGGATGTCGTCACCATGGATGTTGCCAAGCTGACCAGCGTGACCGACGTGATGGTCGTTGCCAGCGGAACCTCGAGCCGCCACATCAGTGCGTTGGCCAACGGGGTTGTCAAGGACGTCAAGGAACAGGGCATCCAGCCCATCGGCGTTGAAGGCAAGCAGGGCAGTGAGTGGGTGCTGGTCGATCTTGGCGATGTGGTCGTCCACATCATGACGCCGGCCACCCGTGAGCTTTATGACCTCGAGCGCCTCTGGAGTGACCTGCCGACCGACCTGGAACGCGATGGCAAGGCCCGCTCGTGAAGCTTCGAATACTCGCGGTCGGTACCAAAATGCCGGGGTGGGTGGAACAAGGCGTTTCAGAATACGTCAAACGCATGCCGCGTGAGATGCCGGTGGAATTTGTCGAAATCGCGCCGGGCACGCGTTCGAAAAACAGTGTGACCGACAAGGCGATTGCCCAGGAAGGGGATCGCATGCTGAGCAAGCTCCGCGAGCAGGATCTGGTGGTCACACTCGAGGTGACCGGGCGCGCCTGGAGCACCGAAACCCTGTCGGACCGGCTCGGTGAATGGCGACAAGAGGGGCGTGACGTTGCCCTGATGGTCGGAGGCCCGGATGGGCTCGACCCGCGTATCAGCGCCCGCGCCGAACAGCGCTGGTCGCTGTCGGCATTGACGCTTCCGCACCCGCTGGTCCGGATCGTGCTGGCCGAGCAACTGTATCGCGCCTGGAGTCTGCTGGCGGGGCATCCTTATCACCGCTGATCTGACCTGAAGTAAGAATCGACATGCGTTCACGCCGAAGGGCGACACTCAATAACACTCAGGAAGAACTCGGTCTATTCAGGCGTCGGTCAATCGTCGCCATGGTCGTTGTTCTCATCATGCTGTCCACGCTGGTCGGGCGGCTGGTGTATCTGCAAGTGATCAAGCATGACGTATTTATCACCCGCTCGGACAGCAACCGCATGCGGGTCGAGCCCCTGCCGCCAAACCGTGGGCTGATCTTTGATCGAAATCACAAGGTGTTGGCGGAAAACCGGCCTACCTATAATCTCACGATCGTGCGTGAGCGCGCCGATGATCTCGATCAGACGCTCGACCTGTTGGTCGACATTTTAGGTCTCAGCGACGACAAGATCGACACCTTCAAGAAGCGCTCGCGCCAGCGTCAGCGCCCGTATCAGCCGGCACTTCTGATGAGCGATTTGAGCGAGGCTCAGATCGCGAGCCTTGCGGTCAACCGCTACCGTTTGCCCGGCGTAAGCGTCGAGGCGCAGCTTCTTCGTTACTACCCTGAAAGCGTTGCGATGTCGCATGTGCTGGGGTATGTCGGCCGCATCAGCGAAAGCGATCTTGAGCGTCTGGACAGCAGTAACTACGCCGGCACCCACTTTGTCGGCAAGCTCGGCGTCGAGCGCTTTTACGAAAATGAGCTGCACGGCAAGGTCGGCTATCGCACCGTCGAGACCAATGCCCGTGGCCGTGCGCTGCGTGAGCTTGACCGCACGCCGCCGGAATCCGGCAGGAATCTGACGCTTACCATCGACAGCGACCTTCAAGCGCTGGGCTACAAGCTTTTGACCGGCAAGCGCGGTGCGATCGTTGCGATCAATCCGCAGACCGGCGGTATTCTCGCGATGGTGTCGACGCCTGGGTACGACACCAATCAGTTCGTGACCGGCATCGACAGCAAAAGCTATCGGGCGCTCCAGGACGATCTGGACCTGCCGCTTTATAACCGCGCTGTACGCGGTCAGTACCCACCAGCCTCCACCGTTAAGCCCTACATGTCGCTTGCTGGACTCGAAAACGGCGTCATCACCCCTCAGACCACGGTGTATGACCCCGGTTACTACAAGCTTCCAAACGACTCGCGGCGCTATCGTAACTGGCTGAGGTGGGGGCATGGCCGGGTGGATATGCGCCGGGCCATACGCGTGTCCAACGACACCTATTTCTATACGGTGGCCCATCGCCTCGGTATTTCCCGGCTGTCGGAATTCATGCACCGCTTTGGCTACGGAGAGGCGCACAGCCTTGACGTTTGGGGCGCTCAAAGCGGCATCATGCCCTCCCAGGAGTGGAAACGGGGGCGTTTCGGCAAGCCCTGGTACCCCGGAGAGACGCTTTCTGTCGGTATCGGGCAGGGGTACTGGCTTGCAACGCCGCTTCAAATGGCGACCGCGGCGTCGGTGCTTGCGAACAAGGGCAAGTGGATTCGACCGCACTTGGCCAAGGAGATCGGCGATACGGAGGTGGCGCCGCCGTTTCCGGAGACCCCCCCGGACATCGAGCTCAAGAACAGCAACTGGTGGAACCTGGTCGATCAGGGCCTTGAAGACGTGATTCAAAGCGGCGAAGGGACGGCGCGGTCGCTCCAGCAGGGGCTTCAGTACACCATGGCCGGCAAGACCGGGACCGCTCAGGTGTTCACGCTCGGTCAAAACCAGAAGTACAACGCCTCGGAGCTTCGCGAGCGGTTGCGAGACCATGCGCTTTTCATTGCCTTTGCACCGGTTGACGACCCGCAGATCGCGATTGCGTTGATCATCGAAAACGGCGGTGGTGATCACCTGGCCGCACCGATCGGGCGCAAGATGCTGGATGAGTGGCTATTGCTGCGGCTTGACAAGGCCGACAGCGAAACGCCTCGGCTGGATGAATTGGCTCGTGGGGCCTCCGACCACTAGGAGTTGTCATGCAGGAACATACGTCCGTGCGTCGGCGCCGGGTCGCTTTCAACTGGCGACGCTGGCGCATCGATCCCTGGCTTTCGCTGTTGCTGTTGGTGCTGGTCGGCAGTGGGCTGGGTGTCCTCTATAGCGCCGGGGGTGAGTCCAGGTATCTGGTCGAGGCGCAGTCGATGCGCTTTCTCGCCGCGTTCGCCGTGATGGCGATCGTTGCGCAGTGTCCGCCCCATTTTCTGATGCGCATGGTGCCGGTGCTGTATCTTTTGATCGTCGCGATGCTGGTGGCGGTCGATGTCATCGGCTCACACGCCATGGGCGCCACGCGCTGGCTCGAAATTCCGGGGGTGATTCGGTTTCAGCCTTCCGAGCTCATGAAGATCGTGATGCCGATGATTATCGCGGCGTACCTTTCCAAGCGTGACCTACCACCGAACTGGACCGACCTTGGCGTGTGTCTGCTGCTGATGGGGCTTCCGGTAGCGCTGATTGCCAAGCAGCCCGATCTCGGGACGTCGCTTCTGGTGGCGTCATCGGCGATATTCGTGGTGCTGCTGGCAGGGCTTTCCTGGCGGCTGGTGGGCTTTTTTTTCGTGTTGGCTCTGGCGGCGTTGCCGCTTCTCTGGCTCAACATGCACGGCTATCAGAAGCAGCGCGTACTGACCTTTTTGAATCCGGAAAGTGATCCGCTCGGTGCGGGCTGGAACATCATTCAGTCAAAGACCGCAATCGGCTCGGGCGGGCTTACCGGCAAGGGATGGATGGAAGGCACGCAGTCACAGCTTGAATTTTTGCCCGAACGCCATACCGATTTCATCGTCGCGGTGCTTGGTGAAGAGTTCGGTCTGATGGGTATGCTATTGCTTTTATTGTGCTATCTGCTGATCATCGCCCGAGGGCTTTATATGGCCAACAAGGGTGCGGATACCTTTGGTCGGTTGTTGGCCGGTAGCTTGATACTTACATTTTTTGTCTATGTGTTCGTCAATATCGGAATGGTCAGTGGACTGCTGCCGGTGGTCGGCGTGCCGTTGCCGCTGGTCAGTTATGGGGGCACGGCCAGCGTGACCTTGATGGCCGGCTTCGGTATCCTGATGAGCATTTATACCCACCGCAAGTCCACGTCGTGAATACAGGGAGTGGTGCATGACACTACGGGGTGTTATCGGAAAGAAGCTGGCGATCGCGTGTGTGCTCGGCGCGCTTGGCACGAATGCATCGCTTGCCACGGCAGCCGGTGAGTTCGACCCGGCCGACAACGCAGACGTTCGAAAGATGGTCGATGAGCTGTCTCAGCAGGGGTATACCCGCTCGACCCTGAACGCCATCATGGCCAAGGCGAGTCATCAGCAGAGCATCATCAATGCGATGAACCGTCCGGCGGAGCGTCATTTACGCTGGGACGAATACCGCAACATCTTCATCCAGCCAAAGCGTGCGCGTCTTGGCGCCGAGTTCATACGTACTCACCGCGAGGCGATGGACAAGGCCGAGCGTGAATACGGCGTGCCGCCCGAAATCATTGCAGCGATCATTGGTGTCGAGACCAACTACGGTGGCAACAAGGGCTCTTACCGAGTGCTCGATGCACTGTCGACGCTCGCCTTTGATTATCCCAAGCGCGCCACGTTCTTTCGCAAGGAGCTGATTTCCTACCTGCAGATCACGCTGGCGCAAGGGTTGGATCCGGCTGAAATGAAAGGCTCCTATGCAGGCGCCATGGGTTATCCCCAGTTCATGCCAAGCAGCTATCAGGCCTACGCAGTGGACTTCAATGGCGATGGCATCAAGGACCTGTGGGATGAGCCCGAGGACGCCATTGGTAGCGTGGCCAACTATTTTGCCAAGCATCATTGGCGAAAGGGGGCACCGATCTACGTTGAAGCGAACGGCCCGGCCGACAAGCCCGAAAATATCGACTTCAACAACGTACGAAACGGCGGGCTCAACACCTCGATCCAGGCACTTGAAAGCGCCGGCGTCACCGCGGCAGGCAACCTGCCAAGCGATGCCATGGTGCTTCCAATGGCGCTCGATTTCGAGGATGGCCACTACCGATACGTGCTCGGCATGCACAACTTCTATGTGATCACTCGGTACAACCACAGCCATATGTATGGCATGGCCGTGGCAACGCTTGCCGAGCAGATCAAGGCAGTTCTGGCACAGGAGTCCTAGTGTGTCGAAGTTGTGCTGGATAGTGGCGTTTGCCGTTGTGCTTTCCGGGTGTGCCGCGAGCGGAGGAGGAAGCAGTTCATCCGGCGGTGGGCGCTACAGTCAAAGCAATGACGGGTATCCAGACGGGATGCCCGACATGTCTCACATCGTGGACGCGGTACCAAAGGATGAGCCGAGGTCTCGAAGCGGCAACCGCTCGACGTATTCCGTCTGGGGAAAGACCTATCACGTGCTCGACACCAGTAAAGGGTACGCCGCCACCGGGCTCGCCTCCTTTTATGGTACGAAATTTCAGGGTTACGCCACGGCCAGTGGCGAGCTTTACGATATGTACACGATGAGCGCGGCGCACAAGACGCTGCCGCTGCCGACCTATGCGCGGGTCACCAACCTCGACAATGGCCGAAGCGTCATCGTCAAGGTCAACGACCGCGGCCCGTTCCATGACGACCGCCTGATTGATCTGTCCTACGCCGCGGCCTATCGCCTTGATATCCTGAAGCAGGGGACGGGTCGGGTGCGGGTCGAGGCCATCGACCCCAAGACCTGGAAGCCCAGCCAGGCGCCGACGCCGGCCAGGGCCATAAAGACCGTGAATGCACCTGCTTCGTCAGCTCCAGCTGCTAGCTCGGGGCAGTCGACCGGGCCAGGGCGCTTCATTCAGGTGGCAGCGCTTGGCGAGCGTTCGGCGGCTGAGCGGCTCAAAAGCACTCTCGAGGCGCGAGTCGGCCATCCAGTACGCATTATCGCCGCGCCCGGCGCCTATAAGGTTCAGGTCGGTCCACTGACGGATCCAATCATGGTGGAGTCGACCAAATCGACACTCAAGCGCGCAGGTTACGATCAAGCGTTTACGGTTACTCCTTCCACCGAATAGCAGGCTAAACGAGAGAAGCCCTATGATTTTTTCTGCAACTCCCTTGTCCCTTCTTCGCCGCTGTTCCCTGGCGGTCTCGATGAGCATGGCACTTGTCGCTGCGGGGCCCACGCTTGCCGACGACCCGGCGCCGAAGCCTGGCCCGCAGCCGAACGTGTCGAGTTTCGTGCCGGCCCCGCCCGAGCTCAATGCCAAATCCTGGGTGTTGATGGACGCAAAGACGGGCAAGCTTCTGGTGCAGCACGATGCAGACATGCGCCTGCCGCCTGCAAGTCTTACCAAGATGATGACGGCCTACATCTCCGAGTATGAGATCGACAGTGGTGGACTGTCGCCGGATGACAAGGTGCGCATCAGTGAAAATGCCTGGCGCACGGGTGGCTCTCGAATGTTCGTCAAGGTCGGCTCCTATGTGCCGGTCAAGGAGCTGATGCAGGGCATCGTGGTGCAGTCGGGCAATGACGCAACGGTTGCCATGGCGGAGCACATCGCCGGCAGCGAGTCGTCCTTTGCCGACCTCATGAACCAGTTTGCAAACCGCATGGGGCTCAAGAACACGCACTTCATGAACCCGACCGGGCTGCCAGACGATGAGCATTATTCAAGTGCCCATGATCTGGCGACCATCGCACGCCATATCGTCGAGGACTTCCCGGACCACTATAAGCTCTATTCCGAGAAGTACTTCACCTGGAATGGCATCCGCCAGCCCAATCGCAACCTGCTGCTGTGGCGTGATTCCCGCGTGGACGGCCTGAAGACCGGCCATACCGAAGCGGCGGGCTTTTGCCTGGTGTCCTCAGGCGTTGAGAATGGTACACGGCTTATTTCCGTGGTCATGGGCACCAATTCAGAAAACGCCCGTGCCCAGGAGTCGCAAAAGCTCTTGAGCTACGGATTCCGTTATTTCAAATCCCAGAAGGTGTATGACAAGGGCGCCGAGCTCAAGACCGTTCGCGTCTGGGGGGGCAAGAGCAACGAGCTGTCAGCGGGCGTCAATCATGACGTCTACATCACTCTCGGCCGCCAGGGCGACACCAACCTGACTGCTCGGATCAATGTCGACCAGGAGCTCAATGCGCCGATCAAGAAGGATCAAAAGATCGGGACCGTCGACATCGTCCAGAACGGCAGCGTGATTCATACCGAGCCGCTGGTGGCGCTCGAGGCGATCGACGAGGGCAGCTTCTTCAAGCGCATCTGGGACAAGGTCGTTCATTTCGTGATGGATCTGTTCTAGAGGCCAAAGGGGCGTGAGCCACAACCGGCTCATGCGCACGCGCTGAAAAGGCGATCCGGCTGACGGATCGCCTTTTTTTGCGTAGACTATCCGGCAATTGTTTTGACATGGAGAACAGGTCATGTCTTCGACCGATAACACGCCGGAGATCGAATATCCACGCGACTACGGGCTTCGCGTGGTGGGCGATAACGTGGATCAGCTCGAGCGCGATGTGGTCGCGATTCTAGAGCACCACTGCCCGGAGAGTTTCGATTCGCGCAACGTCACGTCTCAGAAAAGCACCAGCGGCAACTACAAGTCTGTTCGAGTGCGCTTTCGGGCCGAAAGCGCCGAGCACGTTTCCGTGGTCTATCAGGCGTTGAGCGGCCATCAGCTAGTGCGGATGGTGCTTTGACCACGACCGCCCCCATTCGGGTGTTTGAGCTCGGTGTCGTGCCTTATGAAACCACCTGGCGCGCCATGAAGGCCTTCACCGATGAGCGCACGGAAGACGACCCGGATGAACTCTGGATCGTCGAGCATCCGCCCGTGTTCACGCAAGGTCAGGCGGGCAAGGCCGAGCATGTGCTCAAGACGTCCGATATTCCAATCGTTCAGACCGACCGAGGCGGGCAGGTCACCTACCACGGCCCCGGTCAGCTGGTGATCTATCCGCTCATCAATCTACGCCGGCGTGGGCTTGGCGTTCGCGATATGGTCAGCGCGCTCGAAAACACCATTATCGACAGCCTGTCTGATCACGGGCTTGACGCCCATGCTCGACCGGATGCGCCGGGTGTCTATGTCGAGGCGCGCAAGATTGCCTCGCTTGGCTTGAGAGTGCGAAAGGGGGCCAGCTACCATGGCGTGGCCTACAACGTATCGATGGATCTATCGCCGTTTGGCTACATCAATCCCTGCGGATACGCAGGCCTTGCCATGACGGATCTTTCCACCGAGCTTGCCACGTGCATGGATCCAGCCCATGAGCGCGAGCGCGTTGTTGCACATCTCACACGTCACCTGAATCACGCCGCCTGGTTTAAAGAGTCGGGGTTGCCCGCGTCCCTGGCTGACACTTCTTCCGATGTAGGATCGCTTAAATGACTGAAACACATGCTTCTTCCCAAAAGCGCCGAGTGGAACGTGGTGTAAAACTGCGCGGCGCGGATAAGGTGTCACGCATCCCGGTCAAGGTCATTCCGACCGAAACACTGCCCAAGAAGCCGGACTGGCTGCGCGTACGCATGCCCGTCTCTCAGGAGGTGACACGCATCAAGGAAACGCTTCGAAAGCACAAGCTCCATACGGTATGCGAGGAAGCGTCCTGCCCGAACCTGGGTGAGTGCTTCAATGGCGGCACGGCCACGTTCATGATCATGGGCGACATCTGCACTCGGCGCTGCCCGTTCTGCGATGTAGCCCACGGCCGCCCCAACGCGCTCAATGAAGATGAGCCGCGCGAGCTTGCCGACGCCATCGCCGAGATGCGTCTCAAGTACGTCGTGATTACCTCGGTCGACCGTGATGACCTTCGTGACGGCGGCGCTCAGCATTTCAACAACTGCATTCGCGAGATTCGTGCCTCAAGCCCCAATATCGAGATCGAAGTTCTGGTGCCGGATTTCCGTGGTCGTATGGATGTCGCCATCGATACCATGCGACAAGAGCCGCCCGACGTCTTCAACCACAACCTCGAGACCGTGCCGTCGCTTTATCGCAAGGTCCGCCCGGGCGCCGACTATCAGTGGTCGCTGGATCTTCTGAAGCGCTACAAGGAGGTGCGACCGGAAGTGCTGACAAAGTCCGGTTTGATGCTGGGCGTGGGTGAAACGGACGAACAGGTTGTCGAGGTCATGAAAGACCTTCGTGCGCACAACGTCGACATGTTGACCCTTGGCCAGTACATGCAGCCCTCGCGCAACCACCTGCCGGTGGATCGCTGGGTGCATCCGGATACGTTTGACTGGTTTGCCGAAAAAGGGCGCGAGCTGGGCTTTGTCCACGTTGCCTCGGGGCCGCTGGTTCGCTCGAGCTATCACGCCGACAAGCAGGCGCACGGCGAAACAGTGAAGTAACTCGTCACCTCGACCGTGTATGACAGGAACCCGCCGCCATGGCGGGTTTTTCATGAGCGCGGCTCATGGCGCGTACGCGCAATTTTCAACGGATACGATTACCGCTTATCGAGTCGTTTTCTATAGAATGCCTTCCCTTGACCCACGCTCAAGGAATGCCTGTCCCATGATGCCGCTCCGGCCGTTTTTGAATACCGCCCTGATGATCTCCGCCCTTTTGCTTGGCGTGGGCGTTCATGGCGCCGAGCGCGAGCATACTCGATACCCGTTAACGATCGATAACTGCGGCCATGAGCAGACCTTTACGGCACCTCCAAAGCGCATCGTGACGCTTGGTCAGCTTGAGAGCGAGCTGTTGATGGCGCTTGGCGTGGCGGATCGTATCAAGGGCACCTCGGTCTGGCTGGGGCCGGTGAGTGCAGATCTTCACGCCGTTAGCGAAACGGTACCGGTACTAAGTCGCAGTGTGCCGAGTTTCGAATCGGTCACCCAGCTGCGCCCGGACCTGGTCGCGGCTCAATTTACCTACCACCTCGGTAAGCGGGGTGAAGTGGCCACCCGTGAGCAGTTCGAGCAGCTCGGGATCGCGACCTGGGTCTCGCCAAGCGATTGCCTTGGCAAGCAGATTACCGAGTCGTCCAACAGCGATGGGGCGCGAAAACGCCCGTTTACCATGGCAATGATCCGTGACGAAATAAGCCAGCTTGCTCGAATACTGGATGTGATTCCGCAAGGGCAGGCGCTGACCGAGCGATTGGATGCGCGTCTTGCCGCGGCTCAACACCTTCGCCCACATACCGATAGGCAGCCGACGGTTCTGTACTGGTTTTCGAGTACGCGCCTTCAGGGCGATGCCTGGGTCGGTGGCAGTTATGGCGCGCCTGAAGCCATTTCCCGGGCGCTGGGCCTCAAGAACGTGATTGAAAGCGATCAGGAGTGGCCTGCGGTCAGCTGGGAGCGGATCGCCGACCTGAACCCTGACATTATCGTGATTGCCTCGATGGACCGGCGCAATTTTGCCGCCGATGATGCCGCCAAGAAACGCGCCTTTCTGGAATCGGACCCGGTGGCGCGTGAACTCAGCGCGGTCAAAAGCGGGCATGTCATCACGGTGGACGCTCAGGGTCTTAATCCGTCGATGCATGTGCTCGATGCCATGGAGACAATCGCCGAGCACCTCGATACTGCCCGCGTCGCTGAGTGATGTTTCCATCCAAATCCGCGCTCACGCTCTGGGCCGTATTCTTGGCAGCGGCGCTACTGCTTTGTGTCAACATCGTGCTGGCGGCGTCTATCGGCGAAATGCGCATTCCTTTCATGGTCACTCTTCAAAGCATTGCCCATGGGCTCGGCGTCAGCGATGTCTCGCTCGATCCCATCCAGCAGGGCATCATCTGGCAATACCGCATGAGCCGCGCGCTGATTGCGGCGTTCAGCGGAGCGGGGCTTGCGCTGTGCGGAGTGGTGCTGCAGGCCCTGCTTCGAAATGCCCTGGCCGAGCCCTATGTGCTTGGTGTGTCGGCGGGTGCCTCGACTGGAGCGGTCTCGGTGATGCTTCTTGGGGTCGGCGGGGGCGCCATTGGTGTGTCGGCCGGTGCGTTTCTTGGGGCGTTGATGGCGTTTGCGGTTGTGATGTTTCTGGCGTCTGGCGTTAGACGGGGCGTTACGCGCGTGATTCTTGCAGGCGTCGCTGCCGCGCAGCTGTTCAATGCGATCACGGCGTGGCTTGTAAGCACATCGGCCAATGCCGAGCAGTCTCGAAGCATCATGTTCTGGCTATTGGGGAGCCTTGGTGGCGTGCGATGGCCCGATGTCGAACTCGCCGCCATCGTGGTCAGCGCGGGCTTCGTGCTGTGTTTTTATTTCGCCCGGACGATGGACGCCTTTGCGTTCGGCGAAGACGCCGCCGCCTCGCTTGGGGTGTCGGTGCGGGGCGTGCGGGCGGTGCTTCTGATACTGACCGCACTCATCACGGCAACGCTTGTCAGTATTGTCGGTGCAGTGGGGTTCGTCGGGCTGGTTATCCCGCACGCGGCGCGCTTTCTGATCGGGCCGGGGCATGTGCGGCTTTTACCTGCCACGGCCTTGATCGGCGCCAATTTCATGGTGCTGTCCGATATAGTGTCTCGCGTCATCGTTGCCCAGCAGACGCTGCCCATCGGCGTGGTGACGGCGCTTTTTGGGGCGCCGGCCTTTGCGCTCATTCTCTACCGCGTAAGAACCGAGGAATGAAAGCACCGAGGAATGAAAGGACCGAGAAATGAACATCGAAGGGCGTGAGCTCAGCTGGATACGACAGCACGAGCGTATTGTCGATGGCGTTACGCTCACTGTCGGGCCGGGTGAAACGCTTGGGCTGATCGGCCCCAATGGCTCGGGTAAATCGTCGCTTCTGCATTTGCTTGCAGGGCTTCGTCGACCAAGCAGCGGGCGTGTGTATCTGGATCATGAGCCCATCGACGGATTTTCACGGCGCCAGGTGGCGCAAAAGGTCGCATTGGTGGCGCAGCACTCGACCACCGACGCTGACCTGAGGGTCGAAGAGGTGGTCAGACTGGGTCGAATTCCCCACCGGGGGCCTTTGCAGGGCTGGACCCAAAGTGACGTTGAGCACGTCGAACAGGCACTGGTGCAGGCGGGACTCGTGGCGCTGAGACACCGTCGCTGGCATACGCTCTCCGGTGGCGAACGCCAGCGCACTCAGTTGGCGCGCGCGATGGCGCAGCAACCTGGCGTGCTGCTGCTGGATGAGCCGACCAATCATCTGGACATTCAGCATCAGCTCGATCTCTTGACGCGAGTGCGGGCTCTGGCCACGTCGAACATCATTGCCTTGCATGACCTGAATCTGGCCGCGATGTTCTGTGATCGACTGGTGGTTTTGAGCGAGGGGCGGCTGGTTGCGCAGGGGGCGCCCGAGGACGTGTTGACGCCCGCCCTGATCTGGCGGATCTATGGCGTCGATGCGGCTGTCGAGCGATCGCCTCATCACGGCAAGGCTCAGATTCATTATCTCGTGTAGCGGCTGAGGTTATGACTTGCGCCGATCGATCTGAATCGATGGCTGCGGCTAGAGGGCTGGTCACGCCTTGTGCCTGTTTGGACGAGCTGGAGCGGTACGAGTGAATGGTATGGAAAGACTGAAAGAGAGGCACCGAAACACTAAAAACGCCGCTCGGCATGACCCGTTAGCGGCGTTTTCAGTTGTATCTGGTCGGAGCGACAGGATTCGAACCTGCGACCTCTGCAACCCCATTGCAGCGCGCTACCAAGCTGCGCCACGCTCCGGCTCCGAAGTCTTGCCTTCAGAACGCTGCGTATCCTACACCACTGTTTAGAAAAAGGAAAGGGAAGACTTTTTTATTGTTTATCGATCAAGGGATGGCCGAAAATGAGGTGATGCGTGGGTCAATGGATCGAGGGATAAATGGCGGTATTGATTGGGTTTGTGGGGTTGCTGGCGTGCCAGCTTCTGGGTGAGTTGATCGTCAAGGCGGGGCATCTGCCGATCCCCGGCCCTGTGGCGGGCATGATCGTGATGCTTATCGCCCTGATGGTGAGAGGGCGCGTGCCAGATGGCGTGCGCCTGGTGTCCGAGGGGCTTTTAAAGTACCTGACTCTTTTATATGTGCCGGCAGGGGTCGGCATCATGGTGTACTTCGCAACGCTTGGCCAGAACCTGCTGACGATTGCGGTCACGCTGGTCGGCTCGATCGTGCTGACCCAGGTCGTGACTGCTCTGGTGCTCAAGGCGCTGACGCGAAAGCGCGGCCAAAACGAGGCTGATTGCTCATGACGCCCGCGATCGATCAGCTTTGGGTCTATCTGACCTCCGAGCCGCTCCTTAATCTCTTGCTGACGTTTGTGGCGTACATGATCGGTGTGACGCTGCATCGTTTCTTCCGAGGGTTTGCGCTGTTTCATCCGGTGATCGTTGCCACGACGCTGATCGTTTTGACGTTGCTCGGCACCGGAACCTCCTACACGCGTTACTTCGATGGCGCACAGTTCATTCACTTTCTGCTGGGGCCGGCGACCGTCGCTCTGGCCATCCCACTGTACGACCACCTGGGTAAGGTGCGTCAGATGCTGTTTCCGATCATGAGTGCCTGTGTGATCGGCATTCTGGTCGCCGCGGTCACGACGCTTGGCATAGCCTACGCCATGGGGGCGTCTCACGAGCTTTTGATGACGCTTGCGCCTCGGTCGGTCACAACGCCGATCGCCATGGGCGTGGCCGATGAGCTGGGGGGCATTCCGCCTCTGGCCGTTGGGTTCGTGCTGTTGACGGGCGCCATCGGGGCGACGACCGGGCCGCTTTTGTTCAAGCTGTTGCGCATCGACGACCCTGCCGTGCAAGGGTTCACCATGGGGCTTTCTGCGCATGGGTTTGGAACTGCACAGAGTTTTTCGACGCTCGGACCGGTTGCCGGGGCCTTTGCGGGATTGTCGATGGGGCTGACAGGCCTTGTCACCGCCTTTTTGCTGCCGGTACTGGTGATGTGGTTAGGTGGTTAGAATCACCGCTGCCGGCACGTGCATTCAACGTTTGATGGAGAACACCGCATGAGTACGCTCGATATCACCCTGGTTCAGCCCGACCTTCATTGGGAGCAACCCGAACGAAACCGGGCCGAGCTTAAGCGTTTGCTGGAGCCGCTGGCACCGACCGATGTGATCGTGTTGCCGGAGATGTTCGCCACCGGGTTCACGATGAATTCCCGAGAAATGGCGGAGCCCATGGCCTCGAGCGAGACGTTGGCCTGGATGGTCGACATGGCTCGCCATACCGGTGCGGTCATGACGGGGAGTGTTGCGATCGAGGACGAGGGTGAATGCTACAACCGGATGCTCTGGGTCACGCCGGAAGGCGAGGTCGTTCACTACGACAAGCGTCATCTTTTTCGTATGGCCGGTGAGCATGAACGCTACGGCGTGGGCACCAAGCCTGTCATCGTCGAGCGCAATGGCATCAAGCTGATGCTGAGTGTGTGTTACGACCTGAGGTTTCCGGTGTGGCATCGCAATACCACGCTTCGCTATGACGCGCTTCTTTGCATCGCGAATTGGCCGGCGCCTCGCCGCATGGCGTGGCGGACGCTGCTCATGGCGCGTGCGATCGAAAATCTGAGCTACGTCATCGGCGTCAACCGGGTCGGGGAAGATGCAAAGGGGCTTGCGTACAGCGGTGATTCGATGGCCATCGATTTCAAGGGGGCACCGCTGCTGGATGAACCTGAGGGGCAGCCCTTCGTTAAAACGGTACGTCTTGATAAAGCGGAGCTCGACCGCTTTCGCGATACTTTCCCAGCCTGGCAGGACGCCGATGCGTTCGAGCTTCATATCGGTTCGTGAACTGCGCAAACCTCGAGCGCGAACGTTGAGAGTGAATAGAGTAAATATTGAAAGGGCCGCCCGGGGGCGGCCCCTCGTTCAACGAGGCAGATGCTACAGCTCTATTGCAGGTTAAGGCGTTGCCCTGGGTGGATTGGGCTGTCGGTCTTCAAGTCGTTAAGGCGTGCAAGGCGGCGCGTGGATAGCCCGTTTCTTGCGGCAATAGCGCTTAAAGAGTCACCCGAGCGCACGGTAACCGTGGCGCTTTGAGCGGTGCTGCTTGCAAGCATCTGATCGGTACTTCCAGGTACCAGCAGTGTCTGGCCGGCTCGTAGCCGGTTTCCGCTCAGTTGATTGCGCGCCTTGATGACGCTTATTGGTGTGCCGTAGCGCTGAGCGATCACCGACAGCGCATCGCCTGACTTGACCGTGTAGGACGACCACACCGTGCGCTCACTGGCCGGGAGCGATGCGAGCGCGCGCTCAAAGCGCTGCTTGCTTTTTGCGGGAATCAAAAGCGGTCCATTGCCAGCCGGTCGAGTGGCCCAGCGGCGATACCCCGGATTCAACGCCCGTATTTCTTCAATGCTTGTGTTTGCAAGGCGGGCGGCGAGCTCGAGATCCAGCTGGCCGTTGGTCTCGACCTCGGCGATCGCCTTGTGATCCGGGACATTTGGCAGGTCCAGCCCGAATTTTTGCGGATCGGCAACGATCGCTGAAAGCGCCAGGAGCTTGGGCACGTAGTCCATGGTTTCGCTGGGCAGTGTCAAATGCCAGTAATCGGTCGGCTCACCTTGCGTGGCCGAACGCGCCTGGGCGCGATTGACCGTGCCGGGGCCGGCATTATAGGCGGCAAGGGCCAGCGACCAGTCGCCGCTGTACCAGCGGCTTCTCATGGTGTCGAGGTAGGTCAGCGCCGCGGTGGTGGCGGAAATGACGTCCTTGCGGCCGTCGTACCACCAGGTGCGATCCAGTCCCATCTCATCGCCGGTGACCGGCATGAACTGCCACATCCCGGTTGCGCCGCTGTAAGGGTGGCGGGCGGTCGGGTTGTAGCCGCTCTCGACGAAGGGCAGCAGGGCAATTTCGCTCGGGATGTGTCGGTGCTCGACCTGTCGGGTCACGAAGCGAAGCCAGGGCCGCGCGTGTTCGACGACACCACGCAGGTGCTGAGGGTGGGTCTGATACCAGGTGATCCAGGCCTGCACGCGGGGGTTGTCGGTATCATGGTTCAGCCGAAAACCGCCACGAAGCCGTTGCCAGAGATCGTTGAAGGGCTTTTCATCCAATACGAGCTCTGTGTAAAACCCGTTGTAGGTACTGGCTGCGGTTGCTGGCGCTGCAAGGCTTGGCGGTGACAAGAGTAACGAGGCCATGGCCAGCGAGCCGGCAAGGCCTGAGGTAGTGCGTATGACAAATTTAGTGATCATCGAAGGGAATATCCTGAGGATTAAAAGCGGTCCTTCCATGACCGGAGCGTGGTGAAGGTGCTCAAGGCGTCATCGGCTGCGCCTTGGGTCGACGCTGTTGCCTGAACATCAGGGCGGTCGGTGCGCAGAAATGGATTGAGCGTTTTTTCACGACCGATGGTGCTTGGCAGGGTCGGCCGGCCGAGCGAACGTTCGCGCTCGCACGCTTTTTCGAACGCCTCGAGCGCCGTGTTGTCGGGGTCGGCCGCGCGGGCAAACGCCACGTTGGCCTGGGTGTATTCATGACCTGCAAAGACCAGCGTGTCATCACCGAGACTGCCCAGACGTTTGAGCGAGGAGAACATCTGCTTTGAGGTGCCCTCGAACAAACGGCCGCACCCGGCGCAGAACAGAGTGTCACCGCAAAACAGCAGGCTCGGGGTGCCGGCGGCAAGAAAGCTCACGTGATCAAGCGTATGGCCTGGAGTGGCAAGCACTTCGAAGGCACGGCCCATGACGCGAACGGTATCGCCGTCGCTGACCGGGTCGGTCACTTCGTCGATGACCGAGTTGGCCGGGCCGATGATGCGCGGGTTGAAACGCTCGGCGAGTTCTTTAAGACCGCCGGTATGATCCTTATGGTGATGTGTCACCAGAATCGTTGTCAGTACACGCTCGTTGCGCTCGATGTACTCGATGACAGGCGCGGCGTCGCCCGGGTCAACGACGGCAATCTGGGGGTCATTGTCCTGCTGTAGAATCCATATATAGTTGTCTTGAAACGCAGGAAGGGGTTTCACGGTCAACATGAAGACCTCGATATAAGTTACGCGATAAACGGGGATGGTCTTGCCTTTGAACGGCGTAAACCTTGCGTGGGAGTGCGGCATATGTCAAATCTCGAGCACCTGATGCGCCCCTTCGGGCCGTGGGCCGAGTGGTACGCGCGCAACGAGGCGTTCTGGGCCGAGCCTGGTGGTCAACGTCTTCTGCGTAACGAGCGTGCCGTGCTCGGGCCACGGCTGGAGCAGGCGCGCGGTCGATTTGGCCTTGAGCTCTCAAGCGTCGATGCCTTTCTCAATGCCGCGCCAGTGGGCAAGCGCATCTACTGGGCACCCAGTGTCGAGCACGCGGCCAAACCCAGCCCGCTCGTATGTTTGCCGACCGCGCTGCCACTGCCGGATGCGAGCATGGATGCGGTGGTGCTTCATCACATGCTTGAAAGCATGCCGTCGCCACACCAGGTATTAAAGGAGGCGGCCCGCGTTACCTCCGACAAGGGGCGTTTGTTCGTGGTGGCCTGGAACCCGCTCGGCGCGTCACGCTTTAGTGGTCGCTATTTAAGTGCTCTTAGACGTGAGTCACGTACCGCCTGGCGTACAGCTCAACAGCTTGGCGACTGGCTTGCGTTCGTGGACTTCAAGGTGGTTGGCGTGCACTACTGCAATTTCCCTTCTGCGTTTCGAAAGGAGGGGCGTTTCGAAACGCTCGGCCGACGTTACAACATGCCGCTTGGCGCCGATTCATTTGTCATCGAAGCCTCACGCAAGGGAGTGCCGGTGCAGCCGATTCCGGTGCGTCAGGCGCTCGGGAAATGGTTGCCGGCGTCGTTTACCAACCGCGCCGGCATTGCCTGTGATGGGGTTCAGCCTGGTCCGCCTCGGGCGAAAAAGGACGGTCAGTGATAAACTCGACCGCCCATGTATGCTAGACAGGTTCCGATGTGCGTGAACGACCGAGTGTGACGATCTATACCGATGGAGGCTGTCGTGGAAACCCGGGGCCGGGCGGCTGGGGGGCAGTGCTCCAATCCGGCGGCCATGAGAAGTGCCTAAAAGGCGGGGATCCGGCCACGACCAACAATCGCATGGAACTGATGGCAGCGATTCAGGCACTGAAGGCGCTGACCGTGCCCTGCACCGTGGATCTCTGGACCGATTCACAATACGTTCGAAAGGGCATGACGGAGTGGATTCAGGGCTGGATCAAGAAGGGCTGGAAAACCGCGTCCAAGCAGCCGGTCAAGAACGACGATCTCTGGAAGGCATTGCTCGAGGAGTGCGAGCGTCATGATGTCGAGTGGCATTGGGTCAAGGGGCACAATGGTCACCCGGGCAATGAGCGTGCCGATCAATTGGCGAATGACGCCATGGACGAGGCGAAAGCGAGCTCGTGACGCGCGCTTTAATCAAACAGTTACTCAGGTAGGTCTGTAATGGCGGGCAGAAGTATAGTGCTTGATACCGAAACCACCGGTATCGACCCCAAAGAAGGGCATCGGCTGGTTGAGATCGGTGCGGTCGAAGTGGTCAATCGCCGATTCACCGGGCGTGTTTACCATCAATACATCAATCCTGAGCGTCACATCGATGACGAGGTCGTGGCCATTCATGGTATCGATAACGCAAAGGTGGCCAATGAGCCCACCTTTCGTGAGGTAGCCGATGAATTCTGGACCTTCATCCAGGGGGCAGAGCTGATTATTCATAACGCGGCCTTTGATGTAGGGTTCCTCGATTTCGAATTCGACATGCTCAACAAGGAACGCGGTTCGCCGGTTCTTGGGCCGATCAAGTCGCACTGCAGCGTGCTCGATACGCTGAAGATGGCGCGCGACCGCCATCCAGGGCAGCGAAACAATCTCGATGCCCTGTGCAAGCGTTATGATGTGAACAATAGCCATCGTGAGCTTCACGGCGCCCTGCTTGACGCTGAAATCCTGGCCGACGTCTATCTTGCCATGACCGGCGGCCAAACCGCGTTGGTGCTCGGTGACTCGGACCATCAACAGAGTCAGGAGAATCAGCGCCTGGCCGATGATCATGCCTCGACTGCGATTCAGGCCGACCGGCAAGCGCTTCGAGTCATTGCACCAACCGATGCCGAGTGGCAGGCGCACCGGCAAAAACTCGACAACATCCGAAGCAAGGCCGGCAGCTGCTTTTGGGACACATTGACCGTTAGCCAAACGGAGCGTGATTGAGCCATGTTCGAACGGTCTCTGGTAGGGCTTGATCGCACACGAAAAGGGGCGCTGATTCGAATGAACGGGGTTGGGGTCTGCCCTGGAGACGACGGGGTACTCGCCCTCGACCGACGCTGGCCGGATCATGCCGTCGCGCTCGGATGGTTTCGAACGCACCCAGTGGCAGTAGTGTTTGAGCCTGAAAACACCGAGGAGTGGCCTGGCGCCCGCGGCTGGTTTTCCCAGCTCGATGGCGCACAGACTGAACTGTTATCGACAGCGCTTCAGGTAGCGAGCTGGCAGCGCGATCATCGGTTTTGTGGCCGCTGCGGTCATGAAATGCGACGAAAACCGTTTGAGTTCGCCATGGTCTGCCCGTCGTGCAGGTTCGTAAGCTTTCCCCGCATCTCGCCGTGCATCATTACGTTGATCACGCGTGGCGATGCGCTGCTGCTGGCAAGAAGCCCCCGATTTTCCGTCGGCCGATTCAGTACGCTTGCAGGCTTTATTGAGCCGGGCGAGACGGTCGAGGCCGCGGTGCGCCGTGAGGTAATGGAGGAAGTGGGCGTCCGTGTCGGTGAGGTCGAGTATTTCGGCAGTCAGTCCTGGCCGTTTCCCCATTCGCTGATGATGGGGTTTTATGGTGAGGCGCTGAGCGAGGAGATCACCATTGATGGTGTCGAGATCGAGGCAGCGGACTGGTTCTATCCAGACCAGCTGCCTGGGCTTCCGCCCTCATTTTCGATTGCGAGGGCGCTGATCGATAATTTTATTGAAGGCCGATGAGACCGCTCGATCAGGCCTTCATGTGTGGAAACAGACGCTTTAAGCGGGTGGCCACGATCCAATCGCCCTTGACCTTGATGTCGCCCATCATCATGGCGGTTGCGCCGCTGGCTTCCCCGTTGAAAATCTTCTTGAGTGTGTCCCGGTCGGTCATGAAAACGATGTCGGGGGTAGGGTGGGCGCCCTCGTGGAACTGCATGGTGCCGTCATCAACGGTCAGCGTGTAGGTGTCGCCGTCGCTGAGCTCGAACATGAAGACATTATGAATGTTGCGTGCGGCTTTAGGGTTGAAATGCTGATGCAGCTTGGCCTTGATGCTTTCGACCAGTGTTGACATGTGTGTATCCTCTAACGTTTCTGCCGTCAAACGGGCCCATGATGGGTGCAGGGCGGTGGCCGAGTATTCAGCATAGGAACAATCATGGATTGGTTATTCGAGTTCGGGCTCTTCTTCGCCAAGGTAGCGACGTTCGTTATTGCCTTCGGGGTACTCATCGTCATCATCGCCAAGGCCCGGGGCGGTTCAACAGCGCGTCAGCACCTCCGAATTCGCGATCGTCAGGAGTATTATCGCCAGTATCGCGAACAACTGGAGGCCGCGCAGCAGGAAAAAAGCGCGCGCCAGCAGTTCAAGAAGGCCCGTGCCAAGGCTGACAAGAAAGCGTTGAAGTCTGCCAGGAAGGCGCACAAGCAGGATAAAAAGGCGCCTGCAACGCCAACGCTTTGGGTGCTCGATTTCAACGGTGACATACGCGCCTCGCGTGAGCCGTCGTTCAGCCAGGAGATAACAGCGCTGCTGCCGCTTTTGAAGAAGGGCGATGAAGTAGTCGTTCGACTCGAGTCCGGAGGGGGGCTAGTGCATGCCTACGGCCTTGCTGCGTCCCAGATCGAGCGCCTCAAGCAGGGGGGCGCTCGTTTGAGCGTATGCGTGGATAAAGTTGCGGCCAGTGGCGGTTACATGATGGCCTGTTGCGCAGATCATGTGGTGGCTGCGCCCTTTGCGGTGATCGGCTCGATCGGCGTAGTCGCGCAGGTGCCCAATTTTCATCGGTTTCTCAAGAAAAACGATGTGGATGTCGAGGTACTGACGGCCGGCCGTCATAAGCGAACGCTGACGCTTCTTGGTGAAAATACTGAAGAAGGTCGCCAGAAGTTTCTGGAGGACCTGAAAAGCACGCACCAGTTGTTCAAGTCCCACGTCAGTGCGCGTCGCCCTGGACTGGACATCGAGCAAGTGGCCGATGGCGAAATCTGGTACGGCCAGCAGGCGCTCGACAAGGGGTTGATCGATCAGGTGACGACAAGCGATGAGTACATCGAATCGAAGTCGGCGTCATTCAAGGTGCTTGAGGTCACACTGGTTGAGAAACAGTCGCCACTTTCTCGTCTGGGCGGGCGCGTTCAGTCGCTGGTTGAGCGCGGAGTGGATGCTCGAATCAAGCAGGTGATGGAGCAGGAGTGGCAGCGTTATTAGGTGTCCTAATAAGGTGTTGTGTTACTCATGAAAAAAGCCGGCAAATGCCGGCTTTTTTTGTTCTCGACAGAACGCCGAGACGGTGGTGTATAGCAATTAGCCCTGAAGGGTGCCGAGCGTTTTCAGTACGGCCTTGGCGTGCTCGCCCTTGAGCGAGTAGTAAATGGTCTGTGAGGCGCGACGTGTGCTCACGAGGCCTTCACGACGAAGAACTGCCAGGTGCTGGGAAAGCGCGGACTGACTGAGCTCCAGTTTTGCATTCAGTTCTGAAACCGATTGCTCGCCTTCCTGCAGAAGACACAGGATGCGCAGACGGTTTTCGTTGGCCATGGCCTTGAGTATCGGAGTAGCTTCAAGAATAACCATTTCGGACTCGGTGCTGTTGGTGTGTGCGGTATCAAAAAGGCCCATAAGACGTCCTCAGGTGTTTAGGAAAAATGATTAAGGGAATAATCATTTAAATACCCCTCATTGTACAAATGCCGAATTAAACGTTTTTTCATCGCTATCAACGTTTTCACGTGCGACGGAGATTTTGGACAACGTCCGCGTCTCTGGTTAAAATCGGTTTCCGTTCAAGGGGTTCCCTTACCCCCTTAGTTAAAAAGGCATTTTTGCAATGGTATTTGGCCGTCGTTCAACGACCCCCCTCGAAGCCAGGCTGGTTCTTGCGCACCTCACGATAATTTGTATCAGTAATATATTGGTACAATATCCCTTAACCTTGTTTGGATGGCACACCACCTGGGGGGCATTCAGCTTTCCGCTGATTTTCGTGTTGACTGATCTAACCGTGCGGCTGGTTGGCCAGAGCTCGGCCAGAAACGTGGTCTTTATGGCAATGCTGCCCGCGCTTGTGCTTTCTTACCTTGCCTCGCTCATGCTCAATCACGAAGGGCCACTGTTTTCGCTAAATACGCTTTTGGACCCGGTCGGTACGCGAGTGGCTCTGGCAAGTTTCGGTGCCTACGTGGTAGGACAGCTGTGTGACGTCATTTGTTTCGCGCGCCTTCGCAAACGTGGATACGGAGCGGGAGCGCCGGTTCTTTCAACGATTTTCGGAAATTTGCTCGATACATTTACGTTTTTTGCCATTGCGTTCTACGCAAGCTCCAATACGTTCATGGCTGCTCATTGGGTCGAGATCGCCTGGGTGGATTACCTGATCAAGCTCACGGCAAGCGCCTTCATATTTCTGCCGCTCTATGGTCTCGGTGTCAGTGTGCTCAAACGTCGGATCAGTACGTATACTCTGTCGTTGTCCAGCCACTGATGCGCCGTCGCGCACTTCAAGGATGTTTTGATGACCAGTCGTATCACCCTCCGTCAGCTCAGTGTATTCGTGGCCGTTGCACGGTCGGGGTCTGTGAGCGCTGCGGCTCGAAAGCTTGGGTTATCTCAGTCGGCGACAAGCCAGGCCTTGACCGAATTTGAGCGCCAGCTTGGCGTGAGTGTGGCCGAACGTCTTGGGCGGCGGCTCGAGTTGAACGCCGTTGGTCAGCGGCTTCTTGCCCGCGCGGAGCGGCTGCTCGATGAGGTCGATCAGTTCGAAAGCGAAGCACAGGAGCCGGATGGGCCTCTGAGCGGTGAGCTGCGCCTCTCGGCCAGCGCCACCGTCGGGAGTTACCTCATGCCGCGTATTATCGGCGAATTTACTGCGCGCTACCCAGACGTTCGGCTGGACTTGAAGCTGCGCAATACGTTCGATGTTATTGAAAGCGTGCGCAAGTTTGAGGCCGACCTAGGGCTGATCGAAGGAATCTGTAATCAGCGAGAGTTGATCAGCGTGCCGTGGCAGGAAGATCGCCTGGTCATTGTTGCAGCGCCTACGCATCCACTGGCTGCTCAAGTGACGGTGACCGAGCAGGAGCTTGCCAGGGCCGATTGGGTGCTGCGCGAGGAAGGATCGGGTACGCGTGCTGTTTTCGAGGCGGCCATTCATGAGCGTCTTGAGCGGTTGAATATCCGCCTGGAGCTTGGGCAGCACGAAGCGATCAAGCAGGCCGTTCGTGCGGGGCTTGGGCTTGGGTGTCTCTCGGAGCTTGCGGTGGAAGAGGAGTTGGCGTCGGGCAGTCTGGTCGAGCTGAGCCTCGAGGGGCTGTCACTCAAGCGCCACTTTTACATGGTTTGGCACGCCAGCCGCTATCGAAGCCCGGTCTGGCAAGCCTTCAAGGTCCATCTTGACGATATGACCCGAGCTGCGCGCTCGGCGTAAGGAGCGATCATGAGTGTGACATTGGCGTCACTGGACAGCGGAGAAGCATCGGGCGCGTTCTTGCCGGTTGTTATTCTGCACGGACTGATGGGTAGCGCGGATAACTGGCGCTCCTATATCAAGGAGTGGAGTGCCCATACCCGGGTCGTTGCCTTTGACCTAAGAAATCATGGCCGTTCGCCGCATGTCGAGGGTATGGACTACGAGTCGATGGCCGATGACGTGATGGCCGCGTTCAAGACCCATGGCATAACACGGTGCTGTCTGATTGGGCATTCCATGGGTGGAAAGGTTGCCATGACACTTGCAAGGCGCCATTCCGAGTGCGTGGAGCGCCTGGTCGTGGCCGATGTGGCGCCAGTGGCCTACCAACACGGCCACGATGATGTCTTCAAGGCCATGCGAGCGGTCGAGGCTGCGCGACCAAAAAGCCGCTCTGAAGCCGATGATGTCATGAAAAATGTGATCGATAGCATCGCTACACGCCAGTTTCTGGCAACGAATCTTACGCGTGGCGAAGGCGAGTTTGTCTGGCGTGTCGGGCTTGACGAGATCGAGGCAGGTTATGAGTCGATCATCGCGGCGCCGGGGGGCTCCGAGACGTTTGAAAAGCCAACGCTGTTTCTTCGAGGCGGGGCCTCATCGTATGTCGATGAAGCGGGTATCGAGGCGGCGCGGTCTCTATTCACGGATTTAACGATCGAAACACTGGAAGGGATTGGTCACTGGGTCCACGCTGAAGCTCCGAAAGCATTTCGTGAACATGTCGTACGCTTTTTGACGAGCTAGTTCGTCATTGAACTAAGTGCACTCGTGACTAGAGCTCGTCCAGCGGAACGATTGTCAATGTCTGTCTAAGCGCCGGTTTCAGAAGGAATCGGTTAAGCAAATGATAGATGTCGACGTCGAAGGGGGCGCTCGTCACGGCTGCGCTTTCTCCGACCTGGCCCAGGTAACACCAGTGATCGAACACATGGCCTCGTTGCGTGTCATCGCCTTCAAAAATGGCCACCGGCCCCTCCCAGGGCCATGCGGTGAGCCGCCAGGCACCCAGCGCGGCTTCGGCCCGTTCGTCATGATGCTCAAGAGGCTCGATGCCCTGACAGGCACCCCGGCATCGGCCGATCTGATAGGCAAAGCACCGACCCTTGCCAGACTCCAGCCCCATGAGCTTGGGGCAAAGGGCGTTGTTTCGGGTCAACTCCGTCATGGCGTCTATGGCGTCGCGTTTTCGTCGAAAAAGCCCGTAATACGCGCCGTCGCTGTCCGAATGTCGCTCCGTGCTCAACGCCGGACGCGTCTGTCCTCTGTTCCAGTGCCAACTAAATAGGGTCTTGGCGCGTCTCAGTTTCCGATTGAACAAGGGCGCACGGGCCTTGATCAATGTGCTTTCGATGAGTTGGGCGCTGAAATCCCCGCCGGTCAATCGATATTCGATGTGCTCGATCTGTTGGGTCATCTTGAGGGTGCGGTCATCTTGCAATGCGCCGGTAAAGTGGCTTGCGATACGGGTTTTCAGATCGACGCTCTTGCCGATATAGAGCAGCACGTCGTTGTGTCCGTAAAACAGATACACCCCTGGATGGTGGGGAATATGGTGCCACTCAGCCGGTGAAACGTGCGCCGGTAGGCTCCTGGAACGCAGTTGCATCTCGATCTGTTGATCGACCATGGCGTTGCCTGCGCGGTCGACCAGGGCCTGCCAGGCATTTTGCAGATCGGCTGCGCCAAGGGGGGAAAGCGGCTCGTGGCCGATGTCGAGGGCGGAGTAAAGGCGTTTTAGGCCGATAGTATGGCGGGCAGTCGACATCGCATGAGGAGCCGCACGTTTCAAGAAGGCAAGCCATCTGCGCGCGTCGAGAACAACCAGCCTTGATGACGAGCACCAGGCAATCAGATCATCCACGGCACGTTGCTCGTGCCCCTTTGATACGCTTTGCTGCCACAGGGCAGTGCCCGAGCTTGAATGCGTCTGCGCGCAGAGACGGGTGATTCTGTCTCGAGACGGCCGGGGACCCGACGTCTCGAAATGAATAAAGGTGGTTTGAGGCTCAGTGCCCGGTGAGAGCGTCTCGGTCATGTTGGGCGCCACATGCCCCTTGATGTTTAGCGGGAGGCGGTTTCGAGGTCGGCGTGATAACGCTGGATGAACTGGCGCATGGCCTCGACCGTTTCATCGCTGCAGTGGTGCTCTATGCCTTCGGAATCTGCGCGAGCAACGGCATCGGGGACGCCGAGTGCGAGAAGTGTGTTCAACACGACTTCGTGACGCTTGGCGACCTTGAGCGCCAGATTCTCGCCCTGTTCCGTCAGGAAAATGCCACGATAGGGGCGCGCATTGACCAGCCCGTCACGTTTCAACCGGGTAACCACCTTTGACACCGCCGCAGGACTCACGCCAAAGCGCTCTGCGAGATCGCTGGCCCGCGCTTCACCCAGATGCTGGTGGAGATGCGCGATCTCTTCCACATAGTCTTCGACGAGTTCGCGTTGATGATCCTGACGAACGCGCTCGAAATGCTCGTGATGTGGGGTTGCAGTCATGAGTCTCTCTTTATCACTCGCTATGGCACGTAAGATAACATAAAGCGGTTATTCGGTAACGGGCATGGCTCGCTGTTACCGAAGATCAATGGTGTTCGGGCGACACTCCACTTTGAAGGATATAGTACCACGCCGGTATTGAATCGCCTAAGAGGCGCACTGCATCGCATGTATGCACCTCGACTACTGAACTCAGGCGTTGATGTCGATTGCAAGTGAGCGAATGTCATTGGCTTGATCGATGGCGCCACTGTCATGCAGGAAGCGATCAAAGCGGCGGTAGCGCCCCGTATCAAGCGCTGCGGGTCTTAACGCAAACCGAACGATGCTATCGAACCACGCGCTTTGATTGATCTGGTTATCAAGTACCGGATCATACTGTTTGAACGTTTCCCAACCCTCTTGCGGATGGTTGACGATCCACAGCGCGGCTTGCTCTAGAGCGGACATGAAGCGGGCATAGGCTTCTCTCTTTGAGGCAATTTGACTGCGCTCTGCGATGAAGATCAGTTCCTCATAAGCCGGGATACCGTGCTCTTCTATAAAGAAGGGGCGGCCCTCCACGCCCTCCTGACGCATCTGTGCGAGTTCGAAATTTCGAAACGCGCCCGTTACAGCGTCCACTTTCCGGCTGATCAATGCAGGTGTCAGAGAAAAATTGACGTTGACAAGATCGACATCGGCCTCGCTCAAGCCGCTGTCCTTGAGCATGCCATCAAGTAGAACCCGCTCGACACCACCGACCGAATAGCCGATGCGCTTGCCTTTCAAATCCGACAGGCGCTCTATGCCACTGTCCTTGCGGACCACCAGAACGTTTAGAGGGGTGTCGATCAAGGTGCCGATGCGGGTCAGGGGCAACCCACTGGCTGCATGCAGATGAAGCTGAGGCTGATAGCTCAGGGCAAGATCGATCTTGCCAGCGGCCACCAGTTTTGGGGGGGCTGATGGGTCTGTTGGCGCCTGAATGGTGAGGTCAATGCCGTGTGCGTCGAAAAGCCCTTTTTGTTTGGCAATGATCAATGGGCCGTGACTTGGGTTGGCGTACCAGTCGAGCATGACGGTCAATGATACTGGCGTTGAGCGAGCTTGAGTATCATTGCCGTGAGTCTGGGCACGAGAACTTTGAGACGTCTCGGCACGCGCCGAGTGGGAAAAAACTGTGCTCGGAAGCAGGGTGGCCGCACTCAGGGCCGAAGCATGCTTGAGCCAGGCTCTTCGGGAAAACGGACGTTTTATAGGCATGGTGCACATCTCTTTATCGGGTGTAATGAACGAGTGTCGTATGCGTGCGCTCAGTGCTCACTGAGGCTCTGCCAGGGCACCAGCCAGCGGCAGAGCCAATCGACGCCTTGGTAAAGCAGCACGGCAATGACGATCAAAATGAATAGGGCGGCGAACATAAGATCCGTTTGCATGCGCCCGTTGGCTTGAAGCATCAAGTAGCCCAACCCATGGCTTGAACCGACCCATTCGCCGATAACCGCCCCGATGGGAGCAGCGGTTGCCGCCATTCGAAGCCCTGAGCAGAGTGATGGCAGGGCAGCCGGGAAGCGAATCCGAAAGAGCTGCTGGGCGTTCGATGCGCCGAGTGTCTGGCCGAGATCCGTCCAGGCGGTGGGCGTCTGACGAAGGCCGTCGTAGCAGGTTGATGCGATCGGGAAATAGATGATGAGCGTGGCCATGACTACTTTCGAGGCGAGCCCATAACCCAGCCAAAGCATCAAAATCGGCGCAATTGCAAAGATCGGAATGGTCTGAGAGGCCAGCAGTAGCGGCAGCACCAGTTTTCGCACGGGGGACCAGGCGGCAAGCGTTAGTGCAGTGGCAATGCCCAAAAGCGTTCCGCTGATGAATCCGAGCACGACTTCAAGGCCGGTGGTGAGTCCATGCGACCACAATAGCGATGAGTAACGGACAAGTGCGGCAAGGACGGCCTCAGGGCTTGGAAGGATATAGCGAGGCACATCGGTGATGCTGACGATGAGTTGCCAGCCTGATATCAAGAGCAGTACAGCCAGTAGAGCAAACGCTGCATTTGACAGTGAACGAGAGTCTTTCATTGATGACCTAAAAGGGTGATGAGCTCTTGTTCAGCGTCTGCTCGCTGTGAAAGCGACAGTGCCTTGGGCGGGCCACCGCAGTCGAAGGGGGCCAGTCGCCCTGATGGGCTCAACACGAGAATGCGGTCGCTTAAATGCAGGGCTTCACCGGGGTCGTGGGTTACCATCAAAACCGTTCTATCGGACAAAAGCGACGTGGCCAGTTGGTGCAGGTCGTAACGGGTAATGGCATCGACGGCCGAGAAGGGCTCATCCATCAAAACGATTGGTGATGGGCGCATCAAGGTTCGAGCCAGGGCAACGCGTTGGCGCTGGCCACCGGAGAGCACGTAAGGTCGGGCTTCAGCTTTATCTGCCAGATTCAGTGTCTCCAGCAAGGCGATTGCTTCGGCTCGTCGGGCCGAACTTTTCGATTGACCTTGAAGGCGGTCTCCGAGCAGTAGATTCTCGATCACGCTGAGCCAGGGAAAGAGCGCATCCTGCTGAGCCATCCAGGCAAAGGCTTGAGCGGGGAGTGCGTTGCCGGCATGGTCGCTCAGGCGAACCTTCGCGCCTTTGGACGTGTCCAGGCCAGCAATCAATCGAAGTAGCGAGCTTTTACCGCACCCGCTTCGACCCAGCAGGCAACACCAACTGCTTGGAGAAAGAGTCAGGGAAAGGTTTTCAAAAAGAGGTGTGCCCTGATAGGCAAGACTGGCCTCCTCGACGGTGAGCCCTAGAGGAGTCGATGTCACGGCGCGTGGCCGATAGGCATGAATAGATACATGGATATCCCTCCGCCGGTATGATCCGGATCAGGTTCGATGGGTTGTGCGCTGTGCACTCTCAGCCGTAAGGCACCCCAATCCTTTCTGGTACTCTAACGTGTCCACCATATGGCTGGCTAGCATGTGAGGTAAAATGCATCTCCCCCCTGAGCACCTGACGGCTGCGCTTGAACAGTTGCTCCTTGAAGCGCCTTTGGCACCCTTGCCGCTTTTATTTCGCGACAGCGCAAATTGGTTATGGCGAGCGCCAGAATCGGATCAGTTGATCAAGGTGGCACGTATGTCACCGGCAGATGACCCTTTTTGGAAGGGTGTGGCGACACTTTTCGGCCATGATCGATGGGAAGACGCATCCCTTTTACCTGAGCTTCGTGAGCGAATTGCTCAAACGCATTCGGGGTTTCTTGGACTTGACTATAAAGGTCGGGTAGAACAGCGCCCGGTCTGGGCGCTGCCCTGGGTTGATGGATGCGCGCCTGATGCAGCGCAAGTGGCTGACTGGCTTGGAGAATGGCTGGTAACGCAGGTCCAATTCGACGGCTTAAATCGGTACGAGTATGGCAGTATAACCAAGCCCGAGTATCGGCGACCGTTATCGACGTGGCCTCAAGTGCTTATCGCCTATGTTCGCGAACACGTTCCGGCTTCAAGCGTTGCCCAGTTGCCGGACAGTACCGAGCTTGAGGGCGGCCCTGGCGCCGTATATTGCCTGGTCGATGCGCGCTGCGATCAATTCATGGACACGCCGACGGGTCTTTGGTGCGTTGACTGGGAGGCCTGTGTGGTTGCACCTCTGGATTTTACGCTGGCCATGATCGAGCTTGTCTTTGCGCGAGCGCCGTCATCGGTGCATGCACGCTTCAAGGCGCATTTTCAGAATGTATACTCGTTGACGCCATGTCAGCGCGCCTGGTGCCGGTCGGCACTATGGGCAATGAATAGTACGGGAGACAGTGATTGGCAATGCGTGATCGATCTGCCGAACTGGCTGGATGTCTGAACCACTCATCGAATGCGGGGATGCCCCTTGGGTGATTTGAATAGTATTTACCTGGTTGCTGGACTGCTGGTTGCCTTTAGCATTTTGGCGAGCCGAATTTCGGCGCGCGTGGGCATGCCGTTGCTGCTGCTTTTTTTGTTCATCGGCATGATGGCGGGGGAAGATGGCCTGCTCGGCATCAATTTCGATGATTATTCGCAGGCGTATGTCATCGGGCAGTTGGCGCTTGCCATGATACTGCTTGATGGGGGCCTTCAAACACGCATGTCTACGTTTCGTGTTGGCTTGAAGCCTGCGCTGTCGCTTGCAACGCTTGGCGTATTCATTACCAGCGGTTTGGTCGGTGTCGCTGCGGTGTGGTTTCTGGATCTGTCGTGGATTCAGGGGCTCTTGGTCGGCTCCATCGTTGGCTCGACGGATGCAGCGGCTGTTTTTTCGATGCTAAAGGGGCAGGGCGTCACGCTTAATGAGCGCGTCGGTGCAACGCTTGAGATCGAATCGGGAACCAACGATCCCATGGCCATTTTCCTGACGCTTGCTTTTTCCCAGACGCTGACAGGTCAAGTCACTGGTGTATCCGACAGTTTATTGTTGTTTGTTCAACAATTTGGCTGGGGACTGGTGTTCGGGCTTGGCGGCGGGTGGTGTGTCGGGCGTTTGCTCAAATGGCTCGATCTTGCGTCCGGGTTATACGCACTTCTGACGCTTGCGCTGGCACTGGCGATCTTTGCCATGACAAACCTTGCCGACGGCAGTGGCTTCCTGGCGATCTATTTGGCGGGTTTGATGATCGGCAACATCAAGGGGCGCCATATTGAGCACATCGTGCCCTTCAACGATGGGCTTGCCTGGCTCAGTCTCATTGTTTTGTTTCTTGTGCTCGGGCTGTTGGTGACCCCGACCCAGCTCATGGCGTATTTCTGGCCCTCGGTCGCGGTATCGGTGCTGCTTATTTTTGGCGCGCGCCCGATCGCGGTCATTCTAAGCCTGAAGCCTTTCTTTCGATTCCGCTGGCGAGAAGTGTTTTTTATTTCCTGGGTCGGTCTACGAGGTGCGGTTCCGATCGTGCTGGCGATTCTACCGGTGATCAGTGGCGTTGAAGACGCCTCACTCTATTTCAATGTCGCCTTTGTCGTAGTGCTCATGTCGCTGGTGGTCCAGGGGATGAGCATCGGACCAATGGCAAAATGGATGCGTGTCATCGTACCGCCGAAATCGGCGCCGTCTCGTCGCAAGACCCTGGGGGTCTTTCCCGAAAACGATTATGAGATGTTGATGTACAAGATCGATAATCGTGGCGTGGAAAACGTGCCTCTGCGCTACTTGAAGTTTCCTTCCGGCACGTCACTTGCGGCCGTATTCCGAAGTAATGCCATGATTCATCCGAAAGGCAGTACTCGGCTGGAAAAAAACGATCTTGTATGTGCCATTGGACGATCGGAAGACGTTTCTTCGCTCAATAAAATGTTTGATGGCGAAGCACGCCTCAAGCTTGCAAGAGATTTTTATGGCGCATTCATCATGGAAGGTGATGCTCCGATGAAAGATATTGCCGGTGCGTATGGTCTGACATTGAGCCTTGGAGAGCAGGAGTCAACGTTAGGCGCGTTCATTGCACGTCGTGTGGGTGGGTACCCGGTCGTTGGTGACGATGTGGACTGGCATGGCATTCACTGGGTGGTGCATGAGGTGGATGGTAATGCAGTTACAAAAGTCGGGCTTAGGTTGCAGTGAAAAATCATCCTTTTTTGGCATGCGTGTAAAGCGTGATCGCGCCGTAATTATTGTGTAACATAAGGTATCTTTTTGGTTTTTTTTGTAGTTCGCTGGCTAATTAGCTTCGTAAACTTCCTTTTTTCAACCTATGCGTTTATGCCTGCGCGAGTAGACTTAGAACCATAAGCAGTACATAGACAGGAGTCGGCCATGACATTAATCGAGCTTTTGGGAAAATACAGGGCGGCAACGCTTGAAACAGAGCGTTTAGTCGCAGAAGGAATGACAGGCGGTGCCTCTTCAGATGAGCTCTTCGAACTGCTGAAGTGGCAGGGCAACATGAAGCATCATTATCAGGTGTTGGTGCGCTTTATGGTTTACCCGTTTATAGCGCCGGATCTTGAATGCGGCCGCTTGACGGAGCAAGCCTATATTAACGACCTCTGCCACGACCTGACGGTCAAGAACGCTAATACGCTTTCACACATCCTACTTTTCCTTTCCAACGCCTATTCAGCTTACGTGCGATGGGATTCCGAGCACGCCCTATCCGCCTCGGTGTAGCTTCTTCGAATTTCCTCTGGCTCCTTTAAAGCGCTTACTCAAGCGCTTTTTTTATTTTCTTTACGCTGCGTTTGTATGTTTTAGGTAACAAAACATGTCGCCCATGTGGATGTAAGCCTCAGGTGAATTCAAGTGGCTTCATCGGCAGTATAATTATCCATCTTATTAAGTATTAGTTTGGTTAATATCTTTGTGCTACTTTGATATTTAGACTAATCTTATGTATGAGGTTTCGGATTGAAAGGCTATTTTCAAGATCTTGTTTCTAAAAGGTTATAGTTATATTCAATCTTTTTTAAGTCTATGGTAGCTATTTTTTTCACAAAAAAGACGGATAAGGGGGGAGAAGGGTTTGTAATCTTTTAGTGCTATGTGTAACCTGTGCTCACAAAGTAACAAAAGATTTCATTCCAGCGAAAAGCTAGCGAATGAGCTTACAAAAAAATACATTAACGGCGACACTCGAGGAAATTATCATGAATCCGACTTCTAGCCTGCTTGAAGATATTCGTAACGTTAATCTTTCATATCTTCTTTTGGTTCAGCGACTTTTGAACGAAGACCGTGATCAAGCCATGTTTCGACTCAAGCTTGAACCCGAAATGGCGAAAAAGCTGAGCGACCTTCCAGTGTCGGAGCTTGCAAAGCTTGCAAGTTCTAGCCAGCTGCTTTGTCATTTCGCACTTGATAGCACCGAAGCGTTAACCACTCTGACCGGCGAGGGTCGTACAAATGACCTTCAACGGACTCATGAAGCCATTTTGCTGGCAGGCCGTTCTGATGCTTCAGAGAAAGTGCTGAGCGGAGGAAAGCGCCGTGGCTGAGAAAAGTGTTCTAGGGGAAGTCAAGCAGGTACAAACCGCGATAGAACTTATTGAGCTGGGCGCGCGCTTGCAGGTTCTTGAGTCGGAAACCGACCTGAGCCGAGGGCGCCTGATTAAATTGTACAAGGAAATTAGAGGCGTATCTCCACCCAAAGGCATGCTTCCGTTTTCCGCAGATTGGTTTGTGACATGGTCGCCAAACATTCATTCATCGCTCTTTTACAATATCTACCAATACGTTAAAGAAAACGGCGATTGCGACAGACTTAATGCATTAATCAAGAGCTATAAGCTGTATCTGGAGCAAGTGTCATTGCTCGAAGAGGATGAAGCGGTTCTGGGTTTGACCCGTGCCTGGACGCTGATCCGGTTTTTCGAAAGCGATCTTCTACAATTAACACGATGCACTCGTTGTGACGGCAAATTCGTGACTCATGCGCATAGTATTGAACACAACTTTGTGTGTGGAATCTGTCAGCCGCCGTCTCGTGCAGGTAAAACCAGGAAAGCTGCCGAGAAAAAACGTCTTCAGCAACAAGAGGGAGTCGACCAATAAAGGACATGCATGTAAGTACTGTGGTGTTGTCGAATTATTCATACCTAAATTCCTTGCTGTGTTAGCCCTGTTGGATATTCCAACAGGGCTTTTTTTACTAATTAACAGAATTTGGTACATCAAATGCTAAATTCGAGCTGCACTCCACTTAGATAGCAAAAGGTGCTTCCAGTAGCTTTTTGCCCCAAGAGCGTCAATTTATCGCCTGTTACTTCAAACCTCATTTTGACGGCTTCGGGCGGATCAAGCGCTGCATCGACACTGTATTTATCGTAGTCGTGGTCTTGAATCCAGAAATCTCCCTTTCGAATGCTATCGTTTGCCTCTCTGCTTGCAATAAGGGTTAACGTGCCACAAAGTCCTTGTGGTAAGCCGTAGATGGTCAGCGCTTCGAACGCTTCATTGTGGCCAGAGTACAATCCGTCCTGAACGAGTGCCGGATGTAATATGCTGGCTTGCTCAGTGTTTGACTCGATCTTTCTACCTTTGTTGGTATGGCCGCTATACCCCATCGATGTTGCCCAAATGCCGTTCAGAGGATGGCCATCGGTTGTAAATATCCGAGAACAACCTGCGGCGCCATTCTTTCCGTTCGTTGTGGCAGACTCGTTGCCTGCAATCATGGCGTTGATGTCAGTAAATGCCTCTTTTTGATCTGGGCTAAAGGAAAGTATTATTTTTTTTCCCTTGAAATCAGGTGCTTTTGCTGGCGGTCTCGAATGCATAAGTTCGCCAATTTTCATTGCCCACCAAGTGCGAATTGCACACCTCATTGGTATTGAGGGGTGAACATTGTCATCTTGAAGCCAGGGCGACAGCATTCGTGTGAGCGCATAGAAATCCCAGGCGGGTCGGTCGTTTTGCCAATCCCAAATCAAGGGAGAAAACTCTTTGATTAGTGGCCAGCAAATTTCTCGATTATATGTTGCGGTTTCACGAGGTTTGGAAGATTCCGGGCGCCTATAGGATAACCCTAGGTAAATTGGTATGAACCCTTTGTCCTCGATCCCTTTCAAGACGGTTCGCATGCCTTGATTAATCTTCTCGCGTGCACCCGGATATGGCCCATTTGCGCTTACGGAATTCCCGGGGCCATGAACCAGAACCAATCCTTTTTTAGCCCCGCTCATGGGAGCAAGCATGTCATCTAATTTGCTGACATAGCCTTCGATAGCCCGGCCAGAGACGGCCATACCGGTCACCCAGTTCGAGGACCGAGGTAGACCTACTTGTGCCAGACGGAATTGCATTTCCTCTGCATCTTCAGTTCCGTTGCCGGTCATCCACATGATTGATGCCCCGAAAGCTCCTATTCGGTCCGGATACCGGGGGACGTGAGTACCGTTGATTGCACCCGCATACGTTGAATAGTCCATGTGCCACCTCTCCGTTTGATAAAGCCAATATGCAAGGCTCATCATGGAAGCATTAAGTACGCTTAGCATTGGAGGGGAAGTGTTGCGTGCACTGGTACACCTGTAGCTTGTCAGTGCAGGCGCTTAGCTGACCCATTAGTACGGGCGCTGAGATAAAGTCCGAAAGGGTCCGATAAAAAGCTGCGCTGTATCTAGAGGAAGGGCGGAGCGCATGAAGATTTCAAACGGTTTTGGATGAAATTCGTGCGATGACGGTGTGTTACAAACATCAGACGGTTCATGCTTCAAGGATAAGAAATATGTCAGCGCGCTTGACTTGTAATCGCTTGATGTATGCCGTTCCTGTTCGTGTATGCCATTTATAGACGAGCATACATCTGGGCATACAGCGCGGAAAACCTAAAAGGGGGGAGCGATTATGTAAGGATATACAGTATATTCTTTCTGAGGGCCGACGCCACTGGGCTTAAAAGAATATCTAGGAAGGATGATAAATGTCTATGGTGCGGAAGGAGAGACTCGAACTCTCACGCCTTGCGGCACTGGAACCTAAATCCAGCGTGTCTACCAATTCCACCACTCCCGCAGTAAGACGGTGTGCATTCTACCGATTTTATGTGTCTATGCAAGTACTTGGGCATCATTACTTAAATTATAAATTCCACAGCCGTTAAGACGTGACTAGACCCATATAAAAAACGAAGAGAGCAATGTCTGTACTATTGAACTGGTGCAACACAAGGTGCGCGCGATGTCAGTGTTCTGCCATGAAAGGACAAAGCCTGTGTCGTTGGTGTCATGACGCACTTCCGTTCAATCGACATGCGTGTAAACAGTGCGCGCTGCCCTTATCAGAGCCAAGGGCAGAATATTGCAGCCAATGTCTTGTTAACGCTGTTACGCCCTTTACCGTCAATGCGCCGTTTGAATACGGCGGTGATCTTGCCTGGCTCATCACGCGCTTTAAATACCATCATGACTTTCGAGCTGGCCGTATTTTGTTGCAGTTGCTGCTCGAGCATGCGCCATTTCAATCCTTGGGCGTTGAAAATCGCTTATTGCCCGTGCCGTCACACCCGTCGCGGCAAAGGGCGCGAGGTTTTGACCCTGTCGCATGGCTCGCTAGTAAACTTTCCAAAAAAATGGGGTGGCCTTTACTGAAAGCCAGTAAATCACGCCGGACCTCTGCTCAACGCTCATTGACCCGCCATCAGCGCCTTCGGCTTTCTCCCCGTGTTTTTACGCTTGAGGAGTCAGTAGAGAGTCAAAATATTGTGATTTTTGATGATGTCATGACGACTGGTGCAACGCTGATCGCGCTATCAACCCTCTGTTTTCATGGGGCGGCGAACAGTGTGCAAGCCCTCGTGATTGCCCGAACACCTAAAGGGAGCGAGTTTGATAACATGCAGGTCAATCCAGGGAGACCTCATGACACATCCTTTTGAAACCCTTTCCCCCGACCGTGCAATCGATATGATTGAAACGCTCGGCTTCGCGGTTGGTCGCGACCCCTTCGCACTCAATAGTTATGAAAATCGTGTATTCGATTTTCAAGATGACAATCGCCGGCGGTTTATATTGAAGGTTTATCGTCCAGATCGTTGGACACGTGTTCAACGCGCCGAAGAGCTTCAGTTCATTGAGTTTCTCGCACAAAGCGGGGTTTCCGTTGGCACTCCTTGGCAAGCTCCAGACGGTCGGGTGCTTCATCGATACGAAGACTTCGAATACGCCATATTCAATGCGTTGCCCGGCCAGGCCCCCGAACTTGATAATCCAAATCACCTATTTGCTCTGGGCGAGCTTGTAGGGAAGCTCCATCGTGCGTCTAAAAGATATTCATTTAACGAACGACCGGTTTGGGCGCCTGTATCTCTGCTCGAACACGCTTCCTCTGTCGTTCTTGAGAGCGCATTTCTTAGTAATCGGCAAGCGAAGGTCTACAAGAAACTGGTCATGGAGTTGATTGACCAGGCCCGGACCTGGCCCCTTGAATCACTGGCCATGTTTCCGGTGCACGGTGACTGTCACATCGGCAATATTCTCGGGCGTGATGATGAGTTTGGGCTGGTGGATTTTGACGATGCCCAGACCGGGCCTGCGGTCATGGATCTTTGGTTGATGCTGACTGCCAAGGAGGCGTCAGAGGCCCAAAGCCAGCTGTCTGAGCTCTTGGAAGGGTATGAGCAATACCTTGATTTTGATCGACGCGAGCTCGACTGGGTCGAGCGGTTACGTGCCGTGAGGATGGTGCGCCATGCCGCATGGATTGTTGAGCGCTGGAGTGACCCGGCCTTTCCGGCCGCCTTTAGCTGGGTAGGTAATGAGGCCTATTGGGACGATCACATAAAAGCTCTGGAACAGCAGCGTCATGCCTTATCCGATCCGCTCTGGCTCGCTTGACCGTCGGCAAGCTCTGCTTGGAATGACGGCGCTTGCCCTGATGCCTTGGACGCAGGTCAGGGCTGATGCGTCGGAAGCGTCCGGGACATGGCTGAGAAAATTTCCAGCATTAGAGCGGCAATTCAATGATGCGATGGCCACTCTTGATGAGTGGGGTGGCCAGGCGCAAGGGGCACTATCGGACTACGACGCGTTGTTTGAAGCGATTCGTTCAAAGGCTGGTGCCTATTGGTCTGATGTAAAGCTTTCGCAACCAAAGCGGCTAGTTGCCTATGATGAGGCCTACCGTAGCCGGGCTGAAATCGATTTCGAGCAGGGCGAAGTAATCATTGAAACGCTCGATACTCACGCATCAACCGATGAGCTTGTTGAGTTGATCAAGCGAACGCTCTCGACACCGGTCGAAGACTCCAGTTTGGACCATGGGCAGTTGAGCCGTAAGCACCGCGATGGTGTTCAGGGACTTCTGAAAGGGCAGGTTGTTGATCAGGGTGGGAAAAGCGTGCGCTTTGCCTGGCGAACCGACCGCTACGCCAAATGGCTTGCCACGCACAAGGTTGAAACCGAGCGGCAAGAAAACGGTAAAGATGTGCTCAAGATAAATATACCGTTATCTTATGATCATTTAAATATTCGCTCTAAGCAGTTTGTACCCTTGGTCGAAAAGGCAAGTCGACGCCATAAAGTGGATCCTGCCCTTATCATGGCCATTATCTCGACCGAGTCGAGCTTCAACCCCTATGCCGTAAGCCATATTCCCGCGTTTGGGCTTATGCAGATCGTTCCTCGTACGGCTGGAAAGGATGTGTTCCATCGCATCTATAAGCGTGCTGGCATGCCTTCTAAAACCTTTTTGTTCGATCCTCGAAAAAACATCGATACGGGAACAGCCTACTTGGCACTTTTGGATACGGTTTACCTGAAGGGCATTCGTAACCCGAGAAGTCGTCGATGGTGTGTTATTGCGGCCTATAACGGTGGTGCCGGGAACGTGTTTCGAGCGTTCGGTGGCGGGCGCTCAAGGGCTCTTGCTCGTATTAACGCGCTCAGCGCGCAGGATGTTTATAAGCATCTGCGCACACGTCATCCCGCCGAAGAAACGCGTCGATATGTCTTGAAAGTGGGAAAAGCCCATCGACGCTTCAAGCCCTTGGTTTAGGGCGAAACTCGAACTGCGAAATGTATGAGGTTGCGATACCATAGGCGCCTTTCGCCGCGCCCGCGGCCAACCTGTCTTTCGAAGAGATTGAATCAGCCCATGTGTGACGAGCTCTCCCACCACTTTCAGGAAATCATCAAGGGTCTGGGCGAAGACCCGAGTCGAGAAGGGTTACGTGATACCCCTACTCGCGCAGCCAAGGCCATGCAGTTTCTGACGCGAGGCTATAATGAGTCATTGGAAACCCTGGTTAATAACGCAGTATTTACCTCAGACACCGATGAGATTGTTCTGGTCAAGGACATCGAGCTGTACTCGATGTGTGAGCACCATATGCTACCGTTCATAGGTAAATGCCACATCGGTTATCTGCCGGATGGCAAGGTGCTGGGTCTTTCGAAATTCGCTCGTATTGTCGATATGTACGCGCGTCGGCTGCAGATCCAGGAAAACCTGACACGGCAGATTGCCGAAGCCGTTAGGCAGGTGACCGGCGCCAAGGGCGTTGGGGTCATTATCGAGGCGAAACATATGTGCATGATGATGCGAGGGGTCGAGAAACAGAATTCGAGCATGAGCACGTCGGTCATGCTTGGCTCGTTCCGTCGTAACATCGAAACCCGGCAGGAATTTTTGTCCTTGGTACGTCATCAATAACCGTACCTTCAAATGCATTCCCGAGATCAGGATGGAAGCGCCATGACTATGCTGCAAGACAATGGATTGTTTCGCCCATTTGCCTTTATTGATGGTAGTTGGGTCGCAGCCGACAGCGGTGAGCAGATTGAGGTTGATAATCCCTCGACCGGCGAGATTATCGCTCGAGTGCCCAAGATGGGGCGCAAGGAAACCGACCGTGCCATCGACGCTGCGTATGCGGCTTTTGAAGCTTGGTCTGAGCGAACCGCACTCGAACGAGCCGATATTCTCTATCGATGGTATGAGTTGATGATGGAGCATCAGGCTGATCTCGGTCGATTAATGACGCTTGAACAGGGCAAGCCTGAAAAGGAAGCCGAAGGTGAGATCGCTTATGCGGCCAGCTTTCTGCGCTGGTACGCCGAAGAAGCTCGAAGGGTTTATGGCGATACCATTCCCGGTGCCAAGTCCGGCCAGCGTATCGTTGTTCTCAAGCAACCCGTGGGTGTCGTTGGGGCGATTACCCCATGGAATTTCCCCTCCTCGATGATTACACGCAAGGCGGGGGCAGCGCTGGCGGCAGGGTGCTCGATCGTTGTCAAGCCGGCAAGCCAGACCCCGCTTTCCGCGACGGCTCTTGCTGTACTTGCCGAGCGTGCGGGCGTGCCCAAGGGGGTTTTCAATGTTCTCCCAGGCAGTGCATCCGATATCGCGGGCGCACTGACGGAGTCGCCCAAGGTTCGAAAGATCACCTTTACCGGGTCGACCGAGGTTGGCCGTACGTTGATGGCCAATGCCGCGCAGAATATTCAAAAGATCTCGCTGGAATTGGGCGGCAACGCGCCATTTATCGTATTCGAGGATGCGGATCTGGACGCAGCCGTTCAAGGGGCGCTGGCGTCCAAGTTTCGAAATGCCGGCCAAACCTGTGTCTGCACCAACCGATTTCTAGTGCAAAACAGCATCATCAATGCGTTCAGCGAAAAGCTCGCAGCGGCCATGAACAGCGATTTGTCGGTCGGTGACGGGTTTGAAAGCGGAGTGACTGTCGGGCCGATGATCGATGACGATGCGGTCAACAAGATGGCTGAACATGTCGAGGATGCGGTCGACAAGGGCGCTGAACTTCTGTTGGGTGGTCAGCGGCACGCAAAAGGCGGGCGCTTTTACCTGCCGACATTGGTCAGTGGCGCGACCCAGGATATGAAGGTCGCTCATGAAGAAACCTTCGGACCATTGGCCGCCGTGTTTGGTTTCGACAGTGAGCGTGAGGCGCTTGAAATGGCAAACGATACCGAGTACGGATTGGCTGCCTATTTCTATAGTAGAGACATCGGTCGCATCTGGCGTGTAGCAGAAAAGCTCGAGTATGGAATGGTAGGCATCAATGAGGGCCTGATCTCCAATGCTGCTGCTCCGTTTGGGGGCGTCAAGGCCTCTGGGCTTGGTCGAGAAGGGTCCAAGTATGGGCTTGATGAATACCTTGAAACAAAGTATCTCTGCTTGAATATCAGTTAAGTTTCATATCTTGCGCCATAAAAAAACCGGTCAAGGACCGGTTTTTTTATGGCGCGCTTTAGGGGGCGTTTCGGTGTATTAAGGCGCAAGCTCCATTTTCCTGCCCTGAACATAAGTGGCATGGATGGCGCGGTCGTCGCCCAGCATCATCAAGTTGAACAGCATTTCAAATAACGTAGTTGCGCGGCTTGCCTTGCGAGCAAGTGCCGGTGATCCCCTTGGGTCGAGAACGACGATATCGGCCTCAAAACCGGGTTTTAGTTGCCCAATGCAGTCATTAAGCGACAACATTACCGCATTGCCATGCGTTACCTGATAAAACCCTTGCCATGGGGTATACGACACCCCCTGGAGCTGACACACCTGGTAGGCCGCCGCCAAAGTATGCAATTGAGACAGGCTGGTACCTGCGCCAATGTCGCTTGCAATTCCAAGCGTTACTTTGCTCTCACGTGCCGCTCGAAAATCAAAAAGCCCGCTGCCCAAAAAGAGATTGGAGGTTGGACAGAATGCAATCCGGCCGCCTGCACTATGAAGTCTCTGGCGAACACTGTCATCGATGTGAATGGCATGTGCAAAAACGGCGCGGTCTTTTAGAAGACCCACCCGATCATAAACATCCAGATAATCCCGCGCGCTTGGGTAGAGGTTGCTGACCCAGGCAATTTCTTTGGTATTTTCGCTCAGGTGCGTTTGAACGATGAGTTCCGGATAGTCCTTGGCAAGGAGGCCGGCCACACGCATCTGTTCGGGTGAAGAGGTGGGAGCAAAACGTGGCGTGATGGCGTACTCAAGACGCCCCTGGCCATGCCAGCGCTCGATCAAAGCGCGACTTTCATGCTCTGCACGTTCTGGTGTATCGGTCAGCGCGGCAGGCGCATTTCGGTCCATCATGACCTTACCGCCAAGCATTCGGCATCCGCGCGCAGAGGCTGCCTTGAATAGGGCATCGACCGAGCTCGGATGACTGGTACAAAACGCCAGTGCGGTAGTGGTTCCGTATCTCAGCATTTCTGAAATGAACGCATCAGCCAGCGCGTCGGCATACGCAGGATCGGCAAACCGGGCTTCTTCGGGGAAGGTGTAATCATTTAGCCAGTCAAGCAGCTGCTTGCCGAACGACGCGATAATATCGAGCTGACTGAAATGCACATGAGGATCAACAAAGCCCGGCATGATGAGCTTGTCAGGGTAGTGATGAAGCTCTGCATCAGCCGGTAGGTGAGCGAGAAGCGCATCGGCCTCTCCGACGTGCTTGATGTGGCCCTGCTCAATCCATAACAGGCCGTCTTCAAGATAGACAACACTTTCGTCTTTTGGGGTGACGTCGACCCCGGGATCGGCTGAAAAACTGAGTAGCGGGCCACGAAGGGCGAGTGTTGGCTGATGAGTCATGGCGTAGGTTGCTTTATGTGTCGGCAATCAGGGCAGTGTCATGCCTATCGACCCGAGGATCAACCCGGCGGTTTTCAATCGACTGACTTTGCCCAGACGCCTATCAAATGAAAATCCGACATGTTTTCTCATATGCGTTTTTCATTACATGCGCTCTTCATTTCCCGACCTTGTTGTCGATAAAGCTTGAGTGAGCGGCTATGTGCCGAGTCTTGGGTGTCTTCAAGCGTTTAATAACGTTCCTGGTGATGGGAAATCTAACATGGCGATTCTTGATCGATTGGCAAGTGTTCGTTACCGACTCATCGGCGCGTTCGGTAGCGGGGTTGTGGTGGTTGTAGGTATCGGTGCGTTTGGAGCCTATGGCATTCAAGAAGCCAATACGGACCTGGAGCGTGTGTATGAACAAAACCTGCTTTCAACTCAAATGGTCGGCAATATCAAAAGCTCGCTTTCCGAAATACGTGGGCAAGCGCTGAGTACAACAACGCTTCGAGATGATCAGGCGACTACCAGGATTTTAAAAGATATCGGGGCCTCACAAGAGGCGCTTGGCACAAGCCTTGCCGCCTATTATCCAGCGATGGTTTCCTCGGAAGAGGAACGCCAAACGGCCATTCGATTCATCAATGCCTATGATCAGATGGATGCGGGTATGGCCCGCATGCTTCAAGCAATTAAAGGGGGTGACTATGATCGCGCCCGCGATGCCTATGTCGATCAGGTCAGGGATGCGTTTGTAGCAACCCGAGGCATCAGTGACGAGTTACTTGGTATTCAAAAGACGCAATCAAAAGCATTCTATGAAGCCGCAGCCAGTCGCGCTGAAACCGAACAGTGGTTGATCTGGATCGCGATGATTCTGGCGGGTATTTCAACGGCGGCTGTCGGTTATTGGACACTTCGCTCCATTATTCCCCCGCTATCTCGCGCGCAGGAGCTTACCGGCTCGATTGCAGAAGGGCGTCTTGATAACGAGATCGATACGCAGCGTACCGATGAGTTCGGCGACATGCTGCGGGGCCTCCATGCAATGCAGCAACGCCTGGCATCTGTAGTCACTCGTGTGCACGATAACTCCGAGTCTGTGAGTTCGGCCGCTCGGGAAATTGCATCCGGCAATGACGATCTGAGCCGTCGAACACAGGAGCAGGCCGCAAGCCTTGAACAGACCGCTGCGTCCATGGAGCAAATGACCTCGACGGTACGCCAGAACGCTGAAAACGCGATTCAGGCCAATGAGTTGGCCTCAGGGGTGAGTGCTCAGGCCCAGGAAGGGGGAGAAGTAGTCGAGCGGGCCGTTCAGGCCATGAGCGAAATCAATGCATCGAGTAAAAAGATCGCCGATATCGTGGGCATGATTGATGAGATTGCGTTCCAGACCAATCTTCTTGCCTTGAACGCAGCGGTCGAGGCTGCGCGTGCCGGTGAGCAGGGGCGCGGGTTTGCTGTGGTTGCCTCCGAGGTGCGCAACCTTGCGCAACGTAGCGCCAAGGCCGCCAAGGAAATTACAGGACTGGTCGAGGAAAGCGTTCATAAAGTGGAGTCCGGCTCTCAGCTTGTTACGCTTTCTGGGCAAACGCTGACCGAAATCGTGGAAAGCGTTAAAAAGGTCAGCAATATCGTTGCCGAGATTTCCAATGCAAGCCAGGAGCAGTCGACCGGGATTGATCAGGTGAACCAGGCTGTTTCACAAATGGATCAAGGCACACAACAGAATGCTGCGCTGGTCGAAGAGGCGGCGGCTTCAAGCCGTACGCTTGAAGAACAGGCTGATCAGCTACGACGTGAGGTCGGTTTCTTCCAACTCGGTGCGTTAGGCGCAAATCAGCGCCTTGATGCTCGTCTCGCGCCACCGGTGCCCTCGATGAGTGCCCGGAAAGCTGACCACGCCTCAAGCCCTCGTAAAACATCGCCCACTAAGGCGAAAGCGTCACCGGTTTCAGCCAAGCCCTCTCGCCCAAAACAAGCACCGGCCATGACGACCGCAGCTGGCGATGATGATTGGGAAACGTTTTGATCGTTAGGAAATGAGTTGTCAATAAAAGGTTAATCGGTTCCCCGCTTGCCGTGTATGGAGTGCCAAGGTCCATACACGGCCTTTTTGCGTTTAACGGGGCACGTTGGAGCTATGTTCAGGTGGCTTTCTTGTTTTAGCTTTCTCATGATAAAGGCTTTAAATCATGGGCTTTTAAAGCAGCGAGGTTTTAATGCTGATGGTAGTATTCGCCGGCAATGATCCGGTGGGTAAGGCGCCAAAACGATGAAAGGCAACAACCATTTTTTAAGTCTCTTCGCTCAAATGGGCATGTTTTTAACCCTTGCGTTGACGCTGTCGCTCGATGGCGGATATAGCTACGGCGCTATAATAGTGTTGCTTGGGAGCTTGTTGGGGTTGGGAGCGTTCAGGTTATATCGCGGCCAGCGCCTTGCCCGTGAGGATAGGCAGCTGCTGTTGGTGTTTGTCCTTTACGGGCTTAGTTTCTTGTTTTTTCGAGCGTACCACGTGTTTGAATGGAGTGGGCTGGATAAACCGTCGAGGTTTATTCTGGTCTGCTTGATTTTCCTGTTTCTGCGTTCGGTGGCCCTGAAGGGATATTTGTTATGGCTTGGGGCTGCAGTCGGCACGTATTCGGGTGTGGGTGTTGCAATCTACCAGCACTTTATAGATGACAAGGCGCGGGCTAACGGCTTTCAGCATCCGATCATGTTTGGGAACTTCGGTGTACTGCTGGGCATGATTTGCTTTGCCGGGTTCATTTTCTATATCGGCAAAAAACAGTATACGTATGCTTTTTTGATGTTTCTGGCAGGCGTTTCGGGTCTATTGGTGTCTATTTTGTCGGGATCGCGTGGAGGGTGGCTGGCCATTCCTGTCGGTCTTGTCTATCTCTTCTGGCAAAGTCGTGATGTCATCGGTGCCCGGCTCGTAAAGCAGGCAGCGGTATTTTTTGTGGCTGCAATGGTGGCTGTAATTGCGATACCTCAGACCGGGGTGTCTCATCGGATTGGCCAGGCCGTATCAGACATTGAAAACTACGTTGAGCCCGATGGTAGCGCACGAACCTCGGTTGGGCTTCGCTTTGAAATGTGGAAAGCGGCTCTCCATCTTTATAAGGAATCGCCCATTCTCGGGGTCGGTGAGTTCGATATTCAGGCCAAGAAACAGGTGCTGGCGGACGAGGGAATCATTGATCAAGCGGCCGTTCATTTTGGTCATGCCCATAACGAGTATCTGACGAACCTGAGCGAGTATGGAACGATCGGATTTATCCTGCTGATGATCCTTTATATCGTGCCATTGCGTCTTTTTAATCAAAAGATTCGCGCTTATCCATCGGATTGGAATATTCGGTGCTATGCCATGGCTGGTGGCTTGATTCCAGCGTGTTATATGGATTTTGCGCTGAGTCAGTCCATGTTTTCCCATAACTCGGGCGTTATGCTGTTTTCGTTAGGCATCATGTATTTTTGGAGTGTTGTAAGAAACCTTGAAGCCGAGAAAGCTGTTGGCTGAAGCGGCATCTCTTCCGAAGTAAGTTATTCAGTTTTTTAAGCAAAAAGGGGCCTTTTGGCCCCTTTTTTTGATCGCGATTACGCAATTATTGCCATGCCAGCGAAATAAGGAAATAGCTGAGCAGGGTGACGATGAATATTCCGGCAATATTCAGCGCAAACCCTGCTGAAATCATGGACTTTATCTTCATTTTCCCGGTTGCAAATACGATGGCGTTCGGTGGGGTCGCAACCGGCATCATGAAGGCGCAGCTGGCAGCAAGTGCTGCAGGCACGGTGATCAAGAGCAGTGATTGATCAAGCGATATGGCAAGCGCGCCCAAAAGCGGCAAGAATGCGGCAGCTGTTGCTGTGTTCGAGGTAACCTCGGTCAAAAAGATGATGACCATGACGACGATCATGATCAGCAACAGTAAAGGCAGGTTGCCGAATATGGCCAAGTGTTCGGCGATCCAGGTTGCAAGCCCTGAGCTTTTGACGGCGCCTGCAAGTGAAAGCCCCCCGCCAAACAGTAGCAATACCCCCCAAGGCAAGTCGCTTGCGTTATCCCAGCTCATGAGCCTTGATTGACCTTCCTGGCCCGAGGGAATCAGAAACAGCCCGACCCCGATGATCATCGCGATACCGGTATCCGAAAGCCAGGGTAAGCCATAGGCATTCAAGAGCGGGCGGAAAATCCAGAATCCGGCGGCCAGCACAAAGGCAATCGCGACCCGTTTTTCGGCGTGGCTCATGGGACCCAGTTCGTTGAGCTTTTCTCGAAAGAGCGCGCTGCTGTCGGTGTCTTCGATATTGCCAAGCCCGCGCGTAAGCCAGAACCAGGCAAAAAGCATCATCACAATGGCAATCGGTAGTCCGACCACCATCCATTGACCGAAGCCGATGTCGATGGACTGATCGTTTGAGAGATAGCCTGCCAGCAAGGCGTTGGGCGGGGTGCCAATCAGGGTGGCGACGCCGCCAATGCTTGCAGCATAGGCGATAGCCAGCAAAAGCGACGTGGCGTAACGGTTATCGGTGACGGCGTCTTTCTCGGTCAGCATGGTGATCACCGACATGCCAATTGGCAACATCATGATCGCCGTCGCGGTATTGGAAACCCACATGCTGATAAAGCCTGTGGCCAGCATGAACCCGGCGACCTGCCGCTTCGGTGACTGTCCGACCATCAACAGAATCTTAAGCGCCAGGCGCTTGTGTAGATTCCAGTACTGCATGGCCAACCCTAAAAGGAAACCGCCCAAGAATAGAAAGATGATTGGGTTAGCGTAGGGGGCTGTTGCGGTTTTGACGTCGCCGATGCCCATGGCCGGAATCAATATGATTGGAAGTAACGAGGTCACGGGGATCGGGATGGCTTCTGTTGACCACCATGTCGCCATAAGCAGGGCAAGACCGATACAATGCCAGGCTGAAGAGGGAATATCGCCGGGGGCGGGAATGATCAAGACGCTGATGGCAAAGATCAGGCCTAATACCAACCCGATGCGTGGCGCCATGGTTGACGTTTCCTGGGTGCTCATATCGAGTCCTTTTTTAAAAAACGGTAATATTGCTAGCGCATCTTTTCGCGCTGAAACACTTTGGCATATAAGCCCTTCGTATAATGTGTTTTCATTGGCCGCATAAAAAGCGGCTGCGCTCGGGTGGCCGTGTCCGTTTTTACTGTTGCTCATAGGAGAAATGCGATGATTCTAGTGACCGGAGGCGCGGGCTATATCGGCTCGCACACGGTTGTTGCTCTGATGGATGCAGGGCATGAGGTACTGGTGTTGGATAATCTGTCCAATTCGAGTGAAGAAGCGTTGTCACGCGTGGCCAGTCTGGTCGGGCGGGACGTGCCGTTCATGGAAGGCGACATTCGCAACGAAGCGCTTCTTGATCGCATTTTCGAGCAGCATGAGATTACGTCGGTCGTTCATTTCGCGGGGCTCAAGGCCGTAGGTGAGAGCGTTGAGAAACCGATCAAGTATTACGATAACAACGTCAACGGCACGCTCGTGCTGTGCCGAGCCATGGCACGCGCAGGCGTCAAGAGCATCGTGTTCAGCTCATCAGCAACGGTTTATGGCGATCCGGAAACCGTACCGATCAATGAAAACTTTCCGACGGCGGCGACCAATCCGTACGGACGTTCCAAGCTGATGGTCGAGGAGATTCTTCGTGATCTCGCCGTTGCCGATCCAAGCTGGCGTGTCTGCTTGCTGCGTTATTTCAATCCGGTGGGTGCACATGAAAGTGGCCAGATCGGAGAGGATCCGCAAGGTATTCCCAACAATCTTGTTCCCTTTATCAGTCAGGTTGCCGTAGGACGCCGTGAGCGACTTTCCGTGTTCGGAAGTGACTATGCGACTCACGACGGTACGGGCGTACGTGATTATATCCACGTGGTTGACCTGGCCGATGGCCACCTCAAGGCGCTCGAATATCTGGGAAGCAACGAAGGGGTGTTCACCTTCAATTTGGGCACCGGTCAAGGCTATAGCGTTCTCGATGTGGTCAAGGCCTTCGAAAAGGCCAGCGAGATCGAGGTGCCATATAAGCTCGAACCTCGTCGCCCGGGTGATATTGCCCAGTGTTACGCTGATCCGGCGTATGCCGAAACCGAACTTGGCTGGACTGCGAAAAAGGGCATCGAGGCCATGATGGCCGACACCTGGCGTTGGCAATATAATAACCCCCACGGATACGGGTCGGACTCTAACTGACCGCGTGGGCAATCGCTTGTAACGTAGAACCATGAGCAGGTATTTAACTCTGCTCGTCTTGGGTCGTTGTTTTAAAGGAAGATACATTGAAAATTACAGTCTTTGGTACCGGATACGTCGGCCTCGTGACAGGCACCTGCCTTGCAGACGTCGGTCATGATGTGATGTGCATGGACGTGGATGCCGACAAGATCGCGCGCCTTGAGCAGGGCGAAATTCCGATTTTCGAACCCGGTCTAACGCCGATGGTTGAGCGCAACGTCTCCGCGGGTCGTCTGCGCTTCACAACGGATGCCAAAACCGCTGTCGAGCACGGTGTGCTTCAGTTCATCGCCGTTGGTACGCCGCCGGATGAAGATGGCAGTGCCGATCTTAAATACGTTCTGGCGGTTGCCAATACGATCGGTGAGTACATGACCGATTATCGCGTCGTTATCGATAAGTCGACGGTGCCAGTTGGCACGGCAGACCGTGTTCACCAGGCGCTTTCCAAGGCGCTGAATGCGCGTGGTTCCAAGATCGATTTCGACGTTTGCTCCAACCCTGAATTCCTGAAGGAAGGGGCGGCTATCGACGATTTCACCCGTGGTGCGCGAATCGTGGTGGGTACCGAGTCTGATAAGGTCAAGGAGCTGATGCGTGAATGCTACGGCCCCTATAACCGTAATCATGACAAGCTGATGTTCATGGACATCCGTGCCGCAGAGCTGACCAAGTATGCTGCGAACGCCATGCTTGCAACCAAGATCAGTTTCATGAACGAAATCGCCAATCTGGCTGAGCGTCTGGGTGCTGACATTGAAGCCGTACGTCGTGGTATCGGCAGTGACCCGCGTATCGGATATCACTTCATTTATCCAGGGTGTGGTTACGGCGGTTCCTGTTTCCCCAAAGACGTTCAGGCTCTGGCCCGCACGGCATCTCAGGTTGGTTATGAAGCCGAATTGCTCAACGCTGTCGAAACGGTCAACTATCGCCAGAAAACAACGTTGTTCCGCAAGCTGTCCGCGGCATTTGATGGCGATCTTGCCGGCAAGACCATTGCGGTCTGGGGTCTTGCGTTCAAACCAAACACCGATGACATGCGTGAAGCGCCGAGCCGCACGCTGATGGAAGCGATCTGGGACGCGGGCGGCAAGGTTCAGGCTTATGACCCGGAGGCGATGAAGGAATGCCGCCGCATCTACGGTGAGCGTGATGACCTCGTGCTGGTGGCGGATCGGATTCAGGCTGTTCGCGGCGCGGATGCGCTCGTGATCGTTACCGAATGGAAAGAGTTCCGTACGCTTGATTTCAAGTGGCTCAAGGAACAGCTTTCCCTGCCGGTGCTGATCGATGGCCGTAACCTGTATGAGCCGAGCGCCGTGCACGAAGCCGGGCTTATGTATTACGCTATCGGCCGTGGTGAATCCCTCACCATGTCCAACGAGTAATCATTTGTTCCATGACGGTATCTCAAAAACCGCTTGCCGCGATTGCTATCCGGCAAGTGGAAAAAAACACGGGAGCGAGTCGTAACGCTTTCGAGCAGGCTCATGCACTGCATGAACTGGGGTATCGAGTCGTGATTCTGGCCGAGCGGGCTCGGCCAGAATTGATTAATGCCAGTGGCGTACAATGGGTGCGTTGCTGGCGTTTTCCGTTTAAGGGCGCGATTCGACGCTTCTGGTTCAATCGCTGTGTTCAGCGCTGGGTCAAAAAGCATTCTCCTGCCTTGCTGGTGAGCCATGGCGATGTAGAAACGCCCGACATAGTGTATTTACACAACTGTGTTCATCTGGCGAGCGAGCGAATTTACGGCACTTCCTTGCCCGCGCGCCACGAGGTTGCGGCAATACATGATCATGTATTAAGCCGGCAACGTTTTAAAAAAGTGGCGGTGAACTCCCATCTTATGGGCGAGGATCTCAAGGCACGTTATGGCATCAGCGATGAGCGGATCGAGATAAGTTATCCTGGCTATGACGCTGCGCGCTTCAACCCCCAAAACGCCCGTCTTCGTCGTGACGAAATGAGGGCGCGGTTCGGCTGTGACCATGATGAGTGCTTGATTGGTCTTGTCACGTCTGGGAATTTTGCCAAGCGTAACGTCAAAGGGTTTATCGAGTTGGCTGCAGCGCTTGATAAACGCCACGATAACCTGCGCTTTCTTGTTGTTGGTAAAGACGACGCCACACCATTCAAGGAGCAGGCGTCTGCGCTCGGCATTGGTGATCGCGTATATTGGCAAACGACCATTGATGATGTTCAAGCGCTTTATGGTGCGCTTGACGTTTTCGTGTTGCCCGCTCATATAGAGGAGTTCGGGCGCGTCGCGCTTGAGGCCATGGCGTGTGGCACTCCCGTAATACTCTCCAAGTACGTTGGTAGCGCCGAGTTGATTGCCTCTCGCTGGCCGCAGTTGGTCATTGACCCGGATGATCAAACCAGCTGGTCAGACCAGCTTGATGGTTTTCTGCAATCTCCGGTTCAACGTCAACAGATCGGAAGCGATATGGCGAAACTTGCAACGGGCTTTGCACATGAAAAACAGTCTCGGAAATTGATGGCGTCCTTTCAGGCTCTATCGTCTACACAGGAAGCGCGCTCGAAATGAACCTTTCTTCCACAGTCCTGGTCCTTGTCCTGGTAATTGGCATAAGTGTCGTTTTAGGGCTCGCCTTTTACGCTAAAAAACTCTGGGGTGAAGTCGACAAACGCCAGAAACAAGCGCAAGCCGAGCATGACCGCGCCAAACAGCAGTGTCTTGCCAACCTCGATGTGCTGTCCCAGGCTGTCATTGCCGATCAGGTCGACCTGATTGAAGGGGTTTTGCGCTGCTGCGTTATTCTAGACATCTACGATGCAAGCTTGTTCGAGCGGTCCGCCCTGAAACCGCTTTTGAATATTCGTGAAAAAGCCCAGCGGTTTCACACGCACGGCGCTCGTCAGGAATTGACGCCACGGGAACGGATGAAGGAAGACAAAGAGCGGCTTGAGCTTGCCGGCGAATATCGCAACGATATCCGGGCGGCAGCGTTTGATATCCAAACCTTTAGTGCGGGGCACGCCGGCGCCGTTATGGCGCATGAAGCCCATTGAAGAAACATCATGTACTTTAAGCCGGGTGCACAGACTTTTATTGCTTCATGTTATGGGCTATCTTCTTGAACAGTTTGATTGAAAACGCTGTTCGACTATTGCATCATGTCAGTCGTTGGGGCACTTTGTAATCCCTACCAGAGGTGGACTACTCTGACGGGGTAGGTGGGGGCGGAGAGAGCGGTGTTGGATTGCTTACCCCCGAGCGCCGAACTCGCCTGCTTTCATCATAAAACACGGCTAACATGAAGCTAGCCTAGGTTGTACTAAGAAGGAGTTTTTAAATGAATAAATCAGCGACTGGCTTACTGCTCGGTTCGGCGCTTGTTGTCGGTCTTTCCGGCTGTGCAAGCTCGGGCGGTGCGACATCTTCCAGCTCATCCGACCAGCCCTGGTACTCCACTCCGTTCGTCTGCGGCCTTGCCGGCGGTTTGATCGGTGGCGGTATCGGCTACAGCGTAAGCGGCGATGATGACGAAGAAACCGGTGGTGCTATCGGCGGCGTTGCAGGCGCAACCACGGGTGCTCTGTTGTGCTCTAACAACGAGCCGACAGTCATGGATTCCGACAACGATGGCGTGCCGGACGATCGTGACGAGTGCCCGGGTACACCTGCTGGCGTAGCGGTAGATGCCAAAGGTTGCCCGCTTGATTCCGACAGCGACGGTGTGCCTGACTATCAGGACCAGTGTCCGGGAACTCCGGCTGGCGTTAGCGTAGACGCTAAAGGCTGCCCGCTGGATTCCGACGGTGACGGCGTGCCTGACTATCAGGACCAGTGCCCGAACACGCCAGCTGGTACCAAAGTCAATGCGCTTGGTTGCCCGGCAAACGTTGTTCTGAATGACGTCAACTTCAAGTTCGATTCTGCTCAGCTGACTTCCAGCGCCGAACAGATCCTCGACGGCGTTGCCGAGAAGCTGAATGCTAATGACAGCGTTCGCGTCCGTGTTGAAGGGTATACCGACTCCGTCGGCTCTGACTCTTACAACAAAGATCTTTCTCAGCGTCGTGCTGACTCCGTCAAGAGCTACCTGGTAAGCCAGGGCGTTGACAGCAGCCGTCTCGAGACCAAAGGTCTGGGCGAAAGCAACTTCGTTGCAACCAACAACACTGCAGAAGGTCGTGCTCAGAACCGTCGTGTTGAGCTGCGTCCCCTCGGTGATGCCGGTCAACTTAACTAAGCATTTAGTTTTGTGATCGAGAAAGCCCCGTCTATCGGGGCTTTTTTATTTTTGAGTGGACGTTTGAGAAAAAGCATTGATAGAGTACGTCCTTCTCAATAGGCATCAAGGTACTATCTTACCGCTGTGTATGGCGGGCTTTTGCCTTGAGCGCGGAAACACAAGCACTGATTCAAGTGATCCTTGGTAGGGGCCACCACTGAATATAAGGATTTTAAATGCCAGTTATTACGCTTCCTGATGGCGCCAAGAAAGAATTCGAAGGGCCAGTTACAGTCATGGACGTCGCCGCCTCGATTGGTGCCGGCCTTGCAAAAGCTGCTGTTGCCGGTCGGATCGACGGAGTACTTGTTGACGCAAGCGATGTTATCGAACAAGACGCCAATGTTTCGATTATCACCGCAAAGAATCAGGAAGGTCTCGAAATCATTCGGCATACGTGTGCTCACCTTTTAGGGCATGCGGTCAAGCAGCTGTATCCGAACGCCAAGATGGCGATTGGTCCAGTGATTGACGATGGCTTCTATTACGATATCGATTTTGGTGAGTCCATATCATCAGAAGATCTCGGTGAGATTGAAAAGCGGATGAAGACGCTGATCGATACTGAGTACGACGTTGTTCGAGAGTATGTGAGCAGCGAGCACGCTCATGAAGTATTTGTCGAGCGCGACGAACCTTACAAGCAGGAAATCATCGATGGTATCGGCCGGGGTGAAACAGTTCGCCTGTATCATCATCAGGAATACATCGATATGTGCCGTGGGCCTCATGTGCCCAATACCCGCCATTTGAAATCGTTCAAGCTACTCAAGCTTGCCGGAGCGTACTGGCGAGGTGACGCTTCAAATCAGATGCTAACGCGTATTTACGGTACGGCCTGGGGCGACAAGAAGCAGCTAAAGGCATACCTGACCCGCCTGGAAGAGGCAGAGAAGCGCGATCATAGAAAGCTTGCCAAGCGTATGGACCTTTTTCATCTCCAGGAAGAAGCGCCTGGCATGGTGTTCTGGCATCCCAATGGTTGGTCATTGTGGCAGGTAATCGAGCAGTATCTTAGGGATGTCTATAAGCAGGGCGGCTATCAGGAGGTGCGCTGCCCACAGGTGATGGATGTCTCGCTCTGGAAAAAATCGGGTCACTGGGATAACTATTCCGAAAACATGTTTTTCACTGAATCGGAAAAACGTGAATTCGCACTGAAGCCGATGAACTGCCCGGGCCATGTGCAGCTTTTCAATCAGGGGCTTAAAAGCTACCGGGATCTACCGATTCGCTTTGGTGAGTTCGGTGGGTGTCATCGTAATGAGCCTTCTGGCGCGCTGCACGGTATCATGCGTGTGCGAGGCTTCACTCAGGACGATGGCCATGTCTTTTGTACCGAGGCTCAGATCGAGCCTGAAGTTACTGCCTTTCACAGGCAGGCGCTGAGTGTCTACAAGGATTTCGGCTTCGATGATATCGAAGTCAAGATCGCGCTGCGCCCTGAAAAACGCCTGGGCGATGACTACGTATGGGACCAGGCTGAGGCGGCGCTCAGAAATGCATTATCCGCGTGCGACGTTGAATGGACGGAGCTGCCGGGTGAAGGTGCATTTTACGGGCCCAAGATCGAATACCACATGAAGGACTGCCTGGGTCGTGAGTGGCAGGTCGGAACCATGCAGGTCGATTTCATGATGCCGACCCGTCTGGGTGCGCAGTATGTGGCAGAGGATGGAAATCGTTATGCACCGGTGATGCTGCATCGTGCCATCGTTGGCTCAATGGAGCGTTTTATCGGTATTCTCGTTGAACACTATGCAGGGAATCTGCCAGCATGGTTGGCGCCTGTACAGGCAGTTGCCATGTGTATCACCGATGCGCAGGCGGACTATGTCAATCAGGTGGTGGATCAATTACAATCTGCCGGTGTTCGTGTCAAGTCTGACTTGAGAAATGAGAAGATAGGTTTTAAAATCCGCGAACATACGTTAACGAAAGTTCCTTATCTGCTGGTAATCGGAGATAAGGAAGCCGAGAATGGAAAGGTCGCAGTGCGAACACGCACCGGAGAAGATTTGGGCGTGCTTTCCGTTTCGGAACTTCTTGCTACACTGGAAAGTACACGCAAGCAGTCTTTTTCTTAAAACTAACGGAGACGTAGCGATTAAGCGGAATAATCAACGTGGGCGCGCTCAAGAGAAGCGCCCCCCAATCAATGATCGAATTCGCGCAGATGAGGTTCGCCTCATAGACGCCGAAGGTGAGCAGCTAGGTGTTGTCACATTGGACGACGCCCTGGCAAAAGCCACTGAAGCCGGTATGGATCTTGTTCAGATATCCAGCGGCGATCCGATCGTTTGTAAGATCATGGATTACGGCAAGTTTCTTTTTGAGCAGAAAAAGCAGAAATCTGCTCAGAAAAAGAAACAGAAGCAGATTCAGATCAAGGAAGTTAAATTCCGTCCTGGAACGGATGAAGGCGATTATCAGGTTAAGTTACGAAACCTGATTCGCTTTCTCGAAGATGGCGACAAGGGCAAAGTTACCTTGCGCTTTCGCGGCCGGGAAATGGCGCACCAAGACATCGGCCGTAAGCTGATGGAGCGAATCGAGAGCGATCTTGAAGAGCTGGCGGTGGTCGAATCCCGACCGAAAATGGAAGGCCGGCAAATGATAATGATGCTGGCTCCCAAGAAGAAGTGATCCGATGGCAGTTAAACGGGTGCGCTTGAAGCGCACCGGCCTTGGATTTTCTTAAAAAAGTTGGAGTTCTCATGCCTAAGATCAAGACTAACCGGGGCGCTGCCAAGCGCTTCAAGAAATCTGCTAATGGCTTCAAGCACAAGCAGTCTTTCCGTAGCCACATCCTGACCAAAAAGTCGACCAAGCGTAAGCGTCAGCTGCGCGGTATGAAGCAGGTCCACGATTCCGATCGTCCCCTGATCATCCGTATGTTGCCGAACCTTTAATCCGACTTTTAATCCTTTCAGGAGAGCGTTATGCCCCGCGTTAAACGTGGCGTCGTTGCACGCCGTCGTCACAATAAGATTTTGAAGCAAGCCAAAGGCTATTATGGTGCGCGTTCGCGTACATTTCGTGTAGCCAAGCAGGCCGTCATCAAGGCCGGTCAGTACGCATACCGCGACCGTCGTCAGCGTAAGCGTCAGTTCCGCGCCCTCTGGATCACTCGTATCAATGCGGCTGCTCGTATTCACGGCATGTCGTACAGCAAGTTTGTTGCCGGCCTCAAGAAGAGCGGCATCGAGATCGACCGTAAGGTTCTTGCTGATCTTGCAGTACATGAAAAAGCTGCATTTGGTGCGATTGTAGAGAAAGCCAAGGCTGCTCAATCGTAAGGATACTTGCTCCTTTCCGGAGCTTGTAGCCACTTCGTAAGGGAAGAGCATGCCGCTCTTCCCTTATTTTTTGTCGGTCTGCCTGTGTTTTGCAATCTAACCAGGTGAGACCAGCCATTGGTCAGTGGAGCACAGGATGGATCAACTTTCCTCATTGGTCACCGAAGCTGAGCGCGCGATTGAGGAGGCGGGAGACGTTCAATCCCTTGATGCGTTACGCGTTCACTATTTGGGGAAAAAGGGCGAGTTGACAGCTCAGCTCAAAACGCTTGGTAAATTGCCTGCTGAAGACCGGCCCAAAGCCGGCGAAGCGATCAACAAGGCCAAGCAAACGCTTTCTACGCGTATCGATGAAAAAAAGCAGACGTTGGAAAGTGCTGCTTTGAACGAACGGCTTGCGTCCGAGCGTGTGGATGTGACCTTACCCGGCCGGTCCGGGCCTCAGGGTGGCTTGCACCCGGTAACCAAGACGCTCGAGCGCATTGAGAATCTGTTTACGCATATTGGTTATAGCGTGGCGGAGGGCCCTGAAATCGAAGACGATTTCCATAACTTCGAAGCGCTCAATATTCCCTCGCATCACCCCGCACGCGCCATGCACGATACGTTCTACTTTGATGCCTCGCGGCTTTTAAGAACGCATACGTCGCCTGTCCAGATTCGCACCATGGCTTCCCAGGAGCCCCCGGTCCGTATCGTATGTCCCGGTCGTGTCTATCGCTGCGATTCTGATCTGACCCACAGCCCGATGTTCCACCAGGTTGAAGGGCTCTTGGTCGACGAAAATGTAAGCTTTGCCGACTTGAAAGGTACGGTCGAAGCATTCTTGCGTGCGTTTTTTGAAAAGGATGAGCTTGATGTGCGGTTCCGTCCTTCCTATTTCCCGTTCACAGAGCCCTCTGCAGAAGTCGATGTTCAGTGCGTGATGTGTCTGGGTGATGGGTGTCGTGTGTGCTCTCACACCGGCTGGCTTGAGGTCATGGGCTGCGGCATGGTGCACCCCGAGGTATTTCGTCACGCAGGCGTTGATGCCTCTCGTTTCAGTGGATTCGCATTTGGCATGGGCGCCGAACGCCTTGCGATGTTGCGTTATGGGGTCAATGACCTTCGACTATTTTTCGAAAACGATCTGCGGTTCTTGCGGCAGTTTCAGTAAAAGGCAGGCGAGTGAGTCTCTATGAAAGTTTCTGAAAAATGGCTGCGCGAATGGGTGTCGCCAGCCCTTGATACCCAGGCGCTTGCCGACCAGATCACCATGGCAGGGCTTGAAGTGGATGGCATCGAGCCGGCATGTCCTGCCTTCAGCGGCGTGGTCGTTGCCCATGTTGTTGAGGTTAGCCCCCACCCGGATGCCGACAAGCTGAACGTGTGTCAAGTCGATACCGGCAGTGAGCGCGTCCAGGTCGTTTGTGGTGCTCGCAATATCGCAGCGGGTCAGCGGATTGCATTTGCAACGGTCGGTGCCGTTCTGCCTGGCGATTTCAAGATCAAGAAAGCCAAACTGCGCGGCGTTGAATCCCGTGGCATGGTCTGTGCAGCTTCCGAGCTCGGTCTTGAGGAAGGGAGTTCTGATGGCATTCTCGTCCTGCCGGAGACAGCGCCGGTCGGGGAGGATTTTCGCACATGGCTCGACCTTGATGATTCGGTGATTGAGGTCGACCTGACGCCCAACCGTGGTGACTGCTTAAGCGTTCGTGGTATTGCTCGTGAAGTAGGTGTGCTTAATCGGCTTGGCGTGACTGCCCCGGAAATGGCGGATGCGCCCACTACACTGGACGAGCGCCCGACGGTCGAGCTCGCCGCGACCGATCTCTGCCCTCATTATCTGAGTCGAATCGTCAAGGGAGTCGATGTTTCGGCGCCAACACCGCTTTGGATGCAGGAGCGTCTTCGCCGTGCAGGCCTTCGGTCGATCGACATCGTGGTCGATGTGACAAACTATGTGTTGCTCGAGCTGGGACAGCCCCTGCATGCCTTCGATTTCGAGGCAATTTCGGGGGGAATCCAGATTCGCCGTGCCCAGGCAGGTGAATCGCTTGAGCTGTTGGGCGGGCAGAAGGTCGATCTGCGAGACGACACATTGATCATTGCCGATGACAGTGGGCCGCTGGCCATCGCCGGTATTATGGGTGGCGCTTCTTCCGGTGTTACCGAGAAGACTGCCTCGGTACTGCTTGAAGCCGCATTTTTTACGCCACTGGCCATCGCCGGGCGCGCACGCTCTTATGGTCTTCACACCGATGCATCACACCGGTTCGAGCGTGGGGTTGATCCGGGCCAGACCGAGCAGGCCATGATGCGGGCTTCAAGTTTGCTCGTTCAATACGCCGGCGGTCAGGCTGGGCCGATTGTGAGTGCCGGTGGCCGCGATGAGACGGCTCGCGTTATAGAGCTGAGTGCCGAACGTATCGAACGCACTCTCGGCGTTGCTTTGCCGGAATGGGAGGTCGTGGATATCCTGACCCGGCTTGGTATGACGGTTCACGCCGAAGGAAATGCGCAGTGGCGCGTTGACGTACCCAGCTGGCGCTTCGATATCTCGATTGATGCCGACTTGATCGAGGAACTCGCCCGCGTCTACGGCTACAACAACATGCCTGTTCGTCATCCTGCGATGGATATGGCGCCGGTTGTGCGAAATGAGGCCGTCATCTCCGATCGCACACTTAGAGACCGATTGGTTGATCTTGGCTATCAGGAAGCGATCACCTACAGCTTCATTTCGTCAGAGCTTCAGCATCAGTTTCATCCGGATGCAGTCTCGCCAGAGCTTCTGAATCCGATCTCAAGTGACATGGCCGTGATGCGCAGCACACTGTGGCCTGGCTTGATCAAAACGCTGCAGCACAATCTGAATCGACAGCAGTCTCGTGTACGGCTTTTCGAAATAGGGCAAGTGTTCAACGGGTCACTCGATGCGCTGTCTCAGGATAAGCGTTTGGGTGGGCTCATCTATGGCAGCCGCCATCCGGAAGACTGGTTCAACCGTTCGGGCGAGGTGGATTTTTTCGACATCAAGGCCGACGTCGAAGCCATCATGGCGCTCGGCGGCGAGCGTCAATGGCGTTTCGTCCAGTGCGAGCACAGCACGCTTCACCCGGGGCAATCGGCGCAAATCCTTGATGGCGAGACACCGATTGGCTGGGTCGGGGCACTGCATCCCTCGATCACGCAAGCCCTTGGTCTCAAGAGCAATGTCTTCGTGTTCGAGCTGGACTATTCTAGTGTCACGATGCGGCGCGTTCCGAGTTTCGAGCCGCTGTCGCGCTATCCTGAAGTTCGGCGTGACCTTGCCATTGTCGTCGACGAGCGTGTGGTGCTCTCCGATATAACCGACGCCATTGCGACGGTTGCCGGTGAATGGCTGGTCGACTGGCGCTTGTTTGATGTCTATCAGGGCAAGGGTGTTGAACCGGGCAGCAAGAGCCTGGCGATCGGCTTGACCTGGCAACACCCATCACGCACTCTCAACGATGATGAGGTGAGCCAGTGGGTTTCGGCCATAATCGAAACGCTCGAAGATCGGTTCGAGGCAAGCCTTAGACGCTAAAATAAGGAGAAACACGGCAATGAGTGCGTTAACCAAGGCCGAACTGGCCGAGCACCTGCATACAGAGCTTGGCCTTTCAAAGCGTGATGCCAAGGATATGGTCGAATCCTTTTTCGATGAAATTCGCGGGTGTCTGCGGGAAAACGAACAGGTCAAGCTGTCGGGGTTCGGCAACTTTGATCTGCGCGACAAGAGCGAGCGACCGGGGCGCAATCCAAAGACCGGGGAAGAAATTCCCATCTCGGCGCGTCGGGTGGTGACCTTTCGTCCGGGCCAGAAGCTCAAAAGCCGTGTGGAAGCTTATAGTGGCAATAACGATGATCAGGTATGAGCCATGCCTGTTCTGTGTGAAAGGCGCCTTTTGGCGCCTTTTTCATGAATGCATGTTGTAGGAGAAAAATCGTGCCAACCTTGAATATCGTGGTTGCAACAGTGTATGGCGGCGCCCTGGATGTTGCCGAGCAGGTTCAGCCTGTATTCGAACAGGCCGGTTACGACGTCAGCATCCTCGAGTCGCCTTCGATCGATGATGTGACGGTCAAGGCGGCCGAGCTAACGCTGTTTTGTATCTCGACCACCGGCAGTGGGGATTACCCTGGGGGACTGGTGCCGTTTGCTGCGGCATTGAAGGATCGCCATCCCGACCTTGCAAACCTTCGTTATGGGATGATCGCGCTGGGCGATAGCTCCTATGGTGATACCTTCTGTGGCGCCGGGCGCGCGCTCGATGCGCTTTTGAGCGAGTGCGGCGCCATACGTCAGGGTGAACGTCTTGAAATCGATGCGATGGAAACCTTCATGGCCGACGACGCGGCCTTGCCCTGGGTTGAGCAATGGATCGAAACGCTTTGAACACCAATCTTGCTGCCGCGAGACTCTCGACCATGTGGGGGCTTGCGGTAACGATGCTGGTCGCTATTCCGTATTACTGGTGGTTGCGCGACGACACGCGAGAGATTCTGCTCGGCGGCGGAGCCATTGCCGTGGTGATTGCAGCGCTGTTACGCCAGAAAAAGGAGGGGGTTGCCCCACGAGACGTATTGGCTCGGTTTTTGGGCTGGCTCGTGCTTTTCCTGGGAGTTTACGCCATCGGGCTTTCGGTGGACGCACTTGGATTACTGCCGTCACTGCTTGATGCCCAGCGCGTGCCTGCCGCGCTCGCCTGGCTGCCCAAGGCCGGTATCATCGCATTGGTGGTGCAGATAGTTCATGGCCTTTTGAAGCGGCGTCGCGAGGCGTAAGCGTGCTTTCAATGGCGGACTTCAGCAGGGCCTTGCCGAGTGCGGCAAGGCCCCTTGGTGCCTCGATGTACGCTCTACAGGGTGTAACAGGGCACGTATTCGCTGCCGGGCAGCTTCATGCGGCCTTGCTCGACGAAGGACGTGAGTAGCTCATCAAGTCGCGCCATCAGTGCCGGCTCAGCGTTCAGCTTGAACGGGCCATGTTCTTCGATGGCTCGAATCCCGTTTTCCTTCACGTTACCCGCAACGATGCCCGAAAAAGCGCGTCGCAGATTCGCTGCGAGCGCGTGGGTCGGCTGTTCCTTGTGCAAGGCGAGCGCCGCCATGGCTTCATGGGTCGGTTCGAACGGGGCCTGAAAATCTTCCGGGATACTCAAGCGCCAGTTGAAATAGAACGCGTCCTGTTGGTTGCGTCGGAACTCGGTGACGTCATCAACGCCTGCGCGCATGGTGCGTGCCACTTCCGCCGGGTCATCGATGATGATCTTGTAGAGTTTTCGAGCTTCTTCGCCGAGCGTGTACGCAATGAAGTCATCGATCTTGCGGAAATACTCCTCGCTGCTGCTCGGGCCGGTAAAGATGACCGGGAATGGAACGTCCTTGTTCTTGGGATCAAGCAAAATGCCAAGCAGGTAAAGGATCTCTTCGGCGGTACCAACGCCGCCCGGGAAGACGATAATGCCGTGGCCCATGCGAACGAACGCTTCGAGGCGTTTTTCGATGTCCGGCATGATGATCAGCTGATTCACGATCGGGTTCGGAGATTCGGCGGCGATAATGCCGGGCTCCGAGATACCAAGATAGCGCCCGTGTTTGCGACGCTGCTTGGCGTGCGCAACGTTTGCGCCTTTCATTGGGCCTTTCATGGCGCCCGGGCCACAGCCGGTGCAGATATCCAGGTCCCGAAGCCCCAGGTGGTAGCCGACGGACTTGCTGTAATCATATTCGACGCGCCCAATGGAGTGGCCGCCCCAGCATACGACCAGGCTGGGGTCGTTTGAAGGTGCGAGCACGCCTGCGTTTCGTAGGATATGAAACACTGCGTTGGTTACGCCGTCGGTGGAGTTCAGGTCGAATTTGGGCTGATCCTGAATCTCGTTACTGACGTAGACGATGTCACGCAGTACCGAGGAAAGCAGTTCGCGAATGCCTCGAATCATGCGGCCGTCGACAAACGCATGAGCCGGGGCATTGGTCAGTTTCAAACGTACGCCGCGATCCTGCTGGAGCACTTCGATATCGAAGTCATGATAGGTTTCCAGCACGCTTCGGCTGTCATCGGTCAGGGCGCCGTAGTTAAGAATCGCCAATGCGCAGCGGCGCAGAATATCGTGGACGCCGCCGGTAGACGTGTCTCTCAGGCGATTCACTTCCTGCTGTGATAGGACCTCGAGGCTGCCTTCGGGGGAGATGATGGTTGAAACGGTATCGGTCATTGATGGCTTTCCTGTAGAGCTGAAGCGGTCTGACGGGCGTCTTCCCAAAGTGTATGGATGCGGTCGCGGTCGGTGTCGTTCATGGCGTCCTGGTCGAATGCCATGCTTAACCAGTGTTCAAAGGTAGCGTCGAAATCATCAGCTGTGACGTCGGCCGGGTCATAGTCGGCCATTTCAAGCACCAGTTCGACCTGAGGAATGAGGTAGCCCAATTCAAACAGGTCCTCTTCACTGGCCTTGCTTTCCATTTCCAAAAGGCGAGCCTTGATGGCTTCACCGCGCTGCAATAACAAATCCGGCATGAGTTCAGAGATCTCGTAGGTTGAAACGTGACCGGATGCTAACACGGATTTCCAGTCGCGCTCAGCGCTGCGCAACCGATGCGGTTCTGGTATTATCGCCCGCGCACGATGTTGAGCATTGCCGCGTGCTGCAGCGTTTTTCCCACCGCGTTTCAAAGTCTCAGTGAGTTTTTTTATCCCTCATGTTTAACGCCCAGTATTTTCGGACCTTTATTACCCTGGTCGAGACCGGCAGCTTTACGCACACGGCACGCAAGCTGGAAATGACCCAGCCCGGTGTCAGTCAGCATATTCGAAAGCTCGAGAATTACCTCGACAAGACCCTGCTTCGACGTCACGGGCGGCGATTTACGCTGACCGATGCCGGTCGGCGCGCCTACGACTACGCCATCAAGCTGTTTGCAGAGCATGAGCACTTCCGTCATTCCCTTGATGATGATTCCTTGCACAGTGGTGAGTTTCGCATCGCGAGCCCGTCAAGCATCGGTCTGATGTTCTATCCCTTCATGCTTGGCTACCAGCAGGTTCATAGCGGGCTAACGTTCAATTACAACTTCGCCTTCAATCAGGACATCGTCCAGGATGTGGCGGCAGGGCGCTATGACCTCGGGCTTGTGTCTGACCCGATCAAACGCTCGGAGCTTTCCTATACGCTTTGGCATCATGAGCCGCTGTGTCTGGTTGCGCCCGCCGATTTTCGAGGCAACGGCCTGAGCGAGCTGATGGCGCTTGGATTTATCAACTATTCCGACGGCATCAATAACGCAAGTCAGCTTTTAAGGGCTAACTACAGCGGGGAATTTCGCTCAATGAGCCATTTTCCGCTCAAGGGCTATACCAATGAGGTGGGCGTTGTTCTCGACGCCGTCGCACGCGGGCTCGGATTTACGGTGGTATCGCGGGCCGTGCTCGAGACCTCACCCTGGCAGCGTCAGGTAATCGAGGTGCCACTGAGTACGCCAGCCTATGAGCCGTTTTATATCGTGACTCGCCAGGACGCGGAGCTGGCCAAACGCTATGACCAGCTGTTGGGCGAGTTTCGTGAGCAGCGCCGAACCGTACTTTATGGCTACAGTGAAGAGCCCTCGACCGATGTTGTCGAGGATTAAAAGATGTGCTTTGAGATGTGAAAGCGTCGAGTCATGTAACGCGCTACAAAAAACGCCCACCGAGATCTCGGTGGGCGTTTTTTGTAGCGGTTCAATCCAGCTGAACCGTAGACCGCCAAGGCCCTTATCGATAAAGGCCCTTATTTATCGATAGTGCTCGATGGACGGGCAGCTGCACACGAGGTTTCGGTCGCCGTGAACATTGTCGACTCGGTTGACGCTCGGCCAGTACTTGCTGTCGATGTCGCCGGACGGGTAGAGCGCGGTGGTGAGGCTGTACGGGCGCTGCCATTCGGCCAGGCTGTCTCGATGCGTGTGCGGTGCATTGACCAGCGGGTTGTCGTCGGCAGGCCATTCGCCTGAGACGATACGATCAATCTCCTTGCGAATGCCGATCATGGCATCACAGAAGCGGTCCAGCTCTCTGAGCGACTCGGATTCGGTCGGCTCGACCATCAGCGTACCCGCCACCGGGAACGACATGGTCGGTGCATGGAAGCCGTAATCGATTAGCCGCTTGGCGATGTCTTCCTCGCTGATGCCGGCTTCCGCCTTGAGACGGCGAAGATCAAGAATGCATTCGTGAGCAACGTTGCCCTGTGTGCCCTTGTAGAGAATCGTGTAATGCGATGAAAGCCGGTGGGCGATGTAGTTGGCATTGACAATGGCAAGCTCTGAGGCGCGTGTCAGGCCCTTTTCGCCCATCATGGTGATGTACATCCACGAGATCGGCAGGATCGAGGCGCTGCCGAACGGCGCCGAGGCGACCGCACCGGTTGCGTCATTGGTGCTGGTGCTGCGATGCCCAGGCAGATACGCCGCCAGATGCGCCTTGACGCCGATCGGGCCCATGCCCGGCCCGCCACCGCCGTGGGGGATACAGAAGGTCTTGTGCAGGTTCAGGTGCGAGACGTCACCGCCATAGTCGCCAGGGCGACACAGGCCGACCTGAGCGTTCATGTTGGCGCCGTCGATGTACACCTGCCCACCGTGCTCATGAACGATCTCACAGGCCTTGCGCACGCCCGCTTCGAACACACCGTGCGTCGACGGGTAGGTCAACATGATGGCGGAGAGGTTATCGCTGTGCTTGGCCGCCTTGGACGCGAGATCGTCGAGATCGATGTTGCCCTGGCTGTCGCACTCAACGACCACCACTTGCATATCGGCCATGGTCGCAGAGGCCGGGTTGGTGCCGTGGGCGGAGCTTGGAATCAAACAGATGTTTCTGTGTGCCTGGCCGTTGGCCTTCTGATAGCCACGAATGGCGATCAATCCGGCGTATTCACCCTGGGCACCTGAATTGGGCTGCATCGAGACACTGTCGTAGCCGGTGATTTCGGCAAGGTAGTCTGAAAGCTCGGTGATCAGCGCCGCGTAGCCGTGGGTCTGCTCGGACGGCGCGAACGGGTGCATGTTGGCAAATTCCGGCCAGCTGATCGGAATCATTTCGCTGGCGGCGTTCAGCTTCATGGTGCAGGAGCCGAGCGGGATCATCGAGTGCACCAACGAGAGATCCTTGTTCTCGAGCCGCTTCATGTAACGCATGAGTTCGGTTTCGCTGCGATAGCGTGTGAACACCGGGTGCGTCAGAAAATCAGAGGTACGTTCGAGCGATTCCGGAATGCCGGAGATGTTCTGCTCGATAACGCGTTGATCAAGCGAGGACCAGCTCTTCTCTCGGTTTTTCGGAATCAGCACCTCACACAGGCGGTCAAGGTCTGTAAGCGTGGTGGTTTCGTTCAGGCTGATTCCGACTCCGCCATCGGGTCGATAGCGAAGGTTGATGCCAAGCGCTTCCGCCCGCGCTCTGAGCTCAGCCGGGGCATAGTCATCGAGGGTCAACGTATCAAAGTAGCGCTCATTTCGAAGAGAGATGCCGGCCTCACGCAGCGTCTGTGCCAGGAGTGTCGTCAGGCGGTGGACGCGAGAGGCGATGGTAATCAACCCGTCCTTACCGTGATAGACCGCATAGAAGCTTGCCATGTTGGCCAGTAGTGCCTGGGCGGTGCAGATGTTGGACGTCGCTTTCTCTCGACGGATGTGCTGCTCGCGCGTCTGCATGGCCATGCGCAGCGCCACCTGGTCGCGGCTGTCCTTGGAGACGCCAATGATCCGGCCGGGGATGGAGCGTTTCAGCGCATCGCTTGCGGCAAAGAAGGCGGCATGAGGGCCGCCATACCCCATCGGGACACCAAAGCGCTGGGCGCTTCCAAAGACGATGTCGGCGCCGAACTGGCCCGGTGCTTCGAGAAGGGCAAGGCTCAGCGGGTCGGCTGCAACGGCCACCATGGCGTTGCTGTTATGGGCCGTGTCGATGAGCGGGGCAAGCTCATGAATGTGCCCGCTTTCGCCACAATACTGTACCAGCGCCCCGAAGACGTCGTACTCGCCCAGCGTTTCGGCCGGGCCCGTGACCAGCTCGATGCCCATGTAGTGGGCACGGGTTTCCACCACGTCTCGCGTTTGCGCGAAGACATCGTCTGCAATGAAGAAGCGGTTGCTCTTGTTCTTGCGATTGGCTCGACGACAAAGCGCCATGGCCTCGGCCGCGGCCGTTCCCTCATCGAGCAGCGACGCATTTGCCACCGGCATGCCGGTCAGATCGATGATCATCTGCTGAAAATTGAGCAACGCTTCCAGCCGGCCCTGGGATATTTCGGGCTGATAGGGCGTGTAGGCGGTGTACCAGCCCGGGTTTTCAAGCACGTTGCGCAGGATCGGCGACGGCGTGTGGGTGGGGTAGTACCCCTGGCCGAGATAGCAGGTGGCTACGGTATTTTGCGACGCGATGGCCCGCAGCCGCGTCAGCGCTTCTGCCTCGCTGGTCGGCGGCGCCAGCGCCAGCGGTTTATCCAGGCGAATGTCTGCCGGGATGGTGGCCTCGATAAGGTGGTTGACCGTATCCCACCCCATGTCGCCGAGCATATGAGTCAAGGCATTGGTGTCCGGCCCGTTGTGCCGGCTCAGAAATGCATCGGATTGGACGAGGTCTTGAAGCGGGCGAGCGTCGAACGTCATGCAGGTGCCTGTATCAGGTGGAAACCGAAGAGATAAGGATGCGCCACGGTCAATTCAAACGCTCCGTGGCGCGATCGAGAGAGATGTTTGTCAGCCTTCCTGCTCGAGCAACTGCTGATAGGCCGTTGCATCAAGAAGCTTTTCAAGTTCGCTTGAATCCTCGAGCTGCACCTTGATCAACCAGGCATCCTCATAGGGGCTTTCGTTGATGCTTTCAGGGGCGTCCTCGAGGCTTTCATTGATGGCAACGACTTCACCCGAAAGCGGGGCATAGAGATCGGAGGCGGCCTTGACCGACTCGATCACACCGAATTCTTCGCCCGAGACGAGGGCCTGACCAAGCTCTGGCAGTTCGACGAAGACGACATCACCCAACGCGTCCTGAGCATGGTCGGTAATGCCGAGCGTGACCGTGCCGTCGTTGTGGTCAAGGATCCACTCGTGGCTGTCGCTATATTTGAGGTTTTCAGGGATCTGGCTCATTGTTTTTCCTGTGAAGTCGTCGTGCGTTTAAGGGCAGTTGGCGCATTATGCCTGATTCAGCAAGGCGGGCCTATAGAGTGCGCCGCTTGCGGTTGGCAAATCGCGATGGCAATACCGAGTGCGCCAGCACGTCGTTTTATCCCAATGCGGGGATAGACTAAAGTAGGCGCCCACCGGGTCGCATTCGTTGACTCGGCAGCGCAATACATGAGGGGATTTCCCCCGACAACAATAATAGGAGACAGGCATGGAGCAGGTCACTGCAATCGTAAATTCCATCAATGGGGTGGTATGGGGACCATTGATGCTGGTGCTCCTTCTGGGGGTTGGTATCTTTTTGCAGGTGGGGCTCAAGTTGATGCCCGTCCGAAAGCTTGGGACGGGCATCAGGCTTTTATGGCGGGGCCGCGCCGATTCATCCGATGAGGGTGAGATCTCACCGTTCAATGCCTTGATGACGTCGCTGTCGGCGACCATTGGTACCGGCAATATCGCAGGGGTTGCCACCGCGATCGCCCTCGGTGGCCCGGGTGCCGTATTCTGGATGTGGGTGACCGCGCTGGTGGGGATGGCGACCAAGTACAGCGAGGCGGTCTGCGCCGTCAAGTTTCGAGAGACCGACCGCAACGGCAACTATGTGGGCGGACCGATGTATTACATCAAGAACGGGCTGGCGGATTCAGGCCCGATCCTTTCCGCCCTTGCACCGGTGCTTGCGGTTTTGTTTGCCATTTTCGGCACCATTGCCTCGTTCGGTATCGGTAATACCGTACAGGCCAATTCCGTGGCGGATGCGTTGAACGCGTCGTTTGGTATTCCAAGCTGGCTGACCGGTCTTGTCATCATGGTTTTGGCCGGTGCGGTAATTCTTGGCGGGCTTAAGCGCATTTCAACGGTTGCCGGTCGGCTGGTGCCGCTCATGGCCGTGTTCTATTTCGTGGCGGGCCTGGTGATCCTTGTTATCAATGCCAATGAATTGCTTCCGGCGCTTGGTCTGATCATCTCTCACGCCTTTACCCCGATTTCCGCTGCTGGCGGATTTGCCGGGGCCGCGGTCGTTCAGGCGATCCGGTTCGGGGTGGCTCGTGGCGTATTCTCGAACGAGGCTGGTCTCGGAAGCGCGCCGATCGCCCATGCGGCAGCCAAGACGCGTGATCCGGTACGCCAGGGGCTGGTAGCCATGCTCGGTACCTTCATTGACACCATCGTGGTGTGCACGATTACCGCGCTTGCGATCATTACCTCCGGCCAATGGCTGACCGGTGAAAGCGGTGCGGCATTGACATCGATGGCATTTCGTCATGCGCTCCCCGGGCCAGGCGATTACATCGTTGCCCTGGCACTTGCCGTGTTTGCGTTCACAACGATTCTCGGGTGGTCCTATTACGGAGAACGCTGCTTCCAGTATCTGTTCGGGGAGCGCGCCTGTATCGTCTTTCGCGTCATTTTCGTGATCGCACTTCCCATCGGCGCCATGGCTCACCTGGATTTCATCTGGTTGCTGGCGGACACCTTCAATGCTTTGATGGCGATTCCCAACCTGATTGCATTGCTGTTGCTGTCTCCGGTCGTCTTCCGCTTGACCAGGGATTACTTCAAGAATAACGGCTGATTCAAAACAGCGGCTGATACTCAATCGCCACCTGTTTCGGCAGGTGGCTTTTCACGCTTCAAGGACATCTGGATGACTTCCCTACACCAAACGCCTCTTCACGAGCTTCACGCACGCTCAGGTGCAAAGTTCACCGATTTTGCCGGGTACGAAATGCCGGTTCAGTTCGCCATGGGGGTCAAGCGCGAGCATGAGCACACCCGCAGTGCATGTGGCGTGTTCGATGTGTCTCACATGGGGCAGGTGGTGCTCACCGGCGAGGGCTGCGCCGAGGCGCTCGAGACGCTTGTATGCGCCGACATCGTTGGCCTTTCCCCGGGGCGACAGCGCTATGCGCTGTTCACCACTCAGGAAGGTGGGGTGGTGGATGATCTGATGGTTGCCAACCAGGGTGACGCCTTGCATCTGGTCATCAACGCCGCCCGCCGTGATATTGACATCACACTTTTGAAAACGGGCTTGCCCGACCAGGTAAACGTCGAGGTGCTGTCCAGAGCATTGATCGCGGTGCAGGGCCCCAAGGCCAGCGAGGTGCTAAAGGCCCTCAACCCCGAGACCGAAACCATGGTGTTCATGGATCATCGCGCGCTTGCGCTGGCGGACATTCCGGTGTGGCTCAGCCGATCCGGTTATACCGGCGAGGATGGGTTCGAGATTTCAGTGGCCGAGGCAGATGCCGAGCGATTGATGGAGCATCTGCTGGCGTTCGAGTCGGTCGAACCGATCGGGCTTGGCGCGCGGGATTCACTTCGACTTGAAGCCGGTCTCTGTCTTTACGGCAATGACCTCGATGAACAGACAACACCGATTGAAGCCGGCCTCCACTGGGCCGTTGGCAAGGCGCGTCGTCAAGGTGGTGAGCGCGAGGGCGGGTTCCCGGGCGCCGACGTCATCCTGACTCAGCTTGCCAATCGAGACCACCTGACTCAACGTGTCGGGCTGGTAGCCTCTGGGCGCGCGCCGGTACGCGCCGGAAGTGCGCTGTTCGACGAGCAGGATAATCAGGTCGGTGAAATCAGCTCCGGCACGTTTGGCCCGACACTCGGTAAGCCAATCGCGATGGCGTATCTTCCCGTCGAAATGACTCAGAATGGCACCAAGGTTTGGGCTGATGTTCGAGGCAAGCGCCATGAAATGACGGTCACGGCCATGCCCTTTGTTACGCCTAACTATGCTCGCTGATTTATACCGTTATATTTTTTCAAGAAATTAAATGAAAATATGGCGGAATGTCAGGTTAATACGGGGAGATTTGATGGCTCTTGGCAGTAGCGCATGCTGCCAGTGCGTCTGAATACCTCGGCCCATGAGCAGAACACTGCCATGGGCCAACCAGATATTTTGGGAAGGCGTAATTTCTCGAGCTTCCCGCGCACGACCCCTTAGCCGAAAAGGGCGGGCAGCGCCTAGGCTCAATGACGCAATGATTGGTGCATTTCCAAGTTCAGGCTCGTCATCACTGTGCCAGCCCATGCGTTGCTGCCCGTCCTGATACCGGTTCAACAGAACACTGTTGTAAGCCGGCGCATCATCGATGTAGTGGCGAGTCAGCCGGGTCAACCAGCGCGCAAGCGTTCGGACACTGGGGTGCCAGGGCGAGGGTTCGAAGCGTTGGTTGGAGTAGGTATAGTCAGCGCCGTCAGCCCCCATCCAGATTTGAGTGCGTGGAATCGGATGGGTCTTGCCATAGAGCGTGATGCTTGGCTGCTGCCAATGCTCGAGCGCATCGAGCGCTTTGAATAGGTGGTCGGCCTTGTCGGTGGGCAAGGCCTTCGGAAAGTACCACAGCGGCCAGTCTGGCAGCGGGTGTTGCACCGAGGTCATTGAATCGTGATCAGCAGGATACTGAGTTCGGCCAGAAGAAATCCGATCAGCGCACCGGCTGCGACATCGGTCAGATAGTGAAGCCCGAGAATAACCCGCGAGATCATGACCAGTATCGCAAACGGCAGAACGACCCAGAGCAGAATCGGTACGAACGTGGCCGTAAGCGTCGTGAACATGACGGCGTGCAGCGTATGCCCACTTGGAAAGCTGTAGCGATCAAGCGGTGGCATCGTGCAGGGGATCTCGAACGAGATGTACGGGCGCTCACGGCACAGGCGGTTTTTGAGCAATCGGTAGAGCAGGCCACCAACCGCTGCAGTGATGCCAAATTCCACGGCCAGTACCCAGCCATAAAGGCCCTTGAAGATGGGAATGCTGAAGCACAGTGCAATCCAGGCCGGGCCATCGCCCAGACGGCTTGCGATGCGCAGCACCCAAAGAATCGGGCGATAGGCGCCAAGACGCGACAGGCGATGACAGGCGCGCCACTCGAGCAGGTCCAGCCGTTTAAACATTGGAGAATTGCGTTCTTGCATCACTCACCTCCTGTGCCTGATGCAGGTAGTCGACGAACTGGTCGCAAATGCTTGACCAGGTCATTTGATTAACGCGTTCTTTGGCAGCCTTGCCCATCTTGCGCGTTCGTTCTAGATCCTGGCCAAGTGTCAGTGATGCATCGATGAAGCCCTTGTCATCACTGTAGTCCACCAGAAGGCCTTCCTGGCCCGAGGTGATGAGCTCGCCGGCCGCAGCGTAATCAAGCGCGACACAGGCAAGCCCGCTTGCCATCGCTTCGGTGACCACATTGCCGAAGGTTTCCGAGCGTGAAGGGAATAGAAACAGGTCGGCGCTTGCGTAATAGGACGCCAGCGCGTCACCTTCCTGAAACCCTGCAAACTCTGCCCAGCTAAGTGTCTGTTCAAGCTCCTTGCGCATCGGCCCATCGCCGACGAACACAGCCTTGATCGATGGGTCCTTGCCGTGCAGGGCTTGAAGTGCATTGACCATCAAAGGCACGTTCTTTTCTGCAGCCAGCCGGCCGACATAGAGCACCACCAGGTCATCCTCGGCCGCACCCCACCGGCCTCTGAGGGCATCGCTTCTAAACGCTGGGGTGAAGCGCTTCGGGTCAAGCCCTCGGCCCATCACCTTGGTGTTCTTGTAGCCCTTGGCCTTTAAAGCATTGGCTTGAGACGAGGTGGGTACCAAAGTGATCGCGCTCTTGTTGTGAAAGCGTTTGAGAAAAGGGCGGACGAACGGACGAAGCATCTTGAGCAGAATATAGTGCTCGCTGTACTGATCGAAGTTGGTGTGAAAGCCGCTGACCACCGGTAACCCAAGATGGTTGGCCGCGAACAGGGCGCTGAGCCCCAGCGGGCCTTCAGTGGCAATGTATACGGCGTCCGGTCGGTGCGCTTTCCAGAAACGAATCAGCTTCAATGGCGCGGGAACTCCCATGCGAACCCCTTCATAATCGGGAATGGGAATGGCAAGCACCTGAAGCTCCTTGACGACGTGAGGGTCGTTTTGGCGATCAACCGGACGGGGTCGAACCAGTTGGAGTTCGAACCCGCGTTCCAGCAGTTCATTGGCGATTTGGGTCAACGTATGGGCTACGCCATTGATTTCCGGAGCCCAGGTTTCGCTTACGAACGCAATGCGAGACATGACTTTTCCTTGGCCGGAAGTCGGTATATGTCCAGTATCTTTACTCGTCATGACAGCGTCGCGTAATAAAAGTGATGATTGAATGACAGCTACTGTAGCACGCGGCGAGGATCAACGGGTTGACCGGCCTTGCGCACATCGAAGAGAAGGTTGTAGTGGCCTATGTCGCCTCTGCGCGCGGTTTCACAAATGGGTGTTCCTGGTGAAACCGACTGGTCTTCGCGCACATGCACCTGCCCGCAGTACGCAAAAATGGTCTGCATGTTATTGGCGTGATGCACGATGACGACATTGCCGAGCTGGCGCATGCTGTTGGCGAATTTGACCGACCCGTTGGCAACCGCCCGCGCAGTATGGTCCGCACCGGCCCTTAGCATCATCGGCTGCAATGTGCCATGGGCATCGGTGCCGAACGCACGTACAACGCTTGCCTGACGCAGGGGCCAGGGCCAATTGCGCGCGCTTGCAGGCAACGAGGTCGTATCCACTCGCGGGCGGGTACGGGCAACCGGGCTGGCGCTTGACCCGCTCCGACCCGCCGGCACCTTGATGGTCTGGCCGATCGAAAGACTCCTCGGGTGAACGCCCGGGTTGGCGCCGGCGATACTCTGGGCCGATGTTCTAAAGTGCGTGGCGATACGCCCGTATGTATCCCCCGGGCGAACCTGATACCGATAGGGACCGCTACCCGGAGCACGCTCGGCGCGAGACGGCATCATCAGGCGCTGTCCGATCTTCAAGTCATTGGCATCGACGCCTGGATTGAAACGCTGAAGCCTAAGAAGGGGGATGCCATAGCGTCTGGAGAGTCGATGAAGCGTGTCTCCGCGTTGTACCTGAACCCAACCACCGCTGCCGGATGCGCCACCGTTGGTTGCGCACCCGCTTAATCCAAAAAGGATAATCAACAAGACAATCAGGAAAGGCGTCGATCTTTGTCGTGCCAAAGTGCATTGACCCATGCATGAAACCGTTTTTTTCGTTCAAATTCGAGGATGTGCGTGTCCGTCATCCATGGCTTTAGCGGCAGGCGATCAATGTGGATGCGCAAGATACCGCTGCGCCCACACAGAAAATCCCAAAAGCGGGTCGACCCGTGCTGGTAGTCGAGCGTCGCGTCCAAGATGCCCGAAAGGCGGCTTCCCAGCAAGGAAAGAACGATGCTCAAGCCGCCCGCCTTGGGGCGAAGAAGATGTGTGAATGGACTTTTTTGTTGCAGTCGTTTTTGCGGGGTAAAGCGAGTGCCTTCAACAAAGTTGTAGATGGTAATCGGGCGCTCGAGTGCGTGTCGGCACAGGCGTCGGGTGGCTTCCAGATCCTTTTCGGCCGCTTTTCGGCCTCCCTTGCCTCGATTGAGCATCGGGAATTCAAGTGCCCAGAACGCAAGGCCGATCACGGGAATCCAGATAAGCTCTCGCTTGATGAAAAAGCGGGGCGGCGCCGTGGATTGTTGTAGGGCGTATTGCAAAAGCAGGATATCGGTCCAGCTTCGGTGATTGGCGATGACGACCCACCATTGATCGCGTGCGTTTGGGATAGCGCCGCTGACGTGAAGCGTCGGTTTTAGAACGGTGCGAATCCAGAACGTGTTCAATGCGATCCAGACCAGGGCAATGCGATTGAGCCCACCAATGATCGTGTTACGTACCCGGTGAATTGGAAGTACGAGTTTCAAGAGTGCCAGTACATAAAAAGGCAGGGCGCACACGAGAGTGTTGACCGTCAAGAAGCATAAGCTGGCGCAGCCTTTTATAAAAAACATTAACACTCCCGCAGAAAGCCACTTGATTTTTACGCCGCTCATTGTGCATAGGGCCTTGATACAAAAGCAACTATTAAACAGGATCCAATGCGCGGCCTGTCTAGCTGTTCGTTAGTCACGCATTTATATTTCCTTGAAATCCAGAGCGCCACTCAAATTTTATACCGTTATACTACCATTTTTCTAACATTTTAATTTTTGACTGAAGTTCGCCTAAGAAAGATTGACCAAACAACAGGAGGTGATTAAGAAGCGGGTAAAGCTGAAACAACGCACATTGCGCTGGCCACGTCTCAGGCCGTGGTCCATCCCAATACGCCTGTTCAAAGTTGGTTGATGTGGGCGAAAAAAGGGCCAACATCGCAAGATCGAACATGGCGTAGTGGCGATGTATCGCAGGGTCAATCAGAGCGACACCCGTTTCGGTGTAGAACACATTTCCGTGCCAGAGATCACCGTGCACTAAACACGGTGGTTCATTCGGTAATAGACCAGGCACGCGCGCAAACAAGGCATCCAGTTTACGAGCGTCCTGTTTCGGCAGCTTGTTTTCGCGCAGGCAGCGCTCGGCCAACGGCCTGAGACGCTGCTCGATCAAAAAATCTGCGCCGTTTTCGAGCGACGTATTGATCTGCGGTGTAGGGCCTGCAAACGTCGTCGTGGCCCATCCGTGCGTCGTTGCGCGTGATCGGGTGTGTAAGTGGCGAAGTTCCTCTCCCAGAAGGCGGGTCTTTGCATCACTTGGCTTCCCCGGTGAAAGCCAGGTCATGGCCAGAACATCATCATCAAGCTCGAGGCACTCCGGAATTTCCAGTTGGGTGGGAACAGCGGCCAGTGCGGCCAGACCATCGCGCTCCGCGCGAAGAATATCCGGCGCAGCACGCTTGATCACAACACGCCCATGAGGGGTATCCACGCGATACACCTCGCTGATGTCACCGCCTTGAAGCGGGATAAGTGGGGCATCCGGGCCTAGTCCCAATCGGTCGAGCACACGGTTCAGCGCCTGTGTCATTGCTCGCTCTCCTGAGATGAGGTCGTTTCATCGGTCTGTGTGCGCTTGCTGCGCTTGACCCCTTGTCGCGCGGCTTTCTTGATCGATGCCTCTTTCTTCTCGCGTTGCTCTTCGACGTTATCCTGGCCCTTTCTGAACAGCTCATACAGCTCCTCGATGGCCAGACGGTCACTTTCAAGCAATGCATCGTTGTCATTTCGGTGCTTGTAGGACGACCAGAAGAGTTCGTTGTCGAATTCCCGGAAGGTACGTACCGCCTCACTGGCTGTTGAGCTCGGATAGCCCAGACCCTTTAGAAGGTCGATGCTCATTTCCATGCTCGAATCGAAGGTTTCACGAACCAGGTGTTCAACCCCCAGCTCCATCAACTGCCAGGCGTGGTGTCGGTTGCGGGCTCTGGCATAAACCGTTAGATGCGGGAAATGCTGCCTGGCCAGGCGCGCAATGGTAAGCGCGGCTTCAGGATCATCAACGGCAATGACAAGCACCTTGGCGTTATCGGCGCCAGCGGCACGTAAAAGCTCCGGGCGCGTCGCGTCGGCGTAGTAGATGCGTGAGCCGAACTTACGAATGAACTCTACCTGTTTGATATTGGGGTCAAGGGCGACAAAATTGATTCCCTGTAACTTCAACACTCGAGCAATCATCTGACCGAACCGGCCAAGGCCTGCAATCAGCACCGGGGGCGTATCGTCGATGGCTTCCTGATCGAAGGACCGCGTCGTGGACAAACGGTGCCCCCAGTTTAAAGCGAAGCGATAAAGAAAGGGCGTTAGCGCCATTGAGAACGTCACAGCGGCGATGCAAAGGCTTGCCACGTTTTGGCTGAACACGCCAACGGTTACGCCCGCCGTCAACAGAACAAAATCGAATTCTCCCCCCTGAGACAAAATGGCCGCCAACGCCGGAATTTCGTGGCGAGGGGTTTTGGTCGCAAACCCGATCAGCGCAAGAACGGCAATCTTTACGAACAGGAGCACGGCCGTGATCCCGATCACCAACAGAAGGTTCTGCCACACCAGCTCGAGATTGATCGACATGCCAACGCCCATGAAAAAAAGGCCCAGCAGGATGCCCTTGAAGGGTTCGATGTTGGCCTCGAGTTCATGGCGATACACGGTATCGGCAAGCAGTACGCCCGCCAGGAAGGCGCCAAGCGCCATTGAAAGCCCCGCCCACTGCATGATGAGCGCCATGGCAAGCACCATGAAAAGGGCCGCTGCCGTGAATACCTCATGAAGCTCACTGCGTGCGACCAGACGCAGAACGCGTGGAAAGATCATGCGTCCGATAACGATGGCGCCTGCGACCGTGCCCAGGCTTTTCAATAGGCCGAATACGATGTCCGAGGCGCTGCCGAGGTTCCCACCGGCAAACAGCGGCAGTACCGCCAGCAATGGGATGACGGCCAGGTCCTGGAACAAAAGCATTGAAAACGCGGATTGACCGTGAGCGGTGGTAAGGTGTCGATGCTCGTTGAGCACCTGCAGCGCAAACGCCGTCGAGGACAGGGCAAGAATGAACCCCAGCAGCAACGCCGACCCCGTGGGCAGGCCCAGCATCCAGCCGATTACCGCAAGCCCCAGGCCGCTAAGCACCATCTGGGCGCTGCCCAGACCCAGAAGCCTTGCACGCATTCGCCAGAGGCGCTTTGGCTCAAGCTCGAGTCCGATCACGAACAGCAGCATCACCACGCCGAACTCGGCGAAGTGCAGAACGGCGTCCGGTTCCGAGAACACCTTGAGTAGGGACGGGCCGAACAGAACGCCGACAAACAGGTAGCCCAGGATGGAGCCAAGCCCCAAGCGCTGGAATATGGGAACCGCGATAATCGCGGCGCCGAGAAGCAGGGCACTTTCAACAAGAAAAGGCATCAACGTGGTTCCTTGAGTCGATGCCTTTAATGCTAGAACGGAGAAGGCCTCAAGGGCCAGCCTCGATTGATGCTCAGGCGGGCGTCAGCAAGGCGTTGTCGCTGACGTACTGGTTGAACTCGGTGAAACCCCCGATGTGTTTTTCATCGACAAAGATCTGGGGCACGGTCTCGACCGGCTTGCCAATGGTCTTTTCCATGTCCGCCTTGGAAATACCTTCCTTGTGAATATCGATGTAGCGATAGCTGAAATCATCACGAACGTCGCTGAGCGATTCCGCCAGCTCCTGCGCGCGAACGCAGAACGGGCAGCCAGGGCGACCAAAAATTACGGTGAACATGAACTTCTCCTGAAAACATGGGCATGTACTTGATGCCGAATGATGGGACATAAGCGGGTGACTCGCCAATAGATTGGCCTGAACCCGCTTATTGAATCGCTAAATTACCGCTCATCGTCAAAGATGTTGCGATCCGCCCGTTCGAGCAGGCGCTTGAGCTCTGAATAAATCTCGGGCGCAGTTACCAGCAGGTTCTCGCCATAAAGCTCTTCCGGAATGCCTTCCGGACATGGATAGAGGTGGCCGGTACGGGCGCCTGCCTCACGCGCGATCAGCATGCCCGCCGCAAAATCCCAGGGTGAGACGCTTTCGTAGTAACCATCGAGAGTGCCGTTGGCAACGTGACACAGATCGAGTGCCGCGGCGCCGTTTCGGCGAATGTCGCGGCATGTGCTCAAAATGGCACGCAACCTGCGAAGCAGCGGAAACCGAGCATCCTTGTCGTAGGGAAAGCCAGTGGCGATCAACGCCGCGTCTGTTGACTGACAATCACTTGTAGAGATCGCCTTACCGTTGCACCAGGCGCCCTTGTCGCGAATGGCCGTGAACGTCTCATTCAAAAACGGCGAGTGCACCACGCCGATTTGAACGCGGCCGTTTTCCGACCAGGCGATCGATACCGCGACATGCGGATGGCCGTGGGCAAAATTGACCGTGCCGTCGATGGGGTCGACGATCCAGAGCGTATCGTCTTCAAGAATGGCGTCCCGGTCGGGCGTCAGTTCCTCGCTCAGGCGCTGTTCGCCAGGGAAGTGCGTCTCGAGCTCAGTGCTGATGAAGGTATCGATCTCGACATCCACATCGGTCACCAGCTCGTTGCCATCCTTGTAGCGGCTGTCGAACTGACATTCTTCGCGGGCTTTCCTGATGCGTCGCCCGGCTTCTTCGGCAATGTTGATGGCGCGCTCTAGTCGGGTCTGCAGCGTCATGGGGGCTCACTTCATCAATGCGTTAAAAGAATTCTTCGTAGGCGTCGGAGTATAGCGCGTCGGCACTCAGCACTCAGCACTCAGCACTCAGCGCCGTACCGGCCGTTTTTGAAGCTTGCGTTGAAGTGTGCGTCGGTGCATGCCAAGGCTTCGGGCGGTGGCTGAAATGTTGCCATCGTTTTCCTGCAGCACCTTCTGAATATGTTCCCACGTCAGTCGGTTGATCGAGGGCGGGTTTTCGGCAATTTCAGCATCCGGGTCGCCCTGAGCGGGGCGGTCGAGCGCACCGAGCACATCGTCGGCGTCCACGGGCTTGCAAAGGTAGTTGTAGGCACCGAGTTTCATGGCCTCGACGGCGGTCGTGATGCTCGAATAGCCGGTCAGGATGATGACCTTGCACTTGGGGCTTACGGCAAGAAGCTCTGGTAGAAGCTGAAGGCCCGAGCTGTGCTCCAGTTTCAGATCAAGCGTTGCATAGACCGGGGGCGTTGCCCGGGCAAGCATCATGGCCTCTTCGTGATCGGCCGCTGCCAGCACCTCGAAGCCGCGACGCTTCATGGCGCGGGTCATTACCTGTCGGAAGAGTTCATCGTCATCGACGATCAAAAAGGGGGTTTGGGTATCCATTGCGTTCTCCTTTAACGAACGAATCACTCTTTGCTGTCCACGCGAGGGAGCGTGACCTCGGTCAGGGTGCCGCCTTCTTCGTGATTGTAAAGGCTGACGCTGCCGCCGAACCGATTGATGGTCGCATGGGTCAGAAAAAGGCCAATGCCCATGCCCTTTGATTTGGTAGACACAAATGTCTGCCCAAGCTGGTCGGCGATGTCCATTGGAACACCAGCGCCGTGATCGCGTATATCAACGATGACCTGCTGCTCATCCCAGTCGAGCGTGATGTCGATGTTCTGAGGGTTGGCGTCTGCCGCGTTATTGAGCAGATTGAGAAGCGCCTGCTGAAGCGTGTCGTCAGTCGGAATGATCGCGTGGCGTCGGCCAAGGCAGGTCAATCGATGCGTGACGTCCGGTCGAATCACTAGCCATTTCTCGATCACTCGCTCCAGATAGGCCTGAACGTCCTGATGCTCGAGCGGGCCAACCCGCCGGCGTTCAGCGGTAGCGACCAGGGACCGAAGATGGGCTTTGCACTGCTCGACCTGGCGCTGAAGCAGGGTAATGTCCTCACGCAGAATGTCACTGTCTGCGTCCTCTTTCATTTCACCAAGCAGCACCGCCATGGTGCCAAGGGGCGTGCCAAGCTCGTGCGCGGTGCCGGCAGCCTGGCTTGCCACGGCGAGAATCTGCTCATTTCGAAGCGCCGTTTCGCGCGTTTTTGACAGGGTGCGATCACGCCGGCGCAGGGCGCGCGCCATCTTGAATACGAAATAGGTAATGAGGCTTGCGCACAGGGCGAAATTGAGCCACATCCCAAGGACATGCAGGCTAATGCCGGTGCCCGCGATGTGGCGCGACAGTTCTGGAATGGGCTGATAAAACAGCATCAGGGCGCTGTAGCCACCGAACGCCGTGACGGTCGTCAGGATCGTATAACGGACCGGAAGCGTAGCGGCTGCGATGGTGATCGGTACGATGTAGTAGGTGATCACCGGATTGGTCGAGCCGCCGGTAAAGTAAAAGATTGCGGTCAGGCCGATGACATCGATCAGAAGATGAACAAGGCACTCGGCTTCGGTTACCGATCTAAGCCACCCAAGTCGCCACCAGGTCGCAACGTTGAATAAGCCCATGACCACGATGATTAAAAAGATCGGCACCAGGTAGAGCTGAAAGTTCAAAACCTCGATGCCAAAGATGATGGCAATCAAAAACCCGGTCCAGGTAATGCCGCGCGCGATGGTCAAAAGGACCAGGTTACGGCTTGGCGTTGACAGGGCCAGGGGTTGCTGGGGCATGAACGGGCTCCACTTCGATCGAACGTAAGGGCCCATGGTAGCGCACTTTCACTGCGGCATATCTTCGCTGCGGCAATCTGAACCAGCTAAATGTAGTTAAACTACAAAAAGGGTGCAGAATCGAAAACGCCAGCTCTATAAGGCTGGCGTTCTTGTCTGGCGAAGCTCACATCAGTGTGCTGTCAGTGTCAGGTTCGGCAGACTCACAGATATAATCGAATGACTGTTTTTGCCCAGAATTGTTGGCTTTACCGGCGCATTTGCTGCTTCTTTCTGCCGGCGAGCGTTCATTTGTCGGTTTTCTTCGAGCATTACGTTGTGACCGCCAATCATGTCGAGTCTCCAGCTGCGATGTGTCTATGCGTTATTTTAAACCAAGGTCTAACAAAAAGAAATATAACTACAAAAAAATGCATCAAGGGACCAGTTGCTTGAGTGATTTAACGGCCGTGGCACTGCGTAGTTGAGAAAGCCCCTATCCTTAGTACCATACGCAGGCTGACTGCCTTATGACTCAAAGGAACCGGGAATGCTCGAACATATCGCGCAAAACACGCAGGGTCGGGATTTTGTAGTGGGGGATCTTCATGGTGAATACGATCAACTGATGGCGCTGCTTGAGGAAGTGCAGTTCGATCGAACGTGTGACCGACTGTTTGCCGTTGGCGATTTGATTGACCGAGGCCCTGACTCGATGAAATGTTTGGCGCTGATGCGTGAGCCCTGGTTCTTTTCCGTTCAGGGCAATCACGAAGCCATGGCAATGAAAGCCATGAACGGTGAGATGTGGCATCAGTGGCAGGAAAATGGAGGGCGCTGGGTCTTGAAGGAGAACCCGCCGGAGGTGGCAGCCCTGCTCAAGGAGGCCGTGGCCAAAATGGCCATTGCCTATGAGATCGAGACCGGGCGAGGCCGGGTGGGCATCGTTCATGCGGACCCACCGTTGCGTTGGCAGGTGCTCGAAACGCAAAGCGAGGATGTAAAGCGTCAAAGTCTTTGGTCACGCAAGCGCTATAGCAAGAAGCTTGAAACGCCGGTTGAGGGCATCGACGCCGTTATCGTCGGACACACGATTGTTGCAAACCCGGTCATGCTCGGTAATGTGCGCTATATCGATACCGGGGCATTTACATCGAACAAGCTGACGCTTGAGCCGTTGACCCACGTGCTGGACCTGCTGGCCGGTTGATTTAAGAACGCGCTAAAGTTTAGCGCCACGGTGCCGATAGCGTCTCAATCAACCGTCTAGCCAGGAGTGGCCATGTACCGCGTTCGCTGCGTTTTTCAACCAACCACCTTTTCGAAGCCGAAAGTGGTGCAAATGAAGTGGATTCCAAAAAGCGGGGAGTGGATGATGCTGGACAATCAGGAATTCGAGGTGCAGCGCATCATTCACACGCCACAGGATACCGATGTCGAAGTGCAGCTCCAGCTCAAGGTCAATTTAAACACACTGTGATGCTTGATTGAGTGTAGACGCAGGATCGGCGAAAATAGCGGGATTCGACCCATTCCAACATCGGCGCACCTTGGTGCGCCGATGGCGTACTCACCAAGAAGAATCGCTCAATGCCAACTACCGCCGTGTCGCAAGAAGCCGCCAAACGACGCACCTTTGCGATCATCTCTCACCCCGATGCGGGCAAGACCACCATCACCGAAAAGCTTTTGTTGTTCGGAAATGCCATTCAGGTGGCCGGTGCCGTCAAGAGCAAGCGCGACGCCCGAAGCACCACCTCCGACTGGATGAAGATGGAGCAGGAGCGCGGCATCTCGGTGACGACCTCAGTCATGCAGTTTCCCTACAAGGGCCGCATGGTCAATCTGCTTGATACGCCTGGTCACGAAGATTTCTCCGAAGACACCTACCGCACGCTGACGGCCGTCGATTCCGCGCTGATGGTGGTCGATGGCGCCAAGGGCGTTGAGGACCGCACCATCAAGCTGATGGAGGTCTGCCGGCTCAGAACCACGCCGATTCTGACATTTGTGAACAAGATGGATCGCGACATTCGCGACCCGATCGAGGTGATGGACGATATTGAAACCACGCTCAACATCCAGTGCGCGCCCATTACCTGGCCGATCGGCATGGGCAAGCAGTTCCGGGGCGTCTATCACATTCTCAATGACACCGTGCACCTCTATCAGCAGGGGCAGGGCAACCGGATCCCGGATGACGTCTTCATCGAAGGGCTTAATAACCCGAAGGTGGATGAAGCGCTTGGCGAATACGTCGCTCAGGAGCTTCGTGACGAGATCGAGCTGGTCCAGGGGGCATCCCATGAGTTCGACCTCGAGGCGTATCTGCGGGGTGAATTGACGCCTGTGTATTTCGGCACCGCCATGGGGAATTTCGGCGTACGGGAAATGCTTGACGGGTTCGTGGAGTATGCGCCCAAGCCGCAGCCACGCGACACCGATGCCCGTGAAGTCGAGGCAGACGATGAGCGTTTCACCGGCTTCGTGTTCAAGATTCAGGCCAACATGGACCCCAAACACCGCGACCGCGTGGCGTTCTTGCGAGTGTGTTCGGGCAAGTACGAAAAGAACATGAAGATGCGCCATGTGCGCATCAAGAAAGACGTCAAGATCGCAGACGCCCTGACCTTCATGGCCTCTGATCGGTCCCACGTCGAGGAAGCCTGGCCCGGCGACATAATCGGCCTGCACAACCACGGCACGATCCAGATCGGCGACACCTTCACGCTCAGCGAAGACATGCGCTTCACCGGTATTCCGCACTTCGCACCGGAGCTCTTCAAGCGCGTGCGCCTGAAAGACCCGCTCAAGATGAAGCAGCTTCAAAAGGGCTTGCAGCAGCTGTCCGAGGAGGGCGCGACACAGGTCTTCATGCCGCTCAACAACAACGACCTGATCGTCGGTGCCGTGGGCAGTCTGCAGTTCGATGTGGTCGCACACCGGCTCAAGGACGAATACAAGGTGGACTGCATCTACGAGCCGATCAATGTTCAGACGGCGCGATGGGTGTATGGCGACGAACGCAAGATCGACGAGTTCCGAAACAAGACCGCCGAAAACCTTGCAATCGATGGCGGTGGTTACCTGACGTATCTGGCCCCGACCCGGGTCAATCTCCAGCTGACGCAGGAGCGCTGGCCTGACCTGCGCTTTTCCGCCACGCGCGAGCACTGATGCGCGCGATGTGACGTATTCGACGGTTGACCCTGGATCGACCATGGTAAAAAAGCTGCCTCTGGCAGCTTTTTTTCATGCGGGGATAGATAAGTCTCTTCGATGTATCGGGAGGTTCCATGATCGACGCCCACTGTCACCTGTCTCGCGACGCGTTCGACGATGACGCCCATGCAGTCCATGCGCGCGCGCTGCGTGCAGGTGTCACGGGCATGATCGACGCCGGCACGACGGCCAAGCGCTTCAAGCACCAGCTCGCACTGGCCGAGGCCTTGCCTGGGCTGTCCTTGTGTCATGGGCTACACCCATACTTTCTTGACGATCATGTTCTTGACGATACCCGGGGCATCGATGGACCCACACACGACGGTAAGCCTCACGATGACGTCGTGCGTCTTGAACAGGCGCTCGATCGTGGCGAGCGTCGTGTGGTGGGCGTGGGTGAGTGCGGTCTTGATCGCCGGCTTGAACGTTTTGACGCACAGTGGACGCTGCTGGAACCCCAGCTTCGTCTGGCCAAGGCGCGATGCCTGCCGGTCGTGCTTCACTGTATCGGCATGAACGATGAGCTTTCCAAGCGGCTGAAGCAGTTGGACCTGCCGGCACGCGGGCTTGTGCATGCCTTTAGCGGAAGCTGGCAGCAGGCCGTTCGTTTTTTGGATCTGGGGTACGTGCTGGGCGTGGGCGGGGCGATGACTCATGACGGCGCACACCGGCTGCACCGCATCGTCAGGGCGCTCCCGGCAGACTGTTACGTGCTCGAGACCGACAGCCCCGACATGGCGCCCCAGGGCATTACCGAGCGAAATGAGCCGGCCAATCTCGCGCGTGTCCTAGCGGCAGCAGCGGTGCTTCGCGGCGAGAGCGAGGCAGCTATCGTTGCGGCAACGTCCAATACAGTGCGGCGTGTATTCGGTGTTTAAGCGCTGGCGACTTTGAGCATTGAAAAAACGATGGCATAAAAAAGCCGCCCAGTGGGCGGCTTCCGTACAGCGTTTGATGCGATCAGGCGCTTCGCTCACGAAGGCGTCGTTCAAATAGCGCCTCGTTTTGATCCACGCCGGTCTGATAGTGAACGCTGAAGCTCTGAAACGCGCGCAGGGCGTCGTCGACGTCCTGGTCATCGCGCAGTGCAAAGCTGTCGAAACCACAGCGACGCAGGTAGTAGAGCTGATCGATCAATACGTCGCCGATCGCGCGAATGTCACCCTTGAAGCCGACGCGCTCGCGCATGAGACGGGCCATGGTATAGCCGCGCCCATCGGTAAAGGCGGGGAAATCGATCGCGATCAAGGGGCACTCGCCAAGCGTTGCCATCAGCTCGGCGTCAAGCACGGTATCGCTCGGGAGCCAGGGGGCAAGCCCCTCGCGGTCCGCACTCGCTTGCCACAGTGCCAGCGGTACGATGGCCGGGCGTGCCTGCGGGAGGGCCTCTTCGTCACGGCTTAGTGTCCACTCGTCTTGGTGAAGACCGTCGGCGCGCAATACATCAGGCATAGACATGATCCTTGAACGGTTTGATGCCGAGTCGGCGATAGGTGTCGACAAAACGCTCTTCAGTGTCGCGTTCGCGCACGTAGACCTGCAGCACTTTCTCGATGACGGACGGCACATCTTCCCGGTAGAACGACGGGCCGAGGATCTTGCCAAGCGAGGCATCGTCAAGGCTGGAGCCCCCGAGTGAGATCTGGTAATACTCCTCGCCTTTCTTGTCGACGCCCAGAATGCCGATGTTGCCGACGTGGTGGTGACCACAGGCGTTCATGCAGCCCGAGATGTTGAGATCCAGCGGGCCAAGGTCGTAGACGAAATCCAGATCCTCGAACTTCTGCTGAATCGCCTGAGCGATCGGGATCGATTTGGCGTTGGCCAGTGAGCAGAAATCGCCCCCCGGGCAGCAGATGATGTCGGTCAGGGTGCCAACGGTTGGGCTTGCCATGTTGTTGGCATCAAGCACTTCCCACAGCGCCTCGAGCTGATCGACGGGCACATCGGAGAGCACCAGGTTCTGCTCATGAGTCACGCGCAGTTCACCGAAGCTGTATTCGTCGGCAAGCTGTGCGGCCAGGTCCATCTGATCCGCCGTAATGTCACCCGGGGCATGGGTATGATGCTTGAGCGAGAGCGTAACCGCGCAATAGCCGTTGACCTTGTGGCCCATGACGTTGTTGGTCACGAAGCGGGAAAACGCCTTGTTGTTCTGACGCGCCTGCTCAAACGCATCGATGCCGGACTGTTCGACGACGCGGCGCTCCGGCTCCGGGAAGAAACTGCGTGCGTGATCGATGGCGTCCTGAGTGATGGTCTGGCTGCCGTTTTCAAGGTGCGCCCACTCTTCGTCGACCCGGCGACGGAATTCCTCGATACCGAGGGCCTTGACCAGAATCTTGATGCGCGCCTTGAACTTGTTGTCCCGGCGGCCGAACTGGTTGTACACCCGCACGATGGCCTCGATGTAGGTCAGCATATGCTGCCACGGGAGATCCTCGCGGATGACGCTTCCGATCATCGGCGTTCGGCCAAGGCCGCCGCCGACCAGAACGCGTGCACGAACGTCGCCGTCGTCGGTGTGCCACAGATTGATGCCGATGTCGTGGACCTGAACCGCGGCGCGGTCACTGGTCGCGCCGGTCACGGCGATCTTGAACTTGCGCGGCAGGTAGGCGAATTCCGGATGCAGGGTCGACCATTGACGGATCAGCTCGCACCACGGGCGCGGGTCCTCGATCTCGTCCTGGGCGATGCCGGCGAACTGGTCGGTGGTGGTGTTGCGCACGCAGTTGCCGCTGGTCTGGATGGCGTGCATCTGAACCTTGGCAAGCTCACCCAGGATGTCCGGCACGTCTTCAAGCTTTGGCCAGTTGAGCTGCATGTTCTGGCGCGTGGACAGGTGCCCGTAGGCGCGGTCATAGCGCCGAGTGATGTCGGAGATCGTCTTGATCTGAGTGCTCGAAAGCATGCCATAGGGAATCGCGATGCGAAGCATCGGCGCATGGCGCTGCACGTAGAGTCCGTTCTGGAGGCGAAGCGGACGAAATTCCTCTTCGCCGAGCTTGCCCGCCAGGTGGCGGTTCATCTGGTCACGGAACTGAGCCACTCGTTCTTCGACGAGGGTCTGGTCATAAGTGTCGTAGCGATACATCGTGGAGAGATGTCCTGCTGTTAGGTGGCGCTTGCCACATGAATAAGACACGTGAAGCCGGTCTGGTGCCGGACTTATCAACTCATCATGCCGGACAGGATACACGTCTTTCGACCGGCCCGGTAAACCGGGCCTAACGCCCGACGTAAAAAGCCATATCACTAAATCGGATACGTCAGGCGTTAACGAGTCCCCGGGGTCAGGCGTCCGGGTCGTAGGTCAGAACAGGCGAAAGCCAGCGTTCGAGTTCGGTTATCGGCATCTGCTTGCGCTCACTCAAGGCCTCGACCTGATCCCGGCCGATCTTGCCGGTCGAGAAGTAACGGGACTCGGGGTGAGAGAAGTACCACCCGGATACCGCAGCGGCCGGCCACATCGCGAAATTTTCGGTAAGTGTCATGCCGGTACGCTCGGGCGCTTCCAGCAACGAAAACAGCGCCGTCTTCTCGGTGTGGTCGGGGCAGGCCGGGTAGCCGGGGGCCGGGCGGATGCCCTGGTATTTCTCGCCGATCAGGGCTTGATTGTCGAGGGCCTCGTCAGGCACGTAGCCCCAGAATTCCTTGCGCACTCGCTCGTGAAGCCGCTCGGCGAACGCCTCGGCCAACCGGTCGGCAAGCGCTTTCACCATGATCGAGTTGTAATCATCGCCTGCGTCTTCGTAGCGCTTGGCAAGTTCGTCGGCGCCGTGGCCGGTGGTGACGGCGAAGCCGCCGAGCCAGTCGGATTTGCCGCTGCCCTTGGGGGCAATGAAGTCTGCAAGGCTGTAGCACAGGCCGTTGGGGTTCTTGCTGTTTTGCTGGCGCACATGGGTCAGCCGCTCGATGACCTGAGTGCGGGCATCGTCGCTGTAGATTTCGATGACGTCATCATCAACGGTATTGGCCGGCCAGAAACCGATCACGCCGCGCGCTTCAAGGTGTTTCTCCTCGATCAGCTTCTTGAGCATGGTCTGCGCGTCATCAAACAGGTTACGCGCCGCCTCGCCGACCACGGCGTCGTCGAAAATCTTGGGATACTTGCCCACCAGCTGCCAGCTCATGAAAAACGGCGTCCAGTCGATGCGCTCCACCAGCTCGTTCAGATCGTAATCATCAAACGTCATCAGCCCTTTGACGGCAGGTTCGGGCGGGGTGTAGATATCCCAGTTCGGGCAGAAGCGTTTCTGGCGCGCGGTTTCATAACTGATGTCGGAGCCCTTGGGGCGGCGCTTGCTGTTGCGTTCACGCACTTTCTCGTACTCGGCGCGAATGCCTGCCACGTAGTCGGGCTTGAGCTGAGGCGACAGGAGTTTTCCGGCCACACCGACGGCGCGCGAGGCGTCACTTACGTAGATGACGGGCTCTGCGTAGTTCGGCTCGATCTTGACCGCGGTATGCGCTTTCGACGTGGTCGCACCGCCAATCAAAAGCGGCAGGGTGAAGCCCTGACGGGTCATCTCCTTCGCTACGTGCACCATTTCATCGAGCGAGGGCGTGATCAGCCCCGAAAGCCCGATGATGTCGGCGTTGTGTTCCTTGGCCGCAGCCAGAATCTTCTCGCACGGCACCATAACGCCGAGATCGATGACCTCGTAGTTGTTGCACTGAAGCACCACGCCGACGATGTTCTTGCCGATGTCGTGCACATCCCCCTTGACCGTCGCCATGATGATGCGGCCCTTGGTTTCATCCGCGCCGTCTTTCTCCGCCTCGATGTAGGGGATCAGATACGCCACCGCCTGTTTCATGACACGGGCCGACTTGACCACCTGCGGCAGGAACATCTTGCCGTCGCCGAACAGATCACCGACCACGTTCATGCCGTTCATCAGCGGGCCTTCGATCACCTCGATCGGACGGGTCGCGTTCTGTCGGGCAAGTTCGGTGTCGTCTTCGATGTAGGCGGTGATGCCCTTGACCAGTGCGTGCTCGATCCGTTTTTCAACCGGCCAGCTTCGCCACTCCAGGTCTTCCTTCTTGGGGCCACTCAAGCCGTCACCCCGGTACTTCTCGGCAATGTCGAGCAGGCGTTCGGTGCTGTCATCGCGCTTGTTGAGCACCACGTCCTCGACGGCGTCCTTGAGCTCTGCCGGCAGGTCGTCGTAGACCGCAAGCTGGCCTGCGTTGACGATGCCCATGGTGAGGCCTGACTTGATCGCGTAGTAAAGAAAGACCGAGTGAATCGCCTCGCGCACAGGGTTGTTGCCGCGAAACGAGAACGAGACGTTGGAAACGCCGCCGGAGATCATCGCACCGGGCAGGTTGTCCTTGATCCAGCGGCAGGTCTCGATGAAATCGACCGCGTAGTTGTTGTGCTCATCGATGCCGGTGGCGATTGCGAAGATGTTGGGGTCGAAGATGATGTCTTCGGCGGGAAAGCCGATGTCATCGACCAGCAGGCGGTAGGCGCGCTCGCAGATTTCGGTCTTGCGCTTGAAGGTGTCGGCCTGGCCGTCTTCATCGAAGGCCATCACGATGATGGCAGCGCCATAGCGGCGGCATTTGAGGGCCTGCTCGCGAAACTGCGCCTCGCCTTCCTTCAGTGAAATCGAGTTGACCACCGCCTTGCCCTGAACGCACTTGAGGCCGGCCTCGATAATGTCCCACTTGGAGGAGTCGATCATGATCGGCACGCGAGAGATGTCAGGCTCCGAGGCGATCAAATTCAGAAAGCGCACCATCGCTTCCTGCGACTCCAGCATGCCTTCATCCATGTTGACGTCGATCACCTGCGCGCCGTTTTCGACCTGCTCGAGCGCGACTTCAAGCGCCGTGGTGTAATCCTCTTCCTTGATCAGGCGCTTGAACTTGGCCGAGCCGGTAACGTTGGTGCGCTCGCCGACGTTGACGAACAGGCTGTCGGCTTGAATGTTGAACGGCTCGAGCCCGGAAAGGCGGCAGGCCGGCGGCGGTGTTGGCCGCTTACGGGGGGCGAGGCCCGCCATGGCGTCGGCAATGGCGCGGATATGCCCGGGCGTGGTGCCGCAGCAGCCGCCCATGATGTTGACCAGCCCGCTCTCGCCGAACGAGCGCACGATCTCGGCCATTTCTTCGGGCGACTGATCGTACTCGCCGAATTCGTTGGGCAGGCCTGCATTGGGGTGCACACTTACGAAGGTGTCGGCCTTGGTCGAGAGCTCTTCAAGATAGGGGCGCAGGTCTTCGGCGCCGAGCGCGCAGTTGAGGCCAATCGAGATCGGGTTGGCGTGGCGCACCGAGTTCCAGAAGGCTTCCGTGGTCTGACCTGAAAGTGTGCGCCCCGAGGCATCGGTAATGGTGCCTGAAATCATGATCGGCACCCGGTACCCCAGGCGCTCGAACAGCACCTCGAGGGCGTAGATTGCCGCCTTGGCGTTCAGGGTATCGAAGATGGTCTCGATCAGGATCAGGTCAGAGCCGCCGTCGATCAGCGCCTCGGCGGCCTCGAGGTAATTTTCGTAAAGCTCATCGAAGGTAACGTTGCGCTTGGCCGGGTCGTTGACGTCCGGTGAAAGTGACGCGGTACGGCTCGTCGGGCCTAGAACGCCTGCCACATAGCGCGGCACCCCGGTTTCCGCGGCGACCTCGTCACACACCTCGCGAGCGAGTCTTGCGGCCTCGTAGTTGAGCTCGACCACCAGCGATTCCATCGCGTAGTCGGACTGAGACAACCGGGTGCTGTTAAAGGTGTTGGTTTCGACAATGTCGGCGCCGGCTTCCAGGTATAAACGGTGCAGGTGCTTGATGTCGTCGCGCTTGGACAGGGTGAGCAGGTCGTTATTGCCCTGAAGGTCGGTGGCCCAGTCTTCGAAGCGGTCTCCTCGAAAATCCGCCTCCTGAAACGCGTAGCCCTGAATCATGGTGCCCATGCCGCCATCGAGTATCAGGATGCGGTCTTCAAGCGCACGTGTCAGGTCACGGGAAGAGGTGCTAGTCGTCAACGGTGAGACTCCAGGATCTATAGGATTCATTATTACTGGATGATCGGCCGGGGCCGGCGCGGGGTAGAGTATCAGACCCGGCCTTGCCTGCGGCGGTGAAAATTACCCGATCAAAATACTCGGGAATTGTCCCTGATGCGGATCATGGCGTACCATAAAGCCAATTTCCGCATTGTATCCAGGGGATATTCATGAGCGATAGCATCGAATTTACCGATAACGCGCAGGAGTACCTGTCCGAGCTTTTGGCCAAGCAGGACGTCGAAGGCATCAGCGTGCGCGTTTTCATCACGCAGCCCGGTACACCCTACGCCGAAACCTGCCTGGCGTACTGCCGTCCGGGCGAGGAAGAGCCGACTGACATCAAGCTCGAGCTCGACAAGATCACCGTACTTCTGGAAAAGCACAGCGAGGCGTTTCTCGAGGAAGCGGTCGTTGATTTCAACAAGGACCGCATGGGCGGCCAGCTGACGATCAAGGCGCCCAACGCCAAGATGCCGAAGGTCAGCGCCGACAGCCCGATGGAAGATCGCATCAACTATATCCTCTACAGCGAAATCAATCCGGGACTTGCCGCGCACGGCGGTGAAGTCAAGCTGATTCAGCTGACCGAGGATAATGTGGCCGTTCTGCAGTTCGGTGGTGGGTGCCAGGGCTGCGCCGCGGTCGACGTCACGCTCAAGCAGGGGGTCGAGCGCACCATTATCGAGCGCATTCCCGAAATTACTGCCGTACGCGATGTGACCGACCACTCCGACACCACCAACGCCTACTATTAATTGATAATTAGTAATTACTACTATTAATTAGTGATGGCTGAGCCGCGCATGTGGCTCGGTTGAATCAAAAAAGCGCCCTTGAGGGCGCTTTTTTTTGTGCTCACATTACCTGTTTTGCATCGGGCATTTGGTTGGGGGTATAATCCAGTAAGCCTCGCTGGCTGCCTCCACCCGGAATTGTACCGACACGGACTTGCAGACCCGCGGGGCATTTTTGTATCCAGCATCGGCATCCCCCGCCGTGTGAGTTCCTGGTCTAGATGTAAGGCGGCAACGTCGTCCGTGAAAGGCGCTCCTGCAGAACGCGGAGCTCGGTCTTGATACGGGCGTTTTCCCGCTCCTTTTCATCGAGCAGTTTGGTCTGGCGCTGTTCGCGCTCGCTGGTTTCGCGAAGGGTCTGCTGAGCCTGCTGAGTTTTCCATTCCGCCTCGCGTGCCTTGCGCTCCTCATTCTGGGCGTTCTGGCGCATGGCTTCGAGCTGCTGATTGAGCCGATCGATGCGCTCCTCGAGTTGATCCGTCTTGCGACGCGTCTGTTTCTCGATGTCCGTTTTTTCCTGGCGAGCAGCGTCGAGCAGTTGCATCAAGCGATTCTCGGCCGTTTCGTGACGGCTTTCTTCCTGCGCGAGCTGTTTCTTGCGCGTCTCTTCCATCTGGGCAACAACGTGCTGGTGATCTTCCTCCTGCTGAGTGCGCTCCTTGCTCAAGGCCTCGATCTGCTCATCGCGCGTATCTAGGCGCGCCTGCAGGTCATCAATGTGCTTGCGCGCCTGAGCCAATTCGTGATCGCGGTGGGCGAGTGCCGTGGTCTTTTCTTCAAGCCGCGCCTGTACCTGATCGAAGCGCTCGCCGAGTGCACTGAGACGTTGCTGCGCGTCTTCGGTCATCCGCTTGGCCTGGCCTGCGTCAGTGTGGGCCTCTTCGATGCGTTCATCGGCCTGCTTTCGATAGAGCGCCAACGCCTCGAACGCCTCTTCCTGTGCCTGTTGCCACAGCCCGTTAAGGGCTTCTTGAAGGCGGTCGGGCGGTGACTGGGGCAGCGGCTGATCCCGGTTTTCGGTGCGCCGTGTCCGCCACTCCCGAAGGTGGTCACTGATGGTGGTGAAGCTCCCGGTGCCAAGCGTTTCACGAATGCGCTGAACGCTTGGCGACTCGCCGCGTTGCAGCAGTGCCTCGATGGCGCGCTGCACATCGTCGTAGCTGATCCCTGCTCGAGCCATGGTGAGTAACTCCCTGATCCCTGCGTTGTCATTTATGCCTGCTTTATACGCCGAGAATAGCCGAGGTCCGTCGTAAAATAAAGGTTTTTACGTATTACGTAATATGTAAAATACACTACGAAGTACAATTAAAATTCAAGATTACGCGGCTTATCTTGAGTTTATCGGGCCGAGTGACTTAGTGTGGGTATCAAAACTAAAGCAGGGCAAAAAGCGCCCTGAAAGAGCGTGTTAGAGGGAACTCGATGAGCGTAAGAGGAGAGGGCGTGGGCGATAGGACCTTTGCACCGCTTGAGGTGAGTAACGAGCAGGCGCTGATGACTGGCACAAGGGGTGCCGGTACGGAGGGATCAGGGCTTGTCGAGGCCAACAACGACCGGGAAGCCGTGCTTCAGTGGCTGCTCGAGTACCGCCAAAGCCCGAAAACCCTGCGTCATTATCGCAAGGAGGCCGAGCGCTTTGTGCTGTGGCTGGAAGCGCAGGCGCTGACGCTTAACAACCTTAAGCGGTCGCACATCGACGCGTTCGATCGATTTCTGGAAGATCCGCAGCCGGCCTCGGTGTGGGTTGGGCCGACTCGCCCGCGTCATCATCCAACGTGGCGCCCGTTTCGGGGTGGGTTATCGCCTGCGAGCCGGCGTCAGGCGCTGGTGATCCTGCAAAGTTTGATGAGCTGGCTTCAGCAGGGCGGCTGGGTTCGCCACAACCCGTTTTCATTGATTCGAGACCGAGCGCGCCGATTCAACAACAGCGCACGCCCGGTGGAGCGCTACTTCGAACGCGATCAGTGGGCTCAGATTTGGACGCGGTTGAATCGTCCGCACGCAGAGCAAGGTGATTCACGCGAGCGCTTCGAGGCGCAGCGCCTGCGGTTCATGTTCGGGTTTGCCTACCTGTTGGCGCCACGCATCAGCGAGATGAGCCAGGCGCGCATGAACGATTTTTTTCTGCATGAAGGTCAGTGGTGGTGGCAAGTGGTGGGAAAGGGCGATAAGTGGGCACGCCTGCCGGTCCCCGCCGATATGATGGCGCTACTTGGGCAGTGGCGGGCAGCACTTGAATTGCCGCCGGAACCTGGCCCAATGGAGGATGCGCCGGTGCTGCGCGCACTGGATGGCAAGCGGGGGCTCAGTGACAATCAGCTCTACCGGTTATTCAAGCAGGCCTACTCAGCCCTTGCCGATGAACTCGACGCATCAACCCCAGATGAGCAGCGCCTCGTGCAGCGGCTTCGAGCCGCCACACCACACTGGTTGCGCCATACGTCGCTGACGCATCAGGCGCAGGCCGGCATCGAGCTTAGATACCTCGCTCTGAACGCGCGCCACGCGCGTCTTGAAACCACGGCGCGCTATCTCCACGCCGAGAGCGATGAGTGGCAGCAGCAGCAGAGCCGTCATGGTCTGACAACGGACGTACCGTGATTCGATGCGCCTTACGAGTGGCACGCTCGTCGAGTTTGCCAACGCCCGTTATAATGCTCGTCACGCGACCAAGGAGATGTCATGAGCACGAGTGATGCGCAGCAGGAACTTATCGATGAATTCGAGATTTTCGACAATTGGATGGATCGGTACCAGTATCTGATCGACATGGGCAAGGCGCTGCCCGAATTTCCCGACGCGCTTAAAACCAGCGACACTCGAATCGAAGGCTGCCAATCCCAGGTCTGGATTCACGAGCAGCTGGAAGACGGGCGGCTGCATTTTCAGGCCACCTCCGACGCCGCTATCGTTTCCGGGCTGATCGCGGTATTGATGCGGATCTACAACGATCGAACGCCGGCTGAAATCATGGCAACCTCAACGGATTTCCTGCAGGCGCTCGGATTGGATAAACACCTGTCGCCCACGCGCAGCAATGGCCTGCATGCAATGCTTGACCACATCTACCAAAGTGCGCGCGTGCACCAATAACCCAGGCGTTCAGTGCCGGTGAGTGCTATTGCGCTCACCGTTCGCGGGCGGCACCGGATCGATGCCGCCCTCATGCCAGGGGTGGCATTTTGAAAGACGCTTCAAGGCCATCCAGCCGCCCTTGAACGGCCCATACTGCGAGATTGCCTCGAGCGCGTAACTCGAGCAGGTGGGGTAGAACCGACAGCTGGGCCCAGTCAGTGGGCTGATAAAAAGCTGATAGCCCCTGATCCCTTTCTTGAAGACCCAGGCCAACCCGATCTTTGCAGTGTTCCAGGCGCGCTCAGCGATCCTTTCGCTGGCCATAAAGGGTCTCCGGATCGACGTCGGGCGCGGTGGTGATCGTACTGTCCGTACGATCAAGCTGATGATAGAAGCAGCTTTTGCGCCCGGTGTGACAGGCCGGACCCAATTGATCGACCAGCAGCAGAAGGGTATCGCCATCGCAATCAAGATGAGCGGATTTGAGCACCTGCACCTGGCCGGAAGACTCGCCCTTGCGCCAGAAGCGCTGACGCGAGCGCGACCAGTAGCACACCCGGTGTTTCTCGAGCGTTTCAGTCAATGCATCGCGGTTCATCCAGGCCATCATCAGTACTTCCCGGCTATCAAACTGCTGAGCGATGGCCGGAATCAGGCCGTCGTCGTTCCAGGGAATGGCGTCCAAAAGTGTATCAGTAGTGGTTTTGGTGCCGGGCGCGGACTTTTCGAGCGCGCGAAAAAGCGCGAGAGACGAGGGCATCTGACTTCCTGTAGGTGGTAATTAACTGCGCAAACGTTTTAACAGCAGGGAGAAAAAATAGCTGACACCACAGACTAGAACAATGGTCGCACCCGAAGGCAAATCCGACACCCACGAAATGCCCATACCGATGAACACGAACGCACCGCCGGCGATCGAGGCAAACAGCATCATCTTGCCGAGCGAGCCGACGTGATGGCCGGCGAGCGCCGAGGGCAGGGTCAGAAGGGCAATGACCATGATCAAGCCAACCGCCTGCAACAAGATGACCACCGTAATCGCAACCAGACACAGCAGCAGCAGGTAGAGCGCCTTGGTTGGCACGCCGCGAAGGCGCGCGAATTCGTCATCGAAAATGACCGCGGTCAAGGGCTTGTGCACAAACAGTAAAAGCGCACCAATCACTGCAACGACGAGCGCTAGAAGCGGCGCAAGCCCGGACGGCGTCAGCAGAAGGTTGCCGAACAGATAGCTGGTCAGATTGGTTGCGTAGCCGGGCGTCTGGCTGATGAACAAGACCCCGGTGGCCATGCCAACGGCCCAGAACGCGCTGATGAGGGTATCTTCGTGATCGGCCTGATTGAGGCTGATGACCCCGATGATCAAGGCGGAGATGATCGCGCAGATAAAGGCGCCAAGAATCGGTGAGGCGCCAAGAAAGTAGGCAATCCCCATGCCCGCAAGCACGGTGTGCGCGATGCCGCCACCAAGGTAGCCAATACGCTTGACCACGACATACGGCCCGACAAGCCCGCCGGCCGCGGCCGCAAGTAGTCCAACGATCAGGGCGTTCAAGAGAAACGACTGGTGCGCGAGGGCGTAGAAGAAATCCTGCAGAGCCAAGGTGATACCCATCAGTGGTGGTGGTGAACCATTTGTACCTGTTCACCGTAGAGCTGGTTGATTGTGTCGGCTGTCACGGCCTCGGTCGGATGCATGATCAGCTGTTTATTGAGACACGCGACCCGATCGACGTAGTCACTGATAAAGCCCAGATCGTGCGAGATGACCATGACGGTCATCTCGCGCTTGAGCTCGCTGAACAACTCGAAAAGCGTCGTTTCTCCATCCCGGTCGACGCTTGCCGTCGGCTCATCGAGCAGCAGAATGCGGGGCTCTGCGGCAAGTGCCCGGGCAATCAATACCCGTTGCAGCTGTCCGCCTGACAGGGCATCCACCGGTTTATGGCGCAGGTGGTCGATGCCGAGTCTCTCAAGCGTGGGCGTGATCGAGTCGCGGTCGCGCCGCCGCCAGGGCAGCAGCATGCGCCCGCGCTTCAAGCGCCCCATCAACACGACATCTTCAACACTGATCGGAAAGGCGCGAGCAAATCGAGCGAACTGAGGCACATACCCAAGCTGCCTCGCCGCCTTTCGAGGCGAGGTGCCAAGCACCTGTACCTCGCCGCTCTGTGGCGGCAGCAAGCCCAGAATCAGTCGAAGCAGTGTGCTTTTACCGCCGCCGTTGGGGCCAATCAGCCCCAGAAATTCGTGGGGCTGAACATCGAGGCTGACATTTTTAAGGACATGCTCGGTGCCAAACGCAAAGGAGACCTGGTCGAGCGAGATAACGGGTTGGCTCATCGATTATCCGTCTTGATTCGAAAAGCCGCGCTTCAAGGCATCGGCAATGTGTTCGAGGTTGCTCAGGTAGTCGGGGCTCAACGGGTCGATCGCAACCACCGTGCCATCGATTTCATCGGCAAGCCGTGACGCGATGCGCGTAGAGAATTGCTTTTGAATGAAAATGGTATGGATGTTCTGGTCATGTGCGGTCTTGATCAGTGCGTTGAGTGCCTGAGGCGTAGGTTCACGGCCGTTGAGTTCGATGGGAAGCTGGTTGAGCCCGAACCGGTCGCCGAAATACCCGAACGCCGGATGATAGACCATGAAGCTTTGCCCCTTGTATGGCGCAAGCTCGCGCTCAATCGAGTCTGTGGTGTGCTCGATCTTCTGGATCAGCGCCTGTTCGCGCGCCTCGATGGCCTCAGCCTGATCGGGCAGGGCATCGCTCAAGGCATCCGCGGCAGTCTGTGCCATGACGATCATATTGTCGGGGTCAAGCCAGACGTGGGGGTCCGGCTGCCCTTCGTGATGACTGTGGCCGTGGCTTGCCTGATGCTCGTCATGATGGGCATGTTCATGCGCGTCATGTCCGTGGCTTTCGTGGCTATGCGCGCCATGTGCATCAGCGCCGCTTGCAGACTCGGCGTGGGCTTCGATGGCGCGCTTTTTAAGGCCTTGATCGAGATGAAAAACCTTCATCTCAGGCGCACGTTGCTCGAAGCGCTCAAGCCAGGCCTGCTCGAACGGGACGCCGATAGCGAAGTAAAGCGTTGACTGCGTAAGCGTTGAGAGTTGGCGAGGTGAGGGGGAAAAGTCCTCGGGCTCTTTGCCTTCCTCAACCAGCGCCTGAACCTCGACCGAATCGCCGCCGAGCTGCTCGATCAGCCATTTTTCGGGCAAAATGCTGGTCGACACCTGAAGCGGTGCGGCCATGACGGGCAAGGACGTAACAAAAAGGGCAGTGCTTACGACAAGGGCTTTAACATTCATGCGGGCGATCCGGTTAGAGTGGCTGACGATGCGTACGCAAATGTTATACTATAACATTGTTGGTCAGTACAATGCGCCGTCAGTGGCATTGACGGCACAGACCCAGTAGCTCAATGGTCTGCCGTCGAATTGAAAAGCCATATTCGGACGCCACGCCGTCAAGATGTTCAGACATGCGCTCGTCGTGAAGCTCCTCGACGTTGCCACATTCCTGACAAATCATCAGCTGAAACCCGCGCTTGTGATCGGGGCACGGGCACGCTACATAGGCATTAAGGGATTCGATGCGGTGAATAAGCCCGAGTTCCAACAGAAAATCCAGCGCCCGGTACACCGTTGGCGGTCGCGCCGAGGCATGCTCCTTTGCGAGCAGGTCGAGGATATCGTAGGCCTTGACGCCTGAGTCCGAGCCGGCAATCAATTCAAATACGCGCTTTCTGATCGCGGTGAAACGAACGCCCTGGTCCGCACAGCGCTGCTCGGCCGCGGTCAGCATGTCCTTCAATGAATGAGCATGAGTCATTAAATAAAGCCACCGGTAGATCGGGAAGAAAAACGACGGGTGATAACATAACATCTCTCGTGCCGTCAGCACACGCTATGCTCTGAACGTCGTCGGCTTCAAGCCCAATCGGAAACCCTGGCGCGCCTGGTTTCAAGGCGGTACGACCCGCTTGCCGCAATGCACTGCCTGACGCGTCCATGGTGTTCATTGACCGTCTTTTGACCAAACCGTTCATGTGCACGGTGGTGATCCATACGCCCGCCGGTATTGACGGTTGACCCGGGCGCGCATCGATAATACGCGCATTCACCGCGTGGCGGCGCGGGCGCATGCCGGGCGGTGTGTGTGGCCCGCGACGCGCTCATCATTTACTTATCAAGGCGTTTAAATGAAGTCACTCGTTCGAGTCTATCTCGACTCCTCTTTGATTCTACGTGTCACCATTGCTCTGGTGCTGGGACTTGGCGCCGGGTTATTGGGGGGCGAGACCTTTGCTGCCTGGGTGGCGCCACTGGGCGATTTGCTGCTGCGCCTTTTGCAGTTTCTGATCGTACCGATTGTATTGTTCACGCTGATTGTGGGCATCAATCAGGCCGAACTCGGGCGTCTTGGGCGCATGGGCGGAAAGGTTTTTGTCTACTACGTGGCGACCTCGGCAATGGCGATCGTGATCGGGCTTGCCGTCGCGTCAGTGCTCTCACCGGGCAGCGGCATGCAGCTTGATGACAGCGCGGCTATTTCAGTGCCTGAAAATCCGGGCATTGTCAGCGTGCTGCTGTCGATCGTGCCCGACAATATTGTCTCCGCGATGGCCAAGCCCAACCTGTTGGGCATTATCTTCACCGCCTTTGTGTTTGGCATTGCGCTTTTAAAGCTTCGGCAGTACGGGGCGGCAACCAGGGGCGACGCGTCGAGCGCTCATGGGGTCAACGAAACGTCCGATGGAAAGCGCCAGAGCGAACTTGCGGAAAAGCTTTATGTGGTGATCGAGGGTTTGAACGCGGTAACGATGAAGGTGATGGCGGGGGTGCTGCACGTCGTACCCATTGGCGTGTTTGCCATCGTGACCGGTACGGTTGCCAGGCAGGGATTTGGCACGATTCTTTCCCTTGGCAACATGGTACTGGTGCTCTATTTGGCATTGGCCGTGCATCTGGTGTTTTATTGCCTGCTGATGAAAGGGTTCGGAGTGCGACTTGGGGCGTTTTTTCGCGAGGCACGTACGCCCATGGCAACCGCATTCGCCACCCAGAGCAGCAGCGGCGTATTGCCATTAACGCTGAACGCGGCTCAGCGCCTTAAGCTGCCACGGAGCCTTTACGCCTTCAGTCTGCCTCTTGGAGCAACCGTCAACATGGACGGCGCCGCGATTCGGATTGCAATCTCGGCGGTTTTTGCAGCCAACGTGGCGGGCATTCCACTTGATCTCACCAGCATGCTCGAGATCGTTCTGATCGGTACACTTACCTCGATCGGCACCGCCGGAGTCCCGGGGGCTGGAATCGTGATGATCGCCACGGTTTTTGCACAAGTTGGCCTGCCGATCGAGACGGTGGCGCTTTTGACGTCAATCGATGCGCTGGTTGGCATGGGTTGTACCGCGCTTAATGTCACTGGCGATTTGACCGGGAGTGCGATCATCGCGCGCACCGAAGCTCAAACCGACGATGAGGCTTATTCGGCGGATTCGATGTCGTAAATCTCGAGCACTATGGCCCAGTCACTGGCGTGTTTTGCCAGTGACTGGGTCACTTGAATCGTAACGGTTAATGGAGCCACGTTGAGCCGGACTGACTGTCGGGCTGGATTGACTGACGAATCCAGCGTGAGTTGCGCAGGGCACAATGATCATGAATATGGGGGGAGCAGCCAGCCTAGGTAGAGTAGATACCCAGAGAATCTAATATGTGTTAGATGCTTTGCAATACTATATTTAACATAATATATATTATGCGAAGTTATCAGGCGGCCATGTTCTGTGCCGAATCGCTTGTTACCTGTGCGTTTGGCGCGGTTCGGTCAAATGCCTGGCAGTGAACTGTGGCAATGAAATCGGGTCATGGTAAGGTCGAGAGGAATTTTCTGGAGGAAAATGAACATGCGCTACCTCATGCGAATGGCGCTATGTGTTGGATTGAGTTTCAGTGCACATACCGTTTTCGCGTCATGCGAGACGACCATCGATATGATTGCCGGCAAGATTCACGAGAACGGCGTGCCCTACAATCAGTTCAGTCTGCACGCCATCCCGGCCGCTCAAGCTGAAAACGCAGAAGGCACCATTGTCGGACGCTGCGGCAATAATCGGCTTCGTATCCTCTATACACGCCATGCCCCGAAGGCTCAGGCCGAACATGGGCCCGAGTCCGAAAGCGCCATCGAGGCGCAAAAGGAAGATGCATCACGCCCGGATGCACACTCGTCGAACGCACCGGCTGCGACCGAACCCTCGGCGTCAGCGCCTGACGATACTTCCGAGTCATCAACTCGTCAGCATGGCACTTACAAGGCCGCGCCTTCCCAGGATGCCGGGCAGCGATCGGATGATCTGACTCGCCATAAAAATACGGCGTCAACGTCCAGTGTCCCCAAAGACAAGGACATTTTCGAAGACGGCAAGGATGGCACGCCCTGGTATCTCAAATAAGCTTTTGTTGGATACACAGTGGATCGACAAAAGAAAACCCGCCGATTTGGCGGGTTTTCTTGTCTGGCCAGGAAATATCTCAGACCAGGTTTCTGTAGGCAGCCGATCTAGGCGTCGGGCGCGGCATAGGAGCCATCGTCTCTATGAATTTCACGGCCGGTCAGCGGCGGATTGAACACGCACGCAACCGTCATGCCCTGCTCCTTGCCTCTGAGCCAATGCTCATCGTGCTGATCCAACAGGTACATGTCGCCTGCCTTGATGGTGTACTTCTTGCCATCGGCAATGGTTTCGACCTCGCCCTCGCCTTCATAACAAAACACGGCTTCAATGTGATTCTTGTAGTGAATGTGGGTTTCTGTCCCCGGATAAATTCGGGTGATGTTGAATGAAAACCCACAGTTATCGTCGGCAAGCATCAATCGTGTGCTGTCCCAGTTGCCGTTTTCCGCTTCAACGAACCGTTCTGAATTGCGGCATTGTTCCAGGTTTCTAACAATCACGAAGTACCCTCCAGGTCGTGGCGCTTAAGCGCCGTCGATGTCGAAAAAAGCGTCAACCATGTTGCCGGCGTTTATCGGTTGCCGACCCTATTGATTTATGCAGCCAAGGCGTCCTTGACACTGTCTTCAAGAATATCGAGCGCCTTTTCGAGCTCATCTCCCGTGATCGTCAGCGAACACAGACATTTAATGACGTTGCCGTCGTGACCACAGGTTTCAATAATCAGCCCTTTCTTGAACGCACGCTTGGTGATCTTGTCGGCCATCTCGCCGGTTTTTACATCGAGTCCTCGCATCAGGCCTCGGCCACGTTCACTGGCTGGGTGCCCGTGATCGCTGATCAGGCTGGCGAGTTTCTGATAGCGCGTCTTGACGATCTCACCCTTGCGCTGGATGTCTTTTTCAAAGGTGTCGTCTGACCAGTATTTCTTGAGCGCCGCCGTTGCCGTGACCATGGCGAAGTTGAAGCCACGGAAGGTGCCGTTGTATTCGCCGGCCTTCCAGACATCAAGATCGCGGCGCATCAGGACCATGGCAAACGGTAAGCCAAAGCCTGAAATCGACTTTGAATTGGTGATGATGTCGGGCTTGATGTCGGCGTGCTCAAAGCTGAAGAACTTGCCGGTACGACCGCAGCCTGCCTGGATGTCATCAACAATCATCAGGATGTCATGCGCTTTACATAGGCGTTCGAGTCGCTGCATCCATTCGATCGAGGCCACGTTGATGCCGCCCTCGCCCTGTACCGTTTCGAAAAAGACCGCCGCGGGCTTGTCCAGGCCACTCGATGAATCGGTCAGGGCCTTTTCGAGGTAGTCGAGGGTATCTACGCCCTCACCCAGATAGCCGTCATAAGGCATGAACTGAGCACCGATTGCCGGAAGTTCGGCGGCCTGACGGAACTTCGAGTTCCCGGTAGTTGCAAGTGCACCCATGGTGACACCGTGGAAGCCGTTGGTGAACGTGATGATGTTCTTGCGACCCGTTGCGTGGCGTGCAAGGCGGATAGCTGCCTCGACCGCGTTGGTGCCGGTAGGCCCCGGTAGCTGAATCTTGTAATCCAGGCCGCGTGGCTTGAGCAGGATCTCCTCGACCGTTTTGAAGAACTGGTATTTGGCATCGGTCCACATGTCCAGCCCGTGCACGATACCGCCGGACTGAATATAGTCGATCAAGGCCTTTTGAAGATCCGATTCGTTATGACCGTAATTCAGGGTGCCCGCTCCTGCCAGGAAATCCAGATACTCATTGCCGTCGGCGTCCCAGATTCTGGCGCCTTGGGCCTTGTCGAAAATGACCGGGAATGAACGAGAGTAGGTACGAACGTTCGATTCGATATTTTCGAGATACTGTGTATCCATAGCGATATAAGCTCCTGAAAGTGATTCACGAAATAAGATCGATCTATACGAGATGCTTCCTGTGACGGACTGGCTCAGATAGCGCTGGGGTCGAATGGCCCGATGCGCACCAGATTTTCCGGGTCATGCTCCCCGCCCAACTGCTCTTCCGAGAAATACTCGCGGCTGTTAAGCGGAGCATGCCAGCGGCGGGCCAGCTTTTTGAAAAGCCCCCACGATGCGTCATTGTCCGGAGTGATCGTTGTTTCCAGATGATGTACACCTTCCTGACTGGGGCGCTTGAGCACGGTCTCGATCAGTGTCGGGGCAAGGCCCGTGCCGCGTGCCTTGGCACCTACAGCAACCTGCCACAGGAAAAAGGTGTCGGGGGCGTTACTTTTAACGTAACCGGACACGAACCCAACGATTTCGCCGTCTTCTGTTGTCGCCACGGCGCAAGTGTCACGAAACTGCGTGGCCAACAGGAGATACGCGTAGGCTGAATTTACATCCAGCGGCGGGCAGGACTTGATCAGCTCATAGATGGCCCAGCCGTCGTCAGTTCCGGGTGAGCGTATGAGAAGTGGGGTCTTTCCTTCGATGATCGTTTCCGCACCGCCCTGTCGATTCAGGTCGCGTGACGAGGTAAAAGTCTGTTGTGATGTGTCCATGCCGTTCGTCGTAGATGAAGGATTAAGCAATAACCATAACAATGAGTTATCGGCTTATCAAATTTTTTTGTTATGGTTTGAATTTTTTCCCATAAAATAAAATTATCCATTGTGCCGGGTTCTCGTGTACTCCTAAGGTCTATCCATAAAAAAACGCCGCATGAGCGGCGTTTTTTTATGACGTGCTTCGTTTGTCAATGGCGCGTGACGGAACGCATGGTCACGAATTCCTCGGCACTGGTCGGGTGAATTCCAACGGTTGCATCAAAATCGGTCTTGGTAAGTCCGGCTCGCACCGCGATGGCCATGCCCTGAATCAGCTCTCCGGCCTCATCACCGACCATATGAACACCCAGCACCTTGTCGGAAGCGTCATCGACGATCAGTTTCATGAAGCAGCGTTCATCACTGCCTGACAACGTATGTTTCATCGGTTTGAAATCGGCGGTGTAGATCCGAATTTTTTCAAAGCGCTCGCGAGCGCTCTCTTCACTTAGGCCTACCGTACCAATGTTGGGGTGGCAGAATACGGCGGTCGCCACCTTATCGAGCTCAAGTGCCGGCAGCGTGCGCTCGTCGCTGAAATGCCACTCGACCAGGCGCATGGCCTCTTCAAGCGCCACAGGCGTCAGCTCTGGCCCCTCGATCAGATCACCGAGGGCCAGAATCGACGGTGTGGAGGTCTGATAGTGCTCATCAACGGCCACCTTGCCCGAAGGCGTCATGTCGATATGAACATTGTCGAGCCCGAGCCCGTCGAGATTGGGCTTACGCCCGGTGGCACCCAGGACAGCATCTACGGTGAGCACGTCGCCGGTAGTCAGCGTGACGTCAAGTTCCTGACCGCGTGCATCGATGCGTTCGATGTTGGTCTGAAAATGCAGGTTGACGCCCTTCTTGGCCATTTCATCGCGCGTGAACTCGCGCACTTCATTATCAAAGCCGCGCAGGAAGAGATCGCTTCGATAGATCAGATGCGTCTCTGCGCCGAGTCCATTGAAGATGCTGGCGAACTCGACGGCGATATAGCCCCCGCCCAACACCAGAAACCGCTTCGGAAACGATTCAAGGTCAAACACTTCGTTGGAATTGACCACGTGCTCCTTGCCCGGAAACTCCGGCACCCATGGCCAGCCGCCGGTCGCCAGCAAAATCTTTTTCGCCGTGTGACGTGCGCCGTTGACCTCGACTTCATTGGGTCCGATAACCGTTGCCCGGCCATCGATCAACGTGACGTCGGAGTTATCGAGCAGTTTGCCGTAAATGCCGTTCAACCGCTCGATCTCACGGGTCTTGTTGTCGCGCAGTGTCGCCCAATCAAAGCGCGGCGCGTCATCGAGGCTCCAGCCATAGCCTTGGCTATTTTTGAAGTCGCTCTGAAAATGCGCGGCGTAGGAATATAATTTTTTGGGCACACAGCCTACATTGACGCAGGTGCCACCGAGGTAGCGGTCTTCGGCCACGGCAACGCGGGCGCCTTTCGAAGCCGCCGTGCGCGCAGCGCGTACACCGCCCGAACCGGCACCGATAACAAACAGGTCGTACTCAAAACTGGACACTAATAAAGCTCCCTGATGGATAGTTGTGTAGTCACGGATCAACTACAGACGTTCGATTTGGGGGTCATTATACTAGCTGTGCAATTCACTCAAGACGTATTAAGGGCTAAAACCGATGAGCAAAAGCATTTCTCCTGATATTCAGAAGCTATTGGAACAAAATAGAAAATGGTCAGAGGAGATGCAGACGCAGGACCCTGCCTTTTTCGAGCGCCTATCCAGGCAGCAAACCCCCAAGTTTCTCTGGATAGGCTGCAGTGACAGCCGGGTGCCGGCCAACCAGATCATTGACCTTCCGCCGGGAGAGGTGTTCGTTCACCGAAACGTGGCCAATATCCTCCATCACAACGACATGAACGCCCTGTCGGTGATCCAGTACGCAGTCGATGTACTGGGCGTCGAACACATCATGATTGTTGGTCACTACGGTTGCGGGGGGGTCCGAGCGGCGCTGGATGGGGATGAATGCGGCATCGTCGATTACTGGTTGCACTCGCTGAGACAGCTCAGCGCCATGCACCGCAGCGAACTGTCACCGCTACCGATCGAACAGCAGGCCGATCGTCTGTGTGAACTCAACGTTATGGCGCAGGTCAGCAATCTCTGTTCAACCAAAATCGTTCAGCGCGCCTGGGCACGCGGTCAGAACCTGTCGATTCATGGCTGGTGCTATAGCCTGAGCAATGGCCAGGTCAAGGATCTTGAATGCTCACAAGATAGGCTCGATGAAATCGATCAGCTCTACCGATTCGACTTCATCAAGCCCGTTGGCGACGCCTAAGCCCTAGGCAATCGGGCAGCTGACGCCAGTGCCCTTGAGACCGCAATACCCCGCTGGATTCTTGCTCAAGTACTGCTGATGCTCCGTTTCAGCAAAGTAGAATGTCTCCAGCGGTTCGATCTCCGTGGTCACCTTGCCCACTCCCGCCTGATCCAGCGCCCGTTCGTACTCACGGGCGCTGGCCTTGATCTTCTCGAGCTGATGGGCGTCGGTGTAATAGATGACCGATCGGTACTGAGTGCCGACATCGTTACCCTGACGCATGCCCTGTGTCGGGTCGTGGGACTCCCAGAAAATACGCAGGAGCTCGGGCAGACCGATGATGGTCGGGTCGAATACGACACGCACCACTTCTGCGTGGCCGGTTCGCCCCGAACACACTTCCTTGTAGGTAGGGTTCGGTGTCAGGCCGCCGGCATAACCCACCGCCGTGACCCACACGCCTGGCGTTTGCCAGAACAGCCGCTCGGCTCCCCAGAAACAGCCAAGTCCCAGCACGATCTCTTCATGGCCGCTTGGATACGGTGAAACGATCGAACGCCCGTTGACGTGATGCTCGGTAGCCACCGGCATTGACGTATTCCGGCCGGGTAAGGCCGTTTCGGCGGTCGGCATGGTCGATAGACCCATATCTCATTCCTCCGTGCGTTGCTCGGCAGGCGTTTTTGCCTTGCCAAGACTGAATGTATAGATCAGATCCAGCGCCTGGTTGGTGCCGGATACGGCTTCCAGATACAGGCTCTGGATCAATTTGTAGCGAAGCGTCAGCTCGGCAATGGAGGAGAACATGCCAACGCCGTAGCTGACTTTCAAGCCATCGAACAGATAGCCACTGACAACCACCTGGCTCGAGTCGCCGGAACCTGCGGTATCGAGTGTCAGATCCTGGATGCCGAAATTTTCGCCGAGCGAGCCGATCGCGCGCCCACTCTGGGAGACAGACAGGCCGATCAGCGCCGAGGCGAGCGCGTTGTCGCTGTCCCCTGAGTCGTCCGGTGCGCGCCCTCGCAGCAGATAGGAAAGCGCGGCCGTCTCGTTCATTTCAGGGTCGGAAAACACCTGAATGTTGGGTTGACTGGCACTGCCGGTAACCTGAAGTCCGACAATGATATTGTCGTCTTCAATGGTCTCGGGGTCACGGATGGCCCTGAAATCCAGATACGGCTCGGCAGGCGGCCCGTTGAAGGTAACCTTGCCCTTGCGAATGATCAGGTTCTGGCCGTAGGCCTTGAAGCGGCCGCCACTGAGGTCAATGTCGCCCAAAAGCTGCAGCGTGCCGCGGCTTTGGCGAACCCTCAGCGTACCGTTGAGGTTGGAGGCCAGGCCGTAGGCGTTCAGAGTAACGTCGTTGCCGATAATGACATTGACGTTTACATCCAGGTCCATCCCCGCCTCTTCAAGAGCCTGCCCGGTGGCCCAGTCTGGAAGCTCACCCTGTTCGATGGCCTGATCCGTCCGAGCGGCTTCCTCGCGGGTCAGAATCACTTCATCCTTGGACGGCGATACCGCGGAAGGCGGCAAGGCGTCGACCTCGATCCGCCCCCAGGGAATGCGTACGGTCCCACCGATGGCTAGACGTTCGGGGGTGGCCTCCACCTGGAGATCCGGCGCGACGCGAACGCGCCCGTAAGCGGGAAGCGATGCCAGAAGCGGTTGGTCGGCGCCATCGAGCGTGACTCGGGCGTCCCAGTTGCCGCTTTCTGGCCAGCTAGCCTGCCCGCCCAGGTCCCATGTAGCGTCGCCGGACGTCAGTGCGCCGTCGAGGGTGCCATGATCCCCCTGCAGGTTCATCGCAACCCGGGCGTCGTCCAGTGCAACCGGAATATCCCGGCCGCTGACTCGAACCTGATCAAGCGTCAGCTGACCATTGAGTCGGGGCGCGATCGTCGAGCCTGACAATGCCACTCGCCCGTTGAGTTGCCCTTTTAGCGTATCGAGCTGCGCTGCCAACGGCTGATAGGGCTCGAGCTGGAGTCGGTCGACCGTCAATGACCCGTCGAGGCTCCGCGTCTTCATCGGATCATCGACATTGACCGTAAGCCCGAGTTTTCCCGCCTCGGAAAGGTCAAGGTCAAGGTCGGCACGCGCCCGGGATTGCGTGGCATCAAGACTCAATCGGGCCCGGGTTTGAGGCAATTGCCATGGGCTACCATCGGCGGCCTGGCCTTCAAGGTCCAGCGTGGAGCGAAGCTCGCCATCGGCCTGCCATCTCGTGGCCTGGTTCTGCCAGGCAAGATCGATGTTGCCAAGGGTGGTGCCGCTGGCCTGCCAGCCATCAGGCAGTGCGCTGTTGGCAACGCTCATGGGAATATCATTGAGCGAGAGCGTCATGGCGCCCTTGTCAGCACCAAGGTCGGCCGCCTCGGAAAGACACAGCGAGCCCCCCTGCTCACGCACGAGACAGAACGGTTCCAGGTGAGCCCGCGACTGATCAAGGCGCACGGTGGCGCGCAGCGGCTCATTGAGCGCAATTCGATCCCCGCGCGAAAGCGTTGTGGCAAGTTGATCGATCGTTGCGGTATAGCGCTGCTTGAGCTGATCGAAGTGCCCGTCCAGATGGCTCGACAGCGCATCGACTGCGTTATCGGGCCCGCCCTTGGCATCGAGTGCAAGCTGGTGGTCGCTCAATCGGCCGTCAAGCGTCAGCGCAATGCTTGACCAGATTTGTGCGCCGGTTTGAAGCTCGTCAAGCGACAGGTCCACATCAAGTCGCGGGTTGGTCTTGCCGGAGCTGGTGGCCGACAGGCCCAGCTGACCGATCGACAGGGTGTTGAAAGCAAGTGACTGACCTGCAAGACGTGCCTTGGCAACCGGCTTTTCGGCGCTACCGGAAAGCGCAATGGAGCCATCGAGGCGGCCAGCCAGCGTCGGCAGAAGCGTACTTAGATCCGGGGCATTGATGGTCGCATCGAGGTTGTAGGTATTCGAAAGCGTTCCCTTGGCCCGGACACGGTTCGGGCCCTGACGCAGGGCAAAGCGCTCGATGTCCCAGTGCATGTCGCTGTTACCGGAAAGCGCGGTATCGAGCTGGAACGGTCGATTCTGGACCGTTCCCGTAAGCTTCAATCCCGGCACATCGACCGACCATGGGCCTTCCGGCTGCTGGGTAAATTCGACCTTGCCCTGACCGTTCAGGCTTCCGGAAACGGACGGCGTCAGGGCGCCAAGATCAAGCGAGGCGAGATCGAGCGTTGCGCGGGCAGCGATGCCCTTGGCCCACGAAAGGGTTCCCTCACTGGAAAGCCGGCCCTTTGGCGTTTCAAGGCGAAGCGTCTGCCAGTCAAACGAGGTTGCATTGCCACTGCCCCGGGCATTGAGTGCCAGAGAGCTGACTTCCGGGCCTGCGCCCTCTCCATCAATTGCAAGGCGATAGCCGTCAAGGTCGCCTTTCAAACTGGTTGTGAGGGTGTCCAGGGTATAGACGGGCACACCCTTGAATGGCCACTGGGTCTTCTGCGCGGAAAGTGTTATATCAAACGGCAAACGTGGGGCCAGCATGTCGGCATTGCCTTTGGCGCTTGCGGTCACGTCGCCTTCGGCCTTGAGCGTCAGTGAGGCATCCGAGGCGTCGCCCGTGAGTGACAGCGCCAGGCTCTGGCCGGTAAATGGTGTTGCGTTTATCCGGCTGTCGATGTTAAGCGCCATCGGGTAGTTTTCAGAAAGAGTGATCTCGCCGTTGATGTCGAGCCGACCTTGTGGGGCCTCCAGGTGCGCGCGCTCGATGTTTATGTGGCTGTCGCGCGTTTGAACGGCAAGTTCCAGCGCCTCGATCGTCTGGACTGGGGTGTCGGGAGCGCTCGTGATACGAGCATTTCTGACGGCCAGAAACGGTAGATCGATATCGACCGGCAGCACGATGCCTGGTAGGTCAATACGATCCGTCGATGGCTCCTGATCCAGCGCCTTGAGCGGGTTATCAATGGCGCCGCCCGTGTTGGCCGGCGCGGGCGCAGGATCGGTCGATGGCGTGACGGCGGTTGCGTCGTAAAACGGGTCGACAAGCTCGGTGCGGTCGATATGAATCGTATGGCCTTCAAACCGCAGACCTGACGTGAAGCGTGCCCAACCAAGCCGCGCGCCGTTGGCAAGCGTCACGTTCAGCTGATCGACATCGAGATTACGAACCTCCAACGGAATGGGCGTCGAGAGTCGCCCGTCGCCGTTCGATGCCTCTTCCGCCTCGGGCGCCTCGCTCGGTGCCGGCTTTAATGTGACGTCGATGTTTTGGCCGGTCAGATCATCGATGCACAGCGCGCCGCTGGTCAGACAGTCGCTTGACCAATCAAGGCGCAGCGTCTCCGCGCGCAGGCTAAGCCCTGCCGTTTCTAGCGATACTCCGGTAAGGGTCAGATCGTCCAGCGGCGCGCCCGAGACCGATTGATACTCGATCCAGCCTTTTGACTTGGCGTAACCCAGAAGCTGTTGGGTGCCCCACGGCGACAGCGCAAGCCCCAGGCACAGACACACCAAGGCGATAAGGCTGATCAGTGTCCAGAAAACGCCCTTGAGTACCTTCTTCATCAGAATTCAGGCCCTATCGCAAAGTGAATATGTACGCCGGAGTCGTCTTCATCACCGATGGGCTTGGCCAGATCGAAACGGATCGGGCCGACCGGTGAAATCCAGCGCACGCCGATGCCGGCGCTGTGTTTGATGTCATTGGGCCACCATTCATCGAAGGCGTTACCCGCATCGGTGAATACCGCACCCCACCAATCGCCGGTGATTCGGCGCTGATATTCGGCGGTACTGGTCAACAGATGCTGACCGCCGAGCAGTTCGCCGTCGTCATTTTCCGGGGAGAGGCTTTCGTAGTCATAGCCGCGAAGGCTGTTGTCGCCGCCGGCAAAAAAGCGTAGCGACGGGGGAATCTGATCGAAGGTGTCGGTGGCTGTTGCACCGACAGTCACGCGGCCGACAAAGCGGTTATCCGTGCCGAGGCTCGTGATCCACTGTGAGCTGAGTCGCGTTCGGACAAATCTGGCATCGGAGCCCCAGGCGGGATCCGAGACCTCGAACAGTGCGTCCTGACGGTTGCCGTGCATGGGAAAGCGCTGGTCGTCGACGGCGGTACGGCGCCAGCTGACGCCGGGCACCAGAAGGTAGACCGTCGCGTCTTGATCGGCCTGGGTAAAATCTTCACGGGTAGCGCGTACATAGACGCGCTGGTGCCAGCCGTTGGAGAACTTCCATTGGCGGGCAAGCGCAATCGAGCTTTCAAAGCTTCGGGTATCTTCGTTGTCGATCTTCTTGAGCCCGTAAGGAATTTCCCAGCTGTCGCGCAGGGGGTTGTCCAGCGGTATGGAATAAAGCCCTTCGAACACGGTTCGAGGCGCAGAGAGGTAGAGCGAATTGTTCCAGCTGTCGCCTCTGGAGTTGACCCAGGGCTGATCCCAACTGAAGCGAAACCTCGGCCCGACGTCGGTGGCGTAGCCGGCTCCGACTTCGAAGCGGTGCCGGTCGGCAGGCACCAGATTGACATCGATTGGTACCTCGGCATCACTGGGCGGCCGGATGTTACCGTCCTGTCGGGCGTCAGCGCTCGGTGACTGCCCCAGTTCCGGCGTACCCGGTGAAGCGATCGTTGTGTCCTCTTCGGCGGTATCAAGTCTAGGGGCGACGGTGATGCTCTTGAACCATCCCATCTGGGACAGGCGCTGATTGTAGGTGGCCAGGTCGTTGGTTTCGTAATACTCGCCTTCATGAAACGGCATCATGGCTCTCAGACGATTTTCATCGATCTGGCTGCCGGAAATGGTGATGTCGCCATAGCGATAGCGAGGGCCAGTGTCCATCGACAGGGCCACGTTGGCTTGGTGGGCCCAGGGGCGAATTTCAAGGCGGTGCGTCACAAAGCGCGCATTGAAGTAGCCGCGCTGAAGCGCCATGTTCTGAAGTTTGGCCTTGAGCCCGTCGTAATCGGCGTGATGAAGCGCCTTGCCCTTTCGGGCCTTGAGCGTACTGCCATCGATCAAGCGCTTGAGTGCATCATCGTCCGCTCCAGCACCGCTTAATTCGAGCCAGAGGTGATTCAGCTTCACAGGCGTTCCAGGCGTTACCCGAACGGTGACGTCATCACGGTTTTCAAGGGTGATCTCGAGCTCGGCCGAGTAGTAACCGAACGCGTGCAGCGCCTTTTGCGCCTTGTCGGCCACCTCCGCCTTGTAGCTTTCAAGGCGCGCGTTTTCAGGAATGGAGATTGGCGCCAGAAAGTTGGCGATATTGGTGGCCGGAGCACCATCGATGCCCTTGACCGAGGCATCGAGTGCGTATGCTGAAGCCGGTAGCAGCGACAGAGCGAGTACGGCCGGCCCGGCGTATCTGCCCCACATTGCTGATGACATCCTGGTCATGTGTTGTCCGTTCTTGTCTTAATTGTTTTGTTGAAGCCTGTTGACCTCGGTAATGAGCTGGGCAACGCGGCCGCTCAGCTGGCGACGGCTATCGTCCAGTCGATCCAGACGCGTCTCGATGGCGTCAAGATCGGTATTTGGTCCTTCATTGTTTGGCCCTTCATTGGCCGCGCGGAGTGCTGTGATGTCCGAGGATTGGGCGTCAAGCTGGTTGGAAAGCTGAGCCATGGCCTTTTTTTGTTGAGCCAGGTCCTTTTGAAGCTGTGCCAGCTCGTCCGGTGCTTTTTGGCCTTTTTCCAGTTCGTTAAGGCGGCGTTCAAGGCCCTCGAGCTGTTTGGAGAGGCCACTTTGACGCTTGACGTCTGCTTTTAGTTCATTGAACGATTCACTTTGCTGCTTTTGCCGATCCTGTAGACGCTCAAGGCGCTCGCGCTGGGAGGTGTCGGCGGCCACCATGGCGCCTTGCTGATGCTTGAGCGTTGTAAGCGTCTGGGTATATTGGTCGATTCGCGCCGATTGCGCCTCATTTTGCTTTTCAAGGCGAGCGCGCTCGCTTCGAGCATGCTCTTCGGCGGCCGCTACGTTGGACGCTGAAGCGAACTGCTTGTGCTGAGCGCCAAGCGCCTCGACGTCCTGTTCAAGCTGGGCCGTGGCACTGGCCTGCTGCTCGAGTTTTTTGGACTGGGCGTGCATGCGTGTAATGACGTTTTCAGCGTCGGTATCGGAACTATCGCCCAGGGCGCTTTGCAGTGCGCCAAGCTGAGCCTGCGTCTCGGTGAGCTGGCGGTGTTGGTAATAGAAGCCACCGGCCGCACTCAGGGTGATCACGCCAAGCACTACCCAGATCAAGGCCTTTCTTGAGGACGACGCGCCTGAGCCGCTGTCACCGCACGCCGGTTTGCGCGAGGACGATGTGTTCGAGGACGTTTTATCGTTGGGGTCGGGCACTATTTGCATGTCTGTTCCGTCGTGATTCGGCGGCCGGGCAAGGATAGATCAGGTGTTTTCCACTAGATCAACTACAAAGACAAGACTAACACGCCACAGTTCGCCATTCAGGTTGGCGTGAGCTTAAAAAAAACGGGCTCCAAGGGAGCCCGTTTTGATGTCCACCGTCACGCTAGCGAGGGTCGGCGCGACGACCGATGCCCCGATAGATGAAGCCCTTGTCAGCCACATAGGCGGGGTCATAGATATTGCGCCCATCAAGAATGAGCGGCGTTTTGAGCAGAGTGCTCAAGCGCTGCCATTCGGGGTTCCAATACCCTTTCCATTCGGTGACAAGCAGAAGTGCTTCTGCGCCGTCACACGCTTCATAGGCACTGTTGGCAAGTGTCAGGAGCGGATGGTCACCGAAGAACTCCTTGAGCCGAGGCAATGCCATCGGATCGTGAACCTGCACCTTGACGCCCTGGGCGAACAGCGCCTGCATCAGCGCGATCGACGGCGCGTTGTCGATGCTTGCCGTGTGAGGCTTGAACGAGGCGCCCCAAATGGCGACCGTCTTGCCGGCAAGCTGCCCTTCATAGTGCTGCCAGAGCTTTCTGAACAGGGTTTCCTTCTTGTGCTCGTTAATATCGAGCACTTGCTGCATGAGCTGGGAATCCCTGCCCTTTTCCGCCTGGATTTCCGAAAGGCGCGTCAAATGCTGGGCAAAGTTCGGGCCACCGAAACCGCACCCCGGGTAGAGGTACTGATGTCCGATGCGAGGGTCGGCGCCCATGCCTCGTCGTACCACTTCAACGTCGACGTTCATCGTATCGGCAAGGCTTGCCAGCTCGTTCATGTAGCTGATGCGCGTCGCCAGCATGCCGATGATTGCGAGCTTGGTGAACTCGGCGGCCTTGCAGGGCATCAACTGGAACGAATCTTCGCGCCGGTTGAAGGCGCGCAGCAGTTCACGAATCTGCTTGATGGCAAACTCATCATCACTGCCTAGAAGAATGCGGGTCGGCCGGGTGAACATGGCCATCGCCCGCCCTTCTTCCAGCATGTCCGGCAGTGCGACACACGCCTGACCCGGTCGAGTAAACAGATTCGACAGTGTTTCCGTGTACCCGATCGGGAACGTGCTGTTGTTGACGATGACGAACTCGCCCTTCTCCTTGGCAAGTACGGTCTGAACCCAGTCTCGGGCGTAGTCGTGCTTGTCGGGATCGAGCGCGAGCCAATAGATGTTAGCCCGGGGCAGCCCGCTCTGCTTGTCGCAAATGGTGAGCGACCCCTGTGCGCGCGCCTGATCGAGCTGGGCCTTGAGACCCGGCTCGCTGTTCAGCCACTCGCTCTCTTCGAGCCGTTCAAAGGGCGTGTCGGGGTGCGGCCACCAATGTACACGGTGGCCAACCATGGAAAGCGCGGTCGCGGCAGTGGCCGCACTCAACGTACTTCCGTGTACAACGACTTGCATGATTATCCCTCTTGGCTATAGCGGGTCAGAAGTTCACGGAATCCTTCGCCGAATTTCGGATGACGCTTGGCAAAGGACAGCGTGGCTTCCAGGTAGCCTAGCTGATGACCGCAATCGTAGGTATCGCCCTGCATGCGATACGCCGCTACGTCGCTTTCTCCGCGAAGCGCGTCGATCGCGTCGGTCAGCTGAATTTCGTTGCCTGCACCCGGCTTGGTTTCGGCAAGCAGCGGGAAGATGCGGCCCGGAAGCAGGTAACGGCCGATGACGGCAAGGGTAGACGGCTCTTCACCGGTGGCCGGTTTTTCGACCATGCCTGTGATCTTGGCGCTCTGACCCGGAGACGGCGCATCGCCTTCGAGGGCCACGATGCCATACTTGTAGGCAACTTCCTGCGGAACGCTTTCAACCATGATCTGCGCCTGACCGGTTGCGTCATAGGCTTCGATCATGCCGCGAAGGTCGTTCTTGTCGCGACCGTCACAGTCAACGAGCACGTCCGGCAGAAGAACCGCGAATGGCTCTTCATCGCCGATGACAGAGCGAGCGCAGGCAACGGCGTGACCGAGGCCGAGGGCCTGATGCTGGCGAACGCTGATGATGGACACATCGCTTGGGACAATGTTGCGTACTTCATCGAGCAGTTCGTCTTTGCCTTTGGCTTCGAGCTGGTTTTCGAGCTCGAAGTGCGTATCGAAATGGTTTTCGATCGCTGACTTGGTGGCATGCGTGACGAGAATGATCTCTTTGATGCCTGCTTCGACCGCTTCCTGAACGACGTACTGGATCACCGGCTTGTCGACGATGGTGATCATTTCCTTTGGAATGGCCTTGGAGGCAGGCAGACAACGAGTACCAAAACCGGCGACGGGCAAGACTGCTTTACGGATCATTCCTTGGTCCTTTATTTGATTGGGGGTGGCAACATATCAGACCGATCATGACATGTCTGTGCGTAACTGGGTTTAAACTTTAACATGGTTTTCGATTTTTTCCCGACACGGCGTCTCGATGACCCCCTGCTCGGTAACGAGCGCATCGATCAGTGTATGAGGCGTAATATCGAAGGCCGGATTGAAGGCGCGGATGCCGTCCGGCGCGATCCGCGTGCCGCCTTGATAGAACAACTCGTCTTCCGAGCGCGTCTCTATCGGAATGTGTGACCCATCCGGAATCGAGAGGTCGAACGTGCTGATCGGTGCTGCGACCATGACGCGCATGCCGTGATGGCGAGCCGCAATGGCAAGCGTGTAGGTGCCGATCTTGTTGGCAACGTCTCCGTTGGCAGCGATGCGATCAGCACCGACAATGAGCCACCGGGTTTTGCCGCTTGAAAAGGTCAGTCCTGCGGCACCCTCGGTTTGAAGCGCCATTGAAATGCCGGACTGTTGAAGCTCCCAGGCGGTCAACCGAGCGCCCTGCATCCAGGGGCGGGTTTCATTGACCACCACATGGTCGATCACCCCTCGAGACCAGGCAGTCTGTATGATGCCGAGCGCCGTTCCATGCCCACCGGTTGCAAGTGCCCCGGTGTTGCAGTGCGTCATCACGGCAAAGGACGCGGGTTCCTGCTGCGCCAGAAAGGCGGCGCCGTGCTCGGCCAGCGTGAGGTTGTTTTCGATGTCTTCTCGATGAATCGCCTCGGCTTCGTGCACAAGGGCATCGATGGCAGGCTGCGGGGCTGAATGCTTTTTAAGTACGCCAAGCATTCGATCGATGGCCCATTGAAGATTGACTGCCGTCGGCCGTGACTGGGCCAGGCGAGCACAGTCATCGATGATCGGATCGATCGTGGAGGCCGCCCGGTGAGCGATGGCCGAGAGGACAACGCCGTAGGCCGCCGCGATCCCGATGGCCGGCGCCCCACGAACCACCATGGTCTGAATGGCCTCGTTGACCTGATCAACGTGCGTACATTCAAGCCAGCGGGTGTCGACGGGCAGCGCCCGCTGATCGAGCAGCCAGAGTGTATTGCCCTGCCAATCGATGGCGCTGTTAAGCGGTGTGCACATAGAAAACGAGTTCCTGAAAAAGAAAGACAGATGTGCAAGCGATTAGGCGCCTGTACCTGACCCCGGCCGGTCTAACCGCTAGAATAGAGATCCATCTTACAAGGAGCCTATATACGATGTCTTCGCCCCAGTCGATCCAGTTATTGCTCGAATGTCGGTGGGTCCTGCCAATGACGGACGATCAGCCTGTACTTGAACATCAGGCGATCGCAATCGATCAAGGGCGCATCATCGATCTAGGCCCCATCGATCAGATTGCGCCCAGATACTGCGCCGAGACGCACCACCGACTGACCGAGCACGCCGTGCTGCCGGGGTTTGTCAATGCGCATAATCATGCCGGCATGAGCCTTTTGCGTGGCTACGCCGATGATCTTCCGCTGATGACCTGGCTCAATGAGCACATCTGGCCGGCGGAGGCCCGCTTCATGCAAGGCGAGTTTGTTGCCGATGGCACGCGGCTGGCGATGGCGGAAATGATCCGCTCCGGAACCACCACGTTTTCCGACATGTACCTGGCCCCGGAAGACGTAGTTGAGCCGATCGTGGCCTGCGGCATGCGCGCGCAGCTCTGCACGCCCTTGATCGACTTCGAAATCCCCTGGTCAAAAAATTTCAGCCATGGGCTCGATAAGACCCGGGCCCTAATGGATCAGGTGGCTCCCCATGACACGTTGACCCTCGCCTTCGGCCCCCACGCGCCCTATACGGTGAGCGATGACAGTCTGGCAATGCTTTACAAGGCGCAGCAGTCGCTGGGGCTTCCGATTCAGATGCACGTGCACGAAACCGCCGATGAAATTGAGCAGGAGCGAGCCAAGACCGGCCGTCGCCCTCTTTCGAGACTGGCCTCGGCGGGGCTGCTCGGCCCAAACTTTCAGGCAGTGCACATGACGCAACTCGACGCCTCGGACATGGCGCTTGTGGCCGAGTCAAACACGTCGATCATTCACTGCCCCCAGTCGAACCTGAAACTGGCAAGCGGCATGTGTCCGGTCACGGAGCTTCGTGCTCAAGGCACGGTGGTCGGCCTTGGCACCGACGGTGCGTGCAGCAACAACGATCTGGATATGTTCGATGAAATGAAAACGGCAGCGCTTCTTGCCAAGGGGGTAAGCCGAAACGCGCAGTCCCTGCCGGCAATGGACGCGCTTGCCATGGCGACCCGTGAAAGCGCGCGCGCGATCGGATTGGGCGACCGCGTCGGTCAGCTGAAGCCCGGTTTCGAGGCCGATCTGATGGCGGTCGATTTGAACGCGCTCAATACCCTCCCCGTTCACCATCCGGAATCGGCGCTGGTGTATGCGGTCAATAGCCGTCAGGTCACCCACGTCTGGGTCAAGGGATCACCGCTTTTAAGTGATGGCCGATTAACCCGCATCGATGAAGCGGCCCTGATTGATACCGTCGAGGTTCGACGCAACGAAATGAGCAAGGAAGGCACGGCATGACAACGCAGACAGAGAATGTGGATCGCGCTGAAATCGACAAGTTTGAAGCGCTGGCGGAACGCTGGTGGGACCGAGACGGTGAATTCAAGCCGCTGCACGACATCAACCCGCTTCGACTCGACTACATCGACCAGCGTGCGCATCTGATTGGTAAGACCGTTGTGGATATCGGCTGCGGGGGTGGGCTTCTAAGCGAGGCCATGGCCTATCGCGGTGCACAGGTGACCGGCATCGACATGGGAGAGGCACCGCTGGCAGTCGCACGACTTCACCAGGAAGAAAGTGGCATCAACGTTGATTACCGCTGTATCAGTGCCGAAAAGCTTGCCGATGAACACGCCGGTATGTTCGATGTCGTCACGTGCATGGAGATGCTTGAGCATGTGCCTGAACCGGCAAGCGTGATCGAGGCCTGCGCGCGTCTGGTCAAGCCGGGTGGGCATGTATTCTTCTCGACCATCAATCGACATCCAAAGGCGTACGCCCTGGCGGTGGTCGGTGCCGAATATGTGTTGGGGCTTCTGCCCAAGGGCACCCATGATTACAAAAAGTTCATCCGGCCATCAGAAATGGCGCGCTGGGCACGCCAGGCCGGGCTCTCTCCGCAGGATTTGACCGGGATGCAGTACAACCCGTTGACCCGAGGTTACCGTCTGTCGTCAAACGATTTGAAGGTCAACTACTTTGCCCATTTCCGCAAGGAAGAGACCGCCTCATGACGCTGCCGGCCCCTGCAGCAATTCTGTTCGACCTCGACGGCACGCTTGTCGATACCGCGCCGGATCTGGCGCGGGCCACCAATCGATTGCGAAAACACTATGGTCGCCCTGCGCTGGATGAAACAACGATCCGGCGCGAGGTCTCTCACGGTGGCAGTGCGCTGGTGACACTTGCGCTCGATATGCCCATTGATCACCCGGAGCACGATGCCTGTCGGACACAGCTTCTGGAATTCTATGGCGAGGATGTGGCCGTTGACAGTCGGCTCTTCGACGGTTTTGCCGATCTGGTGCAGGCGTTCAAGCGGCGTGCCGTGCCTTGGGGAATCGTTACCAATAAGCCCCGACAGTTTGCGGTGCCCCTGCTTGAGGCACTGAATGTACAGCCTGATGTCCTGCTGTGCGCGGATGATCTTCCCGTGAAAAAACCAGATCCTACGCCGCTGCTGGTTGCGGCCGAGCGGCTCGGCGTGTCACCAAGTGCGTGCTGGTATCTGGGCGATCATGAGCGTGATGTCGATGCCGCTCGACGCGCCGGCATGGTGGCGATTGCGGTGGGTTACGGCTATCTGCGAGATGAGGATGATCCAGCCTCGTGGTCAGCGGATCTTTTGTTTGATACGCCAGCCGACACCACCAAGGCACTTCGAGCGCAGCTGGGTCTTTAGACGCGAATGTGTTCAAAAGGATGAGCCGTTTGAAAGCCATCATGCCCAAAGGGGAAAGCGGCGTATCGCCGCTTTTCTCAGCGCATCTGATCGATGAAGTTCTGCGACTTGGTCGCTGCACCGGAATTGGGGTAGTCGCTAACGACTTGCTTCAATAGCGCCATGGCCTTGGAACCATTACCTAGCCGAGCCTCGACCAAGCCCAGGCGATACATCGCATCGGGCACCTTGCTGCTGTTGCTGTACTTGTCGAGTACCGTCTGAAACGCACCGGCTGATTTACTCAGCTGCGACTTGGCCGCATAGGACTCGCCGAGCCAATAATAGGCGTTGGCGTTCAGATTCGACTCCGGATAGCTCGCAGTGAATTTCTCAAAGGCATCGATTGCCTCGTCGAACTTGCGGCTTTGAACGTTCGAAAATGCGTCCTGATAGGCCTGCTGCGCGCCATCATTACCCGTCGCTGCGGTACTAGACCCCTGGCGGGCCGCCGTCGAGATCGGATCGCTATCCTCGTTCGAGCTCGCCTGATTCGACGTCGACGCACTCTGGCTATCGGCGTTGGACAGACGCTGCTCGAGATCCATATAACGTTTCTGGGACAGTTCTTTCTGTTCTTGAAGCTGATGTTTCAGCTCTTCGATTTGCCCACGCAGCGCATTGATATCCTGCTGCTGGCTTTGAAGCTGATTGAAGGTAGACAGACCGCCGGAGCTGATGCCGGTCTGATCGTAGAGGGAGTTCGATTGTGCGGCGAGTGCTGGGGAGAGCCCCGCAACGGACAGCGGGAGCATTAAAGCTCCCGCGCCGCACAGTCTTTTCAGACTGTAGTTCATGCAATACTCCGCGTCTTAGTAGTCAAAGACGACACGACGGTTCTCGGCGTAGGCAGACTCGGAGTGCCCTTCAACTGCCGGACGCTCTTCGCCGTAGCTCACGACTTCGATCTGTGAAGCTGAAACGCCCTGCATGACCAGGTACTGTTTGACAGCATTCGCACGGCGCTCGCCGAGGGCCAGGTTGTATTCACGGGTGCCACGCTCATCGGCGTAACCCTGCAGAACAACGCTTGCACTCTGGTTGGCTTTCAGATACGCCGCGTGGCCGTTCAGTACCTGCTCGTACTTGGACTGAATGGTTTCCTGGTCGAACTCGAAGTAGATGGTCATGACGTCAGGCATCTGGACGTTCATGTTCTGACCGCTGTTCATGCCCTGGCTGGATGTGCCAGACGTCATGCCATCGGTATCCATGGTGCCACTTCCTGTGCCGTCTTGCGTGCCACCACCGCTGGAGCAGCCGGCGATTACTGCAAATGAAAGTGCGGCTGCCAGAGTTTTGGCTGTCGTGGTGAACTGCATAGGACTCTCCTTGCTCTTTAAAAGTACAACAAATACTAGCTTAGCGTTTTAGTCCGTAAAGGGCGACCACGCCGGTTCACGAACATTCCCTTTTGTTGATGGAATCACGAATTCCGCTTTCCCATCGTCTGACACCAAGCCGAGAACTCCTTGAGTTCCCCGCTGAGTGGCATATTCCACCATTGTCCCGTTCGGTGCAATGGTCGGTGCCTCGTCCCAGCGTGTTTTTGTAAGCACTGTAACACGACCGTTTTCAAGGCTTTGTTTTGCAACGTGATAGCCACTGTCATCACGAGTAACCATGAAGATGTTCTTGCCATCAGGACTGTAGTGACCGCCGGCATTGTAGGGACCTGTGAAGGTTTTGCGGCTGACCTGACCACTGCCGAGGGTGTATTCGTAGAGCTGTGGTCCGCCGCTGCGATCGGAGGTAAAGAGGATGTGCTGACCATCCGGAGACCAGCTTGGCTCGGTATTGATCGCGCTCGAATTGGTAAGTCGCGTCAATGAACGATCGGCAAGATTCATGACATAGATTTCAGGATGCCCGCTTTTTGAAAGCGACATGGCCAGGCGACGTCCATCCGGTGACCAGGCCGGTGCGCCATTGATGCCCTTGAACGACGTCAACTTGATGCGCTTGCCGCTGGTAAGCTGTTGGACGTAAATGGCCGGTCGGCCGCCCTCAAATGACACGTAGGCCAGCTTTTTGCCATCGGGAGACCATGCCGGCGATAGAATTGGCTCGTTGGAACTCAAGACCTGGCGAGCGTTGTAGCCATCATAGTCTGAAACGTTCAAGGTAAACTGCATGTTCTGATCGGTGCCGGTTGCACTGACGTAGGCGATCTGCGTCGAAAATGCGCCACGAACATCCGTGATCTTCTTGTAGATTTGATCGGCAATGAAGTGCGCGCCTGCGCGTAGCTGATCCCTTGAGGCGCTGACATACTGACCCAGTACACGTTTTTGCCCCAGCACATCATGCAGTTCGAAGCTGATCTTGTAGCCATTGCCTTCTGGTGTCATCTTGCCGACCACCACATAGTTGGCATTGATCATCTTCCAGTCGCTGTAGTTGAGGGTGTCCCCCGCGCCTGGCAGTGAAATCAGATCCTTGCGGTCGATCGGATCGAAGCGACCGCTGTGCTCGAGGTCATCGGCAACGACCTGGGCAACATCGGTGCCGGGGGATGTGCCCTCCCCCTTGAACGGAACGACCGCAATTGGAATCGCTTGATCATTACCCTTGGTAATTTCGATGGTCAGGTCATTGGCCGCCATGGCCGTCCTGGCGGCAAGCGCCATGACGATAAAGGCCAGCGCGGCTCGTAGCATTTGTCTCATCAGCGCACATCCTCCGGATTGAACAGCAGATTGAACTCTCTGAATTGTGTTTGTTGGGCGGGCGACAGCTGTTGCAGCTCCTTGAACGGTGCCGCCTGTTGCACCGCGCGGATCGCCGATTGATCGAACGCCGCATTGCCGCTACTGCGTGTTACTCGAACATCGACCAGCTCACCGGTCGGCAACAGTTTAAGTGTAAGCGTTGCCTTGATGTCCGGGCTCAGATTATCGGGTTGACGCCACGCCTGCTCGACATAGCGCCGGACCAGATTCTTGAAGCCATTGGCAGCCTCCTGCGCCTGTTTTGCGTTGGAAATGGACTGCTTCTCATCGCTTACGGCACTGCCGAACGCATCCTGGCTTGCTGCGGCGGCTGCGGCGGCCAGCTTTTTCTGACGCTCGGCTTCTTTCTGAGCTGCGGCCTTTTTCTTGGCCTCTGCTTCGGCTTTCTTCTTGGCCTCTGCTTCAGCTTTCTTCTTGGCCTCTGCTTCGGCTTTTTGCTTGGCCTCTGCTTCGGCTTTTTGCTTGGCGGCTGCTTCAGCCTTTTGCTTGGCCTCTGCTTCAGCCTTTTGCTTGGCGGCTGCTTCGGCTTTTTGCTTGGCGGCTGCTTCAGCCTTTTGCTTGGCCTCTGCTTCGGCTTTTTGCTTGGCGGCTGCTTCAGCCTTTTGCTTGGCCTCTGCTTCGGCTTTTTGCTTGGCGGCTGCTTCAGCCTTTTGCTTGGCGGCTGCTTCAGCCTTTTGCTTGGCGGCTGCTTCAGCCTTTTGCTTGGCGGCTGCTTCGGCTTTTTGCTTGGCGGCTGCTTCAGCTTGCTTCAGGTCAACCTGGTCGTCGCTTGGAGCGGTCTCAGCAGGCTCTGGTGCCGCCGTCTCTTTCTCTGGGGTCGGTGCTTCGGACTGTTTTTCCGGCGCGTCGGGCATGGCCGTGCCCTTGGCCTCAGAGGGGCGCTGAGGCTTGTCAGTGGCGGTTTCCATTTGAACGAGGCGCGCATTGACGATGGCATTGGAGCTTTCGTCAGGCTTCTTTTCCGGCCAGGTCATCAGAGTAAGGCCAAGAATGCCGCCATGGAGCGCCAGCGCAAGAGCCAGAGGCAGGCCATAGCCGGGCGGGCGTGAATGATAAGCCATCGTGTGTTCCTAGTTCGCGCTGGGCGGATCGGAAATCAGACCGACATTTGGCACACCTGCGCCCTGTAACGTACTCATGAGCGTGACGATCTGCCCATAGGTCGCGTTGGTGTCTCCGCGCACCATGACCGGTGTCTTGGGGTTGCGAGTGACGATCTTGACCACTTGGTCGCCGATTTCATCAAGCTCGATCGGCTTTTCGTGATCATCGCCCAGGTTGATGTAGTACTGCCCGGCCTTGTCGACCGAGACAATGACCGGGTCCGCCTGGTTTTCGATCGGCTCGGAACTGACCTTCGGCAACTCGACATCGACCCCTTGATTCATCATCGGGGCGGTAATCATGAAGATGATCAAAAGCACCAGCATGACATCGATGAACGGGACGACGTTGATCTCGCTCGAGAGCTTGCGACGTTTTCGTCGATTGTAGGGGCCCTGCATGATCAGTGCTCCTTGCTCTTCTCATCCTGTTCACGCGATTGAACATTTCGGTGCAGGATGGAATGAAATTCCTCGGCAAAATCTTCAAGGCGGCCCATCTGCCGGTCGCTCTTGGTGGTCAGCCGGTTGTAGAAGATAACGGCCGGAATGGCAGCGAACAGACCCATGGCGGTGGCGACGAGCGCCTCGGCAATCCACGGTGCAACTGTTGCAAGCGTTGCCTGCTGAGCGTTACCCAGCGCCTGGAAGGAGCCCATGATGCCCCATACCGTGCCGAAAAGACCGATGTAGGGGCTGGACGAGCTGATCGTTGCAAGGATCGGCAAGTGCTGATTGAGCCGCTCTTCTTCTCTTGAAAGCGCAACACGCATGGCGCGCTGAACGCCATCCAGCACCGCCTGATTGCTTCGGGCCTTGGGCATCAGTCGATTGAACTCGCGAAAGCCCGCACGAAAGACGTGGGCCGCACCAGTGGCACCTTCTGACGGAACTTCGCGATAAAGCTCATTGAGATCCACACCGGACCAGAACCGGGTTTCGAACTTGGTGTATTCCTTTTCTTCGCGCCGCAGACCGAAGCTTTTTTGAAAGATGAGCACCCAGGACAGAATGGAGGCAGCAAGCAGGATCAACATCACCACCTGGACAATCAGGCTGGCGTGAAGAAAGAGCGACACAATGGACATCGAATCGTTCACGGAAATTCCTCGTAACTCGGACTAGTGGTCGTTGGTGAAAGCGGCGTTGAACACGGACGGCCAACGCATCGGTCGCTGCCGGTGGGCATCGATGCATGCTATGTCGACCTCGGCATCGCACAGGTGTTCCCCGTTGCATTCAATACGCTGCTCGAACACGGCCGAACAGGATGAATGACGAAGCACTGTTGTGCTCACCGACAGGACATCATCGAGCCGGGCCGGACGTTTGAAACGGCAGGTGATCGAGCGAACGACCAACTGCACGCCTTGATCCAGAAGCCCCTGTTGCTCAAGACCCAGATCGCGGAGCCATTCGGTCCGAGCCCGTTCGAAATAGTGAAGATAGCGGGCATGATAGACGATCCGGCCGGCGTCGGTATCTTCGATGTAGACGCGAACGTGGATCTGACTGCTCATGTCATTCCTGTACTCTTGGCGCTTCACCGGCCATGCGCGATGGCGGCGGAAGCTCGAAATGGGTGTACGCCAGACGGGTCACCATGCGCCCGCGAGCGGTTCTGAGCATGAATCCCTGCTGAATCAGGTAGGGTTCAAGCACATCCTCGATGGTGTCACGCTCTTCGCTGATGGCCGCGGCAAGACTCTCGACACCGACCGGCCCGCCGTCGAACTTGTCGATCATGGCCAGAAGAAGCCGCCGGTCCATGTGATCCAACCCATGACGGTCGACGTGCAGCATGTTCAGGGCAATATCGGCAATCTCGGCGGTCAGCCGGCCATCGCCCTTGACCTCGGCAACATCTCGCACCCGACGAAGCAGCCGATTGGCGATGCGCGGTGTCCCGCGTGAGCGCCGTGCAATCTCAAGCGCGCCTTCGGGCTCACTCTCAAGGCCCAGAAGCCTTGCCGAGCGCGTAACGATCTGGCTCAGCTCATCGATCTGATAGAACTCGAGGCGCTGCACGATGCCGAAACGGTCCCTCAGCGGCGAGGTCAAAAGCCCCGCACGGGTGGTTGCGCCTACAAGGGTAAAGCGTGGCAGATCGATCTTGATGGACCGCGCCGCCGGCCCTTCACCGATCATGATGTCGAGCTGAAAATCCTCCATGGCGGGATAGAGAATTTCCTCAATGTTGGCTGACATGCGGTGAATTTCATCGATGAACAGCACGTCGCCTTCGCTCAGGCTTGTAAGAAGCGCGGCGAGATCGCCGGCCTTTTCAAGCACGGGGCCGGAGGTTGCCGTCAGCTCGCTGCCCATTTCGGTGGCGATGATGTTGGCAAGCGTGGTCTTGCCAAGCCCCGGCGGGCCAAATACCAAGGTGTGATCGAGTGCATCGCCGCGCTGTCTGGCGGCGGTAATGAAAATATCGAGCTGGTCACGCACCTGGCGCTGGCCGATGTAGTCGGACAGGCGCTTGGGGCGAATGGCTGAATCGGCGCGCTCTTCGTGACTGTCGGTTTTGGGACTGATCAAGCGATCGGATTCAATCATCTCAGCGCCCTACTCCCATCTTGCGTGTCAGCGCCGCCTTGATGACGGCCTCGGTCGGCTGTTCGGTGTCGATATCGGCCAGCATCTTCGCGGCTTCAGTCGGTTTGTAGCCAAGCGCGACCAGCGCCGACTCGGAATCGGCGTAATTGTCCTGTCGGACAGGGGTTGCTGTGCTGTTCGCGGTGGCGTCGTCGCTGTATAGGTCGTGGGTCGTGGTCCATTTGCTCAGACGGTCGCGCAGTTCGATGATCAATCGATCGGCGGTTTTTTTGCCAACACCCGGCAAACGCGTGAGCGCCTTGCTGTCTTCATCCATCACGCAGCGAATCAGAACGTCCTTTTCCATGCCGGAAAGGATCGCCAGGGCAAGCCGGGGGCCAACGCCTGAGATTCGAATAAGCTCGCGAAAGAGCTGCCGCTCTTCTTCATGGAAAAAACCATAAAGCAGATGGGCGTCTTCGCGTACGGCCAAATGGGTATACAGGAGCGCCATCTGCCCGGGTTCGGGCATGTGAATGAGCGTAGTCATGGAGGCTTCGAGTTCGTAACCGATGCCATGTACGTCGATCACAACCAGCGGCGGGCGCTTTTCGAGTATGGTTCCGTAAAGGCGACCAATCATGAGATGAGATTCCAACGCTTGGCTTGCAAACGGCCACTATACTTGCGCCCCTGACGATTGACCAGAGAGGCTGCGTTACGGTTGGTAGTTGGTTGAAAACAGGCCGTTAGACCGAAAATTGACGCCAGCTCTTGCGCCCGCTGCTGCGTCGCTTCTGACTGTGGGAGCGCCCCGAAACGCCGCGGCAGGCGTAATGGTGGGTCAATGCGATGGCGAGCGCATCTGAGGCGTCGCTTTGCAGAGGACCATCGATGCCAAGCGTCAGCGTGACCATTTGTTGAACCTGGTGCTTGTCGGCGTTGCCATGACCGGCCACGGTCTGCTTGATGTGGCGGGCCGCGTACTCGGCAACCTCAAGCCCATGATTGGCACCACAGACAATGGCTGCGCCTCTGGCCTGGCCGAGCTTCAGCGCGGAGTCGGCGTTCTTTGACATGAAAACCTGCTCGATGGCGAGTTCTGCCGGGCGGTGACGGGCGATCAGCTCACTGACGCCTGCGTAGATTTGTGCAAGTTTCTGGGGAAGGTCTGGTGCCGTGATGCGAATACAGCCGCTGTCCATATAGCGAATCTGGCCATCCGTAATATCGATCACCCCAAAGCCTGTGCGGATGGAACCTGGGTCGATGCCAAGAATGATCATGGTTGCCCTCTTCCTTTGGACCTGGATGCGTTTGGGATCAACCCTGTAAAGGTGAACGCATGAACGGGAAAGGGCCGCACTGTGGCGGCCCTTGTCTTGATCATTCGCTGGCTTTTGCCTTCAGGCGAATGTTGAGTTCCTTGAGCTGCTGGGCAGACACATCCCCTGGCGCATCGGTCATCATGCAGGCCGCACTCTGGGTTTTCGGGAACGCGATCACATCACGGATGGTACGCCCACCGGTCATCAGCATGACAAGCCGGTCGAGGCCGAAGGCCAGACCACCGTGGGGTGGCGCGCCGAATTGAAGTGCGTCCAGCAGGAAGCCGAATTTTTCAGTGGCTTCCTCTTCACCGATACCAAGCACCTCAAAGACCGCTCGCTGCATATCCTGATTGTGAATACGGATCGAGCCGCCGCCGAGTTCGGTGCCGTTCAATACCATGTCGTAGGCACGCGACAGGGCCTTCTCCGGTGCGGCCTTGAGCTCATCGGCGCTGCAGGACGGTGCGGTAAACGGATGGTGAAGCGCGCTCAGGCGGCCACTGTCTTCACGCTCGAACATCGGGAAATCGACGACCCACAGCGGTGCCCACTCACTGGTGTAAAGCTCAAGGTCTTCACCGAGTTTAACGCGCAGCGCACCGAGCGCTTCCGAGACGATCTTGGCGGTATCGGCACCAAAGAAAACGATGTCGCCATCTTCAGCGCCTACGCGGTCAAGTACGTCACCGACGACGTTTTCCATGAACTTGACGATGGGTGACTGCAGCCCCTCAAGGCCGCTGGCGCGATCATTGACCTTGATGTAGGCAAGGCCACGCGCGCCGTAGATGCCCACGAACTTGGTGTATTCGTCGATTTCCTTGCGGGTGAGCTTGGCGCCATTGGGCACACGAAGCGCCGTCACGCGGCCGTTTTCATCGTTGGCCGGGCCCGAGAACACCTTGAAGTCGACGTGTTTCAGGAGATCATCGACATCAACCAGCTCAAGCGGGATGCGAAGGTCCGGCTTGTCGGAGCCAAAGCGGCGCATGGCGTCGGCGTAGGTCATCTGCGGGAAGGCAGGAAGCGTTACATCAAGCACATCGCTGAAGAGCTGACGAATCATCTCCTCGGTCAGGCCCATGATGTCGTTTTCGTCGACGAACGAGGCCTCGAGGTCGATCTGGGTAAATTCCGGCTGACGGTCGGCGCGCAGGTCCTCGTCGCGGAAACACTTGGCGATCTGATAATAGCGGTCGAAGCCGGACACCATCAGAAGCTGCTTGAAGAGCTGTGGCGATTGCGGGAGCGCAAAGAACTGACCGCCGTGGGTTCGACTCGGCACCAGATAATCCCGCGCGCCTTCCGGCGTTGCACGCGTAAGAATCGGTGTTTCGACGTCGAGAAAGTCGTTGCCTTCAAGATAGGCACGGACGCTGTGTGTAATGCGAGAGCGCAGCTTGAAACGCTCGATCATTTCAGGACGACGCAGATCGATGTAGCGGTACTTGAGACGGGTCTCTTCCCCGACCTTGCCGTGCTCGTCGAGCTGGAACGGCGGCGTGGCTGCAGCGTTCAGGACTTCAACGTCGTGGGCGAGCACTTCGATCAGACCAGTTGGCATGTTCGAATTCTGGGTGCCTTCCGGGCGAAGACGAATGCGGCCCTTGATGCGCAGCACATACTCGCTTCGCGCCTTGTCCGCCTGTTCGAAGGCATTGGGCGTGTCGGGATCGACGACCACCTGGGCCACGCCTTCGCGGTCGCGCATATCAAGAAAGATCACGCCCCCGTGGTCGCGGCGGCGATGCACCCAACCACATAGGGTAACGTCGTGATCTACCAGGGTTTCGTTCAATTGGCCGCAATAATGGCTGCGCATGCTAAATCAATCCCGTCATGTTGTTTGATGGAAAATGGAAACGGCTCGCTTGTTGAGGCAAGCAGAGCCGTGAAATGTCAGATCGACATGAGTGTCGGATCAGTTTGACGAGGTGCTTGAGTCGCTCGCCTTTGGTGCGGTCGACGTGTCGCCATTGGCCAGATTCTTCTTGGCGCCGGATTTGAAATCGGTTTCGTACCAGCCGCCTCCGGCCAGTCTGAATCCAGCGGCGGATACGAGCCGCGTCAATGCCTGTTCATCGCAGGCCGGGCACTGCGTCAGTGGTTCGGCGCTGATTTTTTGCAGTTTCTCAAGGCGCTGACCGCACGCCTTGCATTGGTATTCGTAGATGGGCATGTTAGTTGATCCTAAAAATGGCGATCTCTAACGAATCGCGACGACTCTACCACCCAAGCGGTGGCGTCCAGCGCTGATATCGGGACTAGATGTTTCAAACTCAAGTCGCTACAGCAACAATGCCAACCGGCGCCCCATTATAGCGCGGCTTCAACCTTATGGGGCAACCCGGATTACATCGAGATGGAGCTTTCATGAACGCAGTGCTTCTAGACACCGACTCACTGGGCAGTGGTTTGGATTTTTCAGAGCTTGAGCGCGTGCTGCCGGGCATCGTCTGTTACGGCATGACCGAAAAAAACGACGTGATGGAACGAGTTGAGCACGCGGACGTCGTATTGACCAATAAAGTCGTGATCGATGCCGAGACGATGGCCTCGGCCAAACATCTCAAGCTGATCTGTGTTCTGGCGACCGGCACCAATAATGTTGATCTCGAGACGGCCCGCGCGCGTGGCATCGAGGTTCGAAACGTGACCAACTACGGTACCGCATCGGTTGCCCAGCATACCCTGATGATGATGCTGGCCTTGGCAACGAAGCTGCCAAGCTATCAGCAGGATGTACGTCAGGGTGCCTGGGAAGAAAGTCCATTTTTCTGCCTGCTCGGCCACCCTGTCACCCAGCTTGCCGGCAAGACGCTGGTGATCGTCGGCTCGGGCACACTTGGCAAACACGTCGCGCGCCTTGCCGAGGCATTCGAGATGAACGTGCACTTCAGTGCCCGCCCCGGTTCGACGGATGATGTCCGCCCGTCACTCATGACGCTACTACCGTCTGCAGATGTTGTCTCGCTCCATTGCCCGTTGACCACGGAGACCGAGCATCTGATCGACGATGCGGCGCTCAAGGCAATGAAGCCAGAGGCGTTTTTGGTGAACTGCGCGCGTGGTGGTGTTATCGATGAGAAGGCAGCCTTGAGCGCCCTGCGCGAGAAGCGCATTGCCGGGCTTGCGATCGACGTTCTCCCTGAAGAGCCGCCAAGGAAAGGCCACGATGTGTTGCAGGCCCTTCGCGATGAGCCTGCACTTAACCTGATCGTGACACCCCACAGCGCCTGGGCTTCCCACGAGGCGCGTCAGACCATTATTGAACTGACTGCCAAAAACGTGATTGAGGTGTTTGAAGAACGATAGGGTTAAAGCCAACGTTTCCACTTGAAAAACGAATAGGTGCCAAGCGCTGACAAACACATCATCCCAAGCGCCATGGGATAGCCAAGGGTCAGATTAAGCTCCGGCATGAACTGAAAGTTCATGCCGTAAATGCTTGCGATCAAGGTTGGCGGCATGAACACCACTGCAGCTACCGAGAAGATCTTGATGATCCGGCTCTGATCCATGTTGGTGAAGCCCATGGCCACATCGAGCAGAAACTTGATCTTTTCGAAGATAAAGGCGGTGTGTGGGTGCAACGAGTCGATATCTCGCAACATGTTGGTGATTTCATCACGCCGGGTTTGCCCCTGCGCCTGATCACCGGCGTGACGCATCATGTTGCGCAGTGCCCGTTGGGTATCCAGAAGCGACAATCGAACGGTGTCGTTGTACCCCTCCTGCGTCAGTAGATCCTTCAACGTATCCTCAAGTGCGTCTGGCGTCATCGCCTGATCGCTGATGCGTTCCAATGTGGCGTAGATATCCTCGATTTGGTCGGCCAGATAGTCGATTTTCATCTCCATCAGCGCCAAAAAGATTGCCCAGGGCGACTGTGGGCGCAAACGTTGGCGGCGAAGATGGTTTCGAAACAGGCGCAACATTCCGGTCTCTTCGGTTCGAAGCGTGACTAGAAGCGTTTCCGAGAGATGAAATGAGACGTTGATGCCTTTCGCTTCTCGCTTTTGCCGATGAGGGAACAGCGATGTAACCCGAATGCCATCGCTATTGATCTGAAAGCGCGATGACGACTCGATTTCATCGAGGTCATCAAGGGTTGGCAGCTCCTTGGTGAACAGTGTCTGAAGCCACTCATGTTCGCTTTGATCCGGCTGACAGGCATCGATCCATAGACTGTGTTCCGGAAGCCTCCCTTCCGGAAGCTGCTCGAGGGTGCGCAGTCGTTCCCCGTCGTTGTAATAAATCGTTATCATTTTATTCCTTAGATCAAGATAACGGTATAAAAATATCTATCTGATATCATGGCCCAATCACGACATCACCAACTTTCCCGAATATAGTGCATTGATATGAAGTACTTGCGTTTATAACAATGAAAAGAGAAGGTGTTGTGACTCGACAAACACTACAGGACATATCATGACAACTACTCCCATTATTTTCGACACGGACCCAGGCGTTGATGATGCACAGGCAATTGCACTGATTCTTGCAGACCCGGCCATCGAGGTCGTTGGCATGACGACCACCTACGGTAATGTTCCGGTCGAAACAGCAACGTCCAATGCCCTACTCTTGACCGAGTTGGCCGGCCAGACTGTCCCGGTCGCACAGGGCGCGGCACGACCGCTCAGCAAGACACCCAACCCCTTCCCGACCTTCGTTCATGGCGTCAATGGCCTTGGAGACATCGACCTGCCCTCACCCAAAACACAGGCTGTCGATCAGACCGCTGCGCAGTTTCTGGTTGAAAAGACCAAGGAGCGTCCGGGTGAACTAACGCTTGTAGCCGTCGGCCCGCTGGGTAATCTCGCAACAGCACTTCAGATCGACCCCAACATCGTCGACCGCGTCAAACAGGTCGTCATCATGGGGGGAAGCGTCAAGCAAGGTGGCAACGTAACGCCTGTGGCAGAAGCCAACATCTACTCAGACCCCCACGCGGCGCAGCGAGTATTCAACGCCGGCTGGCCTGTCGTGATGGTGGGCCTTGATGTGACTCACAAGACACACCTAAGCCCTGATCGCATGGCTCGGATTCAGGCCGCTCAAGGCGAACTTGGCCGTGTGCTCGGTGAAAGCTATGGGTTCTATGCCGACTTCTATCGCAAGGCGCTGGGCATTGATGGCTGCTGCCCCCACGACAGCTGCGCGGTTGCCTGGCTCAAGAAACCGGAATTGTTCAAGACCGTTCGTGGCCACCTGAATGTCGTGACCGAAGGCCTTGCTCAAGGCCAGACCGTATTCGCCCCCGAGGAAGCAACATTCGCTGAGCCGCGCTGGTCTCAGACGCCGTTGATCGATGTCTGCATGGACATTGACGGTGACGCGGTTTCCCAGTGGATCGAGGACACCCTGACCACCTGATCCCCCGTTTATTTTCGAGTTTCATCAAGAGCATTGGCGCAATCGTCAGTGCTCTTTTATTCTTAAGCTCATGCTAATCATGTTCGTTCACGTTCATCGGTCTGCCCTGGTCGTGCACGACTTACCCCAGGAGACGTAGTTCCAATGGATGCCTCTTCACTGCCCGCGCCCCCCTGCCTGAATCTTGAGGAGCAAGCCTGGGCCTTGTTTCTTGACCTCGACGGTACGCTCGCGCCATTGCAGGATCATCCAGACGATGTCGTGCTGTCGGAAGAGCTTCTGGACGTCCTTACTCAACTCAGTGCCCGACTGAACGGCGCGGTTGCGATTGTCAGCGGGCGCGCCATCGCAAATCTTGATGGGCTGATTTCACCGGTGAAACTGGCACTTGCCGGTCAGCACGGCGCGGAGCGACGTACTGTTGACGGGACGTATCATGCCGCCGAACAAAATGCGCTGATGACTGACATCAAGCACGCTCTTCAAACCTTCGTTTCAGCCCATGAAGGGCTGGGACTTGAGGACAAGGGCGCAAGCCTTGCGCTTCATTACCGAAACGCACCGCACCATGAAGATGCTCTCAGAGCGCATATCAGGAAATTGCTCGAAGACTGCGAGGGCGTGGTCAGCGCCCACGATGGCAAGTGCGTGATTGAATTGCGCACGGGTACGGCTCACAAGGGCCACGCCATCAAGGCCTTCATGCAGGAACCCCCTTTTGCAGATCGGACACCGATTTTTCTGGGCGATGATGTAACCGACGAGGACGGCTTCAATACCGTCAATCACGTAAACGGGCTGAGCATTAAAGTCGGCACTGGCGACACCACCGCCCGTTACCGATTAGAAGGTCCCGAAACGGTTATTGAGTGGCTAATGACGTCACTGAACTCACACAGGTAATGTGTCATGACAACGCTTGAACAGGCTCTGGTAGGCAATTGCAGTATCTCGGCATTGATCGATGAGCGTGCAAGCGTTGTCTGGGCCTGCCTGCCGCGTCTGGATGATGACCCTGTCTTCTGTGCGCTGGTCAACGACGACGCTCCTGACTATGGACGTTTTGATCTGGCCTTGAGTCATCAGACACACGTCAAACAGCACTACGTTCGAAATACCGCCGTCCTTAGAAGCGTTCTGACCGATGAGTACGGGCAACAGCTCGAAGTATTCGATTTCGCCCCGCGATTCGAGCAGTTCGGACGTTCGTTTCGCCCCCATACGCTGGTTCGACACGTACGGCCACTCAAGGGCTCTCCTCGCCTGGTCGTGGGCGTTTATCCCTGTGGCGAGCAGGGGCGACCGCTTCGTCAGATCACCCATGGCAGCCATCATGTTCGCTACATTGGCGAACAGCGCACCCTGCGCTTGACCAGCAATGCGCCGGTTACGGCGGTGCTCGATGCCCGGCCGTTTCTGGTCGATGGCCCCATCACGTTCCTGTTCGGTGACGATGAAACCGTGACGGATGCCCCGGAACTGATCGGTGAGCGCTTTTTGAACAGTACCCGTCATTATTGGCAGTCCTGGGTTCGCAACCTGGCGGTTCCCTACGAATGGCAGGACGTGGTGATTCGCTCGGCAATCACCTTGAAACTCAATACGTTCGAAGACACCGGCGGCGTTATCGCGGCGGTCACGTCCTCGATTCCGGAAGCGCCCAACACGCCGCGCACCTGGGATTATCGTTTCTGCTGGTTGAGAGATGCCTGCTTCGTGGTCGCCGCGCTCAATCAGCTTGGCGTGACCCAGACGATGGAAGGCTTTCTTCGCTACATCATCAACATCGCCGCCGAGAGTGACGACGGCTACCTTCAGCCCGTCTACAAGCTCAACGGCCAGGCGAGACTCGATGAAATGGTCATCGAGTCCCTGACGGGCTATCGCGGCATGGGGCCGGTTCGTTTCGGAAACGACGCCTATCATCAGGTGCAAAATGATGTCTATGGCTCGGTTATTCTGGCGGCGGCGCACATGTTTTTTGACCACCGCCTGCCGCGCCAGGGCGACCAGCAACTGTTTGAACAGCTCGAGCGGCTGGGGCACAAGGCTTCAAAGGTCTACGACACAGCGGATGCGGGACTTTGGGAGTTTCGAGGGCGTGCGGAAGTCCATACCTTTTCCGCTGTCATGTGCTGGGCCGCCTGCAATACGCTTGCGCGGATCGCGCAGAAGCTTGGCTTGAAGGAACGTCATCAGGCCTGGATCGAGCAGGCAGACACCATGCACCGAGCAATCTGCACCCGGGCCTGGAACGCCGACAAACGCGCGTTTGCTTCCGCCTTTGGCGGCGCCGACATGGACGCCTCACTGCTGCTGCTCCATCGGCTTGGATTTATCGAGGCCAGTGACCCCCGCTTTGCACAAACCGTCGGAGCCATCGAGCGCGAGCTCAAACAGGGGGATTATTTTTACCGCTATGTTATCCCAGATGATTTTGGTGTGCCGGACGTATCCTTTACCGTATGCAACTTCTGGTACATCGACGCGCTCGTGGCGCTGGGTCGCCGTGATGAAGCTCGTACGCTCTATGAGCGTCTGATCAGTCAGCGCAACGCGTTCGGATTGCTATCTGAAGATATAGACCCCACAACGGGGGAGCTCTGGGGCAACATGCCCCAGACATACAGCATGGTCGGGCTGATCAATTCGGCCCGGCTGCTGAGTAAACCATGGGAGGAAGTCTTTTGAGTGACAAGGAACCAAACAATCGGTTGATTGTAGTCTCCAACCGGGTACCTTCACCTAAGGGTGCCGGAGGCAATCAGGGAGGATTGGCCGTCGGTGTCATGAATGCGTTGCAAAAGGCGGATGGTCTTTGGCTGGGCTGGAATGGCGAAATCGACGGCGATAACAACGCACAATTATCACATTACGACTTTGATGGGGTTCGCTTCGCCACGTTCCCGATCACGGAACACGACCACAAAACCTACTACACCGGGTTTTCCAACGAAATTCTATGGCCACTCTTTCACTATCGGCCGGATAAGGTCGAATACAGCCGAGAAAGCCTTGATGGCTATCTTCGAGTCAATCAGCGCTTTGCGCGCCACATCAAGCCACTGGTCGAGCCTGATACCCGCGTGTGGGTGCACGACTACCATCTGATCCCGCTTGGCTACTATCTACGCCAGACCAGCGTGGATGCCCCGCTCGGCTACTTCCTGCACATCCCCTTTCCTCCGTGGGATGTGGTTCGCATCTTGCCGGAATACGAAGACCTTCTCAGGTATCTGACTTCATACGACCTGATTGGGCTTCAAACCGAGATCGATCTTAAAAATCTACGCGACTGCATGGTCATGGCGCTCGATGCCAGGGATCTGGGCGATAACGTGCTCGAGGTTGAAGGTCGCCGCTTCAAGATCGCAGCTTACCCGATTTCGATCGACGTCAACGATGCCCAGGACCTTGCCAAGAAAGGTGAACAGTCTGCCACCGGCCAGCGTCTCAAGCGCTCGATCGGAGACCGCCCCCTGGTCATCGGGGTCGACCGGCTGGATTACAGCAAAGGGGTCTACAAGCGCTTTCAGGCATTCGAACGGCTGCTCGAAAACGCCGAGCACCAGCGGGGCAATGTGGTCTTTATTCAGATTTCGCCCCCCTCACGCACCGATGTGCACGAATACGCCCAGCTTCGAAGCACGCTTGAGCGCGTGGCAGGCCATGTCAACGGTCGATTCGCCGACTACGACTGGACACCACTTCGTTACCTGAACCGGGGTTATGGCCGTGAAGCCGTGTTCGGCTTTCTGCGCCAAAGCCGGGTCGCGCTGCTGACACCGCTGCGTGATGGCATGAACCTGGTGGCCAAGGAATACGTCGCCGCGCAGGACCCGGAGGACCCGGGCGTTCTGATCATTTCTCACCTGGCAGGCGCCTCGTGGGAGCTCAAGGACGGCGCACTGGTGTGCAACCCCTACGACATCGACGGGGTGTCCGACATGCTCGAGCAGGCGCTTGCCATGCCACTTGAGGAGCGCAAGCTTCGCTGGCGACGGATGATGGATGTGCTGGAAACCAACGACATCCATAACTGGAGCCAGAACTTTCTGGCAGAGCTTATGGAAATGAAACTCGCCAACAGCGCCTCTCAATAAGGCAATTGCTTCACGGCCGCCGCTCAGGCGGTCGTGAACGCAGCGTACTGCTCATCGGTGTCACACTGTTTTGCAGTCAGCGCATCGACGCGGGCATGTCTTGGCCCGTCGTTCAACCAGGCCCGTAACGCTTCGATGTGCTCCTCCCGGCCCTGGGCAAGCACTTCCACGCGGCCATCAGCCAGATTTTTCGCATAACCGGTCACGCCAAGCTCACGCGCCTTGAGCGCCGTTGCATGGCGAAACCCGACGCCTTGAACGTCTCCAGTAACCCACGCCTTGAAACACGCCATCGATTTTCCTCCTGCCCGGTATAAGCTTGAATGCCTCATTGAATTGCGTCCCACGCCATAGTTGCGATAATGCGTGCGTTCACGCCCAAGAGAGTACCCATGTCAGACAAGGACTTCGACTGCCTCGTTTTTATCGGCCGCTTCCAACCGCCACATCGTGGCCACCTCGAAGTCATTCATCAGGCGCTTGCCAAGGCACATCAGGTGATCGTGCTGGTCGGCTCGGCCTGGCAGGCTCGCTCGCTTCGAAACCCCTGGACGTTCGATGAGCGAAGCCAAATGATTCGAGCCTGCTTCAGTGATGAGGACAACGCACGACTTGAGCTGGTGCCGCTGCTTGATGCGCTCTACAACGACGATGTGTGGGTGCGCGATGTTCAGCAGAAAGTCCGAGAGCTTACGCGGGCAACGTCGCAGAAGTTGCCAAACGTCGCCCTGATCGGCGCGCAGCAATCTCAGTCGAACTACTTTCTGACCCTGTTTCCCCAGTGGCAATCAAGCAGTGTCATGCCGGTCGACGGGGTCACCTCGGAAGCCATACGTGCCCCTCTTTTCAAGAGTATGGAAAGTGCCATGGCGTTTCTCGACACCGCTGCTGACCGTACGCTTGAAGCGCCCGTTGCCAATGCCATCGAGGCGTTTCTGGGCACGCCAGCCTGGCAAGCGCTTCATCAGGAGCATCAGCTGCTCGAGGCGTATCAATCGGCGTGGCGTGATGCGCCCTATCCGCCCCTGTTCGTGACGGTCAATGCCGTGGTCGTTCAATCCGGCCATGTGCTTCTGGTCGAGCGACGCTCGGCACCCGGCGAAGGCCTTTACGCGCTGCCGGGCGGCTTCGTACAAAACCACGAGCGCCTGGAAGACGCCTGTCTTCGAGAACTCCGCGAACGCGTGCGGCTCAAGGTGCCTCTGCCGGTGTTGAAAGGCTCTTTACGCGCCCAGCGGCTGTTCGATGAGCCGCATCGAAGCTGGCGCGGCCGAACCCTTGCCCAGGCGTTCTACTTTGCACTTCGCCCCGAGCAGCGCCTGCCTGACGTGCGCACCGGGCAATCCGGCCATCGCGCCACTTGGCTACCTCTGGCCGAGCTCGACCCGGAGCAGCTGTTCGAGGATCATTTTTTCATCATACAAAGTTTTCTCGGCCTGCCGGCCGGATTTCGCGCCGACTCTTCACCCGGAAACTAGGTGGGCTTTTCGGCTTGAAATCAGGCAGGCTTGGTTTCGAGAAAATCCCGGGGAAGTTTCTGCATGCGGCGCCAGAGCCGCTCGACCCCGGGCTTATGCACCAGTGAACAGCGATAAAGTCGAATTTCAAGCGGGATATCCCACTGCTCACCGCCGGCGCGTACCAGCCGTTGTGACAGGAGCTCTTCCCGAATGCAGAACTCGGGAATCCAGGCGACCCCTGCGCCCTCGAGCGCCATGCCCTTGAGCCCCTCGGCCATGGCGGTCTCATACACCGTTTTAAGCCGCATGCGAAGCGGATCATTTTTCAAGAGCATGCGCACGCTTCGCCCCAGAAAGGCGCCCTGGGTGTAGCTTAGAAACGGGACAGCCTCGCTGCCGCTGAAGTTGAACTTGGGCGCCCCGCTGGCGTCAGGGATAGACACCGGTACCATCTTGACCTTCGCAACCGAGAAGGAAGGAAAGGCCTCGCTATCAAGCTGCATGGTCGCGTACGGGTCATGGTAGGCCAGCATCAGATCACAGTTGCCCTCTCGAAGTACGTGCAGCGCATCTCCCACGTTCATCGCAATCAACCGCGTGGGTAGTTCGCCCACCCCCTTTTGCAACCGCGAGATCCATTTGGGATAAAACCCGAGCGCCAGTGAGTGTGCCGCGACGATATCGAGCGCTTCATTAGCCATCTCGAGCCCCCGCAGGTGCCCAAGGCACTCGGTAAGCTGTTCAACCATGTTGCGCGCGGTAATCACGAACAGCTGCCCTTCCGGGGTCAGATTGACCGGTGTGGTCGAGCGGTCAACCAGCTGCGCCCCGACCGCCTGCTCCAGCGAGCGGATGCGTCTACTGAACGCGGGCTGGGTAACGTGGCGCTGGCGCGCCGACGCCGAGAAGCTGCGGGTGTTGGCAAGTGCCACGAAATCTTCTAGCCACTTTGTTTCCAGATTCACACGGATTCCCTAATTAACGCGTTCCCGCCAGGGCTATTGAATGGGTGCTGCAAGATACGCCGCCCTCGACAGCATCTTTCGCCAGAACGGGCGTGACTGAATTTCCTCGATCGATACTGGCCGACTGGCCTTGAAGTCCTCAAGCAACATGGTTTCGACTTGAGCTGCGAATACCGGTGAAGGAATGTACGCCGTGACCTCGAAGTTGAGCCTGAACGAGCGATTATCAAGGTTGACCGTACCCACTGCGGCGCACTCATGATCAATCAAAAATACTTTCTGATGTAAAAACCCGGGTTGATAACGGTATATTTTCACCCCCGCAGCAATCATGTCCGGCAGGAATGAAAACGCGGATAAAAACACCAGCAAGTGATCAGGGTGCTCGGGCAACAGCACACGAACATCGATGCCTCTTAGTGCGGCAAGCTTGAGCGCATCTCGTACTCCCTGATCCGGCACGAAATACGGGGTCGCCACCCAAAAGCGCTCGCGGGCGCCGTGGATGGCCTGTTGCACCATCAAACTGGCGGTTTCCTGATGATCGGCAGGGCCCGAGGGGACGATCACCACGTGCTGATCGGCCTCGGTCAGCTGCGCCTGCCAATTCAGTGAAAGGATATTGCCTGTCGCCCAGTGCCAGTCTTCCCAGAACGCCTCTTGAAGGCCAAGCACCGCAGGCCCTTCGAGCTTCAAGTGTGTATCGCGCCAGTGGCCGTAGCGTTCGCTCTGATAGCGATACTCTTCACCAACGTTCAGACCCCCGACCCACCCTTGAATGCCATCAACGATGGTAATCTTGCGATGGTTGCGGAAATTGACCTGAAAGCGATGACGCCAGCCCCGAGAAGAGCCAAACGCCGAGACTTCAACGCCTGCCTCCTGCAGCTCGACCAGATACGCGTCCGGCAATTTGCGACTGCCAATTTCATCGTAGAGAAAGCACACCCGAACATCTCTATGGGCGCAGTCGATCATGGCCTGCTTCAGGGCCTGGCCAACCCGGTCGTCACGCACGATGAAAAACTGGACCAGAACGTAGTACTGAGCATGGCGAAGCCCCTCGAACAGGCTTTGGAATGTGGCTTCCCCATCGATCAACAGCGCCGCCTTGTTGCCTCGAGACATGGGAATCATGGCCAGACGCTCAACCGCGATCAGCCGGGCCGAGGATTCCTCCGGCTTTGAAAAGCAGGGCTCGAGATCACGCCGAAAGCGGGTCAATACCTGACGCAACGTGGAATCACGCTCTTCTCGCGCGGAAACGTAGCCGTAGAATCGAGGGCGGCCGAAGATCCAGTACGCCGGCAAGGCCAGATAGGGAAAGGTCAGAAGCGAAATGATCCAGGCGATCGCGCCCTGGGACGTGCGGCTCGACATCAAGGCCATAAGGGCCGAGAGCGTGCCGAGCACGTGCATGATGATGATGATCACGCCACCGAGAATCGCGGTCATCGCACTCCCCATCCCTGGCTCAATGAAAAAGGCCAGGAAACTCCCTGGCCTGGCTGCGTGTTCTGTCTGCAACAATACACGAGCGTGCCCGAAAAGGGCACGCATCGTAAGAGCGGTTTAAACGCGCTCGGCAATGATTTCACGCCATTTGGCCGGGCCCGTTTGATGAACGGACTCGCCATTGGCATCGACGGCCACCGTGACCGGCATGTCCTCGACCTCGAACTCGTAGATCGCCTCCATCCCAAGGTCCTCGAAGGCAACGACGCGTGACTGCTTGATTGCCTGGGCCACCAGATACGCTGCCCCACCGACGGCCATCAAATAGGCAGCCTTGTTGTCCCGAATGGCTTCGATGGCAGCGGTGCCGCGTTCGGCCTTACCGACCATACCGGCAAGGCCGGTCTGCTCGAGCATGGTCCGGGTGAACTTGTCCATGCGCGTGGCGGTGGTCGGCCCTGCCGGCCCAACAACCTCGTCACCGACCGGGTCGACCGGGCCGACGTAATAGATAAAGCGTCCCTTGAGATCCACTGGCAGCGATTCGCCGCGAGAGAGCATATCGACCATGCGCTTGTGCGCCGCGTCGCGCCCGGTCAGAAGCTTGCCGGACAGCAACAGGGTGTCGCCGGGCTGCCAGCTTTGAATGTCCTCGGCCGTGATTGTATCGAGGTTGACGCGCTTGACGCCTTCACCCGCTTCCCAGGTGATGTCCGGCCAGTCCTCGATCGACGGCGCTGGCAATGAGGCCGCCCCGGAGCCATCAAGGGTAAAGTGCACGTGCCGGGTCGCGGCGCAGTTGGGAATGATCGCAACCGGCTTGTTGGCCGCGTGGGTCGGATAGTCCTTGACCTTGATGTCGAGCACCGTGGTCAGACCACCAAGGCCCTGGGCACCCACGCCCGTCGCATTGACCTTGTCAAAGAGCTCAAGGCGAATTTCCTCACCGCGATTGGCTGCACCGCGCGCCTTTAAATCCTGAATATCGATCGGATCAAGCAGCGATTCCTTGGCAAGTTGCATCGCCTTCTCGGCTGTGCCACCAATGCCGATGCCGAGCATGCCCGGTGGGCACCAGCCCGCGCCCATCTTCGGAATCTGCTCGAGCACCCAGTCGACCACGCTGTCGGATGGATTCAGCATGGCAAACTTCGACTTGGCCTCACTGCCCCCGCCCTTCGCAGCCACATGAATCTCGACCGTATCACCGGGCACCAGCTTGTGGTGAATGATCGCCGGAGTGTTGTCCTTGGTGTTCGCGCGCTTGCCGTCGGGGTCCGCCAATACCGACGCCCGAAGGACGTTATCCGGATTCAGATAGGCACGTCTGACGCCCTCATTGACCATATCGTCCAGGCTCATCTCGGCGTCCCACTGCACGTTCATGCCTACATGCACGAACACGGTGACGATGCCGGTGTCCTGACAGATCGGACGATGACCGGTTGCGCACATGCGCGAATTGATCAGAATCTGGGCAATGGCGTCCCTGGCCGCTGGATTGTCTTCACGGGCGTGCGCCTCGCTCATCGCCTGAATGAAATCCTTGGGGTGATAGTAGGAAATGTACTGCAAGGCATCGGCGACGCTCTGGATGACATCGTCCTGACGGATTACGGTCGTCAAGGGGCACTCCTCATCGTTTTCGTTTTAGTGGCCATACGGGCCTGATCACGGCGAACGATTATATCCAATGCGCCACTTTCTCGCAGTCCACTTTTAGCACATTAAGAATATAACGGTATAATCACTGCTGGCAGGTAGGGCATAGGTACAGACGTCTGGAGGCAATCGTTCGCTTTTCAATCAGACTGTCGCAGTAAAAACAGCGGCGGCCTTCGCGGTTGAATACAGCGTGGCGCCAGATGGCGCGAGGATGGCCGGCCTCAATCAGCGGCGCCCGCCATTCAGGCCGATTGGTTACTCCAGCCTCACGGTAAGCGCCCTGCGTACACTCAAGCATGCACGTTGCAAGGCGCGCGAGCTCGGCATCAGAGAGATCGGCCGGGCGGCGCCTGGGCAAAAGTCCCGCATAGAAAAGAATCTCGGAGCGCAGGTAATTGCCGATGCCGGCCACCAGCGACTGATCAAGCAACAGGCCGCCCAGATTACGTTTCTTGAAACGTGAGCTTTTAAGTCGCGCCTCAAGCCAGTTTGGGCTGACCTGATGCGTCAGAAGATCCGGCCCCAAACGGCTTAAGAAGGGATGATCCCCGAGCGTGTCTTCGTGCCAGAGGGAAATATCCGAGGCGCTATAGAGCCTGGCTGCGTGGGTGTCGGTTACAAGTTCAACGCGAAGGATGCGTTTGGTGGACGGCACCCGCGCCTTTCGACTGATGCGCCAGACTCCGTAGAGCTGGTTATGACTGTAGAGCACCTGGCCATTGTCGAATCGGATCAACAGCGCCTTGCCCCAGCTGTCGACCGCGCGAACACGCGCGTTGCAAAGCGTCGGGGCGTGCTCTGCAAGCGATTCGAACGCGAACCAGACCTGCTCGAGTGGGCGCTCAATCAAAACGCGCCCGAGCCGGTCGGCAACGCGGCGTATTTCCGGACCTTCGGGCATCTACTTCAACTCGATCATGCGCTCGTTCAAGGCGTGCACCTGATCGCGCAGCTTGGCGGCGTTTTCGAACTCGAGGTTCTGGGCCGCCTTGTACATTTCGTCCTCGAGCGTTCGAAGCCGCTTGGTAATCTCTTCGGCGTTCATCGACTTGATGTCCTCGAGTGTGTCGGGCGCTCGACTCTCTTCTCCGCCCTTGCGCCGACCGCCCTTCTTGCCCGGTGTCTGCGCGCCTTCCATGATGTCGGCCACGCTTTTGGTAATGGTTTCGGGCACGATGCCATGGCGCTCGTTGTGCTCGATCTGCTTGGCCCGCCGGCGCCCGGTTTCATCCATGGCGCGCTGCATGGAGTTGGTGATCTTGTCCCCGTACAGAATCGCCTTGCCGTGGGCGTTACGCGCCGCACGTCCGATGGTCTGGATCAGCGAGCGTTCGGCGCGCAAAAACCCTTCCTTGTCGGCGTCGAGAATGGCCACCAGCGACACCTCAGGGATATCGAGGCCCTCGCGCAGCAGGTTGATGCCCACCAGCACGTCGAACTTGCCAAGTCGCAGATCGCGAATGATCTCGACGCGCTCAACGGTGTCGATGTCCGAGTGCAGATAGCGCACGCGAATATCGTGCTCGTTGAGATAATCGGTTAAATCTTCAGCCATGCGCTTGGTAAGCGTCGTGACCAGCACCCGCTCGCCCACCTCAACGCGCACCCTGATTTCCGACAGCAGATCATCGACCTGAGTGGTGGCAGGCCGTACTTCGATTTCCGGATCCAAAAGCCCCGTGGGCCTGACCACCTGCTCGACCACCTGATCGGCGTGCTCTTCCTCGTACGGGCCAGGCGTTGCCGACACAAACACGGTCTGTGGCAGGATCTTCTCCCACTCCTCGAACTGCATCGGGCGGTTATCAAGTGCCGATGGCAGTCGAAATCCGTATTCCACCAGCGTTTCCTTGCGCGAGCGGTCGCCGCGGTACATGCCGCCCACCTGAGGTACGCTTACGTGGGATTCGTCGATGAACACCAGCGCGTCCTTGGGCAGATAATCGAAGAACGTCGGAGGCGCGTGGCCGGGCTCACGCCCGGACAGATAGCGCGAATAGTTTTCGATGCCGTTGCAGTACCCAAGCTCCAGCATCATTTCGATGTCATAGAGCGAGCGCTGTTCAAGGCGCTGGGCCTCGACGAGCTTATCGTGATTTCTCAGGTACTCGAGCCGCTCGGTCAGCTCGCCCTTGATCGACTCCACCGCCTCCAGAATGGTTTCTCGGGGCGTGACGTAGTGGGTCTTGGGGTAGATTGTCATCCGCGGCACCTTGCCCGAGACCTCCCCGGTCAGCGGATCAAACAGGCTGATGGTATCGATCTCGTCGTCAAACAGCTCGACGCGCACCGCCTGCTCGTCGGAGTCGGCCGGGAAAATGTCGATCACATCCCCCCGGACGCGGTAGGTGCCGCGCCGGAAGTTCATGTCATTGCGGGTGTATTGAAGCTCCGCCAGCCGCCTTAGAAAGCGCCGCTGATCGATCTGCTCACCCCGGGTGAAATGAAGACGCATCTTCAGGTACTGGTCCGGGTCACCAAGGCCATAGATGGCAGAGACCGACACCACGATCAGCGCATCACGACGCTCCAGCAGGGCTTTGGTTGCCGAGAGGCGCATCTGTTCGATGTGATCGTTGATCGAGGCGTCCTTCTCGATAAAGGTATCGGAGGACGGCACATAGGCTTCGGGCTGGTAGTAGTCGTAGTAGGAGACGAAGTACTCGACGGCGTTATCCGGAAAGAAGGATTTGAACTCACCATAGAGCTGGGCCGCCAGCGTCTTGTTCGGCGCCATCACGATGGTTGGGCGCTGAACCTTCTCGACCACGTTTGCCATCGTGAAGGTCTTGCCGGACCCGGTCACGCCCAAAAGGGTCTGATACGCAAGGCCCGCCTCGAGCCCTTCGACCAGTGAGGCAATGGCGGTTGGCTGATCGCCGGCCGGTTGATACTTCGATGCGATCTGAAACCGCTTTTCCATACTGCCCCCTGGGTACAATGGCGTGACCTGAACACCACTGTATATATAGTCACCCTCTCAAGGATTCAAGGGCCTGTCGCGACGACCGATCACGACGACGCGTCATGACGAAAGACCCGATGCGTTAACCCCACTTACCCTACATGGGCCTCGGTCGTGATCGTGATGGTCGATTCGGTCATGAGCCGGTGAACCGGGCATCGATCGGCGATGTCATGAAGCGTGGTCTTCTCTTCCGGGCTCAAGTGGCCAATCAAGGAAAGCCGGACATGAAGCTCGTAATGACCATTATCTTCATCGTCTGAGTTACGTGAGACGTTCATGGAGACACCCTCGAGTGCCAGATCATGGCGCTTGGCGTACATCATCACCGTAATCGCCTTGCAAAGCCCCAGCGACAGATCGAAGTAGTCATGCGGGTCCGGCGCACTGCCCTCGCCGCCTGCCGCTTCCGCCACATCACCAAACAGTGTGTCGAACTGATCGACCTGTACCCGCTGTCGAAGCTGCCCCTGGCGTTCGGTCTCGATCAAAATACTCATTGTTTCTCCCTGAGCGTCTCACGTGTATCGCATCAGCCCTGGCGCGCCTTGAATCCAAGCGGCGTCAGTGCCTTTTGAACCTTTTCGAGGGACGTACGCCCCTCGATGTGGGCAAAGTGTAGACCGACTTCTGCACTTTGAACGCCATCAAGCATCATCAAGGCGTTGGTCGCCTTGTTCACATCGTCGACGTTGTTGAGACCCTCGAGGGTATAGGATAGGGACATCGTGTACGCTCCTTCTTGATATCGATTGGAAAAAACCCCATACAACCTAACAAACCCCGCGAATTCTCGCAGCTTACGACGACTTTGGAGTCCTGCAATGACCGACCCGACGTCCACCTCCGTGCCGGACGCACCCTTTGCTATCGTGGAGCTTGATGGCCCCGGCAGCGCAACCCTGCTTCAGGGGCAAAGCTCTGCGGCCATCGACCTCGTAAGGCCTCCCTTCGCGCCGTTGATCGCGTTTTGCACCCCGAAAGGCCGCATGATCGCCAACGGCCAGGTTGTTGCCGTGGGGGAACATCGGTTCTGGCTTCTACTTGATGCAGGCCTTGCCGACACGGTGATGACGCATTTGAAAAAATTCGCCGCGTTCTACAAGACCGAACTGACCCTGCGCAGTGATCTTCAAGTGCAAAAACTCATCGCACCGGGCGACGTTGGCCACCCGCTGCCGGATCTGCCCTTTCAGATGCAGCAACACGACGACATCGTGTGGCTTCGTCATCCCGGCGAACATGCCCGCTTTCTACGGATTGCCACAACCCGCGATGACACCCTAGAGAGTGCATCGGACGCTGCCTGGCGGCTCGAGGACATCGACGCCGGACTTTGCTTTCTTGATGGCGAACAAAGCGAGCAGTGGCTGCCTCAGATGCTCAACTGGGAAGCCCTTGGCGGCATCAGTTTCAAGAAGGGCTGCTACACCGGCCAGGAAGTGGTCGCACGAGCCCACTACCGCGGCCAGGTCAAGAAACGGTTGGTACATCTTTCCGGCCCACGTGGGCTTGCGCTCGCCTCAAACGATCAACTAAGCACCGAGGATGGCAAGCGCGTCGGTTCCGTGATGGTCGCGGCCGAGAGCGACACGACCACCGAGCTTCTTGCCGTGGTCAACGTCAGCGCCCTCGATGCCACGGTCTATCACGATGAAAGCCGTACCGCGCTCACACTCGCGCCGTTGCCATACGCGCTTGAGCGCGTGGACCCCGAGACGCTGGCCGCGAGCTGATCGGCGGGCAACAGGTCTACGTGACCGCGCGCACAAAAAAGCAGGTCAATGATGACCTGCTTTTTTATGGATAAGGGGTTGGAGGTTTGAGGCGCTATAGCGCTCAGGGGGCGTGTCGGCGCTGATGGCGTTCTCTGTTGCGCTGACTGGCAGACGCCGACTTCTTGAGCGCCACATAGGTCGCGCCCAACCCGCCGTTACGCGGCTGAGCGGTGGAAAACGCCTGAACTTCGTCAAACTGCTGAAGCCATTTGGTCACGTAGGACCGAACGATGTTGGCGTGGCTGTCGTCGCGCTTGCCTCGCCCATGCACAATCAAGAGCGTTCTCAGCTCATGGGCGTAGGCTTCTCTGATAAACGCAAATACGTCGCGACGAACGTCTCTGAGCGGCTGCCTGGCCACATTGATCTGGGCGTCGATACGATAGCCGCCTTGACGCAGCTTGTCGATCACACCGGTTTGAATGCCGTCTCGCCTGAACTCGAACGGGTCGTTGACGGGCAGCAGATCCACGAACTCATCGGAAAGAAAATTGGTGGCCTCCTCTTCTTTCTGGGCCTGGGCGCGACGTGCGCGCTGGGCGTCGGTCAATTGCGGGTCACGCTTGAACGACACCACCGTATTCGACGGTTTCAACGGGGTAACGTCGGCCATCTCCTTGGCAAAAAGCGCTTCATCTCGGTCGTAATCGCGTTCCATCGTCACTGCCCTCATGCATTGGCTGAAATGACCTTGCGTCATCGATGAGAGGCGCCCTGATCGTCGGTCGACGGCCGACCGGACTGCCCCTCGTCGATGTAGTCTCGAAGTGCCCGGTTCGTCGCAATGCGACGCTGCATTGTCAGCGCGTCAAGCGCGTGCTGAATCGGCTTGAAACGCGCATCGGGGGCGGCGTACTCATCGCTTGGCTGCCACCCGATATGCATCAGGATATCGCATAACGGCAGTTCGTCCAGGCTGCGCGCAAGGACCCACCCCCCCTGGATTCCCTGCACGACCCAGCGCTGCTCCACCAGCGGCGCCATCAGTGACCGATAATGCCCACCGACCAGCCGGCGCACCTGCCTGAGCGACAGCTCGCCGCCAAGCGCGCGCTGCTTGTCGAGCTTGTAAAGAAGCCCGATGCTCTGCCAGAACGGCGACCAGTGCCGCCAGTCGGCCCGGTGCGACTCCCCCAGATACGCGGTGAGTTCCGCCCCGAGCAACACGATTGCCCAGCACAGATAGACCCAGATCAGAAAAAGGGGAACGGCGGCAAAGGCGCCATAGATGATCTGATAGGACGGGAAGTGGCTTACAAAGACCGAAAAACCGTACTTGGCAAGCTCGAACGACACCGCAACGGAGACTGCGCCAATCAGCGCGTCGCGCACACGCACGCGCGTACTCGGTACCGCCATGTAGACAAAGAAAAACGCCAGTACGCTCAAAAAAAGCGGCATCAGCATCAGTATGAGATCACGGCCCCCGAACAGGAACGCCGCAGTATCAAATATTCGAAGCGAGGCAAGGTAGGATGAGAGCGCAAACCCCGAGCCAATCAACAAGGGGCCGAGCGTCAATACGGTCCAGTAGATCACGAAGCTTGCGATGCCGCGGCGATGGGTCGACACCTGCCAGATCTGATTGAACGCGTGCTCGATGGTGTACATCATCATGATCGAGGTCACAAACAGCACCCCGATTCCCACGCCGGTCAACTGCTGCGCCTGATGCGAGAACTGGTTGAGCTTATCGATCACCACCTCGCCGGTGGCCGGCAGAAACTGCTGGAACACGTAGGTCTGGAGCTGGTCTCCCACGCCCTGAAAGGCCGGGACCGCAGAGAGCATGGCGTAAAGCACCGTGGTCAACGGCACCACGGCAAAAAGCGTGGTGTAGGTCAATGCGCCCGCGGTTCGAAGCCCATCGTGGCGTGCAAACCGCGTGAAGAGGTGTCGCACCTCCTTGAGCGCCCTGAGCCGCTTCGGGCCCATGAAGGGGCGTTGTGACTCTCGCTGACGCCGCACTACAATACCTCCCTGATGCTTAAATAACGCGCCAAACGCTCGTTTCCTCGAGCCTTTTCACACTTAAGCCCTTTTACCAACGGGATACCCCATGACCACGCCTTACCTTCTTGTCCTGTACTATTCGCGCAACGGAAAAACCCGTCAACTGGCCGAAGCAGTGGCGTCCGGCATCGAATCCATTTCGGGCGTCGACGCCCGGCTCAGAACCGTGCCGTCGGTCTCGCCGACCTGTGAGGCCACCTCTCCCGAAATCCCTGAGTCCGGCGCCGTCTACGCGACCCTTGATGATCTTCGCGACTGCGCGGGCCTGGCGCTTGGCAGCCCGACGCGCTTTGGCAACATGGCGTCGGCATTGAAGCATTTTCTCGATGGCACCAGCGAACTCTGGATGACCGGTGCGCTGGTCGACAAACCGGCCGCGGTCTTCACCTCGACGGCAAGTCTTCACGGCGGTCAGGAAACCACGCTGACCAGCATGATGACACCGCTGCTTCATCACGGCATGATCATCACCGGCGTCCCCTACAGCGTCACCGCGCTTTTCGAGACGACCCAGGGCGGCACCCCGTATGGCGCAAGCCACGTCAGCGGCGAAAGCAACGCCCTCGAGGTCGACGCCAACGAACATGCCATCGCCTATGCTCAGGGCCAGCGGCTCGGTGCACTGGCACGCACGCTCACCCAACACGAGTCCCCGACATGAATACGATGAAACGCTGCATTCTATCCTATGTGGCCCTGCTTGCCGTGGCCGTTGCCAACGCCATCTGGCTGGTCGCCACACACCAGATGGAAATTGCGCCACTGGCCATCCGTCTGCTGCCGCTGGTGCTTTTGGGCACGGTGTTCTGGATGCCACGGACCCGCGGGTTCATCTGGCTGGCCTTTGTCAGCATCATCTACGGCGTTCAAAGCGCGTTGATGATCGAAGCCGACGGTCAGTGGCCCTGGTCGGTGGTTGAGATCCTCGCCGCACTCGCCCTGTTGATCACCTCGGTCAATCAGGCCCAGCGCCTGAAATCGAAGCAAAACGTCGCCAACGAACACGCGTAGCCAATGGCGCTGCGCCGTACCAAGACTCGAGGACCCCTGCATGAATCAGGACATTGCCCAGCTAAGACGGGACTATGCCGGCGCAAGCCTTGCCTTTGACTCGACCCCGGCAAGCCCCTTTCCACTCTTTTCGGAGTGGCTCTCGGCCGCTGTCGACACCGAGAAAGACGACGCCAACGCCATGACGCTCGCAACGGTTGATAACAACCAGATGCCGCACGCGCGTATCGTGCTGCTCAAGGGCTTCGATGAGCAGGGCTTCGTGTTCTACACCAACTACCAAAGCCACAAGGGCAGCGAACTGGCCGGCAACCCCGTGGCGGCCATCGTCTTCTGGTGGCCCACGCTTCAGCGCCAGGTCCGCGTCGAGGGCCACGTCGAGCAGGTTGAAAAGGCGCTTTCCGACCGCTACTTCGAAAGCCGACCGCGTGACAGTCAGCTCGGCGCCTGGGTGTCGCAGCAAAGTGTCGAGATTCCGGGGCGTCGCTGGCTCGAAGAACGTCAGGCGCGGTTTGAAAGCGCGTTTGACAACGTCCCCGTCGAGCGCCCCGCGCACTGGGGTGGCTATCGGATCAAGCCGCACATGATCGAGTTCTGGCAGGGCCAACCCAACCGCCTGCACGATCGACTGAGGTTTCGCCGCCGTTCAGAAACTGCCCAGTGGGACAAGACCCACCTCGCCCCTTGACCTGAAACCAGATTGACCTGACGCCGTGGCCCGGGCCGCCCCTTACGGATCGGTCTGGGCCAGACGCTGGCGCTGCCAGGCCGTGGCAGGCTCATTCAGCGCCAGTCGCGCGGTCACCACCCCCTCTTCCATATCAAGGCGGGTGGTAAAGCCAAGGGCTTTGACCAGTGCACGCATCGCCCGGTTGTCCGGTGCAATCTTTCCATACATTTCAAGCGTGCCGACGTGACGGCTGTAGTCGATCAATCGCGTCATCAAACGCCGCCCCAGGCCTCGCCCCTGCATGTCGTCACGGATGATGATCGAAAACTCGGTGCGCACGTTATCCGGGTCGTTCCAGACGCGAGCCACGCCAAGCATCGTGACCGACTCACCAAGCGCCTCACCTGATGACGAGCCCCACTTAGGCACACTCTCCAGTGCAACAAACGCCATCTGGCGGTCGTAATTAAGCTGGGCAAGACGCGCCAGCGCCTCCTGCGACAGCTCCGGCTTGTCGCGAAAATACCGAAATCGGATGCTCCTGGCAGAAAGATGGCGATGAAACTCGGTAATCAGCGCGGCGTCCGATTCCCGGATCGGTCGAATCGTGATCGAATCACCCTCTGAAAGAAGCTCCTCGTTCACCCACTGATCGGGGTACGGCATGATCGCGAACCGCGCCGGCGGCCCCACGCTCAACCGATAGTCTTCGGCCCAGACATCCGTCGCGCTCACTCGCAGGGGGCTGATGTTCAAACACTCGAGCGTGGGGACATCGGTTGCAAGCGTCGAAAGCGTCACCAGAAGCCGGGCCAGCCGCTCCCGCCAGGCCTCAGAGCCCAGCTGCTCGGTCAGGAGATGGCGTGCAGACGTCTGATCGATCAGGGTGTGGGCCAGTTCGCGATTGAGCGGCGGCAGCGCCACATGGCGGTCCTCGGCCTCATCAAGCGGATGTCCCGCCCGACCGATGAACACGACCGGGCCAAACACCGGGTCTCGAGTAATACCGACGCTCAACCCAACGCTTGCGACATCCGAGCGTTCAGGGCGCACGCACACGCTATAAAGCGGCGTGTCACGGGCCTCGAACCGTGCCTTGAGTTCGGCAAACGCCTCCTGCAAGGCGATCGGCGTTGTAAGGCGGCGCAGCACACACTCAGCGGTGTCCGACACCGAAAACGGCATGCACGCCTGTTCATGCACGGCCTGCATCTGCCAGGGCGGTGCAAACGCAGGCAACACCGGCTCCGAGTGCGTCGCTTGTAGATAATGCACGCGGCCGAGGCTCACCCCATAGGCATCGAGTACCTCACCGCACTCCTGATGCGTCAACGCCCGGCGCTGCCGTTCAAACGCCTCGCGAATAAGGCGCTGGGCGTTTTCCCTGCGGTGATCGCGGCCAACAAGCTCTGCATTGGGCGGCGTCAGACGCAGAAGATGCTGCGCCTTGCGATAGCGCACCATTAGCATCACGCCATCCACCGCCTTTTCCGGCGAGCGATAATGCGCGATACCGGCCCGCTGGCACTGAAGGCGCGCCTCGCGGGCGGTCTTGAGCCCCATCCAGCAGCTCATCAGAACGCCCCGCACGGCGTCCCTGCTTGCCACTACCCGCCGGGCCACCTCCTCGGCCGGCGCCATGCGGGTCGGGGCGTGAATGGTGATCACCACATCCACGTTCGGGTCGGCGCCCACTAGACGCACCGCCCGTTCGAACACCTCAGGGGTCGCCAGACTCCCGACATCGACCGGGTTGTCTCCGCGCACGCTGACGTCCAGCGCCTGCGCCGTCAGGGCATCACACGTGGCGTCTGACAGGGACGCCAGAGTGCCGCCCTGGGCGATCAAGGCGTCCATTGCCATGAACGACAGCCCCAGCCCATTGGCCACGAACGCGACCCGATCTCCCGGCATCGACTGCACACGCGTCAACGTCTCGAGCGCATCGATCAGCTCATCAGAGGCATTCACGCGCAGCACGCCCGCGCGCTCGAGGGCGGCGTCAAGCACCTGATCGCGCCGGGAGAGCCCCGGCGCGACGCCGTGACGGGCAAGGTCGGTGCGTTCGAAGCGCCCGCTCTTGATCGCGACTACCACGTGATGGCGCGCAGCCTCGCGCAGCGCCGTCATGAAATGGCGAGCGTTGTCGATCCGTTCAAGATGCATGACCAGTGCTCGGTAGCCGCCGCTCAGATTCAGATAATCAAGCACGTCGGGCAGCGTCACATCGACGCTGTCGCCGAGTGCCACCATGTGCGAAAAGCCGATGCCCCGTTCTGCGGCCCAGTCGATCAGAGCGTGACCGACCATGCCCGACTGGCCCAGGTAGGCAAGCCGCCCCCGGGCAATCGCGGTGCTGGTGCAGGACGCATTGAGATTGTGCCGCGTCGAGAGAATGCCTGCGCACTCAGGCCCCATGATGCGAAGACCAAAACGGGTAACAATCGTACCGAGCCGCGCACGAAGCGAGTCCGGCTCGGAGGCCGGGCTCTCGCTCCAATGAGCGCCCCCGGTCATGATCAATGCCGCCGCACAGCCTCGCTCGGCGAGCGTGGTCAACGGCTCTGGTACGCACTCGACTCGACAGACAAAGAGAATCAGATCCGGCGGCGGCGACAACGCCTTGAGCTCCGGCACCCGCTCGAGGCCCTTCATGGTGACCTCACCGGCCGAATCATCAAGGCCGTATACGCCAAGGCGCCCGTTAAACCCACCTTCACTCAGGTTGGCAAGCACCGTGCGCGCAAGGTCGAGATGCTCGCTATCAAGCACGATCAGAATTGATCGTGGCTGGAAAAACCGTTCGACGAATTGAAGCCCCAAGCCGTTTTCCTGCATGATTCCCTCGTTCGCTGCCTTGCGCTGCGCGCGTTCATCGCTCGGGCGTTACCTGATTAAGGATGACCCATGATAACCGCACTGATCGCCCCGAGTTTCTGTCGCCGCCATATGGTGGCGCCGTGGCACCCCGATCACCCCCGACGGCTCAACGCCATCGAGCGCCAACTGGCACGTCATGGGGTATCCCAACACCTGCAGCATTTCGATGCCCGCGCGGCCAAACCCGAGCACTTGCTGCTCGCCCATGATGCAGGCTATCTGGGCTTTTTGAGCGACGCCACTCCAGATGATGCCCCGATTGCCCTCGACGATGAGACCTTTGTCACCAAGGACAGCTGGCAGGCGGCCCGCATTGCCGCAGGGGCTGTGGTCAAGGGCGTCAATCAGCTGTGCCGCCAGCAGGCGGACAACGTGTTCTGCGCCATTCGTCCGCCGGGCCATCACGCCGAGCACCAGCGCGGCATGGGGTTCTGTCTGATCAATAACGCCGCCATCGCCGCGCGCTACGCGATCACCCACTGGGGCCTCAAGCGCATCCTGATCGTGGACATCGATGCCCATCAGTGCAACGGCACTCTGGACATTCTAGGCAACGACCCGCGGGTACTGATCTGCTCGATGTTTCAACAGGGGATCTACCCTGCATCAAGCACGCCACCGCCGTCGAACTCGATCAACATGGCGCTTGCGCCGCACACCACCGGACGCGAGGCCAGCCTGCGCTTAGAGGCTGACTGCCGTCACGCCATCGAGCGCCACCGGCCAGAGCTTGTGATCATGAGTGCAGGTTTTGATGGTCACAGGGAGGACGGCATGACGGATCTCGATTTCGAGACGCAGGACTTCAGGGCGCTTACGCAACAGTGTCTGGACATCGCGGCCAGGTTCAGCGACGGCCGACTGCTGTCGGTGCTGGAAGGCGGGTATCATCTGGAGAGTCTCGGGCCTTCGGTCGAGGCCCATGTACAGGCCCTCGCCGGGCTCGGCGAGGGCCTGCGCTGACGCTGGGTCAGCCGGACGCGTCTCAGCGTGCCCGGCGCGTCTCAGCGTGCCCGGCGCGTCAGACGATCAGTATTCGTGCGTCATCATCTTTTTGGCGTAGTCCTTGCCGTAGCGCGCCAGCGCCCAGGCGTACATCAAAAGCCCAAGCAGCATCCAGCCCCCAAACACCAGCCACTCGATACCGGTCAACGCCGCAGGGCTGAAGGGCAGATAAAGCCCGGCCATGCCGATGGACAGCGCCACCGCAATGACACCCACCAGCATGCCCTGAGGCACACGGAACGGGCGTGGCATCTCGGGTTCCCTGGCGCGCAGCACTAGAAACGACAGCGCCACGAACAGGTAGGCAATCACGATACCAAGGCCGCCTGCGTCCACCAGCCACACCATGGCAGGGCGCCCCATCAGTGGCGCCAGGCTCGAAATGATACCGATCAGCAAGATGGCGTTGGTCGGCGTCTTGTACTTCGGATGCAGCTTGGCGAGAAAGCCTGGCAGCATGCCGGCATGCGCCAGCGCGTAAATAGCCCGTGACCCCCCGATATAGAACGCGTTCCAGCTGGTGATGATGCCGGCCATGCCCGCAAGGATCATCAGCTTGGACGCCCAGGGCGCATCGAAGACGGCCTCCATGGCTGCCGGTACCGCCAGCACATCGCCGCCAAGCTGTGAGGCCGGCAGCATCAGCGAGGTGCCAAAGACGATCAGCGCGTACCAGACCACTGCCAGTACCACCGACAACATCAGCACCCGGCCAATATCGCGATACGGCAGATTGATCTCTTCAGCGGCCTGAGGGATAACGTCAAAACCAACGAACAGAAACGGCACCATGATCATCACCGTCATGATGCCGCCGGCACCATCGGAAAACAGCGGTTGAAGCGTGGTGGTCTCGCCGGTAAACAGCGCCCCGGTAATGAACAACACACCCACCACCAGAATCAGAAGCGTGACCAGCCTTTGAATGAGTGCGGCCATGGTCACGCCCACGTAGTTGATCACCATCATGACAAGGGAGCCAATCACGCCCACCAGAACCCAGGTGAACTTAACGTCCCAGCCGGCAAGCGTCCATAAGTGACCGACGGCGTAGTTTGGAAAGAGACTCTCAACGACCGTGGGCAGTGCAACGGCTTCGAACGCGACCACGCTGAGGTAGCCAAGCACGATGCTCCAGGTGCAGATGAACGAGGCGAAATGCCCCAGCGCCCGATAGCTGTAGACGTGTTCACCGCCCACCTTGGGCATGGCGGCGGCAAGCTCTGCGTAGGTCAGTCCAACAAGGATGACCGCAGTCCCGCCGATCAGAAACGCAACGACCGCGCCCATGCTGCCGGCATTGACAATGAATTTGCCGGTCAGCACGATCCAGCCCCAGCCGATCATGGCCCCGAACGCCAGTGCAAGCACGTCCTTGCGCGCCAGCACTCGAACGAGTGCGTCTGAAGAATTGGTAGACGACATTGTTGACTCCGTTATTGTGTCGAGCGTGCGCCCCGTTGTTATTAAAGATTCGGGCACATCCGTTTGGTCGAGCGTGCAATATAATGACCATCAAAATCGATAAGCAATAGAAAAATGCACTTTGAGGCTTAAATAGGCACCTTTTTGTAAATTAAATAAAACGTTTTTAACGTCTGGCGCACCCAAGGGGTTCGAAAGCGACACAGCCGCGCTACACTGCCCCAACGACGCATCTATCGCACCGAATACCCGCAAGGAGCCTCCATGTACGCGCAGCTGCCCGAACAAACCCAGCAACGCATCGAAGCCGAAGCCTTTCGCACATTGCTCAAGCACCTCGATGACAACAAGGACGTTCAAAACATCGACCTGATGATCCTGGCGGACTTCTGCCGAAACTGCCTCTCGAAGTGGCTGGTCAACGCCGCCGCCGATCAGGGCATCGAGCTCGACTACGAAGCCGCCCGTGAGCACGTCTATGGCATGCCCTACAGCGAGTGGAAAACGCTGTATCAAGCCGAGGCCACCCCCGAGCAGCTCGAGGCGCTCAAGGCCCGCCAGGCGGCCAAACAGGATGAGCACACCCCATGACCTTTCTTCCTCTATCCATTGCCGTGCTGACGGTTTCCGACACGCGAACGCCCGATACCGACAAGTCAGGCAACTACCTGGCCCAGGCCATCGAAGCCGCGGGCCATCGCTGCGCCGAGGGCGTAATCGTGCCGGACGACATCTATCAGATTCGGTCACAGGTATCGGCCTGGATCGCGGCCGCCCACATCGATGTCATCATCACCACAGGCGGCACCGGCTTTACCGGGCGCGATACCACACCCGATGCGTTGACGCCGCTGTTTGATCACGCAATCCCGGGCTTTGGTGAGCAGTTTCGCGCCCTGTCCTATCAGGAAATCGGCAGCTCCACCATTCAAAGCCGCTGCATCGCGGGCTTTGCCAACCGCACGGTCATCTTTGCCCTGCCAGGCTCGACCGGGGCGTGCCGAACCGGCTGGGAGGGACTGATTCAGGAGCAGCTCGACAGCCGCCACCAGCCGTGCAACTTCGCCAACCTGGTCAAACGGGGAGACGGCCAACATGGGCACTGACTTTCACAGCGTCGATGCTGCACGTGCGGCCCTGCTCGAGGGCGTCACGTCGCTTGAGAGCGAATCGTGCGCGCTGGACGCCGCAGGGGGGCGTGTACTCGCCGAGGACGTGCACGCCGCCTACGACATGCCGCCCTTCGATAACAGCGCCATGGACGGCTACGCCCTTCATAGTCGTGACCAGGGCAAGACTCTTGCCGTTTCCCAGCGCATTCCGGCCGGCACCAATCCACCACCGCTCGCCCCCGGCACCTGCGCGCGCATTTTCACCGGTGCGCCAATCCCGGGGGGCGCCGACAGCGTGATCATGCAGGAACACGTTCAAATCGATGAAAACGGCCACATCGGTTTTCCAGACACCGTTGCTTCCGGCAACAACGTTCGCGTTCAGGGCGGTGAAGTCGCCGTGGGCAATGTGCTGCTTTCTGCCGGAACGCGGCTGACGCCCGCCACCCTTGGGGTACTTGCAAGCCAGGGCATTGCCCAGCCAAGGGTTCGACGCCGGCCACGTGTCGCGCTCTTGACCAGTGGCGATGAGGTCATTCTTCCGGGCACACCGATCCAGCCGGGCCAGATCTATAACAGCAACCGTTATCAGCTGGCGGGGTTGATCGAGGAATTCGGCGGGGAGATTGTCAGAATCACGCACTTGCCCGACAGCTTCGAGGCCACCTGTCAGGCACTCCAGGAGGCTGCCGCGACCGCCGATGTACTGGTTACCGCTGGTGGGGTCTCGGTCGGCGAGGAGGATCACGTCCGCCACGCGATCGAATCGATGGGCACGCTCACGATGTGGCGGCTGGCGATGAAACCCGGCAAACCGCTGACGATAGGCCGTATCGGTCACGCATCGGTGGTGGGACTTGCAGGCAACCCGGTGTCCGGGTTCGTTGGCAGCTACCTGTTTCTGCGTCCGCTGCTTGGCCGACTGCTGGGCTGCCCGACGCTTGAGGCATTACCGGCCCGAACCGCTAAAGCTGCCTTTTCGACCAGGACGGCCGGCCGCCGCCATTACATGCGCGTAACGCTCACCGCCGAAGGCGATGCCCATCTGACGGGCTCGCAGGACTCCTCGATGCTGACCTCCTGCGCGCTGGCCGAGGCATTTGCGGTCATCGAGCCAGACAGTGTCATCGCCCCCGGCGATCCCATTCACTGTTTGACGCTGCCTGGGGCCTGACGCGCCCTATCGACCGGCCGGGTCTGGGCCTCCAGATCCGGCCAAAGCCGTTCAAACGCCGCTTCCAGGCGCCTCGGATGGGTCTCGAGCCAATCGCCCAGCGCATACATCTGAGGCGTTTGACGCGGGATTCGATGGCCGAGTGCGCGCACGCTCTGGCAGGTGTAGCCATAGTCGGCGTAGCGCTCCAGCCAGCGCTGTCTAATCAGGGCATCGCACAGCGGCCCCATGCGGCCCGGTACAAGATGCGCATTTAGAGACAAAACCTCATAGATTCGGTCGATGAGGCCACGCTCGAGCGCGGGGTGCTGCGTCGCTGGATCAAGCAGAAATCTTGCCAGAAAATGATCCCATACCAGATCAAACCCGATGCCCGAGACCCGGCGCACCTCACGCGGCACATCCTCCTTGAGTGCCTGCACCTCGGTGTGGTGATCGATCCACTCATCAAGCTGACGGTGGCGCCGGATGCCAAGGGCAACGTCCGCGGGCCAAGCGGAAAGATCACGGCCCTTGATGCCATCGGCGATCAGGTTGCCCAAAAGGTACTCATCGGACCCGCTGTGAGCGATGACCGCGTGGCCCAGAAAGTTCATCGCAGGCCCTACAGGCAGTTGGTGGGCTTGGGGAGCCCGGCCAGGCGCGCCGCGACCTTGGCAGGGCTGTCCGGAAACAGCCGCATCAGATAGATCGAACGGCCCTTCTCGGGCCCAAGCGCCTGACCGACCGCCTTGACCAGCGGTCGCATCGCAGGTGAAAGCTCATAGGTCGCGTAAAAGGTACGGATGACCTCGATCACCTCCCAATGCGCGGGCTCAAGCGTTCGGCCCTCGCGCTCGGCCAGGGCGTTGGCTACCTCGGGCGTCCAGCGCGCACGCTCAACCAGATACCCCTCGGGATCCAGCGCGATGACCTCTTCGCCGACGTTGATTGAAAGCTCGTCGTTGCCTGCCATGTCAAAACCAGCTGATGGACTGTGAGTGGGTGGCGGTCAATTCTACAAACCCGTCGACCGTCACGGTTTGCACGCGAGCATCTGTGCGCGCACCAAGGCCTCGCGCCTCAAGATCCTCCGACAGTGCGTACACCGCAACGTCAAGAGGCAGTGACGCACACCACCGCGCATCAAGCGCGCAGTAGACACCGTCCTCGACCAAGACGAGCGCATCGCCCGGGACAGTGGCACGAAGGGCATCATCGGGCGTCGCGCTTGAAAACGCACTGCGATTGAGAATATGCAACGTCATGGGTCAAAAGCTCACTATCTGTCGATACGACGCGGTCACGGACGCCAGTTCGCATTCGATGGCATCGACGGCAAGCGCACTCACCTCGAGCCCCCGTTGCTGCAGTGCGACGCGGTCCACGAAAATCGTTTCGATGTCATACATCGGCAACGCCTTGATCATTGGCAGCGTGCCCTTTTGCCCGAGCGCCCCGGCGCTCTGGTCCGGGAGCAGGCAGAACACGCCGTCGCCGGCGAACACAATATCCACCGCCATGCCCATCGCCCCACCGACCAATGCGGCTTCGATGCCTTCACGCGCAAAACTCGTTCCGTGCGGCGCATGACGAATCAGAATCAATGTTTTATCGGTCATGGGGCAAAGGTCACCGTGCGATCTGAGGATTGGGCCGAGGCCAGTAGCTGTCCGACGCCTGTCAGCTCAAAAGGTTCGCCCAGATTATGCACCTCGCCCCCGTGACGGCGAGCCTCGGCGTCGTTCATCACACCCCGTTTCAGCGCAGCCGCCACACACACCAGCAGCTCACAGCCCTGAGTAGTCTTGAGCTCGGCCCAGGCCTGATTCAGGTGTGGCTCATCCTGTGGCGGTGTGATGAGCGTCGAGGCGTTATAGACACCGTCGTGATAAAAGAACACGGTGGCAACCGTATGCCCAAGCCCCGGCAGCGCACGGGCGAACCGAAGCGCCGAATGGGCAGCCTGGCTGCTGTAGGGGGCGCCATAGACGATCAGCGTGTACTTCAAGAAAGGACTCCTTCACAAACAAAAGCAGGGCCCGAAGGCCCTGCACTTGCATCCCGCTGTCACGTCGATGCTCAATCGTCGCCGGAAACGACGCCTAGAATCGAGAGCAGGCTGACAAACAGATTATAGATCGCCAAGTATAACCCCAGGGTGGCCAGAATGTAATTCTGCTCCCCCCCATGGATGATCTGGCTGGTCTCATAAAGAATCATCGCGCTTGCAAACAACACGAAACCGGCCGATACCGCGAGCGCCAGACCGGAAATGTTGAACAGCATCGCAACGACCATCGCGACCACCAGCACAATGGCGCCGGCCATGAGGAAGTTGGCCAGGAAACTGAAATCCTTCTTGGTGACCAGCACCACCGCGGAAAGCCCCACAAACGTGATCGCCGTCATCGCAAGCGCGGTCATGATCAGCTGCGCGCCGTTGCCAAGCGTTAGATAGCTTGAAAGCACCGGGCCGAGCGTAAAGCCCATGAAGCCGGTGAAGGCGAAGATCGCGAGAAGCCCCGCGGATGAGTTCTTGAGCTTGTGCACCAGAAACATCAGCCCGTAGGCGCCGATGAAGAAAACGAAGATGTTGAGATGGGCAACACCCATCGACATCGCAAGCCCGGCGGTCAGAGCAGAGACCCCAAGTGTCAGGGCCAACAGCATGTAGGTGTTGCGCAGAACCTTGTACGCCGGAGCGACCTCGCTCCTCGACTGGCTGTGCGACGCGACATCGTGATAGCGCTCATTCATGACAGGTCTCTCCAATGAGACAGAGAAAGTGATAGTCACCAGCATGCAACGCCTTCTCACACCATGCAACACACCGTTCAACACTGGTTAAGTCTATGATCGTAAAAAACATACTTGACGATCCAAAACCAGCTGGTAGTATACGCAGCCGTGAGCCGGAGGGATGGCAGAGCGGTTGAATGCACCGGTCTTGAAAACCGGCAAGGGTTTATAGCCCTTCCAGGGTTCGAATCCCTGTCCCTCCGCCACCTTGACTACCGACGCCCTGAATCGATCTCATCGATTCAGGGCGTTTTCGTTTTAGGCCCACCCTGTTTCAAAGGTCATCTCAAGCGATGACGCTCCATCAAGCCGTCAAAGGGTCAGCGCGTCGATGCCTCGGTCATCGGGTTTCTGGCCGCCACCAGCGCAACCATAAACGCCACCAAGGCAAGGCCCAGGTACCCACTTAACACCTCGGCAAGACTCATGACGCGAGCGGCCTGCCCGGCAATCAATGACGGAATCGCCAAGGCGCACAGTACCACCGGCTTTAGGCAAACGTAGTTGGACACGCGCCCGAACACTAAAAGCGCCGTTATGGCCCCCACGAAATAGAACACCGCCGTCAACGAAAGATCGGCGTAGGAAAGTCCATGGGCAGATTGGTAAAGGGCGTAGAGCGGAATGGGTGTTGCCGAGGCGGCAAACACCGCCATCAATGACAGAGAGGCCGCCCAGAAGCCAAGCCAGCGAGACGGTGGATCAAATGACGGCATCACTTACCTCAAGACGAATGAAAAACGCCTGCCCCCGTGGCAACGGATACAGGTGAGGGTACAAAACACGCAGGCGAGACCTAATGCATCAGAACGTGAACGAACGCCTCAGTGCGTTAACGTCGCTTTCGATCACTCAGGCCTGTCCGTCGTACTCGGCGTCGGCCACCTTTTCAAGCTAGGTTTGATGCTCTTGACGAAAACGGCGCTATTTCGGTCATCATCAAACGTGCAGAGTGATGCATTCTCTCTGTTACCCAGGGCCGAACCAGCGCGCCGCCGAAGGCGAGGCCCGGCGCGCACTCTCGAACAGGTGCATATTCCAAGAGTCAGCAATTGCGCAGAGCGCTATAGCGTGTTAGTGTACGCACCCGCATCTGGAGGGATGGCAGAGCGGTTGAATGCACCGGTCTTGAAAACCGGCAAGGGTTTATAGCCCTTCCAGGGTTCGAATCCCTGTCCCTCCGCCAGCTTCATGAAAAAGCCCCCGGCACCTTACTCAGGTACCGGGGGCTTTTTTTATCGTTAAGCCAGCAATTGGCCAAACGCCCAAAAGAAAAGCGCCCATAAAAAAAGCCGCTCACTCGAGGGGGGTAAGCGGCCAAAGCATGTAAAAGCAAGACACGGCGTACGTCCTGCTTTTTTAATTTACGGCAGACAGTGGTGTTTCTTTATCGATTAAACGCTTGAATTGATAGTCTTTTGCACAATTTATAAACCGATCGGTCTCGAACAAGAAGAAACTCTAACTCTACTTGGCATCTACTTCCAATTCGGTACGAATACAACCTTCCATTCGAGCGCACGGCCGGCGGGGTCAAAACCGGTTGCGACTTCCAGTCGGCCACACTGACAACACACGCGCTCTTGATAAGGAGGTTCCAATTGCCAGGTGTGCCCTTTAAACCAGCAGAGTGAGGCCAACGGTAGGCGCACATGTCTTTTTTTCATTGGGTAAGCGAGTTCCGGCGGCGGTTAATCATTCTATTTGTTACATAATGTTTAAAAGTTTATCTCATTACTAAAAATACGAATGTACTGATATGCGCATCCCCTGCGCATAAGCGCCTTTTTTCAGGCATAAAAAAACCGCCCGAAGGCGGTTCAAAAAATACGGAAAATGCTGTCTACACGCCGATCTTGCCACCATCACTCTTTTGAATCACGACGGTTGCCGCCCGAGGACGAACCTGGCCATTGGCGATGGCGGTCGCATCATTAGAGCCCGGCACCGGCCAATTGCCCGGATGCTGGATATTGATAAACAGCGCCGTACGGTCAGGGGTTGCAAAGATTCCGGTTATTTCGCAGGCGTTCGGCCCGACCGCAAAGCGCTTGAGCTCGGTATACCCCTCTCCCAGCGCTCCTGGAATACAGGCCAGCACCTGGTCGTTGGTCGCCTCGGCCACCGCGTTGGTACGCCCTTTATCAATGCCGTTGTCGGTCTCGATCCAAAGGATGCCGGCGCCTTCATCGGTGCGCTGATCGAACCAGAGCCCATCAGGGCTTGCAAACTGGTTGGCTTCGGTAAGCCCAGAGCGGTTGACGGCGGGGCTTGCATCCGCGGCGCTCCCGAACAGGAACACTTCCCAGGTAAACGACGACGCCGAGGCGCCTTCGCGCCAGCGCAGCACTTGACCGTACTCGTTGTCCGGACGCGGGTTGGCGGCGTTGACTGGCGCGGTCTTGTACCCCACGCCCAAGGCCTCTGCAGACGCATCTGACTCGGTGTACTCAGGCTCGGTGCCATGGGCGGTGCGTTTTGAGTTGTTGGTCAATGACATGAACACGTCGCCGGTACCGGGATCGACGGTCCCCCATTCCGGGCGGTCCATCGGCGTCGCTCCCATCAGATCAGACGCGTCGCAGGTATTGATGATGATCCCGGCCTGGTCGCCAAAGACGTCACCGAGCGTACGTTCACCCTTGGGGCCTCCGCCTGGAATCGTGCTGTCCGGCGTCAATGCAAGCCACTCGCCACGACCGTCGGAGCCGAATCGGGCGACATAGAGCGTTCCCTCGTTCATGTAGCTGTCGCCAATGGCGTGACGGTCATACCGCTCGCCGGGGCGATTGGCATCCTGAGCACGCCAGCGCTTTTTGGACACGAACTTGTAGATGTATTCATTGCGGGCGTCATGACCGGTATAGAACGTCAATGGCTCGCCCTCGACCACCTTGCCGGGCCAGCACCCTTCGTGCCGGAAACGGCCCAGGGCGGTGCGTTTGTGAGCGCTGCTGTTGGGGGCGTAAGGGTCGATTTCGACCACATACCCAAAGCCTCGGGCCTCGTTGCGGTAATCCTGAAGCGCCGAATCACCGCTTGGGGTGTTGTTGAAGCGCTCGAACTCACCCTGCGCGCCGCCGGTAGCGGTTTCCCAGGCGTAGCGGCCACGATCGTCACGGAGTCCAAGGCGACGTTGATCGTCCGTCATCTCGCCGGTGTTGATGAACACTTCCGGCCAGTTCTCTTCGCAGGTCAAATACGTGCCCCAGGGCGTATAGCCACTGGCGCAGTTGTTATTGGTGCCACGAACGCGAGTGCCATCCGGCGACCAGGCGGTCTTTACGTACTCACTGCCTCGAACCGGGCCCGCCAGCACCATTGGCGTCGCAGAGGTATAGCGCTTGTTGTGGGCATCGTCTTTCACCATGTGCCAGTGGCCTTCGGCGTTTTTGGAAAGCCGCACCACACAGACGCCATGAGCGTTGATTTCAGTACGAACCTCGTCGGCCGGACGTGCGCCTTCCTCCTGATGCGTCGGACCGCCTTTCGGAGACCACAACGCCGACTGGTCGATGTACTCGTGGTTGATCGCAAGCAGAAAATCACTCGAGGCCTTATCGGTACTCAAGGGAAAGTGGTACATGCCATCGTGGTGCATCCCCATGGCATTGGCCTGAAATTCGGGCGTGAGCTCAAGCGTCTGAGACCACTGCGGGCCACTCGAGCTCAACGCGCTGCCCCAGGGCACCAGCACCTGAGCGGTGTACCCCGGAGGCACTACGACGCCATCGGTCATGGCGCCGGCAATGGACTCGAACCCAAGGGTCAAGGCAGGCGCCTTTGCCGTATTGGCCATGGCGTGCTTGATGGCGCCGGGCAGCCCAAATCCTGCAAACATGGAGGCGCAGGCCATACCGAGCCCGCCCTGCATGATCTTTCGCCTGGAGAGATGCCTGTCCAAGACGGTCGAAAACGGCGTGTTCGAGGAAGGGTTCAATTCATCATGGTTTTCGATTTCACTGCTCACCGGCCAGGCTCCTTAATGTCTTTGTTCAAGGCGCAGGCAGACTAACTGCACCAAATGACAAAACCATGACGGCCACCTCATCCGGTGTGCCCTTGCAGACACCACATACAAAAATCGGACACAAAAAAACGCCCGACCCAAAAGGTCGAGCGCAAGTACGCAGGGAATGCTGCCGTAGAAGACAGCGGGAAAAACGACGCGATGTTCGCGTTCACCGCTTTCCACTACGGAGGCACTACATGGACAGACGGGGTGCTTAAAAGTTTCATGCCATGCGCGATAATTTCATCATTTTAACGACCGGCCCGTCATTGAGATGTCATCAAGCGCTGATTGAATCGTTCGCGCCTGGACGGCATTCGGCTCGTACAGGACGTGCAAACAAGAAATGTACAAAAACCGTAAAATAAATGTATAATTATACCGTACCGTTCACCGACGAACCGAATACGCGCATGGATGCGCATTTTGAGGATGATACGCCAATGACCTCACCCAACTGTCCCCAATGTGGCTGCATGCTTGAATGGCCCAAGCTTTCTGGCCGTACACGTGATGACCAGTGGCTCTATTGCGCCAACGGGCATCCAATATGTACGGTAAGGGAGTTCCGCTACGTTGCGGAAGAGCTGTTGATGAGCGCAGAACTTGCCGAACGGCAAAGACGTAAACCAATGCACCGAGCGGCGTGATCACACGCGGCTCACCCGGCGCAGCGCACGCTGCGCTCCCTTTTTTGCCGGAGGGGATATCATGATTTCAGAACCCTACTACACCGAGCAATTTACCCCGTGTCAGCGCTGGCTATCAAACTGGCTCGATCAGTTCGAACATACGCCGCAACATGCCTGGCACCAGTTCGAGTCCGCCCATCGGACCGCATTTATCATTTTGCGCGCAACGCATCCCGACATGCCCGACGACTATTTGATCGAGTCACTGATCCAGGCCCAAATGCAGGCCATGACATGAGCCGACGGTTTCGCCGTCGGGCTCGACGTGAAATTACCAATTCCCATTATCGCCAGATCATACTGTGGGAAGACATCAAGCTTCTTGCCATGGTCGCCTTCGGCCTGTTCTCACCGATTCTTCTTTGCCTTGCGGTCATGGCGCTTACCAATGCTCTACCTTTCACCCTTCTCTGACAGATCCCCCTGCTGCGACACTGCGGCCTCAGGCGTTGGGTGCTTGCCGTGACGCCAGCCAAGACTCGATGAACCGTTGGGGTCGAACCAGTGCAGCTTCTCATGCAAGGACACGACGTCGCCTACGATGATCAGGGTTGGCGGCGCGATATCAATATTATCTGCATACGCGGCCATGGTACCAAGCGTGCCAACATGAACCTGCTGGCGCGCCGTGGTGCCCTGCTCAACCAGCGCTACCGGCCGCTCGGCTGGTGCACCATGCGCGATCAACTGATCGCAGATCACACCCAGCGTCCCAAGCCCCATATAGAACACCAGAGTCTGGCCAGGCTGTGCGAGGGTTGGCCAGTCGAGGTCGCAGCTGCCGTTTTTGAGATGCCCCGTAATGAAGCGCACCGACTGGGCATGATCACGATGGGTCAATGGGATGCCTGAATAGGACGACACACCGATAGCGGCCGTGATGCCAGGCACCACCTCGAACGACACACCATGGTTTGCAAGCTCTTCGAGCTCCTCACCTCCCCGCCCAAACACGAACGGGTCTCCCCCCTTGAGCCGAACCACGCGATAGCCGGCCTTGGCCCACTCCGCCAGAGAGCGATTGATATCCTCCTGGGGTACGCTATGGTCAGAACGCGCCTTGCCGACATAGAAGCGCTGGGCCTCAGGGCGAATCATCGACAGGATCTCGCGAGAGACCAGACGGTCATGGACCACCATGTCAGCGGCCTCAAGCGCGTCCACGGCCTTGAGCGTCAAAAGCCCCGGATCACCCGGCCCGGCCCCAACCAGCGTGACGTGGCCCGGGCCGCCGCGCGGCTTGATGGCGCGGCCCTGCACGTGGCGCCCTGGCAAATGCACGCTTGATTGTTCGGGAAAGCGCGGGGCGTATACGGGCACATCGGCGTCGAGCGCCTCGCGCAGACACGCCTGATCAACGTGCTCATCGTCGGTGGCCACCACCCAGATTACGCCAGGCGCCGGGGCCGGGCGCTGCTCCTGGTGCGCCCAGCCTTCCCGTTCGATCAGCGCCTCAAGCGAACTCGAAAGCGCACGTGAATAAACCGTGACCCGAAGGCCGAGACCCGGCCACTGCTCGGCAAGCGTCAGTGCGCTTGCGCCCCCGCCAATCAGGCACAGATGCAATCGATCCGGGCGGTAATGTACCGTCAATACGTCCATGACGCGCTCCCTGCCTCGATCGCCCTAGCCTGCATTGATGCTGTCGCGACCACCCATGTAGGGCTTAAGAACCTCGGGCACCTCGATCGAGCCGTCTTCACGCTGATAGTTTTCAAGGATCGCGACCAGGCAGCGGCCAACGGCCAGACCCGACCCGTTGAGCGTATGCACAAGCTGAGGCTTCTTCTGATCCTTCATTCGGAAACGAGCCTGCATGCGGCGGGCCTGGAAATCCTCGCAGTTGGAAATGGAGGAAATCTCACGGTAGGTGTCCTGACTCGGCAGCCAGACCTCGAGGTCGTAGGTCTTGGCCGCGCCGAAGCCCATGTCACCGGTGCACAGCGTCACCGCACGGAACGGCAGCCCCAGCGCCTTGAGAATTGCCTCGGCGTGGCCGCGCATTTCTTCGAGGGCCTCGTAGGAGCGGTTGGGGTGTACGATCTGAACCATTTCGACCTTGTCGAACTGGTGCTGACGAATCATGCCGCGCGTATCGCGCCCATAGGCGCCGGCCTCGCTTCGAAAACACGGCGTATGCGCCGTCAGCTTGAGCGGAAGCGCCGCCTCATCGACAATTTCGTCGCGTACGAAGTTGGTCAGGGTCACTTCAGCGGTCGGAATCAAGTAGTACTCGGCGTCGCCCTCGAGCTTGAACAGATCCTCGCCGAACTTGGGCAGCTGCCCTGTTCCAAACAGACTGTCCTTGTTGACCATGTACGGCACGTACGCCTCTTCATAGCCGTGCTCGAGGGTCTGGGTATCGAGCATGAACTGCACGAGTGCGCGATGAAGCCGCGCCACGCCCCGTCGCATGACAGCAAAGCGTGAGCCGGTCAGCTTGGCCGCCAGCTCAAAATCGAGCTCACCGTGTAATGCGCCAAGGTCGGTATGATCCTTTGGAGTAAAATCGAAGGCTTTCGGCGTACCCCAGCGGTGAAGCTCGACGTTGTCGTCTTCGGACGCGCCTTCAGGCACACTTGCATGCGGCAGGTTGGGAATGCCCGACACCAGCGTTTCGAAGCGCTCCTGTACCGTTGCAAGCTCGGCCTTGGCCGACTCCAACCGCTCGCCCAGATCGCTGACCTCGGCCAGAAGCGGCTCGATGTCCTCGCCCCGGCCCTTGGCCTGGCCGATCGCTTTCGAACGGGTATTGCGCTCGTTTTGAAGCTCCTCGGTGCGGCCTTGAAGCTCACGCCGCGTTTGCTCAAGCGTCTCGAATTCCGCTGTATCCAGTTCGAACCCGCGTTTGGCCAACCGCTTGGCAACCGCGTCGAGATCGCTTCGAAGCCCTTTAGGATCAAGCATGGGGTAATCACTTCCTTAAATCAGTACGTCTGGATGGCGGTGGATCATGCACCGCAAGTCGGGCCATTGTATGGAAAAGCGCCGCCAAGCTCCATGTGTGAAACAAAGCGTCGCTTATGAGCAGCATCATCGATATCGATGAAGGGGTCGAAGTCCATGCGGCCACCCCCTAAACTAGCAGGATCGCCTTCATAACCATCGATTTATACCCATGACGCATTCGCAGGAACCTTCGATCCCGCATCAGGATCTCTATCTCGCCTTCTTGAGTGAGCTCGACCACCGCGGCTTCGAGGGCGACATCGCATCAAGCGACGCCGACCGTACCGTGCTTGCCACCGACAACTCCATTTACGAGCGCGTCCCTCAGGCCGCGCTGTTTCCGCGCCACGCGAAAGACGTTGCCCTGATCGCTCGGCTTGCGGGCGAGGCGCGCTTCAAGGCCGTCACACTCACACCACGCGGAGGCGGCACCGGCACCAACGGCCAGTCACTGACCGATGGGTTGGTGGTCGATGTCAGCCGCTACATGAACCGCATCATTGATATCGATCCCGACACACGGCGTGTCGTCGTCGAGCCCGGCGTCGTCAAGGATCAGCTCAATGCGACACTAAAGCCCCACGGGCTTTTTTTCGCCCCGGAACTGTCGACGTCGAACCGGGCAACGCTTGGCGGCATGATCAATACCGATGCAAGCGGCCAGGGCAGCTGCGAGTACGGCAAGACCCGCGATCATGTTCTGGGCCTCAAGACGGTGTTGATCGGCGGCGAGACACTTGAAACCACGGCGTTGACCGATGAGGCGCTTGAGACCGTGAGCGCGAGCCAGACTCGAAGCGGTGCCCTTCACCGCACGGTGAGCGCGCTGTTCGACGATAACGAGCAGGCGATTCTCGATGGGTTTCCGCCGCTCAATCGCTGCCTGACCGGCTATGATCTGCCGCACCTTCGAAACGACAAGCGCCAGCTCGATCTCAACAGCGTGCTCTGCGGCTCGGAAGGCTCGCTCGGGATTCTGGTCGAGGCGACCCTGAACGTACTGCCGATACCGGCGCACAGCGCGCTCGTTAACGTGCGCTATGAAGGCTTCATGGATGCGCTCAGAGACGCCACCTCATTGATGGCCCATGCGCCGACGTCGATCGAAACCGTCGATGAAAAAGTGCTGCTGCTGGCCATGGACGACTACGTCTGGGAAGGCGTCGCCGATTTCTTTCCGGCCAACCCGGCCAATGCCACAGGCCAGGTGCCAAGCACCCGCGGCATCAATCTGGTCGAATTCAATGCCGACACTGAACAGGCCCTCGAGGACAGGATCACGGCGTTTCTTGACGCGCTGACCGCCGACACGGCCACCCCACGTCTGGGGCATACCATCGCCCGCGGCCGCGCGTCGATTCAAAGGGTGTATGCCATGCGAAAGCGTGCGGTGGGCCTTCTGGGTAACGCCCGAGGTGAACGCCGCCCGCTTCCGTTCGTGGAAGATACGGCCGTGCCGCCGGAGCGACTGGCCGACTACATTCAGGAGTTTCGGGATCTGCTCGATGGGTACGGGCTACAGTATGGAATGTTCGGACACGTGGACGCCGGCGTACTCCACGTTCGCCCGGCGCTCGACATGCGCGACCCGGCGCAGGCAGCCCTGATCCGCCCGATCTCCGATCAGGTGGCTGAGCTCACTCAAAGATACGGTGGCCTTCTATGGGGCGAGCATGGCAAGGGCATCCGCTCGGCCTACACGCCGGACTTTTTCGGCGAACTCTATCCGCTGCTTCAACGCATCAAGGGCGCCTTCGACCCCGATAACCAGTTGAACCCCGGCAAGATCGCCACACCGCTCGAGTCCACGGATACGCTGCTCGAGGTGGACGGGGTTACCTTTCGCGGCGAACTAGATCGGCCCATCGACGAGCAGGTATGGCGTCACTACTCAAGCGCGGTGTACTGCAACGGCAACGGCGCCTGTTTCAACTATGACCCGAACGACGCCATGTGCCCGAGCTGGAAGGCGACCCGTGACCGCCGCCACTCCCCCAAGGGCCGGGCGATGCTGTTCAAGGAGTGGCTACGCCGGGAAGACGCTGCCGGCCGCGACGTTCTTGCCGAGGCCGGCACGGCAAGGACCCTGTCGCCCTGGATGGCGCTTTCGCGACGGCTCAGGGCCCAGGTGTCGAACGCCACGTCTCGCGCCGGTGATACGTCGTTCGATCATGAGGTGTTTGATGCGATGGCAGGCTGCCTGTCGTGCAAGTCCTGCGCCGGTCAGTGTCCGATCAAGGTCGACGTACCGGATTTCAAAAGCCAGTTTCTCTCGATCTACGCACAACGCCATGGCCGCGTCCTGAAGGATTATCTGGTCGGTTATCTGGAGGCCATGCTGCCACTGGCGGCGAAGGCCGCGCCGGTCTACAACACGCTCATCACCAGCACACCCGGTCAAAAACTGTTCAAACGCCTCGGTCTTGTCGATACCCCGACCATTGATCGGGCGCCGCTTGACAAGGTTTTTGCACAGTGGGGCGTTCCACAGGCCACTCCGATCACACTGGCACGACTGAGCCCAGCGCAGCGCGCTCGAAGCGTGATCCTTGTGCAGGATGCGTTCACACGCTATTTCGACAGTCACGTCGTCCGCGACACCGTGACGCTGCTGCAAAAGCTCGACCTGAACGTACTGGTCGCCCCGTTCAGGCCCAATGGCAAGCCGTCTCAGGTCATGGGGCAACTGGGCCGCTTTGAAGCCACGGCGCGGATCAATGCTTCCCATTTAAACGCACTGGCCGACGTTGGCGTGCCGCTGGTGGGCGTCGACCCGGCCATGACCCTGACCTATCGTCAGGAGTACGTTAAGGCACTCGGCCCCGATGCGGTACCGGACGTGCTTCTGCTCCAGGAATGGCTACAGACACTCGCGCCGCGGTTCAAGCGGTTAAACCTCGATGCGCCGACATTCAAGCTTTTGAGCCACTGCACCGAACGCACCACTGCCGCCGGCAGCGCCAGCGGCTGGCAGGCAGTCTTCAAAGCGTTCGGCGTGCCCCTTGAGCTGGTGCCGACCGGGTGTTGCGGCATGTCCGGCACCTACGGCCATGAAACCGCCCACAAGGCCACTTCCGAGGCCATCTATGACCTTTCCTGGCGGCCTCTGGTCGAGACCGACGCGCCCGGCCAGCTACTGGCCACCGGCTACTCGTGCCGAAGCCAGGTCAAACGGTTTTCGAACACCACGCTCGAGCACCCGGTGCAGGCGCTTTTGAAGCTTGTGGCGCGCGCCGAAGTTCACACCGACGCATCGATGGGTCAATCCATTGCCTCCGATGCGTAAGCCGGATAGGCTTGCGCCTTTTTACGCGTCAGCCATCCTTGCAATTCAGCCATCACTCGCCGGGGCCCTTGAATGGAACATGCTGCACTCTATCTGTCCCTGATCGGACTTTTGGCACTGGTGTGCCAGTGGGTTGCCTGGAAGATGCGTCTGCCGGCCATCCTCCCCCTTTTGATCGCCGGCCTTCTGATCGGGCCAGCCAGCGGTGTTTTGAAACCTGATGAGCTGCTGGGCGACCTGCTGTTTCCGCTGGTGTCGCTGTCCGTGGCGGTCATCCTGTTCGAGGGCAGTCTGACGCTTGACTACAAGGACCTTCGAGGCCACGGCCATACCGTGAGCCGACTGGTCACCTGGGGGGTGCTGGTGACGGGCCTGATCGGTACCGCCGCCGCGCACTGGCTTTTGGGCGTGTCATGGCAAATCGCGGCGGTGGCCGGCGCCGTGCTGGTCGTGACAGGGCCGACCGTCGTCACCCCGCTTCTACAAACGCTGCGCGCCAAGGGAAACCTGACTCAGATCCTTCGCTGGGAAGGCATCCTGATCGACCCGATCGGTGCCCTGCTTGCGGTTTTGGTGTATGAGTTTGTCGCGATCGGCCAGGATAACGGCGCCGCCTCGCACACGCTGCTTCTCTTTGCGAAAACGATTGGGCTCGGTTTCGGCGTCGGCGGCGTCGGGGGCTATATCTGGGGGCGTGTCCTTCGCAATTACTGGCTGCCGCAGAAGCTTCACAGCTTCGGTACCCTGATGGTGATGCTTGCGCTGTTCGCGGCCTCGAACACCCTGTTCGAAGAGTCCGGGCTTTTGACGGTGACCGTGCTCGGCATCTGGCTTGCCAACATGCGCGGTGTCCCTACCGCGCCGATCATCGAGTTCAAGGAAACCCTCTCGGTTCTTTTGATCTCGGGGCTTTTCATTCTCCTTGCCGCGCGCATTTCATCCGAGCAGCTCATGGCGCTGACGTGGCCCTACTGGCTGATGCTCGCGATCTTGATGTGGGTAGCCCGACCGCTGTCGGTCTGGGTCTGCACGATTGGAAGCGGTCTCAACTGGCGCGAGAAGGCGCTGCTTGCGTGGTTATCGCCACGCGGAATCGTTGCCGCCGCCGTGGCCTCGCTGTTTGCGATCAAGCTTGAAAAGGCCGGTGTCGAAGGCGCCGAAACGCTGGTGCCGATCACGTTTCTTGTCATTATCGGCACCGTCGTCATTCAAAGCCTGCTGTCTCAGCCCATCGTTCGTCTGCTCAAGGTCAGCGAGCCGCCCCCTACCGGGTTTCTGATTCTCGGCGCCAACCCGGTCGCGCGCGCCATTGCACGCGTGCTGGTCGATCTCGGTTTTACCGTTCGTCTGACGGACACAAGCTGGGACGCCGTGCAGGAGGCGCGCATGGCAGGGCTTCCGGTCTATTATGGCAATCCGCTGTCGGAGCACGCCATTCAGCATCTTGAATTGACCGGCATCGGCCGATTGCTGCCGCTCTCGCCCTACCGCGAACTCAATAACCTGGCCGGGCTTCACTTCGAGCACATCCTGGGCCATGGCAACGTGTTTCGACTGTCTGAAGATACCGGCAAGCAGGCCAAGCGTCAGCAGGACAAGGCGCTCGGGCACCTGCCGCTGCTGTTCGATCAGGAAGCGTCCTACGCAAAGCTTGCAAGCCTTATCGCCCACGGCGGCGAAGTGCGAACGGCAAGCATCACCGACAACTTCAGCATGGCCGACTACGAAGCTGCCCATGGCGGCCGGTTGATACCGCTGTTTGTACTGTCGGCACAGGGCAAGCTGCGCGTGGCTCAGGCCGGTTCAGCGCTCGCGCCCAAGGCCGGTGATCGACTCGTGAGCCTGATCCTGCCGGACTCGCCGGAAATGGAGCGCCGCAAACCCGCGGAAACCGTGTAGAGAGACAGCGCTCGCCAGACACACGACGCGTCGAGTAAGGTACGTAAATGCTGTCGAGGCCGACAGCATTTACCACACCAACAACAAACAACAGCTGTGGAGAAACGCTATGGGCGCCATCATGGGCCTAGTCGGTGTCATTACCGTACTGGTCATCGCCTTTGCATTGTGCGAAAACCGCAAGGCCATCAAATACCGAACCGTTCTGGGCGCGTTTGCCATTCAGGCAGGCCTTGGCATGTTCGTACTCTATACCCCTGCCGGCAAGACCGTGCTGCTGGCGATGTCAAACGGCGTTCAGAACGTAATGGACGCAAGCCAGGCCGGCATCGAGTTCGTCTTTGGCGGCCTGGTCTCGGACCAGATGTTCGAGCTTTTCGGCGGCGGCGGCTTCATCTTCGCCTTCCGCGTACTGCCTTTTATTGTCTTCTTCTCCTCCCTGATTGCCGTGCTTTACTACCTGGGCGTCATGCGCTGGATCATCATGATCCTCGGCGGGTTTCTGCAAAAAGTGCTTGGCACCAGCCGTCCGGAGTCGCTGTCGGCGGCAGCGAACATCTTCGTCGGTCAGACCGAGGCGCCACTGGTCGTTCGACCGTTCGTCAACAACATGACCCGCTCGGAGCTGTTTGCGGTCATGTGTGGCGGCCTTGCAAGTGTTGCCGGTTCGGTACTGGGCGGGTACGCCGCCATGGGGGTCGATCTGAACTACTTGATCGCCGCCTCGTTCATGGCAGCGCCTGGCGGTCTCTTGATGGCCAAGTTGATCATTCCCGAAACCGAAACGCCCAAACAGGATCTGGAAAACCTCGACGGCAAGATGGAGGATGACGCCGCCAATGTGATCGATGCCGCCGCCGAAGGCGCCAGTGCCGGCCTGCAGCTCGCGCTCAACGTCGGCGCCATGCTATTGGCGTTCGTTGGCCTGATCGCGCTTGCCAACATCCTGCTTGGCGGCATCGGCGGCTGGTTCGGCTTCGAGGACCTGACGCTTCAACAGATTCTCGGCTACTGCTTTGCCCCGCTTGCCTTCCTGATCGGGGTGCCCTGGCATGAAGCCGTCACGGCGGGCAGCTTTATCGGTCAAAAAATCATCCTCAACGAGTTCGTGGCCTTTGCCAATTTCACCGACATCGGTACGGCGCTGTCTGAACACAGCAAGGCGATCGTGACCTTTGCGCTGTGCGGGTTTGCCAATCTATCCTCCATTGCCATTTTGATGGGCGGGCTGGGTGTCATGGCGCCCGACCGCCGAGGCGACATCGCGCGTCTTGGTATAAAAGCCGTCATGGCGGGGACGCTTTCAAACCTGATGAGCGCCTCGCTTGCCGGGCTGTTTTTATCCTTGTAACACCAAGGCCGCGTTTACCGTTAACCACGTGCTCGTCGGGCCCTGATGTCAATCAGGGCCCGACGTCGTTCAAGGAGAGATCGTCATGAGTGATGAACGAAACCACCGCCACAAACGCGCGATGGAAAAACTGAAAGCGCGCGTCGATGAACGTGTCGCGTCCGCCGATGAAGAGCGGGGTCAGATTCTTATAAATACGGGCAATGGCAAGGGCAAGACTACCGCCGCCTGGGGCACGGTGACTCGAGCGCTCGGCTATGGCTATACCTGCGGTGTGGTTCAGTTCATAAAAGGCACGTGGGAGTGCGGTGAGCGCAACCGCCTCGAGGAGGATTCAAACCTGCACGTGGTGACCATGGCCACCGGATTCACCTGGGATACACAGGACCGCGACGCTGACCGCGCGGCGTGTCAATCGGTGTGGCAGCAGGCCGAGGCAATGCTTTCGGATGCCAACATGTACCTGGTCGTGCTCGATGAGATCACGTACATGCTCAAGTTCGGCTATCTGGAGATTGATGTGGTGCTGGAGGCACTTGCCCATCGGCCCAGGGAGCAGACGGTGATCATTACCGGGCGCAACGCCCACCGAGACTTGATGGGCGTGGCCGATACCATTACCGACATGCAGGAAACCCGGCACGCCTTCAATCATGGGCTGAAGGCCCGCCGGGGGATCGACTACTGAGCGCGCTTACGCGTCCGTATCGCTCGGATCATCGATCCAGAGACTGCCCGTCAGCGGCACTGCCGCAAACTTCTTATTGATGGCGTCAAGCGTTGCAGTAGGGTCGAGCTCACCAAACACGTCGGGATGAATCCATTTGGCCAGAAGCTCGAGGACAACGATGTTGTACGGCGTATTGATCAAGTGGTGATAAAGCCCATGGACGCGGTGATGCTTGACCGCCGCCAGCTGAGCGATTGCGTCTCGGCTGGTCACGCGCTTGAGCGAGGCACGCGCTTTCTCGATCGGTTCGAACGGGCCGAGCACCATGCCGGGCGTTCCCTCGAGATAGGAGCCGCCGGTGGCGATGTAGATGTCGGGCTGGCTTGCAAGAATATATTCAGGCGTCAAGAGACCGCTTTTGCCCTTGAGGGTCCGCCCCCCTAGGTTCTCGCCACCCACTAGATCGATGAACCCCTGAAAGCTGCCATCGCCCGGTGAGTAACAGCAGGCGTGCATGCCCGCGGCGTGAGCCTCTAAAAAGATCAGCGGTTTGGGGGTAGACGGATCAATGCCTTCAGCAAGTGTCGCGACTTCCTGTCGCTTGGCCCGGTAGAACGTGGCAAACCGCTCATACTCGGCGTCACGACCGATCAGCTTGGCCATGATTTGAAGGCTCTTGAGCGTATCCTGGGCCGGGTCGGTTGCAAAATCCACATAGACCAGCGTGATGCCGGCGGCCTCGAGCTGGCGCTCGAGCAAGGTATTTTCCGATGGCGGCGTCTGTGAGCGGCTCAGGATGACCACGTCCGGGCGCAGGGAAATGATCTTTTCAACAGAAAGATCTGATGCGCCCTGCCCGCTGCCGACCGTCGGAATCGTTTCGAGCTTGGGCAGTGCCTCGGTGAATCGCCGGTAGATGTTCTTGTAGCGCTTGAAATCACTGCCCCAGCCAACCAGTACATCGCTTGGCTGCGGCGTAAGTAGCGACAGCGCAATGACGTTACGCCCCTCGCCAAGAATCACCCGCTTGGCAGGCGCCTCAAGCGATACATGGCGCCCGGTCACGTCAGTTACGTCCAACGCCCACACCTTCAAAGGCGTCAGCAGTATAAAAAAAACGGCCATGCACAGGCCGAAACAATACCTCATGATCATGTATGTCCTGAACGTTTTGTGGCTTTAGCCGGCATCCGGCGACAGGATAAAGTGCAAGGCGCGATTCAATGCAACAAGCAACACGGTACGGTGATACTCCTGCGGAAAGACGATCGCGGTCGCACTGAGCCGTTTAGTATCAAGCATGTTGAGGCGCTGAGCGAGCGCTTTGGCGTTGTTGGTCATTTGATGTTCACGTCGGCGGGCGGCCACTTCACTGGCGTTGGCCTCCTTGCGCTCCGACGGGGACAGCGCCTGCTCGTACTCGCCTACGGTGAGCAGTACCCGCACCGGGTTGGTGGCATCGATCGCCTTGGGAGTAAACGCCTGCTCAAGCTGTTCCATGACACCATTGCCCCACCAGAGCGACGGGCTCGCCGCAATGTACTGCTGAAAGGCATCGGGGTGGCGAAACAAGGTGGTCAGCGCGAACAATGCGCCGTAGGAATGCCCGAACAGCGCCTGACGCTGGGTATTGATCGGATAACGGGACTCGATGGTGGGCTTCAGTGTCTGCTCGATAAAGCGATAGAACCGCTCGGCACCGCCGTAGGCCACCGGCTTCCCCTCACGCGTCACCGAGGTGCGCTCGCCCGGAGCCGGCATGGGCGTATAGTCGTGCGCCCGGCGCACCATATCGAAGGGGTCGGCGTGCGGATACCCGATGCCGACGATGACGGCTGCGGGCAAGCCACCGTGGGCCGCGGCCTGCTGTAGTCGAAATGCCTCGACAGCGATCGGGAAGGTCGCATTGCCATCGAGCAGATAAATAACCGGAAAACCACCTGGAGGTGCCTTTACATCCGGCACGTACGTCATGATCGAATACGCTTGATCGGATGCGTTGTGAAGGGTAAACGTTTTGGTATCCGGTATCGACATGGCGGACGAGGAATCCGCATTGGACGCCGCCTGCGCCTGAGAGGCGCCGACACTGATAGCCCCTGACAGGAGCGACATCACCAACACACAGACTTTGTACGATTTCTTTTTAGATATGTAATCGATTATCGTTTTCATCAACATCGTACTCTTATGCTACTCCAATGCCGTGGTTATGCATTTTCTCTTTTCGTAATGCATGACTGTACATGGCCCTGTTCATGCACTACTAAAAGTAACACTGTTCGACACATAAAAGTGTGCTGAAACCGGTAACCCACAATATTTCGTCACATTAAATTACAGGTTACAACGATGTGACCATTACCTTTAGGGAGACCCTATGCGTATATACCGTAACGCCTGCAGCGTCATCGCGCTATGCCTGCTTCCCCTGCCCGCGCTGGCGGTCGATGCACCCCAGCCAACCGGCATCGATGTCAGCGCCAGTGCATCCGTTAACACCGTACCGGACAAGGCAACGCTTCAGGCGGAGCTACAGGAGACGACGCCTTACGCCACGTCAGACACTCCGACGGAACAGGCGTTCCAATCGGCACGCAAGCGGCTGACCGAGCGCTCAAACCGCCTGATGAAGCAGTTAAACGCATTCGGTCTTGATAGCAAGGCGTTATCAGCCGGCACGCTCACAATTCATCAGCAGCAGCAAAGCCGAGGCAACGATGAAACGCCCCAGAGCCGGATGGTGCTGTCACGGCCAATCGGCATCGAACTCGACCAGCTGGATCAACTCTCGAAGGTTGTCAGCCTGCTCCTCGATGCCAAGGTAGACCGACTGAGCCCGCCAACGTTTGACAGCAGCCAGCGTGAGACGCTCGAACTCGAGGCACTTTCCAAGGCGGTCGAGCGGGCGCGCCAGAAAGCATCGGCCATCGCCAAGTCAGGCAAGCTCGAACTTGGCGCGATGACCTACGTCGATGCCCAGACACCCTCGGTGGGCCCCATGCGAAGCTACATGAGCGAAGCCCGCATGGCCAAGGCCAGTGATTTGGACCTTTCCCCGGGATTGATCGAGATCAACACAAAGGTCTCGACCCGGTGGGCCATCAGCGGCCAATGAGCGTAAAAGTACGAACGAAAAAAGCCCCGATACCGGGGCTTTTTATTTACGCGCGTTTTTTGCAGGCGTTCGTTTTCAGACACCGCGTCGCTTACGTACGTCTAACACGCGTCATCAGCTCGCCCAACGCAGCGATCCCCAACACGGCCGCGACCACGTAGTACCACTGCTCGGCAAGATTGAAGTCAAGCCAGCCGAGGGCGTCCAGAAAGACCAGCGTAATGCCGACCGGCACGATCGCTCGCAAGGCAAACTGCCATAGAACCCAGCCCAGCCCGGAAAGATTGACCTCTTCCTTGATCACCGAGCGCTTGAAGACGTAGCCGGCCATCAGCGCTGTCAGCAGGCCGCCCAGTGGCATCAGCCAGCGAGACGTCAGGAAATCCAGCCAATCGAACACGGTCTTGCCTGCAAGCGTCCACCCGGCGCCAAGGTTGAACGACAGCATGGCAAAGAAACTGATAATCCATAAAACCACCCCGACCCACGCGCACAGCACCGAACGTCTGGCGCCGGTGTGGCGCTCGAGAAAGGCAACCGTTGCCTCGATCATTGAAATCGAGGACGTCAGCGCCGCAAGAGAGAGCATCACGAAAAAGATCAGCGCGATGACTCCACCAAAGGGCATTTGATCGAACGCCAGCGGCAGGCTCATGAAGATAAGGCCGGGACCGGAGGAAGGATCCATGTTGTTGGCGAAGATCACCGGGAAGATCGCAAGCCCTGCCATCATCGCGATGACGGTGTCACAGGCGGCCACCAACATGCTGGTTCGCGCGATCGAACGTTTAGCCGGCAGGTATGACCCGTAGGTCATGATCGCACCGGCGGCGAGACTCAAGGTGAAAAAGGCATGGCCAAGTGCTGCAAGCATGGCGCCGGCGGTCAGCTTTTCGGGATCAAAGGCGAACATAAAGCGCACACCATCACCGAAGCCGCCGGAAAATACCCCATAGCCGATCATGATGCCCAGCAAAATAACCAGGCCAGGCATCATCCAGTTGACGTTTTTTTCGATGCCTTCCTGCACGCCCTTGCCAACAATGGCAAGCGTAATGACGATGACCAGCGTACTCCAGCCGCCAAGGCTCCAGGGGTTGGCGTTCGTCGCGCCAAACAGGGCCTCATAGGCCTCCACACTTCCGAGGCCGAAGCCGCCGCTGATTGCCTTCCAGACGTAGGACAGCGCCCACCCCGCCACCACCACATAGAAGCAGAGAATCAGAAATCCGCTGATCATCGACATCCAGCCGACGATCGACCACAGCGAGCTTCGGTTCGATTCACGGGCAACTGCCTTGACCGCATCCACGGGACTGCCCCGGCCACGCCGGCCAAGCGTAATTTCCGCCATCATCAATGGAAGGCCGATCAACAGAATACAGACCAGGTAGACCAGCACGAACGCCGCCCCGCCGTATTCGCCCGTCATGTACGGAAATTTCCAGATATTGCCAAGCCCGACGGCGGAGCCGGTCGCGGCGAGCACAAATCCCCAGCGCCCGACCCACTGGGTCGTTGTGGCCGATTCACTCATGTCTCTTGCTCATGTTGGTAAGGTCATTGATCCAGCGACTGGACGTGTAAGGCGGCGCATTTTATCGCGGCAATGCACCCGGTGCGATACATTGATGCCACGCGTCCACTCTACATGGGTACCACTTTACGCGATCTATCCGATTCACAGTCACATCGAGGGGTTTCATGAGTCGTCAATTCGCTATTATCGGACTCGGGTACTTCGGTTCCACCGTCGCACTCGAACTTCATCGTCAAAACCACGAAGTGCTGGGTGTCGACCGTGATGAAAAACGGGTCAACAAGATCGCCGAGCATATCACCCGAGCGGTCATCGCCGACCCGACCGATGAAACGGCGCTTGGCGAACTCAATCTCAGCGAATTCAGCGCTGTCCTGGTCGATGTCGACGACAGTATCGAGGCCAGCATCATGACGACCCTTCATTTGAAGGAGCTCGAGGTCAAGGAACTGTGGGTCAAGGCGCTCAATGACGATCACCACAAACTTCTGAGCTACATCGGCGCAGACCGCATCGTCCACCCCGAATACGATCTTGGCATTCGCGTTGCCGAGAGCCTGAGCTATCACGCCGTGGTCAATTTCATCCGCCTGGGCGATCAGCAGTACGTGGTCGAGGTCGAACTGACCGAGCGACTCGTCAAACGCTGCACAACCGTTGGCGAGCTGGGCTTCAGTGACAAGCAGGCAACCGTGGTTGCCATCAAACAGGGCAGCCAGCTCGACTGCACGCCAAGCGCCTCGACCGCACTGCACGCAGGCGATCACCTGGTCCTGATCGGCGATCTGGACGTGCTGCGCCATTTCGGCGACAAGCTCTGATCGGCCGCCGATACCTCGATCACAGGAAACCGACCCTACAACACCGGCTTCAGGCGTCCACCTCATGACCCGACTGTCTCGCCCACACCGACCGTTTCAGCGCCTGCGCCGACGTGCGGTCAAGCTCAATCCGCCGATTGTGCTGTTAAGCGGCTTTGTACTGCTTGCGTTGATCGGCGCTGCCCTATTGAAACTGCCCATCAGTACAACGGTGCCCTTGACCTGGATGGAGGCACTGTTCACCGCAACATCGGCCGTTACCGTCACCGGGCTTGGCGTCATTGATGTCGGCCAGGACATGACGCTCTGGGGGCAGCTGATCCTACTGACCCTGATCCAGCTCGGCGGCATCGGATTCATGACCTTTGCCGCACTGACGCTTGTGATGCTCGGCGGCAAGATGCCGCTTCAACACCAGAACATCGTTCGGGAGGCGCTCAATCAGTCCTCGTTCAACGATCTGTTTCATCTGGTTCGTCTCGTGGTCGGGTTTGCGCTGTTCATCGAACTTGTCACCGCTGCCCTTCTTGCAACCGCCTGGGTGCCGGAATTCGGCTGGTCATCCGGTCTCTGGCTCAGCCTCTTTCATTCGGTCTCGGCGTTCAATAACGCAGGCTTTGCGCTCTGGGGCGACAGCCTCAGCCAATACGTCAGCTCACCGATTGTCACACTGAGCATTTCAGGGGCATTTATCATCGGCGGCCTGGGTTTCGCGGTGATTCAGGAAATCATCGGCCATAAAAAGAACACGCCCTGGTCCATGCAGACGCGATTGATCGTCTACGCAACCGTTGGACTGAACGTCGTGGCAACGCTCTTGTTTGGGCTGCTTGAATGGCACAACCCCGCAACGCTTGGTGGACTCGACAGTACGTTCGATCGAGTGCTGGCGGCGTGGTTTCAGGCAGTCACCCCCCGAACCGCGGGCTTCAATACGCTCGATACCGCAGCCCTTGGGACACCGAGCGCCCTTTTGACCATGCTTTTGATGTTCATCGGTGGAGGCCCGGGGTCAACCGCCAGTGGCATCAAGCTGACCACGTTTATAGTCTTGCTGTTGACCGCGCGCGCCTTTCTTCGTGGCTCGACCGAGCCGGTCATTTTCAGTCGTCGCATCCGCCAGGAAATCGTGTTCAAGGCTGTCGCAGTCGCCTTCAGCGGCGTCATGCTGATCTTTCTGGCGCTGTTCGGACTCAGCATCAGCGAACCCAGACAATCGTTTCTCGATCTGGCGTTCGAAACGGTGTCCGCCTTCGGCACCGTCGGCCTCTCTCGAGGCATCACCAGCGAACTGAGCGGCGAAGGCCAGATGATTCTGATCGTGACCATGCTGCTTGGCCGCGTTGGCACGCTGTCGCTGGGGTACTTTCTCGCCACGCGCTCGGTCGGCAACGTGCGCTACGCCGAGGGCCGTATCCAGATTGGCTGATCGAGAGCGCTGGCACGCACCAAGGCTCTCATATACCATTACATAAACTCATGCCTACTAGAACGCATAACCTAATCTAATGCTTGATTACAAACTTCTTGAAGCCCTCAGTGCCGTTATCGATCAGGGCGGGTTCGAACGGGGCGCCAATTACCTGGGGTTGACCCAGTCGGCCGTTTCTCAGCGCATCAAGCTTCTTGAAGCGCGCCTGGGCCAACCGGTCCTGGTGCGCTCCCCGACGCTTGGCCCCACCGCACTTGGCAAGCGACTGTTAAATCACGCCCAGCAAGTGCGTTTGCTCGAGTACGACCTGATCGATATCGTGCCCTCGCTTGGTACCGATGAGCAGCGACTTCGCATCGCACTCAATGCCGATAGCCTTGCCACCTGGTGGCCGCTCGCCATCGGCCCATTCAATCAGGAACATCGCGTACTTCTTGATCTTGTAGTGCAGGATCAAACCACGGCGCTTCAGCGCATGCGTGATGGCGAAGTCGCCGCCTGTTTATGCTCGACCCCAAGGGCCGTGCAAGGCGCTCGCGTGGTCTCGCTTGGTGGCATGCGCTACATGGCTGTGGCCACACCCAGGTTCATAGAGCGGCATTTCCCGGAAGGTCTGAACGCCGAAAGCCTGTCAGAAGCGCCGGGCATCGTGTTTGGCCCGGATGATCGACTCCACCATCGCATGGTTGCGCAATACCACATCGCGCCGCCGTTCCCACACCACATGTGCCCTTCATCCCAAGGCGTGGTTCAGATGACGGTCGCGGGACTTGGCTACGCGCTGCTTCCCGAGCATCAGGCCCGGCCACATCTTGAGTCGGGAGCGCTGGTCGAAATTGAAACCCCTTCACCCATCATCGTGCCCATGTACTGGCACTATTGGCGCCAGGGCGGGCAGCTGCTAAGTTCGTTGACCAGCTATCTGAGCGAACAGAGTCCGAACTGGTTGCTCAGCGTCGAAGAAACCGAGCGCGGCTCGCCAACGCCGTTGTAGCCTTTTTTGATATCAGGGAGTGATGTCCAATGAAGAAATCGACCCTCACGCGTTCGCTCATGGCCGGTGTACTCATTGCCGGCGCCGCCACATTGAGCGCCTGTGGTCCCTCAACCAGTGTGGTCAAAAGCGAATCCGCGCAGTACACGGTGGTATCGGTCGATGAAGACCGCGAGGCGGCCATCGAGGGTGCGCGTGAACGTGCGCAGGAGTATTGCCAGGCCCAGGAGGATAAGGACGCCTACACCGTGATTGAACAGCGCGAAGAGCCGCCGCACTCCGGCGATGGCGCAAGCCAAGGAGCACTGCCGGATAACGCCACCATTAGCGAGGACACCGACCTCACCGCCGCCAGCAGTGAGGGCGAAGGCTATAAGGTAACCTGGACCATCCGCTGCTCCTGAGTTCACCTCGTTTAACGCAAGGGCGCCCACAGGTGCCCTTTTTCACGACGGTCGGCGCTTTTATAAGCGGATGATCAGGGCGCGAGCTTGCGTGACACGCTCGAGACCTTATCGGCAAGACTCTGTTCACGATCAACTCGAGTGCCCAGCTTCATCGTGGTGGTAATTCGGGGGGCGCCCGCCTCATGGACCACCTCGTGACAGCGCTTGACCACCGCCATCACCTCATCCCACTCCCCCTCGATATTGGTGCCGTACGCGTGCATCTCATGCACAAGCCCGGCCCGCTCGATTTCACGCTGACACAGCGCCACATACTCGGAGACGGAGACGCCGACGCCCATCGGCACAACGCAGAGATCGATAATCACGTTCATGGTGCGCTCCTTGATAGGAAATAATCGGTTCTGCCCGGAAAGGCAGCTGGTTCATTTCTTTTCTGACGTTCGGTCCATTTTTTACTGACGTTTATTTGCCATTGAATGTGGCTTCAGAAACATGCTGATGCGGCAGGTACAGAGCCCAGAGGCCCATGAAACCCGGCGCAGGTGCCAATCCCATATCACTGCCCCTGGAACACACACATTTGGCCACCTACTGCTCGGCATTCAGACGGGAAAAATCGGACGTCGTAGTGTCTCCAGACTCGTCAATGATCGAGACGGCGTTGGCGGCAATGCGAGACACCATTGAGGTCAATTGCTCGATTTCCTGGTCGTTGAATCCGGCCAGCAGGTGACGATGGACATCCTGAGCCCGCCCCTGCACCGCCGCCATGGTGGTCTTTCCCGCCTCGGTAAAGCAGATGGTACGGGCTCGCCGATCATTGTCGCACCGCTCGCGGCGAATCAGCTCCTGCTTTTCCAGACAATCGAGCGTTCGCATCAATGAAGGCAACTCGATGCCGATGTGCTGGGCAAGACTTGACTGGGTCGTGCCCTCACCCAACCGAGACAGATGCAACAACGCGATCCAGCGCGCCTGAGTCAGCCCAAGCGGCTCCATCGCTTTGTCGACCGCCGCACGCCACCCTCGGTTCATCAAGGCCAGCTGCATCCCCAGACTCATCTGGTCGAATCCTTCCATATCGATCACGGTAGAGCGCTCCTATCCCGAGTCATTACTAGAGCCCCCATGATGCTTTGCACACTCACTTTATGCCAGTAAATACACCGCCCCGCCTGATCGCCGTGAATTTAGCGATCGATAGTGCGAGGGGTAAACCGACACGTTATGATTAATTTTCCGGGGGCGTTGACGCCCTATTTCTGAATACACTGATGAGGCTTTGGCATTCGCATGTTTGAGCAGATAGAACGCGTTCCGGGCGATGCAATTCTTGGGTTGATCGATGCGTTCAAGAAAGACACCAACCCCAACAAGGTGGATCTCGGCGTCGGCGTCTATCGTGATGCCAGCGGCAATACGCCGGTGCTCGAATCGGTCAAGATCGCCGAAGAGCGCCTTTTAAGCAGCGAAACCACCAAAAGCTACATCGGCTCCCACGGCGACCCAGCCTACGGCAGCGCCGTACTCTCGCTGGTGCTTGGCGAAACCTCGCCGGTGCTTGAGGCCAACCGCGCAAGCCTCACTCAGTCACCGGGCGGCACCGGTGCCCTGCGCCTTGCGGCGGATTTCATCAAGGCCAACCTTCCGGGCAAGGCCATCTGGCTGAGCGCCCCGACCTGGCCAAACCACCTCGGCATTTTCGACGCCGCAGGCGTTGAGCGTAAGAGCTACCCCTACGTCAGCGCCGACAACACGCTCGATTTCGACGGCATGGTCGAGACGTTCGAAACCATTCCAGAAGGCGATATCGTTCTGCTGCACGCCTGCTGTCATAACCCCTCCGGGTTCGATCTGAGCAAGGCTCAATGGCAGCAGGTGCTCGAAATCATTAGCCGGCGCAACCTTCTGCCGCTAATCGATTTCGCCTACCAGGGCTTTGGCGATGGCCTAGATGACGACGCCTACGGCGTGCGCCTTCTGGCTGAATCGCTTGATGAAGTGATCATCACAAGCTCATGCTCGAAGAATTTCGGCATCTACCGTGAACGTACCGGTGCATTGATTCTGATCGCGAAGGATCAGGAGCAGATGGAAAACGTACGCTCACAGGCAGCCATCACCGCGCGCGAGAACTACTCGAACCCACCGGCACACGGCGGCGCGATCGTGAGCACCATCCTGAACGACAATGCCCTTCGCGTTCAGTGGTTGGGGGAAGTCGACGAAATGCGCCAGCGCATCAACAGCCTGCGTCGCAACTTCGTCAAGGCGATGGCGCCCTACGGACTCGAGGAGCGCTTTCGGTTCATCGAACAGCAGCGCGGCATGTTCTCCTTCACCGGCCTGACGCCTGAACAGGTCGACCGGCTGCGAGACGAGTTCAGCATCTATATGGTGCGCTCAGGCCGTGCAAACGTTGCCGGCTTGAGCCATGACGTGCTTGATTACGTGGCAAAGGCAATCGCCACCGTCGTGAAATAAGTCACACGCTCAAAACCGCGCCGCACACGATGTGCGGCGCGGTTTTCATCCGGCTGCTGCCGCGCGTTGAACGCGCTGCTCAAGGCCACGGTAGAAAACCCAGCCCGCCATTATCCCCGCCAGCACGTTACCAAGCGCTGCGCCAATCGCGATGCCCAGCGTGCCATAAAGCCAGGCCCCGAGGGCGACACACGGCAGATAACAGACAAACAGACGCGCGAAGGCAATCATCATTGCACGTCGAGGCCATCCAAGGGCATTGCTTGCCGAGACCACAATCATGCAAATACCGAGTAACGCGTAGCTTGGCAGCATGAACACCATCAAGATGTTCAGCGCCTCACTGACCGCGTCGTCGCTGGCCATCCAGTGTGATAGCCATGGCGACATCACCGCCAGCACCGCGCCGAGCACCAGCTGCCACGCGACAATCACCTTGAAACTCAACATCATCAGCGCACGAATCTCGCTCCAGCGGCCAGCCCCATAACATCGCCCGAGCCAGGGCGGCAGCGACATGGTGAGTGCGAGCACCACTAGAATCGAAAAGCTTTCGAGCCGATTGGCAAGTCCCCAGGCCGCGACCACGGCGTTGCCCTCGGTGGCAACGATCGAGGTGGCTACGAGCGCCGCGAGCGGGGGCATCAACTGACTGATCATCGCGGGCCCGGCAATACCGGTAAACTCACGCCAGGAACGGGACAGCTCGTCAAGAAGCCCTTCCCATTTGAGCCAGGCGTGCTTGAAAAGGCGCATGAACACGAACAGCGCACCGATCCCAAAGGCGATCATCGTCGCCCAGGCGGCCCCCACCAGGCCAAACTTTGGTATCGGGCCCCAGCCAAAGATCAGGATCGGATCGACCACCAGGTTGATCAGACTGGTCACCACCATCATCAGTCCCGGAAACTTGGTGCGCCCATGCGCCCGAAACAGGCTGTAGCCCAGATAGAGCATGGCCCCGACCCAGCTGGTCACAAGCCATGGCCCCCAATACGCCTTGATCTCACCCAGCAGCGATGTCTCCGCACCCATCAACGGAAAGATGACATCGCTTGCAAGCCAGAGCAGCAGCAACACCAGCGCCAGCAAAACGCCACCCCCGACGATCACGACGCCGCCCAGACGGCAGGCGCGAGGCTCATCGCCTCGTCCAAGGGCACGAGAAATCAGGGCCGCCGCCGCAATGCCGATACCCACCTGAAGGCCAATGACGATAAACGAGACGGGAAAGGTAAAGGATTGAGCGGCAAGAGGCTGGGTACCGAGCCGTGCAACGAACAGACTGTCGACCAGGTTGAACCCTAGAAGCGACATCACGCCGATGGCCATTGGCCAGGTCTGGGCCCAGAGGGTTCGGCCCATGGAAGAATTGGTTGTTGATGCGCTAGACAAAATCGACTCCTGAATTCACCAAAAAATGCCGCTATCGACTCATAGCGGCATTTCATCAGACCCGTAATGGTAGCGCGTTAATTATTACGACATAACCGTTCGACTTAAAGATAATCGACCTGGAGCTGATAGTTGGCATCGGTTGCGTTGTCGTGATCGAAGCTGAGCCCGTGCACCTTGATCAGGTAATCCCCGGCATCAAGTGACTGAGTCAACGCAAAGTTGCCCTGGCCATTTGGAGTGGCCGCTGCGACCAGATGGTGCTTTTGATCGTAGACCTTGGCGGTGATGCGGTAGCTTGACTGCGTATCGCCGGCGTAGGGCACGCTTTTGATCGCGATGGCCTGCGGATGACTGACGTGCAGAAGAAACCGGTCAGGGTGGCCCTGGGAAATCAGGTGGGTATTGCTCCACCCGGCATCAAGTACCTCAACCTTGTCGAACTGATGAGGTGTACTCAGCCTGGTTTGTTGCCCGTCGATCACGGTGGAGGCCAGCGCCTGGCCCGCTGTGGCCGCGAGAAAAAGGCTTGAAACGATCAATGCAGGTACGGTTTTCATATAGTATTCCCCTAATAATTCGAGTGAGACGAAGCGTGGCGCGTCGCTATCAGACGCGTCGCCCGTGCTGTACGAATTATGTTAGGGCACTAACAATTTTCGAACCACAGACCCGCCGGCACTATTAATGTGCCTTAAGGGCAACAATCAGGCGTGCTTACCATGGATCGCAGCACACGATTACTGCTGTTTCTGGATGTGGTCGATGCCGGCAGCTTCACCGCTGCGGCCGAACGGCGCCACGTCAATCGCTCGGTCATCTCCAAGCAGATTCGCGCGCTCGAACGAGAGCTCGAGGTACAGCTCTTCAACCGCTCGACACGAAGCGTCGCGTTGACCGGCATCGGTCGCGAAATCTATCAGAGCGCGCTCAAGCTTCGAGAAGCGCTCGATGAAACCGGTGATGTGGTCAGAGCCCATCAGGAAGAACCCAGAGGCACTCTTCGCATTACGTGCCCGGTACATTTCGGGCGACTCCATGTCACTCGGGGCCTGCGCCTGTATTTGAAACGCTACCCTGACATGCATGTGGATCTTCAACTCGATGACACGCCGGTCAACCTGATTGGCGGCGGATTCGATATTGGCATTCGCATCGCTCAGCTCGATGACTCGAATCTGATCGCCCGTCCCCTGGCGCGTAACAAGCGCATTCTCTGTGCAAGCCCTGGCTTTATCGCCTGTCATGGCGCACCAGGCACGCTCGATGAATTGATCGGACTTCCAGCCGCCATCTATTCACGTGACGGCTTTGAACTGGACCGGCTTCATTACATTGATCAAACCGATGGACTGGAACGGCGGGTACGCCTTCACCCCAAGATCAAGGCCAATGACCCTGAAGTCCTGAAACAGGCAGTGCTTGCAGGCGTGGGCTACTCGATGGCGTCGCTGTTTCACGTCAGTGAAGAGTTGAAGGACGGTCGGCTGGTGCCGCTCCTGCCGGCGCTCACGCTCTCCGATGCGCCCGCCATTCAACTGGTCTATCCGCACAGGCGCTATCTGCCGCAAAAGACGCGGCGTTTCATCGAATGCATGCAGGAAACGGTCGGTGATCCGCCGTTTTGGGAGACGTGGTGGACAGGCGCGCCTGAATAAGCGCGCCTGAGCCCGACATAAAGCTCAACCTGGAGCCAGGATTAAAGCCGGTCGAGCCCGCGTGCGAGATCGGCTTGAATGTCTTCTAGCGCTTCGATGCCGACTGAGATGCGGATGAGGCCCGGTGTAATGCCCGCACTGGCAAGCTCGTCCTGAGACAGCCGCCCGTGCGTGGTAGTAGCCGGATGGGTGATCGTGGTCTTGGTATCGCCCAGATTGCCGGTGATCGACAGCATTTTCGTTGCATCGATGACCGCCCACGCCCCTTCCTGACCGTTTTTGACCTCAACCCCGAGCACCGCCCCGAAGCCGGACTGCTGCTGTGCTGCAAGGTCGTGCTGCGGGTGGTGTGAAAGCCCTGAATAATGCACGCGCTCCACCGCCGGATGCGCCTCGAGCCAGGTTGCAAGCCCCATCGCGTTTTCACAGTGCGCCTTCATCCGAAGTGAGAGCGTCTCAAGCCCTTTCAGGAAGATCCAGGCGTTGAACGGGCTCATGCACGGGCCACAGGTGCGGTTCACGCGATAGATTTCTTCAAGGGTCGCGTGATCGCCGACGACCGCGCCCCCGACTGCGCGCCCCTGGCCGTCCAGAAACTTGGTTGCCGAGTGCACGACGAGATCCGCGCCAAGCGCCAACGGCTTTTGAAGTGCCGGCGTGCAAAAACAGTTATCGATCACAAGCTTGATGCCATGCTCATGCGCGATGTCGGCAAGCGCCGGAATGTCCACCAGCTCCTGCAACGGATTCGACGGCGTTTCGGCAAAGAACAGCTTGGTGCGCGGCGATACGGCGGCCTTCCAGGCCTCAAGGTCTGAAAGCGGCACATAGTGGGTGGTGACACCGAACTTCGCCAGAAAGTTGTTGAACTGACGAATCGAGGTGCCAAACAGCGACCGGGAGGCAACGATCTCATCGCCGGCTTCCAAAAGCCCCAGCGACAGCGACAGGATCGCCGCCATGCCGGAACTGGTGGCGACCGCACGGTCTCCGCCTTCAAGGGCCGCCAGGCGCCGTTCGAACGTCTGAACGGTCGGGTTTGAAAACCGCGAGTAGACGTTGCCCGGCTCATCGCCCGAGAACTTGCGCGCGGCTTCAGCGGCGCTTTCGTAGACGAAGCTCGAGGTCGTGAAAATCGCCTCGCTGTGCTCCTGTTCCTGCGTACGCTCATGGCCACCGCGCACCGCCATGGTCTCGAGCCGCCACTGATGCGTTTCGTCATTCATTGTTGCTGCCTCCCCGAATCAGGCACGTCGGTTATACGCACTTGTTGGCAAGTACGTTTTTTCAAAAAACAGGTAGTGATATACGGGCTACGTAAGATGGGCCCTGATAAACAAAGGCCGGCGCAGAAGGCGCCGGCCGAAATCGATCACTCGATCTCTTCAATGTCGTTATGAAGCTCGACCACCGCCGAGCTTCCGGCACCGGCCTGCTTGGCGGCGTCGCTGCGGCTGGCCTCAAGACGTGCCAGATAATCCCCATCGATATCGCCGGTCACGTAGTTGCCGTCAAATACCGAGCAGTCAAAGGCCTCGAGCTCGGGATTGATCTCGCGACAGGCGTCTTTCAGATCCTCGAGGTCTTGATAGATTAGACGGTCGGCACCGATCAATTCACAGACATCCTGATCGGTACGGCCATGGCCGATAAGCTCCATGGCCACCGGCATGTCGATGCCATAGACATTGGGATAGCGCACGGCAGGGGCCGCGGATGCAAAGTAGACGTTCTTCGCCCCGGCTTCCCGCGCCATCTGAATGATTTCTTCACAGGTGGTGCCGCGCACGATGGAATCATCGACCAGAAGCACGTTCTTGCCGTCGAATTCGATATCCATCGCATTGAGCTTTTGACGTACCGATTTCTTGCGCTGGGTCTGCCCGGGCATGATGAAAGTACGGCCGATATAGCGGTTCTTGGTAAAGCCTTCGCGGTACTTGACGCCCAGATACTGCGCAAGCTCAAGCGCCGCAGTCCGGCTGGTGTCCGGAATCGGAATGACGACATCGATGCCATGCTCTCCCCACTCACGCTCGATCTTGCGCCCGAGCTTTTCACCCATGCGCATGCGCGTCCAGTACACGTTGGCACCGTCCATGATGGAATCCGGCCGTGCAAGATAGACGTACTCGAAAATACACGGGCGAAGACGGGCATCGTCAGAGCAGACCTGACTGTGGAAGTTGCGGTCATTATCGATAAAGACCGCCTCGCCCGGCGCCAGATCACGAATCAGCTCGAAGCCAGCCACATCAAGCGCCACCGATTCGGAGGCGATCATGTATTCATCCGGGCCGTTGTTGCAGCTGCGACGACCGACCACGACCGGACGAATGCCATTGACGTCACGAAACGCGACAAGCCCGAGGTCATTGATGATGGCGGTGGCGGCGTAACCGCCCCGGCACCGACGATGAACCCGACGTACGGCGTCAAAGATGTCCGCTGCCTGCAGGCGATGCCCCTGCTTTCCAAGCTCGTGGGCAAAAACGTTCAACAACACTTCGGAATCGGAGCGAGTGTTGATGTGGCGAAGGTCGGTCGTGAACAACTCCTTGACCAGTTGGTCGGAGTTGGTGAGGTTGCCGTTGTGTACCAGCGCGATGCCGTAGGGGGAGTTGACGTAGAACGGCTGGGACTCCGCCTCGGACGACGAGCCTGCGGTTGGATAGCGCACATGGCCGATGCCGAGATTACCCTGCAATCGCTTCATGTGACGGGTATGGAACACATCGCGAACCAGGCCGTTACTCTTTCTCAAGAAGAAACGGCCCTCATGCCAGGTCATCATCCCGGCGGCATCCTGACCGCGATGCTGCTGCACCGTCAGCGCATCATAGAGCGCTTGATTGACCATGGAGTTGGCCATAAGGCCGACGATACCGCACATCAGAATATCCTCACTATAAAGTCATCGGCCACGCCGAATCGGCGTGCAGAAACACAAAAAATCACGCCCCTGCGTCGAGGGGCGCCTGCTTGTCGAGTTCATCGGCGCGGCGGTCGGCGGCCCAGTTTTCCCAGTGCTGCATGACCGCATCGCGCGCCTTGGCAACGCTTGGGCGAAGCTGGGAATCCTGCCAGGCCGGCGCATGACGCCAGGGGGTCAATCCGACAACAGAAGCCACCAGAATAACGATGGCGCCGCCCTTTAAAAACCCGACACAGCCACCCAGCAACCGGTTGAATCGGCCCATGCCGACCCACTCGACCACCGAGTCGAGCACGCGAATGATCATGCCGGAGGCAACGATCACCACGAACACCACCAGCACGAAGCCGACGGCAAGCCGCACCTCCGGGCTTGCGATATAGCTCTGAAAGACCTCGCCGGCAGGGCCTGCAAAGAAGCGCGCCGCAAACAGCGCACCGCCCCAGGCCAGAAAACCAAGACCTTCACGAATGAACCCCCGGGCCAGCCCGTTCAATACCGATAAAACGAGCACACCGGCGAAGGCCCAATCAACCCACGTCCACGTCATTCATTGCCCTTTCGACGAACAACCAGTCCCTTGATGTTGGCCTGTTGCTGAAGCTGGGTGCTGGCGCGCTCGGCCTGCTCGTTGGTCTCAAACGGTCCGACCAGCACCACGGTCAGCTCATTGCGGGACAGCGTATAGACCGGGAAGCCCTTTTCCTTGAGCTGATCGGCCAGCCGAGTTGCGTTATCGCTCTTGCCGAAACTGCCCGACTGCACGGCCCATCCGCCATTTTCGCTCGCACGCGCCGGCGTGCCACTGCCATCCGACCCCTGACGGGCGGCTTTAAGAATCGGATCTTCGTCCCGCGCGTTCTTTTGTGTGTTGCTTGGCGCAGGCGCCGAGGATTGCCCGGAAGTTTGCACGTCACTGCGGGCCGGCTTGGACGGCGCAGGTGCCTGCTGGGGCGCAGGCTCGGGATCAGGCTCACGAGACTCGGACGCGGGCTCAGAGGGCTGCTCCGACGGTGATGGCAACTGCTGGCCGTCAAGGGCATCATCGCCGCCCGATGAGCCACCGAGCATGGCACTGCCGTTATCGAATCGACCCGTCGACTCAGGGTCGCTCTCGGGCGCAGTGTCGGATTCGATGGGTGAGCTCGGCTCGTCTACCGTCGAGGTGTCCTGATCGGTCGAGATGGGCTGCTCGATGGTGAGCGCCGGCTCTGAGCTGCTGCCCTCGGGCTCGGGCTTATCAAACAGCATCGGCAGGAAAATGACGCCGAGCGCCACCACGACCACAATGCCAATAATACGTTCTCGTTTACCGTACTTCATTGGTTCTCCTTCACCTGTCAAAAAACGAGGTGAGCGCCTTCGCGCTCACCTCGTTACTGTCCGATGCGTTCATGGCCCAATGCCGTCAATGCCTCGGCCACCGTGAAAAACGAGCCACAGACCAGAACCGACGCGGCTTCGAATTCGTCAGCCCCCTTAGATACCGAGAGTGACGCGATCGCGCTCGAGACGTCATCATGGGTGCCGATTACCCGAGCCCCACTGGCACGAACCACCTCGGCAAGCTCATCGCCGGTGCGTGCCCGATCGCCATCAAGGCCTGCAAGTATCCAGCCATCGATCACGCCCTCAAGTTCGGCCACCACCGCGGCGGCGTCCTTATCCGAAAGCATGGCCAATACCCCAAGACGCGGGCCGGGCTGCCTCACAAGCTGGCCGGCTACATAACGAGCGGCATGAGGGTTGTGCGCCACATCCAGGCACCACCGCCGACCGCCACGCTCGAGCCACTGCATCCGTCCAGGCAGCGTAATACGGCCAAGAGCCTGAGCGATGGCGTCAGCACTCAAGGGCTCGTGGGCAAGTGAGAAGGCCTGTAGGGCCGTGGCGGCGTTATCAAGCGGCAGGCCTGGGTCGATCAGCTCACTGAGCCCAAGACGTTCGCCGTGACGATCAAGGCCCTGCCAGTGCCAGCGCCCCCGCTCATCGGCGTCGGTACGTCTGAACTGGGACTCGAGTTGATAAACGGGGGCGGCACCCAGCGTCTGTGCGTAACGGGCAACCGAGGCCGGAAGCGTTTTGCTTCCAAGCACCGCCGGGGCGCCCTTGCGCAAGATACCGGCCTTTTCAAGACCAATCTGCTCGAGGTCGGTCCCGAGAAACGCCGCGTGATCGCGGTCCACGGTCGTCACCACGGCAACATCGGGATCGATGATGTTGACCGCATCGAGCCGGCCTCCAAGCCCCACTTCCAATACAGCGATGTCGGGCGCGCGCGTCTTGAACACATGAAGTGCTGCAAGAGTTCCGGCCTCGAAGTACGTAAGGCTAATGCCATCACGTGCGGCATCAACGCATTCGAACGCCATAACAAGCGTTGCATCGTCGACCGGTGCGCCATCGAGCCGAACACGTTCGTTGTACTTGAAGAGGTGGGGCGAGGTATAGCTTGCGCAGCCAAGACCGTGCGACAGCGCCAGTGCCTCGATCATGGCAACGGTCGAGCCCTTGCCGTTGGTACCGGCAACGGTGATGACCTTCGAGGCAATCTTGCCGTCAAAGAGCCCCATGCGGCGGGCCACGGGCTCAATGCGTTCAAGCCCCAGATCGATCGCCACCGGATGATTGCGCTCGAGTTCAACGAGCCACTGATCAAGCGTCTTGGTTTGGCTCATCGCGATTTAGCTCGCATCACCGCTTTTGGGTGAAAACTGGGCATCGGCCAGCGGCGCGTCCTCGTCACTCTCCTCGTCGGCGGATGCCGCAGGTGAGTTGGTCAGAATCGCCAGCGCATTGTGAAGGCGGCGCTGCAATTCGCGGCGATGAACGATCATGTCCACGGTGCCGTGCTCGAGCAGGAACTCACTGCGCTGGAATCCTTCGGGCAGCTTTTCACGAACGGTCTGTTCGATGACACGGGGCCCAGCAAAGCCGATCAGGGCATTGGGTTCGGCCACGTTCAGATCCCCCAGCATGGCAAGCGAGGCGGATACGCCACCAAACACTGGATCGGTCAATACAGAGATGTAGGGTACCCCTGCTTCACGAAGCCGCTCGAGCGCCGCGGAGGTCTTCGCCATCTGCATCAGTGAAAAAAGAGCCTCCTGCATGCGCGCACCGCCGCTCGCCGCAAAGCAGATCAAGGGCCGATTTTCCTCCAGCGCGATGGTTGCCGCGCGGGCGAACTTCTCACCCACCACGCTTCCCATCGAGCCACCCATGAAGTTGAACTCGAACGCTACCGCGACCACAGGCAGCGACTTGAGGGTGCCCTTCATGACAATCAGAGCGTCATTTTCGTCCGTGCTCTTCTGGGCCGCGACCAGGCGGTCCTTGTACTTCTTGGAATCGCGGAACTTGAGGCGGTCGGTCGGTTCAAGATCCGCTGACACTTCCTCGCGACTGTCGTCGTCCAGAAACCAGGACAGACGCTTGCGCGCGTTCAGACGCAGATGGTGGTCACATTTGGGACACACGTTACTGTTACGTTCGAGTTCCGGGCGATAGAGCACGGCTTCGCATTTGGGGCACTTGTGCCACAGCCCATCGGGAATATTGTTTCGGCGATCAGCGCGCTGAGTACGCCCCATGGATGGAACAATCTTATCCAGCCAGCTCATAATGCAAAGAATTCCGTATTCAGAGTCAAACCGTTAACGCCCGGCTCGCGCCGGGCACTGTGAGTCGGGTATCGGCCCGAAACGACGAAAGCGTTGCCGGGCGATCAAGGCCGAGAGTGTATCGCAAGGCGAGGTGACATGCATTTCAATCGTCCTTATATTGCGCCGCCAGGCCCACCTGTTCAATAAAGGCGCGCATGGCCTCGGACGACTTGATGCCCTTGCCTTGTTCGACGCCACCGGAGACGTCCACCGCATACACGCTCGTGCGTGAAATCGCCTCGCCAACGTTATCCGGCGTAAGCCCTCCGGCAAGAATGATCGGGCGTGACGGCGCGCTCGGCACGCGCGACCACTCAAACGTCTCGCCGGTACCGCCAGGCACGCCCGGGCGATAGGCGTCCAGCAAAATGCCCTGCGCGCGTTGATAGCGTGCAATTTCGCCCTCAAGATCAAGCTCTGGCTTCATGCGAATCGCCTTGATCCAGGCCTTGCCATAGACCTCGCACGCCTCGGGAGGTTCGCTGCCGTGAAACTGCAGAAGATCCAGATACGGCATGCATTGCGCGATCACATCGGCCGGTTGATCCACGAACAGCCCCACCCGCGTAACGAACGGCGGCACCTCGGCGCTCAGGCGCACCAACTGCTCGGGAGTAATCGCTCGGGCGCTGCCCGGCCACAGCACGAACCCCAGCGCGTCAGCGCCGTACTCGACGGCCAGTCGAACATCTTCTGGGCGTGTGAGCCCGCATATCTTGACCCGGCATCGGTTCATGAGCGCTCCAGACGTTGTTGGGTAATTGCGTTGACCGGCACCGCGCGCTCACCGCTCCACTCCCCGGTGTGCCAGAGAAAGCTCGGTCCCAGCGGTTCGCTTGGAAGGTCAAAACGGGGGTCGTAACAGCTGTCGACGAAATAAAGGCCGTCTGCGGGGGCGGTCACACCGCCGAGTGTGCGATCCCGGCCATCGAGCAGGCGTTTCGCCCAGCCAACCGGCTGGCTGCCCTCACCGATGGCGATCAACACACCGGCAATATTTCTGACCATGTGGTGCAGGAACGCGTTGCCCTGAATGTCGATCACTACCAGCGGGCCATGACGCTCAACATTTACATGATGAAGAAAGCGCCAGGGCGTGATCGATTGGCAGCTCGAGGCGCGAAAGGCGGAAAAATCGTGCTCGCCAATCAGAGCCTGGGCGGCCTCATGCATGCGCTGATGATCGAGCGGCGTCCGGTGCCAGGTCACTCGTTCATGCTCAAGCGCCGGCGGCGAGGCCCGATTGTAGATCACATAGCGATACCGTCGGCCGAGGGCGCAAAAGCGGGCGTGAAAGTCCTCCGGCATGGGCCGGATCCAGTGAATCGTGATATCCCGCGGCAACAGCGCGTTGGCGCCCATCATCCACGCCTTTTCGCTTCGAGGACTCGGGGCATCGAAATGCGCGATCTGACGGGTGGCGTGCACGCCGGAATCGGTTCGGCCGCTGCACATGACGGTGACAGGCGCCGCCGCGATCTTGGAAAGTGCGGTTTCAACCGCCTCCTGCACGGAAGGGCCGTGGTTCAACCGCTGCCAGCCCATATAGCGGTGCCCCGCATACTCGATGCCAAGCGCCAGACGGCCGGCCATCGAGGTGGTTTCATCCAGAAATTCAAACAGCGACATTCGGATCAGTTCGTCTCGTAACGTTCGAGCAAGCCTCGCGCCGCCGCTTGTGCATGATCGTCACCATCGTCGATGATCTCGAACAGCAGCGCCATGGCTTCATCGGCCCGGTCTTCCTCCAGCAGCAGATGCGCCTTCGTCAGCCGTTCGTCATGTTCGGGCGCAAGGTGTGAACCGTCATTATCCTGATCAAAGCTTGCAAATGCCACCTCCTCCAGCGCCCAGCTTGACTCATTGGGCGCCGAGTGCGTTGCGTCCGCCTCGGCCGATGGCCCATCGAGGTCGAACAGCGCATCGACCCGGTCCTGCCCTTTCAAGGGCGTACCGGCGTCTTCGCGCCCGGTCAGAGAATGCGCACGCGTGCGAATGTAGCTATCGTCATGACCGGCCAGGTGCTCGAAGTGACGCTCAAGTGCGGTGGCCTCGCCAAGCGTTGCCAGCACCTCCATGAGCTTCAGACGCGCCCGGGCATTACGAGGGTTGCTTTCAAGCTCGCCTTCAAGCATTTCACGCGCGGCATCGACTCGGCCGTGTGCGATAAAGATATCGACCACATCCTGCCCCTCGCCACTTGAGGGCGCCTCGACGGGCTCAGGGTCAGCGGCCTTGTCTGCCAGAGTGAAATCGAGCGCGGGCATGGCCTCCGGGGGCGAGCCATGAGCCGCAAGGTCCTTCGCCGCGCTTACTGAGGAATCGGTGTTACCACTTGAGGCCTCATCCAGGGGTTCAAATTCGATCGACGTAGGCTCAGGCGTGTCAATAGACTCCGGCTCACGCGCTGTCTCATGCCGTGTCTCGCGCCGCTGCTCATGCTGCTCATCACGCGCCGGTGGCGCAGTCTCCTGAGGCGCGTCGCGTTCAGATGTCGTGATTGCTGACGTCATCGTAGGCGCAGAGGGGCCACGGGGTTCGATCGTTGGTCGGGCGTCGATCACCATTTTTTCAGCGTCGACCGCTTCAAAAAGCGGCGTGTGCTCAACGTCTCGAGCCCGGCGCGCGCGGTAGCGATACATCAAAAGCCCCAGCGCACCTAAAATCACGACGCTTCCAAGCCCGATCAGCCAGTCGCCGCCACGCATTGATGAGATGCGAGGTGTGTTCGTACCTGTCGAGGTTGGCTGCTGGGCGTAACTCAGTCGCTCAAGTCGGGCAGACAGCGTGCGCCGGGTCTCATCGAGTGTTTTTTGCTGAGCGCTCAGCGCTGCGGTCAGCTCGGCAATTCGGGCGTCACTGGCCTGCAATTGCTGTTGATTCTGAATAAGCTGCGCACGCAGGGTCTGAACCGAACCAAGCGCCGCCTGACCGGCTTCCAATTGCTCAACGCGTGAGGCAAGCGCAGGCGCCGGCGCGTTGTTTGCAGCGTTTGAGTCGTTCGACGCAAACACCTTTGCAGGCGGCGTCAAACGCTCGGACGGCTCAGGGGCAGGTACGTCTGCACGAGGGGGTAATTGCGGACGCTCATTGCCTGCAAGCTGGGCCGGACTCGGCATGATGACCGGGCCGTACGCGTAAGGCGTGAGGCTCTCCTGAATCTGGGCAAGCCCCGGATTGACGCTGGCCAGCGCAGCCGCCATACGCTTGGCCGTACTCTGTCGCTCGGACGCCATGCGCTCGACAAAGGTAGCCCACGTTTCCTCCTTGTCGGCGTGCATGGTCAATGGCCAACTGGCGCCGATCGTTTCCGAGGTAGAAGCCGGGTCAGCGCCGGGGGTGGATTCGGGGTATCGGGTCGGCAGAAGATTGATCTGGCGGGCAAGCTGCCCCTCTGGCCAGCTAAGCGTCAACAACAGGGGAAGACTTGGCGCACGAAGCGGCAATTTGCCCTCAAGGCGTGCATAAAGCGCGCCGGGGGCGCCCTCAACCGACAGAGACAGCGTATCCGTTTGCGCCGAGCGCTCAAGCCCTGCGCGCTCGAAGCGGGCGTCACTTGCAAGCGCCACCGTCAGCTCGGATGCGGTTAGATCACTGGTGTCCAGCAGTGGAATTCGAGCCTCGACCGGCGCATTGAGCGGTGAATAAAGCGTAGGCTCACCCATGCCAAGCGCCAGCGCGTTGGGCGCCGTTACGGTCAAAGCGAGCATGAGCGGCAACATGCGCCGGTATCGGTGTGTCATAGCGGTCCTTGGTGGCCCGGGGAAGTCCCCGATTCAACGCATGGATCGCATGCAAAAACGCCTCCAGAAGGAGACGTTTCATCCGGCAGCAGGCCCGTTCAGGCGCCCTTGAACTCTCTAAGCACCGTCAACATGCGCTTGAGTGGTTCAGCCGCCCCCCAAAGAAGCTGGTCGCCGACGCTGAACGCGGTCAGGTACTCGCCGCCCATGGCCATCTTGCGCAGACGCCCGACCGGAACGTTGAGCGTGCCGGTCACGGCGGTCGGTGTCAGAGACGAGAGCGTGGCGTCCTTGTCGTTGGGAACGACGCTTACCCAGTCATTGTGCCGTGCAATGCGATCCTCGATTTCATCCATCGGCACATCGTGCTTCAACTTGATGGTGAAGGCCTGGGAGTGCGAGCGCATGGCGCCAATGCGGACACACAGCCCATCGATCGGAATCGGGTTGCCGGCGGTATCGAGAATCTTGTTGGTCTCAACGCCCCCCTTCCACTCTTCCTTGCTCTGGCCGTTGTCCATCTTCTTGTCGATCCAGGGCAGCAGGCTGCCTCCGAGCGGCGCGCCGAAATGCTCGGTGGGAAAGCTTGAGTCGCGCATGGCCGCAGTGACCTTGCGGTCGATGTCGAGAATGGCCGAGCTCGGGTTATCGAGATCACTGCGGGTCAGCTCGCCCAGCTGATTCATCTGGCTCAGAAGCTCGCGCATGTTCTGGGCACCGGAGCCGGATGCAGCCTGATAGGTCATGGAGGTCATCCACTCGATCAGCCCAGCCTCGAACAGCCCACCCAGACCCATCAGCATCAGGCTCACGGTGCAGTTGCCGCCGGTGAAGGTCTTGTAGCCTGCCGCGAGCTTCTCGTCGATGATGTGGCGGTTGACCGGGTCGAGTACGATAACCGCGTCCTCGGCCATGCGAAGCGTACTTGCCGCATCGATCCAGTAGCCATCCCACCCGCTGTCTCGAAGCGGCTGATAGACCTTGGCGGTGTAATCCCCACCCTGGCAGGTCAAGACGACGTCGAGCGCCTTGAGCGCCTCGAGGTCATAGGCGTCCTTGAGCGCCGGCGTATCGACGCCAACGTCCGGGCCGCTCTGGCCGACCTGAGAGGTCGAGAAAAACACCGGCTCGATCTGTTTGAAGTCCTGATCGGCCATCATGCGCTCGACGAGCACCGAGCCCACCATGCCTCGCCAACCGATAAATCCTACACGTAACATGTCGCGCTCCCCTCGATTCAAAGGGCCTGTGCTTCAGGCACTGCACTTTAGGCACTGCACAGACCGGTCTTTAGTGTGTTCGTTGTCAGCTCTCAAGCGCCTTGAGAACAGCGTCGCCCATGGCCTCGGTGGTGACCTGAGTGGTCCCCGGGTAGGCGATGTCAGCGGTTCGAAGCCCCTGGTCGAGTACCTCCCCAACCGCCTGTTCGATGGCATCGGCCATCGCCTGCTCGTTCAGGGTGTAGCGAAGCATCATCGCCACGGACAGAATCGTTGCCAGCGGATTGGCAAGCCCCTGGCCTGCGATGTCCGGGGCGCTGCCGTGACAAGGTTCGAACATCCCCTGACCCTTGTCATTAAGTGACGCTGAAGGCAGCATCCCAATCGAGCCGGTCAGCATCGCGGCAGCGTCTGAGAGGATGTCGCCGAACATGTTGCCGGTCACGATGACGTCGAACTGCTTGGGCGCACGCACCAGCTGCATGGCGGCGTTATCGACGTACATGTGGCTAAGCTCGACATCCGGGTACTCCGGCGCCAGGCGATTCATGACTTCGCGCCAGAGAATGGTCGCTTCCAGCACGTTGGCCTTGTCGACGCTGCACAGGCGCTTGTCCCGTTTTTGCGCCATTTCAAAGGCAATGCGACCGATGCGCTCGATCTCGTGCTCATCGTAGACGTAGGTGTTGTAGGCGTAGCGCGTGCCATCCTCGCGTTTTTCGAACCCGCGTGGCTGACCGAAGTAGATGCCGCCGGTCAATTCACGAACGATCATGATGTCGAGCCCCGACACAACCTCGGGCTTCAGACTCGAGGCCTCGGCAAGCTGCGGGTACAGAAGCGCGGGGCGCAGGTTACCGAAGAGGTTCAGCTCCTTTCGAAGCGCCAGCAACCCTTTTTCGGGGCGCTTGCTGATGTCTTCCATCGTATCCCATTTCGGCCCACCGACGGCCCCGAGCAGGATGGCGCTGGCCGCTTTGGCCCGCTCAAGCGTTTTCTCGGCAAGCGGCACGCCGTGCGCGTCGATGGCCGCACCGCCCACCATGTCTTCCTCGAGAGTGATGTCGAGCCCGCGGGCTTGGCACGCCTTCAAGACCTTGACGGCTTCGCGGGTGATTTCAGGCCCGATGCCATCGCCGGGCAGTACCAGAATGTTGTGGCTCATGCTCTATCCTAATGCGTTCGGGCGCACGCGCCCGGAATCGGTGTCATGTGATCGGGCGCGGGCAAACCGCGCCCACCCCGGCTCAGCTTCGAAACAGCCAGGGATTATCGGCCTTGTAGCGGGTCTCGAACGTCCGAATGGCGTCGGCCTGCTGAAGTGTAAGCCCGATGTCATCCAGTCCGTTTTCGAGGCAGTACTTTCGAAACGCATCGACGTCAAACTCAATGGTCTCACCGTCGGGCGTGTGGATGCATTGACCGACCAGGTCGACGTCGAGCCGGTAGCCCGGCGTCTGTTCGACGTCTGTCATCAGACGCTCGACCGTTGCGTCATCCAGCGTGATCAACAAAAGCCCGTTCTTGAAGGCGTTGTTGAAGAAGATGTCGGCAAAGCTCGGCGCGATGATCACGCGAAACCCGAAGTCTTCCAACGCCCAGGGCGCATGCTCGCGGGAGCTGCCGCAGCCGAAGTTTTCCCGGGTCAAAAGGATGCTGGCGCCCTGATAGCGCGCCTGATTCAACACGAACTCCGGGTTCAGCGGCCGGTTGCTGCAGTCCTGCCCGGGAAAACCTTCATCCAGATAGCGAAGCTCATCGAACAGGTTCGGACCGAACCCGGTGCGCTTGATCGATTTCAGAAACTGCTTCGGAATGATCAGGTCGGTGTCGACGTTGGAACGATCCAGCGGCGCCACAAGCCCTTGCTTGCGTACGAACTTATCCATTAGGCGCTCTCCTGCGTGCGAGATGGAGACCAGGTGCGAATATCGACAAAGTGACCCTCGATGGCCGCCGCCGCCGCCATGGCCGGGCTGACCAGATGCGTGCGACCGCCATAGCCCTGCCGCCCTTCGAAGTTGCGGTTCGAGGTCGAGGCGCAGTGCTCGCCCGCGCCCAGCTTGTCGGCGTTCATCGCAAGACACATGGAACAACCAGGCTCACGCCATTCAAAACCGGCCTGCTTGAACACCACGTCCAGCCCCTCACGCTCGGCCATTCGCTTCACAAGTCCGGAACCCGGTACCACCATGGCCTGCTTGAGATTCGGTGACACCCGGCAGCCCTTGACCACCTCGGCGGCGGCGCGCAGGTCTTCGATGCGGGAGTTGGTGCAGGACCCGATGAACACGCGATCAAGCTGGATGTCGGTGATCTTCTGACCGCCGGAGAGCCCCATGTACTCGAGCGCACGCTCGACGCCACGACGCTTGGTGGCGTCGGTAATGTCGGAAGGGGCAGGTACCGCCCCCGTAATACCAACGACCATTTCCGGGCTGGTGCCCCAGCTGACCTGCGGCTCGATCTTGGCTGCATCGAGATGGACGACCTTGTCGAACTCGGCGTCGGTGTCGGAAACCAGCTCCTGCCAGCGCCTCACCGCCTGCTCCCAGACGTCTTCACGCGGGGCGAACGGGCGCTTGGCCACATAGTCGATGGTGGTCTGATCGACCCCGACCAGACCGACGCGGGCGCCTGCCTCGATCGCCATGTTGCAGATCGTCATCCGGCCTTCCATCGAAAGCGCCTCGATGGCGCTGCCGGCGAACTCCATCGCATAGCCCGTGCCACCGGCGGTGCCGATGTCACCGATGATCGCCAAAATGATGTCCTTGGCGGTCACGCCCTCACCCAGCTCACCGTCGACCTGAATTTTCAGGTTTTTCATCTTGCGCTGAATCAGGCACTGGGTCGCCAGTACGTGCTCGACTTCAGAGGTACCGATGCCATGGGCCAACGCACCGAAGGCGCCGTGCGTTGCGGTATGTGAATCGCCACAGACCACGGTCATGCCGGGAAGCGTCGCGCCCTGCTCGGGGCCGACCACATGAACGATGCCCTGACGCTCATCGTTGATGCCGAACTGCTCGATATTGAAATCGGTGCAGTTGCTGTCAAGGGTCATGACCTGAATGCGGGAGGTGTCGTCTTCGATGCCTTCGATGCCAATGCTGCGCTCTTTCAGCGTGGTCGGCACGTTGTGGTCAGGCGTTGCGATGTTGGAATCGAGCCGCCAGGGTTTGCGATTGGCCAGGCGAAGCCCTTCGAACGCCTGCGGCGAGGTCACCTCATGCAGAAGCTGGCGGTCGATGTAGATCAGCGCCGTGCCGTCGTCACGCTGCTGAACCAGGTGGGCATCCCACAATTTGTCGTACAGGGTTCGTCCTGCCATGTCGTTCTCCCTCGGCTGTGCCGATGTTTATCGCTTGGCAAGTCAGGCCTGCCAGTCACGTCGGTCCGTTACAGCCTCTAGGCTATGGACGTGCTAGCATAAAAGCAATTCATGTTTTTTATTCTATGCATTCCATTAAGGAATATACTGTGGACACTCAAAGTCTGAAGGCGTTTGTAAGCGTTGCGCAATCAGGGTCGTTTTCCCAGGCCGCCGAACAGCTCCACCTGACCCAGCCCGCGGTCAGCAAACGCATTGCCACCCTCGAGACGCAGGTGGGCAGCCGCTTGTTCGACCGCATCGGACGCACCATCAGCCTGACCGAGGCCGGCCGGACGCTGCTGCCCCGAGCGCGCCAGATTCTGGTGATGTTCGACGATACCCAAAGGGCGCTTTCAAACCTGAACGGCGGTGTTCAGGGCAATCTGGTGCTGGCCACCAGCCACCACATCGGCCTGCACCGTCTGCCGCCGCTTTTAAAGACGTTCACGCGGCATCACCCAGGGGTAAAACTCGACATGCGCTTTCTCGATTCCGAAAAGGCGTACTCGGGCGTGCTGTCGGGGGATCTGGAACTGGGCATCGTGACGCTTGCGCCCCACCCCGACCCGTCGCTGGTCATCGAGCCGGTCTGGGTCGATCAGCTCCGATTCGTGTGCGCGCCCGATCATCCGCTGGCGCACCGGCCGGTCACCCATCTTTCGGAACTCGCGCCGTTTGACGCGGTACTGCCGGGGGAGCTGACCTTTACTCGAGGGATCGTGATGCAGAGCTTTGCCCGCGAGGGGCTCACAGTCAACGTGGCAATGTCGACCAACTACCTGGAAACGCTCAAGATGATGGTGTCCATCGGGCTTGGCTGGAGCGTGATGCCGGAATCGATGATCACCGATGAGCTTCACGTAATGACACTTGATCATCCGCCGATCGAGCGGCCGCTCGGTTATCTGTTTCATCGTCACCGAACGCTTTCCAACGCCGCGCGCGCCATGATCGAGCTGCTCGAGCAGGCAAAAGCGCAGCAGCGCACGCTACCCGCTTGAATTTCGCAAAGGCGCGGGGCAGTCTAGTCCGCTCGATGCCAGGGCGCCGAACGGGACGTTCAGGGAACACGCCCTCGCCTTAAAACGAGCCTTCAGGCGTAACGGCATCAGGGCGAGACGCTTATTAAAGACGCCCGATGAAACCGCAGCATTCAAAACGACAATACGCACTTAAAAACACCGCTTAAAACGACAACAAATAGGGTTGCCCAAATGACCTCGACTTCCTTTTTCCGGACTGGCGTCACGCTCAGTGACCTGACACGTTACTGGCCGGCAGCAGCGCTTCTGGCATGCTCGACCATCAATGCCTCCGCAGCGCTGGCCAACGACACCGCAACCGGTCAGGACGCTGCCAACGAGACGGCAAGCTACGAAACCACTGAAAATGCGCCCAGAAGCGAGTACCTCTCGAGCTGGCTCAATCAGAACGTGACCGTGATCGGCAGCAAGAACATCCGGTTCGGCCCGCAACAGATCGATGACATCTACCTCGAGTACGAATTTGCCGGGCGCAAGGGGCCGTGGGACCTCTACGGCTATATCGATTTTCCGAAGTTCTTCGGCATCGGCAACGACGCCGACAGCGGCATTTTCGATAACGGCTCGCCGGTCTTTGCCGAGTTCGAACCCCGGCTCTCGATCAACGAAGTGCTGGATAAGGATTTGAGCGTTGGCCCGTTCAAGGAGTGGTACCTGGCCGCGGACTACATCTTTGACTGGGGTCACAACTCGGACAACCGCCAGAACACCCTTTACGCAGGTGTCGGTACCGACGTCGAGACCGGCACCCCGCTTGGGCTATCGGTCAACCTCTACAAGCGCTATCAGTGGGAAAACTACGGTGCGGCTAACGAAAACCAGTGGGATGGCTATCGGGCACAGGTGAAGTATTTCCTGCCGCTCGCCACCTTCGGCAACGGCGCAAAGCTTGATTACGTGGGTTTCACCAACTTCGATTTCGGCTCGGACCTGGGCGACAAGGCCGGCGCAACCCGCACCAACGAGGCAACGGTTGCCACCAACGTGCTGCTTTACTCGTTCACCCATCTTCGCTTCATGGCCGTGGCCCGCTATTTCCACAACGGCGGCCAGTGGAATGACGACGCCACGCTTGATTTCGGCGACGGCCCCTTCCACGTGCGCTCGACCGGATGGGGGTATTACTTTGGCGTGGGCTGGCAGTTCTGATTGACTGTCTGTGCACTCAAGGCGTGAGTACGCTCAGCAAAAAAGTACGTTCAATAAAAGTACGTCCAATAAAAAAGGCCGCCCTCTAGGGGCGGCCTTTTTGGTTTTGCCAGCGCTTGATAGGAACCCGAGCCGCTGCGATCGATCAGGACTGGCTGCTTGCCGTTCTCGAGCCGGTGTCTGAAAGCGCGTCGCAGTCGCGGTCGAACGCGTTGTGCTCGAGCGTGACCGACGGGCTCGGGCACCGCGGGCGGCCAACGCGACGAGCCGGGACACCAACGACGGTGGTGTGCGGGGCGACGTCGTCGAGCACGACACTGCCCGCACCGATCTGTGCACCGCTCCCAATCGAAATATTGCCGAGAACAGTCGCGCTTGCCCCGATCAGCACCCCATGATGGACCTTCGGGTGGCGGTCGCCCGCTTCCTTACCGGTCCCCCCGAGGGTAACGCCCTGAAGGATCGACACATTGTTGCCGATCGACGCCGTTTCACCGATCACGATCCCGGTGGCGTGGTCAAGCATGACGCCGTGGCCAATCGGGCATGCCGGATGAATATCGACCCCGAATACTTCGGAACTGCGGTTTTGAAGCATGCCGGCCATCATGTGACGGCCGTCGTGCCAAAGCATGTGCGCGACTCGATGTACCTGCAGCGCAATGAACCCTTTCTGATAAAGCACGACGTTCAGTGCAAGGGTCGAGGCGGCGTCGCGCTCGAGCACGGCGTCGATGTCGCGCACCGCCTCACCGATCAGGGACGGCGTCGAGGAAAGCGATTGCCGGAACAGTGCCAGCAGCGACGTGAGCGGCAACATCTCATTGGCAAGCTTGCGCGCCATGATGTTGGTGAGCACATCTCCGAGATCCTGGCAAGCAAGCACCTGGGCATGCATGGCAGAGGCCAGGAGCGGTTCCTGGGCTACAACGTCGTTGGCTTCCTTGCAAAGCGTATCGAACATGCGCTGTTCACACGTCATCATCTTAATTCCCCGACACGAAGCGGTTTAGTACGCGAAAGATAGCAGACTACTCTTTCATGCCAAGTTTTGGTGTGCCGACCTGAACATCCGCGTTCTGACCACGATGACGCAGCAGATGATCCAAAAGCGTCAGTGCCATCATCGCCTCGGCGATCGGGGTCGCCCGAATGCCAACGCAAGGGTCGTGACGGCCCTTGGTCACCATCTCATGCCCCTCTCCCTCGACGTCGATGGTCTGACCGGGAATCGTGATGCTCGAGGTTGGTTTCAACGCCATGCTCACAACGATCGGCTGCCCCGAGGAAATGCCCCCAAGCACCCCGCCCGCGTGATTGGACAAAAAGCCCTCGGGCGTCATTTCATCGCGGTGAACGCTGCCCTTTTGATCGATCACGCCGAACCCGTCACCGATCTCGACGCCTTTCACCGCATTGATGCCCATCATGGCGTGGGCAAGATCTGCGTCGAGGCGGTCGAACACCGGCTCGCCAAGCCCCACCGGTACGTTGTCCGCGACCACCGTGATGCGAGCGCCAACGCTGTCCTGGGCGCGACGAAGCTCGTCCATATAGGCTTCGAGTTCGCCGACAAGCTCATTGTTTGGGGCAAAGAACGGATTGTCATCGACGTCTTCCCAGCGCTTGAATGGAATCTCGATCGGACCGAGCTGGCTCATGTAGCCCCGGATCGTGACACCGTAGGTGGAAAGCACCTTTTTCGCGACGGCGCCGGCGGCGACACGCATCGCGGTCTCGCGGGCGCTGGAGCGGCCGCCGCCCCGATAATCGCGGACGCCGTACTTGTGATGATAGGTGTAGTCGGCATGCGCCGGGCGAAACACATCCTTGATCTTGGAATAATCCTTGGACCGCTGATCGGTATTTTCGATCAAAAGCCCGATCGGCGTACCGGTGGTCTTGCCTTCGAACACACCAGAGAGAATGCGCACTTCGTCGGCTTCCCTGCGCTGAGTGGTGTGGCGCGAGGAGCCCGGACGACGGCGGTCGAGATCACCTTGAAGATCCGATTCATCGAGCTCGATACCCGGCGGGCACCCATCGATGATGGCGCCGAGCGCTGCGCCGTGACTTTCCCCGAAGGTGGTGACGGTAAAGAGCCGTCCGAAGGTATTTCCAGCCATGAGTTCAGTTCCTGGTAACTACGTTCTGGGTCAATTCGGGCTTACGCCGAGGGAGCGGTCTCGGCCCAATACGCCTTGAGCGTCTCAGCCGTAATGGCAAATACGCCCTCACCGCCGTGCTCAAACTCGAGCCACATGACGGGGAGGTCCGGATAGGCCGCATCAAGATGCACGGCGGAATTGCCAACCTCGACGATCAAGACGCCGTGATCGGTCAGATGCGCGCCCGCCTCCTTCAGGATGCGGTGCACGATCGACAGGCCATCATCACCTGCGGCCAGCGCAAGCGTCGGCTCATGACCAAACTCGCTCGGCATGGCGGCCAGGTCGCGTGCATCGACATACGGCGGATTGGAAACGATCAGATCGAAGCGCTCATCGCCCAGACCGTCGAAGAGATCGCTTTCAATGACCTCGACTCGATCAAGAAGCTCATGGCGCTCGGTATTTCGACGCGCGACGTCAAGCGCATCCGGGCTGATGTCCGAGAGCACCACTTCGGTGGTCGACAGCATCAACGCCGCCGCAAGCCCGATGCAGCCAGAGCCCGTGCAAAGATCCAGCACCCGCGCCGGCGGCTCGACCGTGAACCACGGTGCGAATCCCTGCTGGATCAGCTCGGCAATCGGTGAGCGCGGAATCAGGACAGCGGGACTGACTTCAAAGGGGATGCCGGCAAAATAGGCCTCGCCCAGCAGATACGGCAGCGGCGTTCGCGTCTCGACCCGCGCTCGAATAAGTGCCATCACGCGAAGCGCTTCTGGACGGGTCAGCCTGGCATCGATCACGTTAGGGTCGATGTCGTGCGGCAAATGAAGTGCGCCAAGCACCAGCGCCACGGCCTCATCCCATGCAGATTCGGTGCCATGCCCGAAGTACAGGCGCTCGGCCTGAAAACGACTCACGGCAAAGCGAATGTAGTCACGCAGCGTACTCAGCTCATCGATGAGCGCGTCATCGGTGCTCGTGAGCGGATTGACGGGGGCGGATACGAAGGTGGCAGGCGGGCACACGACAGACGAACTCCAAGAAAAATCAGATAAATGACAGTGATCGCCTATTGGCGTAGCCGGTAAGTCTACCTTGCCCATCATGGCCTTGAAAGGCGTGACATTTACATTCGAGGCATGGCTCTTATACTTGAGCCAACGCAACGCCATTCCCCTTCCCCCATTTGCTAGCGGTGTATCTTGCCATGCCGACGGATGACGACGACCTCGATTTTTTCCGCCAGAACATGAATGAGGCAGGAGTGCGCCGTCTGCACGTCAATCGCGCCAATGTGCAACCGACAAGAACGGCTGCGACCAACGCCCACGCCCGCCGGGCGGCCGCCGTTGCCGCGCCGGAAAGCGCTGACGCCCCAAGCCGCATGTCAGATGGTCGAGTCACGCCCGTTCGCCCTTCCGAAGCCTTGTTTTTCGCTTTGCCAGACCTCCCCTGGCGCACCCAACAGCAGCTCAAGCGCGGCGCCATTGAATGGCAGGCCGGGCTCGACCTGCACGGCTACACGCTCGATGAAGCCCGCTCGGAGCTCGAGATCTTTTTGAACGAGGCTCGGCGCCAGCGTCAGCGCTGCGTGATCGTGGTTCACGGTAAATCCCGCGCCAATACAGCGGGCTACCCGGTCATCAAGAGCCACGTCAACGCCTGGCTTAGAGAGATGCCCTTTGTGCTGGCGTTTTGCTCAAGCCTTGAACGAGACGGCGGCACCGGCGCGGTGTATGTCCTGTTGAAAAAAAGCGGCCAGCCTGACTGATCTCGGGCCTACGTGACGAAATGCGATCTAGCCTTCGCTGTAGCCGGCCTCGAAACGGTCCAATGCATCGCGGGCCAAATGGCGCCCGAGCTCGATCATCGGGGTGGCGCGTTGAAATTCGTGGGTTCCGCAGACCGATTTAGGCACATTGATCAACACATCCGGCGGGTAGCCGGCGATCTTGTACTGGGCCAGTGCGGCCTGGGTGATGTCGAAGGCCTTGAGCATCAGGTCGAGCTTGCCGAGCGCCTGCGCGCTCGGGGCCTGCGTGGCGTCATCGCTTGAAAAGCGCTTTCGTAACGAGGAAAACCAGCTCTCTTCGGTCTCGACCTTGATCTCGGTCGGTGACGGCAACAGCTCTTCGAGCGTCACGTTCTTGGGCGAGGTGGCTGTCGCGTTGACGGCAATGATGATGTCGGCGTCATGAGAGGCAACCGCTGGAAGAATCGGCAAGGGATTCAAGAGCCCGCCATCGACGAGAAACCGCCCCTGCTGCTCCACCGGCGTCATGATGCCGGGAATGGCGATCGAGGCCCGAATGGCGTCCGACAGCGAACCGCTTTGAAACCACAGCTCGCGCTGGCGGGTCATGTCGGTGGCAACGATCGTCAACGGCGCCGGCAGGTCCTCGATATTGAATTCATCGGTCAGCCGGCCAAGCCGGCGCATGATCTTGACGCCCCGAATGGCGCCGGAGCTTTCCCAGCTGAAGTCGAGCAGCCGAAGGATGTCGAGCGTCTTGAGCTTGCTGACCCAGCGGCGATAGGACTCGAGCTGGCCGGCCAGATAGATGCCGCCGATGACGGCCCCCATCGAACACCCACTGATGGCCACGATGTCATGGCCACGCGCCTCGAGCTCGTCGATGACGCCGATGTGGGCATACCCTCTTGCTCCACCGCTTCCAAGCACCAGTGCCACACGCGCCATTAACCGTCCTCCCGGCCCTTTGTTAGGTTATCGGCGGTACCGACATGTTCATTGAAAAAACCATCGACAATCGATGTGACCTTATCCGGGTCGAGATGAACGTGATGCCCGCCATCAATCATCCGACGATCGAGGTTTGAAAGGTGACGTCGAGCCCGAACGGCCTGAGGGTGTGCACCCAGCACGCCGCTTGAAGCCTCAATCAGCGTGACCGGACATGCCACCTCACTTAACACCTGATCCCGCTGGGCGGGCGTGAACCGCATCAGGGAAGGATAAAGAAGCCGCGGGTCGGTGCGCCAGACAACGCCGTCGTCGACCTCACTCAGATTTCTCGGCACCAGACACTCAGCCTGAGCCTCGCTCAAGGCAGTGACACCGCCGCTCACGCGCGCCCGAACCGCGGAGGCAACGCTTGAATGCACCTTGCGCGCACGTGGGCCTCGACGCATTTTCGTTACCGCACGGCGCATCTGCTGCACGACGTCGGCCTCCGGTGTTACCAGCATGCCAAGGCCGTCGAGCAACCAGAGCCGCTCGACGCGCTCGGGCGCGATCGAGGCCGTCAACAACGCAACACTTGCCCCCATGGAGTGGCCCAGCAGACGAACCGGTGCGTCGGTAAGCTCATCAAGTGCGTCCAGTACATCATGGACATAATCCCACAGCGCGTAATCGAGCGTGCCGGGCAGCCACTGGGAATGCCCGTGCCCGGAGAAATCAAGTGCCACCACACGGTATCCGCGGCGTACAAGCTCCGGGGCAAGGTGCGTGAAGCTCATGGCATTATCAAGCCAGCCATGAAGCGCAAGCACCAACGGTGCGCTTGAATCGCCCCATGTGAGCGCTGCCAGCCGCCCGCCCGCCAGTGACCGCGCGTCGAACGCGGCAAAGCCTTCATCGATAGTCATGCGTACTTACCTGTCTGTCTTTAAGCGTATCGCCATTAACGCTACCATGGTCGTAGTCCCGCCTTCTTCGATCGAGTCCGTCATGCCCAAGCGTTCCCGCCGTTCCACGCCCAATGGCCTTTTTCTGATTACCGTCGTTGTGGCGCTGATCGTAGCCTTTTTGAGTTTGTAATTCATGAACCCACTTGATCTGTTCATCGATACGCTGAACGTGACCCTACCGGTCTTTGCCATGGTGCTGCTTGGCATGGCCCTCAAAAAGATTCGCCTGATCGATCATGCCTTCATCGATACCGGCTCAAACCTGGTGTTCAAGGGCGCCATGCCCACGCTCATTTTCCTGAGCATCGTCGATGCCAATTTTTCAAGGGCCTTCGATCCAAGTCTGGTGCTCTATTTCAGCCTTGCAACCGTTGCAAGCTTCTTCGGGGTCTGGGCGATTGCGACGCGTCTGGTCATTCGAGAAGACCGGGGCGTGTTCGTTCAGGGCGCGTTTCGAGGCAACTGCGGCATCGTGGGCCTTGCCTTGGCCGGCAGCATGTATGGCCCGGACGGTCTCTCTGCCGGTGGTATCATGGCCGGCGCGGCCATCATCATCTACAACGTCCTGTCGGTGATCGTACTGGCGGCCTATCAGCCGGGCATCGATATCAGCGCGCGCGCGCTTGCGATCAAGATCATCAAGAACCCACTGATCATCGCGGTGATTTCTGCGCTGCTCTTCTCGAAAGCCGGAGTCACACTGCCGGTGTGGCTGCACACCTCGGGTGATTATTTCGCGAGGATGACGCTGCCGCTGGCGCTGATCTGCATTGGTGGGACGCTCTCGGTCGGGTCATTGACCCGCGCAAGCACCGTGGCGCTTCAGGCAAGCTTTTTCAAGATGATCGCGATTCCAGCGCTTGCCATCCTCGGCGCCATCGCACTTGGCTTTCGAGGCCAGCTGCTCGGCATCCTCTTTCTTTATCTGGCAAGCCCCTCGGCCTCCAGCAGCTTCGTGATGGCCAAGGCGATGGGCGGCAACCATACGCTTGCCGCCAACATCATCGCCCTGACCACACTTGCCACCGGCGTCGTCATTACCGCCGGGGTGTTCATCATGATGTGGCTCGGGCTGGTTTAACCGCCGGCCTGAATCACGACCTCGAACTGCTCGAGGCCTCCGCCGTCATTGAAGGCCTCTTTCGGCATGGGATTGGCGTGCGCGGCCTTGAAATCCTCGCTGCCAACCCAGTCGCGAAACGCCGTCTGGCTTTCCCATTCGGTCTCGACCACATACGGCGCCTGATTGCCCTGGGGCTTCAGGATGCGCATGCGAACGAAGCCGGGCTGCTGCTCGATCTGCCCGACCCGATGTTGAAACCGGCGCTCGAACTCTTCGGCGTAATCCGGTTTGACGAAGACCCGATTATTGACGATGTAGGCCATGTTACTACCTCGCAACCGCCTGACCGGGCGTCTGATGGGTGATAAGCGTTGCACAGCCGGCCGCCCATACATCGGCGTCAAGAACCGCGATGTCGGCGGTGCCCATCGGCATGCGTGCGTGCGTGCCGCCATCGACCAGTCGACCGACCAGATCCGCCACCAGCGGCATATGGCTAACCAGCAGCCAGGGGCTGCCGTCGGAGGCATTTTCCTGAAGCCACTCGATCACGGATTCCGGCGGTGCGTCCGGGGTGATCAACGGCAATGACAGCGAGCTCGCGGCACCCAACGCCTGCGCGACCAGATCCGCGGTTTGACGTGCCCGCTTGTAGGGGCTTCCCACGATGGTCAGTGACTCACGTTCGCTGTCGGTCAGCGTTTCTTTAAGCCACTGCGCGCTTTGACGCACTTCCTGCTCGCCGAGAGGTTCAAGGGGGCGTGAGGCATCGGGGGTTCCGGAGGCAGCTTCGCCGTGTCGCATGATAAATAGTTTCATGTGCGTGGGTCCTGATTGGTCTCGTAGAGTGAGTGATGATCCCGCTGTGCGTCCTGACGGGAGAGCGTGAATTCAACGTCGCTGCTGTGATCGCTTCGCATGAGCGTAAGCCCCATGTCCTGGGGGGAAACGCCCTCGAACAGCACCCGGTACAACCCGTCGGCCAGCGGCATGTAGATGCCTTCCTGGCTCGCGCGCTGATGCACGAGACGCACGGTATTGACCCCCTCGGCGACCTGTCCGAGCGTCTCGATGGCGTCGTCAAGCGTTCGGCCCTCGCCTACGGCGTAGCCAATGCGGTAATTGCGCGAAAGCTCACTTGAGCAGGTCACGATCAAATCACCGACGCCTGCAAGGCCCAAGAAGGTCAGCGGGCTTGCGCCAAGGCTCACGGCAAAGCGGCTCATTTCAGCCAGCGCCCGGGTCATGATCATGCTTTTGGTGTTGGCGCCCATGCCGAGCGCGGCCGCCATGCCAACGCCGATGGCGTAGATGTTTTTGAGGGCGCCTCCGAGTTCAACCCCGTAGCGGTCATTGCTTGCATACACTCGAAAGTAATCGCAGCTCAGACAGGCCTGGGCCGAAGCCCGCGTGAACGGGTCATCGCTTGCGACCACTGTCGCGGTCAGATGGCCGGCGGCAAGCTCCGAGGCAAGGTTGGGGCCGGATAAGACACCCACGTGGGTGCTGTCGGTTTCCTCGCGCACGATGTCGCTCATCAGTGAAAACGTGCTTTCCTCGATGCCCTTGGTGGTGCTCAAGAGCACCTGATGCTCATTGAGCCAGGGGCGAGCCATGCGAACAACGGCCCGAAACGACGCTGACGGAATTGCGATCAAGACAAGCTCCGCATCCTCGAGCACCCACGCCATGTCGGTATTGGCCTTGATGGTCGGGTTCAACTCGATGCCCGGCAGATAGCGCGAGTTATGGTGCTGCTCGGTAATTTCGCGTGCGAGTGCGTCGTCCCGCATCCATTGGCGCACGCGCGCGCCCTTGGTCGCCGCGATGCTTGCAAGCGAGGTGCCGAAACTGCCACCGCCGAGGACGGCGATGCGTTCGGGTGTGCGGGTCACACTGTCGTATGTGTCTGTCATCAATCGAAAAACCTTGTTTATCGCGACGTGTGGCGAGCCTACCTGCTCACGACGAGCACGACAATGTTATTTCCTGCGCACCGGCTTCCGGCGGCAGATGCCATGCCCCGTGCGTTTCCCGAGGCTCGAACGGCGCCGACAAACAGGCTCGGTATTCCTTGAGCGGGCCGACATCGCCCTGCTCTGCGGCCTCGATCACTGACCGAGCGTGGTGAAGCCTTAGAACGTAGTACGGGTTGCATTGACGCATCGCCGCCTGACGGGCCTCGACAGCGCGGTGCTCTCGGCCAAGGCGCTGATCGTAGCGCGCAAGAAAGGCCCGTGCGGCCTCGGTGTCACCCAGCACATCGAGCAGTGCTTCACGGCCTGCCAAGGTGTCATCGTACGCACACAGGGCGCGAAACGAGCGGTGATAATCGAGCTGCTGGTCTCCCAGAAGGTCAAGCCATTGCCGGCAAAGCTCCGAATCCTCGTCTTCAAACGTCTCGAGTCCGAACCGGGCGCGCATGGTGTCGCCGAAACGGGCCTGAAGATGCCCCTCGAAGCGCCCGAGCTCGGCCTCGAGCGTGGACTTGTCCACCAGCGAGACCAGTGACTGGGCGAGCCTGACCAGATTCCAGAGCGCAACGCCCGGCTGCTGATCGAAGGCGTAGCGCCCCTGGGCATCGGTTCGGTTGGGCACACGGTCGGCCACATAGGCGTCCAGAAACGCGTAGGGCCCGTAATCAATGGTCAGCCCGAGAATCGACATGTTGTCGGTGTTCATCACGGCATGAACGAAGCCGTAAGCCTGCCAGTCCGCCACCAGGTGAGCGGTGCGCTCGACCACATCGGCAAAGAGCGCGGCATAGGGGGCGTCCACATTTTTGAGCCAGGGCCGGTGACGGTCGATAACGTGATCGGCCAGCTGTTTGAGCGCCTCGGTCTGCCCGGACAGCCCCAGCCATTCGAAATGGCCGAACCGCACATGGCTTTCAGCGACGCGCAAAAGCGTCGCCCCCGGCTCGACCCGCTCTCTGGGCACCCGCTCATCATTAATGGCAACCGCCAGCGCATGGGTGGTCGGGATACCAAGGCCCGCCATCGCTTCACTTGCCAGATATTCGCGCACGCTCGAGCGCAGCACCGCCTGGCCGTCGCCGAAGCGGGAATACGGCGTACGCCCCGCCCCCTTGAGATGAAGGTCCATCGGCCCCGACGGCGTATCGACCTCACCAAGCAACAGCCCGCGTCCGTCGCCAAGCGCCGGATTGTAGGCACCGAACTGATGCCCGGTGTATTTCTGGGCCAACGGCTCCGCGCCTTCGGGCACCCACTGCCCGGCCATAAGCGCCCGAAGCTGATCGTCCAAGGGCTCAAGCCCCTCAAGGCCGAGCCGCGCCGCACAGCCAGGACTCACATCCAGCACCCGTGTACCGGCGCGAGGCGTGGGCTGAACCCGGGTATAGAACGCCTCGGGCAACCGGGCGTATCGATTATCGAACTGGAGTCGGTCAAGCATCTTGTTTCTCGAAACGGCAACTGTGGGTGCAGTATGGCATCATTGGCGCCCGGACCCCGAACACATCACATGCGAATATCCCCGCCAACCATTTAAGTAAGCGTTAAGGCTTTGGCAGCACACTGGTGCCAAACGCTTTTAGAGGCACGTACATGCGGATACTGCTTGTCGAAGATGACCCGTTGCTTGGCGATGGTGTCGAGACCGCGCTGTCGCGGGAAGGCTATATGGTCGATTGGCTAACCGATGGTCGGCTCGCCGACGAGGCGCTCAACGTCAATCATGACTACGCCGCGCTGGTTCTGGATCTGGGACTTCCGGGCATGGATGGGATGGAGGTACTGAGGCGTCTTCGGCGACACAGCACGCTGCCGGTACTGATTCTGACAGCGCGGGATCACGTCGATGAGCGCGTGGCAGGTCTTGACGCCGGCGCCGACGATTACGTATTGAAGCCGTTCGAACTTGATGAACTGCTGGCCCGCCTTCGAGTGGTCATCCGCCGCGCCCACGGGCGCGCGACCCAGCGCATCGAGCTGGGGCCGCTGGTGATCGATGAGGCGCGCCATGAAGTGTGCTGGCGCGGTGAACCGGTGGCGCTGAACCGCCGGGAATACGCCCTTTTAAGAGAGCTTGCCAATCATCCGGGGCAAGTCCTGACTCGTCCTCAGCTTGAAAGCGTGCTTTACGGCTGGCAGGACGATGTGGAATCCAACGCGCTGGAAGTGCACGTGCATCATCTTCGCAAGAAGCTCGACAGCTCGCTGATCAAGACCCTGCGCGGTATCGGCTATCGCTTGAACGACGCGCTTACCTAGAGACCCTCATGCGCTCCATCAAACGCTACCTGCTCTGGACCATCACGCTTGCCTTGCTGCTCGGAGCGGGGCTTGCGATTACCGCCGCCTATTTCACCAGTCAGCATGAAATGGATGAAATGTTCGATGCCGAGCTTGCGAAGTTCGCACGCATCATCGCCGGGCTGAACGACACCACCCTTAACGAACAACATTACCAGGCTCTGGCTCGCCGGCTCGATCAGCCCGACCATCCGGGACGGTACTTCTCAGACGATGGCGTTGCGGCGCCGATCGATGACCGGGCCGACCAGGCCGTTCGTTACTTTCACGAAGAGCGCATGATCTCTGTTGGCTTCTGGGGCCCCAACGGCACGCCTCGGGTGCTTGACGGCGAATGGCACGACAACGGCGCCTTTCCAGCGCCTACCGAAACCGGGTTTCGCTGGCAGACGTACGACGAGCAGGACTGGCGGGTATTCAGCATGAGACTCGGTGAGGGGCGCGGCTGGATCTCGGTGGGCCTTCGCAAGGCGTTCGAACAGGAGCTTGCCGGCAAGATCGCACTCAGCAACACCATTCCTTATCTGATCGCGATTCCGCTTCTGGCGCTGATCATCGGTGCCCTGGTGCTTCGGGGGCTGCGCCCACTCGACCGTCTGTCCAGTCAGGTCGGCCGGCGCCACCACAAGGCGCTCGACCCCATCAATGAGGACGTCCCCCTGGAGCTTGTCCCGTTGCGAGACGCCATCAACGCGTTTATCGCGCACCTCAAGACGACGCTTGAGCGCGAACGTCGATTTACCTCAGACGCAGCCCATGAGCTTCGCACGCCGCTTGCCAGCCTCAAGATTCACCTTCAAAACGCCCGCACCGATCCGGTGGGTGAAAAGGCCTCGCTCGGCAAGGCCTATCAGGGCATCGAGCGGTTGCAGCGCGTGGTCGAACAGCTTCTGACGCTTGCAAGGCTCGAACGCAGCAGCGCCCCCACGCGTGAGCACGTCGCGCTCTATCCACTGGCGGCGCAGCTTTCAAGCGAGCTCTGGCCGGTGGCGGAGACGCGAGGGCAACAGCTTGCCATCGAAGGTGATACCGCGCTCAAGGTCTGCGGCGAGGCGACGGAACTGGGGGTATTGATCAGGAACCTACTGGATAACGCGCTGCGTTACAGCCCGGAAGGCGCCGTGATCATGCTGGTGCTCAAGACAGTCGACGACGAGCCAACGCTTGAAGTGATCGATGAAGGCCCGGGCGTGCCCGAGGAAAACCTCGATCGTTTGACCGAGCGCTTCTATCGTCAAAACCATCAGCACATGGCCGGCACCGGCCTCGGGCTTTCCATCGTCAATACACTGGCGCTGCGTCAGAACGCCCGGCTTTCGTTCATCAACCGCCCCGAGGGCGGGTTGATCGCACGCGTCAGTTGGCCGCCATTTGCGGACTCTGCACCTGCCGGTACTGAGTGATCGCGCGCTGGTTGTCCACCAGAATCTGTCGCAGCGCGTGTAGATAGCCGATGCCGCGCGTTGAGTATCGGGTCAGCCCAGGAATCAGACCGGCTCCGGTGGGCACCCGCTCATCGGCGCCGGCCTCGGCGCGAAGGCGTCTAAGCGTTGCGTAGGCCGGATGGGTATTGAGGTTGAGAATGTAGGCCTCGACGGCAGCCCCGACGCTTTGAAAGGTTTGAAACCGTCGGGCACTGCCCAATTGCTGAATGCCACACTCCTTGCCGAAACAGCGCATGCCGAAAAGATTGTTGCCGCGGCGGGCAAGCCGTGAGGTGCCCCAGCCCGACTCCAGAATCGCCTGACTCACCACCAGCTCCACCGGCAGCGTATCGACACGCTGCTCAAGTGCAGCCCAGGGGATCGACTCCTCGCACTCAAGCCGATAGCGGGCGCACAGCTGAGTCAGACGCTGCCGCTCGAGCCTGGACAGGTTTTTTTGCTCCCGAAGTGAGGTAAGCCAGGCGCGCTCGCGTTCGATACGTGCATTGGCGCCGTTGACCAGTGGCATGATCAGCTCGAAAAACGCGGCCTTGCGTTCCGGGCCGGGGGCAACCTCTCGAAGATCCGGCATGGACGCACCATGACGGGTATCGGCGCCATGGGCGAGGGACAGAAAGAGCGCGTGCCCCAGGCACAGCGCCGCAAGAAACGCAGTTCGAAACAGTAAAATCATGAAAGTCGCAAGGTGCAATGATGTGGGCGAGCGACACTAGCACGTCGCCCAATTTGCAACTTGGCTTATCAGGGCATGAGGCTTGCGCTGAACGGCCGGCATGCAGAAAAGGCGCAATCGGCACAAAAAAGCCCGCTCGAAAGCGGGCTCTTCATAACGCGTTACGACGCGGCCATCAGTTAGCAAGCAAGGTGTTCAAGCGCTTGACGTAGGCAGCCGGGTCGTCCAGATGACCGCCTTCGGCGATGATCGCCTGATCGAGGATGACCTCGGCGAACCCGTCGAAACCATCCTGCTCGCGATCGAGTCGATTGATCAACGGGTGATCCGGATTGATCTCGAGAATCGGTTTGACGTCCGGAACCGGCTGGCCGGCCGCTTCCATCAGACGCCGCATCTGATAGCCCATCTCATGCTCCGGCAGTACGACACAGGCCGGCGAATCGGTCAGGCGGTGGGTAACACGAACGTCCTGAACGCGTGACTCAAGCGTGGTCTTGAGACGCCCGACCAGCCCTTCCTTCTCCTTGGCGCTCTCCTGCTGGGCCTGCTTCTCGGCTTCGTCTTCGACGTCGCCCAGATCCAGGTCACCCTTGGCCACATCGACCATCTGCTTGCCGTCGTATTCGGTCAGGTGGTTCATCAGCCACTCGTCGATACGGTCGGATAGCAGCAGAACTTCGAGACCTTTCTTGCGAAAGATTTCGAGGTGGGGCGAATTTTTAGCCGCGTTGAAACCGTCGGCAATCACGTAGTAGATCTTCTGCTGCCCTTCCTTCATGCGCGCGATGTAATCGTCAAGCGATTGATCCTGCGTCGCGGCGTCGGTATGGGTCGATGAAAAGCGCAGAAGCGAGGCGATCTTCTCGCGGTTGGCGTAGTCTTCGCCCGGGCCTTCCTTCAGAACCTCACCAAACTGGGTCCAGAAGCTCTGATAGCTTTCAGGGTCCTTGGCAAGCTTCTTGAGCATGTCGAGGCCACGCTTGGTGAGCGCGCTCTTGATCGACTCGACCTTCGGGTCCTGCTGCAAAATCTCACGCGAGACGTTGAGCGACAGATCATTGGAATCGACCACGCCCTTGACGAAACGCAGGTACAGCGGCAGGAACTGCTCGGCGTCGTCCATGATGAATACGCGCTGAACATAGAGTTTCAGGCCGCGGGCCCCGTCGCGCTGATACAGATCGAACGGCGCTCGGCTCGGCACGTACAGAAGACTGGTGTATTCGAGCTTGCCCTCGACCTTGTTGTGGCTCCAGGTCAGCGGGTCAGTGAAATCGTGGGCGACGTGCTTGTAGAAGCCCTTGTACTCGTCGTCGCTGATCTCGCTCTTGGGCTTGACCCACAGCGCCTGCGCCTCATTGACGGTTTCCCAGCTGACGGTGGTCTCGCCGCTCTCGTCTTCCTGGGTCGTCGGCATTCGAACCGGGATATCGATGTGGTCGGAGTACTTGCGTACCAGCGACTTGAGGCGCTGATCGTCGGCGAATTCGGTGGCATCGCTTTTGAGGCTCAGCACGATTTCAGTGCCGTGACGGTCGCGCTCGATGGTTGAGATCGTGAATTCGCCTTCACCGCGAGACTGCCACTCAACGCCCTCGCCCAGCTCATCGCCTGCCTTGCGGGTACGCACGGTCACCTCATCGGCGACGATAAACGCCGAATAGAAACCGACCCCGAACTGACCAATCAGCTTGGCGTCCTTTTGCTGCTCGCCGGAGAGCTGCTGCATGAATTCAGCGGTGCCCGAACGCGCGATCGTTCCGAGGTTCGAGATCACATCGTCACGATTCATGCCGATGCCGTTGTCACGGATGGTGACCGTGCCGGCCTCGGCGTCGTGCTCGATCTCGACGCGAAGCTCGGCGTCGTTTTCATACAGCGCGTCGTTATTGAGCGCGGCGTAGCGAAGCTTGTCGCAGGCATCGGCTGCGTTGGAGACCAGCTCGCGCAGGAAAATCTCGCGGTTGGAGTACAGCGAATGAATCATCAGATTCAGAAGCTGTTTGACCTCGGTTTGGAACCCAAGTGTCTGTTCGTCGGTCGCTGTCGTCATTTATCCCTTCCTCAGCTCAATCAACAAGGACCGTGCCCGACGTTCGGGCACCAGCTGCGAGCTAGATGGGGGATACCCAACACTTTTTCAAGCCTTTGACATCGACACTAGCGTATCGACGTCTGATCGAGCTCGGCCAATACGCAGTGAAGTCGGGCGGTGGCAACCAGCCGGTCTTCCGAGGCCTGCCAGGCATGCACCCGGAGATTGGCCAACCGTTTGCCTTCTCGAACCAGTTCGCACCGGGCGTAGGTCGGCTGGCACTTTCCGGCGCGCAGATAATCGATCGAGAAGTTGGCGATCTTCGGCATCTTGGCCGTTCTCAAGGCCAGCATGGTGTCGATGATGGCCGCAGTTTCCATGAACGCGCCCATGGCGCCGCCATGGATTGCCGGAAGCAAGGGGTTGCCGATCATGTCGCGCCGCGCCGGGAGCATAAAGACCAGCCCGGAATCGTCGCGTGTCACCTCGATACCAAGCCAGCGCGCGTAGGGCATGTTGTCGAGGATGGTATCAGGGGCGTTGATTGCCCGGCTCTGCTCGAGCCAGTCAAGAGAAGAGGTATCAGACATGGGACTCGGTGTTGTGGGAATGGGTGGGTCGGCCACATAGAAGGCGTTCGAAATTGTGAGGGGTCATCTCCGGCGGCAGACGGGCAAAGCTTCCGACCGCACGGGCAATCGTCTTCTCGGGCGCGTTGACCTGCCAGAGCGTGCCCTCAACGGTTGCGATCGAGCCGGTCACGTTGACGATGACGGCATTGGCGACCATTGCATGCCCGACACGGGCCGGGCGGTAGTGATCGATACGCAGATCAAGCGTCGGGCAGATTTCAGGGCGCCCTAGCCCGCACAACACCGTTCCGGTACACAGCGTATCGAGCACCATCGTAATGACACCGCCGTGCACAAGCCCGCGGGAAAGATCGCCTGCAAACCACGGCTGCCAGGGCAGCCGCATTGTCACATCCCCTTTTGAAGCCTTGATGACCTCAAGCCCCGTTGCCCGGGTATGAGGCATGCCCTTGACGTAGCGCGTCATTGCGTAGCGCCAGTCCGTATCCTGTGTCATTGAATCCTCATGCATCACGTGGGCGCGCTGCGCGCCATTGTCGATAGTCCTCGAGCGACTCATCGAGCCGCGTCAGCAGCCAACCGCCGATGAAGAGATCATCGAGCCACCCCCAGCCGAGAATGAAATCGGGAATCAGATCGAAGGGCGACACGATGTACACAAGCGTCAACACCATCAGCGCCGTTGCCCGCTTGGGCAAGGGGCGATAGCTGCCTGACCACCAGTCGCGCAGGAGTAACCCGTAAGTCTTGACCGCTCGAACGATTCGAAAGAGAAGGCGGGACCGCCCCCCCAATAGACGAGAAAGCATACCGCCTTTGGCCTTTTTCATGGCATCTCCTGAATTCGGGTTGAGTCACACTGTTGAAAATTTGACGGTTCTTTCTTCAAGGTTAGTCTGAAACCGCGCGCCCCAAAAGCGGTCTATCGCAGCCTAAGCGGTCCACCGCTTCCTCATAACGCCAGGAGAACTCAGGTGACATTTCTAACTCGACTTTCCGCCGCCTGTTTGACCGGCGTGCTTTCGCTTTGGTTGCCAAACAGCGCCTACGCCGATGATCGCGCGCTTAGAAGCGCACTCGATGCCGCGCGTGCTCATCAGTGGCAGGCGATTGACGAAGCCAGTATCGATCAGCATGTTCTTTCAGGCTACATCGATTATCATCGCCTGAAAGCCAGACTACCCGGGCTTTCTCCCGAGCAGGTCCAGCACTTCATCGACACCCACGATGATTCCCCCTTGAGCGTCTGGATGCGCGACGTCGCCATCGGCGCCTACGGCCAAGCCGGTCGATTCAACGAGCTGCGCGAGATCAGCGGCGGCAACGCACCCAACGGCGTCGCACGCCAATGCTACTTCTACCGCGCCTACCTTGGCATCGATAACCAGAAAGCCATCGACGGTGGCCGCGCCCTTTGGAACGTCGGCCGCTCTCAGGACAACGCCTGCGACCCCTTGTTCGATGCGCTCAGAGCCCAGGGGGCCATTGGTGACGCGCAGATCTGGTCTCGACTGATCAAGGCCTGGGAAGCCGGCAACGACGGACTTGCCAATTACCTGAGCGACCTTCTGAGCCCAAGCTGGCAGCCCGCCGCCTCGACCTATGAACAGCTTTCAAAGACGCCCGAGCGTATTGCGACAGTTGATCAAAAGGCCTTCTCGCGCCCGGTACTGGACTCCCTGTTCGAAGCCGCCTTTCACAGCCTGACCCGTCAGAACACGCAGACAGCACTGACGCTTTGGCAGCGACTTGGCCCGAACGCCCCTGTCACCGCTGAGACCCGAAAGGCCATCGAACACGATCTCGCCTTTTATACTCTGGTTCGTGATCACGACGAGAATTTCGACTGGGTCGACGCCACTCTAACCTCACTCAATCAGGAAGACCTTTTTGAGCTCAGAGTGCGCACGGCGCTGGCGCGTGGCCAATGGGCGATTGTAAAACGCTGGGTCGAGCGGATGCCGGACGAGCAACGCACCGACGCCCGCTGGCAGTACTGGCTGGCTCGCGCCGAACAAGCACTTGGTCAAGAGAGCCAGGCGCTCGAGCACTATCAGGCCGCAGCCACACAGCGAAGCTTTTTCGGATTCGCAGCCGCTGACAAGGTCGGTCGGCCCTATGACTTGAATCAGGACCAGCGCGACAAGGCCCTTTACGCACTCGCCGAGCTCGATAAACTGCCGGCCATCCAGCGTATCAACGCGCTCGAGCGTATCGGGGAAAGCGGGCTTGCAAGAACCGAATGGTTCTATTTGATCGACCGATCAACGGGTGAGCGCGTGTATGAGCTTGCCCACTACGCGCTTCAACACGAATGGTTCGACCTGGCCGTATTTACCTCCATTCGAAGCAAGCAGTGGGACGCACTCAGCTGGCGTTTCCCACCGGCCTACGCCGAGCTTTTCAAGCATCAGGCACGGGAAAACAATGTCAGTCCGTATCTACTGATGGGCATTGCCCGACGCGAAAGCGCCTTCAATCCCGAAGCGCGCTCATCGGCCGGAGCGTTAGGCTTGATGCAGCTTATGCCAGGCACCGCACGCCATGTCAGTAAGCGCAAGAATTTGCCTTATGAGGGGCCGGCAAGCCTGACTCAGGTCGTGCCCAATGTGCAGTTGGGCAGCGCTTACATCAAATCGATGCTCGACCGGTATCGCGGCAACCGGGTCGCCGCTATCGCGGCCTATAATGCAGGCCCTGGCCGTGTCGACCGCTGGCTTACGCAAGGCAATCAACCCTTTGATCTATTCGTCGAGTCGATTCCCTTTCGCGAAACCCGCGATTACGTCCAGGCGGTTCTGGCCTATCAGGTCATCTTCGAAAGTCTTGCCAAGGGCACCACACAGGATGTTGCCATGATGAGCGCCCAGGAACGTCAGATACGTTACGACAGCGCGCTTCTGGCCCACCGCAACGACTGAGTCAAATAAGCGTCGCGATCCAGACGCTTCCGCCGAGGGCCACAGCAAGGCCGCCCAGGATGGCCACCCCATCCTGGGCAACAATACCAAGCCCGATCAGTGTCAGAGTAAACCCCGGCACGGCAGCGGCAAACGGCAGCAATTCAAGCGGAATCATCGCAGCGCCCAGCAGCGCAATAAAGACAGCAAGCACCCGCAGTACGCCGGTACTTGCCGCCCATTGACATCGTGGCTTTAAAAGCTTGTCCACCTTGCGGGTAAAGGGTTTGATCTTCTTGATGGTTTTTTGAAGTGTTTCACGCGAGATTGACCGCTCTTTCAATCTCGTCGGCAACCAGGGGGATTTTTTGCCCATGGCCAGCTGAATGGCCATCAACGCGATGAAGATACCGCAACACGATGGAATACCGGGCACTGCCCCGGTCGGAAGCCAGGCAATCAGGGCCGGAATCGTGATCAACGGCCCGAACCCTCGCCCCTCGAAAATCTCCAAAATGTCGCCAAGGCTCGTTTCATCCCCCTCGACGTTGTCATCGAGCGTTTCCAAAAGCCCGGTCAGTTCGATGCGCTGTGCCATGCTATGTCCTTTAAAGGTTTATCTCGCGTTCTATCCATGAACACGCAGTAGACAGACAGTCTCTTTTCAATAACGGATATGCGTTTAACGCTCATCCCGGCTATCCACGCCCCGGTAGGACTCCGCTTCGATGAACATGCGCTTGATGCTTTCGTGCTCAGCCTTCATCTGGCGGTCCAGGTCGGCGATACAGCCTTCGATCTCCGAGGCGCTCGCCTCTCGCTTGAAACGAACACTGATGTTGACCAGTACGAAATCCGGGCCCATGTGCATCGTGAGCACTTCATGCACACGCTCGATCAGAGGCGCCTTTTCAGCAAGCTCGCGAATGCGGCTGACCACATTCGAGTTCGCGCTTTCACCGATCAGAAGCCCCTTGGTTTCCGTCGCAAGCCAGACGGCAGTTCCCGCCAGAATCAAGCCGATGACAATCGAGGCTGCACCGTCAAATACCGGGTTTCCGGTCCACTGACTCAGCGCAACACCGGCCATGGCAACAACCAACCCCAGAAGCGCGGCCGAATCCTCGAACACAACCATGAACAGCGAGGGGTCCTTGCCCCGCCGTACGGCCTGAACGTAACTCCACTTGCCCTTGGCCTTTCGAAACTGATGCAGCGCAAAGGCCCACGAGGCGCCCTCGAACAAAATGCCAAGCCCGAGCACGATGTAGTTGATCATCGGGCTGGTCATCGGTTCGGGATTCAATACATGTGAAATACCTTCGAACAGCGACACCCCAGCGCCGATTGAGAAGATCAGCATCGCGACCACAAAGCTCCAGAAGTAGACTTCCTTGCCGTAGCCGAACGGAAACTGTGCATCCGGCGGCCGCTGGGCGCGCTTCATCCCAAGCAACAACAATACCTGGTTGCCGGTATCGACCACCGAGTGAATTCCCTCCGACAGCATGGCGGAACTCCCCGTGATGCCCCCGGCGATGAACTTGGTGATCGCAATCAGAAGGTTCCCGGCCATGGCCGCGTAGATAACAGGTTTGGATTCCGCCGACATTTACAGATCCTTCCCGAGCCGCTTGCCGTCATCGCGGGCATTGCACTCGCTCAACTGCTGATTGAGTGTCCAGAAATCATAGAGAATTCCGAGCAGGAACAGCCCCCCGGTCAGAAGATAGATAATGCCGGTCACGATCTTTCGCATATAGAACCGGTGCAGACCAAACACGCCGGTAAAGGTCAACAACAGCCAGCTCAGGGAGTAGTTGATCCGACCGTTTCGAAAGCGCGTGGTCGCCTCCCGGGCCATGGATGGGATCAACAATAGATCGATGATCCAGCCAACGAAAAAAAGCCCCAGGGTAAAAAACCAGAGCGTGCCTGTCAGCGGCTTACCGTAATAGAACCGGTGCGCGCCCATGAAACCGAAAATCCAGAGCACATAACCGAGCCAGAGATTGTGGGTAGGTTCATGGTTATCAGAAGTGGATACTTGAGTCATTGCAGTTCACATAGAAAGTGGACAAATGGGTAGCAATTGTGACAGCCGGGCGCTTATAAGGTACAGCGCATTTCGATCAAACCGGTGCGATCGTCGAAATAACGCCTGAAATGAAACCCGGCGCGCTCATAAAGGCGCCTTGCCGGGTTGTTCTCGAATACCTTGAGCTCAACGCTTGTCGCAGGCCCGTTCCGCTGAAGCGCAAGCCAGTCATCGAGCACGCGCCCCCCAAGACCCTGACCGCGGCACGCTTCGATCAAGTGAAGCTCACGGAGATAACCGACTCGCCCCTGAATGTCCCAACCGATAAAGCCGTCTCGAGGGCCGGAGTATTGAATGATCGCGGCCTCCATCTTGGGCCAGAGATCCATGAACTTGCGGCGACTGAACGCCATGTGCCGCATGCGCCAATAGGGTGACATCGTCTGATTGACGAGCGCGCAGGCGAACTCTGCGTCCGCCGGATGGGTCGCGGCCCGCCAGTAGGCAGGCCAATGGGCAGTCATATAACGCCTAGTTCCTTGAGCCGTTCCTTGAGATAACTGTCGGCAGTATAGCGCTCTGACAATACGACATCCGGTTTGGGATGAAGAAACAAAGGCAGCGACAGTCGTGCGCGGCGTGCGGATGCACCATCGGGGTTGACGACCCGATGGGTGGTCGACGGGAAATGGCCCTGAGACGCTTCCTGAAGCATATCGCCGACATTGATGATCAATTGACCCGGATCACTTGGCACCGGCAACCACTCTCCATCGCGCCCCTTAACCTCAAGCCCGGGTTCATTTGAGGCCGGCAACAGGGTAATCAGATTGATGTCTTCATGGGCCGCAGCGCGCACCGCATCCACCGGGGCATCGTTTGGGATCGGCGGATAGTAGAGCACTCGAAGAAGCGTCTGCTGACTGCCGTCAATCATGGAGGAAAGCGATTGACTGTACTGCGTGGCAACGGCTTCCGGCGTGTGCGCTTCTATCCAGGAGAGCAACTCGCCGGCGAGCGCATCAGCCTGGCGGTAGTACTCACGAATATCCTGCTCGAGCGCATCCGGCACTTTCCCCCACGGATAGACGTGGTAGTACTCTTTCAAATCCTTCTGTGAGCTGCCCTTGGCGGTTTCGGAAACGTCAGGCGGAAAATAGCCATCCTGAGTGTTTGGATCGAAACGCCACTGAGCCTTGTCGTCCGAGCTGAAAAAGTGCGCCCACTGCTCGTAGATACGTTCAACCAGATCCATGTCCAGCGGATGATTACGGAGCACTCCGAACCCGGTTTCCCTGAGGGAAGTCGTGAAGTGTTCGGCGGCATTTACACTGGTGTAATCGACGTTTTGTACCGGCATAAACCCTCTCTTATATGTCGCTGAAATTCGCATTAATACTAACGCATACACCCCCAAAAATAAGCTTGACGATATTTTTAGAGTGACGCATTCTGATTTTGTAGGTTTGCAGGTGATGTCTCGGCGTGATCTGAGTGTCGATAGATCAAGCGATCTATTTTCCCCTGATAAGCCCAACGCTACACGGGCCCCGGCTCGAAGTCTTCAGCAAGTAAGAAAGGAAAACGACATGGCAACTGGCACTGTCAAATGGTTCAACGACACCAAAGGCTACGGCTTCATTTCGCCAGACGATGGTGGCGATGACCTCTTTGCACATTTCTCCGAAATCCAGGCAGACGGCTTCAAGTCCCTGCAGGATGGACAGAAAGTGTCTTTTGAAGTGACCCAAGGCAAGAAAGGCCTGCAAGCCGCGAACATCAAGGTCGTCAACTAAGCAATTTAGTGTGACTGGTCCAGAAAACCCGCTCATCGAGCGGGTTTTTTTATGGCCACGGGCCAAAAAGGCGCCATAAAAAAAGCCCCACCGTCAGGCAGGGCTTTTTCAAACAGGGCGATTTCAGCCTTACTGGGTATTTTCGCCGCTGTTGTTGAGCTGCTCCGCGTTTTCGGCACCGCTCATGGTTGCCGAGGAATCGGCGCCTGCGCCGGCTTTTGAATCAGAGCTTTTCACAGCGTCGTCCTGCTCGCCCATGCTGGTGTCGTCTTCCTGCATGCTTTCCATGGTATTGCTGCTGTTGGTCGCATCAGACTCATCCGAGCCCATGGTGTCTTCAGAATCCATGTCGCCATCTGTCATGCTGCCAGAGTCGGTGTCCATGCTCTGATCGTGTTGCATGCTGTCATCAGACCCCTGTGACATGCCCGAATCCGTACCGGTGGTGGATTCATCCTGCTGCATCTGGGCATTTTCCTGGCTTTGCTGCTGGTCAGAGCCAGGTGCATCGTCGCCATTGTCACCACAGGCGCTGAGACCCAGGGCCATTACGAACGCAAGGCTTGCTGCAGAAAGTGTCTTGATTGTCATGATACCGTTCACTCCTTGATGAAAATTGCGAAATGCAATGTGTCCTTCGTTCCGCGCGACCGAAGCCGTCCACTCGTATTTATGGCTTTAATGTATGAGTGACATGGGACATCGTTCTAACATTCACCCTAGACGATGTCGAGTCCATGACGCTTAACGCTGCGGCGTACCGCCCTCTTCTCCGATGTCTTCAAACCAGATATCCGGACGCGTTTCTATAAAGCGCGCCATCAGGTGCATGCATTCGGGGTCATTGAGCACCTCGAGCCGAACCCCCTTGGCCTCAAGCGCCGACTCCGCCCCCATGAAGGTGGTGTTCTCGCCAATCACGACATGCTTTATACCGTAGAGCTCGATGGCACCGGAACACATCGGGCACGGTGACAGCGTGGTATAGAGCGTACACGCCCGATAGACTTCGGCCGGAAGCCGACCGGCATGTTCGAGCGCGCTCATTTCACCATGCAAGACCGCGCTGCCTTTCTGAACACGCTGATTGCGGCCGCGGCCAAGAATCCGACCCTGATGCACAAGCACCGAGCCGATGGGCACACCGCCTTCCTCAAACCCCTGGCGGGCCTCGTCAAGGGCGGCTTTCATGAATTCATCCATACTTTCTCCCTGCTGTCGGATCACTGACTGCACAAGCGGCAGTCATCGGGCAGTACGATGTTGACAGCACCGGCCTTGACCGAGCACTCGAGCGTATCGACCTCATGCGCTTCGCCATCGAGGTTGAGGGGAAACTTCTGCTCACTGTCAAACGTCACCCAGGCCGTCTTGAAATACCGCACGAAACGTCCGTCCGGGCCGAGCGCCTCCATTTCCTTGACCACCGCCGGGATATTGCGATAGCCGAACGTATCGACGATCAGCACATCCAACAGACCATCATCAATATGGGCGTGCGGGGTCAATTCCTGACTCCCCCCCGCCTGACGACCATTGCCGATGGCAAGCACCATCGCATCGACCGTGCAGGAACCACCATCCCAGCGCAGTTCACCGCGGTAGGGTTCGAAACTCCAAAACCGCATGGCACCGACCAGCGAATATGCGCCACCGCCCAGCATCTTCTTCAAAAGCGGGGGCGTCGAGGTTGTGATCTTGGCACCAAAGCCACCCGAGAGCATGTTCAGAAAGAAAAGCTCATCGAGCTTGCCCACATCCACCGACCGAGCATGCCCTTTTAGCGCCAGCGTCAGCGCCTCAAGCGGCTCGGTAGGAAGCGTTGCCGCGGTTGCGAAATCATTGGCGGTCCCCATCGGGATAATGCCAAGTTCGGGGCGCTTGTCCGGGGACACCTGCATCAGTCCGTTGACCGCCTCGTTCAAGGTGCCATCTCCGCCACCCACGATAATTCGGGTCACGCCCTCCTCGGCGGCCTCCTGAATGAAGCGGGACACGTCACCGCCTTCCCAGCTGACTCGAACGTCAAGCGAATACCCCTGCTCCCGCATGGTGCTCACCGCTTGACGCAGTGGTTCCTCTCCTGCTGTTTTGCCGTTCAACAGCAAACGAAGCGTCATTCTCGTTCTCCTTGCCTACCGGTATCACTCACCGTGCATATCCTTTTGCATGTCATGGCTCCACTGTAGCGCGTACGAGCGCATCAATCAGCATTGATCTCATCGCACCCCCCATCACCACCTTGTAAACCAAAAAACAAGATCATGGTTGACATAAAACACCAGACGCTTACTCTCTCGCTGAACAACGAGCCAAGATGAGGAGCCCTTATGGCCGCAGAGCGTCACGACTGGACCCGCGCCGAAATCACTGAGCTGTTCGAACTGCCCTTTTTCGACCTGCTTTACCGCGCGCACAGCGTTCACCGCCAGCACTTCGATCCCAACGCCGTTCAGGTCTCGATGCTTCTCTCTATAAAGACCGGCGCCTGTCCTGAAGATTGCAAATACTGCCCTCAGTCCGGCCACTACAATACCGGTCTTGAAAAGGAAAAGCTGATGGCAGTGAACAAGGTGCTTGAAGACGCCGCACGTGCACGCGACGCCGGCGCCAGTCGGTTCTGCATGGGCGCTGCCTGGAAATCCCCCACCGAACGTGACCTGCCTGCCGTGCTTGAGATGGTCAAGGGGGTCAAGGCGCTCGGGCTCGAAACCTGCATGACGCTCGGCCGGTTAACGCCTGAACAGGCACAGGCACTCAGCGACGCCGGGCTCGATTACTACAACCACAATCTTGATACCTCGCCTGAATACTACGGCGACATCATCACCACCCGCACCTTCGGCGAGCGGCTCGATACGCTCGCCAACGTGCGCGACGCCGGCATGAAGGTCTGCTGTGGCGGCATCCTCGGCATGGGCGAGACCGAGCAGGACCGCGTTGGCCTGCTCGAACAGCTCGCGACGCTGCCGACCCATCCGGAAAGCGTGCCGATCAACATGCTGATTCGCATCCCGGGCACCCCGCTTGAACACGTTGAGGACCTCGACCCCATCGAGTACGTTCGAACCATTGCGGTGGCGCGTATTCTGATGCCGCGCTCCTACGTGCGTCTCGCGGCCGGGCGCGAGTACATGAGTGATGACACCCAGGCCCTGGCCTTTTTCGCCGGCGCCAACTCGATCTTCTACGGCGAGCGTCTATTGACGGCGGGCAACCCGGAAGCGGACAAGGACAAGGCGCTGTTTGAAAAGCTCGGACTTCACCCAGAGCATCACTGCGGCGTGACTGACCAGGCGCATCAGGCGGCGATCAATGATGCCCTGCGCCACAAGGCCCTTGATGACCTGACCGTCGATGCAAGCGCCTGACATGCTCACCGCACGACTGACCAACCGTCTTGCCGAGCACAAGGCGGCCAGGCGGGATCGCCACCACCGCCTGCGAAGTCTTGCAAGCCAGACGCGCACCCGCATCAATGGCCAGGACGTGGTGGCCTTTTGCAGCAATGACTATCTTGGCCTTGCCGACAATCCGCGCCTGGTTACGGCACTGGAAGAAGGCGGGCGTCGTTTCGGGGTGGGAAGCGGCGGATCACACCTGATCAGCGGCCATACCGACGCCCACCGACGGCTTGAAGACACCCTGTGCGAACTCACCGGACGCTCTGCGGTACGGCTTTTTTCAAGCGGTTATCAGGCCAACCTCGCAGCCATCGCCGCCTTCAGCGAGCGCGGCGATACCGTATTGCATGACCGACTCAATCACGCCTCGCTTCTCGACGGCGCCCGGTTATCAGGCGCCAAAGTGACGCGCTATCGCCATGGTGACATCGACCACCTGACGCATTGCCTCGCCCGTGATCGCCCTTTACTGACCGTGACCGACAGCGTGTTCAGCATGGAAGGCGATTGCGCTCCTCTCAGCGCGATTGCCGGACACTGTCGCGCGCACGACTCGGCACTGATGGTTGATGAAGCGCACGCCTTCGGCGTGATTGGGGATTATGGGCAAGGCGCGGTCGCCGAGGCCGGTCTTACGGAGTCAGACGTCGCAATCGTCACCGGCACTTTGGGTAAGGCCTTCGGCACACAGGGGGCGTTTGTCGCCGGAAGTGAGACTGTCATCGAGGCGCTGACGCAGTTCGCACGGCCCTACATCTTCACCACCGGGCTCTCGCCGGCGCTTGCCTGGGCAAGCTGTGAAGCGATCACCATCGCGCGCACCGAAGGCGAGCGCCGAACGCACCTGAAAGATTTGATCGCTCACTTCAAGCGCGAACTCCCGGCAACGCTTCAAGCGCGCCTTCTGCCCTCCGAGACGCCGATTCAATCGCTTGTGATCGGTGATGAAGCCGACGCACTGGCAGTGGGAGACGCCCTCTGGGAACAGGGTCTTCTGGTCGGCGTCATCCGCCCACCCACGGTCCCGATGGGCACTGCGCGACTTCGCATCACGCTTTCAAGTGCGCATCGCCATGAGGATCTGGACCGCTTGATCGACGCGCTCAGCCAGTGCGGCATGCACAAAACGTGCACGGAGGCGAGCGTATGAGCCCTTCGATTTTTTTGCTGCCGGGCTGGCCCTTCTCGGCGCAAGCGATGCACGGCCTCGCCGGTCACCTGGCCGATCAGAACCTGCCCGCGCGGCTTTTGGAGCTTCCCTGGCACGCCGGCCCCTCACCTGATGCGTGGGTCGATCGTCTCATGGCAGACATCGACGAAAACAGCCTCCTTGTCGGCTGGTCGCTCGGCGGCATGCTCGCATCAAAACTTGCCGAGCGCTGCCCTGAGCGTGTCGAGCGCGTCATAATGCTTGGCAGCAACGTCCGTTTCATTCAGGACAGCAGCTGGCCTACCGCCATGGTGCCCGCCACGTTCGAGCGCTTTTATCAGTTGTTCAAGGGCCGCCCGGAAACCGCGATCGCCCAGTTCGAACAGCTCTGCATTGCACCGAATACACCCACCGACATCATGACCTACCGGGCAAACGTGCCCTACGACCACATGCTGGCCGGGCTTGATGTGCTTGCGGGCTTGTCCTTGAGCACGCCCCCAAAAATACCGACCGCGGCGCTGATGGCGCGAGGCGACAGACTCGTCCCCAGAACCGCGGCCGCAGCGCTTACGCGAGCGAGCATCGAGACCGACCTTATCGAGGGAAGCCACCACGACCTGATTACACAGCCCGAGGCGCTTGAGTGGGTACTACGGCAGGTGCGCACATGACGCAGAAACACCGCATACAGGCACGCTTCGGTCAGGCGGCGGCGCAGTATGATTACCACGCACGGCTCCAGCAGCGCATCGCCCAGACGCTGGTTGCCCGGGCCGGACTGTCTGAGTCCGGCGCGCTTCTTGACATCGGCTGTGGTACCGGCTGGCTCCTGAAACATCTGGCTGGGCGCGCGCCGGATGCGCGGCTTATCGGCCTTGATCTTTCAAAAGAGATGCTCGCAACCGCCCGGCACGGGTGGCCTTGTGACGCGCCGTCTCCCCTCTGGCTTCAGGGTGACGCCGAGGCCCTGCCCTTGAAGGCGGCCTCGGTCGATACCGTTGTTTCGAGTCTGGCGCTTCAATGGTGCGAGATATCCCGCGCCCTCGATGAGATCATCCGCGTACTCAAACCCGGTGGAAAGGCACTGATTGCCACCCTGGTGGAAGGCACGCTGCCGGAACTCACTCGGGCCTATCAAACGCTTGACCGGCCTTCGCCGGTGAATGCCTTTCCAGACGTCGATGCCCTGAGTGCACTTCTGGACACAATGTCGGCCGCGGAGGCCACCTGCGCGATCCGCTGGGAGCGCGAGGATCACCCTGAACTCAGCGGCGCACTCGCACACCTTCGTGGCATCGGTGCCAATACGCCCTTGAACGACGCGCCGACACGGTTGCCGGCGCGCCGCTTCGCCCACGCCTTCAAGGCGGCCAGCCGGGGGCCCGGCTTCAGCATCAGCTACAGGGTGGCCTACCTCACTCTTCACCGACTCGACAGGTCATAGATATGCACCACGCCTACTTCGTGACCGGCACCGACACCGACGCCGGCAAAACCACCATAAGCGCCGGTTTGCTATCGGGCTGGCACAGCCTCGGACATTCGACGGCCGCCAGCAAGCCAGTAGCCTCCGGCTGCGAACAAACACCTCATGGGCTGTCCAACAGCGATACTCGACGTCTTGCCGCCGAGTGCCGCCCCGCACTCGATGAGCGAACGATCACGCCCTACACCTTCGAACCGGCCATTGCACCGCACTTAGCGGCTCGGCTCGCAGGCCAGCCTCTCTCGCTCAAGGACGTCATTCGCTCGGTTCGCACGGTGCTGGCACAGGGCGCTGATGTAACGCTTGTGGAAGGCGCTGGTGGGTTTCGAGTGCCATTGAACGATCACGAGGACTTGAGTGACCTCGCCAAGGCGCTGGAACTGCCGGTAATTCTGGTGGTCGGCATTCGCCTCGGTGCGATCAATCACGCGCGCCTCAGCGCCGAGGCCATCCGCGCGGAAGGGCTTCACCTTGCCGGCTGGGTCGCCAATCGAATCGACCCGAACATGGCCTACGCCGATGATACCGTCGAGCGACTGACTCAGACCCTCGGCGTACCGCTCTTGGGTGACGTGCCCTATTTAAGCGACCCAGCCGCCGAACGGGTCGCTCGTTACCTCTCGCTGCCGGACGTTTCGCCACAGAAGATGACCTCGCCCGCCCCCGGAATCGGGTCGGCACCCTCACTCTCTCCGGCACAGGACACGGCTCGATGACGAATAACGCCCACTGGATGAACCGCGATCTTAAAAGCGTCTGGCACCCCTGTACGCAAATGAAAGACCACGAATGGCTGCCGATGATTCCGATCAAGCGCGGCCAGGGCGTCTGGCTTGAAGACTTCGACGGCAATCGCTATCTGGATACCGTCAGCTCCTGGTGGGTCAATATTTTCGGCCACGCCAATCCCGCCATCAATCAACGCATCAAGGATCAGCTCGATACCCTCGAGCACGTGATTCTATCGGGGTTCACCCACCAACCGGTGATCGAGCTGTCAGAACGCTTGACGGCCATTACCCCCGAGGGTCTCGGCCACTGTTTCTACGCCGACAACGGCTCATCGGCCACGGAAGTGGCCATGAAGATGAGTTTTCATTACTGGCAAAACCACGGCCAGCATCGAAAGACGCGGTTTTTGTCACTGCAAAACGGCTATCACGGCGAAACGCTCGGGGCACTGGCGGTCAGCCACGTTGGCTTGTACCGGGACACCTATCAGCCGTTACTGCTCGACGTCGAATCCGTGCCCTCCCCGGACTGCTTCGGTCTGCCTCGCGATGAGTGGGAAGCCCACTGCCGGTCGATGTTCGCTCATATGGAAGCGGCGCTCGAGCGCGGACGCGACGAACTCTGCGCCGTAATCGTCGAGCCACTGGTTCAGTGCGCCGGCGGCATGCGCATGTACCATCCGGTGTATCTAGAGCTTTTGAGAGAGGCCTGCACCCGTCATGGTGTGCACCTCATCCTTGATGAAATCGCGGTGGGGTTCGGCCGCACCGGCACACTGTTTGCCGCCGAGCAAGCAGGCGTCAGCCCGGATTTCTTGTGTTTGTCCAAGGCACTGACCGCAGGCTATCTACCGCTTTCCGTGGTGCTGACAACCGATGAGGTCTACGACGCGTTCTACGACGATTACGCCGCGCTCAAGGCCTTTCTGCACTCTCACAGCTATACCGGCAACCCCTTGGCCTGCAGTGCGGCACTGGCAACCCTCGACCTGTTCGCACAGGACGACGTCATCGCGAACAATCGACAACTTGCCGAGCATATGCGTGAGCGCAGCGAGGCGTTCAGGGAGCACCCCCACGTTGGTGATGTCCGCCAGCACGGCATGATCGTTGCGATCGAAATGGTCAAGGACAAGGCAACGCTTGAACCCTACCCCTTCGAGGAACGTCGTGGCCTGGCCGTGTTTCAACACGGACTGAGCCGCGGTGTCCTGCTTCGACCGCTGGGTAACGTGATCTACTGGATGCCGCCCTACGTGGTCACACCGGAAGAAATCGATTTGATCGCCGACGTCACTCGAGAAGGCCTAAAAGCCGCGACCGGCGTTTGAAGACAAGTCCCGAACCCGTGCACATCTCATGAATGTGCATCTCATAAAAAACCCGGCCAAGGCCGGGTTTTTATTTTTACGTCAAAGAACGCGGTGATCACACGAACCGGGGCGGGGGTCGATGCACATAGGTGTTATCGATCCACTCCGGATAGCGCTCCCGTTCCTGCCAGACCGTATAGTGCAGCCGAGACAAGAGAATCGGGTCGTCGATCAGCTGAAGCTTGAGCGCGTTGGGCACCCCGTGCGGGCCATGCTCGAGCACTTCCTCGAGATAGCGCTTTCGGCTTCGCTCCAATGCGTACGACTCGCCATGACGAGCCACGCCCATTGCACAGGCGAAGGCGTTTTCAACCGGGTCCACCACTGCGTCGATGAAACGCGGCGTTTCCCGAAGCGCTTCAGCGTGGCGAACATAACGCTTGGTCGCCCGAAGCTCGCGCGCGGGCTTGGCCTCTTCCGGGATCAAAAACAGCCGCTTGCGCCGACTCTTGATGCCAAGTCCAACCTTGCTTGAAATCACCGAGACCGGAATCGACAGGATCAGCGCACCAACGATCGGGGCCAGCCACCAGAGAAACCGGGGGTCGAGATACCAAACGCCCGCGGTCCAGACCAGACCCAATACCGTTTGTGGCCCGTGACGAACAACCGCTTCACGCCAGGGCGTTTCACTGCTGTCGCGCGACGGTGATTTCCACTTGATCTGAATCCCGAGCAGCGCAGCCAAGACGAATCGGGTGTGAAAGAGCATTCGCACCGGGGCCAGCATCATCGAGAAGAGTGACTCGAGTACCATACTGAGCCCGAGCCGAGCACGGCCACCGTAGAGCTTGGCGCCCTTGACCCACAAAAGGATGATACTGAGGATCTTGGGCAGAAACAGCAGGGTCAGCGTGGTGGAGAAAAGCGCCACCGCCTTGCCCGGATGCCATTCCGGCCATTGAGGGTGCAGCATGCCAGGTTCCGGAAAGTACACCGGCTCCGACATGGTGTGAATGCCAAGCATCACGGTCGAGAGCACCAGGAACAAGAACCAGAGCGGTGCCGACAGATACGACATGACCCCGGTCAGAAAGACCGCGCGGTGAACAGGGTGCATGCCTCGCACCATGAACAATCGGAAGTTCATCAAATTGCCGTGACACCAGCGGCGATCGCGCTGAAGCTCTTCCAGAAGGCTCGGCGGCATTTCTTCATAGCTTCCCGGCAGATCATAGGCAATCCAGACGCCCCAGCCTGCACGGCGCATCAGCGCGGCTTCCACAAAATCGTGTGAGAGAATTTCACCGGCCAGGGCGCCCTTGCCCGGGAGCGGTGCAAGCGAGCAGTAATACATGAACGGCTCAACACGAATGATCGCGTTGTGCCCCCAGTAATGGGACTCACCCAGCTGCCAGAAGTGAAGGCCCGCGGTGAAGAGCGGCCCGTAGACACTGGTCGCGAACTGTTGAAGGCGCGAGTAAAGGTTATTACTGCCCGCTGCCACCGGCGCTGACTGGATGATGCCAGCATCGGGATTGGCCTCCATCAGCTGCACCAGGCGCTTGAGGCAGTGACCGGTCATGACACTGTCTGCGTCAAGCACCAGCATGTAGCGATAGAGGCTACCCCACCGGCGACAGAAGTCGTCGATGTTGCCGCTCTTGCGTTTTACACGACGTCGGCGACGGCGATAGAAGATACGCCCGAACCCGTCGACCTCGCGGCAAAGCCGCATCCACGCGTGCTGCTCGGCCAGGCACAGCTCGGGGTCATAGGTATCGCTCAACACGTAGAAATCGAACAGGTGGCCCTGACCGGTTTTCTGCACGGACTCATAGGTGGCCTTGAGGCCTGCAAAGACGCGGTCCACATCCTCGTTGCAGATCGGCATTACCAGGGCGGTACGTGCGCTGTCTGCGATGTCGGCATCGGGCGTGGCCGAGGCCGTGATGCTGTAGCGATCACGTCCCTTGAGCAGCTGGAAAAAGCCCATGAGCGCGGTCCAGAACCCGGACGACACCCACGCAAACAGCAACGCGAACAATACAAGAATCGCGATCTCAAGCGGCGTGGTGCCCTTGTACGGCAGAATCGACGTCATGTACATGACCGCCATCGCGCTTTGCGCAACGGTTAGTACCGCAAGCGTCCAACGCCTGGCCGTACCGACCTTTTGCCAGTGATAGCGCTTGGGCGCGTCCGGTGCCTGCTGCTTGCGCTGCCACGGTTTGATCTCCCCCCGCTTTAGCTTGATCGATTTCGACATGCGCTTGAACGGACTGGTCGTCCAAGGCTTGGGCGCCATCGATGCACGGCTCACCGGGGGCGCCGTTGCGATGCGTACGCGCCCCTTGGGGTCATGGCCCAGCACGGCAGGCGGCGCCAAAGGGGAACTACCATAGGCCAGTTCCAGCCGCCTGAGTACGCTCAGACTGGCTGGATCCTGCCCCGGCTCGGCGGCATCCCCAGTGGTCCCTAGATAGCGGTGGAGTTGACTAAGGGTCAGGTCCGAAGAGCTGCCCGAGAGCAGCTTTCGGCGTTCCTTGGGCTCACTGGTCTCGAGCGCCAGGCGCTCGAGATAGTCCTGAGCCAAACTGATGTCGGATACGTTATCACTCATTGGCAGCTTGCAGCATGTAGCTCCAGGTTTCAGACAGTGCACCGCCCTGTCCATCCGTCAGGTACGCACGCAGCTCGATCGGCTTGGCGCTGTCTTTCGGCTTGACGTTAAGCGTCAGACGATACCCACCCGTCGCGGGGTTCTTTTGAACCTCAGTGCGGCTGATGTCACCGTTGTCTCCGGCACTCACGTTGGCCTTTGGCGTATTACTGCCATCAAGCGACTTGAGATTCGGACCCTTGAAGTCGAGTACGAATTCGGTCGTGCCGTCGCTCTTGCGAATGAGATTATCCTGCAGCACCTCGCCCTGGCTGCGACGCGTCTGGGAGACCCAGGCATTGTCCGGGCTATGGTATTTCGGCTCGTTCAATGTCCAGCTGATGCGGTAGTCGTAGTTCAGCGGCTGATCGACGCCTGGAAGATTGGTCGGACGCCAGTAGGCAACGATGTTGTCGTTGGTTTCATTCGGCGTCGGGATCTGCACCAGCTCGACCTGGCCTTGGCCCCAATCGTTGGTCGGCTGAATCCAGGCGCTCGGGCGCAGGTCGTAACGGTCGTGCAGGTCTTCGTAATCGTGGAAGTCATGGCTTCTCTGCAGAAGACCAAAGCCGCGCGGACTGTTGGCATCAAAGGAGTTGACCTGAAGCTTCTTGGGGTTTTGCAGCGGACGCCAGAGCCAGTCGTTGTCCCCGGAATTCACGGCAAGACCGTTCGAATCGTGAATCGCCGGGCGGTAGTTCAGTTGTCCATTGGGCTGACTCGGCCCGAACAGGAACATGCTGGTAAGCGGTGCAACGCCAAGCTTGGTCACTTCGTGGCGGCGGAAGATGCGCGATTTGACATCAACGACGCTGTCTTCACCCGGACGCAGGATAAAACGATACGCGCCGGTCATGCTCGGCGAGTCCATCAGGGCAAAGATGGTCAGGTACTTGTCGCCCTTCTCAGGCTTGGCAATCCAGAACTCCTTGAACCTCGGGAACTCTTCGCCGGAGGACAGCGCCGTATCGATGGCAAGGCCACGCCCGGAGAGGCCGTAACGCATGTTCTCGCCGATCACGCGGAAATAGCTCGCCCCCAGAAAGACCATCACTTCCTGTTTCGTGGCGCTGTTGATCGGGTAGTTGACCTTGAATCCGGCAAAGCCGAGATCGGACAGTTTGGACTTGTCGAGCTTCAGATCGCCAAAGTCGAAATCGTCCGGGGAGTATTTAACCTCGTGAACGTCATCGGCCTGCGGCCCATCGATTTCGTTGATGGTCACCGGCGTATCGTAGTGCATGCCCTGATGGAAAAAGCTCAGATCAAACGGCAGATTCTCATCGCGCCAAAGCGACTTGTCCGCCTTGAACTGAATTTTTGCGTAATCCTTGTACTTGAGCTTGGCAAGCTCATCGGGCAGGTTGCTTTCCGGCTGGGAATAGTTCTGCTTGGCAAGCGACTTGGCCTGGTCTGCTACATCCTGAAAGCCAAAGGCGAAGGCCTGCTGGGCGCAAAGGAGGGAAGCAAGGCTAAAGGCGACAAGGGGAAGACGATGGGAAGCTCGGGGGGACTCTGAACGTTCAAAAGATTGATGGTGCGTCACGGATGACTCCTCATGCGCTGTCTGTATTCGGTATTAGCGATGCGCCTGAACGCATAGGGCAACGCGCATCTTGACTTAAATCACATGCATTAAGCTATAAAGCATCGAGCGAATCAATATCCGGCAACGCTCACGCAACATCTGCTTTTACTGTAATAACACGCGCTTAGCATTGTCTGGTCAGGGTATTAACGACCGCAGAACACCGTTTTAAACATCAGACTACCAGATTTACAGCAAAGACAATCTGCCATTCGTAACACGATGTGTCCGCGTAACACGTCGCGCTCGCTCTGGCACAGTGCCTGGGAAACAGTATCTGCCACGACGTCAATGCACTGAAACCACGTGGCCGACGTAAAACGAAAGTCGCACCGCCTCACTTGCCGCCCTCGCTAATGGACTTCGCCCACCCTGCTCCTCGTAAAGCGTGGGCCTCCCCAGACCGCACGCCCTAAACATCCTCGACCGTTTTTTACTGGGACTTACAGGAAAAAACGCGTTTGATGTATCCCAACCAGAGCAGCCCACCGATCACCGGTGCACACACGCCACCAAGCACCAGATACGCCGAGACCGGCACATGGGAAAAAAGCGCGGCAAGACCGGCCCCGCCACTCATTTGAAAGCATCCAAACAGGGCTGAGGCACTGCCGGCGCGGTCAGGGAATGCCTCGAGCGCCAGACTGACGGCAGAGCCGAGCGCAAGAGAAAACCCGGCTGTAAACACCGCAACCGGCGCCATGAAGCCAACCACGGATGCTCCCCAGAGTGCAAACGAGATAAAGAACATGAGGCCCGAGACCACAATCAGGCATGCTCCGCCAACAAAGGTGGGCACACGGCCCAGTCGCGCGATCAACCGCGTCGCCCCGAAGAAACTTACGACATTGATCAGGGCATTGGCCCCGAACACCAGCCCGAACTGCCACTGACTCAATCCCAGCGTGTCGACCAGCAGCACCGGTGAGGCCGTCACGTAAATAAGTACTGCTCCCATACCTATCGCGGCAAGCGTTGCAAAGAACATGAATCTCGCATTGGTGAGCATCGGCAGAAATCGATGGAGTTGATAAAGCGCGCCGAGCGAGCGCTTCGATGCAGGTAAGGTCTCAGGCAGAAAGCGAGCGCACATCACACAGGTCAACAGCGCAAAAACCGCCATGAACAAAAAGGTGCTTCGCCAGCCGGCAAGGCTTGCAAGCACGCCACCAAGCGCCGGCGCAAGCGCTGGAATGATGCATAGCGAACCATTCAAGTAGCTGTAGATCTGTGCACCGCGCTGAGGTGTGAACGCATCTCTCACCGCCGAGAAGGCAACGACGGTTGCGACACAGGCCCCCATGCCCTGCAGAAAGCGCGCGGTATACATAAGCGAAAGCGTCGGAGAGAACGCCCCCAGCACCGCGCCGAGGGCGTATAAAAGGCAGCCGGCCAACGCCCAGCGCTTTCGCCCGTGACGGTCGGTCAAGGGCCCGACCAACAGTTGTCCGATGCCGACCGTGAACAAAAAAAGCGTGATGGTAAGCTGCAGTTCAGCGTTGTCGCCCTCGAAATCACTGCGCATCAATGGCATTGAGGGCAGATAGATATCCACGCCAAGCGGCGTGAGCATGACTAGAAGTACCAAAAGTACGGGCCAGAAACGCCCGCCGCTCGCCGATGACATACGACTTATCCTTTTTTGAACCATGTTCTAAGTTAAAGAAAAACGCTAAAGAGAAAGGGCCGTTTGCTTGATCGAGTGGTGGTCATGTTTAAGCCGAGGTGATCTGGCGTCGCGCGTTTCAGACCTCTGCTAATATTAAAGGCTTGACCGGTACATATCCCGCAACCCCCTGATTGCCTTTTCCTCAGCATGGACACCAATACTGTATGGGCAGTGACAATAACGCACCCTCGAATCAAGCAAGTGATGAACAACAACAAGCCAGCGCAGAGGCGCAGGCACGTGACGAGCAGGAAAAGGCCCTCGAAGACCAGAATGAAGGCAGCGAGGCGCTCGATACCAAGAACCTGCCCTCGCAGGCCGCTGCCGTCCATGAACGGCTTCGTATCGACGGCGAGAAGGAGCTTGAGCGAGACACCTTTGCACTGATGTGGTCAGCCATCGCCGCCGGCATTTCCATGAGCGCATCGATGATGGCCAAGGGTGTTTTGCACACGCATCTGCCGCCGGATTCAGGCGTCAGTTTTCTGATCGAGAATCTGGGCTATACCCTTGGCTTCATCATCGTGATTCTGGCTCGCCAGCAGCTTTTCACCGAAAACACGGTCACGGCGGTTCTGCCGGCCATGAGCCACCCGAACCTTAGAAATCTGATCTGCCTATTGCGGTTATGGGGCGTGGTGCTTCTTGGCAACATTGTCGGTGCAGGGCTTGCCGCATTCACCTTCCTGCATTTGCCCATGTTTACCCCCGAGGTGTCGAAATCCTTTGTCACTATTGGCGAGCATGTCATGGAGAACTCGGCGTTCGAGATGTTCGCCAAGGGCATCGTGGCCGGCTGGCTGATAGCGACCCTTGTTTGGGTCATGCCGTCTGTCGAGCAGGCCAAGGTCTGGATCATTTTGATCGTGACCTATTTCGTGGCGATCGGCGAGTTTACCCACATCATTGTGGGCTCGAGCGAAGTGCTCTACCTCGTGTTCGACGGCAAGGCCACTTGGGGCGATTTCCTGTTCCATTTCGGATTGCCGACACTTGCCGGCAACATCATGGGCGGCACATTCATCTTTGCGCTGATAAGCCACGCCCAGATTCGAAACGACATGGATGTACAGCGCCAGGGCAAGCGCGGTGCCTGGCTCTACAAACAGCGCGTCAACGGCAAGCGCAGCAAATGATCGCAGCAAATGATACTGGTGTCCTGCCATACAAAAGGGCCGGTGTATGCCGGCCCTTTTCGTGATCGGTTTCGACCGAAAACGTCAGTGCACGGTTGAGGACGGAAGTTCTTCGTCGTCAGAAGGCTCACCGTTTTCCCAGAGCTTCGAGCGCGTCAGCGCATGGTCGATCATTTCTCGGGCGATTTCGAACCGGCTGTCGCGCAGCATGTCGATGGCATCGTCTGAAAACCGGATGCTCACCAGTGCTTCATCCTCGCTGTCGGATGGGCGAAGCACCACTTCACCATTCGAGAGCTCGACGATTTCAAGTATGGCTGTGTCAGACACGGGTCACCTCATCTGTCAGGCCAACAGGTCAGCTAGGAACCGCCAGCCATGAATAAAAAACGACCATGGTTAAGACCATGGTCGCCAAATAGCGTCAGTTTACCACCGAAGCGCGCGAAGCGTCACCACTCCTCGTTGGTCGAGCGCAGGGCGCCGGCCAGCGTCTTCAGGGCATCTGCAGCCTCATCCAGCGTATCGCGCTGCGTGCGTCGCGATGTCGCGATCATCGATGCGGTTGATGACACCGCGACGGGCCCGCTCGGGCGACCATCGATCGCATCGAGGCAACTCATGAACCGGGAAAGCCAGCTGTCACCGTCAGTGAGCAGCGACTTGATCTGTGAGAGCTCGGCCTGGGCGATGTCTTCGCCGGCAAGCTGTTCACGCCAGTGAGCGACGTCCCAGGCGCGTGTATCGTCGAGTTCTCTCAAAAGCGAGACAAGCCCGCGCTCGAGCATCAACGCGGCCGCCCGTTCGAATGCGACCTGCTGCGCGCGGTGTTCGATGTCATCCTGGCCTTGAGGCGTCTGTGCCAGAAGCAGCCCGGCGTGATAAAGCCATTGATTGGTTTCGCCGCGCTGACTCATTCACCCTCTCCCTTGGCCGGTTTCTTGCGCTTGTCCTCCACCTGCCAGCGGCCATCGTCATAGGTGGCCTTCCAGCCGGATGCCTTGCCGTTTTCATTATCGGTCATGACGTACTGCGACTTGGTCTTGCGCGAGAACCGGATCTGCGCGTCGCGACCGTCCGGGTCCTGACTCGGCGCCCCCAAAAGGAAATGGTACTTTTCCGGCAGCTCGTCCTTGTGCGCCTTCAGCTCACTGACCAACGGCGGACGCGTTTCGCGATTTTTCGGAAATTGACTGGCGGCCAGGAACAGGCCACTGGCGCCGTCACGAAGCACATAGTGGTCATCGACCTTTTGACAGGCAAGCTCCGGCATGTCGATGGGGTCCATCTTGGGCGGCGCAGGCTCGCCGCTTTTCAAAAGCTTGCGGGTGTTCTTGCACGCCTCGTTGGTGCAGCCGAAGTACTTGCCGAACCGGCCCGACTTCAACTGCATGTCAGCCCCGCACTTGTCGCACTCAATGGTCGGGCCTTCGTAGCCCTTGATGCGGAACTTGCCGTGTTCGATTTCATAGCCGCTGCAGTCCGGGCTGTTGCCACAGACATGAAGCCTTCGATGCTCATCGATCAAGTAGCTGTCCATGGCGGTGCCACAGGTCGGACAACGACGCTTGGCACGCAGCGCATCGGTTTCAGCGTCTTCATCGGCGTCGGCCGCCACCGCCTCTTCGCCCGGCAGCAGGTCGATGGTCTGCTTGCAGCGCTCCTTGGGCGGCAGACTGTAGCCTGAACAGCCCAGAAACACGCCGGTCGAGGCCGTGCGAATCTGCATGTGACGGCCGCAGTTGGGACAGTCGATGTCGGTCTCCACCGGCGTATTGGGCCGCATGCCCTCTTCACTTTCGGCATGCGCAAGCTTTTGGCTGAAATCACCGTAGAATGCGTCCAACAGCGCCTTCCAGTCACGCTTGCCATCGGCGACATCGTCAAGCTCGCCTTCCATTTCGGCGGTAAACCCGTAGTCGAGCAAGTTCTTGAACGACTCGGTCAACCGGTCGGTCACGATCTCGCCGAGCTTTTCGGCGTAGAACCGACGGTTTTCAAGGCGGACGTAGCCACGCTCCTGAATGGTCGAGATGATGGCCGCATAGGTGGACGGGCGACCGATGCCGCGCTTTTCAAGCTCCTTGACCAGGCTTGCCTCGGTATAGCGCGCGACCGGCTTGGTAAAATGCTGCTGGGGATCGAGCTTTTTGAGCGTGAGAGTCTCACCCTCCTTGAGATCCGGCAGTTCCTGGTCGTCCTGTTTGCCACCGGGGCGCTGAACACGGGTATAACCATCGAACACCAGAACCCGGCCTTTCGCCCGCAGCTCATAGCCGTCGGTCTCGATCGTGAGCGTGGTGGACTTGTAGCTGGCCGGCACCATCTGGCACGCAACGAACTGGCGCCAGATCAGCTCGTAAAGCCGCTCCGCGTCACGCTCCATCCCTGCCAGATCGCTTGCGGTACGGCTCACATCACTCGGTCGAATCGCCTCGTGCGCCTCCTGAGCCCCTTCCTTGCTGGAATAGAGGATCGGTGACTCGGGCAGGTATGCCTCACCGTACTGCTCGGTAATGTGCGCTCTCGCCATCTCGACGGCGTCTTTCGACAAATTGGTCGAGTCGGTACGCATATAGGTGATGTAGCCGGCTTCATACAAGCGCTGCGCGAGCGTCATGGTTTTCTTGACCGAAAACCCGAGCCGACCACTGGCCGCCTGCTGAAGCGTCGACGTGATGTAGGGCGCGCCCGGCTTGCTGCTGGTCGGCTTGTCCTCGCGGGCACGAATCGCATAGCTTGCGCCGCGCAACGCCTTCAAGTGCGCGTCGGTTTCTGCCTCAGAGGTGGGCCGGAACGCCTTGCCCTGATGCCGAGCGACCTCGAAACGAAGCTGATGGTTGCCGCTGCTTTCCAGATCCGCGTGCAGGTCCCAGAACTCTTCCGGTACGAACGCACGAATTTCTCGCTCACGATCAACGATCAGACGTACCGCGACCGACTGCACTCGCCCTGCCGACAGCCCTCGGGCCACCTTGCCCCACAAAAGCGGCGACACCATGAAGCCGACCACGCGATCCAGAAAACGTCGCGCCTGCTGGGCACTGACGCGGTCCGTATTGAGTTCGCTTGGGGTCTTGAACGCGTTTTGAATCGCGTTTTTGGTGATCTCGTTGAACACCACCCGGCGATAGCGGGACTCATCGCCACCGATCACCTCCTTGAGATGCCAGGCAATCGCTTCCCCTTCGCGGTCAAGGTCGGTCGCGAGATAGACCGCATCAGCGGTTTCGGCCAGGCGCTTCAGCTCATCGACCACCTTTTCCTTACCGGGCAGCACCTCGTAGCGTGCGTCCCAGTTGTTGTCGGGGTCGATGCCCATGCGACGAATCAGCTGCTGACGTGCTTTTTGCTGCTTGTAGACGGCCTTTTCATCCGGCGACATCTTGCGGGTAGCTGCCGCCTGTTTGGCGCGGTCGCTCGGGTCGGTCGCCGATTTGGCGGAGCCGCTGGTCGGCAGGTCACGAATGTGACCGACGCTCGACTTCACCACATAGTCGTTGCCGAGGTATTTGTTGATTGTCTTGGCCTTTGCGGGCGACTCGACAATCACCAGTGACTTACCCATAGCTTTCCATCTCCCGCGTCAGCAGCTCAGGAGCAAGCAAGGCATGGCCTGCTGCTGCATGTTCAAAAATGCGCCTACACTACCTGAGCGCCATGGCAAGCGCCAGTCGAAGCAAGGCGGGTCTATATAAGGACAGTCTTTGACAGATAAGGACGGTCTTTGACAGAGGCGTCACTGCATTGGAATATTCAGCGGCGAGTTTGATGCATCTAGTGTTAAAGTAATAACGCAAAACCAATCGCCTTTGCCAATCCGTAGAGAATGCCAAGGGTGAAATGAACCGTGATATCGCGAAGCACTCGCTTCGCGCGTGGCCAAATGCAGTTTTTTCTGCATGCATTTACCGCCCAAGGAGACAAACCTCATGCCGTATGCGTTGCACGACCCTATTCGTCGTACCAAGATCGTGTCCACTCTGGGGCCTGCAAGTGACAAGCCCGGTGTGCTTGATGACATGGTCAAGGCCGGGGTCGACGTCGTTCGTCTCAACTTTTCCCATGGCAGCCCCGACGACCACCGTCGTCGCGTCGAAGCCGTCCGCGAGGCCGCCAGCCGCTTTCAGCGCAACGTCGCAATTCTTGGTGACCTTCAGGGGCCAAAAATCCGTATTGCCCGTTTCAAGGATGGCCCGATCACCCTCGAGGAAGACGCGCATTTCGTCATCGACGTCTCGCTCGAGCGCGACGCGGGCGACCAGAATGAAGTCGGCTGCGATTACAAGGAACTTGCCGACGACGTCAAGACTGGCGACATCCTGATGCTCGACGATGGCCGGGTCGAACTCGAAGTCGTCTCGGTGAATGCACCGCGTATCGAATGCCGAGTCAAGGTCGGCGGCAAGCTGTCCAACAACAAGGGCATCAACAAGCAGGGTGGCGGCCTGTCTGCTGCGGCGTTGACCGATAAAGACAAGACCGACATGAAAACGGCCATCGAGCTTGAAGTCGACTACCTGGCCGTCTCTTTCCCCCGCTCGGGCGAAGACATGAAGCTTGCCCGCCAGCTGCTGGGCGAAGAAGGTCGGGATATCGCGCTGGTTGCCAAGGTCGAGCGCGCCGAAGCGGTCGAAGACGAAGCGACCCTTGACGGCATCATCCTGGCGTCCGACGCGGTCATGGTCGCGCGTGGTGATCTGGGCGTTGAAATCGGCGATGCACAGCTGATCGGCGTTCAAAAGCGCATGATCGCCCGCGCCCGCCAGCTTAACCGCGCGGTCATCACGGCCACCCAGATGATGGAATCGATGATCGAGTCACCGCTGCCGACACGTGCCGAGGTCTTTGACGTGGCCAACGCCGTCCTCGATGGCACCGACGCGGTCATGCTCTCCGCCGAAACCGCTGCCGGCAACTACCCGGTCGAAACGATCGAGGCCATGAATCGGCTGTGCCTGGGCGCCGAGCGCGAACGCGCCGCGCAGGAATCCAAACACCGCATGAATGAAGGCTTCACCCGTATCGATGAGACCGTGGCGCTGTCTGCCATGTACGCCGCCAACCACTTGAAGGGCGTAGCTGCCATCGCCTGCATGACCGAGACCGGCTACACCCCGCTGCTCGCCTCACGCATTCGCTCAGGCCTGCCGATCGTCGCCCTCTCGGGCCATCCGCGCACCCTGCGCCGCATGGCGCTGTTTCGTGGCGTAACCTCCATTCTGTTCGATACCGATGACATGCCGAACGGCGAGGTAAACCAGCGCGCCGTATCCGAGCTCAAGCATCGCGGTATCGCCTCCGACGGCGATTACGTCATCCTGACGCGAGGCGACCACGTCAACGCGCAGGGCGGCACAAACTCGATGAAAATCGTACAGGTTGGAAGCCACATCGGCTGATGGTTCAGGCGCCTCGAGGGCGCCCGTACCTTGAGCAGAGCGTTCGACCTGAACGTTTGAGATGAATAAAAGCGGCGCCTTCAGGGCGCCGCTTTTATTTGCTGCTATCTGCTGCTGGTGCATCGATGGGCCGGCCTTCAGGCCCATCATGCGCATCACCCAATGCAGCTCACTCTATTTCGATCAGAACCTCGCCCGGCGTCACGCGATCGCCCTTGGCCACATGGATCGCCCGAACCGTACCGCTGACGCGGGCCTGGATTTCGGTCTCCATTTTCATCGCCTCGGTGATCAGCACCGCCTGACCTTCCTTGACCTCATCGCCTTCACTGACCAGCACGTCAACAATGTTGCCCGGCATGGACGTCGTCACATGCCCTGCCGCACTTGCCCTGGCGCGCCCGGAATCCGTCGTGCCGCCGACAAACGTGTCCTTGGCATCAAACACGACTTCTTCGGGCATGCCATCGAGTGTCAGATACACGCGGCGCTTGCTGCCTTGTGCGCCGCCGACACCGGTAATCTGAACTTCATAGGATTCGCCGTGAACGTCAATGACGAACTCGGTCGGCACCCCTTCGCTGACAGGGCGACTGCTGCCTTCGGCCTCGGGAATGGCTTCGGGGGTCAACGTACCGTCTTCACGCTCACGCAGGAAGGTTTCGGCCATGTCGGGGAACATGGCGTAGGTCAGCACGTCCTCTTCGCTTTTCGCGAGATCGCCGATGGTGGACGTCAGCCGCTCCATCTCCGGAGACAGTTGATCGGCCGGCCGGCCCTCTTCGACATCGGCATTGCCGATTGCCTGCTTCAAGAGCGCCTGATCGACACCCGCCGGTGACTTGCCGTAGCCGCCCTGCAGGTAGCGCTTCACTTCGTTGGTGATGGTCTTGTAACGCTCACCGCTCAGCACGTTCATCACCGCCTGTGTACCGACGATCTGAGACGTCGGTGTGACCAGCGGCGGATACCCCAGATCTTGACGGACCTTGGGAATCTCATCGAACACCTCACGAATGCGTGACAGTGCGTTCTGCTCTTTCATCTGGCTTGCCAGGTTCGACATCATGCCGCCGGGCACCTGATTGATCTGAACCGAGATGTCCTCGCGGGTGAATTCGCTTTCAAAGCCCGCGTATTTCTTGCGCACTTCGCGGAAGTAATCGCCCACGTCCTTGAGCGCTTCAAGATCAAGGCCGGTATCGAATTCGGTTCCTTTAAGCGCGGCAACCAAAGACTCCGTTGCCGGATGGCTTGTCCCACCGCCAAAGGCCGAGATACAGGTATCGACGTGGCGACAGCCTGCCTCGATGGCCTTGAGCTGACACTGGGCCGCAAGCCCGGCGGTCGCATGGGAGTGCAGATGAATGGGCACGTCGACGGCATTGACCAGCGCCTCGACCAGGTCCTTGGTGGCGTAGGGTGTCAAAAGCCCGGCCATGTCCTTGATCGCGATGGAATCGGCGCCCATATCGACCAGCCGATGCGCCTGCTCGACGTAGAGGTCCAGCGTATGCACCGGGCTCACTGTATAGCAGATCGTCCCTTGTGCATGCTTGCCGGCTGACTTGACCGCCTTCATGGCCGTTTCAAGGTTGCGCAGGTCATTCAAGGCATCGAACACGCGGAAGATGTCGATGCCGTTCTCCGCCGCCCGGTGGACGAACGCCGTGACGACATCGTCGGCGTAATGGCGATAGCCCAGCAGGTTCTGGCCGCGCAGCAGCATCTGAAGCGGCGTGTTCGGCAGCGCTTCCTTAAGGCTCTTGAGCCGCACCCAGGGATCTTCTTTCAGGAAACGAACACACGCGTCAAAGGTCGCGCCTCCCCAGACTTCGAGGGAGTGGTAGCCGATCTTGTCGAGGCTGTCGCAGATCGGCAGCATGTCGTCGGTGCGCATGCGGGTGGCAATCAGGGACTGGTGGCCATCACGTAACACGACGTCGGTCAGATGAACTGAACTCATGGGTACTCCTAACTCATTGTTTCTTTTATCGGGTCACAGGTACGGTTCAGAGCCCGGCATGGGCTGCAATGGCCGCAGCGATTGCAAGTGCCACGCCTTCAGGGTGGCGCTTGACGGAATAGTTCAAAAGCTCGGCGTGATTCGGCACGAAGCTGGTATTGAAATGACAGCCTCTGAACTGAGGATGCTTTAGGATTTCCTGATAATACGGTGCCGTGGTCTTGACGCCTTGAACGCGCATGTCATTGAGCGCCCGAATGCCGCGATTGCACACCTCATCCCAGGTCATCGCCCACACCACCAGCTTGAGACACATCGAGTCGAAGTACGGCGGGATTTCGTAGCCGGTATAAATGGCGGTGTCGGTACGTACGCCGGGCCCGCCCGGTGCGTAATAGCGCGTGATGCGACCAAAGGACGGCAGGAAGTCGTTCTTGGGGTCTTCTGCGTTGATGCGAAACTGCATCGCGAAGCCGTGGTATTGAATGTCTTCCTGGCGATAGGCCAGCGTCTCGCCGGCGGCAATACGGATCTGCTCGCGGACGATGTCGACCCCGGTAATTTCTTCGGTGATCGTGTGCTCAACCTGAACACGTGTATTCATTTCCATGAAATACACTTCGTTGTCACGCACCAGAAACTCGACCGTACCTGCGTTTTCATAGCCTACCGCATGCGCGGCCTTGATCGCCTGCTCACCGACGTAGGTGCGCTGTTCGGGCGTCAACTGAGGGCTTGGCGCAATTTCGATGAGTTTTTGATTACGGCGCTGAATTGAACAATCGCGCTCGTAGAGATGAATCACGTTGCCGTGGCTGTCGGCGAGAATCTGAACCTCGATGTGCAGCGGGTCGACCACGCACTTTTCCATGAACACGTCGGCACTGCCGAAGGCCTTGGTCGCCTCGGAAATAACGCGCTCCCAGGCGTAGTGGAGATCCTCGGCGCTGTCACAGCGGCGAATACCTCGACCACCGCCGCCGGAGGTCGCCTTGAGCATCACCGGATAACCGATCTTCTCGGCCAGTTCCAGCGCCTCGTCACGGCTTGCCAGATTGCCCTCGGAGCCCGGCGTTACCGGCACACCGGCCTTGATCATCGAGGCGCGCGCGGCGGTCTTGTCGCCCATTTTTGAAATGACATCGCCGCTTGGGCCGATGAATCGAATACCGGCCTGTTCGCAGATGTGGGCGAACTCGGCGTTTTCCGACAGGAAACCGTAGCCCGGGTGGATCGCATCACACCCTGTTTCGCGTGCCATATCGACGATGCGCCTTGGGTCCAGATAGCCCGCCAGCGGGTCTTCGCCCATGAAATGCGCTTCGTCGGCGCTTTTGACATGAAGGGAAAAACGATCTGGCTCGGTATAGATGGCCACACTACGGATGCCGATTTCCGCACAGGCGCGTACAATACGAACAGCGATTTCACCGCGGTTGGCGATGAGAATCTTATTGAACATGCGGGCTCTCCCAAACGTTGTTTTTGGCCTTCAGGGCGCTGCGTGTTGTGTCGGTTCTGGTGGTGTTTGTACCGCTTTTTGAAACTTGAGAAAGCAGGCAGCACAGTGGGTTCACCCTAACGAGCCATCATGCCAAAGAAAAGTTGATATTTTTTTGCCAACCTATAATGTATTCCTTATAACCAAGTAGGCGGGTAAGCGTCATGTCGCGTGTCAACTTATTGAATAGACTGACTTTCAGGCAGCTTCAGGTCTTCCAGGCCGTCTATCGCCAGCAGTCCTATTCCCGCGCGGCCGAGCAACTTGGCCTGACTCAGCCGGCCGTGAGCGCCCAGATCCGCCAGCTCGAACAGGCACTCGAGCAGTCCCTGTTCAAATACGCCGGCAAGACACTCCATGTGCTTCCTCCCGCCGATGCCCTTGCCAATTCCGTCAACGCCATCTTCGGCGAAGTGTCCAATCTTCAGATGGAGCTTTCCGAGCTGGTCGGAAAGATTCGAGGCGAGCTCAATATCGCGGCCGTCAGTACCGCACAGTACGTCGTTCCCCACCTTTTGGCCCGCTTTCGTGCACGCTATCCGGAAGTTCAGGTGCGCCTGCGCGTCGTCAATCGCGGCCAGGCGCTTGAACGTCTGGCGGAGCGACGCGACGATCTGGTCATCATGGGCATGGTGCCGGACGACCGAAACCTGACCTTCATGCCGATTCTCGATAACGAACTGATCCCGGTGGTTTGGCCCGGTCATCCCCTGATGACCAGCGCCAGACCCACGCTCGAGGACTTCGCCCGTTACTTCATCCTGATGCGTGAGCCCGGCTCCGGCACACGCATCGCGTTCGAGGAGTTTGCAACGCGTGAACGGGTGTCGCTGTCGCATACGCTCGAACTCGGTGCCAACGAGGCCATCAAACAAGGCGTCATGGCGCACCTGGGCGTTGCTGTACTGCCGCGCCTTGCGGTCGCGCTCGAACTGAGCTCGGGCCTTCTGGCCTCGCCAGAGCTTCCGGGGTTTCCGCTCAGACGCTCCTGGTGCACGGTCTATCCCAAGGACCGTTACCCCACGCCTGTGACCGAACTGTTTTTGCGCTTTCTGCATGAGATCCTGCCAGAGCTCAACGCGCACTTTCGCTCACCGCAGGTGGCCAAGCTCGGGCCGAGCTTTTTATGCACTCCCTGATTGCAGGGGCTCCGTGCGCTCTCTAGGCTAGACTCACCCTAACAACAACTCGAGGAGTGCCCATGAAAGCGCTTACGACTTCTGGTGCCGAACACGTCGACGCTGGCGCCTTCGCGCGATCAACGCTCGATACGCCATCGTGTGCAGTCGGCGAAGTATTGGTGCGCATCGAGGCAGTCTCGGTCAACCCGGTCGACACCAAGGTGCGGGCCGGCCATCTCACGCCCATCGACGCACCGATCGTGCTCGGCTGGGACGCTTGCGGTGTGATTGAAGCCGTGGGTGATGGCATCGACCACTTTTCTGTCGGCGAGCGTGTCTATTACGCAGGCGATGTCACCAAGCCCGGCTGTAACAGCGAGCTTCAGTGCGTCGATGCACGCCTGGTGGCCAAGGCCCCAACCCGACTCGACCCGGTCGAAATCGCGGCACTGCCGCTAACCTCGCTGACCGCCTGGGAAGGCCTGTTCGATAAGCTCGCCCTCGAGGAAGGCGCCAACAGTCACGCCGGAAAGCGGATTTTGGTGATCAATGGGGCAGGCGGCGTCGGCTCCATGGTGATCCAGCTCGCCAAGGCGCTGACTGGCCTTGAGGTCATTGCGACCGCCTCGCGCACCATGTCTCGACAGTGGTGTGAAAGTCTTGGCGCCGACCGCGTGCTCGATCATCACATGCTTGATTCCGAGCTCGACCGCGCCGGCATCGAGACAGTCGATTATGTGTTCTGTTGCCACGATTTAACCGTCCACTGGGACACCATCGTCGAGCGCATCGCCCCGTTCGGCCAGATTCTGGCCATTGTCGAGGCCCATGACCCGCCCAACATCACCGCGCTTCAGACCAAGTCGGCCACGCTTCACTGGGAGTTCATGTTCACGCGCAGCATGTATAGCGCCGAGCCCGAGCGCCAGGGCCAGCTTCTGACACGCCTGGCAGCCCTTTTGGATGCGGGCACGGTACGGACTACCCTGGGGGAAATCATGGGCCCGCTCACTCCGGAAAACCTGGCTCGAACGCACAAGCGCCTGGAGGAAGGCCATACCATCGGCAAGCTGGTGCTGACCAAACTCCCTTGAGGCCCGTCAAGCGCTGCGTATACATGAAAACGCCCCGCAATTTTGCGGGACGTTTTCATGCAAGCCGAGGCAGCCGATGGGCCGAAACTCAAATATCAAATACTCAGGTTCGCGGGAGGGTCACCCCACGCTGCCCCTGGTACTTGCCGCCGCGGTCCTTGTAGGACACCGCGCACACCTCATCGGACTCGAGAAACAGCATCTGCGCCACGCCTTCATTGGCGTGAATCTTGGCCGGCAGATTGGTGGTGTTGGAAAACTCGAGCGTCACATGGCCTTCCCACTCAGGCTCGAGCGGCGTGACGTTGACGATAATGCCACAGCGCGCATAGGTCGATTTTCCCAGACAGATCGTCAGCACATTGCGCGGAATACGGAAATACTCGACCGTACGCGCCAGCGCGAACGAATTAGGCGGGATGACGCACGCATCGCCCTTGACGTCGACGAAGCTCTTGTCGTCGAAGTTCTTGGGGTCAACGGTTGCCGAGTGAATGTTGGTAAAGACCTTGAATTCGTCGGAGCAGCGAACATCATAGCCATAGCTTGAGGTGCCATAGGAGATGACACGCTGACCGTTGACCTGGCGCACCTGATCGTATTCGAACGGCTCGATCATCTGCTCCTGGGCCGCCATGCGACGAATCCAGTTGTCCGATTTAATGCTCATTGCGTTCCTTAACCTCTGGGCGCGCGCACCGTGCAGCGCGCCTGTACTTATTCAAAACTGCTTATTCAAAACCGCTCATTCAAAACCGCGTGTTCAAAGCCACTTATTCAAAGCTGATCGACGGACCGGAGGTCTGATCCCCTGCCGCATTCAGGCTGTCATCGATCTGATGGACGATGGATGAGAATGTCTCGAACGTGGTGCCTTCAGGGTCCGCGATGACGGTCGGCCGCCCACCGTCGGACTGTTCACGAATGGCAAGCGACAGCGGCAGTTGCCCAAGAAGCGGCGTCTGATACTGCTCGGCAATCCGCTGGCCGCCACCATCGCCAAAGATCGGCTCGTTGTGACCGCACTGAGAGCACACATGCGTACTCATGTTCTCGACCACCCCAAGGACCGGCACCTTGACCTTTCTAAACATCTCGATGCCTCGGCGAGCGTCCAGAAGCGCGATATCCTGAGGCGTGGTCACGATTACCGCTCCGGATACAGAGACCTTTTGTGCAAGCGTCAGCTGAATGTCGCCCGTGCCTGGCGGCATGTCGATGAACAGATAATCGAGCTCGCCCCACTGGGTCTGGTTCAGAAGCTGCTGAAAGGCACCGGAGACCATTGGCCCACGCCATACCATCGCGGTTTCGATGTCGGTCAGAAACGCCATCGACATCAATTTGATGCCGTGCGCCTCGATCGGCAGCATGGTTTTCTCATCGATGATCTTGGGGCGCGTATTGGCATCAACGCCCATCATCTGCGCCTGGCTCGGCCCGTAGATATCCGCGTCCAATACGCCGACCCGCTTGCCCTTGGCTGCCATGGCCAGTGCCAGATTGGCCGTGACCGTGGATTTCCCGACGCCGCCCTTGCCCGAGGCGACGGCCACGATGCGCTTGATCGATTCCGTCATGGCTTTCTCCTGGCCAATAGTGTTTATCGGCCGGGAGTATAACGCGCCCGCCCCACCAACGCCCATACGTGAGCGACGCCGTCATGTCACTCAGGCTTGGCGGCGAACTTGGCGCGAATGAAATCGCTGTGACTCAGAAAAAGCAGCGTGCTCAGCGTTCGAATACGCGCCTCCTCGAGCGGGTCGATCTCACCATCGGCGTAGGCAAGCGTCCACATGGCGCGAACCAGCTCGAATTTCTGCTCAAACGAGCAGTGCTCGTTGATCAGGCGCACGAACTGATAATGATCGACCGCCGCCTCGGACTCCTCACGCGCAAGCTCCATCAGCTCATCGAGCGCCTGCTCGTCCAGCGAGAAGCGCCGCTTCAACATTGCCTCCATGGCAACGATTTCGCTTTCGGCGATGGAGTGATCGGCGCGCACCACTTCGCAAAGAAGAGCCGCCGTTGCAAGCTCGAGCGAGATCTCGGTGCCACCACGCGCGTCACGCATAACGATCATCTGGTCGAAAAACCGCTGAATCTTCTGGAACATACCCCTACCTTGCGTTTGTTTTCGTTTGGCGTTGTTTTCCCGGCGCGGACCAACCTTACGCTTGCGGCCTCAACACGCTAGAATCACCGCTATTCCATATGGGGGTCATGCCCCTGTCTTCCTATCTTTGTTGTCCCTTGAGGCCCCATGACTGCGCGAAAGATTCTGGTAACCAGCGCCCTACCCTATGCCAATGGCTCGATTCACTTGGGCCACCTGCTCGAATACATCCAGACCGACATCTGGGTTCGCTTTCAAAAAAGCCGCGGCCATGACTGTCACTATGTTTGCGCCGACGACGCGCACGGCACCGCCATCATGTTGCGCGCCGAGCAGGAAGGCATTACGCCCCAGGCGCTGATCGACCGTGTTAATCAGGAACATCAGGCCGACTTTGCCCGCTTTCACGTCAACTTCGACAACTACTACTCGACCCACTGTGAGGAAAACCGTCTGCACAGTGAGCGCATCTTCAACGCTCTCGACGCCGCAGGCCACATCAAGACCCGCGACATCGAGCAGATGTTCGACCCCGAGCGCGAGATGTTTCTGGCCGACCGCTTCATCAAGGGCACCTGCCCGAAGTGCAAGGCCGACGATCAATACGGCGACAACTGTGAAGCCTGCGGTGCGGCCTACACACCAGCCGAACTGATCGACCCGGTCTCGGCCATTTCCGGCGCCACGCCGGTCGTCAAGAGCTCGACTCACTACTTTTTCGACCTGCCGGCCTTCGGTAAGTTTCTGGAGCAGTGGACCCGAAGCGAGGGCCGACTCCAGCCTCAGATCGCCAACAAGCTCCAGGAGTGGTTCGACGCCGGACTCAATCAGTGGGACATCTCCCGGGACGCGCCCTATTTCGGCTTCGAGATCCCGGGAGCGCCGGGCAAGTACTTCTACGTCTGGGTCGATGCGCCGATCGGCTATCTGGCCAGCTTCCAGAACCTGTGTGAGCGCGAGGGTCTCGAGTTCGACCGCTACTGGAACAAGGATTCCGACGCCGAGGTCTATCACTTCATCGGCAAGGACATCGTCTACTTCCACGCCCTGTTCTGGCCGGCCATGCTCGAAGGCGCCGGGCTCAGAACGCCCACGGCGGTCAATTGCCACGGCTTCGTGACCGTCAACGGCGCCAAGATGTCGAAATCCCGCGGCACCTTCATCAAGGCCGAAACCTACGCCGAGCACCTGAACCCGGAATACCTGCGCTACTATTTCGCGGCCAAGCTGACCTCAGGCGTCGACGACCTGGACCTCAACCTCGAGGATTTCGCCGCACGTGTAAATTCGGATCTGGTCGGCAAGGTGGTCAACATCGCCAGCCGCTGTGCAGGCTTCATCAAAAAAGCCGGCGGAACCCTTTCTGAGACCGTATCGGAACCCGAGCTGCTTGAGCGCTTCATCAGGGAAGGCGACGTCATCGCAGACGATTTCGAAGCGCGCGAGTTCGCCCGCGCCGTTCGCCGAATCATGGCGCTGGCCGATGAAGCCAACACCTACATCGCCGAAAAAGCGCCGTGGGCTCTAGCCAAGGAAGACGGCCGCGAGCAGGATGTCCTTGATGTTTGCTCCATGGGCATTCACCTCTTCCGCCAGCTGATCGTCTACCTGGCACCGATCGTTCCGACGCTTACCGACGACGCCCGTGCGTTTCTCAACCTGGAAAGCATTGACTGGGCAAGTCGCGAGCACTCGCTGGTCGGTCATACGATCAACAAGTTCAAGCCGTTGATGACCCGCGTCGAGCGTGAGCGTATCGACGCCATGATCGAGGCGTCCAAGGACGTGTTGATCGAAGAGCAGAAGATCAAGGACGGTACGAACAAGGCGACGCCGCCGCTCGATGACGACCCCATCAGCGAGGCGATCGATTTCGACGCGTTTTCCGCCGTCGACCTTCGCATTGCCTTGATCAAGCGCGCCGAAAGCGTTGAAGGCGCCAAGAAGCTTTTGAAGCTCACGCTCGATCTTGGCGGCCTCGAAAAGACCGTGTTCTCGGGCATCAAGGCGCATTACAGCCCGGAAGCGCTGGAAGGCCGGTTGACCGTCATGGTCGCCAACCTTGCACCGCGCAAGATGCGCTTCGGGGTATCTGAAGGCATGGTGCTGGCCTCCGGCGACGATGAAGGCATCTACCTATTGTCCCCAGACAATGGCGCCAAACCCGGTCAGCGCGTCAGCTAACCACCAGAACCACTACACTTAATGCCCCACCTGCCGATAACTTCAACCGGTGAATCATGGAGTTATCGGCAACATGGTCCTTTCTTTACGCAAACGGTTTCTGCTGCGTTTAAGCCTTCTGGGTGTGACGTCCATCGTCCTGCTCTACGTGGCGTCCTTTGCTCTGGTTCAGCCGAGAATGATCGCAGGCGAGACGCGTTCTGCCCACGCCAACCTCGACCGCATCACCCACCTGCTCGACTCCCGCATGTCGCACTTGAACGTCATCACGCGCGATTGGGCGCAATGGGACATGTCGGTAGAGTTCGTTGGAGGACGCATGCCAACCTATCCCGCCGTCAATTTCAGCGAGGCCATGCTCAAGGACGCGCAGCAGACGCTGATGGTGTTTTTCGACCAGCGGCAACAGGTTCGCTGGGTTGTGGGCATTGACCCGAGTACCGGCCAGTACACCTCCTGTGAAGGAGGAAAAGGCGCGTGCGCCTGGAGTCTTGAGCTCGTCAGACTGATCGACCGCCACCTTTCAAGCCAGCCGCCACGTTCCGAAAGCTGGCTGCTCAGTAGCCCCATGCCGGCCATAGTCGCCACCAGCCCGATTCTGACCACGGACGCCCGCGGGCCAACCCGAGGCTGGCTCGGCATCGTTCAATTACTCGATGAAAGCTGGCAGGAGCAGGCGAAAACCCAGACCGGGCTCCAGCTATCGATCAGGGCCGTGCCCAAGGCTTACCCGGGCCGAATGACCGTGACCCCTCACTCGACCACCATCAAACGCGACGCAAGCGACAAAATGACCGTCACACGGCTGATCAAGGCCTCGCCTGAGAGCGCCTATCTTGCCATCACGGCCATACTGCCCCGCACCGACTATCAAGGCGGCATCCGCGCACTGTTTGGCGTCACGGCAACGCTTGCCATCATTTTTATCCTGACGCTCATATCGGTCGCGGTGCTGCTTGAGCGGCTGATCATCAAGCCCATGCATACGCTAGGCACATACACTCAGACCCTTCGCCATCAGGAAGACCGTTTTTACCCGCTGCCAGAATCTCTTTTGAGTCGAGACGACGAAATAGGCCTTCTCGCCCGGGACGTACAGCGTCTGATCAACGAAGAGCGCACCCGAAACGTGACGCTCCTGCATCAGACTCGTACCGATGAGCTCACGGGGCTTGCCAATCGCCGCCAGTTCGAGGAGTGTCTTCAAAAGGCACTTGAACAGGCCCGCACGGCAGAAACCCCACTGTGCGTTTTGATGATTGATATCGATTTTTTCAAAGGCTACAACGACCATTTCGGCCACCCCGAGGGCGACCAATGCCTGCGCATGGTGGGTGATCTGATGCAATCCTGTTTTGCCGGTGGCGATGAACTGGCCGCACGCACCGGCGGCGAGGAGTTCATGGTGCTCCTGCCAAATACCGCCCTCGAACCCGCACGACAACGTGCCGAAGGGCTCATGCGCGAACTCGGTGAACGGCGCATCCCCCACCCCGGATCGCGGGTCAGCAAATACCTGACCCTGAGCATCGGATTGAGCATTCTGAAACCCGGGACCGAGCGCAGTCCGAAGGACCTGATCAAGGCAGCCGACATCGCGCTCTACGCCGCCAAGACCAACGGCCGCAATCGTGTAGTGACCGAGCACGGATTCAGGCCGAGCCTGAATGATCAATGACGGGTAAACGCGTATACTGGCCGCCTTTGAAACACAGACAGATTACCCCGCGCCATGAACGCAGCTATTGTTTTAATTGATGACATCGATGCGGTCCTGCCGCAAACCCAGTGCGGCAAGTGCGGTCACCCAGGCTGTCGCCCTTACGCGCGCGCCATTGCCGAAGGCGAGGCCATCAACAAGTGCCCGCCGGGCGGGCAGGCAACCGTCGCTCGTCTGGCAGATTTACTCGAGCTTGAAGAGCCGCCGCTCGCGGTCGACGCCGAAACGCCGCAGGTCGCGGTCATTCGCGAGGACGAGTGCATCGGGTGCACCAAGTGCATCAAGGCCTGTCCGGTCGATGCCATCGTCGGCGCCTCGAAGCAGATGCACACCGTCATCGAGCCTGAGTGCACCGGCTGTGAGCTGTGCATCGCGCCCTGCCCGGTCGACTGCATCGACCTTATCATCGACCCGGCATGGCAGGGCTGCGCTACCGAACACGAACAGCGCACCTTCCTCGACAGCCGCGCCGAGCTGGCGCGTCGACGCTATGAGGCCCACACCGCCCGGGAAGACGCTCGACGCACTCAAAGAAAACGCAGCCAAAACGCACGACAAGGTGACTCGACGCTAGCGACCGAGGCGGCAACACCTGCACTCGACCACTTGGACATGACCGATCTGAAAGCGGCCAGGGCGGCTGCCCAGGCCCGGCTAGGACGGTTTGAGCGTCAGCTCAAGCGCGTCGATGAGGCCGAGCGTCGTGAGCTTGAACACCGACACCGCGCAGCCAAGGCGTATCTCGGTGCCATCGAGCAACGTCTCGACGCTCTGAATGCGCCAACACAGATGGCATCGACCGAGCAGCAAGGCCCGAACCTCAAGCAGCTTCGCATCGCGCTCAAGGCCGCCGAAACCACCGAAAAGCAGGCTCAGAAACAATTGAAACGGCTCGAGATAAAGGGCACTGCCGAGCAGGCCGAGGCCGCGCGCGCGCAGCTTGAACGCGCGTACGCCAACACGGCAGCCGCCCAAAAAGCGCTCGAGCAGGCGGAGGCCATGACATGAATGCGGAAAAACGCCGCTTGATCTTCGAGCGCCTTCACGCCGAAAACCCGCACCCAACGACCGAACTCATGTGGTCGACGCCGTTCGAGCTCCTGGTGGCCGTGGCGCTGTCGGCGCAGTCGACCGACGTCGGGGTCAATAAGGCCACCGCGCAACTTTTTCCGGTCGCCAACACACCAGGCGCAATCGTTGAGCTCGGGCTCGACGGCGTCAAGGCCCACATCAAGACCCTTGGCCTCTACAACAACAAGGCCAAGAACCTGATCGCGATGAGCGAGCAGCTTTTAAGCAAGCATGACGGGAACGTGCCCGGCGAGCGTGCCGCGCTCGAAGCGCTCCCGGGCGTCGGGCGCAAGACCGCCAACGTGATCCTGAATACCGCGTTCGGCGAACCCACCATCGCGGTCGACACCCACATCTTTCGGGTCTCGAATCGCACAAAGCTTGCCCCGGGCAAGAACGTCAATGAGGTCGAGGCCAAGCTCAACAAGGTCGTTGCCAAGCCATTTCGCCAGAACGCCCATCACTGGCTGATCCTGCACGGCCGCTACACCTGCCTCGCCCGCAAACCGCGCTGCGGCAGCTGTGTGATCGAGGACCTGTGCGAGTATAAGGACAAGGTCGACCTTGACTGATCTCAGCCAAGACAAGCCTTACAACTCGAACAAACGCGGCCCCTGCTCATCGATCAGGCGGTGCGCCTTCTGACGAGTCAGCTCGATGCAGCCCTCACGGTCCGGCAGCATGTCAGAGCGCTCGAAGCGGTACGGCGCCTCGTCCGTTTCCGTTCGCTTGATCAACCCACTGACGCGAAACTGCCCTCCGACCGGCTGTGGCACCGGCACGATCCAGTAGCCGTTGTATTCCGTGGCCTCGGCCTCGGTCCCCGCAGGTGCTGCCTTTTCGCGGCCACCTGAAAGTGCGCTCAGAAGTCGTTTGAACATGGAAGGTACCTCACAAATAGTGCCTTGCTGTGATCGGAATCGAGAGAGCCTATCACGGATCGTGCTGAGTCACGCCGACATGATCGGTACACTGTAGGCCGCGTACAAGGAGACCCGCATGACCGAATTTTTCGTAGGCGCCCACGTCAGTGCCGCCGGTGGCGTCGAACACGCCGTCGAGCGCGCCCATGAGCTCAACGCCACGGCGTTTGCCCTGTTCACCAAGAATCAGCGTCAATGGGTCGGCAAGCCCTTGACCGACGACAACATCGAGCGCTTCAAGGCCAACTGCGCACGGCTCGGCTACACCCCCGACCAGATCCTGCCCCACGACAGCTATCTGATCAATCTGGGCCATCCGGAGGCGGACAAGCTCGAGAAATCCCGCGCCGCCTTTCTCGATGAGTTGCAGCGCTGCGAGCAGCTCGGACTCACGCGCTTGAACTTTCATCCGGGCAGCCACCTGCGCCAGATCAGCGAGGATGACTGCTTGAAACGCATTGCCGAGTCGGTCAATGACGCGCTTTCGCGCACTCACGGCGTTACCGCCGTGATCGAAAACACCGCCGGCCAGGGCAGTAACCTCGGGCACCGCTTCGAGCACTTGGCCCGGATCATCGAGCTGGTCGATGACAAGCGCAGGGTCGGGGTCTGCATCGACACCTGCCACGCCTTTGCCGCCGGCTACGATCTGCGAACGCCCGAGACGTTCAAGGCGACCTTCAGCGACTTCGAGGCGATCGTTGGTTTCGATTATCTGCGCGGCATGCACTTGAATGACGCCAAGGTGACACTTGGCAGCCGCAAGGACCGCCATCACAGCCTGGGCCAGGGGGAAATCGGCGCCGATGCGTTTCGGATGATCATGCAGGATGCACGGTTCAAGGGCGTACCCATGGTGCTCGAGACCGTCGACCCAAGCATCTGGCAGGATGAAATCGCCTGGCTCAAGGCCCAGCGTTACGGCGCACACTGAGCAGAGTCGCTCGTGCCTAGTCAGTGGCCTATACGCCCGGTATGCTGAGCGGCCCTCACCAGCAAGACTGAGCGTCTGCCATGCACGAAGATTCTTCGTTTTTCGGCGATGTGGGCGAAGCCATTGGCGCCGTCCTCAAAAGCCTGATCGACTTTCTGGCCAGTATCTGGCAGAACTTTTTCGGCGCCATCGACGATTTCATCGATGGCGTCACCCGCTCGCTCGGCATCAGCCCGTCGGTGTTCAGCATCGCGCTTCTGGTCATCGGGTTGATGTTTCTCTATGGCGCAGTACGCGCCTTCATGCGCGGCAGCATCCTCGGTGGCGCATTCAGACTCGGCATCGGTGTGATTCTGCTGAGCTGGCTGACCCAGTGACGCTGACTTCAGTACCTCAAACGCGCGAGGCGGGCCATGGCCCGCCTCGCGCGTTTCACGTCATGACCTACCGGCCAGATATCACGCGCTGGTCAGCGCCTTGTCCACCACTTCATAGACGTTGCGCGACAGCGGCTCGGCTTTGATCCGCTCGAGCTGCTCGAGCATCAGCGCGCGCCGGGTTTCGTCCAGTCGCTTGAAGCGCGTCAGAGGCAGTACCATGCGCGCCGCAATTTCCGGATTGAGCCGGTTGAGCTCGATGACGACATCGGCAAGCAGTCGATACCCCTGGCCGTCACGGCGATGGAAATTGACCCGGTTCTGATTGACAAAGGTCCCGATCAGGGCGCGAACGCGATTGGGGTTCTTGATCGAAAACGCCGGATGCGCCATCAGAAACCGCACCCGCTCCAGCGCGTCCTCATGCGGACGAGACACCTGGGTCGCAAACCACTGATCCATAACCAGCGGGTCGTGCGCCCAGCGCTCGCCGAAGGCGCGTATCGCCGGGTCGCCGATCGACGTATCGCCGGCGTGGGCGAGCTGGGTCAGCGCCGCACGTACATCGGTCATGTTGGCGTTGGCCTCGAACTGCCGGCGCGCGTACGCAAACGCTTCCTCTCGGCCGGACGCACACAGGTAGGCAAGCGCCACATTCTTGAGGCTTCGCTGGGCGATCTGATCAAAATCCGGCGCGTAGGCAGCGTCGCTTTGCTCCTGGGTATAGAGCGTCTCGAAGGCCTCGAACAGCGTGTCCCCAAGGCGTGCGATGGCAAAGCGGCGGGCCTGGTGGATGGCGTCGATGTCGACCGTCGTTTGCTGTTCGGCGATGAATGCCTCGGTAGGCAATGTCAGCATCTCGGCAAGCACCGCCTTGTCGCTGGCCGGCGTTTCAACAAGCGAGCGCACGGTCTCGACGAAGAACTCATCGAGCACCATCTCGTCACCGTGGCGGTAGGCCGCCATCAGTGTTTCGAGCTCCTTGAGCGCGAGCTGCTGCCCGGCGTCCCAGCGGTTGAAGCCGTCGCTGTCGTGGCGCATCAGAAACGAAAGCTGTTCTCGGGTCAGCGTCTGCCTGAGCTTCACCGGCGCCGAGAAGCCGCGCAAAAGCGAGGGCACCGGCGCGTGAGGCACATCCTCGAACACGAACTGCTTGGTCGACTCGTCCAGATTCAAGACCGTCGAGGAGCCGTGTGACTGCCCATCGATTACCAGTGCCATATCAGCGCCCTGCTCGTCCAGAAGCCCCATTTCGACCGGGATCTGAAGCGGCGCCTTTTCATCCTGACCAGGCGTTGCCGGCGTGTGCTGACTGAGCGTCAGCGTAAAGGTGCGCCGCTCGGCGTCATAGGCGCTGTCGACACTGACCTCGGGCGTACCGGCCTGGGAATACCAGCGCATGAACTGGGTCAGATCAAGGTTTGACACCTCCGCCATGCAGTCGACGAAGTCCTCGACCCGCACCGCCTGACCGTCAAACCGCTCGAAATAGAGATCGGAGCCCTTGCGGAAGGTCTCCCACCCGAGCAGATTGCACAGCATCCGCACCACTTCGGCGCCTTTTTCATACACCGTCAGGGTGTAGAAGTTGGAAATTTCGATGAAATGATCCGGGCGAACCGGGTGCGCGGTCGGGCCGCTGTCCTCGGCGAACTGAGCCGTTCGAAGCAGCGCCACATCCTCGATGCGCTTGACCGGCGCCGAATTCATGTCGGAGGAAAAGAGCTGGTCCCGGAAGACGGTAAAGCCTTCCTTGAGCGCCAGCTGGAACCAGTCACGGCAGGTTACCCGGTTGCCTGACCAGTTATGAAAGTACTCGTGGGCGACAATGCCCTCGATGCGCTGGAACATCGCATCGACGGTGGTATCCGGGTTGGCAAGCACGGCGGAGCTATTGAAGATGTTGAGCCCCTTGTTCTCCATGGCGCCCATGTTGAAGTCATCTACCGCAACAATCATGAACAGATCAAGGTCGTATTCGCGGCCGAAACGCTCTTCGTCCCAGCGCATCGAGTGCTTGAGTGCGGTCATCGCGAACGCGGTCTTGTCGAGGTTCTGCTGCTCGACCCAGATCTGAAGCGTGACCTCGCGCCCGCCTTGCGTCGTGAACTGATCCTCGATCTTCTCGAGATTGCCGGCCACCAGCGCAAACAGATACGCAGGCTTCGGGTGCGGGTCGTTCCAGGTCACGAAATGGCGACCGTCCGGCAGCTCACCGCGCTCGACCGGGTTGCCGTTGGCCAGAAGAATCGGTGTCGCCGCCTGATCCCCGATAACGGTGGTCGTGAACGTGGCCATGACGTCGGGGCGGTCCGGGTAGAAGGTGATGCGGCGAAAGCCCTCCGGCTCGCACTGAGTGCAGAACATGCCGTTGGACTGGTAAAGCCCCTCGAGAGCGGTGTTGCTGGCCGGCGCAAGCACTACCTCGGTATCGAGCCGAAAGCGCTCGGGCACGGTGTAAATCGTGAGTGCGCGGTCGGTCACCTCGAACTCACCGGGCTCAAGCGGCTGGCCGTCGATTGCCACGTGCTCAAGCGTCAAATGATCGCCATCGAGCACCAGCGCCGCGTCAGACGCCGTGCCCGGGGCGCGCGCGATCTGAAGCGTTGCCTGAACGCGGGTCGCGTCAGGGGCGAGGTCGAAGCGAAGCTCGGTGTGCTCGACCTGATAACGGGGCGGCTGATAATCCTTCAAATAAATCGCATGTGGCTCGGCCATGGGGCACTCCTTGATAAATCGTGCCCCAAGTGTACGACGCCACCTCAAACAAGGCCAAAGCGCGCCCGCGATTCATTTTACGCGCTCGCTCATTGGTCGAGGCCGGGTCACCAAAAACACCGCCACCGCCGCAAGTACCGCCCAGATCGAAAGCTTGAGCCACAAAATCGAAATCAATACGCCGACCCACACTGCCCCTACGGCCATGGCGGCCACCGCCATGATCTTGGCTCGCCTTGAGATGGCCCGCTCTTCTTCCCACTGGCGAATGTGCGGCCCGGCGAACCGATGATTTCGGATCCACTCGGCAAAGCGGGTCGAGCCCCTGGACGCACAAAAGACCGCCAGCAGCATGAACGGCGCGGTCGGCATGATCGGAAGCACCACGCCGATCACGCCGAGGGCGAAGCTCACGCCTGCAAGCGCAACCCACAGTCGCCGCATCCACATGGTTCTGTCCTCGTTCTCAGCATGAAAAACGCCCGCCCCCTTGGCAGGAGCAGGCGTTAAGACCACGGGTCGAGCGTGTCGTTCCGCTCAGGCCGTTTCAGTAGCCTCGAGCTGGATGGCCACACCAGCCTCCACCGCGCGGTTGACCGCCGAGAGCGCGGCTCTGAGCGAGGCGGTCACCGTGTCGCCGTCTTCGGCCATGCCAGCAAAGCGCTGACCGTTGACGTTCAACTGAACAAAGGCCACCGCGACGGCGTCGCTGCCTTCGCCGAGGGCGTGTTCGCTGTAATCGACCACATTGACGCTGACGCCGGAGCTTCGCTGGAACGCGTCCATGAACGCCGACATCGCACCATTACCCTCACCCTGAATCGAGATGACGCTCGATTGACCGTCGCCATGCACGTTCAGTCGTGCGCTGAGGCTTTCGGCGTCTTCACGGTCGACCCGGTAGCCGGTCAGCTCGAACGGCGAGCACTGGATAAAGGTCGATTCCAGCACCTTGCGGATCGAGTCGCTCGAGAGCTCGCCAACCACCTTTTCGCTTTCCTGCTGCACATGAGGCGCCAGTTCAAGCGTCATCCAGCGCGGCATGCTGATGCCATGGTCACGCTCGAGCAGAAACGCCATGCCGCCCTTGCCGGACTGCGAGTTGACGCGAATCACGGCCTGATAATCGCGGCCCAGATCGTGCGGGTCGAGCGGCAGGTAGGCCACCTGCCACGGCTCATCCGGGCGCTGTTTCTTGAGGCACTTGCTGATCGCGTCCTGGTGACTGCCCGAGAACGCGGTATAGACCAGCTCGCCCACCCAGGGGTGGCGCGGATGCACAGGCAACTGGGTGCATTCGGTATAGACCTGGATGATCTCATCGGGGTTGGACAGATCCAGCTCCGGATCGACGCCCTGGCTGTAGAGGTTAAGGCCAAGCGTGACGATGTCCATGTTGCCGGTACGCTCACCGTTACCCAACAGCGTGCCCTCGACGCGGTCGGCGCCCGCCATCAAGCCAAGCTCGGCGGCTGCCGCCGCACCACCGCGATCATTGTGCGTGTGCAGGGAAATCAGCGCACAATCACGGTTTTTCATGTGGGTAATGAAGTATTCGATCTGATCGGCAAAGTGATTGACCGGGCCGATCTCGACGGTCGCCGGCAGGTTCAAAATGCACGGGCGCTCGGGAGTGGGCTGCCACACGTCCATCACGGCTTCGCAGATCGCGACCGAGAAGTCGACCTCGGTGCTGGTAAAGCTTTCCGGCGAGTATTGGAAACGCCAATCGACGTCGGGATAGCGTTCGGCGTAGGCCTTCACCCAGGTTGCACCCTGAACCGCGATCTCGGTGATGCCGGCCTGATCCTTTTCGAATACGCGTTCGCGCTGGGCGACAGACGTTGAATTATAGACGTGCACGATGGCGCGCTTGACGCCTTCCAGCGCCTTGTAGGTCTTCTCGATCAGATGCTCGCGGGCCTGGGTCAGCACCTGAATGTAGACGTCATCGGGAATCTGGTCTTCCTCGATCAACCAGCGCACGAAATCGTAATCTGGCTGGCTGGCGGCGGGAAAACCGACCTCGATTTCCTTGAACCCGACCTTGACCAGCAGCGCCCACAACGCTTTTTTCTGTTCGACGCTCATCGGCTCGAGCAGCGCCTGGTTGCCATCGCGTAGGTCGACGCTTGTCCAGAGCGGCGCCTTGGTGATCTGCCGGTCCGGCCATTGACGGTTCTTGAGACCGACCGGAGCGACGGGCTGATACTTGCGATGATCGAACGAGGGTGCGGATGATGCGTTCATGGTCGATGCCTTAGATAAAAGGGTTCAGGGTAGAAACCAGCTCCGAGCCCTCAGGCTCGGAGCGCGTCGCTGCCGTGAATTGGCAGCACCTCGGACAGGATACGTCCTTGTCGGCTGGAACGCAGCGTCGGATAGACGGTGCGTCTGCGGCGAAGGCCGCGACTCGCTTGTGACGATGGATACAAGTCTAGGCCATCGAAGCCCTTATTTGATTGCGAATTTAATGGCCAAAGGCGAACATATTGGCATATAAATCCACTTAACCATCACAAGATAACAGGAAATTGCGCATCATGGCTCCAGAGCTTCCCGTCGCCCTTGACCGCTTCGATCGACAGATTCTGAGCGAGTTGCAAACCAACGGCCGCATCAGCAATCAGGAGCTTGCCGACCGCATCGGGCTCTCGCCCTCGCCGTGTCTCAGGCGCGTACGCGCGCTCGAGGCGGCCGGCTTTATCGAAGGGTATCGGGCGATGGTCGATGCCAAACGGCTGGGCTATGGCATGACCGTGATCCTGCACATTGCGATGGACAAGCACACCGATGAGCGCTTTGCCAATTTCGAGCGTGCGATTCGAGCCATTCCGAACGTTCAGGAATGCTTGATCATTACCGGCCAATCGGCGGACTTTCAGCTCAAGCTTTTGGTGCAGGATATGGAGGAGTATGAAGCGCTGCTGCTCAAGACGATCAATCGCATCGAGGGCGTGACCGCCTCGCACACCAGTTTCGTGCTGAGAAAGGTCTTCGATCGCAATATCGTGCCCACCGCATCGGGGTGAGCACGCCAAGGTCATGCTCGACTTAAGCCGATACGACCTAGTTCTGAACCGACAGTACGGCGCCGCCATCGACGCGGACGTTGCTGCCATTGATGTAGGAGGCGCGCTCGGAGACCAGAAAGGCAATGGTACTCGCCACTTCCTGCGCCTTGCCGCGGCGTTTTTGCACGATGCCGGGGCGCTCTTCTTCCAGAAAGCTTTCGATCGCCTCCTCGACGCTCACACCAAGTTCCTCGGCGCGCTTTTCCATCATGCCATCGGTCATTGGCGATTCAACAAAGGCCGGCGACACGGTATTGCACAGGACGCCGTGCGCGGCTTCATCGTAGGAGAGGTTCTTGATGAACGCCGACAGCGCCGCCTTGGAGGCGTTATACACCGCCTCTTCCCAATACGGCTGTACGGCGTTTTCTGACGAGATGCAGATAAACCGGCCCCAGTTATTGCGTCGAAGCTCGGGCATCGCCGAGCGCGCAAGTCGCACAGACGACATGAAATTAATCGTCCAGCAGGTGTCGTAATCCTCATCCTTGAGCTCAAGCGGGTGCCCTTTCGCCCCGGTTACACCGGCAGTATGCACCACGATATCGAGCTGACCGAAGCGGTCAGTGGCGGTCTTGACCAGCGCATCGAGCGCGGCGGGGTCGGTCACATCGGCTGCCACGCACAAAGGATCACCCTTGAGCGCGCATGCGTCGCGCTCGAGCGCGTCGATTTCGAGATCCGAAAGCACCAACGTCACCCCTTCTTCAGCCAGAATGCGCGCAGTTTCAAAACCGATGCCGTTGGCGGCGCCGGTGATCAAGGCCACCTTGCCTGTCAGTCCCAGATCCATGGGAAACACTCCTAGAGTTATGTTTGAACCGATCAAGCATAGTGCAGATTCCCACGTGACACAGGGCAATCCACCTCATGCGTCAACGCCCATAGACCGCTAAGATAGGCACGAGACAAGAGGACACTCAATGACGCACACACGCTACGACGTTGCCATCATCGGCGGCGGCATGACCGGCGCTGCGCTCGCTCAGGCACTCGCCGACACCGACCTTACGATCGCCCTGATCGAGCCGGCGCCTCCGGCCGCCTTCGACCCGACCGCCGCACCCGATCTTCGAATTTCAAGCCTCAATCAATCGAGCTGCACATTTCTTGAGCGCCTTGGGGTGCTCGAGGCCATCAAGGCCAAGCGCGCCCACCCGTTCGTTCGGCTATCGGTGTGGGAAGAACTCGAGGGAGAGCGTCTCGCGCGGCGTCGGTGGAATCAGGCCACCTTTGATGCGCGCGACATTCAGCACGACCAGCTTGGCTATATGGTGGAAAACCGCGTGATTCAGCGGACGCTCTGGGACGCGCTCGAACATCGCCCGAATGTCGGCATTCACGCTCCGGCTCGCCTGGAGGCGCTCACGCTCGACCCCGACGGCGTTCGCATTACACTGGATGACGGCACCCATTTCGAGGCCTCGCTGGTCGTTGGGGCCGAAGGCGCACGCTCGAGCGTGCGTACGGCAGCCAATATCGAGGTCGACACCCGTCCTTACGGTCACAAGGCCATGATCGTGAACGTCCTGCTCGATGCGCCGCCGCTCGACATTACCTGGCAGGCCTTTACGCCGAGCGGCCCCCACGCCCTGCTGCCGCTGTTCAAGGCCGATGAGCACGGCCATCAGAGCTACGCCTCACTGGTGTGGTACGACGCGCCCGAGCGAATCGATACGCTGTCGGCGCTGTCGATGGAGGCACTCAAGGCGGAATTGGAAACGACCTTCCCGGGCGAATTGCCTGCGGTAAACGAGGTGCTGGGCTGCGGCAGCTTTCCGCTGGTTCGCCAGCACGCCACCCGCTACGTACAGGACCGCGTGGCCCTGATTGGCGACGCCGCGCACGTCATCAATCCGCTGGCAGGCCAGGGGGTCAATCTGGGCTTTCAGGACGTCGAGGCGTTGAGCGAGCTGATTCAGTCCGCGCGCAGCGCCGGCAAACCCTTCTGGGCGCAGCACGTCTTGAATGAGTACGCCTTGAAACGTCAATTTGCCAACCGGGTGATGATGTCGGCCATGGATGTGTTCTACCACGGCTTCAAGCATCAGGCGCTGCCGCTCAAGCTGCTGCGCAATGCAGGCCTTGCACTTGCCGAACGGGCAGGCCCCGGCAAGCGCAAGGTCATGGCCTACGCGATGGGGCTCAGTCGTCCTTAAGCGGGCGGTGGCGGCAGGCGGCGCTTGGTGCGGGCCGGCTCAGTAGAAAGAGCGCAACAGCTGCAAGGATGCCCACGCACAGCCAGAACGACCAGTGCAGGCCGATGTGCCAGTAAAGCAGCGACAGCGACAGCACCATACTGATGACGGCCACCACCTTGGCCGTCGTCGGCACCGCTCGCTCCTCTTCCCAGGCACGAATCAACGGCCCCGCCAGCCGGTTGCGTCGAATCCAGCGCTCGAAGCGTTTCGAACCGCGAGAGGCACAGATCACCGCCAGCAGAAAAAAATCGGTTGCCGGCAACAACGGCATCACGATGCCGACCACGCCGATGGCAAAACACAGTGCCGCAAGAACAATCCAGCAGACCCGTGGCAACCCCCAGCGTCGTGCCCCGGGTGGGTGCGTTTGTGGCGTATTCCCTCCGGACATGCCCTCTCCCATATCAAGAACAAGAATTATTATTGAATAATCCCCAACCAAATGGAATGCATGGCATCACCAGGTTTCATTGGCGGCGTACCTGAAACAATAAGTACCCTAGCCGTTCTACCTGGTTGACTGAATGGATCGCCACGATGGCTTATTGGGTTGTTTTCACGTTACTGGCCGCATCCTCTCAGGCCCTGCGCAACGCGTTTCAAAAGCGCCTGAGTGCGCATGTCGATGCCTATGGTGTCACCCTGGCCCGATTTCTCTGGGCCTGGCCGCTTGCGGCTCTTTACCTCGGCGCACTGTATCTGATCACACCGGCACCGCTGCCGACGCTCTCGACCGCCCTTGTCGGCTACATCCTCGGTGGCGCACTCAGTCAGATCGTGGCCACGGTCTTGATGATCACGCTGTTCAAGGAGCGAAGTTTCGCCATTGGCGTCGGCCTTGCACGCAGTGAGGCCCTGCTCGCGGCGATTTTGGGTGTGCTGGTCTTCGGGGCGACGCTTTCGATGCTCGGCTGGGCCGGCGTGGTGATCGGGGCCGTCGCGGTCTGGGTCATGAAAGGCCCCACTCAGGCAGGGGCACCGAGCGCTCGAACGGTTGCGCTTGGCCTTTCAAGCGGGCTGTTCTTCGCCTTTACAACGCTTGCGGTGCGCCAGGCCACGCTCACGCTGGATGCCCTACCGTTCACCCACGCAGCCGCCTGGGTACTCCTGGCCTCGATCGTGATTCAGGCAACGCTTTTGAGTCTCTGGCTTGGGGTAAAACGGCCGGACACGTTCATGACGCTGATACGCTCGCCCAAATTGAGCCTGCCGATCAGTATTGCCAGCTGCATCGGCTCGCTTGGCTGGTTCACGGCCGTCAGCCTTCAAACGGTGGCACTGGTGAAGACACTGGGCCAGGTCGAGGTCTTTTTCACGTTGCTGCTGGCGCGTCACTATTTGAAAGAGCCGTTCACGCGGCGAGATATTGCCGGGCTCTTATTGATCTCGGTCGCCGCGGTGCTGGTGCTCTGGGCCTAGCGGTGTCAGGAGCGCTCTGGGCCTAGCGGTGTCAGGGGCGTCAGCGGCTTGCTCATCTTCCACGCCGCGCAGCCATCGCTGTAATAGTCATCGAGCCAGGCCGTTCGCTCGAAACCAAGCCGTGCGTAGAGCGTGAGTGCGGCGTCGTTGTCGACGCGCACCTCGAGCACCAGCCGCTCAAGACCGAGTTCAAGAGCCCTGTCTTCGAGAAAGTCGACCAGGTCCTCGCCCAGACCGGCGCCGCGCGCCGAGGGATGCACGCACAGGGAATAGATGCGCCCGAGCCGCTCACGGGCGCGCACCAGAAGCGTTGCGTAGCCCGTGAGGTGGCCGTCTTGCTCGAATACGCCGGTCACGGCCTTGGCATGGCGGACCAGATAGCTGATCTGGCGGCGATTGAAACGATCGGCGCCCGGGCTGAAACAGGCCTGCTCAAGCGCCCAGAGCGCATCGACGTCATGAGGCGTCGCCGCTCGTAGTTGGCCGGTCATGATCAAGAATTCCTCGCGTTCGAAAAGGCCAAGTCTCGCCTGCGCCGAGGCGCCTGAAAAGCCGCGGATTCATGAAATTATTTCACGCACGCTCTGTTGTGTTTCTGGCACCGCTCTCGCACTCTTGCCCTGTTTTCTCTTATTGAACGACCAAGGAGTTCACATGTCCCGTCTTCGCATCGTGGTGGATCGACTCAGTGATTGGCGCCCGTTCTACCCAAGCGACGACGTGATTAGCGCCGATGAGTTTCTGGCAGAAACCGCTGACGCTCAGAGTGCGGCGCGGGCGACCCACGTCATCAATCTGTGCAACGACCTGAGCTACCTGGGTACCGGCTACTACGTGTCGCTTTTGGCCCAGGCACGAAACCAGCGCGTACAGCCAAGCGTCGATACCCTGAGCCAGCTTGAGCGCACGGAGCTGATGGCGCTGCGCCTCGATGGCCTTCAACGCTGGATGGACAAGCTCGCCCGCCAGACCGAGCTCGGCGAAACGCTGTCCCTGAAGCTCTTTTTCGGCCAGAGCGATCTCGAGGCGCTGGCCCCGCTCGGGCGGCGTCTGTTCGAGCACCTGCCGTGCCCACTCATGCATGTGGAGCTCGCCTACCATCACGGCCGCTGGCAGCTCGAGACACTCACGCCGCTGTCGCTTGACTCGCTGTCGCAAGAGGATGAAGAGCGCTTCGCCTCGGCGCTCAACCGCCACTCGAAGCAGGTATGGCGAACGCCCGCCGCGCGCAAGCGCTACCGGTTCGATCTCGCCATCCTGATCGACCCTCAGGAAGCGCTGCCGCCCAGCAACAAGAGCGCGCTGAAGGCGTTCATTCGCGCCGGGCGCAAGCTCGGCATCGATGTCAGCCTGATCACCCACCGCGACGAAGGGCGCCTTGCCGAGTTCGACGGCCTGTTCATTCGGGAAACGACCCGCATCGATCATCACACCTATCGGATGGCCAAGCGCGCCGAGCATGAAGGGCTGGTGGTGATCGACGACTCGGATTCCATTCTTCGCTGCACCAACAAGATCTATCTGCACGCGCTGCTCAATGAACGCCACGTACCGGCGCCGGGCGGGCACATCCTGTCGCGCAACGACAAAGGCATCAAGGCGCTTGCAGAGACGCTGAGTTACCCGCAGGTCCTGAAGGTGCCGGACGGCGCGTTTTCAAAAGGCGTCAGCAAGGTCCGTTCGCCCGACGAGCTTCTCGAACAGGCCGAGCGCCTGTTCAAGGATTCGGCGCTGTTGCTTTTGCAGGAATGGATGCCGACGGACTACGACTGGCGGGTCGGCATTCTCGACGGCGAAGTGCTGTTCGTGAGCCGTTACTACATGGCCCGCGGCCATTGGCAGATCTATGACCACTCGAGCGGGCGCACGCGAAGCGGCGGGTTCGAGACCATCGACCCGGTCGATGCGCCAACGGCGGTGCTCTCTGCCGCGTTAAAGGCCGCGCGCCTGATTGGACGCGGCCTGTATGGCGTGGATCTGAAACAACAGGCCGAGCGCGTGGTGGTGATCGAGGTCAACGATAATCCCAATCTCGATGCCGGCATCGAGGACGTGGTTCTCGGCCCGGCGCTCTACGAGCGGGTGATGCAGGTCTTTTTGAACCGAATGTTGGCCAGGCGCTAGCGCCTGGCCAGTCAAGTGAACAGGTCGCCGGTCTCGGCGACCGCAGTGCCCTCAGGCTCGATGCGAACGTTTACCTCGTAGCCGCCGAACTTCCGAACGTTCAGTACCCCGCTATCGAGCAACAGATATTGCCCCTTGATGCCCTCGAGTCGGCCATCCACGACCGCGTGTTTATCGAGGTTCCAGGTGGTGACCTTGGTGGGATAGCGCTCGATCGGAAAGGAAAGCGTCACCACCGGCTCGTCGACCAGCGTGATCGCCTCCGGCCCGGCGAAGGCCTTGAGCGCTTCGAGCTTCTCGGCGAGCTGCTCGAATAGCTCATCTCGAAGCGCTGGCAGATCGACCGGCGCCGGCGCGCCCTTGAGCATTTTCTGCCAGTTCGTCCGATCACTGACGCGCTCGCGCAGAAGCGCCTCGACAAAGCCTGCCTGCTGACGCGTAGCTACGCGGGCAATGATCAGTGCCTGGCTCGCGCCCTGATCGATCCAGCGCGTCGGAATCTGAGAAGGTTTGGTGATGCCGACCTTGGCACCGGAGGCGTTGGCCAGATACACCACGTGCGGTGCAAAACAGTGCGTCTCGCCCCATTCCGGCTCGCGGCAGGTGCCCAGATGGTAATGGCAGGTTTCCGGTTTGACGATACAGAGATCACACCGGGCAAGCCCCTTGAAGCAGGGGTAACAAAAGCCCTGGGCAAAGCTTTTTTTGGTGGCGCGCCCGCAGTGCAGACAAAAGATACGCCCGGTCGGCTCGATGCGAACGCGGGCGCCGAGCGCATTATCAAGCTCGAGGTGCTGCTCGCCCACGCGAAGCGTGTAATGCGCGGGCTCGGTTGCCGCCGCAGTGGGCATCTTGGACAGCACACCACAGGCGGCAACGGGGTTTTCCATGCTCAATTCACCCACGTGATGTTGTCATCGTCGCTCTTTTTCTTGTTCGAGCGATCGATGTAGCCGATGCGCGAGGCCTCGGGTATGTCGTGGGTGTGCTCGTAGTGGATGACCGCCTCCATGCACAGGGCAACCTGATCCTTGCTGAGTCGCGTACCGTCCGGCCATTTGCCCAGCTCGATCGCGCTCTTGAAGCGCTGATAAAGCTCAGGCGTCAGCTGCGCGGCTATCTTGTCAAACGTCATGTCACTCATCGTCTTCTCCGCGATTATCAGTGGGCTTACGGGCAAGAAGCGTTAGTTTACCGATAATGAGGCCGGCAAACAGCCCACCCAGGTGCGCCTCGTTGGCCACGTTCGGAAAGCCGATCGCACCGGCAAGGGGCGTCATGCACAGCACCATCCACCCCACCATGAAGAGCACCAGGGCCGTTGGCACCTCGAACCGGGAATCGGGCACGCGCGACCACAGCCAGACATACCCCATCAGTGCGTAGATCACGCCGGACATGCCACCGAACAGCAGCGTCCCGGTCAGGTACTGGGCAAGGTTTGCAAATACGCCCGAGGCGACGACGAGTGCGAGAAAGCGCAGCCGGCCCTGATACTCCTCGACCTGACGGCCGAAGTACCAGAGCCAGACCATATTGAACACCAGATGCATCCAGCCAAAATGCAAAAACACCGGCGAAAGCAGCCGCCAGAACTGCCCGGTCGCAAACGCCTGCGTTAGCGTACCGGCCTCAAGGCCCTGCGAGGTCAACGTCATTGGAACGATGGTGAAGGCCGTGATGAACTCAACGCTTGCCACGCTCATCATCACATAGATCAGCGCACAGAGGGCGATGGTCAGTGCGGTGAACGCCGCGCGCCGGAGCGCCTGACGGGCACTGTTACTGGCGGGTGGGTCAGAGCGCGTTTCGGCGTCGTGCTCGTCGAGTGTCAACGCCTGGCCGCTTCGAAAGCGCTCAGTGAGCGCAACGGCGTCATCAAGACGCGCCTCGTCCATCAGAAAGATCAGTTGCTGATCCTGCTCTTCGCGGTAGTGGTGATTGATGCGGTGCGCCCAGAGCGCCTGTCTGAGCGGTGAAATATCAATGTGCTCAGGAAACTGAAGTACCTTGGCCATAAACCCTATCCATTCGTTCAAGCCTTGAATGAGCCGGTCGTGCGATGGCCCAGGCGGTTATTGCGTCCATAAAAAAAGAAGTCCGGTGGGTAGGCCACCGGACAAGAGCAAGGGATCATTCAAGGGAACACCTACTCTGATGCCGGCATGTTCCGGAAGTTCCTCACTCTAGTGAAATTCTCGCGATTTTTTTTCAGCGTCCCGCTCCGAGAGCACCTTGAGCCAGACGAACCGGTTCGCATCGAGGCGCTGTTCGCCATCGAATCGATAGGCCACCAACCGCCCGTACTTCACTGCACTGTAGTCAAGACAGGCGACGTTCGGGGCCGGCAGAGCCGGAATGCCCTCACACCAATAGTGCCCGATAAAGAGCGGTCGGCGTGTCGGAGCGTAGTAGGCAAGCGAACGCCGCTCCCGCTCGGAAAGCGGCCGCGCGTCAAGTTCCTGCGGCAGATGATCGGGCTGAAAGACCACATCGCCGTAGGTTTCGGGCTCGGGCGTCCAGAAATTGGCGCGAAAGGCCCGGCGCGAGAACCCATCGCTCGAGCGAATCTGAAGGCCATCGGGCAGCACGACGTTGGCTCCCCGGGTCGAACGGTCAAGGACGCGGTATTCGAAGCTGTCGCTTTCGACAGTACGGTTCAGGAATGCGCGGTCGATCCGCCCGTCTGGGTAGGTCTCAAGAAAGCGCCGCACCAAGGGCTCATCCCAGCAGGCATGTACGACGCGAAGCGTCGGAAGTTCCAGGCACAGCGGCAGGGTCATGAACCAGTCGAGATAGCTCTGCCACAGCGCGTCGCGTCCCTCGAACTGTTCAAGGGTTTCTCGAATGACGTTGGTACTTCTGGGCGTATGGGGTCTCAACCAACCACTGCCCGATGGGCTTGGCGAGCAGTAACTGAGCGCGTGATATTCGTGATTGCCCATCACGATCAGGGCGCTTCCGGCATCCACCATTTGCTTGGCGATGTCGAGCGCAAGCGCCACACGCGGCCCACGGTCGATCAGATCCCCAAGGAAGATGACCCGTCGACTCGGGTGGCGATAGACCCCATCGCACCGCGTATAACCGAGGCGCTCCAGCAGTACCGCAAGTGTTGCGCCACAGCCATGTACATCGCCGATCAGATCGAACGCGTCCTCGCTCATGGCCTTCATTCTCCGAGCCGACTGCTCCAACCGAGCTTGTTGCGGCAGATGGCGTAAAAATCGTGCCCGACGGGATGAATGAGATTCAGCCGCTCCGGCAACCGCTTGACCTCGATGATATCGCCGGGCTGGGCCACGACTTGAGACTGTCCGTCACAGCTCAGGTGCGGAAAGGCCTCGTTGGTTTCACCGACGTGAAGCGTGATGCGGCTGTCGGCATCGACCACGATCGGCCGGCTCGACAAGGTATGTGGGGAGAGAGGCACAAGCTCGATCGCATCGAGCCCCGGATGCAGGATCGGCCCGCCGCCGGAGAGCGCGTAGGCGGTAGACCCCGTCGGCGTTGCAATGATGAGCCCATCGGCGCGCAGGGTGTAGACAAACTGCTCGTTGATAAAAAGCTCGAACTCGAGCATTTGAATCGCCTTGCCGGGGTGAAGCACAACGTCGTTAAGGCAGTTGCCGCGCGCGATGCACTCGCCGTTACGCTGAACGCGCATGTCGAGCAGAAAGCGCGCTTCGTGCTCGAACTCGCCATCGAGCACGCGGCCGACACCCTCTTCGACCTCATCGGGGGCGATGTCGGTCAAAAACCCGAGGCGCCCCCGGTTGACGCCGAGCACCGGTGTCCCGCTGGAGCACAGCACTCGCGCCGCGCCCAGGAGACTGCCGTCACCACCGACCACGATCACCAGATCGCAAGACTGGCCCATGGCCTCACTCGACATGACTTCCGGCGCCTGTCCCAAAAGCGATTCCGCGATATGATCCTCGACGATCACCCGGCAACCGCGTGTCTGTAAAAACCGGATCAAACGTTTTAAGGTGACCAGGGTATTGGTGCTGCCCAATCGTCCGATCAGGCCAATCGCTTTGAACGACGGCATGCTAAATATCCATTCACGGGCCAAGCGCTGCATTATGCGACGGTGAACAAATCGGGGCAAACGCCAACATGAACCAGGACCGCATCCAGGCCGATCTGGCTTGGCTAAGCAAGGCCCCGCGACTGATGGACCTGGGCGGCATCACACCGCCCACCTCTGAGCTACTGCCGGCACCGCTTGAATCGCTGTCATCGATGGCGGACGCCATTGCCTGTGACTACCTCGAAAAAAATCAGCGCGTCCGTCTCGGGCACTACGTCGAACGGCTGTGGCAGGCCCTGCTCAACGCCCAGAACGATACTGAGGTTCTTGCGTACAACCTCGGCGTTCGAGACCCTGAAACGCCCACACGAACGCTTGGGGAGCTCGACCTTCTTTATCGAACCGGCGCACGCATCGAGCATCTAGAATTTGCCGCCAAGTTCTTTCTTGGCCTGCCGCAAGGCCCGGGCGCCGAGACGAGCATGGCCCGCTGGATCGGCATGAGTGGCACCGACTCACTCGCCAGAAAGACCGCCCACCTGCTTCGCCATCAACTGCCCATGGCTCGAAAGCTGTTCGAGCATCCACCCAGGGCGCTGGCAGCGCTTGACGGCGATCTTCGCTCGCGCATGCACGTGACCGGCGCGCTGTTCTACCCCTGGATCAAGGGCAATGGCGTCAGCCTCTCCGCCCCTGAGGGCGCCGCACTCGAGCATGAGCGCGGGGTCTGGATGTATTTTGACGATGCCGAGCACGCGCTTTCCGAGCTTTGCATCACCCACCTTGTGCGGCTTTATAAACCGCATTGGCTGTCACCGCCGCCGCTCGAGACGCTGGAGCCGATCGACTCTGTATTGGAGGCAGTGCGAGAAGCCGCGTACCACACCCACCAAGCACTTTGGGGGCTTACCGCGGATCAACGCCTGATGCGCCTTGTCATCGCCCCACCTCACTGGCCCGACCGCATCGGGCTCCCTCCTACCCCGCCCATCACGGCAAAAGTCCTGGAGGCTCCCCGCTTCACGCTGAAAAAAACGACTTGACCCTGTAGTGAACAACAGGGGGTACACTGAGTTTGATGAACATTGGTCGATCAGGAGCCCCATGAAAGACTTGAAACGCGGTGACCTCGCACGCGCCGCCGGCGTCTCGAGTGAAACGATTCGCTACTACGAGACGCAGGGGCTGCTGCCCGCTCCGGCGCGGGACGCCAACGGCTACCGCCGTTACACGCCCGACACCCTCGAACGGCTGGACTTCATTCAGCGCGCCAAGGCCATGGGCTTTAGCCTCAAGGACATCGGTGAGCTTCTGGCGCTGGAGATTGATCGCGACGCCCACACCTGTGAAGAGGTCAAGCGCATTGCCGAAGCCAAGCAGCGCGACATAGAGCGGCGCATCAGCGAACTCAAGCGCATGCAAGATGCCTTGAGCGTCATCAACGCGCGCTGTTGCGGTGGGCCGCACTCGGCCACGCACTGCACCATCCTGACCGCCCTGGCCGATAACGAATCGATCGAGGAGACCTGCCATGGGCATCCTGACTGACATCGGGGCGGCGTTTCTGGAACTGTGGCAGGAGGCCGCCGTCTGGCTACTGCTGGGGCTGGTGGTCGCAGGGCTCTTGCACACATTTGTCAAAAGCGAGCGCATCGGGCGACACCTGAGCGGCACCGGGCCCTGGCCGGCGATAAAGGCGGCCCTGCTTGGAACGCCATTACCGCTGTGTTCCTGCGGCGTTATTCCGGCCGCGATCGGGCTTCGCCGCGGCGGGGCATCAAAAAGTGCCACGACCGCCTTTCTGATCTCGACACCTGAAACCGGCGTCGACTCGATCGCGATTTCCTACGCCCTGCTCGGCCCGTTCATGACCGTGATCCGCCCCATCGCAGCGCTGTGTTCGGCACTGACGGCGGCCATGCTTGTCCTGCTCGGAGAACGACGCGACGAAACGCCGCCACCACCTCAGCAACGTGCGTCCACCTGTGGCAGTTGCTGCGGCGGCGGGAATCAACGCACCGATGCCGCTGCATCGATGCCCGGACTGGGCACCCGGCTCTGGCAGGGCCAGCGCTACGCGTTCACTTCGCTGCTCGGGGATCTGTCACTGTGGCTGGTGGTCGGGCTGCTGGCTTCGGCGATGGTAGTTGCTCTGGTGCCGAACGACGCACTGGCCGAGCTCTCCCAGGGGCCAGGGGCGATGCTTGTGATGGCGCTGATCGGCGTGCCGATGTACATCTGCGCCTCCGCCTCGACCCCGCTTGCCGCCGGGCTGCTGCTGGCCGGCGTATCGCCGGGAGCGGTGCTGGTCTTTCTATTGGCGGGCCCGGCCACCAACCTTGCAACGCTTGGCCTTGTCCGCCGTGAGCTCGGCACACGGGCTCTGGCAGGCTATCTCACAGGAGTCATCGGGGTGGCGATCGCGTTCGGCTATCTGACCAACGCTTTGATCGCCACGTTTGGGATCAATATTCAGGGCGAGCTTGGGAGCCACACCGCACTTCCCGAAGCACTGAGCTGGGCTGCCTCGATTCTGCTTGCCGTACTGGTACTTCGCGACCTCGCAATAGGTATTACAAGACGGCTCGGCACCAAGCGCATCCCCCGAAGTGCCTGAGACCGATCACACGCCGGCCGCATGACGCCGGCGTCTTTTCTCCCAGGCCTCGTTGACCACCAGTGAAATCACGATAATGGCGCCGCCAAGCGTCAGCCGCAGCAAGTCAGCATCACGGTTCCAGATCACCAGGTTAACGACCAGCCCTGCCGGAATCAGTACGTTGTTCATGATTGCAAGGGCCCCAGCATCGACCCGCCGCGCGCCTTCGTTCCATAGGAAGTAGCCAAGCCCGGAGGCTACCAGCCCGAGCCACGCAAGCACCCCCCACTGAAGCGGCTCTGGACCGGGCGCGCTTTTATCGCCAAGGATCAGGTAGGCAACGACCGCAACGCCAAGTGCGCCCAGATAGAACCAGCCGAATACGGTACGTGCCGGCACATCGATCTGCTCCCGCGCCATCAGGCGACGGTAGCCGACCTGACCGATGGCAAAGCAGAGGTTGGCCGCCTGAACCATCAGAAACCCGACCCAGAACCCCTCGCCGCCCTCGGGCGCCTGAAACCGGATAACCGCCGCGCCGACGACGGCGATCAAGGCCGTGAACAGATGAAACGGGGTAAATCGCTTGGCAAGCGCGTCATCGAGCAAGGTGATATAGATCGGCGTGAAGATCGTAAACAGCAGAATTTCCGGCACGCTGAGCAGTAGAAAGGACTGATAGTAGGACACATACATCAGCCCGAGTTGAATGGCACCGACCGCCATCAGGCCAAGCCGGAGGCGCATCGGCACCGCACGCGGCTTCAGAAATGGCACAAACAGGATCGAGGCCAGCACGATGCGGGTCAGCACCGCAAAGTAGCTGTCGACGTGGCCGGCGATGTACACACCGATCAGGCTGAAGGAAAATGCCCACAGGCACGTGACGAAAACGAGATAACCCATATGAGTGGTAAACCTGAAAAGGATGAATGGTTGACAGCGATTATACGGGCCTGGAATGCGCTCACAAGCGTAACCGCCTACCGAATGCGTTCCGAGCCGGCCGCACAGTCAACCAGTGGCTGGCACGGCGAAGGTAAAGGTCAGGTACGAACGCAGCTGAATGAGGCCGGTGCGGTACTGCACTTTTTCGAGCAGGGAACGTTCAAGCCCGCGCAAACGCAGAGTATCAAGAGTCGGAATGTCTTTCGCTGGGAGCTCAACGACCATCATCTTGCGCTTTACCACGAGCGCCGAGGGCCTGAGAACGCCGTGTTTCTGTTTGACCTAATGGCAGTATCAGATCATTCGCTACAGACTCGATCGCCGCACCTTTGCGGTCAGGATGTCTACGACGCCACGCTCACCCTCCACGACACACACCTTGAATTGATCTGGTCAATCAGCGGCCCACGTAAATCCGAGCGCCTTGTTTACCGCTATCAGTGCCTCTGACGCCCTCAGGTCGAATTGACCCTTCGAGGCACGCCGCGCATGACTTCCAGAAAATCAGTTCACAAAAAAAAGCGCCCGCGTGAAAGCGGGCGCTCTGGGTCGATGTTCAGTGCGTCAGAATTTCGCGATAACCCATACGGCGTGAACGATCCCCGGAATAAAGCCAAGCAGGGTCAGTACGATGTTGATCCAGAAATGCTTGTTGGCAATGCCCACCTGCAACAGCACGCCCAGCGGGGGAAAGATGATAGCGAAAATAATGCGAATGATATCCATGACAACTCCTTGTCGTTAATGAAATCGAATCTATTGAGGGTCATCGCCACTGTCGTCGGAGCGGCGCTGCTTGCGGGCAAGTTCTTTCGAATCGCCAGCCAGTGTGTCGTGATAGCGCTCCCAGTCTTCCCAGTCAAACGGCGTACCACTTCTTGGACGATGATCGCCTGACTGACGGGCGCGCGACCAAGCTTTTTCCTCGAGCGTCTGCGGCTTGTCTTCTTCCTTATCAAGCGCAATGCCTTTACGAGCGAGATATTCTTTCGCGTTCATTGGACCCTCCCAATGCGTTCAGGGACTACATGAGGGTAACGTACACCAGTATCAATCCCATACCCATAAAAAAACCGCCACTGGACTGTGGCGGTCAAAACAACATACAAGGAACAGTAAGCAAGACGTGCTATCAGCGACTGACTGAAATCTGCATCGTCTTACCCACTCTGACCACGGCCTTTTCATTTTGATCCATAGAAAATAAAAAAAATTGAAATCGGCTGGAATCCACCGCCATGGCTTGCTTGCGCGCACCTCTTAAACCGAATAGGATCACCTCGTCGGCGGGCGTAGCTCAATGGTAGAGCACTTGGTTCCCAACCAAGGTACGTGGGTTCGATTCCCATCGCCCGCTCCAGTTCCGCGCCTCTCTCCTTCACCTCTCTTGTGTCACTCGGTTCAATCAAGCGCCCGACGCTCGAGCCGCTCATAACACTCGTTTGCCCAACGATTGGCGTATTGAATCGAGGCGCTGTAACGGCGCTCGCGCAGGGTATAGCGCGGCACGGTATAGGCCCCATCGACGATGCTTCGCTCCAGCTCGGTTTTCGCGGTCTTGGCCACGGTATTGACCAAAAAACCGGATTGACGCTTTTCCATGGCTTGAAACGCCGATTCGTAGATCGCCATGCATGTCTGATTCGTTGGCGCCGCATAAACGCTCGGGCTGATCAGTAAAGCCAGCGCCATCAAAAAAGTCCCTTTCATGTCGTGCTCCCAGATAACGGCTCCGTCCATAGAGCGCATTCAGGGGTCTGGCGTTTTAGGGAAGAAGCTTTAAAGCCAGACGCTCTGCTTCTTTCATCGGCCGACACTGGGATTTCATGGATCACTTGAAAGCCATCACCATTAAAAAAAGCCCATGAAGGGCTATTTTAGTAACTCGATTGAGTGATGGTTACTGCCTACGGCCGCAGTTCGTTGACGGCTTACTCAACAAGGCGGGCCATGTCGATGGGCGTGTACGCGAGCACTTCACAGCTCACATTGATGTATCTCGAATCATCGATACTGCTTCGATGCACATGTCCGTGAATGTTGATATTGCCGCGAAGCTCATCGGGGTGGATCGGTGCGTGCGTTAACCAGGCGTTTTTATAGTGCTTCATCGCGCCGATGCTTTTGCACAAGGGGAGATACTCGGTGAGCGCCGGTGACCCTTTTCGTTCGTTATCGTGATTGCCAAGGATAATGTGCAAAAACCCAACCTGTGAGGCGATCTCTTCCAGATAACGCATGCCCGGCTGATAGACCACCACATCGCCCAGTATGTACAGCGAATCGAACTTACCGCAGACCGAAAGAATTCGATCAGTAATCGTGCGGTCATGGGCCTCGATACTTTCGAACTCGGGGCGGTGCCGAAGGATATTACCGTGCCCAAAATGAGTATCCGAAATGACATAAACTGCCATGCAGCGCCCTTACGTTAAACCGTTTAAACCATGGTCAGGGTAAATCCACATCCCTGATTCCAAGACTCAAGCACAGCTCGTTCATTAGCCACTTCTTAAAGCTGGCCAGCTTGTTCCTGAAGGCGCCTAGCCTGGTCTTCATGCATTGTCTCCCTGCTTATCCATAGACTCAAAATCAGTGGCGCCCATGATGACCGACATTAATCTGCCCTCGTCCGTGAAAGTAGCGGCAATTATCGAAGCTTTTCATGGTTAACGCTCACGATTTATACGCTTTGGCTCAAAATAACGTGCAAGAAGGAGTTAACGTGCAACCAGGCAATGTCCTGAATGACGCACAGATCAACTCTGAGTCTGACTTTTTATACGCCTCACCCTCTTAAATCAGATACTCGGTACGCTGATGCGGGCGCAAAAGCCGCTGTCGTCTTCTCGATTTAAACCAACCAACATCGAAACGCGTCAGTACCGGAAGGGATCGTCATAGATCAATTCATCCCGCCAACTGACGTTGGCCTTGACCGCCCGGGCCGGCACCCCCACGCACAGGGAATTCGCGGGCAAATCCTGGGTTACGATCGCACCGGCCCCGACAATGGAGCCGGCGCCAATCGTCACGCCCTTCATGACTTTTGCCCCTTCCGCCAGCCAGACGCGCTCTTCAATGACAATGTCCTGGGCGTAATTGATGCGCGTGTTGGTTTCAAGATCGATGATCGAGTGTTGATCGGTGGTTCGTATATGAGGGTTGGCCAGCAGACAGCCCGGCCCCAGGGTAATGCGCGTCGATGGCTCTCCACAGGTGATGAAACACCCGTCGCCGTTGATCGACGTGCCTTCCCCGATTAAAAGCGTTGACCCTTGCGTGACCGACAGCCGCCCCTTGATCAAGCAGTTCCTGCCAATTACCACGGTCGAGTCACTTCCGATGAATACGATCTTGCAGCGCTTGACCGTCACACCGGGTTCAAAAATCAGGGTATTGTTCGCCCCCCTGAACACCACCTCACTTTTAAGTACGCGCTTGAGAGTGTCTCGTCCCTGAATTCGATTGCCTTTTTCACCCTTGATGCGAAGTTTGTATTCCGGATGCAGTTGTCTTTTGATGGTTTTTAAGGCCGCATCAAATAACTCGGCGACGTTTTTTCCAATAAACAGATGAGAGACGCGCGCGCCGGGTTTGGAGTCATCGTTTCGCATGGGAAGTCTTGTTTTAATGATTTAAATAAGTAACCCGATATTAAAACGAATGTATTAAATTCCAAACCTCTGTTCACGCGCTTCAGGCGGCGTTCATGGCAAGGCACGCATAACCGCGGCCCCTCACTTGGTTTATTCATAAAAAAACCGGCACATTGAGTGCCGGTCTTTAATAGGCAGCGCGCGATCAGGGGATAATGCGCTCGGCTCGAAGCCTATCGAACAAATCGAAGAACGAACTGCGGGTGTTACGGAAATAGTGGAAACCGAATTCGCGAGACCTGGTCATGTCGTTGACACACTCTTGATCACGTCCCAGATCGGCATCGGTGTGCCACCAGGACACCAGCTTATTGATGTCCGGCTCGGCCAAATCATGCGTTTTCGCCATGTCACGCCAGACAGACTCCATACCCTCCATCTGGGCATCCAACGTCTTGAATGCCTCAGGGTCGTCAACCACATCGAGTCCAAAATACTCACTGAGCTCACCCCAGAGCCGGCGCCAGCGGAAGACATCGCCGTTGACCACGTTAAACGCCTGATTCCACGCGCCGGGCGTGGTGGAGGCCCATTCCATCTGGCGAGCCAGCACCAAGGCATCCGTCATGTCCGTTAGCGCATTCCACTGCGTCTGTGAGCCTGGGAAGACAAACGGCTGCCCGGTCTCCTTGCAGATCGAGGCGTATACGGCAAGCGTGGTGCCCATGTTCATGGCATTGCCCAGGGCGTGGCCGATGACGGTATGTGGCCGATGCACGTTCCAGGCGAACCCGTGCTTTTGAGCGGCCTCAAACAGAACATCCTCGAGTTCATAATAAAAGTTGGCGCCAGGCACGCGCGGCTCGGACTCTCGAAACGGCGTTTCAGTGCGGCCACTGCCATAGGCCTCGAACGAGCCCAGGTACTGCTTGGTCCCCGTCACCAGCGAAGTGTGCTCGAGATGGGTGCAGTCAAGCGCGTTAAAGAGGTTTCGCATCATGGCCCCATTGGCCTTGACGTTTTCTTCCTCGGTGTCTCGACGGATCCAGGTGCAGTAGAAGAGATGGCTTATCTTTAGCCCAGAAAGCGCCTGTTCAAGCGAGTCAGGTTCAAGCAGATCAGCTTCGACCGGAATAACGCCGCTTTGCTCGGTGGCTCGACGCGACAGGCCATAAACCGTCCAGCCACTGGCAATGAGGTACGCCGCCAGATTGTTCCCGGTAATGCCGGTCGCGCCCGCGATGAGTGCCGTTTTCTTCACGATAATCTCCCGTTCGGTTCATCTTGCCCGACGTGTCAGGCATGTGAGCGAAGCCTAGAGATCGTGAATTGTTGCTACAATCGACAAATAATCAAAACTTTATTGCGATAAACGCAACTTCAAGGAAATCAGCACCATGGACATGAACGCCCTTCGAACGTTTGAGCGCGTGGCCGCCACCGGCAGCTTTACCGACGCCGCGCACCACTTTCGACGGTCGGTCTCGTCGATCTCGCGTCAGATTCATGGGTTGGAGGAGGCCCTGGGCCAGCCGCTTTTCTATCGCCATACCCGCGCCGTCACACTGACCGAAGCCGGCAGACGCTACTACGAAGACGTTCGAAAAGTGCTGGAACAGCTGGATCTGGCCACCGACGCGCTGCAGCATCCCGCCGAACACCCAAGTGGCACACTGCGTATCAATGCACCGGTCGCCTTTGGCCAGCACCAGGTCATTCCCTTGCTGACTCAGTTTCAACGCCGATTCCCCGGGGTGACTGCCGATCTTCACTTGAGTGACACCGTGGTCGACCCGATCAAGGAAGGCCATGACCTGACCTTTCGCGTCGGCGATCTGACCGATTCCTCACTGATCGCCCGGCCGCTTGCGCCAATGAATTACGTGGTCGCCGGCGCCCCCGATTACCTGGAACGTCGCGGCGTACCGACCACGCTTGAGGCGCTCAAGCATCACGACTGCCTAGTCTATCAGGGGGAACTCGGCCGCCAGCGCTGGCATTTTCAGCAAGGCGAGGCCAAGGAGGTGGCCCTTGACGTCTCGGGGCCACTGATCAGTAACGACGCAAGCAGCCTCTTGAACGCAGCACTTCTGGGGCAAGGACTCGTCATCTTCCCGACCTGGGTGATCGGTGACGCACTCAAGCAAAAGCGCCTGATTCCGGTACTCCGGCAATGGCGCTGCGAGGTCATGCCGGGCCGGCGTCAGCTGTATGTGCTCACCTCGGAACGACGTCTCACCATGCCCAAGGTCCGTAGTTTCATGGAGTACCTCTTCGACGCACTCGCGCCGACACCGCCCTGGGACAGGTGGGAGGAGGTGCTCTAGTTCCCCTAAGGGTCCTGCGTCATCAACCAATACTCATGACACTGTGCCATACCCAAGTTGCCGGGTTACCTAGTACCACTGTCATGACGTGCTCAAGGCGCGGCGACTTGGTGGCTGGTGTGCTTTGCGCAAGCACCGTCTATTACATGCTGTCGCTTTTTTGCTGAACACTTGCCCGACAAAAAAAAGGACTAGCGATCAATATGTTGAGCGCAAAAAACCGCTGCGCCCATGCTTTTTGAACCAAACTTTCCTATACTTGCCCGCTTCGCAGGAAGCGCAGACACGGTCACCGCCAAGCCCTGGCCCACCGGATACGGCTTGAGCTGCCCGAAGTCTAAACGAACGGTTCCCCTCCCCTACTCAACGATGAATAAGGCGCGTTTTGTTTGAGTTGAGACGAAAAATCACAGAAGGATCTTCGGCAGTGAGACCGTTGGACAACGATGCTTTTCTTGAAACCCTCATCGATTTTGCCGAAGGCGGGTCGGACGTCGACATAACGCTGCACGTCAATGGCGCCCTGATCAGCGGCCAGCTCATTTCGCAAAAACACTATTTCGAGCTCGGCCTTGCAACGCTGCCTGAAACCTTGAACCTCCCCCAGAAGCACGAGCCGGTCAGTGACATCAGCGAGCTTTCCCAGGCCGTTCACGAAGGCCAGGACATCACCAACGACGTGATCGAGGACGGCGAGTTCGCCTACCTTTGCCTTCACTTGAAAAACGCGATGATGACCACCGGGCCGAATCAACAGATCAAGCTCGGCGGTGAACGCGGACTGTGGCGCGGCCGGGTCAGCGCCGTCGACGGCTTCGCGCTCGGGCTTGTGGATCACTGAGACACACGCAGGCGCCGACTTGCGCTGCCGGTAAGTGCCTCACACAATGACGGTTCCTGTTCAGGCGATGCGTACCGACGCGTCATCATGACAAGAACAGCGCGTTTTTCCTGTTTCGGCCTCGAATTACAAGGAGTAAGTACGTGGAGTCTACAACCATCGATTACTGGCTGACGGACATGGACGGTGTGCTCGTCCATGAAAACAAGGCCATTCCCGGCGCGGCGGACCTCATCGCCCAATGGCGCGATCAGCAAAAGCCGTTTCTGGTGCTGACCAACAACTCGATCTACACCCCGCGAGATTTGAGCGCCCGCTTGTCGCGAAGCGGCATCGAGGTGCCCGAGGATCAGATCTGGACCTCGGCACTGGCCACCGCCACGTTCCTTAGGGATCAGGCGCCAGGCGGGTCGGCGTTCGTGATCGGTGAGGCCGGCATTACCACCGCCATGCACGAGGCCGGTTTCGTGATGACCGACGTGGAACCGGATTTCGTCGTACTGGGTGAAACCCGCACCTATTCGTTCGAAGCGATCACTCGCGCCATTCGCCTGATCAACGCAGGCGCCCGGTTCATCGCCACCAACCCCGACGTCACAAGCCCCAGTACCGAAGGCCCCCTGCCGGCCACCGGCGCGGTCGCGGCCATGATCACTGCCGCCACCAATCGCCAGCCCTACGTCATCGGCAAACCCAACCCGATGATGTTCCGCTCGGCCATGAACAAACTCGGCGCCCACTCCAAGCGCACCGCCATGATCGGTGACCGAATGGACACCGACGTAGTCGCAGGCATCGAGGCAGGTCTCCACACGATTCTGGTCATGACCGGCATCGCCGATAAAAACGAGATTGCGCGCTACCCGTTCCAGCCCAAGCAGATCCTGGAGTCCGTCGCCGATCTGATCGACAAGGGCGCAAGCAACGCCTCGTCATCCAAGAAAAAAGGCAGCTAGCCTGTCAGGCCTCGGGCCAGCGATCCTCGCCGATCAATGACTCGAGGGCCCGACGCCTATCCCAATTGCACTGCTCGAGCATCGGCGCGGAGTAGAACGCCTCGACGTGGCCGATGCACAGCACCGCAATCACCCGGCTGCCTAAAGGCGCCTCGATCAGCGCCCCGACCTTGTCCGGATCAAACAGCGACACCCACCCAAGCCCGAGCCCTTCGGCACGCGCGGCGAGCCACATGTTCTGAATCGCGCAGCTGGCAGACGCCAGATCCATGTCCGGCATGGTCCGCCGACCAAACACATAGGCCTCGCGGTGATCCGTCAATGCCATGACCCAAAGCTCGGGGCATTCGCGAATGCCCTCGACCTTGAGCGCCATGAATTCGCGCCCGCGCGCACCAAGGGCATCCGCTGTTGCCAGACGCTCCTCCTCGACAAGCTCGGCCAAGCGGGCACGCCGCTCGGGCGCGCCGATCCGGACAAACCGCCAGGGCTGCATGTAGCCCACACTCGGCGCGTGGTGGGCAGCCTCCAAAAGGCGCGTCATGGTGGCCTCATCCACCGGGTCCGATAGGAAATGACGCATGTCGCGGCGCTCAAAAATGGCGCGATAGACCGCGTCGCGGTCAGTGCCTGAAAAGGCGTTTTTGGAAGCCGTCATGAGGGTCATGCCTTTGCAAGTCGTGAACCAAGAAGGCCAAGCGCATCTTCATGCGCGCGCCCGATGCGAAGCAGCGCCCGCGACTCGTCAACCGGCCAGAGCCGCGTCCAGAGGTGCTGGCCGGCAAGCCGAACCTGCCACGCTTTCGCCTGCGTGGCGGTCATGTCATACGTGGTAAAAAGCGGCGTGGAATACATCGCCTGGGCATCCTGGCCGAGCCGGCCCTGCCAGAGTTGATCCTGTTCACGCTGCCACCGGGCAAGCGTTTGACGCATCACGCTGACCCACCGAGTGTCCCCGAGTGCTTGTGTGCCCGCCTCGATCGCAGCGGTGGACACCGCCCACGGGCCACGCCTCGCGCGAAGCGATGACAGCGACTCGTCTGTACCGAGCACGAACCCGAGCCGAACCCCGGCCAGACCGAAGAACTTGCCGAACGAGCGCAGCGTAATGACGCCTAAGTGATGTGGGGCCAAATACGCCTCGTCCTCTTGAGGGTCGATAAACGCCTGGTCGACGATCACGGCGCCACCGCGGCTGCGGGCCAGCTCGCCAAGACGGATGAGCGTTGCGCGTGCGTAGGTGCGCCCGGTCGGATTATTGGGTGAGATGATGACGAGCAGTGACGCGGATGAGCGGTCAAACGCCTCGAACAGCGCCTGATCGGACAGCCAGCCGTCGTAGCGCTCGACCGTAGTGCCCTGCTTTAAAAACGCCGCCTCGTGCTCCTGATACCCCGGAAACGGTGCCAGCACACGAACGCCCCGAAACCTAGACGCCAGCGCCTCGATCGCCCACTGGCTTCCGGGCACCGCAAGGCACGCCGTCGAGTCAACGCCGTAATGGGCACTCGCGCACCGCTCGAGCCGCTCGGGCGATTCAGGCAGTGCCGCAAGGCACGCCGCCGTCAGCGGTGTGATCGGATACGGGCTTGGGTTGATGCCGGTCGATAGATCGAGCCACTGAGTACGCGCTCCACCAAAGCGAGCGATGGCCTGATCGAGGTTGCCGCCGTGAACCACCGGTGCACTCACGGCAGATACCCGACCACACCGCAAAGCGCGGCGACGGCCAGCCAGACGATCACGGTGCGATTGATCAGCCGGCACGCAGCAACAATCGTACCGGCGGCCGGCGCATCCCCCGCCCCCAGCTCCGGCCGGGCCTGACGCTTGCCGTGATAAATGGCGTCGCCGCCGAGCACCACATTGAGTGCACCGGCGCCAGCGGCCATGACCGGCCCCGCATTCGGGCTTTTCCAGTGCCGGCCCTGCGTTCTTGCGCACGAAAGTGCCTGCCTGAAGCGCCACCAGGACCGGGTCGCGAGAGCGTAGCTTATAACCACAAGCCGTGCCGGCACCCAGTTCAGCACATCGTCAAGCCGCGCTGCGGCCCAGCCGAAATGGAGATAGCGCTTTGATTTGTAGCCCCACATGGCGTCCAGCGTATTGACCACGCGATAGATCACGACGCCCGGAAGCCCCGCCACCATGAACCAGAAGATCACCGCGAAAATGGCGTCGCTGCCGTTTTCGAGCACCGATTCGGTCGTCGCGGACGCCACCTGGCTTGGCGTCATTGCCTCGGTATCGCGGCTAACCATCAGCCCGAGCCGCGTGCGGGCAAGATCAAGCTCCCCCCGACGCAGGGGCGCCGCCACCCGCCGCGCATGCTCCTTGAGACTGCGCCAGCCAATCGCTACATAAAGTGTGATGATCGAGACCACGGCGTAGGTCGAGGTTCGATCCGACAGCACAAGCTCGAGCCAGAGCGACACAATCAGAAGCGGCAGCACCACAACCGATAGCGCAATAAGCCCCGCTATTCGACTTGGTCGGTAGTAGCGCGCCTCCACCCAATCGATAATGCGACCAAGCCCCACAAGAGGGTGATAACGCCTTGGCTCACCAAAGGTGTGATCTAGCAACAAGGCCAGTGATAAAACGATAAACAGCATGTTCGAGGCTCACAATATAACGGTATAATTAATAATTCAGCGCATCCGGCAGCGCAAACGGTGCCTGAACAACGCCGTGGTGCAGCAGTCTCAACCTGGGCACGGCCTCATCGTGATCGACCCGAACGCGCGCTACGCTTGCGTAGGGCACATCGAGTCGATGCACGTACGCACCGGCGTCATGGTTCATGCCCAGCACCTGTTGCAGAACCGCTCGAATCACGCCGCCGTGGGTCATCACCACCGTATGACGCTCATGGCACATCAGCCTGTCCTTTAACGCCTCGCCCACACGTTGCTCGAACGCCGAAAGCGTTTCGCCGCCAGGGGGGCCTGCAAGCGCCGGCGCCGCCCAGAACCGCGCAAGATGGTCAGGGTCTTGCTCATAGAGCTCCGCCACCGGGCGCCCGTCCCAGTCGCCGAAATCCATTTCCGCCCAGCGTGCGTCCACATCCAGCTCGACACCTGCTGTCTCGGCCAGGCGCTCTCCCATGCGTCGGCAACGCTTTAATGGGGAACTTATAACGTGCGTTGGCGTAGGCAGCCACCCAAGCACCGCCTCGATCTGGCGTGTCCCTTCTGCACTGAGCTCAACGTCTGTGCGCCCACGCAGCATCGGGCCCCCTTCGCAGGCACCATGGCGGACGAAATCGATAATGGTTGCGCTCATGTGCCCTCCGGATGGCCAAGTGCCGGCATCGGCACGCCCTTCAAGCACTGTGGCAATCCGGCCACGACCCACCAGGCGTGGCTGGCCCGCTGTGCGATGCGCTGATGCGCCGTACCGGAGAGATCGACAAAACGTCGACTGAGTGCGTTCATCGGCACCACGCCCTGGCCGACTTCATTGCTCACGATCAGAATCCGGCCTTCGGCGTGGGCCAGAACGTCGTCGAGCGCCTCGAGCGCAGCCGTCATGTCCCGCTCGCGCAAAAGCTCGTTGGTTAGCCAAAGTGTCAGGCAGTCGACCAGCACGCAGCGCCCGGGCGCCATCGCCCGAGAAAGCGTCTCAGGCAGGTCCAGCGGCGACTCGATCAACCCCCACCCCTCCGGGCGGCGGGCGCGGTGTAGCTCGATGCGCTCCCGCATCGACGTATCGTCACCAGCCTGGGCGGTCGCGACATAGATGACCTCGTTCTCTCGATGCATCGAATACTGGGCAAGCGTTTCGGCAAACCGGCTCTTACCGGAACGCGCGCCCCCAAGAATCAGTTCAACCACACCGCTACTCCTGCCAATAACACTGAAAGTTCAGTAATCTGCTGAGAAAATCCCAGCGCATCGCCGGTATACCCGCCAAGCATTGTCCGAAGCCACCGCGCAAGCCCGACGTAGGCAACCGCAGCCACACCAATCATCAATGCGCCGGTAGTGCCGCAGGCCCACAGCGCGATCACACACGCCGTCAGCGCCGAGCCCCCCTGAACCCTGCCCGCGACCGGACTGGCCTGGGCGCGCACCTTGCTGTCGCTCAGACGCACATAGGAAAGCCGCCCCATGACCGCAACCGCCACGGCCCGGCCAAGACAGTGCGCCGCGATCAGCGTCACGGTGGCAACGCCGGCGGACACCTCGACCAGCGCAACCAACAGGGCGTACTTCAAGAGGGTTGTCCCCACCAGCGCGAGCACCCCGTAGCTGCCGACCCGGCTGTCCTTCATGATCACAAGGCGCTGCTCTCGGGTGTGGCCGCCGCCAAGGGCATCGACCGTATCCGCAAGCCCGTCTTCGTGCAGCCCGCCGGTCACAAGCCAACCAATGATCAATGAAAGCCCTACCGCGACCGTGGGCGGCCAAAGCAGCAACGAAAGCCACAGCACGAGGGCGATCAGCCCCCCGATCAGCGCTCCGATCAATGGGTAATACCTGAGCGCATCGGACAGCTCATTACCTTCCGGCCGCTCGGTCCGCATCGCCGGCAGCCGGGTCAGAAAACTGACCGCCCACCCCATGAGACGCGCTTCACGGCGGCATCGATCACGCAGCGTCATACCGTGACGCCGGCGTCGTCAAACGAGGCCATTTCATTGTAGAACGCCAGTGCCGAGCGCAACATCGGCAACGCAAGTGCCGCCCCGCTGCCCTCGCCGATGCGAAGGCCCAGTGAGAGCAGTGGCCTTGCGGCGAGCCAATCGAGAGCCAGCGCGTGACCGCGCTCCTCGGACTGATGTGAAAAGATCAGGTACTCCCGCGCCTCCGGCGCAATCGCACAGGCGTACATCGCCGCCACGCTCACCATGAAGCCATCGATCACCACCGCCATGCCGGCCTCGGCACCGGCAAGAATCGCCCCGACCAGCCCTACGAGCTCGAAACCGCCCAGCGCGGCCAGTGTATCGATCGGATCGAACAGCGCCTCACGGTGACGCCGGAGCGCCTGGGTAATAAGGGCCTTCTTGCGCGCGAGCTGAATGTCGTTGACGCCCGTACCTCGCCCGACGCACGCCGCCACCGGGTGGCCGGTGAGCGCAGCCATCAGGGCGCTTGCCGAACTGGTGTTGCCAATGCCCATTTCACCGAGGGCAATCAGGTTGGTGCCCTCATGGTGCAGCCTGCCAATGAGCGATCGGGCATGCTCGAACCCTGCCTCCACGCAGTTCCGATCCATCGCCGGACCCTGATGAAACGCCGCCGTGCCCGCGCCAAGACGGGCATCGATGATGCGCTCATCGTCGAGAGCCGTGCGCATGCCCCAATCAACCACGGTCACGGGAAGATCCGCCTGGCGTGCGAAGGCGTTGACGCTGGCGCCACCGGCCAGAAAGTTCGACACCATCTGGCGCGTCACCGCCTGAGGCGCGATCGAGACGCCAAATTCGGCCACGCCGTGATCACCGGCCATGATCAGAAGCCTTGGCGCGCGAATCTCTGGAGGCGTTGCCTGAAACGGCGGCGTGCCAAGCACGCGGGCAAGCGTAAAGGCCAGAGCTTCAAGCTCGCCCAAAGCGCCCGGGGGCTTGGTTCGGCTGTCGATCCGGCGGCGAATCAGATCGTCCATCACGGTCGACACCGGAGGAATGTTAAAGGTCATGAAGGCTCGCATGCGGGTTCGAGGGCGCTCAGAACATACCACCGGCAAAGGCCACAACCAAGCACCTGCATTGACGGGCTCGCAGCGCCTCAATAGGATGGTCGCCACGCACAGGTGCCCGGCCGCACGCCGGGATAATCGGGAAAGTGATGTGAGTTCACTGCTGTCCCCGCAACGGTAAGCCGCCCGCCTCGGTTCGAGACGGCTGCAAGCCCGGAGACCGGCCTGATGCGCTTTTGTTCACCTCTCTTGACGCGTACGGGCGATGCGCGGGAACGGACCATGACACCACACGTTTTGATGATCGCGGCGACCGCGCTTAACGGAGTTGCCCGATGAGCACGTCTCCCCTGTTTCCGTTCACGGCCGTGATCGGTCAAGGCACGCTCAAGCGCGCCTTGATGCTCGCCGCCATCGAGCCTCGCCTTGGGGGCGTGTTGATCTCGGGCCCGCGAGGCAGTGCGAAATCGACGCTTGCCCGTGCGCTCGCCGCGCTTTTGCCCTCGAGAGACGCCCGCTTCGTGACCCTGCCGCTTGGTGCCAGCGAAGACCGCCTCACCGGCAGCCTCGATCTAAACCACGCGCTCTCTGAGCAGCGCGTGCGCTTCAATCCGGGACTTCTGGCGCAGGCCGATCAAGGCATTCTCTACATCGATGAAGTCAACCTGCTGCCCGACAGCCTGGTCGACCAGCTCCTCGATGTGGCGGCCTCCGGCGTCAACGTGGTCGAGCGCGACGGCGTCAGCCACTCACACCCGGCCCGGTTCACGCTGATCGGCACCATGAACCCTGATGAAGGCGCGCTTCGACCCCAGCTTGCCGACCGATTCGGTCTTCAGGTCGAGCTTGCCGATGCGCTGAGCCCCGAGCAGCGCATGGCGATTGTGCGCGCCCGCCGCGCGTTCGATGACGACCCCGAGGGGTTCTGCGCGCAGTACGCGAACGACCAGCGCGCCCTGACCGAAACCATTGCCACCGCCCGGGCGCAGCGCGCACGCGTCACCCTCTCGCCGGCGCTCGAGCTCGACATCGCCACCCGCGCCATGAACGCAGGCGTTGAGGGCGTGCGCGCCGACATCGCCTGGCAGCGCGCCGCTTGCGCTCACGCCGCGCTTGACGGCCGAACGGCTGTCACGGCCGCCGACATCGACCTGGTCGAGCCCTTGGTGTTGAATCATCGGCGGACGACACCGCCGCCTCCGAATCAGGGCAATCACAATACCCCTGATACGCCGCCACAATCGTCGTCGAACGACGCTCCGGGCGCTGGTAACGATCATGAGACCCGTGACACCAGCGAGGCCTCACCGTCTTCGGAAGACGACGGCGCGCACGGCGCCTTGCCGCCCGAGCCTCAGCCGACCGGCACCCGCCGCCGCTGGCGCCCGCTTGAGCGCAGCGCCTCCGGCGACAACGCCGCCGCCCCGCTTGAGGCCGAGCGCGCTCGGCACGTGGGAGGCGCCAACAAGGGCGCCCGCCAGCACCGCAGCGCCGTGGGCCCGGTCGACTGGCCGCGAACGCTTGCCGCCGGGCTTTTCGACGCCGCGCCGCAGCCGCACCATCGACGTCGTCGCACCGGCCGCCAGTCGCCTCTTCTGATCGTGCTCGACCGCTCCGGCTCGACACGTGCCGGCGCGCGCTTCAGTCAGCTCAAGGGGCTTCTTGCCAATATCGTCGAGCACGCCTACCGCACCCGGCGGCAACTGGCCGTGCTGTCCTTCGGCGGCGACGGGGTTGTCTGGACGCATGCCCTCGGCCGAGCGCCGAAGCACGTCGAGACACTGCTTGCCCCGCTCGGTGCCGGCGGCGGCACACCGCTTCTGGACGCGCTCGAACGCGCGCGCTCAGAACTCGCGCGCTGGCAAAAACGCTTCAAGGTTCAGGCTGAAAGCTGGCTTTTGACCGACGCCCGAGCGCCGTTTCCAAAGACGCTTCCCCCCTGGCCCGGCGCCCTGACGGTTGTGGATACCGAGCAGGGGCGCGTACGTCTTAATCGCGCCGAGGCGCTCGCCAAGGCGCTCGACGCGCAGTACACAACGCTTGACGAGTATCCGGCCCTTGATGACACAGGCGCCGGTTCGACCGCACCCCCACGAGGAGCCCTTGCATGAGCGACGCAGCTGATACCAAGTACCGTGAACGCATGGCTACCAAAAAGCAGGTCGTCGATGAGCGCATCGCCCGCGCAACGATCGAACGGGGCGTTTTGATCCTGATGAAAGGCAACGGCAAGGGCAAAAGCAGCTCGGCCTTTGGCACGCTCGCCCGCGCCCTCGGCCACGGCCACCGGGCCGCCGTCATCCAGTTCATCAAGGGCCGCAAGGCCACCGGCGAGTACCTGTTCTTCAAGGATCATCCTCAGGTCAATTTCCACGTCATGGGCCATGGCTTCACCTGGGAAACCCAGGACGCCACCAAGGACCGGGACGCCGCGCTCGCAGCCTGGGCTCAGGCCGAGGTCTACCTTCAGGACCCGAACTACCACTTCCTGGTGTTCGATGAGCTCTCCTATATGCTGAAGTACGGCCATCTCGAGCCAGAGCGCGTGGCAAAAGCACTTGCCGCACGGCCCGCGCACCAGAACGTCATCGTGACCGGGCGCACCATGGCCCGAGAGCTTCAGGACATTGCCGATACCATCAGCATCGTCAACGATGAGCGCCACGCCTTTCGACAGGGCGTCAAGGCTCAACCCGGCATTGAGTACTGAGACTGCCATGACCGACGTCACCGCCCCCACTCGCGAGGCCCTATGCCCGGCCCTGTTCATTGCAGGCATCGCTTCCGGTCAGGGCAAGACCACCGTGACGGCCGCGCTTGCACGCCTGCATCGCCGCAAGGGGCGCAAGGTCGCGATCTTCAAGACCGGGCCGGACTACCTCGACCCGCTGATTCTGGCCCAGGCTGCCGACCACCCGGTCGAGCCGCTCGATCTCTGGATGGCCGGCGACGCCTTCTGCCGCCAGCAACTGTTCGATGCCGCGCGCCAGTGTGATCTGATCCTGATCGAGGGGGCGATGGGCCTTTTTGACGGCACGCCCTCGAGCGCCGACCTCGCCGCGACGTTCGGTATTCCCGTCGCTGCCGTCATTAACGCCAAGGGCATGGCCCAGACCACCGCCGCGCTGGCCTTCGGGCTCAAATACGCCCCGCAGCCTGCGAGCAGGGCGTTTGAGCTTGCCGGCATCATCGGTAACCACGTGGGCAGCGCCCGCCACCGGGAACTGATCGAGACAAGCCTGCCCGATGACATTGCCCTGCTTGCAACGCTTGCCCGAGACGAGGCGTTCGAGCTGCCCTCGCGTCACCTCGGGCTGGTTCCTCCGAGTGAGCAGGACGGGCTTTCCAGACGCATTGACGCCGCCGCCGATGCGCTTGAAGGCACGGCCCTGGCCGCGCTGCCCCCGGCCTGTCGCTTTTTCGACCAGCACATTCCGGCGCCCGAGCCCACCCTGGCCGGCAAGACGGTCGCGATCGCCCGAGACGATGCGTTCAGTTTCATCTACGCGGCGAACCTGCGCCTTCTTCGCGCCCTGGGCGCCGAGCTTTGCTTTTTCTCACCGCTTGAGGACGCGCATCTGCCGGACGCCGACGCCTACTGGCTGCCAGGCGGTTACCCCGAGCTTCACGGCAAGGCCCTGAGCGCCAACACCGCTTTGCACGAGGCACTTCGTCAGCGCCACCGCGCCGGCACGCCGATACTTGCCGAGTGCGGCGGTATGCTCTTTTTGCATGAAACCCTGACCGACCACGCCGGCACCTGCCACACCATGGCCGGGCTCTTGCAGGGGCATGGCGAAATGCGCACCAAGCGCGGCTGTCAGGGCATGCAGTACGCGCCGCTGCCTGAAGGCGACATTCGCGGCCACGCGCACCACCACGCGAGAAGCCACGCAACGCTCGAGCCGCTGACCCATGCCCGGCGCGCCCATCACCCGGCACCGGGTGAGGCAATCTATCGGAGCGAACGCCTCACGGCGAGCTACCTGCATCTGTTCTTTCCCTCGAACCCAGCCGCCGTGGCCTCGTTGTTCGGCGCAGACGGCTCACGCTGACCATGTGGCCTGAAAGCGACGACGCATCCCGCCCGCTCAGAACCGGTTTGACGACCGGCAGCTGCGCGACGGCGTGTGCGTTGGCCGCGGCCAGGTTGTTGCTGTCAGGCACGCCCACCACACAGTGTGATATCGACCTGCCCGCCCGTCGGGGACGACCGGGCAAGCGGGTCAGCCTGCCGATCACCCGCTGCGAGCGTGTGGCACCCGACCGCGCCCGCGCCGATACGATCAAGGACGCCGGCGACGACCCGGACGTCACCCACGGCGCCACCGTGTTCGTGGTGGTGACGCAAGGCGCCCCCGGCATTCGCTTTCACGCCGAGCGCGGCGTCGGGGTTGTCACTCGAGACGGCCTGCCCGTACCTCGGGGGGAACCTGCGATTAACCCGGTGCCCCGGCGCATGATCACCGAGCACCTCGACACCCTGATTCGGGAGCACGGCGGCGAGCTCGGCTTCGACGTTGCCATTGGCGTTGAGCGCGGCGAAGCGCTTGCCCTGAAAACCATGAATCCCCGCCTCGGGATCGAGGGCGGGTTGTCGATTCTCGGGACGACCGGCATCGTGCGGCCGTTTTCCTGTGCGGCCTACATCGCCTCGATCCATCAGGCAATCGATGTGGCCCACACCAACGGCGTCACCCACGTGGCTGCGACCACCGGCAACATCAGCGAGCGCTACGCCAGGCACACGTTTGGCCTTGAGGACATGGCGCTGATCGAGATGGGCGACTTCGCCGGCGCCGTACTCAAGTACCTGCGCCGGGTGCCCATGGCCCGGCTTTCGCTGGTCGGGGGCATTGGCAAGATCAGCAAGCTCGCCAACGGCCACCTTGACCTGCACAGCCGCGCCTCAAGCATCGATTTCGAGTTCATTGCCGAATGCGCCCGCGAGCTTGGCGCCTCGAACGCCATGCTCGAGGCCATTCGAGGCGCCAACACGACCGGCGCGGCGATCGAGGCGGCCTGCGCCCTGCCGCTGGCCGAACGCCTGTGCAAGCGAGCCTGGGAGACCGCACGGTCTCGCCTGCCGGCGACGCTTTTGGTGGATGTCACCGCGACCGACCGTCAGGGCCATTGCCTCGGCGCCTGGCCCCGGGAGACCGCATGCGCGCACTGATTCTCGGTGGCACGGGCGATGGCCGAGCCCTCGCTGACAGGCTGAGCGGGCACGGACTCGATGTCCTCTATAGCGTCGCCGGCAGGCTCACCTCCGCCCGACTGCCAACCTGCGCGACTCGCGTCGGCGGCTTCTCGAGCAGCGACCGCGATAGTCTCGAGGGCTTGGCCGAGACACTGATCCAGGAAAACATCACACTCGTGATTGACGCGACCCATCCCTTCGCGGCACGCATTTCGGCCACGGCCCTCGTGGCCGCTGAACGGCTTGGCCTGCCGTGTTGGCAACTGCGCCGGCCAAGGTGGACACCAACGCCTGAAGACCGCTGGCACGAGGCCGAGGATCTCGAGGCGCTGGTCTCAAATCTTGCATCTTACTCGCGGCCGTTCGTGACCCTTGGCCAATCAAGTCTTGCTCTGGTCGAGCGGCTCGCGCCGCATCAACACGCGCTGGTGCGAAGCGCCGCCGAACTCGAGCTTCCCGCGCCGCACCGCCACGTGCTCGACCGGGGCCCGTTTACGACACATAAAGAGCTCGACGTCATGCGCGAGTATCCCTGCGACGCACTGGTGACCAAGCACAGCGGCGGCGAGACCACCGAGGCCAAACTGCTCGCGGCCCGAGCACTCGGACTGCCCGTTTTTTTACTTGCTCGTCCGCCACTTCCTGAGGCGGACCGCGTTTTCTATAGCCCGGCGGCGCTTGCACGCGCGCTGATCCTGGGCCGACCGACCGATGAGGTTCAACATGACCGATAAACCCGCCATCCTGTTCGTGGGCCACGGCTCCCGCGACGTCGATGCCGTCAACGAATTCACCCAGCTCACCGCCCACTTTCGCGAGCGCTACCCGGACCGCCTGTGCGAGTACGGTTTTCTCGAGTTCGCTCGCCCCGTCATCTATGACGGCGTCAAGAAACTGGTCGATCAGGGCGCAACCACCATTTCCGCCGTGCCCGGCATGCTGATGGCCGCAGGCCACGCCAAGAACGACATCCCGAGCGAACTGAACGCGCTTCAGGCCGAGTTCGACGGCATCACCATCAACTACGGCGCCGAGCTCGGCGTCAACGCCAACATGCTTCAGGCCGCGCGGGATCGCATCGAGGCCGCCGAGCAAGACTTCGGTGAGGACTACGATCGCAAGGAAACGCTGTTGGTGGTGGTCGGCCGGGGCGCCTCCGACCCGGACGCCAACTCCAACATCAGCAAGATTACCCGCATGCTCGAAGAAGGCATGGGCTTTGGCTGGGCGATTACCGGCTACAGCGGCGTGACCACCCCGCTTTTGCCCGAGGCGCTCGAGCGCGCACACCGGCTCGGTTTCACCCGCGTGGTCATCTTTCCCTACTTCCTGTTTACCGGACGTCTGATCAAGAAGATCTACGACTGGGCCGACGACTACCAGCGGGCCCACCCCGAGGTGGAAGTGGCCAAGGCCGGCTACCTCAACGACCACCCGCTGGTGATCGACACCTTCGCCGATCGGCTGCATGACATCGAGGAAGGCAGCCCCAACATGAACTGCCAGCTCTGCCAGTACCGAGTGCAGGTGGTCGGCAACGAGCACAAGGTCGGCGCGCCTCAGGAAGGCCACCACCACCATGTGCGCGGCGCCGGCACCGACGCCGATGGGCATCACCATCATCATGACCATCACCACCACGACCATGGGCATCATCACCACGGACACGGACATCACGATCACGGCCACAGTCACGCCCATGACAAGAACACGCTGGCGACCGACCGCGAATGATCGACTGGCCCGAGTTCGAGCGTGACCCCAGGGCCATCGAGCGTGAGAGCTTTCGACAGATTCGCGCCCTCACCGACCTGAGCCGCTTCAATGACGATGAGGCGCAGGTCGCAATGCGCCTGGTGCACACCTGCGGTGACCCGGCGATGGCCTCGAGCGTGCGCCTGAGCGCGGACGCCGTGACACGCGGGCTGGAAGCGCTCTCTCGCCGAGCGTCGGTCCTCTGTGACGTCGAAATGGTGCGCTTCGGCCTGACTCAGCGCTACATGGACGCCCTCGGGCTCGAGGCGCACTGTTTTCTGCGCCGGGACTCGACCGTCGAGCGGGCGCGCGCCCATGGCATGACCCGCACCATGGCCGCCATTGAGGACTGGCTCGAGCATCTTGAGGGTTCGATCGTGTTGATCGGCAATGCCCCGACGGCGCTTTTTCACCTGCTCGAGAAACTGCGCGATGGCGCGCCACGGCCCGCGCTGATCATCGCCATGCCGGTTGGCTTTGTCGGCGCGGCCGAATCGAAGGCGCACCTGTGGGCGGCTCAGGACGCGCTTGGCCTTGAGATCATGACGCTGCTTGGCCGTTCCGGCGGCAGCGCGCTGACGGCGGCGGCATTTAACGCGCTCCTTCGTGTTCATCAGGGGGAGCGGTACTAATGGCGCTTCATGTGGTGAGCCTTGGCATCGAGTCGCCGGCCGTTCTGCCTACACGCGCTGTCAGGTGGCTCGCCGAGGCCGATCATCTCATCGGCAGCAAGCGCCAGCAGGCGATGATCCACCCTTATGAAACGAACGCAAAGCGCCACGCCCTGCCCCGCCCGCTCGACGAATTGGGGCCGATGCTTTCGACTCTTGAAGGCACGATCGTGCTGCTCGCCTCCGGCGACGCCCGGTTTTTTGGCATTGCCAATACGCTTTCGAGGCGCTGGCCTGCGCTTTCGTTTGAAAGTTCGCCGAACGTGTCGAGCGTTCAGTATCTGGCGCATCGGATCGATACCGACCTGACCGTGTCGAGAACGGTCAGTCTCCATGGACGACCGCTCGAGGCGTTGACGCCGCATCTTGTATCCAATAACACGCTGATGCTACTGACCGATGCCGCCAACACACCGCAGTCCATCGCCACCCATCTTGTCAGGCACGGGTTCGAACATAGCGTCTGCACGATTGGAGAACGACTGGGTTACCCGGAAGAAACGGTGCGCAGGTTCGACACCGCCAGCGCGCTTGCCTCCGAAGAGACGCCCTTCGACGGCCTGAACGTGGTGTGCGTGACACTTGCGCCCAAGATAAGGACCGAGCCTCAGGCCGCGCTCTTGAATGACACGCCGCCGTGGGTGTTGCCCGATGATCAGTTCGCAACCGACAGCCCGACACCGGGCCGGGGGCTTCTGACCAAGGCCGATGTGCGACTGCAGGTGCTAGCCCTGCTCGCCCCACGCCCAAACGACATCGGCTGGGACATCGGCGCCGGCTGCGGCGGGGTCAGCATCGACTGGGCGCGTCAGCTCGAGTCGGGGTGTGTGCACGCGTTCGAGCATCACCCGGGCCGGTGGGAAGCGCTTTCGATCAACCGCGACCGCTTCGGTGTCTCGAGCCGGCTTGCACTTCACTGTGAGACGGCATCGAGCGAGACGCTCGCCGCCTTGCCGTCTCCGGACGCGGTCTTTATCGGTGGAAGCGACGGCCACCTCGATGCCTTGCTGCCCTGGCTCTGGCAGACACTGCGGCCCGGCGGGCGGCTTGTGATCGCAACCGTGCTCGAAGGAAGCCGCGCCGAGGTGCTGTCGTTTGAAACCAGCCACGGCCTTGATGGCCAGTGGCGGCAGCTCGGCATCAGCCGCGGCGAATGGCTCGCCGGTCAACGCCTGCTGCGCCCGGCGCTGCCGGTCACGCTTGCCTGCTTTCATAAACCGGACGCCACCGACAGGACACACGCAACGTCACAGGAGCACCCGGCATGAGCGGTACCTTTTTCGGACTCGGCGTCGGCCCGGGCGACCCGGAGCTTTTAACGCTCAAGGCCCACCGACTGCTGCAGCGGGTGGATGTGGTGTGTTTCATTACCAACAAGGACGGCTACTCGCTTGCCGCCGACATCGCCCGTGAGAGCCTGCCAACGACGCGTCGCCAGCGCCATCTTCCGATTGAGATCGCGATGTGCCGAGATCGTACCCTGATCGAGCAGGCCTATGATCAGGCAGCGGCTCAGATCGGTGAGGCGCTTGACCACGGTCATGATGTGGCCTTTCTGTGCGAGGGCGACCCGCTGTTCTATGGCTCCTTTGCCTACCTGCTGGCGCGCCTTGCCCCCGACTACCCGTGTACGAGCGTGCCGGGCATCAGCTCGCTTCAGGCCGCCGGCAGCGCACTGACCCAGCCATTGACGACCCAGGGCGATCGATTGGCGGTGATCAGCGGGCTCGAGGACGAGCGTGACCTTCTGGACGCGCTCGAGCGCTTTGAAACCGTATTTATCATGAAGGGCGGACGACGGCGCCATCACATCGCGGCGGTGATCGAGCGCGCCGGCCGCGCGCATGAATGCGCCTACCTCGAGCACATCTCGACACCGGCGGAGACGCGCCTTCGCACGCTCTCAAGGCTGCCGGACGGGCCCGGCCCCTACTTCTCGGTGTTCGTGGTCAGCCGCCATCACCGGAGTACGCCATGATCACGATCGTCACACTGACCGAACCGGGCCGCGCCCTCGGCGAGCGCCTGCTCGAACAGCTCGGTCAGGGCGGCCGTCACGTCCACAAACCGGCGCCCTTCGGCGAGTGGCTCAGAGGCGCGTTTGTTGACGCACAAACAACGCGCGCTCCGCTGATCTGCGTCTGCGCCACTGGCATCGTCGTACGAACGCTTGCCCCGATCCTCGGGGATAAATACCGGGACCCGCCGGTGCTGGTGCTCGATGAGCGCGGCCAATTCGTGATTCCGCTGCTTTCAGGCCACGAGGGCGGTGCCAACGACTGGGCCGAACGGCTGGCCGGTATTCTCGGCGCCCAAAACGTAACGACCACAGCCAGGCGCTACGTCACCCCGCGCTATACGCTTGGCATGGGCTGCGAGCGCGGCTGCGAGGTCGATCATCTGGAGGCCCTGGCGCGCAGCTGTCTGAATGAACGCGGCCTTGCCCAGGGCGATGTTCACGCGATTGCAAGTATTGACCTCAAGGCCGATGAAGTGGGTCTGATCGACCTGGCAAACCGCTGGCAAGTGCCCTTCCGGACGTTCACGGCGGCACAGCTTTTCGAGTTTGACGATGCACTGACGCAGCGCTCCGAGATTGTCTATCGTGAAGTCGGGGTGTATGGCGTTGCCGAGGCCGCCGCGCTTGCCAGCGCGCACGCCCTGACCGGCGCAACCGATGATGCGTGCGAACTGATCCTTCCCAAACAGAAAACGCGACGCGCGACCTGCGCGATCGCCCGAAGCTATGGTGACTGAATGACTCCTCTCTACGTGATCGGTATCGGGCCGGGCGATCATGCCCACCTGACCATGGAGGCGGAAGCCGCGATTGCGGCGGTGACCGATGTGGTCGGCTACGGCCTTTATATGGATCTTCTAGGCGATGCCATGACCGGCAAGCGCCGCCATCAGCGCGAACTGGGTGAGGAAACCGACCGCGCCCGAATGGCGCTGGATCTGGCGGCGTCCGGCAAGCCCACCGCGCTGATCTCGAGCGGCGACATCGGCATCTTCGCAATGGCAACGCTTGTGTTTGAACTGCTCGATCACGCCAATCAGGGCCTCGAGAACGGTCGCGGCTGGGACCGCGTCGATATCCAGGTCATGCCCGGCATCAGTGCGATGCAGCTGGCCTCGGCCCGTCTCGGGGCGATTTTGGGCCACGATTTCTGCGCCATCTCACTCTCGGATCTCTTGACCGATTGGGAGGTGATCGACCAGCGCCTGAACGCCGCGGCCAAAGGGGATTTCGTGACCGCCTTCTATAACCCGGTGTCCAAGCGCCGTGACTGGCAGCTCAACCACGCCCGCACGGTCTATCTCGAGCATCGCCCGCCCGAGACGCCGGTGATCGTCGCCCGCAACCTGGGCCGTGACGATGAGCGGGTCGAGGTCATCGCCCTTGCCGAGCTGGAGGCGAGCCGCGTCGACATGCTGACCGTGGTCGTGATCGGCAGCTCCACCACCCGCCATATTCGCTTCGGTCGCAATGAGTGGGTTTATACGCCGCGCGGTTATGCCAAGAAGCGGGTCGAGTCATGACGGTTCACTTCATTGGCGCAGGCCCGGGCGACCCGGAGCTGATCACGGTCAAGGGGCTCAAGTTGATTCAGCGCTGCCCGGTGATTCTCTACGCGGGCTCACTGGTGCCCATCGAGATTCTTGAGGAAGCCCGTAGTGATGCCGACATCATCGACACCGCCTCGATGGCACTTGACGCCATTATCGAACGCATCCAGCGCGCCCACGATGAGGGCCTGGATGTTGCGCGGGTGCACTCGGGCGACCCGTCGATCTACGGCGCGACCGGCGAGCAGATGCGTCGGCTCGACGCGCTTGGCATCGACTTCGAGATCGTGCCCGGCGTGACGTCCACCAGCGCCTCGAGCGCGGCGCTCAAACGGGAGCTGACGCTTTCGGGCGTGACCCAGACCGTGATCATGACGCGCTTTGCTGGCAAGACCCCGATGCCCGAGCGCGAAAACCTCGACGCCCTCGCCCGCCATGGCGCCACGCTTGCGATTCATCTGGGCATTACGCGCATTCACAAGATCGTTGAGACACTGATCCCGCACTACGGCGAAGACGCGCCGGTTGCGGTGAGCTACCGCGTCGGCTGGCCCGACGAGCAGCATCTGACCGGCACGCTCTCGACCATCGTCGAGCAGGTGCGCGCGGCCAAGATCACCCGTACCGCGCTGATTCTGGTCGGTCATGTTCTGGCCCCGCGGGAGTTTAATGATTCGTACCTGTATGACGCGCAGAAAGCGCACATCTATCGCCCGAAATTCAAGACCGCTTCCCCGCGCGCGGTGAAGCGTGAGCCTCAATAAAGGACGCCTCATGCATCTGAACAAGATTCCCGCTACCGTCGTGACCGGCTTTCTCGGCAGCGGCAAGACCACCCTTTTGAGTAACGTGCTGCGCCAGGCCAGGGGCAAGCGCATCGCGGTCATCGTCAACGAATTCGGCGAGATGGACGTCGATTCAGAGCTTTTAAGAAGCTGCCAGCTCGATCATGGCGATGACGCCTGCAATACGCTTGAAGCCGATGACGACGGCATCTATGAGCTGGCCAATGGCTGCATCTGCTGCACCGTGGAAGAAGAGTTTTTGCCGGTGATGAAAAAACTGGTCGAGCGTCGTGATCAGATCGATCACATCGTGATCGAGACCTCCGGCCTTGCCTTGCCCAACCCCCTGGTACAAGCCTTCAACTGGCCCGACGTGAAGCAGTTCTGTACTGTCGATGCTGTCATCACGGTGGTCGATGGCCCGGCGCTGGCCGAGGGCCGGGTCGCCCACGATGAGGACCGGGTCGCACACCAGCGCCTCGCCGATGAGAGCCTCGATCACGATCCCTCGCTCAAGGAGCTGCTCGACGATCAGCTTGATTCGGCCGACCTGGTCGCGATCAGCAAGACCGACCAGATGGAGGAAGGTGATCTCGAACGGATCGAGGATGAGCTTCGTGCGCGCCTGGCGCCGCACGTCAAACTGATCCGTGTGCGCGACGGGGAAATCGACGCGAGCGCCGTGATGGGGCTCAACCTTGAAAGCGAGGCGCGCATCGAGGCGCTTGAGACCCACCACGACCACCACCACACCCACGGCCATGACCATCATCACGCCCATGACGATTTCGACAACGTCGTCGTGCGGCTTGGCCAGGTCGATCCGGCCCGACTCAAGGAAGCGCTCGCCGAGGCGATTCGCCAGTACCCGATCGTGCGCGCCAAGGGGTTTGCCGACGTCGGCAAACCGATGCGTCAAGTGGTTCACGGCGTGGGCCACCGACTCGACATGTATTTCGACCGCCCCTGGCAGTCAGATGAGCACCGCGATACCAAACTGGTACTGATCGGTAAGGGCCTTGATCGACAGGCCATCACCGATGCCCTGGCCAAGGCACAGATGCCTACCCCCGCCTAATACAAGGGCCCCGGCACATGCCGGGGCCCTTACACTTCGTTACCTAAAAAAGCCTGAAAGCATTAAAGCCAAGCGCTCTGGCGTCGTTATTACCGACATGCAATCACGCGACCTTCGCCTGAATTCGCGGTTCAACGACTTACTAATGGGGACATTATGGCTTCCATTTCATCACTCGGAGTAGGTGCGGGGCTTGATCTTGGCTCGTTGCTCAATCAGCTTCAGAGCGCTGAGCGCTCCCGCCTGGCCCCCATTGCCACTCAGCAAAACAGCTACAACGCCAAGCTGACAGGCTACGGCAAGCTCTCGAGCGCACTCGAAAGCTTTCAGACCGCTGCCAAGGCCCTCGGTGACCCGTCGCTCTATCAAAGCAAAAGCGCTGCCAGTGAAAGCACGGCCTTTTCAGCCGCGCTCGGCGAAAACGCTCAGGAAGGCAGTTACAGCGTCAAGGTCAATCGTCTGGCCACGGCACAGTCTCTGGCCACCACCGGTCAGGCCAGCCGTACCGATACAATCGGCACCGGGGATGCGGGTAAGCTCACCATCACCGTCGGCGACAAGACCACCGAGGTGGTCCTTGGCAGCGACAACAGCTCCCTCGAAGGCATTCGGGATGCAATCAACGGCTCTGACGCCGGCGTAACGGCCTCCATCATCAACGATGGCAGCGGCACGCCGCACCGATTGGTCTTGAGCTCCGAAACCACGGGTGAATCATCACAGATCACAACCTCATTCGCCTATGACAGCCTGCTGGCCACGGATACGACCATGGCCAACATGTTGAACTACGACAGCGCAGACAAGAGCGGCAATCTGATCGAGACGGTTGCGGCCCAGAACGCCGAGGTCGTCATCAACGGGTTAACGGTCACCAGCAATACCAATACGGTCGAAGAAGCCATCCAGGGGGTAACGCTGAGTCTGACCGAGACCAATGAGACCGCCGAAACCCTGTCCGTGTCGCAGGATAAGGACACGATCAAGGGCGCGTTCGAGGAGTTGGTGTCGTCGTACAATGCGCTCCAGAAGGTTATCGATACTCAAACCAAGTTCGATGCCGAAAACGGGCGTAACGGCGCACTGTTCGGCGAGTCGTCGGTCAGAAACATGCAGGTGCAGATTCGGGGTGCATTCAATACCAGCACCGAGGGTACCGGGTTCAATTACATGGCGCAGATCGGCGTGTCACTGAACTCCGACGGCGAACTCGAAATCGACAGCGACAAGCTCGACAAGGCAATCGCAAGTGATAGCGCAGGCGTTGCCGAGCTGATGGCCGGTGCAGACGGAGAGTCTGGCGTCGCTGGCATCATGACCAGCACCATGGACCGCATTCTTGGTGACGATGGGCTGATCGACTCGGTCAAGGACAACATCAATAACCGCCTCGACTCGCTCTCAAAGCGCTATGACCAGGTCTCGGCCAGCATCGACGCAACCGTTTCCCGCTACCGTAAACAATTCAACGATCTGGACGTGATGATGTCGTCGATCAATTCGACCAGTAATTATCTGAGCCAGCAGTTCTCGGCCATGAACGCACAGTCCGGTCAGTAAGGAGGCATCATGTATTCACGTAAGAGAGCCAACGCCTACGCCAATATCGGTCTTGAAACCGGTGTAATGAGCGCATCGCCCCACCAGCTGATTGTCATGCTGTTTGACGGCGCTCAGGCCGCGCTCAAGAAGGCGCAGTGGGCTATCGAGCAACACGACGTGCCGACCAAGTGTACGGCGCTGTCCAAGGCGATTCGCATCATCGAGGAAGGCCTGCGCGCAAGTCTTGATAAGGATCAGGGCGGCGAGATTGCCGACAACCTCGACAACCTTTACGAGTACATGTCGCGTACGCTCACACGAGCCAATGCGCGCAATGATCTCGAGGCCATTCGTCACGTCGATGCGCTGCTCTCAGACATCAGCAGCGCCTGGAAGGACATCGCAGCCGAGCCGCAAAGTGCGGTGAGCGCATGAATGCCAACGTCACGCCTCGCGCCTGCTATCAGGCCCTTCACAAGACAACCGAGGCGTTACTGAGTGCGGCCCGTGAAGGGCGCTTTGAGGAACTGACCGAGCGTCAGCAGGCCTATCAACGCGCCTTTAATCGGGTCGCTGCGATCGATACCGCGCTTGGCGAGGCCGACAAGCAGTTCGAGGGCAAGGATGAACTGATCCGAGACGTACTGGCCATGAATAGTGAGCTGACCCGGCTGATCAAAGAGGCCAGAACCTCGCTCGACAAGGACACCGCCGGCCAGCAGCGAACCGACAAGGCACGTCTGGCCTACCTGTCACAAAGCAGCTGAGCACCTCCCCTTTGCCGACGAGAGTCGGTATGATGACGCCCAACACGCATGGCTTTCGCGTTTACCTGTTGGGCGTTCTTTTATGCATCTCTTTGCCGCGCAGCCTGGTAGCTTCGGCGACCAGGATGGCATCATCGATCTCGACCAATCTCCTGCCGATATCGTCATACTCGCCGCCGCCGATAGCCTTCTGGCCGCGCTAGCCGATGCCGTCGACGAGCGAACACAAGCCGCCCCCTCCATTCGGCTCGCCAACTGGCTGAACCTGACCAAGCCTGCATCCCTGGATCTTTATCGAACCAAGGTGCTCGATCATGCGCGTGTGGTGGTGGTCTCGCTTCTGGGTGGTCAGAGCTATTGGCATTACGGCCTCGATCAACTTAGAGACTGGCAATCGGCAAGACCGGAACGTCATTTGATTCTTGTGCCGGGCGACGACCGGGCCGACCCCGACCTCATGACGCTGAGCAGTACAGAGCATCATGAAACCGAGCGCATGTGGCGCTACTTTCGAGAAGGCGGCGCAACCAACGCCCAGCGCGCGCTCGACTTTTTGATTCATCGTTTCTTCGATGACACGCAAGCCGTTGCCGCGCCCCAACGTTTGCCGAAGGCATTGATCTACGCCCCCGAGCGGCTGGAAGGCATTACCGTCGATCACTGGCATGAACAGGCTGATCCGCAGTGTGACAACGCACTGCTGATCTTTTATCGAAGCCACCTGCAGGCCGTGAACACGGCGCTATTTGATACGCTGATCGCGCTCGCACTCGAACACGGCATCAACCTGTTACCACTCGCCGTTACCTCGCTCAAGGACACGTACTGTCTAAGCCTTGCCAACCAACTGTGCCACACGGTCGATGCCAGACTGATCCTGAACACGACCGGCTTCGCGCTGTCCGGAACCGGCAACGCCTCACTCGCCTCGCAGCCTCGAGACGATGCGCCCGCCTTCGAGGCGGATGTGCCGGTCCTACAGGCAATCCTTTCAAGCAGTAGCCGAAACGATTGGCAGGACACCACTCAGGGGCTTAGAAGCCGCGATATCGCCATGCAGGTAGCGCTGCCTGAAATCGATGGCCGTATCACCACTCGAGCGCTTGCGTTCAAACATATAGAGCGCCGAAGCCAGCACGCTCAAATAGACGTGATTCGCTTTGCACTCGATGACGGCCGGGCACGGTTTGTCATGCGTCTGGCCCAACGCTGGATTCGCCTGGGCCGGCGCACCAATGCCGACAAGCGCGTGGCGCTGGTTCTGGCCAACTACCCCACGCGCGAGGGTCGCATCGGTAACGGTGTCGGCCTGGACACCCCCGCCTCGGCGCACGCCCTTCTTAACGCGCTCGAGCGTGCGGGCTATACGCTCGATGACCTGCCAGACGACGGCAATGCGCTGATCGAGCGGCTCAAGGACGGCATAACCAACGACCTTGATACCCTTCCCGGCCGCCCATGCTTTCAAAGCGTCTCGCTTGAACGTTATTTAATCTATTTCAAGGCGTTACCCGAGCCGCTTCAGCAGGCCGTATCGGCGCGCTGGGGGCTCCCTGAGCGCGACCCCAAATACCGCAGCGGCCGTCTGATGATTGCAGGCCGACGGTTCGGTCACGTATTCGTAGGGCTACAACCTGCCCGCGGCTTCGACATCGACCTTGATGCAAACTACCACGACCCCGACCTGGTCCCGCCCCATGCCTATCTGGCGTTTTATGCCTGGCTGACAGAGATCTGGAACGCCGACGCCGTCGTGCATGTCGGAAAGCACGGCAACCTCGAATGGCTACCAGGCAAGGGACTTGCGCTTTCCGAGCATTGCTGGCCGGAAGCCGCCTTCGCCCCGCTGCCGCACTTCTATCCCTTTATCGTCAACGACCCAGGCGAAGGGGCTCAGGCCAAGCGGCGCACTCAGGCGGTCATTATCGATCATTTGATGCCGCCCATGGCCCGCGCTGAACTCTACGGACCAATGATCGAACTCGAGGAATTGGCCGACGAGTACTATCAGGCGCTGGGCATGGACGACACCCGAGCCGAGCACCTCAAGGCCGCGTTACTCGATAAAGCGCGGGAATCGCATCTGATGGAGGAACTCGGCCCGAGCGACGGTGACGATGAGTCACTCGTGGCGCTGGATGGCTATCTCTGCGAGCTCAAGGAAGCCCAGATTCGAAACGGGCTGCACTGCCTGGGCCGGCTTCCTGAAGGCGCCGAATTCGAAGAGACACTCGTGGCCTTATTGAGACTGCCCCGTGGTGAACGGGCAGAAGACCGAGGCCTTCTTCACGCCCTGGCCATCGACCTTGGCCTTCCCGAAGCGTTTGACCCGCTCAGTCAGGAAGTGACGCCCTGGCAAGGCCCGTACCCTGATATTCTGGCAGAACTCAGTGACGCACCATGGCGCACCCATCAGGACACGCGCGAACGGCTCGAGCAGCTGGCACGGCGCGTTGTGGGCGCGCTCAGTACCGAAGAACGTTCAAGCTTGAAACGATCGGACTGGCCGGCAACGACTGCGTTGCTCGACTTCATCGACACCCATCTGGGCCCTGCACTGGACGCCAGTGCCCATAACGAGCTGAACGCGCTCGTTCAGGGGTTGAACGGTCGTTTCGTACGCCCAGGCCCCAGTGGCGCCCCGACTCGGGGACGGCTCGACACCCTCCCGACCGGCCGCAATTTCTTCTCGGTCGACAGCCGCGCTATCCCGAGCAAGATGGCATGGACGCTCGGTCAGCGTTCGGCCGACCGGCTGATCGAACGTCATCTACAGGAACATGGCGACTACCCCAGAACACTGGGGCTTTCGGTCTGGGGGACGGCCACCATGCGCACCGGCGGTGATGACATCGCCCAGGCCCTCGCTTTGATGGGGGTCAAACCACGCTGGGCGGCCGGTTCACAGCGCGTGGTGGGCTTTGAAATCATCCCGGGCTTTATCCTGAACCGCCCTCGGGTCGATGTGACCCTTCGGGTCTCCGGGCTATTTCGTGACGCCTTTCCCAATCTCATGCAGCTCATCGACGCCGCGGTACGCCAGCTTGCAGACTTTGAGGAGCCTCTCGAACTCAATACGATTCGGGCCAATGTGCTTGAGCGAACTTCCGCCCTTGGCGCCACATTGACTGCCGAGCAGGCACACGAACAGGCGCGCTACCGCGTTTTTGGCACCCGCCCGGGGGCGTATGGCGCGGGCCTTCAAGGATTGATCGATGAGCGGCTTTGGGACAGTCGGGACGACCTGACCGAGGCCTATCTCAACTGGGGCGGCTACGCCTATGGCGAGCATGATCACGGCACACCGGCGCGCCAGGCGTTTGCTCATCAACTCGGTAACCTCGAGGCCGTCGTACAGAATCAGGACAACCGCGAACACGACCTGCTGGATTCGGATGACTATTACCAGTTCCAGGGCGGCATGACCAACGCCGTCACCACGCTCAGCGGCCACGCGCCCTCGGTGTATCACGGCGATCACAGCCATCCCCATGCCCCGCGCATTCGAACCCTCAAGGAAGAACTCAATCGGGTACTGCGCTCACGGGCACTCAATCCCAAATGGCAGCAGGCGATGCGACGCCATGGGTACAAGGGCGCGTTCGAGATGGCCGCGACCGTCGACTACCTGTTCGCCTTCGATGCCACTACGGCACTGATCGATGACTATCAGTACGAAAACGTGACCGACAGCCTGATCCTGGACCCGGACAATCGCGCGTTTTTGGAACATCACAACCTGGACGCGTTGAAAGAAATGAGCGAGCGATTGCTTGAAGCCTGTCAGCGCGGGCTGTGGGCGCAGCCCGGCAATTACCAAGATACCCTCGAGGCGCTGCTGCTCGAGATTGATGCCAAGCAGGAGCACACCCGATGACGTACCCGCTGCCCCGTCACACATTCAAGGCCACAAGGAGCCTGATGATTCAGGGGACGACCTCGGATGCCGGCAAGAGCGCAATTGTCACGGCCCTGTGCCGTTTGTACCGGGACCTAGGCGTGCGCGTTGCCCCCTTCAAGTCTCAAAACATGGCCCTGAACAGTGCGGTGACGCTTGATCAGGGTGAAATCGGCCGCGCCCAGGCCGTACAGGCGTTTGCCGCCGGCATCGAGCCAACTACCGATATGAACCCGGTGCTCTTGAAGCCCAACTCCGATCTTGGCGCCCAGGTCATCGTGCACGGCAGAGCCATCGGTAACATGGACGCGCGAACCTATCACCGCCACAAGCCGGCCCTGCTCGAGGATGTCGTCGACGCACACACCCGCTTGGCCGCCGAATTTGACGCCGTATTCATCGAGGGGGCCGGCAGCGCTGGCGAAGTCAACCTGCGCGAACATGACATTGCCAATATGGGGCTTGCCGAAGCGATCGACTGCCCGGTGGTCATCGTTGCAGACATTGATCGGGGCGGGGTCTTTGCCCACCTGCTCGGCACGCTTGATGTACTCGCGGCGTCTGAGCAGGCGCGCGTTGTGGGCTTTATCATCAATCGTTTTCGCGGCGATATCCGGCTACTGGAACCAGGCCTTGAGTGGCTCGAGCAGCGCACCGGCCGGCCGGTGCTCGCCGTACTGCCATACCTTGATAACCTGCACATTGAAGCCGAGGATGGCCTGTCCCGCGGTGGCAACAGCGGCGATGAGCAGCGCGCCCTTCAGGTGGCCGTGCCACTGCTTCCAAAGATCTCCAACCACACCGACCTGGACCCGCTCAGGCGCCATCCCGATGTGGCCGTCACCTACTGTGATCATCCCGATCAGATCGGCAGAGCCGATTTGATCATACTGCCTGGCAGCAAGAACGTGCGTTCGGACCTTGCGTGGCTGAAACAGCGCGGCTTCGACCGGCTGATCGAGCGCCATCTTCGTTATAAGGGCAAGGTATTAGGCATCTGCGGTGGCTATCAAATGCTGGGGCAATGGATTCACGACCCCGAGGGAGTGGAAGACTCCACTGGCAGCAGCGAGGGACTGGGTTGGTTCGCGATGCACACCGTATTAACCGGTGACAAGACACTGACTCGCGTCAAGGGCACTCTTAGCCTGGGGGGCGCGGTAGAGGGCTATGAGATTCATGTCGGGCGCAGTACACATTCAGCGGCCCACACATCGCTGGTGAGCCTTGCCGATCAAAAGGAAGACGGTGTGATATCAGACGATGGTCAGCTCGCCGGGAGTTATCTGCATGGCCTGTTCGATCATCCGGAGGCCCTGGCGTCGCTCCTTAAATGGGCAGGACTGGATGCGCCCGCGACGTTTAATTATCAAACGGAACGCGATGAACATATCACGCGGCTGAGCCAGGCACTTGATCGTGCCTGGCCCGAGGCAAAACACTACATTACGCCACGAACGTGACTTAGCCGGCTTTCTTTCGAAGAAAACGCTGGTACACCGTACCCAGCAGCCACTCGGGGGCGAGCCTGAGCGGCGCTCGTTTTGCGGCATTAATCACGCATTCAGGCATCGAGATGAAGCCCATCTTGCGAAATTTATTCTGCAAGATGACGTCCTGCTTGAAGTAGTGCCAACCTCGACGGCGAGTGAGCATGCCGTTGCCGACTCGGGCATCGACCAGAATATCTGTCATGTTATCCATGACACGTCCAGCCACAAGAAGCCGTGCCCACAAGTAGTAGTCTTCCATACCCAGAAACGGCTGATAGCCCCCTGCCGCCTCGATGGCCGACTTCCTGAACATGACCGTCATGTGATTGACCGGACACCGGGCCTTGGCGAACTCACGGACGCTTTTCACTCCAGTGGGCAGCTCGCGAATCGCATGAGGCTGCGCGGGGTCATCGTTGAACTCCGCAATCGCCCCACCGAGCACATCTGTTTCCGGATGGTGCTCAAAGAACGCCAGCTGTTTCTCGAAACGATCACGCCGACAGAGGTCATCGGTGTCCATTCGGGCAACCAGCTCGAATCGGCACTGTGCCAGTCCCTTGTTCAGGGCTTCACCAAGACCAACGTTTTTTTCAAGAGGCACGGACACGATATTCAGTACGTCCCGAAAGCGCTCAATGATGGCCTTCAGTTCGTCTCCGATCGGGCCATCTTCAACGATGATGACTTCACTGGCCTTGACCGTTTGTGCCACCAGGCTTTCAAGGCACGTCTCCAGAAAAGCCGGTTTCTCCTTGAAATAGATCGACATGAGTACCGAAAAGTCCATCAGGTACGCTCTCCCTGCGATAACGTCTCTGCATAGACGTCTTGATAGTGTTTTGCCATTACACGAGCGCTGAGATGGTCACGCACGATGGACAGTGCCGCCTGAGAGCGGCGCTCGACCTCGGCTTTGTCCATCGTTAATTCGTTATCCAGCACGTTTTGAAGCGAGTCGGCATTGCCGGTTTCAAAAAGGGCCACGGCCTGCTCGTTGATGTCGTATAACTCGCGATGCGAAGGAATATCCGAAAGCACTGCTGGAAGTCCGCACGCCATGGCCTCGATCACGCCCATGGGAAGCCCCTCCATATGCGACGCGGAAATATACGCGTCAGCGGCGTGATACCACTTCACAACATCCGACTGATAGCCCTTGAAAATAATGCGCTCGCTGCCAAATTCCCTGGTGAGTTCCTCGAGCAGCGGGCCATCACCCAAACAGACAAAATAATTATTACTGCCCGAGCGTGACAGTGCCTTTACAAGCGTACGGGGGTCTTTGCGCTCATTAAGATAAGCGCTTGTAACATAGATAACAGCATCCGCAGGCAGTCCCAGTTCCTCCCGCAACCGGTACTTTTCTTCCTGTGTCGCTGGAAGAAAGAACGTATCATCGACGCCGTTTCGGATATAAGTAAATCTAGGATTTGAAAGATAACCGAGCTGATCGAGGATGCTTTTTGAAACCGTAATGCACTTGTCTTTTCTCGCAAAGATTCGCAAGTGCATGAACGCCATTAGTGTCCCTTTCTTCCCGAAGGAAAACGGATAGTCACCATATGGGTAATTATGCATCGTGCTGATGCAGGGGTATTTTTTCAAAAATAGTGTGTAAAAATCGCTTCTAAGATCCTGGGTATGAATCAGATCAGGCGCAATGGCATCAACGCGTGATTTAAGCGATTTAATCACGGTCTTTGCAGACTCATATCGACTGAAGTTCAAGCATTCGATATCACTGACGATCTCGTCAAAGTGAGGCTTGATCGAATTATCGCCTTCAGGCGATAACGTAATGATATTCACCTTGTATTGCCCTTGATCCATATTGGACACCAGCTGGTAAAGCTGGTTGATCGGTCCAGATCGTTTTAAGGCAGTTACAATAAATAGTATCTTTTTCATCATGAGCCTGTTAGCAGGAAGTTAAAGGCCGAGCTGAACAGGAACGTTGGCGCAATCCCCAGCATTACAAATACCAGGCGGCTGATCCAACGCAATGCAGCGTCTTTGAATAAGCGATCAAAGTCGGCCAAGAACATTGGAACGATTATGATAAGCAGCATCATGCCTACACGCTCACCTTGTGCCCCGCCGAGTACCGGAAAGATAATCAAGAAGGAAAAGAACGCGTACAAGATATAAGCGTAATCGGCGACGAGCTTTTTCAAGTTGAACTTCGCCATGAACACCGCAAGGATGAAAAACAGGGTAAACAGCGCTGCATACGCTGGACCAAGTGAAATTCCGGTGCTGTTCGAGGACTTGGCAAGTTCAGAATCCCCAAGAGACGAGTAATATACTCCGCCGATCATGACCAGAAAGGTCATGGAAAAGATTGCCAATTGAATCGGGTTCAACTTTTTACGAGTAGAGCTCTTTCTCGCCGAGTACAAATAAAGTAAGGGCAAGTAGATGATCGCCGAGTTGTGAACAAACAAGGCAACCAAGCCTAGCGCGTAAATAATGTATTTGTTCTTGAAACCGTAAAAGGCAAACATGACTACCATTGAGGCCAGGAACTGACGATAGATATTTTCGTAGCCCATCAATAGAGGGAAGAAACAGATCATGAACGGTGCACAGAATAAAGGAATGCTCCGCTCATTTTTCTTGTTGAGTACAGAGTAAAATACGAAAAATACCCAAATGATATCTACAACGATGAACGTCCAGATTTCATCGTCCACGATATTGAATATCGCCGGCATGCCGTACCAAAACACGAATTCCCGCATGTAATACATGTTTTCCATGCTGAAGTCGAAATTCGCATGGAGCATGGACGCATACAGATGCATGTCATAGTCCCAGCCTGAATGCCTGACTATTCCCATATAAACGACTACAGCAATGAAAGCGAAACTAACTGTCAGTATGTTCTTGGGCATCAGCGTCGACGTCAGTGCAACAAGACAAACGCCAAGGTAGCCCATTAACTCAAGCGTCATGGAACATTCCTCAATGATTTTTTCTGAAGTTGCACAAGATCCGGCAATAGGTCTTGAACACACCGACTCGACGAGCCATATCCCCGGTAAGTTTCACCACTTTCAACTGCGGCGAAAGATACGAAAGACGCATATGTCGACTAAAAAACGTAAACCCCGATTCATGAGCCGCCACAATCGACGTCAAAAACTGACGCTTGCAGAACCCGGTAATATGACGTTTATCGGTAAGATAATGCGAAATGAAAAACTCACTGGCCTGAATGTTGAGTGAGCTGCTCATGTTCGTACCGCGATCGACATACAAAACGACAGAGGCGTCAGAGTCGTAGCGCCAGTCAATGCCCTTATCGTCTATATCAAGAAAGAACCCCCAATCCTGATGCTTGTTAAGTGTTCCATTCATGTACTCTTTTCGCGACATCGAAATCGTTGATGTTCGAAAATCACCGTCATGAACAAACAGATAATCACGGGCCGGCACTTTTCCGATACTGTCGACAAAAACGTGATCACGCTCAGCGCGCTCGATAAACCCACCGAAAATGAATTCAGCGCCTTCCTCACGATGCATCTTTAGCCGCTTTTGAATATGATTGCGCTCAAAGGCATCATCGGAATCAAGCAGAAAAACGACTTCGCCTACGGCAGCTTCGATGCCCATGTTTCTGGAGGCTGCCGCATTGGATTTTTCAGGCTTGTGAATAAGCGTTACGTTCGAATACTCGGCAACAATAGCCTCGAGTGACTCGGCATCATCCGAGCAGTCATCTACCAGGATGATTTCAGTACTGGCCGTATCAGCGGCACTGAATACACTATCGATCGTCTTCTTGATAAATGAAGAACTTTTATATGTCGGGATAACGACACTGGCATCCATGCTATACACCCACCCAGAACAGATAAACGAAAGTCAATACGATCAGTCCTGGAAGCCAGGTCAAGGTGTACTTAAATACACTCAGCTTCATCAACCGACCCAGGAACAGTTTTTGCTGGAGAATGGTCAGGGCAATCTGAACGCCAAGTATCGTGTAGGCGAAATACGTCGCACTGAAGAACACGGCAATGACAAGTGAAACACCCAAGATGATGGTCGAGATCACATTCCAGGAGAACTCGATACTGGTTTTACCCACGGACTGCGCAAGAATCCCGGTCGGCAGGCCAAGACAACGCAAGTAGGCAATCAAAAGGAAAATAGCAAAAAATTGCTGCGCATCCGCATAGCGTTCGCCGTAAATGAGCGTAAGGAAAAACTCTGCGAACACGATACCGACGATGGCGGGCAACCCGTAGGCCACCGTGATCCCATGAAGCGTTGCCAAATACGCCTTGGAGAGTGCCTTGTTATCTTTCTGGCGCTCAGCATAGATCGGCATTACGACTTTCTGAATAACGGGTCGAATGATAATCATTGAGCGCAGTGCCAGTTCCTTGCCAACCGTATAAAGCCCCAGTAGATGAGCCGGCATAAAGCGGGCCGCCAGAAACACATCAAACTGCTTTCTAAACTCACCGATCAGGACACTTCCTAGATGGAATCCACCGAAGGACAAAGGCTCGCGCAAGAGCGCGAATGTGTCTCGACCGGCATAGAAGCGAATTGGGCTAATTCTGTTGGCGGCGTAAAAGCATAGAAGACTCATGATCAGATTGGCGCTGATCATTCCAATAAGCTGCGAATAGATATCGAACCCGGAGTAAAGAAGTCCAACGACCAGAGCAAGCCCCGTCCCCTTCGCCAGCATGTCGAAAATAGCCAATTTATCCAGCATTTTCGATTTGATTAGAATCGCCTGAGCCTGACTCCCAAGGCCAAGTGCCAGAAAATTCAAGCCGCCGACCATCATGAGACTCGCAAAACCCGGCTTATTGATCAGATCCTCAATAAACCCGGCCGACCCCAGCGCTCCGAAAAACAGCAGAATTCCCAGAACAATGTTCAACGTAAACAGGATGTGGCGTTGATTATCGGTAATGTCTTGCTTATAGATCAGAAACGAGGAAAAACCGACATCCTGAAAAATGATGCCGATGTTCACGATTGCAATAACGACCGACAGAAGGCCCATATCGGAAACGGCCACGAAGTGACCGACGATTCCGAGTTGAACGATCTGAATAACGGAATTGATAATTGTGGCGGCAAACGTCCAAGAAATATTCTTGACCAAGGCGTTCGATTTCATGGCGTGGTCTCGTTCCTGAGAATCGATTCCAGCTCATCAATCAATTTAAACTTATCAAACTCGAGATTTACCTTTTCTCGCGCATTATTGCGGATGTCGAGCATATCTTCCGCAGAATACGACAAGGCCTCTCTAATGGTCTGACTCAAAGACTCAGCATCCGCTTCGCGTGCCAAAAAGCCACTGCGCCGATGTTCGATCAGCTCCGGAATTCCGCTGTGGGTCGATGAAATCACTGGCAGCCCTAGGCACATGGCTTCCATCAAAGCCACTGGAATACCTTCCATGTCACCATCGAACGATGTCTTGCTCGGCAGTAGGAAGAAATGAGCGTGCTCCATTTCGTCGCGGATCGTTGCCTGGGTTTGATTACCCAGAAATACGATCTTGTCCGCAATATCAAGCTCTTCGGCACGCTGTTGATATCCCTGCAGCTGATCACCAGAACCAATAACACGATATGAAAAATCAATGCCCTGCTTATGCAGTTCACCTAGCGCTTCTATTGCAGTGTCTATGCCCTTTTTAGGAGCAAGTCGCGCAACGCTCAGGAAACGAACAGGCGCGTCATGTTCAGGCGGCTTATATCCTTCGATCCAGCTAAAGCTATTCGAATCGACCCCCATTCGATGAAGCACAACTTTTTCAGGTGGACAGCCCAACTGCTTCAACTTGTCTGCCCACAGGTGACTAATTGGCAGGAAAAGCTCGCCTTCAGAGAAAAGTGTCTTGTAGCGCGCTTCATAGTCGGCCATAACCTGGTAACGCGAGATGTCGTACCCATGAAAAACAGTGGCAAGCTTGCCTGTAAACAAACCATCATTTCTTAGATTACTGGCTTGAACGCCGACAGGTCCGAAATGCGCAATCACCATATCAAACTTACCAAGAAAGCCATTTTTACCGAGGGCGGCAAAATGATTGATCGACTCTCTATCCAGATTGCTCGGCATGGCCGGTTTCTTTAGGAAACCGACTACCCCATAAGCAAGCAGTTTGGCTGCCTTGACCCATTTATTGTCGCTAGCAGGCAATAAATAGACGGTTCTACTTAGAAGGTCGTATTTAGAAATAAGGTCATGCGATATACCGTACTCTTTCTCGAAAGAGAGAATCGACACATCGTGCCCCTTGTCAATTAACCCAACAATCTGATTCAAAATGAATGTTTCAGAAAGCTTGGGAAAACCCGTTACAAAAAAAGCAATTTTCATTCCGTCACCGAAGATTTACCGCGCACCGAAGCCAGTCAGCATTGTCTTGATTGTTCTTACAACGATCAAAACATCCAGCCAGAACGAAAAGTGCTTAATGTAATAAAAATCATATTCCAGTTTCTTGGTCATGCCCTCGATCTCTGCGGCATAGCCCTGCTCGACCTGCGCCCAGCCAGAAATACCCGGGCGAACAATGTGTCGATAATGGAAAAAAGGAACGTCTTTTTCATACCACTCAGCAAGGCTCAATGACTCAGGCCGAGGCCCGATCAAGCTCATGTCGCCTTTAAGCACATTGAAAAGCTGCGGCAGCTCATCGATCCGATACTTACGAATCACCTTACCGATCTTGGTAATACGCGGATCTTCGCCTTCGGAGGTAAACCCTTCACCTGGGTGATTCACATACATGCTTCGGAATTTATAAACCTTGAACGGCTTACATTTGAATCCCATCCGCGTCTGGTTGAAAAAAGCCGGGCCCGGATCATCACGCTTGATCAAGATCGCTGTTACAAGCATGACAGGCAGGACCGGAGGCAGAACCAGAAGCACAGCGACAACATCAATCAAACGCTTGAAAAACTCATAATCTTCACGCGGCAGCAGGCTACCGAACTTGTTTTCATACATGTGATCGAGGTGTACGCGGCCAGTAACTGACTCATGAATTTGGCGCGCGTTATACACCGGAATGCGGTTGATTGCGCATTCAGCCAGAAACTTTTGCCACTCGTCCGGGATCTCGGCTCTCAAATCTGCAACGATGCCATCAACGCGCATATCTTCAAGATCCGCCTGCTCGAGAAAGCGCCAGTCAATGTCCTTGCTGGTACAAAACTCACCAATTCTGCCAAATGGCACGACCGCGAGCTTGGCAGTTTGATACTTCTTTCCAATATAGCTTCCTACAAAGCTATAGATAATCGAAAAGAGGCAAGAAACCGCCATTGCGTTTTCAAATATTTTAATACCTAAAAGATACGCAATCAGATAAGCAATACCGAACGCTGCCAGCGCGACCGGCACAATATAAAAATAGGATATAGCGCCAGGATAAGACGCAATCTGTCTTACGACACTAACGGTCGCAAGCAGAGCCAAGCCATTGAGAATGAACGTACTGAGAAGGCTTACTCGACCGAATTCGCTCTCACCTGGGACAACTAGAAATGGCAAAATGACGCAAAACGCAATACCGAGAAACAGATGAATATTGCGGCTGAAGATCAGCTTTTCGTACCACAACGAATGTCTACGATTTTTGTCCAGGCTGTCCTTGAACGATTCCATATCAACATCCCTTTAGTAAAAATCAGGCCGGCTTTCGCCGGCCACTCATGCTTATTTATAAGAATAATTATAATAGCTGTACTGATTACGCATGTTCTTTTCAACCGCGTTGAAGATACAGCCTTTAACCTCAATTCCGTTATGTGACAAACGACGTTGAGACGTCTTAACTTCCTTAATCGAGTTAGTCTCGTACTTAACTACCATCATGGTCGTGCCAGCATGCTTACCAATAACCGCAGCATCCGTGACAGCCAATACGGGCGGCGTATCGATAATAACCAGATCGAAATTCTTGTTTGCCCAGGACGCAAACTCGCTGAATCGGACATTGGCAAGAAGCTCTGAAGGATTGGGCGGCGTTTTACCCTTGGAGATAAAGCTCAGATTTTCATGTTTAGTGCTTTTCACCACAGTTTGCGGATCCTTCGCACCACTCAGGATATCACTCAACCCGTTTTCTGATTTTGCATTAAAGGCGTTGTGAACATGCCCTTTACGCATATCAGCATCGATCAGCAATACTTTTTGACCAGCCTCCGCACAAACTGCTGCCAAGTTCGACGTCAGGAAGCTTTTACCGATACTTGGGCTTGCACCCGTGATCATCAGAATCGAGTTCGATGCTTCCATCATCGCAAAATGCAAACTTGTCCGCAGCGAACGTACCGCCTCGACTGACATGTCTGTCGAATCGTGGAAAGCCAGCACGTCGGTATCCACGGATGTGCTTTTGCCAACCTTGGATTTTTTGATACTGCGAGTCAGCGACTGCTGCTTTTCAGCCAGCGGGATTGTTGCGTAAACAGGAAGCCCTGTTTTCTCCAGCTCGTCCGGATCCTCGATACCCTTGTTCAATGCAGCACGTACGAATACGTAAAGAACGCTTAGGATAAGGCCCATGAAGGTAAACAAAAGAACCACGAGCGTGGAACGTGGCGAGACCGGACCACGAACAACGGCATCGTCGATGATACGAACGTTACCTACGGCACCTGCCTTGGCGATGTTCAACTCTTGAAGCTTATTAAGAAGTTGTACATAAATATCCTGGGTTACAGACACATTGCGCTGTAATCGTAGGATTTCCTGCTGTGTTTCTGGCAGGTTATCAATGCGCTTCTGAAGATTCTCTTTTTCCTGATTAAGCTGCTGTTTCTTTTCAAGAAGAGATTGGTACTGCGGGTGGTTCTTAGTGAAACGTTGAGAAAGGTCAGCTTCATCAAATTTCAACTGATTGAGCTGAGATTCCACATTGACCAACTGATTTAGTGTTGACTGAGTTTCTTGAGTCAGGTCAACAGAATCCTGGCGCACACGGTAGTCGTTAAGCTTATTCTCGGCGCTCGAAAGATTTTCGCGTACTTCAGGAATTTGCTTTTTAAGGAAGTCAATGCTGTTTTGAGCTTCCGCTGACTGTCGGCGAATATTCTGCTCAAGATAAACTTCATTAATCGCTTGAAGGCTGTCTTTGATCTGAAGTGCATCAGCACCAGAAAGAGTCAGCTGAAGGATGCCGGTGCCAGAACGACCCGTTTCTTCAACGCTAAAACGACTTTTAAGACTTCCAATCGCAGAAAGGTCCGAGCGCTTGTACATGATGAACTCAGCCCCTTTAGGAGCATCCAGGTTCATGACTCGTACTTCGACGTTGCCATCGGAGGATTGAGAGAGCTGTCCTACCAGTCCGGAAAGCACACGCTCGCCACCGGCATAAACATCATAGCTTTGATCGCCAGTCACCTTTACTGTCAGCGGGTAACCAATAAGACGGGACGGAAGAACCAGACGAGTAACGTTAATCCCCTCACCGCCGAACACGTAGGACCAGTTACTGGCAAATCCTGGCCGCTTAACGCCTTTACGTAAAATAAGGTCGCCGATAAAAGGCAGCTTCTTAGGTTTTACTACAGTTTGAAGATTTACACGATTTGCCGCGTTACCCAGCACCTTGCGTGACTGCAAAATCTGCATTTCGGCGACAGACTTTGGCCCCGTGTTACCAAAGATATTACCGATCTCACCTGCTGCATTGCTGGCATTAGGGCGAGACTCGATCTCTATCAAGGAATTGGCTTGATAAATAGGGGTCGCTACAAACGAGTAGATAACACCGATCATGGCGAATATAAAGGTAACGCCAGCGATCAGCCATTTCCTATCATATAAAAGGCCGAGGATACGACCAATGTCCATATCCTCGTTTTCTTGCGCAGTTTCAAGCTTTTCGTGCGAAGCCATTGTCTATACACCTAGCGATAAAATAGAAAAGCGCTCGCTATCGAAATAACGAACGCTTCCAAACGAACAATTAATCGAAGTCGTTGTTGATACCAGTACCCTGGCGAGTGATGTTGGTGGTCGGCAGCAGCAGGCTGATAACCTTGTTCCAACGAGCCAACGGTGCGGCAGTCACATAGACAATGTCTTTCGGTTGCAGTTCAAACTCGGTACCAAGTACAAACGCAGCTGAGTTGGATACATCCAACTGGTAGACGGTGACGTCTTTATCCTGTTCGGAGGCTTCAGCATTGCGGCGAATCACGAAAATACCGGAAGGTTGCGCCTGAAACTCATCAATACCACCAGACTGTGCAATTGCGTCAGTCAAGCTAAGACTATAACCGCCCATCGGCAAGGCTTGAGGACGGTTTACTTCGCCCATCACGTAAACTTGCTGCCCGCCAATATCTGGAATGTGAATCACGTCGCCATCGTGAAGGATTCCGTTAACGCCTGCGCGGCCATTTTGAAGAAGATCATATAGAGAGATTTCACGCCGCTGCCCGTTGTGCGTGATCACAATGTGATGCCAATCTGCGGCATCAGTTACACCGCCTGCTTGCGTAATAGCATCCATAATGGTCAGCGGAATGTTAGTGATCGGCTGAGGACCAGGATTCTGAACACGCCCTGTGATGTAGGCTTTCTTGGCACGGTAGGAAGCCACATTCACGTTAACCTGAGGATCAGCCACGTAGTCCTGGAGTGCGGAAGTGATAATACCGCGGACCTGATTGACGGTCTTTCCTTCGACGCGAATACGACCTACATACGGATAGTAGATAGAGCCATCTTGCTGAACAACATAACCAGAGTCGCTTGAGCTACGCTCGGATCCGGCCGGAATGGTCAGCTCAGGATGGTCATAAACGATAATATTAAGAATATCGCCACGACCGAGTTCATACTCATATTCATTTAGGCTATTTACATAATCGAGAGAAACAGTTTTATCCTGCGCCTGCTCGCTTACCGCCTTACGCTGCATTTCTTGCTGATTGATCAAGTCGAATGTAATCGCCTTGACTTCAACGTGATCGTCCATCGAAGGACTCTCAGCGCTATAATCGATGTCACCACCAGGCGCCAGAACACACCCCCCCAGAAGAAGCGTTGAACTCAGCAGCACACAACCATAGATTTTTTTCATAATACAGCTCTCTATCCTTTTAAAACCGCCAATTAGCTGATAATTGTCATGTTTTTTGTCCGACTTGCCAGCGTTTTGCACATACGCTCAAGCAGAAGATAAGACATAAGTTTGAGCAAACGATACCAGAAAGCGCTCTCTAGGCATATGCCGTTTTGCGCAAACGCCAGTCAAAAAAAAGCGCCCCGGAGGACGCTTTTGGGGTTATTCAACAAGCCAGGATTCGACCGTATCCGCTCCATACTGCTCTTTCCAGGCTTTAAGCGTTTTCTGGTTTCCACCTCGAGTTTCTACAACTTCTCCGCTGTGCGGGTTTTTATACACCTTGAGCTTTCTCTTCTTGCGCTGATTCGAAGTAGATTCGGTTTTTTCAGCTGATTGTCCCTTGGAAGGCTCCAGCAGTTCAATAACATCACTTGATGTCTTACCGAACTCTTCCATGAGATTTTCTAATTTAGACTTAAATTCAAGCTCTTCCTTGAGGCGCTGATCCTGCTCGAGCGACTGCAATTCATCCTGCAATTTCTTAAGCAGCTGCTCTTTTTCCATGTATTGATTTAATAGCGACATCGACTCAACCTCAATAATTCAATTTAATTTGGCAACAATATTATGAGATTGATTATCTGTAATCAAGCCAGCTCTTGAAAACTTGCCTAATAATTTTCTTAGTCTTTTCTTTATGCGCCTCTGAGCAAACCATTTCGAATAATTTGCAATCGGTAAAAAAGCTGGATTGGAAACACCATCGATCAAAAAAAGACGCATACACTTTTGGTCCTCAATGACGCAAACAATGTTTCTATCATTTATGTCTGATGGAATAATCCAGTTGGAATACAAAAAAACACATAGCTCGAGCAATGCATCCTGAAACCGATATAACTCCAATAGCTCTGGTTTAGACTCTCGATAGAATTTTAGTGTTTTAGCAGGGACACCTTTATCCAGAATCAGATCAAATATAAGTCCTTCACCCCGCCCTCCAAGATCAACCGACCCATAATATTTGGGAATGAAGTGCCAGTAAGGCACATTGCGCGCCTCCAAATAGGAGAAATAACGCTTTTCGCGTAAATTCTGCTCACTTCCCCGCTTGGGATACCTCGGCAATTTCAAGCAGCGGGGCGTACTACATTCGAGCTGATAGACGACTCGGTCATTGCCTTGACCGATAGGCTCCTGATGCGTCAGCGTCTTCAAAATTTGTTGCTTGTCGTTCACGCTACTCTATCCGTGATAAATCCTTGCCAGTCACGGTCCAGACACCGACGCCCCTACTATGACACGTCACATCGAAACCGCCTTACGACCTAGCCACCGGTCATATTCATAAAACGCACGACCTGAACATCCCCGTCCGTTCTGAAGTGGTGCTTTTCTGGTTTCAAGCCCATGGCATCAATAATCACCTGCTTAAGCTTCTCAAGATCGCCAGGATACGTTCTGATTGTTTCCTTTAGATCGACCGAATGCTCATTTCCTAAACACAAAAGAAGTCGACCTTCTACAGTTACGCGCACGCGATTGCAATCGGCACAGAAGTTATGGGAATGCGGTGAGATAAACCCGACCTTCTGATTACGATCGATCAACTGGTAATAGCGCGATGGCCCAAGCGTAGATTCCGCCAGCGGGACCATGGCGTATTTCTGGCGTATACGTGCATAGACATCATCATTGGACATGAAGGTCTCCTCCCGACTGTGGTCGGACACCTCACCAAGCGGCATCTCCTCGATGAATGAAATATCCACGCCTTCCTGATAGGCAAACTCGACGAGATCAAGAATTTCGTCATCGTTACGATTTTTAAGAATCACGGCATTGAGCTTGATGCGCTCAAAACCCGCGGACTTGGCCGCTCGAATACCTTTTATAACCCGGTCCAAGCGCCCCGTACGCGTAAGCGCCTTGAAACGCTCCGGGTCGAGAGAATCAAGACTGATATTGAGTCGACGAAGCCCCCCATCGAACAAACGCCTGGCGTATTTATCAAGCTGTGCGCCATTGGTTGTCATGGCAAAATCCTTGATGCCCGAAAGCGCACCAATTTTATCAACGAGGTCATCTACCCCACGTCGCACCAAGGGTTCACCGCCCGTCAAACGCACCTTTTCGACGCCGAGGGACTCAAATGCCTCGGCAACAAACGCCAGCTCATCGATCGAAAGCACCTGATTTCGAGGCAGGAACTCCATGTCCTCGCTCATGCAGTAGACGCATCGAAAATCACATCGATCCGTAATCGAAATACGTACATATTTGATTCGACGTTGAAAGTTATCGACCAAAGCCGTCATGCATTTCTCCAACGATCCTTGGCGTGTTGATCGCTTTCGCGTTCACGCACCCAATAGGAACCGTGGCTGGTGTGTTCCTGCTTCCAGAAGGGAGCATCGGTCTTGAGTATGTCCATGAGATAGGCACATGCTTCAAACGCAGACTGACGATGGCGGGCCCCCACGATCACCAATACGATGTCTTCCCCGAGAGAAAGGCGTCCGACTCGGTGAACAATGCGCGCCTGATCGATGTTCCAGCGTGCCTTCGCGTCCTTTACAAGATCATCCAGAATCCGCTCGGTCATGGCCGGGTAATGCTCGAGCGTGAGGGCCTCGACCGAGGCATCAATCATATCCCGGACCCGACCGACAAACATGACTACGCCGCCCATCTCTCGATTATTTTCGGTAAATTCAAGGTACTCGGCGTTGATATCAAAGGCGTCTGGCTGGATGCGAACGGTCATATCACCCCCCTGTGACTGGCGGGAAAAATGCAACTTCATCATTTTGAGCCAACACATCGTCCATACGCGCCATTCTTTGATTGACAGCGACCATCAAACGCGAGGCCCCAACGGAAGATAAGTCGATACCATGTTGACGCTCGAGATACGTTAACAAGGCAGCCGGTGTCGTATCCGCCAGCGCATCAAGATCAAGCCGCATTTCTTTATGACCTGCAAGCTCGCCAATTTCGCCAAAAAAACGCACCAATAGCGTCGAGGACTCTGATGAGATCGCATCACCCTCATTCTCCAGAGAGACCTGCTCGACATCGTTTTGAATCAACGACCAGTCGCCACTTTTACCACCTTGTTTTGCCCGCACTCGGGTGTAGTCGATACTCATGCGCTTATCGACGGCCTTGCACATGTCATAAAGCGTTAGGCTCGCTACGCTTGCAGCCGTCAACGCCTCCATTTCAACGCCTGTCTTGCCATCGGTTTTGCAGGTCGCCAGCACGTGTACGCCACCGCGGTCCTTATCCGGCGTACATTCAATGCTCACATGCGTCAGCGACAGCGGATGACAAAGCGGAATCAGTTCCGATGTGCGCTTGGCAGCTTGAATCCCCGCAATGCGCGCGCTTGCCAGCACATCTCCCTTGGGCAGGCGCTCATCAAGCAGTAACTCCAGCGTTTCCGGCGCCATGGACAAAAAGCTTTCGGCTTCTGCAGTGCGCTTAGTAGTAGCCTTATCGGCAATATCGACCATGTGCGCGTCACCGCGCTCATTAAGATGCGTGAGAGACATTTGGTGCCCATCAAATCCATTGTGAGTTGCAGACCGTCTCGAGTACAACCAGCGAACGACCCATTCGAGCGTCTGTTCGTGAGTGTCGAGCACTGCCATATTCGGCGAAAAGGGTATATTTTGTTTGGAAAGGTCCGGGCTGAATACCGCCTCGATATTCGGATCATTCACGACCTTGATCGCATCCGAATCATCCACCGCTTTACGAGCCACCCAAAGCTTGGGCACTGAGTGTGATTTAAAACCTTCAAGCAGCAATAGATCGGGTGACAGGGTCTCAGCGTAGCGGATCACATCATCCAACGCAGGCTCATCCGATGTTTCCTTGACCAGCGAAAAACCATTTTGCCCCGATATGATCGAGGCTACGGCCCCGGCACGCCGATAGCGCTCGCTGTCTGATCCCGGCTTATCCAGCGCAAGAGCGTGATGGCTGTGTTTGAAGACACACACACTGACCCCAAGCGCGGACAACCTCTGCACCAAATGTTCAAGCAAAGTGGTCTTGCCTTGGCCGCTGTAACCGGAAACCGCCAACACTGGCAAGGCCGTTCTCATCAAGACGGATGCAGTCATACCCTACCCATTTTTTAGCACACGCATGACAAGCCTGCTAACGTTCAATGCGTCTTTTTAAGCTCCGTAGACATGATCCGCTCTACAAGCGCCCTATCTTCTGGCGTATTCACATTCTGAAAGCATTCGGCCCGTGAAAACACCATGCGCTCCGCGTCATGGCGCTCATACCAGGGTAGAATCTTGCGCTCCCCCTTGAGAATGTATGATTCAAGATCTTGCGCCAGCGACGTTTTCACGACCGCAACCACAGGATGCGCTCGTTGCCCATCAGCGGCATACACCATATCCCTTGCCCCCCTGCGGGCTCGATCAACCAACGCTTCAAAAATACCCGGCGCAATGGCAGGCACATCGCAGGGCGCGATCATCAGCCACGCGGCATTGGATGCGCAAAGGGCTGCGTGAATACCGCCCAGCGGTCCGATAAATCCGGGAACACGATCTGCTATGACATGCCACCCGAATGCCGCGTACTCATCAACCGATCGATTGGCGCTAACATAAAGCGTCTCGACCTGATTCGTCATCGCGTTCGCGACATGCATGACCATCGGAGCGCCATTGACTAACTGCAACCCCTTATCGACGCCACCCATTCGGGTGCCTTGACCGCCAGCAAGAATCAACCCGTCCATCGATTCATTCATGAGTATCGTATCGCTCTATTGCACCGCATTGCGTAAAATCAAAACGTTATCCCAGCTGTTGCCATAAGAAAAGACGCCGGACAGGTGTCGATAGGACCAAGTCATGACCGATACCCAAACAACGCATAACGTGGGCCAAAGACTCAAAGACCTCCGACAGCAGCACCAACTGTCTCAGCGAGAGCTTGCAAAGCGCGCCGGCGTCACCAATAGCACGGTGTCCTTGATCGAACTCAATACGGTCAGCCCGTCCGTCAGCTCACTTCGAAAGATTCTGGACGCCATTCCAGTATCGCTCAGCGAGTTTTTCGCCGAAGAAGCAACGAGCCAGACCAAGTTTTTCTACAGGGCAGATGAACTGGTTGAGCTTGGAGACGGTCACCTGTCATTTCGAATGATAGGCAATCACGGCAAGCACCGCGCAATGACCATATTGCATGAACGCTACCCAAGCGAGGCCGACACGGGCGCAGATATGCTGAGTCACGACGGTGAAGAAGGTGGCATCATCGTCGAAGGAGAAATCGAATTGACCGTCGACGGTGAAACACGGGTACTGAAAGCAGGCGATGGGTATTACTTCGATTCCAGCCTGCCCCATCGATTTCGGAACGTGGGCGACGCACCCTGTGTCATCGTAAGCGCCAATACGCCTCCCACGTTCTCAGAGGGCCAGTTCAGAAGTGATAAGGCTCACTCCTGACCAGAGTCTCCCAATCAGAGTCAGCGCGTACCGAAAATCTTGTCTCCGGCGTCGCCCAGGCCGGGGACGATGTAGCCTGACTCATCAAGGCGCTCATCAACAGAGGCCGTATAGATCTCGACATCGGGATGCGCCTGCTCGACCTTTTCAATGCCTTCTGGCGCGGCGACCAGCACGATTACCTTGACCTGAGAGCATCCTTTCGCCTTCAGCATATCGATAGTAGCCACCATCGAACCGCCTGTTGCAAGCATTGGGTCAATCACGATGGCCAGGCGCTCGTCCAGGTCACTGACAAACTTCTCGAAATACGGCACCGGTTCGAGGGTTTCCTCGTTGCGGTATAGCCCGACCACGCTGATACGCGCACTCGGCAGAAGCGCCATGACACCGTCCATCATGCCAAGACCGGCACGCAGAATCGGAACAATCGTTACCTTCTTGCCCTTGATGTGCTCGACTTCGATCTTCTCGCCGTTCCAGCCATCAACAAACGTCTTTTCGACCTCAAACCCCTTGGTCGCCTCGTACGTCAGCAACTCAGCCACCTCAGAAGCAAGCTCCCGGAAGTTTTTCGTGCTGACACGAGCGGTGCGCATCAAGCCGATCTTGTGTTTGATCAGCGGGTGGTCAATTTCATGCACACTCATGCAATCATCCTTTTCTAAAATCGTTCGGTTTTAACTGTTCTCGTCGCCACAAATGGGCTGTGCGATCACTCGCTGACGCGTGCTGGCAATCGCCAATCGATCGGCTCGAGACCGTGCTCGACGAGAAACTGATTTGTTTGGGAAAAATGACGGCACCCCAGAAAACCGCGGTGCGCAGACAGCGGCGACGGGTGTGGGGCGTGAAGCACCAGATGCTTCTTGCGATCAACAAACGCGGCCTTCTTCTGGGCATAACTTCCCCAGAGCAAAAACACGACATGATCACAGGATCGATTGATCGCCTCGATGGCACGATCGGTGAACTGCTCCCACCCCTGTCCACGGTGAGATGCAGCCTGACTCTGCTCGACCGTCAACACGCTGTTCAACAACAACACACCCTGTTCGGCCCAAAATTTGAGATAGCCGTGATTGACCGGCTCGAAGTCGACCGTATCCGCGGCCAGCTCCTTGTAGATATTCACAAGAGACGGGGGCGTCTTGACATCCGGTCGCACCGAAAAGCACAGGCCATGCGCCTGTCCGGGACCATGATAGGGGTCCTGACCAAGGATAACGACCTTGACTCGATCCAATGGCGTAAGCTCAAAGGCCTTGAACCAGTTCGATGAGTGAGGATAGATCACCTTGTGCGCGGCTTTTTCATTGGCAAGAAATGCGCGCAACGCCTGCATGTAAGGCGTCTCGAATTCCTGACCGATCTCATTGGCCCAGCTTTCGGGAAGCGGCGTCGTCATGACGATTCGGAGCTGCCGCGCTGAGCGGCAAGCGGCTCAATGTAGGACAGCGCCATATCCCAGGGAAACTGAATCCAGGTCGCCTGCTCGACATCGACCACACTTAGATCCACCAACGCCTTGCCCTCGGGCTTGGCATACACAGTGGTAAACAAGGCATTGGGGAGCATGTCGCGAACGGCGCGTGCCGTATTGCCAGTATCAACCAGATCGTCGATCAAGAGCCAGCCCTGACCGTCGTGATCGACGCCCTTGAGCACGTCCAGACCGCCCTGATCCATGTGATCATAGCTTTTAATGCATACGGTATCGATCAACCGAATGTTCAGCTCCCGGGCCACCAGCGCAGCTGGAATCAACCCACCGCGCGTAATGGCAACGATCCCCTTGAACGGCTCTTCATGCGCTTCAAGCAACCGATGGCACAGAGTACGAACATCGCGGTGCAAACGATCCCATGAAATCGTCAGGTGAGTTTGATAACGTGCTTCACTCATTACATTCAACCTTGGCGATAACGCCCTTACTCGTTTTCCAGAAAACTACATACCGCAAAGACATTGTGACCCGACTGACGGATTTTTTCTGAGCCACCCAGCTCAGGAAGGTCCACAATGGTCGCGGTTTCAACGACATGGCCACCGCTTCGCTGAATGAGCTTGGCGGCCGCAAGCATAGTGCCGCCCGTCGCAATCAAGTCATCCATCACTACGATCCGATCCCCTTTTTGGAACGCATCGGAGTGGAGTTCAACCGATGACTCGCCGTATTCCAGGGAATACGTTTCACTGATGGTCTTGAACGGGAGCTTGCCCTTCTTTCGCACCGGCACGAAACTGCAGCCCAACTCATAGGCCAACGGTGCACCGATAATGAACCCGCGAGCATCGATCGCAGCAACGGCATCGACCTCAAGCTCCTGGTAGCGATGCACGAAACTGTCGATCAGTTTTCGAAACGCCGCACTGTTTTGCAAAAGCGGGGTTATGTCGCGGAAATTGACGCCGGCCTGCGGCCAGTCAGGTACCGTACGAATGACCGACTTGATGTAATCGCCGTAGATGCTCATGGCTTGGGCGCTGTCCTTTGTTGAATCAGGCAAAACACAAAACCGCGCATCTTAGCGAAAGCGAGGCAGTGAATCGAGTCAATTTATCACCGTGCGGCCAGCACACGCTCAACCGTTTCAACGATGGCCTGGGTTTGGGGATCGATCTCTATATTGACCGAATCGCCAATGCCCTTGTCGGCAAGGGTCGTGCGCGCCATGGTCTCAGGGATCAAGTTGACACAGAAACGTCCGTGATCGACTGCCCCAATCGTCAAACTGATGCCATCGATACCAATGTAGCCCTTGTCCAAGACGAACCGCGTGAAATCCATTGGTAAATCGAACCAGATTCGAAGGTTATTGGGCGCCGTATCCAACTCGACAATGGACGCCATGCACGCGATGTGACCAGACATCAGATGTCCGCCGATATCGTCCCCGACGCGCGCGGCGCGCTCGACATTGACCACATCGCCAGCTTCACGTTGCCCAAGCGTTGTCAGACGAAGCGTTTCACGCATCATATCGAAGGTGACACGCGTACCTTCAATGGAGGTTACGCTCAAGCAGCAGCCATCGAGGGCGACCGAGGCGCCAAGCGCCAGGCCATCGATCATGGGCTCAGGAAGCTCGACTTCAATCTGGGACAGCGCTTGCTGCCGTAGATGGGCAATGACCGGCGCTTTGGCCTGGACGATTCCGGTAAACACGCGACCTCCGATAAGGCGGAAGCACATCGGCACCGGGTTTTCCCGGCTCTGAATGCCCGCCTCTGGACAATGAATGGAATTGGCGTGACCATTTTGCCACGCGTTGACACGATGAGGCGAGCTATCTAAGATTGCGCTCCGTTTTTTCGCGCCGATTTGAACCCAGCTTGCGGGGCGCTTATAAATGCCGCTAAACGGGTGTGTCCAGCGTTGAGCCACCCTTCGGGGTGGCTTTTTTTATGTCTGTAGTACACTTGCATCTCTCACATTGCCGACACCTTGCCAGGTACCATGATTCAACTTGAGCAACTCAGTAAATTCTACGGCTCGGATCACGATGCGATCTGCGCACTAAACAACGTTGACCTGACGGTCCCCAAGGGCAGCATCACAGGCGTCATCGGTGTCTCGGGGGCGGGGAAAAGTACGCTCATTCGCTGCGTCAACATGCTCGAGCGTCCAAGCAGCGGGCGGGTTCTGGTCGACGGCCAGGACCTTACTCAGCTCGATGCACCAGCGCTTCGCAAAGCGCGCCACGACATCGGCATGATTTTCCAGCATTTCAATCTGCTCGATTCTCGCACGGTCTATCAGAATATCGCGTTTCCCCTGGAACTGATGGGCTTTGACAAGAACGCTATGAAAGAGCGTATTACGCCTCTTCTGGAACTGACGGGGCTCAGCGACAAGAAAGACCGCTACCCTTCTGCGCTTTCAGGCGGTCAGAAACAGCGCGTCGCCATTGCACGAGCCCTGGCCAGCCGACCGAAAGTTCTTCTGTGCGACGAGGCCACCTCCGCCCTCGACCCGCAGACCACCTCCTCCATCCTGGAACTGCTTCGTGAAATCAACCAGGAACTTGGCCTGACTATCCTTTTGATCACGCATGAAATGGAAGTGGTCAAATCAATCTGTGACAGCGTGGCACTGATCAGCGGCGGCGAACTGGTCGAGACATCAAAAGTCGGGCCATTTTTTACCGCCCCGAGCACAAAGCTGGGCCGAGAGTTTCTGGAGGAATTCCTTCGCATCGACCCGCCAAAATCGCTGCTTGACCGGCTCTCCAGCGATGGAAGCGATAAACCCTATCCGGTGATACGTATCATTTTCAACGATGAGAATGTCGCATCACCACTGATCTCCCAGTTGGCGCGCTCGTTCGAACTGGACATCAGCATTCTTCAGGCCAAGATCGAGGACATCCAGGGGCATACCCTCGGCCTGATGATCGCCGAATTTCGTGGCAACGCCGCACATATAGAGAAAGCGCTTGCCAGACTGTCCGATATGCAACTGTCCACGGAGGTTTTAGGGTATGTCGACTGACATGATGGCTCTTATCGGCCACGCCACATTGCAAACGCTTTACATGGTCTTGATCAGTGGCATTATTTCAGGTGTGCTGGGCCTGGCGCTCGGACTGGCACTTTACGTGACACGACCGGGTCAGATCCTTGCGTATCGCCCGGCGTTTCTGGTCACAAGCGCAGTAGTCAATATCGGGCGTTCGATTCCCTTTATTATCCTGATGGTGGCCATCGTTCCCTTTACTCGCCTTGTCGTCGGCACCTCCATTGGCACCAATGCGGCCATGGTACCGCTGACGATCGCAGCGATCCCCTTCGTTGCCCGACTGATCGAAGGTGCATTGAACGAGATTTCGCCCGGACTGATCGAGGCGGCTCAGGCCATGGGGGCGACACCGAAGCAGATCGTAACCAAAGTACTGATCCCGGAAGCGCGAGGCGGCATCATTACGAGCATCACCATCACGATTGTTACACTCATAAGCTACTCGGCCATGGCCGGTGCCGTTGGCGGTGGCGGTCTGGGTGACGTCGGCATTCGCTACGGGTATAACAGGTTCGAGCCGTTGATCATGCTGGTGACGGTCGCCATCCTGGTAATCATGGTTCAAGGCGTGCAGATGCTCGGCGACTCGATGGTCAAACGCGCCAACCACAAATAAGACACCACATCACTAAAGCAGGGAGTTCATCAATGCATCTACCTATTCGTTCACTGGCCCTGGCTGCCCTCACCCTCGGCTCGGTCGCATTGGCCGGCTGCGGCAACTCGGAAACCGATGACACCACGGTCAAGGTCGGCACGATGTCGGGCCCTGAAACCACGGTCATGGAAACGGCCAAGAAAATCGCCAAGGATAAGTACGGGCTGGACGTTCAGATCGTTGAGTTTACTGATTACAACTCCCCGAATGCGGCGCTTGCTGATGGCAGCCTCGACGCCAACGCGTATCAGCACAAACCGTATCTTGAAAGCATGGTCAACGATCGTGGCTACAAGTTTGCCACTGCAGGCGCAACATTTGTCTATCCGATCGGCGCCTATTCCAAGCGCTACGACAGTATCGACGATCTGCCGGAAGGTGCCACGATCGCTATTCCCAACGATCCGTCCAATGAGGGCCGCTCCCTGATCCTGATGGATAAAAAGGGACTGATCACACTCAAGGACAATACCGATCTGAATGCCACGCCGATGGACATTTCAGAGAACCCACATAACTTCAAGTTCAATGAGATCGACGCCGCTCAATTGCCACGCACGCTTCAGGACGTCGACCTTGCCTTTATCAACAATACCTACGCCCAACCAGCCGGCTTGAGCCTGCAGGACGACGCGCTTATCAAGGAAGGTCCGGATTCACCCTACGTGAACCTGATCGTAGTGCGTGAAGGTGACCAGGATAAAGAAAAGATCAAGCATCTGGTCGAGGCCTACCAGACAGACGAAGTCGCTGAAAAAGCGAAAGAGCTGTTCAAGGGCGCCGCCGTTCCCGGCTGGGAATAATGAAGACGGCTCGCCGGCCATCATGCTCGGCGAGCCTTGATGCCATTTCGATGTGAGTCTTGATTTAATGACAGACACGCTTTTCGACCGCCAGCTGGATGCGCTCCTGGATACCCGAGATTGGGTAACCAATACCGCCCAGATGAGCGCTTTTTTGTTCAATACACTTTCGGACGTCAACTGGGTCGGGTTTTACCTGCATCGCACGCCATCGGTTCTGAGTCTCGGCCCCTTTCAGGGCAAGCCCGCCTGCAACCCAATCCCCTTTTCAAAAGGCGTTTGCGGCAAAGCTGCCACCATGCGCCAAACTCAACGCGTCGATGACGTTCATAGTTTCCCCGGCCACATTGCCTGCGATGAGGCGTCACGCGCCGAGCTGGTCGTTCCTCTCGTGGTTGGCGATACGCTCTGGGGAGTACTGGACATCGACAGCCCGCGCCCGGAACGATTCAGTGTCGACGACGTCGAGCTTATAGAGCGCCTGTGCGCTCTATTCATCGAGCGCACCGACCTCATCTAAAAAAACGGGCGCCATCGGCGCCCGTTTTTTATACAGCGTTTAGAAACGTCAAATGGGGATCACTCTTCAAGCTTGTTACCTTCAACGTGCGCAAGCATCAGACAGAACCGGTCAGGCGTTTTGGCTTCTCCCGTCTCACGGTCAATGAAAAAGACATCAAAGCCCTTGGCACGACGATAGGCATTCCACGACCCACCGTAGACATTGACATGACCAATGCCGTCACACATGACACCGCGTGTGTGCACCGTGCAATGAATCAAGTAGTTACGAAGCTGGGGCGCACCATCTTCTAATAGAAAACGCACACGACCCGGCTGGCTGTCATCGATTTCCGTAAAGCACCCGGTGCCTGTTGACGGGCCGGAGTCCCAGAGTACCTGCTGAGGGATCGCGACAGTGGTTTTTCGAACCTTACTGTCACACTGGAAATCAGCCTCACCGACCAGCCCCCCAATACTCCAGGAGGGAAAGCTGTAGCTTTCCTTGAGGTCATTGCCGTCATCATCCTTACCCTGAAGGAAGTGAAGCTTGCCTTGCCAGCTGCCATCATTGCCGCGCGAGGTGAACACTAGACTGCCGTTTTTCAGGTCGCGATGACGATAGCCGGTGTTATTGCCGGCCATGATGTAAAAGTCGCCAACGTTTGAATAGACCTTGTCATAGCCGGTTTCAAGCGTCAGGTCCCCCTTGCCGGTCCACTGATCGCATTCAGACTTGATCGATTCGTGATCGATTCGAAGCGCCTGACCGGTCGGCGTTCGAATAACCACATTACCCTCGCCCGTCATGACACCGCCAACACGGTTATCGTGCGTATCACTGTTGAATACATTGATCCAACCAAATACCGCGTAATTGGCACTGGCTGTATTGTAGAAAAGCTGTTGATACATCTCGGTAGTCACACAGCGCGCCTCTTCAGCGCCGTTACGATGCTCCCACCAGTTACCTTGGAAGTGGGAGTGATAGATTACCTTGCCATGAATGGCCCGACCCGTAACGCGTTCGAAAATGTTATCGACGAAGCTTGCACCGTAGAGTTCACCGTCGACCAGAATACAGTCATGAACGTAATGGAAGTGGTTTCGAATAAATCGGCTGGTCGTACACAGTGAGGCATCCTGAAGATGGATCGCCGTCTCGACCGAGGTAAAGGTATTGTCCAGCAGCGACAGATCCACCCCGCCCGGCGTTTCAATCGCGCTTTTGAAATTGTGAAACGAGCAGTTCTGAACCAGATTGACGTAAGATGTCATTTCAAGCGCGGTATGGGTTTGATTGCGATCATGAAAGGCAATCCCGATTACGTTCTTGCCGACCTTGGTAAACATGGCTCCGTCGAGATCGGAGCCGGTAATCAAGCTTGAATAGGCCGCTTTTTGGCCGAAGTGATCCTTACTGCCACCGATCAGACTGACACGACCCAGCTCGATCGTTTCATTGATGACAAATTTACCCTCGTGCGGAATGACCACCGTTCGCGTCTTGCCATCGGCGATTGCGGCCTTGATCGCAGAAGAGCTGTCATTTTTACCAGAGGGATCAGCGCCCCACAGCAGAATATTGCCTCGCTCCTCACCTTCTGTGACGCGCTTCCAACGACACCCGCCCTTGGTGACGATAATCATGCCGTTGTCATCAGCGCTTTTAGTATCGCCCGAGGCAACGAACCGACCGCCTCCACAGTAGGGGTAGGTGTGATAAAGAACCTGGACGATTTGCTTTTCCGCTTCAGGTTCGTAGGCTCGCAGCTTTTCGACGTTTTCAACAGTGATCACGGCATTGGCGGTTGTTAGTTCAGTCATTAGGCTTCTCCTTAGGTCCCTGTGTAGCGCAGTCCGAAGCGTGCACCGCTTCCCGACTCCACAGCCCTATTTGTAAGAGACACCTAAAAAAGAATCTAACGATACGCCGAGTAAGCGCAAAGCTTACACCCGACCAACACAAAAAAAGCCCAACTTTCAAAAAGTTGGGCTTTCGGGATCTGGTAGGACCGAGCGGATTTGAACCGCTGACCTCCACGATGTCAACGTGGCGCTCTAACCAACTGAGCTACGGTCCTGTATAGCGATGTCATTGATCGGGTTTATTGGTAGGACCGAGCGGATTTGAACCGCTGACCTCCACGATGTCAACGTGGCGCTCTAACCAACTGAGCTACGGTCCTGCAAGGGGTCTTGCCTGATCAACGCTGCGCTATTTTACGGATTTGCCCTTTGAATGCAAGCATTTAAATTACTTTTTTTAAGCGGCCGGGATCAGGCTAGTCCACATAAGTGCACCAACGGACGCACCAATGATCGGCCCAAGAATCGGAATCCATGCGTAGGACCAATCCGAGCCGCCCTTACCTGCGATCGGCAACAGCGCATGGGCCAATCTGGGGCCAAGGTCTCGCGCCGGATTGATGGCGTAGCCCGTCGGCCCCCCAAGGGACAACCCGATGGCCCAAACCAGCCCACCCACCAGAAACGGCAGTAGTCCACCGGCAATAGAGCTTGAGTGAACGATCGCCCCGATACCAACAATCAAGGTGATCGTGCCGATCACTTCGCTCAGGACATTGCCGAACGGATGCCGGATTGCCGGCGCCGTACAAAAGATGCCGAGCTTACTTTCTTTCGATTCCGTCAGCTTCCAGTGCGGCAAATACGCAAGCCAGACACAGATCGCCCCGACAAAACACCCAAGCATCTGAGCCGCGATCATCCCGAAAACCACATTGGCCTCGACGTACATGCCCATGACCCACTTGGCGATGGTCACCGCCGGATTGATATCGGCCCCGGGCGAGCCCATTGCGTTGGCAACGAACACGCCCATCATGACCGCAAGACCCCACCCGGTGGCAATGACCATCCACCCACTGTCCTTGCCTTTCGTTCGCTGCAGCAGCACGTTGGCCACCACCCCGTCTCCGAACAAAATCAGAGTCAGCGACCCAAAAAATTCCCCAATGTACGCATGCATGACACTCTCCTTTTCGTCGTGTTTAAGGGCTTAATCCTGATTGTCGGATTTAACCCGGGACACGGCGTCGAGCCAGCCGGCATAGAGTGATTGACGCTTGTCATCGGAAAACTGCGGATAAAATGAGCGCTCTTTGTGCCAAAGCGAGGTGATGTCTGAAAGCGACTCATACCAGCCAAGCTTCAAGCCTGCCAGATAGGAGACCCCAAGCGCGGTGGTTTCAAGCACTGTCGGACGATCGACCTGAACATCGAGAATGTCGGCCAAGAACTGCATGACCCAATTGTTGCTGACCATGCCACCATCGACCCGCAGTGCCGCCGTGGACGCCGTCACATCACGGTTCATGCACTCCTGAAGGTCACGTGTCTGATAGCAGACCGACTGCAATCCGGCCGCCACCAGTTCGGCAATGCCGGTATTTCGGGTCAGCCCGAAAATCGCGCCCCGCGCCTGCGGATCCCAGTGTGGCGCCCCCAGCCCGGTAAAGGCCGGCACCAGATACACGCCGTGGCCATCGTTGGTCTCGCGCGCAAGATGTTCTGTTTCCGAGGCATTGGAGAAGAGCTTCAATCCATCGCGCAGCCACTGAACTGTCGCGCCCGCAATGAAAATACTGCCCTCCATCGCGTAGGTGACCTTGCCATCCAGGCGATACCCAACAGTGGTCAACAGCTTGTTATTGGATACCTCTGCTCGCTCGCCGGTGTTCATGATCATGAAACAGCCGGTGCCATAAGTGCTTTTGACCATGCCCGGCTCGAAACAGGTTTGACCGATCAAGGCAGCCTGTTGATCGCCGGCAACGCCTGCAATCATCAGGCTCGCCCCCAGAAGCTGAGCATCGGTTCGCCCGAACTCATCACTTGAATCCATAACCTCCGGCAGCATGGACGCCGGAATACCAAACAGCTCCAGAAGATCACGGTCCCAGCACTGCTCATGAATGTTGAAAAGGCAAGTGCGAGAGGCATTGGTCGCATCGGTTCGATGCTCGCGTCCTCCCGTAAGCTTCCAGATAAGATAAGTGTCGACCGTTCCGAACAAGAGCTCGCCTCGCTCGGCACGCTCGCGAGCCCCATCTACATTTTCTAGAATCCAGCGAAGCTTGGTGGCTGAAAAGTACGGATCGATCAAAAGCCCGGTCTTGCTTTGGATCTTTTCGTCATGCCCTTGAGATTTCAGGGAGCGGCAATAATCACCCGTGCGACGATCCTGCCAGACGATGGCGTTGTAGACCGGCTCGCCGGTGTTCTTGTCCCAGACCAGGGTGGTTTCGCGCTGGTTGGTAATACCGATCCCGGCGATCGAATGCACGGTCTTGCCGCTATTGGTGATGGCCTGCTTGATGGTTCTAAGCGTTGACCCCCAAATATCATCCGGATGATGCTCAACCCAGCCGCCCTCAGGGAAATGCTGTGGAAATTCTTCCTGAGCCAATGAAACAATATTGCCGGTCTTGTCGAACAAGATGGCTCTGGAGCTGGTTGTACCCTGATCAATGGCGAGCATGAGAGAGGTCATGGCGAAGTCCTTTGTGTCTCGGATGTCATGTTCATTTATTTTCACTTTCGAACATTGGGTACAGTACTGGCATGTCGCACATACAAACAAACTAAAATTGCGTGAACGTCCTTAGACATTGGTAGAGCAGCATTCACCAACGGCGCGCAAACCGACCATTCTTGATGAAGGAACGTGGCTTGATGTCCCAACATAAACGCCAGGACGAAATGGTGTCGCTGATACAACAGCAGAAGTACATAAGCATCGAACAGCTGACCGCGCATTTTAACGTAACGCCCCAGACCGTTCGCAGAGACCTTAACGTACTCGCGGAAAAGGGCATGATCCGGCGGGTTCATGGCGGGGCGGGAAGCATCGAATCCAGCACCGTCAACACGTCCTACAACACGCGTAAAACGCTGAATTATGAGGAAAAGAAAGCGATCGCGGCCACCCTTGCGTCGCATATCCCCGACCACAGCTCCATTTTCATCAATATTGGCACCAGTACCGAACTGGTGGCCGAAGCCCTGCTCGACCACAAGGGGCTTGAGGTCATCACCAACAATCTGAACGTGGCCGCCATGATGCACGCCAAGGATGATTTCAACGTCATTGTGGCCGGCGGCGTGGTGCGCTCTCGTGACGGGGGCATTATCGGTGAGGCCGCGATCGATTTCATAAACCAGTTCAAGGTTGATTTCGGCATCATCGGCATCAGCGGCATCGACGAAGACGGCTCGCTGTTGGAGTTCGACTATCAGGAGGTCCGCGTCGCCCAGGCCATCATCGGCAATTCCCGACACGTGTTTCTGGCCGCGGATCATTCGAAATTCATGCGTCGGGCAGTGGTTCGCCAAGCCCACATCAACCAGGTCGACGCCCTTTTTACCGACGTTCGCCCGCCCGATGCGTTTTGCGCACTGCTCGATGAGTCCGATGTTCGGCTCTACCTTCCGGAGTCGGACTCGACGAGGTAATGGATTGATGTTCGTTCGAACTTGTATTATTTTCTTTTTCGAACATAAATGACACATCGAAGACGACTTCGGCGGAGAACAGCATGGCACATCAGCAAACGCCCCTATTGGACATGTATGTCATTGGTGGAGGCATTAACGGCACTGGTATTGCCTGCGACGCTGCCGGCCGGGGTCTGAGCGTCGGGCTCTGCGAGCAGGCTGACCTTGCAAGCGCCACATCCTCGGCGTCCAGCAAGCTGATTCATGGCGGCCTGCGCTATCTCGAGCATTATGAATTTCGTCTGGTCAGAGAAGCGCTTCACGAGCGGGAAGTCTTGCTCAAAAAAGCGCCGCACATTGTCTGGCCGATGCGCTTTATCCTGCCCCACCAGCCGCATTTGAGACCGGGCTGGATGATTCGAACGGGACTTTTCCTCTACGACCATCTAAGCCATCGGGACAGCCTGCCCAAGGCCAAGAAACTGACGTTCGGTTCGGGTTCACCGTTGTCCTCAGACATCAAGAAAGGTTTTGAGTACTCAGACTGCTGGGTTGATGATGCCCGCATGGTGGTACTCAACGCGTTGCAGGCCAAGCAAAATGGGGCCGAGGTTCTGGTCAGAACCCGCTGCGAGCAGGCCCGCGCCGATGAAAACGGCCACTGGGAGCTCACGCTCAAGGATATGCTGACCGGTGAAACACTCGTCCGTCGAGCCCGAGTTCTGATCAATGCTGCCGGCCCGTGGGTGGAATCCTTCATCCGAAACGAAACCCAGCGAAAGCCGCGCTACGGCATCAAGATGATCAAGGGCAGCCACCTGGTCACCAAACGCATCAATACCGACGATCGCGCTTATATCCTTCAAAACAAGGACAAGCGCATCGTGTTCGTGCTGCCCTATCAGAACGACTTCAGTCTCATCGGTACCACCGACGTCGCCTACGACGGCGACCCATCCAAGCTGACCATCAGCCAGGAAGAAACCACGTATCTATTGGACGTGCTCAACGACCATTTTGACGCACGCATCACCGAAGATGACATCGTCACCAGCTACTCAGGCGTGCGCCCGCTTTGCGATGACGAGTCCGACGACCCATCAGCCATGACGCGGGACTACACCTTGAACCTCGATGCCGAGAAGGCGCCGATGCTTTCCGTGTTCGGCGGCAAGATCACCACATTCCGCAAGCTCTCGGAAGCCGCACTGCACGAGTTGAAAGCCTATTACCCGACCATGCGTGGCGACTGGACGGCAGAAGCCACCATGCCCGGCGGCGACATCACCGACCGGCTCGAGTACGCCAAGACCTTGAAAGCCAACTATCCCTTTTTGGAGACCAAGACGGCCGAGCGTTTTGCCTCGAGTTACGGCACGCTCTGCGAGCAGTTCCTTGACGGCTGCAGCACGCTTGATGATCTTGGCGAGCAATTCGGCAGCGGCATGAGCGCCGCCGAGATCAACTATCTGATTGAGCAGGAATGGGCGCGTGAGCTTGACGACGTTATCTGGCGCCGAACCAAGATGGACCTGCGCCTCGATGACGCTCAAAAGAATCGCCTGAGCGACTACATCGCAGAACGCATCGCTCGTATTTACCCAGGCACGCCCAAGGCGGAAAGTGCTCAGGCCTGAAACGCTCTGGTGCACTCTGCATGAAAAACGCCCCGCTTAAGTAAGCGGGGCGTTGTCGGTTTGATGGGCCTTGCCTGACGATTACTGAATGCCGCCTTCGGTCAGCTTGGCCGGATCAAGATAGCGCTCGAGCTCCTCTTTCGACAGCTCGGTCTCCTCTTCGGCCACCTCCAGAATCGGCCGCCCTTCCTGATACGCCTTCTTGGCTACTTTCGCCGCCGCATTGTAGCCAATGACCGGATTCAAGGCCGTGACCAGCACCGGGTTTTTCGAAAGCGGAGCTTCAATGCTGTCCTTTCTGACACTAAAGGTTGCGATCGCGTTATCGGCCAGAAGGCGCGACACGTTGGTCAACAGCGTTATCGAGGAAAGAACATTACTCGCCATCAGCGGCAGCATCACATTGAGCTGAAAATTACCGGACTGACCGGCCACGGTGACGGCTGCGTCATTACCGATAACCTGCGCCGCCACCTGCGCCGCCGACTCGGGAATGACCGGATTGACCTTGCCGGGCATGATGGAACTTCCTGGCTGAAGCGCTTCGAGCTCAATCTCGCCAAGCCCCGCAAGCGGCCCGGAATTCATCCAGCGAAGGTCATTGCTGATCTTCATCAACGCACACGCGAACGCCTTGAGGTGCCCGGAAAGCTCGACGGTAGCGTCCTGTGAGCCAAGGCTTGCAAAGAAGCTGTCACTGGGCGCGTACGAAAGCCCGGTGTGCTCACCCAGCACCCTGGCAAACCGCTCGGCAAATTCCGGGTGCGCATTGATGCCGGTGCCCACTGCCGTGCCGCCTTGTGCAATACGAAGAAGGCGACGCTGTACGTCTTCAAGGCGCTCAACCGACTGCGCCACCTGAGACGACCACCCTCCAAGCTCTTGGCTCATCTTGATCGGCATGGCGTCCATCAAATGGGTGCGCCCTGTTTTTACGACGTCTTCGACCTCGCCGGCCTTGGTATCGATCACCGCGCTCAGGTGCCTGAGCGCCGGCAACAGCGTTTCATGCAGAGCCATCGATGCAGACACATGAAGCGCCGTGGGGATCGTGTCGTTGCTGCTCTGCCCCATATTGACGTGGTCATTGGGGTTGACCTCGAGCTCATCGCTTGACGCCAGGTGAGCGATAACCTCGTTGACGTTCATGTTGGTCGAGGTGCCCGAGCCCGTCTGGAACACATCGACCGGGAACTGGTCCTGGTGCTTGCCTGAAAGCAGTGTGTCGGCAGCCGCAATGATGGCCTCGGCGCGGGGCTTATCCAGAAGTTCAAGGTCGAGATTAACCTGGGCGGCAGCCCGTTTGACGTGTACCACTGCCTTGATGAACTCGAACGGCAGGGGCTGACCGCTGACCGGAAAGTTATTGATCGCGCGCTGCGTCTGCGCGCCGTAAAGCGCCGATTCCGGTACCTCGAGCTCACCCATGCTGTCACGTTCAATGCGCGTATTGGCCATGCCTGTGTTCTCCCACTTGAGATTGAAACTGCGTTAGTGCGTTCAGGATAGACCCAGCACAAGGCGTTCGTCGAAAAAAGCAATGCGACTCATTACCATAAATGATTGAGTACCTGGCCAGAATGTGGGTAGAAGGCGCTCTACACCCGCTGGCGCGTCTTCTAGACTACAAACCTATGCGCGACGCGCCCTTATCACCGATGGAGTCAACGCCATGTGGATGCAAAAAGAGATCACCCTGAATGCGCGCTCGCGCGGATTCCACATCATCACCGACGACATCGAACGCGCCCTCAAGGACCTCGGCACGATCAAGACCGGACTTTTGAGCGTGTTCATCAAACACACCTCGGCTTCGCTGACCATTAACGAAAATGCCGATCCGACCGTACGCACTGACTTCGAAAGCTTCTTCGACCGCGCCGTGCCCGAAGACGAGCCGTATTTCGAACATGTCTTTGAAGGCAGCGACGACATGCCAGCCCACTTGAAAAGCAGCCTGCTGGGGCCGAGCGTTCAGATCCCGATTACGGACGGCCGGCTCAACCTCGGCACCTGGCAGGGCATCTATCTCTGCGAGCATCGCAATCACGGCGGCAGCCGGCGGGTCGTGATCACCGCGTTCGGCGAGTAACCCTTGCCCGCACATGACCATAAAAAACGCCGGGGCAGATCTGCCCCGGCGTTTTTCATATGACATCTTTGTGCTAACGCTCCCCTGCCCTTCGGGACTGCTTCCAGCGGTCGAACATGACCGCCAGCAGCAGGATCGCCCCTCGAACGAGATACTGATAAAAGGTCGGCACATTCAATAGCCCCATGGCGTTTTGCACGCAGCCCATGATCAGCACCCCGACCAGTACGCCGGTGATCGAAGCCACACCGCCCGACAGTGACACCCCACCCAGCACACAGGCAGAGATCACGGCAAGCTCCAGCCCCTGTGAGGTGTTCGGGTCGCCAAGGCCCATACGCGAGGTCAAGAGCACGCCGGCAATACCGGCCACCAGCCCCTGCAGCGCAAACACGGTGATCTTGAGCTTTCGTACGTTGACCCCGGCCAGAGCCGCCGCTTCGGCATTGCCGCCGGTGGCCAGCGTATTTCGACCGAAACTTGTCATGTTGAGGATGACCCCGAACACCACAAAGCACGCGATCATCGTCCACACCGGAAGCGTCAACCCCAGAAAGGCCGCGCTGCCGAGATCGAAAAAGCCCGGCACCGTGATCATGACGGCGTCACCGCCGGAGGTGATGTAGGCAAGCCCGCGCACGAACTCCATCGCGGCAAGGGTCGCAATCAGCGAATTGATGCCAAAGCGCGCCACCACAAACCCATTGAACGCTCCGACCGCCGCGCCGGCGGCAATGCCCGCCACCACGCCGATGAAAACGCTGCCGCTGGTCGATGTGATCACCGCGGCTACCACCCCGGCGAAGGCAACGATCGAGGCAACCGAGAGATCCACCTCCCCAAGCGCCAGCACCATCATCATGGTGGTCGCGATCGAACCGATCAAAGTGACCGACAGCAACAGCCCCACGATGTTACGCCCGGTCAGAAAGTCCGGCACTAAAATCGAGAGCCCGGCGAACAGCAGAATGAACACCGCAATCAGACCGGACGTATCCAGTAATGTGCGAAGCGGCTTTGGCAGCCGACGCCGCGTCGGCTCGCTTACCGAGGACGCGGCGGTATCGTGTTGAGACATGGCGTTTTCCTTATCATTGTTAAGAGCACAACAAGCGCATCGAGAGCAGACGAGATGACTCGATCAGGCCGGCAGCGCCAGCCCGAGCAGACGTTCGGGCGTGGCGTGCTCCCGCGAGACGATGTCCAGCAGTTCGCCGTCTCGCATGACACCGATGCGATCGCAGATCGAACTGACCTCCGCCAGATCGCTCGAGATCACCAGCACGCTCTTGCCCTGTTCGGCCAGGTCATAAAGCAGGCTATAGATGTCACGGCGGGCGCCGACATCGATCCCTCGGGTCGGCTCATCCATGATGAACAGATCGATTTCCTCGGCCAGCCAGCGCGCCAGAATGACCTTTTGCTGGTTGCCACCGGACAAGTTCGCGATCGGCGTGCGCGGCCCCGGCGTCTTGATGCTGAGCGCACGAATGTAGTGCTGCGTGGTCTCCATCTCGCGGGCCGTGTGTCGAAAAAGACCAAGTCGTTTGAAAAAACGACGGCAGCTGATGTTGAGGTTGTCCGACACACTCGCGACCGGAAAGATGCCCTGGGATTTACGGTCTTCCGGGCACATGGCGATGCCGGCTCGAATCGCGGCCTGGGCGCTGGTGTAGCGACTGCGCTGCCCCTTGAACATCACGGCGCCGTCGCTTGCGCGCTCGGCGCCACAGACCAGACGCATCAGTTCACTGCGCCCGGCGCCGACCAGACCAAAAAGCCCCAGCACCTCGCCACGACGCACCTCAAGCGATACCGGCGCGCGAACGCCTCGCCCCTTCAGGCCGTCCAGCGCCAGCAGCACCTCGCCAATGTCACGCGGCCGGTAGCCGTACACGTCCTCGATGTCACGGCCAACCATTTCGCTGACCAGCGTGTCGTTGTCGACCCCCTCAAGCGTCTCGTGAGTGCAGATGTGACGCCCATCTCGAAAGACGGTGATCGCATCGCACATCTCGAACACCTCTTCCATGCGATGGGTAACGTACAAGACGACCCGTCCTTCATCACGAAGGCGTGCAACGATCCGCTTCAGGTGCCGGGTTTCCTGAACCGAGAGCGAGCTGGTCGGCTCATCGAAGGCAATGATGCGCGCATCCCGTAACAGCGCCCGCCCGATCTCGATCATCTGCTGCTGGCCGACCGACAGCTCACGCACCTTGGTTGCCGGGTCGAGCGCCCCTTCGCCCAGATCATCCAATATAGCGAGGGCGCGCTCGCGCAGGCGCCGACGGTCCACGAAGCCGTGGTGAGCCGGCAGCTGCCCCATCAGAAGGTTTTCCGCCACCGACAGATTCGGTGCCAGTGTCAGCTCCTGATAAATGATGGCGATGCCGCTTTTGAGCGCCTCGCGGGCGTTGGCGAACACATGCGACGTGCCCTGGATCACCAGATGCCCCTGGGTTGGCGTGTTGACACCGCTCAGCACCTTCAAAAGAGTCGATTTCCCCGCGCCGTTTTCCCCCATCAGGGCGTGCACCTGCCCCTGATGTGCGGCGAAACTGACGCCGTCGAGCGCCTTGACCCCCGGGAACTCAACGGTCACGTTTTCCACGCGAAGATATGGTTCGTTCATGGCCCTGCTCCTGTCCGACATGAGTACACGTTCTGACCGATAACGGGCTTACAGGCCGAGATCGTCGCGTACCTCCTGCCAGTTCTCACGGGTCATGAGCGTGCCGGTAGTTTCAGTATTGGCCTTGGGCTTATCCCCGGTGGTGATCCAGGTATAGAGGTTGTCTGCGGTTTGACGGCCATGCATGGTCGAGCTGACCGCCATGGTGCCGTAAAAGCCTGTGGGGTTCTTGCGCGAGAATTCGGCAAAGGCGGCACCTGAGCCGTTGATGCCAACGCCGATGACCTGATCGGGTGACAGCCCGTACTGCTCACTTGCGCGCACGCCGCCCAATACGCTTTCTTCATTAAGGGCATAGATAACCCAATGATCGAAGTTGCCGTGTTTTGAAAAGACCGGTGAGGCCGCAGCAAATGCGCTGCTGGTGTCGGTGTTCTGTTGGGGCGCGTCAAAAATGTTGGCCTTGACGAACCCGGACTCAAGCAGTGCCTGGGTCGCACCATCAGTGCGCTCCTTCGCGGTCGGCAACTCATAGTTGGTAATACGAAGTGCGGCCACGGACTTTGGATCCCAGCCGCGGGCCTTCATCTCGGCCGCGATCGCCTTGCCGACCTGCTGGCCGATCTTGTAGCCCGACATGCCAAGGTGCGGCACCGACTCGATGGGCTCACCGCCCGGCCCTAAAAACCGGTCGTCAACGGTAATGACCTTCATGCCGTAACGCTCGGCCCGGTTGACGATGGCCGGCCCAAGCCGGACATCCGGCGGACAGATCACGAACCCCTGAGCACCCTGAGAGTGAAGGTTATCGATCGCACTCAAGACCTGCTGGCCATCTTCGCCTGCAAGGCGCACCACCGAAAACCCTTTATCCTCGCCAAGTTGGGTCGCCGCCTTTTGTTCGTTGATGAACCAGGCTTGTTCGGGCTTTTTGACGATAAATCCGATCTTGACGTCGTCCTGGGCCTGGGCACTGCCCATGCAAACTCCAAGACTCAGCCCGAGCGTCAGTAAGGAAGGTTTCACAAAGCGGATCATTGGCGTTCTCCGGCCTAAAGGCTCAATTGTTGTTGGACACTGTCTCCTGCTTTGAGCCGATAGTAGAGGCCGAACCGATTACAGAGTAATAACGGTTGGACGCCAAACCGATACCTTATCTGGTATCAATAAAGCGCAGAGCCATACAGTACGGGCGTTGTCGCCCGCCCGTGAGTAAAACGCCATGAACTAAAGTTGTCTTCGACTTTCGCGAAAGTCCGCTGTCGTCAGCGGTACACGACGCACAGGCCACCCTTAAAAGGGGCAGCGGGGAGGGAAAAATAATCAGGGGGCATGCAAGCGATCAGATAAAAACGTGTTACCACCCAAGCGCTTGCTTGACGAAGGGAATGGTCAATTTGCGCTGTGCCGACAGCGAGGCCTCATCAAGACGCGCCAATGTATCGAACAGCGTTGTCAGTTGGCGCGGGCCTCGGTGGCAGAGATAACGCCCGACTTCATCGGGAAGCATCATCCCTCGGCTCCGCGCCCTGAGCTTCAATGCCTCGAGCCGCTCGTCATCGTTGAGCGGCTTGAGATGAAACGTGGTCCCCCAACTCAGACGCGAGCCGAGATCAGCCAGCTTGACCGGCAACTGACGTGGCGGCTTTTCTGCCGCGATAATCAGTCGCCGACCCGCGTCTCTCAATCGGTTGAAGCAGTGAAACAGCCCTTCCTCCCAGCGCTTGCGCCCGATCACCGTGTCCAGATCATCGATCGCGATCAGCTCGAGATGCTCGATGTCCTCGAGCATCAAGGGGGGGAAATGACCAATGTCTGAGAGCGGGAGATACAGCGTGGAAATACCCTGCTGGCTGGCCTCATGACAGGCGGCTTGAAGCAGATGACTCTTGCCGGATTCAGGCGCACCCCACAGATACAGAAACTGCTCGCCCGTCGGCGTAGGCTGGCGCACGAGCTGATCGACCAGTGTCTGGTTGCCCCCGGCCATGAAGTTGGCGAAGGTTGCATCGTCTCGCAATCCAACTCCCAGCGGGAGCTGAGCCGGCCCGGACATCATGTCAGCGCGCATCCTGATCGATCTTGGAGGAAGAGGAGTACATGGGGCTTTCTTTATACTGAGTAAACAGGTAGCGCAATACTACCATGAGCACCGCCGCGACCGGCAACGCCAGCAGCACGCCGACAAACCCGAACAACTGCCCACCGGCCATGACCGCAAAGATCACCACCACCGGATGCAGCCCGATGCGATCACCAAGCAAAAGCGGCTGGAACACCATGCCTTCAAGCAGTTGCCCAACGACGAACACCCCCCCAACGCCGAGGAGCGGCAGCCAGTCCTGAAACTGGAAAAACGCCACCAGCTCAGCAATCGCCACCCCGACAATCACACCAAGATACGGCACAATACTCGCCATACCGGCAATGATCCCGATGAGAAAGCCGAACTTGACCCCCAAAAGCGTCAGCCCGATGGCGTAAACAATGCCGAGCCCCAGCATCACCAGCAGCTGGCCGCGCATGAACGCCCCAAGCACTTCATCGCACTCACGCGCAAGCCGGGTGACGGTAGACACCCAATCGCGGGGAATCGCATCCTTGATCTTGGCCTTCATGCGATCCCAGTCCAGCAGCAGATAGAAGGTCACGACCGGAATGATCGCAAGGTTGCCGATCAAAAACGCCAGCGCGAGCCCCGAACGCGACAGCTGAGTCAAAAACTGGGCGGCAATGGAGCCGGTTTCCTTCCAGTGCCCGGTCACGATATTTCTGAGCTGATCGAAATCGGCGGAAAAATCCGACCCGGTCCAGGACTGGATCGTGGGCATGACCACCTGCTGCACCCAGTTCAAAATAGCCGGAAGCGCTTCAACGAACTGAATCAACTGCCGCCAGAGCACCGGCAATACGATGATGGTCAACCCGATGACCGTGATCGACAAGAGAGAAAACACCACCGTCACCGCCAAACGCCGGGATAGCCCACGCGCCTCGAGCCGATCCGCCAGCGGGTCGCCCAAATACGCAAGGATCGTGCCGACAAAAAACGGCATCAAGATCGGCGTCAAATGTGAAAACAACCACAGTCCGGCAATTGCCCCGCCAATCCCCCACCAAAATCGCATCGACATGCTGTCATCCTTGTTGGTCTTGCCTACCTGATGCAGGCAGTTTAATGGCTTTATCGATTCCTGCCATCACGGCCCGAGCTTCGTGCCCGCGGGCCGAGGCGATGTTATACTCGCGCTTTATTTTTGGCCGCAGGGCCCAGGTCACCGTACAGCACAGGAACATACATGACTTCACACTCCGATGCTCCCTTAAGCTACAAAGATGCCGGCGTGGATATTGACGCCGGTAATGCACTGGTCGATCGCATCAAAGGCGTTGCCAAGCGGACCCACCGCCCCGAAGTCATGGGTGGTCTGGGCGGCTTTGGCGCCTTGTGCGAACTGCCCAAGGGATATGACGAGCCGGTTCTGGTCACCGGCACCGACGGCGTGGGCACCAAGCTGCGACTGGCCATGGATCTTGGCAAGCACGACACCATCGGTATCGATCTGGTGGCCATGTGCGTCAACGACCTGGTCGTTGCCGGCGCCGAACCGCTTCAGTTCCTTGACTACTACGCGACCGGCAAGCTCGATATCGACATCGCCTCTCAGGTCGTGACCGGCATCGGCGAAGGCTGTCTGCAGGCAGGCTGCGCCCTGGTGGGCGGTGAAACGGCAGAAATGCCGGGCATGTACGAAGGCAACGATTATGATCTGGCGGGGTTCTGCGTCGGGGTAGTCGAAAAACGCAAGATTCTTGATGGTCAAAAGGTCAAGGAAGGCGATGTGGTGCTGGGCCTTGCCTCGAGCGGCCCGCACTCCAACGGCTACTCGCTGATTCGAAAGATCATCGAGCGCAGCGGCGAGTCACTGGATCAGCTCATCGACGGCGTTCCCTTGAGCGACGCACTGATGGCGCCGACACGCATCTACGTCAAGCCGCTGCTGTCCTTGATCAATGACAGCGACGTAAGCGTCCATGCGCTGTCGCACATTACCGGCGGTGGTCTGCTCGAAAACCTGCCCCGCGTTCTGCCGGAAGACGCTACCATCCATATCGACACAACACGCTGGACGCGTCCGGCCGTGTTCGATTGGCTCCAGCGTCAGGGCAACGTCGATGACCATGAAATGTACCGCGTGCTCAACTGCGGCATCGGCATGGTCGTGGTCGTGGATCAAGCCGATGCCGAGCGCGCGGCCGATCACCTCAAGGCACAGGGTGAGACCGTCTACACCCTCGGCCACATCCAGTCGCGAAGCGCCGACGAAGAACAGGTACAGCTCGCGGGGCTTGATGCATGACGTTTGAAGCCGAAACCGCCGACGCACGCAGGATCGTCGTATTGATCTCCGGCAGCGGGAGCAACCTTCAGGCACTTCTTGATGCGATGGAGCATGACGAGCTCGGGGGCAACGTCGTCGCCGTCATCAGCAACAAGCCCGACGCCTATGGCCTTGAGCGCGCCAAGGAAGCGGATGTGCTGACCGAGGTTGTGGAGCCGAGCAAGTTTCGGCATTTTCACGACGAACGCGACCGCGAGCTTTATGACGCTGAACTGATTCGCGTGATCGACCACCATCAGCCCGACCTGGTGGTGCTGGCCGGCTTCATGCGCATTCTCACCAAGAGCTTTGTGCTTCGCTACCACGGTCGGCTGATGAACATTCATCCATCATTATTGCCAGCGTACAAGGGCCTCGATACGCATGCGCGCCTCCTGGCCGATTCAGGTACCGAGCACGGTGCCAGTGTGCACTTCGTCACCGAGGAACTCGACGGCGGGCCGATCATCGTGCAGGCCGCGGTTCATGTGTTGCCGGACGACACCAAGGACACGCTGGCCGAGCGGGTGCTCAGTCGTGAGCATCTGATCTACCCCATGGCAGTACGCTGGTTTCTTGACGGCCGGCTGCAATTGAACGATTCAGGACTGACCTTGGATGGCCATGCCCTGCCGGCGTCGGGCCTTCGACTTGCCGCCGATGACGTGACCGACGACGACCTTTAAGCCGTTCGTTTTCCGCGCAATAAAAAAGCCGCCCTCCCGGGCGGCTTTTTTATTGAACGCTTGAACTTATTGACTACTGAGACATGGATCAAAACGGGCGCCGACGAATACGCCGGCGCCTTTTCTGATTTACTTCTCGCTTGTGCGGCCCTCATGAGTGTCTGATTCGGGCTGCTTGTTGAAGCGGCGCATCAAACGCTCCTGACCGCGCATGATGAAGACATAGGCTGCCGGCACGAACACGCTTGCAAGAATCGTGATCGAAATCATGCCCCCAACCACGGGCGTGCCGATATGATGTCGGCTCGCGGCGCTTGCACCTGAGGCCAGTGCCAGCGGCAGTGTGCCGCCGATGAAGGCCAGTGACGTCATGACGATCGGACGGAAACGAAGCCGGGCCGCAGTCAGGGCTGCATCGACGATGCTCTTGCCTTCATCGCGCTGCTGCTGGGCGAACTCGACGATCAGAATCGCGTTCTTGGCGGCAAGCCCCACGACCACCAGTAAGCCGATCTGCAAGTACACACTGGTGTCGAGCCCACGCATCCAGACCGCGAGCACCGAACCGATGAACGCGAACGGCACCGCCGACACAACAGCGATCGGTAGCGTCCAACGCTCGTACTGCGCCGCCAGAATCAAAAAGACCATGATCAAGCCGAACACGATCGCAAGCGTCGATGCGTTACCGGCGTTTTCCTGCTGATAGGCTTCCCCGGTCCAGCCCATGCTGTACTGATCACCAAGCGTTTCGCGCACGACATCGTTCATCACGGCAATCGCCTGGCCGGAACTGTACCCCGGCGCGGGCTGGCCCTGGAACTGCGCCGCCGGATAAACACTGAACCGGTCGACGATCGTCGGCGCATTGGTTCGCTTAAGGGTAACAAGGGTCGACAGCGGAATTCGCTCGCCGTTTCCGCCACGCACAAAGACCTTGTTCAGATCGCTTGGCGAGCGCCTGAATTTGTCATCCGACTGCAGATACACCTGGAAGTTACGGCTATTGCGCGTGAAGTAGTTCACGAACGACTGGCCGAAGGTGCTTGAAAGAGTCGTATTGAGGTCGTTGAGATCGACCCCAAGGCTTTGAGCCTTGTTCTCATCCACTGTCGCGCTGTAGGTCGGCACCGAGACATCAAGCGTGGTGAAGACCTGCGCAAGTTCTGGCCGTTTCTGGGCCGCCTGCATGATCTTGAGTGACGCCTGATAAAGCTCCTGCGGCGAATCCCCGCCGAGCGATTCGAGATACCCGTTGAAACCACCGGTCGTTGAAAGCCCGATGATCGGCGGCAGGTTGAACGCCATCACCTTGCCACCAGGCAGCGACCCACCGATCTGCATCGTTTTCTGGATCATCTGGTCGGCGGTGATATCGCGCTCGGACCAGGACTTCATCGACACGAACACCGTGGCTTTCGCGGTATTTGCCGAGCTACTCAGAATATCGAAGCCGGTGATCGAGGTGGCGTACTCAACCGCTGGCACTTCCTCGATCTTGTCGATCAGCTCCTGAACGTACTCATCGGTGCGTGCAACCGACGACCCGGCCGGCAGCGACACCGAGGCGATCATCAGGCCCTGGTCGGTTGCGGGAATCAGACCGCCTGGCAGTTTCGAGTAGATAAAAAACGACAGCGCACAGGTGCCAAGTACCAGCGCCAGCGACACCAGCACGTGGCGAATCAGGAAGTTTACGGCGCTCATGAACCAGTCGGTCAGCTTATCGAAGCCCTTGTTGAACCACTCGAAGGGCCTGTTGACCGCGCGACTCAACTTCGACTGCTTCAGGTTTTCCTTGTGCTTGATAAAAATGGCGGACATCGCCGGCGTGAACGACAGGGCAACCAGCGCCGAGATGCTGACCGAAATGGCAATCGTGATGGCGAACTGCTGATACATCTTGCCGGTGAGTCCCGTCAGGAAACCGACAGGCACGAACACGGACGCCATGATCAGGGCCGTCGCGAGCACGGGCCCGGTCACCTCCCTCATTGCCTCGAAGGCAGCCTCCTTGGACGACACCTCCGGATTGTCCTCGAGAATACGCTCGACGTTCTCGATCACGACAATCGCATCGTCCACCACGATCCCGATGGCAAGAATCATCCCGAACAACGACAGCAGGTTGATCGAAAAGTCGAGCATGTACATGCCGGCGAACGTGCCGATGACCGATACCGGCACCACCGACATGGCAACGAGTGTCGATCGCCAGTTCTGCAGGAAGATGAAGACGATCAACGCCACCAGAATCAGAGCTTCAACAAAGGTATGCAGCACCGATTCAATCGACGCATTGATAAATAGCGTCGTGTCATAGGGCACTACGTAGTCAAGGCCTGCCGGGAAACGCTGCTTGAGATCGCGCAGTGTCTGTTTGACCTCGCCAGCCACTTGAAGGGCATTGGCCCCTGGCTGCTGATAAATGGCGATTGGCGCGATGGGGTTATTATTAACCCGGCCCTGAATGCCGTAGGAGGTCGAGCCAAGCTCGACGCGCGCAACATCGCTCAAGCGAAGCGCGCCACCATCGGCCTTGGTCTTTAATAGAATGTCCTCGAACTGCTTGACCGACTTCAAGCGCCCCTGGGTCGTGATTGTATAGGTGTTCGACGTAGCACTTCGCTGGGGCTCGGCGCCAAGCTTACCGGCCGAGACAACGGTGTTCTGGGCCTGAATGGCCTGGGACACTTCGGCCGGCGTCAGATCATACTGGGAAAGCTTGTCCGGGTTGAGCCAGATACGCATGGCGAACTGCTGATTGCCCAGAACCTCGGCCTGCCCGACCCCGTTGAGCTGCTTGATCTCATCGACAATATTGATGTTGGCGTAGTTATTGAGATAGAGCGAGTCGTATTGACCGTTGGGCGAATAGAGTGCGGCAAACATCAAAATGCTGCTTGATTGCAGCTCGACGGTCACGCCCTGATTCTGCACGGCCGACGGCAGACGCGACAGCGCCCTCTGTACGCGGTTATTGACGTTGATGGTCGCGATATCGGGATCAGTCCCGATATTGAAATAGACCTTCATGCGCATCTGGCCGCTGTCCGCGCTCGATGAGCTTAGGTAGATCATGTTCTTGACGCCATTGATCTCCTCGGCAAGCGGTGCAGCCACTGTTTCCGATACGGTTTCAGCATCGGCACCCGGGAAGGACGCCGTGACCGACACCGTGACCGGCACGACCTGCGGGTACTGCTCGATAGGAAGACTTCGCATGGCCATGAAGCCGACCAGCGTAATGATGATCGACAGAACCGTTGCGAAAATCGGCCTATTTATAAAGAAGCTTGAAATATTCACGTAGGCACCCGTCTACTGGCTGTTTTTGTGTTCGGAAGCGCCACTGGAAGTATCTTTACCACTTACGCTTGTATTGCTTTCAGGCTGGGTCGTGGTCGCGCCGTTCTTGCCGGACGGGTCGGTCGGCGTATCCGACGGGTCACCGTCGAACGCTTGCGGGTCGATCTTGTCACCGGGAGACACGCTGCCGATAGAAGAAACCACCACGCGATCACCGGCCTTGAGCCCTTTCTTGATGATCATCCGGCTGCGAGCCTGCTCCCCAAGCGTCACAAACCGACTCTGAATGACATTTTTCTCATCAAGTATATAAAGCTGCGGCCCCTTAAGCCCCTCGGTCACCGCGCTTTGGGGAACAGCCAACGCATTGAAATGCTTGACGTTCATGAGCTTAACCCGCACGAACAGCCCCGGAAGAAACATCTGATCGGGGTTATCGAACACGGCACGGGCCTGAACAGTACTTGTGCCCTCGTCCACGCGAGAACCTAGAAAATCGACCTTGCCGACCAGTGAGACATCAGTGCTGTCGCTTTCATCGGCATAGGGAAACGCGAGCTGGGCCTTGATCGGCTCGCTATTGTCACGCGCCTGCTGGCGCCGGAGAGAAAAGGCCTCATCCTGCGGAATGGAAAAACGGACTTCGAGCGGATTCAGCGGCGTCACTTCCGTGAGTGTCGTACCGCTGGTGACGTAATTACCGACGTTAACGTCATTAAGCGCCACTTTGCCGTTGGTCGTGGCCTTTACCGTGGTATAGCCCAAATCAATCTGAGCGTCATCGAGCGCTGCCTTGGCCTGTGCGAGCGAGGCCTGCGCCGTACGGTAGCTGCTGAGCGCTGCATCGCGCTGCTGCTGACTGACCGAGTTCTGTTTATAAAGGCGTTCATAACGGCGGTAATCACTGCGCTCATTTTCAAGCGTCGCCCTGGCACTCTCGACGTCGGCCTTGGCCTGATCGACTGCAGCCTGATACTGCGCCGGCTCGATCACAAACAGGGTCTGCCCCTTTTCGACGGTCTCCCCGGGCGAATAGAGCTGCTTTTCGAGCACGCCGTTGACACGAGCAACGATATCAGCCGAAAGATCGCTTCGAATCTTGGCGGGGTATTCTCGATCAAGCGTCAGATCACCTGGTTGAACGGTCTCGACCTGCGCTTTCTTGGCCGTTTTCTGCTGGGCACCCTGCTGGCCCTGCTCGTCCTTGCCGTCACTGCACCCGCCGATCAGTAAGCTGGCCGCAAGCATCAGCCATAGTGGGCCTTTGGCCAGATTTCTGACGTCATGAACGCTCATGGGGCTTACTCCGGTAAAAAAAGATGGGGACACTGGTCAGTTTAGATGCATTCATGTATGTATGTAAACTGACGTAGTTGCTTTACAATCAGCGCTCGATACTTGGCAGAGGACTCAAACGATGGCGCGACGAACAAAATCCGAGGCGGAATCCACCCGTCAGGTGCTTTTGGACTCGGCAGAAACGCTATTTTACGAAAAGGGCGTTTCGCGCACATCGCTTGAACACATTGCCAAGCACGCAGGCATGACTCGGGGCGCCGTCTACTGGCACTTCGAAAACAAGAATGCGCTATTCAATGCCTTGCTCGACCGAGTCAAGATGCCCCTTAAGCAGTTGATCGAAGACCTCGAGGAATCCGAGCATTCCGGTCACCCGCTTATCGATCTCGAGCGCGCAATCAACCTGGCCTTCGAGCGCATCACTCAGCCGCGATACATGCGCACCTATACCATTCTCCTGTTTCGGTGCGAGCACACCAAGGACATCGACCCGCTCAAAAATCACAATGCCATGGTGCACGAGAGCTATGAGCACATGGTAAAGCTTTTGACTCAAGCCCAACGTGACAATCTGATTAAGGAAAGTATAGATCCTGCGTGCGCCTCGAGGCTGATTCATGTATCGCTTCAAGGGCTCGTCAACGATTGGTTACGCGATACGGCCGTATTCGACATCAAGGTCGAGGGCCGCCATATGATCAGCCTCTTGCTCTCGATGCTGAAAGCCTGATGCGCCAGCTCAAATAGCACACATAAAAAAAGCAGCCGGTCGGCTGCTTTTTCATATATTCAAAACGTCATTATTCGAGCGGAATTGACAAGGTCATGACTGGCTCACCGTTGGCGTCGCGCTTGCCATCATTATAAAGGATGCGCGAGTGATCCACCTTGATTTGCTCACCGTGGGTCAATGCCCAACCCAGCGCCATGTGCTGAAAAACGCTTTCGAACTCGTCCCAGCAGTTCAATGTCGTCTGGATCTCGCGGCCCGGTTCAACGCAAAGCCAGCGAAGCGGCAGCGGCGGATTCCAGGTTTCGCGCTTGGCCATGCGGTAACCGATATCCTTGCGAATACGGTGCTCGGGCGTGATGCGCGGATCGTCATAGACAAAGCAGACCGGCTCAAGAATGCACTCTTTGGTGCCACGCGGGCACAGATCCAGCAGGTGGCGGCGGATGCTCTCCTCACTGCCCTGCTCTTCACCGAAGGCACGCATGACCAGAAAGTAAGACGCTTCTTCCTTCTCGACGACCTGAACCGGACGGGCGTCCTTGGCGGCAACCTTGGTGGCACCCATGGTCACACGAAGCGTATCGCGGTAAGTGCGCGGCGACATGTCGAAGTGACGACGGAAAACACGACTAAACGCGGCGTGATCCTGATACCCACATTCCAAAGCAACTTCCATGATGCTTTTGCGAGTATACACAAGCAGCAGTGCCGCACGGTCAAGCCGGATCGCTGCATGGTAATCGGTCGGGGTAATTCCAAACGACTGCTTGAACTTGCGACGCAGATGAGAGGTGGACAGACCGACCTGCTTCGCGACTGCCGTCATGGGCAGCAGTTCATTGGTGTGCTCGTGAAGGATTACTTCTGTTGCCGCTACATCGAATTCTTTGCCATTCATATCGTGTTCCATCCCTTTAACGATATTTTTTTAGAATGCTTGTCGAAGGCCTGTGGCCTTTCAGGGCAGCAGCACGAAGTTCTTCGTCTTCTTTTCACCAGCCACACGCCGCATCCCGCACGCTGTATGGCTCGTGGCTAACTGCCTCAAGCTTGGGCAAAGCCTAAAGGGGGGGCATAAGTAAAGGAAGAATGAATCTAGAGATGCTTATAAAAATGGCGCTTGGGGGCGGGAACAAAAAACCAGAAGATTAAGCCGATATTATTCTTATAACTAATACCCAAAAAACAAAGGATTAGAAAAGTAATACCTTACTTTAAAGCAAAAAAATAAATCCTTTAATAAACAGCACTTTAGATAAAAAAGTAGGGAAGGTAAGCAAACCACCACATAGTCACATAAAAATACCAAAAATCACTTCAACACACTTTTTATATCAAAATGACCAATCAAGGTATTAAAAAGCGCATTTACAAGAATTGCTTTTTTACTTCTCCTTATGAAAAAAACGTCATCAAAACCCGCGTTGTACACGGGCTTCATAAACATTACGCCGGTTCATTTACCATACTGGCGCGAAGACGCGATACCGCCTGGCTGTGAAGCTGACATACTCGTGACTCGCTGACGCCCAGGATGGAACCGATTTCCTTCAGGTTAAGCTCTTCCTGGTAATAGAGTCCAAGCAACAGCTTTTCGCGCTCGGGCAAATTATCGATGGCCGATGCCAACTGCTGGCGATCGGCAAAGGCAAAGAAGGATTCCTGTGGGGTTGCCATCGACGCCACATCAGAAGATACGTGCGACGCCTCACTTTCATCGGAACTTGTATCCTCGAACGGCAGCAAGTACCCGTTGTTGGTGTCATTGAGGACCTTACGGTACTCCTCAAGGGTGATACCAAGTTCCTCGGAAATTTCGCGCTCGGTCGCAGGCCGCGCGTTTTCCTGTTCGAGTTTATGAATGGCGCGATCGATATCACGGCTGGTACGGCGCACACTTCGTGGCAGCCAGTCACGGCTTCGAAGCTCATCGATCATTGCCCCACGAATGCGCTGGGACGCGTAGGTAGAAAAAGTAGCACCCTGGCCGGAGTCGAAACGATTGTACGCATCGAGCAGCCCGACCATGCCAGCCTGGATAAGATCATCCAGCTCGACGCTTGCAGGCAGCCTGACCTGGAGCTGCAGGGCCTGACGCCGAACGAGGGGCATATATTGATCAACCAGGTTCGACGGATTCAACTTGCCTTCGGCGGTATACATAGTCGGGGTCTCTGAAAGCCTGCTCAACCGAAATTCAAGTGCGGATGACACCATCCACGCTCACCATGCAGGCCATACTACGCGCGTAACCGCCCCGCCTAATCGCCAATAAGCCCTAATGTAAGTGGCTTGATTGTCTTTTTGGTCACGCCCCGTAACACTAGATACGTTTTTATACAATATTTTATTGTGTTCGATCTAAAGCAACCATGAGCCATGTCGATAACTTCACCAGCGGCGAGAACAGCCGCATAAAAATGGCGCCACCACCGCCATCTCCATAACACAGCGTTAAGGAATCGACATCATGGCAATGGTTATCAACACCAACACCCTGTCTCTTCAGACCCAGCAGAACCTGAACAAGTCACAGTCTCAGTTGAACAGCGCGATCGAGAAGCTCTCTTCCGGTCTTCGCATCAACAGCGCCAAGGACGACGCCGCCGGTCAGGCCATCGCCAACCGCATGTCTTCCCAGATCACTGGCTTGAACCAGGCGTCACGCAACGCCAACGACGGCATCTCGCTGGCCCAGACTGCCGAAGGCTCGCTTGATCAGGTCAACGACAACCTTCAGCGCATCCGTGAGCTGACCGTTCAGGCCCAGAACGGCACCAACTCCGCAAGCGACGTCGACTCCATCCAGAAGGAAGTCAACCAGCGCCTGGAAGAGATCAACCGCGTCACCGAACAGACCACCTTCAACGGCACCGCCCTGTTCTCTCAGACAGCCGCCACCTCCTTCAGTATCCAGGTCGGCGCCAATGATGATGAAGAAATCGACATCAGTATCGGCGCGGCCACTGGCTTCAACGTATTTTCCGCAACAGGCGGGAACGACGTTACTAGTGTCAACGGTGTCACTCGCGGTGTCACAGCCCAAGGCTTTGACGTTCTGAGCTCCACTGCGCTGGCCGACCTTGACGCCCAGCTCAAGGACGTCGACAACAACCGCAGCGACCTCGGTGCCGTTCAGAACCGCTTCGAGTCCGCAATCGACAACATTAGCACCACCTCGACCAACCTGAGCTCAGCGCGCTCACGCATCGAGGACGCCGATTACGCGACCGAAGTCTCGAACATGTCCAAGGCCCAGATCCTGCAGCAGGCCGGCACCTCGGTATTGGCCCAGGCCAACCAGACCACCCAGGGCGTGCTCTCCCTGCTGCGTTAATCACGCACTGCCATCACAAGGCCGGCTTATGCCGGCCTTTTTTATTGCTGCCGCCGGCCAAGCTATAAAAAGCATCAAAAAATCGCGCCTGATTCTGTTTTTAACCTCGGTTTGCGCTAAAGCGCCCGCGTGCAAGGCCGATATCTGAAACAGCGGCGAGAAAAGCCGCACAAGAATGGCGCCACCACCGCCATCTCCATAACACAGCGTTAAGGAATCGACATCATGGCAATGGTCATCAACACCAATACCCTGTCTCTTCAGACTCAGCAAAACCTGAACAAGTCACAGTCTCAGTTGAACAGCGCGATCGAGAAGCTCTCTTCCGGTCTTCGCATCAACAGCGCCAAGGACGACGCCGCCGGTCAGGCCATCGCCAACCGCATGTCTTCCCAGATCACTGGCTTGAACCAGGCGTCGCGCAACGCCAACGATGGTATTTCACTGGCCCAGACTGCTGAAGGCTCGCTCGACCAGGTCAACGACAACCTTCAGCGCATCCGTGAGCTGACCGTTCAGGCCCAGAACGGCACCAACTCCGCAAGCGACGTCGACTCGATCCAGAAGGAAGTCAACCAGCGCCTGGAAGAGATCAACCGCGTCACCGACCAGACCACCTTCAACGGCACCGCCCTGTTCTCTCAGACAGCCACCACCTCCTTTAACATTCAGGTCGGTGCCAACGACGGTGAAAACATCAGCATCAGCATCGGTTCCGCCTCCGGCTTCAACGTGTATACCACCACGGCCGCGAACGATGTTGCCAGCGTCAACGGTGTCACTCGCGGTGTCTCGGCCAACGGCTTCGACGTCATGAGCTCCACTGCGCTGGCCGACCTTGACGCCCAGCTCAAGGACGTCGACAACAACCGCAGTGACCTCGGTGCCGTTCAGAATCGCTTCGAATCCGCGATCGACAACATCAGCACCACCTCGACCAACCTGAGCTCAGCGCGCTCACGCATCGAGGACGCCGATTACGCGACCGAGGTTTCGAACATGTCCAAGGCCCAGATCCTGCAGCAGGCCGGCACCTCGGTACTGGCACAGGCCAACCAGACCACCCAGGGCGTGCTCTCCCTGCTGCGTTAATCATGCACTGGCATCACAAGGCCGGCTTATGCCGGCCTTTTTTATGGCTGAAAGCCACGCCTCTCTAGACAAGCTATAAAGACCGCCAAAAAATCGCGCCTGATTCCGTTTTTAACCTCGGTTTGCGCTAAAGCGCCCGCGTGCAAGGCCGATATCTGAAACAGCGGCGAGAACAGTCGCATAAAAATGGCGCCACCACCGCCATCTCCATAACACAGCGTTAAGGAATCGAAATCATGGCAATGGTCATCAACACCAATACCCTGTCTCTTCAGACTCAACAAAACCTGAACAAGTCACAGTCTCAGTTGAACAGCGCGATCGAGAAGCTTTCTTCCGGTCTTCGCATCAACAGCGCCAAGGACGACGCCGCCGGTCAGGCCATCGCCAACCGCATGTCTTCCCAGATTACTGGCTTGAACCAGGCGTCACGCAACGCCAACGACGGCATCTCTCTGGCCCAGACTGCCGAAGGCTCGCTCGACCAGGTCAACGACAACCTTCAGCGCATCCGTGAGCTGACCGTTCAGGCCCAGAACGGCACCAACTCCGCAAGCGACGTCGACTCCATCCAGAAGGAAGTCAACCAGCGCCTGGAAGAGATCAACCGCGTCACCGAACAGACCACCTTCAACGGCACCGCCCTGTTCTCTCAGACAGCCGCCACCTCCTTCAGTATCCAGGTCGGCGCCAATGATGATGAAGAAATCGACATCAGTATCGGCGCGGCCACTGGCTTCAACGTATTTTCCGCAACAGGCGGGAACGACGTTACTAGTGTCAACGGTGTCACTCGCGGTGTCACAGCCCAAGGCTTTGACGTTCTGAGCTCCACTGCGCTGGCCGACCTTGACGCCCAGCTCAAGGACGTCGACAACAACCGCAGCGACCTCGGTGCCGTTCAGAACCGCTTCGAGTCCGCAATCGACAACATCAGCACCACCTCGACCAACCTGAGCTCAGCGCGCTCACGCATCGAGGACGCCGATTACGCGACCGAAGTCTCGAACATGTCCAAGGCCCAGATACTGCAGCAGGCCGGCACCTCGGTGCTGGCACAGGCCAACCAGACCACCCAGGGTGTACTCTCCCTGCTGCGTTAATCACGCACTGGCACCACAAGGCCGGCTTATGCCGGCCTTTTTTATATCTACATTCCAGCACAAAATCCCAAATTGCACGGGTAACCAGTGCCTTTCCTCGCCCTAATTCACTAAAGCTTGTCCTTATACTTCTTATATCCCTACACTTTCAAAAGGTATGAGAATGAAGACCAAGCGCCCCTCAAAACAAAAAAAGGCACGTGACCAGTACATTCCCGCCACAAGCCAAAAAGAATTTTTAGCACTTTACGATGCATGCCGATTTCAAGATGCATGCGAGCTCGCAAAAAGCCTTACAGAGAACTATCCGAAAGATGGATTTGCCTGGAAAGTTTATAGCAGCTGCCTTTTAAAGACTGGGGATCCAGATAAAGCAAAAGTAGCTGCAGAGAGGTCCATTTCACTCGCACCTAAGGACGGACATGCTTGTCACTTTTTGGCACGCGCATATCACGAACTGGGCAACCCTCAGGAAGCGATAAAATACATTGTTAAAACAATTGAGTTGGCTCCAGAATTTTCACAGGGGTATTTCAGTGCAGCCGAAATATTCTCTGAAAGCGGTGATTTCGAAAAAGCACATAAGCATATCTTAAAAGCAGAGGAACTTGGATACAGCAACAAATCATGCCGCGTTTTAAAAGCGCATATAGCAGTTAAACTTGGAAATTACTCGGAGTCTATTGGAATTATAAATGAACTTCTCGAAACGGATCCAAACAACCCCTATCTCTTGAATGACGCAGCAAACCTTTATAAAGACCTAGGGCAGCTAGAAGCGGCCGAAGAGCTTTATTTAAAGGCACTCAATGAAAAACCAGATTATCATACAGCTTACTTTAACTACATCATAGGCAAGCATTACAATCCAAATGAAACATCTGAAAATATAACTAAAACAATTAAAAATTGGAGCCATCATTTTAGTGAAAATGCAAAGCCATTTTCACATAAAAATCGTTTTGACGATAAAGGAAAGATTCGAATCGGCCTAATATCATCGGGGTTTCGACTGCACCCTGTCGGCCAAATGATAACTTCCGCCCTTGAAAAAACAACGGATGAACTGGAGTTACATGGATATTCTACGAATAACTCCAACGACTTTCTTACAAAGAGAATTGCAAACAGATGTCGTACCTGGAATTTAATAGGCAAGCTAAAACCTGATCAGCTGGCAGATAAAATACATTCAGATAAAATCGATATACTGATCGACCTATCCGGCTATGGTGATGGCAGCAGGCTAACCTGTCTTGCCTTGAAACCAGCACCAATCATAGTTAAGTGGGTAGGTGGCCTTATTAATACAACGGGCCACCCGTCTATAGATTATTTAATTAGCGACAATTACGAAACTCCAGCGGATTCAGATGATCAATATACTGAAAAATTGATCCGCATGCCTGATGATTATATTTGCTACACACCTCCAACATATGCGCCTCCAATCACCTCGCTACCGGCTCTAACAAATCGTCACGTTACATTCGGCTGCTTCAATAACCCATCCAAGATCAATGGAGAGCTTTTGGAGCAATGGGCAACGATCATGCATAGCATGCCAAATAGCCGATTATTTCTTAAAAGCATTCAATACTCGAGCAAGGAATATACTCAGGTTATTTATAATGCGATGGCAGATCTTGGTATCACTTCGGATCGGATCGACATCGAAGGTCCTTCCAAACATAGGGAGTTGCTAAACGCCTATAATCGCGTAGATATCGCACTGGACACTTGGCCCTACTCTGGTGGATTGACCACCTGTGAAGCATTCATGATGGGCGTACCTGTAGTAACCTTACCTGGTCCTACATTTGCCGGACGTCACTCTGCAACACATCTTATCAATGCAGGTATGCCCGAACTGGTTACTTCCAGCTGGGAAGAATATCGTCAGCGCGTTATTGAATTAGCAAGCGACATCACCAACCTCAGCTTGATTCGTGCATGTTTGAGGCAATTTCTTTTACAGTCGCCAGTGTGTGATGCGGAAAATTTTGGCAATAATTTCTCTAAAGCTATGCGTGCCATTTGGAAAAGACATTGTTCCGGCCTGAAACCAGAAAAACTTTCTTTTGACAATAACGGATTACCACAATTTACAACCTGTGATGGCGACATCACAATCAGTGACGACAATAAATTTGAGCTCCCTAATTCTCCGAGGATGAGTGAACTCGAACGTCAACTTTTTGAAGAAACTCTTGCCGTTACAAATAGCTATTTCGAATATGGAACAGGAGGATCGACGGTTGTTGCAGTAAACAAAGGCTTAAAAGTCTTCGGAGTTGATAGCGACATCATCTGGATCGAAGAATTAAAACAAAAACTTGGAAATAATTGCAAAATTGGACACATCGATATAGGTCCAACCAAAGAATGGGGATATCCTCAAAACAATAATAAGCAGGAGCGCTTTAAACTCTATAGCGCAAGTATTAATGAGCATAAATTTGGCTTCGATTTTATTCTTGTAGATGGCCGATTTAGAGTTGCGTGCACTCTCCAAGCAATTATTCACAGCTACAAATATAATAATGGAAGGTCTAAAATAATGATTCATGACTTTTGGAACCGCCCACAATATCATGCAGTCCTACTTTTCCTCGAACATGAAAAGACTTCTGAAACTGCCGGGCTGTTTATACCAAGAAAAGAGTTAGATATAACTAAGGTTGAAGAATTTTATGAACAATATAAAAATATAGCTGATTAACTTATAAATCCCTAAAAATAACGAAAAGGCAGACGGTAATCGATCTGCCTTTCTTAAAGTTTCTTGAGTCTCAGCCGTTACCAAAAAGAAAAGCGACAAACCTCTTCACCCGTACGTTTTTCCTATTAACGAAACGTGGTGCCCAACATGACGTCATCTTCGATTCCGCCGGCTTCTAATGCCCTCTCGCTAACTTCACCCATCATGCCTCATGATACGTCCCAGGCATCGGCCAGATCGTGGCCATCCAGTACAAGCTCTTTTCAGGAAAACAAACAAGACACTGATCAGGTGGATATTGCCCCCGATGACGTTGAAACACTCAACGGCCTGCTTGGAGGTTATGGGGTTCAATTCACGCTGAATGATGATATCGATCGTATGGTGGTGCAGTTGGTCGATAAATCGAACGGCGAGGTTATTCGTCAAATCCCCTCTGAGGAAATGGTCAATATCATTCAGCGCATGAAGGAAGGCTCGCTTCAGCTGATTCAGACAGAAGCATGAATAAAAAAAGCCCACCAGGAGGTGGGCTTTATAGCGCAAGTGGGCGGCATCACACCTGCATGCTCATGATCTCTTTGTAGGCACTCATCAATCGGTTTCGAACCTGAACGCCCATTTCAAAGGACACACTCGATTTTTGCATATCAATCATGACATCGTTAATGCCAATGCCCGGATCGCCTCGCTCGAACGCTTCTGCCTTGGCGTTGGCGGCTTGTTTCATGCCATCGATGCGATCGATCGATGATTTCAGCATACCGGCAAAACTTACGTTGTTATCACTGCCTTGATCATTGTTGAGTCCAAACGATGTTCCCTGCGCCTGAGTTGCAGTCGATTGCAACTGCTGAACCACAGACTGTAAGCTACCTGCAGACTCGATCGCCATGAGCCCTCCCAAAGATTAAGTCGTTATGTATCGATCTGGAACAAGCTTACCAATTGGGCGCCCGCCCCGATTACAATAATTAACGATCAAAAACACACCTTTTCAGTCCATAGCCTCGCCCGCCTTTAGCAATAATACCCTCGACCCAAGCCGCAACGAGCAAAAGCGCATCGTTGATACAACGTCGGCATGTATTTAGGGCATAACAACCATTTCGGGCATAACACCGCACAGCATGATTCAGGCGTAACGAGGCGCACCTATGACCAATGAAGCGACTTCAACGACGATGGGTGGGGATAAAAAACCGTCGTTGATTGAGCAGATCAAGGCAAACCCGAAGATCCCGGCGATCATTGTGGCCGCGGCGGCACTTGCCATTGTCGTTACGCTCCTGCTCTGGGCACGAAGCCCCGACTACCGCGTTCTGTTTTCGAACCTCAGCGGCCGGGATGGCGGCGAGATCGTAACGCAGCTCGAGCAAATGCAGGTCCCTTACAAGCTTTCACCCAGCGGTGAGACGATCTCCGTACCGGTAGACCAGGTCGCCCAAACGCGTCTGAATCTGGCGGGTCAGGGGCTGCCACGCGGCGGCAATGTAGGCTTTGAGCTGATGGACAATCAGTCGTTCGGCGTCAGCCAGTTTGCTGAACACGTAAACTACCAGCGCTCACTCGAAGGCGAACTGGCCCGCTCCATCGAATCGCTTGGGAGTGTTCGCACCGCCCGAGTCCACCTCGCCATTCCAAAACCGACCGTCTTTGTTCGAGACAAGAAATCACCACGCGCCTCAATCGTGGTGTCACTTTATGCCGGCCGCGTGCTTGATGCCGGCCAGGTCAATGCGATTACCCATCTGGTCTCAAGCAGTGTGACCGACATGCCTGCAAGCCAGGTCACCGTGGTGGATGAAAGCGGCAACCTTTTATCCAACTCTGCAAGCGATGGCCTGGGTGAAATGAATGACACCCAGCTTAAATACACCACCAAAATCGAAGACAAGATCCGAAGCCGAATCGAATCGATCATTGCGCCACTGGTTGGCAAGAATAACGTCAAGGCCATGGTAACGGCCGATGTCGACTTCTCGGTGGGTGAACACACTCAGGAAAAATACGGCCCCAACCAGCCTCCGAACGAGGCAGCGGTTCGTAGCCAGCAGACCAGTGAAGCCAAGCAGGTTGGAGAAGGTACGGTCGGCGGTGTGCCGGGCGCGCTGAGCAATCAGCCACCGGGCGTTGCAGCGTCTCCGATCAATGCTCAACAAGAAGGTGAAGACGGCGAGCAACAAGTCACGGCACCCCAGTCGAGCCAGCGAAACACTACGGTCAATTACGAAGTCGATCGCACGATCCGTCATGTGAAAGAAGACACCGGCCAGGTCGAACGTTTATCCGTCGCGGTCGTTGTCAACTTCCGTCCGCAGGTCGACGAGGAAGGTAACGTTACCCAGGCGGCGCTGAGCGATGAGGAAATGCAGCGCATCAATCGCCTGGTTCGTGAAGCCATGGGCTTTAGTGATGCTCGGGGCGATTCGCTCGAAGTCGTCAACTCGCAGTTCACCGAGCCCGAACGGATGCCGACGCCGCCCTGGTGGCAGAATTCCGAGCTGATCGCGCTGGCGATGACCATTGGCAAGTACCTGCTGATCGCACTTATCGCCCTCTTCCTCTGGAAGAAACTGGTCAAGCCGTACGCCGGACGCTACATGCCGCGTCAGGAGCGCGACGAAGATGGCATCTCTGTCATGGTCGGCGACGATGACGAAGAAGACGACATCGACCAGGAAATGGAAAACAAACGCCTCAAGCAGGAAGAACAGAAACGCAACCAGAAACGCGAAGAGTACAAACGCAAGCTCGAAAACACACGCACGGTCGCCAAACAGGATCCGAAACTGGTCGCAGTCATAATCAAAGGGTGGATGCATCACGATGGCCAATAATTCCCCGTTTAACGAAGAAGGGCTCGAGCGCAGCGCCATTTTGATGATGACGCTGGATGAAGATACCGCGGCCGACGTTTTCAAATACATGTCGCCCAAGGAAATTCAGCAGCTAGGGCTCGCCATGGCCGGCCTTCGCCAGGTGCCGAAAGAGCGCATTGCTGAAGTGCTTAGACAGTTCGACAGTGAGCTGGATCAACTGAGCGCAGTCGATATCAACTCCGGCGACCATATCCGGACAGTGTTGATCAAGGCACTCGGGGAAGACCGCGCCGCAAGCATTCTCGAAGATATCTTCGAGGCCAATCATGGTTCGGGCATCGATGCACTCAACCTGATGGAGCCGACGGTCGTGGCCGAGATGATTCGGGACGAGCACCCACAGATCATCGCGACCGTTATCGTTCACCTCGAGCGCCACCAGGCCGCCGATATTCTGGCGCTCTTTGACGACGCACTTCGAAACGACATCGTGCTTCGTATCGCGACCTTCAGCGGCGTACAGCCGGCGGCCCTTCAGGAGCTCACCGAAGTACTCGGCGGACTGCTTGATGGCCAGAACCTCAAACGCAGCAAGATGGGTGGCGTAAGAACGGCGGCCGAGATTCTCAACCTGATGAATTCGACTCAGGAAGAGAGCGTCATCGATACCGTGCGCAATTACAGCGATTCGCTGGCGCAGCAGATCATCGACGAAATGTTCGTGTTCGAAAACATTGCCGATCTCGACGATCGCACCATTCAGCGCATCCTGCAGGACGTCGACACCAACTCGCTGGTGGTCGCGCTCAAGGGCTCGCCGGAAGAGCTTATCAACCGGGTGCTGTCCAACATGTCCAATCGTGCGGCAGAAATGTTGCGTGAAGACATGCAGATGCGCGGGCCGCTTCGCGTGTCCGTGGTCGAGACCGAGCAGAAAAACATACTGCAGCTGATTCGCAAACTGGCCGATTCCGGAGAGATCCAGATCTCCGGCGGAGACGAAGCGTATGTCTGATTCTTCAAATGACTGGCAGCGCTGGGAAATGGGGTCGCTCGAACGCCGACGGCAACACCCCACCCAGACGGCCAAGCCACCGAAGCCAGATGCCCAGCAGCAACAGCGTCGCCGGGAGGATGCCAAGCGCCAGGCCATCTTCGAGCAGGCGAAGAAAGAAGGCTATGAAGCGGGTCTCAAAAAAGGGTTTGAGGACGGCTTCAACAAGGGCCGCGAGGAAGGTGAGCTGAAAGCTCACGCCGAATACGAAGAAATGCTTGGCGTACGACTCGAAAATACCATTTCGCCCATCGCGGTACTGGCCGAACAGTTCTCGGAAAGCATGGCAAGCCTCAATCAGGACGTCAGCCGGCAGCTTGCCGAGCTTGCGCTCGAAGCCGGTCGGCGGCTTGCCAACCGGTCACTTGAGCTCAATCCCGAGCATATTCTCGATGACATCGAGTCTTTGCTTGCCAGTGAACCCACCCTTACCGGGCGTCCTCGCCTGTTCATCCATCCGGATGATCTGGAACTGGTGCAATCCGAACTGGGTGACGTATTGAAACAGGCCGGCTGGCAGCTACTTTCCGATCACGATATCCAGCGCGGTGACTGTCGGATCGAAACCGACACCCGGGAAATCGACGCCACCCGGGCCGGACGCTGGGAGCGACTTCTTCAGGCCGTCGGCCATGGTGAACACTGATGAGTGTAGAAACCGCCCTGTTTACAAGTCACTGGCAGCGAACGCTCGAAGACGCTCGCAAGGCCGCATCGAACATCGCACCGACCCAGCAGTTTGGGCGCCTGACGCGGGCCACCGGATTGGTGCTTGAAGCCACCGGCCTTAAATTGCCGCTCGAAAGCAGCTGCCTGATTGAGCTTGAGGACGAAGGACGCACTACGGAAGCCGAAGTCGTGGGCTTTACCGGCGACAAGCTCTACCTGATGCCCTACGTCGAAACCTCCGGACTCGTACCCGGCGCGCGCGTCTGGGCGCCCAAGGTCAGTAACCACGCCAAGGGCAAACGCTTTCCAGTGGGCAAGGCGCTACTTGGCCGCATCGTCGATGCCCGCGGGCGGCCGCTCGATGGTAAACCCGCGCCCAAGGACGCCGAATATGCAGCGCTTTCGGCCCCGATGCTCAACCCACTCGAACGTGAGCCGATAAAGGAAGTGCTGGATGTAGGTGTTCGAAGCATCAACTCGCTGCTGACCATCGGGCGCGGTCAACGCCTTGGCCTTTTTGCGGGTTCAGGCGTGGGCAAAAGTGTGTTGCTTGGCATGATGGCGCGCTATACCCGCGCCGATGTCATCGTCGTCGGGCTGATCGGAGAACGCGGCCGAGAGGTCAAGGATTTCATCGAAAATATTCTGGGCGATGAAGGCATCAAACGCTCCGTGGTCGTCGCGGCGCCTGCGGACAACTCACCGCTGCTTCGTCTGCAGGGCGCAGCCTACGCGACACGGCTGGCCGAGGATTTCCGTGAAAAAGGGCTGAACGTTCTATTGATCATGGATTCGCTGACACGCTACGCCATGGCACAACGCGAAATTGCGCTTGCCATTGGCGAGCCACCGGCCACCAAGGGCTATCCGCCCTCGGTCTTTGCAAAGCTTCCGGCACTGGTTGAACGTGCCGGCAACGATGCACCGGACAAGGGATCGATTACCGCCTTCTATACCGTACTGACTGAAGGCGACGATCAGCAGGACCCCATCGCCGATGCGGCGCGCGCCATTCTCGATGGCCATATCGTGCTGTCGCGCAAGCTTGCCGAAGCCGGCCATTATCCAGCCATTGACATCGAAGCATCGATAAGTCGCGCAATGACGGCCCTTATCGATGAAACACACTTTGAACGCATCAAGTACTTTAAACAGATGATGTCACGCTATCAGCGCAATCGGGATTTGATCAGTGTGGGCGCTTACGCGCACGGCAGCGACCCATTGCTTGATAGAGCCATACAGCTTTACCCGAAACTCGAAGAGTTTCTGCAACAGCGCATGACGGAAAGCACGACGTATGGTGAAGCGGTGATGAAGCTCAATCATCTGTTTTGATGAAGGCCAAAGGAGATTGTAATGGGTAGCCATTCCTCTGCACTGGATACGCTGATCGACCTTGCGACCAATAACCGGGACAGCGCGGCGCAGCATCTGGGCAAACTTCGCCAGACCAAACAGAGCTCTCAGGAGCAGCTCGATACGCTGCTTCAATACCGCGATGAGTATCGGCAGAAACTTGATGATGCCATGAAACGCGGAATGAGCATGAACGAACTTCAAAACTATCAGCGCTTTATCGCCTCGCTCGACCAGGCCATCGCCCAACAGGAAAACGCGCTCAAGAATTGCGACCAGCGCGTCAACCAGGGCGTCAAGCATTGGCAGCAACAACAGCAGCGCCTCAACTCGTTCGACGCACTGGCAACGCGACGAAACGAAGAACGCGAACTCGTTGCCAAAAAATACGAACAGCGTCTGTCGGATGAATTCGCCAGTCGAGCTGTTTCGAGCTTCGGCTAAGCAAAAGGACCCCATCAATGAGCACATCCGTTTCCCTGCCGGGCCTTTCAACAGCCGCGCCCTCTCCCTCGGGTCGAACAACTGCCGGATCCGAGACCGACTCGGGACAGGGGTTTGAGGGTACGCTAAAGGCCGCCGCCGGAGCTCGTACCGGGTCGAGCGAACAGACTAAAACCGGTTCGCCCTCCAGTGCTCAGGCGCGCGGCGATAGCGCACCTGCATCTCAAAATCCGGCGCAGGGTGATGCGCCTGATGCGAAACAATTCGATGCGCTTTCACACAAGGCAGATAACCTACGAGCACCGCTCGGTGAACAGGCGCCCGCCACCGAACAGCCTATTGTGGCGGCGTTTGATAAAGCACCGAAAGAGCTTTCATCGGCTGCCTCAAATCAAGAACAGTGGATGACACGCCTAACGGCAGCGCGGTCACTCACATCACGGATGGCGTCCGAGCCCTTGACTGCTTCCGAGGCAAACGCAGCGCTCAAGGAGTCACTCAGTGGCGCAACAGCCTCGACCGTTGCCCTAACCAAGACAGGCTCGGACAAGACACTGCCTTCATTGGGTGGAAAACATCCTGGCGATGAACCGGCCGGGGATACGTTTGAGGACGAACCCGCAGCCAGTGGGCTGATCGCCGCATTCAATCCAGCCCAGGCTCTACCCTCTCAGACCTCTAAACCGGGCTCTGAATCCGCTCAATTCGGTAACAACGGCAAGGGCATGAGCAAGACAGCACAACTCCAGGCGCAGCAGCAAAGCGCATTTTCCGATAAGACGCTCGATGATGTTGCAAGTCGCGTGACACAACGTGATGGTCACAAAGGTGACAACGCACCTTTCTCACTCAAGGCCATGGCCCTTGGCGGCGGTGACGCAACTACAGGCGGTGCCGGCAATACAGTGACGTCGGCCTCGATCCCCTCCGCTCAACCCGCAGTGGTGCCCGGTCAGGCGCAGCCGGGTCAGCCAGCGCCGACATCAACAGGGCTTTATACCGGTGTGATGAACGCACAGGTAGGCAGTGACAACTGGAACGGCGCGCTTGGTCAACACATGATCCGAATGAGCGCTCAGGGTCAGGGCCAGGCCGAGCTTCACCTGAACCCACGGGATATGGGCCCACTGTCCATTTCGCTGAAAATGGATGATCAAGGTGCACAGGCCCATTTTTTCTCGGCCAACGCCCACGTGCGATCTGCACTTGAGACTGCACTGCCTCACCTTAAAGAAGCCATGGCCGACAGCGGCATCCAACTTGGTCAGACAAGCGTGAGCGACCAACAACAGCCTCAGCATTTCGCGTTTGGCCAATCAAACCAGGACAGTGGCACTAAAGAGGGTCGAGGGGAGACCTCCGCCTTCGGACAGGATAGGGATGACGCGCGCTCGATCACCGGTACTGCAGACGACATTCTTGCCCGGGCGCCCACCTCGTCACGCCTTGGGGGGATAGACCTGTTCGCTTGATTGCATGCTCGCATTAGCTTGCCTCCAATGCCCCCGTTTAACGGGGGCTTTTTTATTTGGAACAAGGCCATTTTTCAGGATAAGTGATTGAAAGCTCGGCAAGGACTCTAAAACGAAAAGGTAACCTGATGTAACACGTCTTTTTGGACCTTCATTCGCCTCCGCCACCGGTACTATCGGTGCTATCGAAAAGTCCGGAGTAATGGAAAATCTCATGGCAAAAGCAAAAGTAAAAACAGCGTCATCAGACGATGCGCCCAATAAAAAATCCAAGCTCTGGTTGATCGTGTTACTCAGCGTGCTCGTAACAGCAGGTGCCGCTGCAGGAGCGTACTACTTCCTTCTGGCAGATGATGCGCCGAGTGAGGAAGTCACCGAGCAGGCGCCACCGCCCCCTCCGCCCACACCGGTCTTTGTCGAGTTGAAACCGTTCACGGTCAATCTGGGCGACAACAGCGGGCGCATGCTTTATGTCGGCATTTCCCTGCGTGTTGAAAGTGCCGAGGCACAGACACACATGCTCGAGCACATGCCAGAGGTGCGCAATCGCATCCTGCTGGTGCTGACAAGCCAGGACTCGAAGGAGCTGGCAACGCTTGAGGGGAAACGCCAGCTGGCCGACACCATAAGCCAGGCATTCGATCAGCCCTTTGAAGGCGCAGGACAGCCAATTACCGTGTCTGACGTCCTGTTCACCGACTTCATCGTTCAGTAACCGACAAGGATCAGGGCCATGGCAGACGATATGTTGTCGCAGGATGAAATCGATGCCCTCTTGAAGGGGGTAAGCGGCGATGAAGAAGAGCAGTCCAGCGCAGAGGAAAGTTCGGGCAAGAAAATTCGCCCATACGACCCGGCCACGCAACAGCGCATGATTCGACGCCGGCTGCACGGGCTAGACATCATCAACGAGCGTTTTGCCCGGCGGTTTCGAATGGCCCTGTTCAACCTGATTCGTCGCTCGGCCGACATCACGGTCGGCCAGGTCAAGTATCAGCGCTATATCGATTTCACCCGTAACCTCCCGGTTCCGGCCAATATCAACATGATCGCAATCAAGCCGCTACGGGGGAACGCCTTGATCGTGTTTCCACCGAACGTGGTCTTTCTCGTGGTCGATAACCTGTTCGGCGGCGACGGCCGGTTTCTAACCAAATCCGAAGGTCGTGAGTTCACGCATACCGAACAGCGCCTGATCCAGCGCCTTTTGAACCTGGCGCTTGAAAGCTATGGCGAAGGCTGGCAGAGCATATTCCCGGTGGACCTTGAATATCAACGCTCTGAAATGCAGGTGAAATTCACCAACATCGTCAACACACCGAACGAGCTGGTCATCAATACGACGTTTCACCTGGAAGTCGGCTCGTTCGGCAGTGACTTCCACATCTGCATGCCTTACTCGATGCTCGAGCCGATCAAGGAAGAGCTTTCGGGCACCCAGCAGAACATGGAAAAGGAAGAAGAAGCATTCAGACGTTCGAAGCTCGCCGCCGAAGTGAAGCAGTCGAGTGTCGATCTGGTTGCCACCTTCGGCGAGATTCAGACCCATCTGGCCCAGGTTTCGAAAATGAAAGTGGGGGATGTATTTCCCTTTGAACTTCCTCAAAACGTGATTGCCCGCATCGATGGGGTTCCTGTCCTCGAATGCGATTACGGCTCCTCAAACGGGCAAAAAGGGCTGCGTGTCAAACGCGTAATCGACCATGTCGTTCAAGAAACTTATCGGGACTTGAAAAATGTCTGATCCAAATACTCCTGAAGATCCAAAAGAGACTCAAACGCAGTCCGAGTCGACCGACAATGCCTCAAGCGATACTCCCAAGGACGAAGGGCCCAGTGCCGAAGACATCTGGGGCGATGCGTTTGCCGAACAGGAAGCGGCCGAGGACAGCCTGAGCGAGGCCAGCGCCGAAGACATCTGGGGCGACGCCTTTGCCGAAGAGGCGGCGACCGCACCAGAGGCGACCGAAACCACACACGCCAGTGCCAGCGAGGATATCTTCAAGCCTCTGGATACCGGCGACTCGAGCGGCGGGCTGCCGCGTGAGCTCGACGTGATCATGGAAATTCCGGTCACCATGTCTGTCGAGCTGGGGCGCACGCGCCTGACCATTCGCCAGCTTCTTGATCTGGCCAAGGGTTCGGTGGTTGAACTTGATGGCCTTGCGGGCGAACCGATGGACATTCTGGTCAATGGCTATCTGATCGCCCAGGGCGAGGTAGTGGTCGTCGATGATAAATATGGTATTCGTATTACCGACATCGTCACGCCCACCGAACGTATACAAAGGCTCAATCGTTAATGACAGCGCTCAGCGAAAGCTCGGTTCAGACCGCAATCACACTAGGAAGTCATGTTACCGCCCAGGCCGCCCCGGTATTTCAGAGCGGCTCAGGCCTTGGCGGCATGGAAAGCCTTGGCAAGATGGTGCTTGGCCTTCTGGTCGTGGTTGCTCTGATCTTTGCTTGCGCGGCGCTTGTCAAACGCATGGGACCGATGCGCCAGTTTTCCGGAGCCAATCAGCAGCTCAGGGTGCTCGGCTCGCAGGCTGTCGGGCAACGGGAGCGCGTTGTCGTCATTCAAACCGAGGATGCACGACTTGTATTGGGCGTGACGAGTCAAAGCATCACGCACCTGCATACGCTGCCTCCCCTGCCTGAAGACGAAGTAGCTACTAAAGACCATGAAACAAAGACGCTTCCGACCTTCAGGGAAGCTCTGGCCCACAATCTTAAAAAAAAGATGGCCCGCACATCCTCTCAACGGGATAACTCATGACGCGTTTCTTATTTAAACTCTTGGCGCTCGGACTGATATCACCCTCAGCCTTTGCAGCGCTGCCCGCGCTGACAAGCCAGCCAATGGCCGATGGCGGCCAGGAGTGGGGCCTGAATGTTCAGCTGCTGGTGCTGCTGACGTCGCTGGCGTTTTTGCCCGCCGTGCTTTTGATGATGACTGGATTCACTCGCATCATCATCGTTTTGAGCCTGCTTAGAACCGCACTCGGTACGCAGTCGGCGCCATCGAATCAAATTCTGGTCGGTCTGGCCTTGTTTCTGACCTTTTTCGTGATGTCACCGGTGTTCAGTCAGATCTACGACGAAGCCTATGTGCCACTATCGAACAACGAAATGACCTTTCAGCAGGCCATCGAGCAAGGCGCACAGCCCATCAGGACCTTCATGATGAATCAAACGCGCGAGGCCGATCTTGCCCTGTTTGCACGCCTGGCCGATGCCCCAGACTGGCAAGGCCCTGAAGATGTGCCCATGCGTCTATTGATGCCCGCCTTCGTGACCAGCGAGCTCAAGACCGCGTTTCAGATCGGCTTTACTGTCTTCATCCCGTTTCTGGTCATCGACCTGGTCGTGGCCAGCGTGCTGATGGCGCTTGGTATGATGATGGTGCCCCCAGCCACGATTTCGCTCCCGTTCAAACTGATGCTGTTCGTTCTGGTCGATGGCTGGCAGCTATTGATGGGCTCGCTGGCTCAAAGTTTCTATCTCGGCGGATAAGGAATACACCATGACTCCCGAAACGGTAATGAGCCTGGCCTATCAAGCCATGAAACTGATGCTGATGCTCGCAGCACCCCTTCTGAGCGTAGCCTTGATCGTAGGCCTTCTCGTCAGCCTTTTTCAGGCCGCAACCCAGATCAACGAAATGACCCTGTCCTTCATTCCAAAGATCCTTGCCGTTTTCACAACGCTTGTCGTTGCAGGCTCCTGGATGATCGCAACGCTTGTCGACTTCACTCGGACACTCTTTTATAGCCTGCCGCAGTTGCTCGGCACCTGACGCCATGCTCGAGATCACCACGGCCCAGCTCAATTACTGGCTGACGGCCTTCATGTGGCCGTTCATTCGCGTATTGGCCTTCATCGCGGCGGCACCGGTCTTTCGCCACAGCAGCATGCCCCGCATTCCCCAGATTGGCATTGCGGCGCTGTTTACCATTGCGATCGTCCCCAGCCTACCGCCTCTACCAAATGTGCCTTTCATTTCCTACGCGGGCATCTGGCTGGTCGTGCAACAGATCCTGATCGGCGTGTCACTGGGATTCGTGGTTCGACTGGTGTTCTCGGCCATACAGATGGCGGCAAGCTTCATAAGCTTTCAGATGGGTCTTTCATTCGCGACCTTTTTCTCCCCCGACTCCGGCGGATCAACCATGGTGTTGGCCCGGTTTTTCGATCTGATCGCATTGATGCTTTTTCTCGCCCTGAATGGCCATCTCTACATGCTCGAAGTCCTGGCCAATACGTTCACCCTGCTGCCAATCGGGGCAACCGCTCTGAATGCCAGCGCCTGGAACACCATTGCGATGTGGGGAAGTCTTCTGTTCAGCGCGGGTCTTTTACTGGCACTGCCACTGATTACCGCGCTTTTGATTACCAACCTGGCCATGGGCATCCTGAACCGCGCCGCCCCTCAGCTGACCATCTTTTCGATCGGCTTTCCCATGACACTATTGTTCGGTGTGGTGCTCATCACCTTTCTGCTCCCTGAAATGGGCGGCATCTTCGAGCAACTTTTCAAACAGGGGCTGGACATGATGGCGGAGCTTGCCCGAACGCTCGGCGCGCCCTGACACGCCCTCATCGAAGATGACCCTACACGTCCTCAGAACACTGCCTTGGCTCTCGGATCACGCAATGTCACCTCTAAAAAAACGCCTCGCGGTGTCGGCCGCGAGGCGTTTTCATGAGCGCAAAAGCACTTGATCAAATAAGATCGAACAGCGACATCTGCTGGGTCTGGCTAAAGGTTTTCTGAGCCGCTTCCAAAGCCACCTGCTTCAATGAAAAGTCCGAGATGGCCTTGGCATAGTCAAGATCGACCAGTGATGACAGTCTGTCCTCATAGGCCAGCGCCCGGTCATCTCCGACTGCGTTTAGAACATCGATCTCATTGAGCCGCGAACCGACCGTTGAACGTACGGTCAAAACGTTATCCAGGCCATTACTCAACTGGCGGCTTGTCGCCGACAGCGCATTTTCAAGTGATGCCTTGGCCCGACCGGTGGACTGTTCGGTATTGAGCGCATCGACCGCGTTCTTGATGGCATTGATGAAGTTGTTGTCTTCACTACGTCCCCTGGCCACGCTGAACCCATCGCCATCGGCCGGCGTGCCGTCGAGCTCAAGCTTCAAGCCGCCAAACGTCAGGCTATCGCCCTCGGTATAAGGCTGAGCGGCACTGGTTGTGCTCTGGGTTGTGTTGGTCACGGTGTAGGACAGATTGCCCGCGCCGTCGTCTGTAAAATTAATCTGAAAACTGTCACCGTATTCAGCGTTGTTGGAATCGCTGACGGTCGGACCCGCGAAGGATGCGGTGCCCGTATTGCCTGCTGTTTCCTGGGTGATGTACTTCGAACTCGCCGTAACCGACCCAAAAATCTTGTCGCCGGTATCGAAGGACTTCATCTGCCGTGATGCATCGACCTTGATTGACTGCTGGTTGCTATCACCCTGATAGCTTACTCGGCCAGTGCCATCGACCTCGAACGGCTTGGTGCCGGACTGCGCACCTGCAAAGATATAGTTGCCGTTACCGTCGGTAGAATTCGAAAGCCCTACCAGCTGCTGATAGACACTCTCAAGCTGAGTTGCGATCGAGTTGCGATCGGCATCCGACAGAGACCCGTTACCGGCCTGCACGATCAGATTCTGCGCCGATTGAATCGAGGTGGTGACGTTGTCGAGCACGGTCTCTTCAAGCGACAGGTTGCGCTCGGCGGTGGTACGCGAGGAAGCGTGCTGCTCGGTCGTGGACATCGCCTGACGCGTCGTCAACGCCTGCGACGCCGCACTCGGGTCATCTGCGGCAGTCACGACCCGTCTGCCGGTCGCCATCTGCATGCCGATGTCGCTGCGCTTGGCCTGTTGATCCAGAAGTGCCGACAGGCTGTTATTAAATATGGAGGCGGAACTTAAACGCATGGCGATTACCTCATGATCCCGATCAGCTCATTGAACATGTTCTGAGCAGTGGAAATAACTTTCGCGTTGGCCGTATACATCTGCTGGAATTTCAGAAGATTGGCTGCCTCTTCTTCCAGATTGACCCCGGACACCGACTGTTGAGCGGTCGACACCTGCTCGACCACACTGTTTTGTGCGTCGCTTTTGACCTTAAGAGTCGCGGTGCGCGTTCCGACATCACTGACCAACTGAGCATACGCACCGCTGAACGAGGTGTCCCCCCCAATGCGCTTGGCGCCTTGAAGATCGGCCATCGCCTGGGCATTGGTGTTGTCACCGATGCCGTTACCCGCCCCGGCGGCGGCAAGCTTGGCCGGATCAGAAATCATCAAATCCATTTCACGCGTGGCGGACTCGAACGGTTTGACCAGAAACGCATCGCCGTCGGCGGGCGTACCCGATACCGCGATATCCAACCCATCGACCGAGATAACGGATGCGCCGTTGCTGTCAGTCGGCAGGCCGCCTGAGGCAAAGCTTGACGTTGTTCCATCGCTTTCACGGGTCACGGTGTACGTGCCAGCCTCGAACTCAACCGTGTAATTACTTGGGCGCAGTTGGTCGACGCTATCATTGAACGTGGTTGAAACCGTTGCCGTACTGGTATTATCGGCGTGAGCAAAGCTATCCGGACTACCAAGCGCGAACACGGGCTCACCCGCATTACCGCCAAGATCCTGGCCCTGCACATGCTGCTGATTAATGCTGCCGGAAAGGCTGACCGCCAGCTGACCCAGTCGCTGTTGAGCGGATTCAAGCCCGCCGTTACGAAACGCCAATAGCCCCCCCACTTTACCGCCGGTCAGCCGGTCTTCACTGATTTCGAAGTTACCGCCGGAGCCGTTGGCGATCGCGACCGTCTTGCGAGTAGGATCGCTTGAATCATCAACAAGCGACATACGGTAATTGTCATTGCCCTGCACAAGCGACTGCCCGCCTGAAACAGAGATGTTGTACTTGCCATCCTGCTCGACCACGTTGATCGAGGTCAGCTCACTGAGCTTCGACACGAACAGGTCACGTTGATCCATGAGATCGCTCGGCTCATTGCCGGTCTTGGACTGTGTAATCGTGATCTGCTTGTTAAGATTCGCGATCTGGCTGGTGTAGCTGTTGATCTGGCCGACTGCATCATTGAGCTGGCTCTCGACGCCCTGTTCCATGTCACCAAGATAGCCGGACACGGACTTGAACTGAGCCACCATGCTGCGCGCATCGCCGAGCACCGTTTCGCGCACGGCAGGGTCGGCTGGCGTATCGGCAAGCTTCTGAATGCTTGAGAAAAACGACGACATCAGCGAATCAAGGCCGGAGTCTTCATTGGCAAGCACATTGTCGATCTGGGTCATCTCGGTCAGCTCAGACGATAACGCCGACTGCTCGCTCTTGGCCTTGTTGAGCTGATTGCTCAAAAAGCCTTCGTACTGGCGAGAAATGCCTTCGAGGTTTACCCCGTTACCAAAATAGCCCGCCGGAGTTGAGGTGCCCGGCGACTGGCCGAACTGCGCGACACGCCGATTGTAGCCTTCGGTGTCGGCATTGCTGATGTTGTTGCTGGTCGTGCTGAGCGCTGCCTGTGTCGCTTTCAGCCCCGACAGACCAATGTTGATGAGATTCGCCATGTCTTTTCCCCGAAATGCGCTGCCGCAAAGGTCTTTGTTGCCATCAGATATCGGCCGGCTAATAAAGAAATAAAGCCCCGAAGGGCTTCATTAACTCAAAAAATGCGGCTTGGAACGTCATCGATCCCGTAGGCCGACTTGACCGACTCAGCCGAAGGCCCTTGAGCGAGCTGATCACCTGCATCAAAGCGCTCTGGAAGCTGACGCATGATTGAAATCAGCTTGGTGGCGTACTGAGGATCGGTCGCGTAGCCACTGTTTTGAAGTTGCCAGGCGGCGGCTTCATCGCTTTTCGCCTCGACCACGCCGTCATAACGGCTGTTCTGCGTTAGAAGACGGGCATAGTCATTGAATGATTCTTCATAGGAGCCATACACCCGGAACCCATCTCGAAGCTTTTGTGCCTGCCCATCGATGTACTCGGTGGTCATGACATTTGACGCATCCCCTTTCCAGCCAGGGGTGGCCTTGATGTTAAAAAGGTTATGACTTTGACCGCCGTCAGCGGTCTTGATCTCGTGCTTGCCCCAGCCGGTTTCGAGTGCCGCCTGGGCGACAATCAAACGGCTCGAGATACCGACCACCTGGCTTGCCCGTTCGGCAGCGCTCCCCACCTTGTCGAGAAACCGCTGCACATGGGGCGGCAGATCGGATGCCGCAATCGCTGAGGTCTGAGAGGTTTGCTCAAGACGCTTTTCCGCCTGCTCAGTGACCAGTAGCTGCGCCTTATACCAGTCGGCATTGTCGCCTGCCGCCTTGGTAGACTCATCGACACTGCCGCGGCGAAGCCATTCGTCCTTGAGCGCCACCGGTGCCCCGGTGGGTACGCCCGCCATCATCGACCGCTTGGCGTCAGGCTCGGAAGACGCGACTGGCCCCGGGTTACCCCCGAGCTGCTTGACCAGCATGTCCGCAATACCGATGCCCTCGTTGGACATGGTCTGGGCCCACTGCTGATCCATCATCGACTGATACAGGTCGCCCTGGTGACTGCTGAGCAGGCCGCTGTCCGGCACCGTGTCTCGCATGCCCTTGACCATGATGTTCAGGAGCATGGCTTCGAACTGCTGGGCGGCCTGGGTGAGCCCTTCCTGCTGATTCTGACGCGCCGAGAACTTGAGCTTTGAAACCCCTTGAACATCAAGTGCGAACTGAGAAGAAAGATCCATGCATCACCTCAAATGACATCCAGTTCAGCGTGAAGCGCTCCGGAGGTCTTCAGCGCCTGAAGAATCGACATGAGATCGGTCGGTGTCGCCCCGAGTGCATTGAGCGCGTTCACGACTTCGGAAAGCTGGGCGCTTGCATTGATGACCTGAAGCGCGCCGTCTTCTTCCTGAAGTGTGACATCGGCGTTGGGCACGACCGCCGTATCGCCACCTGCAAACGCGTTGGGCTGGGCAACGATCGGGTTGTTGTCGATCACCACCGAGAGATTGCCGTGCGCAACCGCCGCCTGGCTAAGCGTGACCGTGCCGTTCATGACCACCGAACCGGTACGCTGATTGATGACCACCTTGGGCGACGGCGCGCCCTGAGAAACATTGATGTTTTGGACCTGAGCGATAAACGCCACCTGGGCGGATTTTTCGACCGGCGAATTGAGCTCGATGGTGCGTGAATTGAGCGCTCGGGCAACGGGGCGCCCAAAATTACGGTTGATCGCGTTCATCGCATCGAGGGCGGTACTGAAATCAGCCTGCTTGAGCTCCATGGTGATGCGACCGTTGCTGCCAAGATCGAGTGGCACGCTGCGCTCGATGGTCGCGCCATCGACCACACGCCCTGCCGCCAGCTGGTTGACCGTGACGCTTGAGCCCGCGGCGGAGGCGCCCGCGCCACCGATCAGCACATTGCCTTGCGCCAGTGCGTAAACCTGACCATCGGCGCCTTTCAGCGGCGTCATGAGCAGCGTACCGCCACGAAGGCTTTTGGCGTTACCAACCGACGACACCACGATGTCCATTTTCTGGCCCGGGCTTGCAAACGGCGGAAGCTCCGCGGTCACCATGACGGCGGCCACGTTCTTGAGCTGCATGTTGGTCCCGCTTGGTACGGTAATACCGAGCTGCGACATCATGTTACGAAGCGATTGGCCGGTAAACGGGGCCTGAGTGGTCTGGTCGCCTGAATTATCAAGCCCAACCACCAGCCCATACCCCACGACCGGGTTGTCGCGAACGCCTGCGATGGTCGCGATCTCCTTGAGCGGTGCAGCGTGAACCGTGGGTGCTACCAAGGGTATGGCAGCGACCATTAGCGATACGAAAGCGAATTTTATCTTTGATATCATGGCGCTGTACCTGGCTTAGAAAGGCGATATGTTCAGGAAGAAACGCTGCAACCAGCCCATGCGCTGCGCTTCGTCGATGTAGCCATCGCCGTAGTACTCAAGACGCGCATCGGCGACCTGGGTCGATTCCACGGTGTTGGCGGTCGAAATAAAGGCCGGGTTGACCACTCCGGAAAAGCGAATGTATTCGGCGCCCTGATTGATGCCGATCTGCTTTTCACCGGCCACCTTCAAATTGCCGTTGGGCAACACATCCATGACGGTCACGGTGATCACACCCACAAACGAGTTGGCTGCACTCGCCCCACCGGAGCCTTCGAAATCGCTGCCGCCACTCATGTCCGTGTTCTGATCGGCGGTGACAAGCCCACCGGTTATACGGGGCACTGCCGTGATGCCAAGCGTCGCTGAGCCACTTCGGCTTGCGTTGGCGGCCGAGCTCTTGGTGGCGCTGACGTCTTCGTTGAGTTCGATCGTCAGGATGTCGCCCACCCCACGCGGACGCCGATCTTCAAACAGCGGCCGCACGTAATTGGCCTGATAGATCGAGCCGTTGGCCACCGGCACCGGCGCAGGCTGCGGCGGTGAGGTCGTCGGTCCCTGAACGATGTTCTGTCTGGGCACATACGCGCAGGCAGACAGCCCGATCATCAGTGCGACGGCGCTCAGGGTCTTGACCGATGCGCCTCGAAACCGCCGTGTGGCCGTCATGTTCGACTCCCCGTCTTATTAAAGCTGAGTCAGACGCTGAAGCATCTGATCGGAGGTGGAGACGGCCTTGGAGTTGATCTCATAGGCACGCTGGGTCGCGATCATGTTGACCATTTCCTCGACCACATTGACGTTCGAGGTCTCCAGATATTTCTGGTTGATCAGACCCGCGCCGTTATTGCCGGGAATATTGTCGTTCGGTGCACCAGAGGCGGTGGTTTCAGCGTACAGGTTGTTCCCCATGCTCTGAAGGCCCGCGTTATTGACGAATGTGGACAGCTGCAGCTGGCCAACCTGGTTGCTTTGACCATCGCCTGGTTGAGTGACGGAGACAATCCCGTCCTGACTTACAGAAATCGACAGCGCGTTTGGCGGAATGACGATCGCCGGCTGGACCGGGAAGCCACTGGACGTTACCAGCTGGCCGTTCTGGTCAAGCTGGAAGGAGCCATCGCGCGTATAGGCCGTGGTGCCATCGGGCATTTGTACAGAAAAGAAGCCATCGCCATTGATGGCCATGTCCTTGGCGTTGCCGGTTTCCTCGAGATTGCCCTGAGTATGCAGGCGCTCGGTCGCCACTTCCTGAACACCGGTACCGACCTGAAGCCCGCTCGGCAGGTTGGTCTGAACCGATGACATGGCGCCAGGCTGACGCGCGTTTTGATAAAGCAGGTCCTCGAACGCCACCCGAGACGCCTTGAAGCCAGTGGTGCTGACGTTGGCCAGGTTGTTCGAGACCACATCGAGTTTGGTTTGCTGGGCGTCGAGCCCGGTCTTTGCAATCCAGAGAGAGCGAATCATGCCATTACCTCGTTCAAGTCAGCGAGAGCAGCTGATTGGCGCGCTGTTCGTTGTCATCGGCGGTTTGAATCATCTTCATGTTCATCTCGAACCGGCGCGCGTTGTCGATCATCGATACCATGGCCTCGGTGGCGCTGACGTTGCTGCCTTCGAGTGCCCCGGACACAAGCCGCACCGCGTCGTTACGCGGCAGCCGTGCCGGCGCGTCGTCTTCACCATCGTTGACGTTATTACCGTTGTTGTCGGCAACGCCTGCCTTGGCGCGATAGAGACCATCATCGCCTCTTTGCATGGAATCATTGCCCGGATTAACCAGCTTCAAACGCCCTACTTCAGCCAATGTGTTGGGCTGATCCCCAAGACCCAGTGCCGAAATGGTGCCATCCGAGGCCACCGATACCTTGGCGTTCAACGGCAAAACGATCGGTCCCCCCTCACCCAGTACCGGCTTGCCATCGGCCATCAGAAGGCCGGTCGAGTCCATGCGAAGCCGGCCGTCGCGGGTATAGGCTTCACTGCCGCCGCCATCATCAACGGCCAGCCAGCCGTCACCGTCGATCGCGACGTCAAGTGACCGACCCGTTTCATTGATCATGCCGGGGCTTGCATCGAAACCCGGCGTGGTGTCGGCCACGACCGCTCGGGTCGCTAGGCCGTCCCCCTGAATGGGGACGGCGCGGAAGGCCGAAAGCTGCGCCTTGAACCCGGTCGTCGAGACATTGGCCAGATTGTTGGTGACCACACTCTGACGCTCGAGCGATTGCTGTGCGCCAGACAGCGCGGTGTAAATCATCCGATCCATTGTCTTACTCCCGAATCAACGATTAGCGCAGAGTGACCAGGGTCTGAAGCACCTGATCCTGAGTCTTGATGGTCTGGGCATTGGCCTGATAGTTACGCTGGGCAACGATCATGTTGACCAGCTGCGAAGACAGGTCGACGTTGGAATTTTCCACCGCGCCGGCCACCAGGCCACCCAGCTGACCGGTGCCCGCCTTGCCAAGCAGCGGCTGACCGGAGTCGGAGGTCTCGACCCAGCCGTTGTCACCGACCGGCTGAAGCCCTTGGGTGTTACGGAAGTTGGCAAGCGCCACCTGACCAAGCAGCTTGGTCTGGTCGTTGGAGTAGCTGGCGATCAGCGAGCCGTCGTCATCGATGGAAATACCGGTCAGCGCGCCGGAGGTGTAGCCGTCCTGACTGATATCGTTGACTGCGAAATCATCACCGAACTGAGTGGTGCCATCAAAGCTGACATCAAAATTCATCGCGGCACCACCGCCCGCAGGCGTGAAAGCGACATTCAAGTTCTGGCCGGCGGGATTTAACTGACCGTTGGAGTCGAATTGAACGGCGTTATTAGTACCCACGACATTGTCATCATTGAAGGCTGTGACAGTCCACTCATTGGGATTGGCTGAGTTCTTGGAAAAATACAGGTTGATAGGCTGTGTGTTGCCCAAAGAATCGTAAGCCGTCATCGTCGTAGTGAAATTGTACGACGCGTCATTTCCTGGATTAATGCCATTGGCGCCAGCTACTGTGGTATCCGGTGTAGAAGCCACAGAATTTGAATCCAGGTTCATGACTACGCCACCGGCTTCGGTCGCCTTGGATGGCATGTTATCGGTCGGCACTTCAAGCGCGGCCGGCTGGCCGCCAAGCGCCTGCTTGGCAGCGGCCGCGTTCTCGGCAGTCAGTACGACGCCGTTGCCCTGAGCCTGGTAGCCGGTCAGGCGCGCCCCGGTGGCGTTGGCCAGAAAGCCATCCTTGGTCAGGGTAAGCTGGCCGTTGCGCGAATAAGTGGTCTGAGCGCCGTCGTTGAAACGGAAGAAGCCGTCGCCGTTGATCGCGAGGTCGAGGTCGCGATCAGTAGTTTCGATCGAGCCGGAGCTGAAGCTCTGGGTAATGGCGGCAACCTTCGTACCAAGCCCCTTGGCGCCGGCATAGATGTCGGCAAATTCCGCCCGGCTTGATTTGTAGCCGACGGTCGCCGAGTTGGCGATGTTGTTACCAATGACGTCCAGGTTGCTGCTGGCGGCATTGATCCCGCTTACCCCTTGAGAAAATGACATGATGCGTTCCTCAGTGTTTCGTTGACGGTGTTTCGATGACCGGGCCAGAAGGCACCGGGGTCACGTCACGCGGTTTAAAGAATCTGATAGACATCACCAAGCGCGATGGCCTTGGTGCCGATATCCAACCGGGTGTCGTCCCCGATCGTGTTGACGCCCTGCACGTAGGCGTAATTCAAGGTCTTGGCCGGAAGCTGGCCTTCGCTGTTTTCTGCAGCGATGGACACGCGGTAGTTCTCACCGGAGGCGGCCTGGGTGCCATCATCCTTTTTCCCATCCCAATAGAAGGACTGAGTACCGGCACTGATTGCGCCCATATCGTAGGTTCGAACCACATTGCCCACGTTGTCCTTGATGGTGACGGTCACATCGCTTGCGGGCTTATCTAGCGCCACACCGAACGGCGTGATCACGCCCTCCTTGCCCACCTTGATGTCATTGCCCTCGACCATCACGCCCTTGCCTGCAAGCGCTGAGGCTTGCAGCTGCTGGGTCTTGCTGATCTGACCGGTGATAGCGCTCAGGGTGGTATTGAGATCCTGGATGCCGCTGACCGTGTTGATCTGGGCGATCTGTGAGGTCATTTCCGAGTTTTCCATCGGATTGAGCGGATCCTGGTTCTGCATCTGCGTGATCAAGAGCGTTAAAAACTGATCGGTCATCTCTTGGGCACTTGAGGCCGAAGACATCGCCCCGCCTGCTGCCGGGTTGACGCTTGGCGCCCCATTGATCGAACTCATTACAGAATTGCTGATGGCCATGGCGACGCTCCGTTACTCACCCATGGTGAGCGTTTTCAACATGAGGGATTTGTTGGTGTTGAGAACTTCCACGTTGGCCTGATAGGACTTCGACGCCGAAATCATATTGACCATCTCTGCTGACGGGTCGACGTTGGGCATGCGGACATAGCCCTGGTCGTCGGCCATCGGATTCTTGGGGTCGAACATCATGCGAAACGGGGAATCATCCTCGATGACCTCCGACACACGAACGCCGCCAGTGGCTTGGCCAGGCGCTGCGTCGAGCTGAAACTTCACGTGCTTGGCTCGGTACGGCTCGCCGTCCGGGCCTGCGACGCTGTCGGCGTTGGCAAGGTTACTGGCGGTGACGTTCATTCGCTGCGACTGCGCTGTCAGTGCCGACCCCGCGATGTTAAAAACGTTAAACATGCTCATCGGTTATCGCTCCGGTTGCATGGCTGATTTCAGCCCCTTGATCTTGTTCGAAAGTATCTGAAGGTCGGATTGGTAATGAACCGAGTTTTCCGCAAAGTTCACGCGCTCCATATCCATATCAACCGTATTCCCATCCAGGCTTGGCTGTGCGGGTATCCGATACTTGAGCGAAGACGTGGCAGAGAAGGCATCCCCTTGGCCGGCGATATGCCCCTGCGCGGTGCGAGCCATCTCGAGCCCACCCGAGCCTCCAGCACCCTTATGGGACACGGCCTGATTGAGCGCGTCCTTGAAATCGAAATCGCGGGCCTTGTAACCGGGGGTGTCTGCGTTGGCAATGTTGGCCGATAGAACTTCCTGACGTTCGGCGCGCAGATTGAGCGCTTGCTGGAAGTAATTCAGCGACTGATTCAGCTTATCGATCATCGCGATTTACCCATCGAGTAATGCGAAAGTTTGGTTTTCCAGACGTAAGCTACAGGACTTCGGTTACACCAATGCTTAAAAAAGGCAATATTTAGTACGTCATTTCACGTCATGTTACACTTTGAAACCTTCCTAGAATGCCTCCATCTGCCAAGATGGGTATACCGGCATGAAGACAACTCTGATAACCAGGTTTGAATCGCTCGGCGCAAAGCGCACCGTTGTGCCTGTGCTTCTTGCACTCGTGGCCTTGCTCATGTGCATGAGCACCTACGCCAATACGGGCCGGTCAGATCAACCGCGCGAAGACACCGAAACCGACGTGCTGAAGACAACGCTTGCCCGCTTTATCGAGCAGCGCACGCCAGTGACGCCCGACCAAACTCTGCACGTGGACGTTCTAATGCCCCATGGCACACTCGGAGCGTGTCACAACCCCCAACCGTTCATGCCCAATGCGGGGGGGCGGCTTAGAAGTACGATTACGGTCGGGCTACGCTGTCCGGATAACCAGCCGGTCACCCGCTACTTTCAGGCGCGTATTCGTTTGGAAGGGAACTATTACGTTGCAAAGGCGCCGCTCGATACCGGCCATGTGATTCGAACAAGCGATTTGATCGCGCGTCGAGGCGATCTAACTGCACTGTCGAAACAGCTGGTAACTACACGCTCAGCGCTTGTCGGCCAGATTACGACGCGTCGTATCGGTTCCAGGCTTCCGATTCTCGAGAACATGGTGAAATCACCGGACCTCATCGCTCGAGGCGATGAGATCAGCGTTATCGCACAAGGCAAGGGGTTCTATCTGACCAGCTCTGGGATTGCCCTGAACTCGGCAGGCAAGGGCGATTCAGTACGTATCAAAACGGAACGTGGAACGATCATTCGAGGACAGGCGACGGCACCGCAGCGCGCGGTCGTTCGTTTCTGAGGCGGCCTCATACTTGAACTACGCAACGCCTTAAATTTGTAACACTTTGATACGAAAATACACCTCAAACCAATAAAGTGCCCCCTATTCACGTCGATAATGCCTACAGCACAGTCACAACGACTTTTAAACATTACCGAATAGAGGCTAACCAACGTGAAAATCACTACGAACTACACCGCAAACACTCAAGCTGCCGACGCGAAAGCCAACGTTCGCAAGGCCGCCGAGCCGGAAGTTGCAAAAACCGGCGCACCGGAGTCTTCTGCACGGTGGCAGCCTTCAAGTGCAGCAGACACCTCACATGACATCGATACCGCTCGAGTCGATGCCATCAAGGAAGCTATTCGTGACGGCCGCTTCGAGGTCGATGCCTCGAAAATCGCTGATGGCCTGATCTCTAGCGCCCAAGAGCTCTTATCGGAAAAATAAGCCATGACCGCGACTGTATTTGCACCTGATGCCACGCTTCGCCAAAAGGTATTGGACACCCTGGTTGGCGAATACAAGGCACTTCACGCCTTCATTGAGCTGCTTGAACGAGAGCAGGCCCTGCTCCAGAACACCGACTCGGTCGATGTAGACACGTTCAACCAGGTCGTGGAGCGCAAATCCGCCCTCTCCGAGCGCCTGGAGCGCCTTAGTGCCGCTCGTTTGGCACTGGTGGGAGAGCATGTCGGTAATACGAGCCGTCAGAGTATTGCCCGCTTCATGAGTGCGTGCGGGCTGAACCGGCAGTGGCAGGATTTTCTGAAGCAGGTCGCAAAGGCAGAACAGATCAATCGACTCAATGGCCTCAAGTTGCAGATACGCGCCGATCACAACCAGCGCGCACTGCGTGTACTGCATGAGGCGGCCGGCATGTCACTTTATGGCGCCAATGGCCAATCGCATGCTCGAGGAGGTTCAAATCTTTACAGCAAAGCCTGATTCCTGCAAACGCTCAGGTCATCGCCGCCGATAATTCACGATGACCTGAATGTCATCGATGTGTACGTCACGTCTCAAACGCCCATTGCCAGGCATCGAAAAGCGAAGTTGGAACGCCTGTGCGGCACGCTCCCCTTCGAACGCTTTGGTCTTGCCCGCCTCTTGTGTAAGCCGCTCACAACGCACCCGACTGGCACTGCACAACTCCGCCTTGAGCGCCGTCGTTGATGGGCGCGCATGAAACCGCCAGTGAACAGAAGTCACTATGGCATCACCGGGCACATGACTCGGGCCAGACGCCAACGCCTCGCTGAAAAAATGCCACTGCGACTGGGTCACGTTAAGCCCAGAGCTTTGAGCTACCCATGCGCCGGAGCCTGCACTTGCACTTGCACTTGCACTTGCACTTGCACTGCAGCAGAACATGGCCCCCGCCAGCATGCCCAATCGCCACAGGCACTGAGTACGCGCCACGGTATTATCCCGCCTCAGCCAGAGCGCACTGCCCCAGCGCATTAACCATCGCACAAAGCTTGAGGGTTGCCTTGAGCATGGCGTTGGCGCTGGGCTGGCGACCGGTTCGAGTCATTTTCAGTACTTGATCACGCATGATGCGCCCGTTATCACTGCGGTCATGCTTCAACCGCCAGGCCACCATGGAGGCTTGCGATGCTGCAAAGGCGCGCACTAACGCATCACTTGCAAAGGCCTCGCTCGCCAGTTCGTTTTCGGCACGGCGCGACAGTGGCCCATGCGCTTCAACGGTTAACGTACGCGAGATCCAAAGCGCCATGTCTTCCAGATAATTGCGTTGGTCAAGAAGCCCCTGATCAAGGCCGTAGCGACTGGTGACCCGCTCCTGGGTTACCGGGTCGACCAGCCGCGCGGCCACAAAACGTACCGACTGATCCACGCCGCCTTCCTCCACCGCGGCGTCAAGCCACCCGAGCTGAAGGCGAAGCTCCCGATCCTTGTGCAGCACCATACCGGCATCGTCGAACAGCATTTCATTGGCAAGTGCTGCCATGGTCATGCGCTCACCGCCGTGTTCGATTTTCATGTTGCCGCGCACCATGGCACGCCAGCTGACTCCGAACTGGGCCAGGGCCTCACGGGTGGTGTGATCCGGCAACTGGGTAAAGTGATGTCGAAGTGCTGCCTCGGGCACCTGTTCCGACAGCCAGACCGCTCGGCCAATCATGGACACCGGGAGCCCCTTGACGGGAAGAAAGGTCGCCACAGGCAGCGCATCGAATTCAGAGAACAACAGGGCAGGTTTTGCACTGCCATTGGCCTTTTTCTGCCAGAACACATCAAGCCGGCCAAAACCCGCCTCCGAGTGCTTGAGCGCACCGATCTGCTGTCCCGGGTCGGTCAATGCCTGTGCGCCATCCCTCGAGCCCCAAAGGCGCTCAAGAGTTCGAAACCCGCCGACCTCATCGCGCAGATAATGCACGCAGGCATTGAGTCGGCGCCCTTCTCTTAGTACCTGCCCCGCCCATTGGTCAGGCACCGACACCTCGGTTGCACCCACCTGGGCCTGAAAGAGTTCACTTGGCATGCTGAACGCGGTTTCCGGCCGCGGCGTCATCACAAGCTTTGCAAGCCCCTGAGCGCGCTGCCAGATCAAATGCTCGGTGATGTTCTGGCCATTGGTCAGACACAGCACATTCAAATGATGGCGAGCGGCGACATCGATGGCGCTGCTGATGTGGAGAGCCTCGTCAGTCTTTGAAAGTATACAGTCCGCCACGCGCCCGCCCGGCAGTTCGGTGATGGCCTTGTGATAGACCTGAGCCACGTCGTCGAGCGTGTCGCCATGGCGCGTGCTATCAAGGACCAGCACCGGCCGGAGGCGCTGATCGTTCAACGGCAGCATGGCAAGCTGTTCGCTGACACGCTCATCGCGCTGACCCACGCCCACGGTGTCGATCAGGATGAGCCGCTTGTTCGAAAGACGCCCTACCATCTCGGCGAGTTCTTCACGAGAGCGGGCGGCGTACGCCTCGACCCCGAACAGCTTGCCGTAGGTCAGAAGCTGCTCGCGACCTCCCACACGGTGCGTGTCGGTTGTGATCAACGCGATACTTTCCTTGCTGCCTCGCATCGAAAACCGTGCAGCAAGCTTGGCGACCGTCGTGGTCTTGCCAACCCCGGTCGGGCCGACCAGGGCGAAGATGCCTCCTCGCGTCAGCCATTCATCGTGCTCGCTGACCGACAGAAGCTGTGACAGCCCATCCTCGAGGCGTGCATCGACACTCTCGAAGGCTTGATTGGCGGTCTGCTGCCAAAGCGTTCGACACAGCGTTTCGCTCAAGCCGTGCTGGATACCGGCACGAACGAACGTGTCTTCTGGTGAAATGACGGCCTTGGCAGTGCGCCCTGAGCGTGCCGAAGGCTCTGCGCTGGACAACACGGCTTTCATCGACTGCATCTCACTGAGCAGCGACGCCATCATCGTCTGGGTACTGTCCGATGCGCCGGTCTCCAGTGTCGGCGCGGGCAATGATGGCGGAACGTCTGCGGCCACGGTCTTTGGCTTGGAGACCGTATCGATGTCGTCATAATCGAGCAGCGCCACCACTTCGACCCCGCCATCGATATTGCGACTGGAAAGAATCATGGCTTCATTACCAAGCTCCGCCCTCAGCCGTTTCATGGCCTCTCGATGGGTCGGTGCAAAGAACTGGCGTGTGTTCATTGAGCGCGGCCTCCAATCATGATCTCGATACGCACGGTACGGTCATCGGGAATTTCCGCCTGAGACAGCACGATGAGCTGCTTGACCTGGCGGCGCAAGAAACGTGACATGAGCGATCTCAGGTTGTGCTGAACCACCAGAACCGGGGGTAGCCCCTGCGCCTCGAAGCGGTTGACGGCGTCGGTTACCTGAGTGATCAGCGTGTCGGCAAGGCCCGGCTCGAGCCCGCCATTATTGCCAAGGGCCTGGGTCATCATTTGTTCAAGCTGACCATCAAGCCCGATGACTCGAATCGGGTTATCGCTTTCAAAGTAGTGCTGAGTGATTGCACGCCCAAGCGCGACACGGATTGCGGCCACCAGCTCGCCCGGATCCTTGGTATGCGCCGTATGCTCTGCAAGCGTGTCCATGATGGTTCGAAGATCGCGAATCGGGACGTTTTCATCCAGAAGCATTTGAAGAATGCGCTGGAAGGTGCTGACGGTGATGGACTTGGGAATCACGTCCTCGACCAGCGATGCATCTTCCTGCTTGAGCCGGTCGACCAGTTTCTGGACTTCCTGACGCCCCAGCATCTCGCTCGCATGCTCGCTCATCAGATGATTCAAATGGGTGGCGATGACGGTACTGGCATCCACCACCGTATAGCCAAGCATTTGCGCCTGATCGCGTTGCCCCTCGTTGATCCAGGTGGCCGGCAGGCCAAAGGCAGGGTCAGTGGTCTTGCGACCTTCGAGCTGGCCGGTTGCTTCGCCGGGATTGATGGCAAGCCACTGCCCCGGATAGGATTCTCCGCGACCGATCTCGACCCCCTTCATGGTGATCTGATAGGCCTGCGGCTGAAACTTGAGGTTGTCACGAATGTGCACCACCGGCGGCAGAAATCCGATTTCCTGGGCGTACTTCTTGCGCACACTCTTGATGCGTTTGAGCAGCTCACCGTCCTGCTGGGAGTCCACCAGCGAGATCAGCCGATGACCGACCTCAAGCCCGAGCGGATCAACCATTTGAACGTCATCCCAACTGGCTTCATTGGCATCGATTCCGGCCGAGGCCGCACTTTGAGCCTTGCGCTCTTTGATCGCCTCGCTGGCCTTGGCGGTTTTTTCCTGCTGCGTGAGCCACCAGCCAATCCCACCGAGCAGCGCTGTGAACAGCAGAAACACCAGATTCGGCATGCCGGGAACGAGCCCAAGTAACCCCATAACGCCTGCTGCCAGAAACATGACGCGCGGATTTGCAAACAGCTGGCCGATGAGCTGCTGGCCCACATCCTGCTCGGTATTGACCCGTGAAACCGTAACACCGGCGGCGGTTGAAATGACCAGTGCGGGGATCTGGGCCACCAGACCATCACCGATAGTCAATAGCGTATAGGTCCGTGCAGCCGTGCTCATGTCAAGCCCGTGCTGGGCAACCCCCACGACCAGTCCACCAATGATGTTGATAACCATGATCAGAATGCCGGCCACGGCGTCACCGCGAACAAACTTGCTCGCACCGTCCATGGATCCGAAGAAATCGGATTCCTGAGAAATCTCGGAGCGTCGGGCCTTGGCCGTTTCTTCATCGATCAGACCGGCATTTAGATCAGCATCGATGGCCATCTGCTTGCCCGGCATGGCATCGAGCGTGAAGCGCGCGCCGACTTCCGCGATTCGCCCCGCCCCCTTGGTGATAACCATGAAATTGATCACGACCAGAATCACGAAGACGACCAGACCGACCGCGAAGTTGCCACCGATCAGGAACTCACCGAAGGCCTGAATGACTTCACCAGCCGCGTCGCCGCCCTCGTGGCCGTTCATCAGAACCACCCGCGTCGAGGCCACGTTCAGAGACAATCGCAAGAGCGTCGAAAACAGCAGAACCGCCGGAAACGCCGCGAACTCAAGCGGTTTGGTGGTGAACATGCTGACCAGAAGTACCATGATCGCCAGCGCGATGTTGAACGTGAACAGCAGATCCAGGATGAAAGGCGGCAGGGGCAGAATCATCATCGACAAGATCATGATGATCAGAACCGGCCCAGCCAGGAACTTGAGCTGAGAGGAATTCTGCAGGCCCGTGCGGCTCAAGAACGTATTGAAGACGTTGTTCATCGGTCAGTACTCACAGTGGCCGGAGAAATATCCATCTCGGCGGGAACAGGAAGTTCGGTCGGTGTATCGGGGTGATCGCCACCCTCCTGGTGATACCGTTTCAGCTGATAGACCCACGCCAGGACCTCGGCGACCGCTGAATAAAGCGGCCCCGGGATTTCCTGATCGAGATCCACGTGCGCATGAAGCGCACGGGCAAGCGGCGGCGCCTCGAGTTGAGGCACATGATGTTCGTTACCGAGCGCCTTGATCTTCTGCGCGATGTGATCGGTGCCCTTGGCAATCACTCTGGGCGCGCCCATGTCGTCGGTGTATTTGAGCGCCACTGCAAAATGCGTCGGGTTGGTCACGATCACATCGGCCTCCGGCACTTTGCTCATCATGCGGTTTCGCGCCATCGCCTGTTGCTGTTGACGAATGCGCGCCTTGATCTGCGGGTCGCCCTCGGATTCCTTGTGTTCTTTCTTGATTTCATCAAGGCTCATGCGAAGCTTTTTATTGTGCGACCAGATCTGGTACGGCACATCGATCCCTACCACCACCACGAAACCGGCAACGATTACGGTGCAGCACAGAAGTATCAGCGTGAGTGAGTGAGAAATTCCCTGACGGGTCGACTCATTGGCAAGCCCGAGCAGTTCACCCAGAAACAGGTAAATGAACCCGGCGGCGGTCACGCCGATCAAAAGCGCCTTGGCAATACCCTTGGTGAGCTCGATCAGCGCCTGGGTCGAGAAGATGCGCTTGATCCCCTTGATAGGGTCGAGTTTTTTAAGGTCGGGTGTCAGTGATTTTGTTGCAAACAACCACCCGCCAAGCAGTGCCGGCGCGATTATCGCCATGATGGTCAGCACCACCATCAAGGGCGCCACACCAAGCACCGCAGCCTCCAGCACCATGGCGATATGAATGAATAGACGAGACGTATCGAAAGCTTCTTCACGGCCGAAATCAAAGCCGATGCTCATGACATCGGTCATATAATCCCCGAGATAGCCGGACATGATCCAGAAGCTCGCCACACCGGCCAAAAGCATCATGAAGGTCGAAAGCTCACGCGAGCGCGCGACCTGACCGTCCTCGCGCGCCTTTTCAAGGCGCCTCGGCGTGGGGTCTTCTGTCTTTTCCTGATCGCTGTCGTCTGACATTTACGCGCCTCATTCACGTACCGCTTTGGTCGTGAATGTATTGTCGCGGGTCTTTGTCAGCACGATAGATAAAATAGCGCGCGAATCGAGAGGTTATTTCTCGATTCGCGACAAGGAAGGCAACGTGTGGCGCAAGGCGCCAGAAGGTTAAAAGCCGAGGCTGTCGAGCAGGTCGTCGACCTGAGACTGGTCGGCCACCACATCGGATTTTTCCTGTGGATTGACCTGAGGACCGTTGAGCAACGAGTTCTTGGTCTTTTCCTCGTTTTCAGAGCTAAGCTTGACCCGAGTTTCTTCGGGGATGTTGTTCAAGAGCACTTGAACGAGCTGTTGTTCGATCTCGCGGATCACATCGACCATCCGCTTGATCACCTGCCCGGTCAGATCCTGGAAATCCTGAGCCATCATGATGTCCATGAGCTGGGCGTTGGTTGCCTTGGTCTGATCCGGCACCCATTTAAGATACGCTCGTGTATCCTGTACCAGCTCCTTGGCATCGTCGAGTTCAAGGGGCGATTCGAACCACTTGGCCCATCGCTCATCGAGCTCAAGTGCGACTTCCTCGACCTTGTCCTGAAGCGGCTGAGCCACATCGATGGCATTGAGTGACCGCTCAGCCGCCTGCTCGGTCATGGTCGCGATATAGTTCAGTCGATCGCGTGCATCGGGAATCGCCTGAGCCGCTTTCTCGACTTCGCGGTCAAGGCCCAGATCGCGCATACTTTCATGCAAGACGCGCGTCAGTCGCCCGATCTGCGAAATCACATCATCATCACTTGAGGCGCTACGCTGAGTGTCAGTCATCACCCCATCCCCCTTTCAGCTATGGTGGTTACTTGCCGAGCTTCTCGAAGATCTTGTTCAGTTTCTCCTCGAGCGTCGCAGCAGTGAAAGGTTTGACGACATAGCCATTAGCACCCGCCTGAGCCGCCGCAATGATGTTTTCCTTCTTCGCCTCGGCCGTAACCATCAGGACCGGCAGGTGGGACAGTGAATCATCCGCTCGAATGCTTTTGAGCATCTCGAGACCGTCGAGGTTTGGCATATTCCAGTCGGAGACCACGAACTCGAATTCGCCAGACTTCAGCTTTTCAAGCCCCTGTGCGCCATCTTCAGCTTCTTCAACGTTGGTATAGCCAAGTTCCTTCAAAAGGTTACGGACAATTCGACGCATTGTCGGGAAGTCGTCCACAACCAGGATTTTGATGTTTTTATCGCTCATTTTGGCATCCTAATTAGCTAGTGTTTCCAGATTCATCGCGCTTTAAACGCGTAACCCCTGCCGATTGCTCCCATTGAGACAGGCCATCGCCCGTTCGCTCATCGAGGTTATGGGTACAATTTCATCGGCGGCTCCAAGAGCGATCGCCTCGCGTGGCATACCAAAGACCACGCAGGTCGCTTCATCCTGGGCCAGAGTCCGCGCCCCGGCATTTTTCATGTTCAAAAGGCCGGCAGCGCCGTCTTTTCCCATCCCCGTCAGGATGATACCAACGGCATTTTTGCCCGCATTTTTAGCCGCAGAATCAAATAAAACATCGACCGAGGGGCGATGACGGTTAACCGGCTCGCTGTATTCAAGCTCGATCACGTAGTTTGCCCCGCTGCGCGCGAGTTTCAGATGCGCATCACCGCCGGGAGCGATATAAGCATGGCCAGGAAGAACACGTTCGCCGTGCTCGGCTTCCTTGACGGTGATGGCGCACAGAGAATCCATGCGCTCGGCAAACGAACGAGTGAAGCCACCGGGCATGTGCTGCGTAATCACGACAGCCGGGCTATCAGAAGGCAACGGCATCAGAAATTCGCGAATGGCCTCGGTACCGCCGGTCGACGACCCAACGATGAACAGCTTCTCACTGGACAAAAACGGCGTCTTGACCGAGGTCGGTGGCGCGGTATTTTGCTTGTGCTGTGGCGTGAGGCGCTTCAGCCTCGCCTTGGACGCCGCGCGGATCTTGTCGGAAATGAGCGTTGTGTATTCGAGCATGCCGTTTCGAATGCCAAGCTCTGGCTTGGTCACGAAATCAACGGCTCCAAGCTCCAGCGCGCGCATGGTAACTTCCGACCCTCGGGCTGTCAGCGACGATACCATCACCACTGGCATCGGCCTTAAACGCATCAGCTTTTCGAGGAAGTCGAGCCCATCCATGCGAGGCATCTCGACATCAAGTGTCAACACATCGGGGTTGTGTTTCTTGATGAGTTCACGGGCAATCAATGGATCCGGTGCGGTGGTGACCATTTCCATGTCTGGCTGACTATTTATGATTTCAGACATCAGACTGCGAATGAGTGCAGAGTCATCGACACACAAAACTTTTATCTTGTTCAAGATTGCACTCCCCCCAGTTTTTTACTTTTCACCTGGTTTATATTGTCAAACAGCTCGATCGAAGGCGCTTTCTTCTTGCCAGAGGAGGCCAATGTTTTCGCAAGCGATTTCTCGCGGCTCTCGATCTGTGCATCCCTGGATTTAAGACGCCGAACCATGGCCTGCCCGCTTCGAGGCAGATAATTGACCCGCCGCGGAAACTTGTCCTTGAGGTCTTGCGCCACCACACGAATGCGCTCGAGCTCCAGGTACCTCAAAATGAATTCCGAGTTGCGCTCACCGATTCGGGAAACACTCATGTCACTCAGAACCGTCGCGCCGCCGAACACCTTGGCCTCCAGGCGCTCGCGCTTGGCGCCGGCGCTCAGAAGCGCATTGATCAAAACCTCCATCGCGTAGGCGCCATAGCGCATCGAGGCCGACCCCGTCTGAACCGATGGACCGCTGTCATCCGGCAGCATGAAGTGATTCATGCCCCCCACCCCTAATACCGGGTCGCGGATGCAGGCTGCAATGCATGACCCCAGTACGGTGGTCAAGAGCATGTCGTCATCGCTTACGTAGTACTCGTTAGGCAGCAGCTTGACGGCCTTCACGCTGAACTCACGATCGAAGTAGTGATGCGTGGCAAGGCTTTCGATATCAGCTGCCGCCTTGTCCCTGTGATGGCTGGTTCGTGTCATCGAAATCAACCCCGCCCTTTCTGAGCCAGTTCATATACGGTATGCCCCCGCAGCCTGAACGCCTTGGTGATGTAGCTGAAGTTTTCAGAATGCCCCGCAAACAAAAGGCCATCGGGTTTCAGGTACGTCGCAAAGCGCTCAAGAATCTTGGCTTGGGTGGGCTTATCGAAATAGATCATGACGTTACGGCAAAAGATCACATCGAAGGGGCCATCAAGCTCCCAACGAGGCGCCAGCAGATTGAGCTGTTCGAACTGGATCAGGCTGCGCAGGTTGTCCTGCGCACGCACCATACCTGCGCGAGCGCCCTTGCCCTTTTGAAAGTACTTTCTCAACTGCTCCTGACTGATCTTGCTGACCTGATTATCCGAGTAAACGCCCGCACGCGCCTTGGCAAGGGCACTGGTATCAATGTCGGTAGCAATCAGGCTCGCCGAGGCATTCATGCCCAGTGCATCTCGAAGCGTAATCGCGATCGAATAGGGCTCCTCGCCGGTCGAGGCTGCACTGCACCAGACCTTGAACTGACCTTGAGACTTTTTCTTGAGCGCGTGCTCAGACAGCAGCGGAAAATGATGCATTTCGCGAAAGAAGGAAGTCAGGTTTGTGGTCAGCGAGTTAACGAACTGCTCCCACTCCGCAGAATCCTCATCACTTTCCAGATGCGACAAATAATCACTGAAGCGCTGCAGTCCAAGCCCTCTCAGCCGCTTTGCGAGACGGCTATAGACCATTTCACGCTTGTGATCGGCCAATGCGATACCGGCCCTTTCATAAATGAGCTTTCTGATGCGATCGAAATCCCCATCGGTCAGCATCAAGTCACGAGTCTCTTTAACGGCTTGCACGGTTGGATCTCCTCCACCATCGACCGGCCCCGGGGATCAGAACGCTTCCCAGCTGTGGTCTTCTTTTGGATGCATGCCCTTGGCGGGGCGCCCCGACTGTTTGGGTGACGGCGCTGAGGTCTTGGTCACCGCCTTCGCTGCACCTGCATTACTTTTGCTGCTTTGTTTTGTTATCGGCGAGGATTGCAAACCTTTGATATGAAAAATGGACATTGCGTAATTGAGTTCATCCACCTGCTCGGACATCGACGAAGACGCCGCTACCGTTTCTTCCGCCATGGCCGCATTCTGCTGAGTGGCCTGGTCGATCGAGACCACCGCCTGGCGCATCTGCTCGAGCCCGTCACTCTGTTCTCGAGAGGCTTGAGAAATATCAGTAATCAGCTGGTTGACCTGTCTAATCGACTCGGTGATCTCACCCATGGTCTTGCCGGCTTTTTCGACCATATCCGTACCCACCTTGACCCGATCAGAGGAGGTATCGATCAGCGCGCGAATGTCTTTTGACGCACTGGCACTTCGACTTGCAAGGTTTCGCACTTCATTGGCCACCACGGCAAACCCGCGGCCCTGTTCGCCGGCTCGCGCCGCTTCGACGGACGCGTTCAAGGCAAGAAGATTGGTCTGAAATGCGATCGAATCGATGATGCCGATGATGTCGGCGATCTTCTGGGAGCTTTCGTTGATGGCCTGCATGGTTCGAACGACATCGCTGACTTCCTTGCCCCCCTGATCCACCAGCTTGCTCGACGACTCTGAGAGCGTCTTGGCATGCCCTGCGTTACCACTGTTTTGCTGTACCGTCGACATCAGCTCTTCCATACCTGCCGACGTCTGCTCCAGTGAGGCGGCCTGCGCTTCCGTGCGAGAGGAGAAATGCTGACTTGCGGTCGTTATTTCCTGAGACGCCGGCGCCATTAGAGCGCTGTTGGCCTGAACATCGTTCAATATGCTGACCAACCCCTTGCGCATGCGGCTAAGCGACTGCTGAAGCTGACCGACCTCGTCACTGCTGTTAACAGTGATGTCGCTGGTCAAATTACCCAGCCCGATCTGCTCGGAAAGCGCCAGAGCCTCATGGAGCGGCTTTACGATCTTTTGATACAAACGCCAGGCAAGCCAAGCCGATAGACCTGCAGCCCCCAACGCACATAGGAGCCCCGGCCACATGCCCTGCGAGGCAAGCGCATTGATTTGGGCAGCCAGTTCAGGACTTTGGCGCAGGACATCGGACTGACCAACGAGGGCCTTCACTTGATCAAGGGCACCCAGGCTTTGGTAGGCGATTGCACCGGAGGCGATCATGCCGGCGCCGGCCGCCGTACAGACGCCACCAAGTCGCATGGCAATCGAAGGCTTTGTAAACAGAGCGATCCAGCGAGCAGGACCTCGCGTCTTGATCTGACCGTCTTTCAGATAAACGCGCTTGCCCTGTCCTGCGTTCAGTGCCGCATAGGTCTTGGTGGCAAGCTGCTTGTCCGAATCACTGATCTTGACGCGGACCGAGGCATACCCAACCACCTTGCCCTCAACCCTGATGGGCGAGACAGTGGCATCGACCCAGTAATGATCCCCATTCTTGCATCGGTTTTTGACATAGCCCCGCCAGGTTCTTCCTGCCTTGACGGTTTTCCACAAGTTACCGAACGCGACCGGGGGCATATCCGGGTGACGTACCAGATTGTGCGGTGAGCCAATCAATTCTTCTCGGCTGTACCCACTGACCTTGATAAACGCCGGATTGGCAAAGGTAATGTAGCCTTTCAAATCGGTTTTGGAGATCAGGTAATCTTCGGTATCGAGTGGGTATTCTCTGCCGGTAACGTGAGTCGACATGTCATGTGCGCCTTTCTAAATTAGATTTGAATCGTCAAAAAAATTAACGGCGCACGGTTTTTTTTCTTTATTAGCAACAAAAAAAGCCACCGCAAGCGGTGGCTCTAAATAAAGTTTGGATTAAAAGTTCAGTGCTTGGTCACGCTGCAACTTCATCAACCAGCGCCATTTCGGTACTGCTCATCATTTTTTCGATATCCATCAGGATCAGCATACGGTCTTCGATGCTGCCAAGGCCCATGATGAATTCCGAGGAAAGCGCCGTGCCGAAATCAGGAGAATCCTTGATCTGCTCGGGCGAAAGCGTCAGTACATCCGAGACACCATCGACCACAACGCCCACAACGCGATGTCCGATATTGAGCACGATCACAACGGTCTGCTGATTGTACTGAGCTTCACCGACCGCAAACTTGATGCGCAGATCAAGGATCGGAACGATGACACCGCGCAGGTTAGTGACGCCCTTGATGAACTCGGGGGCATTGGCAATGCGTGTCACGCCGTCATACCCTCGGATCTCCTGCACTTTCAGGATGTCGATGCCGTACTCTTCCTCACCGATTCGGAAGATAAGAAACTCGTTGCCTTCCACGTCGTGCTGCTGATCCGTCATGTGATTTTCCATGGTATTGCCCCAAAAATTAGTGAACGGTTGCCGAAGAGCGGGATGACTCGCCTCGACGATCTCTGCTGATGCGCTGTAGTGCTGGCACATCGAGAATCAGCGCCACACTGCCATCTCCCATGATGGTGGCCGCGGATATACCCGGCACCTTGCGATAATTGGTTTCAAGGTTCTTGACCACGACCTGGTGCTGGCCAATCAGTTGATCGACAAGCAGTGCACAGTGTCGCCCCTCACTTTGAACGATCATGACAATGCCTTGCGTCACATCCGTTTGGGCACTGGGCACGTTGAACACCTTGTGCAACTCGACCAGCGGCAGATATTCCCCTCGGACATAAATCACCTGATCCTGGCCCGCGACCTTGTTGATCTCCTCAGTCTTGACCTGGATCGACTCCATGATCGCCCCAAGCGGCAAGATGAAGACCTCATCGCCCACCTTGACCGACATGCCGTCAAGAATGGCAAGCGTCAGGGGCAGAACGATGCGGGTCGTCGACCCCTTGCCTGCCTGGGAAAGAATATCGACGTGACCGCCCATTTGTTGAATGTTTCGCTTCACGACATCCATGCCGACGCCCCGCCCGGAAACGTCCGTGATTTCATCGGCCGTTGAGAAGCCCGGCGCGAAAATGAGCTGCCAGACGTCTTCATCACTCATGGTGTCGGAAATCTGGATGCCCGAGGATTGTGCCTTGGAGAGAATCTTTTCACGGTTGAGTCCAGCGCCGTCGTCTGAAACCTCAATCAGGATATTGCCCCCCTGATGCTGGGCAGAGAGCGTTAGTTTACCAACGCGGTGCTTACCGGCCGCTTCACGCTTATCCGGCAATTCGATGCCATGATCGAGGCAGTTACGTACAAGGTGCGTCAACGGGTCGATGATGCGCTCTATAAGCCCCTTGTCGAGCTCGGTCGATTTGCCCACCGTGACCAGTTCGATCTCCTTGCCGAGCTTGCCGGCCAAATCACGAACAAGCCGCGGGAAACGATTGAACACGTAGTCCATCGGCATCATGCGCACCGACATCACCGCTTCCTGAAGATCCCGGGCGTTGCGCTGAAGCTGGGTCATCCCGTTCAGAAGCTGACCATAGGCCACCGGATCAAGCCCTTGGGTGGTCTGCTCGAGCATCGACTGAGTAATAACAAGCTCGCCCACCAGATTGATGATCTGATCGACTTTTTCGGTAGATACACGAAGCGAGGCGTCACTGCCGTTACCAGCCTTGGCAGGTTTCTTGGGCGCAGCCGGCTTGGCGGTGGCCTTCTTGTCGTCTTCGGGTTTCTTTGCAGCGGGCTGGGCAGCACTTGCAGACGGCTGCTCCGCAACAGGCGCCGGAGCCGATTGAACAGGCTCGCTCGCCTCTGCGCCACTGGTTTCCTTGATCGAAATCTGGCCGGCATCCAGCACGAAACACAGAACCGCCTCGATATCATCGACAGGCTCCTGGGTTTCGATCGATACGGTCAACGTGCCCTCGGAGAACTCTGAGTGCTTGATGGCCCCAAACAGCGCCAGCTCCTCGGTCAGAGTATCCTTTTCGTCTTCTTCGATCTTGGTAAGCGTCAGCGTCAATACCCGAGCTGCAGCGTCTGCGCCGGCTGCAGGCTGCGCGGCAGGCTTGGGCGCAGCCACCTTGGGCGCACCGCCTTCCACACGCTCTTCGGCAATGCGCTTTAGGGTGTTACAAATACGCTCGAACGCTTCTGGATCGGGCTCTTCCTGATTGCGGTAGGCATTCAACTGATCTGTAAGCATATCTTTTGTTTCCAAGAAGATATCGATGATTTCACGATCGAGCGTAAGCTCGTTATGACGAGCCCGATCCAGAAGGTTTTCGAAAATATGGGTCGTTTCCTGAAGCACGGTGAAACCGAACGTCCCCGCACCTCCCTTGATCGAGTGGGCTGCACGAAAAATGGCGTTGAGCTGTTCGCTGTCTGGCTCATCGATATCGATATCGAGCAGCAGGTGCTCCATTTCATTGAGAAGCTCTTCCGCTTCTTCAAAGAACGTTTGGTAAAACTCGGTAATATCCATGCTCATAGTGATCTCTCGATGCCGTGATAGGGATAAGGGCCAGTCGCGACCTAGCTCATCAACTGAGCAGCAAGCTCGACCAGGCTTTCAGGGTCGAACGGCTTGGACAGCCAACCATTGGCCCCTGCATCGCGCGCAACCTGCTTGAAGTGATCCTGGGACTCGGACGTCAACACCAGAATGGGGGTGGCATCGAACTCAGACATGGCTCTCAGTTCGGCGATGAGCTTGTCCCCATCCATTTTCGGCATGTGCCAATCGGTAATGACCAGATCAAAGGTCTCGCCACTTCGTGCCTTTTCGAGTGCATCTTCTCCATCGACGGCGCTTACGACATGCCAGCCTTCTGCCTCAAGGGCCGCGACCATGATCTTTCTGATAAGCGCCGAATCATCTGCCAAAAGTATTGAATACATAGTGTTTACTTTTCTTTGAACATCATGGACACGGTGCACGCCAACACAGAGCACCCCCCGCTTACCCCTATTATCGTTCGACGCCGCCCGATTCTTTAGATGGCATCAACGGGCTTTTAAACACCGGAATACCACCGGCTTCACTCATTTCATCCAGCATCCGCCGTTCGCTGTCCTGATTGAGCATCAAGATACTGATTCGCCGGTTGATCGGTGCGTCCGGCGTGTCCGGGTCAAGACTCATCGTCGCGGCAAGTCCGATCACACGGAACAGCTTCTGACTGTCCAGACCGCCCGCCACAAGCTCGCGGCGCGCCGCATTCGCTCGGTCACTCGATAACTCCCAGTTGCTGTACGCAGCGTCCCCGGCGGCATAAGGCAAGTCGTCGGTGTGGCCTGAAATCGTAATGTGATTTGGAAGCTCGTTGAGTACGGGGGCAATCGTTCGCAGAACCTTTCGCATATAAGGCACGATATCGGCGCTTCCGATCTTGAACATGGGCCGGTTGTTGCTGTCGATGATTTGTATGCGGAGCCCGTCCGGGGTCATTTCGATCTTGAGCTGCTCTTGAAGCGCCCTGAGCGCCGGGTCCTGCTGAATCAAGCTGTCGAGCCGAAACTTGAGCTGGCGTAGCTCGGCGTCATCAAGCCTGTAGGCGTGAGGCGTGATAACGACTTTCTTGACCTCACCTTCCTGGTGGGTAACGTCATCCCCGCCTCCAGGGATCGCGCTGTTGCTGGCCGAGTTCTTGTCACCCCCAAACATCGCCACCTTAAGCGGTGTATTGAAGTATTCGCTGATGGCTTCGAGCTCGGCCTCACTTGAACCGGACAGCAACCACATCACCAGGAAGAAGGCCATCATGGCCGTCATGAAATCGGCATAGGCGATCTTCCAACTGCCATGTGCGCCGTGATCAGACTTTTTCTTCCGTTTAATGACGATTGGGCGTCGTGCGTTATGGTTCATGTCCGCTCCTTAGCCGGCCGGCTTGGACTTGACACTGCGGACGTGCTCTTCGAGTTCGCTGAATGACGGTCTCTCGGAGGCGAACAGCGCTTTACGACCAAACTCGACAGCAAGTGGCGGTGCGTAACCATTCAGGTTGGCAAGCAGCGTCACCTTGATGCACTGAAGCATCTTGACCATCTCTTCAACATGATGCTTGACCTTGTTGGCAAGCGGGGTAACGAACCCATAGGCCAACAAAATACCCAGGAAGGTTCCCACCATCGCATTGGCGATCAGGGGCCCAATCTGCTCGGGCTCGAGCCCTTCGGCACCCAGGGTATGTACTACCCCCATGACGGCCGCGACAATACCGAAGGCCGGCAGGCCATCACCTACAGCGCTGATGCTGTGCGCCGGCACTTCGGCCTCGTGTTGAAACGTCTCGATCTCATGGTCCATCAGGGATTCGATCTCGAACGGATCCATGTTGCCGCTGATCATGAGTCGCAGGTAATCAGTCAGAAACTCCATCAGAAGCGGGTCGTTAACAAGGGCGGGATATTGAGAAAAGATTGGGCTGTCTTCTGGAGCGTCGATATCCTTTTCAAGCGCCATCATGCCTTCCTGACGACCCTTGGCGAGAATCAGGTACAAAAGCCCCATCAGATCGAGAAACATCTCCTTGTTGTAATGACTGCTTTTCATCAGCTTGGGCAGGATGCGAATGGTTGCCTTGATGCCATGTCCGCTATTGGATGCGATGAACGCGCCCATTCCTGCACCAAAAATGATGACGATTTCCGCAGGTTGCCAGAGCGCGCCAAGATGTCCGCCAACCATTAGGTAGCCGCCGAAAACACACGCGACAACAGCGATATAGCCAATGATGATAAGCACGTTTTTCCCCTGCCAAGTAGTTATCTACGTTCCATAAACGGCGACGGGGGTAAAACCTTGAGCTGCGACCCTGCCCCCTCAGCAACAGCTCAAAAAGTAAAAAGTGAGGAGCGACTCACGCTGTTGGCTCACGCGGTCATCAATGGATAACGATCAAGCACACCCAGGAAGTCATGATCCAGCCAAGGCGCAGAATCTGCTTTAGGTCACAGATATGAAGACGTTTGAAAGGTGGGTCACATGCGATCAAAGAAGATGTTTAAGGTTCTTTTATAAAGGGCGATATAAAGCTCGAACTCTTTTAGCCGGTTGACTATGCTAGAGTGCGCATATTGGTTGCACGACCGATGTGCGCTACCGGACAACAACAGCGCCAATCGACTGAGACGCAGGGGAATCGACATGGTCGCATCACGCTTGGGCCCGAATGCCAAAAAAGCAGGGCTTGCGGCAACGCTTGGTTGCCTGCTGATGATGTCAGGGTGTTCCACGATGAACTGGACCAAGCCAAGTGCCGACCATCAGGATCTCGTCATGGATATGGAAGAGTGCCGCGGTCGAAAGGATGCCCTTACCAATGACAATCAGCTCGATAATGATTATGGCATCGGCCTTCACTTTTCATCTCTGACCGGCTTTGCGACCTCGTTCTACACCGAGCCGGCCGAGTATCGAATCGATAATTGCCTTAGCGCTCGCGGCTGGACCCGCTCGCCTCAATCCTGAGCGCTGGACATACGCTGCCCAGTAGAATCAAGACACTGCTGAACGCGGCCGGTAAAACTCTCAAGTTGCTTTTTGACGCCCATTGCAGGCTCGCTGGCAGACGCTTCTATACGTTGATCGTAATCGCTACCAATCCGTGGGCTCGAGAAGTAATAGTAATTCCCCTCTTCCGGCAGGTGCTGAAAATCGAGCTTGACGCGAACCGGTACGTCGCTTCCGGCCAAGGTCAGCTCACCCTCGATCTGATGTTCATCCACCACCAGTTTTTCAAGCGTGCCCCTGTCGTCTGCCAACTGATGTTTCATGCAGGCAATGGCCGCATCCTCGTTTTCAAAGCGATACGGGGCGCGAAACTTGAATGCATTGACGAATACGCCCTGCCCATCGCGCCCGACAACCGTATCGGTCGTTGCGTTCAAGTCGGAACTGATAATATGGTCGCTTGCTGCACACCCACTTAAAAGAGCAAGTGCGAGCACGCTTGTGACTGTCTTGACCTGTTTCATGCGTTTCAGACCTTCTTTTATCGGTTTCACTAAGAATAACCCCATGGCTTCGTACAGGCGATGCCATAGGGGTTTTCGATCCAACTTGCACAGAACCGTGTCCCAAAATAAGGCTTAATGAGCTCGCGTTGCTGATGACCATCCCCCATTCAACAGCGTAGCACCAAGAAGCTTCAGGCTGTGCCATCCCCACGGCTTGACTTCTTGGGGCTTTTTTATGTCCGCTACATACCTACCCCGCAGCTGCTCGCCAAGCAGCAAACGTAGTGCAGATCAATTGATGCCGACGCATCGACCCAAGACACGCACAGCGCCGCCCCTCCCGGAACAACCGCATTTGTCGAAATGCAGGTACCCTACATTAAAACCATCCGTTTCAATGAGCGAAGAAAGCATCGCTCCATGATGCCACTCAAGCACTCGTTTGGCCTCGGACTGGCATTGTCGAGTAAAGATGCGCGATGATGGCGCCCGCTTAGTTTCCCTTAAAAGGATGTGTGCGATGTCTGATCTATTCAACTCCTACCAGCAGTGGAAGCGGTTCAACCGTCAGGACAAGCTGGACCGTGAACACCAGGCCGCGATGAAAAAGGTGCTGGCCTCGGGTGCCATGGCGCGTAAGATGGTCGAGGCCTTCAAGAGCATGGCTGAGAAAGGAGCCGCTCAGGGCGCGTGCTATCGAACGATTTATCAACACCAGTCACGCGAGGGAGAGGCGTTGACTCGCGAAGGCTGGCTGTTCGTACGCCGTGTGCACGCCGAAGGCGGGTCGACCCGTGTAAGAGCGACTCTTCTGGATGCCTTCACGCTTGAAGACGGCGAGATCGAGTTCAAGGCGGAGCAGGGAAAAGGCATTACCCTTGAAATCTTTGATGAAATCAGTACCCGCGGCTCGATCAGCATGAGCTGTCGAGTCGATCGTACCGACGACCCGCGCGACACTCAGTTCATTACCTTTCTCGACATGGTCAGAGGCGATCTCAAAAATTATCTGTAAGTCGGGCTTGCGAACTTTCAGGGCTTATCTCAGTCTTAATGAACATGATGCGACACTGTGACACGCGGTCCATCTTGAAACGCCGTTCGCACAATACCTGCTGATATAAGGAAAGGGCCATGACCACAGAAACGGTATACAACTCGCTCACACTTTCCGGTCTGGAAACTGTTCGCGACATTGCCAAGCCCAAGGCGCGAACTTCAGAGGCCGCGCTCGACATGGACAGCCCGGCCATCGCCCTGCTGACCGACTTCGAGGCCAGCCGTGCCCAGACCGTGCCGTCAAGCACCAGCGCGACGCAAGCCATTGCCATCATGAAAAACAATGGCGTGCACATGCTCTTGGTCATTGATAGCGACGGCCATTTCACGGGCATTGTGGGTGCGCGTCAGCTGTTTGGCGGCCGAGCCATCACGGTTGCCATGAACCAGTACAACATCGAGCGCAGCGAAGTCACCGTGGATATGGTCAAGGTCAGCCGTAACGACCTGCATGCCCTTGATTTCAACCGCCTGGAAAAGGCAACACTTGGCGATCTGGTCAAGACGCTAAAGGAATCCGGCGACCGCCACATTCTGATCAAGGACAGCTGCGATCAAAATGGCTGCCGCATCAGGGGCGTCATCTCGGCTGCGGACATTACCCACGCCCTCGGGATTGACCTCGATCACCCGCCTGAGGCGCACAGCTTTTCGGCCATCTGTTCCGTTGTGCTCGGTCACGAGCTTTAAGAGTCACGAGCTCCAAGAGTCACACCTCTGAGAGTCACGAACGCTTCGGTCAAAACGCCTGCACCTGCAGGCGTTTTCTCATACATTACATGCGCGCCGAGTCGCCATGAGATTCAACGCCGTCAAGATGTCCAAGCCACTGCGCCCAGCGCGCCCGAGCAAGGCCAATGCCAACCGGTCGCAGATGCAGCGTATCGCCAGGGCAACATTGCCCCAGCCGCGCCAGTGAATATGGCGTAACGGCGCCAAACTTGGGGTAACCGCCAATGCTTTGACAGTCCGGCCCCAAAACGATCGGTGCGCCATCCGGCGGCACCTGAATGACACCCGGTGTCAGCCCTTCGGAAATAAGCGACGCGCATCGGCTTTCAAGACGCGGCCCCTCGAGTCGAACCCCCATGCTGTCTGCACGCGTACCCACGCACCACGGTCGATTGAACGCATCAAATAGACTTCGCCCCGAAAACGTGGCGGCTTGCAGGCCCACCACCACATCAAGCACCAACGCCTCATCGAACGACCATCTGGTCGTGTCCGGCTGGGTTCGAAGAGACGGGAACCCGGGCGCATACAACAGCGCATCGCCCACCGTCAGCTCCCCCCCCTCGCCATGAAGCCCTCCAAGCGGCTCTCGGGCCAGCGCCGTCACGCTTCCAAGTTCAGGCGTCACCTTGAACCCACCAGCGACCGCCAGATAACTTCGAAGCCCTTGAACCGGAGTATCAAACATCAGGGTCTGGCCGACCTCAACCACAAAGCAGCCGCCCGGGCTTACCGGCACGTGATCAAGCCGAGCGCCTATATCCGCTCCCGTTAACGCAACGGTCGTTGACGCCGAAAACGTCAGAGCAACCTGCCCTAGCGTGATTTCAAGCGCCGGTGCCGTATGCGCATTACCGAGCAGTGCGTTGGCAACGCGCAACGAGAGATGATCAAACCCGCCCCCCTGCCCAAGGCCCAGATGGCGCACCCCGAATCGCCCCAAATCCTGCACTCGACACCCACCTTCGAGCCGCGTGATCGAACAGCTTGCCGAATCAGTCATGTCGCGCTCCTTCAAAGGGGGTGTCATCACCGCCAAGGTTCAAGAACGTGGCGTGATCGATCGGCTTGAAGCGCACGGTATCGCCGGCTCGGTACAGTGTGTAGCCTTCGCGCTTGATATCGAAAAGGCGCGTCGGGCATCGGCCGATGATGTTCCACCCCCCCGGAAGCGCAGTCGGGTAAACCGCCGTTTGGATGCCGGCAATTCCCACACTTCCCGCCGCAACCCGTTTTCGCGGGGTCGATAACCTTGGCATGGCGATGGCCTCATCCACCGCCCCCATGAACCCGAAGCCGGGCGCAAAGCCCAGCGCGAAGACCCGATACTCGCGGGAGACATGACGCTCGATAACCTCGTCGACCGACAGCTTCGCCTTGTCCGCGATGACCTCGAGTTCGGGGCCAACGCGTGGATCAAACCAGACCGGCAGTTCATGCACCTGCCCGCTGGCCTCTGCCCGCTGGCCTGCCGCCTCGAGCGCCCGTTTTATCGCCTCTCGCACATGGGGCTCATCCGCGCGCGCATCGTCAAAATGCACCAGTACCGTCGTGTAGGACGGAGTGAGATCGATCACGGCGTCTGCGAGTTCGTCTCGGAGTTGTTCGCAAAACGCCATGATGACATCGACATGGCGGGTATCGATCTGATCGAACAGACGCACCAACAGGCAATCAAGGCCGACACGCTCGATCTCAACGTTTGCCGTCATGGCGAACCTCCTTTCAACGCGGCGTGGACTGCCTGAACCGCGGCGATCGACTCTTCATTGTCGCCGTGAACGCACAGCGTATCTGCCAAAAGCGTCAGCTCGGTTTTACCGTCATGAGCAAGAATCGGCGTTCCGTTTGCAAACGCGACGGCCTGAGCGACGATGGTGTCACGATCCTGGTGGACGGCTCCGGGCGTTTGACGGGAAACGAGATGCCCCTCGGCGTCGTAGGCCCGGTCGGCAAAGACCTCGTTCCAGACCGTAATGCCGTACTGCCTAGACAGCCGCTCGGTGGCCGAGCGATCCGACACTGAAGTCACCATTAGCGGCAGCTCAGGATCAAATGCCGCTACGGCCGCCATGATGGCCTCAAGAACGTCCGGGTTACGCATCATGTCGTGATTGAGGGCGCCGTGAGGCTTTACGTAGGAAAGCCCGATCGATTCCGCACGACAGGCGGCATACACCGCCCCCATCTGATAGAGCACCATCTGCTCGACTTCATTCGGCGTACACGCAAGCGAACGCCGGCCAAAACCGACCAGATCCGGGTAGCCCGGATGCGCGCCAACCTGGACGCCGTGGCGCGCGGCCAGGGCGACGGTCTTTCTGAGCGTGACCGGGTCCGAGGCGTGAAAACCACAGGCCACGTTGGCGCAATCGATCCAGGGCATGACCTCTTCATCCCGTCCCATCGGCCAGTGCCCAAGACGTTCCCCCATATCGCAGTTAAGCAGTAGTCTCGTTGTCATCGGCGCCCTCCTTTACGTGATTGTTATACGGCGTGAATCGCGGGTCAGCTGTCTTGACAGGTATAAAATTCGCTGCGTATCTTTTTCAAAGTTTATCGATATTTTATCTATAAATTAAAACAAAGATATCGGTGACCGTGTTTGGAATGCGTTTAACGACAACGACAATGGCGGATTCGATCATGCACTACCTGCGTACCCTCAAGACCGTATTCACCGTGGCAGGCGCGTTTGGCGTACTGAGCCTTGCGCCCGTGACATCAGCCCATGGGGCCCAATGGAACTTTGCCGAACCCTACGGCGATGCCAACTTCCATACCCAAAATGCCCGGCAGTTCGCCGAGGACGTTGCCGAGGCGACCGATGGCAAGCTCGCGGTCACCGTCCACGCCAACGGCGCGCTCATCCCGCACCCTGAAATAAAGAACGCCGTACGCCGGGGCATCGTGCCGGTGGGTGAGCTCTTTCTCTCTCGGCTTGCCAATGAAAATCCGATTTTCGAAGTCGATGCACTGCCAACGCTTGCCAACGATTACGACTCCGCCAGACGATTGTGGCAGGCCTCGAAGCCAGAGATCTCGAAGCGCTTCGAACGTCAGGGCCTGAAAGTGCTTTACAGTGTGCCCTGGCCATCCCAGGGCATCTATACGCAGTTCGAACTGACCAAGGCCAATCAACTTCAGGGCATCAAGCTTCGCTCGAACAATACGGCCACCGAGCGGCTTGCCAAGCGGCTTGGCGCCATTCCGACCCAGACCGAAGCCTCCGATATACCGACCGCCTTCAGTACCGGGCGCGTCGATGCCATGGTGACCTCGGTCTCGACGGGGGTGAATACGGCCGCGTGGGACTATGTCTCGCACTTCAACGACGCCAATCTGTGGCTGCCCAAGAACATCGTGATCATCAACCAGAAAGCCTTCGATCGTCTGGACAAGACCACTCAGCGCGCCGTGATGGACGCCGCTCAGAAGGCGGAACAGCGCGGTTGGGCGATGAGCAAGGCCGAAGCCGAGTCCGACATGACCGCACTGAAAGAGCACGGCATCAAGGTCAATACCCCCACACCTGCGCTTGAAAAGGCCCTCGAGCGGGCCGGCGCCGAACTGGTCGAGCGTTGGAAGGCGCAGACGGGCTCGGAAGGCGAGGCCGTACTCGAGCGCTACCGCCAGCTCAGCGCGCGTGACGACAACGCGTAAAGGGAGGCCTCATGCGATTTTATCTGATGCCGCTTTACCGGCTGGGGGCATGGCTTGCCGGTCTAAGCATGCTGGCCATCGTTACTCTGATCACCGCGCAGGTGCTGTCTCGTGCGCTTGACCGGCTTCTGGTTGCCGTCGGTCACGCCCCGCTTGGGTGGACCATCAGCGGCGTGTCCGAAATCGCAGGCTTTTTACTGGTAGGCGCCACCTTTCTCGGCAGCGCCTACACCTTCGCAACGAGAGGCCACATTCGCGTGACCCTGGTGACCGAGCGCCTGCCCCTTCGGATTCGCGTTCTGCTCGAGGTCGTCGCGCTGACCCTGGCCCTGGTGCTTACGGGGTACCTGGGCATCGAGCTTTGGGTCCTGCTCGAAGACAGCATCGCCTACGACGAAGTGTCCTATGGCCTGGCGGCCATTCCTCTGGTCTACCCACAGGCCGTGTTAGTGAGTGGGATTGCGCTGCTGGCCCTCGCCATCACTGAGACCCTGCTCAATACCGTGGTCCTTGGGGTCATCGACCCCCACCGCCTTGATGCGCCACTGCCCGAGCAGGATAGCGTCGTCGACTGAGGCTCATCGACCGATGCTCATCCGTGGCGTCGGTCGCTTGATCACGAACAAGTGACTGAACGAGTGACTGAAAGAGAGATCCGCTATGTTTGCGCTGATTCTGACCCTGTCCATCGCATTGGTGCTTTTGCTCGGCGGCGGGCTATGGGTGGCCTTTTCCCTGCTGGCGCTTGGGTGGATTGCCATCAGCCAGTTTACGCCCATTCCGGCCGGCTCCGTGCTTGGCTCCGACTTCTGGAGTGCAAGCTATGGCTGGGAACTGACGGCGCTGCCGATGTTCATCTGGATGGGCGAAATCCTGTTTCGCTCGGGGCTTGCCGACGATCTGTTCAAGGCGCTCGCGCCCTGGCTCAACCGCCTGCCCGGTGGGCTTCTTCACACCAATATCTTTGGCAGCGGCCTGTTCGCCGCCGTGTCCGGCTCGTCTGCCGCCACCTGCGCGACCGTTGGCAAGATGACGCTACCAGAGCTTGAACGGCGTGGCTACGATGACCGGCTCGCCATTGGCACGCTGGCAAGCTCGGCAACGCTTGGGCTGCTGATCCCGCCCTCGATCATTCTAATCGTCTACGGCATCGCGACCGAGCAATCGATCTCACGGCTCTTCATGGCCGGCATTCTGCCGGGGCTGATGCTCATGGCCCTGTTCGTTGTATACCTGATGATCTGGTCCTTGCGTCACCCTGACAAGACGCCCGTCGCCGAGGCCTCGATGCCTCTCGCGCAAAAGCTCAGGGGCAGCCTGCGTATTCTGCCGCTTCTGTTGTTGATCGTTGGCGTCATCGGCTCGATCTATGCGGGATTTGCCTCACCGACGGAAGCTGCAACGATTGGTGTTGTTCTTTCGATGATCATCGCGCGACTCAATACCGGCTTCGGCGCTCAGGCATTCAAGCACTCGCTGCTGGGTGCCGTGCGCACCGCCAGCATGATCGCGTTCATTCTGGCCGGCGCGTCCTTTCTTACCACGGCGATGGGCTTTACCCAGCTTCCAGGCCAGCTTGCCGAGTGGATCGCAACACTTGAGCTTGCCCCTTTTACGTTGCTTGCGGTGCTGACGCTCTTTTTCATTGTGCTGGGCTGCTTTCTCGATGGCATCTCAGTGGTGGTGCTTACGACGTCGATCGTCATGCCGATGGTGGAAGCTGCGGGCTTTGACTTGATCTGGTTCGGCATCTATCTGGTCATCGTGGTCGAAATGTCTCAGATCACCCCGCCGGTCGGCTTCAACCTGTTCGTGATTCAGGGCATGACCGGCCGAGACATTCTGAGCATTGCTCGAGCGACACTGCCCTTTTTCCTGCTGATGCTTCTTGGTGTTATCCTGCTCGGCCTTTTTCCAGGCATCGCATTGATGCTGCCGACCATGATGGGAAACGGATAATGAGCGATGACCCACCTGTGACCCCCCCCCTAAATCCGATCGTGTCGTCGGAACACCTTTCGCACAAGGCGCGGGAGCTGTCGGAGTTCGAATTCGGCCTGATGGTTGCAAGCCACGGCTTCAATCGCTGGGTGGCCCGCTGCATGAGTGCAACCGGTTACGGCGAGCTCAGTACGCTTGAGGTCTTGATCCTCAACAGCGTCAATCACCGCAGCCGCACGCGCCGCGTGAGCGACCTGTGCCTGGTGCTCAATATCGAGGACAGTCACACCGTCAGCTACGCGCTCAAGAAACTGGTGCGCTTTGAGCTGGTCACGGTCGAAAAGCGCGGCAAGGAAAGCCTTTACAGCATCTCCGAGCGCGGCCATGAGGCCTGCAAGCGCTACGCCCAGATTCGTGAAACCTGCCTGATCGAGTCGCTCGAGCAACTCGGCATCAGCCGCGAAGAGCTTCACCGCGCCGCCGGGCTTTTGCGCAGCCTGTCCGGGCTCTACGACCAGGCCGCGCGCGCCGCCGCCACGTTATAACTGGCACATTCGCCGCGCAGTGCGTAAACTACCGCGCGGTGATTTTTTCACCGACCACACTCTGCTTGCTTCCGGACCGGATCCCGGAGCCGATCACTCATCGGACAAAGAAATTCTCCGCCATGTCTAAGAATGCCGTCGTTATCTATTCCGGTGGAATGGATTCCTATACCGTGCTCCATCGCGCCTTGAGCGAGGGGTACACCGTACACGCACTGTCGTTTCATTACGGCCAGCGCCATGCCAAGGAGCTCGATGTCGCCGCCGACGTGTGTCAGACCCTTGGCGTTACGCACAAAATCGTCGATATCCGTGCCATTCATCAATTGATCGGCCACAGCGCGCTGACCGATGACACTCAGGCGATGCCGCGCGCCGACTACGCCGAAGACAACATGCAGGCAACGGTTGTGCCCAACCGCAACATGATCCTGCTGTCACTGGCCATCGGTCACGCCGTCAATATCGGTGCAAACGTCTGCTTTTATGGGGCCCACGGCGGCGATCACGCCATCTACCCCGACTGTCGTCCGGAATTCGTCGAGCGCATGAATGCGGTGGCCGGCATTGCCAATTACGAGCCGGTCGAGATTCGTGCGCCCTACCTGCACGCGAGCAAGGGCGAGATTCTGGCCGACGGTCTGGCGCTCGGGCTTGATTACGCCAACAGCTGGACCTGCTACCTGGGTCAGTCACTGGCCTGCGGCGAGTGCGGCAGTTGCCGCGAGCGGCTTGCGGCGTTCGCCGAGCACGGGCTGACCGACCCACTGCCTTATGCCCAGGGCGGTCTCGATGTATAGCGTCAAGGAAACCTTCTACACCCTGCAGGGTGAAGGCGCACAGGCCGGACGCCCTTCGGTGTTCTGCCGGTTCACCGGCTGCAACCTCTGGTCGGGCCGCGAGCAGGACCGCGCCACGAGCATCTGTACGTTCTGCGACACCGACTTTATCGGCACCGATGGCCAGAACGGCGGCAAGTTCAAGACCGCCCGTGACCTGGCTGACCACATCGCCGCGTTCTGGCCTTCTCCGGAAGGGACGCCGTACGTAGTGTTTACCGGCGGTGAGCCGCTATTGCAGCTCGATGCGCCGCTGATTGAGGCCATGCACGCCAAGGGCTTTGAAATTGCGGTGGAAACCAACGGCACGATCAAGGCACCCAATGGCATCGACTGGCTCTGCGTCAGCCCCAAGGGGCGCGCCGAGCTGGTTCAGGAGACCGGCCACGAACTCAAGCTGGTCTATCCCCAGCCCGAGGCACTGCCGGAACGGTTCGAGCACACACATTTCGAACACTACTACCTGCAACCGATGGACCTTTCACCGCAGGGCGAGGCTCGTTCGACACTCAAGGCCGCACTCGACTACTGCATGAAACGCCCGCGCTGGAAGCTCTCGCTTCAGACCCACAAGATGATAGGAATCGACTGATGACGCTGTTCGTCAACGCACTGACCCATTTAGACGCCTCCTACTGGGACGCAAAACGCGGCCTCGTCGGCGCCAGCTGGCATGTCGATCTAACCCTTGATGGCGAGCTCGGCGAGGACGGCATGCTGTTCGATTTCGGCGAGGTCAAACCCTGGATCAAGCGGGTCATCGACCAGGGGCCGGATCACACGCTGCTGGTGCCGACCAAGGCCCCGGGCATCGATGTCCAGGAGTGCGCAGAAGGTCTTTGCATAAAGGCCTCACTGCCCTGGCCGATGGAAGTGCGCGCCCCACGCCAGGCGTTTACCTTACTGCCCTGGACGGAGATCACACCGGAGCGGCTGGGCGAGTACATCTCCGAGCAGCTCATGAAGCGTCCGCCGCCCCGCGTTACCCGCATCGGTATTTCCCTTGCCGAGGAGCGCATCGAGGGTGCTGGCTACACTTACTCTCACGGACTCAAGCAGCACGCTGGCAACTGTCAGCGCATCGCGCATGGCCACCGCTCGCGCCTGTACGTCTGGCGCGACGGTGAACTCGATGAAGCGCTCGCCGCGCAGTGGAGCCGTGGGCTTGCCGACATCTATCTGGCCGACCAGGCCGACGTTATCTTGCCGGACGACGAGTTCTGTCGGGTGGCCTACACCTCGGCCCAAGGCAGTTTTCGCATCAAGCTGCCCCGCGAGCGCGTGATGATCATGCCGACCACCAGCACGGTCGAGAACATCGCCAAGTGGCTTGCCGAGCGCATCAGCATGCTGCATGGCGGCGATATCCGCGTGCAGGCGTTCGAAGGCATCGGCAAGGGTGCCATCGCCCAGGCAAGCCAGCCACGAGACGATTGACCCACCGCGTGCCCTGACTAAGACGTTGGTCGTGTTCTTGCCTATGCTTTGAAAAACGGCAACCAGGGTATGGGTATGATCGATACGTTCATTGAAAACGTCGGGGCACTGCCACAGTGGGCCTACGCGCTCGGGATCGCGGTACTGACCGTTGCAGCCCATGCAGGGCTTGAAGCTTTGCACTGCACGATCAAGCGGGTGTTCAACGGTCGACTCCGCCTTGTCAGTGCGGTAGCGATTGCCGTACATCCGCCGCTGGTGTGGCTGGCCTGGGTCTATGGTGTGGCGTTTTCGCTCTATTTCCTGGTGCCGTCCCGGCTCGGCTGGCACGGCCCGCTCTTGATCACGGCCAACCTGATTGCCGCGCTTTTGCTGCTGTGGCTGATCGTGCGGGTTACCCGGCGCATGGTTGCGGTCATGGACCGCTGGGCCGAGGACAGAACCACGGCGTTCGAGCGATTTCTACTGCCACTTCTGACACGAACGACGGCGGCGCTTGCCCCGGTGTTACTGCTGTTTGCGCTGCTGCCGCTGTTCATTGCCTCAGAGCGCATCGACGCTGTGCTTCATAATCTGGCAAGTCTTTTGCTGATCGCAAGCGTGGCCGGCGTCATGATTCAGGGCGTGAACATGACCGAGCGGCTATTGAGCGAACGCTACCGAATGGACGTCGAGAACAACCTCGTGGCACGTCGGGTGCATACGCAGATCACGGTGCTGCGCAAGCTGATCAATTTTTTGATCATTTTGCTGGCGCTTGCCTCGATGCTGATGATCTTCGACAAGGTCCGCCAGCTCGGCACCAGCATTCTGGCGTCGGCCGGTATTCTTGGGGTCGTGCTCGGGTTTGCCGCTCAGAAAGTGTTCGGCAACCTGATCGCGGGCATTCAGATCGCACTGACCCAACCGATCCGACTCGATGACGCCGTGGTGGTCGAAGGGGAATGGGGATGGGTCGAGGAACTGACGCTGACCTATGTCGTTATTCGTCTATGGGACTGGCGCCGACTGGTGCTGCCGATCAATTACTTCATCGATCATCCGTTTCAGAACTGGACACGCACCAGCAACGATCTGATCGGCTCGGTCATCCTCTACGCCGATTACTATCTGCCGCTTGATGAGCTGCAGGCAGAAGCCGAGCGACTGGCGCAGCTGTCACCGCGCTGGAGCGGCAAGGTCTGCAAGGTGCAACTGCTTGAGATGACCGAGAGAAACATGCAGCTTCGCGTGTTGATCAGTGCCCGCGGCGGTGCGGATACGTTCGATCTTCGCTGCGAATTGCGAGAAGGCCTGATTCGCTATATCGCCGCGCACTACCCCGATGCGCTGCCCAAGGTGCGCCTGGAAACCGGGCAACGCGCTACGGCGTCATCACCAACGCTACATGACACGATCGATGACGGCTCACCGGCCACCGATCACTAGAGAGATCTCGTCTATGGGAGATACATCAATGGCGTGTCGTATCGGCTGTGGCGCCTGCTGCATCGCGCCCTCGATAACCACACCAATTCCGGGCATGAAAGATGGCAAACCGGCCGGGGTGCGCTGTGTTCAACTGGACGAGAACAATCTGTGCCGTCTTTTCGGCCACCCTGACCGACCGGCGGTGTGCCATGCGTTCGACTTCGATATCGAAGTCTGCGGCACCGAGCGCGACGAGGCACTTGCGTTGATTAGTTGGCTTGAAGATGCGACCTGAGGCGGCGCGAGCCGCCCCGGGTCAAGACGTTACGGTGCGAGTTTCACCAGACGCTTGCCGTTGTGCGCCCCACTTTCAAACAGTGACAGGAAGGCTTTCGGAGTGGCTTCAAGCCCCTCGAACACGCTTTCCTGATACTCGATCGCGCCCTTTTGAACCAGCGGGCCGACTTCCTTGATGAAGTCGCTGTAGCCTTCCCAGTGCTCGAGCACGATAAAGCCCTGCACGCGAAGCCGCTTGGTCAACATCATGGCGATGTTGGCAGGCCCCGGCTGCTCACCGTCGTTATAGCGTGAAATCATGCCGCACACCGCGATACGCCCGAAATCGTTCATGGACGCAAGCGCGGCATCAAGCATCGGCCCACCAACATTCTCGAAGTAGACATCAATACCCTGGGGCGCTGCACGCTTGATGTCGGCGGCGATGTCCTCGGCGCTTTGATGGTGGTTGACCGCGTGCACGCCAAGCGATTCCAGCCACTGACACTTTTCCTTGGAACCGGCCGTGCCCACGACGGTACAGCCTTTTTGAACCGCAAGCTGAACGGCCAGAGAGCCAACGGCACCGCTTGCGGCCGACACCAGCACGGTGTCCTCTCCAGTCAGCCCCGCAATGGTATTGAGCCCGGTCCAGGCGGTCATGCCCGGCATGCCAAGCACACCCAGATAGGCCTGAAGCGGAACATCATAGCTTGGCAGCGGCTCGACATGATTGGCATCGACCACGGCGTGATCACGCCAGCCGGCCATGTGACGCACCTTGTCTCCGGCCTTGAAACGCTCATCGCTTGATTCGACCACCTCACCGATGGCTGCACCTTCCATGGGTGCGTTCAGTTCGAACGGGTCGATGTAGGTTTTGACGCCGTCCATACGATTGCGCATGTACGGGTCGACCGACAGCCACAGGTTCTTGAGCTTCAACTGACCGCTGGCGAGTTCGGGCAGTGAATCGGTGCGAAGCTCGAACAGGGCCTCATCCGGCACCCCCTTCGGGTGGTCGGTCACAACAAAATAGCGACTCTCAGTCATAACGCGCTCCTGATAGCGAACGTGACATAGGAAACGGCGCCCGAAGGCGCCGTTAATTAGCGTGCTAACAAGCGTAGCGCGTGTAGTGTCACTTGTCGATCTTGCCTTGCTCATGCAGTCGCTCGACCAAAGCTGATACCACAATCTGCTGGTTGACGCGCGAGGCCAGCGATCGAACGAAATCGAGGTCGTCCTGATTGCTCTCTTTACTACCGACCTTTCGCAATTCAACGATTGCCTGCTTTTGACCAACCTGATGATGCGCAAAACGCGGGCCGTTGTCCGGGCGCGGCATCTGGAAGGCGGCGTCGATCAACTCGCTCGGTACACTGTCGTCGTTACGACCCACGGCGTCGGCCTCCTGCCAGTTCAATGAAACCGAAGGCATTTGGCCAGCTTTCAAGGCACTGACGGCGCTGCTAGCCTGAGTCGCCAGCTGCGTCTGCTGCTTCTTGAGAGTCAACGTGTTTTGAATACGCTCGCGGACCTGTTCCAGCGGCAGCACCTGTTCAGGCCGGTAGTCAGCGACGCGAAGCACCAGACGGTGGTCGCCATCAAGCTCGATCACATCGCTGTTATACCCCTGGCTCACATCGTTTCGGTCCAATACATCGTTACTGAAGGCCGCCTTGATTACATCGGCGTTCCCAAGAATCGGATCATCGTTGTCCTTACCGACCCAGCCGCTTTCGTGCAGCTTGAGTTTAAGGTCTTGAGCGACGTCGCTCAGGTTGGGGGCTGAGTAACTGTCGTCCTTGAGCTTTTGCGCCTTGTCATCGAACACCGAGGCCACCTGCTCGTTTTGAAGCAATTCACGCAGCTCCGGGCGCAATGCGTCAAACGAGTCGATCTGAATCCCGGTTACCTTGATGATGTGGTAGGCGTTGTCGAGCTTGAACGGCTTTGAAACCTGGCCCTGCGAAAGCGTGCCGAGCTGCTGATCGAACGTCTGGCCGAAGATACCTTCGGTCACCACGCCAAGATCGCCCCCCTTGCTGGCGCTTCCGGGATCATCGGAATAGCGCTTGGCCAGATCGGCAAACGAGGCGCCCTCTGAGAGCTTCAACTCGATGCTCTGCGCCTGCTCACGTGCGGCGGCGTCATCCTGCTGGTCATTGATGCTGATGATAATGTCGGAGACCCGCTTGGGCGCATCGGCCTTGCGCTTATCGTAGGCCGTTTTGAGAGCGTCCTCTGTCACTGAGACATCAGAGGCCATCGCCTGCTTGTCGAGCAGAATGTAGTTCAGCTTGACCTGCTCCGGACGTGTGAACTGATCCTTGTGCTGGGTGTAGTACTTTTCGACGTCCTCGTCTGACACCTGGACGCTTTTGGAGAGTGCATCCGGGCCGATCAATGCGTAGCGAAAGCTTCGTGTCTGGTTCTGAAGTGCGGCTAACCGTTCGACTTCGCCAGGTAGAACAAAGCTGCTGGCGGCCAGCCCCTGCCGAAGCTGGGTAATCACCATGTCTTCTTCAAGCTGCGTTCTGAAGGTATTCGGAGTGTAGCCGGCACTGTTGAGGGTGCGTACAAAGCGCTCTTTGGAGAAATGGTTGTTCTGATCCTGAAATTCAGGCAGCTGCACGATCAACTGATCCACCTGAGCCTTGGTAAAGACGAGGCCGTGGTCGTTGGCGTATTGACGCATCAGGGCGCGGGTAATCAGCTGATCCAGAATCTCGCTTCTGGCCTGGTTCTCGTTATCTGGCGAAACCTGGCCCGAACGCATTTGACGCTGAAGCGTAAGCTCCACGCTTTGCTTCTTGATGGACTCGCCGTTGACGGTGGCAGCATCGTCGCTGCTCTGGGTAAAGACACTGACGATCGACTCGACCCCAAAGAACGTGAACGTGATGGCAATCAACGCCACGATAACTTTGGCAATCCAGCCCTGAGCGCGATTTCGAATATGTTGCAGCATGCAGGCCTCAAACAGTTAACGTCATGAATCGGTGGCTCATTGTACCGGGCCGTCGTGATCGGGTCGAAACCGAAAGGGCCCCTACAATAAAAAACGCACCGCGAGGCGGTGCGTTATTTCGAAGTCTCATTACCGGAGTAATTACGTTCGATCAGTTGACGGCGTCTTTCAGAGCCTTGCCAGCCTTGAAGCTGGGTACTTTTGCCGCATCGATGTTGATCGGCTGACCGGTCTGAGGGTTACGGCCAGTACGCGCAGCGCGCTCTTTCACTGAAAACGTACCGAAACCAACCAGTGCGACGGAATCGCCCTGCTTCAGTGTGTCAGTGACCGAATCGATCATCGCATCCAGTGCACGTGTGGCAGCGGCCTTCGGAATGTCCGCGGATGTTGCAATCGCATCGATCAGTTCAGATTTATTCACTCTTCACCCCTTGACTTTCAACATATCAGTAATATTCAGCGCAATGAACATGGGCGGTCAACGCCATCACAATGAACCGCAGTTTATAGCAACGTGACCGATGAGCGTCAAGCGACCATTGCCCCAGAAAGCGCGCTACGACGGGGGTTTGCCCCCCCGTTTGACAGTCTTAATGCGTATTGACTTGTGGACGATCGTCACTTTCACCGGATTCGACGAAAGTCTCATCATCTACACCCGCCGCGCTTTTGGTGAGCGCGACATCAAGTACCTCATCGATCCAGCGCATCGGCCGAATATCCAGGGCGTCCTTGATCGCATCCGGCACTTCCTTGAGATCGCGCACGTTCTCTTCGGGAATGAGTACCGTCTTGATGCCACCACGACGCGCCGCCAGCAGTTTTTCCTTCAAGCCACCAATCGGCATGACCTCGCCTCTCAGGTTGACTTCACCGGTCATGGCGACATCACACCGCACGGGGAAGCCGGTGTAGGTGGAAACAATCGCAGTCACCATACCGATACCGGCACTTGGGCCGTCCTTGGGCGTTGCACCTTCAGGTACGTGGACGTGCAGGTCCTCTTTTTCGAACCGCTCGACATCGATGCCCAGCGCCTTGGCCCGCGAGCGTACAACGGTTTGGGCCGCACTCACCGACTCTTTCATTACATCACCAAGCGAGCCGGTCTTGTGAATGCGGCCCTTGCCGGGCGTCAGTACCGATTCGATATTGAGGATCTCGCCACCGACCGATGTCCAGGCAAGCCCTGTGACGCGGCCGACCTGATCCTTGCGGTTGGCAAGCCCATAGCTGTAGCGGCGAACACCTGCGAACTCTTCCACGTCTTCAGAGGTAAGCTCGGTGGTCGACTGCGCCCCGCCCTTGACCTCTTGATCGATCCGTTTTCTGAGCACCTTACGAGCCACCTTGGCGATCTGGCGCTCGAATTCACGCACACCGGCCTCACGGGTGTAATACCGGATGAGTTCCAGAAGCGCGCCGTCATCAAGCGTCAATTCCTGACTCTTGAGACCGTTGGCCTTCAACTGCTTCGGCACCAAGTAGCGCTTGGCAATCGCGAGCTTTTCATCTTCGGTGTAACCCGGGATTCGAATAATCTCCATTCGATCCATCAGCGGGCCGGGGATGTTCATGGAGTTTGCCGTGCAAATGAACATCACATCCGACAGGTCGTAATCCAGCTCCAGATAATGGTCGCTGAATTTGTCGTTCTGCTCAGGATCGAGCACTTCAAGCAGCGCAGACGACGGGTCGCCACGATGGTCCATGCCGACCTTGTCGATCTCATCAAGCAAGAACAGCGGGTTACGAACGCCAACCTTGCTCATGCGCTGGATCAATTTACCCGGCAGCGACCCGATATAGGTGCGGCGATGGCCTCGAATCTCGGATTCATCGCGAATGCCGCCCAGAGCGAGCCGAGTGTACTTGCGATTCGTTGCCCGCGCGATCGACTGGCCAAGCGAAGTTTTACCGACACCAGGCGGGCCTACCAGACAAAGCACCGGCCCCTTGAGCTTCTTGACTCGGCGCTGTACCGCGAGGTATTCGAGGATGCGCTCCTTGACCTCATCGAGCCCGTAGTGATCCTCATCCAGAACCTCTTCGGCGTGCGCGATGTCATGACGCACCCGAGTACGTTTTTTCCAGGGCACCGACAATACCCAGTCCAGATAGGAGCGTACGACGGTGGCCTCGGCTGAAGTCGGCGCCATCATCTTGAGCTTGTTGAGCTCTTGACGCGCTTTCTCCTCAGCGTCTTTCGGCATGCCAGCCTGAGCGATCTTTTCTTCGTACTGATCGGCCTCGTTCGGCATGTTATCGAGCTCGCCCATCTCTTTCTGGATGGCCTTCATCTGCTCGTTGAGATAGTACTCGCGCTGCGACTTTTCCATCTGCTCCTTGACGCGCGAACGGATACGCTTCTCGACCTGAAGCAGATCGATCTCGGACTCGATCAGCGTCATCAGATGTTCGATGCGCTCACGAATCTTGTCGATTTCGAGCAGAGACTGCTTATCGTTGATCCCGAGAGAAAGATGCGCACTGATCGTATCGACCAGACGGCTGGGCTCTTCCATGCCTTGAAGTGACGTAAGCACCTCATTGGGAACTTTCTTCGAGAGCTTGACGTATTGCTCGAACTGATTGAGCAGTACTCTTATCAGCGATTCCTGCTCACGCTCGGTCAGCTCGATGGTTTCACGTTTGGAAACGTGAGCGACACTGTATTGGGTGTCTTCATTTTCTTCGATTCGATCGATATCAACTCGGTCACTGCCTTCGATCAGCACTTTTACCGTGCCATCGGGCAGTTTCAAAAGCTGCATGATTTCAGCGACGGTTCCGACCGAAAAAAGATCGTTTGTATCCGGGTCGTCTTCACTGGCTTCTTTCTGCGCCACCAAGACTACCTTCTTGTCCGTTTCCATTGCATGCTCGAGCGCATGAATGGATTTTTCGCGTCCCACAAAAAGAGGAATCACCATCTGTGGGTACACCACTACATCACGCAGCGGCAAAAGAGGTAGTGTTAGCGTTTGCTCCGTGTTCTGCTCCATGCAGACATACCTCGATGTTGTTGGATGGGCCGCGTTAACAGCTTATTAGAGTATATTTGGGGGCACCGGCGGCAGGATTCAACACAAGGCTATCAACAAAAAAGGGGCCCGAAGGCCCCTTTTGGTGATTACCGAACGCACGCCTTCAGCCTTCCTGACCGGCCAGACGCTTTTCCTCATCATTGGAATAAATGAGGATGGGTTCGCTTTCACCAGAGATGACCGATGCATCGATCACGACCTTGGAGACATTCTCGACCGACGGGATCTCATACATTGTGTTCAACAGCACCGCCTCAAGAATCGAGCGCAGTCCGCGAGCGCCAGCGCGGCGTTCAATGGCCTTGTGAGCCACAGCCTTGAGCGCATCCTCGCGAAAGTCGAGTTCGACGCCTTCCATTTCAAAAAGCTTGACGTACTGTCGAACCAGCGAGTTCTTGGGCTCGGTCAGAATCTGAACCAGTGCAGCTTCATCCAGCTCGTTAAGCGTTGCAATGACCGGCAAACGACCGACGAACTCAGGAATCAAACCGAACTTGACCAGATCTTCCGGCTCAACAGTGGACAGCGTCTCACCAACACCCTTGTTGGTGTCCTTGCTCTTGACCTGGGCATTGAAGCCAATGCCGCCTTTCTCTGCGCGGTCCTGAATTACTTTTTCGAGCCCTGCAAACGCGCCGCCAACAATGAAGAGAATATTGCCGGTATCGACCTGCAGGAATTCTTGCTGGGGATGCTTTCGGCCACCCTGCGGCGGGACCGACGCAGTTGTACCTTCAACCAGCTTCAAAAGTGCCTGCTGCACGCCCTCACCCGATACGTCACGGGTAATCGAGGGGTTGTCCGATTTGCGAGAGATCTTGTCGATCTCATCGATGTAGACAATGCCACGCTGCGCCTTGTCGACGTCGTAATCGCATTTCTGGAGCAACTTCTGAATGATGTTTTCAACGTCTTCGCCCACGTAACCCGCTTCGGTAAGCGTAGTGGCATCGGCGATGGTGAACGGCACATTGAGCAGGCGCGCAAGCGTCTCTGCCAAAAGCGTCTTACCGCTTCCGGTCGGGCCGATCAACAGGATGTTACTCTTGCCGAGTTCGACATCCTCATTGTTCTTGGGTGATTGAAGGCGCTTGTAATGGTTATAAACCGCCACGGAAAGCACCATCTTGGCGCGATCCTGCCCAATCACATAATCATCAAGCGTGTTACGAATTTCTTTGGGTGCGGGAAGTCGGTCTTCGCTCTGCTCGCTATCTGCTTCGAGAACCTCTTCACGAATGATGTCATTGCAGAGATCCACGCATTCATCGCAGATATAGACGGAAGGACCTGCGATCAATTTACGCACTTCGTTTTGATTTTTTCCGCAAAACGAGCAGTACAGCAGCTTACCGTTCTCGTCTTTACCTTTGCCGTCGGCCATTCGCGTACCTCTTCCAGTCGGTGGCCAGAACTGCAGGCCACCGAGCATAACTATTAATGACGTACCGCTACGCTATCAGGATGTCGGGCGTTGCTCCAGCACGGCGTCAATAAGACCGTATTCGACCGCTCTCTCGCCGTTCATGAAGTTGTCACGATCCGTGTCGCGCGCGATTGTTTCGAGGTCCTGACCTGTATGATGCGCAAGAATCTTGTTCAAGCGCTCCTTGATCGTCAGGATTTCCCGAGTATGGATCTCGATGTCAGTCGCCTGACCTTGATACCCGCCAAGTGGCTGGTGAATCATCATTCGAGAGTTGGGCAGGCAGAACCGTTTTCCAGCAGCGCCCCCTGCGAGCAGCAAGGCACCCATGCTGGCAGCCTGACCGATACATACGGTTGAAACGTTTGGCTTGATAAACTGCATGGTATCGTAGATCGACATACCCGCAGTGACTGAACCACCCGGCGAGTTGATGTAGAGGTGAATGTCCTTGTCGGGGTTTTCCGATTCCAAAAACAACAGCTGCGCAACCACAAGGTTGGCCATGTAATCTTCCACCGGCCCAACGAGGAAGATGACGCGCTCTTTCAGCAGGCGAGAATAGATATCATAAGAACGCTCACCGCGTGCGCTCTGCTCGACCACCATCGGGACCAAACCACCAGCGTTACTGATGTCGAAGTCGTTTCCCATTGCGTCCTTCCTTGTCCAGTGATTATAAACCCGGCCTTGGCCGGGTTTAATAGTACATTGACAACATCGATCCAAAGAGTCGAATTAAGCCGTTTCGCTGCTTTCTTCCTCGGCTTCTTCGCTGTCTTCAGGTGCCTGTTGCTGAGCAGCCTGAAGCGCTTCCTGATAACTCATTTCGACATCGCTAACGGTTGCTTGAGCCAGCAACTGATCAACCGCTTTCTTTTCAAGAACAGCTGATTTCACCTGATTTTTCAACTGCTCGTCGTTCATGTAATGCTCGACAAGCTGTTCCGGCTCTTCGTATTGGCCGGAATATTCACGAATGTAGTCGCGAATTTCATCGTCGGTTGCATCAATTTCGTTTGCGCTTACTACTTCTGCAAGCAAGAGCCCAACCACGACGCGGTCGCGGGCCTGTTCTTCAAAAAGCTCATCAGGCAGTTGCGAAACATCAAAATCTTCACCAAGTCCGAACTGCTGAGCGGCCTGACGCTTAACAGTCTGGCATTCCTGCTGGACAAGCGTCTTCGGAACAGTCACGTCATTGGCTTTTTTGAGGGCGGCCATGACTTGCTGCTTGACGCTGTTATCGACTGCAGTGCTCAGCTCGCGTTCCATGTTGGCACGAACATCTGCCTTGAATTCTTCAAGATCGCCGCTTTCGATACCGAATTTCTTGGTGAACTCGGCATCAACGCTCGGAAGGCTCTGCTCGGATACTTCGTGAACCGCGACCTTGAAGACCGCTTCCTTACCGGCGAGATGTTCCGCCTGATAGTCTTCCGGGAAGTTCACGGTAACTTCAGTCTCGTCACCTGCCTTGGTGCCTTCAAGCTGAGCTTCGAAACCGGGGATAAAGCTTTCGGAACCGAGCACGAGCTCGTGACCTTCGGCCTTGCCGCCCTCAAACGCTTCACCGTCAATGAAGCCTTCAAAGTCGATCTTGACCTGATCACCGTTTTGCGCCGGACGATCGACGGTTGTCCATTCGGCGTTTTGCTTGCGAAGCGTCTCGATCATTTCATCGACGTCGGCGTCAGTGATGTCAGCCTTGGGGCGCTCGACTTCGGTGCCTTCGATGCTTTTGAGCTCGATTTCCGGATAGACCTCGAACGTTGCCACGAACTCAAGATCCTTGCCGGCTTCATCAACGGTCGGCTCGATGGACGGATAACCAGCCGGATTCAATTCTTTTTCACTGAGGGCGCTGACGTAATGCTGGCGAATCAGCTCACTGACGACCTCATTGCGAACGTCCTTGCCAAAGCGCTGGCGAACAACCGACATCGGCACCTTGCCCGGACGAAACCCATTGAGCTTGGTTTTTTGAGCGGTTTCCTTCAGGCGCTCATTGACCGTCTGATCAACTTGGCTGGCCGGTACTTGTACGGTGACCCGACGTTCGATCGGAGACGTTGTTTCGACAGAAACTTGCATGAAAGATCCTCTACCCACAATGAGTGGCGTTGCCCTGAAAATGTAAAGACTGGGATTTTAAAAACCCCGACATGCGCTGGCAAGCGCGGTATGTGGTCTATTTGTAGGCGCCAGTGTTTTTTTTCAACCCCGGCGACCTAGAAAATCTTGAAAACCACGTACCAACAAAAAAACCCCAGGAAAGCACTGATGCTTTCCTGGGGTCTCTGATCACCTGTAGAAATGGGGTGGATGATGGGGATCGAACCCACGACCACCGGAGCCACAATCCGGGGCTCTACCACTGAGCTACACCCACCATATCTACATTTACCGCATTTGCTGAGCTAGCGCTTGGCACGCCCAGCAGGACTCGAACCTGCAACCTACGGCTTAGAAGGCCGTTGCTCTATCCGGTTGAGCTATAGGCGCATTCTATATATCCAAGCCTTTCCGGTCAACTAATCGTTTCAAATTAAACACTTGAATCAATTAGTGGTCGGGGTAGAGGGATTTGAACCCCCGACATCCTGCTCCCAAAGCAGGCGCGCTACCAGACTGCGCTATACCCCGATTCCGGCTCACCTGCTGGCTTCGCCCTAATGCGAGGCGCATTCTACAATAACGCCTTTTGAGGTCAAGCATTAATTTACCCCTTGAACGCATAAAGCCAATTGACTGTGGCAGGGGGCGTGCGAAAATTACGGGCTTTGAATCACACAGCGCCATGAGGACGCAACTACATGACGGCCCGATTAATCGACGGAAAAGCTATTGCTGCCCAGGTTCGAGACCATGTTACCCAACAAGTCGCTCAAAGACGCGACCGAGGTCAGCGTCTCCCCGGGCTGGCCGTCGTGCTCGTAGGTGACGATCCGGCCTCACAGGTGTATGTGGGCAAGAAACATCAAGCTTGTGAAGCTGCCGGTATTCTCTCTTATCAGCATGAGCTGCCTGAAAACGTCTCCCAGAACGAACTTGAACAACTGATCGATTCGCTGAACGCTGACAAAAGCGTCGACGGCATCCTGCTCCAGCTTCCCCTGCCGGCGCACCTGGACGCCAATCCATTACTGGAGCGCATCCGCCCCGATAAGGATGTGGACGGCTTTCATCCCTATAATCTCGGTCGCCTGGCACAGCGAATGCCCGTGCTCAGACCCTGCACCCCCAAAGGCATCATGACGCTTCTCGAGAAAAGTGATCTTGATGTTCGCGGAATGAACGCAACCGTGGTCGGCGCATCGAACATCGTCGGCAGACCTTTGGCTCTCGAGTTGCTGCTTGGCGGCTGCACCACAACCGTGTGCCATCGTTTCACGCGCGATTTGGAAGATCATGTACGGCGCGCTGAGCTTCTTGTCGTGGCCGTTGGTAAGCCGGGGCTCGTAAAAGGCGAATGGGTCAAGGAAGGCGCCATCGTGATCGATGTCGGCATCAACCGCATGGATGACGGCACGCTGACGGGCGATGTCGAGTTCGAACCCGCCTCCGAACGGGCAAGTTACATCACGCCTGTACCAGGCGGCGTAGGCCCGATGACCGTTGCCACTCTGCTTGAAAACACTCTTCAGGCCGCTGACATGCATGACGCATGCTGACAGCCCCTCCTTTCAAGACACCATGACGGCACTAAAAAACCCCCGGTATTTACCGGGGTTTTCTTTGAAGCAGGTGTTGCCGAAACGGTTGAGGCCAGAAATTACATTTATCCCTGTTCAACCACCCAGCCGGTACCCTCTCGACTGTCCTTCAAGATAATGCCCTTCTCCGCCAGCGCATCGCGAATGCGGTCGGCTTCGGCAAAATCCTTGGCCTTGCGTGCGTCGTTGCGGGCCTGGATCTGGGCCTCAATCTCATCTTCGGTAATTTCGAGCGCAGACTGCGCCCCTTTCAGAAACTCGGAGGGCGAGTAGTTCAAGAGCCCGAGCAGGCTTGCAAGACGCCGCAGCTCGGATGCCAGAGCCCCTGCCTCCCCACCGCCTTTCTTGGCCCGATTGATATCACGCGCCAGCTCAAAAAGGACCGCCATTGCCTCGGGAGTATTGAAGTCATCATCCATTGCGCGATGGAAACGCTCACTGTAGCGCGACTCCACGGCCCCGGAGCTCAAGTCGACACCATCGAGTGCGTTGTAGAGGCGCTCCAGGGAGCGCCGCGCCTCATCGAGTGCGTCCGGCGCGTAATTGATGGCGCTTCTGTAATGACTGGAGACCAGTAGATAGCGCACAACTTCGGGATCATGGACCTCTAGAACGTCGCGAATGGTGAAAAAATTGCCAAGCGACTTGGACATCTTTTCATCATTAACCCGAAGCGCACCGGCATGCATCCACACATTGGCGTAGGTTTCGCCGGTCGCGGCCTCGCTTTGAGCGATTTCGTTCTCGTGATGAGGAAAGGTCAGATCGGGGCCGCCGCCGTGAATATCGAAGTTGTTGCCAAGGCAGCACGTCGACATCGCCGAGCACTCAATGTGCCATCCAGGGCGCCCAGGCCCCCATGGCGACTCCCAGGCACTTTCTCCGGGTTTGGCTGCCTTCCAGAGTACGAAATCAAGCGGGTCGGCCTTGGCAAACTCGACTTCGACGCGCGCCCCAGACAGCATGTCGTCGATGGCGCGATTATTGAGCTTGCCGTAGCCGTCGAACTTGCGAACCCGGTAATACACGTCGCCGTTGTCGGCGGCGTAGGCATACCCCTTATCGATCAGCGTCGAGACCATAGTGATGATGTCATCGATGTGCTCGGTCGCTCTAGGCTCCCTGTTTGGCGCCAGCACGAACAGCTTGCGCTCGTCTTCGTGCATTGCATCGATCATTCGCCCCGTCAGCGCATCGATCGATTCGCCGTTTTCCTGCGCACGCGCGATGATCTTGTCATCAACATCGGTAATGTTTCGAACATAGGTGACGTCAAAGCCCTTGGCCCGCAGATAACGTGTGATGACGTCAAAGGCGACCAGCACCCGGGCATGCCCCAGATGGCAATAGTCATAGACCGTCATGCCGCACACGTACATTCGAATCTTACCAGGCTCGATCGGTGTCAACGGCGCTTTTTCACGCGTGAGTGTGTTGTAAACCTGCACCTGACCTCCTCAGCCTTTCTTCTGTGCCTTGGCCCAACCGTCTTTCAAGCTGACGGTTCGGTTGAAAACCCGTTTACCTTCGTCAAGCGCGTAGCGGTCAGCGCAGAAATACCCGACACGCTCGAACTGAAACCGGTCTTCCGCCCGCGCCTCAGCAAGCGCCGGCTCGCCAATGGCCTGGCAGACTTCCAGAGAGTCCGGGTTCAGGTGCTCGAGAAAATCGATGTCCTTGTCCTTATCCGGCGATTCAACCTGAAAGAGGTTGTCGTAATTGCGCACTTCGATCGGCACACCGTGCGTTTCACTGACCCAATGGATAACCCCTTTGACCTTACGGTCTTCCGGGTTCTTGCCAAGCGTGTCGTAATCCACACTGCAATGAAGCTCGACAACGTCACCGGCATCGTTTTTGATCACCTCATCGCAACGGATGATATAGGTGTTACGAAGCCGCACTTCCTTACCCGGTGCCAGGCGGAAGAACTTCTTGGGCGGCTCTTCCATGAAGTCGTCCTGATCGATCCAGAGCGTCTTGGTCATCGGCAGCTTGCGCATGCCCATGTCATCACGCGCGGGGTGCCCAGGCACTTCGAAAACCTCTTCGCGGTCAGCGTCCCAGTTGGTCAGCACCACCTTCAGCGGTTTCATCACGCACATGGCGCGCGGGGCGTTGTCTTCAAGGTCGCTTCGAATCGCGTGGTAAAGCATATGAATATCAACCACGCTTGCCGCACGCGCCACGCCGATCATGTCGCAGAACTTACGAATGGACGCCGGGGTGTAGCCGCGTCGGCGCATGCCGGAAATGGTTGGCATCCTGGGATCATCCCAACCATCGACGATGTTTTGATCCACCAGAAGCTTGAGCTTGCGCTTGGACGTCACGGTGTAGTTCAGGTTAAGCCGCGCAAACTCGATCTGACGCGGCGTATTCGGAACCGGCAGATTGGCGAGGAACCACTCATAAAGCGGCCGATGATCCTCGAACTCAAGCGTACAGATCGAATGCGTCACGCCTTCAAGCGCATCGGACTGTCCATGCGTGAAGTCGTAGGACGGATAGATCTTCCACGCATCGCCGGTCTGGTGGTGCCGAGCATGACGGATGCGGTAAAGGACCGGATCACGCAGGTTGATGTTGGGCGCGGCCATGTCGATCTTGGCACGAAGTGATTTCTCGCCTTCGGCGAACTCACCCTTACGCATGCGATCGAGCAGGTCGAGGTTTTCCTCGACGCTTCGCTCGCGGTGCGGGCTTGGCTTGCCGGGCTCGGTTAGCGTACCGCGGTACTCACGCATCTGCTCGGCGTTGAGATCGTCAACGTAGGCCTTGCCTTCGCGCACCAGGTGTTGCGCCCACTCGTACAGCGTATCGAAATAGTCGGATGCAAACCGCACATCACCGCCCCACTCGAAGCCAAGCCACTGAATGTCTTCCTTGATGGCATCGATATAAACCTGCTCTTCCTTTTCAGGATTGGTGTCATCGAAACGCAGGTGACAGACCCCGCCAAACTGTTCGGCCAGGCCGAAATTGAGGCAGATGGATTTGGCGTGCCCGACGTGGAGAAAGCCATTGGGCTCAGGCGGAAAACGCGTGACGATCGATGCGCCCTGCCCGGACTCGAGCTCGTCACGAAGTTGATTGCGGATAAAATTCGCAGCGCTGGCGCTTTCTTGACTCATGAGACGTCGGTCAACCTCTAAGATGATTCTGGATTCGGTGCGGTTTCCCGCGTGTCGATAAAGCCGCTATTATAGCGCGACCTTCATGCGTCACATCAAACGTGGCGCTCTACGTTTTATAAGGATAACGGCATGATTGTTCTCGAAACCAACTACGGCAACATCACTCTCAAACTGTTCAAGGACGAGGCGCCTGAAACCGCAGCCAACTTCGAGCAATACGTCAAAGATGGCTTTTACGATAACACGTTATTCCACCGCGTCATCGATGGCTTCATGGTCCAAGGCGGTGGCTTTTCTCTTGATTTCGAACAGAAGCCGACCGGCGAGCCGATCAAGAACGAAGCCAACAACGGCCTTGAAAACAAGGTCGGCCGTGTCTCCATGGCCCGCACCATGGACCCGCATTCCGCAACCGCGCAGTTTTTCGTCAATGTCTCCGACAATAGCTTCCTGAACCACACCGCGCCCACGCCTCAGGGGTGGGGCTACTGTGTGTTCGGCGAAGTCGTCGAGGGCATGGACGTGGTCAACGAAATCAAGTCAGTCAAGACCACGCGCCGCGGCCCACACGCCGATGTGCCGGCCGAAGATGTCGTGCTCAAGAAAGCCTACATCGCCGAATGATCGAGAACGCATGATGCATCAGCGGCGCGAGCACGCGCCGCTTTTTCTCATCGCATACCCACTCAGGCGTTCGAGGCACCATGACCACTACCCTGTTTATTTCCGACATTCATCTGTTCGAACAGGAACCCGAAACGGCTCAAGGGTTTCTGGATTATCTCGCCTTTCGGGCACCCGGCGCCGACGATCTCTACATTCTGGGTGATCTGTTCGAAGGCTGGATCGGTGACGACGCACAAGGCCCGTTCGAGGCGCGCATCATCGAGGCACTGCGTACCCTGAGCGAACAAGGCACTCGCGTCCACGTCATGCACGGCAACCGGGACTTTTTGCTTGGCCACGCCTTTGCCGAAGAAAGTCACAGCCACTTGATCGACGACCCCTCACTCATTGCGCTGGGCGAGACACCGGTACTCCTGATGCACGGCGATAGCCTCTGCACCCAGGATCCGGAATACATGAAATTTCGAGCGATGGCCCGCGACCCCAACTGGCAAAACGCCATCCTCGCAAAGCCACTGGAAGAGCGTCTGGCGCTTGCCAGGCAGCTTCGCCAGCAGTCCGGCGAGGCCAATTCCCGCAAGGCCGATGACATCATGGACGTCGCACCTGACGCGGTGCTCGATGTTCTTCGCGAACACAATGTTCGCACGCTGATCCACGGTCACACCCACCGCCCGGACATCCACGATGTCGATCTTGGCGATGACACCGCAAAGCGCTTCGTTTTGGGCGACTGGAAGGACAACCTTGGCTGGGAGCTGCGCCACGATGGCGAAACGCTGTCACTGAACAGCTTTTCGCTGACCGACCTCCCCCACGCCTGAGCCATTCGAGCGGGCACCGCCTCGGTGCCCTTACTCTTCGTACGTCCTCACCCCTCCCCGTTCAACTGATTAAGCCGCTGCCGGAAGCGCATCATCAACGGGGCATCACTTGCCGGAATGGTAAGAAGCGTTCGCTCGAGCCGGCCGATCACCTCATCATCGTCGTTTTTGACATACGTAAGCCAGGCGTCCTGAGCGACCAGCTCAAAATGAAGGTTGCAGTTGGCTCGGGCGAGTTCAATCGCCTCGGTCAACAATGTGCGTACCTCGTCCTGACGCTCGCCAAGCTTTGCAAGACTCCGGGCATGCACAATCAAAAGCTCCGGCAGATACAAAAGATCGCTTCGCCGGTAGAACTCGATATTGCGCTCGAACACCTTGACCGCGCGCTGAAGGTAGCCAAGCGCCTGGCAGGCCTCGATGTACCACACGACCGCCATGCAATAAAGGTTGCCGAAGGCACGCTCGGAAAGCGCCTCCAACGCCTCCTCCAAACGAATCACACCCTCGGGCTTACCCATCACGGCATCGACCCAGCCTCGAAGACACTCGGCCGCCCATCGCCAAGGGTCCAGATCCGCCGTGGAAGTGATGGCCAGGGCCTTGTCGGCACGCTCGGCCACCAGCCGTACATGCCCATGGCGACGGTACAGACAGCCACTGCCCACCAGCGCCATTACCTGAGACGGAGGATGCTTCAAGTCGGTGGCCCGGCTCATCAAGGCGTCCATGCAGAACTCCGCGTGCTCGTAATCGGCCCTAAGCGAGGCGCAGCACGCCAGCAGTACGCCGCTTTGAATCTGCGGATGAAGGGCATAGGGCACCCATTCAAGCGAAAGCCCCTGCGACATTTCACCCATCGCCTCAAACGCCTGGGTCGCCTCGATGATATTCCCCCTGAAAAAGGCCGTACTGCCTCGCCCAAGCTCGGCAAGCCGGGTATAGCGCTCGTCGCTCATGCCCTTGGCGCACTCGATCAGCAGCCTGGCCCGTGCCTGCGCTTCATCGAGCATCAAACGCTCATTCATGATAATGAGCTGGCCCCAAAGCACCGTGAAATACTGATCGTCGACTTCCTCATCCCCGGACGTAACCGTCTCTTTTGCCTCCAGAAGCGCCTGGGCCTTGGAAAAACTCTGCTCGGCGATCGATGACATACTGCCCTCAAGCTCGAAGCCGGCATGGCCGCGCACAATCAGCAAACTGATGTGGCGATCGACAACATCGGCGGTCTGCTCAATGCAATCAAGGCCGTCATCGGCCATGGCAAGTGCTGTGTGACTTGCCCCGGCCTGAACCGCGTCCCGAGCGGCGAGTTCGAAGTAGCGCGCTGCTCGGGCAAAGATGCCGCAGCGACACAGATGGTGCGCAAAATAGCCCGGATAACGGCTCAGCCAGTGCGGGCGCTCGCGCTCGATCAGCTCGACCAGAAAGGCGTGGTTGCGCTTTCGAATGTCTGGATGGCAGCCACTATAGGCCGCTTCATGAAGAAGCTGATGAGAGAACTGGTAATCAAACTCGTTGCTGTTGACGCAGCGCTCGATGATCTCCATTCGCCGCATACGCTCCAGCGCCTGCTTCAAGCGCCGGTCGGTGATATCGAGGCACTTCTGCAACAGATCACTGCTGAACTGACGACCAATGACGGACGCGACATGCGCCTCACTTCGAAACTCGTCGAGCTGATCGATCCGGCTGGACAGAAGCCCGACCAGCCCGGACGGCAGCCGCTCGATTTCCACGGGACGTCCATCGCGGCGCTCCATATAAAGACGCCGACAGATTTCCTGAAGATACAGTGGCACGCCGTCGCAGCGCTCAAGCAACTGTTGACGAACCCGTGAACCCAGGTTGAGTCGATACCGTCTGGCAAGATACTCAAGAAGACGCGCCGTGTTATTGGCGTCCAGCCGGCCAAGCACCACCTGACGATCCCAGTGCAGGCAAGCCTGCAAGGGGCTATTCATCGGCAGGCTCGCAACGATCAACAGAGGATGATGCATGGCAAGACGCGCCTGGGTATTTGCAAGGATCTTGAGCGAGGCCTCATCGATCCACTGAAGATCGTCGAGCATGATCAAAAGCGGCCGATGCTGGCAGCGATTTTCGATCATGTACTGAAGCGCAATCGTTGCAATTTCAATCGCCCGGCGCTGCTGCGCGCTGTCGGGCTCGATGCCGGGCGATCCATCAACGCCCAGCAATCGATACAGTAGCCCCACACCCTCCTCACTCCAGGAGGCCGCCTCTGGGTGTACTGATCGGATGCGGTCGAGCGCTTCACGGGTCAGCGCACCGCCAAGGCGCCAGCGAAACAGAGTGCGCAATAAACCGAAGGGCTCCTGATACGACACACGCGTATTGGACACCCAGCACACATCGATATCGCTGCTTTGCTTGAGCTGGCGGAAATGAACCATGAGCGCGCTCTTGCCCATCCCGCTTTCCCCACGCACCAACACGCTCTGACGCAGACCGATCATCGCCCTTGACAATGCATCCTCGAGCTCGCGCTCGGCCACCTCCCGGCCAAACAGATGCGGCGGCAATGGCTCGGCACTGTGGTCGCTGCTGAGCACCAGCATCTTGCGTCGAACTTCACCATTTGCGGCCCAAAGCCGCATGAAAAGACGCGGCTGAAGATCGAGCGCCGGCGGCATCTGATGGCTTGCCTCCGGCGAAATGACCAACTCGCTGCCTCGCGCCGTGCTCACAAGCTCAAGCGCGGGCTGCGTCACGGCGCCGAACGGGTCCATCATGCGCCGCTCGGGAATGAAAATGGCACGCCCGCTATGAAGGCCGGCGGCCAGATCGAACTGAGGCAACTCCGAACTGCTGCCCTGCCAGCTCGCCGCCACGACATCGGCCATCGAGCGACGGCAATGCTCGTAAAGCGCCACCAGCTCAGCCAGCTGATGCGCCGGCCCATGGGTTCCGAAGCAGGCCATGCCCAGACCACCCGCGGCCCCGGGAAGCCAGAACCCGCCCAGATGACGACACTGCTGCTCGACCCAGCGAATGAGCTGTCGCTGAGCGTCCAGGCAGTGAATCATCCACTGGCGCTCGGCGTCGGCCCGAGCCGCGTGGCTGATTCGAATGACCATCACCGAGATCTGGCGATAGTCGATGTCATCCTGTTGAAGACCGGTGGCCATCGGCCCATCTGAAGGCACGGAGGCCGGCGCCCGAAACGCATGGTCAGCGGCGCCCTCGTCATCACTTGACCACGCCCGCGCGAGCTTCAAAAGCTCCGGCGAGGGTTGCTGCCCCGAAATCGCAAGCTGTTCCAGGTAGGCGTTGTAATGCTCACGAGCCGCCTCGATGTCGCCCTGCTCGATCCGATTTGAAATCGCGCGGCGCTGAAAGACGTCATAGCGCGGAAACAGATGAACGATGCGATCGACAAGATGAGCGTCGACATTGCTCGTGGCCTTGAACACACGCTCGATGTAATGAATCACACTCAATCGACACTGCTCTCGGCGCTCCAACAGCCACCGCTGGAACTCGCCGCAGTTGTTCAGTTGAAGCCCTTCGGCCAACTCGCCGCGGTACAACGTCAAAATACACTCAAGATTGTCGACATTAGGCTCGCCGTCGAGACACGCTGTCAGCGCCATCAGATCGATCGACCACTCGGACGAAGACGACGCATTCAGCGCCAGGTTCTGCCGACTGATTTCGAGTACGGTCTCTTCCTTGCCAAGCGCCTGGCGAAGACTATGTAGCGCATGACGCAGATTCGTTCGCGCTGAACTTGCCTCGGTATCCGGCCATAGCCAACTGGCAATCAAGGACCGCGATACGGCTTTTTCGCTCAGGAGAAGAAGCATGAACAAGGCTTTTACCTTGTCGTAGCTGAATTGGGTTATCGTCTTTTCCGGCGTCTCGAGCTTGAAGCCGCCCAACACCTGAAGCGCCACGCGCGCATCCTTTGCCATCGTCCCTTCCTGCCGTGAAAAGGCGGTCATCGACGCTATGTCAATACACCGCTGTGAAACCTGAAGTGGGTATCCGTGGACTCGATCAGTTCACGCTCATGTTCTCGAAACGCGGCAATCCGCTCATCTACGTTATCGTCCGAACCGGCATAATCACGAGCCAGCCCCAGATAATCCTCGAAATGGCGCGCCTCGGACTTGAGCAGGGTTCGGTAATAGCGTGCCAGTTCGTCATCAAGGTGCGGGATGAGACTTGCAAAGCGTTCACAGGAGCGCGCCTCGATAAAGGCCCCCACGATCAGGATATCGATCAGACGCCCTGGCTCGTTCTTGCGCACATGCGCGCGAAGCCCCTCTGCGTAGCGCGACGCGCTCAAATGGCTGTAGTCGATCCCGCGTGCGGCCATCAGCCCGACCACCTGCTCGAAGTGAAGCAATTCCTCGCGGGCAAGCTGAGACATCTTGCTCAAGAGTCCCGGCTTTTCGACGTAGCGAAACAAAAGGTGCATGGCCGTTGACGCCGCCTTCTTTTCGCATTGGGCGTGATCGATCAAAAGAATCTCGTTGTGCGCCGCCGCCGCCTCAATCCAGGCTGCGGGCGTACGACAGGGCAGGAAGTCGAGCAGAACCTTGGGAACCTGATCCGAAACCATCCTTTCTTTCCTTAACAAAACGGCAGAATTAACAAACGGTCGAACTAACAACGACGGTGATAACGCGCCATTGTCGCCAGTCCGGCGCGCCACGTCGACACTTACACCGGAAAGCACCGGATGAACATCGCCTATGGCCGCGTGTGATACGCAGCCGCTCCCTTAACATTGTCGACACTTTGCCGTAAACTCTCGGGCCTCGAAGCGCGGCGGGTTACTGTGTCTTGCCCGATACCTAAACCATGCCGCGCCTTCGACACAGATAACCAACGAGGACCACCACCGTGCTTGAAGCCTATCGTCAGCATGTCGAGGAACGCGCGCTCGACGGCGTACCGCCCAAGCCGCTGAATGCGGAAATGACCAGTGAACTGGTCGAGCTACTTAAAAATCCGCCGGCCGGCGAAGAAGCCTTTCTACTTGAGTTGTTGACCGACCGCATCCCCCCGGGGGTCGATGAAGCAGCCTATGTAAAGGCCGGTTTTTTGGCAGCGATTGCCAAGGGTGAGACGCAGTCACCGCTGATCGACAAGGTTCACGCCGTCAAACTGCTTGGCACCATGCAGGGTGGGTACAACATCGCAACACTGGTCGAGCTGCTCGACGATGAGACCCTGGCCGCGGAAACCGCCGAACAGCTCAAGCACACGCTGTTGATGTTCGATGCGTTCCATGACGTTGCCGACCGAGCCAAGGCGGGCAACGCCCACGCTCAGGGCGTGATCGAATCCTGGGCCGATGCCGAATGGTTCAAGGCCAAGGCGCCGGTACCTGAAAAAGTAAGCATTGCGGTCTTCAAGGTGCCCGGCGAAACCAATACCGACGACCTGTCTCCGGCGCCTGACGCCTGGTCTCGCCCGGACATACCGCTGCACGCGAACGCGATGCTCAAGAACCCGCGCGAAGGCATCGACCCCGAAGAGCCTGGCAACAAGGGCCCGCTTTCCCAGATCGACGCCGTCAAGGCCAAGGGGTTCCCGGTGGCCTACGTCGGTGACGTCGTCGGTACCGGCTCCTCGCGCAAGTCTGCCACCAACTCGGTTCTTTGGTTCTTCGGCGACGACATTCCAAACGTTCCCAACAAGCGCGCCGGCGGCTTCTGCTTTGGCGGCAAGATCGCACCGATTTTCTTCAACACCATGGAAGACGCCGGTGCCCTGCCGATCGAAATGGACGTCTCGAACATGGCCATGGGCGACGTCATTGACGTGTATCCGTTCGAGGGCAAGGTCTGCCGTCATGACACCGACGACGTACTGTCGACGTTCGAGCTGAAAACGCGCGTCCTCCTTGATGAGGTGCGCGCCGGTGGCCGTATTCCGCTGATCATCGGTCGCGGCCTGACCCAGAAAGCGCGTGACTACCTGGGCCTTGGCCCGGCCGACGACTTCCGCGTTCCGGAACAGCCTGCCGACAATGGCAAGGGCTTTACCCTTGCGCAAAAAATGGTCGGCAAGGCCTGCGGCATGGACGGCGTTCGCCCCGGCATGTACTGCGAACCGCGCATGACCACGGTCGGATCTCAGGACACCACCGGGCCGATGACGCGTGATGAGCTCAAGGATCTGGCGTGCCTTGGCTTCCAGGCCGATCTGGTCATGCAGTCCTTCTGCCATACCGCGGCCTACCCGAAACCGATTGATGTTGAAATGCAGCACACCCTGCCTGACTTCATCATGAACCGCGGCGGTGTCTCACTGCGTCCGGGCGACGGCATCATCCACTCCTGGCTCAACCGCATGCTGCTGCCGGACACGGTCGGCACCGGCGGGGACTCTCACACACGCTTCCCGATGGGCATTTCCTTCCCGGCAGGGTCAGGCCTGGTTGCCTTCGCAGCCGCTACCGGCGTCATGCCGCTGGACATGCCGGAATCGGTACTGGTGCGCTTCAAGGGCGAACGTCAGCCCGGCATCACCCTGCGTGATCTGGTGCACGCCATTCCGCTTTACGCTATCAAGCAAGGGCTGCTTACGGTCGAGAAGTCCAACAAGCAGAACGTGTTCTCCGGGCGCGTCCTTGAAATCGAAGGCCTTGAAGACCTGACCGTCGAACAGGCGTTCGAACTGTCAGACGCCTCCGCCGAGCGCAGCGCCGCCGGGTGCACGATCACGCTTTCAGACGACAGCGTCAGCGAGTACCTGAAATCGAACATCACCCTGCTCAAGTGGATGCTCGACAGTGGCTACGGCGATGCCCGCACCATCGCGCGCCGCATCGAAGGCATGGAAGAGTGGCTTGCCAACCCGAGCCTGATGCGCGCCGACAAGGACGCGGAATACGCCGCCGTGATCGAGATCGATCTGGCCGACGTCGATCAGCCGGTTCTGTGCGCGCCGAACGACCCCGATGACGCTCGCCTTCTCTCTGATGTTGCCGGCGAGCACATCGATGAGGTCTTCATCGGCTCATGCATGACCAACATCGGCCACTTCCGAGCTGCCGGCAAGCTGCTCGAGAAGCAACCGGCCGGGTCGCTCAAGACGCGACTGTGGCTGGCGCCGCCCACCAAGATGGATCAGCACCAGCTCACCGAGGAAGGCTACTACAGCATCTATGGCCGTGCTGGTGCGCGCATGGAAATGCCGGGCTGCTCGCTGTGCATGGGTAACCAGGCCCGCGTCGCGCCGAAGTCGACGGTCGTATCGACCTCGACTCGAAACTTCCCGAACCGCCTGGGTGACGGTGCCAACGTCTATCTGGCGTCTGCCGAGCTTGCGGCAGTGGCGGCGGTCTACGGCGAGCTTCCAAGCGTTGCCCAGTACAAGGAAATCATGAGCGAGTTCGACGCCATGGCCGGCGAGATCTATCGCTACATGAACTTCCATGAGATCGAAGAGTTTCAGAAGGCGGCCTCCAATGTGATCCCGGTCACCGAAGAAGCCTGAGCCCTGACTTACACCAAAGAAAACCGCCGTTGAACGGCGGTTTTTTTATGTCCAAACGAATGATGACCTTGCTAAACGGTGTAAGCGGTGCCATTATAAAACAGTGTTCGATGTTCCTGTCTTATCGAGTGCGCTCGAGACAATGACAATACAAAGCAATGACAGGTCAACAACGCAGGACGCCCTGTATTTTATTTCAAGGAGCAACATGATGAACCGTATTGCATTGATGACAGCACCTCTTCTGATCGGCAGCGCGTTCGTGACTACGACTGCCATGGCAGCAGACACGAATACCGCGACCAGCGAAGGCATTTACTCAGGCGTCGGTGTCGGCGAGACACGCGTCCATGACGGCAATCTCCACGCGTTCTCTAACGACAATGCCGGCACCGCCAGCTTAAGCGACGATGACGACACCGCTCAGAATGCGTTTGTCGGCTACAAGTACAACCCGTACTTCTCCACCGAACTGTCCTTTACAGACCTCGGTGATATCGAAGCCCAGGGCAACGGCTCTGACGCCACCCTTAGCACCAAGGCCTATGGCCTGAGTGCCATCGGTGAAGTGCCGATCTACGGCGGCCTGAGCGGTTATGGCCGTGTCGGCTATGCATATTTCAAGACCGACGGTGACGGCAACTACGCCAATGGCGACAGCGTCGACAACGAATACGGCGGCGCGCCGATGTACGGCCTGGGCGCCAAGTATCAGTTCTCTGATGTACCGGTCTTCGTTCGTGCCGAGTACACGCGCTATCAGCTCGACAGCAACTACAAGCTCGATACCGCAATGGGTTCTGTTGGCGTTCAGTTCTAAGACCAACCGCCGATAAAAAAACGCCGCTTAACGCGGCGTTTTTTTATGCCTGCCGGTAATGATTCAAGACAAGGCGGGATGGGCCGGGAGCCGCAAGCAGACGCTTGATCGCCTGAAGTGCGCCCGGTGTTGCCCTGTCGACATGAAGCGTTGCCTCATCCGCACCGCCTTCCATAACCGGAGCGCTTCCAGCCATTGGGGCCTGCCACTTTAAAAGCGTCAGCGCCCGACCCTGGCCATGAGTGTTCCAGAACGCTTGCCATGCAGACCAGTCGAGCGCTGTCGCCTCCGGAAACACGACCCAGACTCTGACATTGCGGTCACGCGATAGCGCAAGCACGCGCGCGCGCAGCTCAGCGTCCTCACCCCCATTCGCACCAAAGCAGCGCGTTACAGTCTGTTCGTCGACCACCCCATCCAGCGCAAGCCAGTCAACGGGCAGAACAAACACGTCCCTGCGCTCAGTTAGCACATCCAGCGCCGTCAATTGCTTGATGGCAGCACGCTCCTGCTCACGCGTCAGCACCGACAACGCGGCCTGCTGGGCACATCCTCGAAGATAGAAAGACTCATCGCCCTGGGGCGAATGACTTGCCAGCTCGTCGGTACCGTTGACATGAATCGGAGCGCAATGTCGCGCCAACTCGGGTAGCTCTGAGTCGGCGCTCCCGATCACCCAAAGCTGTGTCATATACGTAAGCCACTCACGACCAGACTCGCTGTCAATGCCTGGAAAGCACACTGCGCCCGGTTGCAACCCCGCATTGGGAAGCGACAGACACAAGACACGCTCGCGCTCGGCCCAGTCGGCCACCCGATGATAGTCGGAAAGCGTAAGCTCACCGATCAACGCCACATTGCATTCCTGAGGAGCCGATCGAATCTCGAGCGCCAACGGCGTTGGGCCGGATGCCTCGAAGCTTGGCAAATGAAGCCGCTCACGATCCCATTCTGTGGTAAGCACACTTTCTGGAAGATCGAAAACGCCCGCGCCCTGCCCTGCCAATACCAAGTCCGCCCCATCTGATATCTGACACAGCCAATATGGCGTTGGTTCGATCCGGCGATATACCTGCCCCGCTGTCGCGTTTAATGCGCCCCCTTCCTCAGGTGTCACGACAACGACGAGTAACTGCCCGCTATTATTCAGGCGCGCATTCGAGGGAAAGAGCGCCTCAAAGGACGCAGGCGACAGCATGAGCGCCACAGGCACGTCAGGCCGGAGTGCATGCGTGGTTCTTGCGGCCTGAAGCGCAAGCACTGCAGGCAATCGATGGGTTGGCATATCGGTTCCGACGCCCGTCAGCTCGAGAGACTCATCGAGCCAGGTCGTGGCAACCCCCTTGACGCGTAAAAGCTGCATCAAAAGCGTTTTACCATCGAGTGAATCGCGCTCTGGCTCACTGTAGGCACAGGAATCTGACATGACAGGGGGTCCTCCGGGTAGGTGGTTAGAGTAACCAATACCCATCCGTTAAACTTGACCCAACAGCGCACAGGGAGGCCGTAGCGCATGATCAAAAGGCTACTGAATCGTTTAAAAACCGGGCCTCGTCCGGCGCACTCAACGCGTCTGCGTCTGATTATCTGCGGAAGCGATGCTGCGCACTACAGCCTGCTGAGCGCCTTGAAGGGTAGATACGACGTGGTCGCTCTGATCACGACCGATCCGTGGCAGCGCGGCACGACGCTTGAGGGTGTTCCTCTTCACTACCCAAGTGAAGTACCCGCGTTGTGGCAGCGCTTCAAGGTCGACCGGCTGGTGATCTGCACACAGGGGGATCAAAGCGTGATCGAACAGGCAACCCCGGCGCGGTCGACGCCCTTTCTATGGGCGTGGGGCAGTGAGTTGGACACAGCGTCATCTGAATCACATTAAAAAAACCCCCGACGCCTGCGCGCCGAGGGTTTTCTGAGAGCAGCTGACCTTGATCTTACCAGCCAGTCGCTTCCTTCAGGGCATCGCCGATTTCAGCCAGCGAACGGACGGTCTTGACGCCCGCTGCTTCAAGCGCTGCAAACTTTTCATCTGCAGTGCCCTTGCCGCCAGCGATGATAGCGCCCGCATGGCCCATGCGCTTGCCGGGAGGCGCAGTCACACCTGCGATGTAGGCAACGACCGGCTTGGAGACGTGCTCCTTGATGTAGGCTGCTGCATCTTCTTCTGCCGTGCCGCCGATCTCACCGATCATGACGATCGCTTCGGTCTGCTCGTCCTTTTCAAACATCTCGAGGATGTCGATGAAGTGTGAGCCCGGAATCGGGTCACCGCCGATACCGACACAGGTCGACTGACCGAAGCCATGATCGGTGGTCTGCTTGACCGCTTCGTAGGTCAGCGTGCCGGAACGAGACACGATACCGACCTTGCCAGGCTTATGGATGTGGCCCGGCATGATGCCGATCTTGGTTTGCCCCGGCGTGATCACACCCGGGCAGTTCGGGCCGATCAGGCGCACGCCGAGTTGATCGCACTTAACCTTGACCTCAAGCATATCAAGCGTCGGGATGCCTTCGGTGATGCAGACGATCAGCTTGATGCCCGCATCGGCTGCTTCAAGGATCGAGTCCTTGCAGAACGCGGCCGGCACGTAGATGACGGTCGCTTCGGCGCCAGTCTGCTCGACGGCTTCGGCGACGGTATTGAATACCGGCAGACCGAGGTGGGTCTGTCCGCCCTTACCGGGCGTCACACCACCAACCATGTTGGTGCCGTACTCGAGCGCCTGCTCGGAATGGAACGTACCCTGGCCACCAGTGAACCCCTGGCAGATGACCTTGGTGTTCTTGTCGATCAAAATACTCATTACTTGCCCTCCGCTGCTTTCACGACCTGCTGCGCAGCATCAGTCAGGCTCGTGGCCGCGATGATGTTCAATCCGCTATCGGCCAGTTTCTGTGCACCCAATTCGGCGTTGTTGCCTTCCAGGCGAACCACGACCGGCACATTGACACCAACCTGCTCGACGGCACCGATGATGCCTTCAGCGATCATGTCGCAGCGCACGATACCACCGAAGATGTTGACCAGAACCGCTTTGACGGAGTCATCGGACAGGATAATCTTGAAGGCTTCGCCAACGCGCTCTTTGGTCGCGCCACCGCCGACATCGAGGAAGTTCGCCGGCTGGCCGCCGTTGAGCTTGATGATGTCCATGGTACCCATGGCAAGACCGGCGCCATTGACCATGCAGCCGATGTTGCCATCGAGTGCCACATAGTTGAGTTCCCACTGCTGGGCATGCGCTTCGCGCTCGTCTTCCTGCGACGGATCACGCATTTCCTGCAGATCCGGATGACGGTAGAGCGCATTGCTGTCCAGACCGATCTTGGCGTCCAGACAGTGCAGGTTACCTTCATCGGTAATAACCAGCGGGTTGATCTCAAGAAGTGCCAGATCCTTGTCCTGGAACAGCTTGGCAAGCCCCAGGAAGATCTTGGTGAACTGCTTGACCTGATCCTTGTTCAAACCGAGCTTGAACGCGAGATCACGGGCCTGATACGGCTGAGCACCGGTGAGCGGATCGACTTCGGCCTTGAGAATTTTCTCGGGCGTTTCCTCGGCCACCTTCTCGATTTCAACGCCACCTTCGGTTGACGCCATGAACACGATACGACGTGTGCCACGGTCGACAACAGCGCCAAGATACAGCTCGTTGGCGATGTCGGTGCAGTTTTCTACCAGAATCTTGGCAACCGGCTGACCTTTTTCATCAGTCTGAAAGGTGACCAGGTTCTTGCCAAGCCACTGCTCCGCGAATTCCTTGGCAGCGTCCGGGGACTCGACCAGCTTGACGCCGCCGGCCTTGCCGCGGCCGCCTGCGTGGACCTGAGCCTTGACGACCCATTTGTCACCACCGATTTTCTTGCATGCCTCTGCGGCTTCTTCGGGTGTGTCAACGGCAAAGCCCTTGGACACCGGCAAACCGTAATCGGCAAACAGTTGTTTTGACTGATACTCGTGAAGATTCATCGTCTCATGCCATTGGTTGCATTGGACTCCCACGGCCGGCCAGGATCGTTCTTGCCATCGGGCCGACCACGAAAAACCGGTGACCTCGGTCACCGGCCATACGCCGGATAAGGCGCTTATTTACGCTTTTTACGATTCGCCATATGAATTGCATGACCATCGACGGCAAGCGCTGCCTCGTGAACCGTTTCGGAAAGTGTCGGGTGCGCGAAGCACGTCATTGCCAGGTCCTCGGCGCTTGAGCCGAACTCCATCGCGATAACGCCCTGTGCGATCAACTCACCCGCATGCTGCCCAAGGATATGAACGCCCAGAACACGATCGGTTTCCGCATCGGCAATCACCTTGGCCATACCCTGTGTTGCATTGTTGGCCATGGCGCGACCGCTTGCCGAGAACGGGAATGTACCGATCTTGACCTCGATACCCTGCTCCTTGGCTTCCTGCTCGTTCATGCCGACCCAAGCCACTTCGGGGAAGGTATAGATAACGCTTGGAATGGCGTCATAGTTCATCTCGGCCTTGTGGCCTGCGATGATGTCAGCCGCCATGATGCCTTCCTCGGACGCCTTGTGGGCAAGCATCGGACCACGAACCACGTCGCCGATGGCGTAGACACCATCCACGTTGGTCTTGCAGGTACCATCGACCTTGATGAACCCGCGGTCGTCAAGCTCGATGCCGGCGGCTTCATCAAGAAGGCTCTCGGTATAGGGCTTGCGGCCAACGCAGACGATCAACTTATCGAACGTCTGGGTCTTCTCACCTTCTGAATCGGTGTAGGTCACAACGACTTCGTCGTCCTTGACGTCACTGCCGGTCACTTTCGCGCCCAGCTTGATATCAAGACCTTGTTTACCGAGGATTTTCTGGGTTTCCTTGGCCAGCGTCTTGTCGACCGACGGCAGGAAATCATTCATGGCCTCAAGTACCGTAACCTCGCTGCCAAGGCGGTTCCAGACACTGCCGAGCTCAAGCCCGATCACGCCTGCCCCGATGACACCAAGACGTTTCGGCGCCTCCTGAAACTCGAGGGCACCGGCAGAATCCACGATCAGCTTATGATCGATGGGGGCCGGCGGAATATCGACCGGAATCGAGCCGGAGGCGATGATAACGTTGTCCGCCTCATAGGTCTTGGCCTCGCCATCGTTGCCGGTCACTTCGACTTTCTTGCCGTCGAGCAGTTTGCCGGTCCCTTCAAGCGCAGTCACGCCATTGGCCTTGAACAGTGAGCTGATGCCGCCGGTCAGGTTCTGAACCGTCTTTTCCTTACGCGCCATCATCTTCTTGACGTCGACCTGGACATCGCTCACTTCGATGCCGAGCTCATCGTACTCTTCCTTCGCCTCGACATACTTGTGTGATGTTTCAAGCAATGCCTTGGACGGAATGCAGCCGACATTCAGGCAGGTGCCGCCATGAACGGTCTTGCCTTCCTTGTTGACCCACTTCTCGACGCATGCTGTTTTGAGACCCAGCTGCGCGGCGTGAATTGCCGCGACGTAGCCGCCGGGACCTGCACCAATCACGATTACGTCAAATTTATCGGCCATGAGTTCTTCCCGTTGATTCCAGTACAAAAGCGGTTTCGGGCGACCCTGTCGCCCGAAACCAGTTCAGCTTACACATCCAGTAGGAAGCGCGCCGGATCTTCCAGCAGCTCCTTGATCGCCACCAAGAATTGTACGGCGTCCTTGCCATCGATCATGCGGTGATCGTAGGAAAGTGCCAGATACATCATGGGGCGGATCTCGACCTTGCCGTTAACGGCCATGGGACGCTCTTGAATCTTGTGCATACCCATGATGGCGGTCTGCGGCGGATTGAGAATCGGCGTCGACATCAACGAGCCAAAGATACCGCCGTTGGTGATGGTAAACGTACCACCCTGCATGTCTTCAATGCCGAGCTTGCCTTCGCGTCCACGCTTACCGAAATCGCCGATGTTCTTCTCGACGTCGGCAAGTTTCATGCTGTCGGTATCACGCAGGACCGGCACGACCAGACCGCGCGGCGTCGATACGGCAACACCGATGTCCTGGTAGCCGTGATAGACGATGTCGGTGCCGTCAATGGAGGCGTTAACGTCCGGGAAGCGCTTGAGTGCCTCGGTCGCGGCCTTGACGAAAAAGCCCATGAAGCCGAGTTTGACGTCGTGCGTCTTCTGGAAGACGTCCTTGTACTGCGACCGAAGGTTCATGACTTCCGTCATATCGACTTCGTTGTAGGTCGTAAGCATCGCCGCGGTTTGCTGGGCCTGAACCAGTCGCTTGGCGATGGTCTGACGCAGACGGCTCATCGGCACGCGCTTCTCCGGACGATCCCCTTCCGGGACATCGACCTGAGGTGCAGACGGTGCGTCTTTCTTGGCCGGCGTCTTGTCAGAAGACGCCGATTTTTTCGCGCTGCCTTCCTTGATGGCGCGCTGAACGTCTTCCTTCAGAACACGCCCGCCCTTGCCGGTGCCTTCGATTTTAGACACGTCCAGGTCGTTTTCAGCGGCAAGCTTGCGCGCTGAAGGTGCGAGAATCTTGTCACCGACCTGCTCGTCCTGATCGCCCTTGTCGTCGGCGCCCTTGCTGTCAGAGCCTTCTTCAGAGTCGGAACCGCTGCCGTCCGCGCCGCCTTCAACAAAGGTGGCAAGCACCTGCTCGGATTCGACCGTGTCACCCTCTTCGGCCTTCAGCTCTTTCAAGCTGCCATCTGCGGGCGCAACAACTTCGAGAACAACCTTGTCGGTTTCGATGTCGACAATCAGCTCATCGCGTTTGACGGCGTCGCCCGGTTTCTTGTGCCAGGTACCGATCGTGCCTTCCTGAACGGATTCAGGGAACGCCGGCGCTTTCACGTCGTGGGACTTGCCGCCGCCTGTCGAGGCTTTTTGCGCCTTTTCTTGCTTGTCGCTGTCTTCGGCATCAGACGCGCTGTCATCGGAGGCACTTTCATCGTCGGAGGCGTCGCTGGATGAAGCGTCGCCGCCGTCGGCATTGGGCTCACCAAGTTGACCGAGCACCTGCTCGGATTCACACGTCTCGCCTTCGTCGATCAGAATTTCCTTGATCGTGCCGTCTTCAGGCGCCACGACTTCAAGAACAACCTTGTCGGTTTCGATTTCAACGATCAGTTCATCACGCGATACCGAATCGCCCGGTTTCTTGTGCCAAGTGGCAACAGTGCCCTCGGCGACGGATTCCGGAAAACTTGGCGCTTTAATATCGGTTGCCATTGGGATTCCTTAGTTCATCTTCTCTCTAGACCCGACTCGGCCTTTATTGATTAAAGGCATCATCGACCAGCCTACGCTGCTGATCGACGTGCACGGCCATATATCCTGCTGCAGGTGCCGCTGACGCTGCACGCCCGGCAAACGACAAATCGCGTCCAAGCCCTGCACTTACCGCATCGGCCGCCTTGCGCATGTGGTGCTGGCTTTGATACCAGGCGCCCTGATTTTGCGGCTCTTCTTGACACCACACGACTTTTTCCAGATTCGGATACTGCTCAAGCTGCTTTTGCAGCGACTTCTCCGGGAACGGGTAGAGCTGTTCCACCCGCAGGATAGCCGTATCCTCACGCTCATGCTCGCTGCGATAGTTCGCCAGGTCGTAGTAGACCTTGCCCGAGCAGATTACAACGCGCTTGACGGCGTCAGCCTCGAGCTTGGCCTGGTCCGGGACGATCATCTGAAACGTACCCTCGGCCAACTCTTCAAGCGAGGACGTTGCATCCTTGTGACGCAAAAGGCTCTTCGGCGACATGATGATCAGCGGTTTACGGATACGACGCACCGTTTGCCGACGCAGCAGATGGAAGATCTGCGCGGGCGTGGTGGGCATGCACACCTGCATGTTGTGCTCGGCGCACAGCTGCAGGAAACGCTCCAGACGCGCCGAGGAGTGCTCTGGGCCCTGACCTTCATAGCCATGCGGCAGCAAAAGCGTCAGACCGCACAGGCGTGCCCACTTGGTCTCACCCGAGGAAATGAACTGATCGATCACGACCTGAGCGCCATTAGCGAAATCGCCAAACTGGGCTTCCCAGATAACCAACGCGTTCGGAGTGGTGGTGGAATAGCCGTATTCGAACGCAAGCACCGCTTCCTCGGACAGGAAGGAGTCGCGCACCGTGAACATGGGCTGGCCGTCCTTGATGTGCTGAAGCGGCGTCCACGTGTCGTTGTTCTTCTGGTTGTGAATCACGGCGTGACGGTGCGAGAACGTACCTCGGCCGGAATCCTGACCTGTCAGACGGATATCGTAGCCTTCGTCGATTAGCGTCGCGTAGGCAAGGGTTTCTGCAAAGCCCCAGTTCGCGGCAAGCGAACCGGCCGCCATCTTCTTGCGGTCTTCATAGACCTTGGCCACTTGTCGCTGCACTTCATAATCGTCCGGCGCCTCGCACATCTTGGTGGCAAGTTCCTGAAGCCGTTTCATCGGGAAGGTCGTATCCGCGAAGCCGGTCCACTTGTGGCCAAGATAAGGCGTCCAGTCGACGAACAGCTCCGTATTGGGCTTCTTGACCAGGGCGTTGGCGACGTGATTGCCCTGATCGAGCAGGTCACGGTAGTTGTCGGAAATCGCTTTGGGGTCGGATTCGCCGATCACGCCATCCTTCACAAGAAGGTCTGCGTAGATTGCGCGGCTGGTCTTGTGCGACTTGATCTTGTGATACATCTGCGGCTGCGTGGCCGAGGGCTCATCGGCCTCGTTGTGGCCGCGCCGGCGGTAGCAGACCAGATCAATGACCACGTCCTTCTTGAACTGCTGACGGTAATCGATCGCGACCTGAGTGGCATGGATCACCGCTTCAGGATCATCGCCATTCACATGAAAGATCGGCGCCTGAACCATCTTGGCAATGTCGGTGCAGTACTCGGTCGAGCGCGCATCATCAGGGCGTGAGGTGGTAAAACCGACCTGGTTGTTGATGATGAGGTGAACCGTGCCACCCGTCTTGTAGCCACGGGTCTGGGACATCTGGAAGGTTTCCATGACAACGCCCTGGCCCGCGAACGCCGCATCGCCGTGCACGACCAGCGGAAGCACCTGATCGCCGTCGAAATCCTTGCGTCGATCCTGGCGGGCACGAACAGAGCCTTCGACCACCGGCGATACGATTTCAAGGTGCGAGGGGTTGAACGCCAGTGCCAGATGCACCTCGCCCCCGGTCGTCATGACGTTGGAGCTGAAACCCTGGTGGTATTTAACGTCACCGGAGCCCTGCTCAAGCATCTTCTTGCCGTCGAATTCATCGATCAGCTCGGAGGGACTCTTGCCCAGTATATTGACCAGCAGGTTGAGGCGACCGCGGTGCGCCATACCGATAACGACTTCCTTGGTGCCGTAACTGCCGGCACGCTGGATCATCTCATCCACCAGCGGAATGAAGGATTCCCCACCCTCGAGACCGAAGCGCTTGGTGCCCGGGTACTTGCTTGCAAGATAATTTTCGAGCCCTTCAGCCGCACTCAGACGCTCGAGAATGTGCTTGCGCGCGTCTGCGCTGTAATCGGGCTTCGAGCGCACCGATTCAAACCGCTGCTGAAGCCAGCGCTTTTCTTCGGTATCAACGATGTGCATGAACTCGCAGCCGATTGAACGGCAGTACGTCTTTTCGAGTGCGTCGACAATTTCCTTGAGCGGCGCGGTGTCCTTACCCAAAAAGAAGGAGCCGGTTTGGAACTCGGTGTCCATGTCTTCCTGAGCCAACTGATGGAAGGACAGGTCAAGGTCGGGTACACGCTGATTGGATCGCAGGCCGAGCGGGTCAATATTGGCCTGTTGATGCCCCCTGAAACGAAAGGCATTGATCAACTGAAGGACGCGAACCTGCTTCTTGCTTTCACCGCCTTCATTACCGCCACTGACGGCTACCGAGCGACGCTGCTGCTTGGCGATGTTATAGAATTCATCGCGAATCGGCGACAAAGGCGTGTCGTGGTTCGGCCCGCCTTCGTATTTCGGAAGCTGATCGAAATATTGCCGCCATTCATCGGGTACCGCGGTCGGTTCACTGAGGTATTGCTCGTACAGATCTTCAACGTAATGGACGTTGCCTCCGCTCATGTGCGAAGTTCGTCGCATTAACTCCATGATACCTTCTTGCATCTTTTGATCACCCTACGCTTTTGGGGTGGTGTCGGCGCCTGGCACGGCCAGACCGCGTTGGCGTCGGCGTTCGGTTACTGAATACGGCGCTTAAGGCCGCGTTACTCTATTTCAATCGACAAAGGCCGACGCACATGGGCGTCGGCCTTTGTCTTCAAGGTTTACTGCTCGTACAGCCAATACCGGTCATGATAACAAGCACAGCGGTGCATATTAAGTCGCATTGGACAATAACATCTCACGAATCTTGCCAATGGCCCGTGTGGGGTTAAGCCCCTTCGGACATACATTGACGCAGTTCATGATACCGCGGCAGCGAAACACGCTGAACGGATCATCAAGCGACGAAAGGCGCTCTTTCGTGGCCGTATCGCGAGAGTCCGCCAGGAAACGATAGGCCTGCAAGAGACCCGCCGGGCCCACGAACTTGTCCGGATTCCACCAGAACGACGGGCACGATGTTGAGCAGCACGCACACAGAATGCACTCGTAAAGGCCATCGAGCTTGTCGCGGTCTTCCGGAGACTGCAGTCGCTCGATGGCAGGCTCTGAGGCATCGTTTTGCAGATAGGGCTGAATACGCTCGTACTGCTTATAGAACATGCTCATGTCGACCACGAGATCGCGCACGACAGGCAGGCCCGGCAGAGGACGAAGCACAAGCTTGTTGCCCTTGGTCACCTCTGAGATCGGCGTAACACAGGTCAAGCCGTTCTTGCCGTTCATGTTCACGCCATCGGAGCCACACACGCCCTCTCGGCAACTGCGACGGTACGCAAGCGTACTGTCTTGTTCCTTGATCATTTGAATCACATTCAGAACCATAAGATCACGGCCCTGAGTGTCGACCTGAAACTCCTGCATGTAAGGTGCATCGTCGGTTTCAGGATTGTAGCGATAGATGGAAACTTGCAATGTAGACATTGCGCTTCACCTCATCAATAGGTCCGTTCTTTAGGCTCGAAGGTCTCAACGCTTACCGGTGAGAAATTCACGTCACGTTTACCAAGCGTTTTATTATTCGGGTAATAGATCGAGTGCTTGAGCCAGTTTTCATCATCGCGCTTGGGATAATCTTCACGCGAATGAGCACCACGGCTTTCACGACGCTCAAGCGCGGCAATTGCCGTCGCTTCGGCGACTTCGAGCAGGTTGTCCAGCTCGAGCGCTTCGACACGCGCCGTATTGAACGTATTGGATTTATCCGGCAGGTAGGCCTTGCCGATGCGCTCACGCAGATTGGCAAGTTTCTCGACGCCGTCCTGCATGTACTCTTCCTTGCGGAATACGCCAAAGTTGTTCTGCATGACTTCCTGGAGCTCCTTGCGAAGCACCGGAATCTCTTCGCCCTCGCCCTGCTTGGAATCATTCCAGCGGTTAAGTCGCGCCATCGCATTATCGATGTCGGACTGGCTCGGCGACATGTACTCGATCCCTTCATTAAGGGCGCTTTCGATGAACATGCCGGCCGCGCGGCCAAAGACCACCAGATCCAGCAGCGAGTTACCGCCAAGGCGGTTACCACCGTGAACGGAGACACACGCCACTTCACCACAGGCGTACAGACCGTTGATAATGGTGTCGTTACCGTCTTCATCGACAGACAATGCCTGACCATGAACGTTGGTCGGGATACCGCCCATCATGTAGTGGCAGGTCGGGACAACCGGAATCGGGTCCTTGACCGGATCGACGTGGGCAAATGTCTTGGAAAGATCGACGATACCTGGCAAGCGCTTCATCAGCGTTTCCTCGCCCAGGTGATCGAGCTTCAGCATGACATGATCGCCGTTTTCACCGCAGCCACGACCTTCAAGAAGCTCCTGAACCATGGCACGGGCCACGACGTCACGCGAGGCAAGGTCCTTGGCGTTCGGTGCGTAACGCTCCATGAAGCGCTCGCCATCCTTATTGATCAGATAGCCGCCTTCACCACGACACCCTTCCGTGACCAGACACCCTGCGCCGTAAATGCCGGTCGGGTGGAACTGCCACATTTCGATGTCTTGCACCGGGAAGCCTGCACGCAGCGCCATACCGATACCATCACCGGTATTGATAAGGGCATTGGTCGTGGAGGAATAGATACGCCCGGCACCGCCGGTTGCAAGCACGGTCGCTTTCGAGTTGATCTGTACGGTTTCGCCGGTTTCGATACAAATGGCGATTACACCAACCACATCGTTAGAGGCGTTACGAATCAGGTCGACCGCATACCACTCATCCAGAAAAACGGTGTTGTTTTTCAGGTTGTTCTGATAAAGCGTATGAAGCAACGCATGTCCGGTACGGTCCGCCGCGGCGCAGGTACGGGCAGCTTGCCCCCCTTTACCGAAGTCTTTGGACTGACCACCGAAGGGACGCTGGTAGATGCGCCCGTTATCGAAGCGGGAAAACGGTAGCCCCATGTGCTCGAGCTCGAATACCGCTTTAGGACCTTCCTGACACATGTACTCGATCGCGTCCTGGTCACCGATATAATCGGAGCCCTTGACGGTGTCGTACATGTGCCACCGCCAATCGTCGTTCGGATCGGCGCTTGCGATGGCGCAGGTAATCCCGCCCTGAGCGGATACAGTGTGCGAGCGTGTCGGAAATACCTTCGACAATACAGCTGTTTTCTTGCCTGACTTGGCAAGCTCGAGGCCTGCACGAAGGCCGGAACCACCACCACCGATAATGATGGCGTCAAAACTCATACTACGCATGTTCGACATTGCTTATGCTCCCCAAAGAACTTGAACGCCCCAGATAACGAACGCAAACAGCGCCAGGATCACAGCGGTTTGCACACCCAGACGAACGCACGACTTCTTGATGTAATCCGTCGAGACGATCCAAAGGCCGATCCATGCATGGGCAGCGATCGATAGCAGTGCTAGAAGCGTAAATATTTTCATCCACGTGCGATCAAAAAGGCTCGACCAGGCCACGTAATCCAGATGGGGGTGAAACAGAAAGAAAGCCACCATAAAGATGGTATAAAGCGCGAGAATGACCGCAGACGCACGCTGGATCAGCCAGTCGGAGACCCCGGAGCGTCCCAGATTCGTAATATTGGTTACCATACCCATACCCCTGACAGAATGACCAAAACTGCGCTGATGACGATCACCAGCTGTGAGCCCCGTTGACCACCTTCGAGCGACTCACCGTAGCCAATGTCCATCAGCAGGTGACGAATGCCGGCGACCAGGTGATACCCAAGCGCAGAAAGCAGACCCCAGCACACGATCTTGGCGAGCGCATTACCTGTGATGGCGTCTTTTACCGCGTCGAACCCGGCCGGGGATGACAGCGACACATCGAATGCCCAGAACAGAAAGATCAACCCGACAAACAGGATGATTCCGGAAATGCGGTGTGTGATCGAGACAAGGGAAGGAAGGGGGAATTGTAAACTAGTCAAGTCAAGGTTAACGGGTCGCTTACCTTGTGACGGATTTTTTTTGCTGTTCACGGCGCTTTCACTCTCTCTTGCTCCTCTTAGCATCGGCCGACGCTCGGGAGCTTCAATGAATGTATCACGGAAAGAAGACTAGCCACGTCAAGGCTGCCTAGGCCTCATTGCGCGATCGAAATTATAGGCTTTTGGCTAACGTATGACAAATTGACACGCGCGCTTTACAGCACCGCATCATGCGCATGCCCACTCAACCATCCATGTTATCGGCAGGTTTCATATTTTTTTTGTGCTCTGCAGCATTTCAGGTCATCCTTGTAAGGAAAGGCCCGCGTGCCCCGCCCTTCAAACAAATTGACAATCATCGGGAGAATTCTATAGTGGGCAGGTTAAAAATGACCGGGCAAGGCATACAATCAAGAACTTACGTATTACGCATCGTATAATTATAGGAGGCCATGATGGCTGACAAGAAGGCGCAGCTGAGCATCGAAGGGCTTGATCAGCCGATCGAACTGCCTGTCTACAGCGGAACAAAGGGCCCTGACGTCATTGATGTCCGCTCACTGATCGACTCAGGCTACTTTACCTTCGACCCGGGATTTGTATCTACCGCCTCCTGCGAATCCGAAATCACCTATATCGATGGCGCCAATGGCGTTCTGCTGCACCGCGGCTATCCAATTGACCAGTTGGCCGATAACTCCAACTTCATCGAACTTTGCTACCTACTACTTAATGGCGAACTCCCGACTGAAGAGCAGTACAAGGAGTTCGACAAATGTGTGCGCAATCACACGATGGTGCACGAACAGATCGCTAACTTCTTCAAGGGCTTTCGCCGTGACGCCCACCCGATGGCCGTTCTTTGTGGCGTCATCGGCGCACTCTCGGCCTTCTATCACGACAACCTGGACATCACCGACCCCTCCAATCGTGAAGTTTCGGCAATTCGCCTGATCGCCAAGATGCCGACGCTTGCGGCAATGTGCTACAAGTACAACATCGGCCAACCCTTCATGTACCCGCGTAACGATCTGTCTTACGCAGAGAATTTCCTGTACATGATGTTCGGCAACCCCTGTGAGCCGTTTGAAGTCAACCCGGTCGCAGCCAAGGCCATGGACCGCATCTTCATGCTGCATGCCGATCATGAGCAGAACGCGTCCACATCGACGGTTAGGCTGGCAGGCTCAACCGGCGCCAACCCCTTTGCATGCATCAGCGCCGGCATCGCGGCACTTTGGGGCCCCGCTCACGGCGGTGCCAACGAAGCCGTTTTGATGATGCTTGATGAAATCGGCGATGAATCCGAGGAAAACATCCAGCGCTACGTTGATCGCGCCAAGGACAAGGACGACAGCTTCCGACTCATGGGCTTTGGCCACCGTGTCTATCGTAATTTCGATCCTCGCGCCAAGGTCATGAAAGAAACCTGCGACGAAGTGCTTGAAGAACTGGGCGTTGGAAACAATCCCAAGCTCAAGATCGCCAAACGACTCGAGCAGATCGCACTGGAAGACGAGTACTTTATCGAGCGCAAGCTCTATCCAAATGTCGATTTCTATTCAGGCATCATCCTCGAAGCCTTGGGCATCCCGACCAACATGTTCACGGTTATCTTCGCCCTGTCGCGTACGACTGGCTGGATTTCTCACTGGAACGAGATGATCACCAAAGGCGTTCGAATCGGCCGCCCTCGCCAGCTTTACAAAGGCCACACAGAGCGCGATTACCCAGAATAAAGCGGGCTCGCGCCGATCCAGGAAAGACCTAAAAAAGAAGCCGCCCCATGGGGCGGCTTCTTTTTTTAGGACCCTCGCATTTGAGGCGTCGCATATTGTCCACACTTTCTGTGGATAACCCTGTAAACAACTCGAAAACGCGCCCTCAAAACCGCCATGACAGCCGGGTTACAGACAGATTGCTCACTTTTTACCCAATAATAAGCGTATGATTTTATTGAATTTTATCTAAACAACTCACAAAAAATCGCCAAACACACTGATACGAGCAAACGCCATACCGAACGGTGGACAATTTAATGGAAACAAACGATTTATAAGGGAAAATGAGTGGCGTCCCATAGGGGGTTCGAACCCCTGTTACCGCCGTGAAAGGGCGGTGTCCTAGACCACTAGACGAATGGGACGCAAAATGGTGGAGCCTATCGGGATCGAACCGATGACCTCAACGCTGCCAGCGTTGCGCTCTCCCAGCTGAGCTAAGGCCCCACTAACGCTTGAACACAAGCTTGGTGGGATGCCCTTTCGAAACCTTCTTGCTCGAAAAGACGGGACGGATAATACCCAGGCCCCGTCTTTTCGTCAACCCTTAATTCGCGCCGAGTTCCTTGTAGCGCTTCTCGAGTACCTTGGTGCGTTTTTTGGAGGGCGCGCCCAAGAGGCTGATCGCATGACGCAAGCGCGCACGCGTGACATCAGCGCCCAGAATTACCATGGCGTCCATGACCGATGTCGAGGCCGTACTGCCCGTGATCGCCACGAACACTGGCGCCAGAAACTGCTTCATCTTGAGCTCGAAGTGCTCCGAAAGCATCTTGACCTCAGCCATGACATGCGCCTTATCCCACTCTCGCAGCGCTTCCAGGCGCCACAGCAGAAGCTGAAGCAGATCGACAACCGTCTCGCGTTCCATGTTGACGTCATCGAAACTCGCCTCCTTGAGCGCCGGATACCCTGCAAAAAAGTGCCCCGCCAGCGGCATCACATCGGAAAGCGTCTGAACCCGCGGGCGAATCTGAGGCAGAATCTGATCGATATATCCCTCATTGAACGCCCACTGGATCAAATGACGCTTCAGGTCATCGTCGGACAGATCATCACGCAGATATACCCCGTTCAGCCAGGTCAGCTTCTCAAGGTCAAATACCGGGCCGCCAAGTGAGACACGATTGACATCAAACGCGCTCATCATCTCATCGAGGGTGAACTTTTCACGCTCATCCGGCATCGACCAACCCATGCGCCCGAGATAATTGATCACCGCCTGCGGCAAAAAGCCCATCTTGCGGTAGTAATTGATCGAAGTCGGGTTCTTGCGCTTGGAAAGCTTCGACTTGTCCGGATTACGAAGCAGCGGCATGTGGCACAACACCGGCATGTCCCACCCGAAATATTCGTAAAGCAGCTTGTGCTTCGGCGCCGAATTGATCCACTCCTCACCGCGCAGCACATGTGTAATACCCATCAGATGGTCATCAACAATGTTGGCCAGATGATAGGTAGGCATGCCATCGGACTTGAGCAGGATCTGGGCATCGACCTGCGCCCAGTCAAGTTCGATGTCACCGCGCAGCATGTCATTGACGATGCATACCCCCTCGCTTGGCACCTTCATGCGCACGACATACGGCCACTGCTCGGCCTCGCGCGTATCGAACTCTTCCTGTGAGAGCAGCAGATCGTCATATTTAAGTGCAGCGAACTGACCCTGCGCCTTACGCTCATCGCGAAGGGCATCAAGCTCCTCGGACGTGCGATAGCATTTGAAGGCGTGTCCGGCATTCAATAGCTGCTCGGCGTATTGTGCGTAGATCGTGCCTCGCTCACTTTGACGATAAGGGCCGTGTGGCCCGCCCACATCCGGACCTTCGTCCCACTCGAGACCGAGCCAGCGCAGACTGTCGAGAATCATTTGCTCCGAGGATGCGGTCGAGCGGCTCTGGTCGGTATCCTCAATGCGAAGAATGAATTGACCGCCGTGCTGGCGCGCGAAACACAGATTGAACAAGGCTATATACGCTGTTCCTACATGAGGATCCCCCGTTGGGGAAGGCGCGACACGCGTTCTTACCGTCATAAACTCTCAACCGTTGCCACTTTGAATGTGAAGCCGGTCATTATACGAGAAGTCCGCATCAGGTTCGATGTGCGACAACCGGCCGCTGTCGACGAAATACCCATGTATTACACTGGGTCTTTATTGTCTGCGGAGTGGTTATGCCAAGTCCCCTGACCGCACGTCAATGGCTCTCCCGCCATGCAAAGCGCGCCACCCCCTGGCCCCAGACCGCGGTCGCCGCCGCCCTGGTGTCAACTCTCTGTCTTTTCGTTCAAGCCTGGGCAATTGCCTCGATCGCTCAGGAAATGGTGCTCGGCCACGCCGACCCACTAAAGCTCTGGCTGCCCCTTGCCGTTCTGCCGCTTGCATTTTTCGCCCGCGGGGGGCTTGCCTGGCTCAAGACAGTGGCCGGTACGCGCGCAGGCATCCATGTTCGGCAATCCATTCGCGCCGACGTATTCGAGCGCATCGGCGAACGCGGCCCCCTCTGGGCACAGCGCCAGCATAGCGCCACCCTCGGCAATCGCGTATGGGACCAGGTTGATGCGTTGCACGGCTATTACGCCGATTACCGTCCGCAGGTCATTCTGAGCGCTCTGATTCCGCTCATGATTCTGGTCGTCGTGTTTCCGCTCAACTGGGCTGCCGGGGTAATTCTATTGGTGACAGGCCCGCTCATCCCGATGAACATGGCCTTGATCGGCATGGGCGCCAAATCACGCCAAAAGGCTCAGTTTCAGGAAATGGCCCGCATGAGCCGGCATTTCTCGGACACACTGCGCGGCCTGCCGACACTCAAGCTGTTTGGGCTCGGCCGCCAGCAGGCCGGCGCCATTTACAAGGTGTCCGAGGCGTTTCGCCGCCAGACCATGCGGGTGCTGCGCCTGGCGTTTCTCTCCTCGACCGCGCTCGAATTCTTCGCCTCGGTATCGATCGCCATTCTCGCCATCTACATCGGTTTCGTTTATCTCGGAAAATTCGAGTTCGGCGGCTGGGGCCATGGCCTGGATCTTTTCACGGGGCTGTTCATCCTGATTCTGGCCCCAGAGTTCTACCAGCCACTACGAGAGCTTGGGACGCACTACCACGCCAAGGCCGAGGCCGAGGCCGCTGCCGACGACCTCATGGCGCTCTTGGCATCGGAAGAATCGGCCTCTGAAAGCGCCACCTACGCCGAGTGGACGGTTCCGGCGTCACTTGGGCTAACGCTCAAGGGCGTTTGCGCTCATTACAACGGGCACTCGCCAAACGCCATCGACACCCTCGATCTCGAACTTGCACCGAACACCACCACCGCCATCGTCGGCCCCAGCGGTGCCGGTAAATCGACTCTGCTTGCCTTGATCACTCGGGCACTGGCCCCATCGGAAGGCGCTTTGTATACCCATGACGGCCAGCCCCTCAGTGACATTTCCGTCGAGCAATGGCGCAAGGCACTCGGCTGGGTCGGCCAACGAAGCGCCCTCCTGACGGGTACACTTGCCGATAATCTGAGACTCGCCAACCCGGCCCTTAAGGATGAAGCGCTTTGGGAGGCGCTTTCGGACGTGGGTCTGGCAGCCTGGGCAACCGAATTGCCCCAGGGCCTTGCCACCCGACTCGGTGAGGGTGGGCAACCCGTCTCGGGCGGGCAGGCAAGGCGCATCGCGCTTGCCCGCGCGATACTCAGGGACGCGCCGCTGATACTTCTGGATGAGCCGACGGCAAGCCTTGACCAGCAAAGCGAGCGCGACATCATCGAGGTGCTGGCGCGACTCAAGGCCACCCGCACCCTGGTGATTCTGACGCATCGACTTGACCTTCTGAGCCTGGCCGATCAGATCGTACGGCTCGAGCGCTGCCGCGGGCGAACGTACTCATCTGCCGCTCAGTTGGCCGATGTCGCGCCCAATGACGAGCCATCAAGCGCGGCGTCGTTTCAGGGAGACACCCCATGACCGATCATCACCAGGCATCACTACGCCCCTACCTCAGCCAGATGCGCCCGTTTCTACCACTGCTGGCAGCCGGGGTCGTTTTGAACCTGATCGCGGCGCTTTCCACCATCGGGCTGATTTCCCTGTCGGGCTGGTTTCTAAGCGCCTCGGCGCTGGCCGGAGTGAGCGCGGCCACTGCCCACAGCTTCAACTACTTCCTGCCGTCTGCCGGTGTGCGCTTTTTCGCAGTCACCCGCACACTCGGCCGCTATGGCGAGCGCATCACCACCCACGAAGGCACCTTCAAGCTGCTTTCGACGCTTAGGCGGCGCCTGTTTCTTGCCATCGAGCCCCTCTCGCCGTCCGAGCTCCAAATGCGCGGCAGCAGTGAGCTACTAACCCGCCTGACCCGAGACATCGACGCCCTCGATGGCCTTTACGTTCGCGTGATTACCCCTTCGATCGTCGCCGTACTTGCCATCATGACCTGCGGCGTGGTGATGGGCATTTTTGCCCCCTGGATCGGTCTGGGCGCTGCGCTTTCGCTGCTTGTCGCCGGCACTCTTGGCCCCTGGTGGGCGCTCAAGCGCGGGGCCGGCGTGTCTAGCCGATGGCACGAGTTGGATACCACCAACCGCACGCGACTTCAGGAGCGGTTGAGCGGCATGACGGAACTGATGATTTATGGCCGCTGGCGTGATGAGGTGACCGCCTTGTTGACACGCCAGCGTGATCGGGATGCCCGTGAGCTCGAGCTTGCTCGCCTCTGGGGGCGCTCTCAGCTTTTCACCCAGGGAATCTTGGGCATTACCTTGACCGCAGTCATGGCAGGGGCGGTCTATCTGGCCCATCAAAACACACTGGACCCCACCTTGATCGCGCTGCTGGGATTGACTGTTCTGGCGGGCTTTGAAGCGATTGCCTTGCTGCCTCGAGCCTTTCAGGAACTGGGCAAGATCCGGCGCGCGGCAGGGCGCATCGATGCCGTGACAGAGGGCACCAGCACGATCGTATTCCCGGCCATCGACCATTCCCCCCCCAAGGGCCACCGACTCGTGATCGAGCACGCCTGCGTGCGCTTTACTCGAGAAACACCGGCCCTTGACGATGTATCACTGACCCTTGAAGAACGCCAACATCTTGCCTTGATCGGCCCCTCCGGCAGCGGCAAGACCAGCCTGATCAACGCGTTGACGCGATTCATCGAGCTTGATTCCGGGAACATCACGCTGGGCGGCGTTTCCATCGATGCCTTGAGCGAACCGACGCTTCGACGCCAAATGGCCGTTGCCTCACAGGATACGCACCTGTTTACCACCACCTATCGTGAGAACCTGCGTCTGGGCGCACCAAACGCCTCGGATGAGACATTCATCGAGGTATTGGACGCGCTGGACCTTGGTGAATGGCTCGCGGCGCAGCCAGACGGGCTCGACAGCTGGCCAGACGAAGGCGGCAGCTCGCTTTCCGGCGGCCAGCTTCGCCGCTTTGGCGTTGCACGGGCGTTAATCTCGAGCGCGCCGATTCTGATTCTGGATGAACCTACTGAAGGGCTCGACCAGGCAAGTGAACGGCGCGTGCTGAACGCCATCCATCACTACGCCCAGGGGCGCACGCTGATTTTGATCACGCACAAGATGACCGCGCTTTCGCAGATGGATCGTATCGCGGTGCTCGAACACGGTCGCCTGATCGAGCACGGCACGCCCCAGGCGCTTTTAAACACACCCAATAGCCGATTTCGTGCGCTGAACCAACGATTGAAACTGTGACGTCGCACGGACCGCGACTGCTTTACACTTTACGGCTGGATGAGCGCTTTGCGATCACGAGCAGACATGACTCAGGAAAGGATACCGTATGTTCTCTCACCTCCCCTCCCCGTTTAACGCCCTGATCACCGGCACAGGTGGGCTCGGCGTGGCGTTTGCCAATGCCCTGCTTGAGCGCGACTCGCTGGGTTCGTTGACCCTTGCCTCGCGCTCACCGGCCGAGGGCGTTACCGCCGATGATCGAGTGACCGAGATCACGACCGACCTCTCAAGCGAGAAAGGCCAGCGTGAACTGGCCGGCCAGCTTCCCGACCACGTACACCTCTGGCTTCATACGGTGGGCGTGCTTCACAGCGACACAATTTCGCCGGAAAAACGCCTTGAGCATCTAACGACCGATCAGCTTACCGAGAGCTTTCGAATCAATACGGCCACCTTCGGCGGCCTGCTCGGCCAACTTGCGCCAAGGATCTCGAGCCAGCCTGTGCTGATCGGGGTGTTGTCGGCGCGCATCGGGTCGATCGGTGACAACCGCCTCGGAGGCTGGTACGGCTACCGGGCAAGCAAGGCCGCACTCAACATGCTGGTCAAGACCGCCTCGATCGAGTTGGAACGCCGGAACCCGGAAGCCATCATCGTAAGCCTTCACCCTGGCACCACCGACACCGGGCTCTCGAAGCCGTTTCAAGGCCACGTACCCGATAACAAGCTCTTTACCCCAAGTTACGCCGCCGACGCACTTCTCTCGGTCCTTGCCAATCGAACGCCCGACGACAGCGGCAGTTTCTGGGACTGGAATGACACCCCGATCGAGTGGTAAGCCTTAAAAAAACGCTACGGAATGAGCAGCGTTGCCCCGGTCGTGCGGCGCTGCATCAAGGCGTCCTGCGCCTTGCCCGCCTCGGAAAGTGCAAAGCGCTGGTTGATCTGAACGTCGATAGCGCCGCGCTCGATCATGTCAAAAAGCTCAGCCGCCATCGCCTTTCGCCGAGACGGCGTATCGGCGTAGCCGCCAAGACTTGGCCGCGTCACAAAAAGTGAGCCCTTCTGATTAAGGATACCTAGATTGACGCCTTCAACGGGGCCGGAGGCGTTGCCGAAACTGACGATCAGCCCACGCCGTTTTACACAGTCAAGCGATACCGGCCAGGTATCCTTGCCGACGGAATCGTACACCACGTCGCACAGCTCATTGTCGGTCAGTGCCTTGACGCGCTCGACCACATCCTCGGTGGTGTAATTGATGATGGCATCGGCGCCCAACGATCGAGCAAGCTCGGCCTTTTCATCGGTGGATACGGTACCGATCAACCGCGCCCCGAGCGCATTGGCCCATTGACAGGCCAGTGTTCCAACCCCGCCTGCAGCAGCGTGAAACAAGATTGTATCTCCGGCCTTGACCTCATGAACCTGACGCAACAGATACTGAACGGTCATGCCTTTAAGAAGGCTCGCCGCAGCCACGTCGAACGAAATCGATTCCGGAAGCGGTATCAAAAACTCGGCCGGCAGGCAGTGCAGCTGTGAATAGGCGCCGAGGGGCCCCTGGGCGTAGGCCACTCGGTCTCCCGGTGAAAACGCTTGAACATCTTCGCCGACCGCTTCGATGATGCCAGCGGCTTCGGTACCCAGGCCCGAAGGAAACGACGACACCGGATACAGCCCTTCGCGCCCATAGATATCGATGAAATTCATGCCAATGGCCTGGTTTCTGACCAGCACCTCATTAGCGCTAGGTGTCGGAGTCGGCACCTCCACATACTCAAGCACCTCACTGCCGCCATGTTGTGAAAACCGGATACCGTGCGTCATTTGAATACTCTCCTTTGGGGTCATGTCGTTGCTTGCTCAAAAGCGTAGATCACCCAAGAGGTACTCAGGTATCAAAAATGCACAGAACGTGACTCGGCTTTAAAGAGGACCGCTCAAATAACAGTGAACTGAGGGCGCGCAAAACTCGCGTAGTGATTTGCGACATTTTTTAACGTCGTCGCCCGGTATTTTCAGTTAAGGTGCAGACTGACTGGGGAAACTCATTCTAAATTGTTAGATAAAATCCATATAAGCACACTTAGGTATTAGTACTTTATAATTGCCAGACATGAATGATAACGAGAGCTATTCATGAACAAGCTAGGCGAGCGTATACGTGATCTGCGTGAACAGGCTGGTATTAGCAAGGCAGCCCTGGCAAGACGTGTTGGCGTATCCGACGTCACGATTTCTTACTGGGAAAGCGGCGCGATCCAGCGGGTCGGTCATTCACGTTTAGGGCCATTGTCGAAAGCATTGGGCTGTAGTGTCGGGTACCTTCTTGGTGATTCCCGCATGAGCGTATCTGAGACCAAGGCGGTCTACGACGCGTCTACAAACCATGTTCCGATCTATCAACTGACACAGAACCCGGAGTGCCTTGGTGGAAAAACCGCAGCACAAACCATGATTCCGACAGGGTTATTACCGGATCATTGGAAGGCAATAAAAGGGTTTTTACTATGTACCGAACCTGACCAGAGCTTTGATTTCTTTGGGCATGGTGAGTGGCTTTTTGTCGTACCCGCCCTGCGCTTTACCGAGTCGGGCTTGTACGTTGTCGAAGAGCAGCGCCAGCTCAAGATTCGGCGCCTGCTCCTCGATGATGGTCAGTGCGATGCCGAAGACAGCCAGGGTCGACGGGAATCACTCGCGGTGCATTGTCTACCCCGCGCGCGCGTCATGGGCAGCATGACACCCATGTCGCTTTAGCGAGCCCTTTAGCCCGGTCATTACACCGACGTCTTACCCGATAATATTCACCCGGCAACAATGAGTAGACCGCATGGTGTTACAAGGTGGCTTGAACTCTCAGGCCACCGACCACTGCGTCATCCACCTCACCTAACCCGCCTGGGTGCACGATGTATTGAAGGTTGGGCTGCAGCTTCAACCAACGATTCACACTAACGCCGTAATACACTTCCGTGTTGTATTCACTGCCTTGCGCCGGAAGGTAGGCCGCATCGTCGTAGGTATAGCCCTGTTCGATATTGCTTTGTCGACGCGCATCACTGACGTCGTCGTTGACGTGTACCCAACCGATACCTACACCGACCTCGTCTCTGGGCCGCGCATCGAACGGTCCGACATAGCTGAGCGCAGCCGACAAGTACCGATCGATGGTCGAGGTTCGCTGATCGTTATATGCCCCCTGAACCGTGGCAGTCAGCCCCCGATGCGGGTCATCGTTTCGGGCCGTTAGCTGCTGCTGCGCCACGAAATAGACGCCGAACCTGCGCCCGGTCGTGCCGTCACCGTCTGCTCGATCGGCATCCGCGGTGCTGTAGTACCCGCCAAGGGCGTATTTTCCGGGCAGTTCCTGTGCAAAAAACTGTGGAGTCCAGCCTATTTCAGCCGGAATGAGAGTGCCCGTCGTACCACTGTGCTTTAGATCGAGGGCATTTCGAACGTCAAGGTTGGACGGGTTTTCATTGAAAAACCCGATCTGGGCGTACCACTGCGGCGTCATGTTGAGCCGAACGCGCGCGGCCCACTGGCTGACCGGCCAGTTATACCAGATCCCCCCGGCCCAATTGCCCGGCTGGCCGCCACCGAGCGCCAGATTTTGAAACTGGCTATCGACCGCGGCGAAATCGGCACCGACCGGAATGCGGCCCAGTTTGATATCAAGCGCATCATCGAAGTAGGTCTGTCGGTACCAGAGCTGTGTGAGTCGCGTGGTTTGACCGCGCCCCCATACTTCCTGTGTCGAGGACAGTGCGCCGGAGTCAGGATTGACCAGGCGATCACGGGTGATGTCCCGACCGTTGCGATCAGTCAGGGTCATCTGGAATTCAGCGTTTGGAATATCAAAAAGCCGCTCCAGATCAAACGCCGCGCCGAGCGTCCATTGGTCGCTGTAGCGCGCGGTTCGATCATGGTTGTAGCCGCCCGCTGCGTTCCAGGCCGATTCCGATACATAGCCCAGTGTGAAATCGATGCCCTGATCGGAAAGCGACGTGCGCGCCCCGCGCCAGTCACCCAGCATCCAGGGCGAGTCCCCATCGAACGCGGAATAGGCGCTGGCGGGCGTGACCACACATACGCTTGCCAACACGCATGCTGCGTTTCTTGCCATGGTCCAGATCATGATACTGCTCCCGCTTTTTTATAAAGGTTGTAATAACACCGTCATGATAAGCGGGCCAAAGCTGTCACCAAACTTAATTTAAAACCAAAAACTACGCCTTTAGTCTAAATCTACTAGTGGCTATCGGCCACGATACGACACGCCTGGTCGTAAACCTCAAGGCCTGCATCTGCTTTATGCGCGTTTTCAGACAGAAACCGCCTGAATGTACGCCCACCTCGGCAGCCATGAAACAGCCCCAGCAGATGGCGGGTCAGATGATTGAGTTTGACGCCATCGTCCAGCCGACGCGCCACGTACGGGCGAAACTGCTCGAGCACTGCCTGGCGCGATAGCGGCTCGATTGTTTCTCCCCAAAGTGCCTGATCGAGTCCGGCGAGCAGATACGGATTCTGGTAGGCCTCACGACCGACCATGACACTGTCGACGTGGTTTAGATGACCAGTGCAGGCCTCAAGCGTCTTGATGCCGCCGTTGATGCCAATGTGAAGCTCTGGATGCCGAGCCTTCAACCGATAGACCCGGTCATAATCCAGAGGTGGTACATCCCGGTTTTCCTTGGGAGACAGCCCCTGAAGCCAGGCCTTGCGGGCATGAACGGTAAACACCTGTGCGCCGGCGTCAGCGACGATGTCGATGAAGCGAGACAGATCTCGCTCACTGTCCTGATCGTCGATACCGATACGGCATTTTACCGTGACCGGAATAGAGACAGCCGCCTGCATGGCCGAGACGCAGCGGCCCACCAGCTCGGGGTGCGCCATCAAGCAGGCGCCGATCATGTTGTTCTGCACCCGATCGCTTGGGCACCCAACGTTCAGGTTGACCTCATCGAACCCCCACGCCTCGGCAATGCCCGCGCACTCGGCCAGGGCGCCCGGGTCACTTCCCCCAAGCTGAAGAGCCAGCGGATATTCCATTTCATCGTGCCCGATAAAGCGCTCGCGCGGAGTGCCATGCAGTAATGCGCCGGTGGTTACCATCTCGGTATAAAGAAGCGCATTACGAGTCATGAGCCGGGCAAGCACCCGGTAATCGCGGGTCGTCCACTCCATCATGGGGGCTACGGAAAACCGACGTGCTTGATCCAATGGGGTATATTGCGTTTTATCAGTCACTTGCTGGTGCCACTCACTCAATGTTCTTGCGATTCGACCCGCTCGAAATCGTTGTCGAGTCTCGGCGTTGAACGATGCCAAGGATGCGAAGACGACCATGTACTGGACGCAAGATGGAACAGCAGATCAATGTCGCCTTACGCACGGGGCGTGTGTTGGCGCGCCATTGTACGGAAGAAGGGAGACCCTGCACAGCCGGCCGCAGGCGGGCGTTATTAACGCCGATCAAGGCTCGAGAAAGAGGCAGGCCCCTCTCGAAACGACATCTCCAATCACGAGCTGATCGACTTGGTTGGTTAATGGCGGGATTGACCGGGCTGTTGCAGGAGCCAATGCGTATCGACGGCAAAGGAATAAACAAGCAGCAAAAGCGCAAGCGCGGCAAGCCATGCGCTTACCGACGCGCTTACAAGGGGGACCAGGCAGACCATGAGTGCAAGCACCTGAACCACACAGATGGCCTTGCGACGCCACGAGTCATATAACGGTTTTTTCAGTGCGGGAAGCCAAAGCGATGCCAGAATAAAGAGATAGCGCATTCCTCCGATCATCAGTACCCAGACGCCGGCCTTGTCGAGCTGTATGACCGAAAAGCTCAGTAAAAGGATGAACGCCGCATCGAGCTCCATATCAAAACGCGCGCCAAGCGGCGAGCTTTCGCCCTTGCGCCGAGCGACCCACCCATCGACGCCATCAAGGCACAGCGCAATGAGCGCCAACGCGAGAAAGCTCATAAGATGAACCTCAAGCGTTTCAGGGAACATCGCCACCCCCGTCATGAAACAGACAAGCACGGCGCGTACGCCCGTGACGGCATTGGCCCAGCCAAGATGCATCTGGTCCGTGCGTCGCAGCCCGAGCCACAATAGAAAGGCCACGACCAGATACGCCCCAAACGCGACACGCCCCACCCCGACCTCATCGATGTCGAACACCCAAAGCTCGGCGTTAAGCATATAAAGCCCTGCAAGCCCAAGAAACAGCTCGAACAGCAACCATCCAGCCCTGGAGGGTTCCGCAACGTACTTACCTGCCTTGGATGTCATGACGCCCTCCCCAAAATACGTACCACCCCTTCAGGCTCGAACGGCCCACATGATCGCGTGGATTTTTATGATCGATTATTTATACAGAGATAGTACATAACACGCTTGTCCGCATTGAACAGAGACTCACCAGCCAAAAAGAGAATCCTAATTTAAACCTGTCTTCAAAAACGCAGCTAAAACATAAGGTTAATTGACATATGGCCTAAATGAACTTAACTAAAGGAAGGACGGCGCGTTGCCTTTTTATACCCTGTGCAGGAACCATTATGACCAAACACCATGCCCAGGCTTTCTGGATCCCCCATCGTCGTCATGGCGAGCTGATTGAAGCGCCCCTGCATGGCCGGCCTGACGGGACCCTGCGGGTTAAAACCCGGTACAGCGGCATCAGTAAAGGCACCGAGGGACTTGTGTTCAACGGGCGCGTTCCTAAGAGCGAGTTCGAACGCATGCAAGCTCCCTTTCAGGAAGGCACCTTCCCTTTTCCGGTCAAATACGGCTACAGCTGCGTGGGCACGGTTATCGAAGGGCCGGCCCACTGGCTCGGCAAGACGGTCTTTGCGCTGCATCCGCATCAGGATGTGTTCGACGTACCGAGCTCGAGCGTTGTGGTCGTACCGGATAAGGTTCCAGCCGAGCGCGCGATTCTTGCAGCCAATATGGAAACGGCCCTGAATGGGTGCTGGGACGCAGCGCCACTTGCCGGCGAGCGCATTACCGTGATCGGCGCGGGCGTGGTCGGGGCCCTGGTGGCCTATCTCTGTAGCAAAGTGCCCGGCACCGACGTTGAGGTCGTTGACCCAAATAAAACGCGATGCACGCTGCTTTCTCAGTTGAACCTTCATCATGTGCTGGATCAGTCCGAGGCATCAGGAGAGCGCGACCTCATTATTCACGCCAGCGGCCGGCCTGAAGGCCTGTGCACGGCGCTTGAACTTGCCGGCATGGAAGCACGTATCATCGAAATGAGCTGGTATGGCGACACTCCCGTTGAGGTGCCGCTTGGTCAGGCATTTCATGCCAAACGCTTGACCCTTCGGTCGAGCCAGGTCGGTGCGCTTGCACCCTGCCAGAAACCTCGCTGGGATTACGGCCGGCGTCTTGCAAAAGCCCTCGAACTCTTGAACGACCCGATTCTTGACCACCTTATCAGCGGCGAAAGCCTGTTTTCCTCGCTTCCAAAGCGATATGGCGTCATCCTTGATGATGATGCAACGCTTTGTCATCGCGTCCGCTACACCGCTTCACCCAACGACGAACAAGGACTGTTATGTTCAGCTTGACCGTACGTGACCATTTCATGATCGCGCACAGCTTTCATGGTGACACCTTTGGCCCCGCACAAAAGCTTCACGGGGCAACCTATGTGGTCGACGTGACCTTCAAGCGCAAGACGCTCGACAGCGACGACCTGGTCGTGGATATCGGCCTGGCGAGTCAAACGCTCTCTAACGTGCTCGAAGAGTTCAATTTCGAACACCTAAACGAACTCGAAGAATTCAAGGGTCGCAACACCACTACAGAATTCATGGCAAAAGCTGTATTCGACCGACTTGCAAGCGCCATCGACACCGGCGCTCTGGGAGACGGCGGCAAGGGGCTTGAAGCCATGACGGTGACATTGCATGAATCGCACATCGCCTGGGCAAGTTATGACGGCGAACTGACAGGGAGCACCTCATAATGAACGACTTATACTTCTTTTCAGCCGGCTCCATCCATCAGTTGACCGGCGGGTATCTTTACAACGCGCGCGTGATGGAAACTCTGTCGCGGCACGACATCAATGTGCGGGTCATCGAAGTCGATGGCACCTTTCCGGAAGGCGACGAGACCGCGCGCGCCTCGCTCGAGCATCATCTTAACGAGCTGCCGGACGGCGCTCGCGCCGTCATGGATGGCCTGTGCATTGGTAACTTTCCAGAGTTGATCGAAACCCATCAGAACCGGTTGACGATCACGGCCATCGTGCATCTGCCTCTTGCTGATGAAACCGGGCTAACCGAAGCCATGCGCGTGCATTACAAGCATCAGGAAATTCGCACACTCGCCGCTGTCGATGACGTCATCGTGACCAGCCGCTTCATGGTCGAACGCCTGGCCAATTACAACGTGTCCCCGGACGCCATCCACGTGGTTGAGCCCGGCGTCGACCGCTTCCCGCTCGGCCAACCGGACCGGCACCCGCCGAGGCTTCTGTGTGTGGCAACGGTCACACCGCGCAAGGGGCAAGCGCTGCTGGTCGATGCACTGGCCGATCTGAAGCACCTCGAGTGGGAATGTGACCTGGTCGGCGCGCTTGATCGCGCACCTGAATACGTCGAGGACGTACGGGCCCGCATTGCCGCCCATGGCCTGGAAGACCGCGTGCACCTGCTCGGCGAGCGTCAGGGCGATGCGCTGGCGCAGTATTACAAGCGGGCTTATCTCTTCGTGCTGCCGTCGTATTTTGAAAGCTACGGCATGGTCATCAATGAAGCGATCGCTTTCGGTGTGCCGGTAGTGACCATGAAAGGCGGTGCCTTGATGGATACGCTGCCCAAGGACGCCGGAATCGTGCTGCCAACCGGGGATACCGAAGCACTGAAAACCACCCTCGGGCGACTGATCGAGGTTCCTGCCGAGCGTCAGAAGCTTACGCAGGGCGCGCTGACTGCGCGCGAGCATCTTCGCCGCTGGACAGACACGGGCTACCGCTTCATGAAAGCCCTGCACCTCGCCCAGACCGCATGACAACGCCCTATCAAATGGCCAAGGGCAGCCAGTTCGAAACGGACTGGCTTGCCCTTCGAGAGCCGGCTGACCACCATGCCCGAGATAATGGCTTGAGTGACGCACTCAAGCAGGCCCTTCCCTTCTCGCCATTGACCGTGACCGACCTGGGCGCAGGGCGTGGCAGCAACCTGCGTTTTCTGGCCCCCAAACTCACAGGCGCTCAGCACTGGCATCTGGTCGATCATGACCCGGCGCTGCTCGAGGCTGCTCGGCTCCACCCCGCACCCATTGCCGAATTGACGCTCACGACGCAAACAGCGTCTATTACTGATCCTGCCGCCGTAATCGCGTCAGATACGCATCTAGTGACGGCTTCGGCGCTGCTTGATCTGGTGTCGGATGACTGGCTTTCACGGCTGGCCGATTACATGATGCGTCACGCTCAGGTGGGCTTGTTTGCACTGAGTGTGGACGGCCACTTTTCCATCGATGCCCGGCCTGATAGCGATAATGATCACGATGTGCTCGAAGCCATGGATCAGACGATGGCACAGCTCATCAACGACCATCAGCGCCAGGAGCGCGGGCTCGGTACGGCCTGTGGCCCTGACGGCTGGTCGTGCGCTTCGCAGCATTTCGAGCGCGCAGGCTATCGAGTGACCGTGCACGATACTCCGTGGCGTATACACCGCGAAGTGGGTATATCCGCTCAGCCATTGGGTGAGCGTTTGCTTCGAGAGCGCGTGGCGGCGGCCAGGGAAATTGCCCCAAAATCGCTGCACAGTCAGCTCGAGCACTGGTATAGCCGACGCCTGACACAGTTTCAGGCCGGCCACGCCACCATTGTCGTGGGCCACAAGGATCTTTTAGTGGTCCCAGCCCCGGACAAGGCGACCGCGTAATGCGCTTGAGGGTGACGCTACTGATCGGTGTGATAGCGATCATGTTCGCTACCCTCGATTTTTCACACATCTACCACACGCTGAGCTCACCCTCCGCCGGCTGGTTGGCCGCAGGGCTTGCGCTGACTGTGCCTCAATTTCTGCTGTCAGCCTGGCGCTGGCAGCTCACCGCCCACGCCTTGAAGCTTTCCCTGCCTTTTTCGGTCGCCTTGAAAGAATACTACTTGGCTACTGTCTTGAATCAGATACTTCCGGGCGGCATCGGCGGCGACATTACACGCGCCTGGCGTCACAGCAAGGACAGTGACCAGAAGGCGCGCGCCATCCACGCCGTCATCATCGAACGTCTATCCGGCCAGCTCGCGCTCTTGACGATCGGGCTGATCACGCTGATCGCTCACCCGATACTGCTGGCCCCATTTGACCGGTTACTGCACTTGCCCGGCATCATCATCGCCCCGCTCGCCGGTAGCGCCGTGATCATTGCAGCCGGCCTTGTCTGGCACTTCCGAACGGCTGCAGGCCACTTTCTGAACAATGTGCGCTTGAGCTTATTGACCCGTGAGGTGTGGCTACAGCAGCTTGCAAGCTCGCTGATCATCGTCGGCACCTACATCGGTGTGTTTGCCTGCTGCGCGCGCGCACTCGACAGCCCGCTCGACAACGCGACCCTTATGGCATTGATTCCACCGATTCTCATGGCCATGGTCGTGCCGCTGTCGATCGGCGGCTGGGGGGTGCGAGAAAGTGCTGCCGCCGTGGTGTGGGGCATTGCCGGGTTCTCATCGAGCGAAGGCGTTGCCATTTCGATCCTTTACGGCACCCTGGTACTGGTGTCGAGCCTACCGGGTGCGGTGATCTTTCTGATGCGACGGCGGAGTCAACGCACGTCATCGAACACCAGATCGAACAAGACATCCTTGCCAAGGGCAAACGTACGGGAATAAGGCCGCAAGGCATCATCGAGCGAGATGATCTCGGGCAGCGTCATCGCTGGCCGGCCGGAACCAATCAGCATGGGTGCGACCGTGACATGAAGCCGATCAAGCGTCCTTTCGGCCACGAACCGAGAGACCGTCAGCCCACCGCCCTCGATCAATACTCGCTTGAGTCCCCGGGCGTGCAGCGCATCCAGAATCGCTCGAGTGGAGATTTTCGAGCCCTGGGCGTCCGCATCAAGCAGCAGGCAATCGACATGCGGCGGCAGGGGGTGGTCACGCTCGACACAACTCAGGTACAGCGTTGGCGCCGCCTCATCGTGAAACAGACTGCTCTGCGCCGACACCCGCGCGTTCGGATCCAGCACGACGCGAGTGGGTTGATCGCCCTCGACGTGACGCACGGTCAACCGCGGATCGTCCGCCTCGACCGTTCCCGCCCCGACCAATACCGCGTCCACCAGCGCCCGCACACGGTGCAGATGAACCAGACTTTCATGGCCGGTTACATAACGCGAGGCACCGGTGACCGTCGCGATACGGCCATCCAGGCTTTGTCCCAGCTGACCGAGGGTCATCGGATATCTGAACGAGACCAGCGGCACATACACATCACATAGATAAGTAGAGACATCATCGATCGGCGTCAGTGCACGCCATGTGCCCTCAGGCGCTATTTCAATGCGGCCAGACAGACATTCAAGCTCTAGTTGCCCCGTCCATGCGTGATGCTTGAGTGCTTTTATCGCCGACCAGAAATCACCCTTTACAGTTATTTTTGTCATTGAATTCCTAGAGTTAGACGAAGTTTAACTCAGCATAGTTCGTCGCGTTTCAGGCTGCTAGTTAAAAAAAAGGCGTCTCGAGGCGTGCTTACACCGGCCTCCAATGTAACTTTACGCAACTATTTGTGACTATTGTCTCGTCCTCACCAATCAGGAGCACAGAGATGACAACTCAGACCCAGACGTTTCCTGGATCGACCCATCTCTTCTCGGCACTGACGGTACTGATAACAGGACTTATCAGTTGGGCAGGACAGACCCTCATGGCGACGCACGACATGGCACTGCGCCACGAGGTTCAGCTCTCAATTCAAGGACGGATGTCGCCCTCAACACCGGATCAGTACCCAGAGAGTTTGTGGGTCGTATTAGCTGAACAGGAAGAACGCAATTACCGCGAACTTCTGAGCCGGATCAAACAACAACGCGACAACACATCCCTTGTGGAGGTACAACGATGAACTGGACAACCATTACCAATACCGTAGCCTCTCTCGCACCGGCGCTTGGGCAAGCACTGGCAGGCCCCGCTGGACACGTGGTCGGCCAGGCCATCGCCTCGACTCTTGGGGTAAATAACTCGCCGGACGCGGTCGAGACCGCACTGAAAACCGACCCCAAGGCCGCAGTCAAGCTTGCCGAACTTGAAACCGAGCTCAAACGAGCAACGCTTGAAGCTACTACGCGCCAGGAAGAAAATCAGCTCAAGGCTCAAACCGCACAACGGCAGGCCATCAACACCACCATGCAGGCGGAGCTTCAAAACGGCAATACCTACAAAAGCGGCTGGCGCTCCGCGATCGGCTGGACCATGGCCTTCTCGTTCGGCTGGATCAGCCTGATCCTCGGCATCTCGGTCTTTCAGGACCCAAGTCAGATCGCCAATGTCGTCGATGCCATCGTCATGCTGACGGTATCGATGGGGGCCGTGCTCGGCATCAACATTCGTCACATGAGTTCTGAACGCCTTGCCTCACTCGGCTTTCGACCAACCTCGCTCATGGACTCACTAATGACGCGCTCTCGCGGCAGTCACTGACCCCCTCTCCGGCCCGCTCACTCGAGCGGGCTTTTTTTATTACCGTTGGTCAGTCAGTTCACCAAGACGCTGCGACAGGCCCGAGGAGCGCTGTACACGGCGTGTTAAGGCGTTGAAAAACACCTCGGTATCGGCAATGCACAACGTACACATCGACCGCGCTCGAGTCAGTGCCGTATAGAGAAGCTCGCGGGTCATGATGGCCGAGTCCGAGGGGGGCATGACCACCGTTACGGTCTCGAACTCAGAGCCCTGCGATTTATGCACCGTCATGGCGAACGCCGTATCGGCGTGCGTCAGCCGGGCAGGCAGCACCGAGCGAATACGCTCGCCCTGATCCACAAAGACTCGCAGTCGTCCCTCGGCGGCCGGATCCGGCAGTGCAATACCGATGTCACCATTATAGAGCCCCAACTGGCGATCGTTTCGTGTGATCAAAACCGGGCGGCCGACGTACCAGCCGCTGCTCTGATCAATCCAGCCACGAGCCTGCAAGGCCTCGGCGATGCGCTCATTGAGGGTCTCTACCCCCCAATCTCCCTGACGAAGCGCGCACAGCATTCGATATTTTTGAAAAGCGGCCAGCACTTCGGCTGGCGACGCATTTGCCTCGATGGCCTCGAGATAGGCGCGGTACCCCTCAACGGCCAGGTAGACATGCGTACGCTCGCCCGCCTCGATCTGTGTCAGCGCGATGTCACTGAACCCTTTCGACACGACGGCCCGCGCCTGGGCGATGTCCCCTTGGTTGATCGCCCGAGCCAAATGCCCAATGCCACTGTGATCCGAGAATCGGTAGCTCTTTTGAAGCACCACCACATGATCGGCAATGCCACCTTCATGGGTTGTAACGGTCAGGTCGGCGCCGGTGGTGTGTTCGAGGTAGCGACACATCGATTCGCTGAACGCCGGGGGCCAGGCCGAGGCACAGATATCACCTAGAATCGCTCCTGCCTCGACCGAGGCCAGCTGATCGCGGTCACCCAAAAGAATCAGGCGCGCCCGAGGTTTTAACGCATCCATTAACGCCGCCATCAACTCGAGATCCACCATCGACGCTTCATCGACCAGCAGCACATCGGTTTCAAGCACATGGGTTTCATTGAACCTGAACCGACGAGTATCCGGGCGCGCACCCAAAAGGCGATGAAGCGTCATGGCCTCGCGCGGCAAATGCGCTCGAACCGCCTCCGATACCGGCAGTTTCGTCAACGCCCCCGCCATCGATTCCGTCAACCGCGCAGCCGCCTTGCCAGTGGGGGCGGCCATCTGAATCGACAGCGCCTCGCCACCCTGCGCCAATGACTGCTGCTGAAGCAGCACCAGAAGCTTGGCAACCGTTGTGGTCTTGCCGGTGCCGGGGCCGCCGGAAATCACGGCGAACCGCTGTCTAAGCGCCAGCGCGCACGCCACCTGCTGCCAATCAGTCTCATCACTGGGCGAGGCACCAAACAAGTGAGCCAGAGCCTCGCTCGATGGCGCGCCCGGTGTATCGCTCCTCATACGCACGTTGATGTGGTGCGCGATTCGACGCTCGCTGGCCCAGAACCGGCGCAGATACAGCAGACCGTGCTCGAACACCAGCGGCGCACTGCCTGACTCAGGATGCACGGCATCGACCACCGACGCGCTCGCCAACGCACGCTCGAGGCAGTCAAGACCATACCCTGCAAGCGTTTTCAAAAGCGCCGGTGCCCCCTGCTGCCCCATCGGCTCGGGCGGCAGTTTGAGCGTTTCGAACGGCCGTGCCACCAGCTCGCTCAGCACCAGGCAGATATGCCCCCGACCGGCCTGATGGCTGGTCAGTGCCGCAAGCATCAGCACCTCGGCACGGCCCTCACCGAGCTCCTGCAGAAACCGGGCAAAATGCAGATCAAGCGCACGCAGCCACCCCCACTCGTGCCACTGTTCAAGCGTGGCAAGCACCTCATCAACAGACAGTTCAGGCGACGTCGTCGACTCGTTCCATAGGTCAAACTGTGCGGGTAGGTCAAACTGTGCGGGCATCGCCACTCACCTCGTCGTTGAACAGCACATCGAGCCGCGAAAGCGCCTGGGGATCAGGCCGGCGGCACCAAAAACCGTCCGCCTCGGGAAAGGCCAACGCGCGTAGAAAGACGTAGCGCACGCCGCCGAAATGGCGCTCCGGGTCGTAATTTGGAAGGCGTGCGCGCAGCAGCCGATGCAGCGCCAGGCTATAGAGCCAGTACTGCACATCATAGCGATGATGAGCGATCGCACGCGCCATCGACGCCTCGTCATAGTCCTCGACACCCTCGCCCAGATGGTTGGATTTCCAGTCGATGATGTAATAGCGCCCATCGAACTCGGCCACCAGATCGATATAGCCCTTGAGCATGCCGTGAAGTTTTCGGTCACCAAGGGCTGGGCGACGCACGGGTAACGGATCAAGCGCACAAATGATGCGGTCGAGCTCGGCAAGCTCGACCGACGGCACCGACAGCCAGAACTCGAGCTCGGTACGCCACCGATGCATATCGATCAGCCGACCCTCGGGCACGAACGCACGCTGCCCAAGCACGGCCACAGCCGTCATCAACGGCACACGCCAGCGCGTCTCGAACCCGGACTGAGCCAGCCGCGCGTCGAGCCACTCACCGAGTGCGTCATCATGCGCGGGGGTTCCAAGCCGCGCCCAATCGACCCGGTCCAGCACATGGTGCAAAAACGTGCCCGCTCTAGGCCCACGCTCGAACGCCAGAAGCGTTCGTCCGGGCGGTGGTGGTGTCGGGGTACGCTCCTTGAGCACTTCGGTATCAAGCCCTTCGCCGATCTCTGCTGCCGGTTGCTGACCGGAACCGGCAAGCGCCATGACCCCTGAATAGGAAGTCATGAAAAACCGGCGGTCGATTGCGCCGTCAAAGATCCGCGCGCCTTGCCAATCGTGGGTCTCGCGGTCAAACCGGGGCGGCGACATCACCGCCTCGGGCGGTACGGTGCACGCAATACTTTCATTGATACTGAGTGCCTCGAGCCGGGCCTTGATCTCAGCGCCGGTCTGACCGCACTCGGCGTCGCCGGCAACCAGCCAGCCAATCGCCGCGTTTGAAAGCGTGGTGGCATCGCTTGGCAGCGAGCGCGCCTTGCGCCCCTTGTACACCGGCGCAAGCCCTACCCGGCAGGCGAACTGCGCCCGCGTCAGCCCCACATAAAGAAGCCGCACATCTTCCTCGAGTCGCGCCTGCTCGGCCTCGCATCGCTGCGCCTCATCAAGATGCCAGGCAAGCATCTTCCCGCCCTCGGCATCAAGTACCGGCACGGGCCCGTTACCCGTCGCGGCGTCACGGTAGTTGCCGATGAACGGCAGGTAGACGATCGGATACTGAAGCCCCTTGGACTTGTGCAGCGTGATCACACGCACCAGTGCATCATCGCTTTCAAGCCGTTGAACGAGGGCATCGGCATCAAGGCCTTCATCGAAGCGCCCGGAAAGCCCACGATGCATCCAGCGAAGAAGTGCCTGTTCGCCATCGAGAAACTGGCTGGCCTTCTGGGCAAGCTCTCCCAAATGCAGGAAATCGGTCAGCCGCCGTTCGCCGTCAGGCTGCGCCAATAGCCGCGCGCCCACCTCGAACTCATGCATCACCGCACGCAGCATCGGCAGAACACCCTCTCTGCGCCAGCGACGGTGATACTCATCGAAGCGCTCGATCATCGATTCCCATCCAAGCTCATCGTCGATCAGCGCCACGACGTCGCCCAGCCCATTACTCAGTAGACGCGTTCCAAGTGCGCCCTTGAGGCGCCGATCGTCTCGGGGGGACGCAACAGCCTCGAGCACCTGCAGAAGCTGAAACGCGGTATCGGACTCGAACACCGAGCGCTTCTGACTGAGATAGACACTCTTGATGCCGCCCGCCTCCAGTGCTTCACGGACGCGCTCGGCCTCAAGCCCCGTGCGCACTAAAATCGCAATATCGGCTGGCCGCACCGGGACTCGCTCGCCCGAGGCCGTGTCAAAGCCGCTGGTGCCTGCCTGCCCTCCGGCGAGCAGCGACTGAACGTCTCGCGTCAGCGCAGTCGCCATCTGGCGTTGATACTCACCGGTTCCGATGCTCTCAACGGCGCTTGGCCACCAGAACGTCAGCGCCGGCGCCACCTGATCACGATGCACAAACGTGCGCTCAAGCCCCTTGGCCGAAACCGGCTGAAAGGGAATGTCCTCATGGGAAAACGGCACCGCCCGCATCGAAAACAACTGATTCACCGCATCGACCATGGCGTGGGTCGAGCGAAAGTTTCGAACGAGGGTGTGGTGCGTCCGCGCCGAACGCCGTGCGCTCAGATACGTCGCGATGTCCGCCCCTCGAAAGCCGTAGATGGCCTGCTTCGGATCCCCGATCAAAAGTAATGCATGATCCTCGGCGGCCGGGTCCGGATAGATGGTCGAAAAGATGCGGTACTGGGTCGGGTCGGTGTCCTGGAACTCATCGATCAGCGCCACCGGAAGCTCGGTGCGAATACGCTCGGCCAATCGAGGCCCGGCCGGGCCACTCAGGGCGTTGTCGAGCTCGTTGAGCAGGTCGTCAAACGTCCACTGCGCCTGACGGCGCTTCTCAAAAAGAAGCGCCTCGCTGATCTCGTCACGCGCGTGGGCAAGCAGCGCCGGAGTAGGCTCGGTGATCGAGGAAAGCGTCTCCTGATAGCGATCCAGCCCCTCGAAAAAGGCATGCCTCGGCGGCGTCTTCTGTTTGTTGGCCGCGGCGTCAAACCGGGCCTGACCGCACCAGAAATGGCCCTTGGAATCGCGAATCGCTCGAGGTGGCGTCATCTGCGTGCCATCCTCCAGCCAGTCGGCAAGCGCAGACAGCTTGGGCTCGAGGTCGTCCTGCTTGAAGCTTCGCCCATTCACGCGCTTTTCAGAGATCGCAGCCTCGATCTCGGCGGTCATCGCCTCACGGCCGCTGACCCACATGTCGCGAAGGGCGCGCTTCTGGGCAAGGCTCTCGGTCTGGGCATCGATCACCGGCTCAAGCGCCGCGGCAACGGAGGCCGGCGCCTCGACCCGCTCACCGGCCCAGCATAAAGGCGCAGGCCGCCCACCTTGAAGCAGCGGCGACACCGCCGCCGCCAGCGCATCCGGTCCGGACCACCGCTCAAGAATAAGACGCTGAAGCGCGCCCTCAAGGGGGTAGTAACGCCGGCGCCAGTAGTCATCGACCACCTGCTGATAAAGCGGGGCGATGTCCTGCACAAGCGTCGAGGCAAAGAGGCTGCCACTATCAAACGCGTGGCGCTTGAGCATGCGCTGGCAGAACCCATGAATGGTAAAGATTGCCGCGTCGTCCATCAGCCGCGCCGCCTGATCGAGCCGCGCCGCGCCGCGACTGGCCGCCTCCGATTCGATGCTACCAAGCACCGCCTCGAGCACGGCGTCCGGCATCTTGATCCCCAAAAGCACATCACGCGCCTGCATAAGGCGTGCGCGAATTCGATCTCTCAGCTCCTGGGTCGCGGCCTCGGTAAAGGTCACCACCAGAATTTCCGGCGGCATCATCGGCCGCACGAATGCGGCCTCACCGCCATGGCCCAGAATCAGACGCACATAGAGCGCGGCCAGGGTAAAGGTCTTGCCGGTACCGGCGCTGGCCTCGATCAGCCGACGCCCGGTCAGGGGAAAGGTTGGAATATCGAGCGCCTGGGCGCCCTCATTGATCGCAGGCTGGCTCATGAAGGCTCGTTTTTACCCAAGGGTTGGTAACAGGGACTCGACGTCACACACGGATAGGCCCATGCTGAACGTCTTCGCACACCCAATGTTCAATCGAGGATTGGATTCTATGGTGACACAGATCGAAGCCCGCGGCAGCCACTGGAGCCTGGGCGAAACGCATGGCCAAATGGCCGAAGAACAGATCCGGTTGAGCCTTGCCAACTACCGGCGCATGTTCGAGGAAGTGGCGGGCATCGACTGGCGCGAGGCCCGACGCACCGCCGAGACCTTCAAGCCGGCGATCGAACAGGCAAGCCCGGAACTTTTGGAAGAAATGGCCGGCATTGCCGACGGCGCACGGGTCGATCTTCTCGATATTCTGGTACTCAATGCCCGCAGCGAAATCGTTCTGACCCACGCAGGCCGTCCCGTTCAAAGCGATGGCTGTTCGGCGCTTTATCAGCGCCACCCGGACGATGACAGCCTGTGGCTTGCCCAGAACTGGGACTGGATTCCGGATCAACGTGAAGCCCTGGTGGCGCTCACACTTCACCCCGACAACAAGCCCGCGATCCACATGATTACCGAGGCCGGCATCATCGGCAAGATCGGCATGAACGCGCTCGGGGTCGGGGTCTGCCTTAATGCGTTGCGCTCGCGCATCTGCAAGCCCAAGCTGCCGGTACACGTGATGCTGCGCCGCATTCTCGAAAGCGATGGGGTCGAACACGCCCTCGACATGGTCGATGAGATCGGCACGGCCTCACCGGCGCATTTTCTGATTGCGGATGCAGACGGCAAGGCCGCCTCGGTGGAAGTCTCGCCGATGGGCGACACCGCAATGCTGCCAAGAAAAGGCGCCCTTTTTCACACCAACCATCTGGTGTCACGCCACCTTCCCCCGGATCTTGAGGACTTTCCCAACCCGGATTCCTTCGACCGGCTCGAGCGTCTGCGCGCCCTGAGCCAGGACACTGCGCCCTCCTTCGACACCCTGTTCGAACGCTTGAGCGACGAGCACGGCGCGCCCAACAGCATCTGCCGATACGTCGATCCCGAGCGGCCGGCCGCCGAACGGATGGAGACGCTGTTCACGATTGTCATGAATCTGAAGGAGCGCAGCCTGCGCTACAGCTTCGGCCGGCCCGGCCCCGAGACCCCGCAACACACGTTTCACTTCGAGGCTCAATAGCGCCTGAGTGCGTCCGGGCGGTCGACGTCGTGGCACGCTCGTGGATCGCTCATCTCAAGACGCACCAGCACCTCAGGGTGCGCGGCGATTACGCATTTTCCGGCGTTATCCCCGGTCAGGCCCTTGAGCGCCGGCCAGAACGCGCGCCCCCACGCCACCGGATGCCCCGGAAGTCCGGCGCCATTCGAGCGTAACAGCCAGGGGCGCACGATGTTCAAGGCGCCGGCACTGGCTTCAACGCGCTCAACCACCTCCGGGGTCAGCGACGGCATGTCACCAAGGGCCACCAGAACGGCGTCCTTGTCGAGCTTGGCCTCGCTGCGTGAGAGCGCCTCAGAAAGGGTTGCGCCCATGCCCTGCTCCGATCGCGTGCAGAAGACGGGTTGAACGGTTGGAAAGCGCGCGCACAGCGCGTCAAGCCACGGCGCGCCACGGTCACTTAAGCGAAGTGCCAGATGAATGGAGCGATCGGAAAACGGGGTCAGCGACGCCTCGAGCAGCGTCTCGCTCGGGCTTATCCGTGCCAGGCGCTTGTCCGCGTCGCCGAAGCGGCGGCTGCAGCCCGCCGCCAGCAGGATGACCGGCAGCGTCACGCCGGCACACGTGCGCGGCTGACAACGTCGTTGACCTCAACGCCCCGGTGCGTTCGCAGGATGTCCGCCATCACCGCCAGCGCGATTTCCGCCGGCGCCTTGCTGCCAAGGTTCAAGCCGATCGGCATGTGAATTCGCGCAATCTGGGCGTCACTGAGCCCGCCTGAGCGCGCAAGCCGCGCCGCGCGCGTCCGCGAGGTATTGACCGAGCCCATCGCCCCGATATAGAACGCCTCGGTCTTGACCGCCTCGATCATCGAGGGATCATCAAGGCGCGGATCGTGAGTAAGCGCAACGATCGCGGTCGCACCGTGGGTCGCTCCGGAGGCGATGAACAGCGCCGGCAGCACGCTTTGAACCTCAACGCCTGGCACGTCAAAGCCCGCCCGCTTGTCGGCTCTCGGGTCACAGACGATCACTTCGAATCCCATGGTGCGGGCAAAGTGGGCGCAGTATTCCGCCACCGGCGAGATGCCGGCCAGAATCAGTCTGAGTGCGGGGCCAATGCGAACGTAGATCGTCGCGTCGTCTTCGCGCACTACCGGCGCGGGCGTGGCCTGATCAAGCGACACCCGGTAGCGCCCACCATCGAGCTGAACCTGACGAATAAGCTGCTTTTGTCCCAGAAGCGTTGCGTGCAGCACCTCGAGGTGCGTCAGCCACTCGGCGTTGGCCTCACGGCGCTCGATCATGACCCGCAGCACCCCACCACAGGGAAGCTCCAACCGCTGACTCTCCTCCTGGGTGGCGCCGTAGTCGATGCATTGCACCGTGTGAGGAAAAAGCGCGCCATCGCGGATCGACTCGATGAACGCGTCCTCGACGCACCCTCCCGACAGCGAGCCAACATAGCGCCCATCATCAAGCGCGACCAGAAGCGAACCCGGGGGCCGCGGCGATGAGCCATAGGTTGACACCACCGTACATAACCAGATGGGTTGCCCCGAGCGCGCCCAGTCAAGCGCCTGCTCGAGCACCCGCACATCCATGTGATGCATACTGACCTCCTGTCCATAGTGGACTTAAGTATAAGAGGCTCACGCCTTATCGCCACCGGCGCTGCTGTCAGCCTGCTTAAATGTTACTGCCGATGGACAAGGCCATGGCTGGCTGTCAGAGGCGTTATTGTTGGAGACGTTACTGTCAAAGGCGTTACTGCCAGCGCGTGACCGTCCCCAGATCAATATCGAACAGATCAAGCACACGCCCGAGGCTATGGTCGACCATCGCCTCGAGACTTTGAGGGCGGGCGTAGAACGCCGGTACGGGCGGTGCGATGATCACACCCATCTCGGCAAGCGAGGTCATGTTTTTCAAGTGATTGCGGTGAAGCGGAGTCTCACGCACCATCAGCACCAGCTTGCGCTGCTCCTTCATGACCACGTCAGCAGCGCGGGTCAGAAGCGTGGAGGTGGACCCGGTGGCCATGTCCGACATCGAGCGCACCGAACATGGCGCCACGATCATGCCGAGGGTCTTGAAGGACCCGCTAGAGACTGCCGCACCGATGTCCTTGGCGCTATAGCACTGATCGGCCAGTGCCTTGACCTCAGAGGCCTTCCAATCGGTTTCGTGCGCCAGAGTCACCTCGGCCGACGGGGTCATCACCAGGTGGGTTTCAATCGGTGTATCGCGCAACAACATCAAAAGGCGCACACCATAGATGGCGCCGGAGGCACCGGAGATACCGATGATCAAACGATCGGGACACGCCTGCGTCATGAACTGCTCCTTAACTGTCAGCCGCTCATTATAGCCCGCCCGAGGTGGTCTGTTCGACGCGGGTGCTCAGATCAGACCAGAACGCGCCATAAAGCGCCTCGCTCACGCGCTCGAACCCTGCATCCATCAACGCCTCGATGTTCGGCCACAGCTCATTCATGGCCGGTTCCTGACGGCGAACAGGCGCCGGGCCGTTATAGATGCCCTCCTCGTAACGTTCACGAAGCCGCTCAAGGCGCGGATCGCCCGACTTATCCTCACCGTCGCCCTCGCCCTCGCCCTCGTCAGCACCGGCCAGCGACCACCAGTGAACCCCAAGGGCGGCCACACTCGGAAGTGGCGTCTGCCAGCCTTCAGCCCAGAGTTCAAGCAGTGACTCGAGCCGGGCACGCCCTTCCTCATGCGAGGGTGGCACGCAGGTCAACACGCGATCCTCGAACACCACCCCAAGCGTAAACGGTTGGCCACACGCGCTGGCACACTGCTGCGCCACCCAAGGGCCGAACAGCCGGTGCGGCTTGCCGTACTCGACAAGGCGCCCGTCCCGCGCACGCTTGAAATGGCCGTAATGCCCGGGCAACACGTGCCAGCGCCACAGCACGCCGGCCTCATCGGTGCGAAAACCGTCCAGCCGGTCGCGAAGCGACACCGCGCCATGCAGCGTTTCATGAGTAAGGGCAAGCGTCAGCGGGCGCTCGAGGGCCACATACGACGGTTCAAGGGCCTGCCAATGCGCCCACTGCGCAGTAACCGGCGTTTCTACCGTCGTCATCCAGTGCTCGCCAAAGCCGAGTGCCGGGAGCGCGCCACGGCGCTGCCAACGGGTCATGTGCTCCGCCGCGGCGGCGCCGTCGCGGGCAAGCTCTTCCAGAAACGCCTGCTTGATCTGATGCACCTCAAGGGCATTCAGCGAAAACGGTTCGCGGTCATCATCGAGCGCTTCGGGCTCCTGAAATCCGATGCCAAGTCGCGCGCCCAGACACACCTGAAACGGCCGACGCAGCAGCCGCTCAAGCTCCGAAAGGGTCAAGGGCGTCTCGGGAAGCGCAGCCTCGGGCACCGGCACCGACGGCTCGGCAACACGAGCGTAAAGGCGCGCCCAGTGCTCATCGAACGTCCATAACCGGTCGGAACGGCCGGCGTCGAAATAGCGCCGCGAGAACGGCTGTAGAGGGTACTCGGTCAGCACCTGCTCAAGCACCGGGCCGCGCTTGGCGCTGCACCAGCCGATGTCGAGCGTGTCGATCAATTCACCGACCAGCACCGACGGCACCCGCTCGGTGTTGTCGCGCTGATCGCGCCCGACCCAGGAAAGCGTCAACCGCTCACGCGCCGAGAGCAGTGCCTCGAGAAAGAGGTAGCGGTCATCGTCGCGGCGGGAGCGGTCTCCGGCGCGCGGGCGAGCCGCCATCAGATCGAAGTCCTGCGGCAGTCGCGCCCGCGGATAGTCGCCGTCGTTCATCCCCAGAAGCACAACCTCCCGAAATGGAATGGCGCGCATCGGCATCAGGGTCGCGAAGTTGACCTTGCCGGCCAGAAAGCGCTGCGCAAGGCCGCCGGCGTCCAGTCGCTCCTGAAGCGCGTCGCGCACCACCACGTGAGAGAGATCACCATCAAACGACGCACACTGACACTCCGCCACCCACTCGGTCAGACTCTGCTGCAGCCGGTCGATGATGAACCAGTCGCTGCTGCTCTCGGGCGAGAGCGTCGCCTCGATCAACGCAACGATCACCTGCTGCCACTGCTCGGGGCCGCGCGCGCACTCAAGCAGCGCGCTCTGACGCATGAGGATCTCCAGAAGCTCCGCCAGCCGGCCGGCAAGCGCAGCGTCGATGCCGCCGACTTCATCAAAGGGTTCGATGTCTGCAAACGCCGCGCTGTCGCCATTGGCGTAGCCAAGCAGCATCCGCTTCAATCCGAACATCCAGGTATTGCCCTCAAGCGGTGGCAACCCCAGCCGCTCGCGGTGGGCGCCATCCATGCCCCAGCGTACCCCGCTGTCACGGAGCCAGCGCCCGAGCAGTTCAAGCTCGGCGTCGTCAATCGAAAAGCGCTGACGAAACGCCGGGACATCGAGCCAGTCCAGCAGCGTCGAAACACCCAGGCGCTCATTGGGCAGATCGAGCAGGGAAAGCACCAGCACCAGCAGCGGGTCGGCCTGGGTCGCCTGCTGATCGGCGATGGTGTAGGGGATGTAGTCCGAGCGCGACGGACTGATCTGGCCAAACACGGCCTCGATCAATGGCGCGTAGGCGTTGACGTCCGGCACCATGACGATCACGTCGCGGGGCTTGAGGCCGGGGCGACGCTCGAAGGCATCGAGCAGTCGATCCCGCAGAATCTCAACTTCGCGAAGCGGGGAATGCGCACTGACCAGCGCGACCGAATCGTCGTCCAGAGGCACCGGGCGCTTTTGACCGTCCACCACGTGCTCACTCGGGTGGGTGAGATCGAGAATGTCCTGTTGAAGCTGGTGCAGGAGCGGTGCCTGCTCACACTCGACGCGATCACGAAAGAGGTCCTGCTCCAGCGAAAACGGATTGTGCGCCTCGAACTCATACAACGACACCAGAAAGTCGCGCCCCTGAGTCCCCCAGCTTGCAAGCATCGGGTTCGCGCTCAAATGAAGCAGCTCGGGGTCGACCACGTCGAGCCCGGGCTTGTCGGCGTGGCGGCGCTTGGCAAGCTCACGGCCAAGCACCTCGCGGTCGGCCACCACATCGCCCCAGTAATACCGGCACGGATTGGTCATCAACAGCACCACTTCGACCACATTCGACAGCGCGTGCAGCACATCGAGCACCTGCATCGGCAGCGCCGAAATCCCGAACACGAACACGCGTCCGGGAAGCCCTGCAGGCACGGTCTCAAGCGCCCGGGCTCGGGCAAGAAAGCGCTCGTGCAGCGCTGCCCGGTGCTGGTCCCGAAGCTCCGGTTGTGCGTCCTCGAGCAGTGCCCGCCAGAGCATCGGCTGCCAGCGTTCGTCGTCTCGAAGCGTGTCAGGGGCGTCCTCGCCGGCCTGCCAGGCCGCCATCCATTCAGGCCGATAGACCAGATACTGGTCGAACAGATCCGCAAGCTGCGCCGCCAGCTGATACCGCTTGCGCTCGAGCACGTCCGGGCGCGGATAGCGCTCACCTTCAAGATAGTGCGCCAGCGGCTCGAACTCTGGGCGTGTACTCAGCGCGGGAAGAAGTCGCATCAGGCGCCAGGTCAGCGCCGGCTTGTCAAACGGGGAGCGCTCGGGAATGTCGTCGCCAAGCACCGCCCGGTAGGCACGCCAGGCAAACGAGGATGGCATGGGAAAATCGAGCGCCGCCGCAATGCCGCTGTGTTCGGCAAGGGCGTGCCGAAGCCACTGGGCCATGCCGTTGGATTGCACGATGAAGGTTTCATCGTCGAGGGGGTCGAGTGGATGGCGTTCGATGACCGACAGCGCCAGCGATTTCAGATCTTCGACGTGATTGGCGTGGATCACGGTAAACATGGCAACTCCCTTGCTTGATCGACCCATCCTAGCGAGAAAGCCGGGTCGACAACAGCCGTGGCCACCACGGAAAGACGCCCGAAGACAACTTCGACGTTAGTCTAAAAGACAGATTTGGCACATCCTATGACTGACATAGCCATGGTAAGGTTGCGCCCACGCTAAATCGTGTCAGCACCGCCTGGCGGGCCGGCACCGGCTTCATGCACTGCTCCCCGTCCACAAGGGCACTTCAAGGGCAGACGACCATACACCACGAGCACCCGCTCGGCATGAGAAATCCACGATGACATCTTCAACCCCTTCGGCCCGTTCAACCGGGCACAGCGGCTCCGAACGCACGCACAACGGCCCGTTTGCCGTCGTGACCACCGTCTTTTTCATGTGGGGCTTCATTACCTGTCTCAACGACATCCTGATCCCGCACCTGAAAGCCGTCTTCTCACTGAACTATACCCAGTCGATGCTGATTCAGTTCACCTTCTTCGGCGCCTATTTCATCATGTCGATGCCGGCAGCCAAGGTGCTGACCCGCATCGGCTACAAGAACAGCATCAGCCTCGGTCTTCTGATTGCAGGCCTTGGCGCGCTGATGTTCATTCCGGCCGCGATGGTGCCGTCCTACGGTCTGTTCCTGCTGGCGCTGTTCGTGCTGGCAAGCGGCATCACCATGCTGCAGGTCTCGGCCAACCCCTATGTGGCGCTGCTTGGTCCGGAAAAGACCTCGTCGAGCCGTCTGAATCTGGCCCAGGCCTTCAACTCGCTCGGCACCACCGTTGCCCCGCTGATCGGTGGCGCCGTGATCCTCTCCGGCGCGGTACTCGGCGCCGAGCAGATCGCTCAGATGACCGACGCCCAGGCCACCGCCTACAAGATCGAACAGGCGCAAAGCGTTCAGGTTCCCTATCTGGTGCTGGCCCTGGTGCTTGCGGTGCTCTCTGCCGTGATCTTTTTCTGGAAGCTGCCGCACTTCAAGGATCAGGCCTCCGGTGAAGATGAGAAGACCAGCTACACCTTCAAGGACGCCCTCGCCCATCGCCACGTGCTGCTCGGCATGGTTGCGCTGTTTTTGTACGTGGGCGCCGAAGTCTCCATCGGCAGCTTCATGGTCAACTACCTGGCCATGCCCAACATCGGCAACATGAGTGAATCAAGCGCGGCGCACCTGGTCACGTTCTATTGGGGGGGCGCCATGATCGGCCGGTTTGTCGGCTCGTATCTGATGCGCTACGTTCGCGCTGAACTGCTTCTGGGTGTGTTCGGCCTGATCGCCGCTGCGCTGGTTGGCACCACCATCATGACCGAAGGACACCTTGCGATGTACTCGATCGTCGCGATTGGCCTGTTCAACTCGATCATGTTCCCGACCATCTTCACCCTCGGCATCGCCAAACTCGGCCCGCTGACCGGCAAGGCCTCAAGCCTTCTGATCATGTCGATCGTCGGTGGCGCACTGATTCCGGTCCTTCAGGGAAGCCTTGCCGACACCATCGGCCTGCAGGTCGCGTTCTTCCTGCCGCTTCTGTGCTACCTGTTCATTGCCTTCTACGGCTTCAAGGGCTCCAAGGTACAGACCCCGGTCGCGTAAGTGCTCCGCCTACAAAAAACCCCGCTCATGCGGGGTTTTTTTATGCCGTTCGATCAAGCCATCAGGCGTGAGCCTGCGCCCGCCGCGTGGCCCACACGCCGATCATCACGCCAAGTACCCCGATGAAGGCGATGTAATAGACCGGCGCCAGCGGATCGACCGCCATGAAAAACGACACGCCCATGGGCGTCAGCCCGCCGAAAATCGCGTAGGCCACATTGTAGGAAAACGACAGCCCGGTAAACCGGATCGCGGCCGGAAACGAGCTGACTGCAATGCCCGGCACCACGCCGACAAGCCCGACAAAAAAGCCCGACAGCGCATAAAGCGAGAAGACGTGATCGGTGGCCTTGAGCATGCTGGAATAGAAGATGCCATAGGTGATCGCAAGGCCCAGGCTAAAAAGGGCCAGCACCTTGCCTGCCCCGAACCGGTCCGCCATGAACCCTGCCACCAGACATCCAATCATCACGAACACGATCGAGATCGTATTGGCCTCCTGCATCAGCTGCGCGTCAATGCCGGTCACCTGCTTCAGAAGCGGCGGCGTCATCAGCACCGTCACCACCACCGCCGCGGTCAACAGCCACGTTACGCCCATCGACAGCACGACAGAGCTGCCATGCTGGGTCAGGATGCGCTTGACCGGTAGTTCCTCGGACAACGTCTTGCGCGCCTGCATCTCGGCAAACACCGGCGTTTCATGCAGCCAGCGGCGTAGATACATGGTCACAAACCCCAACACGCCCCCAAGAATGAACGGCAGCCGCCAGGCCCAGTCGTTGATCTCACTTGCCGAAAAGAAGGCGTTGATCAGGGTCGCGATAATCGAGCCGAGCAGAATGCCCCCGACCAGCCCACAGGAGAGCGAGCCGCAGGCAAAGTTGATGTGCCGACGAGGGACGTGCTCGGTGACGAACACCCACGCTCCCGGCGCCTCGCCGCCGATGGCCGCGCCCTGAAGCACACGCATCAACAAAAGCAGAAGCGGCGCGGCGATGCCGATGGTCTCGTACGTGGGCAACAGCCCCATCAACAGCGTCGGCACCGCCATTAGAAAGATGCTGAACATGAACATCTTCTTTCGCCCGAGCAGGTCACCGAAATGAGCCATGATGACCCCGCCGAGCGGGCGCGCGAGATACCCCGCGGCAAAAATACCGAACGTCTGCACGTTTCTCATCCAGTCGGGCATGTCGCTTGGAAAGAACAGCGTGCCGACGACGGTCGAGAAGAAGACATAGATAACGAAATCGTAGAATTCGAGCGCGCCGCCGAGCGCCGATAGCGACAATGTCTTGGCGTCCTGGCCCGAAAGCCTGCGCCCTTCATCATGGACGGGCTCTGAATGTTCCTTGTGGGGGATATGTGTGGTCATGACTCTGTCTTTTTTTAATGGTGTACGTGCCGTGTCCTGCTGCCTCAAGCGCAGCGACGGCACTTTAGCACAGCCTGTGAACCCGCCTCGACCAAGGCAGACGTTGACAAGTCGGGCTCTGCCCCCCCTCAATGAACTATCGCGCGTGTCGATACACATCCAGTCCACCGGCATGAACGCCCGGCCCACCCAACGCGGCACCTCAAGGAGCCTGCATGACCCGACCTACCGTTTATCTGCACGATGGCACGGCCCTACCCGCATTGGGGCAAGGCACCTGGCACATGGGCGAAGGCCGCTCACCGAGAAAGGATGAAATCGCCGTATTGCAGCGCGGCCTCGAGCTTGGGCTCAAGGTGATCGATACAGCTGAAATGTATGGCAACGGTGGGTCCGAAGAAGTGGTTGGCGAAGCGCTCAAGGGCCGACGCGATCAGGCATTTCTGGTGTCAAAGATGCTGCCAGGCAACGCCGGCTACCATAATGTGCGCGATGCCTGCGAGCGAAGTCTTCGGCGCCTTCAAACCGAGACCCTCGATCTGTACCTGTTGCACTGGCGTGGGGCAGCCTCACTCGAGGAGACCATTGACTCGCTCGGCCGGCTGCGCGAGGAAGGCAAGATTCAGCGCTTTGGCGTCTCGAATTTCGATGTGAGCGACATGGCCGATCTTCAAAAAACCGCGTTCGGTCCGGAATGCACCACCAATCAAGTGCTCTACCATATGGCATCCCGGGGGATCGAATATGCCCTGATGCCCGAAATGGCGCGTCTTGGCATGCCGGTCATGGCGTATAGCCCCCTGTCTCAGGGCGGCGGCCGCCATTTCCAGCGGCTATCCAACCATCCGCTTCTGTCCGAGATCGCCAAGCACCATCACGCAAGCGTGACTCAAATTCTTCTGGCCTGGGCCATTCGCGCCGTTAACGGCGAGCACCGAGTACTGGCCATTCCCAAGACGTCGAACGAGGCACACCTCGAGGCCAACGTTGCTGCCATGGACATCACTCTAAGCCCGCAGGAGCTCGAAAACATCGACGGCGCCTTTCCCCCGCCATCCGCTAAACAGCCGCTCGATATCATCTAACGTAAAACGGCGCGCCTAGCGGGTGCGCCGCATATCAATCATCGAACTCCCTGTAACATTTAGCTACAATTAGGCCCTCTGTGTTTCCAGGCGTTACCGCACAGAAATTAGCGTGAAAAGGATGCACGCTATGCCCATCAAAAAAAGTGGCATTAATAAACGACAGGGAAACGAACATGTCCATCTCAAACGACGTTTGTCGTGTGGCCGGCCGCTCACATTCGAGCGTGCCGACTGCTGCATTTTCCGATTCGATCCAAAGCCTTCACGAGCTGCGCCAGCAAAGCCGGATCGAGCAGTGGCAAAAGCGCAAGGCGTACTTCGAACAGCACGGTCATGCGCCGGGTATCACGCTTTACACCGTCAGCAAACGCAAACGAAAGACCGGCTAACCTTTCTCAGGACGTACCGTGGCTTCGCGCCAACAGTGATTGCCAGTACGCAGTGCCAAGCGCCCGGGCGTGCGCCTGGTTGCGCTCGAAGATCGCATCGGGGTCGTCAACGGAGGCAAGCGCTGCTTCGACGCTTTCCTCGCGCAGTATGTGAAGGACCGGCCACGGGGCACGGTTGGTGAAGTTCGACGCGTCCTCGAACGCTTCGCCCTCGAACTGATACTCGGGATGAAAGCTTGCCAGCTGAAACTTGCCTTCAAGCCCCATCTTGAAGACCAGCAGGTTCGAGGCTTCGAGCCAGTCGAGGTACTCGTCAAAGTCACCGCCGCCCTCACCCAGGATCACAAGCGTGGTCTCCAGAGTATCGGATTGATCGATTCGATTCAGTTCATCCATCAGATCTGACAGCACCGTGTCCAGATCGCCTGCGTCGCTGACGCACAGGCGGACGCGGTGTGCAAGCCACTCACGCTGGGCGAAGGGGCAAAGATTCTCGCCAATCACGGCGTCTTCAACCCAGCGGCTTACCGCGTCTTGAGCGGGATGGTCGATAACAAGTGCCAATAGAAACTCCGTTGTGTTGAGCGGTAACCGATTAGACGGTCGGTTCGAACGCTTCGACGTCGCTCATCGAAGTCAGAGACCAGCCTTCACTGCCCTCACCCGGGGTGCACACCACCGGGCACACGTTCTTGACCCGGGGGCCTTCGTGCGTTCCAAGCGTTGCAAACCGGATAACGCGGAAAACGCCTGAATGTGCAACGAACAAGGGATACTCATGGTGCGCGAGCACCTCATTGATCGCGCCGATCACGCGCGTCTGGAACACATCCCAGGACTCGCCGCCCGGCAGCGATGTTGAGGTATAGGGCATCGGGTGACGGTAAGGCTTGCCTTCCAGATCGCCCCAGTCACGCTCGCGAAGCCCGTCGAAGATGTGAAATCGTCCGCCTGGAATAGCCAGGCGAGCCGTCTTACGAGCTCTGAACATCGAGCTTACGGCAATGTAGGACCAGGGGCGGTCCAAAAGCTCCTGAACGTCGCGGGCCTGCTGCTCTCCTTCCGGGGTCAGAGGCACGTCAAAGCGCCCGGCGATGATACGAGCGCGATTGTAAAAGGTTTCACCATGTCGTAGAAAAACGAACGGTTTGGTCAAAAGGCTCATATCGGTACCTGGCGTTGATCGATATATCGCACCTTGGAAAGGCGAGCGAGTGTAGCGCATCGGCGCGTAAGATGCCTATCGGCCAAGCGCGCATCCGCTTAATCGGCGGATGCGCACCAAAAGGCCTATCTCACTCAGTAAAAGCGCTGATCAGGCTTGGGTGGGACCCACTGATACAGCCAGGTTTCGCTCATGGCCTTGCCGTCTTTCGCCAGGTACATGCGAAGCGTGACCGGCTCGGTGCTGTCGCTTTCAGGCGTCCAGTCGAAAATGGCGCGGTAGGCGTCGGCCTCATCAAAGCGGAATACCTGCTCGAGATCGACCTTGCCGTGAGAAGCCTCGACCACCGGCTTGAGCTCGGCGTCTTCGGGAAGTGACATTAAATCGCCCCCCTTGAAGTTCACCGCAAATCGGCGGGCATATTCCTTGGGCGAATGATCACCCGGAATCCAGCCCTCAAGCACATTGCCCATACCGGTATAGGTCTTGTCGACCCGCGCAAGTGTCGGCGCCACCGGCGGCATCGGGCTCCAGTAAAGCGTATAGGCAAACGATAGGGACTCATTCGGCTGTACCGGTTTTTCCGGCACCCAGAACGCCACGATGTTGTCGACGTCTTCTCCCACGGTCGGCAGCTCGATCAGATTGATCGCCCCTTTCCCCCAGGCACTGGTCGGCTCGATCCAGAGGCTCGGACGGCGGCTGTACCAGGCCTGATCATCCATATAGCTTTCAAAGTCGTGATCGGTCTGAAGCAGGCCGAACCCCTTGGGGTTTTCATCGGCGAAAGCGTTGTACTGAATGTTTTGCGGGTTGTAGAGCGGCCGACAGACCCACTCGCCGTTGCCCCGCCACATCGACAAACGGTCCGAGTCGTGAATCTGGGGGTGGATCGTGTCGCGACGCTGCGCCTGGCTCGGGCCCATCAGATACATGCTCGTCATGGGCGCGATGCCGAGCCGGTCGATCGATTTACGGGGGTAGATGTACTTCTGAACCCCCATGACCACCCGCTCTTCCTGACAGTCGATGTCGAAACGGTACGCCCCGGTGGCGCTGGGTGAATCCAGCAAGGCATAGGTGATGAACCGGGTCTCGCCCGGCGCCGGGTGCACGAACCAGAACTGAGTGAAGGCAGGAAACTCTTCCTCCTTGCCATTGGCCGCGGTGTTGATGGCAAGGCCACGGGCCGACAGGCCGTACTGGTTGTTCTTGTCGATGGCGCGGAAATAGCTCGCGCCCAGAAACGACACGATGTCCTGATTATCGGCCCAGCGCGGTTTCTTGGTCACACGGAACCCGGCAAAGCCCAAATCGTTGCCTTCCAGGCTTTTGGGGTCGATCCCCACCCCTTCGTAATCGAACAGTTCCGGGCTGAAGTGGATTTCGCGCGCCTTGCGGGTATCGCGGTCGATGGTGTGCATACGGACCGGCTGATTGAAATGCATGCCGATGTGGAAGAACTGCAATCGGACATCGGCATTTGGGTCTTCAGCCCAAAGCGCCTTGGACGGCCGATAGGTAATGCGCTGATAATCGAGCGGACGCAGTTTTGCCAGCTGTTCGGGCACTTTCTGCGTCGTGTCCTGATAGGGCTTTTTCGAAAGCCCGCGGGCGTGGTTTTGCAGCCAGTTGAAGTCAAACGGCTTGCCTTCGCTATCGGTGCTGGTTGCCCCGGCGTTGGTCGCGGCAAATGCCGGCCAGCCCGGAAGACCCAATGAGGCCAGCGCCATGGACGCCTTGATGAGTGTCCGTCTCTCCATTCTTGTTTCCTTATAAACCGTCTCAGTGAAGTTCTGCCACGATGAATGCTCGACTATAGTCGCGCCTATGATGTTCGATACTGACGCGCAGTGACACTGCCGGTTCCTGAAAGAACGCCGCTTTTGCGTAATTTTTTGTTGATCTGCGTTATGGATCGGCGCGCATGTGACACTGCTCGACACTGGGCACCCCACACGTTACCAATTTCAAGCTACTCTAATATTGCGGCGCACCATTCAAGGCCATCAGGTCAAGACATCGCTTCGACCCATGAGCAAGCGCGCTGGCAACAGGTCTGCCCAACCGTGTTTCCCCGTTCAAAGGAGACCCACCGATGTCCGATGGTTTACCCTTCGTCTCTCGCCGTGCCCCCCACGCTCACTATCAGCGCCTGATCGACGCTGCGCAAGCACGGGCGCCGCTTCGATGCGCGGTAGCCCATCCCTGCGATACGGCCTCGCTGTCCGGTGTGCTCGACGCTGCCCGACAGGGGCTGATCGAGCCGATTCTAATCGGACCGATGGCCAAGCTCCATGACACCGCGCGGGCACTGGATGCCTCGCTCGAGCACATTGACTGCATTGATGTGCCCCACAGTCACGCCGCGGCAGAGCGAGCCGTCGCGCTTGTCAGTGAGGGTCAGGCACAGCTTTTAATGAAAGGCAGCCTTCATACCGATGAGTTGATGCACGCGGTGCTTGCACCTACGGTGCATTTGAGAACCGAGCGCCGGCTCAGCCATGTCTTTTTGATGGACGTGCCCAGTTACCCCGAGCCTCTGTTCATCACCGATGCCGCGATCAACATTGCCCCGGACCTGCTCACCCGCGCCGACATCGTACAAAACGCCATCGATCTGCACCTGGGCCTGTCGCTTGGGACGCCGCGCGTGGCGCTGCTGTCCGCGGTCGAAACCGTCACCCCAAAGATTCCAAGTACGCTGGACGCCGCCGCACTGTGCAAGATGGCCGAGCGCCACCAGATCGAGGGTGGCCTGCTCGATGGCCCACTGGCGCTGGATAACGCGATCAACGCCGACGCCGCTCGCCTCAAGCACCTTGATTCCCCGGTCGCCGGCCGCGCGCAGATTCTGGTCGTCCCGGATCTGGAAGCCGGCAATATGCTGGCCAAGAACCTGACCTTCCTTGCCGGGGCCGACGCCGCCGGCCTCGTGCTTGGTGCGCGCGTGCCCATTATCCTCACCAGCCGCGCCGACAGCCACAAGACGCGCCTGGCCTCCTGCGCCGCGGCAAGCCTCTACGCGCATCATCTTCAAACACGCGCGTTACCGGGAGGGCTTACATGATCGCCGACTCGTTGATACTGACGCTCAACGCAGGGTCTTCGAGCCTCAAGGTGGCAGGCTTTAATGCCGAGGATCCGGAGCTTGGCCTTTGCATCAAGGGAGCATTCACCGGCATCGGCTCGGCCCACCCTCGCCTTGTGATCACGGACCGAGACGGCACGCATCTACTCGATGCCCTCCCGCCCGTCGCCCAGAGTCAAAACCCCGAGGACGCCCAGACGCTTCTGGCTCGGGAACTGACTCCGCTTATCAGCGGGCACATCCACGCTGTCGGCCATCGGGTGGTTCATGGCGGCGACGCCTTTAACCAGCCCACGGTCGTGACCGATGCGGTGATCGAGCGTCTTGCCCGACTGACGCCACTGGCGCCACTGCATCAAGGGGCCAATCTGGCCCCGATGCGCTCGATTGCGCGGCGTCGACCGGAGCTTCTGCAGGTCGCGTGTTTCGACACCGCGTTTCATCATGGCCAGAGCGCACAGGTCCGGCGCCTGCCGATTCCGGCCTGGCTCGACGACGAGGGCGTGCACCGCTATGGCTTTCACGGGCTCTCCTACGACTACATCGCCCGCACGCTCAAAATTCGCGCCCCCGCTCTTGCCAGCGGCCGGGTGGTGGTCGCGCATCTCGGCGCCGGCGCCTCACTGTGCGCGCTGCAAAATGGCCAAAGTGTCGATACCACCATGGGCTTTACCGCGCTTGATGGCCTGCCGATGGGCACGCGTCCGGGCCGGCTCGACGCCGGCATCGTGCTCTATCTGATGCGTGAAAAGCGCATGAGTCCGGAGGCGATCGAGCACCTGCTCTACCACGACTGCGGGCTCAAGGCGCTTTCCGGAGGCCACGCCGAGGTCAGCGAACTGGAATCGCTCGCAGCCACCGACGAACGCGCTGAAGCCGCGCTTGCCTACTTTGCCTGGCGCATCGCTCAGGGTGTGGTCGAAATGGCCACCACCCTCGGCGGGCTCGATGGACTCGTGTTCACCGCAGGCATTGGTGAGCACAGTGCGTATGTGCGCAAGGCGGTGGTCGCTCATCTCGAGTGGCTCGGCCTCGCGCTCGACGACACGGCCAACGCCACGCACGCCGAGTGCATTCATCAAAGAACAAGCCGCGCAGAGATCCGGGTGATGGCCACCGACGAGGCCTGGATGATCGCCCGACACACCCAAACGCTCATGACATCACCCAGCCACTCATGATCTCACCCAACCACTCATGACATCCGCCACCAAGGAGACCGCCGCCATGACCATCAACGCCCGCTCGTTCAAGGAGCTTTCCGGCGCCATGACGCTTGAGGGCAAGCGCGGATTGATCGTGGGCATTGCCAACGACCATTCCATTGCCTGGGGCTGTGCACGCGCCTGTCACGCGCTCGGCGCGCGCCTTGCCATCACCTACCTCAACGAAAAGGCCAGGCCCCATGTCGCGCCGCTTGCCGAGGAGGTCGAAGCCGAGCACCTGCTGCCGCTCGATCTGCGCATCGACGGCCAGATCGATCACGTGTTCGAAACTCTGGAAGCGAGCTGGGGACAGCTCGATTTCGTGGTGCATTCGGTCGCCTACGCGCCGCTCGATGACCTCCGCGGCCGGCTGGTCGACTGCTCGGAAGCGGGCTTTCTCGACGCCATGGCGCTGTCATGCTACTCGTTCATCGCGCTTTGCAAGCGCGCCGAACCCCTGATGCATGACGGCGGATCACTGTTTACCATGACCTACCATGGCAGCCAGCAGGTGGTCGAAGGCTATCACGTGATGGGCCCGGTCAAGGCCGCGCTCGAGGCGGCCACGCGCTCCATGGCCGCCGAACTCGGCCCCAAGGGTATTCGGGTGCACGCACTTTCACCAGGGCCAATGCCGACCCGGGCGGCCTCGGGGTTGTCGCACTTCGACAGCCTGCTTCAGGAAGCCTCGAACCGCTCGCCGAGCCGGGAGATGGCCGATGTCGATGACGTCGGCATGACCATGGCGTATCTGGCCACCGACGCCGCGCGCATGTTGACCGGCGACGCCCTCTACGTGGATGGCGGCGTGCACCTGGTGTCCTGAAAGCGCCAACGCCACTTCGTAATGATCGACAAGGCGGGTACCATGAGGGCCCGCTTTTTTTCGGGCCGAATTCAGGACGCCGTTCATGCTGACCTTCTTGCACACCGCCGACTGGCACCTCGGCCAGAACTTTCACGGCCACGACCGCCAGGCCGAACACCGTGCCTTCCTGGACTGGCTTTTGGATATCATCGACGAGGAAGAAATCGACGCGCTCTTGATTGCCGGCGACATCTTCGACGTCGTCAATCCCTCGATCGAGGCCCAGCGATTGCTGTTCGATTTCATCACGCGCGCTCACACCCAGCGTCCCTCGATGGAGGTCGTGATGATCGGCGGCAACCACGACAGTGCCGCCCGCATCGAACTGCCCGCGCCGCTGCTCGCCGGGCTCAACACGCATGCGCTTGGCCAGCTTCATTCGCTCGACCCGGAGGACGTGAACCGGCTTCTGGTGCCGCTGACCAACGCAGACGGCGAGCGTGAAGCGCTCTGCGTCGCGCTGCCGTTTTTAAGGCCCTCGGATGTGACCGGCCGCGGGCTCTCGGACTATCAGGCCGGGATGGCGCACGCGCACCAGACCGTATTCGACCACGCAGAACAGGCTGCCCAACCGGGTGAGGCCGTGATCGCCATGGGTCATGCCCATGTCCGTGGGGCAGCAGTGTCGGAACATTCCGAGCGCCCAATCGTGCTCGGCGGCGAAGAATCGATTTCCGCGGCGCTCTACCCTGAGTTTCTTGCCTACGTGGCCCTTGGGCATCTGCACAAGCCTCAACGCGTCAATGCCAACGTGGCGATGCGCTATAGCGGCTCGCCGATCGCCCTCGACATGTCCGAGCGCCACTACCCACGTCAGGTCGTGATCGGCCACATCGATCAGGGCACGCTACGCGAGACCCGGTCACGGCCGATCCCGGATCACACCAGTTTGCACCGCATCGGACCGGCCTCCCTTTCTGAGGTGCTGTCCGAGCTTGCCGCCCTGCCCGACACTGTTGACGGCCCGCCACCCTGGCTTGACGTACACGTCGAGCTAGACGCACCGCACGTGGCACTTCGCGGTGACATCGATACCCATTTAGCCGGCAAGCCCTATCGGCTGGTAGCCATTCAGACGCGCTACCGCAGTGACGCCCAAAAGAATACCGCTCCGGCTCCGAGGCTCGAGGATCTGACGCCAGAGGCCCTCTTTACCACACACTGGGAACGCGCCTACGGCGCACCACCGGAGGAGGACGTGCTGACCGATTTCCGAGCACTGGTTCAGTCCGTCCACGACGATGAGGCCGCCTTGTGAAGCTACTGACACTGACCGTTTACAACCTCGCCTCGCTCAAGGGGCCGCACCGCATCGAGCTCGACCGCGACGTGCTGGGTGACACGGGCCTTTTTGCCATTACAGGGCCGACCGGGGCCGGCAAGAGCACCCTGCTTGATGGCCTGTGCCTGGCGCTTTTCGGCACCACGCCCCGTCTCAAGCAAGCCACACAGCAAAGCGCCAGAACGCCGGACGTGGCCGATGATGCCCTTGCCTTGAACGACCCGAGAGCGCTCCTTCGGCGAGGCGCCGCCGAGGGCTTTGCCGAGGTCGACTTCGAGGGACTCGACGGTGAGCGCTACCGCGCCCGCTGGAGCGTGCGGCGTGCGCGTAACAAACCCGACGGACGCCTTCAGGCCAGCGATCAAAGCCTGATGCGCGTCACGGATGCGACGGTGCTCACCCGACACAAGCGCGAATTTCAAAACGCCATCCATACCCGGCTCGGCTTGGGTTTCGAACAGTTCACCCGAGCGGTCTTGCTGGCGCAGTCCGAGTTCAACGCGTTTCTGACCGCCGATGACAATCAGCGCAGCGAACTGCTGGAGCGCTTGACCGACACCGACATCTACAGCCGCATCGCCATCGAGGCGTTCAACCGCACGCGCACGGCGCAGCAAACGCTGACGCAGCTTGAGCAAAGCATGGCCTCCGCCCCGCCCGCCTCCGAGGCAGAGCGCGCCGAGATCGACGCGCATGAATCCGCCGCGGCCACACACTGGCAAACGCTTACCGAGCGCAAGCAAACGCTCACGCATCAGCGCGAGCGCTGGCAGGCCCTGATGCGTGAGCACACCGCCTTGACCGACAGCAAAGCGCGTTACATCACGGCCTGCGATCATGACCGTTCACTCGACGGCAGTCGTCGGCGAAAGCATCAGCTCGAAGCGGTCGAACCGCTTAGGCGGATCATTGACCAGCGCGCTTCCACCGCCAAGGCGCTCGAGCAGGCAAGAACCCGTATCAGCGACGCCTGGTCGGAGCGCCGAGCCGCCCAGAAGGCGCTCAACGACACCACCTGCGCGCACGCAAAGCGTCAGCGTGAGCTGGAGCATCATGAACAGCACCGCGCCTCACTGGCCCCTCATCTTGAACAGGCCGATCAGATCGAACGTCAGCTCGCCTACGACCGCGAGCGCATTGCATCGCTCATTCAGGCCGAGCGCGACAACACCCAAACACTGTCAGCGCTCAAGGCGGAGCGCTCGGAGAACGAACACGAGCGCGCCCCCCTTCACGCCCGGCTGAATGCGCTGCGCGCACGTCTTCAAACACGTGACATCGATGACCCGCTTGCCCACCGACAGACGCTTCACGCCCGCATGACCGAGCTCAGGGAAACCCGCGACGAACTGGCTCACATTCTCGAGCAGGTCAAACACGCCAGCGCGGCCATAGGCGCACACGCCGAGGCCGAGGCAACACTCAACGCTCGATACAGCGCTCTTGAGGCGCAGGAAACCGAAAAAAACGCGGCCGACCGGCACCAGACATTCGCCCGCCAGCAGCTTGCCGACTGTCAGACTCGTCTTCAGCGCCAGCGCGCGCTAAGAGACGATGCGGCCATCGAGGCGCTTCGGGCCACGCTTTCAGACGACGCACCTTGCCCCGTCTGCGGTGGCCAAGATCACCCCTACCGCCATGCGCCGCCTGAGCGTATCGCCTCCGCTCAGCTTCAGGCGATGGAAGCGGAGGAGCAGCGCCAGCTCGATGAGGCCACTCATGCGGCCCATGAGGCCGAAAGCGCGGCCAGCAGCGCGCTCGCTCAGGTCACACTGGCTCGACAGGTCCATGAACAGGCTCGAGCCGAACACGACCGGGCAAGCGCTGCGCGCGATCAGGCCAGGACCGATATAGCACCGTTTTTGGCGCGCTTTGAGCAGAGCACACCCGAGGCGCTTGAAGCTTGGCTGAGTGATCGGTTAGACGAGATTGAAGCACAGGCGCATCAGACCCACACCGAACTTAACGAGATCCTGACCGATGAGCAGGCCCGCGCCCCGCTCGAGCGCCGACTCGGCGAGCTCGATACGCGCGCGGCCGTTATTGACAGCCAGATCGATGGCCTCGAGACCCAGCGCTCGACCCAGGCCAGGGAACGCGCGAAGCTCGAGCGGACCTGCGATACGTCGCAAGGCATCTTGAATAACCTACTGCAAGGGCAGGACAGCGTGCGCCAGTGGCGTAAGGCGCTCGAGCAGACAACCAGCACATTAAGAACCCAGCTCGACGACGCGCTTGCAAAAGTGCATCGCGCCGAGCAACACGTCAGACACGACACTCAGGCATGCCGTCACCAGCTGGAGCAGGCGAGCGCACTGGCCACCCAGCTCGATGAGACCGAGCATCAGATGGCGAGGTGGTACCAGACCCACGCCGACATCCCGACAGAGCAGGTAAATGAGTTACTGATGGTCGATGAGGGTGAGCTCGAGGCGTTGACCGCACGCATCGAAGCGGCCACTCATGCCCGCCTTCGCGCAGAAACTGAGCTTGCGACCGTCAAGGCGCAGTTCGAGGCTCACCTTGACGACACCCTCGCGGCACTGCCCGAGGCAACGCTTTCAGCGACACTCCATGAACGGCTCGAGCGCGACGAAGCCGCGCTTACCGCCCTTGCCCCCGAGCTCGAACGCGCACTGGCCGAACGCGATGACACTCAGGCCCGGCGACGGGAGGATGACCGCAGGCGCGACATTTATCGCACCCTCGAAAAGCAGTTGGAGACCGCCCGCTCGGAGTATCGGCGCTGGGGGCGCCTGGGCAGTGCGATCGGTTCGAGCGATGGCAAAAAATTTCGGCGCATCGCCCAGGGCTACAATCTGGACCGACTGATCGAGCAGGCCAACGCGCATTTGACCCAGTTGGCCCGGCGCTACCGCTTGGTTCGTGGCGGCAGTGACCTGGGGCTACTGGTGATCGATCAGGAGATGGCCGATGAGCAGCGCTCTGTGCATTCGCTGTCGGGCGGTGAGAGCTTTTTGATATCACTGGCGCTGGCGCTTGGCCTTTCGTCGATGGCCTCAAGCGCACTGACCATCAATACACTGTTCATCGACGAGGGCTTTGGCAGTCTCGATGCGCAGTCACTTAACCTGGTGATGGATGCGCTCGACGCCCTTCAGTCTCAAGGCAGAAAAATCGGCGTGATCTCGCATGTCCGCGATATGATCGAGCGTATTCCTCACCAGATCGAGGTTCAGCCATTGGGTGGGGGCATCAGCGACGTGCGGGTCGTTCGCCGATGAACCGTGGGACATTGCCCATAAAAAAAGCGCCTGACGGCGCTTTTTTTATACCAACGCGTGCTTACAACGCCCACCAGGCGGTCAGAATCAAAAGCAGCAGCAAGGCAACATAGATACCGACACGCGGCAGCGGCTTGAATTCCAACGCCGTGATGTTGACCAGCGACAGACGTGAATGCTTGACCAGAAACCAGATCACGCCAAGCACCACCAGCATGATGGCGAACAAAGAAAAATTGACGCCCATGAACACGGACTGCCACATCGGCAGCATGGCCTGGCCCGGGCCGTAGACGGCAAAAAGCGCACCGCCGAGTGAAAAGAGGCCGACATCGAAAGTCGTGCTCAATAGCCGTGACGCCACCACCTTGAGCGACTTCGTCAGCGGGTTTTCACGCATCATGTCACGTGCCCAGAACGCCAACACGCCGAAAAAGAGTGCCACAAGCCCCATCGCGTTCCAGTAGGTTGCCAACGGCGGCAACGTCGCATCTTCTGTAGGCTCGGTGATCACCGCGGAAAAGTGCGACTGCATCAACCACTGAACCAGTGCACCGATCACGATCCAAAGCACCACCGTGAACACCACCTCACCCAAGCTTCGTTTATTCATTCTCTTGCGCCTTCATGCGTGCATTTAGCGGCCTTATCGGCGAACCGATGGCCTTCGGAAAACCCCAGTCGCGCTTGCAAGGCAAACGCCGTTTGAATCGATAATGTCGGCATGCGTGAAAAAGACACGCCGCCCGCCGCCGGTTACCCGGCCATGCGCGTAAAGCGTATCACCGCATTTGGCTGGCGCCATGTACTGAATCGACAATGACAGAGTCACCGCCGGCATCTGATGACCTTCCTCGGTAATAAGACCACTGTAACCACTGGCCGCATCCAATAGCGAGGCCAGCATGCCACCATGAGCCCGGCCCTGAAGATTGCAGTGCTGCTCGACCACTGTAATCGACAGGCTCACGCCATCTGCCTCAAAGCGCTCGATGTCGACGCCAAGAAAGCGCAGATACGGCGTTTTAAGATCATCGATCTGCCAGAGATGCTCGCTCATGACACGCGAGCCTCAAACGCCTGAAGATAGGCGATCTGATCGCTTCGTCCGATGCATACGCTATTGCCGAAACTTCCATCGTCATGCAGCTCGATTCGCGTGATTTCGCCGCTTTGCTGGTTACCCACCAACGCTGCTGATCCGTCGGGTACAAGCGTGAAATGTCTGGGCAATTGACCGCCTGAAGGCGTGGTGGCCTTCCAGCTCAGCATGCCATCGGCATCGATCTGCAGGCAGATCAATTCGTCGAACTGGCCACGGTTCGATACATACAGAAACTGCCCGTCTGGTGAAAACTGAAGCTCGGCTGCCCCATGTTCGAGCGAGTCGTCATTCGGCGCCAGCGATGCGATCTGGCACTGAATGAGCCGATCATTTTCCACGCGGTAGCCGATGACACTGCCGTCGAGCTCGCCCACCAGATACGCAAATCGCCCCCCCGGATGAAACTTGAGATGACGTGGCCCGCAACCGGGCGGCGCAATCATTTCCGTTCGATCCCCAAGCGGCTGTTCGCGTGTCTCGTCGAAGTCAAAGCGATACAACCGATCCCGGCCCAGATCACAGGCGTACAGTGCATCGCCGTCCACGTTCAACACACACGAATGCAGATGCGGCCCGGTCTGGCGCTCAGCGTTGATCCGGGCGCCGTCACCGTCGAAGACAACGTGCTGAACGCAGTCACCGAGTGCGCCTTCGCTCGTCAAGGCGTAGACCACGATCGAGCCACCCGAGTAGTTGGAAACAACCACGAAGCGCTCGTTCGGTGTCAGCATGATATGGCAGGGGTCCTCGCCCCTGGCCTCGACCTGACCGAGAAGACGGGCCTGCCCACTGTCTGCATCCAGCTCAAACGCGCTGATGCTGCCGTCTTGACCGGGGACTTCGTTGACCGCGTACATCCGGGTACGCTCGGCATTCAGCGTAAGAAATGACGGACAGTCGGCCTCAATGAGTAACGGCGCACCGAGTGCTGTGACACCCGCATCGGTCGGGTAGCAGTAGATGCCCTCGCTGTCGCCGGTCGTATACGTACCGCCTAGTAGATAATGCGACGGCATGGATCCTCCCTGTCGTTCATGAATCATGCGCCTGTTTTACAGGATGTGCGGCTCGAGCGCCACGGTTGCCCCGGGCTTTCGGGAGGCCAGCTTATCGGCCTGTCGCGTGGGCTCAGGAAGCTTGTAGCGCGTCAGACACCCCATGACCCACTTGATCGAGGTCTCGAGCGAAATACGATGGCCCGGGGAAATATAAAGCGGCTTGACGCGCTCACGCGTTCGAAGCACCGCCCCGATGCACTCACCGCGATGGTGAAGTTCAGTCCAGCCGCCCTTGTGATCCGGCACTGCCTCGTGCTGCCCACACAGCCTGGATTTGCCGACGCCGATGGTCGGCCGCTCAAGCCAGAGCCCGAGGTGCGTGGCAATGCCCATTCGGCGCGGGTGAGCGATGCCCTGCCCGTCCACCATGAACAAATCCGGCGTACGCTCGAGCATGCTGATCGCCTCGAGCACGGCCGGCAGCTCTCGAAAGGACAGTAACCCCGGCACGTATGGCATCTGCGTTGGAATGCGCGCAATCCTGTGTTCGACAATCGAAAACTCGGGGACAGACATTACAACGATCGCGGCTCGGGTGATGTCGCCGCCCTCTTCAAAGCCGACGTCAATGCCCGCCACCAGCGTGACGGTCTCCGGCAAATCGTCCGTCTGGCTGACCCGAGACGCCAGACGCTTTTGCAACGCAACAGCGTCCCGGGGGTCAAGCGCCCATTCATGCAAGGGAGTATTGGGTAACAGAAAATGAGCCATAAGTTCGAACATCCAAAAGCGCGTAATAACCTATTAAAAAGGAGGCCGAAGCCTCCCTTTCAAGAACCACTCAAAACCTTGTTTCAAGTAGCGCGTTTTCTCTGACGCAAGGCCATCCGGGCAACGCCGCCCGTACATACGCGCCAGATTTTCCCGGATTTGGAACAGCGGTCGCCCTGGGCCTTGCATGTTCCTCATATAGAAAAACGCACGCTCAAGCGTAATTCAGCCAGCGCAGCGTGCAAGCCGGCAACCGGCGATTCAAGCCTTGAAGGCCAGATACAAAAACGCCCCGGACAATGCCGGGGCGTTTCGATCATACCTTCAGCGATCAGGACGCGTACTGACGTTCCTGGTCGTTGCGACGACGCTGAGGCTTGTCGCCACTGTCTTCGCTGATTTCAAGCGTCCGACCGCCGACACGCGCCCGGCCCATCTTGGCCAGAATCGAACTCGGGAGCCCTTGGGGCAGCTCGACGGTGCTGTGCGACTGGCGAATGTCGATGCGCCCGATACGTGCGCCTTCGATACCGCCTTCATTGGCAAGTGCGCCAACGAGCTGGCCGGGCTTGATGCCGTCCTTGTGACCGACCGACACACGATAACGCGTCATACCTTCATCAGGACGACGGTTACCACCGGCGCCACCCGCTTCGCGACGACGACGCGGTTTCTCATCACGACCACCGTCACGGCCGCGGCGCTCGTTGCCACGGTCCTTGCTCTGCTTGGGCAGTGCATGAATCGGTGATTCATCGGAACGCGCGATAGACGCCATGGCGCAGGCCAGCTCGACCGGATCGACACCCTCGGCGATCAGAGACTCGACCAGCTCGCGCTGTTGCTCGAAGCCTTTATCAAGCGTCGCTTCAACACGGGTCTTGAATCGCTTGGCACGGTGAGCGCGGATCGCCGACTCATCGGGCAGTTCCATATTCGCGATGGCCTGACCGGTCGCCTGCTCGAGCACGCGAACCTTGCGGCTTTCGCGAACGCCGGCAAAGCTGATGGCGATGCCGTCACGCCCGGCACGGCCGGTACGACCTATGCGGTGAATATAGGACTCGCTATCGTGCGGAAGATCGTAGTTGAACACGTGCGTGATGCGTGGCACGTCAAGCCCGCGGGCAGCGACGTCGGTAGCGACAAGCACGTCGACCTTGCCTCGCTTGAGGCGAGTCACGGTGCGCTCACGAAGGCTCTGATCCAGGTCACCTGACAGCGCAGCGGCAGACACGCCGCGGCTCAGAAGCTGCTCGACCAGCGTCGTACACGCCGCACGAGTACGAACGAAGACGATGGCGGCGTCGACCGGCTCGACTTCAAGAATGCGCGACAGCGCTTCAAGCTTGGCCGGACCGTCGATGCGACAAACGCGCTGTTCGATGGTGGTCGTGGCTGCCTTGGATTCGATCTGAACCTTGACCGGATCAACCAGATAACGGTTGACGATCTTTTCGATTTCATGAGGAAGCGTTGCCGAGAAGAACACGCGCTGTGCGTCCTTTGGCGTGTCCTTGACGACACGCTCGACATCGTCGATGAAGCCCATGCGAAGCATTTCGTCGGCTTCATCAAGAACCAGTGCGTTGAGGCCTTCAAGGCTCAACGACTTCCGATCCAGGTGATCGATAACACGACCCGGCGTACCGACGATGACCTGGGCACCGTTTTTAAGGCCACGGAGCTGATCGCGGTAGTCCTGACCACCGCAGAGCGCCTGAACCTTCAAGCCTTTCATGTTCTGGCCGTACAATGAGAAATTGACGGCAACCTGCTGCGCAAGCTCGCGTGTCGGTGCCAGAACGAGCACCTGAGGCTCACGCCGATTGACATCGATGCGTGAAAGAATCGGCAGCGCGAACGCGGCCGTTTTGCCTGTACCGGTCTGAGCCTGTCCCAGTACGTCACGGCCTTCAAGCACAGACGGGATGGTCTGAGACTGAATCGGGGAAGGCTGTTGGTAACCGATGGAATCGAGGGCTTCGAGAACAGCAGGCAGTAACGCCATGTCGCTGAATGTCAGCGAGGCATTGGAAGTCGAGGTCATGTCACACCTTAATGAGCCGACGCATCCGGCCGGCGGAGAAATTTAGTGCAGTGCACAAGGGCAGTCGGCCCCAGACACCACGGTCGCACGATCAAGTACAGGGCTTGCCTGTGTGTACGCAACGTGTGGCGACCAGCGCAGAACATCTGCGCCTTTCCATCTGTGCAAGGCAGCGGCTTGCGCCTTAACGCTGTCGGAGAAACGTCCCCGATTGCTCAGACAGTAAAGAGGGGGCGTATCAACTAGGATGGTAGGGTCTTACTACACATGCGAGGAACAGCTACTGTATCATACCAAAGGTTAGTTGCCTACTTTATTTAACGAACGGACAGACCGCGTCCAGCCCGCCTGATTTGGAGAGCCCCCATTGCCTTACATCTGGATTGATGCCGACGCCTGCCCCAAGGCCATCCGCGACATCGTCGTACGCGGCGCCGAGCGCACCGGCTATCACGCCTACTTCGTCGCCAATCACGCCCTGCCCCTTCCCAAGCGGCACTGTTTGACAATGATCAGCGTTCCGGGAGGCGCCGATGCCGCAGACAACGTGATCATCGAGCGGGCCGAGCAACATGATCTGGTGGTAACCTCCGACCTGCCTCTTGCCGATGCCGTAATCGCCAAGGGCGCTCAGGTCATGACCTCACGTGGCGAAGCTCTGACGACCAACAACATCAAGGCGCGGCTCAACATGCGCGATTTCATGGAAACCCTCAGGGCAAGCGGCGAGCACACCGGCGGCCCGTCTGGAATGTCCGCCGCCGATGTACGCGACTTCGCCAATGCCTTCGACAAGGTCCTGACACACTGGCGCACCTCTACTGCATGATGCCCTTGCCCGGCAACCGGGCACGGTCATGCTCACGCGTGAGCTCAAGTGCAGGCCCAAGCGGCACGATGCCATTCGGATTGACGGTCGGATGACTTTGGTAATAGTGGCGCTTGATATGATCGAAATCGACGGTGTCGGCGATTCCAGGCCACTGATAAAGCTCACGCAGGTAGTTCGATAGATTCGGGTAATCCTCGATCCGGCGGATATTGCACTTGAAGTGCCCGTGATAGACCGCATCGAACCGAATCAACGTGGTAAACAGGCGAATATCGGCCTCGGTCAGATAGGCCCCGACAAGATAGCGCTGGCGATCAAGCCGGGTTTCCAGATCATCCAGGGTCTTGAATAGAGCCGAAACATGCTTTTCATACACGGACTGCTCTGTCGCGAAGCCTGCCTTGTAGACCCCGTTGTTCACGGTGTCATACACCTGTTCATTGGCGTCATCGATCTGCGCTTGAAGCCCCGGCGGATAAAGGTTAAGCGAGTTGCCGGTCAGTTGATCGAACGCGTCGTTCAGAATCCGCATCAGCTCGGCGGATTCGTTATTGACGATGTCGCCCGCCTTTTTGTCCCAAAGCACCGGCACCGTCACTCTGCCGGTGTAATTGGGGTCGGACTTGATATAAAGCTCGCGATGAAAATCGACCCCATTGATGGCATCGCCCGTACTGCCCTGGGTTTGATCATAGCTCCAACCATTCTCACCCATGTAGGGGCTGGTCACGGAAACGCCAATCAAATCTTCAAGGCCTTTCAGCCGGTGCATGATCAAAATCCGATGCGCCCATGGACATGCAAGAGACACATAAAGGTGGTATCGGTTGGCCTCCGCCGGCCGCACCTTTCGATCATTGGGAGGAATCATGCCATCGCCCACGACCCATTGCCGGCACTGAGACTGCTCACGCACAAACTCTCCGCCGGTGCTCTCTGTGTCATACCACCGGTCTTTCCATTGACCGTCGACTAAAAGTCCCATGCCAATTCACTCCTTTAATAAATGGGGCGCGCCGAATCGCACTCGGCCTTGACTGCCTCTTTAAGGCACATGGCCAACGCGCTTGTGGCCGGCCCTGCACTGTCCATGTCACGATAGTAAAGTCGTATGGGGACTTCACGAATCCGGCCGGCCTTGAGCGGCAAGGGCTTGAGCTGCGCATGGACCGGCCCTTGATTCAGTCTGGTTTCCGACACCCAGCAAAACCCCAGCCCCTTTGAAAGCATGTCGAGCGCAGTGCTTACGTGACAGACCGTCCAGCGCTGCTCGGCCTTGAGCCAGCCGGAATCAACACTGGTTGACCGCGCTGAATCTCGTACCACGATCTGTCGGTACTGATGAAGGTCACGTAGGTCGAGTTCTCGACGCACTTGATGAAGCGGATGAGACTCGTGGGCGACCGCAATGAAGCGCACCTGCGTCAACAACTCCCCCAAAAACCCCACCGGCTCCAGGCCGCTGATCAATAGATCAACCTCGCCACGCTCGAGCCGCTCGATTCCTCCTCTCAATACGGTTTCGTACAGCTGAATGCGCGTATGAGGAAACTGTTTCGAAAAGCGGTCGAGCGCATCGGAAAGCGCGTCGGTGGGATAAATCTGATCGACGGCAATGCTCACTTCAGGCTCGAGCCCCTCTGCAAGACTTCCGGCAACGTTCTCGAGCGCATCGGCCCCTTCGAGTAACTGGCGTGCCCGACGCAAGAGCAGGCTTCCCGCTTCGCTCAGGCGCACATGGCGTCCTTCGATGTTCAAAAGGGTCACTCCAAGCTGAGCTTCCAGCTTATGTACCGCATGATTGATAGTGGAAGGGCTTTTATGGATGGCTTCGGCTGCCTTGGCAAACCCACCGTGATCAACCACAGCGGCCAACATCTGCCACTGAGCAAGCGTGATTTTGGACATGACACAACCTCGAGATGCCAGAAGCGTAAATGAGCATTTACTGGCTTCGGTAGCGGAATTGATCAGTCTAGGATAGCGCCGCTGCCCTGACCGAAAGCCCATCCCACTGTTTGGACAACGCTCCAAACAGGTCAGCGACACCGTATAAATCATACATCGTTCATCGCCGAAACGGTCGAGCCCAATAGGGAATTTCAAGATCTTTACCGCAAAAATACTGTCTTTAAAGCATTTTAAGAGCCTACGCTTGTTTCTTTTTCTAACTTTTCATAAATCGAGCCATGGGATAAGGTAGGCCAGCCTGATCGTCATACGTGGTCGTATACTGTTCACCTTTATTTACACGGGCCTCACCCTATGCTGCGAATACTGCGTTCGCTACCCCGAGCACACAAATTATTGCTGTTACCGGCAGTCACCGTTGTCACCGTGCTTGGCACGCATACCCTGGTCGCCGGGCTCGAGCATTCAGATACCGAATCAACCATTGACGTACAGCCCATCGAGCTTGCTGCCACCGAACATCCAAACCAGCCCTCTTCTCCTGCACCTCAAATGGTTACGCCCCTGCCTATGAGCGTGCCACTGTTCAGCGAGCCGGTTCGTTCAGACATTTCCACCTCGGCACTCGAATTTGCACTTAGTCTGCAAACCGACGCCGCGCAAAAAATTCTTCCCTCTGATAGTAGCTTCGCCGAACCGTTTGACCTGGAAGAAGACACATCGACGCTCGAGGGCGAAATTGCCGCCACGGAACAATACGTTCCCGAATGGCAAAGCTACACCGTTCAACCCGGTGACAGCTTTACCATCATGGCAGAGCGGAACTTCGGCCTCGGGTACGGCGATGTCATCAAGATATTGAACACTCTGCCCGACAAGAAAGTACTGACGCGACTGAGAGTCGGACACGACCTTTATTACAAGCTTGACCGGGCCGGTAATCTGATCGCGTTAAAAGTGATGAAAAACGCCCGTGAAGGGTATCTGCTCGACCGAAGCGACGCAGATCAAGACTTTACGCTTTCAAACGTTACGCAGGCCACTCAGGCCACGCAACGCATGTTCGCGGGGACGGTCGAGGGCAGCTTTGGCGCATCGGCACTTGCAACCGGTCTTTCCTCCGCTGAAGTCTCGGAGCTTACGAAAGCACTCGGCAAAAAAATCAACTTCCGAAAGGATACGCGCCAGGGTGACCGGTTCCAGGTGCTGGTCGAGTCGGAAATGATTGACGGCCGCCCGCTGGCCTCACGAATTCTTGCGGCTCGTTATGAAGGAAAACGGCTCGACCTGTCGATCGTTCGTCATGACGACACCTATTACACACCGGCCGGCAAGAGCCTTGACCCGTCGTTCGAGCGCTATCCGTTCAACGGTCATCACCGCGTAAGTTCACCGTTCAACCTGCGCCGCCACCATCCAGTAACCGGTCGAATCAGCCCGCACTACGGCACTGACTTCGCCATGAAGGTCGGCACTCCGATCGAGGCAGCTGGCGCCGGACGCGTCACCAAGGTCGTCAATCACGCACTGGCCGGGCTCTATGTCGTCATCACCCACGACAATGGCTACAAGACACGTTATCTTCACCTGTCGCGCTCTCTGGTACGACCGGGCCAACGCGTAAATATGGGTCAGAAAATCGCCTACTCAGGTAACAGCGGACGAACCACCGGCCCTCACCTGCATTATGAGGTCATCGTCAACAACCACCGCGTCAACCCGATGCGGGTCAAGTTGCCGGGCGGCACCCACCTCAAGGGCAGTGAGCTGGCCAGTTTCAAGAAACGCAGCCAGACGCTTTTGACCAAGCTGGATAACGCCGACAACTCAAAAGCCGTTGCCAAGCGAACGCGTAAAGAAAGCGATAACGAAAGCTGATTCATCAGCCGTTCTGCTCGCACAAAAAAGCCCTCATTAGGAGGGCTTTTTTGTGCGAATTCACATGACTCATCGGGTTGTCGACGCATCGCCGGTCAGACGTTTCGGTACGTCGGGCGCAGAAATCAATCCCTCGTCGTGCTCCAGATGCTCGCTATCCCCCGCAAAGCCACCGCCCAATGACTGAATCAGCTTGATCGAGGCCTGCTGCTGCTGTGAGGTCACTGTAGCAAGAGTCCGCTCGGCACTAAGAAGCTGCTGCTCGGTCGAAAGCACTTGCAGATAATCGGCGATACCGGCTTGGTAGCGCTCTTTTGAAAGCGTAAAGGCCTTCTCTGCAGCGTCCTTGGCTTGACGCGCCGCTTCAAGCTGCGCTCGATAGGACGATACGGCATTGACCGCGTCGGCTACCTGATTCAAAGCCGACAGCAGGGTCTGATTATAACGACCGACCGCCATGTCATAGTCGGCCAGCGTGCTCTCGAGATTGGCTCGAAGTTTGCCACCCTCGAAAATCGGCAATGAAATCGCCGGGCTTACGCTGCCCGCCTTGGCAGACTCACTGAACATGTAATCGCCCAGATAGGACTTGAACCCCGCCATGGCACTCAAGTTGATATTGGGAAAAAACTTGGTCTTGGCGGCTTTCACGTTCTTTGATGCAGCCTCGACGCGCCAGCGCGCGGCAACAATGTCAGGCCGACGGCCCAGAAGCTCTGCCGGCAGATGACCAGGCAACACAAGCGGAAGCTCTGTAAGGGCCTTGGGTTCTGACAGCGCAAAAGCACCGTCAGGCCCTTTACCTATGAGCTGCGCCAATGAAAGCTTGGCGCTTTGAAGCTGCTGATCGGCACTGGCAAGCGATTGTCGAGCGCTTGATACGCTCGAACGTGCCTGCAGCTGCGGCGCCTCGTTTTGAAGGCCGCCCCGCGACAGTTCCTGGTTAATGTCGGCAATGCGTTGGGTGCGCTTCAGGTTCGCCCTGGCAATCTGTCTGAGCGTATAGGCATCCTGAAGCTTGATATAGGCTTGAGCCACGTTGGTCGAAAGCGATAGAAGCGTTGCCCGATAATCGATGTTCTGCGCCCTCGCCTGGCCAAGCGCGGCTTCCCAGGCAGCCTTGTTGCCCCCCCATAGATCGACATCGTAACTGAAGTTCAAAAGCATGCCGCGCGTCGTGCTGTAAAACCCGCCAACGCCTGTAGGATCATCGACCTCAGACACCCGTGTGCGCGTTACATTGGCATTGCCATCGAGCGTTGGCAGCCGCTCGGCATTTGCAATTCCAGCCTCGGCGTTGGCCTTTCGAAGGCGCGCCCGGGCAATCTCCAGGTCGGGGCTGTTATCCAATGCCTGCTTGATCAAGGCGTCCAGCATGGGGTCATCGAACGCGCGCCACCACTTCGTCTCAGGCCATGCGGCCTTGGACAACGGCACCTTTGCCAGTGTTTTTTCCGAATGAACGCGGTCGACACTTCGAATATCGCTGTGAGACTCGATACCCGCATAATTGGCGCAGCCAGCCAACAGCGCAGCCATAGAGAACGCCACGCTCGTAGCGCCCCACTTCAGGCGTTTTCCTGCACCAGGCAATGTTTGACTCACACGTGATTCCCCACCAGATTCAAGTGACGTGCATGATACGTAAGACGTTGGGTCAACGCCAATACAAAGCGTGCTAACTTTTTAACTTCAGTGTTTAGTTTCCTGATACCTCGCCTCACGGCCACCCATAAAAAAAACCACTCCGTGAGTGGTTTTTTTAGGGAATCGGTCCGGTCAACTCTTCTTGTTGGCGGCTTCTTCGATCAATGCTTCCTTGGTGCTCTTCGGCGACTCAATCAATTCACGCTTCAAATCGCTGTAAAGCCCGCGCTGGGTATTGCATGAGGAGCAGAATACCTTGTCTTCCGGATTGTGCACCTGAGAAAGCCGGACACGATGACTGCCACATTCAGGGCAGGGAGACGGCATTCGCATTTCTTCGGAAAGGTCGTTCATGGGGGCTCCTTTTAAAAATAACTCGTCGCGAACGTCGGCGTGAGTTTAGCCCGCAAGGCGATTACCGGCCAGCCTTAGCTGGCCGGTAAAGGAATCAATCGACGCGCTTCAAGGTCAGATCCATGTTGGATTGAATCTTGGTGTAATCGCGGCTCAGGATCTGGAGGTTGCCGTTACTCAGTGGCAGCAGATTGTAGACCGTCGTCCCATCCTGTCCGGTCAACTGATAGACTACCGGATACTGGTTCGGGCCGGCGTCATTAAGGACCATGACCTGCCCCTTGGTGATCATTGGCTCGTTACCTTGTGACTTACCAAGGTAGGTGCTTTTCATGGTGAACTTGCCAGAAACGTCGTTTTCATTATCGATCATCAAACGCGTTTTGATACCCGAGCAGTCAGCACAGGGTAGAACACCGGCATAATTGCCTTCTACCTGATCGTAGGGTGAGTTTTCCTCGAGGCCACCGCTTGCACACCCAGCCAAAAGTGAAACACCCATAATTCCTGCAAGACCAAACATGCTGCGCTTGTTGGACATACCCTAAATCTCCATATTCGGGAAGTGTTCCTCCAACATAGTCGTGAAACCGAAAAGTCTCAAAGAAAAGCTTTTAACGAGTTCACCTACAATAAAATCCGCCATTTAAAGAGGTTCTCATGCGTCAATTTCTTGCCACATTACTTCTTCTGACCACAAGCGTCTGCGCCAGCGCCGCCACCCCATCTGCTGCCGGCGTCCATGACGCCCTGAACAGTTTCGTCGATAAAAATGACCTTGCCACCCGCTACCAACTGGACCGTCTCGCGGACAACACCATCGAAGCCACGGTCTGGTTCGACGGGGACTATAACTTCAATGCTGAAGAGATCGAGGCCTACAGCGATGGAATCTGCTACTCACTGATGAGCCAAGCAGTTCGCACAGGCCTTGGCCAATCAGACAAGCCGTTGTCGGTCGTCTGCCATGCACGGATAACCGACCCGTCGCATCCGGAGTCGGCAGGTGCGCCCTTGGGTACCAGCGAAAACGACGCAAAAACCGGGCTCTTTAAATTTTCTCCCGCCGACAATGATCTACTGGCTCAAAAGGCCAAGAGCTGACTGGATAAAAGCGCTCACACTCCTGCACTGGCTCAAGCGTTCAAAAATGTATTGGCAAGCGTCTTTGCGCGTGCAGGAGCTCCGCTGTCGCGCTCAATGTGCGTTTGAGATATGACGCCTTCCTTTAAGAGACAAAGCGTATCACACCACTGACTTCTGTCTGATTGAGCAACGTCCATCTCGTTTAAATAGAAATCAAGAAGAGCTCGAACTCGCCGCTTGTGCTGAGCGCAGCGAACATGAGTGGGATGGTTGGGATCGCTGTATTCTGCGGCGGTATTGACGAAAAAACAGCCACGATACTCGGGAAACGTTGATTCTTTATTAGCCTGCCAATCATCCAGCGCATCGAACAGGGCGTCACTTAACTCGGTCGGAGTGTCCGCGATGGCCAACCGCTTGGCCAACCAGTCCACGAAGGTGTTATCCCAGTAATCGACCACATCGAGCACCAGGTTCTCCTTGCTGTCGAAGTGGGTATACAGGGTTTTCTTGGCAATTCCCGAGGCCGTAAGAATCTGATTGATGCCAACGGCATGGATGCCATCGCGATAGAACTCCGTAAATGCTGTCTCGATCAGCTGTTGACGCTTACTGCTCATGAGTCATTGCCCTCGCTTTCGCGTAATACGCTTTCCGTAACCCGATATGGCGCTCAGATGAATCGGAAATGCGCCGTCCATGGCTTTGAAATTAAGCATAGTGGCTTTTGAGGGGACGCGTGGCAGCATTGTCTTACATAATCGCAAGTTTACTTATATCGCCCCGCGTTTGCTTACCGTAGGCGACATATGGATTCCAATTCAAACGACTCATCACGTAATTTAAACCCACAAAAATTCACATCCTTATCAGTCAGTTAAGTAGACAACCTCGATCACTTACGCCGATAAGCTCTATTATGTGCTGTGTTTTCCGGTTTTAAAGGGCGCCGTATATCGATTAAAATACTAGTACTTGATCTAAAAAATCTAATAAAAAAGAACTAGATGATAAACCAAGTTACTAACACTTTTACCATCGAAGTCATTCGAACTGACGAGTACGGAATTCATTTATTATGTTTACATTGATCCTATCGTTCTGGCGCAGCTACAAATGTCGCAAACTTCGCGATCATACGGAGCAGTTGAATCGTCAGGCAGCGGCACGCATTGCGGCCAAGGCCGACGGCCAGACCCCATCCTCACCATGCTGCGAGCCTGTTCGCTCAGAGTCTGCTGAAACCATTGCGGACGACGAGCGCCCTGCCTCGTTCTATCAGCGAGAGATCAGCTCAAGCGTTGTAAGCTGACTCGCACCGCCATCCCGCTCTTTTATCTGGTACGACTTCACACCGGCGTCGCTCAAAAGTGCCTTAAGCGTAGCGCGCCGGTCATCAAGCAACGCGCGTACTTGTCGATCATCAAGTGATGACCGTTCACCCCGACTGACACCAGGCGTCAACCTCACTGCAAGCTTCGAGCGCTTGGCAAGCCCGCGCGCCCAATGGGTCAATCGATCGGCCTTGGCCTCATTCAATCGATACTCCTGATGCCCGAACCGAATCTTGATCGTGCGCCCGTTCTGTTCAACCGTCGAATGGCCGATGGCTTGGTACAGCGAGGTTGGGCCACGGCCGGACGCCTTGGCCGAGCTTGAGTCCGACACCAGTGCTGACAACGCATCGAAAGGTGACGTCAGCACATCGGCAAAGGCCTTTCTCAGCGCCTGCCAGACCAGCGCACTTATATCTACCGAGGCCTCATTGGCACTCAAGGTGAACGGTACGCTCAGCGTCAGCCGACCCTGGTCATCTTCAAGCAGTGCAATGGCCGTCTTGATGGGAAACGAGGGTGGTTTGCCGACCGGTTGCCCAAGCGCCAGATCATTGAAGTAAATTGTATTGGAAGACCGTATGGTCTCGCCGTCGAGCCGATAGTGCATCGTTGCACTGACTTGGCCCTGCTTTACTTCGTACCCGCCAAACTCTCGAACATAAGGCGCGAACTCGGCCACAGGCATTGACTTGATCGAAAGCTCGACCTTGCCCGAGCGCGGCGCGTCGAACAAAGCCAGCTCGCCCTTGAGCGAAAGCGGTGACGATGAACTGACCTGCCCGGTCATCTCGACAGACAACGGCTTGGCATCACGGCTGTCGATGTCATTTAGCTGACCATGCAACTGATCGAGCGTGACCTCGAACGGCTCCTTCAGATGGCGGTCTTTCAGTTCAATGGTGCCGTCTTCCCAGCGAAGCGTCTTCAATCGAATACCGCCCTCGCGGTTTTGCTTTTGCTCCTGCTCATTGCTTGCCTGCTCGTTCTTTACCTGCTCTGTGTTGACCTGTTCACCCTCTGCGGCGCCGTCGCGCTTCTGGTCGTGATCGCTTGCCGTTTTACGCGCGGAAGGCATCAACGCACTCAGATTGAACGAGGACTGGGGTGTGATCTCCGCAAGAATCCACGGCGCGTCCAGCACCAGCGAATCCGCTGACATTTTGCTGGTCGATTGATCGAATTCGAGTCCTGACAGCCGTACCGACTTGGCTTTCACGAGCGGCGCCTGTGCGTCATCGACCAGTACCGCTGAGGCCAGTGATAAGTCTCCCGCGAGCGATAACCCCTTTTCACCGTCGATCAGATGAAGTTCCCCGTTCAACGTCCCCTGGGTAACGGTGGCGCCGGTCATGTAACTCATTGCCGTCTGGTAGGCATTGGCCGGTATTTGATCGAAATCGAGCCACAGTGACGTCGACCATGGCATGAAGCCCATCTTGCCGTGCCCGGCAAGCGTGCCACTTTCAAGACGCCCCGCTCCCTGCAGGTCGAACGGTTGCTTGCGGGCACTGTTGAACCCCTTCGCCGTGATCGATACTGAATCGAGCGCCACTCGGCTCGGTCCGGCCGGCGTGGGAAAGGTCCACGCCAGCTGGCCGTTATCCACGTTCAAGACGTCCACCTGGAAGGAAGACGCCTCACCACCACGCTCACCGTGGGCGAACAGCGTACTCAGGTTGAGCGCCCCCGAGGGCTTCGTTTCAAGCTCGAGCTGCGGCGCCTCAAGATCGACCCGCTCGATGTGAAAGCCATCGTTCCAAAGGGAGGCGTAGGTGAGATTGAAGGTCGCCACCTCGGCCGCGATGACCGGGCGGCGGTCGGCATCGCTTCCGGGAATGTGTAGCGAGTTCAGCGTCAGCGTGGCTGTCAGCGGGTTGAACCACACGCGCTCAAGCGTGACCTTGCGCTCGGTCATGGTCGAAAGCCTTGCCTCGATACTTGACTGGGCGTACTGCATGGCCAGGAAGTAACCGCCAGCGACGACAACGCCGCCCAAAAGCCAGGGAGCCAGGCGTCGTCCCCACTGTTTGGCGGCGTGAGCGTTAGTATTACGGTCGGTCATCGCGGCGACCCACCGGCTACTGGCAAAACCGTATCACGTAACAAGGCGCGTTCATCGTCGAGCGACACCGACGATACCGGTCGGTCGGCCCGGCGATACCAATAGGCCGCATTTCCATGATCGCCCTCCCACCGATGTAAATGCGCGTGTACCCAACGGATCAATCGTGAATCGGCATGTTCAACGATGTCGTGCGCTCGCTGCCAATCGCCTTGTTCGACGAAAAAGAGCGCCCTGACCACCGCCGGCCAGTGCGCAGGCGGCTCAGCCTCGGTCAGTTGCCGATCAAATTCATCGCGTGCCACCCCACCGTTTGTTTCAGCCATATACTCGCTCTTCACGCCCCCGAAATAAGCCTTCAGCGTAGACGGCTACCACCGCTCCCGCTCAGACTCGAAGCCCCAACCCACCCAGAATTACCCGAGTGACCGTCTGGATCGCACGCTCGAACTCAACGTCATCAAGCGGGTGGCGGTCATTTAAAAGTTCGATTTGATAATCGAAATCGGCGTAGTGCTGAGTGGAGGCCCAAATCATATAAAGAAGATGGGGCGGGGAGACCTGCGCGATCGCGCCACGTTCCACCCACCCTGCAATCTTGGCCTCCTTGAGCTTCGCCCACTCCACCAGGCGCGTTCTTGCCTCCTCGCTCATGAGCGGTGCCCGGTGCATCACCTCATTGGCCCAGACCTTCGACCCGTACGGGCGCGTACGGGACCGGGTCATCTTGGCACGAATGTAGGTGGTCAACACCACCTGGGGGTCGTCGTAATACTCAAAGCAAAGTGCATCCTGCTCCCAAAGGGCCAGATGCGCGGTCAACACTTCCCGGTAGAGCTGCGCCTTGGTCGAAAAGTAGTAATGAAGGTTGGATTTGGGCAGCTCGGCGCGCTCGGCGATGTCGCCCATGGTGGCGCCGGCATAGCCCTTTTCGGAGAAGATGGTCTCGGCAGCGTACAGAATCGCTGCCATGTTTTTCTGACGAATGATGCCCTTTTTGGTGTCCACGCCCTGCCCTCGTTCGAGCCTTGTTGTCGTGATACCGATGATGCCATTGCAAGGGCAGTGTTGTCTTAGCTCAGACCGTCGTCCATTTACCCCTGGTGCAGCTCTTCCCAGGCACTGTACACGCTCAGATGCACGCCCCCGCCGAGGTTATCCAGAAACGTCGTCTCTTTCAGGCGGTCCATGACCGGTCCCTTGACCTCGGCCAGATGAAAGGCAATGCCCGACTCCTTGAGGCGCTGATTGATCTCCTCGAGACTGTCGAGCGCCGAGGCATCGATCATGTTGATGGCCTGACACGCAAGCACCAGATGCTTGAGGTTCTTGACCTGGGCACAGAGAGAGTCGATTTTTTCCTCAAGAAACCGTGCGTTGGCAAAATAAAGACTTTCATCGATGCGCACGATGATCACGTTCTGATCGGTTTCGACCGCCTCGAACCGGTCGATGTTTCGAAAGTGCTCGGTTCCGGGTACGCGACCAAGCACCGCGCAATGCGGCCGGCTCGTTCGATAGAGATAGAGCATCAAAGACAGCGCAGCTCCGGTCACCAGGCCCGTTTCCACCCCCTGCCAAAGCGTGACCACGAATGTGACCAGCATCGCCATTGCATCGCCACGGTAATAGCGCCACGACCGCACAAACGTATGAACATCCAGCAGGCTCAAAATGGATACGATAATGATGGCAGACAGAACGGTCGTCGGCAGATGCGCGATGACCGGAGTAAGCGTCACGATCGCGATCAGCACCCCGACGGCTGCCATCAGGCCCGAGGCTGGCGTAGCCGCACCCGCCTCATGATTGACCACTGAACGCGACAGGCTCCCTGTCACCGGAAATCCGCCACTGGCGGCTGAGCCAAGGTTGGCCACCCCCAGCCCGACCAGCTCCTGATCCGGATCGATGCGTTCCCGGCGCTTGGTCGCCAGCGCCTGCGCGACCGACATCGCCTCGACAAACCCGATAATACTGATCAACAGCGCCGAACCGCCCAGTGACTTCGCCTGATCAAAAGAAAGATCAGGCCAGGACAGCGACGGCAGACCGGAGGCCACGGTGCCCAGCACTTCAACACCGCGCGACTCGAGCCCAAAGCCCCAGGTTGCCCACGTGGCGAGCGCCACGGTCACAATGGGCGCCAGACGCGTCAGAAATCGGGCCATGCCGGCAGACAGCTTGAGCGCCGTCAGTGCGGCCTCGAGCCACCGCCTGGCCGCCAGCAACATGACAATGCAGACAAGCCCCAGGGCAAGCGTCGTGCCATTGGTCTCGGGCAATGCCTTAAACAGCGCCGCAAGCATCGCAAACAGCGTGTCTCCCGAGGAGGAAACGCCCAACAAATGCGGCAACTGGCTAACCCCAATCATCAACGCCGAGGCCGAGATGAACCCGGCAATGACAGGATGGCTTAGAAAATTGGCAAAAAACCCGAGGCGACAGAGCCCCATGACCAATAGCATGGCCCCGGAAAGCGCCGCCAGTGCCACCACCACGACCATGTACTCGCCACTGCCTTGAGCCGCCCAGCGCGACGCGATGGAGGCCGTCATCAATGACACGACCGCCATCGGCCCGACCGAGAGCGTGGTACTGGACCCAAAAAACGTATAGAGCGCCAGCGGCAGCATACTGGCGTAAAGACCAACTACGGCAGGCACTCCCGCCAACAGCGCATAGGCAAGCGCCTGGGGGATCAGCATCAGTGTGACGATCACCGCAGCCAGTGCATCGTCACTCAGGGATCGAACGTTGTAGCCCGGAAGCCACTCGGTAATGGGCAGCAGGCGTTTTAAAACGCGTCGTCGTGCTGTTGCCGTACTCGCCATTGCTCACCCCACGTGCCAAAAAATAATAACGATATAGCGTTTAAGCCTATTTGCGAATGCACGATTTGAACACCGCCACTTCATACTTCATTCACACTATGGTCGCGCTGACGGTAAGGCGGAAAGCATTTACTGTATATATATACATATACCTATAGCGAATCGTCCCATGCACTGTCGCCTTCTGCCCGCTCACTCCACACCGATTACCTGCCCGATGATCGAACACCGCGTCCGCGCGGGCGTCTCCGGTTTCCCAAGCCCTGCACAAGATTACGCCACCGATCGACTGGATTTGAACGCGCACGTGGTACGCCACCCAGCGTCGACCTTCTATCTGGCCGTCGAGGGGGATTCGATGACCGGCGCGCGCATCCAGCCCGGCGATATTCTGGTGGTCGACCGCGCCCTGACCGCACGGCACGGACACATCGTAATCGCAGTGGTCGACGGTGAAATGACCGTAAAAACGCTCCGACTGACCGACGGTGCGCCGGGGCTTTACAGCGAAAACCGCGACTATGCGCCGATTCCTCTCATCAACCGGGATATCCAGATCTGGGGGGTGGTCACCTTCGTGATTCATGAAGCCGCATGAGCGGCCCATTCGCGCTGGTCGACTGCAACAACTTCTACGTCAGCTGTGAACGGGTGTTCGCACCGCGCCTTCACGGAGTACCGGTGGGGATCCTGTCCAACAACGACGGCTGCGTTATCGCCCGCTCCGAAGAACTCAAGCGACTCGGCGTTGCGATGGGCGTGCCCGCGCATCTCATTGCTCCGGCCTTGAAGCGGAAAATCGTTCTGTGTTCGTCGAACTATGAACTGTACGGCGATATGAGCGCCCGCGTGCTCGAGGTCATGAGAGCGCATTACAAAGGGGTTGAGCCCTACTCGATCGACGAGGCCTGGATCGATCTGACCGGTCACGCGGTAACGATCGACGAACTGAACGCACTAAGGCAATCGATTCGGCGCCTGACCGGCATCCCGGTTTCGATCGGTCTCGCCCCGACGCGAACGCTTGCCAAGCTCGCCAACCGCTACGCCAAGCGCGCAAGCAGCGGCGTGTACGTCATGCCCGCACCCAGCGACCCGGCGCATCCCGCCTTACTTCGCGCCACGCCCGTCGATCAGGTATGGGGCATCGGCACCCGGCTGGCGCTCCGACTGAAGGCCCAGGGCATACTGACGGCGCACGCGCTGAGCACAGCCGACCCACATGCCCTGCGCCGGGCCTTCAGTGTTGTGCTTGCACGCACGGCAATGGAACTTGCCGGTACTGCCTGCTTCGAGATGAACGACGCCGATTCGGATAAGCATGCCCTGATGACGTCCCGGAGTCTGAGCCGAGCCACTCAATGTCCGACCGCCCTGATGCAGGCAATCCGACAACACACCAACCGAAGCGCTGAGAAGCTCAGACAGCAAGGCTCAACGGCCAGAGCGGTCATGTTGACGATGAGCACCAGTAAACACATCGGGCCGGCTCGGCACCATGGGCGCGTCGTGATCGAACTCGAGCATCCAAGTCAGGATACGTTCATGTTTCTGCGCGCGGCGCGTCAAGGCTTCGAGGCGCTCTATCGAAAAGGGGTGCGATACCAGAAATGCGGCGTAATGCTGATGGATCTGGCGCGTACCGACCAGCAGCAACTGAGCCTTTTGGGAAATGTGTCCGGCGAAGCGACGCTAAATGACGCACTGATGAGTACCCTGGACCGCGCCAACCGGCGATTCGGGCAACGCGCCCTGACCGTGGGGTTCATCGATGGTGCCGGGCCGTGGCAGCTCAAGTGCGACCACCGCTCGAGCCGCTGCACTACCCGGTGGGACGAGCTTGCCCGGGTTCGCCGAACCTAGCTGCGCTCGTCTGAATCGTCGGGGGAATTCCTGTTGCGCCAGATGTCCCAGGCAATGCCGAATGCGATACCGACAACCGCGCCGGCCACAAGCGTACCGGACGCCAGCCAGACGATGCCGCCGATGGGAATACCCAAGAATGCACCGGGAAAGTTCTTGATCATAGGAAATCCGCTGAGTCCTGTTGGTCGAAAGAGCGCCGTGAAGGCCGGCCCTTGCACTACGCCGATATGATGACGGGAGACAGGAAGCGGGTCAAAGCCCAAAGCACATCTACTTGAGCACTGTCTTTTCTACTCCAAGAAATGCGCCCTCGAGGGCGCATTTCTTACGAAAACCTGGCCCATGAAATGGGTCAAGCGACACGTTCATAAAGAGCTCAATCGATCTCTTTCAACCACCCCTTCCATACCCGACGATGCCGGCGCTTGGCCCACTGGCGCGTGCTGCTGCTTTCAGGGGTTAGACACACAAGGCGCCCGTCGTCATCGCAGTTCATGATGAAACGGCGTGACGCGCCGATGGGGTTGGGGTTCGAACCAAAAATGCCGATGACCCGAATCTCGACGGCGCTGAATTCCTTTTGCCTGTCATCGGGCAGCCCCTTATCGTCCAGCGGCAGCTCATGGTACTCACAGGTCTGGCGCACCAGACGCTCAAAACTCCCCATCACCATATAATCGGCGTTGTCGAGCGGGCCTTGTCGCGTCCAGCGACCGTTTTCCTGCTCGTTTTTTGATTGCTGATTCTGCTGCTCGGTGTCATTGAGATCATCGGTGATGTCCAGGCAAAAGCGTTCGTCCTTTGCAATCAGACACACGATCACCGTTTCGACGAACACCGCCGACTCGCTCATGTTGCTGATCAGGCACTGCGCATTGAGATCCCGACCGAGGCCGCGATTGATGATGATTTGAGGGCGGCGCTGCGAACGGAAGCTGTGTAGAAAAAGCTGAAGATACACCCCCCAGATGATCAGCATACCGACACTGGTCAGCCCACTGAACACGGTCGCGTTGGCCGTGATCCACGCCCACAGCTCCGCCATTGAATTTGACATGCTACATCCTTGTACGTGGCATCAGCTCGGCGTTCGAAATACACTTCACGGCCTAGCGAACGCCGCAGATTACAAAGCGTAGAAGCCAGGGACCCATAACGCCTGCTTTGCCTCGATATACGCCCACCGATTTTCAAGAGCCTTCATGAGAAACCATAAACGCCTGGCCAGCATCAGCCTGGTCGCCGCCCTGCTTCTTTACAGCGCAAGCATCTACTGGGGCGATCTATTCCCGTACATGGATTATCTGACCGCGTTTGCAGAAGCCGCCCTGATCGGGGGCATGGCCGACTGGTTCGCCGTCACGGCCCTGTTTCGCCACCCGCTCGGGCTCAAGATCCCCCATACGGCCATCATCGCCCGCAACAAATCGCGTATTGGCCACAGTCTGTCGACATTCATTCGAAGCAATTTCTTGTCCAAGACCTACGTGCACTCAAGCATCAAGCAGACCGACATCGCCGAGCACTGGCTGAACTGGCTCCGTAAGCCTCACAACCAGCATGTACTTGCCAGCGCCCTGACCCGAGGTGCGACGTTCGTCCTGCGCTCACTCGATGAGCGCGGCGCCCGGGCCTTTTTTGAGGCAACGCTTACCCATTACGCCAAGCGGGTGGATCTTGCCGGCCTGTTCGGCCGAGTATTGGGGGCGTTGAAGGCAGATAACCAGCATCAGGCGCTGCTGGACGACACCTTGGATCGCGCCGCCCGCTGGCTCGAAAGCCCGGTGCATCAGCGCTGGCTCAAGCGCCAGTTGACCCAGGTCATTTTCAGGCTGATCAATCCAAAACTGTTCGGCCGTGAAATCAGCCTTAATCGGTTTGCAGGCTGGCTCGCCAACGAGCGAATCATCGAGCGGCTATCAGAGCTTCTGACCGCGGTGAGCAACGACGCGAACCATCCAGTGCGTCAGCAGCTCGATCATCAGCTGAGCCAGTTCATCGAGCGAACCCGAACCGACCCCGCACTGATTGCCCGCTTTGATCGCGTCCGCGAGGAGCTGACCGACAACCCGCATATGCAGCGCTACATCCAAACGCTCTGGACGCGATTGACCCAGAGTTGGCAGGCCGATCTGGAAAAAGACGGCGACGACAGCGCGAGCTATCGCATGGCGCGGGATTTCATCGCTCATTACACCCGGGTGCTGTCGGATGCACCGGAGGCGCGCCGCTGGATCAACGACCAGGCGCTCATCCTGCTGCCGGACCTGGTCGACAAAAACTCCGACCGTATCGACGCCTACATTCGCCGCTACATCGACCAACTCAGCAGTGACGATGTGGTCGAGCAGATCGAGAAAAACGTCGGCAACGATCTGCAATACATTCGCATCAACGGCACACTGGTCGGCGGCCTGGTCGGGCTGGCCCTGCACGCCGCGACACAACTGATCTCAAGCCTTTGAGATATAAACGCGCGAACGCATCAACTCGGCAGAGGATGCGCCTTAATAAAGGCGTCGATCGCTTGATAGACCGCCTCCGGGCACTCTTCATGCACCAGCAGCCGACCGCGCGACAAGGTGACCGACTCGACCAATGGGGTGAGGCGCTGCATGTTCTCTTTCGAGCGCGTGGGCATGTGTTCCGTCGTGAGCATGAGCGTGGGGCATGTGAGACGCTCCGCCGCCTCAAAAGCCGCGTCATTGGTCAAGAACGCATCGAAGGCGCCCGTCACGAAGCGGATCGAGCCGTGGCGGGCACCGGCGCTTTTCGGCACCTGACGCTTGCCCTCCATTCGAGCTGGGGTCAAAAACGTCGGTGATTCATAGACATGCTCGTTGATCATCTTTCGAATGCACCAGCGCCGAACGTTGAGCCAATAAAGAAGCGGTCCGATCACGGGCGCATCGAACACACGCCGTACGGTCTTGAACCAGGGTTTGACCGCGCCTTTGGCCATGGTGGGCAGCGGCCCTCGCCAGGTCGGTGCAATCAAAACCAGACGTTCACAGACTGCTGGCATGTCCTTGAGCCCGAGTAATGCAAGGCCGGCGCCATGACCGGCCGCAACAATCATGGCCGGCGTCTCTTTAAACTGTGCGAGCACCTCCTTGAGGTAGCGCACCAGTAGCGCCGCATTGCCATCAATAAACGGTTTGGGCAAATCGCCAAAGCCGGGCCAGTCGATCGACACCGTGCGGTAGTGTCCTGACAATCTGGCTTGAAGCTCGGCAAACTCATGGCGGGTCGAGACCGTCGACAACGCCGGCAATAACAAAACCAGCGGCCCTTCGCCCTGCTCGGTCCATTCAAGCGTTATTGGCAGTCCCGCGCCATGCCAGACAAACCGCGTCGTACGTGCCAGATGATGTTGCACCGTTGTCACCTCGTTTAAAATGCGTCGCATTACGCTAACGTATTCGAAACCGATTTGTCTCAGACGTTTGTGTAATCGAGGCCATAGTGACACGCGCCATAAAAAAAGCCCGCTCGAAAGCGGGCTCGGTGTACATCGATAAAACCAAAGGTCGATGGCTTAGCTGTTGGCGACTTTCTTGAGCGCTTCGTTAAGCGTCGCGCTCGGACGCATCGCATCAGAGGCCAACTGCTTGTCAGGGTGATAGTAGCCCTTGATCTCGACTGCCTTGCCCTGGGCACCGTTGAGTTCATCAACGATGGTCTGCTCTTCGGCGCGAAGCGTGGAGGCGAGCTCAGAAAACAGCGACTTGAGTTCGGCGTCGTCATCCTGAGCGGCCAGCGCTTCAGCCCAGTACAGCGCCAGGTAGAAATGGCTTCCGCGGTTGTCGAGCTCACCGGTCTTGCGCTTGGGCGACTTGTCGTTGTTCAGGAATTCGCCATTGGCGGTATCGAGCGCCTTGGCAAGCACCGTGGCCCGAGCGTTGTCGAACGTTTTGCCCAGATGCTCGAGTGAGGCCGCCAGCGCCAGAAATTCACCCAGTGAATCCCAACGCAGGTGGTTTTCCTCGACCAGCTGCTGAACGTGCTTCGGTGCACTGCCGCCTGCGCCGGTTTCGAACAGGCCACCGCCGTTCATCAGCGGCACGATCGAGAGCATCTTGGCACTGGTGCCAAGCTCCATGATCGGGAATAGATCCGTCAGGTAGTCGCGCAGCACGTTGCCGGTAACCGAGATGGTGTCTTCGCCACGACGGATGCGCTCAAGCGAGAACTGCATGGCCTCGACCGGCGGCAGGATGCGAATGTCCAGCCCACTGGTGTCGTGGTCCTTGAGGTAGGTTTCGACCTTCTGGATCAGCTGGGCATCGTGGGCACGGTTGGCGTCGAGCCAGAACACCGCAGGCGTTTCACTGTCACGAGCGCGGGTGACGGCAAGCTTGACCCAATCGCGAATCGGCGCGTCTTTCACCTGACACATGCGCCAGATGTCTTCGGCTTCGACGTCGTGTTCGAAGACGACGTCACCGTTTGATTTGACGACGCGCACGGTGCCGGCAAACGGAATCTGGAAGGTCTTGTCGTGAGAGCCGTATTCTTCGGCCTTTTGCGCCATCAGGCCCACGTTGGGCACGCTGCCCATGGTGGTCGGATCGAACGCGCCGTTTTTCTTGCAGTCGTCGATGGTGGTCTGATAGATCGTCGCGTAGCAGCGATCCGGGATGACGGCCTTGGCGTCGTGACGCTGGTCGTCGGCGCCCCACATCTTGCCGGAATCACGAATCATCGCGGGCATCGAGGCGTCGATGATCACATCGCTTGGAACGTGCAGGTTGGTGATGCCCTTGTGGGAATCGACCATCGCGATGCTCGGACGCTCCTTGTACAGCGCATCGATGTCGCCCTTGATGGCGTTCTGCTTGTCCTCGGAAAGCGACTGGATCGAGGAATACAGATCGCCTACCCCATTATTGGGGTTGAAGCCGGCCTGTTCGAGATCACCCGCGTGATCTTCAAGCACTTGCTTGTAGAATTCACTGACCACGATGCCAAACATGATCGGGTCGGAGACTTTCATCATGGTCGCTTTCAGGTGAAGCGAGAACAGCACGCCCTGCTTCTTGGCATCATCGATTTCAGCGGCGACAAAGGATCGAAGGCTCGACGCACTCATGAACGCGCCATCCACCACTTCACCGGCCAGCACCTTGACACCATCTTTCAAGGTTTCTTTGGTGCCGTCCTTGCCGACCAGCTCGATAGTGAGGCTGTCGTCGGCGTCTAACGTTGCGGACTGCTCACTGCCGTAGAAGTCGCCGTCTTCCATGTGAGCCACGTGGGATTTGGAGTCCGAGGACCACTCGCCCATGCGGTGCGGGTATTTACGAACGTAGTTCTTGACCGACTGCGGTGCACGTCGGTCCGAGTTGCCCTCACGAAGCACCGGGTTCACGGCACTGCCCTTGACGCGATCAAAGCGCGCCTTGGCGTCCTTCTCGGCGTCGGTGGCCGGCTCATCGGGATAATCGGGCAATGGATAGCCCTGCCCCTGAAGTTCCTTGATGGCCGCCTTGAGCTGAGGCATCGAGGCGCTGATGTTCGGCAACTTGATGATGTTGGCCTCAGGCGTCTTGGCAAGCTCACCGAGTTCACTGAGGTGATCGCCAATGCGCTGCTCATCGCTCAAGACATCCGGAAACTGCGCAAGAATGCGTCCTGCAAGCGAGATGTCACGCGTCTCGACCACAATCCCGGCCGGATCGGTAAAGGCATCGATGATGGGCAGCAGCGAATAGGTTGCAAGCGCTGGTGCCTCATCGGTCAGCGTATAAATGATCTTCGGCGTATCGGACATATTGGCGTTGACCTCTCTTGTCACAACGATGACTAATAATCCTGGAAAACGATGGTAAAGGCCGCAACAGCGTACGTTCCATCGACAGTGTCGACCGGGCGTAGACACGCCACATTATGTCGACAATGTTGTCACGCTGAAATGCCCCGTTCGGCAACACTTCATCGTGCCCTGAAGTATACCAGCCCGGCACTGATTGTGACCAATTCGGGCTGCTTGGTAAATTCCTGGTGATGCGCAAAACGATGCATTCTCAGCACGGGCAGACTGCCCCTCTGAAACTGTGTCGACAATCCAGCTTCAGGAGCGTTTATACGTATATCCAACGTAGTTCAAGTTTGCGTCAAACACATGGCGCTACCGAGTGACTGATAGTGCAAGGCATAATTAAAGTGTGAGGCATAAAAAAAGCCGAACCTATGTTCGGCTTTTAAATCCTGGGTCATCGGAGCGTTATACGCCCGCTTTTTTCTGCTTGAGTTTCATCATCGTAAAGACAAGGGCAAATAAAAGCAGATCCTGCTGTTTTCGAACCAGACACACCAGAAACTGAATCTTGCGGTCGTTCTGATAAGGTTCGGCCTTGCTGAGATCGACATGGCGGCGCGCTTCGCAGGCGTTCGACTTGAACTCCTTGAAGGCATCTACAGGATTGGACGGGCCATTTCGCTTGGCAATGTTCTGAGCACTATTGATCAGCGCTCGACTCCAGTGCTTGGCCAGAAAATGCTCGTCATTGATGCCTCGTTCGCGCAGAAGGCGCTCGATCCGGCCCAACCCATAAACAAAATACGAAAACTGCTTGGGATTGTAGGACGTTGTCAGAGACTCGCTTTGGCCAACCACATACCGGTAGGCATGCTCACTGCAGATGATGCCATGCTGGAGGGCGATAAAGGCGTCGAGATTGAATCGAAAATCTTCGCCAAGCGCCACGCCTTCCTCGAAAGCAATCGCATGTCGCGTCAAGAACTCGGCGGAGAACATCTTGTTGAAGACCGGGTTGAAGACGCCGGCCTCATAAAGCATCAGAAAATCATGGTCAAAATCGAATTCACCCGCAGCCAGTGTCGAGCGATTGAGCTCGTGCCCGTCTCGCTCACAGATGGTCGCATAGTTGAATACGGCAATCTCGGCCCTGGCACGCTGGGCCTTGGCAAGCACGGACATTACTTCAGAGGCAAGCAGCTGGTCGTCGGCATCACAAAAGGCGATGTAGTCGCCCTGAGCGGCCTTGATGCCCGTGTTACGAGCGACAGACACACCACCATTGGCCTGATCGATCACGCACACGTTGGATCGACTCGTCTCGAAGCGCCGACACTGTTCGAGGCTATCATCCTTCGAGCCGTCGTTGACCAGCACCACCTCGACGCCGTCTTGCGGCAACTCGGCAAGATGCTTAAACAAGGTCGCCAGAGATGCCGACGCATTATAGATCGGTACGACAATGCTCAAGTCGAAAACGCGTCGAGATTCGTTTGTCATACGCCCATCATCAGTTGGTTAAAGTCATTCAGACAAGCTTAAACAAAAGCTGTATACACCGAAAGTAGTCATGGTTCGAGCAGGCCATCCGCGCATGCTTCAGCATACTGGACCTGCACCGAAGTATCGTGACGATACGCAGAATACCTTTAAATAATGAAATATTCTTTTCTAGAAGGGCGCGAATAATATTTTATTCTTCACGCTCGTTCAATAAAGGCTCTGACAGCCGAGCCGCCATGTGACTTCATTCTTCACGACGCATCCAGCCGTTTTTTGCCCGCGCAGTTGAAAGACTTGAGCCAGACCGTGTACCACGTTGAAATATGTGTCTGCCTTCAAGATAGCCGATGGCGCCAACCACATCACATCGGCTGATCGGACGTCCGACACCCACTTTCAAAGGATACGCGCGGTGACTCATACCTCTGCGATTCAGTTCACGGCGCTGGTGCCGTCTCATCTTCAACAGGCGCAGCGCCTTTCTGCCCTGGCACAATGGGAGCATCGTCTAGAAGACTGGGAAGCCATGCTTGATCTCGCTCAGGGCATTACCGCGCTCGATGATCAGAGTAACGTTATCGGAACCGCCCTCTGGTTCGAGCACGACCATGTCACGTCGATCGGCGCGGTGCTGGTCGACCAATGCTGGCAGCGCCAGGGTATCGGCCAGACGCTGATGTCGCGCGTCATGGCCGCAGCCTCCCACTCGACGTTTTCATTGGTCGCAACGCGCCAAGGTGAGCCCCTCTACCACCGGATGGGCTTCAAGCAGGCAGGAACCGTTCGCAAGTATCAGGGCCGGGTCGATGAGCGCTTACCTTCTCCTTCTGTCGTTTCAGGGCTGCGCCGCATACGTGAGTGCGATATCCACGCAGTCGCGACCCAATGCTCGGCGACTTTTTTAAGCGCGCTTGCCCGTCAGGCAACAGACGCGGTTTTGATCGAGCGACAAGGCCATATTCACGGCACTGCGCTGTGTCGCCCTTTTGGCCGTGGGCTTCAAATTGGGCCGGTCATCGCGCAGGACGCAATTGATGCCTGGGCCATGATCGAAGCGCTCCTGGACAATGCGCGAGGCCAAATTGTACGTCTGGACATCGCGGACAAACCGGACTGGGAGACACCGCTTGCCCACTGGGGCATGTCCGGAACTCCACCCTCCCAACGACTGAGCTTCGGCCCGACACCACCCAGCACCTCCTATATACGCTTCGGTTTGACGAGTCAGGCCATAGGCTGACACCTAAAAATTTATACATCGATTGTGCAAAAGCACTTTTGAACGATCAGAATCACTCCCTAAGCCTTGATTTCAAACGAGATTCAGCTCGAAAGAAAAATTTGATCTTATATTTGTACAAGAACTTCATTTGTGTCATTGTTTAGATGCTGCGCCAAAGGAGATAGGCGAGCCGGGATTTCAGGCACATGGATCATGTGTTCTTACGTGATCCCAGCCACGCACGATGCGGGGCCAAGGCTGCACCAGGGATGGTGATGAAAGACAGGCTGGCAAAGGTTGCCCAGCACTCGGTCGAAGTGACCTAATCAGTTGCCAGGAAGGCAAACCCGTAAACAAGGAGCGTTTACATGAACTACGCAATGATGTGCCACCGCTGTGGCAGCTCACATACCAAAGCGCCGCTTAGTGAATTCGATTGGGATGAGATCGAATGCGCAGACTGCGGTGAGTTTCTAGACACGGTTGGTAACTGGGAAGCGTCCCATTCACCTTCGCTGGCATTTCAAGCCTTGAGCATGTCCAGGACGCTCAGCATGCAGATGACACGTGAAGCTCAGGCTCACGCAAGCAAAGGCGCAACAGGACGCGTTGCCCAATGATGCGGGTTGCCTTGGATATGGAATGCGATGAATGCGGGCATGATCAGTTCATGCTGCCGGTTCAGAAAAAACAGGGCGATCAAGTCACATGCGTTCAGTGCGGCAAGCCGACGTGTCATACCTCCGATCTTGAATCGGCCCTTGGTGCGTTCGCCAAGCACAATACGGTTCCTGAACCAGTGCTTGAAAGCGCAACCGATACATTGGGACGCATGCGCGAGAATGCATAACGCGCTTAAGGCATTCTTGCTTTACCTCGCAATGTCCACATAAAAAAGCCTGCTTTCAAGCAGGCTTTTTTGGTACATGGTCAGGCGCCTGGCGTGTCCGCCCTACCCCCGACGAATCAACTCCATCAATACCATCGAACGCGGCTGAACTCGGTAAGTCGAACCAAATTCGAAGTTACTGCCCTGGGCATTGCGCGCATCGGCCGTATCCAATCTGAACATCCAGAATCGACCCTGAGCGGCTTCCGGGAGCGGCCATTCGATTTCACTATCATTGCCGTTGAACAGGATAAGCAGTGTACTGTCGGAGCCTACACGTCGAATACCGGTGGGCTGTGCACGCCCATCGAGAATAACGGCCACGTTCAAGCGCGACGGGTCTTCCCATGCCTCCGGAGTCATGTCCTTACCGTCTACGGTCATCCAGCTGACATCACGAACCTGAAGCTCGTCGTTCCAGTCACCGGTCATGAACCGACTGCGCCTTAAAATCGGATAATGGCGGCGAAGTCGAATCAAATACCGAGTGAAATCCAGAAGTGATCTACCTTCCTCGGACATATTCCAGTCGACCCAGCCGATCTCGCTGTCCTGACAGTAGGCGTTGTTGTTGCCTTCCTGCGTGCGGGCGAATTCATCGCCTGCGAGAATCATCGGCGTACCTTGCGCGAACAGAAGCGTGGCCATCAGATTACGCATCTGCTTCATTCGAAGTGCGCGAATGGTCTCGTCTTCAGTAAATCCTTCAACGCCGTGATTCCAGGATCGATTATCGTCGTGCCCGTCGTTGTTGTCTTCGCCGTTGGCCTCATTGTGCTTGTCGTTGTAGGTCACCAGGTCGCGCAATGTGAAGCCATCGTGCGCGGTGATGAAGTTGACCGAGGCAAACGGTTTGCGTCCGCGGTGGTTGAACAAGTCCTCCGAGCCCATGAGCCGGGTAGCGAAATCGGGCAGGGTATTTTCATCACCGCGCCAGAACGCTCGCACCGTATCCCGGAACCGATCATTCCACTCGGCCCACCCCGGCGGAAAACCGCCCACCTGATAGCCACCCGGGCCACAATCCCAAGGCTCGGCAATCAACTTGCATTGGGACAACTGCGGATCCTGACGGCAGGAGTCCAGAAACCCGCCCCCTTCATCGAACCCATGGGGTTCACGACCAAGAATGGTTGCCAGATCGAACCGGAATCCATCGACACGCATTTCCTTGGCCCAATACCGCAAGGAGTCCGTCACCATCTGCAGTACGCGCGGATGGGAGAGATTAAGCGTGTTGCCGGTGCCGGTGTCGTTGATGTAATAGCGAGGCTCAGGCATCAGGCGGTAGTAGCTTGCGTTATCGATGCCCTTCCAGGAAAGCGTCGGCCCGAGCTCATTGCCTTCGGCGGTGTGGTTGTACACCACATCCAAAATGACCTCCAGCCCGCTTGCATGCGCGCTCGCCACCATCTGCTTGAACTCGCTGATGCTGCTGGAAGCCATGTACTTAGGATGAGGTGCGAAAAACGCGAGGGTGTTGTAGCCCCAATAGTTGTGAAGGCCCTTTTCCTGCAGATGCCGGTCATCGGCGAAGGCATGAACCGGCATAAGCTCCAGCGAACTGATGCCAAGGCGTTGAAGGTGCTCAAGGATGGCGGGATCGCACAGCCCTGAGAACGTACCTCGAACCGACTCATCGACCTCGGGGTGACGCATGGTCAACCCCTTTACATGCGCCTCATAAATGACCGTATCCTGCCACGGAACATGCACGGGCTGAGAGCGGCCCCAGGTAAAGGCGGGATCGACGACTCGACACTTGGGCATGAAGGGCGCGCTGTCGCGTTCATCAAAGCTGAGATCGCCGTCTTCATGGCCAATGGTGTAGCCATAAAGCGCATCATCCCATACCAGCTCACCGGTGATCTGCCGCGTACAAGGGTCGATCAACAGCTTGTTGGGATTGAATCGATGGCCCTTTTCCGGCTCGTACGGGCCATGCACTCGATAGCCATAGAGCTGGCCGGGCCGGGCCTCGGGCAGATAGCCATGCCAGACTTCATCGGTAAATTCCGGAAGCTCAATGCGCTCGAGCTCCTCTTCTCCGTCGTCACTGAACAGGCACAGCTCCACCTTGGTCGCATGGGCCGAAAACAGGGCAAAATTGACCCCCAGCCCGTCCCAGGTTGACCCCAGCGGATAAGGAAGCCCTTCTTCGATGCGCCTTGAATTATACCGATGCGAGCCACGCTCACTGTCGGCCACACTGCCAGGCGTTGGTGCGCCTGGATGAATCGCTGTATTTCTCATGCTCGATTACTCTTTCGACGCGTACGGCTTGCGGTCGAGCTGTCATCCGAGGGCGTCGTCTCCGAGGAAGTGTCTGACGTATCGGCCTTGGCTGCTGCCTTGCGTGGTCGAGCGGTCGCTTTCGTTTTCGAAGTGCTCTTTGGCTTGTCGGCAGTCGTTGAACTCTTGCGCCGGGTCGACTTGACCGTCGGTGGCACCTCCGCACTCTGTTCAGTCTTTTCAGGCGGCTTGCGGGTCACCGGCTCCGGTGGAACATCGGTCACGCGCTCAGCAGCCACCAGCCGGCTGGCCATTTCCCAGTGGCGCTCGGCCTGCCCATCCGGGCGACCTTCCACTTCCCACAGTCGATAGGCCAACAAACGTACTCTCAACTGATCATCCATTCGGTGATACTCCATATCGAAACCGCGCCATCAGGGCGCGGCGTCCCTATCCAGGGTTAATAGTGTTCATTGGAGGCCGTTGCCTCGCAGTAATCGACGGCCTGCTCAGCGCCATTGATGCCGGCTCGGGCCACTAAAACGGCAAAGGGCATGACCGTCAGCAGTGACGAAAGCTCAATATCATCGGTCACGACCTGGCCACCGAGCAGGTCAGTGAAGGTCATGCCCCGGTCGTGCTCGGCGAGCAGCACTCGGGTCTCGCCCCAGCGGGCGCTGTCGATTTGAAGACCCGGCGCCCCCTGAAGCAGGGTCCGCGTCGTACGTGGCGCGATCACCAACAGTCGATGACCCTCGAACTGGCGTCGAAAGGCGATCACGTGATCGGCAAGCGCACCCTGCACTGTAAGCGCCTCATAATCACCGCGGGAAAACAGCTCGGGCTGCTGGTTACGAAGCGTCAATAGTTCCTGAATCATGGCCTGCTTGATGCGAGCATCACGCCAGGTGCCAAGCAGCGTCGGCAATGGCATTGCGTCCTGACGACGGCGGCGCTCAAAGTCGACCGGGCGACGATTGTCAGGGTCGACCAGGGAAAAATCCCACCGTTCACAGCCTTGATAGGTATCGGGAATGCCCGGCATCGTGAGTTTCAAAAGCACCTGAACCAGGCCATTCAACGCCCCCGGTGCAGCGACGGACTCGACAAACGCATGAAGTCGAACGCGCGCAAGCTGGCCCGCGTCACTGCACAGCAGTGCGTTGACAAAATCACGACACCGGGCCTCATACGCCTCGTCCGGATAAAGCCAGTGCGAGCGCCGTTTGCCTTCCCGAAGCGCCTTTTGATGCCAATTGACAACGCGCTCGGCAAACGCCGACAGCCCCTCGGTGTCATCGGTACCAAGTTCCAGCGGCCAGGCCCCGACCAGAATCTGAAACACGAACCAGGCATCGACAGGATGGAGCGTTTCTCCTCCATCGAGTGCCTGAGCGGCCGTCCGGTAGGCCTCGAATTCAGCCACCGCATCCTCGCCGAATTCCGACAGTGCCGCCAGCCGCGCGCGTACGTCTTCACCCCGTTTGTGATCATGGGTGGCGGTGGTCAGAAGTGTCTCCGGCCAGTGCGCCACCGTATGACGATTGAAGGCATGAAAGGCCTCGACAGAATCGACGAATCGAGCCGCGTCGAAACCAACATCATTTCGCGAGAACAGCACAGCGTGGCGATACCCGGCGGTATCTTCCACGGCCTTGGCCGCGAGCGGCGCCGTCAACTGAGCAAAACGAAGCCGCGCCTGCCCCCAAAGCTCATCCTCGGCAAAGCTCTGCCTGGATAATCCAGCCACCAGGTACTCGAGCACGCCCTGATCCGGCGGTACCAAACGCGCACGCGCCTTGTCCTGCACACGGTTCCAAAGCGCCGACTCGTCGGCATCGCCGTAGGCGCGATAGACATCAAACTCGGTGGCCAGCGCATGAAGGGCTCGACGCAGCATCATCGGCGTAATATCCCGCGACTCGACACGCGCACGCGCGCAGCGCACAAGCGCCTGCAGCACACGGTCAAATTCGGCCGCCAGGTTCGAGGCCATCAACTCCTGACGCGCCGCAAGCACCTCATCGTGAAACCCTGCGTCAGACTCGCTCAGGGTGCTCCAAAGTGCTGTCAGCGGCGCTTCGCCGGCGGGCTCATGCTGAATGACCGATAACACGTTCATGGCGTCATAACCCGTTGTCCCCGCCACGGGCCAACTGTCGGGCAGCGTTTCCTGACCTTCGAGAATCTTTTCGACCCAGATCGGGATCAGCCCGGTGGGCGCATCCAACGGACGCCCCTGGGCGGCACGGTCAAGCCCTGCCCGTAACTGCGCACAATAGCCGCCGGGGTCGGCAAGGCCATCGATATGATCGATGCGAACGCCATCGACCAACCCGCGCTCGACCAGCTCGAACAGATAGCCATGGGTCAGCTCGAATACCCACGCGTGCTGAACCTGAACCGCACCGAGCTCGGTAATGTCGAAAAACCGGCGCCAGTTCAGCCAGTCATTGGCAGTTCGCCAGTGGGCCAACCGATAATGCTGGTCCTCTAGCAATGCATGACGCCGTTGCGCGCGATCAGGGTGCGTATTGAACGCCTCTAACGCCTCATCCAGCCGCTGTTTGCCCTCATCGGTTTCAAGCAAGGCCGTCAGTCCACCATCTTCGCCGCCATCAAGGCCCAGCTCAGCCAAAACGCGCGGCTGGTCCTCTGGGCGAAGCGGGAACACGTGCTCGAAATAGATGAACTGGAATTCGCGCTCGATCTCATCGACAGAAAGCGTCAGCGCATCCTGCTCGAGCATGTCGCCATAGGGCTCACCAAGAAAGGGAACAAGAATCCTGTTGTGAAGCGTCGGGTCGCCGCATTGCCAGTCGACGTCGAACATGTCGGCCAGACGGCTTGAACGACCGTTTCGCAAAAGCTCGAGCCAATACACGTTTTCACTGCCGCCAACGGCCAGATGGTTGGGCACGACGTCAACAACCAGGCCCATCTCTCGCGCTCGAAGCGCTGACACCAGCCGCAGAAGCGCCGCCTCCCCGCCAAGCTCTGAATCGATGCGCGTGGGATCGACACCGTCATAGCCATGGGTCGACCCGGCCCGCGAGGCCCAAATGGGTGAGGCGTAGACATGGCTGATGCCAAGGCCCTGCAGATAGTCGAGCTGGTCGATTGCGTCGTCCAGCGTGAACCCGGCGTGAAATTGAAGCCGCATCGTCGCGCGAGGCGATGTACCCGGGTCAGTCATTGAGGTGCTCCTTGGTTGCGGCACGTCGCCCCTCAAGGAAGGCCTTGAGGCGACGAATAACGCCGGGGTCACGTGCCAGTGCGTCAACGGTCAACGGCAGCCGCCGGCGCCAGTTGGGGTGCGTGTCCATCGTGCCCGGAAGATTCGGTTGCTCTTCAAGCGCCAGAATGTCTTCAAGCGGCAGGATCGCGAGCGGTCCAGGGCTTTTACCGACAAACCGGGCCGTTGCATCGAGCCAATGATCGACTGATGCCGAGGCATCAATGCCAAGCGCCTCGGCAAGGCGCACTCGATCCTCGGCGCGCTCATCGCGCGCAGAGCGAGCATCTTCGGCAGTGATCGAACCGATGGATTCCCGCCATTCGATGTCGCGGGCACTGAGCCAACCGGCCACCGTCGGCAGGTCATGGGTCGAACTCATGGCAACTGATTGCGGGGCGTAGCGGGTTGACTCAAGAAACGCGTCGCCATCACGCTCGAACCACATGACCGCCATACCCAATATGTTGCGCGCACCGAGCCGGTCTCTAAAACCGTCTTCGACCGTACCGAGGTCTTCCCCGATAACCACCGCGTCATGACGCCACGCTTCCAGCGCGACCAGCCTTAGCAGAGCCTGCTCGGGGTAGCGCACGTACGCACCGTTCAGGGGTGAGCCGTTCTCGGGGATCAGCCACAGCCGAGACAGCCCCATGATGTGGTCAATACGAAGGCCACCTGCCCAGCCAAGCGTTGCCCTAAGCATGTCGATAAAGCCTGAAAACCCGGTCTCAACCAGCCCCTGCGGTGAAAATCCAGTCACGCCCCAGCTCTGGCCGTCGGCATTGAAGGCATCCGGCGGCGACCCGACGGTCAGCCGGCCCAGCACTTCGTTTGGTCGACTCCATACCTGGCTGCCATCGGCCGCCACCCCGACCGCGATGTCCGCGATCAGGCCAATACGCATTCCAGCGTCCTGGGCGGTGGTCTGCGCCGCCATCAAACCACGTCGAGCCAGCCATTGTGCGTACAGATAACGCTCGATGCGCATGCGTTCGTCGCGCTCGAACGCCCGCACCGCCTCACTGTTGACGCTCTTGTAATCGACCGGCCAATCCTCGAACGGCCCGAACATGTCGCACAGCGCTTCAAAACAGGCGTGATCCAGAAGCGGCTTGGGTGCCTCGCTGCAAAAAGCCTCAAACTCACGCCGTTCATGGGCGCTCATGTCAAGGTGCGCACGATCAAGCAGGGTTTCAGCCCGCTTGGCAACCTGCTGATAATCGATCAGCGGCTCATCCGGGGCCTGGGTCCCAAGCGGCAGGGCATACCAGCTGTTGAGCGCCAGCCGCGATGACGGCGCGTAGGGGGAATAACGCGAGGGATCCTGCTCGAATAGGGCATGTACCGGGCTGATGGCCAGCGCATCGAGGCCGGCCTCACCCATGTCTCGAGCAAGGCTCGATAACGCATCCAGATCCCCGAGAGCGGTCGGCGCGGCGCGTCGAAGGCTGTAGAGCTGAACGCCGAGTCCGGCGAGGTGGGTGCCCTCAGAAATGCTGGGGGCCGAGGTCGGTGCCACGGCAAGGCGCACCGTTTTGCCGGCAAGCGTCAATCGGTAATACCCCGGCGTGTCGATCGGGGCCAGAAAGCCGTTATCGTCGGTCTCACCGCTGAGTTCGAACGACTCTTCTTCCGCTTCGAGGCGATAGGCAGTGCCCGGGGTTACGGCACTTGGCAGTTCGACCGGAACCGACACCTCGGTGGTAATCAATGGCGGCCACTGTTCGACGCTTTTCGGCTCGACCAGGCGCAAAAGCGCCTCGTGGCTGTAGTCGCGCTCACGCTGGGAATCGGCCGGATAGCCGAGTGCGGCCAGCACACGGCAGATCGCCTTGTCGTCGAGCGTACACTGTTCACCGTCGTTGTTTTCCCAGTGGCGTTGAATGCCGGCAAGCTCGGCAAGTGTTTCCAGAGACGCCGTCATGAGGTGTGCTCCAACCAGACCGTGCAACTGTTCGGGCTCAACGCCCCGCTCTCACCGACATCGCCGGTCTGATACAAAAGCCCTGCGCGCGTCAGCGAAAACTCGACGGCATCACGACCAAGATTGACCGCAACCGTTAGCTGGCGCCCCCCGGCCAGATGCCAGTTTGCCACGACCGCACCATCGCCCAACACTCGGGCCTCCCCGAACCGACAGTCCGCCAGGTACGGCATGATGTGTTGATGGCGCAGGGACAAGAGCGTCTTATAGCGCGCCGCCCAGTTCTCATCGGGCTGGCCGTAGGGAAACGACGCCGCAAAGGTGTCCGGCTCATTGGGGTCTGGGATCGCATTGCGAGCGGTCTTTGAGTCGAACGCGGAAAACGCTGCGAATTCAGCGCGCCGCCCTTCCCTGACCGCGTCGGCAAGCTCGCCACGGTGATCGGTAAAGAACAGAAACGGCTGACGCGCGCCGCACTCTTCCCCCATGAACAGCATTGGAATCATCGGGGTCAACAGCAGCAGCACTGTCGCCGCGTGAAGCGCCTGATCATCGGTCAGTGTGATCAAACGCTCGCCGAGTGCCCGATTGCCGATCTGGTCGTGGTTCTGAAGAAAATTGATAAACGCGGTCGGGGCCAGGTGGCCACTTGATTCACCGCGTGGAGTACCGTCGTTTGTTTTATGGCCCTGAAACACGAATCCGGATGCCAGCGCCCGAGCGAGCTTTTCGGTCGGTGCGTGGGCGTATTCGCTGTAATAGCCTTCCTGCTCACCGGTCAGGAGGTGATGAAGCACGTTATGCACATCGTCATTCCACTGCGCGGTATAGGCGCTATCAAGCAATGAGGCGTTGTTGCGCTCGTTTTCAAGCATAAGATGCAGATGCCGGCGCTCACCCACGGCGGCCTGAAGCTTTTCGCTCAGCGTATTCAGGAAGCCATCGTTGTCGATGGCGTGTACCGCATCAAAACGCAGGCCATCCAGCCGGTAGTCGTTGACCCACATCAACGCGTTTTCAATAAAAAACGTGCCTACGTTGGGGTTGTCGAAATCGATGGCGTTACCCCATGGGGTGTCGCGCCCGGTAAAAAACGAGGGCGCGAAGGCCGGCCAGACGTTGCCGTCCGGGCCGAAATGGTTATACACCACGTCAAGAAACACCATCAGCCCGAGACCGTGAGCCTCATCGATCAGCGCCTTGAAGTCATCGGGCGTGCCGTAACTCGACTCGACCGCGAACGGCAGTACGCCGTCATAGCCCCAGTTGCGTGTGCCCGGCACCGCATTGACCGGCATCAGCTCGATGGCGGTGATTCCAAGCGCCGCCCACTGGGGGAGATAGCGCCGAACACCTGAAAATCCGCCAAGTACGCCGGCATGAACCTCCAGAATAACGGTCTCGGTCCAGGGGCGCCCGTGCCACTCGGTGTTTTGCCATTGATAGGTCGCGTGATCGATAACCACGCTTGCGCCAAAGACGTCGTCATCCTGGGCCCGCGACGCGGGGTCTGGAAGCTCGCGGCCATCGGGCAACTGGAAAAGATACCGGGCGCCGGGCGTGCATTCGGCATCGACCGAGAACCAGCCCTCGCCATCGTCATGCATGGCGTGTGAGGAACATGAGGCGCCTTCTGACGGCGCAAGCTTCAATGTCAGCGCCTCGACGCCCGGCGCCCAGAGTGCAAAGCGTCTTGAGTGCCCGGTGGATTCGGGGCCAAAGCGTATCGTATCGCTTCCGTGCTGCCCATGACTCATGATGGCCAATCTCCCTGGCGCAGATACAAGGTGCTCATTGGTGGCAGCGTCAGCTGCAAGGACGCCGGCTGCCCGTGACTGGGCTCGGCGCGCGCCTGAACCCAGCCGCCATTACCGATATTGCTGCCGTTGTAGAGCTCACTGTCGCTGTTGAAGACTTCAAACCAGAGACTCGCAATGGGCACGCCGATGCGATAAGCCGGCCGCTCCACCGGAGTGAAATTGCACACCACCAATAGCGGTGCCTTGCCGGGCTCAGCCTTTCGTAGAAACGCCAGCACGCTGTTTTCGGTGTCATCACCGACAAGCCACACAAACCCGCCGGGGTCGGCGTCACGCACATGAAGGGCGGGGTCGCTTACGTAAATGCGATTCAAGTCGGCAAGCGTGCGCAGTAACCCTTTGGGCCCGGGCTCATCGAGCCGATTCCACTCAAGCTCCAGGTCGTGGTTCCACTCCTTCAACTGCCCAAGCTCTGCCCCCATGAACAGGAGCTTCTTGCCGGGATGGGCCCACATGAACGCAAGATAGGCGCGAAGACCAGCCAACTTCAAAGACTCATCGCCAGGCAGCTTGTTCAGAAGTGAGCCCTTGCCATGAACCACTTCATCGTGGGACAGCGGCAGCACGAAGTTTTCCGAAAACGCGTATTGAAGGCCAAAGGTCAGCTCGTGATGATGATGACGCCGGAAGAACGGATCGCGCTCCATGTAGCTCAGCGTGTCGTGCATCCAACCCATGTTCCACTTGAAGGTAAACCCGAGCCCACCGGTGGCGGTCGGCGCGGTCACGCCCGGCCAGGCGGTAGATTCTTCCGCAATCATCATCACGCCACTGCACCGCTCGGCGACAGTGTCATTGAGCTCACGCAGAAAATCGATGACCTCGAGATTTTCACGGCCGCCATAGCGGTTCGGTACCCATTGATCATCCTCTCGACTGTAATCGCGGTACAGCATGGAGGCCACGGCGTCCACGCGAAGTCCATCGATGTGGAACCGCTCAAGCCACTCCAGTGCGCTTGCGATCAGAAAGCCGCGCACCTCATGCCGGCCAACGTTGTAGATCAGGGTGTTCCAGTCCGGGTGAAAGCCTTCGCGCGGGTCGGCGTGCTCAAAAAGCGCCGTGCCGTCGAATTGCACCAAACCGTATTCATCCGCCGGAAAGTGCGCCGGCACCCAATCCACGATGACGCCGATGCCGGAGGCGTGACAGGCATCGATGAAGCGAGAAAGGCTTTCGGGCGAGCCCATCCGGGACATCGGTGAAAAAAGGCCGATCGGCTGATAGCCCCACGAACCCACGAACGGGTGCTCGGTGATCGGCATCAACTCGATGTGGGTAAAGCCCAAATCGGCAACCCAGGGAATCAGCCGTGAGCTCAGCTCATCCCAGTCCACGAAGCGACCGTCCTCACCGCGCTGCCAGGACAGCGGGTGCAGCTCGTAAATCGACAGCGGCGATGTGCGCATGGACCGTTTGGCACGGCGCGCCATCCAGGCGTCATCGTGCCACCGAAACGGCTCGTTGGATGCAACGATCGATACGACCTCATGGGTCGCTCCGCTTTGACGCGCCAACGGATCAAGCTTGGTTCTAACCTGATAATTGGCGTCCAGCAGCTCGAACCGGTAACGCGCCCCCGGGCGCAGATGCGGCACGAAAATGGCCCACATGCCACAGGACTCATGCTTCATCATCGGATGGCGACGGCCGTCCCACTGATTGAATTCGCCCACCAGCGACACCCGATGGGCGTTGGGCGCCCAGAGCGTGAAACGCACCCCGGCTACACCATCGATCTCGGTCTCGACCGCGCCGAACACATGGGTCAACTCGCGATGACGGCCCTCTCCAAAGAGATAGATGTCCATCTCGCCGGGCCAGGGATCAAACCGATAGGCGTCTTCGGTAATCTGCTCGATATCACCTGGCCAGAGAATCTTGAGCTGATACGGCGTGTGCTTTGGAAGACACGCTCGAAAGATGCCCTCACTCGCGTACTCGGCACAGGCAAGCCGCGTGCCAGTGTGGTCGACCAGGTCGACGCCTTCGGCACCCGGCGCCATGATGCGCACCATGATGTGGTCGCTGTGCTCGTGCGGGCCCAGCCACTCAAATGGGCGACCGTGAGCGGCCTGGGCAAGTCGGTCGAGCGCATCCTGTTCGGTTGCGGTGATCGTCGGTATGGATTGAAGCGAAGCATTCATGGCGCCACCTTACCCAGACGATGGGGCGTGTCGGCCATGAGTTGATGATAGAGGCGTCGATAAGGCGTCACGGACAGTCGCCATTGATAATAGATGGCCATGGCCGCACGGCGCATGGCGTAGAAAAGCTCGGTACAGCCATACACTCGGAAAGCCCGATCAATGGCATGCTGATAGGCGCTTTGATCCAGTTCATCGAACAGGAATCCGGTCACGCCATCGTCGATGGTGTCTGCAAGCCCGCCAGTGCGATGGGCGACCGGCAGCGCGCCGAAACGCTGGGCATACATCTGGGACAGACCGCACGGCTCGAAACGCGAGGGCATCAAAAGGAAATCGCTGCCGGCAAAAATGCAGCGTGCTTCACGCTCGCTGAAACCGATGTAGACGCCAATCGCACCGGGGAAGCGAGCCTCCAGATTGCGAAGCGCCTCCTCGATCGCCGGCTCACCACAGCCAATGACCACCAGCTGGCCGCCAGCACGCACGATGCTCTCCGCCGCCGCGATAGTGAGATCAAGCCCTTTCTGATGCACCAGCCGAGAGACCACGGCAAACAGCGGGCCGTGGCTCACGGCCAGCCGGAACATGCGGCGCACATGGTCGGTATTGGCACGCTTGCCGGCCCAGTCGTTGGTGGCGAATGCGCACGCGAGATACGCATCGGTCTTTGGATCCCAGCTGTCATCAATGCCATTGGCAATGCCGCTCAATCGACCATCGCTGTGGCACTGGGCCAATAGATTCTCCAAGCCGCAGCCAAAGGCCGGCGTAGTGATTTCCTTGGCGTAGGTTTCACTGACGGTTGTGATGTGGTCGCTGTAGATGATGCCGGATTTCATGAACGACAGACGGTCATAGAAGGTAATGCCGTGGTCGTTGATGGCGTGTTCCGGCACTCCGATGTCAGGGGCAATCGCGGGATCGAAGAGCCCCTGATATGCCAGATTGTGAATGGTATAGACACACGGCGTTTCATCGCCCTGCCAGCGCAGATACGCAGGCGCAAGCCCTGCCTGCCAGTCGTGCAGGTGCAAAAGCGCTGGATGCCAGCCTTCATCCTCGAACCGCTCATCCGCGGTCATGGCCGCCATCTGCGCCGCCGCCAGCGAAAGCCGGGCGAATCGGATGTGGTTGTCCGGCCAGTCCCGGCCTTCAGGGTCCAGATAGGGGCTACCGGGACGCTCATAAAGCTCAGGGCAGACCAGAACATATACTCTGAGCCCTTCGGGCAGATCGATCCGGCCGAGCGTGCAACCTGGAATATGACCAAGGCCCGGTAGCTCCGCAATGGTCTGAATCGGCCAGAGACTTTCGACCACTTCAGTGTAGGCAGGCATCAGTACACGCATGTCGTAATGATTCAAGAGCGCGCGCGGCAGAGCCGCTGACACATCACCAAGGCCCCCGACCTTGACGAAATCGGCAAGCTCCGAGGTCACGAAAAGAATCGGCTCGCCGCGTTCAAGGGGTACGGCGTGGAGCCCAGAGGCAGTGCGGCTGTTTACGGCTTGGGTATTGGAGTGAAAAGGCGGGGTACGTGAAATCTCAAGGGCGTTGTAAGACATGCGGCAACCTCTCTTTAGGGTTGAACCGTTTCCATAGCGAGTGCGATTCATCGATCAATAAAGTAGGCGCGATGGCACCCAGATTTCGTCAATGAACGAAGCATCCCGCTCAAGGCAAGTGCGGCCTAACCAAAAAAACACATTGTTGAATACGTGGCGAAAACAGCTCGCTACGTTAAGAATTAGTGGGCGACTTGCTTACCGTCAAAATTAAGCGCCGCTAATTTCGAAACGTTTTGTAACCTTTAACCTGCATCAATCTTCCAGACACGTTTACGACCGTTTGGCGCAAAAAAAGAGACCATCAGGTCTCTTTAATATTGAACGAACACTCAATGTTACATGAAAAGACGGCATTTACGCCCAAGGACAGCCACGGGGAAACATCACGCCTTTTCGAGTTCGCTATGAAGCTTGAGCACCCGGGAACCATCCTCCTGCCTGATCAGATACGCCGGGTTATCTTCACACCCCTTTCGGGTGACCTCACTGCCCTGAAGCGTTCGAGTGACCGTTTCCTCGAACCGCTTGGTGACCTTGCCCTTGGCCCAGTTATCGCCCCACTTCCAGGCCACCCATTCGCGCTGTTTGAATACACACATGCCTTGCCTCCCTGTCTAATGGCACCGAAAGTATCGTTCACACCAACATCGCTTGCCATGACGTGCTAAAGCCATAAAAGCGCCACGGCCACGACCAGCAGCCCACCGGAAAGACGGTTTTGGTAGCGTGCGAGACGGGGCGAAGCCCTGAGCGTCGATGCACCCAGTGACCAGCAAAGATGCGAGGCCAGATTGCAGAGCGTAATGATTACTGCCAAAGCCAGGCCGGCCCCAAGCGATTGACTCTGCTCGGCGAACACCGAATACAGGGTTACAACAATAAGAATGTTTTTTGGATTGGCCGCCTGCGCGGCAACCCCCTGCCAGAACCCCGATGCCACCGCCGGAGAAGCCTCTGCCTCATTTTGAGCAGGCGTACGAGGCGCGCGCCACATCCTGAACGCAAGCCACATCATGTAAAGGCTGCCGAGCAGCTTGATCATGTCACTTAACTGCTCGAGCCGGGAAAGAACGGCACTTGCGCCCATGGCCACCAGCACCGAATACACAAGGGGCAGTACTTGAAGGCCACCGATAAACGGCAAGGTACGCCGAAATCCCTTTGATGCAGCAACGCCTACACACAACAGATTGGCCGGCCCAGGCGAAAACGCCAGCGGCAGATTCACAAGCACCGCAGACAGCACAAAACTCACACAGCACTCCTTATTTGAGTCAACGGACAAAACGTCAAACATCCTTATCTTTGCTTCGTTGATCAAGGCTTTGGATTCTTCGCCGATACCCCGAGTGCAGCACTCAATTCACACGACCTCGTTCAGGAGGATTGAATGGACTCATCGATCAACGCCATGGTCAATGCATCCGTTGCGCTTCAGCAACACAACGCGACCCAGGATGCCCAGGCCGGTCTGCTCAAGAAGAGTCTCGACTCGCAGGCCGCAAGCGTGGACCAACTGATGGAAGCGGTTGCCCCACAGCCCCAGCTTGCAACCTCGGGTGATGTGGGCACCAACATCAACACCTACGCTTAAGTGACGCACCCCATATGCCTGCCTTCGCGGGCACATGGACCTCACGACAGAAACCGCAGCCTGTAGCTGCGGTTTTTTAATGTCCTTGAACCTGAATCCTGTCGCGCTTCTAACGCAATGGCCAGCCAATGTCGCAGGCAGGCACTCCTTGTTCGGGCAAATGGGATCCACTACCGACAAAACGCGTACATGCCGAAGTGCTTGACTACGTATAGACTGACAGACACATTCAGGAGTCGGGCCACCCCTGGCCCACCATCATTGGAGTTTGTCATGCGCGATAGCGAACATCCCATGTCGATCCCGGCCCCCTCCTCGCGTACCTTGAGCCCGGCGGGCGGTCTTCTGGCCTGGCTGGGCCTCAGTGCGTTCGCACTTCTTTTAGGCGCGGTTGCCTCGGTCGACGCCCGCAGTCTCTATGAGCAGCTCGAGCAGCCCGGATGGGCACCGCCGGGCTGGGTCTTCGGCCCGGTCTGGACCACGCTTTACGTCCTCATGGGCTTCGCGGCCTGGCGGGTATGGCGCATCGGGGGCTTTTCGGCGCGCAAGGGCATTCTGACGCTTTATCTGGTTCAGCTTGGCGTCAACATGCTCTGGAGCTGGCTGTTTTTCAGCTGGACAATGGGGCTTGCCGCGCTTGCTGACGTGGTCGTGCTGTGGATGCTGATTCTGGCTACGTTGATCGGCTTCTGGCGCGCAGACTGGCTCGCCGGCGTGCTTATGCTGCCGTATCTAGCCTGGGTGACGCTGGCAACGGCGTTGACCGCCTGGGTTTGGTCACACAACCCCTACATTCTTGGATGACCTTTCTGGCTCGCGCCGACCTATCGAGTCTGGCCGTGACTTCCAAAGCGGACTGAACGCTCTGGGTGCGCATCCTCGCGCACTCACTCGTCCTTCAAAAACATACACGTTCCTCTTTTTCGTTCAAAAAAGAGGATCCAAGGCAAGCCCTTCAAGGATTAAGCCACGATGAATTATTTTGAGCCAAATACAAAATATTCCTGTTATTATAATTGAAGAATAATTGTATGAGATTGAACGGATGCCTACCGACTACGGATACCGTCTCAAGACACTGAGGGAAAAGTTACAGATCTCCCCGGACGAGTTCGCGCGCCTGGTTGGCGTGCCCTCCAATCTCATCATCGATATAGAGCAAAAGACTCGCCCGGCCCCGGTGGAGCTCAAATCCCGCATCGCGCTTACGCTACCGGAATATTCGGTCTGGCTTGTGACTGGCGTCGCCGACCCCCGTTTCGGACAGATCGACGTTGAAGCCCCTGACGCCCCTGACGCCCCTGACGCCCCTGACGCCCCTGACGCCCCTGACGCCCCTGACGCCCAATTCAGGCGCCAATATTACCAAAACACCACCGATTGATGGCTGAACCTGGCAGCGAAGCCTCTTTAAACGCCTCTGAATCAACCGCCCCAGCTCACCGAGATTCATCTAATCCGATTGATTCATTTAGATGAGTCGCTTTTTACTTATACCCCTACCTATCGTACGTTACATGGGCCACCGACAACTAAAAATCAGGCCCTTCCATGACCACATCCAAAAAACGAATCATTCATACCGCGGCAATTGTTGCCTCCTTTCTAGCCTTGCCACTTCATGCTCACGCCAACGACGCACCGACTGACACGACGGCTGATCACGCATTGAAAAACTGCCCGGTCGCCGCCTACGCCATGAGCCTTCGCTATCAGAATTCATCCGAGATCCATGCCCTCCAGCGCCAAAGCTGGGTATTGGCCAAGCTGCGCCTGGACGAGGCGCTGGCTAACAACGACGATCCATCCAGGCTGGCCGTGGTCACTGATCTGGATGAGACGGTACTTGATAATTCAAAGCTGCTGATTCGAGACATGCAGCACTGTCACGACTACACAGGCTGGGATACCTGGAGCGCATGGGAACGCGACGGTGCGCCGACCCTCACGCCCGGCGCCAAGGAATTCCTGGACTACGCCGATCAGAAAGGCGTCGCGATCTATTACATTTCAGACCGCTTCGATGACAACAAGGGCTCGACGATCGACACGCTGAACGCTCTGGAGTTGCCTCAGGTGTCCAAGGAGAGCGTCTTACTGCTTGGCCCACCCAAGGAAGAACGCCGAGCCAAGGTTCAGGAGAATCACAAGATCGTGCTGCTGCTTGGGGACAGCCTGCCGGACATGAGCCAAGCCTTTTCAACTGATGACCTCAATGGCCGAGCCAAGGCCCTCAAGGACAACGCAGACAAGATCGGCACACTCTGGATTGCATTCCCCAACGCAACCTATGGCGCCTGGAGCGACAAACCGCTTATCGGTTGGGATAAACCGATGGACACTTCAAGTCACTAGACGCGGCCTGCCACAAAACAGGGGCGCATTGAGCGCCCCTTTTATCGTTTATGGTTCGTGCTTGGCCTCCGCTGCCTTAAAACTCTTTCGGCACATTCGCAGGCACTTCCGGCGGCTCGACCGGATCGATCTCAAGCGGCTGGGTCGGCTCGATTTCCGTCGGCGCATCCGGTTCGACCTCGGTAGGCTCGACCGGATCGACCTCCGGGGGCGCCGTCGGGTCCATGTCAGGCTCGGGCGCCTGAGGGTCGACCTCGGGCGGCGGATTGGGGTCGGTGTCCGGCATGTCGTCCGGGTCGATTTCAGGCTGCGGTTCCTGCGGCTCGATCTCGGGGCCCGGTTCGGGCGGCGCTTCCGGCGGCGATGGATCGGGGTTGATCGGCGTGGACGCTGCACACGTAGGGGCGATCGACGCTGTTGGTCTATGCGGTGTCATGGCTGTTCTCCTGGGTAGTACTTACTCGTCAAGATCCGTTTGAACCACCTTGAGCACGCGGTCGCCTCCCTCGCCGGTGCCCTGGTTTACCTTTATCAATGCCCGGCGCGCCTGAATCAGAACCATGTGTACGCATGGGCACGCCCACTGACCTCTTCATCCTAGTTCAGATTCGACGCCGCATTCACTGCAGGTCCAAACAGGCGCGAATTTGAGCGCAACTGATCAAGCGACGCATTAACATCAGGGACTAGACTGACAATCTCTTACAACATGATCGAGGTTCCAGGGATGGATCTACGTCAAGCACTGGTGATGGTACTGATCGGGCTGTGCGCGCTGGCCTACAGCCAATTCAAGAGCTTCCAGGGCAAGCGCAAGCTGCGGCAGCTGCCTGAAAAAACGATGGCGGATAATTGATCAGTCCACGCCCCGCCTGAACGAGGCGCGGGCACGTTGAACCTGAGCGCTATAACCATCACTGCCTGGCAATCCAGTCGTGGTCCGGATCGTTCTGGAACTTCCATTCCCGTGTTGGCCCGGCCATGACGTTCAGGTAGTAAAGCTCATAGCCATGGGGGGCGCCGACCGGATGATACCCCCGGGGCACCATCACACAGCAGCCGTTTTCCACCGCCATGGTCTCGTCAAGCGAGCGGTCATCGGTATAGACCCGCTGAAAGGCAAACCCCTGCGACGGATTCAGGCGGTGGTAATAGGTTTCCTCGAGCAGTGACTCCTTGGGAAGGTTGTCGACGTCGTGCTTGTGAGGCGGGTAGCTCGACCAGTTGCCCGCCGGCGTATACACCTCCACCACTAAAAGCCCGTCAGCAGGCTCCGACTCCGGCAGTATGTCCTGGATATGGCGCGTATTGGTGCCCGTGCCACGGGTACTCCGGGCAATCTGTTCGGGCGTGATCAGACGCGCCTCGTGAGTGCCATGGCCCGGCGCGCTGCACACCGCAAGTTCCATGTCGCAGGTGGCCTCAACCTGGAAACTCACGCCATCCGGCAGATACACCGCATAGGGCGGAACCCTTTCAAACACGTCCATGCGCTCGCCAATGTCTTCCCAATGCTTGTCACCGCTCGACACCGTCGCACGCCCGGTAAGCAGCACCAGGCAGTGCTCACGCGTGCCGGTATGGCTTTCGAGCGTCTGGCCTTTTGACAGAGCATGTACTCGAAAGCCGACATGCGCCCAGCCGGCGGACTCGGGCGTCACCTCAAGAATCGTTCCGTCCTCGGCGGGCGATGTCGGGCGTACCAATAGCGACGTCATTGCGTCTCTCCTTTTGATGAATCGACAGGATGCATGCGCTCAACGGATGTCATCGAGCGCCACGGAGCGATCTTCGGTCAGCGAGCGGTAGGCCGCCTCGGCGAGTCTCAGCGCTTCGAAACCATCCTCGGCGCCGGCAAGCGGTGCTCGCTGGTGTTTCCACGCCTGAACGAAATCGTCGATTTCGCGGCCATAGGCCTGGGCATAGCGTTCCAGAAAGAACCACTTCGGCGTCTCTTCCACCTGGCCCTGCTCGCTGGTAAAGCGCACCCGGGTATCGGTCTCGTTTTGCGCCTGAAGCATGCCGGCACTGCCGAAGGCTTCGATGCGCTGGTCGTAGCCGTAACTTGCTCGCCGGGAATTGTTGATGTGGCAGAGTCGGCCGCTCGCCGTTACCAAGGTAACCATGGCGGTGTCCACATCGCCGGCCTCGCCGATTGCCTTGTCGATCAAACAGCTGCCCTGCGCGTGCACGCGGACGATCGGTTCATCGAGCAGCCATCGGGCCATGTCGAAATCGTGAATCATCATGTCGCGAAACAGCCCCCCGGAAGCACTGACGTACTCGGCGGGCGGCGGCGCAGGGTCACGGCTGATGATCGTCAGCGTCTCGAGGCTGCCGATCCGGCCGGTATCGATGGCGTGCTTCAAGGCTGCGAATTGAGGGTCGTGACGGCGATTGAACCCGAGCGCACAGGTCACCGGGTTGGTCGCCAGCACCTCGAGCGCCTTCGCGGTTCGCGCGAGATCGAGTGCGATGGGCTTTTCGCACAAGATCGCCTTGCCGGCTCGGGCGGCCCGCTCAAGGTAGTCGGCGTGTGTGGGCGTACTGGAGGCGATCAGCACGGCATCGATGGTGTCGTCGTCGAAGAGAGCATCGGCGTCGACCGCCGCCGCCCCGTACTGATCCGCCAGGGCCTCGGCGGCGGCCCGGTGGTAATCGGCCACGGCCACCAGTGTGACGTCCGGGTTTCGGTCGATGGTCTGGGCATGAACCTTGCCGATGCGACCAGCGCCGATCAAAGCGATTCTCATAGCACTTTCCTCTACCAGATAAATAACGTGCGTCACACGCCTCATTGACGCCCTGTTGCCTGACGAATCAGGCGTGCTCCTGATCGCCGGCCCCGCTCGAGGGCGCCAGCGTCTTGTCCTTGCGCATGCCGAGCGCGATGGCAAGCGTCTGGGTCAAACACAGTGAGGCCGTCAGCCCCCGAAAGCTCTTGACCTCGGCCTCATGCACCACCAGCGCAACATCCGCCAGCCGCGCCATCGGGCTCAGGCTCGAATCGGTAATAACCACGATCGGAATGCCGCGCTCATGGGCCTGCTCTGCGGCCTGCCGGCTCTCCTCTGCGTACGGCGAAAAGCTGACGGCGATCAGGGCATCGTCTGAGCCGATCGCGCGCATCTGCTCGCCATACATGCCGCCCAACCCATTGACCAGAAACGCCCGCTTGTCGATGTGATGCAGCGCGTAGGTCACGTAACTCGCCACCACAAAGCTACGACGCGCGCCCAGCACATGAATGGCCTCGGCGTTTTCCAAAATATCCAGCGCCTGCTCCAGGTGCTTCGGATCAATTCGGCCCGGCAGCTGCTCCAGTGCGTCCCGATTGGCCTCGGCAAACTCCCACAAGAGCTGCGTGCTGTCCGGCGCCTCGCCGGTGGCCGTCAGTACCGCCCGAATGCGCTCGGTGTAATTGGGCAGCTCGTCGACCAGCCGTGAGCGAAACAGCTCCTGCATGTCGGAAAAGCCCTTGAAGCCGCAGCTGTTGGCAAACCGGATCAGGGTCGAGGGCGTGACCTCGGCCTCCTGCGCGAGCTTGGCAACGGTTGCAAAAGCGACCTTTTGCGGGTGATCAAGCAGAAAGCGCGCCGTCTGCTGCAAGCGGCGGCTGAGCGACGGGTAATCTTCCGTGATACGAGCTTCAAGCGCTTCGAAACTCTTGGGCGTCTCATTCATTGAACGTTCCTCGCCGGTGCAGGGCCGTGAAGGCGTGCGCCTTGCTTGCCTTCGACAGCCTAGGGGTAATGGAATAAAAATTCCATGCATACCAAAGTATAGAATATTTAGTTTGTATTCTAAATCGAATATACCGCGCGCCCTCGACGTTTGACATGGCCAAGATGCAGCAGCTGGTCGAAGCCGCCGTGGCCTCCAACCCCGACGGCCTGATCGTCTCCTTCACGGACGAAGACGCCCTCGGCCGCATCGTTCAAAAAGCCACCAACAACGGCATCCCCGTCATCACCATCAACTCAGGCGGCGACGTCGCCCGCAAGTACGGGGCACGCCTGCACGTCGGCCAGAGCGAGTACGAGGCCGGCAAACAGGCCGCGGAACGCATGCAGGAAATGGGCGTTAAAAAGGCCGTGTGCGTCAACCACGAGCAGGGCAATCAGGGCCTCGATCAGCGCTGTGACGGCTTCCTGAAAGGCTTTGACGGCAATGCCGAGCAGCTCGCAACGACCTACGACCCCACCGCGATCCGTAACGCGGTCGTGGCCTACCTCAATGAACACAAGGACGTTCGCGGCATCCTGACCCTTGGCACCCTGGCGGCCGAACCGATGCTTCAGGCCATGCGTGAACAGGGCGCCACCGACATGTTCACCCTCGCCACCTTCGATCTCTCCCCCGGCATTCTTCAAGCGCTCGAAAAGGGCGACATGGACTTTGCCATCGATCAGCAGCAATACCTTCAGGGGTACCTGCCGGTCATGTTCCTTGATCAGTACGCCAAACACGGCCTGCTGCCCGCCGGCGACGTGCCAACTGGCCCAGGCTTCGTGACCCAGGAAAATGCCGCTCAGGTCATCAAGTTGAGCCAACAAGGCATTCGTTGATCCCCTCTACCACCGCAAAGGCCCGATGCATCATCGGGCCTGGGAGCGACCCTCATGCAGTCCAATACCTCCTCCAAGCCCGCCCCTCATTCGTCGGAAAAACCCGATGAGCGCATTCAACGAGTGCCCTTCTGGAAAAAGGCGCTGAGCCGCCCGGAACTCGGGGCGCTGGCGGGCACCGTGCTTGTGCTGGCGTTCTTCATCGTCGCCGCCAGCGGCACGGGCATGTTTACCCCGGCCGGCATCGTCAATTTTCTGGAAGTGGCCGCGCAGCTCGGCATCATTGCCACCGCCGCCGCCCTTTTGATGATCGGCGGTGAATTCGACCTGTCAATCGGCTCGATGATCGGCCTCGCCGGCATCCTGATCGCCATCCCCGCCGTGGAATACGGCTGGCCGCTGTGGGCTGCCATCCTGCTGGCGTTTTCCTGCGCGGGTCTTGTGGGCTGGATCAACGGCAACCTGGTCAACAAGACCGGTCTGCCCTCCTTCATCGTGACGCTTGGCTTTCTGTTCATCCTGAGAGGCCTTGCCATCGGGATCAGCCGCCTTTTGACCGGGCGCACCCAGATCGGAGGCATTCACGAGCACATGCAGGGCGACTGGTTCGCCGCGCTGTTCTCGGGCGAGGTGGCCACCGGGCTCTTTTCCTGGATGGCCGCGCAGGGGTGGATCGCCACCAACTTCGCCGGCAACCCGCTGGTCACCGGCATTCCGGTCTCTATCGTCTGGTGGCTTGGGTTGACCGCCGTCGCCACCTGGGTGCTTTTGTGCACACCTTACGGCAACTGGATCTTTGCAAGCGGCGGGGATGCCAACGCCGCCCGCAACTCCGGCGTGCCGGTCCGTCGAGTCAAGATTTCTCTGTTCATGTTCACCGCCTTCTCGGCAACCATCTTTGCCTGCCTGCAGGTCATGGACACCGGTTCGGCCGACACCATTCGCGGGCTTTTGAAGGAACTCGAGGCAATCATCGCGGTGGTCATCGGCGGCGCCCTGCTCACCGGCGGCTACGGCTCGGCCATCGGCGCCGCGCTTGGCGCGCTGATCTTCGGTCTGGTGCAGATGGGCATCTTCTACACCGGCGTCAACACCGACTGGTTCCAGGTCTTTCTCGGCGTGATGCTGCTGGTGGCGGTGCTGTTCAACAACTTTATGCGCAAGAAGGCGATGGAGGCCAAGTGACATGAGCAAACGTACGCCAATGATCGAAATGCGCCATGTGAGCAAGCACTTCGGCAGCGTCATAGCCTTGAGCGACATCTCGATGGCCGTGTGTTCCGGCGAAGTCATGTGCCTTCTGGGCGACAACGGTGCCGGCAAGTCGACTCTTATAAAGACGCTCTCCGGCGTGCACCGCCCGACCGACGGCCAGATGCTGCTCAACGGCGAGGAAGTAAGCTTCAAGTCCCCCGCCTATGCCCTCGATGCCGGCATCGCGACCGTCTTTCAGGACCTGGCGATGATCCCGTTGATGTCGATCACCCGAAATTTCTTCATGGGCCGCGAACCCACCACCGGCTGGGGGCTGTTCAAGCGCATCGACTGGAAGCGCGCTGACCGCATCGCCATGCAGGAAATGTCGAAGATCGGCATCGATGTCCGTGACCCGAGCCAGCCCGTCGGCACCCTCTCCGGCGGCGAGCGCCAGTGCGTCGCCATCGCCCGCGCGGTCTACTTCGGCGCCAAGGTGCTGATTCTGGACGAGCCGACCTCCGCACTGGGGGTCAAGCAGGCCTCTGTCGTTCTGCGCTACATCGCCAAGGCCCGCGCCGACGGTCTGGCGGTCATCTTCATCACCCATAACGTCCACCACGCCTACCCGGTCGCCGACGCCTTTACCCTGTTGAAACGCGGCGGCAGCCTCGGCTCCTTCCGCAAGGAAGACATCAGCCGTGAGGAGGTGTTGAACATGATGGCCGGCGGCGCCGAGCTTGAAAGCCTCGACGCCGAACTGGCCGAGTTTCAACACACCGACCAGGAAGACCAGCGCAGTGCCCGCCCCGAAGCAGCCCCTCAAAATCAGGCCTCGAGCGTATGACCAAGCGCACCGACACCTGCACGTTCACGCTGGCCGTCTGCGCCGAGATGGTCTTTCTGGATCGTCCGATGGCCGAGCGCGTTCGAGCGCTCGACGCACTGGGCTTTCAGGTCGAGCTCTGGGACTGGACGCGTCATGACCTCGACGCTCTCGAGCGCACCGGCGCGACGTTTTCCTCCATGACCGGCTACATCGAGGGCACGCTTTCGGACAAGGCCGGCGCCGAGCGCCTGATCGCCTCCGCCCGTGATTCGATCACGGTGGCCAAGCGCCTCGGGGTACCCCGGCTCAACCTGCACGGCACCGGGCTCGATCAGCGCGGGCTGCCGGTAGTTCCACAGACACACGTCTCCGGAGCGATGTGGATTCAGGCGCACGACACGCTGAACCGGCTGGCCGATCTGGGCGAGGCCAATGACGTGACCTTCGTGCTCGAGAACCTGAACACCCGGGTCGACCATCCCGGCGTGCCCTTTGCCCGGGCCGAGGACGTACTTGAGCTGGTTGCAAGCGTTGATCGCCCAGGCCTTCGAATGATGCTGGATCTGTATCACGCCCAGATCGGCGAAGGGAATTTGATCGAGCTGGTGCGGCGCGCCCTGCCCTACGTCGGCGAAATTCAGGTCGCCGATGTGCCGGGGCGCTGCGAGCCCGGCAGCGGCGAAATCCACTACCCCGCCATTGCCCGGGCACTGGCTGATCTGGGGTATCAGGGCACCGTCGGCCTTGAAGGCTTTGCAACGGGTGAGACCGAGCGTGCGCTCGAGCGCTTTACGTAGGCGTTCACGCCGTGATCATTGATTGAACCAGGCGTTGCCGCGCCGACGACGTATCCATCTCGCCCGGCTCGGGCGTGAACCGCGGCGCGACCGTGACGAGGAGAGACACCATGCAAGACACGCACACCCCCGACGGACCGCTGGACTTGATCTGCCTCGGCCGCGTTGCCGTCGACCTTTACGCCGAGCAGCTCGGGAGCCGTCTGGAAGACGTCTCGAGCTTCGCCAAGTACCTCGGCGGAAGCTCCGGCAACATGGCCTACGGCACCGCCCGTCTGGGGCTTAAATCCGCCATGCTCTCGCGGGTCGGCAACGAACAGATGGGCAACTTCGTGCGCGAAGAACTCACGCGCGCCGGCGTCGATGTCAGCGCCCTCCAGACCGACCCCGAGCGCCACACCGGGCTCGTGCTTTTGGCCCTCAAGGACCGGGACAGCTTTCCGCTGCTGTTCTATCGTCGTGACTGCGCCGACATGGCGATTGACGCCGAGGCCATCGACCCGGCCTTTATCGCCCGGGCCAAGGCGCTTGCCATCACCGGCACCCACCTGTCCGATGCGACAACCGCCAGAGCCTGCCGCGTGGCGCTCGATGCGGCCGCCGAGCACGGCGTCAAGCGGGTGCTCGACATCGACTACCGCCCGGTGCTGTGGGGGCTGACCTCGCCCGGCGACGGCGAGACACGGTTTATTGCCGATGACCGGGTCACCGAGGACCTCCGCGCCTGGCTTGGCGATTTCGACCTCATCGTCGGCACTGAAGAAGAGTTTCACATCGCAGGCGGCAGCACCGACACCCTCGCGTCACTCAAGGCCGTGCGGGCGGTCAGTGACGCAACGCTTGTCTGCAAGCTCGGGGCGCTGGGCTGCGTGATTCTCGACGGCCCCATTCCCGAGCGCCTCGAGGATGGCGTGCTGGTCAAGGGGGTCAAGGTCGAGGTGCTCAACGTGCTCGGTGCCGGCGACGCCTTCATGAGCGGACTTCTAAGGGGCTGGCTTCGCGGCGAGGACTGGGAAACCAGCGCGGCCTACGCCAACGCCTGCGGAGCCATGGTGGTCTCGCGCCATGGCTGCGCCCCGGCGATGCCGACCGAGGAGGAGCTGTTTGATTACCTCGAACGCCGCGACGCCGTGCCCCGCCCAGATCAGGACGCGCGACTCAATCACCTGCACCGGGTCACCACCCGTACGCCCAAGGTCTGGCCTCAGGTCTGCGGGCTGGCCTTCGATCACCGCCGCCAGCTCACCGACATGGCCCGAGACGTTCATGCCGACCCGGCCCGCATTCCGGCGCTCAAGCAGCTTCTGATTCGCGCCGCCGAGGAAGGCGCGCGTCGTACCGACATTGCCCACCCGGCCATTCTGGTCGATGACGTCTTCGGGCAGGACGCCCTTAACGACGCCACCGGCAAGGGCTGGTGGATCGGCCGTCCGGTCGAGCTTCCGGGCTCGCGGCCGCTGCGCTTCCAGCACGGCGACGACCTGGGCAGCCAGCTGCGGCACTGGCCGCGCGAGCACATCATCAAGTGCTTGGTGTTCTACCATCCAGACGACCCTCTCGCCCTGCGCCTCGATCAGGAAGCGCACCTGCGCCAGCTTTATCAGGCGGCCTGCGTACATGACCTCGAGCTTCTGATCGAAGTCATTCCGCCCAAGGCTTATCCCATCGATGACCACACCCTGGCACGGGCGGTGAAGCGGCTTTATAACCTCGGCATCCGCCCCGACTGGTGGAAGCTGCCAACGATGCCGAACGCCGCCTGGGCCGAGGTGGGCAAGGCCATCGCCGAGCAGGACCCGCACTGCCGCGGGGTAGTGCTGCTCGGGCTCGACGCGCCGATGGCCGAGATGAAACGCGGCTTCGAGGCCGCCGCCGGGGTCGATCAGTGCAAGGGCTTCACCGTGGGCCGCACCCTCTTTGCACGCCCCAGCCGCGACTGGCTGGCCGGCCACATCGACGACGACGCATTGATCGATCAGGTCGCAGGCAACTACGCGGAATTGATCGAGGCCTGGCAACAGCTTTGCAAGGCTCAGCCCATTAAAGAAGAGGACGCTCTGTCATGAAGACCCTTCGACTGACCATGGCCCAGGCGCTGGTCAAGTATCTGGCGGCGCAGCGCATCGAGCACGACGGTGCCGAGATGCCCCTGTTCGAGGGGGTGTTCGCCATCTTCGGCCACGGCAATGTGGCCGGGCTTGGCGAGGCGCTCTACCACGTGCGAGAGGAACTGCCGACGTTTCGCGGCCACAACGAGCAGACCATGGCGCACGCCGCCATTGCGTTTGCCAAGGCCCATGGCCGACGCCGGATGATGGCGGCCACCAGCTCCATCGGCCCCGGCGCCACCAACATGGTCACCGCCGCCGGGCTTGCCCACGCCAACCGGCTGCCGATTCTGCTTCTGCCTGGCGACACCTTCGCCACTCGAGCGCCGGACCCGGTACTTCAACAGGTGGAGCACTTCGGCGACCCGTCGGTCACGGTGAACGACTGCTTTCGGCCGGTCTCGCGCTACTTCGACCGCATCACCCGTCCCGAACAGCTGCTGACCAGTCTGCCGCAGGCGCTGGCAACCCTGCTCGACCCCGAGCACTGCGGCCCGGCAACGCTTGCACTGCCGCAGGACGTTCAGACCTTCGCCTACGACTACCCGGCGCACTTTTTCAAACCGCAGGTGCATCGCCTTCGCCGCCCACAACCGGAAACACGGGAGCTCGATGATGCGATCTCGGCCCTTGCCCGCTCTGAGCGCCCGCTGATCGTCGCCGGCGGCGGCGTGCACTATGCCGGCGCGTGCGAGGCGCTTGACGCGTTCGCCCGTACCCATGGCATCCCGGTTGCCGAGACCCAGGCCGGCAAGGGCGCACTTGCCGACGACCATCCCTGCGCCGTCGGCGCGATCGGGGTGACCGGCAGCGCGGCGGCCAACCACCTGGCCGAGCAGGCGGATCTGATTCTGGCGGTGGGCACTCGCCTTCAGGACTTCACCACCGGCTCGCGGGCGCTGTTCGAGCGGGACGACCGACCGCTTGTGGCGCTGAACGTGGGCCGTATCGACAGCCTGAAACATGGCGCCCTGCCCCTGACCGCCGATGCCCGCGACGGTCTGACCCAGCTCTCGAGCGGGCTTGGCGAGTGGCGCACCGGGGAAGAGTGGCGCGACCGGATTGGACGCGTGAAGCGCGACTGGGCAGAGGTGGTCGCCCGCGTGACGGCCGATAAGGGCCGTGAGCGCCCGACCGACGCTCAGGTGATCGGCGCGGTGAACCGTCAGGCCGGCGGCGACAGCACCGTAGTGTGCGCCGCCGGCGGCCTGCCCGGCGAGCTTCACAAGCTGTGGCAGTGCAGCGGGCCCGGCAGCTACCACGTCGAATACGGCTTTTCCTGCATGGGCTACGAGATCGCCGGGGGGCTCGGGGTCAAGATGGCACGCCCCGAGCGCGAGGTGATCGTGATGGTCGGCGACGGCTCGTACCTGATGCACAACTCAGAGCTTGCCACCTCCGTCATGCTCGGCCACAAGCTCACCGTGGTGGTGCTCGACAACCGAGGCTTTGGCTGCATCAACCGTCTGCAGCAGGCCACCGGCGGGGCCGGCTTCAATAACCTCCTGGAGGATTGCCACACCGCCCCCGGCGGCGCCCCGAAAACCGACTTCGCCGCCCACGCCCGAGCGCTTGGCTGTGAGGCCGAGCACGTCAGCGGCATCGATGCCCTTGAAAAGGCCTTGACCCGCGCCCGGGCAGCCACGACCACCTACGTGATCGCGCTCGATACCGACCCACTGCCAAGCACGGCCGAAGGCGGCGCCTGGTGGGATGTGGCGGTGCCGGAGGTGTCGGAGCGCGCACCGGTGCAGCAGGCGTACCAGAACTATCTCGCGGCCAAGCGCACGCAAACCCGCTGAGGGCGCGACGTACAGGCACGAATAGCCATTTCAGCATTTCGATCACGACTCAGTGCGGCGGGCCCGGCCCGCCCATCAAAGGAGCAGACCCATGTCTAGCGTACGTTTGGGCATCAACCCCCTGACCTGGACCAACGATGACCTGCCAAGCCTTGGCAGCGAAACCCCGCTCGAGACCTGCCTCTCCGAGGGCCGCGAGGCCGGCTTCAGCGGGTTCGAGCTTGGCAACAAGTTTCCGCGCACCCCCGAGGCGCTGTCGAAGGTGCTCGACGAGCATGCGCTGGCGCTGGTCTCCGGCTGGTACTCGGGCCACGTTCTAACCCGAAGCCCCGAGGAGGAAATCGAGGCCCTTCAGGATCACCTGCACCTGCTCAAGGCGTGCGGCGCTAAGGTGATGGTGTTCTGCGACGTGACCGGCTGTGTCCACGGCGATCAGGCCCGGCCGCTGTCCCAGCGCCCTCACTTGAGCGACGAGGACTGGCAGCGCCTGACCGAGGGCCTCAACGTGGTCGGCGATTATCTGAAGGATCAGGGCGTGCATCTGGTCTACCACCACCACCTTGGCACGGCGGTCGAAAGCCAGGCCGACGTGATTCGGCTGATGGACAACACCCGAGACTCCGTGGGTCTGCTGCTGGATTTCGGGCATCTGGTGGGCGCCGGCGGCGACCCGCTCGAGATCGCCAGGCGCTACAGCGCGCGCATCAAGCACGTGCACTGCAAGGACATTCGCCGCCCGGTACTGGACGACGTTCGAAACCGCGACAAGAGCTTTCTCGATGGCGTGCTCGATGGGTTATTCACCGTACCGGGCGACGGCGACGTAGACTTTCTGCCAGCCCTCGAGCAGTTGAGCGCGTCAGGCTATTCGGGGTGGCTTGTGGTCGAGGCCGAGCAGGACCCTCAGATTGCTCACCCGCTGACCTACGCCCGGCTCGGCCACCGCAACCTGCACTCACTGGCCGAGCAGGCAGGGTTTACCGTCGATCAATAATTCAACCGTCAAAGGGCACTCTCATGACTCAGATTCATCATTACATCAATGGCGCGGCCGACGCCGGGCACAGCGAGCGCACGGCGCCCGTGTTCAACCCTGCCACCGGCGAGGAACAGGCCCGCGTAACGCTTGCCTCGGCCGAGGACACCCGAGACGCGATCGCCGCGGCCGATCAGGCGTTCGCCGCGTGGTCGGCGCTCTCACCGCTCAAGCGCGCGCGCATTCTGTTCAAGTTCAAGGCGTTGATCGAGCGCGACGCCGACGACCTCGCCCGGCTGATTTCAAGCGAGCACGGCAAGGTGTTCTCGGACGCCAAGGGCGAACTGACCCGAGGACTTGAGGTCGTCGAGTTCGCCTGCGGCATTCCCCACCTGCAAAAGGGCGAGCACTCGATGAACGTCGGCACCGGCGTCGACAGCTACTCCATGATGCAGCCGGTCGGCGTGTGCGCGGGCATTTCGCCGTTCAATTTCCCGGCGATGGTTCCGATGTGGATGTTCCCCATCGCGCTGGCCTGCGGCAACACCTTCGTCATGAAGCCTTCCGAGAAGGACCCGTCCACGCCGCTGCGCCTGGCCGAGCTGCTCACCGAGGCCGGCCTGCCCGACGGCGTGTTCAACGTGGTCAACGGCGACAAGGAAGCCGTCGATGTGCTGCTGACCGATGAGCGGGTGCAGGCGGTCAGCTTCGTTGGTTCAACCCCGATTGCCGAATACATCTACGCCACCGCATCGAATCACGGCAAGCGCGTGCAGGCCCTCGGCGGGGCCAAGAACCACATGGTGATCATGCCCGATGCCGACCTCGATCAAGCGGTGGACGCCCTGATGGGCGCCGCCTACGGCTCGGCCGGCGAGCGTTGCATGGCGATCTCGGTGGCGGTGCCGGTCGGTGAGGACACCGCCCGCCGCCTGCGCGACCGACTGATCCAAAAACTCGAAACCCTGCGGGTCGGCCCCGGTCTGGTCGACGGCCCGGACAACGACATGGGGCCCTTGATCTCGCGGGCGCATCTGGACAAGGTCAAGGACTACATCACAACCGGCGTCGAGGAAGGGGCCGAACTGGTGGTCGATGGCCGCGAAGCGCAGATCGACGGTGCGGGCAACGGCTACTTCATCGGCGGTACGCTGTTTGATCGGGTGACACCGGGCATGCGGATTCATTCGGAAGAGATCTTCGGGCCGGTGCTGGCCATCGCTCGGGCGGCGAGCTTCGATGAAGCGGTCTCGATGATCAACGACCACGAGTTCGGCAACGGCACCGCCATTTTCACCCGAGACGGCGACGCCGCCCGCCAGTTCTGCGAGCGGATTCAGGTCGGCATGGTCGGGGTCAATGTGCCCATCCCGGTGCCGATGGCCTTTCACAGCTTCGGCGGCTGGAAACGCTCCCTGTTTGGCCCGCTCCACATGCACGGAAGCGACGGTGTGCGCTTTTATACGCGCATGAAAACAGTCACTCAGCGCTGGCCCAGCGGCATTCGAGAGGAAAGCAACCACTTCACGATGCCGACGCACTGAGCGATCGGGCACTTGACCTTCCCCCCACCTCGAGCCCGGTCGCTTTCGGCCGGGCTCGAGGCGCACCTTATTGAGGCCACGCTATGGATACTCTGAACATCGGACTGATCGGCACGGGGTTCATGGGCAAGGCCCACGCCATTGCCTTCAAGGCCGCACCGACCGTGTTTTCACTGCCGGTAACGCCGGTGTGCGACCTGCTCGCCGACCTCGACGACGCCCGTGCCGCCGAGAAGGCCCGCGAACTGGGCTTCGCCCGCTCGACCGGTGACTGGCGCGCGCTGGTCACCGACCCCGCCGTGGATGTGGTCGACATCTGCGCCCCCAACTACCTGCACAAGGAGATGGCGCTGGCGGCAATCGCGGCAGGCAAGCACGTCTACGCCGAGAAGCCGCTGGCGCTGAGCGCCAGGGACGCCGGAGAGATGGTGGCGGCCGCCGAGCGGGCCGGCGTCAAGACGCTGGTCGGGTTCAACTACATTCGAAATTCCGCTACCCAGCTTGCCCGCGAGATCATCGAGCGCGGCGAACTCGGCGAGCTGGTGCATTTTCGCGGCCGCCACAACGAAGACTATCTGGCCGACCCCACCACACCTCACGACTGGCACACCCGCCGCCGCACCGCCGGTGCCGGCGCCCTGGGGGATCTCGGCTCACATATTCTCAACATGGCGGAGTACCTGACGGGCAGGCACATCACCGAGGTGTTCGGTCAGGTGCAGACGGTTATCACCCAACGGCCGGTCTCGTCTGGAAGTGCCACCCTCGAGGATGTGGAAAACGACGATCAGGCTCAGGCGCTGGTGCGCTTCGAGGGCGGGCTGATCGGGAACATAGAGACTTCGCGCATCGCGCTCGGGCGCAAGATGGGCCTGGCCTACACCGTGACCGGCACCAAGGGCACGCTGATGTTCGATCAAGAGCGCATGAGCGAGCTGAAGCTCTACACCCACGATGGCCCCGCTGGCCGCCAGGGCTTTCGCACGCTGCTGGCCGGGCCGGCGCACCCGGACTACGCCGCCTTCAGCCCCGCCCCCGGTCACGGGCTTGGCTACAACGATCAGAAGATCATCGAGGTGCGCGACATGATCACCGGCATCGCCACCGGCGCCCCGCTCTACCCGATGTTTCGCGACGCCTGGCGCATCAACCGGCTCATCGACGCCATCGAAACGTCTCACGACGAAGGCGGCTGGGTCACGGTGTAAAAAAAGCCGTGGGCCAGCGTCTGGGCCGACCTCCGGCACTGGCGGGTGGCCTAGTCGGTAGTGTTCAGTGAAGAGCTGGACGGGAGTTTATGGGCAAGGGATTATGAGAAATTCACAAGGCCGCACTTATTTACACAACGAATCATAATTCACTTGTTCTATTTTTTAGTATTACACTACAGTGCACTTTATAGATCACTACCGAACCCTTACCCAATATATCTTAACTTTTCTTCCCAACTCTCTTGTCTATGCACAAGCTCACTTTTAACTTCTTCTTTATATCTACTAAAATCCTCTCCGCAAACACTTTTATACTTGTTTATCAACGCTTCCTTACATAAATCAAAAGCAGCTTTATCTACTGTATTTCCATTAAAATCTGCATATTCTAAAAGAATTAACGCATAAAGGTATTCTACCTCTGCACTTCTATCTATATCCGTTATCTTAAAATTACTTACAACCCCACTTGGATTACCACTATACTTATTAGCACCTAGGCGAGCTAGAGTCTGCCCTTTATTAACTAGAATATTCGACTCGTACTTGTATCTTGAACAGTGTTTAATTAGCGAGTAAACACTTACTACAAGTAAGTCAAGATCGTCTTGTAGCTCATCTTTATAGACCATAAAACAAGTTGCAATATAATTGACAATATTGCTCGAAGCCCGAAGATTAAAACTAGGGAATTTGGTTGACACCCTATTCACGAGACAGCCTATAAATAGAGGGATATCTTCTTTCAAATCAAATGAAAAATAAGATTTAACATCGCCTATTCTATTGATCTCTTCATGTAGCCCCTCATATATATTCAAGGAAACACTATCCAAGTCTACTTTCTCTCTAACGTTGAAACAATTGGACTGTATCTTAAATTCAAAATCAATAAATTTGTCTAGATAAAATTTAGACTTCTCACTTTTTAATCCATATGAATTCGAGACTGTATCTAATAATTGTTCTTTATCCATGCTAAGTACAAAATGGACATTTTGTATATTGAAAACATGCTTAATTTTTTCTATTACTTCAACCGCATAGGTTGGCCTACACCTATCCAGCTCATCTATAACAATCAAAACTGCCTCAAAGCTATTAAAATACTTATGAATAATGTGATGCAGACTATTTATAGAGTCATCCTTGTTCGACAAAGACTTAATTGCATTACTTATCCATTCCTCACCAGCCGTCAATGATGCATCTTTAAATTGCTTCATAAGTGGCATATCAGAAGCACCATTGGTTAACCCAGAAACAACTAAGCCCGCTCCTCCTTTTACAAAGCTCTTAATACTTCCAGCCCAAGGTTTTAGCGCCTCGGAAGTCTCATTTATAAAATTTTCAAACTTACTTCTAGGCAAACTTTTAGCGAAGCAAGTAATTAAAGAAATCAAGGGGTCGGAGTCATAATCACTCTCAAAAGAATTGAAATATATACTTTTTAAACTGGTTCCTTCTGTTTTTTTAATCAGGCTTTTGCAAAAAACAGTTTTGCCTGTCCCCCAACTTCCATCTACGCATATAACCTTACTATTTGTTAATTCCTGACCATCAACGCTAGTTCTCTTTTCGTTAGTATCAATATTACTTACCAGTTTAAATAACGAATCTAAAACATTCTCATTATAAAGCTTTTTATCCGACATACCCAATCCTTTAGCATTAGTTATATTCAATATAAATATGCAGGACTACTCTCCATCCCTACAATACCATCGACTTATTATTTTTTTTGTTACTTGGTATCCGTGTCTGTCGGCTTAAGCTCGCGTCGCGCCCTTTCTATCTCCGGGCTTATCTGCCCCGCGTCTTCGTTTACCAGCCCCGTCGTCAGCCAAAGCGTGTATTTAGGCCACCGGTGGGTAACGGCCATCAAGGCGGCTTCTTTAAGTCATCCCTCGAGTGCCCTTGCCCGAAAACGGCAGCCCCACCGCCTCGCCGCCGATCAGTGCGGTGTTGTCGAGATCGAACGGCAGAACCCACAGCCGATGCGTTGGCGAAAACTCGAACGCCTCGAGCGCGCGGTCAAACATTGCATGGGCGGGGTAGATCAGAGCCACGTCGCCTTGGCCCTTCAAATAACGGTGGCCGTAGGCGAAGAGCTGGTAGATGTCCGATTGAGAGAGGCCGTAGTTGGTCGCGTCGTGGGCCAGGCGTTTCCATTTGGTGTCCAGCACCCAGCGGCGCGCGCCCTGCTCCACCAGCAGGTCCGGGCGAAGCTGAAAGAGGTTCCGGCCCCGGTGGCGGCAGAGCCAGGCGCCGGTGGCCTGCGTGTGCACGCGGGTGCACGGCGGCGCGGCGCGCTTTAAATGGTGGGCAACGTACTGCTCGAAAAGCTGCTCCATCGGGAACAGCAGGCTCATGCCGTGATGGTGGCCGGCCACCGCGAGCGGCAGGGTTTTATCGAGAATGAGCTGGCACCACGGGCGCACGGGCTGGTAATGCGCCATCAGACGGTCGGTGCGCCAGGCGTTTGAATCCGTTTTCACATCCCGGCTTGCCGGCACATCAGAAAGCCGGTGTCGAAGCTCCTGGGCCAACCGCCAGTTGTCACTCGAGCGGGTGGCGGTGCAGACCCGCTCCAGCGCGCATTTGAGCAGGCGGTTTTCCGGCCGGTTCGGGCTGAACCGGTCGTGGCGCAGACGAAAACGATGCGCCCTGCTCGGGGGCTGGCGCATCTGGGCGGTAACATCGAGCTGGCCGCGAAGAAACGGCTGCTCATCCTCGATGCGCTCATAGTCAAAGCGCACGCCGCGCTGCACCAGCTCATCCAGCGCCACCAGAAACCGGTGCATGACCCATTCCGACAGCGGCGCCTCGAACAGTTCAAGTTCGGCGGCGCAGACCTCGCGGGTCGAAAGCTCAAGCGAGGCCTGAATCATGCGACGAAGCAGCTTTCGACTCGGGGCCGCGTCTTCTGCGTCATGCACGTGCTTTGGGAGGATTTCGAGGCAGGTGCCGCAAGGGGTTTCAAGCACGCCGACGTAATTATCGAGCCGCAGCCAGCGCCGCCCATCGACCTGCACCAGGCTCGCCCCGCCTCGCCCGAAGGTGCTGTTGAGCTGGCACAGCCAATCGAATGCCGAGGGCGAGACCTGAGCACGATCAAGCGTGGGGGTGTCGACCGGCTCCGTGGTGATCCGGGCGTATTCCCTGACCGTGATGCGTGTCACGCCGGGCCTATCTCATTGGGGTCAGAGTGATCACTCAAGGGCGGGCGCGCCTTCAAAATACCGGCGTACGCCTCGCGTCGCTCGAACGCGCCATCGTTGAGCCGCCAGATGACACGCTGACTCGGCAGGTTCGCCGCCTCGCCAAAAAGCGTGTGAAGGTCATGTTCTGCCTGGGTCACGAAGCGGTCGGAAGCCGGCTTTCGGTGGTCGTTGAGCACCCACTGAATGCGCTGCCAGTCATCGAAGAAATACTCCTGCAACAGCGGCAGGATTTGAGTGCGAACGATCAACGCCAGCCGGCCGAGTTCCGGCGCCTCGATCAGCGGCATGAAGTAGGCGTGCCCCAGGCAGTGGTCACGATCCAGCAGCACCTCGATGCGCTGATTCAGGGTGCGAAGCATGTCACCCACATTGATGCCTGCCACGGTCACGTGATCCAGAAGCTCGGGGCGCGGGGGCATCTCCCGGAATACGAAGCGGCGCCGAAGGGCGATATCCAGCCCGGAAAGCGAGCGGTCGGCGGTGTTCATGGTGCCGATGAGATAGACGTTGCCGGGGACGCTGAAGTGCTCTTTTGAGTACGGCAGAACCACGGACAGCGCCTCCTCGGCCTCGGCCCGCTTACTCTGCTCGATCAGGGAAATAAGCTCACCGAAAATGCGCGAGACGTTGCCACGATTGATCTCATCGATGATCAGAACGAATTTTTCCCGCCGGGCGAGAATAGCTCACGCTCTGGTGAAAGGTGACACACGCCACCTGACCGCGCTCTGTCAGCGTATCGAAGCGGGCCTTCAAGGCCGCGCGGTCGTTCCGGTGCGTCTCAAAATAATCGGCGTCCAGGATGTAAAGGGCGGCCTCGATAGTGGTGTGTGTCTTGCCGGTGCCGGGCGGGCCGAACAGAATTTGATTGAGCGGTACGGGTCGATCAGACATCGAAGGCTCCTTTCGGTCATACGCTTTGGGCCAGCGCCCTGCGCGGCCCACCTGCTGTTCCTCTCGAAACGCGGCGGCGAATTCCGCACGTTCAAACCGCGCGATCAGCGCCTCATCCAGCACCTGCCAGCCGTCATCCGCGCCTGCAACGCGCTTGTTCAGCTTGAGCAGGATTTGGCTATTTCGGACATCGATGTTGGCCAACACCGACGCCGTGCCCTTCTCCAGATCATTTTTTCGCCCGACCCGAACAGGGCCCTCGTGAGCCGATGTGACGGTCCACCAATCCCAGCCCATGCGGTGGGTGGCCACCAGCAGCCGATTGAACCTCTGCCGCTGCATCGCATCCTAAAGGGCCGCGCTCAAGCGCGGTACATCCTCGAAGTAGCGCCACAGTTGCTCGGCGTCGTCCGATGGGGCCATCGTGTTCTCCTGAACCTGTCGTTTGTTGGTGGCGTTTACCGCTCCCCGACCTGGCACCCTCACCTAATGCACCCTGCGTCACGCAGCACCCTCTTCTGTCTTGCGCAAAAAAACAGACGCACTCTTTAGTGTAAGGCCCCTCAAGGAAACAACGCCCATTAAATTAGATAAAAATTAAAAAACCGCCACAGGCGGCCTTACCAGCTTGACCGAGGCAAGGCCGAGGCAGCACTCTTGCCAGACGACCATCAGCGATCAGTCGTCGTGAATGGCTCGTTGCCCCCCCGACAAGAGACTCCCGTATGCCCGATGCCTCACGGCCGTCTTCGACCCCCACTGTAGCGCCTTCGACACCTGCCTCATCTGCAGGCATTGCTCATATCTGTGATCTTCTTGATCGCGTGGCAAAGAAGGATCGCCAGGCCTTTGCTTGCCTCTATGACGCCACCTCGGCGAAACTTTACGGCACGGTGCTGCGTATCTTGCAGGACAGAGGCAGCGCCGATGATGTGCTGCAGGAAGCCTACGTAAAAATCTGGCAGCAGGCTGCGGTCTTCGACACAACGCGCGCGTCGCCCATCACCTGGATGGTGGCCATTGCCCGCCACCTGGCCATCGACGAATTACGGCGCCAACCCAGGGGCGTGCGGGAATCCGAGGACATTCTGGAACACGCACCTGACGAAGGCCTTTCTGCGCAGGAAGTGCTTCATCAGGAACAAAACGCCCGACGCCTGCATCAGTGTCTCAACACGCTTGAGGAGAATCGACAGGACATGATCCGCCTCGCGTATCTGGAAGGCTGGTCCCGGGCGGATTTGGCCACCCATTTCGACCAGCCGGTAAATACCGTCAAGACATGGTTGCACCGTGCACTTAAGCAGTTAAAGGGGTGTTTGGCATCGTGACTGAAAACGACACGCTTAACATGCTGGCCGCCGAGTACGTACTGGGCACCCTGGATGCGGATGACCGGGCAGACATCGCCAGGCGGCGTCTGCAAGAACCTGATCTGGACGCGCTGATTCTTGCCTGGGAGGCGCGCCTCGCCCCCCTGAGCGAGGAGGCTCTGCCGGTTTCACCGAGGCCCGAGCTTCGAACAGGGATCGACCAGCGTATCGATGCGCTCGAAGCCGAGGCCGCACGGCAGCAGACAGAACACTCACCGATTCACTGCTCAACGCAGCCACGACAGCCAGAATTACACCCGCCGCCCGACTCCCAGATCGAGGCGCTTCGTCGCCGGCTTGTCCGCTGGCAGTGGAGTACCGGCCTGGCCTGTGCCGCTGCCCTGGTTTTGGCCTTGATCCTTGCAAGCCCACTGGGCAACGCACCCAGCGACCCCTCGTTTGTTGCGGTATTCCAGCAAGATGACCGCCAGCCTGCGTTCATGCTATCCGTCGACCTTTCCAACAGACAGCTACACGTGCGGCCGGTCTCCGCCGAGCCGGTAGCGGGAAAGTCCTACCAGCTGTGGATCAAGGATGACGCACTCGGGCCCACGCCCCGTTCGCTGGGCGTGCTCAACGACGACCTGAGTCTGGATATCCGCACGATGAGTGAGTACGACCCGGCACTGCTCAAGCGAGCAACCTTCGGGATCAGCATCGAACCCAGCGGCGGCTCCCCCACTGGCCAACCTACAGGCCCGGCCATTCACGGCGTTCTCTACCCGACCGGCCAGCCGGAAGGCCAACACCTATAATTTTTTCAATCGGCCTGAAACCCGACGCCCCCCTCTTACGTATCTATCAACATCCTCACTTGAGTCATAAGGCTTGAATGAGGAATGACACGATAAAAAATGATGGACCAAGGAGCGAAAGATGATGAACAAGCTGATGGCAAGTGCATGTGTATCCGTTTCTCTGATCGCCGCGACCAGCCTTGCACAGGCAGGCGACCATAAAGACATGCACCCCGGTGTTTGGGCCGATGATCAGTCCGTTTCAAGCGGCACCGTGACGGCAAAGAAAGTGATGGCTGATGAAAACGGCTGGCTGGTCGTGCATCGCACCAACGAAGACATGAAACCAGGCCCCGTGGTCGGCCATGCACCGCTCAAGAAGGGTAAGAACAAAGACGTTGCCGCAATTCTGACCGAAGACGTCAAACCCGGCGATCACCTAATGCTGATGGTGCATAGCGAAGAAGGCGGCATGAAAACCGGCGTCTTCGAGTACACCCTGGGCGCGAAAGAAGACGGCCCGATCAAGATGGATGGCAAATTGGTGCAGAAAGTCATTACCGCCGAGTAACGTCCAAAGCGCTCGCGCTTGATGACGGGGCCGCCAAGCGGCCCCGTATCATTCCAGCTACCCGCAAAGATACTTCACGATACCTTCCTTGAAATGCTCGAACTGGCTAACCCTCATGAATGAGAGAAAGCGACAGTCAAATCAACTGAAAATGCCAGAGCCGTGAGAGAAATAAAAGTCACTTAATTGGAAACGACATCAAACCCATTCCAAACGAACTGCACCTACTCTTGCCCCCACCAAACCCAGAATAAAACGCAGGCATTTCCGCTGCATTCGGCCAGAAAATGACACGTACAAAATCAATGTTTAACACTATGGCGGCATCAAAAAGCCCGCTCGGGGCGGGCTTGTGCCTAGGTGCTGGGTTGGATCATTTGTCGTAGTCGGAAATGTCCTTGAAGGTTCTGGCGACGGACTCGAACTTTTCACGCTCCTGATCACGGCGAGAAGAGCCGAAAAAGAACTGGATCATGGCGGCAATCAAGGTGCCGAGCATGAAGCCAAGCACCGTATCGGCGAAACGCTGGCTGCTTTCGTCGACGCCCATGAAAGAGATCATTGATACATAGAACATGGTGAACACCGACCAGACGGACGCGAACCAGTAGATAAACTGCTTACTAAGCGTATCCTCCTGCTGAAGCTCCGCCACCTGCATCGCGCGGGCATCGGCTTTATCCGCCAATGTGTGTTTTTGAAGGTCGGCTTCGAGCTCCTTGGCTCTTAGTGCCCATTCCGGATCTTGTTCGATGGCCGCTTTTACTGATTCCGGGGTCGGGTCAGCCCCCAGAAGTGACGCAAGCGCTGTACCGATCGCGCCGCCCATGGGACCGCCAAGCGCTATGCCTAACGCTGGAGCAGTTTTGCTTACGATGCTGCCTATATCGGACCAATTCATCGTGCACCCCCTGCGTGTCGTTTGCCTACGCCTAAAAGGATGCAATGAGCCCCATTAAATTAGAATAAACTCATAGTGTATTGCATTATGTTACTCTAAGCAACAAAAACACCGAACTACGAGCCCTTATTTACCGCTTTCATCGCTACAGAGTGCTATGACCTGCTCCATCGACCTCAACTTATACGCCAGAACAGACACCGCCAGGCTAAAAATTAGGGAGCGCTCTCCAATAAGTAAGCGCCATGCTCATTCAAGACACTGCTACGCCAGCATGCCTGCCCAAGCGGGAAAGAACATGACTATGGGGCGTTCCCGTTCTCGAGCGCACACCTTTATTCGTACATGTTTGATCAACGACCGGATGAAATCAGGGGGGCGTTACAAGCTTTTCCGAGATCCGTTGCGATCAAACCGCAACCAAGTCAGAAAATGAAGGTCGAAATAGGGGCAAGAACTAGATAAGTAACTGATTCGAATGGTGGGCCCAGTAGGACTTGAACCTACGACCAAGGGATTATGAGTGCAACGAAAAGCAAAATCGGACCGCGCCTGCAATGCGGTTTACTATGTTTTTCAGTTACTTGAGGAATTCCATGCTTTACATGATGAGCATTGGCTGCGATCAATCAGCAACCAAACCGCAACCAGCTTTGTATAAAGCTAAAGCCTGCCGCTTGAAACAAGATCAAACAGGAAGAGCTTTGCCAACACTCGCCCGGTTTGATGCTTATGTGAATATCAACGTGCCGGCAGTACGAGTATGGCGCGAAAATCGTTAACGTTGGTACGAGTCGGTCCGGTCAAAATTAAATCATCAAGCGCTTCGAAAAAGCTGTAAGCGTCATTGTTATCGAGCGCCACTTCGATTGAGAGGCTAATCTCGTTTGCCCGTCCCCAGCACGACGGTGAAATAATCGCGCCAGCGTTGTCCTCGGAACCGTCGATGCCATCGGTGTCGATGGCGAGTGCATGAATGCCGCTTGCGCCCTTGAGCGCCTGAAAAAGCCCCAGTAGATACTCAACGTTGCGCCCACCGCGACCTTGGCTCTTGACTGTGACACTGGTTTCGCCGCTTGAAAGCAACAAGAGCGGATGCTTGAGGCCGTTCTGTAGGTCGGGGGCCATCTTTGCATGCCCACGCCCCAGATCGCGGGCTTCGCCTTCGAGATCGTCACCCAGTACGCGCCCATCTATCCCGAGCATATGGGCGCACTGTTGTGCCGCCTCGAGCGCATCGGCCGCTTTGGCGAGCACAAATGACTCATCGCGCTCGAACTCGACACCACTCGGTTTCGGCACGCTTGTTTCGATCGTTAAATGCTGCCGAATCCCGGGCGCAATCTCTATATCGCGAGTTTCAAGGATCTCCAGCGCCTGAGCAGGAGTCGAGTTATCAGGTAACGTTGGGCCTGAGGCGACAAGACAAGGATCATCGCCTGGCACATCCGAAATCAGATAGGTGATGACCCGCGCCGGATGTGCCGCTGCAGCAAGCCTGCCACTCTTGATAGCCGAAAGATGACGCCTGACGGTGTTAATCTCGTGAATCGGCGCTCCGCTTCGCAACAGCGACTTGTTGATTTCGCGCTTCTGATCGAGCGTGAGTGTGCCGCCGGGCAGCGACATCAGTGAAGAGCCACCGCCGGAAATCAGCGTAATCACCAGATCGTTCTCACCAAGTGGTGTAACGACGTCGAGCATCCTCTGAGCGGCTCACGCTCCCTGATCGTCCGGCATTGGATGAGAGGCTTCGAGCACATCAATATACCGACACGATTCGGCATGACCGTGACGCGTTACTACCACGCCTGATAGTAAGCATTCGGGATAACGTTCAAGCCATGCATTCTCGAGTGCGCTTCCCATGGCGGTGGCGGCCTCGCCGCCGCCGATAACTACGGTTTTTCCCAGGGGGAGCCTCCGGCAGCCATTGTGCCGTCAGCCGAGCGGGATGTACTACATCCACGGCATAACGTGAAAGTTCCAAAAGCCAGTTACGTATCTCTTCAGAACTCATCAATGAAGAAAAGTCACTGATGAGTTTTCGCCATTAGAATGAGCGCCGTAGCCAGGCGCTCGGTTGGAGACAGAATCACGATTCGGCTTGCAAACCGGATCGGTTGATTACCCCTCGGGAAAGAACGGCCAGATCATCGGGAGCAGAATGACACACACCAGATAACCAACTACCACCCGCGGCAGCCCCGCCTTGACGTAGTCATTGAACCGATAGCCACCTACACCCAGCACCATGGTATTGGCGGGCATACCGAGCGGTGTGGCAAACGCACACGAGCCGCCGATACAAATCGCCATCAGCACAGCACTTGGATCGGCATCGATACCAATTGCAATCGCGCCACCGCTCGGAGCAAGAAGTGCCGTGGTTGCCGTGTTGGACATGAACTGGGAAAGCCCCGCCGAGATCACGAACAGTACGCTCAATAAAAGCCTTGGCGACGGCGCTGAGCCGAGAAAATCGACCACGCTCTCGGCCAACATACTGCTAAGCCCGGTCTTTTATATATCGCGCTCACCAATACGCCGGCGATCAACACCGCCGTGACCGACATCGCCGCTGCCAGGGCCAGGCGCGGTGCCTCTGAAGCGACACCCCCAAAGGAGACCACCGTGGATCGCGAAAAACTGATTGCCGCGCCCGGTCTGGCGAATGACGCCATCGACGAACAGATCAACCAGAAAATTGCCGCGTTGAAGGCCGGCAGCGACGACACCGAGGCGCTGCGCAAGGTGCTCGATGCCAACGCCGTCGCGGCTTAGAAGACTAGCACCAGTTTCCGAGTTACCCTTTCGCAGTTCACCATCGAGCAGGCGCTTTATACATCGGCGCTCACGGCAGGACCTGCCACATCAATATAATTGACCGAAGTATATTCAGCGCAACATGGTGGAGCGCCTATTTGACTGGCTGAGTGAAAAGCCGGCCAGCAGTTTCAGGGCCATGGTGAGACTGGTCTGTGCATCGAGCGATGCGTGAAAGCTGACTTTTCGAACAGAATCTGATCGTAGGCGAACGATCAGGCGGTTTTTTTGCCATCGTATCCGACATCGTTCGGGGACAGGCCCGACTCCGTAGCTGTCGTAACGATATCGGCTGTATTAGCAGCAACGTCAATATCTGAAGGTAAAGCAACCTGGCAGCGTTTTTTGACAACACCCAAGACAATGGGGTTAACCATTTTGTAGGCAAACACGCGCCGATTTTGAGCGGCATGCATTTCCTTAAGCCTATGGGCCAAGGGGACAACTGTTTCGGCCTGATCATCGGTATCGTTGCCCTCCTGAAGGATACGAACAACTTCATCGGCCTCCTTCTGTGTCAGCAGGTGAGCACTGGCAAGAGATGCAAATATTTCCTGCATGATCGCCAGCATCTTCTTCCCGTCGTCTTCGATAAGCAGATCCATGCCATAACTGGTGACCTTCGATGCTCCATAACCTGCCACCAGAGAACCTGCCAGCGCGGTACCCATTACAATTACCGTACCGGCACCCGGTAATACGATACCGGCTAGCGCAACGCCTCCGAGATACCCGCCTGCACCGCCAAAAACACCTGCTCCTGTTTTTGAAACATTCTTGGTGAGCTGCTGCCACGAAATCCGATTTTTGAAGACGTCAATGAAATCAGGCACTGACATCACCGTTGTGGTAACAGCGCTGGCGATAACGGAAGAACGAATAAGCTTCGACGCAGAATTTAGAGCTTTGCCACCACCGCCGGTCATGGCCTTGGCACCATTAAGCCCAATTTTTTTGACCAGCCAGTCAGAGGCCGGTTTTAACGCCTTGTCAATGCCGGTACGTCCGAGCTGGGAGGTGATAACACTGCTTGCCCAAGCAATACCTCCGACTCTGATGCCCGTTTTACAACTTTCTTGCAGTGCTTGACCGGGTGTCATGTCGTTCCAGATGCAGACTGCAAAAGTAATAATACCGCTGATTCCCATTGCAGTGCCGGCCACTCGAAGCCCATTGATCGCATCAAATTTCAGACTATCGATATTACCGAATTTGGCTACATTCTGAGCCTGTCTATAAGTAAAGCGGCTTTTGATAATCAGGTTTTCTGCTTGTGCAGGGTCGCTAACTCCTTGTACTTCACCCCGTTGTATGCGTCGCTGCATTTCACTAATGGCAGCATCATATTTATCTGAGGGCACTTCGATACGCATGGGCTTTTGATCCTGCATATATCTGAAAGTGCCGTCTTTGAAGCAGGCATCAATACAACCCTTGCCAGTCTGATAAAACTTGGTTTGAATATGCTGGCCATCAACCAGACGATCAGCACCATTTTTAGCGTTATCACCCCCTACAATACTTGCATCTTTTAACCTTATACGGTCATAAAGATGGTTGATTTTTTCTGCAGCAAAACCGTGCCCATTACGAGCATTGAAAATAAGCTGATCGCTCACAATCTGGGCATTACTATTTACGCCTCCTGCCGTTCCCACATATTCAAATGTACTGTGGCGTAATGCATCTGCTAATGCTGCACCTAAAACAATATCGGGTATTTCATTACGGCTTTCTTTTTCTTTCTCGAACAAACGCTGAGTAAAATTAGTAGCCTCGGCGATCTGCCCCTTTGTGGAATCCATAAGATCAGAAATAGATTTCTTATCAAACATATTGAACAATGACGTTTCCCTTTTTGAATTTTCTATGGAATTTTCCGCAGTCAATGCCACAGCATGGCCCAATAAAATTAATTATCGGCTTCAATATGCAAAAATTGAGCTTTTTATCAGTGTGTTATCAACAAAATTGATGGTGTTCGCCATATCCTCTAACCGGATAGGTATTTCATGAAGGTCAAATAAAAGGATAGAAGCCGAGGCAGCATGTTCATTGCTAAACATGCAGATTAGAAGACGTTAGAGAAAAACGATTTTCACATCAATGAACTATTATTGTCGCCATCTCCGATCACTGTACACATATCTCACGTTTACCAACGCTGCTGCTCAACGGTTTCTCCCTTAGTCCATATACTGCAGGTCGAGAAAACGGCGAATACGCTCATTGGTCCAGTCTAATGCGGCTTGGTAAACGCACCCCACTACATATTCCACCACGTCATCCTTCAGGACCGGATCGGGTTCTCGCTCCTTCTCGAGTTCGCAGTCCCAGTCCTCGCCCTGCTCAGTGATTAGCCAGATCGCTTCCAACTCGTGAAGCTGCAACTCGTCGACGTAGGCCACTACAAAGGCATATATCACCTGCTCATAGGCACTCCAGTAGAGGGATTGCTCGATCTGAAGCTGCACGCAGATTTCATCCCAAACGTTCGCTAAGCCCGAATCATCTCCCGAGAGAAGGCCGTTGACCGGCATTACCTGGAGCGCTCGTATAGCCTTCCTGACCAAATGCCCACGAAGATCATCAGCAAGATCTCTAATAATTTTGGATTCTGAAAGCGAGCGCGGCACGGAACACCTTTTAAACAAGTTGCAGCCCACCAATCGCAGGCTGCAGTACAAAATCCTATCGGCCGAGTTTGGCTATGCTTTAACCTGCACCAGATACACAGTACAAGCTAACTATGCGTGTTTTTTTTGATGACGTGTGAAGGTCATGACACGCCTTCCACGAGTGCCTCTGCATACTCATCGGCATCTGAATCCTCATCGACTTCGGACGCGTCCACCACCTTAGCCTCCTGAGAACTCCAGCGCTCGCCTATCCAAGTCGCTATCTCGACGCGCCGCTGAGCGAACTCGTCGTACGTCCACACGTTAAAGCGGGCTACGCGCCTCTCCTGCCGAATATCTGAGTTTGCGTAGCTCGGACTCTCACCGACCATCCCCCGCTTACGGACAAATTCAAAGTTACTGTAAGCGGAATTGTTCTGCGTTAAGACCAAATTACCAATATTATGCAGGCAGTGCTCGATCTGCCCGGGGTTCCAATCTTTGAGCCATCTTGAGCTCTCCTTCGGCTGTTGCGGCAATATGTGCTCGATGGTGGAATCAACCAGATCGGACCAAGCCAGTTTGGGCGCCCTCCCTTGCCCTTCGGTCGAAAGTAGATGAAGCTCGTACTCGTACAGCGTGTACTTGAGACAGTGGCGACTGTAATACCAATCGTCTGGCAACTGTAGCGTTGCTTGGAAAGACTTCTCGGGCGAGTAGTACCTGATCAGCGCATGGACCGCCACTGTTGCCGACTCTAACGTCTGGTTACCTTTAAAGACCTCGTTACCGAGACGATAAAACATCGACTTTCCCGCATTGCTACGCTTCTCTTCATATAGAAAAACACGGTACGCGTAGCACTCAAGTGCCTCAAGATGCGCAACATAGTCGCTTTCCGTCACTTCTCCAACATGGAAGGCTCGTCGTGCGGCAACCATCAGCGGCAGGAAGTTCGCAAGGTTTTTGGTCCGGTGCAGCTTTGTGAACCAATGCGCTGCTTGCTTGGGCAGGCGCGAGTCGGCGGAAGGCAGCATAACTGAGGCATATAAGCCGGAAACCTCCGCCAGCCCATCGACAAAGCGGATCAAAAATCCTTTTGTAGCTTCCTTGGTACGGGCTCCCGAGAAATTACGCAGCGGAAGGTATTCATCCGACTTGAACCCTTCGTACCCCTTCCAATACTTGGGCGTATGCGCGCAGTAGAGAGTCCATGCAACCCGCAGGCACTGATTCTCGTGCGCATCACCATCCCATGCAGCTAAATTGGTATATACGTTCTTCCACGCTTTATTGATCCGAGCCGTGATGTCACGCCGCTCCCACTCTGTCGCCACGTTTCGCGATACCCAGTACATCAGGTAATTCTTTAGGAGCTCGAGTGCGGACAACTCCTTGCCTCGAGAATTCATCAACTCAAACGTCATGCCGACTTCATGCGCTTCCTCGATGCGATAGAAGGTGAAATGTAGCTTCTGGGTAATGGTCCGAAAGAGCCTTTTCAGGTAGTCGGTCCCCCGTCCTTCCCGTTGCTTTGCATCGATATGAGCTTGGAAGTGGTTACAGGCACACATGAGCCGACTTTCGTGCGGCGAACGGGGCGCAGTATTGGCCCGGCCGGTTTGCAGCAGATCTAAAAAGATGTTGTTGGTGTCGTTGCCTAGAGTTAATCGGCTCGTCATGCCAGAGTACAGGTAGTCGTCGCGTGCTCGCTCGTACGCTTCTTCTCCTTGCTTCAACAGGGCCTGAATGATGACTGACAGATACAGGCAGGCTGTCGCTGCCCATCCACCACATCGAGAATATCCAGCTCGAGCGTGCCATACTCCTGCTTCGGAGCGTGCTTCTCCCCGAACACAACGATGGTACCGGTATAGAGTGACCGGAAACCTGCTCCTCCTCCTCGGCAATTGCGTCAATATCCTCAATGAAGTCATTCCACTGTTTTTCACGCCACGCATAGCCGCGTTGATAGTCGGGAATGCGGTACAAATGCTCACGAATTAGATCTTTGAATTCTTTCTTATTCACTTCTAGCCCTCTGCGTGGAGGCCATGACCACTATATAAATTAAGCACTCAAACCAGCTCAGCGCTGGCAGAGAAGGCAGCCAGACTTCTGGGACCGCTTCCCTTTCGTGCATTTTGGAGCTTCTTTAGCGGGACCCAGTCGCGCTCTTTCCAAGCCTGCGGCCGTTAGAAGTTCCACCTACAGCACGCCGGCTATCATCAATAGACAGTCGAATAGAGAGCCTTGAGTGAAAGTCTAGTGCTCATCCCCCCTCGGCCAGCACACTGCGCTCCAGCAGCTGTCGGAAGCGATCGCTCATGAGCGTATAGATCGACCGAACCTCCGCATATGTGCTAGGGAGTTTTTCAATATCAAGAAACCGTCGGGCATTTCAGGGCTACGCCCCTACGGACCACGCTCTGTAACGCGACCTCTGCTTTCTCTTATGAGATTCCTTTAATAATCCCTTCTACACTTCAATCAGCACATCTGTTGCCCATTTCTGCTCCGAATTGAAGATCTCTGCTCCCTCCACAGCTCTCCCCATCTGCAAGACTTGTTTACTTCTAGGAAGGCTGAAGTCAAACCAACTATCTCTGGCAGACTTGAAGCGTAGTCGCCAATACCCTACTCCTTGGTCAAAGCGAACTTTCAGCCGGCTACCATCCTCGAATTCGAGTTCAAGTTTTCGGTGATGAGCGATGTCTCGATTAGAGGTTTCAACGGTGAGTTCAACTTGCTTACCCACCATGGCTGATAACCATTTCTCGGCAAAGAACTGGAAGTCTTCTTGGCAGCTCCAATCATTAAAAGCCTTCGGCTTCTGGAAATGATTAGCCTTGAACAATGTTTTCACGTGAACTTCAGTGTCCGGTTGCGTATTCCGCTTCAGGCTAAGGAAAAGCGATCCTAGAATCGCTATAGCAGCTGGATTTTGGATATAACGATCTGAGTAGCCGAGTCTCTTCAGCTTCTTGGTTTCCAGTACCTTCTGAACCTGCGGGCTCTCCTTGGCAACCAGTTGCCAGAAACGTTCACCAAAACTCAAGAGGAGACCATTCAGCTCATTGTGAATCGCCAGATCTCTCGCACCCGACCCTGCAGGTGCAGGTGCAGGTGCAGGTGCAGGTGCAGGTGCAGGTGCAAGTGCAGGTGCAGCATCCTCCCATGGCACTGCAGGCTGAATCCTTGAGCGAACAACAAGCTCGTCACTTTGATGCCAATCCGGGCCTGGCACCTTCGCAGTCTGGCTACGGGTAGCCAAGGTGTGCAGCTCTAACCCGGTGGCAACCTGAGCCACGAAGTGCTCATCGATATTGGACCGATGATAACCGATACCCACACCGATGCTTGCCAGGCGCCGGAGATCTTCCAATAGCTCGGGGTCCTGAATCCCCGACGGGATGATCAGATCAACCAGTACATTGTCGGTCAGTACGTAGTTCTGAATTGCCCGCCGGAATTGTGGTGCGAGCAGATCCCATTCTGCAGTATCGGCAGAGGTAAACAGTGTTATTCTTTCTGCACCAGCATTGATCAGCCTGCGCAAAGCACTCTCTACACTGCCAGGCATATACTCGGCGTCATCCAGCGAGAGTTTATCTCCCTCGGCCAGTCCCACGTAATTATCGAATTCCGATCCCAGCCATTCCAGCGCCGCCTGCCGGTCCAACCGGTCATGATCATGGCGTGTCTCGGAATCCAGCAGGCATTCACTGCAGCCGGTGTCGCAGTGGTCGCAATAAAGCTTGGTAACCATACTGCTTAGCAAGCGCTCGATGTGTTGCGGAGCGCTGGACGAGAAGCCGGCTCCACCGCTGGCTACATCGAACAACTGGATAAAGCGGATGGACTCCCCGTTGTCCAACCGACTGGGACGAGTGGCGTAGCCGATTTCGGCTGTAGCTATACCAAGCACCTCGGCAAGCGAAGCACGCAATGCCACCGCCAGCGTCATAGCGACGGTCAGTCCCTGTTCACTATCAGCAATGTATTCCCCTCGTACAGGATGCCTCAGACTCAGCTCGAAAACGTCTGTATAAGCTATTGCTCCAAGGCTGACATTAGGAATAATGGCACCAGCCCCGGGGCACGGTAGCCTTCTGTTGTTGCGGTCCTTGTCCTCCTTAGTGGGCCGCGGTGGCTTATGTTCACCAATCGGGCTAAGGGTCTTAGGATATTCCTCCGCAGAGAGCATCGACTCAGCGCGCCCACAGCTCATGCACAAGGCGTAACCCGCTCTATGCTCACCCGAGCTATGGTGAAAAACTTTTCCCTCAGCCCCATAGGCCATCGACCCTAGTACCGGGTTAGGCAATGGCGTCTGTGAAGCGTTTACGAATACCCAGGCAGGCTCAACGGGTATGAACTTTTGATACTGAATATCATTTGAGGTGGGCTGATAAGCGTCTGTAACAAAGCCGGAAGGTTGCAGTACCTTACGGGTATTCGTCGATTTGATCGGAGTCTGACAACTACTGTTTGTGCAGGTCAGCTCATTGCCTTTGACCACTCCTTCTTCATATCCCATCTCGCCGCACATATCACAGCGCCAAGCAAGATCAATCTTCTGTGCTTCATTTATATCTGCATTAAGGTTGTGCCAATGCAGGGAAACGCCAGCCGAACGGAATACACGGCCATCAAGAACAATATCTGTCCCCGGTGCATATTCACGTATAGCTATCGATAGGTTACGGGAAGGCAGCCCCTTGTAGCGTGAGACATTATCTTCCCGGTCACGACCTTCATTGCTGTCCGAGGTCTGGATGCGCAAGTAGTCTTCAATGGTGAAGTTGTCGAAGTTGACCACATCGGTCGGGAAACCATAGCCAGGCAGAAATGTTCTGGCGGAAAGATCACGTAACAGGTACTCATTGCAGTGTCGCGCCTTTTCCAACTGAAGTCGTTTCAGATAAGGACTGGCGGGTTTAGCCTTTTGTTCTTCTGCCATCAAATAGTGGAACGTAGATAGCCAACGGCTCTGCATTGCTCGCAGCTGATCTGCAGCTTTACGCCGCAACTGATCCGCACGGACTTCGGCCAGAACCGTTCCCCGCACCAGCTGACTGATAGCCTCGTCAACCTCCATGATCTCAGCAAGCCCCAGCCGCTCCAGCAGCCTGTCACACTGAGACTGATCCGCGGTGTCATCATAGAACCACTGCGTATTGAGATTGGTCTTCTCAGTTTGAGTTGGCCCCACTACATTGCAGAGAAAGTCCGACAGCACCAGAGCATTCACATGTCGCTGTACAAGCCTTACCGAATTGAGAGCCACTATGGGCGCAGGAATTCTTGTTTCGAAAGGCCAGCTCGGGTTGCCAAAAACCTGCTGATCGTGCGGGTTGTTTCTGCACAGGGTGTAGGCAATTGCTCTGGATTCCTTGCTTCGTCCCGCGCGGCCGGCACGTTGCAGATAGTTGGCCGGATGGGGCGGCACATTATTCATCACCACCGCAGAAATACCGCCAATATCGACCCCCATTTCCATGGTAGTGGAACAATTCAGGACGTTAATTTTCCCCTGCTTGAACTGATTTTCATAAAAATCTAGGCGTTGTGCTGACTGCTGCGCGGAATGTTCTGCGGTTCGATAATAGAAACCGCCTTCCATCGCTCTGTCGTTGATATCGGTCCAGAGATTGCTGGCACGCAACCCTTTGATGATTGGATCGACCGCTACCTGCCCCCTAATGATGCTTAATCCCAGCTCATAATCATCCTGAGGGTGATCGAATTCCCATATTTTGGACAGCTCCACCTGCTCGGATGTAAAACGGGCAAGCATCTCCTCTGTCAATTTAGAGAAGTCCAGATTGGCGGGCAGATAGGGTGTGTAACCCTTGAAAGTAGTGTCGATCAGCTTATTGGTGGCTGGGCAGACATACGCGCGGTCCATCAGGGAAAAGGTCATATGCTCACGCGGCAGGTAGAACCGGTTTCCATCTGGCTTGAGAGCGGAGCCTGGGGTCGTTAGTTGCGTCCAGGCTTCTTTCAGCCAGCTGTTAGCCATATCCACATCCACCGGGTTGGCGGGATTCAGTTCGCTGCCCAGTAACAACAGCTTAATCAGCCGCTGTGAATGCCTGTCGTTGCGTATCTGTGGCCAGCGCTTGACGCGTGTTTCATCCTCCTCATTGGAGCCTGGATTGCGCAGGGTCTTTGCCGAGAACCGGCTTCCAATCCACAGTTTCCACTCGTCTGATACAGCAACAAAGCTGTTCTCCCGCACGTAAAAGTCCAAGGCCACCTTGAGAAAGTCGCGCCAATCATCCAGGGTCAGCCCCTTCTGCTCCCAGAACGCTGGCGATCTGCTTATCTTATCCAGCCCCTGATAGCCAATCTTGACTAGCCCCTGCGTCTCAAGGCTGTTTTGGCGTTTGGGTCGACGCATGAACTCGCGAAACAGCAACATCTCTGCCAGTTTGTGCGGCCCGTCCGTTTCCTTGAAGATCTCGGGCTGCTGATACTTGTTGGCCAGCATGATGGGGCCGTTCGCCTGCAGGTCTGAGCGTTGTTTAAGCTCATCCACCAGTTCAGTCCATGAAAGGCTGGCCAGCACCGGGCGAACCGTACCGCCTTCAGCAGCTATCAGCATGGACTTGAAGCGCTCGACCTTTTCCTCCTCTAGTCGGGCCTCACTACGCATGTCAAGACTACGATAGAGGTTCGCTTCCTCCTCTGCTTTGGCGATCAACTCGCAGAGCTTATTGGAAGATATATCGGCAGGCGCTGCCTGAACCGTCATTTGGCTTTTCTGCGTCCAGCGCAAAATTTCAACGACCAGGCCCCGTAGCCGATTGCGTTCGGCCTCCTGCTGCATCCGTACCGCCATGCGGGCAGTACCCTGCCGGCTATCGGTAAAGGTAATGAGTCGCCGCCCTCTACTTGGTAAGGATTGGGCGCCGATTCCTTTCTTCTCCTCGTCCTGATAGTCCTGACAGTATTCAAGAACTGTGGGTACGGCATTGGCGACATAAAACGGGCCACCCAGCATGGCTCGGCGAAACGGTAAGCCTCCCTGAACGCCCTTGTAACTACATGAGTAACGCGAGCAAACCAGTTCTGAATCTTTAAGACGTAGGCGGACGCGCTCACTGCTGGTAGCAGTAAATGCCCCTGTATACTTATCAAATTCTTCGGCTACGTAGTTCTGCCTGTCTTTTTCATGCGCTGCGAGCACCAGCGGGATACTGATCGATCGCCCCTCATCCCTCTCATCGCCCGGATTCTCTTCAAAGGAGCCCTCGGCTTGTAACGAGAACTCATCCCCTACAGAACTGTCCCATTGAATCAGCTTGCCGTTCTTGTCTTTGGCCAATAGATGGGGTTCATTACAATCCCTGCAAAAGACCAGCTCGAACACCGGACTGCCACATATACAAGTCTGACGGTGGCTCACATATACATAACCAAAGGGCCATTCTTCTCCCAAAGTCGTATCCAGTTTGGCCGTACACTGCTGATCAAAACACGCCCACAACCCATGGGTGGTGCGCTGCAGGAAGTGGGCGCGCAGTTTCAGAAACGCAGGCTCTGTAGCATTAGGCTTGGTCCCGGTACAGAGATCCAGCCATCGCAAGACTTCAGTCTGCGAAAGATGCCAGCCACCAGACTGGGCCATCTCGCTAGCCAGCTCGGTAACCTTCAAGGGCTTATGCGATTGCACCAGCAGATTCCGCAACATCCGGGCTCGTGGCGAATGAACCAGGGCCTGAAAACGGGCTGGATGGATATCAGGCTCCTGCTCGTTGACCGTCGGCATGGCTTCGAGTTCTTCCAGTGACACTGTCTGACTTCGAGCAGGTTCCAGCGTCGGTACTACCCGCTTCCCGCCCCAGACATCAATCTGGGAGACCGGCACGCCTGACAGATCAGAGAGAAACTGTTTGAGCTGCTCCTGTGCACCTTCTCCGGCTATAGTTGCGGACGTTGCCACAAAACGCACTTCCTCCGGAGTGACACCAAATGCGGTCATAACCCGCCGCAGCTGTAGCGCCAGCTCCGCCGCCTGGGAACCTACATAGGTGTGAGCCTCGTCCAGCACAATCCAGCGCAACGACTTTTGCTGTCGAGATATCTCAATGATAGGCGCGTCAACCTGGCGCACCATCATGTACTCCAGCATGGTGCCGTTGGTTACCAGAATTGGTGCCGGCTGCTCACGAAGCAGCTCACGGGACAGGATCTCGTTGGGCCGCAGCTTCTGCTCCGACCGTACTTTAGCCTGCAATTCTTCGGTGTTGCCATTATAGAGACAATAACGCACGCCAGCGCCGAATCCTTGCGTCCAAGCATTGAGCCGCTCACGTTGGGAGTTGATCAGAGCGTTAAGCGGATACAGAAACAACGCTCGCACTCCCACTAGTTGCGCATCAGTATCGTGGTACTCACGGTGGAGATCTTCCAGCACCGGCACCATAAAGCATTCGGTCTTCCCCGAGCCAGTGCCACTGGTTACCACCACAGATCGATGCTGCTCCAACAGTGACCGCCAGCTGGCCAGCTGATGAGTAAAGGGCTTCCAGTGCCTACCAAAGCGGTAACGCGCGTTGCTCTCATCATCAAGCGAGTCGACTATCTCCCTACTCAAAAGCCGGTCCTGCGTAGCCAGCTGCTCCATCGTGCTATCAGACTCTTCCCAGCCGAAGGTCTGTTCAAACAGAGGCGGCGCCAGAAACGACCCTGCGCTGCCACTTTCAGAGCGCATAAGATAGCCAAGGTGCTGACGCAACCCAGGGTCAGTTATGCTCAAAATGCTAAGCGTCGATTCGGTAGTACGGGAGAGAACCTGCTCAACAAGCGAGGAAAAGTATTTACTCATTATCTGGCATCGCCTTGTCCTTATTCATTGCATTCCTCAGCAGGCTTTGCTGGTAAATTACGTTAAACCAGCTCTTATCGAAGTCACGCACCTGTCTGAGAAAAAATACAGCCTCGCTGACATCATCAAACACATCCGAAAGCTTGGCCTGCCCATTGGCTACAGCGGCGGCAAAAACAGGGAAGTACACTACGGAGTAGCGATAGCCCATCTCTACGTCGAAGCAAATTACCGAACCATGCTGACGAGCGTGCCAGGCCTGAAGTCCCCTACCTCCGTACTCTGGCCATTGAGCTTCGCTGCGGCCGCGAATCAACTCCATATACCAACGCTGTACTGCAAAGTTGATTGCTTCCTGCGGGAGATGGACATCTGGCCCGAGTGGCCGGCCTGCAAGATAGCGCTGAACGTCTTCGCCATAGCTGGTGAAAATGTCGCTTATGCGCCCCATCATCCGACCAAGAATGCCCTGAAGAGCTTCTTCTGAAACGCCCTTGCCCAACATGAAATCACGGAAACAACTGACTGAGTTACGTACGTCTTCTATCGGCAGTAGCTCCCAAAGAACGGGAAACTCACCTTCCAGACGAACAAGGAACTCGGGATCTGCCTCGAACTTGAACAGGGCCATGACCAACGCCTTGGGGTGCGCCACCAACGACTTCCATACCTCGAAGGTGGCCAGCGGCAAGTAACCGTAACTGTCATAGAGAGAACGCAGGAATTGCCAGCCACTGTGCATGGGATTGGTGGCCATGGCATCCAGCACAGGAGTGAAAGAATTAACTGTTGATACAAGGTCGAAGGCAAGGACTGCTTTCTGCAGTGTCTGTGTAAGGCCATCATCACACGGCCGTTCCCAGCCACCTGGTATAAATAGCGGACGGAAGCTGGCTGGCGAGCCTGCCTTGGGAACTATCAGCCATGGCCCATCCTTTTCCACTCTGGTGGGCACTTCAAACTCACCAGTAGCAATCCCTTCGCTTGTACGTGGCAAAAGATCGATAGTGCTTCGCATAGGCTCATGCAGCAACATAAGTGCTGGCTCAAACTCGCATACCGCTGATCGTAAGTAAGTATGTAAACCCAACACTTGTCGACCAGCATCATAAAACAGCTCTGATGCATATTTCCGAATTCGGAAGATTGTCTCGTACCCTTGAGCAGACACACGCAGATCGACGACCTGGTCTATCCCGGCCTTAAGAGAAAGCAGGTCCAGGATCTGATCCTGTATATTGAACAGCCTTACTTCGACCGGCCTACCTGAAACCGAATAGCTCCATCGATGATGAGCATTTCGTGCTGCTCCACCCAACAGCCCGAGATTTAGATTGAAGGTAGTTGCCACTCCGGGACGTGGGTACAAATAAAGTCGAGCCCCTAATAGGTCGTCAATGCATATATCCCTAGGCAAAGGTGTGCTGTCCTTGTTTACCGCCACACAACCGGAGCCGGGGAAAGGCAGGTCTAGCTCAATAGGATCAGCACCGAGGTTAGGCGTAACAAGCAGACGGAGCCTTGTAGGTGGCAAGCCATCAGCCGACAACTGAAGCTCGATATGGTTATCTTTCTTAAACTGCCGAACCCCTAAAGCCTCCTGAGCCACCTGAAAAATACACCGATGTTTGGTGAAGATCAGAACACAGCCGTGCTTGGGGCTATCGCCACCCTTGAGTTCAACCCGGAAGTCGGCAGGCAAAACACCCACCTTTTGACGAAGTAAAATGTCACCGCTGCGATTGCGAACAGATACATATTGGGCGCCAAAACTTTCCTGCAGCACACCGGCACCCGCCGGGCAACCACCGACCAATAACTCCCCGCCCTGAGCAGTGAGCTCAGAGGCTGCGCCAGCCCACTGCACCCTAGGCAGCCCAGTAAATGTGTTGGTCGGTCTGGTTGACCAGCCTAACTCCGTCCCTGTCAGCGTTACCCCAAGCCTCGCCCCCAAGACGTGTCCCGTGCGCAACCGATAAAACGTCGATTCATCTTGAGTAGTTACACGAAACTCTCCCTTGCCCCGCACTTTCAGTACTGGCAAGGCACGGATCGTAGGCTCTCCTATCAGCTGCGCTTCGCTGCTTCCATCTATAGTTTGCAAGCCACCATCAACAGGCAGGACAACCAGCACCTCCTCGCTCGGAGTACTGAAAGAGGCCTGCCCACACAGCTTCCAGCGATCCTCGTTCCATTCAAAGCCCACAGGCACCTCGCCCAGGCCGACAGCGCTTCCCTCAATAGGCAAGCTACCCAGAATCAGACCACCCGCCATAGCAACCAGACTCAAGGGGACAGAGCAGTCACGCCGCACCGCGATAACTTCCCGCAGCCTTAACCGTATGCGTGCAACGCCCTGATCAATCTGGGCATATCCCGGCCCCAAGCCCGCAAGCACAGTATCCTCTTCAAAAATGGCCAGCTCAAAGCGGGTGGTCGAGGGCTGGGATGAAAGGTGGAATACCACTTCGGGCGGCATCGAAATATGTACTTTCAGCTCGTCAGGATTGGTGTCGTGCCAGATGTGATGACAGGACCATCCCCCGAACGACTTTCTTCTTCTCCTGGTTTCCACCGTGGCGGTTTTGAGCAACCCGTTGAGCAGCTCAGTGCCGGTTTCGTTATCAAGAGGCAGTGGAAACAGCTCCCGCCACTGGGGACTCATAGCATTAAGCCGAGCGACAGGCTCCTGCACTTGGGCCAGATCATAGTCCCGAACCAGAGATACTAGCCGATCCGCCATGTGAGCCATCAGTTCGACCGAGTTGAGTGAAAAAAACACCTTTGGAACGTTGAGCTTTTCAAGATGTGTTTTTATCAGCTGGGCCGTGCTGTAGCCGATAAGGTGGCCTTCCTCGTAATTTTTTAGTACGCGATCGAAAAGCATCTGGAAACGGCTTCCGCCTTCACGTAATGCCTGGAAAGGCAAACCGCCCTCGCTGAAGAGAGTGCCCAAAAAATCCCGCCGATCAGAATCATATAAGTGAATCGGGCGTTTCCAATAGCGCTCAAGTCCGGCAGGAATTGACTTGCTCAGGTCAGCTGGGGAAAGACGGTACCCCAACGTCTGCCAGACAGGATACCAGCTCCATCCATGATGCCGTTGGTACTCACGCCGGTACCATTCGGAACAGTAAATTACCAGGCAGGCACTGGCCCCCAGATCGCTCAAGGTTGCATCAAAGCTTCCCAATTTTTTTAACAACTGCCGAAGCTCAAGATATTCCTCGTAGCTGCAGTGATACTCATAAAGGCTACGCTGGTCCGGCGCATCAAGGCCCCTTCGCTGAAGAAACACCCGCAGCCAACCGGCGCATCCAAAACAAAACTGAGACATCAACAACTTCCCTCTATTGACCACTGCCGGCATCGACGGCTTGTTTTGTTATGCGTTCCCCTTCGTCGGCCACGTTGAGTCTGGCCGATGCTGGTCCTCGGGCTGGTGGAGTAGCCCGACAAGCTGATCAGAATAACGATACTTCGGGTAGCTCAGGCGGCCGCGCAGGCTGATGTGTCTTGTGGATCGCTAATGCCAGGCAGTATCTCGAGCTCAACGAAGTTAACCGGGCGGGCGCATTTGGGCAGGCGGCTGTCCAGACCAAGGAGCGTTAAGCGCGTTGTCACTTGATAGGCGAGAGACCGTGGCACGTGCAGTTTGCTGTTGATATGCGCTCGGTATAGGTAGAATTTTTTTTATACTCGCATCGAAACTGCCGGCTCTTCTCCTTTCGCTTGGGCGATTGCCCCTAGCTTTTCAGACCTTTCGCCTGCCCTCCTCGTCTAGATTCTAAATTATCTTTATTAGAACCTCTCATTACAACCCCACTAGAGGGAAGCAGCGGCTGGCGAACAACAGCTCATGGCCAGACAAGCCAAAAAATAAACGTTCCCCGCTATAGCCATGGCGATTTCCCAAGGAAATCGCCATGGCTTTTATGCTGTGTCAAAGGGAAGTTCAAAGCTAACCGCATTTAGCTAAAGATACTGACGAGCTTTCTAGTGACTATTCGTGCCGATGTACATAAATTAGTAATACTCCCGAATATATTCGTACGAGCGCTCGAACAACTCAATATCCTGGTGCAGCTTGTACTTGAACAACGTCTTCCTCAGAGCCAGCTTAACCTCTCTCTCCCCTGCATGAGTGGTCTGCCAACCATCGAAGCGAACAGCACGCACGATCTCATCGATGTCATCGACGATCCGCTTCACCATGACCGGAGTATCACCGCACTTGGCTTCCTCGAACAATCCGGTGAGGGCAAGCCTTCCCTCTATCCAGGTCTTCTTCTACGGGTGTCTCACGCTCGAGTCTGACGACGTCCTTGGCCAGCTCCAGGAGCTTCTTGAGGAATTCGATACTGACCAGCACACCGTTCTCATGCCGTTTCTTTAGGTCTTCGAGGCGCTCCGCCAGGGCCTTGTACTTGGGGTTGTGAGAGTGCTTGCGAAGCCGCCCGGTGAGCTTGACCGAGATCTCCTTGGCCTTCTTCTCGGGGTCTGGGCTACCCAGCACCGCTTCCAGCAGCTCGGCATCCAGTACGAGCGTATCTAGGTCGTCACGCACGGTATCGACGCGCACGTTCTCATGGATCATCTCGATGGTCTTGGCACCTAGGCTATGCCACAGCAGCTTGCCTGTACCGGTGGATGGCTTCAGCGACTCGTAGACCTGGGCCAGCCAGCGGTAGTCAGTCTCGTGGGGCTTTAGCACCGGGTCTGGTGACAACGCCTCCCAGATCCGATTGAGGATACTAAAGTCGGAGGCGAACGAATCTCGCAGGTCGTCGCTGGGCAGGCAGTCCTGCGCCGCGATGAGCCCATCGTAACCTGTGAGCGTGCGATCAACGCCAGCGAAGTATTCGAGACACTTCTGGATGGCGGTGGGTAGCATCTCGGCAAGTTCCGCGATGTTGCTCACCGCCTTCTTTACACTCTCTTCATCGAACTTCAGGGCCTGGGCGACATCATCGAAAACTCCGAGGTAGTCCACGATCAGGCCATGGGTCTTCTGCTCGCCATAGGGCCGATTGGTTCGGCAGATCGCCTGCAACAGCGTATGGTCCCTCAACGGCTTGTCGAGATACATGGTCTGTAGGATCGGTGCATCGAAGCCGGTTAGCAGCTTCGAGGTGACGATGATTATCTTGAGCGGGTCCTTGGGATCCCGGAACCGATCCAGGAGCTTCTCCTCGGCATCCCGGTCACGTCGATAGTCGGCGTACTTCTCCTCACCACTATATACCGACATGACGATATCCGAGGTCTCAGGAGGAAGGTGCTTGTCGAGCTCCTCCTTATACAGCAGGCAGCTCTCACGATCGAGGGTGACCACCTGAGCGCCAAACCCACTGGGGGCCACCTTCTCCTTGTAGTGCTTGGCAATATCACCGCAGATCGCGCTAACTCGCTTAGGCGCCTTGACTAGGATCTCCATCCTAGCGGCTGTTCGCCCTACCTTGTCCTTGTCTTCATCGGTCAACCCCTTGGTAATTTCCGCATAGGCCTCCTCGATCGCCTTCTGATCGATGTGGAGGTCTACCAAGCGAGGCTCAAAGTGCAGTTCCTTGGTCGCCCCGTCACGGATCGAGTCATTCAGGCCATAGCGGCTCATGTAACCGTTCTGGTCCGTCTCCGCACCAAAGGCATAGAAGGTGTTTCGGTCGGCGCGGTTGATGGGCGTACCGGTCAAGCCAAACAGAAAAGCATTGGGCAGGGCATCGCGCATCTTGCGGCCCAGGTCCCCCTCCTGGGTGCGATGAGCCTCATCCACCATGACGATGACGTTGTCACGGTCGTTGAGAACTCCCTCGGCTTCGCCAAACCGGTGGATTGTGGTGATTACCACCTTGCGGACATCGTTGGCCAGCAGTTCAGCAAGGTGTTTTCTCGTCTCAGCACGAACTAGGTTGGCCATGTCTGCCGCGTAGAAGGTACCCGCTATCTGGCTGTCGAGGTCGAGTCGGTCGCCCACCACCATCACGGTGGGGTTCTTCAGGGCCGGGTGGAGCCGAAGTTTGCGAGACGCGAACAGCATCAGCAGCGACTTGCCCGAACCCTGGAAGTGCCAAATCAGCCCCTTGCGCGGCTGGCCCGCCACGACCCGCTCGACGATCTTGTTCACCCCATCGACCTGCTGGTACCGGGCAATGATCTTGATCCGCTGCTTGCCCTTCTGGGTGGCGAAGGCCGTAAAGTTGGCAAGCAGGTCCAGCAACATCGCAGGCCTCAGCATCGAGGTGACGGACTTCTCCACTTCACCCAGAGACTGCGGACCATCTTCACTCGCCCGCCATGGGCCCCAGAGATACGCGCTTAGGATCAGAATATGCTCAGTCTGCACGAACAGGTGTGGAGATGTGTATTACTCAGGCGTTGCAGCCGGCCCAAGAGCAGTTGGAGGCCATGCTGGCACAGGCTAGCGATACCGATCGTCAAATGAAGCAGGATCGGCGCCAATTGACCCAAGCCCGTAGCGTCCTGACTCTGGAGTGATGTCTGCTTAAGATCGAGTTCTCGATGCCTAATATGGCCATTAGAACACCGGGTCTTCTTACAAACGCAGGGGAGCATCATTCCTCTACGCAAAATTCTTACCGGTGCATAAATGATACCTGTAAAAGCGCAGAGGTGTCGGATATGCACAACTCCTACTATTGCTACCCCACCCCTACTGCGTAGGCGACATCAATACTCAACGGCCCGAGCCTGCTTAAATCAACACGCCCAGCATCAAACCAAAAACGTCTCTGCTCTTCTATCCAGATCCTCTTTCACAAAACGCCACTCCGGCATGAACCTGTCCAAAAGTTCATAAAATTTCGAACTGTGGTTGTGTTCTACCAAATGGCAAAGCTCATGGAGCAGCACGTAATCGATGGCCCGTGTTGATGCTTTAACCAAGTGTGGATTCAACAGCACCTCCCCATCGGGCGAACAACTCCCCCATTGTGTCTGCATCTCTATCATGCGCCACGATGGAAGAGTCTTCGTCCACGGTAGTGTGTCGATTACTATTGCCAGCCGGCGCTGAAATACGTCCTGAGCTCGCTCCCTGTACCACTGGTGAACAGCTTTCTGCGTTCGCTCGGGCGTCAGCTCTCGACCTTGTACACGCAGCTGCCCACCAATGAGCTTGCAAGTGACCCTACGCTGGTCCGAATCGTTGATCACTTTCAGTACATACCGCCGACCCAGGTACAACATGCTCTCTCCGCTCACCCACTGCCGCAGACGAACATGGCTGTTTCGCTCTTCGATATCGTCCAAGTGATTTAAAACCCAGCGCGACCGCCGCTGAACTGCCAATTTGATATCGGCCAGCGGGGCAGATTCTGGCGCATCGACCTGCACCTTCCCGTTCGGGTGCACATGAACCTTGATGGTGGCTTTCTTGTGATCAGGTAGATAGCGCAGGCAATACCGGAACGTCCGCTCACCGTATCGGGCCGTATATTCCGGTGATTGGCCATCCCGCGCCGGCTCCACCTCTGTCATCACTTCGCTACTCCGTTGCGCAGAATGTGTACCACTTCATCCAATACCTCTTTGGCTTTGTCCAACCCGATCAGCGGGAATAATCGAGGCAGCAGAGTCTTGCGAACCTCCTGCTCAATTCCAACGGGGTTCAGGGAATTCTCGGCCACAGCCCGATTCACGACCCTATCGATCTCGAAGGCCTCTTCGATCAGTTGCTCGCTCTTGTCCGCCTCCAGCTTCGAGGAATCATCCTCCAGAACCATCCTGAAAGCGCCGTAGTAAGCTTGAGCATGCTTATTACCCTGGAAGGCACTTGTCGGTATACCCGGCACTTCACGCTTTTCGACCTTTGCTTCCAGCTCACTGAACAGCCTGAACCTGGCCTTGTAGTCGAACATGGATTCAGCTTTCTCAATGGCCTCCTTCAACAGGGCTGAGAACACCTTTTTCGCATAAGGATCGTCTCCAAGCTGTTCCTCGATGGTCTTTTTCGTTCTGGTCTTGATCTTGTCGGTTTCGTTTCTGGTCTTTTCATCGCTCCACTCTTTCATGTTGTCGTCCACTCGATCAATGAGTACCGGCTCGTCGCCGGGGACAACATCCACGCCAGTCACATACCGATCGATCAGATCTCGAATCTGACCCTCGTACACGGAGTAATCCACGGTTTCCTGGGCATCCATGCGAACGGTCCTGCGAAGATCCGCGAACCACTTCAAATCCGATTTATATCGCTGGATGTCGGCCTCACTGAAAGCCTTGTCTTCAAAAAAGCTTTGGGTCGAAAGCGCTGTCTTCAGACACATGCCAAATTCGGTGAGCGCTTCATAGAAATCTTCACGCAGTGCCTGCCGAGTATCGATTTCCACACTATCTTCGTCCGCTTCGTACTTCGGCATGAAGATCTGTCGATACTGCTCTTGATCAAGAGTGTTGCTGATGCCCTTGAAGAACCCCCAGAGCCGGTCATGCAGGGCTGGAAGCTTCTTGTATTCCGTATCCACGCTTGAATACAGACCCTCGATATCCTCGATGGCGAAACCACCCTGGGTCTGCTCTTCGAAGTTCTGATAATCCTTGAGCGCTGTATCCAGCTCCTTGAGGATGCCGCGATAATCGATGAGATAGCCAAAGGGCTTTTGAGGGTGCAGCCGATTCACTCGAGCAATGGCCTGAATCAGGTTGTGCCCTTTCAGCTGCTTGTCGATGTAAAGCACCGTGTTACGGGGCTCATCAAAGCCGGTCAGGAGTTTGTCGACGACAATCAGAATATCCGGCGCCCCATCAGTGCCGAAATCTTCAATGACAGCTTTCTCGTAGTCCTGTGGATCGCCGGTAACGTTTTTCTTCCACCACTCCTGCACCAGCGGCTGATTGGATTCATCAACGTCGGTGTGCCCTTCCCGGGTATCCGGTGGAGAGATCACAATGGCGCTGGTCACCAAGCCCAGACTGTCCAGAGCCTGCTTGTAGCGAATCGCGCTGAGTTTGCTGTCGGTGGCCAGTTGCCCCTTGAGCTCAAGTCCAGCTTTTTTGAAGTTTTCACTGAAGTGCACGCCGATGTCGAAGGCGTTGAGCTTGATACGGTCTTCTGCCGTATAGATCTGGCCCTGCCTTGCATACTTGCGCTTGAGATCAGCCTTCTGGTCGTCCGACAGGGACGCCGTCACCTTGTCAAACCAGGTATCTACAGCCTTCTGATTGACATCCAACAGAGGCTTGCGCTCTTCATAAAGCAACGGTGTGATGGTGCCGTCTTCCACTGCCCGCTTCATGGTATAGGCGTGGATGATGGCGCCAAACTTGTCGGCCGTTTCGCTTTTCTCTTTGTTCAATAGCGGGGTGCCGGTAAAGGCAATGAACGACGCATTGGGCAAAGCCTGGCGCATCCGCTGATAGTTCTCCCCGCCCTGGCTTCGATGGCCTTCATCGACAATTACGATGATATTGCTGGAGGGGTTGTGGCATTCCGGCTGTTTCGCCGCTGAGGCGAACTTGTTGATGATGGTGAAAATGATGCGCTCGTTGCCCTGACCGATACGTCTGGCCAGATCCTTACCGGAACGGGTCTTGGCGAGAGATTCACCACTTTTCTTGCCAGCGATATCACTGCCGAACGCGCCGCCGGTAAGGAAGGTTCTGGAGAGTTGCTTCTCCAGATCTACCCGATCGGTCACCACAATGACTCGGCAATTCTTCAGGGCATCACTGAGCAACAGCGCTCGGCACAGATAAACCATGGTGAATGACTTGCCGGATCCGGTGGTATGCCAGAGCACACCACCTTTACGCTGCCCGTTGGGCTTGAAATCGGAAATGCGTTCCAGCATGGCCTTGATACCAAAGGCCTGCGGATACCGCGCCGCGATTTTACCGACCTTGCGATCGAACAAAATGAAGCAGCGCAGGAACTCGAGAAAACGATGCCGGTCCAGCAACCCCACCAACAACCGATCCTGTTCCGTTGGCAGCATTGCTGATGACCAGAGCTGCTCGAAATAGACACGGACCTTCGCAGGTCTGTTCTGGAACAGAGTGTTTTTGTCCGACTCCGCCAGCGCACGGTTCTTGATGCCCTGAACATGTTGATCGTCGAACTCTTCATCCTGCCACTTCGACCAGAATTTGGCCGGAGTGTGGGTGGTACCGTACCGGCCATCGTGATTACTGATGGAAAACAACAACTGGGCAAAAGCGTACAGGTAAGGGATTTCGTCATTCTTCTGGTTGCGAAGGTTCTGGCTGATGCCCTCCTCGACCATACTCTTGCCGGGGCTGCTGGAGGCAGCGCGCTTGGCTTCAATCACGGCCAGAGGAATACCGTTCACGAATATCACAACATCGGGGCGGCGGGTGTGCGTGCCCTGGGTGGACAACACCTCCATCTCTTCGGTGACATGAAATTCGTTGTTGTTCAGATTTTCCCAATCGATCAGGTGAATCGTGGGCTGGGCCTTCTTGCCGCCAACGAACTCAGTAACAGTAACCCCGAGAGTCAACAGCTCATACACGGCCTGGTTGGCCTCCATCAGGCCCTGAGCCATGGAGGGCGTCGTCACCTCTCGAATCACCTGATCCACAGCCTGATCGGATAGCGGGTATGACGCCCCCTTGAACTCGAACCGGCGCTTACGCAACACCCGCTCCAGCACCGGTTTCATGACCACATCACGCTGGCTGCCCCGCAGAGTCTGACACTCTGTCGTCGGTAGGAACGTCCATCCCAGATTGATCAGGGTCGCCAGTGCGGGAATATGGCTGGAGTGCTGCTCGCTGCCTTGAGGAGTGCTATTCATGCGCCCTCCAGTTCGGTCAACCGTTCGGGCCAGATGTGCTCGCAGATCGATTGATAGAGTGACTGTCGCGCTTCGATGTCTTCCTTCATGAAATTTTCATGGGGCTGAAACGGAAGGCCGAGTTTTGAGCGAAGCTTCATGAAATTCGGATTATTGGCATACGCCAGCGGGCAGAGCGACTTCACCAGCAGGTTTTCCTTGATGTAGTGCGCCTTTTTCTGATCAAAGGGCTGGTTACCATAGGACTGATTGGTTCCCCGAGGCAGCAACACCAGATCACCCAGCCGATTTCGATAGTGCTGAAATTCGTGCTCCTGCTCGAACTCATCCTTATGGCGGGAAAAGCTGTCGGCCCAGATATGTTCTACTTCAAAGGGTTTGCCCTTGGCCGGCTCGTAATAGGTCACAAAGCTGCTGCTCATACCCGCCTGTTGCTCACACCAGGCCGTCATGCGGGCCAGCAGAAATTTTACAAAGCGTCTGTTCTGTCCATGCAGGCGAAAATCCTCCATGCCGGCAAAGGATTGACTCATTCCCTGCAACTTCTGGCTCAGCAGCGCCTGGAGGCTGGGCAAGTCCTTGCCTCTGATCTCCTTGACCAGGCTGTACATGGTGTAGCGAATCGAGCTGGCGGAAAAATTGCGGAAGTTCACTGACCGACGCACCACAAATGCCTCTATATAAGCGGCAACGGTATCGATTTTTCGAATGACGATCTCGGTGCTGTCCTGAGGATTGAGTGCCGCCAGCATCAGCGGATAACTCAGCGTCGGCGCGATGCCCCAGCGGGAGATATAGAACACATGCTCCAACCCCGGCACCAGCTCATACTCCGCATCCAGAATGCGAATATAAGCCTTGTAGTAAAAGCGAAACTCCTCCTGAACAAACTGCTCAAAAGAGTTCCCACTGTTGGCATCCAGTCCTATCTTGGAAAGGTTATCGCGCACCCAGCTGTGGAAGCGGGTACCGATCTTCTCGAAGTCCTCGTTTTTGGACCCCGCCGTGCCGGGTCGGATGCTCTCGGCATAGCGCCCGCGTAACCATGACTGGAAGAAGCGCTGGTCTTCCTCCTTGCCATAGGCCTTGAGCTCCAGCATGGCCTGCTTCCAGAACTCATTGGCCTTCCTGCGCTTCTCGGCACTGTCAAAACGCGACAGCATAAACCCCTTCAGCATCTCTGAAGGCGTCAGATTAAGGCCACGGTCGTTCATGGTTTCAAAGATGATGTAGGCGTTCTCATCGGAGTAGGCGATGATCTCTACCATGATCACGTTGTATCTGAGCCAGTCGATAAAAAACGGAAACGCCTCACCTTTCAGCTCATCCGGAAACGCCTTCTCGATATCCTGATACCGCTCGGCCATGTTGCGAGTAGACTCATCGTCGTCCTCGCTCGGCAGGTACTCCCCATGGTGGAATAGCCCGTCAAGACAGGGAATACGCTCCTCGACCGTAATATTGAATGACTTGCTGCCGCGCAGCTCCGAAAAGATCATGGGTTCAATCTTCTCGTTGAAACCCAGTTCCTTCTGAAGGTTATTCAAGTAGATTAAAAGCAGTGTCAGCGAGGTTAACCGCTGTTGGCCATCAATGATGCTGCGCTTGCCATCCTTGCTGCTGACCACGAAGGGGCCAAGGTAGTAATTGTTGTAATCTTCGCCCTGTTCACGCTTATCGCCCGAGGAGTACTCACCAAGAAAGGTGTAGGTTAAATCCGTCACCAGTACCTCGATGTGCTTTTCGCCCCAGCTGTATTCCCGCTGGAAATAGTCGACCGTATACTTCTGCTCGTTCAGGACGTCGAACAGGCTGCGGTGCCGGGCCTCAATCTTGTTCTCCAATGTACTCATGCGGCTTCTACCTGTACCCGTTTTTTGCCGGTCAGCAACTGCTGCATCAGGGCTTTCTTTTCATCTCTCAAGCACCTTAGTCGATACTTAATTGCCGAAACTTCCATATCTGAGGCTGCTAAAACCTTAGAAATAGCTGCCTGCTCGAAATTTCCTGGTAACAGCACGTCAAGTTTCACTAACTGCTTTTTTGACAAGTTGTACCTAGTAGCGCCTTGAGCGAGAGCTGCTATCCGCCTCCGCATCTCTTCTCCTCGGAAAAGATACCTAGCGTATTCTGGAACTAGTTTTTCAAAAGAATAAAGCCTGAAACCAAAACAAAATGAGTTTAGGTAGATGTCGTAGGGGATTTTTTCAAGAAGAACCGAAGTCATTCCAACCTCTTCCGGGGTCTCAGAAGAAGTTGTAAACAGAATGTCGCCATACTGAACTTTATTTTGAAACTCGCTATCACTTAACCTTACGCGATCAAACCGGTCTACTCTAAGAGCCCCATCGGAAAAAACGCTCATATATGTGACGAACGGCTCACCAGCCCCGAAGTCTTCCTTAGTTTTTCCACTCAATCCTGAGTACGTCGATCCTAAACTGCCAAGCTCAATCGTTTCCCACTCCCCCTCAAACCCCGGCAACCGCTTCTTTCCAGTCAGCAACTGCTGCATCAAGGCCCTCTTTCGCTGCTGACTGTTCTCAAGCAGACGCTCGGTGGCAGTGATGGCCTGATCCCAAGTGGAGAGAATCTGGGCGATTTTTTTTTGTTCTGGGAGAGGGGGAGCTGCCACCCGTAGGGATTTTATATCGGAGATGTTAATTCGAGATACTGTTGAACCTATAGACAACCTTTTAATCGAAAACTTGCACTTCTCTGTTGCCAATATCTGGGATAGAAAAAAAGGATCCGCAACTTTTCGCCTTGGTCGTAACAAAACCATTCTCTGCCCCATGCAAACATTAGTATTTTGGGGAACCAAACAGGTTTCGCCCGCTGGGGCTTCACGAGTAAATAACACATCGCCGTATTCAGGTACTGCACGCTCTGTCCACTCACGATACCCAGCCTCGGTTGTGAACTTCATATCGTCCATTACCAGCTGTCCGTTCCGAACGTTGCTAGTACGTACAACCAAAAATTCGGATTTTTCTACATATGGTGCTGTTTTATGCTCGCAGTCGATTATTTGGCACAAGTATCCGATTGGTTTAGCTTCAATAGAGCTATACGGCATAACCCAGCTCCTTCAGATATCCGTCCATCTGCTCGTTCAGCTTCGCAATTTCCGCTTCGACCTCTTTCCGCTCGGCTTGCACGGCCATCAGGTCAATCTCTTCCTCTTCCTCGAAGGTATCCACATAGCGCGGAATATTGAGGTTGAAGTCGTTTTCCTGAATTTCCTCGAAGCTGGCCAGGTAGGCGTACTTGTCCGAGCTTTCGCGCTGTTTGTAGCCGTCGACCACCCTGGCGATATTCTCATCTGACAGTTGGTTCTGGTTCTTGCCAGCCTTGAACTCGCGGCTGGCATCGATGAACAGCACGTTGTTGTCGGTCTTGTCCTTGCGGAACACCAGAATCGCTGCCGGGATCCCGGTGCCGTAAAACAGCTTCTCGGGCAGGCCGATGACGGCATCCAGCAGATTCTCCTCGATCAGCTTCTGGCGGATTTTGCCTTCGCTGGAGCCCCGGAACAGCACGCCATGGGGTACAACCACTGCCATGCGGCCGGTCTTCGGCTTCATGGTCTCGATCATGTGCAGGATAAAGGCGTAATCACCTTTGGTCTTGGGCGGCAAACCGCGGCGAAACCGAGCGTAGGGATCGGCTTCAGCGCCCTCAACACCCCACTTTTCCAGCGAGAACGGCGGATTGGCCACCACAACGTCGAAGTGCTTCAGGCCACCGTTGGCATCCAGCAGCCGCGGGTTGCGAATGGTGTCGCCCCATTCCAGCTTGTGGTTATCGATGCCGTGCAGAAACATGTTCATCTTCGCCAGCGCCCAGGTACTGCCGATGGCTTCCTGGCCGAACAGCGCGAAATTCTTCGAGCCCGACTGACCTTTTCGAATCTGGTTGGCACACTTCAAAAGCAGTGACGCGGAACCACAGGTCGGGTCGCAGATTTCATCGCCTGCCCTGGGCTCGACAATCTCGGCCATCAATTCGGAGACTTCCGGTGGGGTATAGAACTCGCCAGCTTTCTTGCCGGAGGTGGCCGCAAAGTTCTTGATCAGGTACTCATAGGCGTTGCCGATGACATCCAGCTTACCGATTCGGCTCGGGCGCAGGTTCAACTCAGGCTTGGCAAAGTCTTCCAGCAGGTAACGCAGGATGTCGTTCTTGTGCTTTTCATCACCCAGTTTGCTGGAATTGAAACTGATGTCTTGGAACACATCCGCCAGCTTGACGATGTTGGCCTCTTCAATGGCGTGCAGCGCCTTGTCGATGCGCTCACCGTTGCCCGGCTCATGTCGATGCTCGTAGAGTGCGTAGAAGCCGGCATCACTCGGTAGCACGAAACGCTCATTTTTCATGAGCTCCTCGATCAGCTGCGGAGCATCGCCGTACTCGGCCTTGTAGTTGTCGTAATGGTCCTGCCAGACGTCTGAGAGATACTTCACAAACAGCATGGTCAGAACGTAGTCCTTGTAGATGCTCGGATCCACGGTACCTCTAAAGGTGTCGCAGGCGTTCCAGACCGCCTTGTTGATCTGTTCCTGCTTGATGGCGTCGTTACTCATCTTATTTTCCTGTCGTTGAATTGGAATTCAGTAGCTCATGGCCAACCACATCAATCATGCGCTGGCGGTTTTCAATTAAACGGTGCAAAAGCCGCTGTTCCTGGGTCGCGGCATTGGCGAGTCTGACCATCTGTTCCTGCTTTTCGATCGGCGGGATCACAATAGGCAGGCCGCCCAGCTGTGCCTTGGTGATGCTTGGCGCGGAGGTACCCTGGGAACACCTGGCGAAATAGCGCTGGGCATTTACATGGTTGAGCTGCCAGACCAGAAATTCTGGGGTCAGCCCGTGCGCCCGGGGGGCAAGCCGGAGATGGTAGAAGTTAGGAGTACAGACAGTGTTGCTGGGTACCTCCCCGACCAGAGTCGCGTAGTTACGCGGCCCCTTGGCCATAAAGAGGATATCCCCCGAGCGAAGATATTCAGGATGCTTTAGTCCCGGCAGAACAACGCGATCCAGTGCGCTACCCGATTTATCGTTCAGGCATTCGCCCAGCGTCATATGGCGATACTGCACCACGAAGGCATCACCGCGGTCATCCAGTGGCAGCTTGCCACGGAAGGGATAACCGGGCTGGATGCTGGCCAAGTGTTGGAGAGTAGAGCGCTCAACTTTTATCGGCTTCATGCAGTATGCTCTTTGATGCAATTAAGTAGAGGTAAGCTACCCTACTTTGCATCATCGAGCAAGATGCATTTTATGCGGATGCTGTTTCATCTGACAAAAACGGGGCTAACGAACAAATTTCACAAGCTATAGCAGCCACCCTTGGCGGTGAGTTGAACTAACCAGCCAGTTGCAAAATATTGTTGTACCTCACCCTGAAAAACACTTTTCAAACGTTGCCCATGCTCATAAGAGCACTATCGCTTATTAAAACTCCCGGCTATAAGTCTCTTTCTCATCGTTACAAATACTGCTGCCCTAAAGCTCACCTTGGGCAGCAGGAATGAATATTCGGGCAGATTAATTTTCAGACAAAAACATTTAAAGCGGCCAAAGCCTAGAGGCTAGGCTGAGGGATAAATTAAAGACATATAATATATCTTTAATAAAAAGAGGATCAGTCAATCAGAACGCAAATAGCTTCCATTTTAAATCTATTGACCTGCCTTTCTTAGCTCGTCAATGAGCTCGTGCACTGGTTTCTTTTCATCTTCTCTACCCTCTTCATCAAGACCGTAAGCCTGTCGTTCACCTCTGATCGTTTTCAAAAGCGCATCTACACCACTGTTTAACGAGCGAGCCACTTTGTCATGATTGGTCTCGGTAATTTCCATTGCATTCAATGTGTCAGCCAGTCGCTCAGAAATAGCTCGCCAACGTGCCAGAGAGCGGCGATGCTCACTGATTATGAGCTCCGCCTCATCCGCAGCCGACTGCACAATCTCAGCATCTCTGGTATGCGATTCAGAATGCGCGGATTTGCTGCGCGAGGAAGCGCGCGAAACCCTGTTTTTGGTAGCAGCTTTAACCTCTTCGGCAAGATCTCGCTGCCACCCCTCCTGTTTAGCTCGACTGCGTATGGTGCTTTCAGGAACGTTGTACCGAGCAGCAATGGCACGAATACTTACCAGCCCTGCCCTGTAATCGTCTTTGATACTGTTCCAATCAGATCGTGCTGTCATGGCTTATGCGGCCCTCACGGGCGGCCTCCACTAATCGCGTCATCAAAATAAAAAGAGTCAGTACATATATGACAGTAACCAAGAATCAGACTGCAAGCCGAACGGCCAACTTCCTCGCTTGAGCTGAGCATCAGTAGTTAGTGGCAAGCAGGCTGACACAGACCGCTAAAACGAACGGACTTCGTTAGCACGACTTATAGTTAAACGGAATCAAGTATCGCGGTTGTGCTAATGGCTGTTATCAAAGAAGGGGCAGTGTGACGAGTAAGTGCAAAAAGCTTTGGCACAGACACTGTTCAGAAGCAGAGAACATCAGTTCTCCCAATTATTCACTCGAAATGATCTGAAGAAATAAAATGGCATACCATGACTCTTAAGACGGATCTAGATCCGACGGCTTGAAAGCCATGCTAAAAGGAGAGAACGAAACGGCGGGAAAGGGATCAAAGTAAAAAACGTTTTCGCCGTGCTTCCTATGTGCTTCCAAAACTTAGAAAGCGCATTTCTGTATCAGAATAATTGGCTGTAACGTACTGATTTTAATGGTGGGCCCAGTAGGACTTGAACCTACGACCAAGGGATTATGAGTCCCCTGCTCTAACCAACTGAGCTATAGGCCCTTACAGAAAGGATGCGTATGATACCCAATGAGGGTCGAGGACGCCAACCCGTTATAGCAGCAAACAGGAGTTTTTATGCGCATCAAATCAATGGGATGGGGCTTGTGTCTGATGCTTGCCGCGACTGGTGCCCAGGCGGCGTGGCAGATTGAGCCCGGCACGAGTCATGCCCAGGCGGAAGTGACGCATGACAGCCGTACAGATATGGTGACGCTCGACCGGCTCGGCGGCACCATTACCGATGAAGGTCAGCTGACGGTGCCGCTTCAGTACAATCAGCTCGATATCGTTCGAAACGCCAATATCCCGACGTGGCTCAAGGACAAGACCAACCAGCGCATGGCAACACTTGAGACCACCATCGACCCTGATTGGCTGAATGACTTGAATATCGGTGAGACAGCGCACCACCGCATCGCGCTCGAGACCAAGGATCAACGCTATACGACGCGTGATCATGTGCCGATCACGATCACTCGAAACGACCGCACGCATTACCGAGTCACAACCAGCGAGCCAGTCGAGATCAAGGCACAATCGTTGATGGAAGAGCCCAACGCACAATTGATCATGAGCCTGCTCGGATACCGGAGTCTTGGCGATGTTATCCCCTTGAGCCTGGATGCGACGCTTTCTCAGCAGTAAGCCATAAAGGCTTAGCGATCGAAAAAGCCCCGCTAACTGGCGGGGCTTTTTGTTGCGCGAGAGCCGCGATTTATGTGTCCCAGTCTGGGGCCATCGAGGGATTGGCGATGCGTTCGCCCCGATTCAGCTCATCGATACGGGTCATGTCCTCGGCACTGAGTGAGATGCGAATGGCATCGAAATTGCTCTGTTGGTGCTTGGGCTTGCTGGACGATGGAATGATCGCGATGTCGCGCTGAGAAAGCCACGCAAGGGCCACATCAGCGGCGGTCGCGTCATGCTTGTTGCCAATGTCCTGCAGCACGTCATCGTCCATGACCTTACCGCTGGCAAGCGGCATGAACGCCGTGACCTTGATGCCTTTCTGTTCGCAGAAATTTACCAGCGCACGGTTGGCGAGGTAGGGATGCACCTCGACCTGATTGGTCACGATATGCTTGCCGGCCGGCAGGGTCAGCGCTTTTTCAAGATGGGCGATGGTGAAGTTCGAAACGCCGATCTCTCGCGTCAGCCCCCGCTCGCGCGCTTGGTTGAGTCCTTCGAGGTAGGCCTCCATCGGCACATCATCGTTGGGTGACGGCCAGTGGATCAGGGCCAGATCGACGTGATCAAGCCCAAGGCGCTCCAGGCTCTCCTCGAGCGAGGCCTCAACATCCTCAAGGCGGTCATACCAGATCTTGGTGGTGACGTAGATATCCTCACGCGCGAGGCCACTGTCCTTGATGGCACGCCCGACGTCACGCTCGTTTTCGTAAAACGCAGCGGTATCGATGTGCCGATATCCGATCTCGAGCGCTTGCTGTACAGCCTTGTAGGCCTGTTCGCCGGTTAATCTGTAGGTACCAAATCCGATGGCGGGAACCATGTCATCACTCCATGAACTGTGTGGTATCGATTGAGCTTAGGGCGCCGATAAAACTTTTCAAGTGGTTAGCCACCTAATAAAGTACGCAGTCAGCGCCAAACGGCATCAAGACTTACAGAAACACCAGGAAAGCGTTCGATGATCAAATGGACACTCGTGGCACTGATCGTTGCCAGCATCTTGTACGTGCATTTTAGAGGGCGCGTCCGTCATAAACCCTTACGCCAACTCTCCGATCACTCCTCGTTCATGGCGCCGATCAATGCGTTCATGTATCTGTTTTCGAGCGTACCGGATCGCCCCTACCACCAGCCGGAGACGTTTCCGGAACTTCACGAACTGACTCGGCAATGGGAAGTCATTCGCGATGAAGCCGAGCAGCTCGAGCACCATATCAAGGGGTCGTCGCAAAAGGACGATGCCGGCTTCAACTCCTTTTTCCGACGCGGCTGGAAGCGGTTCTACCTCAAATGGTATGGCGACAGTCACGCCTCCGCGCGTGAGCTTTGCCCCAAAACCACTGAAATTCTCTCGAACATCCCGAGCGTGAAAGCCGCGATGTTTGCCGAGCTGCCAGCCGGCAGCAAGCTGATGAAACACCGCGACCCCTACGCCGGCTCGCTGCGCTATCATCTGGGCCTTCGTACACCCAACGATCAACGCTGCCTGATCGATGTCGATGGCATCCCCTACAGCTGGCGCGACGGCGAGGCGGTCATGTTCGATGAGACCTTCATTCATTACGCCAAAAATGAGACCGAGCAGGACCGCCTGATTCTGTTCTGTGACATCGAGCGCCCCATGAAGTATCGATGGGCCGGCGCATTGAATCGTTGGTTCAGTCGCAACGTCATGGCCGCCGCTGCCGCGCCCAACGACGACTCCGACACCACCGGCGGTATCAATCGAGCGTTCAAGTACATCTATAAGGTGCGAGAGCAGGGCAAACGGCTCAAGAAGAAAAACAGGACGCTCTACTACATCATCAAATGGGCGCTGTTCATCGGTGTCATCGCCTGGATCCTGTTCTAGATGAAGACCGGTTCATTCGCGCCTACTCTGACACACGCCCGGCTGCCCCCTGCCCTAAGCGGCACCGGGTTACTGGTCACAACGTGGTTCGAACGCGACGAATTCAGCGTCGAGGCGTTCGACCGGCACGGCGTTCACGTGCCGCAGGCGCTTCAGCGCGCAGCAGTCAAGCGTCAGGCCGAGTATCTTGCTGGAAGGCTTTGTGTGCGTCAGGCGCTTGTCGATCTTGGCTGCACGCCCGCCTTCCCTTTCATGCTCGAAAGCGACGGACGCCGGCCCTGTTGGCCGGCGGGATTTACCGGCGCACTGACGCACAGCCCGATGCTTGCCGGGGCATGGATGGCGCACTCTAACCAGGTACTCGCCCTCGGGCTCGATGCCGAGCCCATCATGCCTACAGCCCGCGCAGACCGACTGGCCCCGGCCATCGTATCCGAGACGGAACGTGTATGGCTGGCTCGTCACTCAGGCCTTGACCAGGCAACGGCATTGACGCTCGTTTTTTCGGCCAAGGAAAGCCTTTTCAAGGCGCTGAACCCAATCACCGGCGTCGCATTTTACTTCCACGACGCTGAGCTTACCTGTCTCTGCCTGGACACTCAGGAGATCAGATTGAAGCTCTTGACATCGCTTTCGTCCGAGTGGCCTGCAGGGCGAGAGGTCACGCTCTACTGGCAGTATCAGCGCGATCATCTACTGACCTTTCTCGCCTTGCCCGCCTGACCCTCCATTCCGGGTTAACAACACGCTCACCAACACGCCCAGCGCACCTCTAAAGACGCCAAGCACTGTCTTGGCGCGGCTCGAGACAATAAAGAAAACCCCGGTTTCGCCGATGGAGACTCAGTCCGAATGAGTATTTATTCCAGACCGAACCGAGGCAGTCATGCCAGCCATCTTGATGAACGTGCGATGTTGTCCAGCGCAATACCCATCAGGGGGGATACCGGTCTCACAAAGCGCCTGCCCATGGGCTCGAGCGAACGCCGCTCGCTTATTATTTGAAACGGTGAGGCGCCCATGACAGTTACTACACGGCTTGTGATCGGTATGCTCCTGCTGCTGCTGGCATCTCAGGCCGCAATTTCCGTGTCGGCACTCTCACATTATCGCAGCCAATTGATTGAAGAGGCGCAGACACGCCTCCAAAAGGCCGCTCAACTGGTAGGCCGAGAGATCGACCACGAGGAGCGTCAGCTTCGAGCCCAGGCACAGCAAGGCGATCCTTTAGAGGAATTCCCCGGCAACGATATCGTCCTGACACTCGACCCGCAGGGCACTATCAGCACCAGCACGCTTGCCGCGCTTGCGCCCGGCACAACGTTTCCCTATACCGCGCTCTGGCAGCGGGCGACGGCGGAAGGCAGCGCGAGCGCCATCGTTCAGACCCCCGGTGACCACCTCTATCTTCTGCGCTTGACCCCGGAATCTGGCGGCCCTCACTGGCGCGTGCTTGGAAGCCCCATCGAGCAGGCATTCATCGATCGCCTCAGCACGCTCAATGATATGGACATCACCTTGTTGACCCTTGATGACGCAGGCGTAAAGCACGTGCTGTTTTCAACGCTTTCCGATGAATCAAGCGCCCTCGATGAGCCGCTTAACATTACTCAGGTGCTGCCGATCGGGTACTCGACAAATGCGCAGGTTCAGGCGGCTCTCAGCGTATCCCGGGAAGATGTCCTGGCGCCCTTTCGCTTTATGAAGTACCGGCTCGCAGCAATGTTTGCCGTCGCCTTGAGCCTGGCCATGATGATCAGCTGGGCCACCGTGCGAACACTTGGCTACCCTATCCAACGCTTGAACGATGTCGCTCGTCAGATCAGCGAAGGTCAGTACCGCCCGACCGAACGCCCTCTACCCAAGGGGGGAGATCTGGGCGCACTGACTCAAACCCTTTACATGATGCAGGAAAAGCTTGATCAGCGCGCCTCGCAGCTTTTGCATCGCTCCCGTCAGGACCACCTGACCGGGCTGCCCAATCGACAGTCAGCCGAGGCCAAGGTCGAGCAGCTGATCGAAGAAAATATCCCCTTTACGCTTAACCGGTTTTGCATCAACGACTTCAAACGCATCAACGACACGTTCGGCTACCTCAATGGCGATAAGGTCTTGATCGAAATCGGCAACCGGCTACGCGATTTGGCCGCCGAACGCGGCTATACCTATCGCATCGGCGCCGACGAGTACCTGTGGCTTTACCCATGCAGCTCGATGGACAAGCCCTGCCTGCGCTCACTGGGTAATGCGCTAACCAAGAGCCCGGTTCTCAGCGACATTTCTCCGACCTTCGTTACTGTCTCCGTCGGCCAGTCCTGCTACCCCCGGCATGGTGCAGCGCCGGATGCGCTGCTTCGCCGGGCCGATATCGCCCTGAATCAGGCCAAGCATCTGTCGAGCCACTTTCAGGTCTATCAGTCCGGCATGGATGAAAAACACCTCCGCCAGCTGCGCATCCTCAAGGACATGAGCGCCGCGCTTGAAAACGATGAGCTCTACATGGTGTACCAGCCCAAGATCAATATGCGCACCGGCCGTCTGGCAGGTGTGGAAGCGCTGGTACGCTGGGAACATACCTCGCTTGGCTTCATTGCGCCGGATGAATTTATCGAGCTTGCCGAACGCGCCGGCACCATCGGCGCCTTGACCCAATGGGTGATCGGACGTGTCAGCCGTCAGATCGCCGACTGGCGCAAACAGGGGTTTCAGACCAATGTGGCCATCAATCTCTCCGCCATGGACCTGCTCGACAAGAACCTGCCCAATAAATTTTTGCAGGCGTTCGAGGACAACTGTCTGATTCCAGGCACAGTGTCGGTGGAGATTACCGAAAGTGCATTGATGCAGGACCCGCTCGAGGCAAAGCTGATTCTTGAGCGGCTTCGCCAGTTCGGCCTTGAGATTGCCATCGATGACTTCGGCACCGGCTATTCGTCTCTGTCGCAGTTGCGCCATATGCCGATTGATCAGCTCAAGATCGACAAATCGTTCATTCTCAACCTGAACACGCAGTTCGAGGACGTAATGATCGTACGTTCGATCATCGATCTGGGCCACAACCTCGGCCTGTCAGTCACGGCGGAGGGTGTTGAGAACGAGGCAAGCCTCTCCATGCTGAGCGCCATGGAATGCGAGATCGCCCAGGGCTACTTCTTTGCAAGACCTCTGAAATGCAACGACCTGATCGAGTGGGTCGAGCGCTTTGAACGTACTCCCCTGGTCATTCCCAAATCTACCCTGGCAGGCTGTTCGGGCTGCCCTGACCGCCCAGGCGCTCCCTCCATGTACTCCCGGAGATCGACTTAAGCATGAGCGCGGTAGCTGCGGTACACTGACGCCTTGATTACAACGCCGACAAGGTAACCGCAGCACAGGATCCTCGATGTTTGCACAGCTACTCGCCGTCATGGCACCCGTCTTTGCAGGCGCCGGTGTCGGGTTTTTCTGGGTTAGACTCGGCCAGCCCTACCCCACCGGATTCATCACCAAGCTTGTTCTCAATGTCGGCACCCCGTGCTTGATCATAAGCTCACTGTCCTCAACACCGGTGGACGTGAACGCTTTCACCCAGATGGCGGGCGCAACGCTATTGATGCTTGCAGCCCTTGGCGTCATCGCCTTGATTCTGAGCAAGGCGCTCAAGCTTGAATGGCAGGTCATCCTGCCTCCGACCCTTTTTTCAAATACCGGCAATATGGGCCTGCCGGTCATGATGTATGCCTTCAAGGATACCGGTGGCTTCCCGCTGGCCATTGCCATTTTCGTGGTGGTGTCGCTTGCGCAGTTCATTGTCGGCGGATTTACCTCGAGCACCCATCCGATACGCAGCCTGCTCAAAATGCCCACCATCTATGCGATCCTGATCGCCATTGGTTTGATGGCATTCGACATCACCCTACCGCTTTGGCTTAAAAACAGCATCGATCTGCTTTCTGGCTTTACCATCCCGATGATGCTGATCACGCTCGGCGTCTCGCTTGCAAGCATTCGAGCGCGCAACTTGAAGGCCGGATTCGCGTTTGCAGCGGCGCGTGTAGTGGTGGCCGGAAGCCTTGCCTTTGGAATCGGGCATCTGCTCGGCCTGCCGGAGCTCGCTCGCCAGATTCTGATCGCGATGATGTGCATGCCAGTCGCTGTTTATAACTACCTCTTTGCGCAAAAGGCTGGCCGGTCGCCTGAATTCGTTGCAAGTTTGGTGCTGTGCTCAACGATCCTGTCGTTTATCTATCTGCCTCTGCTTTTGAGCCTGTTCATGCATGCCGGTTGAAGCGCGGCCTTCTGGAAAGAACATATTTTGGACATAAAAAAAGCCGCCCGAAGGCGGCTTTTTTAGGCGTCGATGGCGCTTACTGCTGCTTCGCCATGGACTGAACCTTCTGCATCAGCTGCGGGTCGTTCTGAACCGCCTGACCGATCTGATTGAACTGTTTCACGTCCAGATCATTGTCTTTAACGGCTTGGACCATTTCCTTGTTGGCTTTCTGACGCACTTGCTGCTGCGCGTCCTGATCGTCAGCGCCTTGAAGCTGCTGGGTGTATTTCTGGGAAATACCCGCGATTTCCTTGGACGCAGAGGCGAAGTTCTCGAGCTGCGAGTCGGAGAAGTTAGGGTGCTGGGTCGCGGAAGATGCGGCTGCACTTGAGCTGCTGTTGGTATCGGCAGCGAATGCCGGCGCAGCGACCGTACCTGTGGCCAGAAGAGTGGCTGTCAGAAAAGCAGTAGTACGTTTCATGGATTCTCCAATCGCTTTTTCATTAAATGTCGGTTGTAAGACGCCAGCTTAGACGATGAGTTCACATTTCATGTGTTACCGCATGCAAGCGTGCGTAACGTTTCAACTAATGTGTTGAGGCGTACCGCAGTACTTTCAATAGCACATGCTTAAATTTGGCCGGCACCAACCGATAGATGAGGCAACAACGATACGGAGAATGGCCCATGCGACCGGCAACTCTGGGGCTTTTGATCATTCTGACCGCCCTGGCGCAGAACGCCGGGGCCACGGTGACATTCACCTACTGGAACAACGTCGATCACCACGCAGTGACAACCACAGAGAGCGCCTTGATCGCTCGCGCCCGGGCACTGCCAGTCATCGAGCGACTGACTCTGATCAATCGCGTCGTCAATAATGCCGCCAATCAGACACCGACTCGCCCCAACGAATGGCGCGGATTTGCAAGCCTGATCCGCCATGGGGAAGGCGACTGCGAAGATTTCGCGTTGGCCAAGTACCAGCTTTTGAGAAAGACCGGAATTGCCGATGAACGGCTGCGCCTTTACGCCATGAAGGATCAGTTCAGCCCTGCCCTGCATATGGTGCTTGGGTACCAAGACAGGAACCAAACGCTGATTCTGGATAATCTAACGCTGCGGGTATTGAGCCTAAAGCAGCGCGATGACCTCACACCGCTTTATAGCTTCAATCAACAAAGCGCCGAACGCTGGAATCAGCATGCGTCAACGCCGATCCCCTTGACCAGCCGATTGACGCTTGACGGTCAGCCGCTCAGTGAGCGCGCCGCCCGACTGATGGATTATTGATCCAGGCGCGTTCCTCAGGCGGCAAGTGCATCGGTAAGGTAATCACGCAGGCCCGCATTCTTGAACTGATGCTTCAAATACCACAATTGAAGCGGTGATATCGTACGGGGGCGCATCATGTAAAGCACCTCGGCCATGGTGGGCACGAATGGCTTGAGCAGCAGGGCCATCCCCGCCTCCTCAGGCGTTCGGTTGCTTTTGAGGGCGTTGCAGTCACGGCAGGCCGCCACGGCGTTCAACATGGAAAGCTCACCGCCGCGTGAACGCGGCAACACGTGATCGATCGTGAGCGCCTGGCGGCTCAACTCACAGCCACAGTAGGCGCAGCGAAGTCCTTCACGGTGCTTGCAGAGCACTCGGTTGAATCCGGTATGCTCGAAGGCCAGAAAGGCCCCTGAGGGCGGGGACACACCGATGACCTCAGGTATGTCGACGAATGACCGGCGCCCGGTCAGTGAGTTGGTACCACCATGCAAGCGGTAACGGGCATCGCCATCGGTCCAGACCACGGCCCCCTCTTCCCGACGCGTCATCAGCATCGTCGCCTCTTCAAGGGTGAGCCAATCGATCGGAATGCCCGATGCATGCAAGCGAAGAATCATGGGACGACGCATAACCACCCTCCTTCATGACAACTACGGCTTGTATCTTTTTATCACGTTACGGTGACACGCGCATGACGCAGGGATCAAAAGATGCGCACAGCATCGGTGGCGTCTTAGTGCTTGAGCGTCTCCAGATAGCGCGTACCGCCAAGCTGTCGCATCTGCCCCTGAATCCACACTGCGCGTCGTGATACCCGCGCTGACGGGGCAACCGGGCTCCACGCATCCGGCGCAGGCAGCACAGCCGCCAGCCGAGCTGCCTGGGACGGGGTCAACCGGCTGGATGATCGGTTGAAGTAGTGTTGGGAGGCGGCTTCAAGTCCAAACACACCCGCGTCCCACTCGGCGATATTGAGATACACCTCGAGAATGCGCTGCTTTGGCCACAAAAGCTCGATCAAGCCGGTAAACCAGACCTCGAGCCCTTTTCGCAACCAGCTGCGCCCGGTCCAGAGAAAGAGGTTTCGGGCGGTTTGTTGGCTGATGGTGCTGGCACCACGCAACGACCCACCATCGACCCAGCGATCAATAGAGGCGCGTATTTGCTTGAAATCGATTCCGTAATGGAAGGGAAAACGCTGATCTTCCGAAGCAATGACCGCAAGCTTGGCCTGATCTGAAAGCGCGTCATAAGCACGCCACTGATAGTTCAGCGTGAACGGGCGGCTCTCAAGGCTTGCTGAAATCTGACGCTCGAGCATGACCATCGATCGAGGTGGCGGCACGACACGAAAGATCAGCACAAGAGCGATCGAAAGCACCACGAACGTCAGCAGCGCTCGAATCAACCAGCGTTTAAGAAGGGTAGCGACCGTTTTTATGCCTGACATGGGGTCTCGTTATCGCGGTGTACGGTCAGACAGTATACCGAACCGGCCCGTGTCTTCGTACTGCGACACGGGCCGGCCGTTCGATCTCAGGCGCCGCTCAGGTGACGGGCGTGATAATCGAGGTGCTCATCGATGAAACTGGCGATGAAAAAGTAGCTGTGATCATAGCCCGGGCGCATGTTGAGCGTGAGCGGATGATCAAGCTCCTGACAGACGGCTTCGAGCCGGTCCGGCTTCAACTGCTCATCGAGGAAGTTATCGGCCTCGCCCTGCTCGACCAGAAGTGGCTGGCGTGCGGTGTTCTTTCGAACCAGTTCACACGCATCGTATTCACTCCAGCTGGCGCGGTCCTCACCCAGATACGTCTGGAAGGCGTCAACGCCCCACTGGCACTCGGTCGGATTCACGATCGGTGAGAACGCAGAGACAGAGGCATACTTGCCCGGGTTCTTGAGCGCGCATACAAGCGCACCATGACCGCCCATTGAATGGCCGCTGATGGACTGAGCCTGCGCCACATTAAAATGTTCACGGATTACAGAGGGAAGCTCCCGCGTCACATAGTCGTACATGCGGTAGTGCTCGGACCACGGGTCCTGGGTTGCATCCACATAGAACCCTGCGCCGGAGCCAAGGTCGTAGCGGTCGTCTTCGCCGGGCACGCCTGCATCTCTCGGGCTGGTATCCGGGCAGACAATGATCAAGCCAAGTTCTGCGGCCTTGCGCTGGGCACCGGCCTTCTGCACGAAATTCTGATCCGTACAGGTCAGCCCCGAAAGCCACCAGAGAACCGGCATCGCGGTGTCTTCGTTGCCAGGCGGCAGGAATATGGAAAAGGTCATGTCGCCATCGACACTCTCGGAGCGATGCCGATAACGCAGTTGTCGTCCACCGAAGCAGCGGTGTTCGTCCAGGCACTCGAGCTGAGTGGTCATGGTAGCCTCCTATGCGACAACGGGGCCGAAAGGCCCCGTTTTGAAAATGCTCGACGAACCTTATTAGTACGTCAGAACCGTACGAATGGCTTCACCGTCGTGCAGCAGACGGAATGCCTCGTTGATCTCTTCATGCTTCATGGTGTGCGTGACGAAATCATCGATGTTGATATTGCCGTTCATGTAATCGTCAACGTAACCCGGAAGCTCGGTACGGCCCTTGACCCCACCGAAGGCAGAGCCTTTCCAGACGCGACCGGTCACCAGCTGGAACGGACGGGTCGAGATTTCTTCACCGGCACCGGCTACACCGATAATGATCGATTCACCCCAGCCCTTGTGGCAGCACTCGAGCGCGGTACGCATGACATTGACACTACCGATGCACTCGAACGAATAATCGACGCCGCCGTCAGTCATGTCGACCAGGACTTCCTGGAAGGGGCGATCGTAGTCGTTGGGGTTGATGCAGTCGGTTGCACCCAGCTGACGAGCGAATTCGAACTTGTCCGGGTTGATGTCGATGGCGATGATGCGGCTCGCCTTGGCAAGATGCGCGCCCTGAACGACCGACAGGCCGATCGCGCCCATACCGAAGACCGCAACAGTGGCACCCGGCTCAACCTTGGCGGTGTTACGAACAGCACCGATACCGGTCGTGATACCGCACCCCAGCAGGCAGACCTTATCAAGCGGCGCTTCCTTGCTGATCTTGGCAAGCGATACTTCCGGTACGACGGTGTACTCGGAGAAGGTGGACGTGCCCATGTAGTGATGAAGCTTCTTGCCATTCAATGAAAAGCGCGACGTGCCATCCGGCATGACGCCCTTGCCCTGCGTTGCACGAACCGAGCTGCACAGGTTGGTCTTGCCGGATAGACAGAATTTGCACTTGCCGCATTCTGCGGTGTAGAGCGGGATGACATGGTCGCCCGGGGAAAGCGAGGTTACGCCAGGGCCGACTTCTTCGACCACACCGCCACCTTCATGACCCAGGATGGAGGGGAACAACCCTTCCGGGTCCTTACCGGACAACGTGAACGCGTCAGTATGGCACACACCGGTGGCAACGATACGCACCAGCACTTCGCCTTCCTTCGGACCTTCAACGTCGATCTCGGCGATTTCGAGCGGCTTGCCCGCTTCCCAGGCGATGGCTGCACGGGATTTCATAGTGTTCGACTCCACATTACCAATAAATAGCGTATAAAGTACCGGGCCTCGCAGCCGGGCGATGGTACAGATTCCTCAGTGTAGGCAAAGATGCCTCACTAAAGAAGACGTTGACTGTCATAATAGTATTGCCGCTCAACAACAATACGCAGGACTTTTCTGTAGCTATGCAACACTGGGATCGAATCGAGGCGTTCGTCATCGTGGTTCGCGAAGGGAGCTTTTCCCGTGCGGCCAGCGAGCTGGGTGTGTCCGTGTCACACGTCAGCCGCTCCATTTCACGGCTGGAGCAGTCACTGGATGTGCCACTTTTGTACCGCACGACTCGAACACTGTCACTGACGGATGCCGGTCGCATCTACTTCGAGCACTGTCACGCCCTGTTCGACGGGTTTAAAAGTGCGACCCAAGCGGTGCAGTCGCTCGGCTCGGCCCCCCAGGGCACATTGAGAGTCAGTGCAGCAACAACCTACGGGGAACGATTCATAGCACCGCTGATCAACGAATTCAAACATGCCCACCCACAGCTTACGGTGGAACTTCATCTCTCGAACCGCCGAGTGCATTTGATCGAAGAGAATTTCGACATCGCCATTCGTCTTGGAGCACTTGAAGACTCAAGCCTTGTGGCGCGCCAGCTTGCTCGGCGCAACGAATTCGTGGTTGCACACCCAGGCTACATCGCCCGTTACGGATACCCAACAACACCGGGTGATCTTCGCCATCATAATTGCCTTATCGGCTCGACCCGAAAATGGGTGTTTTTCGAGCAGGGTAAACGCCGGGACGTAACCATTGATGGCGACTACCGGGTCAACTCGGGGGCTGCCCTTCTGGACGCTGTACTTGAGGGGTTCGGAATTGCGCAACTGCCGGACTATTACGTCGCGCCGTACCTGAAGACCGGAGAACTCAGAGCAGTACTGGATGAATTTCGTCATCCGCACACTGGCGTTTGGGCTGTCTTTCAGGGGCGTCAGCCCCTGTCACCCAAGGTCCGTCTGTTTCTGGATCATGCACTCGAGCGCCTGCCGGAGCTAAGCGGGGACATCACGGATTATGAAACGTAACTCAGGTAATCCTGTTCCTGCAGATACGCCTTTGAAAACCCGATAACCGATTCAAGCCGCTCGATATCCAAAAGCGTAACGTGATTACGTTCCCGACAGATCATGTTTTCTTCGCGAAGCTCACTGAACGTGCGGCTAACGTGCACGGCACTAAGCCCGAGCGCATCGGCAATGATCTGCTGCGAGAGCGGCAGCTCAAAACTATTGCCAAGCTCAGGATTCGTTCGCTTCAAGCGCATATAAAGCTCATACACCAGATGCGCGGTTTTCTCGAACGCATTACGCCGCCCAAGATTGACCAGACGTTCAGTCAGAAGCGTCTGCTGGCGCGCCGAGATCGAAAAGAAAATGGTCGTAAGCTTGGTCGAATCGCGAAAGATATCGATCAGGTGGTTATGGGGAAACCGGCAAATGACACTGTCTGTCAGCAGTTTGATGCCGCTCATTCGCTCCTTGAAGGCGAATTCACGCAGGCCTACGATGTCGCCCGGTAAAAAAACGTCCAGCACTTGGCGTGTGCCATCATCGATGTTGCGGTATGAATACGCCCAGCCGGATTTAATCGTGCATATTTCACCCGCCTTATCGCCCTCTTCCCAAAGCGTTTGCCCTGAAGTCCCGGAAATGGGCTCCTTCTCGAGCGCTTGCAGAAGCTTGGTATCGCTCTCGCTCAGTGGGCCGTAGTGCTTAAAATGACGGACTATACAGCTTTCATTTCCGCTCATTTCACCTTTCCTCGCCAAGATGATCTTATGATTTAAAACTAGTGGTCTGCACAGATCCTTGAAAACGTCAAAAAAGCGCCTTACACCTGGCTAAGTGACTGATCTGTCCACTCTCTATTGTCAACGCTGCCCTCCTTGTCCACAGATAACATGGGTTATGTGATTTAAAAAAACGTGTATTAAGCGTTACACATAGCCCAACGATGTTCGACGTCCATTTACCGAAACCTCGATAAATAATTTATAGCCAATAAAAAAGCGCCTTGAAAAGGCGCTTTCTAATCGAGCGAGTCGCGTCGTTATTCGTCCACGAACGACCGAAGAGACTCGCTGCGCGAGGGATGGCGAAGCTTACGCAGCGCCTTGGCCTCGATCTGACGAATACGCTCTCGCGTTACATCGAACTGTTTACCGACCTCTTCAAGTGTATGGTCGGTATTCATGTCAATGCCGAAGCGCATTCTAAGTACCTTGGCTTCACGTGCTGTAAGCCCGCCAAGGACGTTGCGTGTCGCTTCGATCAGACCTTCACCGGTTGCCGAGTCGATCGGAAGGATCATGGTGCTGTCTTCGATGAAATCACCCAGATGCGAATCGTCGTCGTCACCGATCGGGGTTTCCATCGAAATCGGCTCTTTGGCGATCTTGAGTACCTTGCGCACCTTGTCTTCGGGCATCTCAAGCCGCTCGCCCAGCTCTTCCGGCGTCGGCTCGCGCCCCATCTCCTGGAGCATCTGGCGCGATACGCGGTTGAGCTTGTTGATCGTCTCGATCATATGCACCGGAATACGGATCGTACGCGCCTGATCCGCGATAGAGCGGGTAATCGCCTGACGGATCCACCAGGTCGCGTAGGTCGAGAACTTGTAGCCACGACGATACTCGAACTTGTCGACCGCCTTCATCAGACCGATGTTGCCTTCCTGGATAAGGTCGAGGAACTGCAGTCCACGGTTGGTGTACTTCTTGGCGATGGAAATGACGAGACGCAGGTTGGCCTCGACCATTTCTTTCTTGGCACGTCGCGCCTTGGCTTCACCGATCGACAGCTTGCGGTTGACTTCCTTGAGGCCAGAGACGTCGAGATTGACCAACTCTTCCTCGAACGCGATCTTGCGCTGCGCCCGCGTGATGTCGCTGCGATACTTCTCAAGCGCCGCGGAAAATTTGGGGTGCTTTTCGATGAAGATATCAAGCCAGGCCAGATCCGCTTCATTGCTCGGGAACGAGGCAATGAATGTCTTTCTCGGCACCTTCGCACGCTTGACGAAAATACGCATGATTTCGCGTTCTTGCGTACGCACCTGATCGATACTGAGACGCACCTGACCGACAAGGCGTTCGAAGTGCTTGGGCACCAGCTTGATCGGCGCGAACAGCTCGGCAAGGCGCTCCTGCTCTGCGATGACATCCTTGGCGCCAAGCCCCTTCTTCTCGATCAGATCCTTGGTACGCTCATTCTGTTCACGAATCTGCTCGAAGCGAACCCGGGCAAGCTCAGGATCGGGGCCACCATCACCGGCGCTTTCTTCCTCATCCTCGGCGTCTTCGGATTCTTCATCATCGTCAAGCTCTTCGCCGTCCTTCGGAGCAACCTCGGGCTTGGGCGGCGCATACTCTTCTTCGACTTCGGCCACCCCCGGGATGCCCTCGTCGGGGTCGATGAAGCCACTGAAAATATCGGAAAGCCGCCCGGGCTGCTCTTCATCCTGAGTCGCGTCGTAGGCGTCAAGAATCGAATCGACAGCGCCCGGTAGAAACGCAAGAGAGGCCATGACCTCACGTGTGCCTTCTTCAATGCGCTTGGCGATTTCGATCTCGCCCTCACGGGTAAGCAGCTCGACAGACCCCATCTCGCGCATGTACATACGCACGGGGTCAGTGGTTCGCCCGACGTCGCCTTCGACGGCCGCAAGGGCGGCGACAGCTTCTTCGGCCGCCGATTCGTCGGTAGAGCTGTCCGACATCATCAAGGTATCGGCATCGGGCGCCTCTTCGACGACCTTGATGCCCATATCGTTGATCATGCTAATGATGTCTTCTACCTGCTCGGGATCTGCGATATCCTCCGGCAGGTGGTCGTTGACCTCTGCATAAGTAAGGTAGCCTTGCTCCTTACCCTGTGCGATCAACTCCTTCAGACGCGACTGCTGTGTATTTCCAGCCATAGAAACCTATCTCGACGAAGAAGAATGTGATGTACCTGAACCCGTAGGGTATTCGATAGCGAATCGTCCATTATAGCTGAGACGGTCGTCATCGCCAGTGCTGCATTGACTCGGCTTTCAGGTATGCTATTTTGGTTCGTTTAGCCGTTTCGGCTTAGTACCCCATTACATGAGGGTGTTTGAGCGGGTTTCAACCCTGCCCTGATGACAGTTCCTGTGCCAGTTGCCACATCCGTACGGCGTCGTCCCTGTTGAGTCGTTCTCCACGCTGTTCCTTCTCGCGTAAAGCGTCGTATTCCTGCTGCGGCGACAACTGCGTTTGCTGTCGCTTGAAATGCTCCACCAGATTCTTGAGCTCCTGCGCGCGATACTGCGCCGGCAATAAAAGATCCTGACGCTTGACCAGTCGCTGAAGGTGCGCACCCTGCTCGGTGCCGTGAAAGTGCATCAAGATGACCTGCGCACTGCGGTACTGCCCTGCACGAATCAATTCGACCACTTTGGCCAGCAATGTTCCCGAATCGGTATCAGGGCACCACTGCGTCCCCTCCGGCACGCTCTCGATGCTTTCCGGCGAATGAAGCAGCAGCAAAAGCGCACGCTCGCTCGCGTTCAACGTCTGGTCGCCAAACCGCGTCCGTGCTGGCTGAGCGCGCGATGACGGCTCGGCGTCATAAGAACGCTCAAAGTGACTATCGGCCGGGGCCGAATCGGCTTTCTCACCTAAAAGTGTGTTTATGCGCCCCCGCTCGACGCCACTTCGCTCGGAAAGCGCATCGATCATCACCGTTTTCAAAACACCTTCCGGCAACAGTCGAATGAAGCCCAACGCTCGGCTCACGAAACGCTCACGCCCTTCTACCTGCTTTAGATCGACGTCATTGCTTGACTGCTCGAACAGAAACTCGGAAAGCGAGCTGGCACATAGAACACGTTCATTGAACGCGTCAGCGCCTTCACGACGCACAAGACTGTCCGGATCATCCCCTTCCGGCAGAAACAGGAATCGGGCCTGACGCCCATCGATCATCTGAGGCAGCACAGTCGAAAGCGCCTTGACCGCCGCCTGACGCCCGGCGCTGTCGCCGTCGAAACAGAACACCACCTCGCTTACGAGTCGAAACAGCCGCGTCAGATGCGTCTCCGTGGTGGCCGTACCGAGTGTGGCTACCGCAGTGTCGATCCCGAACTGGGCCAGCGCCACCACGTCCATGTACCCCTCGACGATCAGTAGCCGCTCGGCTCTTGGCGCGGCCTGACGTGATTCGTACAGACCATAGAGCTCGCGCCCCTTGTGAAAGACCGGTGTTTCCGGCGAATTCAGATACTTGGGCTTGGAGTCGTCGAGTACGCGTCCGCCAAATCCGAGCACCCGGCCTTTCCAGTCCCGAATCGGAAACATGACGCGATTGCGAAATCGGTCATAGGTTCGATTGGAGCCTTCCTTTTCGATCAAGAGCCCGAACTCGACCTGCTCCTGCTCGCTAACCTGACGCTGATTGAGCGCATGCTTGAGGCTGTCCCAGCTGTCAGGCGCAAACCCGATGCTAAAGCGCTTGGCAAGCTCTGAGGACACCCCACGCGAGCGCAGATACTGGCGCGCCTGCTCAGCATCATGCTGACCGAGCTGATGGCGATAGAACCGAGCCGCCGTCTCGAGCACGTGCTCACTCGCTTCCTGTTGACGTTTACGCTCACGGGCACGCGCCTGGGCCTTGGGGTCGTCGTCGGTATCCCGCGGCACCTCCATCGCATAGCGAGAGGCCAGCTGCTCGACCGCCTCCGGAAAACGAAGACCATCGTATTCCATCAAAAACCGGAGTGCGTTGCCGTTCGCGCCACAGCCAAAGCAGTGATAGAACTGCTTGTCGGGGCTGACGGTAAAGGAGGGAGATTTTTCATCATGAAACGGACACAACCCCTGAAAGTTGCGCCCTGCTTTCTTGAGCGTGACTCGCTCACCGATCAACTCCGCAATATCCGCACGCGCCAGCAAGTCGTCGATGAAACGCTGGGGAATCTGTCCTGCCATGAGGTTAAGACCGCCGCCTGGAGTACGAAAAGTAAGCGAATGACATCGAAGGAGAGAGAATCATCGGCACAAAAAGCAAGCGGCCGCCATAGGCAGCCGCTCCTTATCCTTCTTAAGCGTACCAGGACATCCCATTACGCTTAGGTACGGATCAATACAGCCGTTCGAAACGCTTACGCTCGCGCTGAACCTTCTTGGCGTGACGCTTGACTGCCGCAGCCGCCTTGCGCTTACGCTCGGCAGTGGGCTTTTCATAGTGTTCACGACGACGAACTTCGGAAAGAACACCCGCTTTTTCGCAAGAACGCTTGAAGCGACGAAGTGCAACGTCAAACGGCTCGTTATCACGTACTTTTACAGAAGGCATTAAGCGATCACCACCTTGTTGAGTAGATCGGTTATGAACGTGCTCAATGCCCCGAACCTGTTCCACACGAAGGCAGAAGGCACGGACAAATTAAGCACAGCTTACTTGAGGGTGCGGATTATACTCATCGGACATGCGAAGTGCAATGTGCCTGACAGCCCATGAACAACCGATTACACTAGGCGGCCTTATTCGTTAATCAGGGTGTTCCATGCGTGTATTGGGCATCGAAACGTCGTGCGATGAAACCGGCGTTGCGCTCTATGATACCGACCGCGGGCTTCTCTCCGATGCCCTGTACAGCCAGGTTGCCATGCACGCCGATTTCGGCGGCGTGGTGCCTGAACTCGCATCGCGCGATCACGTCCGAAAGCTGCTGCCGCTGATCGATACCGTTTTATGCGAGGCCGGCCTCACTCGATCTGAACTCGACGGCATCGCCTATACCGCAGGCCCCGGCCTGGTGGGGGCGCTCATGGTCGGCGCCTCGACCGCCCACGGCATGGCTCGGGCACTTGGCATACCGGTACTCGGCGTCCATCACATGGAAGGCCACCTGCTTGCCCCGATGCTTGAAGAGACCCCGCCCGAGTTTCCGTTCGTGGCGCTTCTGGTCTCAGGCGGCCATACCCAGCTGATCAAGGTCGAGGGCATTGGCCAATACACCCTCTTGGGCGAATCGGTCGACGACGCTGCCGGCGAGGCCTTTGACAAGGTCGCCAAGATGCTGTCACTGCCCTACCCGGGCGGCCCATCAGTGTCAAAGCTTGCCGAATCCGGCACCGAAGGCCGCTTTCGCTTTCCAAGACCAATGACTGACCGGCCCGGGCTCGATTTCAGCTTTTCAGGGCTCAAGACCCACACCCTGACCACCCTGAAGACGCTTGAGTCCAACGGCACGCTCGATGAGCAGGCCAGGGCCGATGTCGCCTGGGCGTTCGAGGACGCCGTGGTCGACACGCTTGCGATCAAGTGTCGGCGTGCATTGAAGGAAACAGGCTACACACGCCTGGTGGTTGCCGGCGGCGTCAGCGCCAATCGACGCCTTCGCCGCTACTTGAGCGACGTCATGACCAAACAGAGCGCGCACGTATTCTATCCGGATCTGCGATTTTGCACCGACAACGGCGCCATGATTGCACTGGCCGGTGCGCTTCGCATGAAGGCGGGTGAGCACGACCACGCCACCATGTTCACCACGCCGCGCTGGCCGCTGGCCGAGCTTCACCCTCCCGGCTTTCAAAAGGCCTGACCGCCATGGACATCATTCGCATCGACCGTCTTGCCCTTGACACCGTAATCGGGGTCTATGACTGGGAAAAACGCATTCACCAGCGCCTGCTGCTGGATCTCGAACTCGGCTGGGACATTCGTCCGGCGGCCGAGACCGACGATCTTTCAAAAACACTCAACTACGCCGCCGTCAGTGAACGACTGCTCGAGTTCGCAGACCGCGAGACGTTCGAGCTGATCGAAACCTTTGCCGAACGCGCTGCGGCGTTGATTCTCGCCGAGTTTCAGATTCCCTGGCTGCGCCTGAGCGTTCACAAGCCCGGCGCCGTTCCACAGGCCCAGTCGGTCGGGGTCACCATCGAGCGACACGCGTAGGCGCATCATGCAGGAAGCGTTTTTAGGCCTTGGCAGCAACATCGATCCAGCCCATTCGATCTCGCTCGGGCTGGATGCGCTTGCCCAGACGTTCGGCGACATCACGCCCTCCCGGGTGTTCGAAAGCGCACCGGTTGGCATTCAAAGCGACGGCGTGTTTTACAACATGGTGATCGCTGTCCGGACCGAGCTTGACCCCGGCCCCCTGAATCAGCGACTGAAAACCATCGAGCATGCCCTCGGGCGCGACCCGAATGCCCCGCGCCACGCCCCACGAACGCTTGATATCGACCTCCTCACCCTCGGCACGCTCACTCGGGCCTTGGCACCGACGCTGCCGCGCCGCGATATTCTGGACTACGCGTTCGTACTGCGTCCGCTGGCCGAACTGCGACCGAACGAGCACCACCCGGCACTGGGGCAGAGCTATGGCGAGCTATGGCGCGGTTTCGCCGATAAGGCCGCCCAAACACTGACGCCGGTCGCCTTCACATGGCAGGACCAGCTCATCTCCTGGCCGGACCGCATACCCGCGCTATAGCGCGCCGTCACACTCATCAAGCGCCTGGGCGATTGCGCGATGGCGAGCCGTCGCAAGCGCCTCCTTCATGGCCGCACCGCGATACCCCTCGGCGCTCAGCGCTTTTGGCGAAACCGCCTCCGCTGCCTGGCGCGCCTTGCCAAGACGCTTGACCAGCACGGACTCAGTGTCGGTGTCAGCCTCAAGCGCAAGCATCGAAAGTACGGCATCGGCCCGCTCGGGCTTTCGCCAGACATCGATGTCACTCAGCCAGCCAAGCACCGACGACGCCGTCAGTGATGCCTCGCTTGAAAACGCACGCGTGCGCTGAAACGCCGCTGCCAGTTGCGCGAACCGCTTTGGCACTTTCATGTGCGCCATCACGGCCGTCAGCGCAGGCAACGCGTGGTACTGCAAAAGCGCTGCCCAGCGGGCCTCGACAGAGAGGTGACGCGCCTGCCGCGCCATGCCCCGGCGAAGCGCCAACACGTCCACCGAGGGCCCCATCAACTGAGGCAGCGCACCCAGTCGTGAGAGCAGATCGAAAAACGCCGGGCACGCCGACTCGCCAAGCGCCTTTTCAGTTTCCTGCCACACCCGCTCACGTGCCAGCGCTTCAAGCTCCCCCGCGCCCACCATCGTTACCAACAGCGCCCAGGTCGGCTCGGCCACCTGGAAACCAAGCGCATCGTAGCGGGCCTGAAACCGCGCCAGGCGCACGACGCGAAGCGGGTCTTCAATGAACGCCTGACTGACATGACGAAACAGCCGCTTACGGCAATCTTCCACGCCGCCGTAGGGGTCGATCAGCGTGCCATCGAGGGCTTGCGCCATGGCATTGATGGTTAAATCACGCCGGGAGAGATCTTCTTCAAGCGTGACGGCGGTAGACGCATCGACCGTAAAGCCGCCATACCCGCGGCCGGACTTGCGCTCCGTTCGCGCCAGCGCATATTCCTCGTGCGTCGTCGGGTGCAAAAAGACCGGAAAATCCTTGCCGACCGGCACGAAACCACGCGCCTGCATGGTCTCGGGGGTTGCGCCCACCACGACCCAGTCGCGGTCATACACCGGCCAGCCGAGCTGTGCATCGCGCACCGCGCCTCCGACCAGATACACATCGAGGCCGTCGATGGCCGGGTCAAAAGGACGTGTCATGACGTGGTATCGACGTAGTCCAGGTGCTCATGACGCCACTGCTCGAAGCCACCATCCAGGCTGTAGACGTCCGAGAAGCCCTGACCGGCAAGCCAGGACGCTGCCTGCTGACTCGAATGGCCGTGATAGCACACCACCACGACTGGCGTTTCCGGCGGCGCTTGATCGATGAAGGCACCGACCGTTGCATTATCAAGGTGCTGACTGTGTGTGATGTGACCGCCAGCAAAGCTCAAAGGGTCACGAATGTCGACGACGGTCAGAGGCCGGTCGCTTTCGAGCCACTGCCTGAGCGTCGCAGGCGATAGATGTGCGAAAGACATGCACCCTCCTCGGGGTGTGAAATTATTGGCGGCTGGGCACCGAGGTCAGCGTCGCATCAGGCAGCGTCAGTGCCGTCAGCGTTCCACGCCAGACACAGCCGGTGTCCAGCGCCCAGCAACGAATGGCGGATTCCGGCGTTCGACCTTCAAGCGCCGCCCAATGCCCGAAGGCGATCGGCAGATCGTCGACCGTACGCGGAAACTGGAACCAGGGCTTGAAGCCATCAGGCGCGCTCGAAAGGCCCTCTTTTGCAGCGAAATCGAGTGTGCCGTCCTCATCGATAAAGCGCATGCGGGTCATGACGTTGACGATGGCGCGGATTCGATCCATGCCGGTCAGCGTGTCCGTAAAGCGCGACGGCGTATTGCCATACATCTGGCTCAGAAACGCATCGACTTGATCGCCACCAAGCACCTCCTCCACTTCACGTGCCAACCCTTCGGCCTTGGTCACCGACCAGCTCGACAGAAGGCCTGCGTGCACCATGGCCACGTCGTGCGCTCGATCGACGCGCATCAACGGCTGTCGCCTGAGCCACTCGATCAGCTCGGCGCAATCCGGCGCGTCCAGAATCGGGGCCAGCGTGTCGTTTTTCTTGAGCCGGCCATGGCCATGGGCCACGGCCAGCAAATGCAGGTCGTGATTGCCGAGGATGATCTTGATGCGATCGCGTCGCTGATAGACTGAGCGAAGGCATTCGAGCGAACCCGGCCCCCGGTTGACGATGTCGCCCGCCACCCAGAGTTCATCGTCGCTGTCGTCAAAGGCAAGCACCTCGAGCAGATCCTGAAACTCCTGATAACACCCCTGCAGGTCACCTACGATATGCAGTGTCATGAGTCTCTCCTGCCGTCAATGGACGCGGTTCGGCGGCGCAAGCCGAAAGGGTGGGATCGGCACCAGAAACTCCCCCGACTCCGGGTCGGCGAAGGTATAATGCCCCTCCATCACACCAATATCGGTATCGATGACGGCGCGGCTTTGATAGCTGAAGTAGCCTCTGGCCGCGATGATCGGCATTTCACCGACCACCCCTTCCCCTTCGATTTCCTGCACTTCACCGCTGCCCTGCGTGATTTTCCAATACCTGCGCAAGAGCTGAACGTCGCGCTCACCGGTGTTGCGAATCTCGACGTCGTAACTAAATACAAACTGCTGGGCGTTGGCATCGGATTCAGAAGCCACGAATTCGGAAGTCACCGAGACCTGTATGTCCGGCGTTTCAGGCGTGTCCGTCATGAGCGGGCTCCTCTGGCAGCGCATTGGTCAACCGAATGTATTCATCAAGCGTCAAGGCCTCTGGCCGCTTGCCCGGGTCGATTTCAAGTGCCTCGATGGCCTCACCCGCCATCAGCGGCTTCAAGTTGTTTCGAAGGGTCTTGCGACGCTGGGAAAACGCCTGCTTGACCAGACGAGCCAGCCGCTCGGGGTCGGTCGCCTCGAACGGCGACGTTTTATAGGGGCGCAGCCGAACGATGGCGGAATCCACCTTCGGACGCGGCACAAAGGCCTCTGGCGGCACATCGAACAAGTGATCCACCTGACAGTGATACTGGGCGAGAATCGAAAGCCTTCCCCACTGGCCGCCACCGGGACGCGCCGCCAACCGCTCGACCACTTCCTTTTGCAGCATGAAGTGCATGTCCTCAACCACCTCATGGACCTCGAGCAGCTTGAAGATCAGGGGCGTGGAAATGTTGTACGGCAGATTACCCACCACGCGCAGGCGCTCACCGGCCGCCAGCGCTCTGAAATCGAACGCCAGCGCATCGCCCTGATGAACGCGAAACTCGGGGTAGTTGAAAAACTGGGTCTTAAGCCCCGGGATCAGATCACGGTCGAGTTCAATCACATCCAGCGCGTTGGCGCCGTTCAACAACCCTTCGGTCAACGCCCCCTGGCCTGGGCCGATTTCCACCAGCCGATCTCCGGCGACCGGATGAATTGAACGAACCAGCCGGTCGATGATGCCCGGGTCGCGCAGAAAGTTTTGCCCGAAGCGCTTGCGCGCCCGGTGCGGCGTGGGTGCTTGATGCGTCATAAGGATTGCGTACTTGATGTCGTGGCCGACCGCGCCATGGTGAGGGCCTGCTCGATGGCAACGTCCAGGCTGCCGCGCTCGGCAGCCCCGGTTCCAGCCAGATCGAGGGCAGTGCCATGGTCGACCGAGGTTCGAATGATGGGAAGACCCAATGTGATGTTGGCAGCGCGCCCGAAACCGGCGTATTTGAGCACCGGCAGCCCCTGATCGTGGTACATGGCGACCATGGCGTCATGCACATCGAGATAGCGCGGCGTGAAGGCCGTATCCGCCGGCAAGGGGCCCGTGAGCTTCATGCCTCGGGCGCGCAGACGCTCGAGTGCCGGGGCGATAATGGTGCCGTCCTCATGCCCGAGATGGCCACCCTCACCGGCGTGAGGATTAAGCCCACACACCCCGATGCGCGGCGACTCGATGCCGAAATACCGCGACAAGTCGGCGGCCACGATCTCAAGCGTCGCCGTGACTGACTCGTCGGTGATCGCGTCGCTGACCGCTCGAAGTGGCAGATGCGTAGTCACTAGCGCCACTCTGAGCGCCTCGGTGGCAAGCATCATTACCACATCCGACACCCCACAGGCGTCGCGCAAATACTCGGTGTGACCGGTAAAGCCGGTTTCACCTGAGTCGATGATCACGCCCTTGTGAAGCGGCGCGGTCACCATGGCGCACGCACGCCCTTCCCGGCAGGCCTTGATGGCGACATCGAGCGTCTCCAGCACGAAACGGGCATTGTCGGTGTGCACACGCCCTGGCGTAACCGGACGCTTAAGCATGACCGGCCAGACGAACAGGACACCCGGAATCGGCGCCGGCACGGTATCCGACGTTACCAGCTCCACTTCAAGGGTTCGCCCGAGCGCGACAGCACGCGCTTCAAAAAGCCTTGGATCGCCCACCGCCACCCACCGCGCGCCGCTGGCAGCCACAGCAGGGTCACAGGCCAGATCAACAATGAGATCCGGGCCGATCCCGGCCGGCTCACCCGGAGTAATCACCAGCGGCGCAAGCTCGGCCTTCATGGCGTCGCTGTTCAAGAGCCACCGTCATTGAGACGATTGTCGACGTACGCCGAAGCCCGGATTTCCTGCTGCCAGCTCTCGAGCTCCTCGTTGACCTTGCGCGTAAAGAGTTTCTGGCGAATCTGTTCGCGCTGAGCCTGCTCGGTGACGTCGCGCTGACGACGCCCTTCAACTTCGATCACGTGATAGCCGAACCGGGATTTGACCGGCTCTGAAATCTGGCCCTGTGGCAGGGATTCAAGAGCCTTGGCAAACGCCGGCACCATTTCGGAGGGTTCGCTCCAGCCGAGCTCGCCGCCGTTGAGCGCAGTGCCCTTGTCATCGCTGTACTGCTTGGCAAGCGCGTCGAAATCAGCGCCCTGATTGAGCTCGTTATAGATGCGTTCGGCAAGCGCCCGAGCCTTGGCGTCGCTGCGGTTCGGGTTGGGGCTGATCAGGATATGGCGCGCCTTCACCTGCGAGATGAGCTTTTGCTGCCCGCCCTTCTTGTCGACCAGCTCAACCAGATGGAAGCCGCTGGCGCTTCGAATCGGCTCGCTGATTTCACCCTTGCTCATGGCAGGCACAACGTCTGCAAAGATCGTCGGGAGTTCATTGCGTGGACGCCACCCGAGATCCCCGCCGGAAAGCGAAGGATTTTGCTGGGCAAGCTGGCCGGCCATTTCCTCGAACGATTTACCGCTGGCCTTGATTCGCGCTCGAAGTTTCTCGGCCTGGGCTCGCGCCTTGGCAACCTGGGCTTCAGAGGCATTATCAGGCAGTGACACCAGAATGTGGGCCAGATGGTACTGGGCCTTGTCGGCCGCGCCCAGGTGGTCCAGGTACTGTTCGACTTCGCGATCCGACACCGACACACGCCCGGCAACCTTCTGTCGCTGAACCTGCGAGATAATCATCTCGCGGCGCACCTGCTCACGGACGGAATCAAACGATACGCCCTGTTTGCCGAGCGCGGCCTGAAAGGCCTGCACCGACTCGAACCCATTGCTCTTCGCGACCTGTCGGAGCGACTGGCTGAGCTGGTCGTCATCAACGCTTACATTGGCTCGCTTGGCCATCTGCAGCTGAATGTCTTCAAGGATCATGCGATCGAGCACTTCGCGCTTGAGTGTTTCCATCGGCGGCGGCGTGACGCCGCGCGAATCAAGCTGCTCGCGCACCTCCTGGAGACGACGGTTCAGGTCGCTTTGCATGATGGCGTCCTGATTGACCACCGCAACGATCCTATCGAGCGGCTGAGCGGCTGCGTGAGCCAGGGGGGACAGACCGATGACGGCCGCCAATCCCAGCGGGGCCAGTAGCGTTTTGCGCATGATAAAGCTCTCTATATCCTGACATTCATCGGCGTAAGACACGCCTTGATGCATTAAAACGTGGTCGGCGTATAGCCCGGCACGGCGTCTGAAAAATACGGTTCCGGATCCTGACCTAGACCACCCAGGCCCTTGAGTACGAACCGAAGAAAGATACCGCGCTTGGTTTCGTCATCCAAAATGGTATTGGCGGTATCGTCGTCGTCGACCCACTCACGCCAGGCCACTTCAACGCCATAGCAGCAATCGTTGAACTGGATACCGGCCAGTTTCTCGAGCGAGCGGCTGTTGGTTTCATCGTAAAGGTACCGGCCGATCAACGAGACGCTGCTCGAGGCCTTCCAGGCGAACGATACGTCATACTCGTTGCGGTTGTAGCCGAGACGGTCTTCGCGGTCGCCTGCGGGATCAAACCCTTGCACTTCCCAGCGATAGCCCAAGTTCAGCACACTGCCGTCAGGGTGACGATAGTTCAGGTACGTTGCGTTGCGTTCGGTGCGGTCGCGCTCGGTGTCATACATCAACGTATAGCGCGCGCTGAAGCGGTCGTTGATCCGCCAGTCGATCTGGCCGATAGCCGGCGAATAGTCCCGGTGGTTGTTGTAGTAGTACTCGCTGTTCGGGTCGTCGTAATTCTTGCTCGGGTCGTTGTCGGTCACGTCACGGTCTTCGAAATACCGGCTTTGGCCCAGCGAGAGCTTGAGACGCTCGCGGCCGGTCTCGCCCTCGAGGAACCGTGAACTCACCCCATAGGAAAGCTTGTTGACGTCCCCGATGCGATCACTGCCGGTAAAGCGGTACGGTGACCAGAGACGGTTGATGGAGTACGCCTGGGGGTTGGTATCGAACACCGGCGCATCGTCCTGATCACGCTCGGGCACGTAGGCATAGAACAGCCGTGGCTCCAGAGTCTGACGCCAGTCACTGTCAAAGGCCGAAAAGTCGCGTTCGAAGATCAGGCCGGAATCGATCGAATAGACCGGCGCCGCCACGGACGGCGAGTCACCGCGCCCGTTTAGGTCTGCGTCGTTTCGGTTGCCGTAGTCCAGCTCGTATTGGGAATACCAGAGCGCGGCGCGCGGCTCGAAAAAGCCCCAGCTGGCATCGGCGCGATAACCAAGCGCCGGCTCGGCGTGCAACCGCGAGCCGTTGGCAGACTCATTCAGCGGCACGTCGTTGTGATCGATATCGCGCCAGAAATAGGTCGCGGAGCTGTTCCACTCCTGATAAAGACCGTTGTCCTGACGCCAACGCGCATCCGCGATCAGCGCTGGCAGCTCGTAGAACGGCTTGTCGTCATCGCGAAGCGGGTCGTCCATTTTCTGGAAGCCCCGCGCCCGGCCCTGCAGATGCCAGACCTCACCGCGATAATCCAGCCGCGCCAGCCGTTCCAGATGATCGGTGTCGATTTCCTCGAAGCTCTGGCCGAGATCATCGAAATAGTCGCCGTCGCTGGCCGCGCCGTAGCGAAGGTCATAGCGGGTGCGCGGGGACAGGCGCCCGGTCTGGGTGTAGTTGATGTACCAGCGGTCTTCACCGGCGTGATCGTCGTCGCTGTCCTCACCGCCATCATCGCTTGAAAGGTAGGCACCTTCCAGCTGGCCGGCGGCGCTGTCACCCAACAGGTAGCGGAACTGACCGCCGAGCATCGAGCCCCGGTTTTGAATGTAGCGCGGGGTGATGGTGGCGTCGTAGTTGGGCGCCAGGTTCAAATAGATTGGCTGACTGTAGTCGAGCCCGTCGGAGCCGGAATAGCCGATCAACGGCCAGAGCGCACCGGTATGTCGACGGTCATCGATTGGAAAGCGCACCCAGGGCCAATAGAAGACCGGAATGTCCTCGATCTCAAGGCGTGCGTGCTTGGCCGTGCCGTAGCCGTTTTCACGGTCAAGCACGACGTCGTTACCAACCAGCCGCCAGAGGCTGCTTTGAGGGTCACAGGTGGTAAAGCTTGCCTCTCGAAGCCGATAGCGGCCGTCTTTCATGCGGGCAAGCGAGCGCGCGTCGCCCCGAGCATGCTGATCATGAAAGACGTAGTGGGCAGCGTCGACCTTGGCGGCCTTGCTGTCGAGCGCGATGTCGGCGCTATCGCCGCGCACCAGCGCGCCACTGGCGCGCCACGCCAGTGGGCCTGTCACGTGGGCGCGCGTGCGCGCTTCATTGACAGCCACTTCAGGCGCTTCGACCTGCTGATTGCCACGCCGAAGTACAACGTCGCCATTCAGGATCGTTTCGCCGCCGTCCCCGTAGCCGGCTTGATCCGACGTGCTTCGCACCTGAGCGTCGGTCTCGCCCGGCTCGATACGGTAAGAAGGCATGACGTACCGGCCGCGGCACAGCGCATCGGCCGGACGGTCCTGCCCCCAGGGTTGCCAATCAAGCTCACTGGCCGGCGGTGTGGCCGGTGGCTCCGCATGCGCGGCGCCGGCCAGGACCCCAGTCAACGCGGCGGTCCAGAAGGTACGCTGCCCCATATTGTTCGTCATCCTTGCTTTTATAAAGACCCGGGAATGATCCCATGTACATGATTGAAAAAATCGGTAAGGTACATCGTCGATACCCACTCGCCCCGGCACGACCGACTACAGGAACACTATGTCTGACCGTTTCACGCACATGGTGCGATGGCTGGCTGCGTGTCATGACTGCGCCGCCCATGACCTCTTGCTCGACACCGTCGCCGACGATGCCAGTTTCCGGCGGTATTTTCGTCTGACGCTGCCCGATGGGCAAACGCGCATCGTCATGGATGCGCCGCCTGCGCTCGAAGACAGCACCTCGTTTGTCGACATCGCGGCACGCTGGGCAAGCGCGGGCATTCCCGTACCAGCCCTCTTCGAATACACGCTCGAAGAGGGGTTTATTGTACTCGAAGACCTCGGCGACATCATGCTACGACAAGCGCTCGACGATGAACACCGTGTCGACACGCTGATCGATCACGCGCTGAGTCTTTCAACCCGCATCGCAGCCCAGCCCACCGAGGGTCTGCCCGTCTATACCGCCGAGCGGCTTCGCGACGAAATGAACCTGGTGCTCGAATGGACGCTGCCGTGGCTCGAACTGACGCCGCCGGCTGACTGGCCACAGGCGATTGAGCGCATCGTGGATGCGATCACCGACCAGCCCTACGTCACCACCCACCGTGACTACACGGCGCAGAATGTGATGGTGCAGGGCGAGCGACTACGCGTCATTGACTTTCAGGGCGCGTTCAGGGGGCCCTTGAGCTTCGACCTGACCTGCCTGCTGCGTGACCGCCACGCCCCCTGGCCGGCGGCGAAGCTCGATCACTGGGTCGCGGCCTTTCACGGCAAGGCACAGGGTATAGGACTGATCACGGAGCGCTCACCCGAGCGCGTTCGCGCCGACTTCGAGGCCACCAGTGCCCAGCGCAGCATCAAGGTACTGGGCGGCTTCTGCAGAACCGCCTTCCGCGACGGCAAGCCGCGCTACCTTGGGCACATGCCTCACTTCCTCGATCACGCCTGCGCCGCGCTCGCCGCACTTGATGAACGCGCCCTGCTCGACTGGTTCGAGCGCGAGTTCCGCCCCGCACTTGCAACAGCCCTTTCACACCCGGAGGCGCTCCCGTCATGAAAGCAATGATTCTGGCCGCCGGGTTCGGCACCCGCATGCGCCCCCTGACCGACACCTGCCCAAAGCCGTTGCTGCTTGCCGGCGGCAAGCCCCTGATCGTGCATCACCTCGACCGACTGAAGGCTTACGGCATCGATGAGGTCGTTATCAACGTAAGCTACCGGGGTGAGCAGATCATGGAAGCGCTCGGTACTGGCGAGGCGTTTGGAATGACGCTTCACTGGAGCGTTGAGCCTACACCGCTTGAAACCGCCGGTGGCATCATCAAGGCCCTGCCCATGCTTGGCGAGGCGCCGTTCTGGCTGGTCAACGGGGATGTGTACTGCACGTACCCCATCGACCCATGCGCCACCCTCGATAGCGCTCTTGCACATCTGGTGATGGTTGATAACCCCGACCATCACCCAGACGGCGACTTTCATCTCACCGAGACCGGTGACGTTTTAAAGCACGGCCAGCCAATGCTTACGTATTCAGGCATCGCGCTTATGAGCCCGGCCCTGTTCGAAGGCGGTCCGTGCGAGCAGCCAAGCCGGCTCGCGCCCTACCTGGTAAATGCCATGGCGGGCGGCCGGGTTCGTGGTGAACGCTTTGACGGAGATTGGCTCGATGTGGGGACGCCTGAGCGTCTTGCCGAACTGGATGCACGATTGAGCGGGATCCAGTAACATTCGCCTCATTTTCCAACGACCCGAGACAGACCGATGAAAGCAACCGTCAAATGGACCGATGGGCGCCAGTTCGTGACCGAATCCGGCAGCGGCCACAGCGTGGTCATCGATGGCAACCCGGACAACGGAGGGCGCAATACCGGCCCGAGACCCATGGAATTGATGCTGATGGGCCTGGGCGGCTGCACGTCCTATGACGTCATCAACATCCTCGAAAAATCGCGCCAGGCCGTCACTGATTGCGTCGCGACCATCGAGGCCGAGCGCGCCGACACCACGCCCGCGGTCTTTACCAAGATTCATATTCATTTCGTCGTGACCGGACGTGCGCTGAAAGAGAGTCAGGTCAAGCGCGCCACCGAACTCTCGGCCACCAAGTACTGCAGCGCGTCACTAATGCTTGAAGCCGGCGGCGTTGAAATCACGCACTCGTTTGAAATGAAGGAAAGCGCATAACCCTTTGAGGATGAAACGCTGACAATGTCGTTGAAAAAGGAAGGTGCGCCAAGGCAGGCGGCTGTGCATAATGCGCCTTTCTCCGGGCCTTGGCCGATGCGCCGGGCATTTACTACCGCTGATACGTTTGGGAGGCTCGGAATTGTCCGATAAGCTCCGACTTCATGGGTTCAATAACCTGACCAGCTCGCTTAGTTTCAATATCTACGATATCTGCTATGCGAAAACGGAAGAGCAGCGCGGAGCCTACATCGACTACATCGATGAGCTCTACAACGCTGAACGCCTGACTCAGATCCTGAAGGATGTCACCAACATCATCGGCGCGCACGTGCTCAACATCTCGCGCCAGGACTATGAGCCCCACGGGGCAAGTGTCACGATCCTGATCGCAGAGCATGAGCTGGAAGAGCCGCTGAGCCGCGAAAATGCAGAACCAGGCCCCGGCCCACTGCCTGAAACCGTGGTTGCGCACCTGGACAAGAGCCACGTAACGGTACACACCTACCCCGAGTCGCACCCTGACAACGGAATAAGTACCTTTCGGCTCGACATCGATGTCTCGACCTGTGGCATGATTTCACCGCTCAAGGCGCTGAATTATCTGATCCACAGCTTCGATTCCGACATCGTCACCGCCGACTACCGAGTACGCGGGTTTACGCGTGATGTGGACGGCAGGAAGCTGTTCATCGACCACGACATCACCTCGATCCAGGACTACATCTCAGAAGATACCAAGCGCGCCTATCAGACGATCGACGTCAACGTCTATCAGGAGAACATGTTCCATACGAAGATGCTCCTGAAGGATTTTGATCTCGACAACTACCTGTTTGGCACCTCGCGTCGGGAGCTGTCCTTTGAAGAAGCCGACGACATCGAGCGGCGCCTGCGTCGGGAAATGCTGGAGATTTTCTACTCCCGCAATATGGACTGAGCGGATCTTACGCTCTCGTGCAGCAAAAAACGGCGCCCACACTCATATGGACGCCGTTTTTTATACCCTAGACCTACTTCACGTGCGCTCAGCCATGGCGACCGATCAGAGACACGCCCCGCGCGGCCATGGTCAATGCCCAGCGGCACGGCATCGGCCAGCTCTTGCCCCCGGCTTCGAGCATCTGGCGGGCATGGTGAGCGTTATCCCCTTGCATGGCTTGAAAAACAGCCTTTGACCGTCGATCGTCTTCCGGCAAGTGACGTATCGAGCGCTCCAGGTGTTTATGGGAGGCCTGCGTCACGGTATGAACGAAACTCAACCCGGCCGATTCGTTGATACGGGCCAACACAGCAGAGCTTGCCATCGCGCCGACGTACAGGGGCGGATCAAAGACACTGGCCGAACGCCCACCGCATTCGCGGATGCGTTGCTGGCACCACCCAAGCTGATCCCACTGCTCACCAGCCACCTGAAGGCTGCGCGCCTGCGCCTTGGGCGAGCGCGAAGCCAGCATCTGCCCTTGATAGATTGCCTGCACGCAGAGGGCATGGGTGTACTGCCCCTTGACCGAGCGCGCCGAGCGCTTTCGTACTTCAGCCGACAAGGCGCCGTCACTGGTGGTGTGCGCCGGCGACGCTCTCTGTGGCTCGTTGGCACTGGGCACCAGTACGCGCAACAGGGTATCGAACTGGCTGATCATTCGGTCGGTTCGATTCAACGCCATCTGTCTCTCTCCTTGTAGGCCCTCATGCTACAACCATAGGCAGAGGCCACCGAAAGCACCACCTGCATCAAAAAAAGCCTCATTCGAGGCTTTTTTTGATGCAGGCATTCGGCTCAGCCAGCCGGCCAGCTCATCTGGCGTCCGCCCATCAAATGAAGATGGATGTGATAGACCGATTGGCCACCATACTCATTGCAGTTCATCACCACACGGTAGCCCTGATCGGCAAACCCGCGTTCGCGCGCGATCCTGGACGCAGTGATATGAAGGCGCCCGACCAGCTCGGCATCGCCCTCGGTCAAGTCGTTGAGCGTGTGAATTTCGCGCTTGGGAATGATAAGCACATGGTGCGGCGCCTGAGGTTCGATGTCGTTGAACGCCAGAACGTGCTCATCTTCATACACGATGTCGGCAGGAATCTCGCGATTGATGATCTTGGTAAAAATAGTGCTCATAACCTTTCCTTTCGAGGGTTAGCCTCATCGAAAACGACGTTTGGACAACAATGACTCAACGCGCGGCGTAATCACAAGCTCGATGGCCAGGGGCATTTTTGAACCCGGCACCACAAGCGTATGCGGCCGCGCCATGAATGAGTCCTTGATCATGGACAACAGATAGGGAAAGTCCGCACCGTGACGGTCGCGAAAGCGAATCACGACAAAGGATTCATCGTCACTTGGAATATCCTGAATCTCGAACGGGTTCGACGTATCGACCGTCGGCACACGCTGAAAGTTGACGTGGGTACGCGAAAACTGGGGCAGGATGTAGTGCACATAATCTTCCATACGCCCAAGAATGGTATCGACCACGGCCTCGTGGGAGTACCCCCGCATATTGGTATCGCGGTTGATCTTTTGAATCCACTCGAGGTTCATGGTTGGCGCCACGCCCACCAGCAGATCGACATGGCGAGCCACATCGTACTCGGACGTCACCAGCCCACCGTGAAGCCCCTCGTAGAACAAAAGATCCGTGCCCTCAGGCAGCGGCTGCCATTCGGTGAAGGTGCCGACCTGATAGCCGGCCTCCAGCATCTGCTTGTCTTCGGCATGAATGTAGTGACGGTAGGTACCGCCACCACGTTCGCCATACTCCCTGAACAGTCCCTCGAGCCGGTCGAGCAGGTTGGCCTCGACCGCAAAGTGTGAAAGCTCTGCCTTGCGCTCGGGCTCTTCTCTGAAGATGCGCCGCAGATCTTCGCGGGTATACCGGTGAAAGGCATCACCATCAACGACGGCGGCGTGGATCGATTCCCGGGCGAACATGCGCTCGAACGCTCGACGAACGGTGGTCGTTCCCGCCCCGGACGAGCCGGTCACGGCCACGATCGGATACTCTCGAGACATGCTCTCCTCCCAGATGATGATCGACGCCGTTTAAAGGCAGCGGATTACGCGATTACGACCCCAGACGCCCGATCGCTCGGTGCGCGATGTCACGGCGAACGGTCGCGCCCTCGAACCGGACAGTATCCACCCCGAGGTAGGCGCTCTCGCAGGCGGAGCGAACGTCCTCACCGAGTGCGGTTACACAAAGCACACGCCCACCGCTGGTCACCACGCGCCCACGCTCGTTTTCGCGAGTGCCTGCATGAAACACCTTGCAGCCATGACGTTCGGCGTCATCGAGGTGCGTGATCTCATGGCCTTTCTCATACGCCTCGGGGTAACCGGCCGCCGCCATCACCACACCGACGGCAACGCGCGAATCCCAGTGACACGACTGCTCATCAAGGCGCGCGTCACAGGCGGCTTTGCACAGCGCAACCAGATCGCTCTCAAGACGCATCATGATCGGTTGGGTTTCCGGGTCACCGAAGCGGCAGTTGTATTCGATGACCTTGGGCGCGCCGGCCTCATCGATCATCAACCCGGCATACAGAAACCCGGTATACGGATGGCCTTCCTCACGCATGCCCTTGACCGTTGGCCAGATGACCTCATCCATGATGCGTGCATAAACGTCGTCCGTTACGACCGGCGCGGGCGAATAGGCCCCCATGCCGCCGGTATTGGGGCCGGTATCGCCCTCACCTGCACGCTTGTGATCCTGACTGGTGGCCATCGGCAGGACATGCTCACCATCGACCATCACGATAAAGCTGGCTTCCTCGCCTTCGAGAAACTCCTCGATCACCACCCGCGCCCCGGCATCGCCAAACGCATTGCCTGACAGCATGTCTCGCACGGCGGCCTCGGCCTCATCATCACTCATGGCAACAACGACCCCCTTGCCGGCCGCCAGACCGTCTGCCTTGATCACGATGGGCGCCGGGTGCGTTTTAAGATACGCCAGCGCCTCGTTCACATCGGCGAAATTACCGTAGGCGGCGGTCGGAATCGCATGACGCTCGAGAAAGGCCTTGGTAAAGGCCTTCGACCCTTCGAGCTGAGCGGCCGCCTGGGTCGGCCCGAAAATCGCGAGCCCCTCGGCCTGAAACCGGTCGACTACACCCTCCACCAGCGGTGCTTCCGGCCCGACAATCGTCAGATCGATGCCGTTGTCCTTGGCAAACGCCAGCAGCGCTTCATAGTCGGTAGCCTCAATGGCTACATTGGTCATGCCCTCGTCCCGGGCGGTGCCGGCGTTGCCGGGGGCGACAAAAACCATTTCGGCCAGATCAGACTGCGCCGCTTTCCAAGCCAGGGCGTGTTCGCGACCGCCGCCACCAATAATCAAAACCTTCATTCGGGATCCGTATCCGTTTTCGATGAAAAAGCGTTGCGAAATTATCGCAGAAAAAAAGCGGGCTGTACGCATTCGACCATCGCCGCGAATGGTCTATGATGGGCGCGCCAGTCGAGGACCCCTTATGAATCTAGTATTACTGCCCGCCTCAAGCCAGATCGGCGCCCAGCTTACCGTGACCGATCCCAGGCGATTGAAACACCTGAAAGAAGTACACAAGGCAGCCCCCGGTCACTCTCTTTCGGTGGGGCTTGAAAACGGGCCGATGGGGCGCGCTCGCCTTGACGCGCTCGACGATGAATCGGCGATCTTTACCATCGAGCACCTCGACACGCCGATTCCCGCGCCTCTGCCCGTGCACGTCGTTCTGGCTCTGCCGCGCCCGCGCATGCTCGCCCGAAGCCTTGAAAACATGGCCGCCCTCGGGGTCAAGCAAATTACGCTACTACACACACGTCGGGTCGAGAAGAGTTACTGGCAAAGCCCGGAACTTGCCCCCGACAAGCTCACCCACCATCTGATTCTGGGCCTTGAGCAGTGCAAGGACACTCGCCTGCCAACGGTCACTCTTGAAAAGCGCTTCAAGCCCTTTGTGGAAGATCGCCTTCCCGGCCTGCTCGAAAGCGCTCAGGGGCTGTTCGCCCACCCTGGCGAAACGTACGCCTGCCCCCACGGGCGCGCACTCGATGCACCGCCGGTCGTACTGGCCATCGGCCCCGAGGGCGGCTTCATCGACTATGAAGTGGAGGCATTCAGAGCCGCTGACATGCAGGGCATCCACCTTGGGTCGCGCATCCTTCGGGTCGAAACCGCTGTGGTCAGCCTTCTGTCCCGCCTGTTCTGAACGTGCCCGCGCTCTTTTCAGTAGGATAGAACTGCCAGCCCATGGACCAGGGCCCTTCTGCCGAATCGATGTTCAAGCTTCTGACTTGACGATGTCGGGAGCCAGCTCGATGGTGCAGCGCACCGAGCGCGCAATGAAGCAGTAGCCATGTGCGCGCTCATGCAACTCAAACGCACGGGAGGCGTCCGAATCCGCCCGGATCTCGACACGCGGGGCCAGCCGCACCGCCGTAAACTCACCGGCCCCACTGGGCTCCAGCACCAGTGTGCCCGTCGGATGGTCATCGTAGGACAGCACAACCACACCACTGTCGGCACAGAGATGGAGATACCAGAGCATGTGGCAGCTGCTCAACGAGGCCAAAAAGAAGTCTTCAGGATTATGGCGCTCTGCGCTTCCTAGAAAGGCCGGATCGGCGCTGACGTCGAGTACGGGCTTTTGAGCGCAGCGAAGCTCGTGATCACGCGAGTAGGCGCGGTAATCGGTCGTGCCGCTGGCGCTGTGCCAGGCGATATGCGACGTATAGGTGTGTTGCATTGTAAGCGGTTCCTGAGCGAGATTGAGTGGTGCAGCCAGAGCCAGCCAGACTCATCGATGCATGAACTGTACTTAAGCGAGGCTGGCCGATCAGGGCGGCTTATGACTGGCGAGTGTGGCAGGGCCATGATACATTCCATGACGATCAAAAATACTATGGCTTTTTTTATAACACTTTCAACAAGCTATAGAAGGGTCGACGCGCTGACCGGGAAGACCGCCCGAAAGCGCCGGGATGAAGGAGAGACGCCATGACCGTTTCAGGCCAGACAATAAAGACAAGGCCCGCGCCCTTGATGTGTCGGGCAGAAAACGGCCACGCCGTTACCGAGGTTGCACCGTCGCAGCTGGCGCCCGCCTGGCTTGATGCACCCCGCACTCACCGACTGCCGTTTCTGACCGACCCGCCCGCCTGATTTCTGCCATGCTAGTACCACTGTGACGAGCAGCACACGCTACGTTTTCCGGACGCATCACCTGCGGCTTTACACTGAATAAAAAGAGCACGTCTTCATGACCCTGCTACTGATCGTATTGTTGCCGCTCATCGGCAGCCTGGTACCGCTTGCGAGCGCCCGCTTCAAACGCACGACCATTGCCTGGCTGGTGGCCATTCTCCCGGCCATCGCCCTCGGCGTTGCCGCCTACCACACCACAAGCGTCTTTGCCGGCAACATCCCAACGGTGTCCTTGCCCTGGGTGCCGTCCCTGAGCCTGGACCTTGCGTTCAGACTCGATGGTCTGTCGCTACTCTTTGTGTATCTGGTGCTTGGCATCGGGCTATTGATCATTCTCTACGCCCGCTACTACCTGTCGGAAAACGATTCGATCGTGCGCTTTTATGGCTTTTTGATGCTGTTCATGACCGCGATGCTTGGGATCGTTACTTCCGATAACCTGCTCCTTCTGTGGTTTTTCTGGGAATTGACCAGCCTCTCGTCGTTTCTTTTGATTGGCTACTGGTCCGGGCTCAGCAGTGCGCGCAAGGGCGCGCGGATGGCCCTGACGGTCACCGGCGCAGGCGGGCTCTGCCTGCTGGCGGGCATTCTCTTGATCGGTAACGTCGTCGGCTCGTTCGACCTGACCACAGTGCTCGAAAGCCGCGATCTCATTCAATCAAGCCCTTATTACATGGCGATCTTGCTGCTGGTGCTCTTGGGCGCCTTCACCAAATCGGCCCAGTTCCCGTTTCAATTCTGGCTGCCTCACGCCATGGCGGCTCCGACGCCGGTGTCGGCGTACCTTCACTCCGCCACCATGGTCAAGGCCGGCGTCTTTTTGCTGGCGCGCTTCTACCCTGTCCTTTCAGGCACCGACGAGTGGTTCTATATCGTCACGCTGGTAGGCCTGACCACGCTGCTGTACGGGGCATTTTTCGCCCTGATCAAGCAGGACCTGAAAGGGGTTCTGGCCTTTTCGACCATCAGCCACCTGGGCCTCATTACACTTCTGTTCGGGTTCAATACCGAGCTTGCAGCCGTTGCGGCCGTGTTTCACATCATCAACCACGCAACGTTCAAGGCGTCGCTCTTCATGGCGGCCGGCATCGTCGACCATGAGTGCGGCACGCGCGACATTCGAAAGCTCAACGGCCTGTGGCGTTACATGCCCTACACCACCGTGCTCGCCGCCGTGGCCTCGGCATCGATGGCAGGCGTTCCCTTGCTCAACGGTTTTCTTTCCAAGGAAATGTTTCTGGCTCAAAGCCTCGATGCCCAGATGCTGGGCGGACTTTCCTGGATCATTCCGGCACTGGCCACCCTTGGCAGTATTTTGTCGGTGGCGTACTCACTTCGCTTCATTCATGACGTTTTCTTCAACGGCGAGCCCAAGGATCTGCCCAAGACGCCTCATGAGCCGCCCCGATATATGCGCCTGCCCATCGAAGTGCTGATTCTGATCTGCGTCCTGGTAGGGATCCTGCCGGCGATTCTGATCGAGCCGATTCTGACAGCCGCGACTGCGGCAGTCGTGCCGGGCGAGCCGCCCCAGATTCACCTGTCGCTCTGGCATGGCTTCAACCTGCCGCTGATGATGAGCGGCATTGCGCTCATGGGCGGTCTGATGGTGTATATCGCACGCGATCATATCTACCGCTTTCACCGCCAGTTCAAGACCCTGAACGCCCGCGACTCGTTTGAAAACATGGTGCAGAAACTGGTCAAGGTGTGTCAGTGGAGCATTGATCGGTTCGAGAATGGCTCTCTGCAGCGCTACATGTTCTGGCTCTTGTTGACGGCGGTCGGCTTCGCGGCCTCGGGGCTTTTTCAGGTGCCAAGGCTTGCCGGCGACAAGGTCGTTCAACCCGTCGACAGCGTACTGATCATCGGCGGCGTCATCCTGTGCCTGGCCGCAATCGGCACCATCATGACCCACCGAAAGCGTCTGATTTCGCTCTTGTTCCTGTCCGTCGTCGGCATGCTGGTGTCACTGACCTTCGCGCGCTTTTCAGCGCCGGATCTGGCACTGACGCAGCTGGCGGTCGAGGTCGTGACCATCATTTTGTTGATGCTTGCGCTGTTCTTCCTGCCGCAGAAGACGCCCAAGGAGTCCACCGGTGGGCGCGTGCTTCGCGACCTGTTACTGGCCGGGACCTTTGGCGGTGTTATCGCGAGCCTCAACTACGCGGTCATCACGCGCCCGGTCGACAGCATTTCACGCTTTTTCATCGAGAACAGCGTTCCAGGCGGCGGTGGCCATAACATCGTCAACGTGATCCTGGTCGATTTCCGTGGCTTCGATACGCTCGGTGAGATCACCGTACTCGGCATCGCCGGGGTCGCTATCTATAAACTGCTCAATCGGCTGCGACTGTTCATGCCCTCAAGCGACCTCGAGGGACGGCCATGGTCGCCCGAGCGCTTCCCGGTCATTCTGTACTCGGTTTCTCAAACGCTGCTGCCCCTGGCGCTTTTAGTGTCCGCGTTCATCTTCCTGCGCGGTCACAACCTGCCGGGCGGCGGCTTCATCGCCGGTCTCGTGGCCGCCGTCGCCATTATCCTGATCTATATGGCGCGCGGCGTTGAATGGTCTCAACGGCGGCTGTCCTTCAACTATCAGCCCATTGCGGTTACAGGTGTTGCCATCGCAGCACTTACGGGGCTTGGCAGCTGGATTTTCAATGCGCCCTTTTTGACCTCGAGCTTCGGGCACTTCGAGATCCCGGTGATCGGTGATATCGAGCTTGCCACCGCCCTGCTGTTCGATCTCGGCGTCTATCTGACCGTCATCGGGGCAACGCTCATGATTCTTGCCAACCTCGGCAAGGTCACCACCTCGCACCGGCCGACCAAGGAGAAACAGTAATGGAAGCGCTTTACGCAACCGTCACCGGCGTTTTGACCGCGTGCGGCATCTATTTGACGCTTCGCGGTCGCACCTTTCCGGTGGTGGTCGGGCTGACGCTCTTGTCCTACGCCGTCAACCTGTTCCTGTTTTCGATGGGCGGCCTTGCCTCCAAGAGCACCACCATCGTCGATAGCAGTTTTCCCTACGCAGACCCCCTGCCCCAAGCGCTGGTGCTGACGGCGATCGTGATCGGGTTCGCCATGACGGCCTTCGTGGTCATCCTTGCCATGCGCACCCGAGGCGATCTCGGCAGCGACAGTGTCGACGGCCAGCGAACCGATGAGCCGCGCGAGGAGCGTAAGTGATGGATCATTTGTTGGTCATGCCCATTATCCTGCCGCTGTTTGCAGGCCTTGCCATACTCTGGAAGCGCGACGCCAGCGCCCGATTCAAACGCCTGGTCAGTCTCAGCGCCATGGCCCTGTTGGTGGCGGTCGGTGTGGCGTTGATAACCATGGCAAGCGACGACACTATCCGCTATTACGCCCTCGGCGACTGGCAGCCGCCCTTTGGCATCGTGATGGTACTGGATCGCCTTTCCGCGCTGATGGTGCTTCTGACCTCAGTGCTTGCCCTGTTCGCGGGCCTTTACGCCTGCGCAGGCCAGGATGAGGAAGGCTCCAACTTTCACGGCCTTTTCCAGCTGCAACTGATGGGCATCAATGGCGCCTTCATGACCGGCGACCTGTTCAATCTGTTTGTATTCTTCGAGGTGCTCCTGATCGCCTCCTACGCTCTTTTGATGCATGGCGGCGGCAAGGCACGCACCCAGTCAGGCCTTCACTACGTCGCACTGAACCTGGCCGGCTCCTCACTGTTTCTCATCGCGCTCGGCGTGCTCTATGGCACGCTTGGCACATTGAACATGGCGGACATGGCGCAAAAGGTCGCGACCCTCGACACCAGCAGCGCGGGCCTTACCATGGCCGCCGGCCTGCTGCTTCTGACCGTGTTCGCGCTGAAATCGGCCATGCTGCCGCTCTATTTCTGGTTGCCGCGCGCCTACGCCGCCGCCCCGGCTGCGGTGGCGGCGCTGTTTGCCATCATGACCAAGGTCGGCATCTACGCCATTTTGCGTGTGTTCTCGTTGATCTTCGGTAATCAGGCGGGCGCGCTTGCCGATATGGCAAGCCCTTGGATCTGGTGGGGCGGCCTTGCAACGCTTGCGCTTGCAGCTGTTGGCTGCCTGTCGGCGCGGGACATGCGCACGCTTGTAAGCTATCTGGTTCTGGTGTCGGTCGGAACGCTTCTGGCGGCGGCCAGCCTTCCCGGCCAGCAAAGCCTCTCGGCGCTTCTCTATTACATGCCCCAGACCACACTGGTCACGGGGGGGCTTTTTCTGCTCGCGGACCTTATCGATGATCAGCGTGGCAAGGCCGGCGCGCGCATCGTCAAAAGCCGCCCCTTACGCCAACCGGCCCTCCTTGGAACGCTGTTTTTCATCGGCATGGCCGGTATCGCGGGACTGCCTCCCTTTTCCGGTGCGATCGGCAAGGCCATGATTTTACAGGCCACGCCGGAAGGCGCGCGCGTATGGCTTTGGTCGATCCTGCTCGTTGCTGGACTCTGCGCCATCGTCGCGGCCTCACGCGCCGGATCGACCTTTTTCTGGCGCTCAAGCGAGGGGGAGGCAAGTGGCCCATTGGCCGGGCCTGCCCGGGGCATCGCGACTGCGGCTCTGATCGGCGCGGCGCCGCTTCTTGCGCTACTGGCAGGCCCGATCACTCAATTTACCGATGCAACCGCCGAACAGCTCGATCACCCAGCGCGCTACATCGATGCCATCCTGAACCCAGACCCTGAAAATCAGGCGATGCCGATGAGTAACAGCGAGGAGACGCCATGATTCCAGCAACGCGCCTGATTCCGACGCCTTTTCTGACGCTGCTGCTGGTCGCGGTCTGGCTGATGCTTCAAAATTCGCTCAGCCCCGGCAATATCATCATGGCGGTTATCCTCGGAATCGCCCTGCCACGATTGACCTACCGTTTCTGGGACCGGCAGCCGGACGTCCAGCGGCCCTGGCTTTTAATTCGATACATTCTGAGGCTGATCGGCGACATCATCGTCGCCAACTACGAGGTCTCGAAACTGGTGCTCTCTCCGTGGCACAAGCCCAAGCCTTACTTTGTGGTGTATCCGCTGTCGATGACCGATCACTTCGCGATTACGGTCCTCACCAGTACGATCTCGCTGACCCCCGGCACCATATCAGCGCATTTTCGACTTCATGAAGGCACGGTGCTGATTCATGCGCTCGACCTCGAGGACGAAGAGGCGCTGATCAATGAGATCTATGAGCGTTACGAGAAGCCACTCAAGGAGATTTTCGGATGCTAGAGCGCGCCGTCGAGATAAGCGCCGTATTGTTCATGATTGCGATCGCACTGAACTTCTATCGGCTGATTCTGGGCCCGAGCCTGCCGGATCGCATCGCGGCAGTGGACACCATGTACGTCAACGCCATCGGAGCCATCGTGCTCTATGGCATGTGGCTCAAGACCACGCTGTATTTCGAAGCCGCGCTCTTGATCGCGATGCTTGGGTTCATTAGTACTGTCGCGGTCTGTAAATACCTGCTGCGCGGCGACATCATCGAATAAGGAGACCACGATGGATTGGCGGTTTGCGCTGGAGCTTTTGGTATCGGCCTTTTTGATTTTCGGTGGGGTATTCGCAGTGGTCGGCGCGATGGGTATGGTTCGCTTCAAGGATTTCTACATGCGCCTGCACGGGCCGACCAAGAGCACAACGCTCGGCGTTGGCTGCATCCTGCTCGCGTCCATGAGCTACTACTGGCTTCGAACCGACACGCTCAGCATGCAGGAAATGCTGATTACCCTGTTTCTGTTCATCACGACCCCGGTCAGCGCCCATCTTCTGACCATGAGCGGCCTTCATCACAAGCTGCCCTGCGATGACGCCACCCGCGGGCGCCCCTACGAACTCAAGGAATCCGGGGGCGCCACCAAGGAGTCGACCGCGTCCAAGCGGTAATCACCAGCCCTGCGTATGCTGCTCGACCAGAGACGCCAACATCGCAACATGGTCGTCTCGGTCGTTCAGCGCCGGAATATAGTGATACTCGCCACCGCCGGCGTCCTGGAAAAACTCCTTGTTCTGCATCGCGATTTCCTCGAGCGTTTCCAGGCAGTCGGCCGAAAATGCCGGACACATGACATCGACGTGCTCCCGGCCCTCCTTGCCCCAGGCCGTCAATACCTCGTCGGTGTAGGGCTTGAGCCATTCTTCACGGCCAAAGCGTGACTGATAGGTCATGGTCCATTCATCCGGCCCAAGGCCCAGCTCTTCAGCCACCAGCGCACTGGTCCGCTCGCAGTGCCTCGGGTACGGGTCTCCCTCCTCGGCGTAGCGCTTGGGCACGCCGTGGTAGGACATCAAAAGATGTCCCTGCTTGCCAAGCTGCTGCCAATGCTCTCGCACCGAGTTGGCCAACGCCTTGATGTAGCCCGGATGGTCGTGAAAATCGCGAATCATGCGAAGCTCGGGCAAGTGGGGGCAAGGCTTCAACGCCTTGGCCAGCCGATCAAACACAGCGGCGGTCGTCGAACGCGAAAACTGGGGATACATCGGCAATACGACAATGCGCTCGACGCCTGCACGACGAAGCTCGAGGCCAGCTTCTTCCATCGAGGGTTTGCCATACGTCATGGCAAGCGCCACCGGTACATCCACGCCGAAGCGGGCCTTGAGTTCGGCCTTGAGCGCGCGCTGCTGCTTGAGACTGACCGACATCAACGGAGACCCATCCTCGGTCCAGATGGACGCGTAGGCCTCGGCCACTTTTTTCGGCCGTGTGCGCAACACGAAGCCGTTCAGGATGGCCCACCATACGGGTCTGGAAATGTCGATGACACGTGGGTCCCACAGGAATTCACCAAGATAGGTGCGAACGGCTTCCGGGGTCGGGGCCTCGGGCGTGCCAAGGTTCGCCATCAATACCCCAAATCGGGCCTGGTCACTCATCTAATCACTCCTTGAATTTCAATAAACCCATACTATCAGTGCTGAGGGCAGAGCACCCATCGAAAAGGGCTATCCTTGGCTCAGACAGCACTAATGGGCAGGTATCTATTGAAACCGAAGGGGCGCTGGTCGGGAAAGACGGTGGCGGGAAATACCCCGGGGCCGGATGTCGCATCCGGGCCTCGGGTCATCAGAAAACGAGGGGAATGTGTGAGGTCATCGGGGATTTGTAGGAGGCACCACGGGCAACGTCATCGCTGTCGTGGGGCGTGGTCTTGACCAGATAGGCCCGGTGGACACCTGCATGGCGAAGCGTGCTGTAGACGGCGTCAAGCGAGCGAAACAGCTGAGGCTTGCCCCGGCGCTTGAGCAGGCTGCTTTCACCTTCTTCAGGGCGAAGCTCGACCTGATAAAGGTCGCTGCCCATGTGGCTGACGACGCGGACTTCACCTGAGTTCAGATGACGGATGGCGTGTAGAAACTGCTGAAATTCCATGTCTTGCTCCTGCGTTTATCGGATCTTTCTCAACTATAGACGCTAAGCTAAGACATTTTCATGACACCTAAAGCCTTGAATAACGATCAATTAAGCTCGCTTTCAAGAAATGACCGCACAGCCACCTCCACACCGAGCTCGTTCAGAACATGTTCCGGAAAAAGCTGCCAAAGCTGACGCTGACGTTCAACGCTTCGGGTTTCGATGCGCGCCCGAGTGCGCGCAAGCCAACCAGCATCGCTCAGTCGCCCTTCTGGCAGACATACCTTGCGCGTGAAGGCACCGGCGTGCCAGAGCATGTCGCAATAGTTGCGCGTGTGGCCCACGCTCTGCCCCTTGCGAGCAAACCGGTCAAACGGCCAACGCCCGGCTGCCGGCGCATCATCCAATACGATCACCGAGCCCACAGGCCACGTTGTCATAGTGTCGGCCGCCACGTGCGTATGCCCATCGATGACCGGCCAGAGCGTGGTGAGCTGGCTTGCCAACAGCGTGCCCATCGACGGCGCGCACGCCCCCGGAAGCGTCGATTTGATCAGGTGCATCGCCCCGAAAATCAAGAGCGCCTTGTCATCGCGTGCCAGCACATGGCGGGTCACACAGTCAGCGTAGCGCGCATCGCGTTCGTCCATGGCCGCCTGCCAGCGCGTCTCAGTGGCGGTTTGCCAGTCGAAGGCAGCTTCTGCCAGTAGAACCCGCCACCGCTTCGAGGGCGGAAGCGTCTGATTGACGCGCCGCACGTGCTCGAAAAACTGCTGATAGACCCACGGCGACCAAAGCACGCCATGCAGCGTGTCCTCACAGATCAGGCTAAGCGCGGTGTCGGAAAGGGCTTCCCCCGCCAGATATCGGTCAAGCACGTCCTGATGGCGTTCACTGCCGAACTCGACCACCACGGTCTGGGTGTGTGCCTGCACCGCTGGCGCCTCGATCAGCGCAAACATCTGCTCAAGGACCTCAGGGCACCAGTGCATCTCACCAACGCCGACCAATGGCGTGCGCTGAAAGCCTTTATCGACCGCCTCGATCAGAGAACAGACGGCGGCCGCATCGATGTCAGAGGCAGGGCGTTCGCTCATGGCTCAAAACCTCCTCGAGACGAGCCGCGATGTGACGCGCGGCCTCGGGTTGAATCATGCCCGGATGATCACAGGGCAGGTCGTGATTGATCAAGTCGCCCCGCACATAAGGACCCCAGCCCAATCGATTGAGCCAGTTCTCGTCTCGGGGGGCGGCAGCGGTAAAGAACTCGACATCGCCCTCATAGACCTGATGGTGAGACTCGCGCACCAGCCGACTGTTATTGGCAACCACATCGACCATGGCATCCAGTACCCGGCCTGGCAGGCTTGCGAGCGCATGCCCTTCCTGACCCAAGAGCTCGATCACATCCTGGCGAGTTGCGCCCGCCTCCGGAAGTCTGAGACCTGCAATGCGCAATAGTGCCGTCAACGCGTCCTGCTCATCCGGCGGGGCCAGGTGGCGCCACTGATCGCTTGGGTAGGCATCCAGCATCGCAAGCAAGCGCACCTCATCGCCTTGGGCCTGTAATTTAGCGGCCAGCGTATGAGCGATCATGCCCCCGATCGACCAGCCTGCAAGCCAGTAAGGCCCTTCAGGCTGAACCGTCTTCAGCTGATGAAGATAATCCTCGGCCATCGCATCGAGCGTCGGCGGCAATGGCTCATCCACCGCCAACCCGCGCGCCTGAAGCCCAAAGATAGGTCCAAAGGAAGGCAGTGCGCGCACCAGTGCGTTATAGCACCACCCCAGCCCACCCGCAGGATGACACAGTACCAGCGGGGCATCGCCTGTCTGCGCCTTGAGGGTCAGCAGAACCGACAGCCCATCCTGACCGGAGGCCTTTTCATAATGCGAAGCCAATGCACGGACGCTTGGCGCCTCGAACAGTGTGGCCAGGGTGATCTCCCAGCCAAGCGTTTCACGCACGCGCACCGACAGCGCAACCGCCGTCAGCGAGTGCCCACCCAGATCGAAAAAGTTGTCATCGACGCCGACCCGCTCCAAATCGAGCGCCTCGGCGAACAGCGCACAAAGCGCGCGCTCTTCATCACTGTCGGGCGCACGATAATGTTCGTGGTCGCTCAATTCCGGCATCGGCAGCGCCTTTCGATCGAGCTTGCCATTATCGGTCAGCGGAAGCGCCGATAGTGCGCAGAGGTGCTGGGGGACCATGTAGCTCGGCAACTGCGAGGCCGCCCATGCCCTGATTGCATTGGCGTCGAGCGACTGCCCGGTGTGCATGACTACGTAGGCCACAAGTCTCGGGTCATTCTCTCGTGGCGAAATAACGCTGACGGCGGCCTGAGCGACGCCCGGTGCCCGAGTGATGACGTCGTTGATTTCATCGAGCTCGATGCGCTGGCCACGAAGCTTCACCTGGCCATCGAGGCGCCCCATATACTCGAGCGCGCCTTCATGATTCCAGCGCGCGAGATCGCCGGTGGCATAAAGTCGGCCAAGCTCGGGATGCTGGATAAATCGTTCGCGCGTCAGATCCTCACGCCCGATATAGCCCCGGGCCAGATTCATGCCACCAATGTAGAGCTCACCAGCCGCCCCAACCGGCATTGGCTGGCCGTGGTTATCGAGCACGTGAAGCTGCGTGTTCCAGATCGGCCGGCCGATCGGCAGGCTCGCCCGCGTATCTCGTGCCTTGCAGGGCCAATAGGATACGTCGATGGCCGCCTCGGTCGGGCCGTAGAGGTTATGCAACAACACCTCGGGCAAGGCGTCATGCAGCCGAGTCTGGAGCAATTTCGGCAAGGCCTCACCGCTGCAGAACACCTGCCGGAGCGAAGTGCACTCAGACACCGGTGCGCTGTCCAAAAAGGCCTGCAGCATGGAGGGAACAAAGTGGAGCGTGGTAATCCGGTGCGTCTTGATGGCCTCGAGCAGATACCATGGGTCCTTGTGCCCGCCGGGGCGCGCCATCACCAGCGTGGCCCCACTCAGTACCGGCCAGAAGAACTCCCAGATCGAGACGTCGAACCCGGACGGCGTCTTTTGCAGCACCCGATCCCCTTCGTCGAGCTGATACATCGCCTGCATCCACTCGAGCCGATTGACGATGGCCTGCTGCTCGATCATCACGCCCTTGGGCTTGCCGGTCGAGCCCGACGTGAACAGCACATAGGACAGCGCCGACGGCGAGCGCGCGTCGCGACGGGGGTTATCACTGGGCTGAGCTGCGAGCGCGCCTTGACTGTCTGGCGCATCGATGACCAGTTGCTCGACCGTTATGCCCTCGGGCAGCAGTGATCGAGTGTCTTCCGCACTGACAATCAAACGTGGCCCGGCCTGCTCGATCATGTAGCCAAGGCGCGCCTTCGGATAATCACTCGACAGCGGCATGAAGGCCGCACCCATCTTTTGCGTCGCAATCAGCGCCACTTCCAGCAAGGCGCCCCGCTCGAGCGCCACACCCACGATGTCGCCCGGCCCGACGCCGTACGCGCTCAACAGGTGCGCCAGGCGGTTCGCGTCCTGATTGAGCGTTAAATAATCGAGCGTGCCGGAGACGCTGATCAACGCTGGCGCCTCGGGCGTGCGCAGCACTTGACGCTCGAACAGGCTTGCCAGATCCGTGGACTCTACTGGCACCGCCGTGGCGTTCCAGTCGTCGAGGCTGGTTTGCTCGCGGGCCAGTCGCCAGGGCAATGCGTGAACCGGGCGCTCTGCATGGGTCGAAAAGGTCTGCGCCCAGCGCATCAAGCGATCGAGGTGGTCGGTCATGGCCGCGCGATCATAGCGATGAGGATTGGCCTCGACAGCCAGCTTGGCCCGCCGCCCAACCCCATCCCAATGCAGATAGAACGAAATATCATGCTCGGGCCCGGCCACCAGATGATCGAGCGCCGACGTCAGGGCGTGCCAGTCGGTCGGTTGCGCAAAGGGCATGATGTTGACCTGCGGCCCGAACAACGCCCGTTCGCCCGGGCGTCGCATGACGTCGCGCTGAAGCGCTTCGTAGCGGTAGCGCTGATGGCGCCGAAGCCCGCCCATGGCCTCGCGCGAGTGGGCGGCCCACATGGCCGGCGTGTCGGAACGGGCCTGTGTCAGGCGAAGCGGCAACACGTTGACCTGGGTGATCGGCGTTTTCATGTCGGCGCCTGTGTAGCGCCCCATCATCGGCAGCCCCAGTGTCACGTCATCGCGCTGGTTCCAGCGGCACACATACGCCCCCACCGCAGCCACGAACATCTCGGCCGGGTGCAGCGCCTGAGCGTCGGCGCCGTCGATCAAGGCCTCGATGACGTCCTGGGCAAGCCAGGCCTCGATGCGGTCCGCCCGCTCGGCGGCAAGGTGCGTACGTTCGGTCAGCGTGATTGGATCGGGATCATCCGCGAACTGGCGCGCCCAGTACGCCCGGTCAGCCTCGCAGGCCTCGCTTGACTGATACGTTCGATCGCGCTCGATCATGGCGGTGACCTCACCGAACCAGGGTGGTGGCGCGTCGGTGGCCTGACACAGCGCGTTGTAGTGCTCACAGGCGCGCCTTTGAAGCAGGCTGTAGGCAAAGGCATCGGCGGCCAGGTGATGGATCACCATCAGCCACCATACTTCCGACTCCGACAGGCGAAGAACGGTAAAGCGGTAGAGTCTCGGCGTGTCGAGTTCGATGCCATGATCAAGCTGTGCGTCGATCCAGCGCTGAGCGTACTGCCTGGGCTGCTCGACGGCGCGGAAGTCCTGCACCTCAACCTGCGGCGCGATGTGTTCAGAAAAGGTCTGGACCGGCCCGTCAGCCCCCATTTGAGCCCGAGCGGTAAGCGTTGGCGCCTCCATGACCGTTCGCTCGATGGCCTCGACCAAGGCCTCGACATCAGGCGCTCCCGTCAAGCGCAGGCACTGTGAGGTGGTGTACGTCGCGGCCGTGCCACTCATTTGCTGCGCGAACCAGATACCTGCTTGCGCACTACTGAGCGAATACGTGGGGGACGTGGGCATCAAGGCACTCCTTGGAGAATCGGATCATGACACAAATGATAATAGTTATCATAATCAATTCAAGAGCGTATGACACCCCTTCTCATGGTCCAGGCATAAAAAAACGCGGCCCGTTGGCCGCGTTCTCATCGCTGCACGCAAGGCGTGCGTTACTGCATCAATCGCGGTTAAACGTCGAGGGGTCGATAGCGACCCCGAGCGAGCGGCGATCGACCCAGCGACCGGATTTGGTTTCCTTGTAGCGAAACACCACATAATCGCCTTCACTGACCGGAAGCTCTGCGTCCTCGATCTGATGCGTGTAGGTTTCACCGTTGACCGTCAGGGTATACCGGTAAAGGTCGGGCATGCCGAGCCACTCCTTGAACGGGCCCTCGCGCTCGACGCTTTCCAGAGTACCTCGCGCCTCTAACTTGGGTTGACGTGCGCCACGTCCACGATAACCAGCCATGCTCTCTTCTCCCGTTTGGCAAGCCGGGCATTATACCGGCCTATGCATGCGACTCAACCGGCGAACAGCCAGGCATCACTCTTCGAAATCGCCATAGCTTCCAGGCGCCAGATCCTCGAAGCGGGTGTATTTCCCGATGAACGCCATGTGTACGGTCCCGATCGGGCCATTACGCTGCTTACCGATGATCAGCTCGGCAAGCCCCTTGTTATCGGGATTGTCCTTGTTATAGACCTCATCACGATAGACGAAGGCAATCACATCGGCGTCCTGCTCGATCGCGCCGGACTCACGAAGATCCGACATGACCGGGCGCTTGTTGGGGCGCTGCTCGAGCGAGCGATTCAACTGCGACAGCGCCACCACCGGGCAGTTGAACTCCTTGGCAAGCCCCTTCAACGAGCGCGAGATTTCCGAGATTTCGGCCGTTCGGTTCTCGGAAAGCCCCGGCACCTGCATCAACTGAAGGTAGTCGATCATGACCAGGCCGATATCACCGGCCTCACGCGCCAATCGACGTACGCGAGCGCGCATCTCATTGGGCGACAGTGCCGGTGTGTCATCGACAAATAACTGTTTGTCCTTCAACAGATTGACCGCCGAGGTGAGCCGTGGCCAGTCTTCATCTTCGAGCTGACCGGTTCGGACACGGGTCTGGTCGATGCGCCCGAGCGAGGACACCATACGCAGCATCAACTGCTCGGCAGGCATTTCCATCGAAAAGACCACGACGGCCTTGTCGCCGCTGACCACCGCGTGCTCGACCAGGTTCATCGCAAAGGTCGTCTTACCCATCGAGGGCCGCCCGGCCACGATAACGAGATCCGAAGGCTGAAGACCGGAGGTCATGTCGTCCAGATCCCGAAAACCGGTCGAAATGCCGGTCATGCTGCCTTTCAGGCTGAACAACTGATCGATGCGGTCGACCGCCTTGGTCAAAAGCTGACTCATGCCCTGAGGCCCGCCGAACTTGGGGCGGTCCTCGGCGATCTGAAAGACCAGCCGCTCGGCTTCATTGACCAGGTCGTCGGAGGTCTTGCCTTGCGGATAGAAGGCCCCTTCCGCAATCTGATTGGCCGCCTGAATCAACTTTCTAAGCGTTGCCCGCTCGCGCACGATGTCGGCGTACGCCCGAATATTGCTTGCCGACGGCGTGTTGCGCGCAAGCTCTGCCAGATAGGAAAGCCCACCGACTTTCGACAGCTGATCTCTGGATTCAAGCACCTCGGACAGCGTCACGGCATCCAGCGGGCGGCCTTCATCGGACAGACGCGCTATGGCGTTGAAGATATAGCGATGTTCAAAGCGGTAGAAATCATCGGCAACCAGCCGCTCGGACACCGTATCCCAGCTGCTGTTATCGAGCATCAGGCCACCAAGCACCGATTGCTCGGCTTCCAGGGAATTGGGCGGCACCTTGATGGTCGATGTTTCCTGATCAGAGACTGCGATTTCATTCATGGGGACACATACGCTTGAGTGAGGCCGAAGCGGCTAGCTTATCAAACCGGCCTCGTCTTCGGACAACCTGCAACGAAGTACAGGCATCAAAAAAGGGCATGACGCTTGGCGTCATGCCCTTTTTCACCAGCGCCGTGCAGTACGGATGTACTTACTCGGCGACTACCACGACACGAATGCTGGCGGTGACGTCGGCGTGCAGCTGCAGCGCGATGTCGTATTCGCCAGTCTGACGCAGCGGACCTTCCGGCATGCGAACTTCGCTCTTGGCGACGTCGATACCGGATTGAACCAGTGCTTCGGCCAGATCGCGCGGACCGATGGAACCGAACAGCTTCCCTTCTTCGCCAGCTTTGGCGACGAGGGAAAGTTCGATTTCGGACAGCTGCTCGGCGCGCGCTTCAGCGCTTGCCTTGCGATCTTCCGCTTCACGCTCGAGCTCGGCCCGGCGTGCTTCGAACATGTTGACGTTGTCCTGAGTTGCCGGAACGGCGAGACCGTAAGGCACCAGGTAGTTGCGGCCATAGCCGGCTTTGACGGTGACCTTGTCACCGAGACCGCCGAGCTTGCCCAGCTTGTCGAGCAGAATAACTTCCATCTCTCGTAGACCTCTTCTATGTTAACTGCCTGCCAGCCGCGCGCGAACGTTTAACGCGCTGTCGACCAGAGCAAGCAGCAGAACAATCACAATCGCGGGCCAGGCCATCAACAGCAGAATGTAGAATCCGCCAAGCCAAAGCCCACTCATCCCTTTAATCCCAATGACTGCGTGCACGAGCGCGATGCCGGCAATCAATACCGGTATCCAAGACACCAGTATCAGCGATGGCACGCCAAGCACGAATCCGACGATGCTTAAAAGCAGTAACGCACCGATCTCCTTGGGCGCGAGACGAAAGGCATGAAACTCCTCCCGAAACCCACCCGGATTGAACAGTGCGGCTTGCCAGCTGCGCCCGAGTGCAAGGCATGCAACCGAGGCCAGCATGACCACGATGCCGACCAGCGCGCCCATGACCAGCGTGGTCAACTGATCGACCGAAATACCTTGCGCGGCGTAGTTCGAAAGCATCGTATCGAGCTCGGTCGAGCTCGAACGAAGTTCGGCCACAATCGCGCCGGCGTTCGGCGGAATCAGTACGCCCAGCTTGATCAAAAGCGCTGAAACGAGCGCGCCTGCGATCAAGGTCTCGCCCCAACGCGCCCTGGCACGGAGGATCACTGCCAAGAGCGTGGTCAAAAGCAGCGTGGCAAGTGGCACTGCATCACCCTGCGTCCACCACCACCCAAGCGGCAAGGCGGCGCCGATCAATACCGGCAGCGCCAGCGCCAGACCACGCCGGAGCGTGACCAGTGCAGCGATCGCGGTGCCCAGCCAGAAAAGCCACGGTATGAGGCTTGATACAAAGGCCAGAAGCGTCGCGTTAACGGGTGAGCGCAAGGCCCATCGTGCAAGCGCAATCATTCAAGAAAACTTACAGGTGGCGATCGGTATAAGGCAGCAGTGCCAGATAACGAGCGCGCTTGATCGCAGTGGACAGCTGACGCTGATAGCGTGCGCGGGTGCCGGTAATGCGACTCGGTACGATCTTGCCTGTTTCAGTGATGTAGGACTTCAGCGTATCGAGGTCTTTGTAATCAATGTACTTTACGCCTTCGGCGGTAAAGCGGCAGAACTTACGGCGACGGAAAAAACGTGCCATGTCATGAATCTCCAGAAGTGATGAATCGATCAGTTAGCTGTTTCTTCAGTCTGCTCTGATTCTTCGGAATCAGAGGACTGGTCGGCGCTGTCGCGACGATCTTCGCGACGACGGCCCTTGTCTTCAGCGGACTTCATCATCGGGGACGGCTCGGTCACCGCTTCCTTGCAACGAACAACCATATTGCGAATGATGGCATCGTTGAAACGGAAGATGTTCTCGATTTCGTCGAGCGTTTCGCTTTCGCACTCGATGTTCATCAGAACGTAGTGTGCCTTGTGGATCTTGTTGATCGGATAGGCAAGATGGCGGCGACCCCAGTCTTCGAGACGATGCACAGTGCCGCTGTTTTCAGTCACGAGGCTTGTGTAGCGCTCGATCATGGCAGGCACCTGCTCGCTCTGATCCGGGTGGACCATGAACACGATTTCGTAATGACGCATGATGTCTCCTTTCGGGTTGACAGCTTTCGCACGCCAGCGCCGGTTCAGGCAATTGGTCGTGAAAAGCAAGGAGTTAACGGAAGGTTTACTTACTGACAGAATATGCCGGTGAGCAAAGCCGGATAATTGTAAAGACCCAATCCCGGCCTTGCAAGCCAAAGCACTTAATGAGGGCGCTGCTGCCTGACGGCCTCGAACAGACAGATCCCGGTTGCGACCGACACATTGAGACTCGATACGCTGCCCTGCATCGGAAGCTTCACCAGGTGGTCACAGGCTTCGCGCGTCAATCGGCGCATGCCCTTGCCCTCGGCCCCCATCACCAGCGCGACGTGGGCATTGAAGTCGGCGCCGAACACGCTCTGCTCGGCCTCGCCTGCCGTACCGATGATCCAGACACCCAGCTCTTTGAGCTTTGAAAGCGTTCGAGCGAGATTGACCACCTGATACACCGGCATGGCTTCGGCTGCCCCACAGGCAACCTTGCGTACGATGCCATTCAATGGCGCTGATTTGTCTTTGGGAACGATCACACCCTTGACGCCCGCAGCATCGGCGCTTCGAAGGCACGCCCCGAAATTATGGGGGTCGGTCACGCCATCGAGCACCAGCCACAGCGCGGGCTCTTCCACCCGCTCAGCTTCCCAGTAAAGGCGCTGTTCGCCTTCAAACGACAGCGGCTGACAAAACGCCACAATGCCCTGATGCGCCACCGGACCCATTGCCTGCTCAAGCGCTTGGCGCGTTTTGAACTCGACCGAGACGCCCTTGGCACGAAGCGCCTCGATGACTTCGATCAGGCGGCGCTCCGAGGCGCCTTCCTGAACCCAGGCATAGTCCGGGGTTTGATGGTCAAGAAGTGCACGCACCGCATGCACGCCTGAAACCGCTTCAAGCCCGTTCGGGGCGGCGCTGGGCTTGGGCTTGCCAGCCCCTTGTTTTTTACGGCGCGACGAATTCATGACTGCTCGCCGCCTTTACTGTCGCTTTTTTTACTGCCGTCTTTTTTGGACGACTTTTTCTTCTTCGGACGGTCGGACTTGGAGTGCGCCTCGCCCTTGTCACCGCCTTTACTATCGCCGGTCTTGTCCGCACTTTTCTTTCGACGCGCGCGCTCTTTCTTGCCGGGCCGGGACTTGCGCTTCTTCTTGGGCGTTTCAGCGTTGTCGCTTGCCGGCGCATCGCTTGCCTCCGGTGCCGAACGCGTCTTGCGCGCGCGACGCCGCGATGTGGGCTCAGCCACTGCAAGCTCGAAATCAAGCTTGCGATCGTCGAGATCGACACGCGCCACGCGCACAACCACGCCATCGCCCAACCGGTAGATCATGCCGCCGCGCTCGCCCTTGAGCTGAAAACGGGTTTCCTCGTAGCGGTAATAGTCCGACGGCAGCGAGGAAATGTGCACCAGACCTTCAACGAAGTGCGCATCCAGGCGTACAAACAGACCGAATTGCGTAACCGAGGCGATCGTTCCATCAAAGGTTTCACCGACCTTATCGGACATGAACTCGCACTTGAGCCAATCTTCAACGTCACGCGTGGCATCATCGGCGCGACGCTCGGTCATCGAGCAGTGCTCGCCAAGCTCGACCATCTGCTCAAACGTATAGGGACACCACTTCGACAGTGGCTCGCTCGGCGCGCCCTCGACACGCAGCACGCTAGTGCTTGCCTGCTCGCTTCGAATTACCCCGCGAATGGCGCGATGCACCAAAAGATCCGGATAACGGCGAATGGGCGACGTGAAGTGCGCGTACGCCGAATAGGCAAGACCGAAATGCCCTTCATTGTGCGGCGTGTAAATCGCCTGATTCATGGTGCGCAGCATGATCGTTTGGATGATGTCGGCATCAGGGCGATCCTGAATCAACTGACGCAGCTGCTGGAAATCGCGCGGCGTCGGCTTCTCACCACCCTCAAGCGTAAGCCCAAGCTCGCCCAGAAACGTCTTGAAGGTTGTCAGACGTTCGCTTTTCGGGCTGTCATGGACGCGATAGAGCGCTGGAAGCTTGTGCTTCTCGAGAAAACGCGCGGTGGCCACATTGGCCGCCAGCATGCATTCCTCAATCAGCTTGTGCGCGTCGTTGCGCTCACGCGGAACGATTCGTTCGATCTTGCGGTCGTCGTTGAACACGATCTGGGTTTCGGTCGTTTCGAAATCGATCGCACCCCGAATCTGCCGCGCCGAACGGAGCGTGTGGTAAAGCTCATAGAGCTGCTCGAGCGGTTTGACCACGTTGTGGTAGTGCTTTCGAAGCGCCTGGCCCTGTTCGCTGTCGGCGTCCTGAAGCATGGTACCGACATCGGTGTACGTTAGACGCGCGTGGGAGCGCATGACGCCTTCGTAGAAGCGGTAACGGCTGATCTCGCCCTTCTGTGAAATATTCATCTCACAGACCATGCAAAGACGGTCGACGTCCGGGTTCAGAGAGCACAGGCCATTGGACAAGATTTCCGGCAGCATCGGAACAACCTGCCCAGGGAAGTACACCGAGTTGCCGCGCTCGATGGCTTCGCGATCAAGCGGCGAATCGACCGGTACATAATGGGATACGTCCGCGATCGCGACGATAAGCTTGGTGCTGCCGGACTTGGTTTTCCAGGAATAGACCGCGTCGTCGAAATCCTTGGCATCTTCCCCGTCGATGGTCACGAGCGGCAGATCCCGGAGATCGACCCGGTGATGCTTGTCTTCCTCTCGCACCTGATCGGAGAGCGACTCGATCTGCTCGAGCACGTCAGACGGAAACGTGGCTGGAATATCGTGCTCGCGAATGGCAATGTCGATTTCAAGCCCCGGATCCATGCGCTCGCCCATCACCTCGATGACCTCGCCCTCGGGCTTGGTTCGAACAGCGGGCTGCTGCGTCAGGCGCACTTCGACGATCTGGCCGTCTTTCGCACCGTTTTCAGAGCCCGCCGGGATAATGATGTCCTGGCTGATACGGGAGTTTTCAGGGACAAGAACACCAAGGTCGGCGCCGCGAACGCGGTAAACCCCGACCACGGTTTCGGTATTGTGCGCAAGCACCTGCATGATCCGCACTTCCGCACGGCCACGCCGGTCGCGACCGCTGATGCGACCTCGGACTCGGTCACCGTGAAAGACGCGCTGCATCTGACGCGAGGGAATGACGAGATCCGGCTTTTCACCGTCATCGCGTACTAGAAAGCCGATGCCATCACGGTGACCGATCACACGCCCTTCAATGATTTCTTCGGGAGGAATCACCGTAAAGGAGTTGTCACGCTGCTTCTTGAGCTGACCGTCACGATCCATGGCGATCAAGCGGCGACGAACCCCTTCGCGCTGATCTTCATCGGTCAGACCGAGCGCATCGTTCAGGCTGTCGGCGGAAATGGGTTTGCCATGAGCTTCGACGCGAGAAAAAAGAAATTCCCGGCTGGGTACCGGATTTTCATAATTTTGCGCTTCGCGCTCTGCTTGCGGATCGTCGGATAACGTCCAGTGTTTCATTCAATATTTCCTTGTTGGAAGTCGAGATGCAGGGCAGAGAGCACGGCGAGACGCTTTATCTTTAACATGTCGGCCAGTATAGCGACACTAAAGGCCCGACCCAAGCGACATTTACCTACAAAACCGATTCAAAGGGTTGCATCGGCCCGAAAAATGCGTATTATACGCCGCAGTTGCCCGGATGGCGGAATTGGTAGACGCGCTAGCTTCAGGTGCTAGTGACCGTATGGTCGTGGAGGTTCAAGTCCTCTTCCGGGCACCAGACATCGTTTTCGATGTGATCGCCTTGAGCAGATCGAACATAAGAACGCAGTAATTTTTGAAATCGCCCTGATTTCACGCAAGGCCCGGATGGCGGAATTGGTAGACGCGCTAGCTTCAGGTGCTAGTGACCGCATGGTCGTGGAGGTTCAAGTCCTCTTCCGGGCACCATCTAGACACCCTGTTTAGATCGAATTCTCTTTTAAGCACCTTTTATCCTCCCCTCATATTCTTTATACGCGCTTGATCTTCAAAAGATCGATCTACACGCTGTCAGACCCCTTTGGCTTTATCCCGACCGTTACACCTCTCTTGAACGATTGCGCCTCACTTAAAGACGTACATTACTCACTCGAACGCGCGAACACCTTGAAAGAGAGCTCCTCATGGATTGATCGCGCGTAAGGCAGGCCACCCAAAGCGCCTTTTCCTAATAACGAGATGGCAACCGGGACACCCGCCCCAGACGCCAGGCCTTACTGTCAACCGTGCTTTCCAAACGCGTTTCGAGGTTGTCCGGCAGGTCGCTGAAAAAGTCCAGCCCCGTTCGCTGCTCGATCGTATCAATCGATACCACGAAGTCACTCAGCGGCTCATTGCCTTTTACGGTTTGAGGCATGATAAACGCGAGGGCCTTGGGCGGCTTACCCACCGACCCGGGCACGACGAGAATCTTGTAGAACGCATCGGGAATCTCGATCAAGGAGTCCATCCGTCGAATATCCTTGTCAAAAATCGGCCCGGTCGTGACCCAAACCGTCCCGAAGCGTGGTACGAAATGATCGATCACGACCTCTTCCAATCGCTGCCAGACCTTGCGGTTCAAGTCGGGCTTTTGCGGTGAAATGTTGGTCATCAGGAAGGTATCGAGCTGAGATGCTCGCCCGTGAACGACAGACATTGCGTAGTTGGGCGCCATATGGCCGCGATCAAACCCGGAATGACTGTAATCGCGACTGGTAATGGGCCAGAGCGAACGCCAGTCTTCCCTGAACCCGCGCGGGCGCGGATCGCTGTGCGGGTCTTTCACCCGGGTCAGCCGGTAGGTTACCCACAGCGGGTTACCACGCACATCCGACCATCCAACCAGAAACCCGTGATTGATCAGTGGCCGATTGAAACTGCGCCAGTCGTACCAGGTTTCAGCGACCGGCATGCCTTCATAGCTCAGCGCGGCCCATTTATCACGAGCCTGGAAAAACCACAGCCCACCAAGAATGGCTGCAAACACCAGCCCGATACCGCCCATACGGGCCAGGCGCATTATTAAACCGATCACTCGCCGCTCCCACCCGAATACGAACTCGACACCAAGCGGCGGATTCTAGTCGGCCCGCCCTTAAAAGCCAAACATGAAAAAGCGGCGCTGAACGCCGCATTTTCAAGCTCCTATCCTTTCAACCTTCGCGCATGAGACCTCTCAACCTACGCTCACGAGGCATCGGGCAGCGGCCATTGATAGCGGTGAACCACGTCGTCGCCATCAAGGGAGTCAAGTTTGACCGGAAACCCCCACAGCTGATGAAGATAGCGAAGCACTGGATACACCGACTGATCGAGCGGCCGACGCTTGTGTACCAGGTGCCTGAGTGTCAATGAGCGATCGCCCCGCACATCCGCCGACCAGACCTGAATATTGGGCTCGCGCTGACCGAGCGCGTATTGCGCCGATAACGCCTCGCGCACACGGCGGTACCCCTGCTCGTTATGAATGGCCCCCACTTCGATCATGTCGTCCTGATCATCATCGATAATGGCGAACATCTTGAAGTCTCGCATGACCTTGGGCGAGAGAAACTGCTGTACGAACGATTCGTCCTTGAAATTTGCCATGGCGAAGTGAAACGTATCCAGCCAGTTGCTGCCGGCAATATCCGGAAACCACTCGCGGTCCTCGTCGGTCGGGTGCTCACAGATGCGCTTGATGTCACTGAACATCGCAAACCCGAGCGCGTAGGGGTTGATGCCGTTGTAATAGGGGCTATCGAAGGTGGGCTGTGCAACGACCGAGGTATGTGACTGGAGAAACTCGAGAATAACGCCTTCATCGATCAACCCTTCATCAAAGAGCTGATTCATGATGGTGTAATGCCAGAACGTCGCCCAGCCCTCGTTCATGACCTGTGTTTGACGCTGCGGGTAGAAATACTGCGCCATCTTTCGAACGATGCGCACGACTTCGCGCTGCCATGGCGCCAGTAGCGGCGCGTTCTTTTCAATGAAGTACAACAGGTTTTCTTGGGGCTCTGGCGGGTAATGAAACGGCGCCCTGAGCGCCAGCGGGTCTTCGCTGTCCGTCACGGCCCGATCCGATAGGTGCTCGGCGTCATGAGTGGGGATAGTGGTCCAGAGCGCATTGACCTGAGCCTGGAGATAAGCCTCGCGCTCTTCCTGACGCTTCGATTCGGCCTCGGGCGACATGGGTGATGGCCGCTTGTAGCGGTCTACGCCGTAATTTTGAAGCGCGTGACAGGCATCCAGCAGCTGCTCGACCGTCTCGACCCCGTGCTTTTCCTCGCACTCGCTGATGTAGCGCCGCGCGAATACCAGATAATCCACAATGGCCGAGGCATCGGTCCAGGCACGGAACAGATAATTGCCCTTGAAAAACGAATTGTGGCCGTAGCAGGCGTGCGCCATCACCAGAATCTGCATCATCAGCGTATTTTCTTCCATCAGATACGCGATGCAGGGGTCGGAATTGATGACCAGCTCGTAGGCAAGCCCCATCTTGCCACGACGATAGGACTGCTCTACCGACAGGAACTGCTTACCGAACGACCAATGGTGATAGCCCACCGGCATCCCGACACTTGCGTAGGCATCCATCATTTGCTCGGACGTGATGATCTCGATCTGATTGGGGTAGATGTCGAGCCGGTACTCCCTGGCAATACGCGCAATGGCCTGCTCATAGTATTCAAGCGTTTCGAACGTCCAATCGGCGCTTTTGCGTTCGCCCCCTGAGACACTGGCGGTATCGGTCATGACTCCTCCTAGGCCGCCTCTCGGCGACGAAACAGCTCACGAAACACGGAATAGATGTCGCCGGCCTCAACGATCTGCTGCATGGCGAATCGATCGGGGAAATCGGCGGCGACGCGCTCGTACTCATCCCAGAGCGCCTGATGGGCGTGCGGCGTGATTTCAACGTAGGCGTAGTACTGAAGCCGATGCATGATCTTGTCACTCAGGATCTGACGGCAGGTGGTCGAATCGTCGTCCCAGTTGTCGCCATCGCTTGCCTGCGCCACGTAAAGGTTCCACTGCCCCGGCGGGTAGCGCGTCTCGATCACCTCATCGAGTAGATTCAACGCGCTCGACACGATGGTGCCCCCGGTTTCCCGGGAGTAGAAGAACTCTTCTTCATCCACTTCCTTGGCCGCGGTGTGGTGACGAATGAACACCAGCTCGATCTTTTCGTAGTTGCGCTCGAGAAACAGATAGAGCAACAGGAAAAACCGCTTGGCGATGTCCTTATGGGCCTGGGTCATGGAGCCGGAAACGTCCATTACACAGAACATGACGGCCTTGTTGGAAGGCACCGGCTGATTGGTCATGTTGTTGTAGCGCAGATCGAACGTGTCGATGTAAGGCACCGCCTCCAGGCGCCGCTTGAGCTGGTCGATCTCGGCCCGAAGTTCCTCGAGCCGCAGCTTGTTTCTGAGCGCAGGCTCCTTGCCCTCTTCTTCTGCCAGCGCCTCTTCGGCTTCCTTCAATGCCCGCCGGATCGGTGCTCGCATGGCGATTCGACGCGCATAGGCCTCTCGCATCGAGCGCACCACATTCATTCGCGCCGGAATACCATCCCGCGAGATCCCCGAGCGCACCGGTTTAACCTCTTCGATGTCCAGTAGCTGCTTGCGCTCCAGGTTCGGAAGCTCCAGCCCATCGAATACGAATTCGAGAAATTCTTCGCGGGTCAGGGAAAACGCGAACTCATCCACGCCCTCGCCCTGATTGGACGCAGAACCTTCGCCAGACCCGTCGCCTCCGCCCTTGCCACTCGGTCGATTGAACCGGTCGCCCTCGTTGAACTCCTTGTTGCCGGGGCTAACGATGGTGTTATCTCCCCCGCGACCGTGGCGAAATACCGGCTCGGAAATATCACGGTCTGGAATGGAAATTTTCTCGCCGCGCTTCATGTCGGTAATGGAGCGGCGATTGACCGAATCCTCAACCGCCCGCTTGATGTGCTTTCGATAGCGCTGCAAAAAACGCTGTCGATTGACGGCGCTCTTGTGCTTTGCATTCTCTCGTCGATCAATGAAATAGCTCATGACGTACCCCCGACGACCCGACCGGGCCGCATTGGGGCCGCCACCACAGTGAATGGCGGCGGCGTTCGACAAACCTGATGTCAGGCGGCGTTACTGCGACTTGCGAACCCGCAGATACCACTCCGACAGAAGACGCACCTGCTTTTCGGTGTAGCCGCGTTCCTGCATCCGATTGACGAAATCCTCGTGCTTTTTCGCATCGGCAGATGACGCCTTGGCGTTGAACGAGATGACCGGCAACAGCTCTTCGGTGTTGGCGAACATCTTGTGCTCGATCACGCCCTTGAGCTTCTCATAGGACTGCCAGCTCGGGTTGTTGCCGTTGTTCTGAGCGCGAGCCCTCAACACGAAGTTGACTACCTCATGGCGAAAATCCTTCGGATTGGAAATGCCCGCCGGCTTTTCAATCTTCTCAAGCTCATCGTTGAGCGATTGACGATCAAACAGCTCACCGGTTTCGGGATCTCGGTACTCCTGATCCTGAATCCAGAAATCGGCATAGGTGACGTAGCGGTCGAAGATGTTCTGGCCATATTCGCTGTAGGACTCCAGATACGCTGTCTGGATTTCCTTGCCGATGAACTCGACATAACGCGGCGCCAGAAACTCCTTGATAAAGCGCAGGTAGCGGTCATGCACCTCTTTCGGCAGCTGCTCGCGTTCGATGCTCTGCTCAAGCACGTACAGCAAATGAACTGGATTGGCGGCCACCTCGGTACTGTCAAAGTTGAAAACCTTCGAGAGAATCTTGAACGCAAAGCGGGTCGACAACCCGTTCATGCCTTCGTCAACGCCTGCGTTGTCTCGATACTCCTGAATCGACTTGGCGCGCGGGTCGGTGTCCTTGATGTTCTCGCCATCATAAATCCGCATTTTCGAATAGATGCTCGAGTTTTCAGGCTCCTTGAGTCGCGAAAGTACCGAGAACTGGGCAAGCATGCGAAGCGTATCGGGGGCGCATGGGGCGTAATCGAGCGACGAATGTTCAAGCAGCTTCTGATAGATCTTCATCTCCTCAGAAACACGCAGCGAGTACGGCACCTTCACGATGTAGACCCGGTCCAGAAACGCTTCGTTATTGCGGTTATTTCGGAACTGCTGCCACTCCGATTCGTTGGAGTGGGCAAGCAGCACGCCATCGAACGGAATCGCCCCCATGCCTTCGGTGGGGTTGTAATTCCCTTCCTGAGTCGCGGTCAGCAGCGGATGAAGCACCTTGAGAGGCGCCTTGAACATTTCGACAAATTCCATCAGCCCCTGGTTGGCTTTGCAGAGCCCGCCGGAGAAACTGTAGGCATCCGGATCATCCTGAGAGAACAGCTCGAGCTTTCGAATATCGACCTTGCCGACCAGCGCCGAGATATCCTGATTGTTGTCATCGCCCGGTTCGGTTTTCGACACTGCGACCTGATTGAGCCTTGAGGGGTAGAGCTTGACCACACGGAACTGGGAAATATCGCCGCCATACTCCTTGAGCCGCTTCGCCGCCCAGGGCGACATCACCGAGCGCAGATACCGCTTGGGAATGCCGTATTCCTTCTCGAGCAGGTCGCCATCCTCCTGCGCAAAGAGCCCAAGAGGTGATTCATAGACAGGCGAGCCCTTGATGGCGTAGAACGGCACGGCCTCCATCAGCGCTTTCAAGCGTTCAGCGAGCGATGACTTGCCGCCCCCCACCGGGCCAAGCAGATAAAGAATCTGCTTGCGCTCCTCAAGACCCTGCGCGGCGTGACGGAAGTAGGAGACGATCTGCTCGATCGCATCCTCCATGCCATAGAACTCCTCAAACGCCGGGTAGCGCCGAATCACCTTGTTCGAGAAAATGCGCGACAGCGCCGGATCCTTGGACGTATCGATCACCCGAGGCTCACCGATGGCCTCCAGCATGCGTTCAGACGCAGACGCATAGGCCCGAGGGTCGTCCTTGCACAACTGAAGGTATTCCTGAAGACTCATCTCTTCCTGTTGCGTTCGTTGATAGCGGTTTTGCACATGATCGAAGATGCTCATGGAAGCCTCCTTGGGCGTACCGTACCGAATCACCAGAATATGAGGGCAACGCCTGGCGCGTTGTTTTTTGGAGAACGTATTTCCTGGAAATCTGCTTTTTGGACGTCTTTTTATGATCCTAGACCGAACATACCGCGTAAGGTGCTTTCAACAAGATGAAAAAGATTCAGCTTAAGTACGCTTAAGCTTGCCGGACTCCGGCTGAGCGGCGCGCATCAAGCGCACGTCAGCGCCACTCGGTCCGCTCATTAACGCTAGCCAGTAATTCCGCGCCGCCATATCACGAAAAGCCCACGGGAATAGCGCTTTTTCTCGATGCAACGCATCTACCGCAACGCATCGGCACACACGCATCGCGCACGCCCATACACCGATCAAGAGCCCACATGTCCCAGCGCACGCCAGAGCCAGTCCCGAGCACACCAGCCACGACAACGCACTCGCTGACAACACCTTCGACGACACTCACGCTGACCCGCCGCCTCCCTGCACAAGACGCAGCACCTCAAGGGGCGCTGCTTATCTGGCCAGACACCCGACTTACGTCGGCCCAAACGTGCCTGACTTCGAACGGACTGGCCTGCTGGCTTGCTCGATACGGGTTCGACGTGGGGGTAATCGACGCATCGCCTCACCATCCGGGGCTTATAGACGAAGTGATTCCAAGCGTTTTAAAGCACTGGGCCACTATCAGCGGCCACGGCAAGTTCAACGTCGTGGCCCAGGGCTGGGCAGGCGTTGCACTGGCCTCATCCATGGCCCGCGCACCAGAACTTCGGCGCATGAACCGAGGACAGATTCTTCTGGGCAGCCGTCGCCATCACTCCAGGGGAACAGCCGAGGCAACGCCCTTGCGCGAGCTTTGGAAAACGATTCGATCAAAAGTGCGTGGCTGTGAGCACTCAAAACCGACTCACCCGATGGAGAGGTATTGGCTGAAAGGCAACCCATGGCAGGACTGCGACGGCTTTGATTACGGAAAATCACTGATCAGAGGCGGTATGCCACCCACCCTGTTCGTTGCAAGCGAAGACGCGCCTCACTGCACGCCCGGCGACGTGGCACGTTTTCGAGACGAATGCGGCCCGCATCAGGGCGACTTCCTGCTACTTGGTACGGCATGCGGATTTTCAAGAGACTACAGCGTAAGTGACATGCTTACGGACCCCAACGCCACCAAAGAGGTGTATCCGCGACTACTGGACTGGCTGATGGAGTACTGAATGCGCCCATAGAACTTGTTCCCAGTACACGCATAAGAAGTACACACCTCAAACAGCACCTACTGTTGGAGTAATACTTACAGAGAGACAGCCCCTCAACAACGAGCGCCCCTCGGCAACGAACGCACAGCGGCTATCGCGCGTGCAGCGGCTATCGCGCGTGCAGCGCACATATAGCCCACCAAGAGACATAAGCAATGGAAATGGTAACGCGGTGACATGCATCAAACGCACAGATGACTCGTACGGCAGAAGTCTTTAATAGAAAACGTGCGTCAAACAGAATTACTTCAAGAGAGGAGACAATCAGGAAATACATCGGGGAGGAAGAGAGTAAATGGCGGACCGGACGGGACTCGAACCCGCGACCTCCGGCGTGACAGGCCGGCATTCTAACCAGCTGAACTACCGGTCCGCATCATAGACTCTTTCGTGCTTGATGTGGTGGGTGGTACTGGGCTCGAACCAGTGACCCCCAGCTTGTAAGGCTGGTGCTCTTCCAACTGAGCTAACCACCCACAATCAAACGTGCATTAAATTGGCGGACCGGACGGGACTCGAACCCGCGACCTCCGGCGTGACAGGCCGGCATTCTAACCAGCTGAACTACCGGTCCGCATTTAATGCGTTGACTTTTGAATGGCGGACCGGACGGGACTCGAACCCGCGACCTCCGGCGTGACAGGCCGGCATTCTAACCAGCTGAACTACCGGTCCGCATCAAAAATCTCATGACTCGATGGTGGGTGGTACTGGGCTCGAACCAGTGACCCCCAGCTTGTAAGGCTGGTGCTCTTCCAACTGAGCTAACCACCCGTCTCGGGTCATGTGGCGCTGCATTCTACAGGCTCTCGCTTCCAAGTCAACAAATCCGACTCACTTTTTTTCAATCAATTCAGAAACGTGCCTGAAACGCCCACCGGCCGGGCCCTGGCCGATTACGACGACGTATCGAGAGTGACCGAATCGATGCGGTCCGCGTGCATGCTGGCCTGTTTCTGCTCGAGCCCTTCGAAGTCGAACAGGGCCCGATCCGCCAACTGACTCGGTGCGACATTGGTCATTGCCTTGAACATCGACTCGATACGCCCCGGGTGCTTGTGCTTCCACTCCTGAAGCATGCCCTTCACGGCCTGACGCTGCAGGTTTTCCTGGGAGCCACACAGATTGCAGGGGATGATCGGGAACTGCATTTGATCCGAATAGCTTTGAATATCCGCCTCGCTGCAGTACGCAAGCGGCCGGATGATGATGTTGCGGCCATCATCGGAGAGGAGCTTCGGCGGCATGGCCTTGAGCGTGCCGCCGTGGAACATGTTGAGAAAAAGCGTTTCAAGCAGATCATCGCGATGATGCCCGAGCGCCACCTTGGTGGCTCCAATCTCCTCGGCAAACCCATAGAGTGTTCCCCGTCGAAGACGCGAGCACAGCGCGCAGGTGGTCTTGCCCTCCGGCACCTTCTCCTTGACGATCGAATAGGTATCACGCTCGACCACGTAATACTCGATGCCAAGCGTGTCCAGGTACTCAGGCAGCACATGCTCTGGAAAACCGGGCTGTTTCTGGTCCATGTTGACCGCGACCAGCTCGAAGTTGACCGGCGCATTGCGCTGTAGGTTCATGAGGATAGACAACATGGTGTAGGAGTCCTTCCCACCGGAAAGGCACACCATGATGCGGTCACCCTCCTGAATCATGTTGTAATCGATAATGGCATTACCGGTCAGGCGACGCAGGCGCTTCTGGAGTTTATTGAACTCGCGCTTGGCCTTGGCTTCGGCGCTTGACTCTTTCGCGCTTGAGTCGGTGTCTGACACCGAGGGCGCAGCCGCGTCGACATAGGACGCACGGTCGGAGGCGTTATGAACGTCTTGCATAGGAATTCGGAATCGTCGATGAGATAAGAAGTGTCGCGTGCGCATACGCGCAGGAAAGGCGTTTTATCCTACCAGCCCCGTTAGTGCGTGGCGAGACTATCGCGCAGCATGCGCCGCTCTCACGCAGCAGCAATGCGGATCGAGACCAGTGACTTTGCGTTTGATACCACTAGAATGAGCGCAGATCTGCAAGGGAGAGGGACATGTTTCAAGGCTGGCTACTGATTGCCGCATCACTGACTTACATCGCGTTGCTGTTCGGAATCGCCTGGCTCGGCGATCGCCGCGCGGTGCAACAGGGCGCGGCCAAACGCCGCCCGATCGTCTACAGTCTTGCCCTTGCGGTGTACTGCACGTCCTGGACGTTCTATGGCAGCGTCGGCCAGGCCGCGACCCAAGGGTGGTCCTACGCCAGCATTTTCATTGGCCCGATCCTGACGTTCGTGCTGTTCTGGCCGGTGCTTGCCAAGATGATCCGCGTTGCCAAGCGCCAGAACGTGACGTCGATCGCCGACTTTATCGCCTCACGTTACGGCAAGTCTCAGGAGCTTGCCGCGTTTACAAGCGTTGTGGTTCTGATCGGCACCCTGCCCTACATCGCGCTTCAGCTAAAGGCAATGTCCTCAAGCCTCACCCTTCTGACCGACAATGCCGACATCCTGCACTCGCCGCTGTTCGGCGATACCGCGTTCTACATCGCCATGTTGATGGCGATTTTCGCCATTTTGTTCGGTACCCGACATACCGATGCGACCGAGCACCATGAAGGCTTGATTCAGGCCATTGCGTTCGAGTCGGTGATCAAGCTGGCGGCCTTTTTGTTGCTCGGCGCTGTGATCACCTGGGGCACCTTCGACGGGCTTGGCGATTTATCGCGGCGAGCAAACGAGTTTTTGCAGATCAAAAGCCTTGGCAATCAGGAGTCCTCCCACGGCTTCTGGACGCAGACCCTTCTGGCCATGCTCGCGATGTTCTGCGTGCCTCGCCAGTTTCACGTCACGGTGGTCGAAAACACCCACCCGGACGACAGCCGGCATGCCCGCTGGCTGTTCCCGCTGTACCTTGCGCTGGCGGGCTTTTTCGTCCTCCCCCTCGCCACTGCCGGCTTGAGCCTGCTTCCGGCCGGCAGCACCCCTGACGGCTTTGTCCTGCTGCTGCCGATGGCGCTCGACAATGACCTGCTGACGCTTCTGACGTTCATCGGAGGGTTCGCCGCCGCCAGCGGCATGGTCATCATGGCCAGCGTAACGCTTGCCATCATGATCTCCAACGAGGTGTTGATCCCGCTTCTGTTGAAACTGCACTGGTTCGATACCCACCACGGCGATTACGCCAAATGGGTGCTTAGAACGCGCCGCGTCGTCATCGTGCTGGTGCTGGCGCTCGCCTACGGCTTCTATCGACTGGTTGCCGAATTCAGTACCCTTTCAAGCATCGGCATGCTGTCACTGGCCGCGCTTGCCCAACTGGCCCCGGCACTGCTTGGCGGGCTTTACTGGAAGAAAGGCAATCGTTTCGGCGCCTCGGTCGGGCTTGGTGCCGGCATCGCAATCTGGGCCTACACGCTACTGCTGCCCGCGCTTGACCGTGCGAATCTGGTCCCGACCGGCATCATGGAACACGGCCCGTTCGGCGTCGCGTTCCTCGCACCGGGCCACCTGTTTGGCTTCTCGGTCGGTGACCCATTGGCTCAGGGCGTGATGCTCTCGCTTGGCGTCAACCTGTTCTGCTACATCTTTTTTTCCCAGTCCACCAGCGAGCGCGTGGTGGATCGGATTCAGGCCTCGCAGTTCGTCGACAGCTCAGGCCACCCCTATGCGTCGGTCAATCGTCCCTGGCAGGGCCAGACCACGATCGGGGACTTGAAAACCCTGTGCAAACGCTTTTTGAGCGACGAACAGGTCGAGCGCGCGTTTCGCGACTATCACAAGAACCGCCCCCCGATCAGCCCCAACGACCGCGCGTCGATCGACATGATTCAATTCAGCGAGCGTCTGCTTTCCTCCGCCATCGGCGCGTCGTCGGCACGCATCGTTATCAACTCAGGGCTCTCGGGCCGGGAAATCGCCATTTCGGATGTGGTCTCCATCGTCGATGAAGCCTCTCAGGTCCTCGAGTTCAATCGCGCGTTGCTGCAGGCGGCGATCGAGAACTTCCATCAGGGTGTGATGGTGGTGGATCACCGGCTGCGCCTGGTGGTCTGGAATCAATATTACCTGGGACTGTTCGGCTTCCCCGACAACATGATTCGCGTCGGCGCACCGATCGATCAGGTCTTTCGCTACAACGCCGAACATAACGAATACGGCCCCGGTGACCCGGAAGAGCACGTCAATTTGCTGATCGATAACATCAAATCGGGCCAGCCACACCACTATCAGCGCTATCGCCCAAACGGCACGGTACTGGACGTTCACGGCAACCCGATGGCGGGCGGCGGGTTCGTGTACACCTATCAGGACATCACCCAGCAAAAGCGCACGGAAGAGGCGCTGATCCGCTCGGAAAACAATATTCGTATCTACACCGACAACGTCCCGGCACTGATCGCCTACTTCGACCGGGAGTGTCGTTTTCTATTTGCCAACCACGCCTATGAAGAGGCCATGAACGTCGACCGTGCCTCTGTGATCGGCAAGCGTGCCGAGGACGTGATGACACGCAGCGACTGGCGCGAACGCGCGCCCTGGATGCTGCGGGCCCTTGCCGGTGAGCGCGTTTCCTACGAGCTTTCGATGACTGATGATGAAGGCGGTACGCGCTATATGCTTGCCACCTATACGCCCCACCACGGCGATCAACAGCGCGTACTGGGTTTGTTCGCCCTGTATCAGGACATTACCGAGCGCCGCCTCGCCGAAATCGCCCTCAAGGAAACCAACGAAAACCTGGAAGAACGCGTCAAGGAACGCACCCAGGCGCTTTCTCAGGTCAACGAAGCGCTTCGCCAGGAAAACAAGGTGCGTGCCGAAGCCGAGCGCGCGCTTCGCCACGCCAAGCAGATCGCGGAGGACGCCAACGCGTCGAAAACCCGCTTTCTGGCCGCGGCAAGTCACGACCTTCTGCAACCGCTCAACGCAGCCCGCCTCTTCACCTCCGCACTGACACAGCAGATGGACGATCAGGGTGGCCAGAAACAGACTCTGACCCACATCGACAACTCATTGCAGGCCGCCGAGGAGCTGCTCAGTACCCTGCTCGATATCTCCAAGCTCGACGCAGGCGCCCTGACCCCCAAACGCTCGGTGTTCCGACTCAAGGACATCTTTGCGCCGCTGCAGGCCGAATTCGAAGTCATGGCCTCCGAGCGCGGCCTCGATCTGAGCGTGGTCACGCCGCACCACTTCGTGGACAGTGATCCGCAGATGCTGCGCCGTATCGTCCAGAATTTCCTGTCCAACGCGCTGCGCTACACCCAGGAAGGCCGGGTGCTGTTGGGGTGCCGTCGCCGGGGCGAACACCTGGTCATTGAGGTGTGGGATACCGGCCCTGGCATCCCTGAATCCAAGCAAAGCGAAATCTTTCAGGAGTTTCAGCGACTCGATCAGAAATCACGTCACCGCGAAAGCGAAAAAGGCCTCGGCCTGGGGCTCTCGATTGCCGACCGCATGGCGCGGGTACTCGATCACTCGATTCGCATTCGTTCATGGGTCGACCGGGGCAGCGTATTCTCGGTCGAGGTACCGATCGGTCAGGGAAAAACAGGGGATACTCGAGCCGAAGCCTCACTGGCGCGCGCCAAGCCCGCCAACAAGTTAAGCGGCGCTCGTGTGCTTTGCATCGACAACGAAACGCTGACGCTTGAAGGCATGAAGGCGATCCTTACCGGCTGGAACATCGAGGTCTATACGGCCACCAGCATCGGCGGCGCCAAGTCGGTCCTTAGAAATCTCAGCTCGCCTCCCGATGCGATTCTTGCCGATTACCACCTCGATAACGAAGTGACTGGCCTGATGGCGCTCGATGTACTGCTCGAGGGCATCGAACAGGAGGTGCCCGGCATCGTCATTACCGCCGACCGTACCGAAGAGGTGGCCGACGAGGTCAAAAAGGCCGGGTTCCATATGCTCAACAAACCGGTTAAACCCGCCGCTCTTCGAGCACTTCTGACCCGAGCGCTCCAGGCCAGCCGGTCACGCTAGACGGGCCGGCATGAGCCCGAACTCAAAAAGGCCAGTGGCGTACGCCACTGGCCTTTTTGAAAGAAGCACTCACGTCGTTTAACGTCAGTTGGAATCCACCTTGGGCGGATCGACTTCGAGTTTTTGAGCCGCGATGACCGCCTGAGTGCGCGAATGCACACCGAGCTTTCGAAGAATTGCAGTCACATGCGCCTTGATGGTCGCTTCAGAGACGTTCAGGTCATAGGCGATCTGCTTGTTGAGCATGCCTTCGGTCAACATGTTGAGCACGCGAAACTGCTGAGGTGTTAATGAGGCAATGGCTTCGGCAAACTTGGTTTCTTCCTCATTGGATTCTCCAAGTGCAGCAGCCATTTCAGGCGGAAGCCATATCTCGCCGTCGATAATTTCACTGATGGCGCCGGCAATAACATCCAGGGAAGCGGACTTGGGAATGAAACCGGAAGCACCATAATCGATCGAGCGGCGCACCACGCTGACTTCCTCGCTGCCGGAAACGACCGCCACCGGAATATCAGGCATCTGACCGCGCAGTTGGATCAATCCGGAAAAGCCATGCGCGCCCGGCATATGAAGATCAAGCAGGATCAAGTCGACGTCAGGGTGACGCGTGACGGCATCGACGGTCGCTTCCATGGTGTCGGCTTCCACAATGTCGACCTGGGAGGCGACTTGGCGAAGCGCCTGGGTCAACGCCGCCCGAAACAACGGATGATCGTCGGCAACAATAAATTTCTGGGCTAAAGCCATTTCGTCCGTTCTCCTCAAAACCCTGTGCACTAAAAAAGTACAGGCGCCTGGTGCATCTTCACCTTGGCTGCCGGTGTTACCTGCGGCACACGCGCTACCGTTATTTAGGTCATCTATCTTATCGGGCAGTTTCTGCCCTTGTATGCGTACTACCTATGGCTACATCTTTGCCCATACGCACAGGGTGTGTCCACACATCGGTCGACTTTATGCGCACATCAAACATGGAAAAGGCGCCCGCAGGCGCCCTTTTAAACAGGACTTAACCCTCAGCCTGCCCGGTGATCGATCAGATCGTCGACCACACTTGGATCGGCCAGCGTACTGGTATCACCCAGGCCGTCGAGTTCATTGGCGGCAATCTTTCTCAGGATGCGTCGCATGATCTTGCCAGAACGCGTCTTGGGAAGGCCCGGCGCCCACTGAATAACGTCCGGTGTCGCAATCGGCCCGATGTCCTTTCGCACCCATTTCACAAGCTCGCTTCGAAGCTCGTCTGACGGCGTGACGCCTTCATTCAACGTCACATAGATATAAATGCCCTGACCCTTGACGTCATGAGGGAAGCCAACGACGGCCGCTTCGGCCACGGCCTCATGCGCCACCAGCGACGACTCGATCTCGGCAGTGCCCATGCGGTGGCCGGAGACATTCAACACGTCATCGATTCGGCCGGTGATCCAGTAGTAGCCTTCTTCATCGCGTCGGCAGCCATCGCCTGTGAAATAGACGTCATCGAACGTCGAGAAGTAGGTCTGCACAAACCGCTCGTGGTTGTTCCAGATGGTGCGCGCCTGACCGGGCCAGCTGGCCTTGATGATGAGATTGCCTTCAGTCGCTCCCTCGAGCTCATTGCCCTCATTGTCATAGAGTGCGGGCTGAATACCGAAGAACGGATGCGTCGCCGACCCTGGCTTGAGCTCGGTCGCCCCGGGCAGCGGCGTGATCATGACCCCGCCGGTTTCGGTTTGCCACCAGGTATCCATGATCGGGCATTGGCTGTTACCGATCACACGATAGAACCATTGCCACGCCTCGGGGTTGATCGGCTCGCCCACCGAGCCCAGTACTCTCAGCGACTGCCGTGAGCTTGAATCCATGATGTGATCGCCCTGCGCCATCAGTGAGCGCACCATGGTGGGGGACGTATACAGAATGGTCACGCCATAGCGGTCGATGATCTCACCGATGCGGCCGTGATCGGGGTAGCTCGGCACGCCCTCGAACAGCACCGATGTAGTGCCGTTGGCCATTGGGCCGTAAACGATATAGGAGTGACCGGTAATCCAGCCGACATCCGCGGCGCACCAATACACGTCGTCATCGTGCACGTCGAAGATATCGTGATGCGTCATCGACGCGTACAGAAGATAGCCGCCCGTGGTATGCAAGAGCCCTTTCGGGGCGCCGGTCGAGCCGGAGGTATAAAGAATGAACAGCGGGTCTTCCGCCTTCATGGGCTCGGCCGGGCACTCGGCGCTCTGATCCGCCACCACATCGTCATACCAGCGGTCGCGCTCGGTGGTCTCGATATCAGCACCGGTACGCTTGACCACGACCACGTGCTCGACCACCTCCGTGCCCGGGCGGTCGAGCGCCTCGTCGACGTTTTCCTTCAGCGGAATCTGCTTGCCACCGCGAACCGATTCATCGGAGGTGATGACCACACGGGAACCTGAATCGACGATGCGGTTGGCCAGCGCGTCCGGTGAAAACCCACCGAATACCACCGAGTGAATTGCCCCGATGCGCGCGCAGGCAAGCATGGCCACAACGGCTTCCGGGATCATTGGCATGTAGAGCGTGACGGTGTCGCCTTTTTTGACGCCAAGGTCCTTCAAGCCATTGGCAAACCGGCAGACGCGCTCGTGCAGCGCCTTGAATGTGATCGAATCGGTCTTGGCCTGGTCGTCGCCTTCCCAATGGAACGCGACCTGATCGCCTTTTGTATCGAGGTGCCGATCAAGGCAGTTGTAGCAGGCGTTCAGCGTGCCGTCCTCGAACCACTTGATCGAGACGCTATCGGGCGAAAAGGAGACATTGCCCGCCGTTTGCGGCTTGGAAAACCAGTCAAGCCGTTTGGCCTCTTCGAGCCAGAACGCATTGGTGGATTCAACGGACGTCTGGTAGCGAGTACGGTATGCCGCTTCATCGACCCAAGCGCGCTCGCGGATGGTTTCAGGCACCGGATAGCGTTTGGCTTGCTCAGTCATGGACCCACTCCCTAACGTATTATGTGTGCAGTACAAATCACGTGCGCGGTGCAAATAGGCACGCTGGTGCAACAAGAATAGACAGAACATGGTCCCGAGACTGTATTAGACCTTGGTGGCAGCACCTGACTCACTCACCCCTTGATAGTTCAGGGGTTGACCACAGATGCGACATCGATAACGCGTTCCCTTGAGCGTATTGAGGTAGCGTCGATGTGAGAGCGCGTGCGTCGAGCACGCACAGCGAAACCGATACGGCCTGGGGCTTGCCCGCGTCACATCGAAGGAATGAGTGACCGTGGGCGTGCGCATGAAGACATCGCGCATCATGGCCTGCCAATCCACGCCATGGGGCGGCCGACGCCGTCCATCGCTCTCAAGCGCATGAAACACGAACCAGTGCGCCATTTCATGCGGCACCACCTCGTGCAAAAAGCGCCATGGATTCTCGCGCAACAGCGTCGCATTGAACCGCAGCCCCCCGCGCTTGAAATGCGCCTGGCCGGCGCTCTTGCCCTTGAGATCCAACCAGTGCGGCGGGCATGGCACATCGGGGTAATAGCGACAGCCCTGGTGCCAGCTGGCCGTAACGCACTCATCCAGAAGTACAACCAGCGCCGAGCCCGACACACCGCTCAATTCAGACGCATCAGGCAGCTTCAAATATTCGATCATGAAACGTCCGCCATGGGCTCATCCACAGTTCATGTCAACGATGATAAAATGACCTTTTAAGTCGACAAGGTTCTGGCCCGCATGACCGACCATCCCGAACAGCACCCGCTCATCGATGATGAGGAACTTGAAACGCTCGACGCCTTTCTCGACTCCGATACCGTCGACGAGGAAACTCTCAGCATCTACGGCACGCATGGGTTCATGGTGGCTCAGGCCATCGCCTTGAACCGGATGGATGCTGCCGTCTGGGTGCCGACCATTTTCAATGGTGAGCCGCCGTTTGAAAACGATGAAGAACAGTCATCCATCCTGGCGCTGTGTCAGGCACTTCGCGACAACGCCATCGAGCTGTTCGAACAGGGCGAGTACGTCGAATTGCCGTTCGATGACGAGTTTGAACTCGACACCCGCAATCACCCGGTCGCGGACTGGTGCAGCGGATTCATGGAAAGCGTATTCATGGATGAGACCGCCTGGTTCGGTGATCTCGAAGAGGAAGCGGCCAAGTTGTTGCTTCCCTTCATGGCCCTGTCCGGGCTTTTCGACGATGAAGACGCAGACCTTGCCGCCATGGGCGCCACTCCGAAAGACGCGCAGAAACTGATGGCGCAACTGCCGGAACTGGCCCTCGATCTGTACCTGCTTTATCGCACGCCCAAGGAAACCAAAAAGCCGGCGCCCTCCGCAAAGAGTGGTCAGACCGGCAAGAAAAAGGGCGCCCGAAAGCGCTGATGCCCGTGATCAGCGAAGGCGAGTCATCATGCCATTGATGTGGCCATAGACGTACTCGCGCCCGCGCTGCCACCAGGAGCGCTTGAACCACTGTTCAGCGATCACTTCCTCGCTCTGAGCAAAGTTGCGCTCGAACAGCTCAGTCAGCTCCTTGGCAAACTCGGGGTGATGAATTTCCTGGTTCGCCTCGAGGTTCCACTGCAGACTCCAATGGTCGAAGTTACACGACCCGACGGTGCACCAGTCATCACAGAGACTGAACTTGGCGTGCGTAAAGCGCGGCTGGAACTCCATGATGCGCACGCCTGCCTTTAAAAGACGCGTGTAGTAGCGCTGGCCGGCATAATAGACGCCCGGGTGGTCGTGATCCTTGCCCGGCAACAATAGGCGCACATCCACGCCACGACGGGCCGCAGCAATCATCTTGCGACGAAGGCTTCGCGTCGGCACAAAATACGGTGTACAGATCCAGACCTGGTTCTTGGCCCTGTCGATCTGATCCTGCAGCGACTTTCGAATCTGCTGAAAACGATACCCCTGCCCCCAGATCGCCCGGCCATCCATCTCGCCGGCGGGCTCGTCGGCCTTTTCAGCACTGGCCCCCAGCACACTTCGATCAATGCTGGGCTGGCCGGGGCCTCGCGACAGTCGCGACTGCCAGACGCGTCGATAAAGCGAGATCCAGTCGTTGACGCACGGCCCTTCGATGCGCACCGCCACCTCGAACCAGGAGTCCAAAAAGAAGTCGGAAGCGCCAAAACCACCGGTGAAGGCCACCTTGCCATCGACGATCATCAGCTTGCGGTGATCCCGTGAGATGAATTTGCCCAGGTGACGCAGCGTCAGCGGATTGAACTCGCGAAACTCGACGCCGGCGTCGATCAAGCGCTTTCGACTCTTGCGGGACAGATTCCAGGAGCCGCAGGCATCGATCATCAGCCAGACCTTTACGCCACGCTGGCAGGCATTTTCCATCGCCTTGATGAATCGCTCGCCAAGTTCGCTGTCCTCGAACATGTAAAGCTCGAGCAGCAGCGATGTTTCAGCGTTGTCCATCTCCTTGAACAGCGCCGGCAGAAACTGATCCGAATCCGGCAGCAGCGTGAAACTGTTACCCTCGCGCCATTGTGCGCGCATAGTTGAACTCCCTTTCAAACCCCGGCCATGAACTTAGCACCGACGACCGCCAACCGCTATACTGGCCGATTGTCCCGCGCTCAGGAGCTTCATTGACGTGTCTTTTTTCTGGCAAAGCAGTTTGCAGCCCCTGTTGAAGCGCTGGCTGCGCTTTCGCTCCATTGCCCCGGAAACCACGGCGCTCAACGTAGCAGCGAACGACCGGCTGGTATATGTACTTGACCATGATGCCTTAAGTGATCAGCTGGCGCTCGATAGTTTGCGCGCCCAGACAACGCTACCCGGCATCCTCACAGACACGGCCAACGAGCCCGGGGAGACTCTTCCGGCGCACGTGGCGCTCAATCAGCTCAAACGCCACGCCCTGCGCGGGCCGCAGAAGCGCCCCTCGCCCAAGTTCGACGCGCTTCTGGAGCGACTTCAAGCCGATGATCAACCCGATGTGGTGTTTCTGCCGGTGTCGTTTTTCTGGGGCCGACGCCCCGGACGAGAAACCCGCGGTATATGGCGGCTCATGACCGCCGATCGCTGGCCGCTGTCCGGGCGGTTTCGACGACTCCTGTCGCTTGCGTTCAACGGGCGCCACATCGATGTACGCTACGGCACGCCGTACCGGGCAAGTGACCTGCTCACCTCGTCAGCCCCCAGCCAGGCGCACGCACGAAGGCGTTCGATACGCTTTCTGAACCGTCAATTTCGTCAGCGTCGGCAGGAAGTACTTGGACCGGATCTCTCGCACCGACGCACACTGGTGCGCACCGTGATCCAGGCGCCCGAGGTTCGACAGCAGATCCGTCAAACGCATCAGGCGCACGACATCACGCTTGAGCGTGCAACAAAACGGGCCCGCCGCTACGCGCGCGAAATCGCCTCGCACACCTCGCCCCGAGCGCTTTGGTTGATGTACAAACTGCTGGGCCAGCTCTGGAACCGGCTCTATAACGGCGTCAACGTCACAGGTCTCGATCGCGTCCGCGCACTCGCCGGCACTCATGAGCTCATTTACGTGCCGTGCCATAGAAGCCATATCGATTACCTGCTCCTGTCCTACGTGATCTATCACCACGGCCTGACCACACCGCAAATCGCGGCAGGCAAGAACCTGGACATGCCGGGCATCGGTGCCGTACTGCGACGAGGCGGGGCCTTTTTCATTCGCCGAAGCTTCAAGGGCAATGCGCTGTACGGCGCGGTCTTCAACGAGTATTTGCACCAACTGATCACCCGGGGCTATCCGGTCGAGTACTTCATCGAAGGGGGCCGTTCGCGCACCGGGCGCATGCTGCCCCCGAAGCTTGGCATGCTGGCCATGACGCTTCGCTCCTACGTGCGTGAGCCAAACACGCGCCCGATGGCCTTCATTCCGGTCTACATCGGCTATGAGAAAGTGCTCGAATCCGGCGCCTATCAAAAAGAGCTCACTACCGGCAGGAAAAAGGCCGAATCGCCCTTCGACCTGGTGCGGGTGATCAAACGCCTGCGCCAGCCGTTCGGACAGGTGCACGTCAACATCGGCGAGCCGCTGGCGCTCGATCACTGGCTTGACGCGCAGCAGCCTGACTGGCGCACCGAACCCACTCAGGACTGGCAGCCCGCGGCCGTGCGCGCGCTTGGCAAGGACGTGGTTCAACGCATCAACGAAGCAGCCACACTCAACGGCGTCAATCTGGTCGCGCTGGCGCTTTTGTCCACCTCACATCAGGCCATGGAAGAGTCACTGCTCGAAGCGCAGATCGAAACGCTCAACGCGCTTCAGCGCATCGCCCCCGCAACCCGCCATGTGATGCCCGCAGACGGCACACCCGCGCAGTGGATCGAACACGCAATCCATCTGGGCATGGTCAAGCGCGTCCCTCAGGCACTCGGGCCGATCATCGTCGTGCAGGACAACCAGACCGCCCTTCTGACCTGGTATCGCAACAACGTACTGCATCTTTTTGCCCGCTTCGCGTTGGTCGCTTTCGCGTTCAGACACCACACGCGGCTGACCCTCGAGGAACTGGAACACCTGGTTGGGCCGATGTGGCCGGCGCTTGATAACGAGTTCTTTCTGCCGGGCGTGACCGACCGGGCCCACGCGTTCGACACTCTTCTTCACGCCCTGAAGGGGCAGGGTCTTCTCGAATATAACGGAGAATACTGGACACGCCCGACCCGCAAACTGATTCGAAACGAGCAGCTGATGACACTCGGCTCGATCATCGTGCCCACGCTTGAGCGCGGGTATTTACTGGTCTCCCTGCTCCTGAGAGCGCCTTCCGGCAGCTACACCCAGGAAAGCCTCGAAGGTCAGAGCCAGGCGCTTGCCGAGCGGCTGACGCTGTTGCAGGGCGTGAATGCGCCGGAATATTTCGATAAACGCCTGTTTCAGGGGCTCTTACAAACGCTTACCGATGAGGGGTGGTGCTGGGAGGATGATGCCGGCGTCCTTCACATTCATGAAGAGCTCAAGGACGCACTCAACGCGCGGCGACGGCTGTTCGACCCTGCGCTTAGACAGCGCCTGATTCACCTTTTGGCAACGAAAGCGGTCTAGCCTCGATCAGGGCAGTTTCTTGTGCACGTACACGTCATAGCGGCTGGTCTTGCCGATAACCTGATGCGACGGCTTGGGGCCATCAAGCGTTGGCGCCTTGCGGGGGCGTTTGACCACCACACGATAGAGCGCCGTATCCAGCGCTGCAGTAAGCAGAGTCGAGGCGTCGGGGTCGTCTCCGGCAAGCGCTCGAAAAAGACGCATGTCCTTTTTGACCAGCGCGGACTTGTCCCGATGTGGAAACATGGGGTCGAGGTGAACGACCTCGGGGGCAAACGCGGCATCACTGACAAGCGATTGGAGTGCCGTGACACTGTCACCGTGGCGAAACATCATTCGGGCCGCGACCTCGGCCGTGTCTTCATGGGTGCGGGCGCGCTCGAGCCCGTTCTCAAGCAGCGCCGCGATGGCGGCCACCCGCTCGATCATGAGCACCCGACACCCAAGCGCTGCCAGAACGAACGCATCGCGGCCAAGGCCTGCGGTCGCATCGACGATGTCCGGCGTCGCGCCTTTTGAAAGCCCGCAGGCCTTGGCGATCAACTGCCCTCGCCCGCCGCCGAAACGACGGCGGTGAGCGTTCTTGCCTTCGGTAAAATCGACCCGGAGCGGATGACCGAATTCAGCCGGGTCCCCGCCGAGTTCGACGCCCTGATCACGTATGAACAGGGCGACGCCTTCTTCCACTGCACCCGCCCGGTCAATCAGCGCAAGCCCATAGCGTGAGGCGAGGCCTTGCGCGGCCTCGCTCCCATCGTCGATCACTGCGGTCATTACAGAAACGCCACCAGCAGTACCGCGCCCAGCACCAGGCGGTAGATCACGAACGGCAGCATGCCGATCCGATCCAGTGCTGCCAGGAACAGCTTGATGCACACCAGCGCCGACACAAAGGAGATCACGACGCCTCCCAGGATATCGAACAGATACGCGTCGGTGCCGGTCTGAGCAAGCTCAATGCCCTTGAGGGTGCCAGCGGCGAGGATCAGAGGAATCGACAGCAGGAACGAAAACTTGGCCGCGGCCTGCCGAGTAAAGCCCATCATCAGTGCGGCCGTGATGGTAATTCCTGACCGAGACGTACCTGGAATCAGGGCCAGCGCCTGCGCGACGCCGATCAAAAATGCATCGCGAAAGGTCAGAGTCGGCATGTCGCGCTCTCGGCGACCCCGTTTGTCGGCCCACCAAAGCAACAGACCGAAAATGATAGTCGTGGCCGCGATGACCAGCGCCGAGCGCGCATAGCTTTCGATCACGCTTTCAAACATGTAGCCAAAAAACAGCGCCGGCAGCGTTCCAAGCAGCACGCACCAGCCCATTCGGGCTTCCTCAGACGGCGTGCGCTTGAAGACATGGGCAAACCAGCCGGCAAGAATCTGCTTGATCTCGGTCCAAAACGCCATGATGACCGCCAGCAGCGTACCGACGTGCACGGCGACGTCGAAGGCAAGCCCCTGGTCGGGCCAGCCAAACAGTTGCGATGGCAGGATAAGGTGGGCCGATGATGAAATCGGTAGAAACTCAGACAGACCTTGAATCAAGGCCAATGCAACAACGTGCATCCACTCCATTGGACTTCCTTAACGTGAATCAGTGACGGCGCGATGCAACCTGGTCGCGCAGATAGATGGGTGTGGCCTCATGAGGCGCAACTGCGTTCCCTGCATCCAGCCCCTTTTGCGCCAGACAGACCATATCGCGGGCGTCAGGCTCAAGGGTGTTGTTATCATCGATCACGCACTGTGCCACCTCGAGTGAAAGGCGCTCACGGAGCGTCCAACCGCTGCCTGCGCCGAACCATCGCGTCCCCTCGAACATGGCAGCCTCAAGGGCCTGCGGGGCACAAACGCGCTCTTCAAGGCAGCAGCGTAGCTGATACGTCTTAACGTTTACTTCAAACGCAGCCACATAAAGTTCATTCATTCGCGCATCGAACGCCGGAACGACGTGGGTAACACCGTGCTGCCTTGCCGCCCCGAGCGCCAGGGTTTCAAGGGTCGAGACCGGAACGATCGGCCGATCAAGCCCATAGGCAAGTCCCTGTACGGTGCCGGCCGCGATGCGAATACCGGTAAACGAGCCCGGCCCTCGCCCGTACGCCAGGGCATCGAGTTGAGACAGCGACAGCCCTGCCTCGCTCATCAGGCGATCCACCATCGGCATCAGACGCTGCGTGTGCTCGCGAGGCGCTATGACGTGCTCGCCGAGAATGGTGCCACGATGCCAGAGCGCGACCGAGCAGGCGGAAGAAGACGCATCGAGCGCAAGCAATGTAGACATAGATGATTTCAATTAAATGGCAAATGAACGATCGACATTATAAAGAGCCGGACCCTACACCAAAAGGACTATTGCCAAAACAGAGGGCGAAGTCAGGAGGAAGGCAGATCAGGCACAGTATCAGAGGCTGCGCATCAAAAAAGCCGGCATTGCCGGCTTTTTCAAGGGACATGATGGCCGCGTCGCTCAGGAGAGCGCGTCAAGCACCTTGGCCTTGATGGCATCGACGCTGCCGATGCCTTCCACGCGGTGGTACGCAGGCGCCTTTTCAGGCTCTTCCTGAACCAGTTTCTGATAGTACGCCACCAGCGGCTCGGTCTGTTCGTGATAGACCGACAGACGAGACCGAACGGTATCTTCGTGATCGTCGTCGCGCTGGATCAGGGGCTCACCGGTAACATCATCGGTGTCGGCCACTTTCGAAGGATTGTACTCGATGTGATAGACCCGACCGGAATCCGGATGCACACGACGACCGGACAGGCGTGTCACGATCTCTTCGTCATTGACTGCAATCTCGAGCACGTGATCAAGCGTGACACCACTTTCCTTAAGAGCGTCGGCCTGAACGATCGTACGCGGAAAGCCATCGAACAAGAAGCCATTGGCGCAATCGGGCTTGCTGATGCGGTCCTTGACGAGTTCGATGATCAGATCATCGGACACCAGCTGACCGGCATCCATGGTGGCCTTGACCTTCTGACCAAGCTCGGATCCTTCGCGAATGGCCGCCCGCAACATATCCCCGGTAGAAATCTGGGGAATGGCAAAATGTTCGCAAATGAACTGTGCCTGCGTTCCCTTACCCGCCCCCGGTGGGCCCAACAGGATCAAACGCATCGATACCGCTCCTCAAGTGTTTAACGCAGTGCGTCGGGCCGGTGCCCTTCAATAATAGGTGTGTTGCCTGCGTGAGCGCAGGCAATCGCCAAAGCAAACACGCACCATAGCGGGCAGGCCCTGCGACCACAAGTCCCGCGCCTGGCTTATCCGGCATTCATTAGTTGCAGACGTAAAGAAGCGGCCCGAAGGCCGCTTCTCGTTTCACTTGGCACGACTGTGACCGAGTGTCGCAGCTCAGAGCACCAACCGTCGAATGTCGGTCAGGACACTTGCCAGATAGGCCGTGAAGCGCGCGGCGTCGGCACCGTTGACCGCACGGTGATCGTAGGACAATGACAGCGGCATCATCAGACGCGGCTGGAACGCGCTGCCATCCCACACCGGCTTCATCTGGGATTTCGACACCCCAAGGATCGCCACTTCCGGCGTATTGACGATGGGCGTGAACGCCGTACCGCCAATGGAGCCAAGACTTGAGATGGTAAAGCAGCCGCCTTTCATCTCATCGCCCTTGAGCTTGCCCTGCTGGGCCCGCTTGGCAAGATCGACCGACTCTTTAGCAAGCTCGATGACCGACTTCTGATCGGCATTGCGGATCACAGGCACCAGCAGCCCATTGGGCGTGTCCACGGCGATGCCGATGTTCACGTATTTCTTCCAGACCACGGTTTCGCCGTCGGACTTGAGTGATACGTTGAACTGCGGGTACGCCTTGAGCGCGTGAGCAGCCGCCTTGATCATGAACGGCAGCGGCGTCAGCTTGGCGCCCTGCTGCTCCGCCTCGGCCTTCATCGACTTGCGGAACGCCTCGAGCTCGGTGATGTCGGCTTCGTCGAACTGCGTCACGTGCGGCACGTTCAACCAGCTGCGATGCAGGTTAGTCGCACCCGCCTTCATCAGACGGCCCAACTTCTGCTCTTCGACCTCGCCGAACTGGCTGAAGTCGATGTCCGGCACCTGCGGAATACCCGAGCCACCGGACGGCGCTGCAGACGGTGCCGCCTGCTTGCCGGCCTTGCCGCGCTCGGTCATGGCCTGCTTGACGAAGGCGTGAACGTCTTCTTTCAGAACCCGGCCCTTCGGACCGCTGCCGGTAACCTCGGACAGATCGACACCCAGCTCACGCGCCAGCATGCGAACGGCCGGACCTGCATGCGCGCTTGGCGCCTTCTGGCCCGCTTGACCACCGGCCATCTGCGCCTCGGGGGACGCTGAAGACGAGACCTGCTCCTGCTTGGCGGCGCCCTCTTGCTTCTTGGCGTCGTTCTTCTTGCCGCCGTCGCCCTTGGACGATGCCGCCTTGTCGCTCTTGCTCTCGGACGTCGATGCGCCTTTATCCGATGCAGGCTTTTTCTTCTTGCCACCGCCGCCGGCGGTTTCAATGTAGCCGATCAGGTCGCCCTCGGAGACCGTATCGCCTTCCTTGACGGAAAGCTCGACGATCTTGCCCTTGTAGGGGCTTGGGATATCCATCGATGCCTTGTCGGATTCAAGCGTGATCAGGCCGTCTTCCTTCTCGACCTCATCGCCTTCGGACACCGAGACCTCGATGATTTCGACGCCTTCGCTGCCACCGATATCCGGCACACGAATTTCCTGGCGACCGCCCTCTTCTTCGGCGCTATCGTCGTCATCGCCTTGATCGTCAGCACTGTCGTCAGAGGCTTTGCTGTCATTGTCAGCGTCAGAAGCCGCGTCATCGTCGCCCGAGGCGTCTTCGTCATCACCGCCTTCGCCAGCGATTTCCATCTGACCGATCACGTCGCCTTCAGACACGGTGTCTCCTTCCTTGACGGAAAGGCTGACAATCTTGCCCTCGTGCGGGCTTGGAATGTCCATCGAGGCCTTGTCGGACTCAAGCGTGATCAGCGCGTCTTCCTTGGCCACCTGGTCGCCTTCGGAAACGGCCACTTCGATGATCTCGACGCCTTCGCTGCCACCAATGTCCGGCACCTTGATGTCAACGACCTGAGAACCGCCCTTGGCGCCGCCTTTCTTGGGCGCGTCTTCGGACGTGTCCTTTTTGGACGTATCGGTGTTTTCTTCGACCTCGGATTCAGATTCGGACTCGCTGGATGATTCTTCGGCGTCGTCCTGATCATCGCTATCGCCGTCGTCTTCGGTCTCAAGCTCGAGGATCTGATCGCCTTCGCTGACCTTGTCGCCTTCGCTGACCAGCACCTTGACCACCTTGCCGGCCTTCGGCGAGGGGATATCCATCGAGGCCTTGTCGGACTCGAGCGTGATCAGCGAGTCCTCGGCGGACACCTCATCGCCTTCCGAGACCAACACCTCGATGATTTCAACGCCTTCGCTGTCCCCGATATCGGGCACTTTAATTATTTCGCTCAAGAGATGCGCTCCTTCAATACTGACCGCTTACGCCACGGGGGCGGCAAGGCCGCCCCAGCTCCTCATCAACTGGTGACAGGATAGGCCTTGTTCGGATCGATGCCGTACTTCTCCATCGCCTGCTTGACGACCTTGCGATCGATCTCGCCGCGATCCGCCAGCGCCTTCAGCGCCATGACCGTCACGAAATAGCGATCCACCTCGAAGAAGTAGCGCAGCTTTTCGCGCGTGTCGGAACGGCCGTAACCATCGGTACCGAGCACGTAGTAGTCGGTCGGAACCCAGGCACGCACCTGATCGGAGAACAGCTTCATGTAATCGGTCGAAGCAATCGCCGGCCCGTCTCGGCCTTCGAGACACTGGGTCACCCAGGGCTTGCCGGGTTCGGCATCGGGATTGATGAAGGCGTTACGGTCGATCTCGAGCGCTTCGCGACGAAGCTCATTGAAGCTGGTCACGCTCCAGATGTCGGCACTGACGCCGAAGTCGTCGGCCAGAAGTTCAGCGGCGCGCTCGACTTCGATCAGGATCGTGCCGGAGCCCATCAGCTGAACGTGGCCGTTCTTGCCCTTCTCGCCTTCACGCAGCAAGTACATGCCCTTGATGATGCCTTCTTCTGCCCCTTCCGGCATTTCCGGATGGTGGTAGTTTTCGTTCATCAACGTCAGGTAGTAGAAGCAGTTTTCCTTGTCCTGATACATGCGCTTCAAGCCGTCGTGCATGATTACGGCGACTTCGTGCGCGTACGTCGGGTCATAGCTTCGGCAGTTCGGAACAGTGGAGGCCAGAATGTGGCTGTGGCCGTCCTGGTGCTGAAGCCCTTCGCCGTTGAGCGTGGTGCGCCCTGCCGTACCGCCGAGCAAGAAGCCTCGCGCCTGCATGTCGCCAGCAGCCCAGACCAGGTCACCGACACGCTGGAAGCCGAACATCGAGTAATAGACGTAAAACGGCAGCAGCGGCACGTGGTGGTTGGCGTACGAGGTGGCGGCCGCAATCCAGCTGGACATGGCGCCGGCTTCGTTGATGCCTTCCTCGAGAATCTGACCGGCCTTGTCTTCGCGGTAGAACATGATCTGGCCGGCATCCATCGGCTCGTACTTCTGGCCTTCGGCCGTGTAGATGCCGAGCTGACGGAACATGCCTTCCATGCCGAACGTACGCGCTTCGTCAGGCACGATCGGAACGACCTGCTTGCCGAACTGCTTGTTCTTGACCAGGCCATTGAGCACGCGCACGAAGCTCATGGTCGTGGATACTTCGCGGTCTCCCGAGCCCTTGAGCTGGCTTGAGAACATCTTGTCGTCGAGTCCCGGGAACTCGATTGACTCGAAGTCATGCTTACGCGCCGGCAGGTACCCACCCAGACGTTCCCGCATGAGATGCATGTACTTCATCTCGGGGCTGTCTTTTTCGGGCTTGTAGTACGGCATTTCCTTATCGATTTCCTCATCGGAAACCGGGATACCGAAGCGGTCACGGAAGGTCTTGATCGCGCCCACTTCCATCGACTTGATCTGGTGCGCTTCGTTGTCCGCCTCACCGCTATCGCCGCCCATACCGTAACCCTTGACGGTGTGCGCAAGAATAACGGTCGGCTTGCCATTGTTGTTGTGGAACGCCTCGTGATAGGCCGCATAGACCTTATAGGGGTCATGGCCGCCACGGTTCAGGCGCCAGATGTCCTCATCGGTGAGGTCCTTGACCATGTCCTTGGTTTCATCGTATTTGCCAAAGAAATGCTCACGGGTGTAGGCGCCGCCCTGGGCCTTGTAATTCTGGTACTCGCCGTCGACCACCTCATCCATGCGTTTTTGCAGGATGCCCTTGGTGTCCTTCTCGAACAGCGGATCCCAGAAACGACCCCAGACCACCTTGATGACGTTCCAGCCAGCACCGCGGAAGATACCTTCGAGTTCATCGATGATACGCGCATTACCGCGCACAGGGCCGTCCAGACGCTGGAGGTTGCAGTTGATGACGAACACGAGGTTGTCGAGCTTTTCACGCCCGGCCAGTGAAATCGCGCCAAGTGACTCGGGCTCGTCGCACTCGCCGTCACCGAGGAATGCCCAGACCTTGCGGTCCTGCATCGGCTGCAGACCACGTGCGTCGAGATACTTCATGACGTGGGCCTGGTAGATTGCCATGATCGGGCCCAGACCCATCGAGACGGTCGGGAACTGCCAGTAGTCCGGCATCAGCCAGGGGTGCGGGTAAGACGACAGGCCATCGCCATCGACTTCCTGACGGAACTTGTCCATCTGTTCTTCGGAGAGACGTCCTTCCAGGTAGGAGCGCGCGTAGATGCCCGGCGCACTGTGGCCCTGGATGTAGACCAGATCACCCTTGAAATCACCTTCCGGCGCACGGAAGAAATGGTTGAAGCCCACGTCATAAAGCGTTGCGCTGGACATGAAGCTGGCCAGGTGACCGCCCAGTCCCTTGTGCTTCTTGTTGGTACGGATGACCTGCGCTGCCATGTTCCAGCGAATCAGGGAACGAATGCGACGCTCCATGAACAGATCACCCGGCATACGCGCCTCGCGATGCACCGGGATGGTGTTGCGATGAGGCGTGTTCACAGAGAAGGGGGGCTGCATCCCATCACGGCGAAGCCGATCCGCCAGGCGGCTCAGCAAATATTGGGCTCGATCTTCGCCCTCGCGATCCAGTACCGATTCTAAGGACTCTAACCATTCCGTCGTTTCGGTAGGATCGAGGTCTTCTCGTGCCTCCAGACTCATAGACGTCTCTCCGATGAAGAAATAATATCAGTCGCCTTCCGATCAGGAAGTGCGTCACAGTGCTCTTTGTCAGTTAAAACGGGCGCAGGTTTTTGTAGGGTCGCGCTGCTCGCCGCATGTCGTAATTCTGCAACGGGTGGCTGTGATACCAGCCTTGACGGGGGACGAAGATACCGCAAACACAAGCGGCTGCCAATTGATAGGCAAAAGGCGCATCTCCCCGAAAGCCTGAGGCATATACCGTGCCACGGCGCGGGTCGGATGCATTGGTCGCTTGAAAAAACGCAGCCTGTCATAGCCACCGTGTGTCGCCGTTTTGGTGAGGGTCACGTTTCAAAGACCCCACAAATGTAGTTTTCTTACGCCGAATTACCAGTAGACCGCTCGGACTCGAGCTTTAGCCTCGCAGCCCCTGAAAGAAGTATTGCCAATCGAACGAGGGGCCTGGATCGACCTTTCTGAGCGGTGCCACGTGCTGATGCCCGGTAATACGCTCAGGCGTGAGCGCTGAGTATTTGCCCATGAGCGCACGCGTGAGCTCAACAAGACGTGCGTATTGCGCACGTGTAAATGGCCGATGATCGCCTTCAAGCTCCACGCCAATGGTGAAATCATTCAACCGCGACCGGCCCTGCCAGCTGGATTTTCCGGCATGCCAGGCCCGTTGATCGAATCCGACGTATTGGATCACCTGCCCACTGCGTCGAATCAGACAGTGGGCCGACACGCGAAGCCCCTCGATCTTCTTGAAATAGGGATGCGCCTCGGGGTCGAGTCGGCCAAGAAATAGATCCGTGATCGCCTCCCCGCCGAACTCACCGGGCGGCAGACTGATCGAGTGCAGCACAAGCCCTGAAATTTCACCCTGAGGCCGAGTATCGCAGTGCGCCGAGGGCGCGTGTTCAGCCTCGCTCAGCCAGTGCAGATCGTTGACATGCATACCGGACGTCGCTTCCTTATTGGTCGATTGTTCAAGTCACTCTATCCTATACTTTATTACCCGGTGTCGACGCACAGGCGCCGGCCACTCAAAGCCCGCGATAAGGCCTTCATCAGGTCCACGCCCAGGAGAGAGTTCTCAATGACGTTTCAAGAAGCCCTCGCTGAAGACATTCGAACCACCGCCAGTCGAATGATCAACGAGGACATTGGCGGCGGCGACATCACCGCTCAGTTGATTGCCTCGAAACAGTGGGCGCGTGCCGAAGTCATCAGCCGGCAGCCCGCTATCCTCTGTGGCGTTGCCTGGGTCGAGGAGCTTTACCGACGCATCGACCCGACGGTGAAACTCACCTGGAGCCACGAAGACGGCAACGCACTGATACCGGATACGCCCTTTCTGACGCTTGAAGGGCCGGCTCGCTCATTGATGACCGGCGAGCGCGCCGCGCTCAACCTGCTGCAGACGCTTTCCGGCACGGCAACAACCACCCGTCATTACGTGGACCTGGTCGCGGACTATCCGGTCTCGGTGCTCGATACGCGCAAGACGCTGCCGGGCCTTCGTCTGGCTCAGAAGTATGCGGTCAACTGCGGCGGTGGCAATAACCACCGACTGGGACTTTATGACGCCTTCCTGATCAAGGAAAACCACATTACCGCATGCGGCGGCATCGAACGCGCCGTCAAGGAAGCGCGTGACATTGCGCGCGAGCTGCCGGTCGAGGTCGAAGTCGAAACCTTCGAAGAGCTCAATCAGGCACTCGAGGCCGGGGCCGACATCATCATGCTGGATAACTTCTCGCTTGATGACATGCGACAGGCCGTTGAACTGACCGCCGGCCGCGCGCAGCTCGAGGCATCCGGCAACGTCGATGAGGACACCATGGTCGATATCGCAAGGACCGGCATCGACCGCATCTCGATTGGCGCGCTCACCAAGCACGTGACCGCCATCGATCTTTCGATGCGGGTGCACGAGGTGGAAACGCGCTAGTCAGCATCAGTGCCGATAGGCCGCCAACAAACCGGCGGCGCCGATGAACAGCCCGCCGAAGGCTCTATTGATGGCCCGCTGCTGCGCTGGCGTTTTCAGGAATCGGGCAATGGCGGTCGAAAGCGTGGCATAACCGAACATGACCGCGATATCGACCGCCACCATGGTCGCACCCATGATGGCGAACTGCGGCGCATGGGGTGCATCGGCCACCAGAAACTGAGGCAACAGCGCCATTAGAAACACCGTAGCCTTGGGGTTGGTCGCATTGACCAGCGCCCCCTTCCAGAGCCGCGTCCAGCCAGACAGCGTCGCATCCTGATTTTCGGTGCTGAAAGCGTGGGCGGTTTCTCGCCACTTGGTAATTCCGAGATACACCAGATAAACCACACCCAGCCACTTGATGATCGTAAACGCCAACGCAGAGCTTGAAAGTAGAGAGCCCAGGCCGATACCGACCACCACCATTTGAAAGGCAAGGCCAATCTGCAGCCCGAGAATGGAAGGAAGCGTGCGCCTGACACCGTAGACCATGCCGTTGGCCATGGTGTTGATGGCCCCGGCCCCCGGGGTCACGCTGATCAAGACACACGCCACAAAAAAGGCGCTGAATAGGGTCCAGCTCATTCCCGCTCTACTCCCGTAAACCACGCAATAATGTAAAAGGTGAGCACATACCACTCAGCACGCGTTATCCATGCCGAACGGTTTTGCGACCACTAGGGTGATGACGCAATTCGCGCCTTGAGTGCTGCATTGAATCGCTTGCGGTCCTTGAGGGGCAATAGCCCTGAAGGAATGGTGCGACGCGTCGGCTTACCGACCGCACCCCGAGCGCTGTCGTTCAATACGATACGCACACCGACCGAGCTCTCACGCTCGATGCGACTGATGTTGGAAAACGCAATCTCTTCAAGCCGCGGCGCATAAAGCGGACCGCCGATGAAATAGACCGAGCGCTCATCGAGGCGAAGAATCGGCGACAGCCGACGCCGTCCCATGAGATTGCCCCCGATCATCATGCCCCACAGAAAGATCAATAGCGCGACCGGCGCCATTGGCCACCACTGCTTCTGCTGATAGCAATACACTAAAAGCGTAATGCCACCTGCAACCGAAAAGGCAAACGCGACGCCCAGCATGCGCGTATTGCTGCGTTTCTCGGTAAAAAGCATCGGGTCGGTGCCGTCACTGGCGTGGGATTGGGGCTGAGTCATGGTCGATATCATAAAACCGTGTCATTGAGTTGGCGTTTGCATCGAACGCGCGGCAGGCGCTCGCCTTCTCGTTCGACCGCACTCTCGCCAAGTGATTCCCAGCCGCTTGCCAAAAGACGCGGGGCAAGCATCAGACTTGCCTCGATATAAAGGGTGTGGTGGCCCTGCTCACGGGCGTGATCGCAGGCAAGCTCGATCAGGCGGGACGCAATGCCATTGCCTTGAAGCGCAGGCCAGACGTACAGGCATTCGATGTGAGACGCGTTGAGGTCGAGCTCACAGAACCCGACGCAGCGCCGGTCGAGGTCGGCCACGAACGTCGTTAGACGGCGCTGGCGCAGCTGCCAGGTCGCGGCCTCGCGCGGCAGGGCATTCGCCCAGGCCTGTCGCTGCCCGAGGCTATAGAACGACGAGGCGCCGTCCATGATGGCGTGGAAAAACACCTCGGCCTGATCGGCGCCGTCGGCGTCACGTGCAAGGCGAAACCGCAGACGATCAAGCCAGTTCATCGAGATCGATCTCATCGAATCGGTGAACGCAGTGGTGGTGACCGGTCTCCATGTCCGGATCACGCACCAGCTGGCAGGTACGAATGCCGACGTCTTCGGCCGCATCCAGCTCTGCCGGCACATCGGACAGAAACAGCACCTCTTCCGGGGGCACAGCCAATACATCGAGCATGCGCCGATAGCTGTCACTGTCGCGCTTGGCGCCGAGTGTGGTGTCGAAATAATGGGTGATCAAGGGCGTGATGTCGCCAAGCTCGGTGTGGGCAAACATCAGCTTCTGGGCGTGCACCGAGCCGGAGGAATAAATACTGAGTTCGAGGCCTTGATCGTGCCACGCCTTGAGACACTCGGCGGCGTCTGGATAGATGTGGCTTTTGAAGTCGCCCTCGCGGTAGCCCTCCTCCCAGATCATGCCTTGAAGGGTCTTGAGCGGCGTGGCCTTGCGGTCCTCATCGATCCACTGAACGAGAACGTCCGCAAGCCGCTCGACGCTTGCGTCTTCTTCAGAGGTCATCGCGCGTACGGCGTCAAGCTGCTCCGCCACCGCCGGCTGGCCAGCACGGGCTTCGAGCCATTGCGGCAGGCGCTCACGCGCGTAGGGGAAAAGCACCTCGTGCACGAACGCGATCGAGCTGGTAGTGCCTTCGATATCGGTCACGATGGCCTTGATCATGACGCCTCCAGACCTTCGAATCTTGGAAAACGCTCGGCGATGGGGCTGCCGGTCATGTGCGCAATCCAGCCCTCCGTCCGCGTGAACAGACGAATGCAGGAAAAGGCCGGCGACGGGCCCATGTCGAACCAGTGTGGCGTACCGGTCGGTACCGACATCAGATCGCCCTGAGCGCAGCCGATCGCATAGACGCGGTTATCAAGGTGCAGGTAGAACACCCCTTCCCCACGCACGAAAAAGCGCACCTCGTCTTCATCGTGGCGATGCTCGTCCAGAAACTTGGTGCGAAGCGCGTCCTTGTCCGGATGATCTGGCGTCATGTGGATGACATCGGCGCTTTGAAAGCCTTCCTCGCGCCTGAGCCGCTCGACCTCCTCGCTGTACGCCGCGAGAATTTCGGCCTGATCGGCAGACTCAGACAGCGCTTTCAGCGGCCAGCGCTCAAAGCGAATACCATGGGCGCCAAGCTCTCGGGCGATGACATCGCCTTCGGTGGCTGAAAACACGGGCTGAGTCGCATCTGCGTCGTTAAACACTTTCAAAAAGCTCATCGGCATCGCCTCACGGTAAGTTCGCAATCAAAAAGCGCGCTCAGCGCTTCGACCTGATACAGGCAGCGAGTCATATCTCGCGCCCAGGTGTAAAGCCCATGCCCTCGAATCAGATAGACATGGCAATCGTCTTGCGGCAGACGAGGCTCGACCTCGCGCGCAAGTGCTGGAATGTCCTGCGAGTTATCGACCACCGGAATTCTGAGCCGAGCCTCGTGGGTTGTAATGCCCTCAAATACCTTCAGGAGCTCAAGGCCCTCGAGTACCAGCTCATCACCCTCGACCAGACACGACAGCGCCGTCGCGGCCCGACAGTGTGTGTGCAATACCGCCCCGACATCAGGACGCAGACGATAGAGCTGCCCGTGCAGAAGTGCTTCATCAGAGGGTTTCAGCGTACTGCCCAGTGGCACGCACTCGAAGTCCGTGACCATGATGTCTGAGCCGCTCAACTGGCCCTTGTGGCGGCCGGATACGGTGACCGCCATGAAGTGCTCATCAAGGCGCATGGAAAAATTGCCGCCGGTGGCCGGCACCATATTGGCCCGATCCAACACCCGGCCGGCATCGATCAGGCTCGCCTGAGCCCGCGCAAGCCCTGGAAGGTCGATCATCGACGGTCTCCGTTATCGATATATGTAGTGCATGCGTTGTGTGTGACTACGGGTTGCGCCAGACTACCCAACTCGCCGGTCAGCCGCCAGCATCTTGATGCGCGCACGCCCCCGGCGGCACGCCATGGCCCACCTTCGACGATATTTTCATGCACGCAACGCATTCAACGACCCTCGAGCCGATCGGCCATATCGAAAGCTGTTACCCGGACAAGTTCGGCATTCCAAGACAGCCAGGCCTTGCCCCCAGTGCCAAAGCGCAGCTTGTACTGCACGCGCCCTACAACGACCCCTTGGCCGTTCGAGGGCTCGACGCCTTCAGCCATATCTGGGTGACGTTTCTCTTTCACAAGAGCCCACCCAGCTGGACGCCCTTGGTCAGACCGCCGCGTCTTGGTGGCAACGCCAAGGTCGGCGTGTTCGCAACACGGGCAACCCATCGACCAAACCGCCTTGGCCTGTCCCTGGTCGAGCTGGTCTCGATCGACACCGAGGGCGGCGTCGCACTGACGCTTTCAGGCCACGATCTGGTCGACGGCACGCCGGTATTCGATATCAAGCCCTACCTGCCCTGGGCCGATGGCGTCGAGGGCGCCCGAAGCGGTTTCGCCCCTGCCCCACCGGTGATTCGCCCGGTGTGCTTTTCGCAGACGGCCCGCACTCAGCTCAATGCACTGAGCGATGGCGCCGCCATCAAGGCGCTGATTGTTGAGGTACTGGCGCAAGACCCGAGACCTGCGTATCAGCACGGTTCAACCGGGCGCGTGCACGGGGTTCGCCTGAGCGACAAGGACGTTCGCTTTAGGGCGTTTGTCGATGACACCGACCGCATTGCGCTTGAGGTCATAGAAATCACCTCCGGCGACCCAACGTAAAATGCCGCCCCGGCCAGGGCGGCATTTTATCAGGGGGCTCGAAAGGCCCTTCCGGGCAGTGCTCGAGCCGGTCACCGGCGCTCAGTCGAAAGAGATGCCGATGCGGCGACCCACTTCCTCATAAGCCTCGATCACCCCGCCAAGGCCCTGACGGAAACGGTCCTTATCGAGTTTCTCGCGCGTATTGCTGTCCCAGAGACGGCAGCCATCCGGTGAGAACTCATCGCCAAGCGTCAGCTCACCCTTGAACACGCCGAATTCCAGCTTGTAATCCACCAGCAGAATATCGCCATCGAGGAACAGCTGCTTGAGCACCTCGTTGACCTTGTAGGTCAGCGTCTTGGCCTCGGCCAATTGCTCAGGGGTCGCCCAGCCGAAGCTCTCGGCCAGCGACTCATTGATCATGGGATCGTGCTGAGCGTCGTTTTTAAGGAACAGCTCGAACGTCGGCGGCGTCAGCGCAAGGCCTTCCTCGACGCCTAGGCGTCGACACAGGCTGCCAGCACTGTAGTTACGAACCACACATTCGACCGGCAACATATCGAGCTTCTTGACCACCGATTCCGTATCGGAATGCAGGTGTTCGAAGTGGGTCGGAATGCCCGCCGCCTTCAGCTTATCCATGATGAAGGCGTTGAACTTGTTGTTCACCATGCCCTTGCGCGCCAGCTGCTCAACCTTCTCGCCATCGAAGGCGCTGGTGTCGTCGCGGAATTCGAGAATCAGACGATCGGGGTCGTCAGTGGTGTACACGGATTTGGCCTTGCCGGCGTACAAGGCATCACGCTTTTCCATCGAAGCTCTCCAGAGATAGAAGTCATAGGTGTTCGGGTATTCTAGGCGCAGGCGAGGCGACGGCGCACTACCTGCCAGGGAAGCCCTTCATGTTGCTGTGCGATCAACAGACGCTGCTCATCGAAACCAAGTACCGGCATCAAGGCATCATACGCACGCTCGGCGCAATTGTTCTGCTCCGACAGGTGCGAGGCAACAACGCATTGAAGGCTGTCAGCATCGATGGCCTGCATGAATTCAAGCGCCTGCTGATTGGAAAGATGGCCCCAGTGACCACCGACCCGCCGCTTGAGGCTTGGAGGGTATGGCCCGCGCGCCAGCATATCGGGGTCATGGTTGCATTCAAGCACCAGAGCGTCGCAGCGTCGATAGCGCTTGAGCACATGGCCGCTTACGTGGCCGATGTCGGTCAAAAGCCCAAGACACGCCCCGCCCGAGCGCACGATGAACTGCACGGGCTGTCGCGCGTCATGGGGCACGGTGACCACATCGATCTCCAGATCCCCAATGACAAAGCACTGTTCAGGGTGGATAAACGTCACGTTTTCCACGCCCTTCAGCTTGCTCTTGAGCCAGGTTCCAGGGGTCATGTAGACCGACAGGCCGTAGCGACGCACCAGCGCGGCCGCACCGCGCACGTGATCGATGTGTTCATGAGTGATCAAGAGCGCATCGAGCGTGGACGCGTGGCAGTCAAGGCGCGCAAGCCGCGCCTCGATCTCCTTCAGAGTAAAACCACAGTCGATGAGAATGCGGGACTCACCGCTCTCGATCACAGTCGCGTTACCCTTGCTCCCACTACCAAGCGATGCGAACTTGAACGCCATCAGCGAAGCAGTGACGCAACACGGTCCAGCAGCTCGCGGGCGGCCGAGGTCTCGATCGATGAGCCATCGTCGCGGCGTGCATGAATGATGGACTGGCCGTTATCAGTGTCGATCTGAAGCTGGTAGCGCTTGGGCTCGGGGTCGCTGCCGAAGATCCACCAGCCACTGCCGCTGGCTTCGGACGGCAGATAGTCCACCGTGAAGCGCCGCTGGCTGCGGTCCTGATCGACCAGTCGCGCGTCGTCGGTGTCGAATTCACGCTTGAGCTGGTAATCGAGCTCCGACCAGATGCTGGCAAAATCCTGCTGCACCACAACCTGCCACTGCCCTTGACGATTGCGCAGGATCACGTTGCTGTCGTTTGAGAGGTTCTGCCCGACGAGCGAGACGCCCTCTCCGGTATTGCCCGCATTCTGGGTCAGATACGTTGAAAGACGCGACAGGCAGTCGCTGTTTGCTGCGCCATTTTGATCGCAACGCACTTCGGAAGAGCCTCCGCGCACGCCTTGCCTGACCGACAGCGTACCGTCGGTGGTCTTGATCAGCCCCTGCGAGGCATCGAGTTCGCTGACGCGATAGCCGGTGGCGGCCACAAAGCGTTGAAGCTTCGGCCAGACCGCATTGGGCGCGGCATTGACCAGAAGCCACTGTTGACCACGCTCACCGCGCATCTGAACGAACGACTGAGCAGCCTGCTCGCTCATCTTGGGCTGGGGTCGCGGCACATCGAACCCATCCTGAGGACGAACGTAGTCGCTGTTGGCCTTGGGCACCGGCATGGCGTCCTGAACCGCACCCTGGCGGGCCGAATCCGGCAGCTCCAGCGGTGCGACCATCTCGGCATTCTTGTACTCGTAGCTGCGATCGTAGTAATACCCGTCGTTACCACAGCCGGAGAGCGCCACCAGCAACGAGGCCGCAGCGATCCAGGGAGTCTTCGACATCATTGTTCAAGCACTCCCGCGAGGTGAAGCGCCTCGGCAACCGTTGCATGGTACTTCTCGGACAGCCACGTCAGCGGCAGACGAATGCCCTGCTCGGCAAGGCCCATCTGACACAGCGCCCACTTGACCGGAATCGGATTGGCCTCGATGCCAAGCGAGGCATTGAGCGGCATCAGGCGCGTATTGATCTGGTGCGCGAGATCGTGATCGCCGGCAATGGCGGCCATCGACATGTCATGCATGCCTTTCGGCGCCACGTTGGCGGATACGGAGATCACGCCATGGCCACCGGCAAGCATCAGCTCGCAGGCGGTCGGGTCGTCGCCCGAATAGATTGCGAAGTCCTGGCCCTTCAAGTGCTCGATCAGCTCGGCGGCGCGCTCGAGGTTGCCCGTGGCATCCTTGAGGCCGACGATGTTGTCGATCTTGGCCAGACGGAAGGTGGTGTCGTTGTAGAGATCGACGCCGGTTCGGCTCGGTACGTTGTACAAAATGATCGGAAGATCCGAGGCTTCCGCGACGGCCTTGAAGTGCTGATACAGCCCTTCCTGGGTCGGGCGATTGTAGTAGGGCGTGACCGACAGGCACGCATCGGCGCCAACATCCTTGGCGTACTTGACCAGCTCGACCGCCTCGGCGGTGGCGTTGGCACCGGTCCCTGCAATGACCGGAATCCGGCCATCGACCACATTCACTACTTCACGGATGACGTCAAAATGCTCGGCGAACGACATCGTGGTGGGCTCACCGGTGGTGCCCGCCGCCACGATGCCATCGGTCTTGTGTTCGAGATGGAAGTTCACCAGTCGACGAAGCGCGTCCCAATCAATATCGCCATTGCCTTTCATTGGCGTCGCCAAAGCGACCAGGCTGCCTTTGAACATCTCGAATCCTCTTATGTCGCACACCGGAAAAACGCGTTTATGTCGGCCTCGGGCTATCTCGGGATCAGCGCATGAATTTGCCTGATCAAACCGCCCCGGGCGGGGATAGATGGTACTCAGGCAGACTCCACCTGTACAGTTCAGACAGACGAATCGCGCACAAAAGCGCTAGACTGTTGCCGGGTTTTCCTACGCTTTAAAGGAGTCACCATGACCATCGACGTCGGCCAATCGCTGCCCGAATTCAGTGTTCCCGCCACCTCGGAACTGACCGTCACGCCCGAGACCCTCAAGGGCCATTACACCGTGCTGTATTTCTACCCCAAGGACAGCACGCCCGGCTGCACCACCGAAGGCCAGCAGTTTCGTGACCTCTTCGAGGACTTCAAGGCCTTGAACGCCGTGATTTATGGCGTCTCCCGCGATGGCCTCAAGGCGCATGAAAACTTTCGAGCCAAGCAGTCCTTCCCGTTCGAATTGATCAGCGACAAGGAAGAAACGCTTTGCCGCGCGCTCGACGTCATCAAGCTCAAGAAAATGTATGGGAAGGAGCACGAAGGCATCGAACGCAGTACCTTCGTGCTTGATGAGCAGGGCGTGCTCATCAAGGAGTGGCGCAAGGTCAAGGCCGATGGCCACGCCCAGGAAGTCCTTGAGTTTTTAAAGCAGCACACCGCTTAAGGGCTGGGTTCGCCGAGCGCCTCCTTGCGCGCTCGGCGGGTCGCAACGCTTCGAGGCCAGGCGTGAAGCAGCGCTTTCAGTAGCGTCGTGAGCGGAATCGCGAAGAACACGCCCCAAAAGCCCCAGATCCCCCCAAAGAATAAAACCCCTAAAATGATGGCCACCGGATGCAGGTTGACCGCCTCCGAAAACAGGATCGGGACCAGCACATTGCCATCGAGCGCCTGAATCACGGCGTAGGCCACCATCACGTAAAGAAACTGATCGCCCAGCCCGAAATGAAAGCCCGCCACCGCTGCGATCGGAAGCGTGGCAGCTGCCGCGCCGATGTAGGGCACCAGCACCGAAAAGCCCACCATCAAGCCAAGAAGCGCCGAATACGGCAGACCGAAACAGACAAAGGTCACGTAGGACACCGACCCCACTATGATGATCTCGATCACCTTGCCCCGAACGAAATTGGCGATCTGACCGTCCATCTCCTTCCAGACCTGGGTCATGAGGGTGCGCTGTCTGGGCAGAAGCGACAGAAAATAGCCGATCAGACGCTCCTGATCCTTCAACATGAAAAACACCAGAATCGGCACCAACACCAGATAGATGATGATTCCAAGCACGTTGCCGAGCGAATTGAACGAGAATCTGAGCGCCCGCTGACTGAACTGCGTCGCTTCATGCGCGGCGCTATTGACCCAGCTTTGAATCTGCTCGGGCGTAATGACGGTCGGGTACTGGGTTCGAAGCGTATCGAGCATTTGTTGACCGCGGGCAAACATCCGTGGCACCTCCCCGACAAGCGAGGTCAACTGATCCCATACAAGCGGCAACACCACCAGTGCCGCCATCATCAAAAGCGCGATGAACACCAAAAAGATCAACAAAACGGCGATCAACCGGGGCAATCCCCAGCGCTCAAGGCGCGTCACCCCCCCCTGAAGCAGAAAGGCGATGACCAGCGCCGTCAGAAACGGGGCCAGCATCTGGCCGAAAAAGACCACGATGGCCAGCCCCACCAACAGGACCAGCCCCAGAATCACCGCTTCTTCATCGGAGAAATACCGATCCACCCAATGCTTGAGCAGGTTCTTGATGGCCATCAGCGCCCGGCTCCCTTGGCAATGCTGTAATAGAAGACGCCATCACGCTCTTCCTGGCGCAAAAGTGCGTGACCGGCCTGAGCGACAAAACTCTCGAAATCGCGCCATGAGCCCGGATCGGTCGCCTCGATGTGCAGCACGTCGTCGGCGCACATATCGGAAAGCGATTGCCGGACCTTGAGCAACGGCAACGGGCAGGTCAATCCCTTGGCATCGAGCGTACGTTCGTATTGCGCCACGAAAAACTCCGCTACAGTGAGTTGAAATTGGCTTGATTTAAGGGCACTTTGCCAGACAAATCAATCAACAGGATGTATCGCACAGGTCGGGGTCAACGGCATGAAGAAAACGCATCTGGCATGGATTGCAAGTCTTTCACTGCTGGCAAGTCCTCTGCCGGCGCAGCACGCCCTGGCGGCCAACGAGTATGGACTGCCCGCCCTGGGTGGCGCGAGCAGCGCGGTGTCCCCCGCCGATGAATTTCGACTCGGCCGGGCCTGGCTGCGTCAGTTTCGCGCCCAGACCACGCCCTGGCGCGACCCCATTACGCGTCATTATGTTGAGCGTATCCTTCACAAACTGCTGCCCTACAGCGGCCTTGAACGCGAACAACTGATCGTGACCCTCGTTGCAAGCCGCACTCTGAACGCGTTTGCCGTTCCTGGCGGCGTTGTCGGCATCCATACGGGGCTTTTTGCCTACGCACCGACCGAGGCCACCTTCGCCTCGGTGCTTGCCCATGAACTGGGCCATCTTTCCCAGCATCATTTTGCACGCCAGGTCGAGGCGCGCAATGAAAGTCAGATTCCCATGCTGACCGCCCTGCTGACCGGCGTGGTGTTGGCCGCCAGCGGTGGCGGAGGCGGACTCGGTGCGGCTACGGTCATGGGCACACAGGCCGCCTACGCTCAACGTATGCTGACCTATTCAAGACAGTACGAGCGCGAGGCCGATGACGTCGGCCTCGATACGCTGGCGCAAGCAGGCTACGACCCCCACGCCATGCCACAGATGTTTCGAATCCTTCAAAATCTCGCAAGTCTTCAGGGCTTTACACCACCGGAATTTCTGCTGACGCACCCTCTGACCGAAGCCCGCATCAGCGCCACCGAAGCCCGAGCCGATCAGCTCGGTCAGGGTCGAGGCGCCGCCGACGACACCACCTATGACATGATCCGGGCCCGCGTACTTCTGGCGATGAACATGAGCGACCCGACGGCGGCGCGCAACCGCCTCAAGGAAAACAATCCGTCTCCCGAAGCGCTTCGCTACCTCGACGCCATGACCCACGCCGTCAATCATGAAACGGACCAGGCGCTTTCAAGCCTTGATCGCATGATCCGAGATCACCCTGACGATTCGATGCTTCAAAACAGCGCTGCCGACGTGGCCCTCGACGCCAACCGCTTTCAGGACGCCCTTGACCGCGCCCGCACTCTACTAACCGTGGCGCCGGACAACTACCCGGCCCGCATGATCGAAGGGCGTGCGCTTTTGAACCTGTCGCCCGCCAAGGCCTATCCCGTCCTCAAACGCCTGTCCGAAGCTCAAGGCGAGGATCCGGAAGTCTGGTCGCTGCTGTCCGAGGCCGCCGGTCGCAGCGGGCGCGAGGCCGAAGGCCACCTCGCCCTCGCCGAGCAGCTGCAGTTGACCGGACGGATCGACAAGGGGCTTGCACAACTGGACATCGCAGAGCGACAGGCGCGCGCCGAACAGAACTTCGTACTGGCAAGCAAGATCCGTGACCGACGCGACGCGTTCAAACGCTACCGGCACGCACTCGACGATTTCTGAGCACACAAGAACATCGAAACGCCAAACGTTTCAGAAAAGTGCCCTATCGAAAAAGGCCTCCCGAGGGAGGCCTTTTCAAGGACAAACGACGCAAGTCAGCGCCCGCTTTTGAAGGCAAGCATCCGATCAAGCCCAACCAGCGCCTTAACCCGAACGGCCTCATCAACGGTGACTTCGCCAAGACCTTCCTTGAGGCACTGTTCGAGGTTGTCGAGCGCGTTCATCGCCATCCAGGGGCAGTGCGCGCAGCTTCGACACGTCGCCCCATTGCCGCCCGTCGGCGCCTCAACCAGCAGCTTTTCCGGTACCGCCTGCTGCATCTTGTAGAAAATACCGCGATCGGTTGCAACGATCAGCGTATCGTGCGGCAGCGCCTTGGCGGCGTTGATCAGTTGAGAGGTGGACCCGGTTGCATCGGCAAGGTCCACCACCGACTGAGGTGACTCCGGATGCACCAGCACCGCCGCATCCGGGTAGACACGCTTGATGTCGAGAATGCCCTTGGCCTTGAACTCCTCATGCACGATACAGGCGCCGTCCCACATCAGCATGTCAGCGCCGGTCTGCTCAGCCACATAGCGCCCCAGATGCTTGTCGGGCGCCCACAGCACTTTCTCGCCCTTTTCATGCAGGTGCGCGACCACATCGAGCGCAATCGCCGAGGTGACGACCCAGTCGGCCCGCGCCTTGACCTCGGCCGAGGTATTGGCATAGACAACCACGGTTCGATCCGGATGAGCGTCGCAAAAGGCCGAGAATTCCGCCGCGGGGCAGCCGATATCCAGCGAGCAGGTCGCCTCGAGCGTCGGCATCAATATTCGTTTTTCAGGCGAGAGCATTTTCGCGGTCTCGCCCATGAAGCGCACGCCGGCAACGACCAGCGTGCTAGAGGGGCTTTTAGAGCCGAATCGGGCCATTTCAAGCGAGTCAGCCACGCAGCCGCCGGTGGCCTCGGCAAGCGATTGCAGCACGTCGTCGGTGTAGTAATGCGCGACCAGGGTCGCATCGCGTTCGATCAGCAGTTGTTTGATGCGCTCGATCTGGCGCTTTTGATCGGATGAGCTCGATTGAGGGGTATAGGGACGCACCAGATGCTCACGCACCTGATCGCGATCAAGCAGTTCGGTCATGTGTCTATCACTCCGATATGCGGGGGCTCCCCCCACAGGTCATGAAGGCTTGCCCGCTATCCGCGACAAGCTACCCGAGGCTCATGGTACGCCCGGGATCGTCAAACCGCATCATCGTTTGGTCGAAGCTCCTCGGTCTCAGGCGCGCTGGATAGCTGCTGCTCAAGCGCATAGACCCAGGCAAGCACTTCAGCAATCGCCCGATAAAGCTCCGGCGGAATGCGCTCATCCAGATCCACGCGCATCAGGAGATCGACCAGCTCCTCCGAACGATGCACATAAAGTCCATGCTCCTCGGCCCGCTCTAAAATGGCCTGCGCCGTGGTGCCATACCCCTTGGCCACCACGCGCGGGGCAGCGTCGCTTGCGTTATAGCTGATCGCGGCGGCGCGCTGTTCACGGGGAGACGACTCACTCATTGGCTGCCTCCTCATGCGCATCATCGGGCGCCTTGATATCGATACGGCGTGGATTGAGACCCGCCGCCGCCATAAGGTCCATCAACTGCTGACGCGCAGCGGTAAGCTGGTCGATGGCGCGCGTCTGAGACGCCTGACCGCGAATGGCAAGCCCATCGCCGGTCATTTGAAGCTCGAAGTGAAGCGCTCCAAGCGTCGGGAGCTCGAGCGACAGCGTCGAGCGCCACGCACTCGCCTCGCCGTCCTCCCCAGAACGCGAATTCTCATCGTCGTCTCTATAGAGCGAATCATGCTCGGATAGCGGCCGCTGCTCGGCGATGTCGATCAATACCGGAATCTGTGGCGTCAATAACGTTTCGATACGAACGGTCTGGGTAGTCAGACTTTCAAGCTGATGACTGATCACCCGATGCGTCGCCTCATGAGCAATCGTTCGCACATCCATCCTGGGCGCAGCCGCCGTATCAGTTGCGTTCTGTGCCTGCCCAGCAGCACCGCCCTGGGCAGCTGAGCCCGCAGGCGCAGCCCCCTGACTCGCGGCGGCCATCGGCGCGGCTGTTGCCTGGGCGCCCCCGGCAACGGGTGCCGCGGGCGCACCGGGAAGCGCCGAGCCCGCGGCCTGGCCCGGTGAGGCAGGCGTCGACGATGTGACGGGCGTAGAAGTTGATAACGGCGAACCCGCCTGACCGCCTGGCGCCGCACGCGCATTCGTCCAGGGCGGCAACTGACCCTGAGGCTCACGTTTTAACTGCGCGGTCGGCCATTCCCCTTTGAACCACTTGGCAAGATGAGCCTCGTAGAACACGCCGCTTTGAGAGACCTGCTGCCTAAGTGCCTGCGCCATGGTCTCGGGGGCCGGCGTCTTGCCACCGCCAATCAGGGCGCTGGACGCCACGTTGACAGAAGTCTTGACGTCGCCGTAACGAGCCAAAAGCGTCGACAGCGTCTGTCCTTCCTGGGAAAACCGAAAACTCACTGACCGAGGCGAGTTCTGGTTCACGCTCGCCTGATCCTTGGGCTGGAGTCGCTCATAGAGCCCGGCCTCCGGCGCGCCACGCTGGGTGCTGGCCGAGCGGTTCGAGGTTAAATCGGTTTGAATCTGCGGGGGCCGATTCAAGTGCTCCTGACCGGGCTTCAGGCCCTGATCGCCTCGAATGGCGTTGACCGAGAGCACCTTGTTCTGCGCGCCCTCAGCGCTGAAGCGCTCCATCTGAGCCCGGCGCCCCAGCACCTGGTGCATCAACGTATCGATTAACGGTGTGATCACACTCACGGCAGTGCCCCGATTAAAATATGGAGGGGCCGAGAAAAACATCTCGGCTGTTCGATCAAGTATCGACCAACACAGCACCGGACTGAAGTGGCAAAAGGCGATTGACGGACGGGAAAACACGCTACAGCAGAAAAGACAACCACCCGGCGCCATGGCGTCCCGCGCGATCAAGACAGCCAAACGCAGAAAGCCCCGACCTCTTTCGAGATCGGGGCTTTGAGTCTGGTGGGTCGTGTAGGATTCGAACCTACGACCAATTGGTTAAAAGCCAACTGCTCTACCAACTGAGCTAACGACCCATACAAGGCACATGCGCGCCTACGGTCGGATGGTGGGTCGTGTAGGATTCGAACCTACGACCAATTGGTTAAAAGCCAACTGCTCTACCAACTGAGCTAACGACCCCGACCGAAACGTTGAGAGCGCCACCACTGACATTGATCAAGTGGTGGGTCGTGTAGGATTCGAACCTACGACCAATTGGTTAAAAGCCAACTGCTCTACCAACTGAGCTAACGACCCGCTCAACGCGGCGCAAATATTACTGTTATTCGCCTATCGATGCAAGCACTTATCGAAATTAACGTTTGCGACTCGGCGGGGCGTTTCGGGCGGAACTCTTCGACGAAGGTCGTCCATTGCCGCGCGAGTCACCGCTTTTCGACGACCCACCGCGCGATTCCCCTCGCTTCGATGAGCCGCCGCGCGACTCACTGCCTTTCGATGGACCACCGCGCGATTCCCCTCTTTTCGATGGGCCGACACCCCGAACCGGGCGACGCTTGTCCTTGTCGCGGCTCCAGCGGTTTTTCTCGTCAGGCGTAAGCTCCGGCACGCGCTTGGCCTCGATACCGGCAAGGTTTGAAAGCTCGTCGACCTCTTCCTGTGTCAGTTCGGTCCACTCGCCGGCCTTGGCCCGCTTATCCAGGAAGATATTGCCGTAACGCACGCGCTTGAGCCGGCTGACCGTCAGCCCCTGGGATTCCCAGAGCCTTCGCACTTCACGATTGCGCCCTTCAAGGATCACGACATGAAACCAGGTGTTGATCCCTTCACCGCCGAATTCCTGCACGTCGGTAAAGTTCGCCGGGCCATCCTCGAGCATGACGCCCTCGACCATGGCCTGTACCTGCGCCTGGGTCGCATTGCCCATGACGCGAACCGCGTACTCCCGCTCGACCTGCATCGAGGGGTGCATCAGTTTATTGGCGAGCTCACCATCGGTGGTAAACAGCAGCAAGCCACTGGTGTTGATATCAAGCCGGCCAACCGCGATCCAGCGCTCACCCTTGAGACGCGGGAGCCGGTCAAACACCGTGCGGCGCCCTTCAGGGTCGCGCCGCGTGCAGAGCTCACCTTCGGGCTTGTTGTACATGATGACGCGCCGCGGCGTTTCATCCATTGTCTTGAGCGTGACCGGTCGGCTATCGAGGCTGACCTGATCGCTCGGCCCGATGCGGTCACCCAGCTGGGCCGTCTTGCCGTTGACGCTAACGCGCCCCTGTGAAATCGCACCTTCCATTTCCCGGCGCGAGCCGAACCCGGAGCGGGCCAATACTTTCTGCAGTTTTTCAGTCGTCATCGCTACTCTTCTCATCATCGTCCGTCTCGTCGTCGCCGTGGTCTTCACGGGCCTGACGACGCTCGTTCAAACGCTGCCCCAAGGCGGCAAAATCCAGCGATGATCGCGTGGACGCCTTCTCGGCGTGATCCTCCCTCTCGGCGACGTTCACCGATGAGGCAGTGGGGGGCGTTTCGGGCAACGCGTCTGCGTCACCCTCGTCAGGCAGGCGCTCGGAAGCGTCATTTTCGCGACCGTCATCGCCTGCCTGCTCTGTCGCTTCGAGTTCGTGCATCGGCGGAAGTTCATCCAGCGTACTCAACCCGAAGTCGTCCAAAAATGTTCGTGTGGTGGCGTACACGGCCGGCCGGCCCGGCACATCCCGATGACCGATCACCCGCACCCAGTTGCGCTCGGTGAGCGTTCGCATGATCGAGGCACTGACCGACACGCCACGTACGTCCTCGATGTCGGCCCGGGTGACCGGCTGACGATACGCGATAAGCGCAAGCGTCTCCAAAAGGGCCCGCGAATACCGCTGCGGTCGCTCCTCCCAGAGCCTTGAAATCCAGGGCGAGAGCCGCTGGTGAACATTTAACCGGTAGCCTGACGCCGTGTGTGACAACGATAGCGCGCTGCCCTCAAGCGTACTGGCCAGCCGGTCCAGCGCCGCCTTGAGCTCGAGCCGGGTCGGCCGCTCATGGTCATCGAACACCGCCTCCAGCCGCTCGAGCATCAGCGGCTCGCCCGCCGCCAGCAATACGCCCTCGAGAATCTGCTCGAGGGTAATGTCCTCACGACTCACATTACTCCCCATCTCGTGACACTTCGTTGTCGATGGCCGGCACTTCGAAGGCCGGTTCATCGTCGGGGCTGCTGTCCCCCTCATCCGTTTCACCGCCGTCGCTCGCTATCCGCGCCCGCACATGGATCGGCGAGGTCGGCGTGTTCTGTACGATCTCGAGCAACCGCTCCTTGGCAAGTTCCAGAATCGCCATGAACGTGACCACCACGCCAGCCCGCCCTTCCTCGAGCGTGAACAGCGCCTCGAACGCAACGAATCCCTGCCCGTCGAGCCGAGTCATGACCGCCATCATTCGTTCACGTGTCGACAGCGTTTCGCGGGAAATCTGGTGCGACTGAGTCAGCGATGCCTGGTGCATCACGTGCTTCAGGGCACCAAGCAACGCATCGAGCTCGACATCGGGGTAGATGACCCGAGGCTCGATGTCAGGAAGGCCAACCTGCGGCCCAAACCAGTCGCGCCCCTGTCGAGGCAGCGTATCGAGGGTCTCTGCGGCCTGCTTGATCTGTTCGTATTCCTGAAGCCGTCGCACCAGCGTCGCGGTAGGGTCCTCTTCATCCTCGTCTTCCCCTTTCGGCGGGCGCGGCAGCAGTGTGCGCGATTTTATCTCGGCAAGCATCGCTGCCATCAAGAGATACTCCGCCGCGAGGTCAATGCCTGAGACCTCCATCAGCTCCACATACTCGATGTACTGATGGGTAACCGCCGCCACGTTGATCGCAAGGATGTCCAGATTCTGACGCCGAATCAGATACAAAAGCAGATCAAGCGGCCCCTCGAAGGAATCCAGAAAGACCCTGAGCGCCTCAGGAGGAATGTAGAGATCTTCAGGCAGTTCGGTGACCGGCTCATCGTTGACTCGGGCAAGCCAGGCACGCGGCGCTTCATCTACGGCACGGGCGTTGACCGGGTCACTGTTTTGAGCCGAGGGCGTGTCACTCATGACGGGGTATCAGGTCCAAACGGCAGGAAAAACGCATTGTACCAGTGTATCGACTCATGCGTCAGGAAGCGCTGTCCGCGGTTCGAAATCGCCCTTCATAATCAAAGAGTTTTTCTCGAATGTTCCAGTACCGACCGACTTTCCTCGCAATGACGAAATCCGGCGCGCGCACCTGATCGCGCCGGGCCACCATGTCCTCGCACGAACCCGGCACCCATGTCTCGCCCGGAACGCGGCGGTGCGCCCGCAAAAACGCCCGCTCGAACGCGTGGCGCTGTGGGCCGGTATCGAGGGCAAACCACTCCTCAAGGGTCGCGCCGTCCTCGTCGTGATAGACAACCTTCAGCCGCGTCATCCCGCGACCGTTGGGGGTCGCCACAAGCTCCATCCCCGACACGCGCAGTACCTTGGCGTCCTTGAGCTTCAGGGCGTCACGAAGTTTGGTGTCGGCATCGACCAACAGCGTCTGGCAGGCATGGCACTGCCTGGCGGCAATGTCGGTTTCCGCCCCGCACTGCGGGCAGGTCTTGAACCGGAAACGGTAATCGCATTGAATCCGCTTACCCGTCTCGGTCTCGACCAGGCCCTGACAGCGCCGGCCGTAGTGCTCAAGCAGCACGTCACCGTCCATCTTGCCCCAGAACATATTGGCGAATGTGCACTGAGGGCACGTTACCTGAACAAGCTCGGTGTCGCCGGCGGGCTTGGGCGCGGCAAGCTCCGGCTCGTACAATCCCCAGGGGTTGCCGGCGTAATCGAGCACCAGGCAATCCTTCTTGTCCGGCGCCAGCCGAAGCCCACGCCCCACAATCTGCTGATAAAGCCCGACCGACTGGGTCGGACGCAAGATCGCGATCACGTCCACATGCGGGGCGTCGAAACCCGTCGTCAATACCGACACATTGACCAGGTACTTGAGCTGGCGCGCTTTGAACGCCTCGATCAGGCGCTCACGCGCGTCCCCAGGCGTTGCCCCGGTAATCAGGGCCGACTCATCAAGGGGCAGATAGCCAAGCACTTCTTCGGCGTGGGCAACGGTCGCTGCAAAGATCATCACCCCGGAGCGGTCCCGGGCACGCTCGAGCACATCCTCGATGATCCGCGGCGTCGCCCGATTGCCCTGCACCACCCGATTCAGTTCGGCCTCGCTCGGCGCCGAGCGGTTGCCATACACAAGGTGGGAAAAATCGTAGTTGGCGATCGGTGCATCGATCAGCACCGGCTCGCTGAGATAGCCCTGGCGCACCATCACTCGAAGGGGCTGCTCGAACACACAGTCACGAAAGAAGGCGTCCTCGGGCCCGCGCACCATGCCATGATAATGGCGGTGATAGATCGCGCCATGGCCGAGCCGAAACGGCGTCGCCGTAAGCCCCAGCACCTTGAGATCGGGCCGGGCCGCCCTCAAATGCTCAATCACGCGCTGGTACTGTGACGCACGCTCTGTATCTTCCGTGATCGCCACGCGGTGGCACTCATCGATCACTAAAAGCGTGAAATCACCGCCCTCGAATGCCTCGAGACCGTTGGCAACCGACTGGACGGAACCAAACACCACCTGCCGGGCGCTGTCCTTGCGAGAAAGGCCGGCGCTGAAAATGTCGGCCGATAGCCCATAGGCCTCGTATTTGGCGTGGTTTTGCTCGACCAGCTCGCGAACGTGGGCGAGCACCAGCACGCGCCCACGCGCCAGCCGGGCAAGCTCGGCGATCACCAGACTCTTGCCACTGCCGGTTGGCAAAACGACGACAGCCGGGTCGCTCGACGTCTTGAAGTGGCGCACGACCCGACGCACGGCTTCCGTTTGGTAAGGGCGAAGCGCTAAAGACATAATGAACCTGGACACCACAACAGACCGGGGCCCATGATGAAGCCGGCCGAGCCATGAAACAAGCGGCACCACCAGGAGAACGCATGGAGCCAAACCCCAATCTGGCGCGCTACCTAGCGCCTCTGGACGCACACGGCATCGAAAGCGAGGTGGTCGACCCCCACGCTGCCCGGCTGATCAGCGACGACATCGAGTTCATGCTGGTCGTTGCCGACGATGAGCCGGCGTTCTTCCAGCTGATATTGCCAAACGCCTGGCAGACCTCGGCCGACGACGACAGCGCCATTCTGCTCGAGGCGGCCAACGATGTAATGAACGCCATCAAGGCCGCCAAGATCGTCCTGCACAGCGAGGGCCTGCACCTGAGCGTCGAGCAGTTCGTCAGCGGCCCCGATCAGGGCGCCGCCCTGCTGCCTGGGCTGGTCGAGCTTTTGAAAAGCGCCACCGGCGAGCTTCATGAGCGCCTCGGCATGGGCCATGCCCCGCGCATTCACTGAGCATATTTTCACCCACTTATTCTCCACTATCAGAAGGGAACCCCTCGTGAGCACTTCAGCCGTCATCATGACCCAACGCTACACCGTCGCCTCCGACGCCCTGGATGACTTCCTGGCGATGGCCCGCCACGACGCCGATGAATCACTCGCGTTCGAGATCGGCTGCGAACAGTTCGAGCTCGATACCGCAGGCGACGGCGACACTGTCGTGACCTTAACGGCCCGCTTCACCGACCGCGCCGCCTTCGAACACCACACGCACATGCCCCACTATTTGCCCTACCGTGACGGCGTTAACGCGATGCTGACCGCCCCGCTCGAACACCACGTCGAGCCTGCCAGCGCGTGAGCCCACCCGCGCCCGAAAGATCGGGCGCGCCTCCGGCAAGGCCAAGCCCGTCTCAAATGCTTGAGGACACTTCCAGCATGCGTGCCACCAAGGACAGCCCGTCGTTGAACGGCCAGCGGCTCGAGCGCCTGATCGAGCGCATCGATACCCACGCCAGGCAGGAAGGGATTCAGCCGACCTCGATGGCCGCGCTTCAAACCATGCGCCTGCACACAAGCCAATCGCGCCAGCCCCAACTCTATGAACCGGGTCTTGTGATCATCGCGCAGGGGCGAAAGTACGCCCACTTGAGCGACCGCACGCTGTACTACGGCGCCGGGCATTACCTGATTCAGGCCATGCCACTGCCGTTCGAGTGCGAAACGCTTGCCAGCGCGGATGCCCCGCTACTGGGGCTCTTGATCCGCATTACTCCCGAGCGGCTGACCACACTGGTTCGGCACCTGCCACCGCCAGCGCCCGAGCCGCCCTACCCGATGGAAGCCATCGCACTCGACGATACGCTGATCGAGAGCCTGCTTCGCCTGCTCGACTGCCTCGATGACCCGGTCATGGCGGCGGCGCTCGGTGAGGACCGCCTGCGGGAAGCCATCTTTCACGCGCTACGCGGCCCCCAGGGCGACGCGCTCAAGCACCTGCTCTATCAGCAGGGACAGCACGCCTACGCGCGGATCGGACGCGTGCTCGAGCACATTCAAACCCGGTTCGATGAGGCGTTTTCGGTCGAGGCGCTGGCGCGTACCGTCCACATGAGCACGTCCGCGTTCTATTCCCATTTCAAGCAGATCACCGGTCTGTCCCCGCTCCAGTATCAAAAGCAGGTGCGACTCCTGAACGCCCGCCGCCTGCTGGCCCAGGCCGAACAGAACGTGAGTTCGGTTGCGCGCACGGTGGGGTATCTGAGCCCGTCCCAGTTCAGCCGGGAGTACAAGCGCTACTTCGGCGTGTCCCCTCAAAAGGATGCTCGCCCCGCGCCGGCGGCCTGACGACTGCGCTCCTCGATTGACCAGATCACCTCGCACCCGAAACAAGCGCGCCCGAAGCAAATGAGCCCCAAACGAAAAGGGCCGCACTGGTGTGCGGCCCTTTCAACGCTGATGCGCGGCGTATTAATTAAGCCAGGTCCGTGCGTTACGGAACAGACGCATCCAGCCCCCGTCCTGAGTCCAATCATCCGGACGCCAGGAGTTGGTGACCGCCCGGGCAACCCGCTCCGGATGGGGCATCATGATGGTGACTCGTCCATCCGTGGTCGTAAGGCCGGTGACCCCCGACGGCGACCCGTTGGGGTTGGCCGGATAACGCGTGGTGATCTGGCCGTGGTTGTCGATGTAGCGCATCGCCACCAGGCCGCTGTCCTGAAGCGTTCGAAGCTGGTCACTCGAGGCCTCGACCCGACCTTCGCCATGAGCGACAGCTACCGGCAGGCGTGAGCCTTCCATACCGTTCAAAAACAGCGACGGCGAGGACTCGACCTGAATCATCGAAACGCGCGCCTCGAACTGCTCGGACTCGTTGCGAACGAATCGCGGCCAGTGCTCGGCGCCCGGAATCAGCGATTTAAGCTGCGACAACATCTGACAGCCGTTGCACACGCCAAGCGCCAGGCTGTCGTCTCGGTTGAAGAACGCCTCGAACTCATCGCGTGCCCGGTCGTTGAACAGGATCGACTTGGCCCAGCCGCCGCCGGCACCGAGGACGTCACCGAACGAGAACCCGCCACAGGCCACCAGCCCCTGCATCTCGGCAAGCGAAACGCGACCGGCAAGCACATCGCTCATGTGCACATCGATGGCCTCGAAACCAGCGCGGTCGAACGCCGCCGCCATTTCCATGTGACCGTTGACGCCCTGCTCACGAAGCACCGCCATTTTCGGACGAGCGCCGCTATTGATGAACGGGGCGGCCACATCCTCATCGACGTCAAACGACAGCTCCGCGAACAGACCCGGGTCGCGCGCGTCCAGCAGGCTGTCGTACTCGGACTTGGCGCACGCCGGGTTGTCGCGGCGCGCCTGCAGCTTATAGCTGGTCTCAGCCCAGATGCGCTGAGCTTCCACGCGTGTGGATTCGATTAAAGGCTCCCCGAAGAGCGCCACACGAATCACGTCGTCCTCACGCGGGTGCGCCACCACCCCACAGGCGCCGTCAAACCCTGCCGCATTGAGCTGGGCCAGCACCGCCTCGGTGTCCTTGCGGCGGACCTGAACCACGGCACCGAGCTCTTCACTAAAGAGCGCGTTGGTGGCCTCGGCCGGCGCCTCGGCGAGCCAGTCGAGGTTGATGTCGAGGCCGACATGGCCTGCAAACGCCATTTCGACCAGCGTGGTCAACATGCCGCCGTCGGAGCGGTCGTGATAGGCCAAAAGCGCGCCGTCGGCGTTCAGGCCCTGCATGACCGAGAAAAAGGCCATCAGGTCTTCAGGGTCATCAACGTCCGGCGTCTCGGCGCCGAGCTGACCGTAGACCTGAGCCAGCGCCGAGCCGCCGAGGCGATTCTTGCCGCGGCCGAGATCGATCAGAATCAGATCGGTCTCGCCTTCACCGCGCTTGAGCTCCGGCGTCAGCGTCTTCATGGTATCGGTGACTGGCGTAAAACCGGACACGATCAGCGACAGCGGTGAGGTCACCGCCTTTTCACGGTCGTCATCGTTCCAGGCGGTACGCATCGACATCGAGTCCTTGCCGACCGGAATCGCAAGCCCAAGCGCCGGGCACAACTCCATGCCCACGGCGTGAACCGCCTCATAAAGCGCCTGGTTTTCGCCCGGATGGTCCGCAGCGCTCATCCAGTTGGCCGAGAGCTTAATGTCGGAAAGCCGTTCGACCGGCGTGCCGGCGAGGTTGGTGATGACCTCGGCCACCGCCATTCGAGCCGACGCCGGCGCCGAAATCAGCGCGGCCGGTGTTCGCTCACCCATCGCCATCGCCTCACCCGCATGGGTGTCGTAGCCTGCTGTGGTCACGGCGCAGTCCGCCACCGGCACCTGCCAGGGGCCGACCATCTGATCACGCACCACCTGCCCTGTGATCGAGCGGTCACCGATGGTGATCAAGAAGCTCTTGGACCCGACCGCCGGCAGATGCAGCACGCGGGTCATCGCCTCGTGAAGGTCGAGATTATCGAGCATGACACCGGCAAGCTCATGCGACTGCCGAGTGAACTCACGGTGCATCTTGGGCGTCTTGCCAAAGAGCAGGCTCATCGGCAGGTCAATGGGCGAGGTATTGAAGTGCCCATCCCTTACTTCCAGATGATGCTCTTCCAGCGCCTCGCCGACGACGGCGTAGAGGCAGCGCTCACGCGCGCACAGCGCGTCGAAGGCCTCGAGCTGCTCGGGCGCCACCGCCAGCACGTAGCGCTCCTGCGCTTCGTTGCACCAAAGCTCCAGCGGGCTCATCCCGGATTCGGCGCTTGGAATGTCTCTGAGCTGGAACAGCCCACCCCGGTCGCCGTCCTTCACAAGCTCCGGCAAGGCGTTTGAAAGGCCCCCGGCGCCGACGTCGTGAATGAACCGAATGGGGTTGTCGTCACCCATGCCCCAGCAGCGGTCGATGACTTCCTGAACACGCCGCTCCATCTCGGGGTTTTCACGCTGAACGGAGGCGAAATCAAGGTCTTCGCTGGACTGGCCCGAGGCCGTGCTCGAGGCCGCGCCGCCGCCAAGGCCGATCAGCATGGACGGCCCGCCCATGACGATCAGCTTGGCCCCAACCGGAATCTCGCGCTTGTCCACGTGGCCGTCACGGATGTTGCCGTAGCCGCCGGCCAGCATGATCGGCTTGTGATAACCCCGACGTTCGACGCCGTTGCCGCTGATCACGTCGTGCTCGTAGGTTCGGAAGTAGCCGTTGAGGTTGGGCCGGCCGAACTCGTTGTTGAACGCGGCGGAGCCGATCGGCGCCTCGATCATGATGTCCATGGCGCTCTTGATGCGCCCGGGCTTGCCGTAGTCGAAGGCCTCCCACGGCTGGACGAAATCGGGAATGCGCAGGTTCGAGACCGTAAAGCCGGTCAAACCCGCCTTGGGCTTGCCGCCAATGCCGGTGGCGCCCTCGTCTCGAATCTCACCGCCGGCACCGGTCGCGGCACCAGGGTACGGCGCAATCGCGGTCGGGTGGTTGTGGGTTTCCACCTTCATCAGGATGTGAATCGGTTCCTGATGATAGCCATACGTGTGCGTATTCGGCGCCGGGAAGAATCGGCCGGCCGTCACGCCCTTGATGATCGCGGCGTTGTCACTGTAGGCAGATAACACGTTCTCGCCGTTTTGCTGATGGGTGTTGCGAATCATCTTGAACAGCGAGTGCGACTGAGCTTCGCCGTCGATCGACCAGGAGGCGTTGAAGATCTTGTGCCGGCAGTGCTCGGAGTTGGCCTGGGCAAACATCATCAGTTCGACGTCGCTCGGGTTACGTCCAAGCTGGCCAAAGGCCTCGATCAGGTAATCGATTTCGTCGTCGGCAAGCGCAAGCCCCAGGGTTCGGTTGGCCAACTCCAGTTCACCGCGCCCACCGCCGATAACATCGACAAAGGCAAGCTCGCGCGGCGGCTGTTCCTCGAACAGACGCTCGGCCTCGCTGGCCTCGGCCAGCACGCTTTCCGTCATACGGTCGTGCAGGTGACCGAGCACGGCATGCACGGTCTGGTCATTCGGTTCGGTTTTGAACGTGATATCGTAGGCGATGCCCCGCTCGATGCGGACCACACCGTCCAGGTTGCAGTTACGCGCGATCTCGGTGGCTTTCGATGACCACGGAGATAACGTGCCCAGCCGGGGCACGACCAGTACGTGATGACCAGAAGCCTCAGGCACATCGACGCGGGCATCCAAAAGCGAGGTCAAGCGCGCCAGGGCCGCCTCGTCGAGGTCGCGCCGAGTGGCAATGAAGTACGCGTATGTCGCGTCAAGATGGTCGATCTCGGCACCCGTTTCGCGTAACACGCTCAACAATTTGGCATGACGAAAGGAAGAAAGGGCACTCGCGCCTCGCAGTTCGAGCATGACGAAGGAAGCCTCTGCAGCAGCATGAATGAAAAGTCATTGTCCCGAAGGTCTCGGGTCGCGGGGGGCATGATACTCGAAAGCCGCCGTCGAGGCGAAACGAGATGTCGTGCTGGCGCGACAATGCATCCCTTTCACGCAGGAGCCCAAGCCCCCGTGACGCCTCACGCATTCAATGCCTTCGGTACCCCATCATGATCGGCGCCCTTCAACGCTGGCTTTTGAAAGGCTCGCCGGGCCTGATGCCGTTTCTGGCCATGGCGGGGCTCATGGCGATCCCGGAACACGCGTTCGTGAAGCGCGACGCCAGTCTCGAGCCGATCAAGAAACGCGAGTTTCTGCAGGTCTACAGTCGCAACACGCCAACCTCGTTCTATGAGGGGCGCCAGGGCTCGACCGGCTTTGAATACGAACTTTTTCGCCGCTTCGGTGACCGGCTTGGCGTTCGCCTGGCGGTCGACCGCGAACACAATATCGCGGGCGTGCTGAGCGCCGTACGTCACCACGACGCGGATCTGGGGGCGGCGGGCCTGCCGCTCGCGCCGGGCACGCCCGGCGTCCATTACAGCAAGCCCCTGATGAACGCACAGCCGCTGGTGATCTATCACCGCGGCGACCGACGCCCGACAACGCTTGAGGATCTGGCTGATCTCGACGTGGTCGTCCTGGCGAACTCAGGGCCAGACAAGGCGCTTCGAAAGGCTCAAGACCAGCTGCCGACACTGAGCTGGAAAGAAACCTCGACGCTTGAGGTCACCGACCTCATGCAACTGATCAACGACGGCCGACTGGACGCCGCCGTGATCTTCGACCATCAGTTCCGGCTAAACAGACTGTTTTACCCTCAGGTCGAAAACGGCTTCCCGCTTGGTCCGCCTCAATCGCTGGTGTGGGCCTTTCCGGCGAAGGGAAGCCTCGGCCTGGTCGAGGCGGCCAACCGATTCATCGACCAACAGCGAAGCTCAGGCCGCCTTCTTGCGTTGATTCATCAATACTTCGGCGAGGACAATTACCTCGAATACGTCGGTGCCCGCCGGTTCAATCACCAGATCAAGACCACCCTGCCCCGCTACGAGGCCCTGTTCAAAGAGGCCAGTGACGACACCGGGCTCGACTGGAAGCTTTTGGCGGCGCTTGGGTATCAGGAATCGCACTGGAATCCGAACGCCGTCTCGCCGACCGGCGTTCGCGGGCTTATGATGCTGACCCGACCAACGGCTCGCCGAATGGGTATTGCAAACCGGCGAGACGCCGCTCAAAGTATCGACGGCGGCGCGCGCTACCTGAAAAGCATCAAGGCGCGGCTGCCGGATGGCCTTGAAGAGCCTGACCGTACCTGGGCGGCACTTGCCTCCTACAACATCGGGCTTGGCCACATCCTCGACGCACGAAAACTGGTTCGGCTTCAAGGAAAGAACCCGGACACCTGGGAGAACATCAAGGCCGCACTGCCGCTTCTTCAGAAACGCCATTGGTACCAACAGGTATCCCACGGCTACGCACCTGGACATATCGCGGTGTATTACGTTCGAAATATCCAGCGCTATTACGCCATGCTCGATTACGTGACCCGTAATCAGCGACGGTTTTCACCACCCAATCGCATCAAGGACGATGACAAGCTCCCTGATTTCAATACTGTCCCGCCGATGGACTGAGTTCTCGCAGCTTGTTGCTGCGTTGCTCATTGTCGGCGCATTCGGACTGGAACCGACTCTGTCCAATGGGCTGCTCTGTTTCGGCGGTCTGCTGTATCCAGCACTTGGACGGCCCTTGTTCCGCGCACGCCCCCGGCTTTCGCGCGCGCTCAACGTCGGTTATCTGGCGTTGATCGTTCCGATACTTGCCTGCTACGTGATGCCAACCAGCTGGGTCAATCAAGAGCAGTGGCACACCCTTTTCGACCGCGTAAGCCTAGGCCACCTGACGTATTACGACCAACCGGCCCTGATCGGGCTGCTGGCGATCATTTTGTTGGCGTTTTACCGGAACGGCGGACGTTTTGCGCGGCTCTGCGCGCCGATGATCATCGTCATGGCGATCACGCTGCTCACGCTTCAGTTCTATCTGCAGGCAAACGACACGCTGCACGAGGTTCGGCCATTGCCGCTGCCGCTGCTGGCCGGCCTTCTTTTGATCGCGCTGTCGAAAATCGACCCACGCCTTCTGAGACGGCGCTATCACCCCTACCGCCCGACGTTTACTGCGCTGATTCTTGGGGCGTTTGTCATGAGCACCTCGCTTGTGTACTGGCATTATCAGAACGTTCAAATGCAGTACCGCTTGAACAGTGACTCTCGAACCATCAGTAACGATGTCCTCGAGCAGCTCGATCAGGCGCTGGAAAGCCACGATCAGTCGATGGAGCACCTCAACCGCATCTGGAACATGCTGGATCAGGCGCCGACGCAGGCTCAATGGCAGGCGATCGTATCGATCTACTTCGATACGTTCACGTTTGAAAAGGCGCTGGCCTTCGTTTCGCCTTCCGGCGTGATCGAGCGCTACCAGAGCCGCGGAGCGGCACGCGATGACGTCATCGGTAAACCGCTCAGCGCGGTGGCCCCGCCCCTTGATGCCCATGAGCCGGACTTTTCACCCACCGCCTCAAGCGATACCCAGATCGTGCTGCTGGATGGTCAGGTGCCAAGCCTCATGTATTACTTTTCAAGCCATTCCCAAAACGGCCATGTGATCGGTGCCACCGTCAGCATTCTAAGCATCCCGGCGCTGCTGGATTCATTGAACGGTTATCTTGCCGAACACCGGGTCGCACTGAGCGTCATCCTCAAGGGCGACACGCTCTATAGCCGAGCCCCGAGCGAAAAGGTCAGCGATCTTCGCTACTGCAACATGCTTGCCATCGGCGACGCCGGACTGACGCTTTGCACCGCACCGACCCAGAGATGGCTTGCAGACGAGCATGGCAACCTGGCCGATATCGTACTGGTCACCGGTCTGGTCTTCGCACTGATGACCTTCGCGCTTGTGCGCCTCAACCGGCAGATCAACGATCAGCGTCACAAGGCGCAAAAGGCCAAGGCCCGGCTCGAGCAGGAAATCGAGCAGAGAAAAACCCTTCAGTATCAGGTGGAGTGGTTGGCCCATCACGACGAACTGACCGGCCTTGCCAACCGGCGTCACTTCATCCATCAGGTTCAAAATCACCCGTCACGCGCCATCGCGGTCGTCATGATCGACATCGATCACTTCAAGGCCATCAACGACCGCCTCGGCCACCATCAGGGCGACCGTTTCCTGAAAGGAATCGCCTCGGCGCTTTCAAGCTCGGTGTCACGCTACCAGGGCTCGCTTGCCCGCTACGGCGGGGAAGAGTTCATCGCGCTGTTCGCCCAGCACGAGCTCTGCCCAGGCGCACTCGAAAAGACCGTTCGCGCGGCCGTGGACGCCACAGGGCTGATTCATCCGCTGACACAACGCCCGGTGACGGTCAGTCTCGGCGTGGCCCTGGGATTTCAGGAAGACATCGAGCAGTTGATCATTCGTGCCGATGAAGCGCTTTACCTTGCCAAGCAACAGGGACGAGATCGGTTGGTTATTGCCGAGGCCTGACCCGGTTCACTCTCCGCGACGCGTCTTGAAGAACTCGGTCAGAAGTCGCTTGCAGGGCGTGGCCAACACCCCGCCCTGATGGTTGACCCGATGGTTGAACCAGGGTTGATCGGCGAGATTCGCCACCGAGGCCAGCATGCCGGTACGCGGTTCGCGGGCGCCATAGACCACGCGCTCAATGCGGGCATGGATCATCGCCCCCAGGCACATCATGCACGGCTCGAGCGTGACATAGACCGTGCATCCCTGAAGCCGGTAGTTACCGCATTCGGCCGATGCCGCTCTCAGCGCCTGGATTTCGGCATGGGCGGTCGGGTCGTGATCACGGCGCGGCGCGTTGTACCCCGCCCCGATGATCACGCCTTCGGCGTTGACGATCACCGCCCCGATCGGCACTTCTCCTTCGGCCAGAGCCAGACGCGCCTGATCCAGCGCACGGTGCATAAAGAATTCATCACGAGCCATCTACGCTACACTTTCGCTAATTCATGAGCCCCCAGTGTACTCGACCCGGTGGGGCGTCATCATGACCGTTCCTGTTCTTACATCGATGTTTTCGGAGTTGATCATGTCAGACCCGCTCGACACCCTGACCCGGCTCATGAGCCCGGCGCCGCTTTCTTCCGACCGCTTTCAAGGCCAAAGCCAGGATCTGGGGCTGCCTCAACTGTTTGGCGGTCAGGTACTGGGGCAAGCCCTCTACGCCGCCCAGGACAGCGTCAACGACGACCGGATCGCCCACTCGCTTCACAGCTACTTTATCTCAGCCGGTGATCCGCACCTGCCGGTCGATTACGCCGTCGAATCCCTGCGCGATGGCGGCAGCTTTTCGACACGCCGCGTCGTCGCCACCCAGAGCGATACCACACTCTTTATCTGTAGCGCATCGTTTCAGCGCACAGAATCCGGCCTTAGCCATCAGAATGATCACGAGGCACTGACCATGCCGGAGGATCTGATCGATGCAGGCGCAGAAGTGACCCGCTATCCGGGCCAGCACCCCATCGAGTTTCTAAACGTTCCCACGACCGAGCCCACGCGCCATCAGCACTGGTTTCGACTCAACGGGCACACCCGGCTGACGCCGGTACTCTCTCAGGTGCTTCTGGCCTACTGCTCGGATTTCTACCTGCTCGCCACCAGCCTGAAGCCCCACGACCGCGATTTTCGCGACCGCGACCTTCAGATCGCAAGCCTTGACCACGCCCTCTGGTTCCACGAGCACGCCGACCCGACCGACTGGCTCCTGTTCGATATGACAACGTCCTGGACTGGTGGCGGGCGTGGCCTGTGCCAGGGCGTAATCTATAACCGCGACGGTTCGCGCGTGGCCACCGTCATGCAGGAAGGCCTTATCCGGGTGAAAAGCGCGTCCTGAGACTTACTTTGACTGGCGCTTCTTGTGCGCCTCCTTGAGCGCCTGATAGTGCGGGTCATCCTTGGCCTTTTTCAGATAACTCATGAATATTTCGGCAGAACGGGCTTTTTCGGGATCGTGATAAGGCGTGTCATCTATAAGCTCATTTGTTTTCGCGTTCTTGCGTCCGCCCTTGTTGCGGGCGTAGCGCTGTGAGCGGGTATAGCCCATCTGAAGGTACTTGCGGGCCATGTCCATACCGACGAACTCATCGCGCTCACCGTAGTCCAGAAACTTTCCGTAGATCGTCTTCGCGGACTGCTCGGCAACATCCGGGGTCTTGAACTGCCAGTGCGGCAACAGCTCCCCCTTGTAGGGTTGAACCTTGAAGACGCCCTGCTCTCCGCGGCCAATGCGGTACTCTTGCGGATGGGCGCGATAATCGATCGGGTCCTCGACACTCATGGGCACTCCCTTGCCATGATGAACGTTTTAAGGCCCCAGGCCGCGAAGGCTTTTGGGCACAGGCAGTACAGGCACTAACGCCTTTCGGTTAAAGGTAGACCCACTCGCCCGGAACGCACGACCTCGTTGCCTCACCAAGGCTTTTGCGTGCACAGGGCTGCCAAGCCTGGGTAACTTAAGTAGAATCCCTTTTTTCACTCACGTGATGGACACACGACATGGGCAGAGCCTTTCAAAACCGCAAAGAGTCCATGGCCAAGACGGCTGCGGCCAAGACCAAGGTTTACAGCAAGTATGGCCGGGAAATTTACGTTTGTGCCAAATCCGGCGGCGTCGACCCAAGCAGCAACCTCTCGCTTCGCAACATGATCGATCGCGCCAAGAAGGATCAGGTGCCCACGCATGTCATCGACAAGGCGATCGACAAGGCCAAGGGCGGCGGCGGCGAAGACTATTCGCCAGCGCGCTACGAAGGCTTCGGTCCGGGCAATTGCATGGTGATCGTCGAATGTCTGACCGATAATCCCAACCGCAGTTACGGCGATGTTCGGGGCGTGTTCACCAAGAACAAGAGCAAGATCGGTACTCAGGGTACTGTCAGCCACATGTTCGATCACTGCGCGATCTTCTCGTTCGCAGGCGAGGATGAAGAAGCGGTGCTCGAGGCACTGATGGACGCCGACGTCGACGTCACCGACATCGAATCCGAAGACGGACATATCACGGTTTTCGCCCCGCATACCGATTACGCAAAAACCCGACAGGCGCTGCAGGACACGTTCGAGGGCGTCGATTTCGACACCGATGAAATCCAGTTTTTGCCGCAGACCACAACCGCCATCGCAGGCGATGACGTCGCGCAGTTCGAGAAGTTCATCGACATGCTCAATGACCTCGAAGACGTGCAAAACGTCTACCACAACGCCGAGTTGCCCGAGGAACACTGAGCCGCTCGGGGCCCGTGCACGGCGCGGGCTCCTCGCTTGCCAAAGATTGACGCACGCCGTTTTCGGCCGTGGCCCTTGTTTGATACGGACAGCACCTGCCGCCACGCAGCTCGCTCAAGTTTCGCCTGAAGTTGCCGCTAGTTGGGGAAGACACCCATTAGCGTGATAATAACTACTATGGCGACGATCTCAACGAATCTGCTTTCGCTGTCCACCCAACAGCATCAGATGCGTGCACAGAACCAGTTGTCGAAGGCCATCGAACGACTGTCCACCGGGCAACGCATCAACGCCGCATCCGACGACGCGGCCGGTCAGGCCAAGGCGAATCGCATGACGGCCAACATCAACGCCGACCGTCAGATCGGCCGCGGCATCAACGATGGCATCAGCCTTGCACAGACCGCCGAAGGCGGGCTCGACGGCATCAACGGGCTTTTGCAGCGCGCCCGTGAACTGGCCGTGCAATCGGCCAACGGCACGCTGTCGGACGATGACCGCGCCGCCATCAACCGGGAGTTTTTCACCCTGCGCGATGAGATCGACCGCATCGCCGCAGGCACCGAGATATTCGGCAAGACCCCGCTTGCCGGCGAGCCGGAGCTGACCGGCACGCCGCTTGGCAATACGCCTCATGTGGTCGATGTCTTCGACGACGGCAGCCAAAGCTATTCATCAGGCGTCAAGGCCATCGCCTACGTGCCGGCCGGGACAACCAATTTCCAGCTGACCATCAACTCCTACAATCAGGATGATGACCTGCAGGTGTTCACCGCCGACGGCAAGCACCTGGTGGGTACACCCCTTGAGGGCGCAACGGCTGACTATACCTGGTCTCACAACGGCGTCACCGATCGCGCGACCGCCACCAGCCAACTGCTGACCGAGGCCGATGGTTTCGACAGTGGCGCCACCTACGACGACAGTAATTTCGTCGACGCCACCGGCAGCTACAACAGCGGCGGCGCGGTGACCAACACCTACAACGGCATGACCATCACCTACACCGGCGATGGCGATCGAACCGCGGCGACCACGGATGGCGAATTCAATAACGGCCGCCTCAACGGCTCCGAGGCCTCTCAAACCGTCGAACGGATCAGGGTGGATACCGTCAGCGAAAACCTTCTGCTGTTCGTGTCCGGCGAAGGGTCTTTCACCGCCAATGCCACCTGGGACACGCTCCCGGAAACCCAGTACGCCAACGGTGAAACACCGTTCAACACCGATACCGAGATCGTCATGAACGCCGATTACGGTCAGGCGCTCGACACGCTGACCATCGAATCGACCCCGGCCGACAGCGAGGCCCTCGGCATCGCCGGCACCGCCCTCGACCCGATCGAGAAAGCCCGCGAGGCCCTTGCCGAGCTGGATTCCGCCATGCTTACCGTCGATGGCTACCGAAGCCAGTACGGCGCGATTCAGAACCGGCTTGAGGGCGCGATGGATGCGGCCGCGAACCGGGCAACGATTACCGAAGCGGCGCGCTCACGCATCATGGACGCGGACTATGCGGTCGAGACCTCGAACATGACCCGGGCACAGATCGTGAGCCAGGCGAGTAACGCCATGCTCGCCCAGGCCAATCAGACGCCGGAAGCCATGTTGAGCCTGCTCCGGTAGCACACGCCCGTCCCGGCCTCCCCGGCCGGGCGGCTTTTTGGCTTTCAAAGCCCGGGGACATGATCGGACACCGCTGTACACCGGCCTCGACGTGACTGCTATCATCGCGCCCCGACCATACGCCATACGGACGCTGCCACCATGCCGATTCTCAACAGTTCGATGCATCGCCTTGTCGATGCCGACGATACCCTTACTCTGGAACCGGCCTCCGACGAGCAGCCGCTGGATAGCCGACTCGACACCCTGCTCAATACGGTTCTGCACGCCTTCAATGGCAAAAGCCGCGGCTTTGGCCACGCCGATACGCCGCCGGCCGACGGTACGCTTTTGGGCCAGCTTTCACACTACCGCGCCGAGCGCATCGACTTCATGACGCTTTCCACTGAGGTGGGCCGTTCGCTGGTCGCCGCACTCGGCGAACAGCTTCGAGGCGACGGTTATCTCTGGGTCGTACACTACCGCCATGGCGACACCGAGTACGTGGCCATCATGCAACTGCTTCGTCGTGAGGGGCTTTCGCTTGATGACTCGGGCAACCTCACGACGCAAAGCTTGATCAACACCAGCCAGTTGCCGCTTGCCGTACGTGTGGATCTGACCCAATGGGCCCGCGAGGGCAGCCGCAATTACGTGGCGTATCTGAAGGCCAGCAAGAAACTCGTCGAGGCTCTGACGCCCTGGATCGGGTGTGAGGAAGGCGCCGATGCCGGTAATGAGACGCGCACGCTGCTCAAGGCGTTCAGTGATTTTGTCGAGCAGGAATCGTTCGATGACACCCAAAGCCGCGAATCCACCGACGCGGTGGTCAACTACGCAAGCGATCAGGCCGCTGCGGGCGAGCCGATGGCTCTTGACGATGTTTCCCGGCTGGTCGATGAAACGCGCCCCGAGGCCTTTTTCGACTACATTCGAAACAGCGATTACGGCCTGTCTCCCGATGTGCCCGCCGACAAGAAGACCATCAATCAGTTCAAGCGCTTTACCGGGCGCGCCTCCGGCGTCTCGATCAGTTTCGACTCGCACCTGCTCGGCGACAGCATCGAGTTCAACGAGGCCCAGGATCGGCTCATCATCAAGAAAATTCCGGAATCACTAAAAACCCAGTTACTGGACCGCAAACGCTAAGCGCCCGCTACGCTGTGTGAATGACCTTTTCACACAGGGAGTACGCCATGCACCGCTCGAACGCCATTGCCCTCGGTGGGGCACTGGCCACCGCGATTTCATTTGGCCCGGCGCGCATGGGGTTCGGTCTGTTTCTGCCGCAGTTTCGCGAAGAATTCACGATCTCGACCCAGCAGGCGAGCTTTATTGCCAGCGCCGGCTTCGCCGGTTTTTTTGTGGCGCTGCTTCTCGCCTCACTTCTGGTCGCGCGCTGGGGCCCGAAGTGCGCGGTAGTGGCCGGCGCCGCGTCGGCTACCCTTGGCATGGCAATGATCAGCGTGTCGCAGAGCCCGCTGTTTTTAGCCGCAGGCGTGGTCGTCGCCTCGGCAAGTGCCGGCTTTTGCTGGTCACCGTTTAACAACGTCGCCCGCCGGGGCGTCGCATCAACCTACCGGAACCGAGCGCTTGCAATCATCAGCACAGGCACCACCGGCGGGATCGCGCTGGCGGGCCTGACTGCGCTCTGGGTTGCCAGTGCCGATCAGGGCTGGCGCACGGCCTGGGTCTTGTTCTCGCTGGCCGCGCTGGTGGCTGCCCTTGCCAACCTTCGCATCCTGAAGCACCTGCCCGACCCGCCCGTGGATGACCCACGCGATGAAGACACCTCGCTCAAGCAGCTGCTCCATAAACGCGGCATGCCGCTCTACATCATCGCGCTGTCGTTCGGCATGACCAATGGCATTTATCTTTCATTCGCGGTGACCGAGGTCGGTGAGGCTGGCGGCCTACCGGGGCTCAAGGAGGCGCTGTCAGGGCCGGTGCTCTACATGAGTTTCGGTGTGGCCGGGCTCCTTGGGCTATTTACGGCCGAGCTCAATCAGCGCCTAGGGATTGCCGCTCTGGTCGCGGGCATCTTTCTTGCCTCTACTGTCTCGCTGGCGCTTATTGGCGTCGCGCCGGCCACGTGGGCGGGGCTTATCGTCTCGGCAGCACTTCAGGGCATGTGCGTGATGATGTTGAGTGCGATCTATTCCTTCTGGAGCACCAATCTGTTTCCCGCACTGGCAACGCTTGGTTTCACCGCCGTTCTGACCGTGTTCGCGTTCGGAAACATTGTGGGGCCAATGCTTGCCGGGGCGCTTGAACCGCTGACCGGCATGAGTGGCGTATTTCTGTTGTCGGCGGCCGTCTCGCTGGCTACGGCGCTCGCATTCGTGCTCCGCCACATTCGCTCGGGCAACGCCGCTGCATAAGGCGCACGTCCCTTAAACGCCCTGAATCGCAAGAGGATTGGGCTGAGTCAACGCATGATCGTGAGCGCACTCGGTTATGAAAGCTCGTCACTCACTAGAGTGCAGTTGACGTCTTCAGCCTCATCAGCCATCAGCTTGGCCAGTGCCTGAAGGCACAGTACCGACAGTACTTTCTGATGACTTCCACGCCCGATCGAGACCAGTCGCTTGCAGCGCTCGATCGGCGGCGCGCCGGTCTTGTTATCACCCCGCCATTGAATGATGAGGCTGTCCGAGGGCGCGTCGATGTATTCGATGCGCCGCGTCGTATCGATCATGAACCCGATCAAGAAACGCTCGCAGCGAACCACCAGCACGTGTGAGGCGGGTTCAGGGGTCACGATGCCCAGCAGCCGACGCAGGTCCACCAAATTGACCGACTGCCCTCGCAGCGACATGCTGCCGACCCAGCCACGCTCGACATCAGCCGCCGGCAGATACGTCTCCGGCATGGCAATGACCTCCTCGAGCTGATAAAGCGGGGTCACGAACTGCCCCTGCGCCTTGAAATGCATGAACGGAAACCGCCGCCAGGGCGTATGGCCTATTCCGGAGGGCTGTTCGACACGGGCATACATGCCAGCGATGCCAGTGAGATCGTTTATCTGGGCAAGCCCCGTTTCCGAAACCAGCAGGGACTCCCCAAGCGACGCGTGAGGCAGCAGTCCCGTAAATAGATCTTGGTCCTGTGAGGAATCGGCCAGAGGCAGAACGGCCGCCTCCTCGAACTCCACCATACGAATCACCCGGTCGACAAAAATCGCGAAGCGATAGCCATTGACCGCCAATACCACCATCGACTTCCCCTGCTGGCCAGCAGGCGCCCGATACCCCAGAAGACGAAGCGGGCTGAACAGCGCAAGCGACGTTCCGCGAAGCTCGACCGTTCCCACAAAGCCCGGAACGTCGATTACCGGCGGATGCACTGTGGGCCGCGCTTGAATTTCACGCACCATGTGCGATGGCAGGGCAAGCTGCATATCGTGACAGCCGACCAAAAGCGCCTGTGACCGTGTGCTCGCGCCAACATGGGCGGACACATCGACGGTGTCCTGCTCGATGGAGGTGACCTGAATGCCCTCGAGCGCCAGCAGCGCATCGACGTCCAGTAGATATACGGGTTCGCCGCTGTCGGGGTCAGTCAGTGCGGCCGGGGTCAGCGCTGCCGCGGCGGTATCGTCCTGCCCAAGTGGCTCCGGCACCGCATCGACCACGTCCATCACTCGATCGACCCGAAGGGCCACCAGCTGACGTTGGTGCTGGAGCACGATCAGCACGGCAGGCCCAGTGGTTGCCGGCAGCGCCAACAGCGCACACAGATCGATCACCGGCAGTCGAAGTTCACGCAGGCGCACCATGCCAAGCACAAATGGCTGTGCCCGCGGCGCCCGTGTCAATTGGTCGGGCAAGGGCACGATCTCCTGCACGGACGCGATCCTGAGCGCCAGGCGACTGCCGCCAACCTCGAACAGACAGAACCGGTCAGGTACCGCCTCTGCACGGCGCATGTTATTGACGCTCCGTCACAGTGCGTTCGCTTGCCTCGGCAGTGGCTTCGGTCAACTGATGAATCGAGCGCTCGACCAGTGCGGCGTTTTCGAGCTGCGCCTGGGTGGCCTGGGTAATTTCATCGATGGAATGGCTGGTGGATTCGATGCCCTTGACGATGCGCTCGAACGAGGAAAGCGCCTCGCGAGTAACCCGGTGCCCTTCTTCGACGCGGCGATTGGATTCGCTCAGAAGACGATCAATGCTGCGGGTGGCCTCCGAGGATTTCTCGGCAAGTTTTCGCACCTCATCGGCAACGACCGAGAAGCCCAGCCCATGCTCGCCGGCACGGGCCGCCTCAATTGCCGCGTTGAACGCCAGCAGATTGGTCTGGTTGGCAATGTCACCGATCACCTGCACGATCGCGTCAACGTCTTCAGAGGACTTGCGGATCGCCTCCATGACCTCGGCCGAGCGCTCGAGCGTCTTGGCCCCCTGGTGGGCCTCATCCTGATTGGTCGAGGCAAGCTTCTGGGTAAGACCTGCGTTTTCGGCGATTCCGTTGATCGACGTATTCAGGCTAACCACACTTTCATTCATCGACAGCGCCTGATCACGAATTCGCTCCTCGAGGCGCACCTGTTTCGAGATGTCGGTCGCGAACTTGATGATCTTGTAGGGCTTGCCGTTGGCGTCAAGAATCGGGTTATAGGTGCCCTGAATCCAGACAGTGCGCCCGAACTTGCCAAGACGCTGAAAGCGGCCGCTGAAAAATTCGCCCTTGCCCAGTTTTTTCCAGAAATCCCGGTAACTTTCGCTTTGAACGTACTCGTTCGAACAGAAGATACGGTGGTTCTGGCCTCGCACCTCCTCGAGGCTATACCCCATGGTGTGCAGGAAATTTTCATTGGCCGTGAGAATATTGCCGGAAAGATCGAATTCGATTACCGCTTGCGCCCGATCAATGGCGCTTAAACGCCCCTCAAGCTCCGCGTTCTGATGCTTTCGCTCGGTCACGTCGGTGGCGAACTTTATGACCTTGAACGGCCGGCCGGACATATCGAAAATCGGGTTATACGTTGCCTGAAGCCACAGCTCGCTCCCATCGCGCTTGCACCGCCTGAACTCGCCACTTTTAAACACGCCCCGGCCCAGTTCATCCCAGAAGCGGGCGTATTCACTGCTTTCGGCGTAGCGCGTGTCGCAGAACATACTGTGGTGCTGGCCCCGGATCTCATCGAGCCGATAGCCGGTGGCCCCTAGAAAGAGGTCGTTGGCGTCCAGAATATAGCCGGCCATGTCGAACTCGATTACGGCCTGAGAGCGCTTGATGGCATTGACCTTACCTTCGAATTCGGCGTTTTGAAGCTTGCGCTGGGTAATGTCCTGGGCAAACTTGACCACCTTGTAGGGGTGGCCGCTGGCGTTCAGGATCGGGCTGTAGTTGGCGTGTAGCCACACCTCCTCGCCGTTTTTACGAAGCCGTTTGTAAACGCCCTGTACGTGTTCGCCCCGGCCGAGCCGGGTCCAGAAATCGCCGTAGTCGGCACTTTGCCAGAACGATTCCTCACAGAACATGCGGTGATGCTCGCCGAGCACCTCATTGGCCCGATAGCCCATGGTTTTCAGAAAATTATCGTTGGCAGCAAGCACAATGCCGTCGAGGTCGAACTCGATCATGGCCTGAGCACGGCTAATGGCCGCGACCTTACCCTCGAACTCGACATCGTGGTTTTTCTGCGCGGTGGTGTCCGAGGCGAACTTGACCACACGAATCGCGTTGCCCTGTTCATCGAGCACCGGGTTGTAGGTCGCCTGCAGCCAGATCTCCCGACCGCCCTTGCCAATGCGGCGATATTCGCCGGAATCGAACTCGCCCCGTCCGAGCTTTTGCCAAAATGCCCGGTACTCAGGCCGACCGATCTCATCGGAATCGCAGAACATTCGATGGTGCTTGCCCTTGATCTCAGCAAGCTCATAGCCGACGCAATCGAGGAAATTCTGATTGGCATCGACAATGATGCCCTCCGGCGTGAACTCGACGACCGCCTGTGACCGATCGATCGCCGCTCGAAGGTAGTCCTGTTCCCGACACGGATTTGGGTGTTGCTCGCAGTTGGAGGCGCTTGTCATGGCTATTGCTGTCCTTTTCTGATGACACGATGACGTCAGCCGTCTGCTGCCGAGCGACTCAACGGGTGCGCGGCGCCACTTGGACGGTTGCGAATTGACAGCTATATCGACGCAATGAACCAGGCCTTTACCGATTAAAGCAGTACTTATGTCGCATCAGCGCACACTCGAGTACGCCATGGGGGAGTTTCATATTTGCTTTATCAGAAAAGATTTGATTTTACCCAGGGGACGTCGTTCATACTGCGCCCGACGCCGCACTGAGAATGCCTGGAGCGGTCAGGCTTTCTATCATCGACGGTCGCATCAAGACTCGCACTAACAACAAACGAGCATTTTCATGATCTACACGGTTTCCATCCTGCTTAGCCTGGTGGGCTATTTCATCATCGGCAATCTGGCCGGCCGGCGCGTTCAACATCTGGACGACTACCTCGTGGCCGGTCGCAACGCGCCGACCTTTCTTATTCTTGGCACGCTGGTTGCAAGTTATTTGAGCACCAGTGCGTTTCTGGGCGAAACCGGCTTTGCCTATCAGGGCTACCCGTTCGTCATGCTGATCTTTGCCGCATTGAGCACCTCGGGCTGCCTGCTCGGCGCGCTGGTATTCGGCCGCTACCTTCGCCGCAGCAAGGCGTTGACGGTGCCTGAGTATTTCGGCAAGCGCTTCAATTCCCGCCAGGTGCAGCGCATCGCCGGCCTGACCACTGTCATCGGGCTTGGCGCCTACCTGCTTGGCGTCATGCAGGGCGCGGGCATCATGTTCCAGGAACTGACGGGCCTGCCCTATTGGGTCGGGCTGGTGCTTGTGTGGCTGACCTACACCGGCTTCATTTTGTACTCGGGCTCCCCGGGCGTGATGCTCACTGACACGATCATGTTCGTGATCTTCTCGCTCGCCGCGCTTGGCGGGTCGCTCTACATCATTCATGACCTGGGCGGCTGGCCCGGCGCCGTCAGCGGCCTGCTCGATCAGACCGACAAGCCCGGCATCGCGCTCTGGCACGGCGTGCTCGAGGGCGAAGGCAGCACCTTTTCCTCCCCCGGCGAGGCGCTGATTTGGGGCGTGACACTCGGCCTTGTGTGGGCGGCAGTGCTGGCCGCGAGCCCGTGGCAATCAAGCCGCTACCTGATGGCGCGCAACGAGCACGTTGTCATGCGCTCGGCGATGCTGACCGCGGTGGCGCTTGCGGTGTTCTACGCGCTGATGATGATGACCGGCGCGGCGCTCAACCTCTATAACCCGGATCTCGAGGGGGAACGCGCGATGATCTGGGCGGCGATGAACGTTTTGCCGCCGTGGCTTGGCATCGTGATCATTACCGGCGTATTCGCCGCCGGGCTGTCGTCCTGCTCGACCTTCCTGTCGATCATCGGTTTCAGCATTTCAAACGACATCCTGCCGGCTTCGAGCAGCGACGCCGCCGCCATGCGGGCAAGCCGTCTCGCGATTCTGGGCGCGGGTCTGATCGCGCTGATTCTGGCGCTGTTTCAGCCGCCGGCGGTGATGGCGGTGGTCTGGTTCGCGGCAACGCTTTTTGCCTCGTCCTGGGGGCCGGTGGCGCTGATGAGTGTGTGGAGCAAAACGATTACCGCCGCCGCCGCCGGCTGGGGATTGATCGTCGGCTTTGTCGGCAACCTGATTCTCTCGCTGATGATTCAGGCCGAATGGCTCGAGCTTCCGGTCTATCTGCACCCGGTGCTTATAAGCACGATCGCGGCGCTCATTGCCATCGTGATCGTGTCCCGCCTGACCAGGGTAAGCGAGGAGGAGCGGCGCTACCGCGAGTTCCTGCACCACGACGATACCCACGGCCTTCCAAGCTGGGCCAACGGCTCACGGCTGGTGGCGCTGTGTACCATGCTGTCGGGCATTGGCGTGGGCGTGTTCCTGTGGCGTCAATACGCCGACACACTTGCATCGCTTGCCTCGCGTTACGACATCGCCTCTGTCGATGTGACCGGGGCCTACGTGCTCGCGGTCGGCTGTGGCGGCATGCTCTTCATGGCCGGTGCCGTCGGCTTCTGGGTCGTTCGTCGGCATAAATCCGATCAGCCGGGCTAAAGCCTCGGCATTCAACGCGCCTTGTCATGCATAAAAAAACCCGCGCTTTCGCGCGGGTTTTCTTTTTTCGATCACTTACCGGTACATGCCGGGATCAGCCGTTGCGGTTGGCCGTTACGCCGTCACGCACACGCTTGCCGATGGTGGCATCGACGTTGTCCCAGTATTCGAACACGCGTGAAAGCACCGGCTCTTCGACATCGGCGCTGACGTGGCCGACGATGTTGCTGACCAGACGGTCACGAGCGGCATCATCCATGACCTTGTTGACCAGATCGTTGGCCTGACTGAAGTCGTCGTCGTCCTGGCGCTTGGTGTAGGCCGCCCGCACGAACTCGCCATCGGCTTCCCAGGTGGCGTCTTCCGGATAGCGTTCCGGTTGCGCCGCCGCGCCGCCCTTGCTGTTCGGGGCGTAGACGGGGTCGCTTGCCAAACGAATGCGCATTGCACCGCCCTTGGCGTAGCTATTGACCTCGTTGATCGGCGTATTGACCGGAATGTGCTTGTAGTTGACCCCAAGACGCGCCCGGTGGGCGTCGGCGTAGGAAATGACACGCGCCAACAGCATCTTGTCGGGTGAGAAGCCCGTGCCCGGGACCGAGTTGTTCGGCTCGAACGCGGCCTGTTCGATCTGGCTGTGGAAATCGGTCGGGTTGCGATCAAGCGTCAGCTTACCGACCTTGATCAGCGGATAATCCTCGTGCGGCCAGATCTTGGTCAAATCGAACGGGTTGATGCGATAGGTCTTGGCATCTTCGAACGGCATGATCTGCATGTGCAGCGTCCAGGACGGGCAGTCGCCATTTTTGATCGAGTTGAAGAGATCACGGCGGTGATAGTCCGGATCGGTGCCGTCCATCTTGACCGCTTCTTCCTGGGTCATGCACTCGATGCCCTGGTCGGTCTTGAAGTGGTACTTGACCCAAAACCGCTCACCGCCTTCGTTGACCCACATGTAGGTGTGGCTCGAATAGCCGTTCATGTGGCGCCAGGTGCGCGGAATACCGCGATCGCCCATCAGCCAGGTCACTTGATGCGCCGATTCCGGCGAGAGCGACCAGAAGTCCCACTGCATGTCGTGGTCACGAAGACCATTGTCGGCGCGGCGCTTCTGAGAGTGGATGAAGTGCTGGAACTTCAGCGGGTCACGCACGAAAAAGACCGGCGTGTTGTTGCCGACCATGTCGAAGTTGCCCTCTTCGGTGTAGAACTTCAGTGCGAAGCCGCGTGGGTCACGCCAGGTATCCGGGCTGCCACTTTCGCCGGCAACGGTCGAAAACCGGGCGACCACCTCGGTCTTGGCCCCTTTTTGCAGGAACTTGGCCTTGGTGTATTTACTGACGTCTTCGGTTACCTCGAAATGGCCGAATGCGCCGCTGCCCTTGGCATGCGGCTGGCGGTCGGGAATCATTTCACGGTTGAACGCCGCCATTTGCTCCATGAGATAATGGTCATGAAGGACAATGGGGCCATCAGGGCCGACCGAGAGGGAATATTCGTCACTGGATACCGGAATACCGGCATCTGTAGTCGTAGGCTTTCGATCATCGTTAGACACGGTCAACTCTCCATAAAGCTAATCAAGGCATCCTGCCTTTGGGTCGACAGACATTCGTGTTATCCAATGCCTGCTCAGGGCACCCTTGTTGCATTCTGATCCGCTGGCATCAGCGTAGTCGCTTTAACGCCTCGATGCCTTGTCGGCCATAGCACCGAACGCCGGATAACCACACAGCCGCCCTCGTGCGGGCCTTATGGGGTCAAACCCCACGTGCTCGCCCCACCTCTGTCCGCGAGCCCCCGTCACGCCTTGCTTTTCACCAAAAATAAAATTGAAAAAATATTTTTGATAGCCCAAGGCTATCAAAGCCATCTGAAAGCCTCATGTTCGCAATCGGCTTTGAAAGATGACGCAACCTCTTCAATACTAAGGCTCACCTAAGGGAGTGGCAGGATCCTCCACCCCCGACGAATCAAACATGGATGTCGGAGCCGTCAGTGAATTCCCCACCCTCCTTATACCGGCGAGCGGCCTTTCGCTGGCTGCTTTCGCTCGTCGCTGTATCTGCTTTCACGCTTTTAAGCGGCTGTGATCGTCTTCCCGGTTTTCTGAATCCGGGCGGTCCGATCGCACACGCTCAACGCGAGCACCTGGGCTTCGTGATATTGATGGTCATGATCGTGGTGCTTCCGGTGCTTGTGCTGACGCCCTGGCTGGTCTGGCGCTACCGCTACTCGGGCCAGGCGAGTTATCGCCCGCGCTGGAGCTTTTCCAAGCTGATCGACGTGTTGATCTGGGGCGTACCAGTGATCGTTGTCGGCGTACTGTCGGTGGTGCTGTGGCAAAAGACGATCGCCCTCGATCCTTATAAACCCATCGAAAGTGACAAGACGCCGCTCGAGGTGCAGGTAATCGGCTTTGATTGGAAGTGGCTGTTCATCTACCCGGACCAGGGCGTTGCCACGCTTGGCCGGCTTATTCTTCCGACCGACCGGCCGGTGTCGTTCACGCTGACCTCGGCCACCGTGATGCAGACGTTTTTCATTCCGGCGCTGGGCAGCCAGATCGACGTCATGAATCGGATGGTGACGCGCCTTCACCTCATCGCCGAGCGCGAGGGCGATTTCATGGGCCGCAACATTCAGTACAACGGCGAGGGCTTTTACAAGCAGCAATTCACGACCCAGACCGTCAGCCAGAACCGGTTTGATACCTACATCGACCAGATCCGCACCCAGGGTCACACGCTTGACCAGGGCGCCTACGCGCTTTTGAAAGCGCAAAACACCTGGAAGGACGTTGCCAACGCACTGAGCGATGACCCGCCCCCGCCGGCGCCGATGGTGGCCTTCAGCCAGGTTCCGGACGGCCTGTTTCACGCCATCGCCCGGCACCAGCCGGTCGATTGGGCAGGCCTTGCCGAGTCAAGCGACGCCGCATCGAATACGTCAGAGCGCGCCATTCAAGAGAGGAACACCCAGTGACCGACGAGTCTTCATTTCTGCTCGGCCGACTCGGCTGGGACGCCCTGCCGTTTTGGGACATGATCCAAAACCCCACTCGGGAATCCATCATCAACGGCATTATTGCCTCGGGCGCCGCCGGCATGGTGGTGCTCGGCGCGCTTGCCGCCGCGGCGCTGATCACCTGGTATGGCAAGTGGAAGGTGCTCTGGTGCGACTGGCTCACAAGCGTCGATCACAAGAAGATCGGCATCATGTTCATCGTGATCGCGCTACTCATGCTCTTGCGCGCCGTGATCGAGGCCGCGTTCATGCGTGCCCAGCAAGCCTTCGGCCTCGGTGGCGGATTTCTATCGCCCGAACACTACGGACAGCTTTTCACCACCCACGGCACCATCATGATCTTTTTCATGGCAATGCCGTTTCTGACCGGGCTGATCAACTTCGTGATGCCGCTTCAGATCGGCGCCCGGGATTTGTCGTTTCCGGTGCTCAATTCGGTAAGTTTCGGCCTGACCGCCGCCGGCGCCGCGCTGATGATGATCTCACTGGTTCTGGCGCCGTTTTCAACCGGCGGCTGGACCGGCTATCCGCCCTTCACCGAGCTTCAGGCCAACCCGGGGCCGGGGGTGGATTACTGGATCTGGGGGGTGACGCTCTCGACGCTCTCCTCGACCTTTTCAGGCATCAACTTCGCCGTGACCATTTATAAAAAGCGCGCCCCGGGCATGACCCTGATGCGCATGCCGCTGTTTTGCTGGACCGCGCTTTGCACCTCGATTCTGATGATCTTCGGTATGCCGCCACTGACGGTGGCCACAGGCCTTCTGGCGCTGGATCGCTACCTGGACTTCCACATGTTTACCGCCGACCTCGGCGGCAACATGATGAACTACATCAACCTGTTCTGGGCCTTCGGCCATCCGGAAGTCTACATCCTGATCCTGCCGGCGTTCGGGGTGTTCTCGGAAGTGTTCTCGACCTTCTCGGGCAAGCGCCTTTACGGCTACACGGCGCTGGTGATCGCGACCATGGCGATTGCGGTGCTGTCGTTTACCGTTTGGCTCCACCACTTCTTTACCATGGGGCAAAGCGCCCACATCAACGCCGTGTTCGGCATCGCGACCATGCTGATCGGCATTCCGACCGGGGTGAAGATCTTCGACTGGATGCTGACCATGTATCGGGGGCGCGTGCGTTTGACGGTGCCGATGGTCTACGCCGTGGGCTTTCTGATTCTGTTCTCCATCGGCGGGCTCTCCGGCATCATTCTTGCAACGCCCAGCATCGACTACCAGATTCACAACTCGCTGTTTCTGGTCGCCCACTTTCACAACATGCTCATTCCGGGCCTGCTGTTCGGGATGCTGGCCGGCTACACCTACTGGTTCTCCAAGGCGTTCGGCTTCCAGCTCGATGCCCGCTGGGGCTATCGCGCAGCCTGGAGCTGGATTGTCGGTTTCATGCTGGCGTTCTTTCCGCTGTACGCCCTTGGCCTTCTTGGCATGCCGCGGCGAACCGTGGCGTTTTTCGACCCCGTCTATCTGCCCTGGACCATCGCTGCGGGCCTTGGCGCACTGATCATCCTGTACGCGATCGTTTGTCTTATGGCGCAGCTCTGGGTCAGCATCAAGCGCCGCGACGCCCTCGCCACCCCCGGCGGCGACCCCTGGGACGGGCGAAGCCTTGAATGGGATACGCCCTCCCCGGTGCCTGAATACAATTTTCCGGTGCTGCCGCAGGTCAACAGCCACGACGCCTTCTACCGGCAAAAATGCGACGGTGCCCCGCATGAGTCCCCTGCACGCTACGAGCCGATCACTATCCCTAAGAACACCGCCATGGGCGTGATCATTGGCGTAAGCGGCACCGCCGTCGGCTTTGGCTTGACCTGGCACATGTGGTGGCTGGCCCTGGCGTTCAGCGCAGTGGCGCTTGTTGCCATGATCGCGCGTGGTTTCGCGCGCAACACCACCTGGACCCTTGACGCCGAGGCGATCGAGCGCCAGCAACGCGCGTGGGCACATCAGCTCGAGCAGTTCGAACCGATCACACGTCAATGGGAACAGAGCGAGGCCAACCGCGGCGTACCCGTTCCGCCCAACGAAGGAGCGATTCAATGACCACGCACACCGCAGGCGCCTCGACGCGCCACCCGGGGCTCAATCTGGGCGAGCCGCACGAGGAGGCTCACAGCGCCAACGAAGAGCTGGTGTTCGGGTTCTGGGTCTTCATGATGAGCGACTTCATCATCTTCGGGCTGCTGTTTGCCACCTACGTCACCATGCTCGGCGGCACTGCCGGTGGCCCGGGCCCGAGTGACCTGCTGGAAATGAAGGGTGCCTTCATCGAAACGATGCTGCTGCTCGCCAGCAGTTTTACCTTCGGGATGGCGTCGCTGTCGCTTAAATACCATCAAGGCACGGCGAAACTGATCGGCTGGCTGGTGGTGACGCTTCTACTCGGACTCGGCTTCCTCGCCCACGAGCTCAAGGACTTTCACACCATGATCAGCGAAGGCGGCTACCCCAGCCGCAGCGGCTATCTTTCAGCGTTTTTCTCGCTGGTGCCACTTCACGGCCTGCACGTGGCCGGGGCGTGTCTCTGGATGCTGGCGATCTTCGGGCAGATGGCGGTTCATCGCATCGATACTCAGGTCAAGACCGGCCTCACCCGGCTTGCAATTCTTTGGCACTTTCTCGACATCGTCTGGATCGTGATCTTTTCGCTGGTGTATCTGGGAGGACTGACCTGATGCGCGCGCACGAGTCAAACGCTCAAGACACCCAGACCCTTGATCAGAATACCGACCAAAACACGCAGGCGCAGCAACGTGGCCACGATGACGAGGACCTGGCCCGAGAGCGCCAGCGCGATTTTCGAAGCTACGGCTGGGGGCTTTTTCTATCGCTTGTGCTGACGCTGATTCCCTTCGGCGTGGCCGCGTTCGTGCCGCTGCCATCGATTGCCCACTGGATCATCATCGGCGAATGCGCAGTGGTTCAGATCATCGTGCACTTTCGATTTTTCCTGCACATCTCGTTTTCACGCAACACCCGCGAAGACCTGCAGCTGATCCTGTTCACCGTGCTGATCATCACCATTCTCGCAGGCGGTACGCTCTGGATTCTGTTCGATCTCTACTACCGGATGATGCCCGGTATGGCGCCCTAGGCTTCACAAAAAAGCGCCCATAGGGGCGCTTTCTACGTCAATGAAACGCTTTAGCGCGCGTCAGGAAGCGTGACCACGGCTTCAAAATAATCCACCGCCTGGCCGACCAGTCCGACGCGCTCGCCCTCGACCACGCACGTAAGCTCACCCAGGCGCTCTGAAACCTGGTGGGCCGTAAGCGTGGTCTTGCCAAGCCGCTCGGCCCAGTAAGGCGCCAGCTCGCAGTGCGCCGAACCGGTGACCGGGTCTTCCGGCACATCGAGTTCGGGGAAGAACGCCCGGCTGACAAAATCCACATGATCACCCGGGGCGGTGACCACCACGCCCCGCTTGCCAAGCCCATGCCAATGGGAAAGCTCGGGCGCGAGCGTGCGCACCTGCTGCTCGTTTTCAAGCACCACCACGATATCGAACGCCGCATGAACCTCGGTTGGCGTCACGCCAAGCCCTTCGAGCAACGCCGATGACGCCTCGAACGGCTCGGGCATCGCGGCCGGGAAATTCATGCGGTAGCCCGAATCGAGCTTCGAGACAAAAAGCGGGCCGCTTCGGGTGTCAAAGCGAAGCGTGTGCTCGGTCGCGCCCAGATGGGTAAAGATCACGTGGGCGGTGGCAAGTGTCGCGTGCCCGCACAGATCGACTTCATCCCTGGGCGTGAACCAGCGAAGCCGATAGCCCTCGCCCTCCGGCACGAAAAACGCGGTCTCGGACAGATTATTTTCAGAAGCGATCGCCTGAAGCGTTGCCTCTGGCAACCACTCGGTCAGCGGGCACACCGCCGCCGGATTGCCCTTGAACAGCTCGCTCGTGAACGCGTCGACCTGGTACATCGAAATGCGCATCTCATCTCCCTGACGTGTGTCAGCACCCGCTGGTGCTGTGTGATTGTTTCTGGCCTGGTCGTTTACGTTTTAGCGCGCAGGCGCTAGCCGCTCACCCAACCGCCGCCCGTTTTCAAGACAATCGCCGACCGCGATGCCGTCGCGCCAGTTGCCAACAAGCGAAAGCCCTTCATGGTATGCCAGTGCGGCGTCCAGCGCTTCGATCCGCTCGAGGTGGCCGAACTCGTACTGCGGGATCGCCTTCGGCCAGCGCTGCACCCGGCTCCAGACCGGCTCGCCGCGAATGCCCAGCAGGTCGCGCAGGTCATAGAGCACCTGCGCCACCTGCGCGTTGTCGTCCCACTCGGCCACGCCCGGACGACGGCGCCCGCCCATGAACCCGGTCAGCAGCACATGGCCGTCGGGGGCGCGGTTCGGGAAAAGCGTCGAGGAAAAGAGCACCCCGAGCGTGGTGCGCTGCTCGCGGTTCGGGATCAAAAGGCCGAAGCCATCGAGCGGGTGCATGATGTCTTCCGCCCGAAAGCCAAGCGCAACGGCGTTGACCGAGGGGTAGACGATTTCCTCGAGCGGGCGGGCAAGCGCGGGGTCGATGGGCTCGAGCAGGCGCGCACTGACGTGCGCCGGCACCGCCAGCACCAGCTCGCTGGTCGTGAAGCGTTGATCATTCGTCTCGACGCACCACCCCCCACTTGTACGCTGTATGGAGGCCACCTCACAGCCAAGATGAATGCTCGCCGCCGGCTGGGCCTCGATGCGCTCGGCAAGCCGGTCCGTCAGGCGGCGAAGCCCGTCTGGAAAGCTGACCAGCTGGCCGCGCCACTCGGGAGGCAAGGGAGACGGCGTGCGGCGTGCCTTGATGAGCCCGGTGAGCCCGCCGCGAATCAGCGAGCCGTATTTCTGCTCAAGGGCCACCAGCCGTTTCATGGCCGCCGGCGCCGATAGCCTGGAGGGGTCGCCGGCGTACACCCCGGACACGAACGGGTCGACCATGTAATCGAGCACGCGCCGGCCAAGTCGGCGCTCGACGAAGGCGGCCAGGCTCTCTTCCCGCTCCGGGGCGCTGCGCGCGAACGGCTCGCGAAGTACCTGGGACCAGCCTTTAGCACCCAGAAGCGGGTTGGTCACGGCATTCAATGGGTGGGTCGGAAGCGCGACCGGCGCCCCCTGATAGGCAACAAACCGCTTGCGGGCGGCGGTGTTGGCGGGCTGCGCCTCATCGAGCAATTCAAGCTCTTCAAGAAGCGCATAAAGCGGCGGCTTCATCATCAGCGTGTTGGGGCCGATTTCGGTCTGCCAGCCGCTGTCGCGCCGAGTGCCGATGTTGCCGCCGACCGTATCGCCTCGCTCTAGAAGCGCCACCCGAAGCCCGCGTCGCGCGGCCGAATGCGCCGCAGCAAGCCCGGTGGCGCCGGCACCGACGATGACCACGTCCCAAGCGTTTTCGGTCGTGTCCTGTTTTTTGCCCTGCTCTCTAGTCATGCCCTGTTCTTCCATTGTCCGTTCGGTCTGCATCCAGCCGCGTGCTCCAGGCGTTAGAGGGTAAAGCGCGATAGCCGAAACGCCGACAGCGACGCCGCCGGCTGCGCGGTTAAAAGCCAGTGGGCGAGCGCCTCACCGAGGGCGCTGGCGAACTTGAATCCATGGCCTGAAAAACCACCGGCCACCATTAGACCGGGCCGGGGCTCGTCGATAACGAAGTGCTCATCCGGGCTTCGAACGTAGTGACACACCACGCCGTGACGCACTTCCCCAACGCCCGGCAGGTAGCGCTCGATGACTCGGCGAAGCTCCGCCTCGTCATCACCGTGGGCCCCGAACGGCATTAACGGGTCGTCGGGAGCGACCGGCTGGCCGCCGTCGTGACGGCCAATCTTGAACCCCGCGCCCTCAAGGTCGGGAAAGCCGTAGAACACGCCCTGCTCGGGGTCGGTCAGGCTAAACCCCGAAAAGCGCTCGGGAAGGTAGCGGTCATCGGCCTCGAACCAGGCAAATGTCTTTCGAATTCGAGTCAGCGGCAGCGTCACGTCAAGCGTGTCGGCAAGCGGCGCCGTATGCGCCCCGGCCGCCAGCAGCACCCGTTCGGCCGAGAATGTACGGCCATCGGCGCAGTGGGCGACAAAGCCGCCCTCATCTCGCGCGCTCAGTCGCACAACGCGCGCGCCGGTCACCAGCTCGGCATGCCGTGAGCGCTCGACGCGCCGGCGCCAGGCGGCGAGTATGCGCTCGATCCACAGCACGCCGGCCTCGGCCTCGAAGCAGCCCCGCATGGGCTCACTCAGCGCCCAGCCGGGAAAGCGCTCGGTTACTGCGGCCGCGTCCAGTGTGTCAAGCGAGAGCCCGTGCGTCGCCGCACTGTGCTGTACCTGACGCACGAATGGCGCCGAATCAGGACCAACGTTGATCACGCCCGTGGGCAAAAAAAGTGATTCGCCGGTCTCGCGTTCGAGCTCTCGCCAAAGCGCAAGAGCGCGCCGTGCAAGGGTGACGTAGCCGGCGCCTTCGCCGTAGGCCAGACGAATCAGGCGGGTCTGCCCGTGGTGCGCTCCGTGCGCGTGCGGTGGGCTGTGAGCGTCGAGGACACGCACTCGAGTCGCATCGTTGGTGTGCGATGCGGTATCAGAAAGCTCGGTGGCGGCAAGGGCATCGGCGGTGGCCAGCCCCATGCTGCCCCCGCCGATGATCAGATAGGGAGTGTGCGTAGATTGGATCGCCATCGACGGCTCCGTGCCCGGTGTAAGGAGGGCGTTATTGTTGCCCGACGAGCGCGAAGGTCAAGCACCGCGCTCATCGGTCACACCGAAGGCCGGCGCTGGCTAGTCGTTGCCGCCGATCTTGTCTTGGGTCTTGGTGTCAAAATCACGGGCGTCGTGGCGTTCATGCAGCTGGGTTTCCGGCTCGCCGAAGGTGCGATTGACCATGCGGCCGCGCTGCACCGCCGGACGAGCATCGATGGCGTTCGCCCAGCGCAGTACGTGGGTGTACTCCTGCACCTGCAGGAATTCAGCGGCGTCGTACAGACGCCCGAGCACCAGCTGGCCGTACCAGGCCCAGGTCGCGATGTCGGCAATCGAGTAGGTGTCACCGGCCAGGTAGTCGTGGTCGGCCAGATGGCGGTCGAGCACATCGAGCTGGCGCTTGGTTTCCATGGTGAAGCGGTCAATGGCGTATTCGATCTTGACCGGCGCGTAGTTATAGAAGTGCCCGAAGCCACCGCCCAGATACGGCGCGCTGCCGATCTGCCAGAACAGCCAGTTCAGCGCCTCGGTGCGGCTTACGTGCTCGGTCGGCAGGAACTCACCGAATTTCTCCGCCAGATACAAAAGCATCGACCCGGATTCGAACACCCGCACCGGCTCGCTGCCGCTGTGATCGACCATCGCCGGGATCTTCGAATTGGGGTTGATGTCGACAAACCCACTGCCGAACTGATCGCCATCGCCGATGTTAATCAGCCAGGCATCGTACTCCGCGCCCTGATACCCAAGCGCCAGCAGCTCTTCGAACATGATGCTGGCCTTGACCCCGTTGGGCGTGGCCAGCGAATAGAGCTGAAACGGATGCTCGCCCACCGGCAGTGCTTTTTCGTGGGTAGCGCCTGCGACCGGCCGGTTGGTGCCTGCGAACTTGCCGCCGCTCTCTTTCTGCCACTGCCATACGCGGGGCGGTGTGTAGTCGGACTGCGTTGTCATGTCGGTCTCCCTCGATCCTTGAAGGCGCGAACGCGCTTGCTGAATATGAATCCGCCTGAAAAGATAGCGTGTTAACGACCTCGACGCGACCCATGTCGGGTGCGACGTTGACGCGAGGTCTATAGTGCGAGGTCTATAGTAATGCTCATGACCGTTTTCTTGTTTAGACCGGAGAGTTCATGTCCCCGACGCTCGAGTTTTCCTTTCGTATCGCCATCACGGTCGACGCCCCCACCATTGTCAGCAGCGACCCCGCACGCGGCAAACGTCAGCTGATCCCGATTCTTGGCGGTGAGGTCAGCGGCGCGCTCGAAGGTCACGTGCTGCCCGGCGGCGTCGATAGCCAGTTCATCCAGCCTGACGGCCTGTGCCGACTGTCGGCGCGCTACGCCCTGGCAACCAAGGACGGCACCGTCTACATCGAAAACAACGGCATCCGCCGTCTGCCAAGTGCCTTCACGGCGAATCTCTTCGGTGATGACATGGGCTTTTTCAAACACGTGCCGGTCGAGGACATCTACTTCAAGGCCACCCCCACCTTCGAGGTCGACGACCCCCGACTGCACTGGCTGACCGAGTCCGTGTTCATCTGTGACGCCAAACGCACGCCGGACACGGTCAACCTCGATATGTACCGCGTCCTCTGATCACCTCCTGGGAAAATACTTCATGTTTCGCTGGTTCGAACGCCGCCTTGACCCCTTTCCCCCGGAAGAGCCTGAACGCCCGCCCGAGCGCTTGCTGGCGTTCTGCCTGCACTACACCAAGGGCGCCTGGCCGTATCTGGCGGTCGCCACGGTCCTGATGGTTCTGATTGCCTCGATCGAGGTGTGGATGTTCAGCTTTCTCGGCAACATCGTCGATTGGCTCAGCACCCAGAACCGCGCAACGTTTCTGGCCGATCAGGGGTGGGCCCTGGCCGGCATGGCCGGGCTGATCCTGATTCTTCTACCAACGCTTGTGACCTTTCATTCGCTTCTTAACCATCAAACCCTGATGGGCAATTTCCCGATGCGCATCCGCTGGCTGGCCCACCGCTACCTGCTCAAGCAGTCGATGCCGTTCTATCAGGACGAATTCGCCGGCCGCATCGCCACCAAGGTAATGCAGACGGCGCTTGCGGTGCGCGAATGCGTGATCAAGCTGTTCGACGTGCTCAACTACGTAAGCGTCTATTTTCTCGGCACCCTGATTCTGGTGGCCAGCGCCGACTGGCGTCTGGCGGTGCCGCTCGCGCTGTGGCTTCTGGGGTATCTCGGGCTTCTTCGCGTGTTCGTGCCGATCATGAGCCGCGTGTCGGAAGCCCAGGCCGATGCCCGCTCGCAGATGACCGGACGCATTGTCGACAGCTACAGCAATATTCAGACCCTGAAGCTCTTTTCACACGCCCGGCGGGAAGCCGAATTTGCACGCGAAGGCATGAGCGGATTCATGGACACCGTTCACCGGCAGATGCGGCTGGTCACCGGGCTTTACGGCCTTTTGTATCTGTTGAACGCGGTGCTGTTGTTTTCAATCGGGGCGCTCGCCATTCGGCTATGGCTCGAAAGCGCTATCACGGTTGGCGCCATCGCGGTGGCGATCGGGCTCGTCATGCGGCTTTGGGGCATGTCGCAGTGGATCATGTGGGAAGTGTCGAGCCTGTTTGAGAACATCGGCACCGTACAGGATGGCATGGCCACGCTTTCAAAGCCGCGTCAGGTCGAGGACAAAACGGATGCCCCGGCGCTTTCATTGACCGAAGGCGCGCTTCGCTTCGACCATGTGAATTTCCACTACGGCAAGGGCAGCGGCGTGATCGATGCGCTGACGCTCGACATCGCCCCCGGCGAGAAAATCGGCCTGATCGGCCCCTCCGGCGCCGGCAAGTCGACACTTGTGAACCTGCTGCTGCGGTTCTATGACGTCGAGGGCGGCGTGATCACCATCGACGGTCAGGACATCGCCACGGTGACGCAGGAAAGCCTTCGCGCCCAGATCGGCATGGTGACGCAGGACACCGCCCTTCTGCACCGCTCGATCCGCGACAATCTCGCCTACGGCCGGCCAGAGGCAACAGAGGCCGAACTGTGGCAGGCCGCGGCCGAGGCCCACGTGGCCGACTTCATCGGCGAGCTCAGAGACAGTGCCGGCCGACACGGCATGGATGCCCACGTCGGCGAGCGTGGAGTGAAGCTCTCAGGCGGCCAGCGCCAGCGCATCGCCATCGCGCGCGTCATGCTGAAGGACGCCCCGATCCTGATTCTGGACGAGGCGACCTCCGCGCTTGATTCCGACGTCGAAGCCGCCATCCAGGACAACCTCGACCGATTGATGGAAGGCAAGACCGTCATTGCGATTGCGCATCGGCTCTCGACCATCGCCGCGATGGACCGGCTGATCGTGATGGATCAGGGCTGCATCGTCGAACAGGGCAGCCACCGGGAGCTGCTCGAGCGCGGCGGCCTCTATGCCCGGCTCTGGCGAAGACAATCCGGCGGCATGCTCGATCATGATATTGAAGCCAGCGCGGACGCCCCTTAAGCGGGGGGCGGTCAACGTGTCGGCGGCAATCTTCTGGTATGCTGCCCGCCATCGCTTCGCTTATAAACAGGATGCCCCGTGACCCACGCGACCGACTCCACCGACTTTGCCACTCTCGCCCTGCCCGAGGCGCTGGCACGCAACCTTGACTCGCTTGGCTATCACACCATGACCCCCGTCCAGGCCGCGAGCCTGCCGCCGGCGCTTTCGGGCCGCGATGTGCGCGGTCAGGGCAAGACCGGCTCGGGCAAGACCGCGGCCTTTGGTCTTGCCCTGCTGGCTCGGCTCGACGTTGCCCGCTTTCGCGTCCAGACCCTGGTGCTCTGCCCCACGCGCGAGCTTGCCGATCAGGTCGCCGAAGAGATCCGGCGCCTGGCGCGGCAGATGCATAACGTCAAGGTGCTGACGCTGTGCGGCGGCGCGCCGATCGGCCCGCAGCTTCACTCGCTCGAGCACGGCGCGCACATCGTCGTCGGCACGCCGGGCCGGGTGGAGCAGCACCTGCGCAAGGGCTCGCTGTCGCTCGAGCATCTTACGATGTTCGTGCTGGATGAGGCCGACCGGATGCTCGACATGGGCTTTGAAGACGCCCTCGACGCCATCATCGATGACATGCCGCGAACGCGTCAGACACTGCTGTTCAGTGCAACGTTTGACGCCGCGATCACGCCGCTTGCCGACCGTCTATTGACGAACCCGGCCATTATCGAGGTCGAGAGCACGCACAGCCGTGAGAGCATCGAGCAGCACATCTACGCCCTCGATGGACTTTCCCGGTTCGAGGCACTGGTGCAGGTACTGCTGCACTACCGACCCTCGAACTGCGTGGTGTTTTGCAATACCCGCGCAGAAACACAAAAGCTTGCCGAGGATCTGGCGCACGATGGCTTCAGTGCCAAGGCCCTGCACGGCGATCTCGATCAGCGCGAGCGCGACCAGACGCTGATTCAGTTTGCCAACGACAGCGTCTCGATTCTGGTGGCAACCGATGTTGCCGCCCGCGGGCTCGACATCGACGCGCTCGAGGCGGTGATCAACTACCAGCTGGCAAGTGATCTCGACGTGCATACGCACCGCATCGGCCGTACTGGCCGCGCCGGCGGCAAGGGCGTGGCCTGCACGTTGATCAGCGACCGGGAGCGCATGCGCCTGCTGGAACTGAGTGAGCGCCTGGGCCAGGAACTCGAACCCGAGCCGTTACCGCAGCCTGACGCCTTGAGCACGCCGTTTCCAGCGCCGATGGCCACGCTCGAGCTCGATGCCGGCAAAAAACAGAAGATTCGACCGGGGGATCTGGTCGGTGCGTTGACCAACGCCGAGTACGGCCATGCGCTGGACGCCGACCAGCTTGGCAAGATCAAGGTGACCGCACGGGCAAGTTTCATCGCGGTTCAGCGGCGGGCGCTGAAGCAGGCGCTCAAGCAACTGCAAAGTGCGCCGCTCAAGGGCCGCCGGGTACGTGCTCGCACCCTGTCCTGACCGAGGCGTTCGATAGTGACGTGCTCTGACATGAACTAGAAACGCGTGCTGACACGAAAAAGCCGACCCGAGGGTCGGCTTTTGAAATACATGGGTCAGGCTCGGATGAGAAAGCGCCTCTGCTTCAGACGCAAGCCGCCCCGGCCTCAGGCGTATTGAAAGCGCTCGAAACGCTCGATTCGATCTCGGATCGCCGCTTCCGGGCCAATCAGGTCACGCAGCCGCTGTTCGGAGAGCCCAAGGCCGCTGTGGGTCTCGGCAATGGTTGAATAACTTTCCCCGTCTCGCACGGCCATCTCGACCAGCATCGACAGTTCCTTGCGCTCCTCGAGTGAGGCTCGATCGAATTTACGCGTTGAGCGTTCGATTTCCTGTTGCTGCTCTTTCTCGCAGCGCTTGAGCAATGCTTCAGAGATAAATGGCTTGCGTTGCATGATTGGGCCCCCCTTGTGTATGGCACCTTTTGAACGTAGACACTGGTACGCACCTCCGGCCATTGCGCTTTTGGCGTAGACGCTCGTTTAACCCATACTGAACACCGCCGTATCACTCGTTGACCTGATCCCAAAAGCGCTCTTAGATGCGTATTCGACGTCCCTTGTGAGGCTTTATGTTCCTGCTTGTGCTCTACGCCGTGCTTTCCATCGGCGTTTCATTTCTGTGTTCTATTCTTGAAGCGGCCCTTCTGTCGCTGACCCCAAGCTACATTGCACACCTGAAAGATGAGCGCCCTCGCCTGCACGATAAGCTCTACCGACTCAAGAACAACATCGACCAGCCGCTGTCGGCCATTCTCACCCTCAACACCATTGCCCACACTGCCGGTGCAACCGGTGTCGGTGCCCAGGTGGCGGTAGTGTTTGGCGAAACCTATCTGGGCGTGGCCTCGGCGCTGATGACGCTGATGATCCTGATCGTTTCCGAAATCATCCCGAAAACGCTCGGCGCCACCTACTGGCGTCAGCTGTCACGCGTGCTGCCGGCGATTCTCAATACGCTGGTCCTGCTCCTGAAACCGTTCGTGTGGCTTTCAGAGCTTATTACCACCCGCATCAGCAAGGACGGCGATGAAACCGACCTGCGAAGCGAAATCAAGGCGCTCACGCGCATCGCCCACGAGGAACAGGCGCTGGATGCCGGCGAGGCGCGCTCGATCACCAACATCCTGAACCTGCACACCATCCGGGTCCGCGACGTCATGACGCCGCGCACCGTCGCCGTCACCGTGCAGCCGGACACCACGGTCGAGGCCTTTGATGAAGCGCTCGGCAAGGCGCCCTTCACGCGGTTTCCGGTGATCGATGGCGGCGAAAACGCCATGGGGTATGTCCATAAATCGGACATCTATCAGGCCGACCGGCAGTCCAGGCTCAAGGATGTGATGCGCCCGGTTAATACCCTGACCGACACCGAAAACGTCGAGCATGCCTATGCGCTGATGCTTAAAGAGCGCCACCACATGTGCGCCGTCTATGACGACCTTGGCATCTGGGTCGGCGTCATCACGTTCGAGGACATCATCGAGGCCATTGTCGGGCACGACATCATGGATGAGACCGACAACGTCATGAACATGCGCAAATACGCACGCCAGCGCTGGACGCGCCGCCAGGGGGTGTAGTTCACCCAGTGCTTGCCGATGTTAGTGGCTCACCTCAGTTCATTCACCGCCAAGGAATGCGTTCATGAGCAAACCGCCGTTACCGCCCTTCGATCAGAAAAGCGCCGAACAGAAAGTCCGGCTGGCCGAGGACACCTGGAACACCCGCACTCCGGAGACGGTGGCGCAGGCCTATACCGAATCCAGCCTTTGGCGCAATCGGGATTTGTTCATTCATGGTCGGGCCGAAATCAAGGCGTTTCTGGAGCGCAAGTGGCGCCGTGAGCTTGACTACCGCTTGATCAAGGAGCTCTGGATCTTCGGCGGCCATCGTCTGGCGGTTCGCTTTGCCTATGAGTACCACGACGAAATCGGGCAGTGGTATCGCGCCTATGGCAATGAGAACTGGGAATTCAATGACGAGGGATTGATGCAGCGGCGCATCGCATCGATCAACGACATACCGATCGATGAACACGAACGGCTGTTTCACTGGCCGCTCGGCCGCCGCCCGGACAGCCACCCGGGGCTCAGTGAGCTGGGGCTTTAACGCAACCAATCGAGCGAGGGCAGACACGTCCCTCGCTTGGCTTGGCTTGGCTTGGCTGGATCACGCCACGCCTCGGGCGCCTGTGTAGATCGAATACAGAGAGCGGCTTGCCGTCATGATGAGCTGGTTGCGATCCTCACCGCCAAAGCACAGATTGCCGCACACCTCCGGCAACAGAATGCGCCCTAAAAGGGTGCCGTCCGGTGCGAACGCCGAAGCGCCATCCACCTTCCTACCGCCACTGGTCGCGGCCCAGACGTTGCCGTCCTGATCGGCGCTCAGCCCGTCGTAGAGTTCGCTGTTGCTTTGTGCGAGCGCATCGCCCCCCTCGAGCGCGTGCCCACCCGCCTTGATCGTCCAGCGGGTGATGGTGGCGGGCTTGTTCGAATGTGACGGCGCGGTATCGCTGATAAAGAGCGTCGTCCTGTCCTTCAAAAGCGCCACGCCATTGGGCTTGGTCAGCGCCTCGGTCAGCATCACCGGCTCATCCATTGCATCGTCGATGTAATAAACCGCCGGCGGCAATTCGAGCGGGCGCTTTCGCCCTTCGTAATCGGCGTGAGCGCCATAGCCCGGGTCGGTAAAGATCACGCCGCCCCCCGGCAGCGTCACCAGATCGTTCGGCCCATTGAGCGGCTTGCCCTGATAGCGCTCGGCCAGCACCGTGGTCGTGCCATCCCACTCATAACGCACCACACGTGCCGGGTAATGCTCGCAGGCAAGCAACCGGCCGCGGTCATCAAAGGCGTGTCCGTTGGAGTGGCCGACCTTTTCTCGAAGCACCGACACATTGCCGCTCGCCTCGTCCCAGCGCATTTGCTTCGCCCGCGGAATGTCACTGAACACCGCATAACGCCCGACCGCGTTCCAGGCCGGCCCTTCAAGCCATAGCCCCTTGCTCCAGTGGCGCTGAAGCGGCGCGTTGAACAGGTAGTAGTCCTTGAAACGACCGTCGATGGACTGCCAGGCACTGTCGGGGTAGCGGCTCGGCAGCGGCGTCTTTGTCTCGGCAAAGGCGGAAGGCGCCGATGCCGATGCCGCCGCCGTGAACGCCGCCGTTGCGGCCAGAAATCCTCGTCGATCCATGGGCGGGCGCCCTCCTGTCGTTTGAATGCCGGCCGCCAGAAGCGGCCAGCAAGTGCGGCAAACATTAGCCAAACCAGATCCGAAGCGGCATCCAGAGCCCCATCGCCACCATCATGATGTTTTCAGTCAGCGACAGAAACCCGAGCGGCACATTGCTGCCGCCCCCGACACAGGCGCACTTCAGCTCGCGCTTGTCGATGTAGACCGCCTTGAACACTGAGGCCGCCCCGATCGCACCGATAAACAGCGCCACCGGCGCCGCCAGCCAGATCAGCGAACCCGCGATCATCAATACGCCCGCAAGCGTCTCGGCAAACGGATAGACGTAGGCGTAGCGCACCTCGCGCTGGGCCAGCAGGTCGTAGTTCAGGAACATGGTGGAAAACTGCTCGACGTCCTGCAGCTTTTGAACGCCAAGCAGCGTCATGGAAATCGCGATGAACCACTCGAGCATGCGCCCGGTAAACACGGTATCGAACACCGCCCAGCTGACGGCCAGCGCCATCACGAAGGCGGTTGCAAAAATCGCGATGATCGGTTGATAGCTGGTTTCATCGCTGTCCTTGACCCGCTTGCCCAGGTGCCGACGAAGCTCGGTGTAGCCGCCGATGCGCCGGCCCTCGATGAAGACCTGCGGGGTGGTCCTGACGTCGTGCTCCTGCTTGAACGCATCCACTTCATCCCGGCTTGTCAGCCAGTGGTCCTCGACCTCATAGCCATTGCGCTCCAGAAGCGCCTTGGTCTTGAGTCCGAAGGGGCATAGGTGCTTTTCCATCACCATTCGATAAAGTTGCGCGTGCTGCGTCGAAGACGTTCGTTCGGTCGCTTCGTTGCTCATGATCCCATCCATGTCGATCACTGTGTGAGATGACAAGTCTGGTTCAGGCTGGTCATCCCTTCCAGCACACACCCGACACCGCCTTGATTACGGCTTGATAAGCACCGTCACGCGAACATCAAGGGTCACCTCGAGCGAGGTCAGCGCGGCCGCGCGCGCCCGACCCTCGGCGGTGGCGCGGTAAAGGTGGGGCGTCATCGTCAGCAGGTCACTGATGGCCTCGCTGGTATCGAGCGTGCATGTATGGCGCACCCGCTCGCTGTCGCCGCGCTCGAAACCGTCCGGGACCCTGTCGTGCTCGGGTTTATCGGGGTTCAGGCTCGGATAGATGACTTCCCGAAGCTCTCGGAGATGGTCACTTCCCGCCTCGACCATGACCAGCCGGCCGCCGGGCTTCAGTACCCGGGCGAATTCATCGAACACCGGAAATCCGAACATGCACAGCACCGCATCGAGCGAGGTCGAGACCACCGGTAAATGTGCGTTGCTGCCGACAATCCAGCTCGCCGCCCTTGTAATGTCCTGGCGGGCGCCGGCCTGCACTGCCCATTTGGAGATATCCACGCCGACAAGCGACAGCGCCTGCCCGTCACCGGCCACGCGCTCAAGCGCACGCAGGTAATAGCCCTCACCACAGCCGGCATCGAGACATGAAAGCGGCGACGCTTCAGGCGAGCCCGACAGCACATGCCGACTGATGACCTCGGCGATCGGTGCGTAGTGCCCGGCGTCCAGAAACCGCCGCCGCGCCGCCACCATCGCCTTGCTGTCGCCGGGGTCGCTCGAGCGCTTGTGCTGCACCGGCAGAAGGTTCACATACCCATGGCGCGCCACATCGAAGGTATGGCCCTGGTCGCACTGAAGACTCTGGGCCGAGAACGTCAGCGGATGCCCCTCGAGCGGGCAGATAAAGGATTGAAACGGCGTACTGGTCATCGGAGTCTCGTCGGCAGGCAGGGAGTATCGGAATCGACGCTGGCCGTGTTGGAGCACGACCAGGGTCGGCGCCATCGTGCCTTAGCGGCAACGAAATGCAAGTGCCCGGGCAAGGCGTTCGCTTCACCGCTAAAGTGACGGTTTTGTCATACGCTCGAGACCCGCCATGAACCGCATCAACCCCGACAAGCTTAAGCACAGCAAATGGACCGCGGCCACGCCGCAGAACAAGGAAAAGCATTTCATGGTCACGGCGTTGATTCGCGATGACGACGATCACGTGATCGACGTCATCCTCGAGGCGGTAATGACCCACCGAGAAACCACGCTGCCCTGGCAGGCGCTCAAGGACGACACCACCTGGCTCATGGGCTGGCGTTAGACGGCAGCCTAGAATGTCGGGTTAGCGTGGCGCCTCACTGTCCGTCTGATCCGGTCGGGTGATGTCCTGCTGGCTTACCACCATCACCTGACGCGGCCACCAGTCGGGATGCTCGTCTCGAATAAAGGCAAGCAGGCGTTCACGAATGCTTGCCTCGGCCGCCCAGCCCGAGACCGGGTCAGTGGTCATCAGAAAGCAGGTGACGGTCTGGGTTGCGCCGAGTTGCGCGGTCACGCTGCACATCAGCTTGTGGTGCTCGATGACGTTCTCTTCCTCCTTGGCGAACGCGAAAAACCGCTCCCGAAGGGGTGCGATGTCGGCGCTCAGATGCAGCGTCAGCTCGAGGCTTCGGTACTCCTTGGTGCTCTTGGCCGAGAGGTTTTCAAACGATTTCGAGGCGAAGTACGTCACCGGCACGATCAGCCGACGCTCGTTCCAGACCCGAAGGCGAATGTAGGTATAGAAGATGCCCTCGACGTAGCACCACTGCCCTTCGAACATCACCAGATCCCCGATGCGAAGCGGCTTGGCAAGCGAGAGCTGAAACGAGGACAGGATATTGCCAAGCACGGCCTGCCCCGCCACGCCCACCAGCACCGCCAGAACGCTTGCAGACGCCAGAATCGACATGCCGAGCGTCTCGAAGAGCTGCACCTGACTGAGCACATAGATGGTGAACGCCACCACCATGATCAGAATGATCACGCGGCGAAGGGCGTAGAGCGTGGTCAGAAGCTTGCGCTCATCCTTGGGCTTGGCGTCGTCGATCTGGCCGACCATGTGTCGGGTCATGTGAAGCATCAGGGTATCGATCAAGCGAAGCGCGATCGCCCCCACGCCCCAGGCCATCACCGCGATCAGCATCACGCGAAGCGTGGTGGCCACCACCGCCGAAAACGACACCACATACTCGATCATCATCTGCGTGATCAACGCGATCACGATCAGGGCCACCGGATTTTGAATCTGGGTGACGAAGATGCTGGGTGAACCGGAAGGCAGCTTACGCGCCAGCGCCCCGATCAAAAGATGCACGAGCTTACCGACCAGCCAGAGCCCCACCACCCCGACTGGAATCGCGATCCACTCCCACACTCTTAAAAGCCCGAACGAGCCCTTGAGCCGATCAGGAATGTAGCCCTCGAATCGGGAGGGGCCGAAACGTGCGTACAGCGGCTTGATGGCGCTGACACTCTCAGGCGTGATCATCCAGACCGGCTCGAGTTCACCAATGCGGTAGCGGGCGAGTCGAATGTCGTAGGCGTCGCTACCGACATCCAGCGAGGCAAGCTCAATGTCCCGGCGCGCCTCGCCTGCGCGGGCGTCCTTGCCGGAGGCGTCCTCGATCACCGCGTCACGCCGGCCGGACAGGCTCGAAATGTTCAGCCACTTGCCACGGCGGAAGACCTCGGCCAGTTCGCGAGCCAGTTTCGGCCCCTGCACGCTCTGCTCGCCCGGGCTCAGATCGGAAAGGTTGAGCATGTGCGCGGCGTCCTCGTAGTCGCCGGCGTTGGTCAGTTCGGTGAAGCTTCGCATCGCCTCCCGCGGTGTTCGAAGCCGGGCCACGTCCATCTTGCCGGAAAGCCCGGTATTCATCGTATCGACGCTGTACCAGAGCCCCTCTTCGCTTTCAGGCTCCGCGGCGAGGCCAAGCCCCGAGCACAGTACCAGCACGGCCGTCAGCATCCATTGCCACCACCAGTCCTTTTTCATCCTGCCTGCCCTTTTCGCTTGCTGACCGCGCTCGCCAAGCGTGTATCTGCGGTCATAGTGACTGTGTTCGAGCCAAGCTTACCCTGCAAGGCGTCGACGCGCCTTAATCGTCTCGCGCCCGCTAACCCCTGAATCCACTCTTCGCCTCTTGAAGCCCCCAAGTCCTTCACACCCGCACTTCCAAAAGCACCATTGGCACGAGAAAAGCCATGCAGGGTCGACCATGCTCGGCCATGCTGGTTCAAGGTGCACGCGTGCGCACTCAAGCCCCTCGTCGATCACAGGAGCGTTCATGACTCACCCAAGCGAACAGACACGACAAGCCCTTTACGAACAGGCCAGGCGTCAGGACATCAAGGGCCGCTCGAGCATGAGCAAGGCCGAACTCGCAGACGCGCTTGCCGCAGGCACTGGTGACAGCGCCGCCCCTATCGTTGCCACCCGTCTCGAAACCTTTCGGCGCCTTGCCGAGTCAGTGGCCGCCGGCGAATTCGTGCTGCGCCCCCGCGTGCTGCAGGGCCACGACCGCCGCCTGCATGTGCGCCAGACGCTTCGCGAGGACCACGCCACCCGCATCGCCTCCGGCTCCGAGGAGGCCGCCGCCAAGTTCGACAAGCTCGCCAAGTCGCGCTTTTCATTCTTTCGCGGCACCGCCCTGCTGTTCTACCGGGACATGGCCGGCGACGACGGTTGGATGCCCACCGTGCTGGCGCTTGGTGACGTGCACCCGGAAAACTTCGGCGTGATGCCCAACGCCAACAACGTGCCGATCTTCTCGGTCAACGATTTCGACGAGGCCTATTACGCCCCCTTCACCTGGGATTTGAAGCGTGGCGCGACCGGCTTCATGATCGCCGCTGAAACCGAGGGCGAACTCGAGCACAAGCATCGGGTCAAGGTGGTGCGCCAGTTCATCAAGGGCTACATCGAGGCCATGACCCGGCTGGCTCGGGAAAGCACCGAGCAGGACGAGGAAATGCGGTTCGATAACGCGCCGAAGCTTATTCGAAGCCTGTTCGAAAGCGCTCATGAAGCGCGGGCGGAATGGCTCGAGGACGACTACCTGGATGCGTCCCGGCGCGGCTTTCGCGCCACCGAGGAACTGGTGCCGATCTCCTCGCGCCGCGATGAGTTCCAAGCGATCACCGATCAATTGGTGAAAGACAACCAGATCGAGGTCCCGGCGCGCGCCAAGGGCCCCGAGGCGAGCGGCATGCACGTGAAGGACGTGGCGATTCGCCGGGGCCAGGGCACCGCCTCACTGGGGCTTGATCGCTATTACGCGTTGATCGAAGGGCCTGCGGGCGATGGCACCGACGATCTGATCATAGAATACAAGCAGGCGCGCCATTCAGCCCTTGCCGGGCTGGTGCCGCCGTCGGTTTATGAAATGGATTCCCGCGCCGAGCGGATCAGCCACGCCCAGGCCGTGCATCTGGTGCGCGGTGACGTGTTCTACGGCCACATCGAATTCGACGGACAAAGCTTCATGTCGCGCGAGCGCGCGCCGTTTCGTGATGACATCGACCTCGACGATCTATCAAAAAGCGAGTGGAAGAAATACGCCCGCATCTGTGGTCGGGTGCTTGCCCACGTACACGCCCTGTCGGACGAGTCCGGCAAGATCGACTACGACGTCGAACCTGCCATCGTCGAGGCCATCGGCCCGCCGGCGCTCTTCACCGCAGACATGGTGGAGTACGCCTTAGAGGCCGCCGAGCGCGTGCGAAGGGATCATGAGCTGTTCAAGGACGATCACGCACGAGGGGCGTTTACTCAACTCGATGTCATTCACCGATAGGGCGCTTAAGGGCAAATGAGGGCGCCCCGCTATTTGATCAGCAAGCCGTGATCGATCGGGAAGAACCGGGTGGCGGCGTTCATCAAGGACGCCGCCGTGAGCTTGGGCACGCCATACACCTCGACGCACGCGCCGTGAACCTCGCGGATGCGCTGCGCGAGAAGGTCGAAATCGCCATCGCCTGAGACCAGCACGATGACGTCGGCCCGGGCCGCGTACTCGATGGCATCAAGCGTAATGCCGACGTCCCAGTCGCCCTTGGCCGAGCCATCGGCGCGCTGGATAAACGACTTGAGCTGCACATCAAACCCGATCGAGCGCAAAATCGCCTGAAACTCGCGCTGACGCGGGTCGCCCTTATCAATGGCGTAACATCGCGCCGTGAGCACCTCACGGCCAAACGTTGTCTGCGCGAAGAGCTTTCGGTAATCGACGTGCCGGCCGTAGGCCTCACGGGCGGTGTAATAGACGTTCTGGGTATCGACGAACACGGCAACGCGGGTCATGGCATCTCAACGTTTCAGCGGCCGGAAACACACCTGATCATCAGGTGCGGCGTGCGCCTCATACTACCCCGATGCCCGAGCGGGCCAAAGCCTCTTACCCGGTCTTTCCCACTCTTTACCGCCCTTTCCCGGCTCTACGAAAAACGCCACGCAAAAAGGCCACCCTGCGGTGGGCTTACGCACACCGGGCACTGGGTGAACGTCACGATCACGGACACCGGCCCCGGCATCGACAAGCACACGCTCGACCACCTCGCCACGCCCTTTGTTCAGGGCGAGACGGCCACAAGTGCCGGCGCGCTCGGCTATGGGCTGGGACTTAGCATCGCGCGCAGCATCGTGATGGCGCATCGGGGGCGGCTGTCGCTTGAAAATCGGCCCGGGGGTGGGCTTCAAGTGGTCATGGTGTTGCCGGCCTGCTGACCTGGCTCTATCTGACATCGTCAGCAACGGGAACGGCTCGGCACGCAGGCCGGGCTCTGGCCGCGGCCGTGCTTTATAAGTCATACTTCATTTAACTTAGGACGCGAGACGCCGACCCCAGGTCATCCCAGCGCCTCGCTCAACCTTTTCTCTCGTTACGGCTGAACGCACCGTTCAGTGGCCTCTGACACACGGAGCAGCGTTCATGGCGGAAACACGCGCGCCCACCGAACTCACACGGGCCTTGCGCTCCTGTCGAGGCAGTTTCCTCGCCGTTGGGTTGTTCAGCCTGTTCATCAATGTGCTGATGCTGGTGCCTGCGTTTTACATGCTGCAGGTCTATGACCGGGTCATTACCACACGAAGCCTCGACACGCTCTCGATGTTGACGCTGATCGTGGTGTTTTTCTTTCTGGTGATGGGTGGGCTCGAGCTTGTGCGCTCACGCATGATGGTGCGGGTGGGCAACCGGCTCGAGGCCCTGATCGGCGAGCGTCTGTTTGACGCCATGTTCCAGAAAAGCCTGTCGGCGCCCGGTGCCCAAAGCGCTCAGCCTCTGAGCGACATCACCACGCTTCGTCAGTTTCTGACCGGTAACGCCCTCTTCGCCTTTTTCGACGCCCCCTGGATTCCGATCTACATCGCGGTGCTGTTTCTGTTCGATGTCTGGTTCGGCGTATTCGCCATTATCGCGGTGCTTGTGCTTCTGGGGCTGGCCCTTGCCAACGAGTATTCCACCCGAACGCTTTTGAACAAGGCCGGAAGCGACCACATCGCGGCGCAGCAGCTCGCCAACGCCAACCTCGCCAACGCAGACGTCGTGCACGCCATGGGGATTCTGCCCGGGCTTCGAGCGCGCTGGGGTGAGCGTCACCGGGCGTATCTGATCAAGCAGTCCCGCGCCAGCGACCGCGCCGGTTTTTTGATCAACGCGTCCAAGGTCCTGCGGCTGATGTTCCAGTCGATGATTCTGGGGCTCGGTGCGCTTTTGGTGCTCGAGGGGGAACTGAGCCCGGGCATGATGATCGCCGGCTCGATTCTGATGGGCCGGGCGCTGGCCCCGATCGATCAGATGCTTGGGGCATGGAAAGGCTTCATCGCTGCCCGCTCGTCTCATGAGCGACTGCAAACGTTGCTCGAGACCTCGCCAAACCCGCGCGAGCGCATGGCACTGCCGGCGCCAAAGGGCGCGCTGCGCCTCGAGGCGATTACGGCGGTGCCACCGGGCGCGGCCAAGGCAGCCCTTCGCGGTGTGACGTTTGCGCTCGAGCCGGGGGAGCATCTGGGTGTGCTCGGCCCCAGCGCCTCGGGCAAATCGACCCTTGCCCGCGTCGCGCTCGGTCTCTGGCCGAGCCAGGCCGGCAAGGTGCGCCTCGACGGTGCCGACATCACCCAGTGGGACCGCGACGCCCTCGGCCCACACATCGGCTATCTGCCGCAGGACATCGAACTCTTCGACGGCACCATCAGCGACAACATCGCCCGCTTCGGCGACATCGACCCGGCGGGTGTGGTGGAAGCCGCCAAGCGCGCCGGGGTACACGAGATGATTCTCGAACAACCGGAGGGGTATGACACCTGGATTTCCTCGAGCCGCGGGGCGCTGTCCGGTGGCCAGCGTCAGCGCCTCGGCCTTGCTCGCGCGCTTTATGGGCGGCCTGCACTGGTGGTGCTCGATGAACCCAACGCCAACCTCGATGAACGCGGCGAACAGGCGCTTGTCGAGGCGATTGGCTGGCTCAAGCGCGAGGGCGTCACGCTGTTAGTGATCTCCCACCGCCACAGCCTGGTTGCCCACGTCGATAAACTGCTGATGCTGAAAGACGGTCAGGTGGGGTTGTTCGGCCCCCGCGATGACGTTGTCAGACACATCAAACAAAAGCGTCAGGCGGCGTCCACACCGGCCCAGCCCGGAGACCGCGCATGAGCCTCGACCGCGAAGACCACACCATACCTACGTCATCATCCTCCGCCGAGACGCTGCCCACCGACGGCCGGCGCGCACGCCTTGTGGGGTTTCTGATTCTGGCGCTTGCCTTTGGCGGCTTCGGCGCGTGGGCCGGGCTTGCCAACCTGTCGGTGGCGGTGGTCGCAAGCGGCACCGTGTCGGTGGACTCGTTCAAGAAAACGATCCAGCACCTCGAAGGCGGCATCGTCTCCCGGATTCTGGTTGACGACGGCGACCGCGTTGATGAAGGCGACCCTCTGATCGTGCTCGACGACACCCAGCCCCGAAGCCAATTCGACATAGAGCAAACACGCTTTTTCATCGCACGCGCGCAGGAAGCGCGGCTTCTGGCCGAGCAGCAGCAGGCCGAGCGGGTCGATTTTCCGCCCCCCCTTACTCGCCTTGCGGGCGAACGCCCTCACTTCGCTCAGATCCTCGAGGCTCAGCGGCACCTGTTCACATCACGGCGGCATTCGCTTGCCAGTGAACTTGGCGCGCTCGAGGAGCAAAGCCAGCAGTACCGAGAGCAGATCGCGGGGCTCGAGCAAGGTGTCGCCATCACATCACGGCGCAGCCGCTCGTTAAGCGCCGAAGCCGACGACTACCGGGCGCTGTTCAAGGAAGGACTTGGCAACAATCAGCGCGTGCGCGAGCTTGACCGAGAGATCCTCGCGCTTCAGGCCGAGCGCGCCAACGCCCGTGCCGAAATTGCCCGGCTTGGCTCGCGCATCAGTGAAAACCGCGCACGCATCGAAACCCGCCGACAGGACTATCAAAGTGAACTCGGCGAGCAGCTTCGTGGCGCTCAGGCCGACAGCGCCGATGCCCGTCAGCGCATGCTGGCACTCAAGGATCAGCTCGAGCGCACCGAGGTTCGCTCGCCGGTGGCGGGCACAGTGGTGGGCCTTGCGCTTCGAACCCGGGGCGCGGTGATCACACCCGGCCAGACGCTCATGAGCATCGTGCCGGACACCGATGGCTTTTTCATCGAGGCCCGCATTCCTGCCGGTGACATCGACAACATCTACCCGGGCCAGCCCGCCGACATTCGCTTCAGTGCCTTCAATCAGCATCGGGCGCCGGTCATCGATGGCCGGGTGGCCCACGTCTCGGCGGACAGCTTCGAGGACGAAGCCACAGGCGCGCGCTACTACACCGCCCGAATCCAGGTATCACGCGAGGGCAAAACCCAGATGACCGAGTCGATGACGCTGCTTTCGGGCATGCCCGCAGAGGTCATGATCAAGACCGGCGAAAAGACGCTGTTTGAGTATTTGAGTCAGCCTGTCGTCGATATGCTGAGCCGCGCCGTGCGTCAGGACTGACGCGCTCGAAGGGCTCAGAAAGTGCTGTCATGTCAGAAAGTGCTGCCCTATCAGATAGTTCCGCCATAAAAAAAGGCCCATCGCAGGATGGGCCTTATCAACTGCATATCGGTTAACAACCGACCGGGCAATGGATCACGCGAACAGGAACTCTTCCGGGCCCATGGCGTAGCCGAAATCGCCGATTGCGAGGCCATCGTCGTACTTCGGCACGCCAACCAGCTCGACGAACTGAATCCCCTGATCGGTGTTGAGCATGATTTCGCCGGGCTGGGCGCTGATGTCGTCGTAATCGAGCGGCTGGCCGTCCGAGCCGTTGATTCCAGTCACGTCGATGCGATCAACGCCAAGCTCAAAGTTGGTGATGGTGCCGCCCTGCCACGCACCGTCGCTTTCAAACACGAAGCTGTCGGCGGAGTCATCGGTACCGCTGACGCGCCCATCGACGACCACCTCGTCATACGGGCCGGTCGGGGCTGGCGGACGCTCGGAGATGTAATACTGACGGTCAGACAAGGAATTTACACCGCCGGACACATCCTCGAGCAGCAGAGTAAAGTCATTTTCATCAAGGCCAGCCGGGCCGGTGTCTCGGTAGAGATAGATATCATCACCCTGCATGACCGGCATCAGCGCATCGCCGCTGTCCTGTTCGCCGGCAAGCATCAGCGCCTCTTCAGCGCTCTGGCCTTCCTCGGCGACGACCGCGTAATCGAAATCAAGGTTATCGAACGACTGCACGATCTCATCATCAACGAACAGCGTGTCTTTTGCGGCATCGAAACCGGAAATCGTGTCGATGGCATCGCCGCCATTGCCATAGCGCGAGGCATCGCCTGCGACGCGGATCACATCGACGCCGTTGTCATCACCGCCGAGCATCACGGTTTCCTGCACATCGTTTGATGCGGTGTACTCGAGCCCACCGGAAAGGCCAGTGGCATCGACGTGCGTCACGGCGGCGGTGTCGTCGGCGCTGTTATCCCAGTCAATGCGACCGTTGCCGGTAAGCTCGAGTGACTCGAGCGCTTCGCCATTCACGTTCGCATCGAGAGTCTCACCGGATTTGGCCCGGTCATCGGCGAACTGCGCCGCAAGCGCAAGCGAGGTTACGTCATCGGGCAACGTGAACGTGACGTCTCCGCCTTCAGTGAACGTATAGGATTGGGTTTTACTGGTGTACGGCATGGTGTCAGTCCCTTGAGTGGTCTTGTCCAACTGCAGCAAACGCTCGCCTTCTCCCGCCTCGCACTTGCCGCGTGCCCTGAGTGGGCGGGCTATAATCTACATTATCTTAACTATAATTAATATAGTTAAATCTGGTTAAGGATAGACGCATCCAAACTGCCTGACGCAGGGCTTTTCTCGAACGAACGCGCCCTTTCCCGGTATTTTCAGGCACGTGACCTCGCCTCGAGCGAACATCACCTCAAACAACAGCGGAAAACACTCATGGACGACATTGACTGGGCGCAGGTGGGCGCGCTCATTGACCAGCTCTACAGCGCATCGGATGAACTGGAAGCACTGTTTCCCGGGCGTAAATTCACCCTCGATGGCCACCTGGTCGGAAGCGTCGGTGAGGTGGTCGCGGCGTACATGTTTGCGTTGACGCTGAACCCCGCTTCTACCCTTGGCCATGACGCCATCGCCCCGGACGGGCGCCAGGTCGAGATCAAACTGACGCAGGGCAAGACGGTCGCGCTTCGTCACCCGCCCGAGCACCTGCTGGTGCTCGCCCGCCCCAAGGGCGGCGCGCTCTCCGTGATCTACAATGGCCCCGGCGAGATTGCCTGGGACGCGGCAGGAAAAAGACAAGCCAACGGCCAGCGCCCGATCGGGCTTGGGAAGTTGAAGGCGCTGGCGGCGGGATTAAAGGACGAGGAAAAGTTGGTGCTGGTGAGGGAGGCACCGGTTTGAATTCATCCCCAATGTATATGGATACGGCCTGCCTAATTTGTACCCTGCTCCGCACTCAATGCGGCCTGCACTGAAGGTCGCTCCGTGACGCTTACCATGTATGCCGATAACGCCGGCCATCCATCAAGCTGTATATCGAAGAACCGACACCAGCCAAGCACGGTAAAGAGATAAGCATCTGCGATACTGAAATACTCACCCATCAAATACTGGTTTTGAGTGCGTAGCTCACGCTCCAACACATCAAAACGCGTACTTGCCTTGTTGATAAAAAGCACCCGAGCTTGATCAGAAAGTGCCGTATTGAATAGCGTCGCCAACCCATTGCGATTATTTGTATTTAGAATTAGGAACGCCAGCGTTCACCTACAGCGGCATGCTCATCCTCTCGACGAGCTTCCCGTTCATACTCCTTCGCAATGGATATAAGGCTTTGCGACAAGCGGGGATAGGAGCTGCCGTATCTAGCAGCCAATTCTCGATAATGCTCTGCAAGTCTGCGCTCTTGCTCTCCGCCATCGTAGGGGCTGCGCGTGGTTACACCTCGTGCATTTCGGACCCCCATACAGAACCGCTCCCTTAGTCCAGCGCATTCAGAGCGATCTAGATAATCCAAGATGACGTCAGGCAACCAGTCATCCCATGGCCGTCTCCTCGCCATTCGTGCCAGCAAAGCCCCAAAATGGATTTCAGCTACTTCCTTGCGGTCAGCATCCGCCGCAAGTCGAAGGGCGCTCTCTGCCCATGCGGTGAATTCATCTGGAGACACTACGCCATCTTCATCGTAGCCGGGAACTCTTTTCCAACCTTCCAGAGAGTGATAAGCCAGCTCTGCAAAAAACTTGCGCCTCTCCGCCGATAGCTTTTCTCGCTCGGGTTCATCCGCTCCATCGCGCCGGTGATATTGCCAGCAGAGCAACTCAACAAAGAGATTTGGATCACGCGCAAGCTGTCGGTGCAAAGCCAGCGTTCGCTTGTGATCTCGATGACCGTATGAGCACAAGAGCGTGACGAAGGGCAGTTCTAGGTTGGCGATTTGGTCATCGGAGATCGCTTCGTCTTCATCGAGGAGCTGAAACACCTCATCTAGGTTGTACGAACGTGGAAAAGGCCCATCCACTTCCTCGCCGCGAGCAATAGCTTGTAGCATATCCAGCCAACAGTTGGCTCGCAGCTTGTTCCTCCACAGAGAAACGGCTGAGAACGCTGATCTCGGTCGCTGATATTCAAGAAGCTTTGTAACGGCGTACTCCACTTCGTCGGATGGCGTGTCATCCCAAATATGAATTGATGCCGAATTCCAAAACGCAGAAGCCACGTTTTCGCCCAAACTTTCTGCCACCTGCCAGCCAATTGAACGACCAGGAAGATGTTCGGCAAATCTCAGGCGCTCCACTTCACTGTTCAGAACTCCTTGGGCCTCCAGGCCAGCCACAACTGAGGCAAGGTCGATCCATCCTGCACTCCATAGAAGTTGCCGCAGAAAAGCATCGGATTGATCATTTGCATCGGTGCGCAGCGCAGCCGAGACCCAGTGGATCGCAGTTTCCACTGGCGCATCTTGCGGGACCAAGACTTGAGCCACCAGTTCGGGTTGCTTCACGCTAAGCGCAAACGGAAGAACCGCTTGATCTCCCAATTGCTCCCCGATTTCATCGATTGCGTTGCGGCGGCGCTCTTCGACGAGTGCGCTTCGCTCCTGCCATGATAAGCGCCCATTTCCTTCGTCTTCCACCAGCGCACGCCACTCGACGTGGGAATTTTCAAACAGCCAACGGTGGCGAGCAGTCGGAGACTGAGGGGACAAAGCCTCTTCCATACGCCGAAGCGCGTCTGCCAACTGTTCGTCCTCTTCACCTTCCTGATAAGCACGAAGAACATCGCGCCGACGCAGGTTGTGCCGAAGATCAGCTTTGTCCTCATCGGTTGCTGTCGCTGACCAGCTCTCGACTTCCATGACCAAGCGAGACAGGTCATCAGGATGAATACGTGTCGCAACTTCTAACAGGTGTTCAAGCTCCAACTTTTCAAATGGAGCCAAGTCGAGCAGTAGGCGGCTGGCTTCGACCGCGGCTGCGCGGACATCCGCATCTGTCGGTGACGGCACTTCTGCATTCAGTGCTCGCCATTGCGGCCTCGCGGTGCGTGAAGCGAAATTTGGGCCACCTCCTGGAAGAAGAGAGATGCAGACGTCCATCACAGCATGCCGAAACTGCGCGGACAAGCGCCGTAAGACAGTCATCCTTTCCGCAGCACTGAGAGCGGTGGCAGGCAGCCAAGCCCTGAACAGAGAACGGGCGGTAGATTTCGGCGAGTTTGACCAATTGTCTTCCACCTCCAGACGGCGAAGGCCAAAAACAATCTCTGCGACACGAGAAAAGTGGACCGGGTGCCAAGCCAAAAGCTCAAGCGCCCAAAGCAAATTGGTCCGCAAGCACTCGCCACTCACCAAGCCTTCAGTGGTTCCCATGATGGCGCGTATGGCAGGTTCTGGCTCTCTAAGTTCAGCTTCAAGGCAGTCAAGGAACGCAGATGGAGATGCCTCCGCCAATGTTCGTAGGTGCCCCCGAATAGAAAGCCAACGTTCTTGGTCAGCACCTTGCATCAGGGACCGAACGACTTGCGCGGCACGGTATGAAAGGTCAACTCCCAACCTATCACCGCAGATTTCTGCACCATGAACGGATAGAATGCACAATGCATCGCCGAGACCGGAAAGCAGGGCGCCCGAAAAACTTCGCGCATGACCCAAAACATTGGCCATGTACCACTGATCTTGAGGTAGGTCTAAGGCGGGGTCTCTATCGCCCAGCAACTCCGGCAAGAGTTGAAAGAAACGGTCCAGATCGTCTCGATCTATGTAAGGACCTACAGCAAAAAGCGCGTCGATTTGTGATACAACGACATTCACATGCCCATAGCGCGCAATTGGTGCGTCGTTCAGAGCGAGCAGTTCGTCTCGAACTGGTTCTACTTCACCATCGCGAAAATCACCTAATAGCTGGAGAATTGTGCTGTCATCCAGGTTCTCGCGCTCGACCCAAGAGCCTGCCAATGCAAACGGGAGAACACTTTTTGCTGCTGCACGATCTCTGACCCAACTTGGCCGCCGAACTTCAGGATCGCCTGAGAGCTGGCGCCGCAATACGGGAACAGAATGGCCGACCTTGATAGCGAGGTTATCCGCGTCATCGCGCGACAGCCCCATGCTCTCAAGTTCAGCGCGAAAGGTTTCTGAGGGCACGTGGGAAAGCAGCAGCGCCTCCCGGACGTCTAGACGACCCTTGGGATAGGCACGGACAATAGTCAAATTCCGCCGATCACCAAAGTCCAACTCCTCCCCATCTTCGACATCCGCAACGACAATAAGGTGGTTTGGGCTCGTAGGAATTCTGACATCGCGAGATGTGGCAATAACTGTCGTATCAAGAAGATCGAGGGCATCGGCCTCGATCATTGTCGCAACGACAAATGCGACGGCCTCCCCTCTATCGTCAGCTTGAACCGGGACTATTTGCTCTCGGTCGCGCAGTTTCTGCAACAACACGCCCTGCTCGTTATGCCGCCGGGAAGAAACAAGCTTGATAGATAATGGCGGCACCGAAGCTGTCGCCCAGCTATTCCACCATTCGAGAGGTGTTTTCAGACCAGGCGATGCAACACCTAGCTTTTCACTCAACCAGCGTGACGTAGCAGGTGCTTCTTCCAGCCAAGTTTCAAGATCTATAGCATCGTATGCTTTAACGGTCGCCCAATCGTTTTCACCACGTCGTTCTTCAAGCCAAGCTTCTTTCCCGCTCCATCTCCTCGGCGTCACGAAAACGAATGCGCTATTCTCGCGCTGCTCTCGCGGCGTTTCTTCAGTTCTCTTTCGATAGTCGCCGTCGGCTTTACTCCGAGGATCTACGTTGCAACCCATTTCCCATACACTTCGGCCTTCCGGTACCCAGGCAGTTCCGGCTTTACATTCCGTTTGCCCGTCAAGCCCAGGTAAATCGACCGCTTCGTTTCCGGGAAAGCGCATTGAGTTAAGGGATTCCGTGGTCTCCCTGATCAGTCGACGAACAAGTATTGGTAGGTTACTACGACATTCGTGGCGGTCTGCCCAATGGCGTATAACAGTTTCGTCAATCGACATACTGACCTCTTAAACTCGAAGTTATCTTTCAATCCAGCATCAATATTTTATTAACCAAACGCAAATTTCACAGAAAGGCTAAATTTTCTTAATAGCCATTATTGAAAATATTATCTATCATTTTTTGAATTTCTCGCTAAAAAAAACTACACAGGCATCATGTCGCATTACCTCCCCTTAACCAAATAAACATCAGCTTAGTTGTCACTCCTTAGCAATTATTTTTAAATAATTTCTAAGTATTTTTAAAATTATAAAAAACCCGCCTTTCGGCGGGTTTTTTATCGAATCTATAAGCAGAAACCTGTCCCATCACTCCCACTCAATCGTCGCGGGCGGCTTGCTGCTGACGTCATAGGTCACCCGCGAGACCCCGCTGATCTCGTTGATGATGCGGTTGGAGACCTTCTCCAGAAGCTCATACGGCAGGTGCGCCCAGCGGGCGGTCATGAAGTCGATGGTTTCGACCGCGCGAATGGCGATGACCCACTCGTAGCGGCGGCCGTCACCGACCACGCCGACAGATTTCACCGGCAGGAACACCGCGAACGCCTGGCTGGTCTTGTGGTACCAGTCGAAGTTATGCAGTTCCTGAATGAAGATGGCGTCGGCTTCGCGGAGGATGTCGGCGTATTCCTTTTTGACTTCACCGAGGATGCGCACGCCAAGGCCCGGCCCGGGGAACGGGTGGCGATAGACCATGTCGTACGGCAGGCCGAGCTCGAGGCCGAGCTTGCGCACTTCGTCCTTGAAGAGTTCCCTGAGCGGCTCGACCAGTTTGAGCTTCATGGTCTCCGGCAGGCCGCCGACGTTGTGGTGCGACTTGATCACGTGCGCCTTGCCGGTTTTCGAGGCGGCGGACTCGATCACGTCGGGGTAGATGGTGCCCTGGGCGAGGAACTCGACGCCGTCGATCTTGGCGGCTTCACGGTCGAACACGTCAATAAAGGTGTTGCCGATGATCTTGCGCTTGGCTTCGGGGTCGTTGACGCCTTCAAGCTTGGTCAGGAACTCGTCTTCGGCATCGACACGAATCACCCGCACGCCCATGTGGGAGGCGAAGGTGTCCATCACCTGGTTGCCTTCGTCCTTTCTGAGAAGACCATTATCGACGAACACGCAGGTGAGCTGATCGCCAATGGCCTTGTGCAAAAGCGCCGCGACCACCGAGGAATCTACCCCGCCGGAGAGGCCGAGCAGAACATGACGGTCACCGACCTGTTCGCGCACGCGCTCGGAGAGGTCTTCGATGATCTGCGCGGGCGTCCAGAGCTGCTCGGCCTGACAGATTTCGAGCACGAAGCGCTCGAGGATGCGCTGGCCTTGCAGGGTGTGGGTCACTTCGGGGTGGAACTGCACGCCGTAGAAGCGTTTTTCCGCCCACGTCATCGCCGCGATGGGGCAGGTCGGGGTGGAGGCCGTGACCGTGAAGGTCTCGGGGGCGCGGGCGACCTTGTCGCCGTGGCTCATCCACACATCCAGCATGGCGTTGCCGTCGTCGGCGATGTGGTCCTTGATGCCGTCGAGCAGTTCGTCACCGGCGATGACCTCGACCTGGGCGTAGCCGAATTCACGCTTTTCGGAGCCTTCGGTGGCGCCGCCGAGCTGCTCGGCCATGGTCTGCATGCCGTAGCAGATGCCGAACACCGGAAGGCCAAGTTCGAACACGCACTCGGGGGCGCGGGGGGAATCAAGCTCGGAGACCGATTCCGGGCCGCCGGAGAGGATGATGCCGTTGGGGTTGTACTCGCGAATCTCGTCTTCGGTGATGTCGAAGGCGCGCACTTCGGAGTACACACCGAGTTCGCGCACGCGACGGGCGATCAGCTGGGTGTACTGGGAGCCGAAATCGAGGATCAGGATCTTGTGGGAGTGAATGTCTGTCATCAGTGAACCACTGTTTCAGGGGCTCGGCCGGAGCCCTGCTTTAAAAACAAAGAGGGAAGCGTGCGCTGGAATGAGTCCCCCGCAGCTTCCCTCTCCGGCTCGAAACGCTCGAACTTAACCGCGGTAGTTCGGCGCTTCCTTGGTGATCTGCACGTCGTGCACGTGGGATTCGGCAAAGCCTGCGCCGGTGATCTTCACGAACTGGGGCACGGTGCGCATGGTTTCGATGTCTTCGCTTCCGGTGTAGCCCATCGAGGCGCGAAGCCCGCCCATCAGCTGATGGACGATGGCGCTCATCACGCCCTTGTACGGTACGCGACCTTCGATGCCTTCCGGCACGAGTTTCTCGACGCCCTCTTCCTTGCTCTGGAAGTAGCGATCCGACGAGCCCTGGGTCTGAGACATCGCACCCATGGAGCCCATGCCGCGATACGCCTTGTAGGTACGGCCCTGATAGAGCTCGACCTCGCCCGGCGCTTCTTCGGTACCGGCAAGCAGGCCACCGATCATCACGCAGTTGGCGCCGGCGGCAATCGCCTTGGCGATGTCGCCCGAGAAGCGGATGCCACCATCGGCGATCAGCGGAATGCCGTACGCCTTCAGCGCATCGGCCACGTCAGACACGGCGCTGATCTGCGGCACGCCAACACCGGCGACGATGCGGGTGGTGCAGATCGAGCCGGGGCCGATGCCGACCTTGACGGCGTCCGCGCCGGCTTCCGCCAGATCCTTCGCGGCGGCGGCGGTGGCGATGTTGCCGCCAATCACCTGCACCGCTGGGTAGTGTTCCTTGACCCATTTAACGCGGTCGAGCACGCCCTGGGAGTGGCCGTGGGCGGTGTCGACGACGATGACGTCAACGCCTGCCTCGGCAAGGGCGGTCACGCGGTCCGGAGTTTCCGGGCCGGTGCCGACGGCGGCGCCGACCAGCAGGCGGCCGTCGCTGTCCTTGGCGGCATTCGGGTAGGTGCGGGCCTTTTCGATGTCACGCACGGTCACGAGACCGCGCAGCTCGAAGTCCTCGCTCACCACCAGAATCTTTTCGATGCGGTGCTGCTGAAGCTGCGCCTTGATGTCATCAAGCGGCGTGCCCTCGAGCACCGTGACCAGCTTCTCGCGCGGGGTCATGATGTCGGCGACCTGGTTGCCCACGTCCGGCTGGAAACGCATGTCGCGGCCGGTGACGATGCCGACGAGCTTTTCACCCTCGACGACCGGGAAGCCGGAGTAGCCGTGTTCGTCGGCCATGGCCAGAAGATCCTGCAGCCGCGCCTTGGGGCTGACGGTCACCGGGTCCTTGACGATCACGCTCTCGTGTTTCTTGACCTTCTTGACCGCAGCGGCCTGCTGGGCAATGGTCATGCTCTTGTGAATGATGCCGATGCCGCCTTCCTGGGCCATGGCGATGGCCAGGCGGGCTTCGGTCACGGTATCCATTGCAGAGGACACCAGCGGAATGTTGAGTTCGATATTACGGGTCAGGCGGGATTTGAGGCTAACGTTCTTGGGAAGCACGTTAGAGTAGCCGGGAACGAGTAATACGTCGTCAAACGTAAGAGCTTCTTGCGCTATACGTAACATGTCGGACACGCCCAATGGTCAGGTTGTAGATGCGGCGGGAAAAGGTAATCGCGCATTGTAAACCCTTGCCCGCCCGCGCACAATCCGAACCACAAACCTTCTTTTATTTCAAACGGATAGACATGGCCGACTTACCTGAATCGCCCAACGCGCTGTCGGTGCACGAGCTCAACCGCAGTGCGCGCCTGCTGCTGGACCGCCATTTTGACCTGGTGTGGGTCGAGGGAGAGGTCTCGACGGTCTCACGCCCGGCCTCGGGCCATGTCTACTTCACCTTGAAGGACGAGCGCGCTCAGGTGCGCTGCGCGCTCTTTCGAACGAAAGCGATGTTCGTGCGCACCCCGCTCAATCAGGGTGATCAGGTCGCGGTGCAGGCGCGGGTGTCGCTGTTCGAGCCGCGGGGCGACTATCAGCTGATCGTCGAGGCCGCCAAGCCCGCAGGCGAAGGCGCGCTTTTGGCTGCGTTCGAGGCGCTCAAGGCGCGTCTTTTAGAGGAAGGCGTGTTCGCCAATCAGCGGCCCCTGCCCTACCCGCCCCGGCATCTGGGCATCGTGACCTCGGCCACCGGCGCCGCGCTTCAGGATGTGCTGGCCGTACTTCGAACACGCTGGCCGTTCATGACGGTAAGCGTGTTTCCGGTGCCGGTACAGGGCGGCGCGTCGGCACCGGCCATCGTTCAGGCGCTCGAGCGCGCCGCACGCGAGGATAGCGTCGATGCGCTGTTGGTCACCCGCGGCGGCGGCAGCCTCGAGGATTTATGGGCGTTCAACGATGAAAGGCTTGCTCGGGCGATCTTTCAAAGCCCGATTCCAGTGATGAGCGCCGTCGGCCATGAGGTCGACACCACCCTTGCCGATTTTGCCGCCGATGCCCGAGCGCCAACGCCGTCTGCCGCCGCCGAGCAACTGGTGCCGGATGCCCACGTCATCAAACAGCAGTTGGCCGCGTTGGCGCGGCGGCTGATGCGGGCCATGGATCACACCCTGATTCAGGCCAGTCAGCGGCTCGACCGCGCCCGGCTCTCGCTCAAGCACCCGGGCGAAAAGCTTGCCCAGCACCGCACCACGCTCGAGCAGCTCGAGCGGCGGTTGAACTACGCGATCATGCAGATGCTGCGCCAGAAACGGCGTGATGTGGCGCTTCTGGAGGCGCGCCTTGAACGGCAGCCGCCCAGAAAGAGCGTCGAGCAGGCAGCGGCCCGGCTTGAATCTCTGGACGCGCGCCTGAGCGAGGCAATGGCGAGACAGCAGGAGAGGCACGTTCGCACGCTCGAGGGTCTGGCGCATCGGCTTCATATCGTAAGCCCGCTGACGACGCTGTCGCGGGGCTACGCCATTGCCGAAAACGCCGATAAAGAAGTGATCCGGCGCGCGAAGGACACGGCGCCGGGGGAAAAAATCACGATTCGATTGGCGGAGGGCCGCGTCAGCGCCGAGATCAAACGGCGCTTTTCACGTTAGCAAGCCGTGCTTTACGCGTTAGATTGCCGGGGCGGCTCGGCGTCGCTTGCGACCTTGAAGCGCGCGGCCTCGAGGTCGTGCTTGGCAAGCAGCTTGTAGAAATCGGTGCGGTTGCGACCGGCGATGCGCGCGGCCTGAGTCACGTTGCCGTCGGTCATCTTGAGCACCTTGATCAGATAGCTGCGCTCGAACCCCGCCCGCGCCTCATTGAATGACGGCAACACCGACTCATCGGAAGCCAGCGCCTGGGAGACCAACCCCTGACTGATGATCGGCGAGGTCGAAAGCGCCACACACTGCTCGACCACATTGACGAGCTGGCGCACATTGCCGGGCCACTCGTAGCCTGTCAGAAGCGACAGCGCCTCCGGTGAAAAACCGTTGACGCTTGACTGGTGGCGCGTCGCGATCTGCTTGACCAGATGCTTGGCCAGAAGCGGGATGTCCTCGGCGCGTTCGGCAAGCGACGGCAGGCGCAGATTGACCACGTTCAAGCGGTAATACAGGTCTTCGCGGAAATCGCCGTTTTGCATGCCCTGGGCCAGATCGCGGTGCGTGGCCGAAATGATCCGGACATCGATCGGTACCGAGCGAGTGCTGCCCAGCGGGCGCACCTGGCGCTCCTGCAGTACGCGCAGCAGTTTGACCTGAAGCGCCAGCGGCATATCGCCGATTTCATCGAGAAAGAGCGTGCCTCCGTTGGCGGCCTGAAAGAGGCCATCGTGGGCATGAGAGGCGCCGGTGAACGCGCCCTTGGCGTGGCCGAACAGCTCGCTTTCAAGCAGCTGTTCCGGCAGCGCGCCGCAGTTGATCGCAATGAAGGGCTGATGCGCTCGGCCACTCGCCCGGTGAATCGCGTTGGCCATCAGTTCCTTGCCGCTGCCGGAAGGGCCGGTGATCAATACGCTGACGTCACTGCCGGCAACCATCTTGGCCTGATCCAGAAGCTGCTCCATCTGGGCGCTTCGGGTCACGATCGCTTCCCGCCAGGTCAGGTCGTCCTGACCGACGTTGGGGGTCTGTTTGAGGGCCTCGGATACCGCCGTGAACAGCTCGTCCTTGTCGATCGGCTTGGTCAAAAAGCTGAATACGCCTTTCTGGGTCGCGCTGACGGCGTCCGGAATCGAGCCGTGCGCGGTCAGAATGATCACGGGGAGTCCCGGGTGACGGCGCTGAACCTCGTGAAACAGCGCCATGCCGTCCATCTCGTCCATGCGCAGGTCCGAAAGCACCAGGTCCGGCCGTTCGGTCTGAATGGCACTTAGTGCATCACGACCACTACCGGCCGTGGTAACCCTGTACCCACGGCTTTCCAGTCGCATGCTCAAAAGGCGTAACAGGCTCGCATCATCATCGACGAGTAACAGATGGGCCGTAGCTGCAGTCACCAGGGATCGCTCCTCTATCGGGCGTCGCTCAAGGCGTGCGGCGCCGCGCGTTCATACTCTCTTCTATGGCCGTCAGGGCATCGAGCTTCTTGGTAAGCTCGGCGTTTTCACGCCGCAAACGCTGAACCTGCTGGTCGTTGCTTGACACGTTGGTTACGAGACTGCGGCGGGCTTCGAGGTCATTGAGCCAGTAGCGCAACAGGGGCTGAAGCGCACTCGGCGCACCGGATATATCGCGCTTGTAGAGCTCGGCGGCCTGTTTCCATTGATCCTTTCCACTCCAGGACAATACCACAGCGCGGGCCAGACGATCCTGTGCAGTATCGTCAGCGGTTTGTTTCAGCATGTCACGGCGCCAATCGCTGTCCTCGCGCTGCGCCTTGAGGCCAAAGGACACCCAATTGGGCAGCAGGCACTCGCCTTCCACCAGCACCGGTGGCCCGTAATAGAAGCAGTTCGCATTGCCGCTTGAAACCGGCGCGTCGGTGCTCATCATCTGGCACCCGGAAAGCAGCGCGGCCAGCGCCATTCCTGCCAGTAGTTTCGTATGTTTCATGACCCTTCACTTCCTGGTTTTATCAGGCGTTCTGTACAGCCTGTTCATCGTTATCGTTTTCTTCGAGCCGCTCACCGAGCCAGGGCAGGATCAGACGGAAGCAGACCGCGGCCTCACCATCATCATCCTCGACAAGCTCGAGCGTGCCATCCTGGGCAGCAGCGCTGTCGGAAGCCACCGACAGGCCAATCCCGGACCCTTTCAGTGGGCCCTTGCGCTTGGACGCCCCCTGATAAAACGGCTCGAACAGGTGATCCCGATCCTTGTCGGCAATCGGCTCACCGGTATTGGCCACTTCGATGTAGAGCATATCGTCGTGCACGAACGTGCGTACCCAAAGCTTGCCGTTGTCCTCACCGTAGGCGACCGCGTTGGACACCAGGTTATCGACGATACGCAGGGTGCGGGTACGGTCGGCCTGCCACGGCAGGCGGTAGCGGGACCAGCTGACGTCCATCGCCTTGCTCTCGAGCGCCAGGTGATGCTTGTTGAGCACTTCCTGCACCATGTGCGAGACATCGAAGCGTTTGACCTGAAGCTTACGGTTGTGCTGAAGCAGATTGTAATCCAGCAGCTGCTCGATCAGGGTCTGAAGCTCCTGGCTGCTTTCATCAAGCAGCAGAACGATCTCGCGCTGACGCGGCGCCAGCTCGCCGACAATGCCATCGGCAAGAAGGCCGGTGCCCTCTCGAATGCTTGCAAGTGGCGTTTTGAGCTCATGGGACATATGGCGGAGAAACTGCTGCTTCTGCGCCTCGAGTTCTTCCAGCCGGGTGGAAAGCCACGTCAGCCGCTCACCGAGATTAACCAGTTCCGACGGCCCCTGAAGCCGGACGGGTTCTGCCTGACGGTCGCCGCTGCCGATGCCGAGAATGCGGCTTTCGAGCTGCTTGATCGGCCGGATGATCAACCAGGTGAAAAACAGAATCAGCGCGAGACTGACCGGAATCAAAATCGCCGATTGCAACCAGAGCTGACGCTTGACCTCGCGGGCCCGCGCTCGAATGGTATCGATGCGGGCATCGACGATGTCGCGGGTCTTGTTAAGCAGCTCATCGGTATGCTGCGAAAAGCTCTGGAAATCGGAGAGCCCCTCCTGAATATCCTGGAGCGAGGCCGTGCTCAGCGCCTGAAGCCCGGTCAGCTCCTTCTCGAGCACGTCGATGATGGGGTCGTTGCCCAGAAGCGTCGCCTGCTGGTCCAGCAGCTCACGATAGCGCTCGGCCCGCTCGTTGTAGATGCTTAAAAGACCGGGGTCTTCCAGCACCGCGTATTGACGAGCGCTTCGCTCCATTTCGACCGACAGGTTCGTGAGTGTTCTGGCCCGGCGCGTCTGGTCGACGGCCTGACGAGCACTGACATCGGCAAGCTCGGAAAGCTCGGACAGGGTCTGGCCGGCCTGAAAGATAAGGACTGCCATCGGCAGCATCACCATCACGAATGCCAGAAGTACCAGTTGAGGCAGGGAGCGAGGACGCCAGCGGCGGGAGACGTTGTTGGCCATGGTCGTTAGGCTCACGCAGATAATCGGAAGTTCCTTTACATATCCTAACACGATACGTGCGCCCACCATCCACTCAAACACGGTGCGACGCGAGTGACATGAATAAAAAAAGCCGACAAAAGTCGGCTTAAGGTACGCAGGGAACTGAAGGGTAATGCAGACGCAGCCGGGCACTGCCTGACCAGTTTATCCCGTTTGCGCCGTGAGACCTTGTGGTCTCGTGAAGCCGACGAACCTCCTTGAGATTGTCAGGAGAGGCTCTGTGCCAGGCACCGGCTTCAATTCGGTAGCACCAAGCCAGGAGGCTAGGCACTGAAATTGGTCTCTCCCATCCATGGGAGAGGTGACGTCCATGCCGTGAGCGAAAGCTCGCTCGAATGCACCCATTCCGTAGGTGCTCTTTTTTTCATCGCACTTTTTGCACTTTTTGCACTTTCAAGAAACAAAACGAACAAGGGGGAGACGTTGGCCTCGATCACGCCCTGTGCATGTCTTCGTTTCACGCAATCATTATTGCCAAAAACGTGCCACTTATTAAAAAAAACTTTAAAATCAATAAACTAAAAAAATACCATCGTGTAATCCTGCCCTTTGACTCAAAAAATCATCGCCCAGGCAGGCGCGCGCACCAAAATATGTTGCCATTTAGAGACATTAAAAAAGGGCTTTGAAAAAAGCCCTTTAAAATCAAATGTATGCGACGTCTCCATTTGAATACAGTGTTTTCTTTGACTGTCGCCAAAGCCCAACACGGCAAGCACCTGAGCTGTCGGTCAATTACAGGGTCTTGATCAAGACCTTCGAATTTCGGGTCGGGCTGTAGTTCTGCTGGCGCGAAGGCGGAAGGCGCTCGAGCGAGCCGGTCTCAAAGCCGTGCTCGAAAAACCAGTGAGCCGTGTGGGTCGTTAACGCAAACAGGGTGGTGACGCCGCGCTCTTGGGCACGTCGTTCAATGGCGCCAAGTAGAACGTCGCCTCGCTCACCGCCGCGGTAACTGTCGTGGACCACGACACAGGCAAGCTCGGCAAAGGTGCGCTCGGGCATCAGATGCAGCGCCGCGCAGCCGATGATCATGCCGTCACGCTCGATCACCAGATAGTCATGGATGTCATGTTCGAGGCGCTCGCGCGAGCGCGCAACCAGAATGCCCTTCTCCTCCAACGGTTGCAGCAACGCCAACAGTCCACCGATATCGTGCAATTCGGCGTCACGAAGCTGTTCGTAGCGGTCTCGCGTAATCATGGTGCCGACGCCATCGCGGGTAAACAGCTCACCCAAAAGCGCGTCGCGATCGCGCCAGGAAAGCAGGTGTGTGCGTGAGACGCCCTGGCGGGCGGCGTGGCAGGCCACCTCCATATGCCGGCGAAGCTCCTCGCCAAGCGAGGCGCTCTCTCCCAGAAAACGTCCGGCGTCCGCTGGACTCAGCTGACGCTGAAGCCCGAGCCGCGGGTCGCTGAACCCGGCCTGTTCTCCCATCAGAATTAGCTTGTCGGCCTTGAGCGCGGTGGCCGTGTGCAGCGCGACATCCACCGCACTGATGTCGAACACCTCGCCGGTACTCGAGTACCCGATCGGCGGCAGGATCACCAGATGGCGCTGATCGAGCATCGAATCGATGGCCTCCGAGCGCACACGCCGAACCTCTCCCTCATGCATGTAATCGACGCCGCCTCGAATACCGAACGGCTTGGCCATGACCAGATTGCCACTGACGGCGGTAATGTCGGCGCCGTACATCGGCGTATTCGGCAGCCCCAGCGAGAACTGGGCCTCCAGCGCCAGACGAAGGCGCATCGCTTCATGCTCGATCAGTGCCATCGCAGCGGAGTCGACCACTCGCGGGGTGCGACCCCGCTTGACAGGAAGACCGGCGTCAGTAAGTGCCGCCTCGACCTGAGGGCGAATCCCGAACACCAGCACCACCCGCACGCCAAGAATGTGCAATAGCGCAATGTCGTGCACGAGCGAATCCCGCCGGCCTTCCTGCAGGGCCTCCCCCTCGATCAGCAGAACGAACGTACGCCCGCGGTGGGCGTTGATGTAGGGCGAACTGCTTCGAAACCAGTCGGCAAAGGGGAAGGATGTGTTCAACGAAAGCTCCTGAAAAACGGTGTAATGCATCGCGCACTATAGCAAGGGGACCCCAGGCGTTCATCCAAGCGCTGGACATAAGTGCCGCGCATAAAAAAAGCGCGACCCAAGAGTCGCGCTTTTTTGAGACGGTCGACCGGCTCAGCCAAACATGCCCTTGAACATGAAAAAGAAGATGATCGAGAGCAGTGCGCCGGCGGGCAGCGTGACCAGCCACGACACCACGATGGTGCCGAGTACGCGCAGGTTAAGGGCGTGCATGCCGCGGGCAAGACCCACACCGAGGACCGCGCCGACCAGCGTATGCGTGGTCGAGATCGGAAGGCCGATGCCGGAGGCAAGCACGACAGTGGTGGCCGCCGCAAGCGTCGCGGCAAAGCCGCGGCTCGGCGTAAGTTCCGTGATGCCGGTACCGACCGTTGCAATGACCTTATGGCCGAACGTTACCAGGCCCACGACAATGCCGGCGCCACCAAGCAGTAGAATCCAGCCGGGCATGCTCGAGGCGGCTCCCAGGTCGCCATGGGTATTGACGATGCTGACCACCGCCGCCAGCGGCCCGACCGCGTTGGCCACGTCGTTGGAGCCATGGGCAAAGGCCATCGCACACGCCGTAAACATCATCAAAAGGCCGAAGACACGCTCGACGCTTGCGAAACTGAAGCTGTCGTTTTCCTTGGTCGGCTCACGCCCGATGCGGCGCTCGAGCAGGATGCCGATCAGCATGATGATCGCCCCCACCCCTGCCGACAAGAGCGCGCTGTCGACAAACGACAGATGCAGGCCGATGTGCTTGAGCCCCTTGAGCAGCGTCACCATCGACACGATGAAGCCGACCAGGAACATATAGCCCGGAACGTAGCGCTTGGCCGCGGCGAACGGGTCGCTGTTTTCGAAAATGAGACGCTGAACCGAGCGAAACAGCAGATAGGCAATCAGCCCAGCAAGAAGCGGCGAGGTCAGCCAGCTGGACACGATCTGGCCGAGCGTGCTCCATTCGATGCTTTCAGGCCCGAGCCCTGCCAGGCCGAAACCGACAATGGCGCCGACGATCGAGTGGGTGGTCGAGACCGGCCAGCCCTTGTTGGAGGCGATCATCAACCAGATGCCGGCCGACAACAGCGAGGCCAACATGCCGTAGGCAAGGTATTGAGGATCCTGGGCGAGCAGCTCCGGGTCAATGATGCCCTTGCGAATGGTCGAGGTGACCTCACCGCCGGCGAGCCAGGCCCCGAGAAACTCGAACACGATGGCGATCAGGATCGCCTGCTTGATGGTGATGGCCTTGGACCCGACGGAGGTGCCCATGGCATTGGCGACATCGTTGGCGCCGACCCCCCAAGCCATAAAAAAACCGAACACACAGGCGAGAATGATGAATAGGTCGCCGTACTGGGCAATGATGGTCATAAGCGTTCAGATATCTTCACTTCAAAGCGTACATAAAGGCCCGGAGGCGGCGGGGTCGCCACCTTAACGGGCCAGCAAAATCTGCAGGCGGGCACCGACACGTTCGGCGCAATCAGACACTTCGCCGACCCAGTCGATGATCTGGTACAGGAACACCACCTCGACCGGTGGCAGGTTCTGTTCGAGTTCGAACAACTGACGGCGGATCGCGACCTGCTGATCATCGGCCTGATGCTCGAGCTCATGCAATTCCTTGATGAAGCCCTGGAGCACCCCGTAGACGTTGCTGCCGAAGCCGGACTCGATCAGGTCATCGAGCTCGTGCAGCGCCTTGCGGGCCTGATACACGGTATCGACCGCGATTTTCAGATACAACCGCATCGGCTCTTCCAGGCTTTCAGGCACATGCATCTTGCGCCCAAGCATGATGCCGGCGATGTCCTTGATCTTGTTGGCTATCTTGTCCTGAACGCTGATCAGTTCCAGCAGGTCCGAACGGGAGACCGGCAGAAACAGCGTATTGGGCAGGTTTAGGCGAAGCTTGGTCTTGAGTTCGTCCGCCTCGTGCTCGCACTGACTGATCTGGTTGCGAAGCTCTCTCGCCTTGTCCCAGTCATCGCGCAGGGTGGCATCATAGAAAGCCAGAAGAAGGTCGGCGCTTTCCGTGGTTTTAACTATGTGTTCAAGCAGCGGCTGAAACGGAGAACGCCCGAAAAGCGCTGAAAATGGATTATGACTTACCATGAGAATTCAACGTACGTTGGGAATGGCGCCGCCAGTATATAAACTGCGCACTCCATCGTCATGAAAAATTAACATTCACCTTTAAAAAGAACGGATCGACACAGTGGCCATCGAGACCGAACTCAAGTTGCAAACGACGCCGGACGCACGTGACGCCCTGATGGCGCACCCACTGTTGAGCGGCCTGAACGCCAAGCACCAGTGGCTTCAAAACACCTACTACGATACGCCCGAGGCCCGGCTCAACGCCCTTAAAATGGCACTGCGGCTTCGCGTCACCGAGCATGAAATCGTACAGACTTTAAAGACCGCCGGGCGTGAAACGGGCGGCATCAGTCAGCGGGGCGAGTGGGAATGGGTCCGCCCTGCCCCGGAGCTCGACACGAAGGTACTGAATGATCTCGAGGCGGTCGAGCTTGACCAAGCGATACTTGATGCGCTCGAGCCGGTGTTCACGACCGACTTCACGCGCACCAGCTGGGCGCTCGAGTACGAGGGGGTACCGATCGAGGTTGCCTTTGACCAAGGCCACATCGAGGCTCACGGGCGCCGCTGCAGCATTTGCGAGGTCGAGCTCGAGCTGAAACGCGAAACAACAGATGCCATCGGCGTCTTGGCGCGCTTGGCCACCGCGCTTTCAGAGGCCACACCGCTGCGCCCGGCCAACGCCAGCAAAGCCGCACGCGCAGGCCGACTTGCCGCCAATCACTGGCCGCTGCCGCCACTCACCCCTACCGATGACTGCGGGCAGTTCGACACGCTGACCGCGGCGCTTGACGCCTTCAGTGACAGTGATGATCCCACGCATTTGAGCCGAGCGGTTAAAAGCGCCGACGTTCTGGCCACAAGCGACGAGCCGTCGGTGGCAGACGCTGGCAGGACGCTGTCTCGAGCGCTTCGGGATGGCTCACCGCTGACGCATGAGGCAAGCCTTGCAGGCCTTGCCCTGCTCACGCACTGCTACAGCACTTAAGTCGCACGGCCAAAGATGCGCACCCCCGAAAGTCGCGCACGACCACGAACACTAGGCGCTTGAGGGGGTATAACGAGCTGGCACCGGAAAACGCCCCACCTGCGCTAACAGGTCCTCGGCCGTTCGGGGTTCGCAATAGACGAACCCCTGAATCGTGTCGACACCGAGCCCGCGAACGATGGCCAGTGTCTCCAGATCCTCGACCCCCTCTACCACCACGTCATAGCCCAGTCGAAAGCACAGCTCGCTGACTGACGCCAGGACGTGGCGTTTTCGGGGCAGCGACTTGATATCCTGAATCAGACACTTGTCGAACTTGATGGTGTCCAGCGGCAATTCACTCAACTGCGACAGCGACGAATACCCACTGCCGAAGTCGTCGAGCGCCACCCGAATGCCCATATCCCGCAGGGCATTCAGCGTTGCCTGGGCGTGCGCAAGGCTTGCCAGAACAGTCGACTCAGTCACTTCGACCTGAAACCGTGAAGGTGCCACGCCGTAACGGTCCAGCCGGTCGCTCAGCCACGTCACCAGCGTATCGTCCTGCAACTGCTGGCGAGAGAGGTTCACGTTAAGGGTGAACTCGGTGCCGTAACGCGCCTCGAAAGCCTTTTCGGTCATTATCGAAAGTGCCCGGTCGATCATGCGCCGGCTCAGCTCATGAATCAGCGCACTCTGTTCGGCTACATCCATGAAGCAGGCGGGCGGCACCAGTCCGTCGGCCGTCTGTAGGCGCATCAACCCCTCAAAGGCCGTAATGCGCCCTTCTTCTCGCAGACTCACGATCGGCTGGAACAGGCAGCGCACACCATCATCGTCAAGCGCCTGACGAATCAATTGCTCGCCGGTACTGGCCTGACGCTCGGAAAGCTCGAGCGCGTCCGAATACTGGCAGCGAAAACCAACCCCCCGTCGCGCCGCGTATTGGGTCGCCAGGCGCGCCCGCGCACGAATGGACGAGCTCAAAAGCCCCTGTGTGGGCGAAAAGGCGGCCGTCCCCATCGCGTAGGAAAGCCAGACACGCTTGTTCTTGAACGGTTTAGGCCGGGAAAGTACGCCTTCGATCTCAACAAGGCGTGCCTCGAGCCCGGCCGGGTCGGTGGCCTCAAGCACGACGGCAAAGGTGTGCTCGGGCAGAAGTATCAGCGGGGTATTGTCAGGCAACACCTCCGTCAGCTCGTCGCCCAGGTGCTTTAAAAGCCCGTTGACGTAGTGAGGCAGACTCGATTCCATCACCGAGCACACGTTCGAAAGCCCGATCGAGACCAGACAGAAACGAGCGTTATCCGACGCGCGGCAGGCATCATCCAGCAGCTGATCGAGCAGTTCGCCGTTCCCGAGGCCAGTGGCCGGGTCGGTGTAGTGCCGGTGCGTAACGTCGGTGTGGGTGCCGATCAGCCAGGTCGGCGCCTCTCCAGTCATTGCGTCCTTGATGCCGCGGCAATGCATGATCCGCCAGTGGCCGGCGCCATCGAGGATTCGATACTCGAGATCAAGCGTTGGGGTGCGGTCGGCCAGGTGGTCATCGATCGCGCGGCGAAAGGGCCCACGGTCGTCGGCATGAATACGCGACAGCCACATCGTCGGCGGCTGAGGCTCGGTAAGCGGGGCAAGGCCTAACGTATTGAACCAGCGGGGCGACAGGTGGATTAGGTCCTGGTCAAGCGCCCATTCGAACACGCCGTCGCGGCTGCCACTCAGGATCAGGTGAAGTTTTCGGGCGTAACTGTCACGGGCTTCGATGGCGCGCCGCAACAACCCGTCGAGCCCTGTATGTTCCGATGAGCTGCAGGCGCCTGCGCCCTCGATTCGGTCGAGCAGGACCGCACAAAGCGCCGACAACCGTTCGACACGCGGCATATCGATTCGGTCGAGTAATTCGCCGTGGTCGGTCTCGCACAGAGCGGTTTCCAGCCGGTCGCTCAGTGTATCCAGCGACTGCTCAACCTCGCGACGCCCCTTATCACTGCGTATGGGTGCCCGGTCGGCACGTGTTTCGCCCATCGTGTTTCTTCCTTCACCAGCTGCGATCGAATCGATTGTTGCTTATACTTGAACGCTTGCCCCGTGCTCCACCGCGGCAGAACCGAATGCCATCCTTTAGATAACGGCGCCGGATCGAGGCACTGAATACCCTGCCTGAAGCCCATTTCGCCCTACGCCGGAGACACACGTGACGCACTCATCCCCGTTCACGCCTGCTGAAAAGAGCTTCAAGGCGCGTGTTTTTCAGATCATCTTCGAATCCGATACCCGCGCCGGGAAAACCTTCGATATCGTCCTGATCACGATGATCCTTCTGAGCGTGACCTGCGTCCTGCTCGACAGCGTCCCGCATCTGAATCAGCGCTTCGGCACCTATTTCGGCTGGGTCGAATGGGGGTTTACGGGCCTGTTCACGCTCGAGTACCTGGCGCGTATCTGGTGCCTTGCACAACCCAGACGCTATATCTTCAGCTTCTACGGTGTCATCGACTTCATCAGCATCCTGCCCAGCTGGCTGAGCCTTCTGCTGCCGGGCGCCCAGACCTTGATGGTCATTCGCATCATGCGTGTACTGCGACTCTTTCGAATTCTGCGTCTGATGGAATTCGTCGGCGAAGGTCGGCTCTTGATGCAGGCGCTTAACCGAAGCCGACGCAAGATTTTGCTGTTCTTGATCGCAGTGCTGTCGATCATTACCGTGTTCGGCTCATTGATCTATCTGATCGAGCCGCCCGAGGCGGGCTTTACCAGCATTCCAAGAGCCCTTTACTGGGCGATCGTGACCCTGACCACCGTCGGCTATGGCGACATCGCGCCGATCACACCACTGGGCCAGTTCATCTCGGCCATCATGATGATCCTCGGCTATTCGATTCTTGCCGTACCGACCGGAGTGTTCTCCGCCGAGGTCATTCGCACCATTCGGCTCGATCAGGAATCCGAGGAAGCCTGCCCCGGCTGCGGTCGCGAAGGCCATGACAAGGACGCCAAATACTGCAAGTCCTGCGGCACCTGGCTTGATGAGGAAACCGAGGACCCTCGCGAGAAGGCCTCGGACGACTAAAACCGAACAAGTCTAAATTAGAGTATTAAGCATATTTAAACTTGTTCGATTCGCGCATGGGGGTGGGGCGTTACTCGAACGCGGCGCTGTCGCCACGGCCGTGACGTAAAATCACGGGGGGAAGGTCACGAAGATCCACCACGGTGGTGGGCTCGAGATGGCAGGCACCGCCGTCGATCACAGCGTCCAGATGCGCGCCGAAGCGCTCTTGAATCTCCTCCGGATCAGTCATCGGCAGCGTCTCACCGACCGGAATCAGCGTCACGCTCATCATGGCACTGCCAAGGGCGTCCAAGAGCGCGTGCGTAATGACGTGATCGGGCACTCGGACACCAATGGAGCGGCGTTTGGGGTGCAAAAGCAGCCGCGGCACATCGTTGGTGGCGTCCAGAATGAAGGTATAGGCACCGGGCGTGTGCGCCTTCAACAGTCGAAACACGCTGTTGTCGACCTTGGCGTAGGTGCCGATGTCGGAAAGATCGGAACACATCAGGGTGAAGTTGTGCCGATCATCGAGCTGGCGCAACCATTTGATCTTCTCGACCGCTTTCTTCTCACCCAGAAGACACCCCAGCGCGTAGCCGGAATCGGTCGGGTAGGCAATAACGCCCCCCTTGCGAACGATGTCGATCGCCTGCTGGATCAACCGAGGCTGTGGGTTGTCCGGATGCATACTTAGAAACTGGCTCATGGCGACGTCCTTAAAACAAAGTGATCGTGTAATCGTTGGGCGATCATCAGTATAGACGACCGCTCTACCCGGCTGCGGCCGCGCACCACTCGGCAAGGCGGGGATGAGCCCAGACCGGCGCGATCGCGGTACGTGGAATGGGGCTGAACCGCCCCGGCGTAACCGGCCCGCCGGGTGCGTGAAAGTCGCTTCCAAGCGAGCCATACATTTCGCGGCGCGTCAGAATCTGGGCCAGGTCGCGGCCACGGTCGGGGTTCTGGAAGCCGCTGACCAGTTCGGCGCCGATGCAGCCGGCCGCCTGGGCATCATCAAGCAGCGTGACCATCTTCTTGCGGGTAAGCTTATAGCGAAGCGGGTGCGCGATGAGGGCGACCCCGCCGCTTGCATCAATCCATGAGGCCGCATCACCAAGGCTTGGCCAGTGCTGTTTGACGTCGCCGGTCTTGCCCGCGCCGAGATACTTCTTGAACGCGGACTGCACATCATCCACCAACCCCGCCGCGACCAGCGCTCGAGCGAAATCCGGTCGTCCAAGCGCCTCGCGCTCGCCGGCCTGAGCCTGCGCCCTGGCGTAGGCATCCGTCAGCCCGATGCGTTCAAGCCGCCGCGCGATCTCGACGTTACGTTCGGCGCGAAACCGCGCCTGGTCCGCAAGCCCGGCCGTCAGGGCCACCCCGGGCACCTCAGGAAGCAGCGCCACCATATGAATGGTCACGCCGCGCCACTGACACGAGATTTCCGCGCCCGGCAGCACCGCAACGCCTAAACGCTTGCCCGCCGCGACCGCCTCATCGACGCCCTCGATGGTGTCGTGGTCGGTCAGGGCCATCGCCTGCACGTCGCGGGCAGCGGCCAGCTCGACCAGCTCGGTCGGCGACAGCGCGCCGTCGGAAGCCGTCGAGTGCATATGAAAATCGAGGCCATAAGCGGCGTCGAGTCGCTCGGGAAGCGCCAGGGGCATGTTCGAAACTCTCGCGTCATTGGATGCCGGCGCATCATATCAGCTCGCCGGCCGGGCTGCTCAACCGGGCCAGAGCCGTGCTAAGCTCCTCCCCCACACGCCGGCCCCGGCCGACCCACGAGCCCACGCCCTCATGGAGATCGCGCTCGCTCATGAAAATGCTGATCGACTTTTTACCCATTGCGGTGTTTTTCATCGTCTACCAAATGACCAAGGACATCGTTCTTGCCACCGCTGTACTGATTCCGGCCACCATCGCACAGGTTTTGTTTACCTGGTGGCGCTATCGCAAGATCGAAAAGATGCATCTGGTCACGCTTGCCCTGGTCGTCGTGCTCGGGGGGGCAACGGTTCTTTTCCACAACGGCGACTTCATCAAATGGAAGCCGACCATCGTCAACTGGCTGTTCGGCGTCGCGTTTCTGCTGTCGCCGCTCTTTGGTGGCAAAACGCTCATTCAACGCATGATGGAAAAGAACCTGACCCTGCCCAAGCAGGTCTGGACTCGGCTCAATCTGGCCTGGGTCGCCTTCTTTCTCGTGCTCGGCGCCGTCAACATCTTCGTGTTCAAAAGCTTCAGTGAAGAGACCTGGGTCGATTTCAAACTCTTCGGCATGATGGGGCTGACCCTGCTGTTCATCCTGATGCAAGGGGTCTATCTGGCCCGCCACATGAAGAACAACCCCGATTCCATCAACGCCCCCAATCGCAAGGAGTAACACATGCTCTACGCCATCATGACCCAGGATGTGGATGACAGCCTGTCGCTTCGACAAGGCGTTCGCACCGAACATCTGGCACGGTTGAACGCACTCAAGGATGAAGGCCGCCTGGTGATGGCCGGCCCCTTTCCGGCCATCGACGCCAATGATCCGGGCGACGCCGGTTTCACGGGCAGCCTGATCGTTGCCGAGTTCGATTCGCTCGAGACCGCCAAGCGCTGGGCCGATGACGACCCCTACGTCAGCGCCGGTGTCACGGCGTCGGTGAGCGTCAAACCGTTCAAGAACGTACTGCCATGAGCGGCCATGAGGTTATCCACGCCTTCTGTGGATAACCATGTGAAGAGCCCGCGGATGACTCGACACATCGGTGTCATCATGCCGCGGGCGCGCTATTGTCCAATTTTTGATCACTCACTTCTGCGACCGCTCAATCCCTCGTGACTGCCAAACCGACCTCTGATCTCTCGCTCACGCCTGCTCGACTCGACTGGCGCGAGACCGGCCCGACCGCCACCGACTACGACGACGTGTACTACTCCCGCGAGGATGGGCGCCTTGAGACCGAGCACGTCTTCATTCGCCACAATGACTTGCCGGAGCGCTTTCGACACTGGTCTACCGACCGCCCCTTCGTCATCGGCGAAACCGGCTTCGGCAGCGGCCTCAATATGCTCTGCGCCTGCGCCTGTTTCGAGGAACACGCCCCGGCAACCGCGCGGCTGCATCTGGTCTCAACGGAAAAACACCCGTTCTGCGCTGACGACCTGGCGCGCGCGCACGCGCTCTGGCCAGAGTTCGCCGCCTATAGTGACGCGCTTCGAAGCCAATGGCCCGAGCCGGTTGCGGGGATACATCGTCTATGGCTTGGGGAGCGCATCACGCTCGACCTTCATTTCGGCGACGCCTGTGACATGCTGTCCGAGCTTGATGGTGGCGTCGATGCCTGGTTTCTGGATGGCTTTGCCCCCTCGAAAAATCCCGACATGTGGCAGCCGGCCCTATTCGAGGCGATGGCGCGGGTGAGCCATCCAGGAGCAACGCTTGCTACCTTCACCTGCGCAGGCATCGTCAAGCGCGGACTGAAAGCGGCAGGCTTCGAGCTCGACAAGGTGGCGGGCTTCGGGCGCAAACGGGAAATGCTGGTCGGTCGGCTCGATACGCCGCCGACAGATTCCCGGCGCAGCGCCACCCCCTGGTTTCACCGCCCCGCGATCACACCTCATGCGTCTGCGGTAGTGATCGGCGCGGGGCTTGCCGGCGCCACCACTGCCCATGCCCTCGCCCGGCGTGGCGTGAAGGTGCATGTGGTCGATGAAGCCGTCGCAGGCGGTGGCTCCGGTAATGACCAGGGCGCGCTCTACATCAAGCTTGCCGCCACGCCAAACGATCAGAGCCTCGTGTATCTGAGCGGGCTCGAGCACACCCGTCGCCTGCTCGACATCCTCGACCCGGCGCGCACGCTGTGGGACGACTGCGGCGTGCTGACGCTTGCATTGACCGACAAGGACGCCGCGCGCCAGGCGAAGGTGCTTGCCGCCTACGGCCTGCCGACCTCCATACTCCACCCGCTCGACCGCGAGACGGCCTCGGCCCACGCCGGCCAGCCGACCGCGACCGGGGGCCTCTTTTTCCCGCGCGCCGGCTGGGCGGCCCCGAACGCCCTGTGTGCGCGCCTGCTCAAGCACACAAACATCACGTACCACCAGACACGTGTGAGCGCGCTCACCCGCGACACTGAGGGCTGGTGCGTCGCGCTTTCGCGCGGTGAGCCGCTGCGGGCCGGCCACGTCGTCGTTGCCACGGCGTATCAAAGCCGTCAGTTTGCCGAGCTCGCTTCCCTGTCCTTTCAGCCGGTTCGCGGCCAGGTCAGCCAGATGCGCGTGCCTGAAGACACTCCGGTGCTTGAAACGGTGGTTTGCGGCAACGGCTACGCGCCGCCGCCGATCAACGGCGTGCAAAGCTTCGGCGCCTCGTTCTACCCCAACGACACCGGCACCGAGCTGCGCGATGGAGATCACGCAACCAATGTGCAGGTGCTGAGCCAGGCCCTGCCCGAGCTGGGCGCACGCGCCGAAAGCGCCAGACTCGATGGCCGTGCAGCGCTTCGAAGCGCCACGCCGGACAAGTCGCCCTACGTCGGGTCGGTGCCTGTCTTCGCCCAGTGGGCAAGGGACTATGCAGGCCTTGGCAAGGACGCCAAGCGCTTTCAAAGCGTACAGCCCGGGGCGTATCACCCGGGCCTCTGGATCAGCGCCGGCCACGGCTCACGTGGGCTTTCAAGCACGGTACTCTCGGCGGAGCTTTTGGCCTCGATGATTACAGGCGAACCCTGCCCGCTTCCACGAAAGCTTGTGGATCATCTGAACCCGGGACGCCGACTGATCAGTGACCTCATTCGAGGCACGGCGTCGGTCTGATCGGTATCGACCTGATCCAGGCCCGAACAGCGCTCAGCGCCGCCAACATCCAGCCAAAAAAAAGCGCGCCCGAAGGCGCGCTTTTTTTCGATCGAAACCGCTTACAGCGTCTTGATCGAGGCGATCATCTCGCCGACCACTTTCTGACCGTCGCCGTACACCATGCGGGTGTGGTCGAGGTAGAACAGGTGGTTTTCCACGCCCGAGAAGCCCGAGCCCTGACCACGCTTGATGACCAATACGTTCTTGGACTGATCGGCGTTCAGGATCGGCATGCCGTAGAGCGGGCTGTCCGGGTCGGACTTGGCGACCGGGTTGACCACGTCGTTGGCGCCGATAACGAGCGTCACGTCGGCCATTTCGAACTCGTTGTTGATCTCTTCGAGGTCGTAGATCATGTCGTACGGCACGCCGGCTTCGGCAAGCAGTACGTTCATGTGGCCCGGCATACGGCCGGCGACCGGGTGGATCGCAAACTTGACGTCGACGCCGCGCTCGGTCAGAAGCTCGACCATTTCCCAGATCTTGTGCTGCGCCTGGGCAACCGCCATGCCGTAGCCCGGCACGATAATGACCTTGTCGGCGTACGCCATCTGGATACCACCGTCGGACGGGTCGGTTGGCCTCATCGAGCCTTCGACCTCGGTCTTCTCACCGCTGGGCGCACCGCCGAACTGCTTGAACAACACGCTGCTGAGCTTACGGTTCATGGCCTTGGCCATCAGCTGAGTCAGAAGCGTACCGGCGGAACCGACCACGGTACCGGCGATGATCATGGCTGCGTTATCAAGCACGAAGCCTTCCATCGCAACGGCAAGGCCTGTGAAGGCGTTGAACAGCGAGATGATGACCGGCATGTCCGCGCCGCCGATCGGCAGTGCCATCATGGCCCCAAACGCAAGCGCCAGTGCGAAGAAGACGATCAGCGTGAACGGACCGGGCGTGGTGGTCGCGATGATGATGCCGAAAAGCACAGCCACTGCAATGATCGCGAGGTTGACCCACTGCTGGTTCTTGAAGTTGAAGGACTTCTGCATGCGCCCATCGAGCTTGGCCCAGGCAACCACCGACCCACTGAAGGCCACACAGCCGATCAACGCGCCAAGGACACCAAGCCACAGCGCCATCGCGCCATGGGTTTCGGCAAGCATCGGGTTTTCAGCCACACGAATCAGCTCGACCGCCGCAATCGCTGCCGCCGCACCGCCGCCCATGCCGTTATAGATGGCGATCATCTGCGGCATGTCGGTCATCTCGACCTTGCGCGCGCCAAGATAGGCCACGCCGCCACCAATGGCGACTGCCAGCAGCATCAGGATGTAGCGTCCCTGAATTTCAGGGTGAAACAGGGTAGCAACGGTTGCGACCGCCATCGCGATCCCGGCCCAGTGGATACCACTGCGCGCAGTGGTCGGATGCGACATCCGCTTGAGCCCGAGGATGAAGGTGACCGCCGTGGCAAAGTACACCAGTTCGACAATACCGCTCATTTACCCTGCTCCTTCTTGTCGCTGGATTTGAACATTTCGAGCATGCGCTCGGTGACGACGTAGCCACCCACGGCGTTGCCGGCCGCCAGCAGCACGGCGATGAAGCCGATCGTCATTTCAAGACCGGTCTCGGCTTGGCCAAGCGCGATCATGGCGCCGACCAGCACGATGCCGTGAATGAAGTTGGAGCCGGACATCAGCGGGGTATGCAGGATGACCGGAACGCGGGAAATCACCTCGAAGCCGACGAACGCCGCCAGCATCAGGATGTACAGGGCTGCAACACCTTCGATCATGCCGATTCCTCCAGAGCTTTACGAACGCCGTCGTGCACGACATCGCCATTGCGGGTAATGCACATCGGACCGATGACCGCGTCCTCGAAGTCGAGCTTAAGCTCGCCGTCTTCGATGAACGGGCTCAACAGGTTGAACAGGTTCTTGGCGTACATTTCACTGGCATTGACCGGAAGCTCGGAGGCAATGTCGGTCGGGCCGATGATCTTGACGCCACCGGACATCACGGTCTCACCCGCCTTAGTCAGCGCGCAGTTACCACCGCCTTCCGCGGCCAGATCGACAATGACGCTGCCTGGCTGCATCCGCTTGACCATGTCTTCGGAGATGATCTGCGGTGAACGACGCCCCGGGATGGCAGCGGTCGTGATGACGGCGTGCGCCGTCGACAGGTGCTTGGCCAGCGCCTCGGCCTGCTTGGCCTTTTCGTCCTCGGTCAGCTCACGGGCATAGCCGCCTTCGCCGGAGGCGTCGACGCCGGTGTCGATCATTTTCGCGCCAAGGGATTCGACCTGCTCGCGCGCGGCCGCGCGGATGTCGTAGGCCCAGACCTGAGCACCGAGACGACGCGCGGTGGCAATGGCCTGAAGACCGGCAACACCTGCACCGACCACGATCACGCGGGCCGGGCGAATGGTGCCGGCGGCGGTGGTCAGCATCGGGAAGAAGACGCTTGCTTCGTGGGCGGCGGTGAGCGCGCAGTGATAGCCCGCAGCGGCGGCCTGGGATGACAGGGCGTCCATACTCTGGGCGCGGGAAATACGCGGCACCAGCTCCATGGAAAGCGCGGTGATCTTGCGTGCCTTGCAGCGCTCGATCAATGCCTTGCTCTGGAACGGGGCCAGCAACCCGACCAGCACGCTGCCTTCGGCCAGTTGGTCGATGGCTTCAGGCTCGGGCGGGCGTACGCACAGCACCAGCTCTGCATCGCCTCGGCCGCTGTCATCGTCGGCAACGGTCACACCGCGGGTATCGGCGTAGGCTTCATCGTTGAAGAAGGCGTGCGTGCCTGCTCCGGATTCGATAGTGACGACCGGGCTCTCGGCGTCCTTGGACACGGCCATGGCCAGCTTGCCGGCCGTGGCCGGATCAAGCGCGACACGGCGCTCGCCGGACGTCAGGGCATCGGCCGAGGGCGCGCGGGATTCGCGCAAAACTCGGATACTCAGCATTCATTGGGCTCCTAAAGGACGAAGCAGCGCCATCATCGGAACCCGGGTGGGACGGATGCGCTGCAACGGCAACTACAAGACGGACTGGCTTGGATCTACGGGGAGAGTATTCTTAAAAACGGAGGGCAAGACAAGAGACTTTCGGAAAAAATCCTTTAAAAACATATAGATAAACATCGTTTATGATTGCCATAACATGACCCTTATGGCTCATTTTGGACGGTAACGCCTTGATATGGTGGAGCAATCATTGCAATAACCAGCCTCCATCCAGCGTTATGAACGCCATAATGTTTCGCTTATACCCCTCCGAAGGGCGAACTCACTGAGGCGTGCGCAGCTGCTCGAGCTGACCGTGATCGAGGCAGGTGTAGGTAAACGATGGGCGCCCGATCTGGCCATAGATAAACGCCTCATCGAGCACCTTGCGGCTTGATAGATACTTTAAGTACTTGCGCACCGACACGCGGGACATGCTGGTCGATTGCGCCACGTCCTCGGTCGAGAACGTCTCATCGCTCAGGGCGACAATCGCATCGATGACCTGAACGAGGCTGTGATGGGTCAGGCCCTTGGGCAGCCCTGACGGGCGCCGTGGTTCCTGACGCGGGGCGCGAAAAAGCGTATCAAGCCGGTGTTGATCGAGCGGGTCACTGGCCTGACTCAGCGTGTCGCGCTGGCATCGCGTGCTCAAGAGTGCCTCACGAAAGCGCTTGAACTCGAACGGCTTGACCAGATAGTCACTGACGCCGAGCCGCCGCGCTTCACGCACCGTGTCGAGCTCGGAGGCCGCGGTGATCAGGATAACCTCGGGCGGGTTGGCCCGGGTTTTAAGCTCACGCAGAAGCTCCAGTCCGTTGCGCGAGCCCAGATAGACATCGAGCAGCACGATATCGATCGCCTCGCGCTCCAGCACCACCCGAGCGGTGGTCAGATCGCAGCAGCGGGCGGCCAGGGTCATGTGCTCGACGCGCGCGAGGTATTCCATGTTGAGTTTCATGACCATGGGGTCGTCTTCCACGATCATTACGCGCATGTCACTGCTCATCGACATCGTCGTCGCTCCAATAGGGGTACATCATTTCGATCAAGGTGCCCTCGCCCGGTGTGGAATAGACCGCGATGTCACCACCGGCAGTGTCCAGCCGCTCCTTGACCAGCGACAATCCGAGCCCTCGATGCGCCCCCTTGCCGGAGACGCCCCGCTCGAACAGTCTATCGGCAATCGCGGGGTCAATGCCCGGTCCATTGTCCTGAACCTGGATCGAAAGACTCTCACCTTCGCGGTCCATTAGTAGACACACCTGAGGCGCCTCGGTCTCTGCCAGCGCCTCGAAGGCGTTGTCGAGGACGTTCCCGAGGATGCTGACCAGGTCGTGCACCGTGCGGGAGTGACTCTGGGCGTCGATTCGCGCTGACACCTGCAGATCAAGGGTAATCGCGCGCTCACGCGCCTCGCTTTGCTTGCCAAGCAGGAACCCGGCCAGCGCCGGCTCCTGCACCTGCCCACCCAGCGCGTTCGACGGGGTCACGCGGTGCTCCATGATCTCCTTGACGTAGCGCTCAAGCGCGGGCAAGTCCTTCAGATGCACCAACCCCTGAATGACATGGATCTTGTTTTTGAACTCATGCGTTGAGGCTCTGAGCGCCTCGGCGTAGCGTCGAACGCCGGTCAACTCCTCGGCCAGCACATGCACATCGTTCTTGTCGCGAAACGTGATCAGGCCGCCCTGACGTTCCTGCTTCCATAAAATCGGGCTGAACGTCGCCAGAAGCGTCATGTCGTCGAGCTGAACGGTCTGATGGGCACCCTCAAGGTGGTTATCGGCCAGCATCGAAAGCTCTGGAAACCGCGAGGCCAAAAGGTCACCGGCGGCGAGCGGGGCCCGCTCGAGGCGCTCGAGCAGCCGTCGTCCCGCCGGATTGATCCGACGCACGCGCCCGGTCGAATCCATCGCCAGTACCCCATCCTGCATGGCATCGAGCATCGCCTCGCGCTCCTGCACCAGATGCGCGATGTCCCGAGGCTCCATGTTCAGGAGCTGGCGCTTGACGGTGCGGGAAAACCAGACCGCGATCACGACGCCAAGCGCACCGATCGCGCCAAGCGTTGCCAGAAGCTCCCACCGGTTGCGGTCAAGAAGGGGCGACAGCTTGCTCATGGTCACGCCAACCGATACAGCGCCGATCACGTTGCCCTGTGCGTCCATCACCGGCGAAAAGCCACGCAAACTGATGCCAAGCGTGCCCTTGGCGTAGGACACGTACGACTCGCCCCGAGTCAGCGCGCGCACTTCGTCCCCACCAATGAAATGATGGCCGATGCGCGCTCGGTTCGGGTGGGTCAAGCGAAGCGAGGCCGGCGTCATGACGACAATAAAATCCACATCGAGTGTCGCTCTCAGGCGATCAATGGTGCGCTGAAGCTCGGAGGGCGGCCGACCGGTGGCAACAGGGACAGGCGCAGGCCCCTTAAGCGCCAGCCCCACGTCCTTGCGCAGAGCGACCGCCTGAGCCAGATTTACGACCCGGGCGCCATTGGCCCGCTCAAGGCTTGCCATCAGTTGCGTATTGAAGACCCAGAACGCAAGCGCCAGCGTCGTTACGATCAAGGCGGTGGTCACTAAAGCGATCAGCGCACTGAGGCGCCAACGTCGGGGAGGTGTCATCGGAGACGTTCGTACTCGAACCATATGAATTTATCGACCTTGGTGGCATTTTGTCGCTTTGGCAAATATGCCGCAAAGCATCATTGCACTTTGTTTAGTTACGAAAGGATTTTTTAATTACGCAAAGATTGGCGTTGGCGCTCAAACACGTATTCTCGCAGCCACCTCGGACCGCCTCCTCCCCCGCGCGGCCATGAGCGACTGGAACGGCCATCCCCGCCGGCCACCCTAGAGCCGATGGGGCCCACGTCTGGAGAACGCCATGAACAACAGTATAAATAGCGCTGCCGATGCAGCGACTTTCAGCTCGACCACCCCGAAAATCTTCGGCATCCCGATCCTATTTTTCGCCGTCATCGCACTCGTCATGGTCACCGCCATGTATACCGGCACCCTGCCCACCGGCATGATCGGTGCGCTGCTGGTCATGATGGTACTGGGTGAGCTGCTCGGATTTCTGGGCGACCGGCTGCCCATCATCAAAAGCTACCTCGGCGGCGGCGCGATTCTCTCGATCTTCGGTGCAGCAGCCCTGGTCTACGCCGGTGCCCTGCCCCAGGGAATCATCGACAACGTCACCAGCTTCATGAAAGGCGGCGGCTTCCTGAACTTCTACATCGCGGCGCTGATTACCGGCAGCATCCTCGGCATGGACTCGAAGATCCTCGTCAAGGTCGGCACCCGCTTCGCGCTGCCGCTTCTGGCTGCGGTTGCGTTTGCCTGCCTGTTCGCCGTCATCGTCGGCTGGATCATGGGCTTTTCGCCGCAGGACGCCGTCGTCGTCATTACCCTTCCCATCATGGGTGGCGGCATGGGCGCAGGTGCAGTCCCGATGAGCCAGATCTACGAGCAGCTTCTGGGGCAACCGGCAAGCTACTACATCTCGATTCTGGTGCCGGCACTGGCGCTCGGTAACGTGTTCGCCATCATCATCGCAGGGCTGCTCAACGGTCTGTCGAATCGTATGCCGTCGCTGTCCGGCAATGGTCAGATGATGCCGGGCGTCGAGATCGACGAAAAATCGACGCCGGTGGACATCTCCAAGCTCGGTATTGGCCTGGTACTGGCGCTGACGTTCTTCACCGCCGGTCAGATTCTTGGAAGCGTCATCCCGCTGCACCCGTACGCACTGATGATCATTCTGGTGGCCGTGGTCAAGATCGCCAACCTGATGCCGGAGTTCGCCAACGACGCCGCCGCACACTGGTTCAAGTTCGTCGCCAAGAACTGGACCTTTGCCCTGCTGTTCGGCATCGGCATCGCCTACACCGACCTCGGCCAGGTCATTGACGCCATCTCCATCACCTACGTCATGATCGTGTTCGCCGTCGTCGCCGGCGCCGCCTTCGGCGCGGGCCTTCTCGGCAAGCTGGTCGGGTTCTATCCGATCGAAGCCGCCATCACTGCAGGCCTTTGCATGGCCAACATGGGCGGCACCGGTGACGTGGCTGTCCTGTCGGCGGCCAAGCGTATGCAGCTGATGCCGTTTGCCCAGATCTCCTCACGCCTTGGCGGCGCGTTGATCCTCTTGATCTCGAGTCTGGTGGTGCCGCTGCTGTTCGCGTAGTCACAGCTCGCCCGTAAAAAAAGCGCCCTTCGGGGCGCTTTTTTCATGCCTGAAAAACGCGTCTCAACCTTCCTCGTCATCGAAAGCTTGACGGCCGAAGGCCTCCCACTGCTCACGACTCATGACCTCGGTGCTTTCGGTTTCAAGGTCATGCACGATCATCAGTTCACCGCGCTCGAGCCGCGCCTTGAGTGCGGCGGCCCAGCCGTTCGTGCCGTCATCGCTCGTATCGGTGGTGTCGTAGCCTTCACGGGTCACGAAGTCGCCTAAAAGCGCCATCAGCGTTTCTGCCGGCACCATTTTGGAAGGCACTTCGATAAACCGCTCACCATCGAGGGTACGTGCACTCATGAGCGTGCTCCATGTTGATCAAGTAATTGAACGAGCTCGTCTTCGCTCCAGATCGGAATCTCGAGCGTACGCGCCTTGTCGAGCTTGCTGCCCGCCGCCGCACCGGCAACGAGGGCGTGGGTCTTTTTCGATACGCTTCCGCTGACCTTCGCCCCGAGCGCAGTGAGCGCGGCCTTGGCGTCATCGCGAGCCAGGGTCTCGAGCGTGCCGGTCAGCACCCAGGTCTGCCCCTTGAGCGGTGCGTCAACCGCATCGATTTCAACAACCGGCCACGTCACCCCCTGCTCGATCAGGTCCTCGATCGTTTCGCGGTTGTGGGGTTGGTCGAAAAAGGCCCGCACGTGGGCGGCAACGATCGGCCCGATGTCGTTGATCTCGACCAGCGCGGCTTCGGAGGCCGCCATCAGCGCCTCGAGCGTACCGAAGTGGTTGGCAAGCAGTGCGGCGGTGGTCTCGCCGACCTCGCGCACGCCAAGGGCGTAGATGAAGCGGGCAAGCGTGGTCGAGCGGGCCTTGTCGAACGACTCGATCAGGTTCTGGGCCGATTTCTGCCCCATCCGCGGCAGCTCGGCGAGCGTTTCACACTCGAGCTTGAATAGATCGGCCGGCGTCTTGACCAGCTCGCGCTCGACCAGCTGATCGATCAGCTTCACCCCGAGTCCGTCGATGTCCATCGCCCGGCGGCTGGCGAAATGCTTGAGCGCCTCGCGGCGCTGAGCACCGCAGTAGAGCCCACCGGAGCAGCGCGCGTCGGCTTCGCCCTCGATCTGCTCGATGCCGGAGCCACACACGGGGCAGGCCTCGGGCAGTGTGATGGCCTGGGCATCGTTCGGGCGCTTGTCGGTTTGCACACCGACCACCTTGGGAATCACGTCCCCGGCCCGATAGACCGTGACCGTATCGCCGATGCGTAAATCAAGCCGTCGAATCTCATCCATGTTGTGAAGCGTGGCATTCGACACCGTCACTCCGGCCACCTGCACCGGCGCAAGCTTGGCCACCGGCGTGAGCTTACCGGTGCGCCCGACCTGAAACTCGACGTCACGCACGCGGGTGATCTGCTCCTGCGCGGGGTACTTGAACGCAATCGCCCAGCGCGGGGCGCGGGAGACGAACCCGAGCGTCCGTTGATGGCTCAGGGCGTTCACCTTGAGGACGGCGCCGTCGATGTCGTAATCGAGCCCGTCGCGCTTCTCGCCAAGCTGCGCGCAGAACGCAATGACCGCCTCGATCCCGGTCACGACGGAAAGCTCGGGGTTGGTCTTGAACCCCCAGTCCCGCAGCAGCGCCATGTTGGCCGAATGGGTCGGCTGCTCGCGCGCCTCATCGATGCGGGCCACCTGGTAGGCGCAAAATTCCAGCGGGCGCGTCGCGGTGATGCTCGGGTCGAGCTGTCTGAGGCTTCCGGCGGCGGCGTTACGGGGGTTGGCAAAGACCTTGTCGCCGGCCTCGCGGGCACGCTCGTTGAGCGCCTCGAAGCCGGAGTGGCGCATATAGACCTCGCCCCGCACCTCCAGAAGCTCGGGCCAGTCCGAGCCGCGAAGGCGCAGCGGCACCGAGCGCAGCGTGCGCAGGTTCGAGGTAATGTCCTCACCGGTGCGGCCATCCCCGCGCGTCGCCCCGTGCACCAGCTGGCCACGCTCATAAACCAGTGAGACGGCAGCGCCATCGAGTTTGGGCTCGCAGCAGAACTCAAGCGCACAGGCCTCGATCTTGAGCGGTTTGGCGATGCGGGTGCCGAACGCTCTGAGCTCCGTCTCGTCAAAGGCGTTATCGAGCGAGAGCATCGGCACCGCGTGCTCGACCTCGGGAAAGCCGGCGTCGGGCTTGGCGCCGACGCGCTGCGTCGGTGAGTCCGGCGTCACAAGCGCGGGGTAGTCCTGCTCGAGGGCGTGCAGCTCACGCATCAGGCGGTCGTACTCCGCATCCGTAAGCGCCGGGGCGTCTTCGACGTAGTACTGATGGTTGGCGTCGTCGATCTGGCGACGCAGGTCGTCGGCCTGTTCTTGGATCGGGGCGGGGATGGTCGCACTCATGGGCAATGACGGCCTTCGGTAAATAAGCTCTTCATGACAGGTAGCCAGGGTTCATGACGGATAATCGAAGTACATGACAAATAATCAAAGTTCATGACAGTTCATCAGAGGTCGTGACGAGGCATCAAAAAAGGAGCCGAGCGGCTCCTTTGGGTGTGGCGCACACGGCACGCCACAGTATATCTCACGACCGCCTAGCCCTGCTGACGGTGTAGCCGCCAGCGGCGCTCGAATTCGTGCACCCGCTGGCGCGCGAACTCGATGGTCTGGGCGGTCATGACGCTCTGATTTTCGTCTTTCAGCTCACCGCCGAGGTTGCGAACGATCACCATCGCGGTCTCGAGCATGGCCTCGAACGCCGATTTGCTGTCCTCGGCGCCAGGCAGCGGCATCAAGAAGGTCACGCCGGGGGTCGAGAAGTCATCCATGCCTTCGATGTCGAAGGTGCCGGGCTTGACGGCGTTGACCATCGAGAACTGAAGCGCGCTGTAGTCGTCTTCGGTCTCGAAGCGGTGGAATACGTTCATGTCGGGGCTGTAACGAAGACCGCAGGCAAGCATCAGGTTCAAAAGCGAGGTGCCGTCGAAGACGCCTTCACGGGCGAACACGCTGATCACGATCAGCTCATCGGCGCGGCCAAGCGTATCACGGGCCATGGCATCGGCCGGTACGGCGTTTCGAAGCGCTCGCTCGACCACCGGATGATGGTGGACGTTGTCACTGATGGGCTCAGGCGCCGGCTCCCGGTCATCGACCATGGGCTCGAGGTCATCATGCTCGGCCTCGGCGCGGCGCGGCGGTTCGTCGACATCGCGCGCGCGCGCATTGAGCGCCTCATCGTCGTCGTGCTCATCGTCGAATGCACGTTCGCCGCCGGCCGCGCGCGCGCCACCGTTGGGCAATTCCCAGTTCACCTGGGACTGGCGCTTGTGATCGTCGAGTTCGTCGGTAACGTCCAGATCCTTGGACAGATCAAGCCGTGGGATACCCCGTTGGTGCTTCAGTCGTCGGACACCGTCGATCACGATGATGGCCACCAGCAACAAGCCGAGAATTATCAACCACTCTCTCAATTCCATGGGTATCTTGCCTGTAGTTGTAGCCTTGCGCTTACCCCTGGCGCTCGGCAATCATTCGATTCGAAAGGCTCTTTTTAATGGCCCGCTCATGTCGCCTTCAGTGAGGGCTGACGCATCTTGTCACCCAAGACAGACTAGTTTGTGCGATAAACGCTCATTTTAATAGCATAAAACTGTCACGGAATGCATTCCCATCATGCCTCGGCAAGCGCCGCCGCCTCATCAACCCCGACCGACACCAGCCGTGAGACGCCGGGCTCCTGCATGGTTACGCCCATCAGCTGCTGGGACGCCTCCATCGCGATCTTGTTGTGCGTAATGTAGATAAACTGCACGGTCTCGGACATGTCCTTGACCAGATTGGCGTAGCGCCCGACGTTGGCATCGTCCAGCGGCGCATCGACCTCATCGAGCATACAGAACGGCGCTGGATTGAGCTTGAAGATCGCAAAGACCAGTGACAGCGCCGTCAGCGCCTTTTCCCCACCGGACAGCAGATGAATCGTGCTGTTTTTCTTGCCCGGCGGGCGCGCCATGATGGCCACACCGGTCTCGAGCAGGTCATCGCCGGTCAGCGTCAGCCACGCCGTGCCGCCGCCGAAGACCTTCGGAAAGAGCTCCTCGAAGCCTGCGTTGATCTGATCGAAGGTGGTCTTGAAGCGCACCCGCGTTTCCTGATCGATCTTGCGAATGGCATTTTCAAGCGTAGTCAGGGCCTCGGTCAGCTCCCCGTGCTGGGCTTCGAGATAGTCGCGCCGCTCGGCCTGCTGGTCGTACTCCTCGATCGCGGCCAGGTTGATCGCACCAAGGCGCTTGATCTTCTCGCGCGTGCGCTCGAGCGTGTCCTGCCACGTGTCGACCTCGGCCTCCTCCGGCAGATGCTCGGCAAGTGCGGCCGGGTCGTGCTCCAGGTCGCGCAGGTGCTCATCCTGGGTGTCGGCCTTCATGGACAGCGCCTGAACCTCGAGCCGCGCCCGCTCAAGCGATTCCCGAAGCGTTACAAGCGTGCGTTCATGCTCCTGTCGGGCCTGCTCACGGGTGCGCATGCGCTCGGCCAGCTCGTGGGCCCGGTCGCGGTGCGCGTTCAGGGCCTGTTCTTCCCGCCCACGGCGGTCAAGCAGTTCCTCGAGCGTCTCGCGGTGCTCTTCCTGCGGCGCACGCACTTCTTCAAGTTGCTCGGTAAGGAGCTCGATTTTCTCGTTCAACCGCTCGCGCTGATCGCCGCTGCGCTCGAACTGGGTATCAAGCCCCTGACGCTCGGTCGAGAGCCGCTGATGCTCCATCGTCAACTGATTGAGCTGCTCACGAAGCGGGCCATCCTGCGCTCTAAGCCCGGCAAGAGCCTGTTGGGCGTCGTGCCGGGCGCGCTCGAGCTGCTCACGCTGGGCGGCGTTGTCCTCGACCGTCGCCAAGGCCTGATCCCACTGCTCGCGCGCGGACTCGATCTCAAGCGCCAGCTCCTCTCGCTGCATCGACACATCGGAAAGCTCGTCATCAAGCTCGGCGCGCCGCCCTTCGACGTGTTCGAGCCGCGTCGCCAGATTGCTTTCCTTGAGCGCGGCCTGCTGGCGCGCCTCGGTCTGACGCTTTTCCTCGAGCCGGAGCGCCTCGATGGCGTCGTCCCGGGCCGCTTGCGCCTGCTTGTCCTCGTCAAGGCGTGTCTCGAGCGTCTCGAGTTCCTCACCGAGCGCGTCCAGCCGTGCCTGCACCTCGTCAAAGCGTGCCCGGTGCGAAAGCACACTGTCCTCCGCGTGCGCCTCTCCCAGCCGGCGCACCCAGTTCGTGCCGGCCCAGACGCCGTCGAGCGAGAGCACGCTCTGATGCGGGGCAAGCGCCGCCCGCCGGGAAAGCGCTTCGCGCGCGCTGTCGACGCAGACAATGGTATTGAGCCAGGGCAGCAGCGCGTCGGCGTTTTTGACGTGCGCACCGAGCGTACCTGGCTCGGCTGCCGCTGATCCCGCCCCGCCCTGCGCCATGAGCGCGAGTTCGCCGCGGGCGAGCGTCTGGTCGGCAACGGCGTCAGGCAGCGCCTCGCCAAGGCGCGCGGTCAGCCACGGCGACAGCACCCATTCGGCGACGCTTGCCCATGCAGGCGTTGCCTCGAGACGTTCGGCCAGGCGCGGCGTCTGCGCCCACTCAAGCGTCTCGAGGTAGTGTTCGAGCTCATCATCGCCGGTAGCAAGCGCTGCATCGATCAGCGCCTTGAGCGAGGCACGCTCGCCCTGAAGGCTGTGCTGCTCGGCCTGACGCTCGGCAAGGGTACGCCCATGCGTCTCGAGGGCCTCTGCGGTCTCGCGGCGGGCGTCCTGCAGGTCTTGCCGCTGGCCGTCGAGCTCAACGAGCTGCTCATCCAGCGCTTCAAGTTCCAGACGCACCGCCTCGTGCTCGGCGCTGAGCGCGGAATGATCCGGCAACTCATCACGCTGGCTCTGGCGCTTTTGTTTCTGGGTTTCGAGCGCGCTCAGGCGCTGCTCCTGCGCCTTGAGCGCCTGCTGAAGCCGGTCGGCCTGATGCCGCGCACTCTGGTCGTTTTCACTGAAGCGGTCCCAGTCGCCTTGCGCCTGCTCGAGCGCCTCCTCGGCTTCCTCGATCCGCGCGGCAAGCATCGCCTGTTGCTCCTCGATCGCGCCCTGCTCGGGTTCGATCTCCTCAAGGCGGGTATCGATGTCCTGTCGGCGCTGCTGATCCTGGTCCTTGAGGCCGTCCAGCTCAGTGAGGTCTCGGCGGGCGCTGTCCAGGTCGGCGCTCAACTGCGACTCCCGCGCCCGGGCGTGCTCGAGCGATTGCTCGATGCGCGCGATGGCAGCGCCGGTGTCGTAGAAGGCCGCCTGATGCTGTTCGAGGGTCTGGGCCAGCTCGTCGTGAGCGATGCGCGCCTCTTCGAGCTCCCGCTCGCTTTCGCGTACGCCATACACGTGTTTTTCAACGTTGGTTTCGATCGCTCGAACCTCGTGTTCCTGGCGCTGCTGCTGGGCGCGCAGCTCACGCCCACGCATGAGCGCAAGCTCACCGGCGAGGCGGTGCTCACGGTCTTTAAGCTCCTGATAAAGCCGGGCAGCATCGGCCTGGCGCTTCAGCCGCTCGAGCTGCTTGTCGAGCTCCTCACGCAAATCGTCCAGCCTCTCGAGGTTTTCCTGGGTGCGCCGCATGCGGTTTTCAGTCTCGCGGCGGCGCTCCTTGTACTTGGAGATGCCGGCCGCTTCCTCGATGGTGGCGCGCAGGTCGTCCGGGCGGGCTTCGATCAGCCGGGAGATCATGCCCTGACCGATGATGGCGTAGGAGCGCGGGCCAAGGCCGGTGCCGAGAAACAGATCGGCGATGTCTCGTCGCCGGCATTTCTGGCCGTTGAAGTAATAAAGCGACTGGCCATCGCGGGTGACCAGCCGTTTGACCGAGATTTCGGCGTACTGGGCGTAAACACCGCCGACCTTGCCTTCGCGATTATCGAACATCAGCTCGATGGACGCCTGTCCGACCGGTTTACGCCCGGTGGAGCCATTGAAGATGACGTCGGCCATCGATTCGCCGCGCAGCATCTTGGCCGACGATTCGCCCATGACCCAGCGCACGGCGTCGATCACATTCGACTTGCCGCAGCCATTGGGCCCGACGATCGCGGTCATGTTGCTTTCGAACGGAACCGTGACGGGATCGACAAAGGACTTGAAGCCCGCCAGTTTGATCGACTTGAGTCGCATGGGCGCTGCCGTTGGTTAAAAAGCGGTGATGCTAGCGGTTTCGATGGGCAAAGTCAGTCCCTGCCCCCGTCGGAATCAAGGCGATGATCGATCGTGAGTCGAACCGCCGGCGCGTCGGACACCGCCACGCGCTGGGTATCGCTGACCCAGTCGCCCGGCTGGGGCGCGGCATTTCCCGACCGCGACAACCGGGCCTGCACCTCGACGGTCGAGGCGCTCGACAGCACCAGAGCCGGCGCCATCGCGTCACGGTCGGTCAGCGTCACCTCGGCCGGCAACTGCGCGTAGGTCAAGCGCTTGACCGCAAGCGGCGGCCCATCGGGCGTGGTCGGGTCGCGGGCGATTATGAACACGGTGGTGGCGTCTGGTACATCACCGTCGATCCGGCTCGCAATCGCCACATCAACCTGTGAGGCAGCCTGAGCCTTGGGCGCGCGTTGGGTCTTGGCGTCGTGTTGAGCCTCAGCCGTCAGCCCTGCGCGCTCGCGGGCGATTCGAATGCCTTCCTGCATGGCCCGCACGCTGCCCGGCTCCTGATAACGCGCCGCTGCGGTCTGCCAGCGGTCGATCGCCTGGGCGTAGTCGGCGCCATGAAACGCGACCAGCCCGGCAAGGCTGTTGGCGGTCGGGTTATCGGGGGCGCGCGCAAGCGCGTCATCCAGGAGGGTGCGGCCGGTGTCATCAAGCTGCATGCCGTGATCGAAATAGCGCATCTGCGCCCGCAGTGCGACCAGCTCCGGCGTGCGCTCACCGAGTGCGATGATGCGCTCGAGGGCGTGTTCGGCGTCACCGAAGCGGCTCGCCTGTCGGTAGAGCGGGAACAGCGTCTCCCAGACGCGGGGGTTATCGGCCTGGGTCTCGGTGTAGGGTTCGAGCGCCTCGATGTAGTCCGAAAGCGTGGCCTCGGGCGTGGCCTTGAGAGTCTGGGCGGTGTCATAGAGCGCCAGATTATCGGCACTGCCGACGCTCAGGTACGTCACACCGCTTCCAGCCACCAGCAAAAGCGCGGCCAAAGCGACCAGCCACCGGCCCCGGGCAGGCGCACCAAGCGCAGCCCTCTGGGTGGTTTCGGTCTCTTCAAGCAGGCGTGTATCGAGTTCCAGACGCCTTTGATGCGCCTCGTCTTCGGTCAGCTCGCCCTGCTCACGCTCAAACTCGATGGCCTGTCGCTCACGGCGATAAAGCCTTACGTTTTCACCGCTCTGGCCGTCCTCGGCCTCGAGTGCGGTCTGGGCGCGGTGAAGCCTTGCCGCCCGAAAAAGCGGCAGCGCCACGAAGGCGAGCGCCAAAAGCGTCAGTAGCGCAAGGCCACTCCAGAGATCAGTCATTTGGATGCTCCCGCGACCTGGACGGCTCGTCGTGCGCGGCCAGAAGCGCCTCGAGCCGCGCGCGCTCGGGCGCGCTGAGCTGGCCGGGCGCGCTCTGGCGGCGGGCCCGCACGACTCGCCAGATAATCACGCCGCCAAGCAACAGCCCAAGCAGCGGCCCACCCCACAAAAGCCAGGTTCGCGCCTCAAGTCGCGGGTCGTACAGCACGTAGTCGCCAAAGCGCTTGACCATGTACGCCTTGACCGCGTCATCGCTCCTGCCCTGCGCCAAAAGTGTGGCGACCTGAGCGCGCATGTCCTTCGAGATCATCGAGTTCGATGCGCTGATGGATTCGTTCTGGCACTTTGGGCAGCGAAGCTCATCGATCAGCCGGGTATAGCGGGCCTCGAGCGCCGGATCATCAAAGGTGTGCACCTCGATGGCCGCCCGGGCGCTGAGTGTTGCCAGCGCAAGTGTCAGTATCAGCCCGAGTCTCAGGAAGAGGACCACGATTGTATCTCCGGCAGGATGGTGTCCTTGACGTCGTCGGGCTTGATGTAGCCCGTGTGGTGATAGCGCACGATGCCCTGGGCATCGATAATGAACGATTCCGGCGCACCGTAGACGCCAAGGTCGAGCCCGAGGGTTCCATCAGGGTCGAACGCGCTGAGTTCGAACGGGTTGCCGAAGCGGTTCAGGAAGTCGCGGGCATCGACGCGGGTGTCCTTGTAGTCGACGCCGAGAATGCGCACCCCGGCCTTTCGAAGCGCCAGCAGCTGGGGCATTTCGTCCTTGCAGGTTGGGCACCACGAACCCCAGACGTTGACCAGCGTGACATGACCAAGCAGATCCGAACGCTCGATGGTGACCGTGGGGTCATCGAGCGCCGTCAGTGAAAACTCAGGCATCGGCTGATCGATCAGTGCCGAATCCCGCGAGGACGGATCCTTGCCAAGCCCGACCCAGAGCATGACAGCCAGCACGAGAAAGCCTGCCAGAGGAATGAACAACAGCCAGCGACGGTTCATGACGGTTTTTCTCCTAAACGTCGTATGGGGCGGCGGTAGCGCTTGTCCCAGACGGCAAGCCCGCCGCCGAGCGCCATCAGCACACCACCCAGCCAGATCCAGCGTACAAAGGGTTTGACCTGCACCCGAAGGGCCCAGTCACCGTTGTCGAGCTCCTCGCCGAGGGCGACGTACAGGTCCCGCGTAAGTCCCGCATCCAGCGCCGTTTCGGTCAACGCCTGACGGCGCGCGGTGTAGAACCGTTTTTCGGGGTGCATCAGATCGATCAGTGCGCCGTCTCGGGTGACTTGAAGCGTGGCGCGGGTGGCCTGGTAGTTCGGCCCCGGCACATCGGCCAGGTTGGTCATCTTGAACCGATAGCCACCGACCTCGACCGCCTGCCCCACGTTCAAGCGCACGTTGCGCTCCACGTGATAGTTCGACACCAGCGTGATGCCAACGATCGACACCGCAAGCCCGAGGTGGCCAAGCACCATGCCGTAATGGCTTCGAGAGAATCGCGCCGGCCCCTTGAGGCCGTGACGCCCAAGGCTTGCCGCAACGTCTCGAAGCGAGGTCATCGCGACCCACAGCGCCAACACCAGCCCAAGCGCCACGCTCACATGCCAGGGCCGCTCACCCACCATCAAGGGCGCGCCGATGCCGACCACCAGCGCCACCAGCGCGCCTAATGCACAGCGCTTGATAAGCTCGCCTTTGGGCATGCGCTTCCAGCGCGACAGTGGCCCAAGCCCCATGAACAGACACAACACGGTGGCAAGCGGCACGAAGAGTGCATTGAAGTACGGCGGGCCGACCGAAATGGAGCCAAGCCCGAGCGAGGACAGAATCAGCGGATAGAGCGTGCCCAAAAGCACGGTGATCGCCATCACCAGAAGAATGATGTTGTTGAACAGCAGGAACGCATCGCGCGACAGCCAGCCAAACGACACCGGGCTTTTGACCTGCGGCGCCCTGAGCGCGAACACCAGAAGCGCGCCGCCGACGGTAAGCCCCAAAAGCGCCAGAATGAAGATGCCGCGGGAGGGGTCGCTTGCAAAGGAATGCACCGAGGTCAGTACGCCTGAGCGCACCAGAAACGTGCCCAGAAGCGACAGCGAAAAGGTGCAGATCGCAAGCAGGACGGTCCAGCTCTTGAAGGTGCCGCGTTTTTCGGTGGCCGCGAGCGAATGCATCAGCGCCGTACCCACGAGCCAGGGCATCAGAGAGGCGTTTTCGACCGGGTCCCAGAACCACCAGCCGCCCCAGCCCAGCTCGTAGTAGGCCCACCAGCTGCCAAGTGCGATACCAAGACTCAGAAACGCCCAGGCAACCGTTGTCCACGGCCGCGCCCATCGCGTCCAGGCGGCGTCCAGCCGACCGCCAAGGAGCGCGGCCATCGCGAAGGCAAACGCCACCGAGAAGCCAACGTAGCCCATGTAGAGCATTGGCGGATGCACGATCAGCCCCGGGTCCTGAAGCAGCGGATTGAGATCGGCGCCCTCGGACGGCGCCGCCGGGAGCGTGCGGGTGAACGGGTTGGAGGTCAGCAGGATAAAAAGCAGAAACCCGCTCGAAATGATGCCCAGGATGCCAAGCACCCGAGCGAGCATGTCCCGCGGGAGTGATCTTGAAAAGATACTGACCAGAAGCCCCCAAAGCGACAGGAGCAGCGACCACAGAAGCATCGAACCTTCGTGGCTGCCCCACACCGCACAGAGCCGGTAATACCAGGGCAGCGCCGAGTTCGAATTATTGGCAACGTAATCGACGCTGAAATCGTTGAACAGAAAACCGAGCGCCAGGGCCACGAAGGCAAGGCTCAAAAACAGACACTGCCCCCAGGCCATGGGCTGGGCAAACGCCATCCAAAGCGGACGGCGCTGCCAGGCGCCGATCAGGGGCACCACGGCCTGAAGCAGTGACAGCGCCAGTGCCAGTATCAGCGCGTAGACGCCGTATTCGGGCAATACATCAATCAACATGATCCATCTCTATCTCGGCGCGACCATCCCGTCATGGCCGGTCGGCCTCGGGGTAGGAGAGCTTGCCCTCGGCCCGGGCCGCGCGGTAATCCTCGGGCGAAAGCCCTTCCTTGTCGAGCACGTCCGCCACTTCCTTGGGCATGTAGTTTTCATCGTGCTTGGCAAGCACCTGCGACGCATCAAGCGTGCCCGAGGCGTCAAGCGTTCCGATCACGACAATGCCCTGCCCTTCCCGGAAAAGATCCGGCAGGATGCCGTCAAAGCGCACCGGCACCCGGGCCTTGAAGTCGGTGACCGTGAACGTGACCACAAGCGAGTCCTGATTGCGATCAACACTTCCTTTTTCGACGATGCCACCGGCACGGATCTGTCGCCCTGTCGGGGCCTCCTGGCCAACGATCTGCTCGGGGCTATAGAACAGGTTGATGTTCTGGCGCAGCGCAAAGAGCATCAGCGTGACAGTCACGGCGACCAGCGCCACCAGCCCCAGCACGATCATGAGCCGGCGTTTTCGAACCGCGTTCATGAGCGCGCCTCACGGCGAATCTGGCGCAGGATACCGGCGCGCACGCGGCGGTACTCGAGGTGCACCCAGACGGCCTGAACACCCCAGGCGCCCACGACCATCGCCCACGCCGACCAGACGTAGACGCCATAGCCGTTCATGCTCAGAAATTCGTTGAGTGTTTGAAATGCCACGATCAGTGTTCCTTGTCGCAGGTGTCGGTAATCAGCGCCCGAACCCAGCGGGCGCGATGCTCCCGGCGAAGAATCTCGTTGCGCGTTCGTGACAGCACCACGGCGCCGAACAGCGCATAGGCGCCAAGCATCATCAGAAGAAGCGGCACCCACATGCTTTCAGGCATCGACGGCGCCTTGGTCAGGCTGAATGAGGCTGTCTGGTGCAGGGTATTCCACCACTCGACCGAGTACTTGATGATCGGCAGATTGACCACGCCCACCAGCGACAGCACCGCCGCGGCGCGGCCGCCGCTGTGTTCACGGGCAAAGGCGTAGCGTAGCGCGATGATGCCGAAGTACAGAAACAGCAGAATCAGCATCGAGGTCAGGCGCGCGTCCCACACCCACCAGGTCCCCCAGGTGGGGATGCCCCACACGGCGCCTGAAAAGAGCGCGGCAAACGTCATGCTGGCGCCGAAGGGCGCAGCGACCTTGGCAACGATGTCGGCAAGCTTGATCTTCCAGACCAAAAAGACCACGGCGCACACGGCCATGAGTGCAAAACACGACTCGGCAAGCATCGCGCTCGGCACGTGTACGTAGATAATGCGAAAGCTGTCGTGCTGCTGGTAATCGGCCGGTGCAAACGCAAGGCCCCACAGCGCCCCGACCGGCAGCAAGATCAGGGCAAGCCCCCAGAGCCAGGGCGCGCCCCGCGTACTCACGCGGTAGAAGTGCTTTGGCGAGGCCCATTTATGTATCCATTGCCACATCGGTCGTTTGCTCAACTAGACAAGAGAGAGTGTGAGTTCAGCCACTATGGGCAAGACGCAGGGCCGCGGCACTTGCCCACGGCGACAGCGCAAGCGCCGCGGCAAACATCGCGCCGAGAATCGCCAGGTACGGCGTGACGTCAACGCCGTCGAGCGCAAGGCGCACCACGCCCGCACCGAAGATCAACACCGGGATGTAGAGCGGCAGAATCATCAGCGCAAGCAAAAGCCCGCCGCGGCGCACACCCACCGTCAACGCTGCGCCAATGGCCCCGATCAGAATCAACGTGGCGCTTCCAAGTGCAAGCGAAAGCGCCGTCACCCAGAATACCGACGACGGCAAGGCCAGCATCAGGCCCAGCACCGGCGACATCAGCGCCAGCGGCAGCCCGGCCATGACCCAGTGGGCGCACATCTTGGCAAGCACCAGTAGCCAGGCCGGCACCGGCGAGAGCAACATCTGCTCGAGCGTGCCGTCGTCGTGGTCCTCACGAAACAGCGCATCCAGCGACAAGAGCACGGCCAGAAGCGCGGCGACCCACAAGATACCGGGCGCGAACGTGACAAGCACCGTGCGATCCGGCGTGGTCGCCAGCGGAAAGAGCGTCACGATCAGCGCGAAAAAGATCAAGGGACTGCCCCACTCACTGCCATGGCGAATGCGAAGCCGCAGGTCCCGAACAAAGGTGTACCGAAAGGCGCGCGCCCAGCTGTGGCCGCCCTCAGAGGACATGATGACCTCCGTGACCATCAAGGCCAATGCGGCGAGTAAACGCAACGCTTGAAAAGGCGTGGTGTGTGGTCACGATAGCCGCGCCACCTTTGTGACAGTGCTCAGCCACCAAATGTTCAAGCGCAGCAACCCCCTCACGGTCGATGGCGGTGAACGGCTCATCGAGAATCCAGAGCGGCCGGTTCAATAGATGAAGCCGGGCCAGACCAACCCGTCGCCGCTGACCGGCAGAGAGCTGCGCGACCGGAATATCCTCGAACCCCTTGAGCCCGACGGCGTCGAGCGCCTGCCAGCACGCCGCCACCGAGCGGGCATCGTCATCGATGCCAATCGCCTGATACCAGCTCAGGTTCTCCAGTGGCGTCAGCGCCTCTTTCACACCTGACAGGTGGCCGCTGTAGACCAGTGCGCCATGAAATGCAGCGCGGGCTTTTGGAAGCGGTTTTCCCTGCCACAGCACCGCGCCTTCGCTCGGCTCGAGCTGACCGGTCAGCATCTTGATCAGGCTGGTCTTGCCGCTGCCGTTCGGACCTTCGACGCGGCAGAGATCGCCGTCTTCGATCGAAAACTCGAGCGCCTGAAACAACCACCGTTCATCGCGCTCACAGCCAAGCTGCCGCCCTTCGAGTTGAACCCTCAAACCTACCTGCCTTTCGTTGTCACGCGCGGGATCATCACGGCGCGCCCTTCGTTCACGAGCGCGACACTTTACTACGAACGTCCAATACGGGCCACACGCCATGGCTTATCCAGGAGATGATAATCCCGACCGCTCCCTGCTATGATGCCCCCTCCCTCCAGGATCGCCCGAAGGAGTCTCCTGTCATGTCGACTGCCGAACCGCACTTCCTGCACCGCCTGCCCAACCTGCCGCTGGACGCCAACGCCTGGGAAGATGTCCAATCCGATCAGTTCACGGATGTTCCCCTGCTTGGTTATGTGTCTGCCGGCATGCCCATCGAGGCCTGTAGCGTCAACGACACCGTTCGCATTCCAAGCCAGATGGTGCGTCGCAACACCTACGCACTGAAGGTGCGCGGTGACTCCATGATCGATTGCAATATCTTCGACGGTGACATCATCATCATCGAGCGCCTTGAGTCGGCGGAAAACGGCGAGACAGCGGTCATCCTGATCAACAATCAGGAAGTGACGCTCAAAAAGCTCTACATCGAAAAACACGGTGTGCGACTTCAGCCCGCCAACGACACCATGCCGCCGATTTATCTTAAAAACGACGACATCCAGGTGCTCGGTCTGGTCATGGGCGTGGCCCGCCACCCAACCGACCAGGTCGCGTAAGCGATGCCCTACCCGATTCCCACACCGAGTGTCGATGCCCCGCATGAGGCGGAGTTCGATGTTCAAAAAAGCCGATTCATCAGCTGGGTCGCACAGGTAAATACCCCCGATGACGCCCAACGGCTGCTGGCCCGGGCGCGAGCGCACCATCCGAGCGCACGCCATCACTGCCTGGCCTTCATTGCCGGCGCGCCGGGCGAGCAGCAGGCCATCGGTTTTTCCGATGACGGTGAACCCGGCGGCACGGCCGGTCGACCCATGTATCAGGCGCTCGAGGGCAGCCAGATCGGCCAGATCGCCTGCGTGGCGATTCGCTACTTCGGCGGCATCAAGCTCGGCACCGGCGGTCTGGCTCGGGCCTACGCCAAGTGCGTAACGCTTGCGCTGGAGACACTCCCAACCTCGAATTTCATGCCAAGAACGCCCATACAGCTCGAAATTCCCTTTGCTGGCGAACAAGGCGCCCGCCAATGGGCCGACCAGCACGACGCACTGATCGAGCAGGTCGAGTATTCCGCGACCGGGGTGCGCCTGACCCTTGCCTGGCCGATGGATCACACGCTTGATCTGAGCGCCCTCAATGCCCGGTTGGCCGGTAGCGTACACCTGATCGATCCCTGAGCGCTGCGCACTACCCTGGCGCCTACGCGCTACCCTGGCGCCTACGCGCAACCTCTCTTGCTATTCGACCACGCGCTTCTTACTATCAGCGCCCCCGTGCCATTCCAACCAAGTGATCGCTTCGTGTCTACCTTGCCAGACCTTCCTGCCGGCGCGCTCGGCCTTGCCCCCATGGAGGGCGTCATCGACGCCACCACACGCGCCATGCTCTGTGAACAGGGCGGCCTTGACTGGGTCGTGACCGAATTCGTGCGCGTAACCAACACAGTCTTGCCACCGCGCACATTCTATCGGCTCTGCCCTGAACTCAAGACGGCCTCGCGCACCACGGATGGCACACCGGTGCACGTGCAGCTTCTGGGTTCGGACCCCGTGATGATGGCGAACAACGCCGCCCAGGCCGCGCGGCTTGGCGCAGCCTGTATCGACATCAACTTCGGCTGCCCGGCAAAGCTTGTCAATCGACACGACGGCGGCGCCTCGCTCCTGCGACGACCTGCGCACATGAACGCGCTGATTCAGGCCGTGGGCGATGCGCTCGCGCCGTTCAATATTCCGGTCACGGCCAAGATTCGGCTTGGCTTTGATGACAAGCAGCTCGCGCTTGCCTGCGCACGCGCCTGCGAGGACGCCGGCGCCCGATGGCTCACGGTGCACGCGCGCACCAAAAAGGAAGGGTATCGACCGCCTGCGCATTGGGAGTGGGTCAGCCGAATACGGCATACCGTACAAATGCCGGTGGTCGTCAATGGCGACATTCATCGCCTGCCCGACTACTGGCGTGCAACGTCGCTGTCTGGCTGCTCACAGGCGATGATCGGGCGTGGCCTTCTGGCCGACCCCTGGCTCGCCCGGCGCATTAAAACCTGGCAGGCAACCGGTGAGACGCTTCCGGCAACGCCCTGGTCCGTCAACGCACAAACGCTTTTGAACTACTTTGAACGCACGCACCAGGATTTGCCCGCCAAGGTGGTACTGTCGCTTCTGAAGCAGTGGCTCAACATGATGCGCTTAAACAATCCCGTGGCCGAGGCGCACTTTCATGCGTTGAAGCGTGAAAAGGAACTGCCGCGCCTTGTTGATGGCCTGGCCGCAACACTTTGACCCGAAACCTGGCGTCGTCGGCCAAGAACACCCTTTTTAAAAGTGACCGACATTTAAATGTGACCGACATAAAAAAAGGCTTCCTGTTTAAAGGAAGCCTTTTTCGTATTCTGGCGCGCCCGGGAGGATTCGAACCTCCGACCCTCTGATTCGTAGTCAGATACTCTATCCAGCTGAGCTACGGGCGCATAACTATGATAATCACTGAATCGGTGCACCCAGTTGCTCATCATAAAACAAGCAGTTTGGCGCGCCCGGGAGGATTCGAACCTCCGACCCTCTGATTCGTAGTCAGATACTCTATCCAGCTGAGCTACGGGCGCTTTCAAACAGCTTTGTGCCGATGTGGCGGAGAGAGAGGGATTCGAACCCTCGATAGGGCTATAAACCCTATACTCCCTTAGCAGGGGAGCGCCTTCAGCCACTCGGCCACCTCTCCCTCATCGGTACGGCGCGCATATTACCGATTTTAAAAGACATTGTCTAGAGCGGTTTTTAAATCGGTCCAAAAAAGTTTGTCGGCAAGATCGGTTACGCTATAACTGGCGCCTGCAACGCGCCATGTGGCCATGCATTCACGACGGTGTGTCGTCGTCTTTTTCCTGCTGAATTCGTTGATAGATTTCTTCGCGGTGAACGGACACATCTTTCGGTGCATTGACGCCCAGGCGAACCTGGTTGCCTTTGACACCCAGCACGGTCACCGTTATTTCATCCCCAATCATGAGCGTCTCACCGACCCTCCTGGTAAGTATCAGCATTATAAAGAACTCCCTTTCAGCTACAGCGTCCAGTAATTGAAACGCGGCATTATGGGGGAAGATAACGCCGCGTTCCAACAACACAAGACTTTAAACTAGTTTAAATAAACGTAAAACGCCGCGGTACACGCAAGAAATCGTTTCCCGTGCTCCGCTTCGATTAAGCTTCTTCTTTTACATCATCCCGATCGAGTCCGAATGCCGTGTGCAGTGAACGCACGGCAAGCTCCATGAACTTCTCATCGATCACGACCGAAATCTTGATCTCTGAAGTGGACACCATGCGGATATTGATGCCTTCCTCAGCCAGCACACGAAACATCTTTGAGGCAACGCCTGCGTGAGAGCGCATGCCGACACCTACAAGTGACACTTTCGCGATCTGATCGTCGCCGCGCACTTCGCCGCCTCCGAGAGACGGCAACACCGTGTTCTCCAGGATCTTCTGGGTCTGGCGGTAGTCCGCCTTCGAAACGGTGAAGGTGAAATCCGTGTGATCGCCGATCGGTGCAACGTTTTGAACGATCATATCGACTTCGATATTGGCGTCCGAAATCGGGCCGAGAATCTTGGAAGCCACGCCGGGTACGTCAGGCGTACTCAATACCGTCAGTTTGGCTTCGTTGGTATTAAACGCGATGCCTGAGATGAGCGGCTCTTCCATGGTGGTATCACTCTCCTGGTGTTCAGCAACGATCAGCGTGCCCTCGCCTTCTTCATCGAAGGACGACAGGACCCGCAGTGGCACATTGTATTTTCCGGCAAACTCGACAGCGCGAATCTGAAGTACTTTCGAGCCAAGGCTTGCCATTTCAAGCATTTCCTCGACCGTGACCGTTTTCAGTCGGCGCGCCCGCGAACAGACGCGCGGATCGGTGGTGTAGACGCCATCGACATCGGTGTAGATCTGGCATTCATCGGCATTGAGTGCGGCAGCGAGCGCTACACCGGTCGTGTCCGAACCACCCCGTCCAAGCGTTGTGATGTTGCCTTCATCATCGACCCCCTGAAAGCCTGCCACCACGATCACCTGACCGTCATCGAGGTCCTGCTGGAGATCGTTGGTCTCGATGTTCTGGATCCGCGCCTTGGTGTGCGCGCTGTCGGTTCGAATACCGACCTGCGCCCCTGTATAGGAGGTCGCCGGAACGCCGAGTCGGTGAAGCGCCATCGCCAGCAGCGAAATGGTGACCTGCTCACCGGTCGAGACCAGCATGTCCATTTCGCGAGGCGTCGGCTCCTCGTTGATCTCTTCGGCAAGTCCAATCAGGCGGTTGGTCTCACCGCTCATCGCCGAGACCACCACCACGACCTGATGGCCCTGATCGCGGAACCGCTTGACGCGCTCCGCGACCGACTTGATGCGCTCGACCGACCCGACGGAAGTACCGCCAAATTTTTGTACGTATAAGGCCATGCGATTCCTATTTAACCTATGTTATGAATTGTAGGTTCTCTCCGGAACTTTGTCGCCCGTTCAATCCAGTTTTTGAGACGTCCAGGCAAAGACACTTTCCAGTGCGCCAGGCAGTGCGGCTGCGTCCTTTCCGCCGGCTTGCGCCATGTCGGCACGGCCGCCACCCTTGCCGCCAACCTGCTCGGCCACGACGTTGATCAGCTCACCCGCCTTGACCCGATCGGTCAGATCGCTGGTGACGCCCGCAATCAGGCTAACCTTACCTTCCTGAGCGGTACCGAGCACCACTACGCCGGAGGCCAGCTTGCTCTTGAGCTGATCCATCAATGTGCGCAGATCCTTGCCACTTACGCCATCGACCTGGCGGGCAATGACCTTGGCACCATTGATATCACGCGCCTCGGACAGCAGATCGTTGCCGGCACTGCTTGCCAACTTGGCCTTGAGCGCTTCGAGCGTTTTCTCAAGCTCACGCTGATGACCAAGCAGGCCCTCGATGCGGCTTTCAAGCTGATCCGGACGCGCCTTGAGCATCGAGGCGATGCGCTCGAGGCTATCTTCCTGCTCACGGTAAAAGGCCAGCGCCCGCGTGCCGGTGACCGCCTCGATGCGACGAACGCCTGCGGCAACGCCTGCTTCGGTCACGATGTGGCAAGTGCCGATATCACCGGTGCGCGACACGTGGATGCCACCGCAAAGCTCGATGGAAAACGCCTCACTCCCCATGGTCAACACGCGCACGTTTTCACCGTATTTGGCTTCGAACAACGCCTGCGCGCCCTTGCGCTTGGCGTCATCAAGGCTCATGTGATCGACACTCACCGGTGCGTTGGCAAGAATCTGCTCATTGACGATGGCCTCGATCCGCTCGAGCTGCTCAGGTGAGACGGCCTCGAAATGACTGAAGTCGAAGCGAAGACGCTCTTCATTGACCAGCGAGCCTTTCTGCTGGACATGCTCGCCCAGCACGCGGCGAAGCGCTTCGTGCAAAAGGTGGGTGGCCGAGTGGTTTCGCTGAATGGCGGCGCGGCGTTCGGCATCGACATCAGCACGTACCGTTTCGCCCCGCGTCAACGCACCCCGCGTGACCCGGCCGTAATGAAAGTGGTGTGCACCCTTTTTCTGGGTATCTCGTACCTCGAACACGGTATCGCCACTGACCAGCGCACCGGTGTCACCGACCTGACCGCCGGACTCGGCGTAAAAAGGCGTTTCCGCAAGAACTACGACCGCAGTTTGCCCTTCGTCGATGCGCTCCTGAACATTGCCATCGTCATCGACCAGCCCGATGACCGCTACGCTGTCGCCGGAGGTCGCTTCATAGCCGGTAAACTGTGTCGTGCCCTCAAGCTCGACGCTCGGAGTGTAATCGGCGCCGAACTGGCTGGCAGCACGAGCACGGTCGCGCTGCGCCTGAAGGGCGCGCTGGAAGCCGAGCTCATCGAGTCCAATACCGCGCTCACGCGCCACATCGGCGGTCAAATCAAACGGGAAGCCATAGGTGTCGTACAGCTTGAAGATGGTATCGCCGTCAAGCGTGTCACCCTCGAGCGTCTCGATGGCGTCTGTCAGAAGCTTCATGCCGTGATCGAGCGTGCGAGCGAACTGCTCCTCTTCCTTGAGCAGTACGCGCTCAATCTGCGCCCGTGCCTTGTGAAGCTCAGGATGCGCCTCGCCCATTTCCTGATCGAGCGCCTCGACCAGCGTATGGAAAAATGGTTCATCCTGACCGAGCTTGTGGCCATGGCGCACTGCCCGACGGATGATACGACGAAGCACATAGCCGCGACCTTCATTGGAAGGCAGTACACCATCGGCAATCAGGAAGGAGCACGAGCGGATGTGGTCTGCGATGACGCGCAGCGACGGCTGCTGAATGTCGGTCTGACCGGTGGCTGAAGCCGCTGCCTTGAGCAGGCGCTCAAACAGATCGATCTCGTAGTTGGAATGCACGCCCTGAAGCACGGCCGCCATGCGCTCAAGCCCCATGCCGGTATCGATTGACGGCTTGGGCAGCGGGTTCATGGTGCCTTCGCTGTCGCGGTCATACTGCATGAAGACCAGGTTCCAGATTTCGATGTAGCGGTCGCCGTCTTCATCAGGGCTTCCCGGCGGGCCGCCTGCCACCTCCGGGCCATGATCGAAAAAGATTTCCGAGCTCGGCCCGCACGGGCCGGTTTCGCCCATCTGCCAGAAGTTGTCTTCATCGAGCCGCGAGAACCGGTCCGGGCTCACCCCAACCTCATCAAGCCAGATCGAAGCCGCCTCATCGTCACTGACGTGCACCGTGATCCAGAGCTTTTCCTTGGGCAGGCCAAGCTCTTCGGTCAGAAACCGCCAGGCAAAATCAATGGCTTCGCGTTTGAAGTAATCGCCGAAACTGAAATTGCCGAGCATTTCGAAAAAGGTATGGTGACGCGCGGTGTAACCGACGTTGTCCAGGTCATTGTGCTTGCCGCCGGCACGTACGCAGCGCTGCGCGCTCGCCGCGCGCGTATAAGGGCGCTGCTCACGCCCAAGAAAGACATCCTTGAACGGCGCCATACCGGCAACGGTAAACAGAACGGTAGGATCGTTCTCGGGGACAAGTGAGCCGGAAGGCACCTTGGTATGCCCTTCGCGCTCGAAAAAATCAAGAAACGCCTGTCGTAGTGCTGCGCTTTTCATAATGCTCCCGTGGTGGTGCCGCCGTTGTGCACCAAAATCATCGACGTCGACGGGCCGGGAGTTAAAAAACGCCTCCCCAAGCCGCTTGTATGACGATCTAGTATAACGCCTTCACGCTGCGACTAAAGGGCAATCATGCCGAGAACCGGCGATCGAAAATCAGGCTGGGAGCTTACTCGGTAGGAATCGGAGACTTATTCGTCTGAAAACGCAACCTCTATGGCGTGGTAGGCGTGTGCACTTTCATACCCGCGCGAGGCGAGAAAACGAAGTCGCTTGGCCTTTTCAGGCGCACTGTCGCCAGGGCCTGAAAAACGTTTCTGAAGCGCCTCGCAGGCCGCTGAGTACCAGTCAACCCCGCTTGCGGCCAATGCCTCCTTGGCAAGTGTTTTATCGATGCCGCGGCTTCGAAGCCCCGACAGGATCTTCAAGGGGCCATTGCCACGCAGCACGTGCCCGCGCACGAAATGCTCGGCAAAGCGCTCATCGCTTTGAAGCCCCTCCTCGATCAAGGCATCAAGAACGGGGGCGATGTCGTCAAACGCATGCCCCTTTCGCGTCAAACGTTCTTCGAGCTCATGACGGCTGTATTCGCGGCGCGCAAGCAACATGATCGCGGCGTCGCGCGGGGAGATTTTGGGAGTGTCGCTTGAAGGGGGAGCGTTAAAGGCCATGGCGGTATCCAACAAAAAGACCCCGCATCGCGGGGTCCGTTTCAGTGCATTCGATCAGATTGTCTCGTCCGGGTCGGTGTCGGCAGCGACACCTTCCTGCTCGGTATCAGACTCCGGGGCAGGCGTATCGAGAAGCTGGCCGCGAATCTGGTCTTCGATTTCCTTCATGACGGCCGGGTTCTCTTCCAGATACTGGGACGCATTGGCCTTGCCCTGGCCGATCTTGTTGCCTTTATAGCTGTACCAGGCACCGGCCTTGTCGACCAGCCCACACTGCACGCCAAGATCGACCACTTCACCTGCGTGGTGAATGCCCTTGCCGTACATGATCTGGAACTCGGCCTGACGGAACGGGGGCGCCACCTTGTTCTTGACGACCTTGACGCGGGTTTCGTTACCGACCACCTCGTCGCCCTGCTTGACCGAGCCGGTACGGCGAATATCAAGCCGCACGCTCGAATAGAACTTCAGCGCGTTACCGCCGGTGGTGGTCTCGGGGCTTCCGAACATCACACCGATCTTCATGCGGATCTGGTTGACGAACATCACCATGCAATTGGCGTTCTTGATGTGGCCGGTCACCTTGCGAAGCGCCTGTGACATCAAACGCGCCTGAAGACCAACGTGGGAATCGCCCATCTCGCCTTCGATCTCGGCGCGCGGCGTCAGTGCCGCAACCGAGTCGACGATGATGACGTCAACGCCGCCGGAGCGCACCAGCATGTCGCAGATCTCAAGTGCCTGCTCACCGGTGTCGGGCTGGGAGACCAGCATGTCGTCGAGATTGACGCCGAGCTTTTCAGCGTAGCTCGGGTCGAGCGCGTGCTCGGCATCGATAAAGGCGCACACCTTGCCCTGCTTCTGGGCCTGAGCGATCACCGACAGCGTGATCGTGGTCTTGCCCGAGGATTCCGGCCCGAAGATCTCGACGATCCGACCGTACGGCAGCCCGCCGATGCCAAGCGCCACATCGAGGCCAAGCGAGCCGGTGGATACTGACGGCAGCGACACCCGGGGCGTATCGCCCATCCGCATGACCGCACCCTTGCCGAACTGACGCTCGATCTGGGAAAGCGCGGCGTTGAGTGCCTTGCTGCGATTGTCGTCCTGTGCCATTAAGGCCTCCTTCGAAAATCAGGGGAATCAGCGGCTCGAGCCTGCGACGTCATACGCGCGTTTCTTTCGGGGCCGGCCGATCATTTCTCATGGGGTGGCAGTATAATGGATCGCCAAAACCATGTACAGATATACAGCTCTATTTACAGTATCGGTGGATCATTGGGGTCAGGCACACCACTCAAGCGCTCGATCAACCCCGCGAGCGCCTGCTCGATAGCCTCCGTTCGCACCGCATGACGATCACCGTCGAAACGATAGCATAGCGCGTCCGACGCATTGGGCGACCCAAATCCGATCCATACCGTACCGACAGGCTTCTCGACGCTGCCCCCACCCGGGCCTGCAACGCCGCTCAGGGCGACCGCGTAGTGCGCCCCGCTTGCCCGGCACGCACCGGCCACCATCGCCTTCACCACGGCCGCGCTTACCGCGCCGTGCTCGGCAAGCTCGCTTTCGCTGACCCCGAGCTGCTGCGTCTTGGCAGTGTTTGAGTAGGTGATAAAGCCGGTCTCGAAATATTCGGAGCTGCCGGAAACCGCCGTGATCGCGCAGCCCACCCCGCCACCGGTGCAGGATTCGGCCGTTGTAATCGTGATCCCGCGCGCGCGGCAGATTTCGCCAAGACGCGCCGATAGCGCCAGAATGTCCTCGTTCATGTTCACTCCCTTCGATGGTGTGATACGCCCCTGTCTCTACATCCGATCAAGGGGCCATGCTACCCTTGCGCCTTCCTATCGATGACCCAACGCAGATGAGCACGATCGTGACGCAAACGGCCCCAACGCACACCCCCATGATGGCCCAATACCTCAAGATCAAGCGAGAGCATCCGGACATCCTGTTGTTCTATCGTATGGGCGATTTCTACGAGCTGTTTCATGAAGATGCCCGGCGCGCGGCCAAGCTTCTGGACATCACACTGACTGCGCGCGGCCAATCCGCCGGCCAGCCAATCCCGATGGCCGGTGTGCCCTACCACAGCGCCGAGGCGTATCTGGCCCGTCTGGTCAAGGCCGGTGAATCGGTCGCCATCTGCGAGCAGATCGGCGACCCGGCAACCAGCAAGGGCCCGGTCGAGCGCCAGGTCGTTCGTATCGTCACGCCAGGCACCCTGTATGACGAGGCACTGCTCGAAGCCCATCACGACAATCTGCTGCTGGCGATTCACGCCGCCAACGGTGGCTGGGGCATGGCCTGGCTCGAGCTCTCGAGCGGCCGATTTGCAGTCCTTGAGGCCACAAGCGATGACGACATGCTCGCAGAAGTGCATCGCCTCGCCCCGGCCGAGCTTCTGGTACGCGATTCGTTGACGCTCCCGGGCCAGCTTGCCGAGCGCACCGGCCTTCGCCGACTGAACGACTGGCAGTTCGATTACGACACGTCCGAGCGGCTTTTGTGCGATCAGTTCAAGGTCAAGGACCTCACAGGCTTTGGCTGTGCCCATCTGCCCCATGCGATTACCGCAGCCGGCGCCTTATTCGATTACGTGCGCGACACCCAGCGAACCCAGCTCCCTCACATCACCTCGCTCGGGGTCGAGCAACGCGACGACGCCATCGTGATCGACGCCGCAAGCCGTCGCAACCTCGAAATCGATCGCAACCTGGCCGGCGGCAGCGACAATACGCTTGCAGGCATCTGGGACACGACCTGTACCGCCATGGGCGCTCGCCTTCTAAGACGCTGGCTGAACCGCCCCCTCAGGGACCAGTCCCGAGTGGCGGCGCGTCAAAACGCCGTACAGCTATTGCTGCAGGACGCGCAGAGCGAGGCGCTCAGAACGCTTTTGAGCCCGATTGGCGATATCGAGCGCATTCTTGCCCGGGTGGCACTCAAGAGCGCGCGCCCAAGAGATCTTGCGCGCCTGAGAGACGCCCTTCTTCAACTGCCCTCACTTCAAAACGCGCTCGATGCGCTGCCCGAAGGCACCGCGCTCGACGATTTGATCCCACACATCGCGCCCTATCCCGAGCTTGCCGATACGCTTTATCGGGCACTGGTCGAGAACCCGCCGGTCGTCGTCCGCGACGGTGGCGTCATTGCCGAAGGCTTTGACAGCGAACTTGATGAACTGCGTGGCCTGCACGAACACGCAGGCGAGTATCTGGTCGAGCTGGAGCGGCGCGAAAAGGAGCGCACGGGCCTGTCGAGCTTGAAGGTCGGTTATAACCGCGTGCACGGCTATTACATCGAGCTGTCTCGCGCCCAGTCCGGTGAGGCACCTGCTGATTACATCCGCCGCCAAACGCTCAAGAACGCCGAACGCTTCATCCTGCCCGAGCTCAAGGAATTCGAGGACAAGGCGCTGTCTGCCAAGAGCAAGGCGCTGACGCGCGAGAAGTGGATTTATGATCAACTGATCGAGACCTTGAACGAGGTACTGACCGCGCTTCAGTCCACCGCCCAGGCACTTGCCTCACTGGATGTACTGGCCTGCTTCGCCGAGCGGGCCGAGACGCTCGCGCTTGCGCGCCCGGCGCTTCAGGAGACGCCGGGCATTCGAATTGAGGGGGGGCGCCATCCGGTGGTGGAGCGGGTTTCCGATCACCCGTTCGTGCCCAATGACATGGGCCTTGACGGCGACACCCGCATGCTGGTCATTACCGGGCCGAACATGGGCGGTAAATCGACCTTCATGCGTCAAAACGCCCTGATCGTGCTTTTAGCGCATACCGGCAGTTTCGTACCGGCCGATGCCGCTCTGATCGGGCCAATCGATCGCATCTTTACCCGCATCGGCTCCTCGGACGACCTGGCCGGCGGACGCTCGACCTTTATGGTCGAGATGACCGAAACCGCCAACATCCTGCACAACGCAACGCATGAAAGTCTGGTTCTGATGGATGAGATCGGCCGCGGCACCAGCACGTTCGACGGCCTATCGCTTGCCTGGGCCAGCGCCGAGCACCTGACTCAGGTCGGCGCGTACACGCTCTTTGCCACGCACTACTTCGAGATGACCGCTCTGGCCGACCAGCACGAAGGCGTGGCCAACGTTCACTTGAACGCAGTCGAGCATGGCGAGCGGATCGTTTTCATGCACAAGGTCGAACCCGGCGCGGCCAATCAGAGCTACGGGCTTCAGGTTGCCCAGCTCGCGGGCGTGCCTCGCCCGGTCATCGAACGAGCAAGACTTCGTCTCGAGCGCCTTGAGGGCACACCGACGTCTACCCCCTCACCGCACGACGCCCTTGAACCTTCACCGCAAGGTGGCCCGGCATCACCCTCACAGGGCGACATGTTCGAAACGCTTTCGCATCCGGTGCTCGAGGCGCTCGAGCGCCTTGATCCTGATACACTTTCGCCGCGCGACGCGCTGGATGCGATCTACCGGTTAAAGAGCACGCTTTAAAGCTGCGTCACTCTAAGCCGATCAGGCTATTCACCATTATTGATAAAGGGACGCGCGCGCTTGGCTTGCTGCCACGCGCTCGCCCCACCTAGAATACCGACCTATAACGGCACACAGGTCCAAGAACCGTGCCGATCCGTGACCGAGGAGTAACAACAATGACGTTTGTCGTCACCGAAAACTGTATCCAGTGCAAATACACCGACTGCGTCGAAGTCTGCCCGGTGGACTGCTTCTATGAAGGGCCGAACTTTCTCGTCATCCATCCGGATGAATGCATTGATTGCGCCCTGTGTGAACCAGAATGCCCGGCGGAGGCCATCTTCTCCGAAGACGAGCTGCCGGAAGGTCAGGAGAAGTTTATCGAAATCAACGCAGACCTTGCCGAAACCTGGCCCAACATCAGTGAACGCAAGGACGCGCTGGATAATGCCGATGAAATGAACGGCAAGGAAGGCAAGGCAGAAATGCTCGAACGCTAAGAGCTGCGCCCTTTCTTCAAAAAAACGCCGGATTGTCCGGCGTTTTTTTATGCCTGAAGGCCCGCGCCAACAGCGCGTTTACCGGCACAAGCGATCACACGACGCTTGAGCACTGTTCTATGAACAACGAGCACTGCCCTTGAGACAGCGAACATCGATCTGACAACAAAAAGGGCGGCTCGATGAGCCGCCCATTCCTTCTTTCCTCGGGCTGATCCATCAGCCCAGCATCCATTGACATCGTCCCTGTGCGGAAACCCCATCCATGGGGCACCGAACGTGTCATGTTCATAGCGATGGCCGTAGTGCACGGCTACCGGTGTTCATTCTCATCGACGGCTGTGATCGAACACATGACCGCCGAGCGTTGAAATGGGGCGGCCCATCAAGAGCCGCCGACTCCCTTCGTCCTCGGGTCGATCCATCGACCCTCTCTCCAATGACAACGTCCCTGTTCGAAATCCCCATCCTTGAGGCATCAAACGTGTCATATTCGTTGTAGCTCGCCGATCAGACGGCATCGACGTAGCGTGAATAATGGGGTAGCCCCAAAGGCCACCAGACTCCCTTCGTCCTCGGGCCGATCCATCGACCCTTTCTCCAATGACAACGTCCCTGTTCGGAAATCTCATCCATGAGATACCGAACGTGTCATGTTCACTGTGTTCGTTGATGACTGATCGTGTATTGCCGTACGGCCAGGGCTTGAGCCCTTAAAGGCCGAACACGCGTAATGAAGAGCGCACCTGAATCCATTCGTCCTCGGATCATTCCGTTGACCCTTGTTCCAATGACACGATCCTTGTTTGGAAACCCCATCCTGGCGCACCAAACGTGTCATGACTTTTTTCAGCATCCAGCCGAGCCAAACCAGCTCGCCGAACCTGCCTCAAAATGTCGAAAGGTTCAGGTAAATGTGTGAGCAGAGGGTCGATCTTTCTCGCGAGATCGCCTATCTGAATGCAAGAGCGTATTTAGAAGAAAATTTTGAAAAATAGTCTTTCGCTTAAAAAACTCTTATTACCTCGCGGCAAGTGATACTCATGGTGGGTGCTCACCGAGACTGGGTCAAGCAAATAGTCTAAAGACTGTCTAAAAAAAACAAAGCCCCTTTAAATCAGGGTGTTGAAAAAAGCCCTTTTATTAATTTAATTAATAGCAGGGTATGCATCCACTTTTTTTGATACGCATAAAAAAAGCCGGCGCAGTGCTGCGCCGGCTTTCATAACATGGATCAACTTACTGACCCTTGATTTCCTTTCGCCCGTTGTAGGCGACGTTGCCATTCAGCTCGTTCTCGATGATCAAGAGACGGTTGTACTTGGCCACGCGGTCACTGCGAGACAGTGAGCCGGTCTTGATCTGGCCGGCACAGGTGCCTACCGCCAGGTCAGCGATGGTCGCGTCTTCGGTTTCACCACTGCGGTGTGAAATCACGGCGGTGTAACCGGCGTCGTGCGCCATCTGGATGGCGTCGAGGGTTTCGGACAACGACCCGATCTGGTTGAACTTGATCAGGATCGAGTTGCCGATGCCCTTGTCGATGCCTTCCTTGAGAATGCGGGTATTGGTCACGAACAGGTCATCACCGACAAGTTGAACCTTGTCGCCGAGCTTGTCGGTAAGCACCTTCCAGCCATCCCAGTCGGATTCGTCCAGACCGTCTTCAATAGACACGATCGGGTACTGTTCGCTGAGCTCGGACAGGTAATCGACAAAGCCGGCCGCATCGAAGGACTTGTTCTCACCGGAGAGAACGTACTGGCCGTCCTTGTAGAACTCGGACGCGGCGCAGTCGAGCGCCAGGGTCACGTCCTTGCCAAGCTCATAGCCTGCGTCGCTGACGGCCTGCTTGATCGCGGCAAGCGCATCGGCGTTGGACTCGAGATCCGGCGCGAAGCCGCCTTCATCACCAACGGAGGTGGAAAGCCCCTTGTTGGACAATACCTTCTTCAGCGCATGAAAGACTTCCGCACCCACACGAAGCGCTTCGCGGAAGGAAGTCACGCCGACGGGCTGGATCATGAATTCCTGGATGTCGACGTTGTTACTGGCGTGCTCGCCGCCGTTCATGATGTTCATCATCGGAAGCGGCATGGAGTAGGTGCCAGGCTGACCAAACAGCTCAGCGATGTGGGCATAAAGCGGCTGCCCCTTGCTGACTGCGGCGGCCTTGGCGGCAGCGAGTGACACCGCGAGAATGGCGTTGGCGCCAAGATTTGACTTGTTGTCGGTGCCGTCGAGCTCGAGCATCGCCTTGTCCAGCGCGCGCTGGTCGGTCGCGTCCATACCCAGAAGCGCTTCACGAATGCGGGTGTTGATCGCCTCGACCGCCTTCAGCACACCCTTGCCCAAATAGCGGGACTTGTCGCCATCGCGCAGTTCAAGCGCTTCGCGTGACCCGGTGGAGGCGCCCGACGGCGCACAGGCGTTACCCCGAGCATCATCGTCCAGCACGACTTCAGCATAGACCGTGGGGTTACCACGGGAATCAAGCACTTCCAGCGCATGAATATCGACAATCTTTGCCATTTTGAAGCTTCCTTTTCCGGGGCGCCTTTGCTGCCCCTTGTCGCAAGTGGAGGGCCTTTCCCTTCAAAAGCACCGCGGGAGCGCGGCGCCTCGCCTCTCTCTCGCAGCGTATCAATTCTGCGAGGATGGGCAGCCCGAAAGGTCTGCCCGTTATGATTTCGAGTCACCCGACAAAAAAATTGCCGACCCGAGGGTCGGCAATGTAGCACGTCTTACTCTTGCTGCTCACGCTCGCTTTGCTTTCTAAGCCGCTCGTTCTTGTGCGAAAGCGCGGCGTTGACGAAGCCGGTAAACAGCGGATGCCCGTCACGGGGCGTCGAGGTGAATTCCGGGTGGAACTGACACGCCACGTACCAGGGATGATCCTTGAGTTCGATCATCTCGACCAATGAGTTATCGACGCTCTTGCCGGAGAACACCAGACCGGCCTCTTCAAGCGCGTCCACGAACTGATTGTTGACCTCATAGCGGTGGCGATGACGCTCGACGATGGTGTCGGCGCCGTAGACTTCCGCCGCTTTCGACCTCGGTGCCAGGCGGCAGCTCTGGCCACCCAGGCGCATGGTGCCGCCGAGATCGGAGGATTCATCACGCACCTCGATCTTGCCTTCGCTGTTGATCCACTCGGTGATCAGGCCCACAACCGGGTGCTTGGTCTCGAAGCTGAACTCGGTTGAGGTGGCGTCTTCCCAGCCGACGACGTGACGTGCGAATTCGATGATCGCAACCTGCATACCCAGGCAGATTCCCAGATAGGGAATACCGCGTTCGCGGGCAAAGCGTGCAGTCGCGATCTTGCCCTCGACGCCGCGTGATCCGAAGCCGCCCGGCACCAGAATCGCGTCCTTGCCTTCAAGTCGCGCCGTGCCGTCGCGTTCGATCTCCTCGGAATCGACGTAATCGATGTTGACCTTGATTCGAGTCTGGATGCCGGCATGGATGAGCGCTTCATTCAGGGACTTGTAGGCGTCCAGAAGCTCCATGTACTTGCCGACCATCGCGATGTTGATCGATTTGAGCGGATTGAGCTTGGCATCGAGCACACGCACCCACTCGGACAGATCCGCCTCACCGGCCTCCAGACGCAACCGGTCGCAGACGAACTGGTCAAGACCGTGCTCATGGAGCATCAGCGGGATGCGGTAGATGGTGTCGGCGTCCTGCATCGGAATGACCGCGCGCTCCTCGACGTTGGTGAACAGCGCGATCTTGCGGCGCTCACCTTCCTCGAGCTCGACTTCGCTGCGACACAGCAGTACATCGGGCTGGATACCGATCGAGCGCAGCTCCTTGACGCTGTGCTGGGTCGGTTTGGTCTTGGTCTCGCCGGCGGTCTTGATGTAGGGCACCAGCGTCAGGTGCATGAACATCGCGCGCTGGCTGCCAAGCTCGGAGCGCATCTGGCGGATGGACTCGAGAAACGGCAGTGATTCGATATCGCCGACGGTACCGCCGATTTCCACCAGCGCGACGTCGTAGCCTTCACCGCCTTTCTTGACGCGTTCCTTGATCTCGTCGGTGATGTGCGGGATGACCTGAACGGTGCCGCCCAGATAATCGCCCCGACGCTCTTTTTTCAGAACGTGCTCGTAGACACGCCCGGTGGTGAAGTTATTGCCCTGGGTCATCTTGGAGCGAATGAAGCGCTCGTAGTGGCCAAGGTCAAGGTCGGTTTCGGCGCCATCCTCGGTCACGAACACTTCCCCATGCTGGAAAGGGCTCATCGTGCCGGGGTCGACGTTGATGTAGGGGTCCAGTTTGAGAATGGTGACCTTGAGACCACGGGACTCCAGAATGGCGGCCAGTGAGGCTGAGGCAATGCCCTTCCCGAGCGAGGACACAACACCGCCCGTCACGAAGATATATCGTGTCATGAAAAACCTGTCAGAAGCATGGGTCGAGAGAGGCCCGTATAAGGAATAAAACGGATCGGGCCAGGATGGGACGTCAGTCTACCAGAGTCCGAGGCGGCCCTCAATTTTAAGCCACGCCTTCGCAGGCGCTCAGGCCGGATCGATGCGTGCAGGCCCCTTGGGGCCCTGCTTGATAGTCTTGGTCACGATGTAGGAGCGGTAGCGCTTGATGCCGATATCACTGATAAGCCAGTCGTCGATCAGCCGCTGGTAGTGATCGATGCTTGGCGCCTCGATCTTCAAGAGATAATCGACACCGCCTCCCACAGCGACGCACTCGCTGACCTCGGCCACGTCCTGAACCATGGCCTCGAACCGCCCGGCGTGGGCCAGATCGTGCTGCTCGAGCTCGATCTGAACCCAGACCGGCGTACACTCAAGCGTCGCCGCCGTCGAGATGAATGCGCCGTAGCCGGTAATGATCCCCGCGTCCTCAAGCCGGCGGACCCGCGCCCAACAGGGGCTGACCGACAGATTGATCGCCTCGGCGAGCCTTGACTTGGTAATCCGGCCATCGCGGGCAAGGATCGAAAGAATCTTCAGATCAAAGCGATCGAGACTCAACGATTCGGTGCGCTTAGCGCTCAAGCGTCGCGACCTCCTCCCCAAGCACCACCAGCGTATCGCCCATCGCCACCTTCGCTGGGAAGCGCCGCGCCAGCACGATGCCGTCGCGCCGCGCGCGGTAGTCAACCGGCTCGGCACCGGTTCGGGTCATGTCATAGATTCGCGCGACCACCTCGCCCTTGCGCACCTGTCCTCCAAGCGCACAGGTCATTTCCAGAAGCCCTGCATGCTCGCTTTGCACGTAACAGCTCGCATCCGGCATTTCCACAAAACGCCGATGCGTGGGCTCGGTCAGTTCGCCTTCAAGAAGCCCTGTGTGAATCAGGAAGTTGCGTACCCCACGCTCGGTAAGCTCGATGCTGCCCGGGGTCGAGGTGCCCCCTCCACCAAGCTCGGTAGTCACAAGCGTCTTGCCCTGCGCCTCGACGACCGTGTCATAAAGCGCGGCGGCATCGAGCTCGAACATCATGATCGTGGTCTGCACCCCGAACGCGAGCGCGGCATTCATGCACGCACGCTCGTGCTCAAGATCCTCGAGGCGGTGGGCGGCCGCGAACGGCAGGATATCAAGGGTGCGCCCGCCCGAATGCAAATCGAGGGCAACGTCGCACATCGGCACCAGATAACGGGTGAAGTAATCGGCGATCTGTCGGGTCGGGCCGCCATCGGGGTCGCCTGGAAACGAGCGATTGAGGTTGCCCTTGTCCATCGGCGAGGTGCGCCGGCCGGCCTCGGCCGCCGGCGGGTTCATCATCGGCACGATAATTACCCGCCCGCTCACCTCCTCGGCCGTGAGCCGATTGGCAAGCTTCATGAGCGCAGTGATGCCCTCGTACTCATCGCCGTGATTACCGCCGGTCAGAAGCGCGGTCGGGCCATCGCCGCGCTTGACCACGGTGATCGGAATCATGATCGCCCCCCACGCGGATTCGTCGTGGGATACGGGCAGCTTCAGAAATCCGTGCTGAACGCCGTCGGCGTCGAAATCGACGGTGGCTGAAATCGGGCTCTCGCGCATGGTGCGCTCCTCTGGCTGGCGAGCGCCTTGTGCGCCCGCACACGTGATTATTTGACGAACAACTGACGCGGAAATGAACACAGCGGCTCGGCGCCGTGCGGTGTGATCAGAATCGACTCGGTGATCTCGAGCCCCCAGTTATCCATCCACATCCCGGGCATGAAGTGAAAGGTCATGCCGGGCTGAAGCTCGGTGGTGTCGGTCGGGCGCAGACTCATGGTGCGCTCGCCCCAGTCCGGGGGGTAACTGATGCCGATCGGGTAGCCGCAGCGCGCCCCGCCTCGATCAAATCCGTACTTGTCCATCGCCGCCCCAAGCGCCATCGCGATATCGCAGCAGCGCGCCCCGGGGCGGGCGATCGCAAGCCCATTATCGATTCCCTCGAGCAGCGCCGCCTCGCCGCGAATGAAATCCCGCGGCGGCCGCCCCAGAAATATCGTTCTTGAAAGCGGGGCGTGATAGCGCTTGTAGACACCGGCAATTTCGAAAAACGTGCCCTCGCCGCGCTTGAACGGCGAATCGTCCCAGGTCAGATGCGGGGCCGCCGCGTCTTCACCGGTCGGCAGCAGCGGCACGATGGCTGGGTAATCTCCGCCAAACCCATCGATGCCCTCAATGCCGGCCCGATAGATTTCAGACACCAGCGTGCTTTTGGGAAGCCCCGGCTCGATCATCTCGAGAATGCTTGCGTGCATGTTGTCGACGATGCGCGCCGCCACCCGCATGTACTCGATTTCGGTGGGTGACTTGATCGCACGACACCAGTTCACCAGCGCCGTGGCGTCCTCGAACCGAGCGTGAGGCAAGTGAGCAAGCAGGCTGGTGTAGGCCTTGGCGGAAAAATAGTAATTGTCCATTTCCACACCGATCACGCAGCGGTCCCACCCCCACTCCGGCAATACGGATTCAGCCAGAAATGCCATGGGGTGCATGTCGGGGTTTTGCACATAGTAATCGGGGTAATACAGCACCCGGGTGTCCGGGTCCATGTAGCAGGTACGCACAGCGCCGTTGGCGTCCTGTCGCCGCCCGAACCAGATCGGCTCGCCATCGAGGCCCACCAGCACGCATTGATGGACGTAGAAGGACCAGCCGTCGTAGCCGGTCAGCCAGGCCATGTTGGACGGGTCGTAGACGATCAGAAGATCAAGCCCGCGCTGCGCCATCGAGGCCCGCACCCGGCGAAGCCGCTCTTTGTACTCGCCCCGCTCGAAAGGAAGCGTCACACGGGGGTTCGAATCAGTCGTTGTCATGAGGTTCCCAGCCAACCCTTTACTTAACCCTTAGCAGAGTCTCGCACCGGCCGACAACCTGACGCGCGCGCAAGACTGCGCTCAAATCACCGCCAAGACCACGTGGTCAGGCGCCCATCCATCAAGGAAGCCCTGCCGAGGCGCGCTCAAACGCGCTAAGGTGACAGCGTCCTCTCGCCTTCAGGAGCGCCCATGCACGTTCTCATCCACACCGATAACGACAGCGCCCGCTGGCAGCGCGTTCTGGCCAACGCCCTGCCGGGGGCTCGAATCGACACCACGGCCGAGGTCGGCTTTATTCCGGCGACCTATCTGGTGGTCTGGCAGCCGCCGACGGCGCTCCTTGACGCCCAGACCGAGACGCTGAAGGCGATTTTAAATCTCGGCGCCGGCGTGGATGCCCTGCTTTCGAACCCGGCACTGCCGGACGTTCCGCTCTACAAGATCGAAGGCGGCGGCATGGAAGCCTATATGGCCGACTACATGCTCTACGCCGTACTGCACTTCTATCGCGGCTTCGACCTCTACCGGGCGCATCAATCGGCGCGGCAGTGGCAGCCTCAGCCGCTTGAAGAAAAGCGTGACTGGCCGGTCACCGTGCTGGGGCTTGGCACCATCGGCGCACACGTTGCCACGTTGCTTTGCGAGCACGGCTTTACCGTGGCCGGCTGGAGCCGAAGCCCCAAGGCACTTGAGGGGATCGACTGCCACGCAGGCATGGACACACTCGAGCCGCTTCTTGGAAGGACACGACTTCTGGTCAATCTACTGCCTACCACCGAGGCAACCACCGGCCTTTTGAATCACGAACGGCTCGCCCGTCTGCCCGAAGGTGCCGTCGTGATCAACGCCGGTCGCGGCGCTACGCTCGAGCTTACCGCGCTTGCGAGTCTGCTCGAGCGCGGTCACCTCCGTGGCGCGATGCTCGATGTGTTTCCGAACGAGCCGTTGGCGCCGGACCACCCGATCTACACCGCGCCGAATGTGACGCTGACACCCCATATTGCCGCCCCCACCCCGATCGATGACGCCGCCGTCCAGCTGGCCGAGCGGCTTGAGCGGCTCGAACAAGGCGAATGCGTGCCAGGCGTCGACCGGCGGGCGGGCTATTGACCCCCGCACGACGCTACGTGTCTGCGCTGCTTTTCGCGCTGGCGCTTCCGTCAGAAGCCGCACCGGCACTGACGCCGTTCAAGGCGCAGTACGCGTTAAGCGTTGACGGCGTCGGCTCCGGCCAACTAACCCACTGGCTCACCCGCCGAGACGGCCAGCTCGAAAGCCACATGCGCGCCCGCATCAACGCCATCACCGGTGAGGAAACCGGTGTGTTCACCTTAGACGGCCAGCAGGGTGTAACCGCCCAACGCTACCGGGGCGGCTATCATCTGATGGGGCTCAGCCGCTACTTTCAACTCGACGCCGAGGACCTGGCCAGGGCACCGGACCGCCAGAGCGCACTGATCGCGTTCGGGCGCTCAATAGGGCCTGCGAAAAAACACTGCACGCCGAAGACCCCGTGTACGCTCGACTACACCGATCAGTCGGGCACCGTGCGTACGCTCGACTACACACTGTCACCCCACGCCCCGATCAAAACCCCCGTTGGCAAGGTAGCCACGCTCGAACTGACGCTTACCGCTCACGGTGCGGCGCTACCCCGGCTTCACGCGCTGGTAAGTCCGGCGCTTCCAGGCGTGCTGCTGCGGGCAACCCTTGATGCGAGTGCCTCGATCACGGCACGCATCGAGCTTGAATCGCTCACGCTTGACCACAAGACACCTTGAACGGGCTTCGATACACTAGACACTCTTGGTTATCGTCCTCGTTTCAACGACTTATACGACGACTTGTTACACCGCCCACAAGGAACCCTCATGTCAGGACTGTGGTGGATGGCGCTGCCCTTGATCGTGGGGTATGGGTGGCCGTTCAAACGCCAAACGATCAAGCCGCTGGTCGATGCGCTGGTCATGCCGACCATCTTTCTGCTGCTGTTTCTTATGGGCTTCGGTTTTGCAGGTCTTGAGAACCTGAGCCGCGATCTTTCCCGCATTGCTTATGGCGCAGCGGTACTGCTTTGCTCAACCGCGCTTTTGAACATTGCCGCACTCCTGCTGCTTGACCGCGCCTACCGCTTCCGCCAGCGCAAACAGGTAGAGCTTGGCGCCGAAAGCGATGCCGCGCAGGCCTCACTTTGGAGCTCGCTCAAGGACGGCGCCCTGATGATCGGGCTTGTCGCGCTCGGCACCCTCTGCGGGTATCTGTTTCCGGTGATTCTGCCCTTCAGCGACGCCACCGCGGAAGCGGTGCTTTATCTGCTGCTTGCACTGGTCGGGCTCCAGCTTCGCAACTCAGGCATTCCGCTCAAGCAGCTCCTCCTGAACCGTCGTGGTCTTCTGATCGCGCTGTCGGTGGCGCTGACCTCACAGCTTGCAGGCCTTGTAAGCGCCGCCGTACTGAGCCTACCGCTGACGCAAGGGCTGGCGCTGGCTTCCGGGTTCGGCTGGTATTCGCTGTCCGGTATTTTAATGACCGACCAACTTGGCCCGCTGCTTGGCGGAGTGGCGCTCTTGAACGACCTTGGGCGCGAGCTTGTCGCCCTGTTGATCGTGCCCCTGATCGCGGCCACGCGCCCGGGCACCGCGGTCGGCTACTGCGGCGCTACCTCCATGGATGTCACTCTTCCTGTGCTTAGCCGCAGCGGCGGACTCGCCTGTGTGCCGTTGGCATTGGTCAGCGGTTTTCTGTTATCACTGCTGTCACCGCCTCTGATGATGCTCTGGCTCTCCATGGGCACATGAACATGCGCAATTCCCGCACCAGAGGCCCTGGCAACATTCCCTTGAGACGCCACCAACAACAAAAGGACACGTCAATGACACCGCTGTCACTCGCCATCGTGGGTTATGGCAAGATCGCCCGCGACCAGCACCACCCGGCCATCGACCAGCATGACGGCTTCACACTCAGCGCGATTGCAAGCCGCAATGGCCACGTTGACGGCCTGCCTCATTTCGAGTCGCTCGAGGCCCTGCTTGAAAGCGATGAGGCGATCGATGCGGTTTCGCTGTGCGCGCCGCCGAGCGTGCGCTTCGAGCAGGCCATGGCCGCGATGCGTGCCGGCAAGCATGTAATGCTCGAGAAGCCGCCCGGTGCCACCCTGAGCGAAATCGAGATCTTGAAGGCCTTTGCCGAGCGCCAGGGCGTGACGCTCTTTGCCAGCTGGCACTCCCGTGAGGCACCGGGCGTTGCCCGGGCGCGTGCGTGGCTTGCCGACAAGACCGTGACCGGCATGCACATTGAGTGGAAAGAGGATGTGACCAAGTGGCACCCGGGCCAGAGCTGGATCTGGCAGGCAGGCGGTCTCGGGGTGTTCGACCCCGGCATCAATGCGCTCTCCATCATGACCGAAATTCTGCCGATGGACGTCTATCTGCACGCCTCGACCCTGGTGTTCCCGGCCAACACCCAGGCGCCGATCGCCGCCTCGCTCACGTTCAAGGACTTAGGCGAACATACGCTTTCGGCGGAGTTTGACTGGCGCCAGCAAGGCGATGAGCTCTGGAACATCACCATCGAGACCGATCACGGAACCCTTGCGCTTTCCAAGGGTGGCAGCCAGCTCCACATTGACGGTGAACAAATGCTCGAGCAGGACGAGCGCGAATACCCCGGCCTCTATCAGCGCTTTTTCGAACTGATCGAGCGCGGCGAGTGCGATGTGGACGTTCGCCCGCTCAGACACGTGGCCGATGCCTTCATGCTCGGCGAACGCACCACTGTCGAGGCCTTTCATGACCCGGCCGTCTGAGCCCATGGCGCACGACGTTACCGGAGCGCGCGCATGAGCCGCCGCTCCCGTCGAAACTCGGGGCGCGTAACGCTTGACGATGTGGCACGGCATGTCGGCGTCAGCAAGATCACGATCTCCCGCGCGTTGCGCCAGCCCGACAAGGTCTCGGCCCCGCTCAAGACGAAGATCGAGCACGCCATCGAACTGCTTGGTTACATTCCCAACCGACAGGCGGGTTCACTGGCAAGCGCGCGGAGTCACGCCATTGCGCTGATCGTCCCGTCGCTCTCCAACGGCGTCTTTTCCGAAGTGCTTCGAGGCGTTGACGAGGTCTTCCAGCAAAGCGGCTATCAGGTGCTGCTTGGCCACTCGGGGTACTCCATCCACGAGGAGGAGCGCCTGGTCAACACCTACCTGAGCTACGGCGTGGAAGGCTTTATCGTTTCAAGCGGTCAGCACACCGAGCGGACGCTTGCGCTTCTAAAGCGCTCGGGGCTTCCGGTGGTGGAGATGATGGGTATTCCGAAAGCGCCGCTCGACATGGCGGTCGGCCTCGATCATGAGGCTGCCGGCCATGCGATCACCTCGGCGTTGATCGAGCTGGGCTATCGCAACATCGGTTTTGGCGGAGCGCGCATGGATTTTCGCGCCCAGGAACGCCTTAATGGGTGGCGGCGAGCGCTCAGGGAGCACGGCCTAGACGATACGGCGTGTCTGACCACCTTCAGCCCGTCCACCTACCACCTCGGCGGCGCGCTCTTGAACGACATCGTCGGGCGATTTCCCGCCACAGAGGCCATCTTCTTCTGCAACGACGACCTCGCCGCCGGGGCCTTGTTCGAGTGTCAGCGCCAGGGCCTTCGCGTGCCGACCGACATGGCCGTGGCGGGCTTCAATGGCATGGACATCACCGACGTGGTCTCACCGCGACTGACCACCGTGGTCACGCCGCGCCGACCGATCGGCGAGCGCGCCGCCCAACTGCTCCTCAAGCGCCTGAACGCAGAGCCTGTGGAAGCCCGCGTCGTCGATCTGGGATTCACCCTCGCGCTCAGAGACAGTACCTCGATCGAGCGCGCGTAGGCGCTCGCTCGAACGCGTCTTAACCGACCCGGCTGTTATCGATCACCCGCAGGCACTGATCCACCACCCCTTCCGGGCTCAGACTGATGTCGATGGCGTAGGCCTCACCCTGGTGAGGCGGCTCCAGCGTCTTGAACTGGCTGGCAAGCATGTCGGAGGCAAAGAAGTGGCCTTCTCGCTGGCTCATGCGCTTGTGAATGAGGGCATAACTGCCATCGAGGTAGAGCGCGATCAGGTGCTCATCGCCCTTTCTGAGAAGCTCGCGGTAGCGGGCCTTTAGCGCTGAACAGGCAATGATCACACTTTCATCCTGAGTCAGGCGCTCGTTCAAGAGCGCTTTCAAGCGCTCGAGCCACTCGGCGCGGTCGTCGTCATTGAGCGCCTCGCCGCGGCTCATCTTGTCGATGTTGGCCTGGGGATGAAAGTCGTCGCCATCGAAGAAATCACACCCAAGTGTCTTGGCGAGCTGCTCGCCGATCATGGATTTGCCCGACCCCGAGACACCCATGACCAGGATGCGCCGCGACTCCAGTGCGGAAGCCGATTGCAGCATGATAGTACTCCTAGAGATTACCGATAATGGTGATGTTAGCGTTAACATCGCACGTTTTCAGGGCGCTACATAACGCCACCAAGGTCTGGGTTGACGTACATCGATTGCACCATTAGGGCTGCACACCCCTTGCAGACTGCGGTTCGTACCGCCATGCGATTTACCCTGTCAGTACCTACACTTGGACACAGCATGGCAGCCTGGCTGTCGATCGCCGCCCCTTGAAAAAGGACACCTGCATGGCTTCACCGCTTTTCATCGCCGATCTCGAGTTTTCCCGTGCCGTGATTCAGGCCCCAATGGCCGGCGGCATCACCACGCCCGAACTGGTTGCCGCCGTGTCGGAGGCAGGCGGGCTCGGAAGCCTGGGCGCCGGCTATCTCACGCCCGAGGCCATTATTGATGCGACCCACGCCATTCGCGCGCTGACGCCCACCCCATTTGCCATCAACCTCTTCGCCCCCACCCACGACGCCCCCGGCTGCGACACCGACCAGGCCCTAAACGCCCTCAAGGCCTGCTACGCCGACGCCGGGGTCGAGATGCCCACAACGTTTTCAACGATGCCTGATTTCGATGCCCAGTTCGAGGCCATGCTCTCGGTACAGCCGGCACTCTTATCGTTCACCTTCGGCCTGCTGGATCGCAAGTACATCGATGCCTGCCGTGCCCGACACATCGCACTCGTCGGGACCGCCACCACCGTGTTCGAAGCCAACGGCCTGGCCCGAAGCGGCGTCGATGCCATCGTACTTCAGGGTGAAGAAGCCGGCGGCCACTGCGGCAGCCACAATCCGGCCGGTGCCGGTCAGCCGCTGCTGCCGCTGATCAGCGAGTGCCGTGCGCACATCGCCCTGCCCTTGATCGCCGCCGGCGGGCTCATGAGCACCCTCGATATTCACCGCGCGCTTCAGGCCGGCGCCGACGCCGCCCAGTGCGGCACCGCCTTCCTGCTCGCCGACGAAGCTGGCACCTCCGACACTTGGCGCCGCGCCCTCAAGGACACCCACGAAAGCGACGCCACCGACATTACCTACGCCGTTTCAGGCCGCGCCGCGCGCGGGCTCAAGAACGCCTGGATGGGGCCTCAGGCGCCCCGCGATCTGGCCCCCTACCCGATGCAACATCAGCTGACCGCCCCGCTCAGGCGCCAAAGTACTGGCCCGAAATGGAAAAGCCTGTGGGCCGGCAAGCAGGTTCATCACATTCGATCGGGCTCCGCCGCCGACATTTTAGAGACGCTGACTCATTGATCGCTCAACGGCATGGGTAGCATTCAAAGCGGCAGACCGTACACTCGGATGGCCTTTCGTCCGGACCGACTCGATCATGTTCAAGCACTTCGGCGTCAAACTCTTTGCAAGCATCCTGCTGGTCAACATTCTGATCAGCGGGACCATTTACTGGACCATGGCGCGCAGCATCGACAGCGGCTTTATCGACTACATCCGAATCAGTCAGACCAAGCGCGTCGATAACCTGACTCAAGTCCTCGTGCAAAGCTTCCGCGAGCACGGCAACAGCTGGCAGTTCCTGAACGAACAACCCGGCACCTGGGACCATCTGCTGCGCTTCGGTTTCGGCGCCAGCATGGCACCAGCCCGCTACGATGTCGCCAACGATAACGCACCACCGAACGCATCGGATGACGACAGCGTTGACGAGGACGCCCCGCCCCGCCTGCCGCCGAAGCTCGGCGACCCGGCGTTCTACGCTTTGCTCGACCACAACCGCCGGCCGGTTGTACTGGCCCCGCATATTCGGCTCGACCGCCTCAATCAGCGGCGTTTGATGCTCGACGGGAACGTGATCGGCTATCTGCGCTACCCACGGGTCCAGGCCATCCTCAGTTCGATCGACCGCATTTTCGTGAGCCGTCAGCTGAGAAACCTGGGCATTACGATGAGCGGCACCCTGCTTGCCTCCCTGGTGCTGTCCGCGGGACTTGGTTGGTGGCTGAGCCGGCGCACCAAGCGCATGGCGGCGTTCACCCAGGACCTGACCCGTGGTGAATTTTCAAAACGCCTTTCAAGCAGCGGGCGAGATGAGCTTTCGCGTTTAAGTCAGGACCTCAACACGCTGGCCGTGACGCTTGATCACAACCGCAAGGCCCGTCAGTCCTGGGTGGCCGACATCGCCCATGAACTCAGAACGCCGCTTGCAGTGCTCAAGGGCGAACTCGAGGCCATCGCCGACGGTATCCGCCCGGCCAATGGCACCACCATCGCCTCGCTGACTCAGGAGGTCGATCAGCTCAACCGGCTGGTCGAGGATCTGCGGATTCTGGCGCAGTCCGACGCCAACGCGCTCAGCGCCCCGCTTGCCCCGCTGAATCTGAGCGCTCAGCTGCAAACGCGTCTGGAGGAGAGCCGCTACCGACTCGAGGCCCAGCGCATTGAATTGACGTATCATCTCGCCTCCGAGATTTACATCGACGGCGCCGAGCACCGACTGCGACAGCTTTGGAACAACCTACTGGAAAATACGCTGTTCTACACTGATGCGCCGGGCAGGCTCGAGGTGACGCTCACACAGCGCGGTCCATGCGCTCTCGTGACGTGGGAGGACTCCGCTCCGGGCGTACCGACCGAGGCGCACGAGCGGCTGACCGAGCGGCTGTACCGTGTCGAGACGTCGCGCAGTCGTCGCCTCGGCGGCAGCGGCCTCGGGCTATCGATCGCCGCCGCCCTGATCGATCTGCACCACGGGCGAATGTGGGCCGAACACAGTCCACTTGGCGGCCTTCGCTGGCGGCTCGAATTTCCATTGACCGATTCCGACCGGAACGACGCATGACCCGACGCATCCTGATCGTTGAAGACGAGCCGAAAATCGCGGCGCTTTTAACCGATTACCTGACAGCGAACGGCTTCGAGGCTCACCACCTTGACCACGGCGACCGGGTTCACCCCTGGCTTGCCGACCATCACGTCGACCTGATCCTGATGGACGTGATGCTGCCGGGCAAGGATGGGCTGACGCTCTGTCGCGAACTGCTGCGCGGCGGGCAGCCCCCGCCGATCATCCTGCTGACCGCCAAGGTGGAAGAAATCGACCGTCTGCTCGGCCTCGAACTTGGCGCCGACGACTATATCTGCAAGCCCTTCAGCCCTCGGGAAGTGGTCGCCCGGGTTCGCACGATACTTCGCCGTGTGGCACGGGAACACGAGACGACACGCGTCCGCACGCAGGACATCGAGCTCGATGAGCACGGCTGGCGTGCCTTTGCCCGTGGTCAGGACCTTCAGCTCACCGCCGTGGAATTTCAGCTGCTTCGCGTGATGATGATGGCACCCGGTCGCATTTTTTCGCGCAATCAACTGATGGATCACATGTATCAGGATCACCGGATCGTCTCGGAGCGCACCGTTGACAGCCACGTCAAGAAGCTGCGCCACAAGCTCAGTGAGGTCTGGCCACGCCGGACCATCGTTCATTCAGTCTATAGCGTGGGCTACAAGTACGAACCGACGCCCCTTGATGACGACGACTGCCTCTAGCCCCATACGACGTTCGAACGGGCGCACTTAATACGTGTGTCCATCGCGCCTCTGCTTGACCACGACCTTGGCGTCAACCCTCTGATTTTCTGCGATTAACCATTCAGCGATGCCCGTAACTCGCCGATCGAGTCTGGGTCGGCGCCGCGCGCGCGCAGTCCGCCCCAATGTTGACAGCAAAGCCAAACGTTGTATTTTAATTGAACGGCGATTCAATAAAATTGCGTTTTACCTGCGACGTCCGGTCGCAGGCATGTTGATGCCGGGCAAAAACCCGAACATCAACGCGCACGATCTACCGATCATCAAAACGTCGCTCACCTTCGCATCATCGAGGCCTCGACGGCTCTCAATAACAAAACAAGACTTTCAAAGGAACGCTCATGACACATCATGATTCAGACATACCGGCCAAGGGGCGGCTGAATACGGCCGTCTTCTTCGGCTCAGCGGTTTGTATCGTTCTATTTGCCTTTTGGGCCATGTTTTTTACCGACAGCGCCAACACCGTCATCTTTGCGATGCTTGGCTGGATTGCCGACACCTTCGGCTGGTATTACTTTCTTGCAGGCACCCTGTATCTGGCATTCGTCGTCTTCATCGCCTGCTCGCGGTTTGGAAGCATTCGACTGGGGCCGAAGCACTCGAAGCCCGAATTCAGTCTGATGTCCTGGGCATCGATGCTGTTCGCGGCCGGCATCGGCATCGATCTGCTGTTTTTCTGTGTGGCCGAACCCGTCACCCAGTTCCTCGCCCCGCCCACCGGCACGCCCGAAACCATGGCCGCGGCGCGCCAGGCAACCGTCTGGTCGCTGTTTCACTACGGCATCACCGGCTGGGCGATGTATGCGCTCATGGGCATGGTGCTTGCCTATTTCAGCTTCCGCTATAACCTGCCACTGACCATTCGCAGCGCGCTCTACCCCATTTTCGGCAAGCGGGTTGAAGGCGCCATCGGTCACACCGTCGATATTGCCGCGGTACTTGGGACCGTGTTCGGTATCGCAACGAGCCTTGGCATCGGGGTGGTGCAGCTCAACTACGGTCTGACGTTTTTGTTCGATATCCCAAGCAGCCTTGTGGTCCAGGGCGGTCTGATCGTTTTGTCGATCGTACTGGCGACCATTTCGGTCGTGGCCGGGGTCGACAAGGGCATTCGCCGCATTTCGGAATTCAACGTTCTGCTGGCGCTGGCGCTTTTGCTGTTCGTACTGGTGGAAGGCAAGACCCTGTTTCTGCTCAACGCGCTTGTGCTCAACATCGGGGACTACCTGAGTCAGTTCATGAGCATGACCATGGACACCATGGCGTTCCAGCAGGTCATGCCTGAAACCGCGCAGCAAACCTCCGACTGGCTCAACGCCTGGACCCTGTTCTTCTGGGCCTGGTGGGTCGCCTGGGCGCCGTTCGTCGGCCTATTCCTTGCCCGCATCTCGCGCGGCCGAACCATTCGTGAATTCGTGGTCGGCACCCTGACCATTCCGTTCATCTTCACCCTTTTGTGGATGTCGATCTTCGGCAACAGCGCGATCGAGATGATTCTGAGCGGCAACGCCGACTTCGGCGTACTCGCCATGAACAATCCCGAACAGGGCTTCTATGCGCTGTTGAGCCAGTATCCGGCCATCACCTGGACGGCAAGCCTTGCAACGCTTCTCGGCATGCTGTTCTACGTCACCTCCGCCGACTCCGGCGCCCTGGTGCTTGGCAACTTCACCTCGATCCTGCCGGACCCGCACACCGACGCGCCGACCTGGCTTCGGGTGTTCTGGTCGATCGTGATTGGCCTTTTGACCTTCGCCCTGCTTCTGACCAACGGCGTATCCGCCCTGCAAAGCATGGTGGTAGTCATGGGGCTGCCGTTCTCGTTCGTGATGTTTTTCGTGATCGCAGGGCTCTGGAAGTCCCTTCGCATGGAAGGCTTTCGTGAAGACAGCCGCATGGGCAGTCTGGCCGGCCACCTCTCGAGCCGCTCCGACAGCGCCCATGGCGCCCACCTTGACTGGCGCAAGCGTCTGGGCCGCGCCATGAACTTCTCGACGCTTTCGCAGGTATCGACCTTTCAAAACGAGGTCTGCCGGCCGGCCATGGACGAGGTGTGCAAGGAACTCTCCGATCAGGGCGTGCCCGCCGAGATCATCGAAGGCGACGAGAAGGTGCCGCATCTGGCCCTGAACGTGGTGCTCGACGACGAGCAGAACTTCACCTATCAGACCTGGCCGCGTCAGTTCGAAACGCCCGAGTTCGCTCGCCGGGCCAAGACCGAACAGGCCAACTATTACCGCATGGAGGTCTATCTGCAGGAAGGCAGCCAGGGCTATGACCTGATGGGCTACAGCAAGGAACAGGTGATCGACGACATTCTCGATCAGTACGAGCGTCATCTCCACTTCCTGCACATGAGCCGTGACGCACCGGGTACCCCGGCAACGCTTCCGGACGACCCGGAACTGCCAGCCTGATTACCCATGGTACACACGCTCTTCGGAGCACCCGTCAAAACGCCGGCCACGCGCCGGCGTTTTTTATGACACCTGCCTGACCGTCAAAAAACCACCGTCCTGATCAACAGAAAACCACCGCCAAACACCGCACAAAAAAAGAGCGCCCCGTGGGGCGCTCCGTGCGGTTAAGTCGATTAACGGCAATGCCAATCAACGGTGAGGCCAACCGAATCAGCTGGCCTTGGCCCCTTCGAGGGCGTCTGAGCTGACCTGACCGGGTTTGATCAGTGCGTACAGACCGCCAACAATCACCGAGCCAACCGTGATCGACAAGAGGTACAAGAGCGCGTGGTTGACCGCGTTCGGAATCAGCAGCACAAACAGGCCGCCGTGCGGCGCTCGAAGCTCGATGTGAAAGAACATCGACAAAGCGCCGGTGACTGCGCCGCCGATGATGCAGATCGGGATCACGCGCAGCGGATCCTTGGCGGCAAAGGGAATCGCGCCTTCACTGATGAAGCACAGCCCCAGCACGAACGAAGCCTTGCCCGCCTCCTGCTCGGCCTGGGCGAATTTTTTCTTCGCAAGCATGCTGGCGATGCCCATGCCAATGGCCGGCACCATGCCTGCCGCCATGATCGCAGCCATAGGTCCATTCGTATCCGAGGACAAAAGACCAACGCCGAAGGTGTAGGCCGCCTTGTTGACCGGGCCGCCCATGTCGACGCACATCATGCCGCCAAGCAGCAGGCCGAGCAGAATCGCGTTGGCGGTGCCCATCGACTTCAGGAAGTCAGTCAGCGCACTCATGATCGCGGCCACCGGCGTGCCGATAACGTAGATCATCACCAGCCCGGTAAAGAGGCTCGCCAGCAGCGGAATGATCAGAATCGGCTTGAGCGACTCAACGCTTGCCGGCAGTTTCACGTAGCGCGTGATCGCCTTGGCCGCATAGCCTGCCAAGAAACCGGCGAGAATACCGCCAATGAAACCGGCGCCGAGGCTCGAGGCCAGCCACCCCCCGATCATGCCGGGCGCGATACCGGGTCGGTCTGCAATGGAATAGGCGATGTAGCCTGCAAGTACCGGCACCATCAGCTTGAAGGCACTGCCGCCGCCGATCTGCATCAGCGCGGCCGCAAGCGTGCCTTCTTCCTTGAACGCCTCGATCCCGAACACGAACGACAGCGCAATACAAAGGCCCCCGGCCACGACCATCGGCAGCATGAAGGACACGCCGGTCAGAAGGTGTTTGTAGACCCCCCGTTCCTTGGCACTCTTGCCACCGCCCGACGCCTGGGACGCCTCACCGGCCGCTTCCACACGGGCCTCGGCAAGCGCGGCCTCGATGGTCTGCTTCGATTTCTTGAGCGCGCTGCCCGTGGACGTGCGGTAAATCGGCTTGCCCTGGAACCGTTCGACATCGACTTCGATGTCACAGGCCAGAATGACCACATCCGCCTGCTCGATTTCAGACGCCGTCAGCTGATCCTGCGCGCCGACCGAGCCCTGGGTTTCCACTCGAATTGAATGGCCCAGATTGCGCCCGGCCTCGCTCAACGCCTCGGCCGCCATGAACGTGTGCGCGACTCCGGTCGGGCAGGCAGTCACGGCGACGATGGTCTTTGCGCCCTTGGCAGACGCCACGCTGTCGCTCGACTCGGCCGGCGCCTTGGCGCCCTCGGTCGATGCCGCGCTCGCGGTATAGGTGTCGGCCTTTTCCTCGGCCATGGCCAAAAAGGCGTCCGGATTCGGCAGCGCGTCGTCGATCGCCCCCTGATACAGGCGCTTGCCGTCGAACCGGCTCAGGTCGATGGCGCGGCCGGCTGCGACCACCACCAGATCGGCCTCGCGGACCTGATCATCGCTTGCGGTCTGGGACTTACCGAGATCGCTCTGATTGTCGACGACCACCTCCCAGCCCCGGCGCACTGCCGCAAGCTCGAGGCGACGCGCCGCGAGAAATGTCGTTGCCATGCCACTTGGGCAGGCCGTAATGATGATGGCTTTCATGCAGGCCACTCCCCTGCTGGCTGACCGTCGGTCAGCTGTTGAAGAACACAGTTTGTTTTCAAAACCTCGAAATCGGCAGCGGTGGTTTCCCCCACTCCGACATGGCGCACGGCCTCGGCCGAAAGCGCGGTCGCAAACCGCAGCGTCTCGTCCACGGGCCACCCGCCAAGTTCCCCATGAAGCGCGGCGGCCACGAACGTATCGCCGGCGCACACCGTACTCACAACCGATACGCGAGGGGGTCTTGCGCGCCACTGCCCCTGAGACGTACTCAAGAGAACGCCGTCACCGCCGAGCGTGATGAACGCGTTTGCAACGCCTTCGTCATTCAGCGCCCGCGCGGCGCGACGAAGCGCCTCGATGCCCTCAAGCGGCGCACCGGCCCACTCGGAAAGCTCGTGCTCGTTGGGCTTGACCGCCGTCGGCGCGCACTTGAGCGCCGCAGCGAGCGCCGGCCCGCTGGTGTCGACCCAAAGCGCGACGCCACGCGCTTTGACGGCGCGCAGCAGCTCACCGAACCGGTCAGCGGAGACGCCCGGGGGTAGACTGCCCGAGACCACGACCGCATCGCAGCCGGCCGCCTCGTCCTTCAGGACCTGCTCGAGCTCGGCAAGCGCCTGCGCACTGACCTCCGCACCTCGGCCGTTGAGGTCGGTCACGCGGCCATCCTGTTCGGAAACCTTGACGTTGACCCGTGTTTCCCCAGGCACTCGAACGAACGCATCGCGTACGCCCCAGGCGGCAAAGGCGCGCTCGAACGCGCCCTGATTGGCCTCGCCGAGAAAGCCAGTTACCGCCACATCGTGGCCGAGCGCGGCCAGCACGCGCGCCACGTTATTGCCTTTTCCCGCCGCATCGAGGCGCGAGGCATGGCTACGATTGACCTCTCCGAGCGCAAGCGCCTCAACCCCGATCGACAGATCCAGAGCTGGATTGAGCGATACCGCAACGACTCTGGCCATTACAACGCCTCCAGAGCGTCACGAACCGCCGTCGAGGTCGGCAGCGCCAGCATCTGGTTGGCCAGGGTCTTGCTGTCGGCGAGCGTCAGCTCACGCACCCGAGACTTGACCAGCGCGACCTGACGGGCCGCTACCGACAGCTCGTCGACGCCCAGTCCGACCAGAACCGGCACTGCCTGAGCATCTGATGCAAGCTCACCGCAGACCCCGACCCAGCGGCCTTCGGCGTGGGCGGCATCGACCGTCATCTTGATCAGACGCAGTACGGCCGGATGCAGGCCATCGGCCTGACTCGAAAGCTGCGAGTGGCCCCGGTCGATCGCCAGCGTGTACTGGGTCAGATCGTTGGTGCCAATCGAGAAGAAATCGACGTGAGGCGCAAGCGAGGGCGCAAGCAGCGCGCACGAGGGAATCTCGATCATTACCCCGACCTGAACGTCGCTTGCCTGTACGTCTTCACGCACGCGATCGACAATCGCCTTGGCTGCGTGGAACTCCGCCACGTCCTTGACCATCGGGAACATGATGCGAAGCGGCCGGTCGCCGGCGGCCATCAGCAGCGCACGAATCTGGGTTTCGAGAATGTCGGGCTTGGTCAACGCCAGGCGGATGCCGCGAAGGCCCAGAAACGGGTTGTCTTCCTGCGGAACCGGCCAGTAATCGAGCGGCTTGTCACCGCCGACATCCAGCGTTCGCGCCACCAGCGGACGCGTGGTGCCAAGCGCGTCGAACGCCTCGCTGTACTCGCTGATCTGGGTCTCCAGATCCGGCGCATCCGGGTGGGCCATGAACACGAACTCGGTTCGAAGCAGACCGACACCTTCGGCGCCCCGCTCGACCGCGTCTGCCGCGTGAGCGGTGTTGCCGAGGTTGGCGCAGACTTCGATGCGATGGCCGTCCTGCGTGGTGGCGTCTTCGAAACGGGCATCGAACGCTTCCTTGACCCGCTGCTCGCGCTCCTTGATCGAGAGCTCGGCCCGGTCACGGCGTTCCTGACTCGGCTCGGGGATGACTCGACCGCGTTCACCGTCGAGGATCATCTCGATGCCGCTCTTGAGCGCCAGCACCGTATCGCCGGCCCCGACCACGGCCGGAATGCCAAGCGCCCGCGCGAGAATCGCGCTGTGCGAGGTGGCCCCGCCCTTGGCGGTCAACAGGCCTTTCACCTTGCTGGTATCAAGCTGGGCCACATCCGAGGGGCCCACGTCTTCCATCACCAGAATATAGGGGTGCTCCGGCGGCTGCGGCATTTCGGCGCCACAGAGGATGCCGAGCACACGTCGGCCGACGTCGCGAAGGTCCGCGGCCCGCTCGGCCAGAAGCCGGTCAGCCAGTGCCTCCTGAGCGCGCGCGGAGGTGTCGATCGCCTTCCACCAGCCCGCCTCGGCCGAAAGCCCTTCGGAAATGGCCTCGAACGCCGCCTCCTTGAGCTCGGGGTCCTGCACCATCTCTTCGTGCATCGAGAGGATTTCAGCCACCTCACCGCCCGGCGCCTGATCGATCAGCGTCTCGAGCTGATGATGGGCCTGACCGATGGCCGTTTCGAGGCGCGCGCGTTCACCGGCCTGATCGGAGGCGTATTCCTCGTACTTGAAGTCCGGCAGGCGCATGACGAACAGCGGCGCTATCGCCATGCCGGGCGAGGCGCTGACCGCAACGAGCGCGGTGTCGGCCGCGGGCGGCTCGACCTGGGTGTACTTGGTCTTGTTGCGAGACGGCCGGGCGGCGGCGGTGTCATCAAGCGGGGTCACCACCTCCCCAAGCCCGTCACGTACGGCGTTGACCATGGCCTCGAGCGCGGCACTGGCGCCCTGGCCCTGAGCGGAAAACACCAGCATCTGACCGCGACGCGCCCCAAGGCCGATGACCTTGGTAAGGCTCGTGGCCGAGACTGCCGGCTGCTCGCCTTCCATCAGGCGCACCTTGATGTCGAGTGCCTGCTCGCGGGCCACCTGAACCAGCTGCTTGGCCGGTCGCGCATGCAGACCGTGGGCGTTGCGCACGCGCACCTTGGCGGTTTCGGCGTCCGAGCTTTCACCGGAAAGCCGCGCCAGAATCTGCTGCGGGCTGACGCGGGCAAGCTCCTCGCCCTTACCGTCTTCCAAAAGCCCGATCAGCCGCTCCATCAATGACACATGGCCATCGCCAAGCTCGGCCAGACAGAACACGCCTGCCGTTTCGTTAAGCGCCGGCTGGGGCGTCGCAAAGCCGAGGGCAGGCTGCTTGACGCCGTGGCGCGAACGCACCAGCCAGAGCTTCTGACCGAGCGATACCGGCGTCTGATCGAGAATATCGGTGACGAACATTTCATCGGCGCAGCCGAGCTGGCGAAGGCGCGCGGCGGCGGCGGTCGCGAGCTCCAGCCGGTCACGCGCGGGCACGCCCACCATCAGCGTCTCTTCGTCGAGCTTGGTCGGCGGCGCGGGGGACCTCGACAAGAGGTTGATGACCTCTTCGGCATTGCCGGCGCGGGAAAGCTGGTCGGCCACGCCGTCGCGGTCGAGCACGTGCGTCAGCGCGCGCAGGATATCCAGGTGCTCGTCGGATTGAGCGGCGATGGTGATGACCAGCGTCACGTGGGCGCCGTCATGCCAGGTCACGCCGTCTGGGAACTGAAGTACGCGAACGCCAGTCTTTTTGACGAACTGACGGCTGTCCGGCGTGCCATGAGGAATGGCAATGCCGTTGCCGAGAAACGTCGAGGACTGGGATTCACGGTCGAACAAGGCCTGACGATAGCCGTCCTCGGCAAGGCCCGCCTCGCATAATGATTGCCCGGCCTGGTCCAGCGCGTCGCGCCAATCACTGGCGGTCCGGCCAAGGGATACCGAATCTTGGGTGAGCGTGAGCATAACCAAATCTCTAATGGGGAAAACGTTAGCTGAATCGTTTCACTGTGCTATGGTAGCCATGCTGAAACGTTTCAGCTCGCAAATCAAGCCAAATCGGGTGCGACTTTCGGTGCACGCTGTAAACTCCATGAATTCGAAGGACAACGGGATTGAGGCAGCTTAGATGAAATCCATGACATTGGCTGAAATCGCTCGATTGGCCGGCGTCTCGCGGACGACGGCAAGCTACGTCGTCAATGGCAAATCCAGGGAACATCGCATCAGCGATGAGACCGTCAAGCGCGTGATGAGCGTGGTCGATACGCATCACTACCGAGTCGATGCTCAGGCCGCCGCACTTCGCCGCGGCGCCAGTCGCACACTGGGCTTCATTCTGCCCGATCTTGAAAACGCAAGTTATGCGCGTCTTGCCAAACGACTTGAACAGGGTGCTCGGGAACGCGGCTATCAGCTCCTGATCGTGGGTTCGGACGACCGGCCCGACACCGAAAAGGAGCTGGCCCGCGGCCTCAAGGCACGGCGCTGCGACGCCTTGATCGTCGCCTCGAGCCTTGCGCCCGATGATCCGTTCTATCGAGAGATCATGAGCGAGGACATGCCGGTGATTGCGGTCGACCGCGCCCTCGACCCCGACTTTTTTACCTGCGTCGTAAGCAACAACGGCAGCGCGGCCGAGGCCTTGACCCGCTCGGTCATCGATGAACGCACCCGTCACATTGTATGGCTCGACGCCGTGCCCGAACTCAGCATCAGTGCGTCTCGGCGCGCAGGCTTTCGACGCGCCCTGCCGGACTCGGTCACCCGGATCAGCGAGCGCAGCGGCTCGCACTATACTCGCCAGGTCGGCGCCGAACTGATGCAGGAGGTGCTCGACACCGATGGGTTGCCGGACGCCTTGATCACGGCCTCCTACACGCTGCTCGATGGCGTACTCGATGTTTTGCTCGCGCACAGCGCCCGTCCCGACATTCGCATTGCCACCTTCGGCGATGACCGGCTTTTGGACTTCCTGCCGCTTCCGGTCAATGCGCTGCCCCAGCAGTACGACCGCATCGCACAGATGACGCTTGAATGTGCGTTTCAGGCCATCGAGGGCAATTACCGTCCGGGCCTCAACGTGGTCGAACGGACCCTGAAGCTCAGGCAGTGAGTGTGCGTTAAAGGCGCTGGTACATGACCAGCGCATCGACCTCGCCCATCTCCGGGTGACTGAAGGCGCCGGGCAGCCGCCCGACCGTCTGGAACCCGAAGCGCTCCCACAAGGCGATGGCGCGCGTATTGGTCGACACCACGCAATTGAACTGAAGCGCCTTGAACCCCTGGGCACGCGCGCGTTCAAGCGAATGTGCGCACAGGGCCGAAGCAATGCCACGGCCCTGTGCGTGGTCGGCGACAATGTAGCCGCAGTTGCCCACGTGGGCGCCGCCGCCAAGCGCGTTGGCCTTGAGGTAATAGCTTCCAAGCACGCTTCCCTGATCTTCGGCGACCCAGGTTTCAAGCGGGGCCTCGCTCCAGTAGGCCCAGGCGCGCGCCGGCTGCATGTCCCGCGGCAGGGCGTAGGTCGTGCCCGCCCGCAGAATCGGTTTGAACATGTGCCAGAAGGCGTCTCTGTCTTCCGGACGCACCGGGCGCAGCGTTAACGTCATGGAAATCATCCTCGAGGAAAAGCGAGACCATCAGTGAGCAACCAAAAGCGCAGGTCGCCGTGGTACGCAGAGCGTACCGAAAAGACTACAGTGATACTCGACCACCAAGGGTTTCATCGTAATAAACAACCGCATGAGGGTGCCATGGCCGGCTTTACCGATCGTCTTTCGAGCCTTTTTGACAACACGGCGCTGGTCAAGGCCTCCGACATCGATCAGTCGACGCTGATCACACGCTATGGCCTGCCGGAAAGCCAGTGGCTTGCGCTTTCAAATGAGCTGAACCTGCATTATCTCGACTACGGCGACCCCGAGCACCCCACCCTGCTTCTGGTTCATGGGCTGCTGATGGACAGTCACGTCTGGCACAAGTGGGTACAGACACTGAGTCGAACGCACCGCGTCATCGCGCTTGATTTGCCAGGCCATGGTCTGTCGCGCGCGCCCTCGAACTGGACGGCCTCGATCGATAATTTCGTGGAGGTGCTGCACCAGGCCGTCACAAAGCTCGCGCTTGGAGATATCACGCTGATCGGCCACTCGATGGGCGGCTACATCGGCTGGCGCTACGCCACGGCCCATGGCGCCTCGCTTCACCGGCTCGGACTGATTGCCGCCGCCGGCTGGCCGGATCAACGCCGTCAGGCCAAGAACGCCCATCACTTCATGAGCTTTGCAGGCAGCACCATTGGGCGCACCGTGCTTCGTTACGCCAATGGCGACCGATTCGTTTCCGAGGGCATGGCTGCAACCTTTGCACCGGCCTGTGCGCCGGAAGCCATCATCACCCGCTATCAGGATATGTTGCACGGCCCCGGCCACCGGGAAGTCCTGTTATCGCTTGCGCATGAATGGGCCGACAATCCCGCTGCAGAAGCGCATCAACTGGGTCGGTTGACCTGCCCGGTGCTGATCATGGGCGGCGACTGTGACCGGGTAATTCCTGCCGAGCACGCCTATCGCTTCGATCAGGCCTTCGCCCAGAACCGGTTTCATCTCTACCCCCGCTGCGGCCATGTCCCCATGCTTTCCTGCCCTGAAAAAGCGCTGGAAGACATCCTGTCGTGGCTGGCCGTAACACCCTCGCACGCGTAGGCATCGTTCAACCCAGCGCGTAGCTTGCCGATACTCCGACTCTAGAAGACTCTTGATCGGACGCCGCCATGAACCGCTGGGCCCACCAGTTACGCCGAAACTATCTGCTGCTGTTTATCACGCTCATGGCGAGCGGCATGCTTGCGCTTTATATCCTCTACGCAACGCTGGTCCGGCCAATATTGCTCGAGCTTTCGACCGAGCACCTGGAGCGGGCGCAGGGACACGTCGAGCAGATGGTGGACATGACGCACCGCCATTTGAGCGACATCACCGCCGACTGGTCGACCTGGGAGCAAACCTGGCACTACCTTCGAGGCGATGACCCGACGTTTTTCGACAAGCAGCTCGGCCCGACCACGTTCACGCACCTCTCGATCAGCGCACTCGGCTTTGCAACGCCGGACGGACAGATCAAGCGCATCCTGGTTCATTTGCCGGGGTCCGAGTCGATCTGCACCGATGAGTCCACGGCCTGCACTCCTGCCAGTTCGATTTTCAAACGGCTTGACGCGGTAAAGTCACATTATCTGGGGCGGCTCAAGGGACGGTTCATTCTCGATGGCACCCCACGCTATATGCTGAGCTTCCAGCAGGTTCAGGACAGCTACCAACAGCGCGAGAGCGCGGGGTATCTGTTCATGTTGAAACCGCTCGATCACGCCTGGGCCAGTGCGCTATCAGCCCAGCTCGGTGTCGAGCTTCGCTTGATCGACCACCAAAGCGTCACCCCCGTCACACATGAGTTCACCCTGCCGACCGTGCCGGAGACCGCCTCGCCCTGGCTGGACATCAATGACTCGACCACCGACTGGCATCGCAACATCGACACCTTCAATCTGGCACTTTGGCTGCTCATGGGGCTCGTTGCAGTGCTGCTGACCCTGATGGCAACGATCACCCATGCCACCCTCCTGCGGCCTCTTCTGAACACCCTAGCCTTTCTTGACCGAAGCGACACCCAGACCCCCTGGTCGGTGACGCCACCACAACGAATGGATGCACTGACCCAGGACATTACACGCCGAGTCTCGACGCTTGCCGAGCAGGAATACAACCGGGGCAAACATAGAAGCGCCGACGAGATGGTCGATCCAACCACCCGGCTATTGACCCGAAGTAGCCTGCTCGACCGCCTGCCGACGCTGCTGTCGATCAGCGAGCAGTATTACCAGTCGGTTACCTGTATTTTGGTGGAGGTCGATTTCTTTGACGCGTTTCAGGCGAAATTCGGCGCCGAGCGCACCGAGACGCTCTTGAAGGCGCTGGCGGCAAGCCTTTCCGAGGTCGCCCGCTCTCGTAATGACCTGATGGCCCGGATGGGGCAGCATCAGTTCGCGCTGGTTCTGCCCGGCACACTGCACTCCGAGGCGCACGACGTCGCCGCACGGCTCACCTCAAGCATCAAGAGAAAAGACCTTGCCAATCCCTTGTCCCCCCTGTCAGAACGTCTGACCATCAGCCAGGGTGTGGCGATCTCGACCCCGCAGCATCCGCTTCCGGCACGTGCCCTTGTGCAGCGTGCAGAAGACGCACTGACGCGGGCGCAGCATCAGGGCCGAGACATGACGTGCGGTTTCGAACAACGCTCATGAACGCATGAGTATCAGTCAAGCACGCGAGACGCATCGCACTTGCCTTGCACTCAGTGCGCTGCCCATTCATGAACCACGAACGAAGCGATGCCCGAGTCGATCAGCGGGTCCTGCTCGGCGAGCGCACGGGCATCGGCGAGAGTGTCTGCCTTTAATACGTACGCACCGCCCTTGATGTCCTTGAACGGGCCGGCAAGCATAAGACGATCCTGCGCCTTGAGCGTTTGCAGGTACTCACGATGCGCCGTGATCAGTTCGTGACTGACCTCCTGGTCGCGGCTTAATAAAACGAGAAACAGCGTCATGGGATTTCCTGTGGGTGGTTTGAAATCACGTCGTTGATGTGTGATAAAGCGCCGCGTCGCGAGGCCCTTGAATCGCCGAGGCAGCGAAACGCTCGATCTCTCCGACAGGTGTCCAGCCCGCGTTTTTCATCACGGCATGCTCGAATCCGCTGGCGGCCCAGCTCGTCAAATGGCGCGTACCGTCCATGCGCGCAAAGGTGCTCGCGGCCGCCAGAAGCTCCTGCGCGATGCGCGTCGTATCACATTCTGGATGAACAAAAATGCCCTCGATCCAACTGCAGTGGCGCGCCTCCGGTGCCCCATCGCGGCGAAGACGCAGACAGCCAACCAGCTCGCGGTTGAGGCGCGCCTCCCAAAGCCAGAGGTCCTGGCCCAGCCGAGGGCCGATATCATCCTTCCAAAAGCGCGGATAGCACCAGGCAGAGTCGGGCGCCTGCTTGCCCGGGTCACTCGCGACCGCCTCGGCCAGAAGCGTAAGCTCGGCACTTCGTACATCGTCTAACTGCGTAATCGGTAAGCACAGCGCCATCACGGCACCTCCTGATCGGCAAGCGCCGGCGCTGCGGCCGGCCTTGCAAGGCTAACGGCCCGTATAAGAGCCTGAACGGTCATACCGGGTGCAAGGCCGAGCGCCTCACAGGAAGCTGTGGAAATCAGAGCCCTGAGCGTTTGCTGACCGGCGTCAAGCATCACCAGTGTGACACTGGCCATATCGTCCAGCGGCTGACAGGCTGTAATGGTGGCCTTGAGAGTATTGCGAATACTGGTGCCACTCACCGGCTCGAGCGCGATGGCAACGTCGCGGGCGCGCACCTGAATCTTGAGCCATTGGCCTGGCTCGATATCAAGCGTGGGCAGCTCGAGCATCTGGCCATCCGAAAGACGCAGTTCACTCAGCTGACGCCTGACGTCGTGACGATGACACCGCGCCGCAAGCATTGCGCTGATGTCAAACCCCCCAAGCCGTGACATCAGCTCGGGGCGTGCCAGCACCTCGTTGAGGGCGCCGTGGGCAAGCACTTGCCCCTTTTCAAGCAACACCAGATCATCGGCTACGGCCAAAAGCTCCTGCGGGTCGTGGCTAACAAAAATCACCGGAATATCGATGTCTCTGACCAGCGCGGCCAGGTACTCGAGAAGCTCCTGCTTGCGGGCCCCATCAAGCCCGGTCAAAGGCTCGTCCAGCAAAAGAAGCCGCGGCGAGGACAACAGGGCGCGGCCGATCGCAACGCGCCTCGCCTCGCCCCCCGACAGCGTATTGGGCATGCGCGTCAGCAGGTGGTCGATACCAAGCAGCCCACTAATGCGCGCCACCGCCGCCGGGTCTTCGTCGCGCATGCCATAGCAGAGGTTGCCGCGCACACTGTAATGAGGGAAAAGCCGCGCCTCCTGGAACACGATGCCGAGCCTTCGCCGATGAACGGGAACGAATCGGCACGTGGCGGTGTCGCACAGCACGTAGCCCTCGAGGGCAATGCGCCCACGATCCGGCCGATCAAGCCCTGCAATCAGACGCAGAAGCGTTGTCTTGCCGCTGCCGGAGGGGCCAAACAGCGCCGTGACACCGCGGGAGGCCAGCCGAAGGTCGACCTCGAGCGTGAACTCCCCCTGCACACGCGTCACATCAAGCTCAAACATCGCGCCCTTCCATCCGTCGACGCGAGCGACGGGCAAGCCACTCGGACACAAGAAGCGAAAGCATCGCGACTGCAATTGAAATCAGGCACAGCCGTGCGGCGGCGGCCTCACGCCCGGGCGACTGGATCACGCTATAGAGGGCCAGCGGCAAGGTTCGAGTTTCACCGGGAATGTTGGAGGCAAAGGTCATGGTCGCCCCGAACTCGCTGAGTGCCCGCGCAAACGAAAGCATCATGCCCGTCAGCACGCCCGGCAACGCCAGCGGCAATGTAATGGTTACAAACACCCGAGCCCGAGTCGCGCCCAGAGTGCGCGCCGCGGCCTCGAGCCGAACATCCACGGCCTCAAGTGAAAGCCGGATGGCGCGCACCATCAGGGGAAACGCCATGACGCCGCCTGCAAGCGCCGCCCCCTGCCACGTGAACGGCAGCCCGATGTCGAATCGGGCAAGCCACTGCCCGATGACCCCCTGTCGACCGAACGCCAGCAGGAGCAAATAGCCAACGACCACCGGTGGCAGGACCAGCGGCAGGTGAATCAGCCCATCAAGCAGTGACTTGCCGGGAAACGTATGTCGCGCCAACACCCAGGCAAGCGCGATGCCCGGCACAAGGCTTGCGCCTACCGCAACGCCTGCCACCTTGAGGCTGAGTTGCAGGGCTTCCCACTCCAGAGGTGTCAGCACGAGTCAGCGCTTACTGCTTGAGCTTTGCAGGACCAAAGCCGTAGTCGGCAAAGACCTGCGCAGCGTCCTGCCCTTGCAGCCACTGATAGAAGGCCTCGGTGGTGCTGTCGGGCGAGCCGATCTCGGCGATGGGGTAAGTGATGGGCGGGTGCGAGCCGTCCGGAAAGGCACCGAGCGTCTTGACTCGATCGCTTGCCTTGGCATCGGTTGCGTAGACAATGCCAAGTGGCGCCTCACCGCGCTCGACCAGCGCCATGGCTGCGCGCACATCGCTTGCCCGCGCCAGACGCGGCTCGAGGGCCTGCCACTGATCAAGGGACGTGAGCGCTTGCTTTGCGTAGATGCCGGCCGGTACATGGTCCGGGTCGCCGACCGCCACGCGCTCGTTGCGCCCGAGGTAATTGTCGAGCCGGTGGTCCTTGTCCGGGATAAACGATTGAATCTGGCTGCCCTTTTGGGCGATCACGACCAGATGATTCTTGAGTAGATCCCGACGCTCGGTCAGGGTCACGCCCTGCTTGCCAAGCCAGTCCATCCATTGCTCGTTGGCCGAGAAATAGATGTCTGCAGGTGCGCCATTGGCAATCTGGCGTGCAACGGTCGAGGAAGAGGCGTACACGGGCACGATGTCGACCGAGGGGTGGGCGGCTTCATAGGTTTTAACCAGATCGTTCATGGCGTCGGTCAATGACGCGGCCGCATAGACATGAACAGTTGAATCGGCGTGCGCAAGCCCTGAAAGGCCAATGCTTGCAACGAGCGCAACATGCGCCGCAACGGTGCGGGGTAACGACATGGTAAGGTCTTCCTTGAGAAATCGAACGCCACACCTTAAGACATTCTGAAACAATATAAAATGCTCAGCTAATCTATGGCGCGATAGGCCATTTGAATCAAAAAGCCCCGTTAGGCTCGGCCACAGTGGCCGGGCCCATCCACGCCTCGCGTCTTATTTAAAACGCGAGGCGTCTTGGCTCAGGCGCCTTTCTGCCCCTTCGTATCGGAAGCGGCATGCGTGTTCTCGGACGCGCTGGCCTTGGATCGCTCAGGTGCCGTAAGCGCCGTTACCACATCGCCCTGAGTATTGGTCACGCCCTCGGCCGGGGCCGTTTCATGGCGTGACAGCGCCTTGCTGGTGACAAAGGCTCGATGCGCTGCGGTATCGACGGCGATCGTATTCGGATGAAGCCCCGGATGGAAGGTTTCCAGCACCTCGAACGACTCGGTATCAAACGCCTGAACCGTGCCATCACCACGGTTGGCCACGTACAAGCGCTTCGCGCCGGGGTCGACGTCAATGCCGAGCGGATGCTCGCCCACCTTGAGCGTCTTCACCGTGGTATTGCCGTGTGTATCGATCACACTGACCGTATTGTCACCGCTATTGGCCACGTAGAGGCGGTTGGCGTCGGCATCCACGGCCAGGTTGATCGGCTTTTTGCCGACGTCAATGCGCTCGACCGGCGTATCGGTCTTGAGGTCGATCACACTGACGCTGCCATCGCCCATGTTGGCGACATAAAGACGCTGGGAAGCGCTGTCGAGCACCATCCCGGTCGATACAGCGCCGACGTCGTGAATGGTCGATTCAAGCTCAAGGGTATCGCCATTGACCTTCCAGACCACCCCATTATCGCTGACGCCGCTGACGTAGACGGTGCCGGTGGCCGGATTGATCACGACATCACGCACCTGCGGTGGCTGCTGATCCTTGGGGACCGATTTATCCTTGACCGGCGCCAGCGACAACGTCCGGATAACTCGGCCTTTATTCAGGTCGACCGCCGTGATCGAGCCATCGAGCGTATTGGTGGTGTAAAGCCGACCGGCATCGTCATTGATGGCCACACCGAATGGGCGCTGCGCCAGATCGAGGGTGGTGGTCACCTTGAGCGGATCGGTCGAAAGCCCGATGAGCTGGCCGCCGCCGTCGCCGCCAAACGCACCGGCAGAGGCCACGTAAAGCCGATCGTTGGCACTGCTGTAGCCAAGTTCGTAGATATTCTTGCCGGTGCTGACCGGGGTCTGGTCAACCGCGAGGGGGTCAGCCTGCGCCGGGGAGCACAGCGTGCCCACGCCGAGTGCTACGCCAGCGGCAATGGCCATATGCGGAAGCCAACGAATTACCCTACTCATACCCTTGCCTCTTTTTCATGCTGTTTGAATGTCGTTTTAGTGAGACCGACGCGCATTCAAGCGCGCCTTACCGGCATCCTACCTGCAAACAATAACAATTCTCAAAAACATCGACGTATGCGACACTTTTGGCATTACCCCGCACCGGAGGACCGATGTCCCGATCTCGCTGTTCACTGTCGCGCCGTCATGTGCTCTCGACCGGCGCGCTTGCCCTCGCAGGATTGAGTCTGCCCGGTTGGGCATGGGCACGCCCGGACCTGAGCCGGTCCATCGAGCCGACGATCGCCAAACGTGGGCACCCCGACTACCGTTTCGAACAATTCACGCGCCACAAAGGCGACGGGCGCTACCGCATCTGGCTCGCCATTCCCAAAGGCACGCCGCCTGAAAAAGGCTTCCCCATCGTATACGCCCTCGATGGCAACGGCGCGCTCGATGATACGACGCCCACGCTTTTGAGTGCGCTTGCACGCGCCCATCCGCCGATCATCGTCTACCTCGGCTATGACACCGACAAACGCTTCGACGTTCGTCAGCGCCACCGGGACTATACGCCAGCGCGGCCGGGCGAATCCATGGTCGATAGAGATGGCGGACCGGCCGGAGGCGCGACCGCCTTTCTCACCCAGGTGCTCGATCACTGGCGGCCAGAGCTTGAACGAACGCTGCCGGTCAACGCAAACGACCGCACCTTCTGGGGGCACTCCTTTGGCGGTCTGTGCGTACTCAATGCCTTTCTGACCCGCCCGGAAACAATGGCCTCCTTTATCGCGGCAAGCCCGAGCCTTGGCTGGGGCGACGCCCTGATTCCGACCATGGCCCGTCAGTGGCATCCCCCGACGACAGCACGCCCATCGCTTTGGCTGCTGAAAGGCGGCAAGGAGCACACAAAAACGCCGCCGGGGGCACCGGCGGCGTCGGACAATGACGTCATGGACATTTTCGAACTGAAAGAGACGCTTTCCGAGCGGGCACCCGATGTCGCGGTCGAGACGACGCTACTGCCGGACTATGGCCACGGCCAGATGTTTACCGCCTCGCTCAGAATGGCGCTTGCCCGCGTGGCCGGGCTCGACCCGACGCCCTGGGGCACGCTTGAGTCCGCTTAGTGTTCGCCGGGGTGGGCGCCGAGTTCTCGAGCCAGGTCGCACGAGACGCCGGCGTCTTCGGCCCACTGCCTGAGACGCGCGAACCAGTCCGCGACAACCTGGTCCTCGCTCAACAGATCGACGCGACTGGTCGCCTGCCCCCACATCAGCATGGAAAACACCAGGTAATCGGCACCGCCCGGGCGCTCACCGTCAATAAACGCTGCCTCACCCAGAAGCGCACGCACCGGCGCCAGGGCCTGACCCAACTGCTTGAGCCCGGCGTCCCGGTCCTGAAACGCCTCGATCGTGCAGCCAAGCCGCGCCTCCCGACTTTCGCGGAAATAGGGTTGATCGGCGGGGTCGAGCAGGTCAAACAGATCCTTCGCCACCGTTTTAAGGATCGCCGGCGCCAGTGCGGTTTCGCTCCAGTGACGCACGAACATGAACCGCCCCCGCGCCGGGCCATCACCGATCAGGGTCGCACCTGGGTAGGTCCGATCGAGGTAGTCGAAAATAGCAAGACTGTCGCTGACGGCGGTGCCGTCGGTATCGAGCAATACCGGCACCTTGCGACTGGACTCGGGCTCCTGCCCGGTAAACGCCAGCCGGTCCTTTTCGGTAAAACGCCAGGCCAGGCGCTCGAATTCGAGGCCCTTGTGCACCAGCGCAAGCGTCACGCGCCAGCAAAAGGGAGAGAAGCGCAGACGCGCGTCGGCGCCTGCCAGATCGTACATGTAACGGCTCATGACACCCGCTCCTGGGTCGATAACTGTCGACACAGCATGGTGGCCCGAGCGGGGTTTATCAAACCGCTAAAGTAGCAGCGCAGCCGCCCAGCCAAACAGCAGCAGCGGGATGTTGTAGTGCAGGAAGGTCGGCACCACCGAATCCCAGATATGATCGTGCTGACCGTCGGCGTTGAGACCGGAAGTCGGCCCGAGCGTCGAGTCGGAGGCCGGCGAGCCGGCATCGCCAAGGGCTGCGGCCGTGCCCACCAGCGCAATCGTCGCCATGGGCGAGAACCCGAATTCGAGAGCCAGTGGCACGTAAATCGAGGCAATGATTGGAATGGTCGAAAACGACGAGCCGATGCCCATCGTGATGAAAAGCCCCACCACCAGCATCACCAGCGCCGCCAGCACCTGGCTATCGCCGATCACGGCGCGCGAGCTTTCAACCAGGGTATCAATCTGGCCGGTGGCCTGCATCACGCTTGCAAAGCCTGCCGCAGTAATCATGATGAAGCCGATCAGCGTCATCAAACGCATGCCCTCGGTGACGACGTCGTCCTGCTCCCGCCAGCGAAACACCCCGCTGACCGAGAGGATCGCAAAGCCGAGTAGCCCGCCAAGCACCATCGAGTCAGTCAGAAGCTGAGTGGTCAGCGCCGCCAGAATCGAGCCGCCAAGCACCAGATACTGCCAGGGCTTGAGCGGGTCAAGCTCGCGTTTTTCACGCTCGCTGACCACATCGTCGGCGCTGGCCACATGGCCGACCCCGACCGCCCTCATCGAGTACGTTCGCGGCCCCCGATAGCTTATAAACACCGCAATCAAAAGCCCCACCGCCATGCCACCGATCGGCATCGCCATCGCCATCGGCACCATATCGGCGGTGACCTGAAGCCCGAACGCCGCCCCGGCCTCGTTGATGTTTGAAAGCAGGATGTCGTTGAGAAAGATCGCGCCAAACCCCACTGGCAGCAGCATATAGGGGGCCGTGACTCCGAAGGTGATGACACAGGCCACCAGCCGACGGTCGAGATTCAAACGGTTCATCGCCATCAAAAGCGGCGGCACCATGATCGGGATAAACGCGATGTGGACCGGAATCAGGTTCTGAGAGCAGACCGCCGACACCAGAAGTACGCCGATAATTGACCACTTGACGGTCTTGCCGGCGCGAGAAGCCGCAACGCCGTGATCACTTTCATGGGAAAGCCGGCCGATCAGCTTGCGCGCGATCGCCTCGGTCAGCCCCGAGCGCGACAGCGCCACTGCAAACGCCCCAAGCGTTGCGTAGGAGAGCGCCACCTGCGCGCCACTGCCCAACCCGCCATTGAAGGCATCGAGAATGTCACCAAGCGGCATGCCGCTATAAAGCCCGCCGACCAGGGCGGCCACAACGAGCGCAAACACAACGGAGACACGAGCCAGGCTCAGCGTCACCATAACCAGGATAGAGAGGACAATGGCGTTCATGGGTCTACCAGACGAGGAAAATGAAACCGGACGCTCGGGCGCACACATCGAGCCTTGAAACCGCGGCGCACTCTACCATACCCGCCATTGACGCTCACCCTGCATCCACCCCTGCAAGGCGATTGCGCACCCGAACCTGCGCACCGGCGATGAATTGGTTATCCTTGGATCATCACACCACGCGCCCAATGCAAAAGCGCTCCAGGTAACAAGAAACACTCAAGGAATCACGTGCATGTCGATCGAGGATCTCCACCTCAACCTGACCAATCTGAGCCCCGATGATTATTCGGACCTAAAAAAGCTGATGGACGCCGTCTACGACGACATCGGCGGCGCCTGGCCCCAGGCCACCATCAGCAAGCTGATTCAGGAATTTCCCGATGGCCAGCTGGTCATCAAGGACGGCGACAGTATCGTCGGCGTTGCCCTGACCGTGCTGGTCGATTACGACACCTTCTCGAACCCGCACAAATACGATGACCTGATCGGCCATCGCGAGATCATTCTCAATAACCCCGATGGCGATGCCCTGTACGGGCTGGATGTACTGATCGATCCCACCTATCGCGGCTACCGTCTCGGCCGTCGACTGTATGAAGCCCGAAAGGATTTGTGCCGCTCGATGAACCTGCGGGCAATCCTTGCCGGCGGGCGAATTCCCAACTACTACCTTCACTCGGAAGAGCTTTCCCCGACCGAGTACCTCGACAAGGTCTCCAGAAAAGAGATCTACGATCCGATTCTCTCGTTCCAGCTTGCCAACGACTTTCTGGTCAAGCGCCTTTTGCAAAAGTACCTGCCCGAAGACGAACGCTCCGAGGGCTACGCCACGCTGCTTGAGTGGAACAATATTCTGTTTGAACCGGCCGAGCGCGTGATCGAAAGCCGCAAGACGCTCGTTCGCGTCGGCGCGGTGCAGTGGCAGATGCGTGAGTTTGCCTCGGTCGAGCAGGTGCTTCAGCAGGTCGAGTTCTATGTCGACGCCATCGCCGATTATCAAAGCGATTTCGCCGTGCTGCCGGAGCTTTTCAATACGCCGCTCATGGCACTGACCGACCAGTCCGACCAGGTCAAGGCCATCCAGTTTCTGGCCGAATTTACCGAGCGCTTCAAGACCGAAATCTCGCGCATGGCGGTGTCGTACAACATCAACATCGTGGCAGGCTCAATGGTCGAAATCGGCGACGATGGCCACCTCTATAACGTCGCCTACCTATGCCACCGCGATGGCAGCATCGAGCGTCAGGCCAAGCTCCACATCACCCCGCAGGAGCGTCGTGACTGGGTGGTCGATGGCGGTGACGAGCTGCAGGTGTTCGAGACCGACGCCGGCCGCGTCGGCATTCTGATCTGCTACGACGTTGAGTTCCCGGAACTTGCCCGACTGCTGGCGGATCAGGACATGGACATTCTGTTCGTGCCCTTCTGGACCGACACCAAGAACAGCTACCTGCGCGTGCGCCACTGTGCCCAGGCCCGTGCGATTGAAAACGAATGCTACGTGGTCGTGTGTGGAAGCGTCGGCAACGTGCCCTCGATCGAAAACCTCGACATCCAGTACGCCCAGTCTGCGGTGTTCTCACCGTCGGACTTCTCATTCCCCCACGACGCGGTGCTTTCAGAGACCACGCCCAATACCGAAATGGTGATGTTCTCGGATCTCGACCTGACCCGACTCAAGGTCGTGCGCAGTGAAGGCTCAGTGACCAACCTCAAGGACCGCCGCAAGGACTTGTTCGACCTGCGCTGGCGTGACTGGTCATGGAAATCAAGCTAAGGCGTGAGCCGCGATGAGCTGGCTGGACCGACTTCGCGGGCGTCGCCCGCGAGATGCCCAGCCGCCCGTTGAGCTGTGGCAACACGTGCTCGCTCGGGTGCCCATCGCGCACGGGCTGGCGGATGACTCGCGTGAGCGCCTTGCCGGTCGGGCCTGGGCGCTCATGCACAGGCTTCGCATCACGTCACCGGTGGAGTTGCCCTGGAGCGAGGCCCAGGCGCTTGCGCTTACGACGCAAGTCGCGCTGATGACGCTTGAATGGGACAAGGCCTTCTGGCCGGACGTGCGTGAGGTCGTGGTGGTGCCGGGGCCGTTTCGACGCCACCTCGTCGAGGAAGACGAAATGGGCGTCGTGCATGAGCTCGATGACGAGCGCATTGGTGAAACGTTTGACCACGGCCCGATCGTTTTGTCGCTCGAGGACATCAAAGCGAGCGGCGACTGGACGGGGCTCAACGTGATCATTCATGAATTCAGCCATAAGCTCGACATGCAGCACAACGGGCAGGCGGATGGCCGCCCGCCCCTGCCTTCAACGATTTCTCCAGCCGAGTGGTACCGCGTATTTACGGGTGTCTGGGAGGATCTTCAAGAACACCTGGAGCGCGATGACGTCACGCCGATCGACGAGTACGCTGCAACCCACCCGGGTGAATGCTTTGCCGTATGCTGCGAGATGTTCTTTACCGCCCCAAATCAACTCTCCAGGGCCTACCCCGAGCTTTATGGCTTATTGACGCATTACTTCAAACAGGACGTTCTGGCGCGCATGCCCGACCGCAGCCTGGATTCGACCCGGCCCTGACTCAAGAAAGCCCTTATTCACGATCACGGGCGCGCCCCGATAGCCTTCGCATATTCGTTTTCCCACGCCTCACGCTGCTTTTGTGGGTCAGCGGGAAATCGACCCAGCGCCACCGCCAGCTCGAAAAAGCCATCGGCTGGAAGACCGTGGCCTCGTTGGCTGACCACCAGTGAGGCAATAAACGGCTGACGGGCGCGCGCGTCGTCTCGCATCAACGCCTCCAGAGCGCTGGCAACACGCTGGATCGTACGCGGAGGCGTAAGTGACAGGGCGCCGGCAAGCCGGCGGTAGGTCATCGGCAACTGATCAACCGGCGCGCGCTCCAAAAGGGCTCGCACGCGCGCCGGCAGTGACGGGTCATCGGTCATGGCGTTCTCGAAAATCCGGGTGACATCAGGCCCCTTGAAAGGCTCGGCTCTCAAGGGCATGAAGCCACATCCTGCTTAAGAGACGCCGATGAGACAACACGCCCTGAACGTGCACGCGACGTCTTCGTACGGCGCGTTTCGCATCAGACCCTGGGATTAAAGCCCAATGAGGTCGCGCTACAGGGGTCAGTAGAGCGAAGACACCGCAGCAATCGCGACGCGCGCGATTCGTGCGTCCTGATCGGCTCGGGCGCCCGCGATCCCGACAGCGCCCGCCACGTGCCCCTGAATCACGACCGGCACACCGCCTTCTTGCATGCCACCGACCGCCCGGTGGCTCAAAAGCGCGGCCTCACCCTGGTTGATGCGCGCCTCGAGCTGGCCGCTATCGCCGCCGGTAAGTGCTGCACACCGCGCCTTGTCACAGGCAAGCTGTGCTTCAAAAGCGCTGCTGCCGTCCATGCGCTGAAACCCGAGCAGATGCCCACCATCATCCACAACCGCCACGCTGACCTGAAGGCTCTGGCGGCGGGCTTCCTCGAGCGCCTTGCTCAGAATCACCGTTGCATCGTCCAGTGCCAGCACATTCTTGACTTTCATTCACTTGCTCCTAAGTAAATTCGTCCAGCCGGACTGTATAAAAGTAATTCGTGCTTGAGGCTATGCAAAAACCACCATTTCACAGAGATCTTACAAATTGCTTCGAAAAAAAACGGCGCCCGTTCGAGCAAACGTCTAAATTCCGCCGACAAGCGGACATGCCGTAAAAAATCATGGCAATAGGCGCAGGCGCCAGCAAACTCACGCCGTTCATGGGGTGGGCCTGGGGCCATCGACGCATGCTCTCACGCCGCTGCTCATGGGCGACACATAAAGCTTCGCCGCTGCAAGGCGCGTCACCGGCCTCGAGCCATTGACCCTACCTGGCGCGCCCCCCAGAATCGAGGCCATTGATATCGGCGCCACATATGAGTCGCCCCCGTTCAGTGATGCCCAAGCGTGTGCCGACCGGGATGAACTCTTGTCAAGAAATGGCGTCCCACAAAAGCAGCGAACGCCTGATACCGAATCATGGTCACCGCGTGGGCATCGGAGCAAACGCGGAATACTAGCAGGAGAACCTTGCCATGCCTCGACGGCTCTGGCTTCTGATTACACTGATAGCGTTACTGGTCGGCCTGTGTGGGCTCTGGCAGTGGCTTGCGATGGGGGACGTCCTGACCGTGCCCAATCTGCGTGAGCTTCTGGCAAGCGGCATCGGGCTGCGCGACGCCGGCTGGGCGCCATTTGCACTGATGGGCATTTTCGTTGTGGCGTCGTTACTGGTCTTTCCGTTGACCCTGCTGGTCGGCGCGACCGGGCTAATCTTTGGCTCATGGCTCGGGCTTGCCTATGCGTTGACAGGCACCATGCTTGCTTCGGCCACCACCTATTATGTCGGTCGCAAGCTCGGACGGGACGCGCTGGTGCGCTATGGCGGCACCCGAATCAACGCCCTCGCCGATGGCCTGGCCGATCGCGGCATACGCACCATGATCGTCTTCAACCTGCTGCCGCTGGCGCCCTTCACCTTTACCAACATGATTGCAGGCGCCTGCCGCCTTCGCTTCAGCGCTTATATGCTGGGGTCGTTCATCGGGATTTTACCGGGCCTGGCAGCGGTCACCATTGCCGGTAGCCAGCTCGGCGAACTGCTTAACGCACCGGACCTTGACGGCCTCTGGCTAACGCTTGGCATTATTGCGGCTGCGCTGGCCATACTGCTCACGCTGCGACAGATGGCAAAGCGACGGCAGCCCGCCTGAGTCGGCTTGCCTGCCGCTATTTGCCCGTCGCGACCGACCGCTCTGACGGCTCATCGTCATCGGCCGGGTCCTCGCGGCGGGACCAGAACACCTCCTTGAGCACCGCCCCGCGGTGGCGAAGAATATGCCACTCGGCGTCGAACCGGTGCGTCACGCTGTCCCAGAACGTCGGGTCGGCGTGCTTTGGCCCTCGCTCGGTGCGCGCCTGATCGATCAGGTGCTGATAAAGCGCGAGACAGCGCTCGGCACAGACAGCGGCATCGAACTGCTGTGCGCTTTCAAGCGCCCCGTCGCGCAATGCGCGGTAGCGCTCTGGTGCACTGATGCTCATGAGCGCATCGGCCATGACATGCTCATCCTCTTGCTCGAGCAGCATGCCGTTGACGTCATTGCGCACCACTTCGCGCACACCCGGCGCGTCCAAAGCGACGACCGGCAGACCTGCCGCCATCGCTTCGGCCACGACCATGCCCTGGGTTTCGCTGTGGGAGGCGAACACGAACGTACTCATGGCGTGATAGGCATCGACCAGCGACTGATCGCTCAGGACCCCGGTAAAGTGAACGCGGTCGCTGACACCGAATGAGTGCGCGATCTCCGCCATCTGTTCGGCCTCATCACCATCGCCCACCACCAGAAAATGCGCCTCCTTCGAGCTACTTAAATAGCGACAGACCGCCCGAGTCATGAACCCAAGATTCTTTTCCTTGGCGAGTCGGCCAACATGGCCGACCACGTGCGTCTGTTCACCGATACCGAAATGGCGGCGCCAGGTCTGTTTGTCGCCCTTGGCAAAGCGCTCGGTGTATACCCCGCTCGGCAATACCTCGATTGGCGTCTCCACATCCCGCTTGAGCAGAATCTCGCGCACGCTTTCGCTCGGCACGATCACGGTGTCACACAGTTCGGCGTAGCAGGAGGCCAGTGCCACGGCGAAACGCTTGATGGCAGGTGATCGGCTCGGAAAGTAGTGGATATAGCGCTCGTAGAGCGTGTGGTGGGTAAAGACCAGAGGCACTCGCAGCCGCTGGGCAAGACGCGCCGCCGAATCGCCGAGCAAGAACGGATGATGGGCATGAATGAGATCCGGGGCGAACGCCTCGACGGCATCGATCACCGCGCCGGTCATGTACATCGGAAAGGAAAATTGAGTGCCGTTGAAACGCTGAAACGACGGCACTCTCAGTACGTTGTCCTCATGCGGTGGCTGGCCTTCGATATTGGGCGCGATGACCAGCACCTTGTGACCCAGCGCCTGGAACTGATCGACGAATCGCTGAACCGATTCGCTGACGCCACCGACGATCGGCCGGTAGGTATTGGTAAACACCAGAATGTTCAAAGCACTACCTCCTGCGCCTCGACCCTTGTGTCAAGGCTTGCTCTTGAGACGCCTTCCATGACGACGCACTGCTGAAAGATTCACCCGTCTGATCATTAACGATCGGGCTGCGACTGCATTGTACAGGCTGGTATCGCGCTCGTCCTCTTTCGCCCTGCCCTGGAGGGGCGCACTTACGCGTTCGCCAATTCATGCGCATGGTCTATGCTTTCTGCGGGTTCGGTATACCCGGTATTCACTCGAAAAAAAGGATTTTGACCGATGACTACGATCTTTGAGGAACTTCGCGCCGATCATGACAAACAGCGCACGCTGCTGGATTTGCTGGTCAAGACCGAAGGCGATAGCGAGGGTCGAAAGGAGCTGTTCGAACAGATCAAGGCCGCCATGCATCATCATGAAACCGCCGAAGAACGCTACTTCTACAGCCCGTTGATGGACTATGACAGCGGCGTTGAGAAATCGCGACACGGTATCGCCGAGCACCATGAGATGGATGAGGTCATGGAGCAGATGGATGAGACCGACTTCAGCTCCCCCGGCTGGTTAAGCCTTGCCAAGAAACTTCGTGACATGGCACTTCACCACTTCGAAGACGAAGAAAACCACTACTTCATTTCAGCCGGTCAGAAATTCAGCGACGACGACAAAACGCGTCTGGCGAGCGAGTACCGAAGTGAGATGGAGCGTCTGGCAAGCTGAGCAGACCTCAGCGGGGAGCTTTCGCTCCCCGCCTCGTTATAGCCGCTTTTAGAACGTGTACTGCATAAACACCAGATCGAGCCAGCGACCAAACTTGAGGCCGACCTGCGGTAGGCGTCCGGTCTCGGTAAACCCAAGCCGACGATGCAGCGCGATCGACGGCTGGTTACCCGCCTCGATTGCCGCCACCATTACATGCACGCCGTGCTCATTCGCGCGCGTCATCAACGACGTCATCAGCCGCCGCCCAAGCCCCTGTCCGGCCGCATCTTTTGCTACATACACCGAATGCTCGACCGTGTGCGCGAAACCATCGTGAGGCCGCCACGGCCCATACGTTGCATACCCAAGGCATCGACCCTGGTCGTCTCGGGCCACCATGACGGGAAGGCCGTCTTCCAACCGGGCTTGCCACCACTGGCGTCGGTCGGCCACATCCACCTCACGATCGTTCCAGATCGCTGTCGTTTCGCGCACGGCCTGATTATAGATCTCGGTAATGGCCGCAAGATCGCACTCCTCGGCCTTGCAGATAATGAAGGTCACGCCCTGTCCTTGAAGTCAGTGGTTGGTTAAGTCGGACGCTTGAGTATGCCGGTTTTCAAAAAGGCGCAGTAGTCGATATGGGCACCCATCATTGAGCCACGCAATGCTCAAGGCACCAGCAAGGCTTGCAGGGGCCGCTCACAGGCTCTAGCCTAGCCCGTCGACCCATGGAGAGAAGCACATGAAACGGATATTGCCCCTACTGATTTTAGGTTCGACCCTCGCCCTGGCCGGCTGCGACCGCGCCCCGAACAAGGACGATGTGTCCGAGGCCATGCACAATACCCTCGATCAACAGATCTCGCAGCTCAAGGCAATTGCCCAGCAGATGGGCGGCGACAACAAGCTCGACAACATCGAATACAGCGTCAACATCGATGAGGTCAAGGAATGCGCTCATCCTGCGCCGAAAGACGGCGGCGAGAACACGGATGATGACACGGCCAAAAAGCAGGATACCGATGACCTCTGGTCATGCCAGGTCAAGGGCAAGGTCGTGGTCGATGGCAAGGCTCAGAAGATCGATGACAAGGTCATTTTGTTCAAAAACGATGACGGCGAATGGCAGGCGCGCTGATTATTCTGGTGCCCTGAACGATAAGGGCCAGCATGAAGCTGGCCCTTGTCCGATGCTCGAGGCAACCGCTTAATCGAGCTTGAACTGATTGATCCGCTCGTTCATTTGCCGCGCCTGCTCCTGTAGCGACGCAGCCGCCGCCGCGGCCTCTTCCACCAGCGCCGCATTCTGCTGGGTGACCTGGTCCATCTGGGTCACCGCTGTATTGACCTGCTCGATGCCGCGGGTCTGCTCGTTTGAGGCAGCCGAAATCTCACTCATCAAATCGGACACACGCTGCACCGAATTCAACATTTCACTCATGACCGTGTCCGCGTTGGCAACCATCGCCGACCCTTCCTCGATTTCCTTGGTCGAGTCATCGATCAAACCGCGAATTTCCTTGGCCGCCCTGGCACTGCGCCCTGCAAGCTCACGGACTTCCCCGGCAACCACCGCGAACCCGCGGCCCTGCTCACCGGCCCGAGCCGCCTCGACAGACGCATTCAGTGCCAGCAGATTGGTCTGGAAAGCAATGCTGTCGATCATGGCCGTAATGTCCGAGATGCGCCTGGAGCCCTCACTGATGCTCGACATCTTGTTGACAACATCCTTGACCACACCACTGCCGCGCCGAGAGGTATTCGAGGCCTCGGACGCAAGCGTACTGGCCTGATGCGCGCTGTCGGCACTGTGTTTAACGGTGGCGGTAATCTCCTCCATGCTCGCCGCGGTTTCTTCAAGCGATGCCGCCTGTTGCTCGGTGCGTGAGGATAGATTTTGATTGCCCGCCGCAATTTCACTGGCCCCGGAATCAACGGCGTCGCTCGACGCACGAATATGCATCAGCGTGTCGCGAAGCGTATCCCGCATCTGCAAAATGTTGAACACCAGGCTGCCGGTATCGCCCTTTTTAAGTGGAAGATCAGCGGTCAAATCCCCATCTGCCACACGCCGAACCAGCTCTGCGGCCTGCGCCGGCTCACCACCAAGACTTTTCGAAATCTGGCGAATGAGCACACCCATTACCAGAGAGACAACGCCACCGACGGCCAACAGAATCAGAAAGTAGTTGACGAGGTTTGAAAGAAACGCCGCTCGAACGTCATCAACGTAGATGCCTGCCGCCACGAACGTATCCCACGGCGCGTAATACTCGACAAAACTGACCTTTTGACGAAAGGCATCATCAGCCGTCGCGCCCTTGGAGACATAATCGACATACCCAGCGCCTTGCGCCTTGGCCACCTTGATCAGCTCCATGTAAACCGGTTTGCCCTGAGGGTCGGTGTAGGATGCCATCGATGAGCCCGCCTCACGGCGCGGATGACTCAAAATGTTGGCTTGACTGTCGAAAGTGAAAACGTAGTTGTCACCCTCCTTGCCAAAGCGCTGCGCATTGATGGTGGAAAACGCCTGCTCTCGGGCTTCAGCCTGGGTCAACTGGCCACTGGCTTCTTTTTCGGCAGCCGCATCGATGACGCCCATGGCCATACTAACCACGTTACGCAGCCCGTTTTCACGCTCGGAATACATTTCGGAGCGACCCTCGAGCGCAAGGCTTAGGACGATCGCGATCATTCCGATCCACATCAGCCCCAGCCCGAGCCAGAGCTTGGTACGAATGGTAAGCGGCGCCTTGCCAGAACGCGGAGCACGCTGCCCGAGTGCCTCCTTGAAGGGCGTACCGCGCTGGCTCGCGCGCATGATCTTCTTGGTAAATGCAGGTGACGTCATTGATCGGTCTACTCTGTCGTTTGAACGAAAATATAAGCGTTGGCGCTTGGAGAAGGGTCTCTACCAGGAGCCGGTTTCGTTCTTTATCGGCATGCGTGACCGAAGCTTCAGGACATCTTGAGCCCCCCTGAGCTCCTGCAAACGCAGATCGAGCAAGGCGTTTTTATGCCCAAGCCCATATACTTGGTAGACGACTAACCCAAGGAGATTGCATGAGAGCGGCAGACATACGCGCGAACGTCCGAGCGCTCTGGGCAGCACTTGGAGGTGACCCAGGCATTGCAAAAGGCAGCAAGGCGGTAGAGCAACTGGATCTGGCGCGCTACCAGGGCACCTGGTATGAGATCGCGCGGCTGAATCATCCTTTCGAGCGCCGCTTGAGCAATGTGACGGCGACCTATACCCCTCGAGATGACGGGGGCGTCGATGTGCTCAATCGCGGGTTCGACCTGGTTCGACGCCAGTGGCGCTCGGCCAAGGGCGTGGCTTATCCGGCCGGCAGGAACACGCCGGCCGGTCGGCTTAAGGTCAGCTTCTTCTGGCGCTTCTTTGCCGGCTACAACATCATCTACCTCGATGCCCATTATGACCACGCGATCATCGTGGGGCCGAACCGACGCTATCTATGGGTTCTTTCACGCTCACCGTTCATCAGCGATACCGTGTTCAAGGAGCTGACCCATTGGCTGACTCGACAGGGGCTTCCCGCAGGCGATCTGTATCGTGTCCACCACGATGGCTTTTTGTTCGACCCACAGGTGTAGAGCTAGACGGATGCAGGCGGTCGCGCCGAAACGCCGCTAATTGGCGGCTTTTTCTAAAAAAGCGTGTACTTTTGCGACGCCAGGGCATCCATTTACGTAGACACTAATGTGTCATAATTCATCACATGGATACGGCATCCCTTGCCTCGGCCTGATAAGATACGCGCCTTTTATGTCCCGAATCGTTCAGGGCCAGCCATGCCTTCAGGAGTCCAAGTCCATGGCCGACACCTCCATTCCGCTCAAGATCAACGATCTGTATAAAAGCTTCAACGACACGCCGGTCCTCAAGGGCCTCTCGCTTGACGCCCGAAAAGGCGATGTCATTACGCTGATCGGCGCGTCCGGCTCCGGCAAGAGCACGTTTCTGCGCTGCATGAACCTGCTCGAGATGCCGGACCAGGGCGACATCGTCGTTCATGGTGAGCCCATCAAGTTCAAGTTTGATAAGCATGGCCGCCAGCCAAGCGACTGGAAGCAGGTCGAGCGCATCCGCTCAAAGCTTTCGATGGTATTTCAGAACTTCAATCTCTGGCCCCACATGACGCTGCTTGAAAACGTCATCGAAGCCCCGATCCATGTACTCGGCCAGCCCAAGGACAAGGCGCGCGCCAACGGCCTGAGCCTTCTCGAGCGCGTCGGCCTTGCCGAACGCGCCAGCTATTACCCCACACAGCTTTCCGGCGGTCAGCAGCAGCGCGGCGCCATCGCCCGGGCGCTTGCGATGGATCCGGAAGTGATGCTGTTTGATGAGCCGACCTCGGCACTGGACCCTGAGCTGGTGGGTGATGTGCTCGAAGTCATGCGAGAACTGGCAGATGAAGGGCGCACCATGGTCGTGGTGACCCACGAGATGGATTTTGCCCGTGACGTTTCGAACCACGTGATGTTTCTGCATCAGGGTGTGATCGAGGAGCAAGGCGCACCGGAGCAGGTGTTGTCTCATCCAAAATCCGAGCGCTTGAAACAGTTCCTGTCGCCCAGATACTGACTCATCCATACGCCCGACATCGCCTGGAAGGCAACCGTGCTCTCTAGCGAACAGGGTAAAGGACCTCGTTATGCTTGATCTTCATGGCTACGGCTACCGCCTGCTCGAAGGCGGATTGCTGACGCTTGAATTGGCGATTCTCTCGCTGATTCTCGCTGTCATTCTCGGGCTGGTTACTGCCAGCGCCAAACTTTCATCCTCGATCGTGATTCGCGCGATCGCCAAGGCCTACACCCTAGTTATCCGAGGGGTGCCGGATCTGGTGTTGATGATGCTGCTGTTCTATGGCGGCCAGATCGGCATCAACATGGCAACCGATTGGCTCTACTACGAGTTCGATGTCGATATTTTCGTCAATGTCGATGCGTTTGTTGCCGGCGTTATCACTATCGGGATCATCTTCGGCGCCTATATGTCGGAAACCTTTCGCGGCGCGTTCATGGCCGTGGACGGGGGCCTGCTCGAAGCCGCCCGCGCCTACGGCATGCGCCCATGGACCGTGTTCCGTCGTATCCGGTTTCCCTTGATGATGCGCCACGCCCTGCCCGGTCTCAGCAATAACTGGATGGTGCTTTTGAAAACGACCGCGCTGGTGTCGATCATCGGACTAAGCGACATGGTCAAGGTCGCGGCCGAGGCCACCAAGGCGACTCACGAGCCGTTTCTGTTCATGATTCCGGTCGCACTTGGCTATCTCGCAATCTCGAGCGTCTCGGAATGGTGTTTCATGAAGCTTAAGGCACGCTATGACGTCGGCTTCGGCGCAGAGGGGGCCTCATGGAACAACTAAGCACACTCTGGCAGCCGCTGCTCGACTGGATGAACGGCAACGACATCTTCACCCCGAACACCTTCGCCATGTACTGGACGGGGCTCACCAACACCGTTCAGCTCGTGTTTATCTCGCTGTTGATCGGGCTCGTGCTCGCGGTACCACTTGCGATTGCCCGCGGCTCGCGCAATCAGGTGCTTCGGAAGTCGATCTGGTTCTACACCTACCTCTTTCGCGGAACGCCGCTGCTCATTCAGCTCTATCTGGCGTATTACGGTTTTGCCTTTATTCCGGGCATTCAGGAGACCTGGCTGTGGTTTTTCCTGGATGACCCGCTCTATCCAGCGCTTTTGGCCTTTACCCTCAATACCGCCGCCTACACCACCGAAATCTTTCACGGCTCGATCCAGGCAACGCCGCGCGGTGAGATCGAGGCCGCCAGAGCCTACGGCATGAGCAAGGCCAAGATGATGCGGCGTATCGTGCTGCCAAGCGCGCTGCGTCGGGCGCTTCCGGCCTACGGCAACGAGGTCATCTTCATGCTGCACGCCAGTGCCATCGCCTTCGTGGTTTCGATCACGGACCTCACCGGCGCGGCGTATTATATTTATGCGCGGTTCTACGCGCCGTTCGCGGCGTTCCTGTTCGTGGCGGTGCTGTACATGGTCCTGAGTTTCAGCATTCAGGCCCTGTTCAAGTATCTGGAAAAGCGGCTGTTAGTGCATTTGAAGCCGGCGAGCTGAACCATGGCACCAGCGCGCGCTCGCCGGTATGCTAGGCTCATGGCCCTACCGGGCCACGCGCTTCACGACACCGGCCCATTCACGGCCGCATAACAATCACAAGCACGTAGCAAAAGGACGTATCGATGAAAAAGATCATCACTTTATCGTTGATGGGCGCCGTATTGGCGACCGGTCACGCTCAGGCACGGGATTACGACACCGTGCGCATCGGTGTGGACATTCCCTACGTTCCGATGGAATACCGCACCCCCGATGGCACCCTGACCGGGTTCGACATCGATCTCGGCAACGCACTGTGCAAACAGGCCGAGCTCGACTGCAAATGGGTCATTCAGGGCTGGGACGGCATCATCCCGGGGCTTCAGGCCCGCAAGTTCGACGCCATCATGTCCTCGATGACCATCAACGATGACCGCAAGAAGCAGATCCTGTTTTCTGACCCGTACATGACGCCGCCGTCGGCCTGGTTTACACCCAAGGACTCGACAATCAGCTCACCCAATGAGGAAAGCCTCAAAGGCAAGAGCATCGGTGTACAGCGGGGTACGGTTCAGGACAACTACGTGACCGACCACTACGGCAGCAACGCAAGCATCAAGCGCTACGCCACCGCAGACGACGTTGCCATCGATATGGAAGCCGGCCGACTCGACATCGCCTTTCTTGACTACCCCACCGGCAAGGCCGCCCTGGTCGACAGCAAGAGCGGCCAGTTCAAGACCGTCGGCGACATGCTGACCGAGCCCAAGAAATACTTCGGTGAAGGCTTTGGCATTGCTTTCCGTAAGCGCGACCGTGAACTTGCCGAGACCTTCAACAAGGCGCTTGCCGAGCTCAAGGACAACGGCACTTACAATACGCTCTACACCAAGTATTTCCCCGACGCCAAGACCGAGTAAGCGGTTCACGCCCTCCTCGAGTCGAAACAAGAACGGCGCCTTTCAAGGCGCCGTTTTCGTAAGCAAAGCGTGAGCAACCTCAGGACTGGGGCGATATCGCGCGCTTGATCATGCCGAAGGCGCCGTCCGGCACCTCGGGCTCGTCGACCGCGAAGGTCGCTCGGCTCAATCGGCGCACGCGCTTCATGAACAAAGCGATCGCGATCAACGTCCCAAGTGCTGCCACCACGTAGCTTACGTTCAGGGGAAGCCCGAACCCGATCGGCGCGTACGCCAGATAGGTGAAGGTGGCCATGGTCATGAATACCGCCGGAATCGAGGTAATCCAGTGCGGTTTTTTCGCGAGCACCAGATACATGGTGCCAACCCACAGCGCGATGACCGCCGTGGTCTGGTTGGCCCAGGAGAAGTAGCGCCACAGCAGCGTGAAGTCGATGTGCGTCAGCCCATAGGAGGCCACGAACAAGGGGATAGCGATCCAGAGCCGGCTTGAAAACTGCTTCTGACCGATTTTCAGGTAGTCGGCGATGATCATGCGCGCACTTCGAAACGCGGTATCGCCCGAGGTGATCGGCAGCACGATCACACCAAGGACGGCAAGCGTGCCGCCAATGGCACCAAGCATCTGGGTCGCGACTGCGCTGACGACCGCCGCCGGGCCGCCGCTCGCCAGTACCTCATTAAGGCCTTGGCTTCCGTTGAACAGGCTCATGGCTGCCGCCGCCCAGATCATCGCGATAATGCCTTCGGCAATCATCATGCCGTAAAAGATTCGGCGCCCGTTGTCCTCGTTCTCGGTCGTGCGAGAGATGATCGGTGTCTGTGTCGCGTGAAAGCCCGAAAGGGCGCCACAGGAAATGGTCAAAAACAGCAGCGGGAAAATCGGGGCGCCTTCAGGGTGCATGTTGGCAAGCGAAAGTTCCGGAATCGGGGCTCCGGTAACGATCAGTGCAATGCCGATGCCCAGTGCGCTGAACAAAAGCAGTGCGCCAAAATAGGGGTAGATGCGCCCGATCACCTTGTCGATCGGTAAAAGCGTGGCCACCAGATAATAGGCAAAGATCGCCAGAATGATCAGCGTCATGTTGAACGAGGACATGTTGGCCAGAAGCGCTGCCGGCGATGTCACAAAGACCGTTCCCACCAGAAGCAGCAGCAAAATGGCAAAGCCGTTGACGATGTGTTTCATCGACTTGCCCAGAAACTTGCCCGCCAGTTGCGGCAGATGTGCGCCGTGGTTTCGAATCGAAATCATGCCGGTCAGATAGTCGTGCACCGCCCCTGCGAAAATGCAGCCAATGACGATCCACAAAAACGCCACCGGCCCGTAGAGCGCGCCCAGGATCGGTCCGAAGATCGGGCCGACACCTGCGATATTCAAAAGCTGAATCAACGCGTTACGCGGCGTTTTCATCGGCAGATAATCGATGTCGTCTCGAAGTGCGTGAGCGGGCGTGCGGCGCTGGCGCTTGACGGCAAAGACGCGCTCGACGAACAGCCCATACGTGAAGTAGCCGCCAATCAACAAAGCGATCGCGATCAGAAACGTTATCATTGTGTGGTCCTCTGCATCCTGCGCTGACCATCGCATTTAAAGCGATGGCTTGTACCGGTCGGGGGTTGGCGTGCGTGATGCTCGTCAAACCTGAAAAGCCGCCCAAGGGGCGGCTTTTCAATAGGCTACGCCTAATCAAGTGGTCAGACCGTTAGACCTTTGTCGGTGGCATGACCCAGTCAGTACTCACTGGTCAATACTCTTCGATCAACGCCTCTCTAAGCCACCCACCACACTGCTGAATCAGCTGATCGGACAGCGGATGCTGGCCGACACGACGCATGAACCCATGAATCACTCCGTGGTAGCGGCTGGCCACCACCTGCGTACCCGCCTCGGCAAGTTTTTGTGCATAGCGCTCGCCCTCGTCTCGAAGCGGATCAAACTCCGCCGTGATCACAAGCGCCGGCGGCAACCCCTCGAGGTCGTCACGCCCTAAAAGGTCGGCTCTCGGGTCGAGCGCTTCGGCTGGATGGCTCAAGTACTGCGCCACAAACCAATCCCGCGCCCCTCGGGTCAAGCCGTATCCCTCAGAAAGCGTCGAAAGCGACGGGGTTCCCTCGGGTGAAAAGTCGGTTTGCGGATAGATCAGGCACTGCGCCCTGAGCGGTGGTGCGCCGGTTTCCCGGTCACTCAGCGCCGTGACGGCCGCCAGCTGGCCGCCTGCACTGTCGCCGGCAACGGCCAGCCGCGCACGATCGACGCCATGGGTGTGTGCGACAGATCGCACGTGAGCCAATGCGGCCAGGCAATCCTCCGCCGCGGTGGGAAAGCGGTGCTCAGGCGCCAACCGGTAGTCCACCGAGATAATGACGCACTTCGAGGCCCGGCACAGTGCCCGGCACAGCGTATCGTAATTGTCGACGCTGCCGATGGTGAAGCCGCCGCCGTGGAAAAACAGCACACCGGGTCTTGTCGCACTCGAGCCGTGAACGGTCGGTGTGTACCAGCGAAGGCCGATACGCCCATTTTCAACGTCGATAACATCCTCGGTGACCTCCTTGACCGGATACTCGGAGGGCGGCCGAGTAATGGCCGCATTACCCTCATCGAAGAAGGCGCGAATGGCCTCGACGCCTGCGTTCGTAAAATCCGGCCACGGGCGTGCGGCGGCGTCTTCGAGCCATTGGCGAAAACGAGAGTCGAGTGGCATCTGGGCGTGCTCCCTGAAGTAAGGTGTGACTCAAGCGTAGCCAACCCGCCGCGCAACATGACAGACCCGAACGACTTCGCCACAATGCAGCCCATCGAAACAACGCTGGATGCCCTCAATGCCCAAGCTGTCACACCCCGCCCTTCTTGCCTCGATCACACTCAGCGCCCTTCTGCTCAGTGGCTGCGACCGCCCGGCACCGCTTCATGTGGCCGATGGTCAGGCACAGGGCACCAGCTACCACCTCAAGTGGTGGGTCGACTCAGACACCGACGCCTCGGACGAGGCCATTGGCAAGGCCATCACGCACACACTCAGACGCATCGACAAGGCGCTCTCGACGTACCGCGACGACTCCTGGCTTGCCGAATTCAACGCCCGCCGTGATACCGACTGGCACCAGGCCCCGGCCTCGGTCATCGAACTTCTCGGAATTGCACGCCAGGTCAACCGGCTCTCGGGCGGCTGCTACGACCCGACCGTCGGCCCGCTCTTTCGTCTGTGGGGCTTTCACGACGAGAACTTCCACGTCCCGGATAACGCCGCGATTCAGGCCGCGCGCACCCACATCGGGCTGGACAAGATCGAGGTCGATGCAGAGCGTGGCGCGATTCGAAAACGCACACCGAACGTCACGCTCGATGTCTCCTCCATGGGCGAGGGATACACCATCGAACAGCTCGCAAGCGAACTCGAGGCCCACGGCGTGACCAACTATCTGGTGGAGATGGGCGGCGATCTCTACGCCAAGGGCCATAAGCCCAGTGGCAAGCCCTGGCGGGTCGGGGTGGAAGTGCCGAAACCCGATCAGCTGTCGGCTCAGCGCGTATTCGAGATTCAGGACAAGGCAGGGGTCTCGCTCAATACATCAGGCACCTACCGCCGCTACTTCGATGACAACGGGCAGACCTATGGCCATGTGATCGATGCTCGTACGGGCCGCCCCGTACAGCATCATCTGGTATCGGTGTCGGTGTTCGGCCAGCGCCCGGCGCTGACCGATGCCTGGGCCACGGCCCTTTTGTGCCTGGGCCCAGAAGAAGGGGTCGCCGCCGCCAACCAGCTCGATATGCCGGTTTATCTGATCGAAAAGACATCAAACGGGTTCAAGACGCACGACAGCGAAGCCCTTGATCGCTCGACACTGATCAAGGCCTCCAGTGACGATTAAGCGACATCAGCGCAGCGCGTAGCGCATGAAGCCGACGATCCAGTGCGCCATGACGGTGTCGTCGGCCTCAGCGCTCAAGCTTGCATGGCCGGCTCGGCGCACATGCTCATCGAGCAGTTGAACCTTGGCATCGATGAGCTCACCGCTGCAGGCCCGGGTAAATTCAGGGTGCCCCTGAACGCTCAAAAAGCAGTCGTCATACTCCAGCATGTAATAGGGACAAAAGGCGCTTTCGGCCAGCACCTCGGCGCTTTCCGGCAGCTCGACAACCTGATCCTGATGGCTGACGACCAGATCCATGCCATCCTGCCATGGGTTCATCCACGGCAACTGCAAGGTGACGGCATTGAACGACATGCCGACGCCCCAGCCTTTCTCGCTTTTTTCCACTCGGCCCCCAAGGGCCTGCGCGATGATCTGATGGCCGAAGCAAATGCCCACCAGCGGGCAGCGGTGCTGCCAGAGGCGCTGAATGAAGGCTTCGAGCTGTCGAATCCAGCTCAAGGGATCATAGGCGCTGGCCTTGCTGCCGGAGATGAGCCAGGCATCTGCCTCGTCGAGCTGTTCGGGCAATTCTCCTTCATGCACCCGCCAGACCTCGAACGTCAGCGACGGGTCGGCCTTGTGCAGAAGGCGTCGATACATTTCAGGATAATTGCCATGGCCCTTGGCGATGGCCGTGGCCATGTCGTCGCACTGCAGTATTCCAATGTGCATAAAAGCCTCTCAAACAGGGAAAACGCGCGGTATCCACTATAAAACGTCCATCCACGCAAACTCTTGATGGACAAGCGCCCCGCGCATGACACCAGATACGGAGCTTGGATACAGCCGGGCCGATCAATCCAGTCAATCAGATCGGTTCAGCCGTCGATGTCCTGTCGGCTCGGCAGATCAGGCCCTCGGCGCGAGCAGGTCACCGCCGCCGCCTTGTGGCAAAAGTGCAGCATCGCTTCAATGTGAGAGGCCTTGAGCGCCGCAAGCCCTTCCGGCGATGCCATGCCCTGCTCGTCGAGCCAGCACAAAAGCGCGGCCTGGAAGGTATCCCCCGCCCCCACGGCATCGATCAGCTCGACCGGCTCGCCCTTGATGTCGATCGGCTCGTGATCATGGGTAAATGCAAGCGCGCCCTCACCGCCACGAGTGACGACGACAAGCCGGCAGCGCTCGGACAGAAACGACCGGGCAACGTCTTCAAGCGTCCGTTCAGGGTAAAGCAGAGCGATATCTTCATCGCTGACCTTGATCAGATGCGCCCAGGCGGCAAAGGCCTCGACCCGATCCTGCCACCGGCGGACATCCGGCTCGATGCTCAAGCGAATATTGGGATCGAGTGAGACCAGACGCCCCTTTGATTCGCGCTCCAAAAGCGTCATCAAGGTGCCAGCCGTCGGCTCGACCACCAGCGAGTAAGACCCCAGATGGATACCGGAGACCGTTTCGGCCAGTGCCGGCAAATGCACGTCCTCAAGACTTCTGTCGGCCGCCTTTTCGCCATAAAACGCGTATTGGGGCGCTCCGTCGGAACCAGGGGCAACCATGGCGAGCGTCGTCGGCGCATCGAGCCGCACCAGATAGTCGGTCGTGACGCCTTCCTTTTCCAGCACCGAGTAAAGACGGTCGCCCAGAAAATCATTGGCAAGGCCCGTCAAAAGACCCGCGTTTCGCTTCATGCGCGCAAGCCCAAGTGCCACGTTGAACGGCGAGCCACCTGCAATCGCGTTGAATGAAAACCCCGAGTGACTCGATTCAGTATCATCGACAAAAAAATCGAACAGTGCTTCTCCGCAAATCAAAAACATACAAAACCCTTGAACTGTGTAAATGGGGCAAGCCCCATGGCCTGCCCCGAATAAGCGCGGCGCAAGCCGCTCGCCACGTCTGTGTTAATCATTTTGAGGATGGATCGTTTCGCCTATTAAGCATTTCGGCACTCTTCAGGCGCTCAGGTCATCAGCACTCGGAGCCAGGCGCCTTCCTCGACACCAAGCGCTACGGCCTCACCCACCGTGATCGAGACTGTATCGTCCTCGGGAGTTTGACCAAGCCAGCAGACCCTGAAACCGTGGTCACCGCTGGCGCTTGCCAGCACCGACGGCCGCTCTGGCTCGGCCGGCTCGGCATCGATGCAGGCACGTACCCAGCAGGAATCGCGGACTCCGGCCACATCATCAAGATACGATTCGACCGTTGGTCCGGCATCGAACAGGTCAATATAGCCTTCCCAACGCAGCCCTTCCTTGTTGAGCATGGCCAGTGCCGGCTTGGTGTGGTCATGCACCCGCCCGATGCCGTCCTGCAGCTCTTCGGGCAGCAGCGGCAGGCAAATGGGGTGCTTGGGCATGAGCTCTCCAATGAAGCTCTTCTTGCCAAGGCCGATCAGACGGTCCGCCTCCTGAAACTCCATCGGCAGAAAGTGCCGCCCCAGGCAGCGCCAGAACGGGCTACTGCCCTGATCGTCCAACACACCCCGCATTTCGGCGAACACCCGCTCGGGAAAGCAGGCTCGATGGGTTGCCATAAAAAGCCAGCGCGCACGCGACAGCAAAACGCCCAGGCGGTCACGCCGATAGTCCGGTCTTAGATAGAGCGAGCAGACTTCGGCATCGCCAATATGGTCCGACGACAGTGACAGCGTCTTGATGACCCGGTGGACCCCGAGCTGCGGCGAGGAATGCGCCATCCGGCCGACCCGATAGTTGTAAAACGGCGTCTCGAGCCCGATGCGGGCCTCGATGGCACAGCATCCGGCCAGACGGCCGGCGTCGACATCTTCCAGCACGAAGAAATAAAGTGCGGAGCCCTCCTCGGGCAGCGTCTCGAACGCGTGACAGGAGTGCTCGATCTTGTCCCGAAGAAACTCCAGGTTATCAGGCAGCGAGGTAAACCCCGGCCCGGTCTCGATCGCCATCTCATGCAACTGCTCGAGATCATGAGGGTTGATCGGCCGCAACACGATCATAAGCGGTCCTCCAGCACTCGCAGCGCCTGGCCGCGCCCAACATGCAGACAGGCCGCCTGCGCGGGAGTAAGTTCGAGATAACCGGCCGCAGACAAATAGGTCTCAAGCAGTGCGCAGCGGTAGGTGCCCGGCCACTGATTGGCCAGCAGCATACGTGCAGGGGCCCCCGTGGGCCGGTCGGTCAGACGCACTGGTAGCCAGCGTCCGTGCGTCAGCACATGAACGCGCTCGGTGCCCGCACTAAGCACCGGCCCCCCATCGAAGATATCGACATGGCCTGAATCCTCGAACCCTTCGGCCTGCCACGCAGCGTGCGCATCCCTATGGGTCTCGTGCGACATCGCGAGACTCTGGCGCGCGCGGGGATGCAACAGGGAAAGGTAAAGCGGATACGGTGGCATGACTTCGGCAATGAAGCTTTTCGAGCGAAGGCCGGCCAGCGTATTGATGTCCTGGAATTCGCGGTCGAAAAAATGATGGCCGATGCTGTCCCAGAACGGTGAACGACCGTCGTCGTCCAAGACGCCGGGCAACGCAACCGCAAACCGCGAGGCAAACCGCTCGGGCCATAGCGCCGCCATCATCAACCGCGCCTGCCTTAAAAGCAGACGGGCATCGGTGCGCGCCTTGCCGACAAGCCCCGGTGACAGTGCCAGCGCACACAGGAGCGAACTGCTTGAGAGCTCATGCGTCAGCGACAGAATCGGCACCTCGACGCGCACATCGAGCTGCTGAGAGGCGTGAATCAGCTCTTCACGCCGATAGGTGTAATACGCCTCGTCACTGCCGGCAAGCGCCCGAAAGCTTGCCGTGCCAAGCACTTCTCCCGTGTCAGTATCGGTCAGCACCAGCACGTAACACTCATTGCCGGGCCGGGTGATCGAACTGGACGACAAGGCCTCCAAAGAGGCCTTGATACGAGCGCTCAAGCGCTGTTCGTCCGGGGGAAGATTGGTAAGTCGCGGCGAAGCCTGCTCGGCGAGCGCGACCAGTTTAGCCACGTCCTCCCGCTCGGCAGGACGGACAACCCAGACCATCGCCTTACTCCGCGAGCGAGGCGAGCGCTCGGTCGAGGCTCTCCATGCCCTGATCGATCTCGTCGTCGGTGATGATGAGCGACGGCGCGAATCGCAGCACACTGGGGCCCGCGACCAGCATCATCAGGCCCTCGTCAATGGCCGCGGCAAGCACGTCTCGGCCACGACCTTCGAGATGACCGGACAGCTCGGCACCGATCAGAAGCCCTTTACCCCGAACCTCACTGAAAATGCCGCCGTGTTTCTGGTTGAGTGTTTCAAGATGCTGTTGGAACCGCGCATGACGCGCCTTGACGCCGTCAAGCAGCGAAGGATCGGCAATGGTTTCGACCGCCGCCAGCGCCACCGCGCAGGCCAGCGGGTTGCCGCCATAGGTCGAGCCGTGAGTGCCCGGCTGGAAAACGGAGGCGATGTCTGTCGTGGTCAGCATCGCCCCGATCGGGAAGCCACCGCCCAGCGCCTTGGCAGACGTCAGCACATCCGGCGTGACCCCATAGCCCATGTACGCAAACAGTTCGCCGCTTCGGCCCATGCCACACTGCACCTCGTCGAACACCAAAAGCGCCTGATGGCGATCACAGCGCTCGCGCAGGCCTTCAAGAAACTCGGGCGTGGCAGGCGTTACACCCCCTTCCCCCTGAACCGGCTCGACAATGATGGCGCAGGTACGGTCGTCGATCAGCGCATCGACGCTTTCAAGATCGTTGTATTGAGCGTGCTCGATGGCGCCGGGCACCGGCCCGAAACCCTCGGAATACTTGGGTTGCCCACCAACGCTTACCGTGAAGAACGTGCGCCCGTGAAAGGACTGACGAAAGGAGATGATCTTGTCTTTCTGCTCACCGAACTTTTCAAAGGCGTAGCGACGAACCAGCTTGAGGGCGGCCTCGTTGGCCTCACCACCGGAGGAGCAGAAAAACGCCTTTTCGGCGAACGTATGCTCAACCAGGGTCTTGGCAAGCTTCAACGCCGGCTCATTGGTGTAGACATTGGACAGATGCCAGACCTTGTCGGCCTGTTCCTTGAGCGCAGACAGCAACACCGGATTGGCGTGACCGAGGCCGTTGACCGCGATCCCCCCGGCAAAATCGATGTATTCGCGATCGTCCTGATCCCAAAGACGGCTGCCCTCTCCGCGAACCGGAATCACACGCTGCGGCGAGTAATTCGGCACCATGTATTGATCAAAATCATCGCGGGTGGGTGTCCAGCTCATCAGGGTATCTCCGAATCGAAACAATAAAGAAAGGCCGAGTGCCTTCCCCTATTTATACCCTTGGTGCTTTTTGGATGAAACCTTTAACCCCTGTGAGTGCGTTGTTGCCTGACCAACCACGCCTCAGGGGCGGCGCATTTGCTTGTTGAGCATCCGCGTGCGCCATTCCTGCCACTGACTCAACCGGCTTGAGCTGCCCATGGCCTTGCCATCGCGGTCCAGTTTCGAAAGCCACATGTTATTGGCGTTGAAGCTGTAGACCGGAAGCAGGTCACGACGCGCCGAGGCGGGCTTGATGGCCTTATCGATGTTATCGAGCACCAGCGGCATGGCCGAGGACGACGGCTGATACGTAAGCACCATATGAAACTGATCGTAGGGAATGTATTTCACGTAATGAAGGCGCATCAGAGCGTCGCTGACGCCAAGCTCAATCAGAGTAAGATACTTGGCCATGGCAAAATCTTCGCAGTCGCCCGCACCACGCCCGAGAAACTCGACCGGCGTCGCCCAGTAATCGTCCTCACCCCAAACGACGATGTCGTCCTTGAACGCCAAGGTATTGAAGAAGTCGTTCACACGCTCAAGCTTTTCAGACACAGACAGATCACTCGACAGCGTCACCAGACGCTCCCAGCGGGTCACGCGCGTTACCGCCGCGTCGCCATACACGGCTCGAATCTGTGATTTTACCGGCAGGACCAGCTCCGCCCCCACCGTGCCAGGGACGACCCAGCACAGTAGCGCCCACATCAGCGTCATCGCTACGCGCATGCCACCGCCTCCGGTATGAACAACCGTTCAAATGCCCCCGGCGAAGACCGCCTGATGTCGCTATTGGCGAGTCGCCACCAGCTCTTCGATGGGCGCGAGAAAGCCCTGAAAACCATCGGCCCCGATCGCTTCGACCCGCTTGCGCTGTTCCTCGGTTTCCACACGTGTCACCACCACCAGCGCATCGACCTGATGCGCGGCCATGCACAGGCTTCGAAGCAACTCGGTGTCCACGTCATCGCGCACGAAAAACGACTGGTCGATCTTGACGTAGCCCGGGCGCAGCGACACCAGATACGGCATGACCTGCAGGTTGCGCGCGAACCGGTCAATGCCAAGCCGTGCACCGAGGGGCCGCAAATGATCGCTCAGCCGCTGGATGGCGCTCGGATGCTTGAGAAGATCGCTTTCAGACACCTCGACATCCAATCGCGCCGTAACCTCGGGGTGTTTTTCAAACCACTGGCAGAGCTGATCCAGGGAGTGAGAGTTGCCAAGCGTGTCGGCGGTCAGGTTGACCGCCAGCCGCTCCGGCAGGGACTCATAGCGCTTGGCGATCCACTCGAAGACATACCGGTCCAGACGGTCTCCCATACGGAAGTGATAGACCACAGGTACAAAGCTTCCGGCCGAGTGCACCCGCTCTCCCTCCGGTAGGCGCAGGAAGATTTCCCGGTGAAATTCATTGCCATCGCGGGTCAATACCGGCTGCGCAACGAACAGGAAGCGGTCTTCGTCGATGGCCTGATCCACCATCAGCTTCCATTCGCCACGGTTACGCTCATCAAGGGCGGACGCTCTCGGCGCCAGCTCCCAGTTGAGTTGGCGCTCGCGCGCAATCTGCAGCGCCTTGTCGGCGGCGGCCAGCATGGTCATCCGCTTGGCGCCGGGCTCTTTCACCACGACACCGGCATGACAGCGCGCGCCTTGCTCGTCGGCCATCGGATTGACGTCAAGCGCCCGGTCAAGCGTTGCCAGAAGTTGCTCGATGAACTGATAGCGCTCGTCGTCATCGGCATCCGGCAAAATGGCAGCAAACTCGTTGGCCGAAAGCCGGGCCGCACTCAAGGTCTCGCCATTGAGCCGTGCGGCACGAAGCTGATGGGCCAGCGCCCGAATGGCGGTATCTCGCGCCTCGAAGCCGTTGCGGCGATAAATATCATCGAGGGCATCGAACTGAACGATCATCAGCGAACCACCATCGGGTGCAGCCAGCCACTCATCCATCACCCGACCCAGGTAGGCCCGGTTACCCAGCTCGGAGACCGCGTCACGCTCGGCCATGGCCTGAAGCCGCCGAACCTGCTCGGACTGGGCGTCATACTGCTCCTTGAGACGCTTGCCGAGACGGTTGACCGCATGCGTTATGCCCTCGAGCTCCTTGATTCGCGTGGGTTTAAGCGGCTTGTTGAAGCCATGGATTTCCATGTCACTGACGTGCTGCGAGAGCGTTTTCAACGGTTTCAACAACCACCGGATCAGTGCCGTACACACCACCACGGCAATCAGCACGCTAAGGGTGAGAAATCCGAACAATTTGATCGCCAGTTGCCATAGCTCGTTGTAGGCCGGATTGTTGTCGGCCTCGACGTAAAGCGTTCCAAGCGGCGACCAGCCGCCCCCTACATCGCGCTGCCCTTCCTGCTCGGGCAACCGAACCAGGCTTTGAAACAGTTCCGGCGAGTGGGCCGGCGCGGTTCGCTCGACCACAAGAGGCTGGTCGCGCCCGACGGCGTCGAGCTGAATACGCTTGACCGCCGCACCATCGAAAGCCGCGTGAATCAGGGTTTCAGCCGCGACCCAATCCCCGACTTCAACAAACGGCACCAACGACAGACTCAGCGCCTGCGTTAGATTGGTGACCTGATTGCGCTGCTGCGTCTCGAGCGAGGCGCGCGTCTGCTGTACCTCGATCACGAAAACGCCTGTCGAAAACGCCAACAGCAAGACGATGATTGCACTGACCAACCGACGATAAAGACTCATGCGGTGCTCCTTGACCTGCCTGGGACAACGACAGTGGTGTTACGTATTTTTCGGCCAACGTACGTCGACTTTAAGGGTATCAAGCAGCTGTCCGGTCGCGGAAAGCAGCCTGTAGCGCGCGCGCATCAGATCGAACTGCGCCTGGAGCTCCGCCTGCTGGGCCTGGTAGTACTCGGTTTCACTGTCCAAAAGATCCAGAAGCGTTCGACGGCCGATGTCGAACTGCTTGCGATAATTCACGCGGGAGGCCTTGCTCGACTCGAGGTGCTGCTCCAGATAAGGCATCTGGCTTTTGAGAAAATCGCGGGCGTTCCACGCAAGACGAAGCTCATCGTTGACCTCGCGCCGGGCGCGATCGGTTTCGTACTGAACCACTTCGAGTTCGCGGGTCTGAGCGCGCAGTTCAGCCGAATCGATCCCGCCTCGATAGAGGTTGTAATTCATCACCAGATCGGTGCTCCAATCGTTATCGCTGACCCCTTCGTAGTCGTAATCCTCGGCCCATGAGCGGTTAGCCTCAAAGCTGAACGTCGGCCAGAAGTCGCCCTTTTCCACCTGACGCTGGTGCTGCTGGGAGCGAATCGAGGCCTTGGCCGACAGCAGAAGCGGGTTTTGGCTGTACGCCAGCGCCTCGACCTGTTCGAGGGACGAAGGCAGCCCTTCAAGCGACGGCGCCTCTGGCATACTGAGCCCTCTTGGCGCCTCACCGATGTAGCGCTGAAACGCCGAGCGCGCATCAGCCAGATTGTTACGTGCCGCCATCAGGCTTGCCCGGGCCTGCGCAAGCCGCCCATCGACTTGGGTCGAATCGGCGGTGGTGCCCGCGCCCTGTTCAGCGCGCCGACGAATGTCCGAGGCTGTATCCTCATGGAGGCGCACGTTGTTTTCGGCAAGCGCCACAAGCTGCTCGGACCGAAGCACGTTCAAATACGCCTCGATGCTTGAAAGCGCTACGCTGTTGGCCGCTGCGGCCGCCTGAAGTTTTTGATACTCCTGTTCGGCACCGGCCTGGCGAATCCGGGCAACGGTTGCGTTACCGTCCCAGATCAACTGAGTCAGCGTGACCGAAGCGCGTCGATAATCGTGGGGCTCGGAGTTGGCGGCGATGCCATTGACTTCGCTTTCGAAGCTGCCTCGCCCCGTACGCGCGGAAACGTTGACCGAGGGCAGGTAAGCCCCCTTGGCCGCCCGGGTATCAGCGGCACGCGCTTCAAACCGGGCAATCTCGGCCCGTGTGATCGGATGTTCATGCACGGCCTTAGATACGGCCTCGGCCAGGGTTTGAGCCTGAACGGCCGAGGGCGCAAGACACAGCGCCATCCACCAGCACCAACGTTGTTTCATATCGTTCCCCTGATGATTTCTTATCGTTCGCGCAGCGCGCCTTGTTGAGCGCGTAAAATCGGTTTCAATAGGTACTGCAGGATGGTTTGATCACCCGTGATGATGTCGGCGGTGGCCTGCATGCCAGGAATGATCGGCAAGGGGTCGCTTTCGGCCCCAAGGTGGTTGCGCTCGGTTCGAAGGCGCACGACGTAGTAGCTATTGCCTTCCTCGTCCTGCACGGTATCCGGACTGATGCGTTCGACCGTGCCCTTGAGCCCGCCATAGATCGTGAAGTCATAGGCACTGAACTTGACGGTGGCCGGCTGTCCGGGCCTTAGAAAACCGATGTCCTTGGGTTGCACCTTGGCCTCGACCAGCAGCTGATCCTCGATCGGTACGATTTCCATCAGGCTCTGACCGGGCTCGACCACTCCGCCGATCGTATTGATATTGATCGAGCGAACCGTGCCATGCACCGGCGACGTCACAAGCGTTCGATCCACCCGATCCAACAGCGAGGACCGACCCTGCCTCAAGCTGTCGAGCCGAGCGCGCGCTTCGCTCAAGGCATCGGCGCTTCGAACGCGAAACTGCTGAGCCACATCGACCCGCTTGCTGATCGCTTCATCGAGCTCGGAACGTTTGGAAGGAATCGCCAGGCGCGTGCTTTCAAGCTCCCCGCGCAGGTCGTTGACCTGTCGCTGAATCTGCAATAGGTCGACACGAGAGACCACGCCCTCCTTGACCAGGGGCGCCGTGATCGACAGTTCCTGGCGCGAAAGTTGGTAACTGCGGTTGAGGCTTTCGACCTTGGCCTGCAGTTCGCGAAGTTCCTGCTGGCGCTGCGTGATCTGTTCACGCGCCTGGGAGAGCTGGGCCTGAAGCCCACGCAGACGCTCGCGGTAGGCAGCTATCGCGCCTTGGGCCAGTGACGGATGGGCTTCTCGAAATTCAGAGTCCAGCGCGGGGGAGGTCTCACTGATCGACACCTGATCGAGCCACTGTTCAGCGGAGTGCTCGATGGTGACCGAATCAAGCTCGGCGTCGTACTGAGCGATTTGAGCCTGAAGGCCGGAAAGTGTCGACTCACGCTCGGCAAGATCAGCACCGGCGCGCGTATCATCAATGCGGACAAGCGGCTGCCCCTGCTCGACGATGTCGCCCTCCGAGACAAAAATATCGCGTACGATGCCGCCTTCCAGATTCTGTACCGTTTGCAACCGTGTGGACGGCACGACCTCGCCGGTCCCTCGTGTTACCACTTCCACATGGGCAAGCGCCGCCCAGGTGATTGCGGTCAACAAAAAGGCCAGCACGACCCAGATTAAAACCCGCGATTTCCAGGGCGTGGCCAGAAGTACCGCAGCACTGGCGTCATCCAGGTAGTGAATGTCGTCACGCTCGATCGCCGACTTACCCCCCCGTGCCATGCTGACCTCCTCGAGCCTCGGCCGGTGATGGTTCCGTGGCGTTTCCGCTCGAGGCCTTTCCGGAATTGAGGGATGCCAGCACCGTGTCCTTCGGGCCATCGGCAATCACGCGCCCGCCATCCAGTACGATGACCCGTTCGGCAATATCGAGCATCGCGCTCTTGTGCGTGATCAAAATCATGGTCTGACTGCGAGGTAGGCTTGAAAGCATACGGCGAAGCCGAAATTCGGAGCGGTTATCCATGTGAGCCGTCGGCTCATCCAACAATAAAAGCGGGGGTTGGGGCAGCAGCGCCCGAGCCAGTAATACCGCTTGACGCTGACCGCTCGACAATAGCCGCCCACCTTCGCCGACCTGGCGATCAAGCCCTTCGGGGTCGACGCGAGTGAACTCGGTCACCCCGGCAAGCGTTGCCGCCCGCTGAAGCGCCTCGTCACTGGCATGCTGATTACCAAGCAGAATGTTGTCTCTGATCGAGCCGTAAAACAGCGACCCATCCTGACCGGCATGGCCGATGTGGCGGCGAAGATCAGCCGGATGGAGTTGGTTCAGATCAAGCCCATCGACACGAATGCTGCCGCCGGTGGGCTGGTAAAGCCCGCTCATAAGACGCTGAAGCGTACTCTTGCCGGCGCCGATGCGCCCAATGATGGCCACGCGCTCGCCGGGCGTGATGGTAAAGCTCAAATCGTGGATGACATCCGGGGCATTTTCGGAATACCGAAAGCGAACGTGGTCGAACTCGAACTGCATTTGAAGGCGCTCGCGATGCACGTAGCTTTTGGTTTCATCGACCTCATCGGGCAAGTCCATGATTTGATTCAACGCCGCCATGGCGCTGCGCGTCTGGCCGATGCGGGTAATGAGAAGCGCCGTTTGAGCCAGCGGCTGCAGGGCGCGGCCGGTCAACATGACCGCGGCGATGAGCCCACCCATGCTCAAGGCGGCGTCGCTGATCTGATAGACACCGGCCAGAATCAGCGCAACCGTCGACAGCTGAGTCACACTCATGGTGAGGGAGTTGACCGAGGTAGAGAGGTTTCGACTGTGAACGCCCCACCGGGCAATCTCACCGACGGCGCGCTCGTAGGCGCGCTGATACTCACCCTGAGCATTGGCAAGCTTCAGGCTTTCAAGCCCGGCAATGCTTTCGACCAGACGAGCCTGACGCTCGGTGGCAAGCCGTGAACCCAGCTCGATACTGCGCTTGAGCGGCCACTGAAGCGCGATGCTGTAGCCCAGAAGAATCACCAGCGCAGCAATCGGAACCAGAACCAGAGGCCCGGCCACGATCCAGACAATCACCAGAAACAGCAGTGCAAAGGGGAGATCAATCAGCGTGGTCAGGGTCAATGAGGTGAAGAAATCCCGAATGGATTCGAATTCCTGAAGGTGCTTCACGAACCCGCCTACCGACGCCGGGCGCGCATCCATACGAAGATTCATCGCCTTTGCGAAGAGCTTCGAGGAAATGAGCACTTCGGATTTCTTGCCGGCCACATCCAGAAACCAGGCCCGCACCTGACGCACGATCAGATCGAACACCACGATGATTGCCATGCCACTGGCCAACACCCAGAGCGTGTTGAAGGCCAGATTCGGCACCACCTTGTCGTAGACGTTCATGACAAAAAGCGGCGCCGCAAGTGCGAAGATATTGACCAACAATGAGGCAATGAAGACGTCACGGTAGATCGGCATCGAGAGCTTGAGCGTCGACCAGAACCAGTGACCGTCCGGCAGCTTGACCGTTTCCTTGCTGCGCTGATCGAAGCGGTGCTCGCGCTTGATGTAGACCACCTTTCCGGTGGCCTGCTCTTCGAGCGACTCAAGCGGGCACGCCTCAACCCCATCGGCCTCGGGCACATAGATTTCGGCCTGCCCGGCCTGCTCATCGACGCTCAGCAGAACGATCGCGCGCTGGCTCTTGAGCAACACGATGCACGGCATGAGCAGACTCGAAATGCGCTGCACCTTTTGGTCGACCAAACGTGCCGAAAGCCCGGCACGCGAGGCCGAGCGCGGCAGCAGTGCCAGAGTCAGGCGGCCTTGATCAAGCGGCAGCCCATCGGCCAGCACAGCGACCGAGCGCGGTGTGCCAAAGTGACGTGACAGAAACGCCAGCGAATACAGCAGCGGGTCACGCTCTTTTTCACCGGCAGGTTCCGGGCGTAACGGTGTCGCGGTGTTTGCCAAGGTGCCCCCAAAGGACAGATTCGAGCGCGACGAACCTACCCATCCAGTTGTGTTTTCAATGTATTGCTGTCGACCAGCTGCCGGATGATCTCGATGTCCGATCCACCGAGTGAGGTGATGTCGGTGTTATCGAGGACAATCTTTTGAGTCACACCCTCGCTTGGCGCCCCTTCCCCGGCCTTGACCTCGATCGTACTGCTGCCATCTCCGCCCGAGGTGAAATGCAGGTATTGGGCCAGCACGTCCACGTTGGTTTCCGCGACATCGAGCATGTCGGATAGATCGATTCTATCGCCCTCGGCCATATTGAAATCCCTGATATGGTCTTCTGCAGGGCGGCTATTCGTGCCTTCATCGCCTCGCATCCAGGCAAACACATCCGCCCCGCTGCCGCCGGTCAGAATGTCGTTGCCGCTGCCGCCCTCGAGCCGGTCATCACCGCCCTGCCCAAACAGCACGTCATCGCCTGCACCGCCGAAGAGCTGATCATTGCCGCCGCTGTCATCGGCAACGTCAAACTCGGAAGGATTGGCGCTGATGTAGTCGTGCATGCTTTCAAGGGTCAGCCCGGAGGGGTCGCTTGCGCCGATGCTTTGCGCGATGTACTGCCGAAGCGCGTCTTCACCGCTGCCGTCGATACCGGGCAACACAATCTGATCCCCGAACAGGATGTCATCGCCCTCAAGACCCTTGACCGTATCGGCTGTCCCGACGATCTGAACGTTATCGCTCAGAATCGCCTCGGACAGCGCCGCCGGATCGACGTTGGTCTGAACGACGCCGTCGGAGTCGTATCCGCTGAGCTGGGACGCATTGAGATAGTCGCCAATGCCGATCGATTCAACCGTACTGACGGCATCGAGCAGTGCAAAGGCATCGCTTGCGTTATTCAGGGTTCCCGTGGTGACGGTGCCATCGCCTGCAAGATAGGACAGCTCGAAGCCGCCTTCACCGTTGGGCTCGACGTAACCGACCGTGGAGCGGGTGTACCCGATCAGCGCCGAGGTATAAGCATAAACTGCCCCATTGGCACTGATGACCTCGAATGCGCCGTTGACGGTGTTGACGTACACCGGCTGCCCCGGCACGTAGGTACTTGAATCGAACGTGTAATACACATCGCTGCTCAACGCGAAGTCCACCGCCTTGTACGTTGAGTACTCGTACTGGTAGTAGGTCGGCTGTCCATCGGTGATGAAGTACGTCAGATTCTGGCCGGGGTTCGATGTGACTGCGTCGCTGTAGAACCAGTTGGCCGCGGTCTTGAAGGCATCTTCGTAGTTCGTGCCGCCATCGTTGGTCATGGCGTTGAGCACAGAATCGATACTGGCCATGGCGTTGGCGTCGGACAGGTCGATACTAATTGATCGCTCGACTTTATGGTCGAAATCAGCCAGCCACAGATTGACGGTGCCTGCATTCGGCGCATCCGCACTGGCCTTGAGGGTTTCAAGCGCCTCTCTCAAGGCCACCTTGACCTGCTCGACCGCCTCGACGCTCAAGCTACTGGAAGAGTCGACAAGAATGGCAATGTTGTAATTTTGACCGGGCAATAGCCGAAGCCCGGACGCATCGCCGATCAGAATATCGCTGCTGTTGGTCCCGTTGAGCGTGTCCTCGCTTGGCGAGCCGGTCAGCAGCGTAAACCGCTCGACGCTCTCGCTGGTCGCGCTACTTGAGGCCGCATCGCCATTGCTGATTTCCGTCGAGGTGGCCGTTGCAGTCACGTTGAATGACGGTGCCTCGAGCGGCACCTGCATGGTCAACGACAGAGCATTCAAATCCGACTGAGACGCGTTGGGCAGGAACCAATCGCCGTTTTCCAGCTTGGCGGCGTCGTGGCCTGTAAGTATTACCCCCTCGGGGATACCGCTCAACGTAATGCCACTGAGCTGCTCACTGCCGTCGGTGTCGGTTAAAAGGGCACTAACGTCAAGGCCAACCACGTCATACCCGCCTTCCGTGACGGTCGACACCGCGCCATCGGGCAAAATCGTGGTGCCGTCTTCGAAGATGAGCCCTCGAATGTTGTAGAGGTTTATGACGGTGCCGGTCGCGATATCCGTCAACGTGCCGTCATAGCCGGAGCCGAACACATAATCGCCGAGCAATACCTCATAAAGGGAGAAATCCCCTTTTACGTACAAATAATCCTTGTCGTCACCATCAATGGAAATCAGCGGCAGGCCGCCCTCGACCAGGCTATTCAGATTGCCTTCGAGCACGATGATGTCGGTCCCGAGCGTATTGCCGCCAACACCCGGCGCAAGATTGAACGTGGAAAACGGCCCTTCCACCACATTGGCGCCAGTGACATTTTCTCCTTCGATAGAAATCGATGTCGGACCATCCGTAATGGCGATGGCAACCGTTCGAATGGATTCCAGCGTATCCCCAAGCGTCGAGGATACAATCGGTGCATCGGCAACGGCCACGACGCCAATCGAGGCAGTGGCCATCGAGGTGCCGCCATTGCCATCACCGATCACATAATCGAACGAGGCTACGCCTGAGAAATCGGCATCGGGCGTGAACGTGATCGTGCCGTCTTCATTGAGCTGAACAACGCCGTTGGTGGCGCCGCCGACACCAAGGATGCTCAACGCATCACCATCGATATCGATGTCGTTGGCCAGAAGGTCTGTCTGCGACAGGGTCAGCACCGCATCTTCGACAACCGTGAAGGCATCCGGCGTCGCAACCGGTGCGTCGTCGGTTCCGTTGATGGTGATCGTGACGGTCTCACTGTCGCCGCCGGCAGTGGTGACGGTGAAGCTTTCGGTCATGCTCTCACCGACGCCAAGGGCCTGAACGTCAGCATTGGCATTATCGAGTGAGTAGGTCCAAACACCCGTACTCAAAAGGGTGAACATACCGAACTGTCCAGCCGTATTGCTCTGCGGGATGAACGATGATTCCCCGTCATCTGTATCGGTTACCGAAAGAATGCCGTTCGTTGAAAAGAGCGCATCCTCTTGAACAGTGCCGGTATTCAAGCCAGTGATCTCGGCAACGTCGTTGGTGCCGTTGACGGTGATGGTCACGGTCTCCGTGTCGCCGCCGGCGGTGGTGACGGTGAAGGTCTCGGTCAGCTGATCGCCGGCGCCCAGGGCCTGCACGTCGCCACTTTCGTTGTCGAGCTGGTAGGTCCAGTTTCCAGAGGCGTCGATGGCGAAGCTGCCGTACGTTCCAGCCGTGCCCGGCTGCACCACGAACGCGGACTCGCCCGCGTCGGTATCCGTCGCGGTCAGGATGCCGGAGGTGGTCAGCGCGGTATCCTCGGTCACGGCCCCACTGTCGCTGCCGGTAATCACCGCCGCATCGTCGGTGCCGTTGACGGTGATGGTCACGGTCTCCGTGTCGCCACCGGCGGTGGTGACGGTGAAGCTCTCGGTCAGCTGGTCGCCGGCGCCAAGGGCCTGGACGTCGATGCTTTCGTTGTCGAGTTGATAGGTCCATGCGCCGCTCTCATCGATCGCGAAGCTGCCGTAGCTGCCGGTGGTGTTCGGCTGCACCACGAACGCGGACTCGCCCGCGTCGGTATCCGTCGCGGTCAGGGTGCCGGAGGTGGTCAGCGCGGTATCCTCGGTCACGGCCCCACTGTCGCTGCCGGTAATCACCGCCGCATCGTCGGTGCCGTTGACGGTAATCGTGACGGTCTCGCTGTCGCCACCGGCGGTGGTGACGGTGAAGGTCTCGGTCAACTGATCGCCGGCGCCGAGGGCCTGGACGTCGCCACTTTCGTTGTCGAGTTGATACGTCCAGTTTCCAGAGGCGTCGATCGCGAAGCTGCCGTAGCTGCCGGTGGTGTTTGGTTGCGCGACGAAGCCGGACTCGCCCGCGTCCACGTCGGTCGCGGTCAGGGTGCCGGAGGTGGTCAGCGCGGTGTCTTCCGTCACGCTACCGGTCTGAACCCCGGTGATCTCGGCGGCATCATCGGTGCCGTTGACCGTGATGGTCACGGTCTCCGTGTCACCACCGGCGGTGGTGACGGTGAAGCTCTCGGTCAGCTGGTCGCCGGCGCCAAGGGCCTGGACGTCGCCACTTTCGTTGTCGAGCTGATAGGTCCAGTTACCGGCCTCGTCGATCGCGAAGCTGCCGTAGCTGCCAGCCGTACCCGGCTGCGCGACAAAACCGGACTGCCCCGCATCGGTATCCGTCGCGGTCAGGGTGCCGGAGGTGGTGAGTGCGGTGTCCTCGGTGACGCTGCCGGTCTGAACGCCGGTGATCTCGGCGGCGTCGTCGGTGCCGTTGACCGTGATGGTCACGGTCTCGCTGTCGCCACCGACGGTGGTGACGGTGAAGGTCTCGGTCAGCTGATCGCCAGCGCCCAGGGCCTGAACGTTGCCACTGGCGTTATCCAGCGTATAGCTCCACGTGCCGCTCTCGTCGATCGCGAAGCTGCCGTACGCGCCAGCCGTGCCCGGCTGGGCGACGAAGCCGGCCTCACCGGCATCGGTGTCGGTGGCCGTAAGCACGCCGCTTGTGGTGAGCGCGGTGTCTTCGGTCACGCTGCCGGTCTGAACCCCGGTGATCTCGGCGGCGTCATCGGTGCCGTTGACCGTGATGGTGACGGTCTCGGTATCGCCACCGGCGGTGGTGACGGTGAAGCTCTCGGTCAACTGATCGCCGGCGCCCAGGGCCTGAACGTTGCCACTGGCGTTATCCAGCGTATAGCTCCACGTGCCGCTCTCGTCGATCGCGAAGCTGCCATACGTTCCAATCGTGCCCGGCTGCGCCACGAAGCCGGACTCGCCGGCGTCGGTGTCGGTGGCCGTGAGCACACCGCTTGTGGTAAGCACCGTGTCCTCGGTCACTGCTCCGCTGTCGCTGCCGGTAATCACGGCGGCGTCATCGGTGCCGTTGACCGTGATGGTGACGGTCTCGGTATCGCCACCGGCGGTGGTGACGGTGAAGGTCTCGGTCAGCTGATCGCCGTCGCCCAGGGCCTGGACGTCGCCATTAGCGTTGTCGAGTTGATAGGACCACGCGCCGCTCTCGTCGATCGCGAAGCTGCCGTAGCTGCCAGCCGTACCCGGCTGCGCGACAAAACCGGACTCGCCCGCGTCGGTGTCGGTCGCGGTCAGGGTGCCGGAGGTGGTGAGTACCGTGTCCTCAGTCACGCTGCCGGTCTGAACCCCGGTGATCTCGGCGGCGTCATCGGTGCCGTTGACGGTAATCGTGACGGTCTCGGTATCGCCACCGGCGGTGGTGACGGTGAAGGTCTCGGTCAGCTGATCGCCGGCGCCCAGGGCCTGGACGTCGCCACTGGCGTTATCCAGCGTATAGCTCCACGTGCCGCTCTCGTCGATCGCGAAGCTGCCGTACGCGCCGGTGGTGTTCGGTTGCGCGACGAAGCCGGCCTCACCGGCGTCGGTGTCGGTGGCCGTGAGCACACCGCTTGTGGTAAGCACCGTGTCCTCGGTCACTGCTCCGCTGTCGCTGCCGGTAATCACGGCGGCGTCATCGGTGCCGTTGACCGTGATGGTG
>NZ_JAMLJI010000002.1 GCF_023712105.1 Larsenimonas suaedae
GGTGCCGGAGGTGGTCAGCGCGGTATCCTCGGTCACGGCCCCACTGTCGCTGCCGGTAATCACCGCCGCATCGTCGGTGCCGTTGACGGTAATCGTGACGGTCTCGCTGTCGCCACCGGCGGTAGTAACGGTGAAGGTCTCGCTCAGCTGATCGCCGGCGCCGAGGGCCTGAACGTCGCCACTTTCGTTGTCGAGTTGATAGGTCCAGTTTCCAGAGGCGTCGATCGCGAAGCTGCCGTAGCTGCCAGTGGTGTTCGGCTGCGCGACGAAGCCGGACTGACCCGCATCGGTATCCGTCGCGGTCAATGTGCCGGAGGTGGTGAGTACCGTGTCTTCGGTGACGCTGCCGGTCTGAACGCCAGTGATCTCGGCAACGTCGTCGGTGCCGTTGACCGTGATGGTGACGGTCTCCGTATCACCGCCGGCGGTAGTAACGGTGAAGCTCTCGGTCAGCTGATCGCCGGCGCCCAGGGCCTGGACGTCGCCACTTTCGTTGTCGAGCTGGTAGGTCCAGTTACCGGCCTCGTCGATGGCGAAGCTGCCATAACTGCCGGTAGTGTTCGGTTGCGCGACGAAGCCGGACTCGCCCGCGTCGGTGTCGGTGGCCGTGAGCACACCGCTTGTGGTGAGCGCGGTGTCTTCCGTCACGCTGCCGGTCTGCACGCCGGTGATCTCGGCGACGTCGTCGGTGCCGTTGACGGTAATCGTGACGGTCTCGCTGTCGCCACCGGCGGTGGTGACGGTGAAGCTCTCGGTCAGCTGATCGCCGGCGCCCAGAGCCTGGACGTCGCCACTTTCGTTGTCGAGTTGATACGTCCAGTTTCCAGCGGCGTCGATGGCGAAGCTGCCGTACGTTCCAGCCGTGCCCGGCTGCGCCACGAAGCCGGACTCGCCGGCGTCGGTATCCGTCGCGGTCAGGGTGCCGGAGGTGGTCAGCGCGGTATCTTCGGTGACGCTGCCGGTCTGAACCCCGGTGATCTCGGCGGCGTCATCGGTGCCGTTGACCGTGATGGTCACGGTCTCGGTATCACCGCCGGCGGTGGTGACGGTGAAGGTCTCGCTCAGCTGATCGCCGGCGCCCAGGGCCTGGACGTCGCCACTTTCGTTGTCGAGCTGATACGTCCAGTTACCGGCCTCGTCGATGGCGAAGCTGCCGTACGCTCCAGCCGTACCCGGTTGCGCCACGAAGCCGGACTGCCCCGCATCGGTGTCGGTGGCCGTGAGCACACCGCTTGTGGTAAGCACCGTGTCCTCGGTCACTGCTCCGCTGTCGCTGCCGGTAATCACGGCGGCGTCATCGGTGCCGTTGACCGTGATGGTGACGGTCTCGGTATCGCCACCGGCGGTGGTGACGGTGAAGGTCTCGGTAAGCTGGTCGCCGGCGCCGAGGGCCTGGATATCGTCACTTTCGTTGTCGAGCTGATAGGTCCAGTTACCGGCCTCGTCGATGGCAAAGCTGCCGTAGGTGCCAGCCGTGCCCGGCTGGGTGACGAAGCCGGACTCGCCCGCATCGGTATCCGTCGCGGTCAATGTGCCGGAGGTGGTCAGCGCGGTATCTTCGGTCACCGCCCCGCTGTCGCTGCCGGTAATCACGGCGGCATCATCGGTGCCGTTGACCGTGATGGTGACGGTCTCGGTATCGCCGCCGGCGGTGGTGACGGTGAAGGTCTCGGTAAGCTGATCGCCGGCGCCCAGGGCCTGGATATCGTCACTTTCGTTGTCGAGCTGATAGGTCCAGTTACCGGCCTCGTCGATGGCAAAGCTGCCATAACTGCCAGTGGTGCCCGGTTGCGCGACGAAGCCGGACTCGTCCGCGTCGGTGTCGGTCGCGGTCAGGGTGCCGGAGGTGGTCAGCACCGTGTCCTCGGTCACGGCCCCACTGTCGCTGCCGGTAATCACCGCCGCATCGTCGGTGCCGTTGACGGTAATCGTGACGGTCTCAGTATCGCCACCGGCGGTAGTAACGGTGAAGGTCTCGCTCAGCTGATCGCCGGCGCCCAGGGCCTGGACGTCGCCACTTTCGTTGTCGAGCTGATAGGTCCAGTTTCCAGCGGCGTCGATCGCGAAGCTGCCGTAGCTGCCGGTGGTGTTGGGCTGCGCGACGAAGCCGGACTCGTCGGCATCGGTGTCCGTCGCCGTAAGCACACCGCCTGTGGTGAGCGCGGTGTCTTCCGTCACGCTGCCGGTCTGAACCCCTGTGATCTCGGCCGCATCGTCGGTGCCGTTGACCGTGATGGTCACGGTCTCGGTATCACCACCGGCGGTGGTGACGGTGAAGGTCTCGGTAAGCTGGTCGCCGGCGCCGAGGGCCTGGATATCGTCACTTTCGTTGTCGAGCTGATAGGTCCAGTTTCCAGAGGCGTCGATGGCAAAGCTGCCATAACTGCCAGTGGTGTTGGGTTGCGCGACGAAGCCGGACTCGCCGGCGTCGGTGTCGGTGGCCGTGAGCACACCGCTTGTAGTGAGCACCGTGTCCTCGGTCACTTCTCCGCTGTCGCTGCCGGTAATCACCGCCGCATCGTTGACCCCGGTGACCGCCACCGTGACCGTCGCCGTGTCGCTGCCGCCCTGACCGTCGCTGACGGTGTAGCGGAATGTGGCGTCGCCGTTGAAGTCCGCGTCCGGCGTGAAGGTGATGGTGCCGTCGGCGTTGAGCGCGGCCGTCCCGCCCTGACCGCCGCTGACGCCGGTGATGGTGAGCGTGTCGCCGTCGGCGTCGCTGTCGTTGGCCAGCAGCGTGCCCGGCGCGATGGTCAGCGCGGTGTCCTCTGCCGTAGTCAGGGCGTCGTTGCCGGCGCTTGGATCGGCGCTGTCGGCCTCGGCGACCGGGGCGTCGTTGACACGGTTGATCGTGACCGCCTTGGTCGCTGTAGAGGTCAATTCCCCGTCAGAAGCGGTAACTGTGACAGAAAGCGTGGTCAGATCCAGCGCGTCGTCGTTGACTGCGTCGACACCGGCCTGCGTCAGCGTGATTTCGCCGCTGTCGGGATCAATGGCCAGATAGCCATTGTCATTGTCGGTGAGGCCATAGGTGATTGCCTCGCCTTCCGGGTCCGTCGCCGTAGCCTGGCCGATGACCTGGCCGGCGCTGACGTCACCTTCCGTGAGCGTTTCAAGGGTGAGCGCGACATCGGTTGGTGCATCGTTAACACGATTGACCGTGATCGTCTCGGTCGCCGTGGAGGTCAATTCCCCGTCAGAAGCGGTAACTGTGACAGAAAGCGTGGTCAGATCCAGCGCGTCGTCGTTGACTGCGTCGACACCGGCCTGTGTCAGCGTGATCTCGCCGTTGTCGGGATCGATGGCCAGATAGCCATTGTCATTGTCGGCAAGGCCATAGGTAATCGCGTCACCGTCCGGGTCCGTCGCCGTAGCCTGGCCGATAACCTGGCCGGCGCTAACCGCGTCTTCAGTCAAGGGAAGAAGATCAAGCGTAGGGGCTGAGGGGGGTTGATTGAGCGCACTTGAGTCAATGATTGGGGCATTTTCTGATGAATCAGGATCAGGGCCTGCTCCCACGACGGTTGTGTTCGGCTCACTGTCATCGCCGGGCGCGGTATCATCGGCAGGCGCTGCGGTGCTTTCTGTTTGATCAGTAAACGTTGCACTGGAGCCTGAATCAGCCTCATAGCGATAGGTCGCGGTTTCTTCCCGGCCAGTACGAGAGACATTGAATCCCTGACCGAATCCGCCGCCGTCACCACCGGCATCCCCCGGTGCGTCACCGGCACCCGCAGCAGGCCCTTCCTGAATTCGAGTCGGGTCATCACCCCGCTCGATAGCGGCCAAAAGTTCAGCAACATCGGCATCCTGCGAGGAGACCGGGTCGGCTTGCGACGTTAGGAAAAGGCGGCCGTCCACACTCTCAAGCAAAACGCGGTTGTCCGCGGACACATCCAGAACCGTACCGTCTTCAGTCACGAGTCGAGCCCCGTCCGGTGCGTAGAGCGCGACACCTGTATCGATGGCTTCTCCGGCAGACAGGATTTTCTGGGGGTTGACGGAAAACAGAGCTCCGTCGATCCGCTCGATTATGACTTTAGCCATGGCACATTCCTCAAAAGTGATCCGCCTGAGCCATTACTGGCCTGAGACACGTCATCACTGGCGGGCGATACAATAAGTTACAGTCCGTCTATGTATCGCATCATATTACTCGATTAAGCCTTATTTGCTACTTGGCAGTGGTACTTTTTGATTCATCCACCAACCTAACAGTCGAAAATATTAATCCAACAGCGTTAGACGCAAAAATAAAGGGGATGGAACAGGAATTAACGGCGCAAAAAAGCCGGCATTAAGCCGGCTTGTTTCACGTTCAATCAACGCTTCAGATGATTACAAGGACACCACATCGAACTGAACGTTAGGGTTCACATCCGCGTCGTAATCGACGTCACTGCGTTCAAACCCGAACAGCTTCAGAAATTCGCGCTTGTAGTTGGCATAGTCGGTGATATCGAACAGATTATCGGACGTCACCTGGGGCCACAGCTCCTTGCAGGCATTTTGTACATCGTCACGCAGCTCCCAGTCATCGAGGCGTACGCGCCCCTGATCGTCGGTCGCCATCTCGCCATCGCTGTAGAGACGCTCACGGTACAGGCGATTGAGCTGATCGATGGTGCCTTCATGCAGGCCTTTTTCTTTCATGATCCGATAGACCATTGAAATATAGAGCGGCATGACCGGAATCGCAGCACTTGCCTGGGTGACGACCGACTTGAGTACCGCCACATTGGCACCGCCGCCAAGCTTGTCGTCGAGGGCACTTGCCGCGCGGTCCAGATCTTCCTTGGCCTTACCAAGGGCGCCGTGCCAATAGATGGGCCAGGTAATCTCAGTACCGATGTAGCTAAAGGCGACCGAGCGCGCATCGTCTGAAAGCACGCCGGCCTGGTCGAGCGCGTCGATCCAGAGTTCCCAGTCTTCACCGCCCATAACCTTGATGGTATTGGCAATTTCTTCATCGGTTGCCGGCTCGACCGACGCCTCGATGATCTGATCCTTGTTGGTATCGATCGCCGTGGAGGTGTAGGTCTCACCGATAGGTTTCAAGGCAGAGCGCAGAACCTCACCGCTGTCCGGCAACTTTCGAACCGGCGAGGCAAGGGAGTACACCACCAGATCGATCTTGCCCATGTCCTGCTTGATCAGTTCGATGGCCTTGTCGCGCGCCTCGTTCGAGAACGCATCGCCATTGATGGACTTGCTGTAGAGCCCATCCTGCTTGGCGAATTTGTCGAACGCCGCCGAATTATACCACCCGGCGGTTCCCGGACGCGTATCGGTGCCCGCCTTTTCAAAAAAGACCCCAAGCGTATTGGCACCGTAGCCAAACGCGGCCGTCACACGCGCGGCAAGCCCATAGCCGCTGGAAGCGCCGATGACCAGAACGTTTTTCGGGCCGCCCTCGTTCACGCCGAGCTTACGAGTCGCCTCGATCTGCTCCTGAACGTTCTTCTCGCAGCCCACCGGGTGCGTCGTCGTACAGATAAAACCGCGGACTTTCGGATGAATGATCACGCTGAACCTCGTTGTCTGGTCACTGTGCCACCATGCGTTCGCGCCATGGTGTATTGAGAAAGGCCGGCATACTCGCGGCAAAACGCGTATTGTGTCCTTATTGAACGCACGCTTCAATTTTTCGCCGCAACGGACGCTTCATGATCGACCGCGATACGCTTCTCGCCTCTCGCCAGACACTCTGGATGTCGCTGACTCGCCTTTGGCTCGATGACGAGCCCTCCCCCGATGACTATGACGATATGGCGAGCGAAATCCTGAGACACGACCACACCGACAAGCAGCTCGAGTGGATCTATCGCCTCGAGCTTGCGCCGGTCATGGTCAAGTATCAGGTATCGATTACCCAGGGCTGGAAGGCCTTCGAGCCCGAACGCATCCTGCCGCCACTGGTGCGTCACAACCAGCGCATGACGCCCATGAAACGCCGGTGGTGGATACTGATGTCTGGCATGACCACGGCGCTGTCACGCCCGCGCTGGGCAACCTTGATGCAGGAAGTTCAACATCGGCGCGGCCCACGCTGACCGCACTCATAAAAAAAGCCCGCGAATGCGGGCTTCTCAGAGGTCAAAACGTTTCCCAGTCAGAGTCATCGGCGGTCACGGGCTCGGCAGCGCGCGGCGCCTTTTTCGTTGCCACAGGGCCACTTGAACTGCCCATTGCGGCTTTCGGGGATGAGTGAGGCGCCGGTCGTGAGACAGCGGGCGGTGTAGACGTGACCTGCCCGCGAGTGGGTACCGGCCGGGCATTGGAGCGCTCACTCAACGTGAAGATCGCGACCTGACGGCTCAATTCATCGGCCTGCTCCTTGAGGCTATGCCCAGCGGCGGCCGACTCTTCCACCAGGGCCGCATTCTGCTGGGTGGCGCTGTCCATCTGGGCCACGGCCTGATTGACCTGTTCGATGCCTGAAATCTGCTCGCGGGTTGCGCTCTCGATTTCACTAACCAGCCCATTGACCTGTTCGGCGCGCCCTAGAAGGTTGGAAAGAATCCGCTCGGACTGCTCGACCAGTTCCACGCCATTGCGCGCCTTCTCCACGTTTTGCGCTACAAGGTCTCGAATTTCGGTGGCCGCATCGGCAGACCGCGTTGCAAGATTGCGTACTTCTGACGCCACGACCGCAAAGCCACGCCCCTGCTCACCTGCCCGAGCCGCTTCCACCGATGCATTGAGCGCCAACAGATTGGTCTGGAAGGCAATGCTGTCGATCAAGCCGACGATGTTTTCAATCTTGGAACTGGAGTCGTTGATTTCAGCCATGGCCTCACGGGTACGCCCAATCATGGCACTGCCTTGTCGTACCTCACCGTTCATGCCGCTCGCCAGTTCTGACATCGACCGCATGCTGTCGCCGTTTTGCTTGACGGTCGAGGTCATCTGGTCCATCGAGGCCGCCGTTTGCTCGAGACTTGCCGCCTGCTCCTGCGTACGTGCGCTTAAATCGTCATTGCCGTTCGAAATTTCGGCCACGGCGCTGTAGACCGCATCCGATCCCTGACGTACGTTCCCGACGATTTCAGTCAGCCGAGCCTGCATTTCACGCATGGATCCAAGCATGCGGCCAAACTCATCGCGTCGGTGGTTTGAAACCTCACGCGTCAAATCGCCGGAGGCAATTGCATCGGCAAGCGTCTGAGCCTCCGAAAGCGGGCGCACGATGCTTCGAATCAACCAGACCGCCAGCATGATCGAAAGCCCTACTGCCAACAAAATGGCAACGATAATGCTGTTGGAAAGCACGTCATAGCGCACCTGACCTGCTTTATAGGCAGTGCTCATTCGCTGTTGGTCGCTTGCAACAAGCCCATCGGTCAGCTCCATGAACTGACGATAGGCCGGAGAAATCACCGTGGAACCAATGGTATCGACGAGGTCAAAGTTGCCGGCCTGCATTCCACGAGTGACCTGCTCGTAGCCTTGCCAGAACTGACCGAGGCTGCGCTCAAGCTGCCCTAGCTGCTCGGAGGTGTTACCTGAGGCACTGGCAAGCGATTGATAGTGCTGCCACGCCTCTTGACTCTTGACCTTGAGTTCCTCGACGCGCTCATCGAGATTGGCAATGCGCGTCTCGTCTCGATAGCCGAAGGCAGCCAAGCCCTCGATGCGCACTTGCAGCAAGTTGGTTCGCACTTCTGCCATGGCGAGCTGCTTTTGCATTTGAACGTCATACAGTTCCGTGGCATCAGCGTTATTGGCTTGAAGCCCCACCTCGGCCGCAACACCAATCCCGATCATGAATGCGATACTTACGGCAAGAGTCGCGATGAGCCGTGTTTTAACGCTGCTTGCAAGTTTTATCATGAGAGCAATCCCTAACTGTCCCGACCGTTTATTTTTCGTTGGCTCTGAAGTTAAAGAAGCCAGCATCAAGGTTCTAATGACTTATCGGGCATTGCAGAAAGTGCTTTATAAGTTTTTGAAAAAATCAGTGCCAAGGGTCGAGAACGCGCGTTAAAAACGAATAACGCGGTTTTTTTGGCCGAAAAAAAGACCGCTCGGTAGAGCGGCCTTTTAAGCGCGAGTGGCCTTTATTGATGCACGGGCGTTTGAGACGGCGCGCGTTTCGACGGCGCCGAGTACGGCGTTTTGTTCGAAGAACTCAACGCGTGCGCAGGGTTCAAGGAAGTATCGGATTCAAGAGGCCCCACCTTGAAATAGGCAATGGCGGCTTTCAACACATCGGCCTGCGCCTTGAGCGACTCACTCGACGCCGCCGCTTCTTCCACCAACGCTGCGTTTTGCTGTGTGATGCCATCCATTTCGCTGACGGCAGTATTGATCTGCTCGATGCCAAGACTTTGCTCGCGGCTGGCTTCGGCCATCTCGCTCATAAGGTCATTGACGCGCGAGACGCTTTCGGCAATGGCCTCAAGGGCGCTGGAGGTCTCGGTGACCTGGTTGACGCCCTCCTTGACGCGGTCAGCGCTTTCAAGCACCAGCTGCCTGATGTCGCGTGCGGCGTCTGCCGAGCGGTTGGCCAGAGTGCGCACTTCAGAGGCCACCACCGCAAACCCCTTGCCCTGCTCGCCGGCCCGGGCCGCCTCCACGGACGCGTTCAGTGCCAGAAGATTGGTCTGAAAGGCGATACCGTCCATCAGCGACACGATCGAGACGATCTGATCGCTTGAGGTTCGAATCTCGTGCATGGCGGCCATCGCCTTGGCCGCCACATCACCGCCCTGACGAGACTGCCCAGCCATACCTTGAGTCAGGGTTTCAGCCTGTTTGGCGTTTTCGCTGTTGTTGCGAATCGTCGAGGTGATTTCCTCCATCGAGGCGGCCGTCTCTTGAAGGCTTGCGGCTTGCTCCTGGGTACGGTGACTGAGTTCATCACTGCTTGAGGCCACCTCACCGGCCACTTCCGCTACCGCCAGGCTGCTTTGCTTGGCTGAGCGAATCACTTCGACCAGGCGCGCCTGCATGTTGGAAAGCGATTCGAGCATGTGCCCGAACTCATCCTGTTCGTGCACCTCGACGCGATGGGTCAGATCGCCCTCTGCCGTGGCTTTCGCAACCGCACCGGCTCGCCCGAGCGGGCGCATGATGCTTCGTGTCAGCCAAAGTGCGGCCATTATGCCAAGTGCAAGCGCCAGCAGCGCCGCTGCCAGAATCAGGGTACGTTCCTGTTGGAAGCTTGCCTGCGCACGCTCGAACGAACGCGCCATGTCGGCGTTGTTATCATCGATTCGCTGCTTAACCAGTCCCAGAAACTCCCGGTACAGCGCCTCCCGCTCCTGAGTACGCGCAAGATCCGCCTCGAGCGCGACAAGATCATTATCAGTCACGTGCTGCGTGCTCATGAGCTCGAAGTTCTGCCAGAAGGTCTGGCTCAGGGCGACCAGTCGCGTGATATCAGGCGATTGACGACGCTCAGGGCTTAGCCCACGCAGGTACTCGTCGAGCTTGGCGTCAAAATGCGCGCGGTCCTTTTTACCTTGAGTGGCAAGCTGCGCCAGACTGTCAGGCGTTCGGGCCGCCACCGCCGACAACAGCAACGTACGCGCGTCTTGAAGGTCGGCCTGAAGCGCGCTGACCTGCTCGATACGCGTGACATCCTGATGATAAACATGCTCGAAATTGGCCATGACGTTATTCATGCCGTAGATGCCTGCGCCAGCCACCAGCGCCAATAACAGAAGGCATCCGCCCAACGCAGCCCAAAGGCGTGTTCTCACGCTGCGCTTCATCGATTTCATAGACCTGACTCCCCTGGCTCGATATGTGTTGTTTGCTATCGGCTTGCTCCAGACAGCCATTCATTCAAACCGAGGGAAACCATTTAAAAACAGCAAAAACGTCTAAAGCGCTCTTGAATAAATAATGAATATTCTCTTGCATCATTTTTACGAACACACCTATTAGGCCATCCCCAATACCTGCTTATAAAAAAGCCCGGCTGAATCAGCCGGGCTTTTACATTGCCACCAGTTTATAGAACCACAGCGCTAGCGGTCGGCACCGCCTTCGTCGCTGCCGTCGTTATCGACATCGGGCATGCTGTTGCGGCCCGTGGTTTCACCTTCAAACGCCCCCTTGTCATCGGCGTTCTTGGCAGAGCGGTTGACCACCTTTTCCTGACGCATCATGCGCAGATTGGCCGGCGGCGCCTTACCGTCCTTGTCCTCGCCGAAGTACATGGTGAGGTGCGGGAACGGAATTTCGATGCCGGCGGCGTCAAAGTGCTTCTTGACCAACCGGTTGAACGCACGGCCCAGCGACCACTGGGTGCCCGGCGTGGTCTTGATCATGATGCGGATATTAACGGAGCTGTCAGCGAGCGCGATCACGCCGGGCACCGTCATGTCTTCGAGAATGCATTCGCGCTGAGCCTCGTCCTGCTTGAGTTCCTCGAACGCGTCATGCAGCTTCTCGATCGCAAAGTCGACATCTTCACGGTAGGCAATGCCGTACTCGCCAACGTGATAGGCGAAATCGCGCATGTAGTTGGAGACCACATCGACCGAGGAGAACGGCACGACATGATAGGTGCCGGAAAGATCTCGAATGCCGACCGAGCGAATGGTCAGACGTTCGGCGGTACCTGTAATACCACCTGCGGAAACCACGTCGCCGGTGTTCATCGCGTTTTCGAGCTGAATGAATACGCCGGTAATCACATCCTGCACCAGCTTCTGGGCCCCGAAACCGATCGCAAGACCGACGACACCGGCACCGGCGATCAGCGGCCCGATATTGATGCCGATCTGGGAAAGCACGATCATGACCGTCATGACGGTAAGCGCGATGGCAATAGCGTTTCTGAACAGTGACAGCAGCGTCTTTTCACGCGCCGTCGGCGCCCGGCCGAATTCACCCGGGTTCAGACGATGCTCGATGAAACTCGCGAGTGCCGTCCAGATCAGCGCCGCCACCAGCAAAATGATGCCAACATGCACGATCATCGCGATGGTGTTCTTGCCCGAGCTTGATGCCAGCCAGCCGGTCAGGTCAAACGCACGCCACGCATCCAGAATAACCAACAGCACCGCGATCAGAAGCAGTGCGCGAACCACCTTCAGCGTGTTGGGGATATAGGAGTTCAGTCGCTGTTCGAGCTGAGGCAGACGCTGGCCCATCTGGTTGGGGAGCGTAATGCGAGACGCCAACACCTTGGTGATCATGCTCGAGAGCAACATACCAATGCCCGCGGCAATCAGCGTCTGGGCCGTGGCCTTGGCCATGAACGGCAGCGCCTGCTCCGGGTAGACCTGACTGATGACCAGAAGCACGGTGAAATAGGCGATCGCCAGTAGGTGCCAGATCTTGCCGAGTACGCGCATCAAGACACCAAACGCACTCATCGAGGCGTGTTCGGCGCGGTACTCGAGCCGCTGCTGCAGGTCAGCGCGATTGCTGAGAATCACGCTCAAGGCGTAGACATAGGCCACGACCATGATCAGAAGATCGACCAGTTTACCGAGCGACGGCGACAAGAGCCCTGCAACGAACGGTACCGCCACCATCATTCCATAGCCGATAAGCCCAACCAGCCGAGCGAGAAAGCGGTTCCAGTATTTTGCGACATCGGAGGGCATCGTAAACAGGCGAAGCCCTTCGTAGCGATCGGCAAATACCACGCGGATCAAGGCCTTGAAGACTTCGACAATCGCAAATGCGTTGATGAACAGCGATTGGTACGTACCGATGGTTGCGTTATCACCAAACGCGAACAGCCCGATGGCGTACCCGGTGACTGCCGCCAGCGCAATGACGATCAGATCAATCGCCAGACACAGCACCACGGCGCCAAGGCGCTTCAGTACGCTCGATGCCCCCTGCTCGGAGACCACCCAGCGATCGGCCTTGCGGAAAAGCGGACTGACCAGTGAGCGCAGCAGGAAAAAGGCAGCGATGGTGCCACCGATAACAATGCCCAGCCCGATCAAGCGACCGCTCAGCTCACCCCAGTTGGCACCATTGCCGTCGGCGCCATCGCCGATCGACAGAATCGCTGCCACCGAGCCGGTCACGTTGGCCGCCAGCGATTCGGCAAAGGCCTGGGTCGTGTCGGCGATCTGACGCGGCAACTCGCCCAACCCACCATCGCTGTCCCCTTGATCGGAGGTTGCGGCGTCGTTTTTGGGCGCATCCGACGGCGGCGTCTCGGCCTCGCTCTGACTGCCACCCTCCTGATTTGCAGCCACCGATCGGAGCTGATCGATCAACTGCTGTCGGGTCTGATCGTTTTCGAGCATGTCCGCAAGCGCCCCGGCGTCTGCCTTGCCTGAGGCATCGGTTCCTGCATCAGTCGGCGCGGCGTGCGCCAGCGGCATGGATAGACACAGGACCGCCATCATCATGGCGAACCATCGCCACACCCTATGCAACATCAACGTGGAAGCCACGCACTTACTCCTTTATCTCGGTTGATTGGTCGACGCAAGAATACCGCGTCCAGGTTTCGCGTCGAGTATGCACGAACAGTAGGGAAAAACACCGAACTCATCAAAGTAGCAATGGCTTATGCCGAGAACGGAATGGCCAAGGCTTCATCGATTGCCTGTGAAAGCGTCGAAGGCGACACCGCCGGTGCAAAACGGCGCATGACGTGGCCATCGCGGCCGATCAAAAACTTGGTGAAATTCCATTTGATCTGGCGTGAGCGCAGCACCCCCGGGGCCCGATGCTTCAAGAGCTGAAACAGGGGATGCGCGTTCGCACCATTGACGTTTACCTTTTCCATGATGGGAAAGGAGGTTTTGAACGACCGAGTACAGAACTGCTCGAACGAGCGCCCTGACTCAGGCGATTGATGCAGAAATTGATTGCACGGAAACGCCAGCACGGTAAACCCCTGCGCCTGATGGGTCTGATAAAGCGTCTCGAGTTCGGCAAGCTGCGGCGTGAACCGGCACTGGCTGGCCACGTTGACCACCATCAGCACCTGACCACGCAGCGCCCGAAGATTGAACGGCTCTCCCGAGGCGGTGTGGCAATCCTGAGTGTATATATCCATCGTTTCGGCCCATACCCCCTTTTATGACCCTAGACTGCCACGCAACGCATCAACGCTCTACCCATCGCACGTCACGAACTGTGTTCGAGCGCTAACGATGTGACAGACGCCTATCCCCGGTGCGATGCATTGAACTAACCCAGCAGGCTACCTATGTTTAAACCCAGCGGCCCCAAGGACGCGTGGGCCGACACACTGAAGGCCATAGGGATCTTGCCATGAAGACACAGTACGACTACCTCATCGTCGGCGCAGGAATGACCGCGGCCAATGCGGCCAAGGCCATTCGGAAAAATCGTCCAAGCGCCAGCATCGCCATTCTCGGCGAAGAGAAGCACCCCCCGGTTACTCGGCCGGCGCTGTCCAAGAAGCTCTGGACCGACCCGGAGTTTACCGAAGACGATATCTGGATGATTACGGACGACGACCGCGTTGAAATCCACACCGAAACCCGAATCACTCGACTCGATCGAGCGGCGCGCACCGTTGCAACCGAGGACGGTGCCGAGTTTGGATACTCAAAGCTACTCCTGGCCACGGGCGGTGCTCCGAAAACGCTTCCCGATTTGCCGGCCAGTGACCGTGTCCTTTACTTTCGAACCTACGCCGATTATCAACGCCTGCGCGACGCGGCAACGCCCGGCGCCCGCATGCTGGTTGCCGGCGGTAGCTACATTGGGTGTGAACTGGCCGCGGCGCTTGTCCAGCAAGGCTGTGAGGTGACCCTCATTACGCCTGATAACGTGCTCGGCGAGCCCCTTTTTCCCGACGCATTCGCGCGCCATTTTCAGGACACCTTTACCGAGCACGGCGTGTCGGTCATCACACGCCGGCAGGTAACCGGTGGAAGCGTCGGTGAGCAAGGCGTCTGCGTCACGCTCGACGATGGCTCGACCCTTGAAGGCGACATGCTGGCCGCAGGAATAGGCATCACGCCAGAAACGGCGCTTGCCGAGCAGGCGGGACTTTCCGTCGATGATGGCATTGTGGTCGATCAGTGGCTTACAACCGATGACCCGAACATCTTCGCCGCCGGAGACGTCGCGCGCTATCCAGATGTTCGTTTGGGGGCACAGCGCGTCGAACACGTCGACAACGCCAATCAGATGGGCACGCAGGCAGGGCACAACATGGCCGGTGTCGCCTCGGCCTATACGCACACGCCCTACTTCTATTCCAACGTGTTCGATCTCGGCTTCAGGGCCGTTGGAACGGCAGATGCTTCGAACCTGGACACCGTGTCGGATTGGCAAACGCCCAACCGTAAAGGGGCGATTTTCTATCTCGACGACGATACGTTGAAAGGCGTCATGCTGATTGACCTGGACGATCAACTGGACGCGGCTCGAGCGCTTCTCGAACAGCCAACGATTACCGATCGAGACGCACTCAAGGGCAAATTGACGTAAACGATACGCTCGTTCAGGGCCGCCCTACCGGGCACCCAGGTGACGCCAGAAGATAGACCAGTGCCGCTCGGGTGTCTGGTGTTACCTGCTGAAGTGCTAGTGCGTCAGCGATGTCGAGCCAGTCGGTGGCCTCGACCTCTTCAGGCTGGGGACGGATGGGGCCGGTCCATCTTGTCCAGAAAATATCGCCATGCACGTGAAGCGCGCCAAACTGGAACGAGCCTGTAAAGTTCAAGGGCGCGCTCACGCCCAACTCCTCGAATACTTCACGTCGTGCGCCTATATGGCGCGCTTCGCCCGCGGCAAGTACGCCACCGGCGCTGAGATCGAATGCACCGGGAAAGACATCCTTGATCTGAGTGCGTTTCTGGACGCAAAGTCGGTCGCTGTCATCGAAGACGAAAACATAACTCGCGAAATGCCAAAGGCGCAGCTGGCGCAGCCTGAAACGCCTGACCGAGCCACAGCGTCGTCCTTCGGGCGTGCATATCTGTACCTGCTCACGCGCAGCCCGCGCCTTGGCGCAGGCGCCGAACGCGCTGTCCTCATTCGCACTCTTCCCGTTCGCCCTCAATGCCATGCGTGTGCGACCTCGCCCAGAACGACTAAAGCCAACAGAATAAAAACCGCGCCCGACGCGCGCTCGACCAGCCATCCCTTTCGCCTCAAAAGTGCAAGCGGCGCCGGCCGCGCAAGCGCCTTCGCGACCAGAATGTACCAGAGCCCATCGATGATCATGACGGTCATGACCACCAGCGCGCTCGCAGCAAGTGAGCTGCCGGGTTCGATGAACTGACTCAAGAGCGCGACAAAGAAAAGAATGAGCTTTGGGTTGGCAAGCGCCATGCCAAACCCATCCCGCACGGCCGAGGCGATGTCCTGCTCTGCCACATCCGAGACGGTCGCCCCATCAGCCGCGGGCCGGGACCGAAGCGCGTTCACGCCAAGCCAAAGCAGGTAAATCGCTCCGACGATACTTATGAACTGATAGATCAGAGGAAAGCGGGTCATGATGAAACCAATGCCCGCCACGGTCATGACCGCGTAGATGCCCACACCCAGGGCATGACTCAAGGCTGCAGCAACGCCCTGAAGCGCACCGCCTCGCATGGTATGACGCACAACCATCGCAAGACTCGGGCCTGGGGATACGGCGCCAAGCACACAGACCAACGCAAGCGACCACCAATGGGCCCACGTCATGGCAACACTCCTTGTACGGCAAAGACATCAAGCACGAAACAACGCCGCATTATATTCGGAGAGACCAGAATGAAAACCGCGCATAAAAAAAGGCGACTCCCGACCATGCAGGAAGCCGCCCAAGGGCCATTCTTCTCATATGCGCGTACAGCTACCGGAAAACTAATTCAAAAGTTGCAAAAATAATTAGTTATTTCCTCCTAAAACATTAGAGAAGCTACATTGAAAAACCGCGTATTTCATCCGGTTTATGCTCCTTTTTTGAAACCTTTTGTAACAGCGTACTTATATACACCATTCGGTAGGCATAACCCGATATTCAGCGCTACGCTTACCACGACGCATGACAAGAAACCCTTGCCATTTTCCCGTTAACGTCAGGAGGACACTCAATGGGTATATTCAGCTCCAGCCGTGATCGTCGCCGTGCCATGGAACGCTGGCACGAAGAACTGGCCGAAGAACGCGACCGCTCCAAGCGCCGTCTGAGCCATCTGGGCGATGATGCGCGCGGTCACCTTGATCATGCGCGTGCGCGCCTGCATGACGGCCAGGAGCGCGCGATCGACTACGGTCAGCGCGCGGCCTACGGGATCGACCGCCATGTTCATGAAAACAGCTGGTCCTACATTGCAGCCGGAGCTGTCGTGGGCCTTGCAGCAGGTGTGTTGCTGGGTCGACGCCGCTGGTAAAGCGCAAAAAAACCCGCCGAAAGGCGGGTTTTTTTACTCTTTATCAAACCAACGTGCGTTCTCCTTCCAGCGCACAACACTGATCGAACACGCGCATCAATCGACGCACCTCCTTGCGTTTGACCTCTGACAACAGCGCTGAACTATTGAGGCACCCAAGGCGCGTGAACAACAACGCGTTGATAAGCGCCTCGCCGCCGCCTTGATCGCCAATGAGACACATATTGTCCTCCAGAAGACGACAGGCTGACTCACGCCCCATGCCAAGTGCAGTATCGAGCATGAACGCAGCTACCGACCGCGAAAGACGCTCGAGCGCCATGGGCCTTATGTATTCACGCTCATAAATCTCGATCACTGCTGCATCATTCAACCGGTTGAGCGCAAGTGTTGGATGATGAAACGCCGCAAGCCCTGCACGGGCCCCTTTCAAGCACCCTTGCCCACACCAACCGGTATCCCAGTGCAGTGCATTGCGATGATCGGCACTGAATCGCTCCCTGAAATTCAACACATCTTCTGCTGTCTCGATAAAAGACATCGACGCCTCCTGCATCTTGTTGCGTGATAAGGGCATGAGGGACCTCACACCACGCCCAAGGAGGCTCGAACAGTCTTACATCTAAGAATACTTAACTTATAAAAGGGTAGACCACTCAGGGGAATGCCATTCAATAGCAACAAGATAAACTTAAGGGCGAGATATCCCCTCGCAACAGGCGATCAGGGCGTATGGCGACAAGCGCCCATGGAAGGCAACACATGAAGTGACAAGGGAAAAGTCAGACAGGCAACATCGACGCACGACACCAGGTCATCAAAGACCGGGGCGCAGGCGAGGGGAAAACACACGCAAAAATGTGACGTTCTCGTTGTTCCGGCATCGGATGCTGGTCACTGGAGAACAGAAAAGGCCAAAAGGATTAGGCTTGGATCGTCAAGAAAAGAGCGCATGTATGAATGCGTGGTACCGGAGGTCGGACTCGAACCGACACGGGGGATTAGCCCGGGGGATTTTGAATCCCCTGCGTCTACCAATTTCGCCACTCCGGCACGGAAGGACGAGGCGTATTATACGGGCCATTGCGCGCACGTCAATGACTTCAAGCCACGCCTTGGGTATCATGGCGCCCTTTTCACAGACCAGTGCCTTCTTTGACTCATGCAGCGCGCCGATTTCCATTTCGATCTGCCCGACGAGCTGATCGCTCGTTACCCAAGCGAACACCGCACCGACTGCCGTTTGCTCTGCCTCGACGGTGAACACGGAGCCATCGAGCACCGCCGATTCAACTACATTCTGGACGCCCTGAACCCGGGCGACGTGCTGGTATTCAACGACACCCGCGTCATCCCTGCCCGGCTGTTCGGCCAGAAAGCCAGTGGCGGCAAGGTCGAGATGCTCCTGGAGCGTCCGCTGGACGCGCACAGAGGCCTTGCGCACCTTCGTTCCAGCAAGTCGCCCAAGCCTGGCACTCGGCTGAGCTTCGAAGGCGGCATCGAGGCCGTGGTCGAGGCGCGTCACGACGCTCTGTTCGAGCTGCGCTTTCTCGGCGAGACGCCCTTGATCGAACTGCTCAATCAGCACGGTCACATGCCGCTTCCGCCCTACATCGAGCGGGAGGACGAGCTGGATGACCGAGAGCGCTACCAAACCGTGTATGCACGCCACGAGGGCGCCGTCGCTGCACCTACTGCGGGCCTGCACTTCGATCAGGAAATGCTCGATGCGCTTACCGCCAAGGGTGTGATTCTTTCCTATGTCACGCTGCACGTCGGTGCCGGTACCTTCCAACCCGTTCGGGTCGATGATATCGAAACGCACCAGATGCACAGCGAATGGCTCAAGGTCGACCAGGCCACCTGCGAGGCAGTTCGCGGCGCAAAGGCGCGCGGTAATCGCGTGATCGCGGTGGGCACGACCAGCGTGCGCTGCCTGGAAAGCGCAAGCGCGGACGGTGAGATCCGCCCCTACGAAGGTGAGACCGATATTTTCATCTATCCGGGCTATCGCTGGCGCTGCGTCGATGCACTGATCACCAACTTCCACCTCCCCGAATCGACGCTCTTGATGCTGGTCAGTGCGTTCTCAGGCCTTGAGCACGTCAAACACGCCTATCAGGCCGCCGTCGATGAAGGGTATCGTTTTTTCAGCTATGGCGACGCCATGTTCCTGACCCGCGCGCCCAAGCAGGGAGAGTCCCCCCATGCGTGATACCTGCCGCATGCAGTTCGAAACCACCGCAACCGATGGCCGCGCTCGCCGGGGCCGCCTGACGTTTCCCCGGGGTACCGTCGAGACTCCGGCGTTCATGCCCGTTGGCACGTACGGCACCGTCAAGGGCATGTCACCTGAACGCATCAAGGCCATCGGCGCCGAGATCATTCTCGGCAACACCTTTCACCTATGGCTCAGACCCGGCACCGAAGTCATCGAAGCCCACGGCGATCTGCACGATTTCGCGCAATGGGACAAACCGATCCTGACCGATTCCGGCGGTTTCCAGGTGTTTTCACTCGGCGACATGCGAAAGATCACCGAACAGGGCGTGCATTTTCGCTCGCCGGTCGATGGCGCCAAGGTGTTCATGGGGCCGGAAGAGTCGATGTCGATCCAGCGTTCACTCGGCTCCGACATCGTCATGATCTTCGATGAATGCACGCCCTACCCGGCGACGCCCGAAGAAGCCAAGCGCTCGATGGAGCTGTCGCTGCGCTGGGCCAAGCGGTCGAAAGAGGCTCACGGCGACTCCTCGGCGGCGCTGTTTGGCATTGTTCAGGGCAGCATGTACCCCGAACTCCGAAAGCGCTCACTTGAAGGCTTGAACGAACTCGACTTCGACGGCCTGGCCATCGGTGGCCTCTCGGTCGGTGAGCCCAAGGAAGAGATGCTCAAGGTCCTCGACTATCTGCCCGAGATGATGCCGGCTGACAAGCCGCGCTATCTGATGGGGGTTGGCAAGCCGGAAGACCTGGTCGAGGGCGTACGCCGCGGCGTCGATATGTTCGACTGCGTGATGCCGACCCGTAACGCTCGAAACGGCCACCTGTTCACTGCCGACGGCACGGTCAAGATTCGAAATGCACGCCACCGATACGACACCGCACCGCTTGAGGCGGACTGTGATTGCTATACCTGCGAACACTTCTCGAGAAGCTATCTACACCACCTCGACCGCTGCGGTGAAATGCTCGGCGCCGAGCTCAACACCATCCATAATCTGCGCTATTACCAGCGCCTTATGGCAGGTTTGCGCGGCGCCATCGAAGCGGGTACATTGACCCACTTCGTAAACGAGTTTTACACGCGACGCGGCCAGGAAACGCCTGAGCTCGCGACGTAAGCGATGCCTCTGGCATCATCGCCTCGCGTCGGTGCCGACCACCGCCTCGAGGCGATCACCCGTTTCATTCAAGCCCTTCAAGAGGACTGTTCATGCTGGACTTTCTGATCTCATCTGCTCAGGCAGCCGACGGCGCGGCCGGTGCCGGCGGCGCGGGCGCCATCGGCCAGATCGTAATGCTGGTCGGCTTCGTGCTGATTTTCTACTTCCTGCTGTGGCGTCCGCAGTCCAAGCGGGCCAAACAGCACAAGAAGCTGATTTCCGAACTTTCGACAGGCGATGAGGTCGTTATCGGCGGAGGCATGGTCGGTCGTGTCAACAAGGTGGGCGAAGAGTTCCTCACACTCGAGGTCTCTGATGGCGTTGAAGTCAACGTGCAGAAAAATGCCGTCGCCACCGTCCTTCCCAAAGGCACCCTCAAGTCTCTGTAAGCCTGAAGGGCCGGTCTCCCCGGCCCTCTTTTGATTGTCAGCAACCCAGGACAGAGCCCCGATGCTCAACCGTTACCCCATCTGGAAGTACCTGATCGTTCTTGTCGTGATCGTCGTGGGCGTTCTCTACGCACTGCCCAACCTCTATCCCGAAGACCCGGCCATACAGATCAGTGGCGACCGCGGCGTCAAATCGATCAGCCAGCAGCAGATCACTCAAGCCACCGATGCCCTTGATCAGGCTGGCATCGACGTCAAGGCCACCGAACTCACGCAAGGCAGCGCACTGATTCGACTCGATCACGCCGATGATCAGCTGCGCGCGCGTACCATCATCAACCAGACCCTCGGACAGGGCTTCGTGGTTGCGCTGAACCTGGCCGAGGCAACCCCGGACTGGCTGCGCGCCATCGGGGCCAAGCCAATGAAGCTCGGGCTCGACCTTCGCGGCGGCGTGCACTTCCTGCTGGAAGTCGACATGGACGCAGCCGTCAAGCAGCGACTCAACGTCAACGCCAGCGCCATGCGTGAAACGCTTCGCGATGAGCGCATTCGCTACCGCGGCAATGAGGTCAATGACCGCGCCATTGTGTTCAGCTTCCTCGATGAAAATGAGCTCGAAAAGGCCCAGAGCGAGTTGAGCACCCAGTATAACCAGTTCGATTTCACCACCCGTGAACAGGGTCGCGAGCGTCAGCTCGTCATGACACTGACAGATCAGGCGGTTACCGACATTCAGGATTACGCGGTCAAACAGAACCTGACCACGATCCGAAACCGCGTCAACGAACTTGGGGTTTCCGAACCGCTGGTGCAGCGCCAGGGGCCAAGCCGCATCGTGGTCGAGCTTCCAGGCGTTCAGGACACCGCCGCCGCCAAGCGCGTTGTCGGCGCGACAGCCAACCTCGAATTCCGGCTTGAAGCCTCCAATAACAGCGGCGCCGATCAGACCGAGACCTTTGGGTTTCGAAACGACCCTGCACGCAAGGCAGCGCTCCAACGCGACGTGATCATTACCGGTGACAGCGTCTCGAGCGCAAGCCAGAGCTTCGATCAAAACGGTCAGCCTCAGGTCAACATCAACCTGGACGGTCCCGGCGGCTCCAAGATGAACCGTGCGACACGGGCCAACATCGGGCGCAACATGGCGGTGCTTTACATCGAGCACAAGAGCCGCACCCGTACGGTGATGCAGGATGGCAAGGAAGTCGAAAAGCGCATCCCCTACACCGAAAAAGGCATCATCAGCCTGGCGACCATCCAGAGCGCACTGGGTAACCGATTCCGCATTACCGGGCTCGATTCACCCACGGAAGCCTCGGAACTTGCGCTACTGCTGCGCTCGGGGTCGCTGGCCGCACCGATCTACTTCGCTCAGGAACGCACCATCGGGCCAAGCCTTGGCCAGCAGAACATCGACCGCGGCGTTCTATCGGTTCAAATCGGTCTGGTGCTTGTGGTGCTGTTCATGCTGCTGCGCTACAAGGCGTTCGGCCTGATCGCCAACGCCTCGCTCACCATCAACCTCGCGCTTTTGATCGCGGCGATGTCGATGCTGGGCGCCACACTAACGCTTCCAGGCATTGCCGGTATCGTACTGACACTCGGGATGGCGGTGGACGCCAATGTCTTGATCTATGAGCGCATCAGAGAGGAAATCAGGCGCGGCCTCAGCCCGCACCAGGCCATTCATACGGGCTATGAACGTGCCTTCACCTCGATTCTGGACGCCAATATCACGACCCTTCTGGTGGCCCTGATTCTGTTCTCGATCGGCACCGGGCCGGTCAAGGGCTTCGCCGTCACGCTGTCGCTCGGCATCCTGACGTCGATGTTCACAGGCCTGATGGTCAGTCGCGCCATTACCAATCTCACGATCGGCGGAAAAGCGCTGAAGAAACTCTGGATCTAAGGGGCCGATCATGACCAATTTTGACTTCATGAGTAAAAAGACGGCAGCGTTTGTCGTCTCTATCGTGTTGACGCTTGCAGCCATTGGCGCGCTCGCGATCCAAAACCTCAACCTGGGGCTGGATTTTACCGGCGGCACGCTGGTGGAAGTTCAGTACGAGAACGCACCCGAACTCGACGATGTTCGTCAGCAGCTTTCCGAGGCTGGCTATCGCGACTTCTCCGTACAGACCTTCGGGGAAGCCAACGATATTCTGGTTCGACTGCAACAGCAGTTCGATCAAAGCGTGGGCGAAAGCGTAACCAACGCCCTTTCGAGTCAAACAAGCTCGGTGCAGCTGGTACGCGCTGAATTCGTCGGCGCCCAGGTCGGCGACCAGCTTCGCGATCAGAGCGGACTCGGCATGCTGATCGCACTCGGCGTGGTGGCGCTTTATGTCGCAATTCGCTTTCAGTACAAGTTTGCGCTTGGCGCCCTGCTCTCACTCGGTCACGACGTCATCATCCTGCTTGGTATCTTCGCGTTCTTTCAGATCGACTTCGATCTGACCGTGTTGGCCGCCGTGCTTGCCGTGATCGGGTACTCGCTCAACGACACCATCATCGTCTATGACCGCATACGAGAAAACATCCGCAAGTCTCAGACAAACGACCTTGCCAAGATTTTCAACGACGCGATCAATCAGACGCTTGCGCGAACGCTGTCCACCTCGGGGACCACGCTGCTGGTGCTCCTGGCGCTGTACTTCCTTGGCGGGGACATGATCCACAACTTCTCGCTGGCGCTGATCATCGGGGTCGTTCTGGGGACGTTCTCATCGGTCTATGTCGCCTCGGCGCTGCTGCTGGTGGTCAAGCTCAAGCGCGAGGACCTCATTCCGACCAAGAAAGAGGAAGTCGAGGACGAGCTGCCCTAACCTCCAACCGCCTGGTTGAGCGGCCCTGCATCGATGCAGGGCCTAAACATCGACACAGGGAAATGCAGGACATAAAAAAAGCCCGGTTAAAGAACCGGGCTTTTTTTGTAGGTGCCGACGCAAGCGCACCAGACCAGGTGATCAGGCGTTGACCAGGCTCGGCTTCACCAGTTTCACCAGCTGCTTGTAGAGTCGCGGATTGGCAGCCATCAACGCACCGTCGGGTTCGACCTGCGGCTGCCCGCTCGGCGTACCGATCAGCGCACCGGCCTCTTTCAGCATCAGCTGGGCGATGGCCAGATCCTGCTCTTCAATACCGAACACGAAGGCTGCATCGACGCGCCCCGAGGCGAGCTCAGCAAGTTCGAGCACCGGACAACCCAGTGTTCGAACCACGCTTGACTGCACACCGATGCGCTGCAGCACGCTCAGGTAATCCGGGAAATAGCGCGAGCGCACATGCATCTCGGGCACGCCCATGGCGAGGCGAACTTCGTCTTCGGTGATGTGACCACTGACACGCATTCGCTTATCGTTGTAATGCGCGCCGCGCCCACGACTGGCGAGGTACTCATCATCAGTGAACGGGCTCAGCACAACGGCGTGCTCGGCACGGCCCTTGAACATGCACACCAGCGACAGGGCACAGCCGTTGGCATTGATGGCGAGGTTCTGGTAGCCGTGAAACAGCTCGATTTTCCAGTGGTAATCCGCGCCTTCGCCACTGCCTTCCTTGAAGGGCAGGTAACGGCCGCTGATGCCGTGAAGCGGGTAGCCCTTGGCAAACTGCCGCGCGATGTTTTCCTCGATATAACGCGCGGTGTCGACCAAGAGCGCGTCCTGAGATTGGGTTTCTCGAGCGATGTCCAGACGATCACGGACTCGATTGAGCTGTTCGGAGGCGCCGCGTAGAGCACGCAGCGCAAATTGGACCATAGGATGCATGATCGGGCCTTGAGCGGTGAAAATGGGGCTGTTAAAGAACCGCGCGATGATATCAAAAAACGCGGCGCGCTGCGAGGCCGTCGCACCGCATATCCGGCTCGACGTGCTAGGATAGCGCGCTTGTCGCATTTAAGAGAGTAGCCTTTCCTCATGCTTGACCGCATACGCATCGTGTTAATCGGCACCGGCCATCCGGGCAACTGTGGCGCGACGGCCCGGGCCATGAAAACCATGGGCCTTGACCACCTCGCGTTCGTCACCCCCCGCTGTGACCCGTTCGATGAAGAAGCTCAGGCGCGCGCCTCGGGCGCGGAAGATATTTTAAATAGCGCTCGGATGTTCGAAAGCCTCGATCAGGCCGTCCAAGACTGCACCCTGGTGGTCGGTTGCAGCGCCCGCTCACGCACCCTGCCCTGGCCGATGATCTCACCGCGGGAGCTTTCCCGGCGCCTGCCGAGTGAGCTCAAAGGCCGGGGAGACGCCCCCGGCAAGGTCGCCATCGTGTTTGGACGCGAAGACTCAGGGCTCAGCAACGATGAGCTGCAGCGCTGTAATCAGCATGTGCACATCCAGGCCAACCCCGGTTATAGCTCACTCAATCTGGCGGCCGCGGTTCAAGTTCTTTGCTATGAGTGCCGCCAGGGTTGGCTTGAGGCCGAAAGTGACCCAGGCAACGTCGCCCTCGACGAGACCGCGCTGGAAAAAGCGAAAGGGTCAGAGACCGCGCACGAGAAAATGCCCTTCGGCGTAACGTGGGACCATCCGCTGGCGAGCCACGACGACCTCGAACGCTTTTTCACGCACCTGGAAACCAGCCTGACTCGCTCCGGCTTCCACCGACCCGATAACCCACGCCAGCTCATGGCCCGGCTGCGCCGACTTTATCTACGGGCGCGACTCGACACGGTCGAGGTCAATATCCTTCGGGGCATGCTGACCGAATTCGACAAGCACACGCCTAACGACTAAGCCGAGAGCAAGCCATGCTTGAGTTGATTAAAGAAGACATTCGAAGCGTATTTGACCGCGACCCGGCCGCACGCACCACCTTCGAGGTACTGACCACCTACCCCGGTCTGCACGCTGTCATGGCGCACCGCATCTCGCACCGGCTCTGGACGCGCAATCTCAAATGGCTGGCCCGATTCAATTCGACGCTGGCCCGCTGGTTGACCGGCATCGAGATTCACCCCGGCGCCCGAATCGGTCGGCGGTTTTTCATCGACCACGGCATGGGCGTTGTGATCGGTGAAACCGCCGAAGTCGGCGATGACGTCACGCTCTATCATGGCGTCACTCTTGGCGGCACAACCTGGAACAAGGGCAAACGCCATCCCACACTCGGTAATGGCGTCATCGTGGGCGCAGGCGCCAAGATTCTTGGCCCGATTACCCTCGGCGATCAGGCGCGTGTCGGCTCGAATGCGGTCATCACCAAGGATGTGCCCGAAGGTGCAACCGCGGTCGGCATCCCGGGCAAGGTCGTGAAGCAACGCAAGGACGCGTCAAACGACGCGGCGAGCGACCGCCCCGAGCGTGCGGCCATGCGTGACAAGCTCGGCTTCGATGCCTACGGCATGGGCGAGGAGATGCCCGATCCCATGGCGCGCTCACTGCACGCCGTACTCGACCATATTCAAAGCGTCGACGACCGGATCGACCGCATGTGTCTTGCGCTTCGAAAGATCGATGACACCTTTCGAACGCACGACCTGCCCTCGCTTGATCGCGACGACTTCATCGCCGCGCTCGATGAACTCGATTACCCCTGTTCACCGCGCCACGATTCAGCGGATAAACGCGACGCGACAGACGGCCACGATACGCCGCCCCGAAAATAGTTGATTATTTCACTCAGGTTTTCGAAAATACGTACAGCTTGTAGGGTCTTTGAACAGGAATCATCATGCGCCTCACGACCAAGGGTCGATACGCCGTCACCGCGATGCTCGATCTGGCCATTCGTCAGCCGGAAGGGCCGTTGAGCCTGGCCGACATCTCAAAGCGCCAGGAGATATCGCTGTCCTATCTGGAGCAGCTGTTTGCCAAGCTGCGCCGCCAGAACCTGGTCAAGAGCGTGCGTGGCCCCGGTGGAGGCTATCTTCTGAACAAGGACGCCGATGACATCGCCGTATCGGCCATTATCGATGCGGTCAATGAATCGATCGATGCGACCCGATGCCAACGCGCAGGGGATTGCACGCACGGTGAGACCTGTCTGACCCACCACCTGTGGTGCGATCTTTCCGATGCGATTCATGATTTTCTGAGCGGCATCACGCTCGGCGAGCTGTTGAGACGCCGTGAGGTGCAGGCCATCGCTCAACGACAGACACAAAGGGCCGATGAAGAGCCTCAACCTTTAACGCTTCCCCACGCCACCGGTCACTGAAGGGTTCTCATGAACGCGTCTCTCATCTATCTGGATAACGCGGCAACGACACCGGTCGACCCGCGCGTCGCTCGCCTGATGGCCGACTACCTGACCGAGGACGGCACCTTCGCCAACCCGGCATCACGCAGTCACATGGCTGGCTGGCTGGCCGAGCAGGCCGTCGAAGGGGCTCGGCGCCAGGTGGCCGACACCGTTGGTGCCGACCCACGTGAAATCGTCTGGACCTCGGGCGCCACCGAGGCCGACAACCTCGCCCTGATCGGGTACATGAGAGCTCATCGCGACCGCGGTCATCACTTGGTCACCTCGACCATCGAACACAAGGCCGTGATCGATACGGCCATCGCACTCGAGGCGGAAGGATTCGAGGTCAGCTGGGTCAAGCCGGACAGCCAGGGCCGGATCACACCGGATGCCATCAAAAGTGCGCTTCGAAGCGATACAACGCTTGTGTCGGTGATGGCGGTCAACAATGAGCTTGGCACCGAAAACGACCTGCAAGCCATTGGCCGGGTCGTGCATACCCATGGCGCCGCCTTTCACGTCGATGCCGCGCAGGCCGTCGGCAAGATTCCGCTCGATCTTCAGCATCTACCGGTGGATTTGATGTCGCTGTCGGCGCACAAGGCCTATGGCCCGAAAGGCGTTGGCGCCCTCTTCGTGCGCCGAGGCCTTCAAATCGCCCCGCTGATTCACGGCGGCGGACATGAGCGAGGCATGCGCTCGGGCACGCTTCCGACCCATCAGATCGTCGGCATGGGCGAGGCCTTCCGACTGGTGCTCGAGGATCACGCAAAGGACAAGGACCGCCTGCACATTCTCAACAGCCGGTTTCGAGACGGCGTGGTCGCCCTCGAAGGCGTCCACATCCATTCGCCGCTGATGGGCAGCGTGCCCAACATCGTCAACGTCGGATTTGACGGCGTCGAAGGTGAGTCCTTGATCATGGCCCTGCGCAAACTGGCAATTTCCACAGGCTCTGCCTGTAATTCAGCAAGCGTCGACCCGTCCTACGTTCTGACGGAAATCGGCGTTCCCAGAGAGGAGGCGCTGGCCTCGATTCGTTTCAGCTTCGGGCGATTTACCCGCGATGACGACATCGACCTCGCCCTTGCCGAACTCAAGCACGCTTTGACAACATTGCGCGCATAATCAGACCCAGATGTTCAAGATTTCACCGGGAGGTGAGAACAATGCCCCGGATAGGTATCACACCGGCCGCTGCCGACCAGATCAAAACCGTTCTTTCCGAGCGTGGCGAAGGCCTCGGCCTTCGAGTTACCGTTAAACCGAGCGGATGTTCAGGCTACAGCTACGTACTGGATTTCGCCGACGCCGTGACCGACGACGACAACGTGTTCGAAGAGCACGACGTCAAGGTCATCGTGGACAACGAGGCGCTTGGTGTGCTCGATGGCACCGAAGTGGACTACGTCAAGGAAGGGTTGAACCGCTTTTTCAAGTTCAACAATCCAAACGTTAAAGATGAGTGCGGCTGCGGCGAAAGCTTCAGCGTTTAATCGCGCAACCGGTCGTGCATGGCTGCGGTCTAGCCGCTATAATGCCGCGCTTTGCGACGACCTCGCGCTTGCAACACAGAACGCCATACGGGCGTGTCTGTCATTTCAGTTATCCAAAGGAGTTACCCATGGCGTTGGAACGCACGCTTTCCATCATCAAGCCGGATGCCGTTTCCAAAAACGTGATCGGCGAAATCTACGCACGTTTTGAAAAGAACGGCCTGAGCGTCGTTGCTGCGAAAATGATGCAGCTCAGCCAGGAGCAGGCTGAAGGCTTCTACGCTGAACACAAGGAACGCCCGTTCTTCAACGACCTGGTCAGCTTCATGACCTCTGGCCCGGTCATGGTTCAGGCCCTCGAAGGCGACAACGCCATCGCCAAGAACCGTGAACTGATGGGTGCAACCGACCCGCAGAAAGCCGACGCTGGCACCATCCGCGCCGACTACGCGACCTCGGTCGATGCCAACGCCGTTCACGGTTCCGACGCACCGGAATCCGCCAGCCGCGAAATCGCATTCTTCTTCGAAGACAGCGAGCTTTGCCCGCGCGGCTAAGTAGCGGCACGTTACTTCCAGTGGCGGCACTCTTGCCGCCACGCCCTTATCTCCCGACCAACGACCGATGCCCATGACGACGCCTACCCCCGATACCGCCCTTGTCAATCTGCTTGGCTTGACTCGTCGCCAGATGGAGACCTTCTTCGTCGAGCAGGGAGAAAAGAAGTTTCGCGCCACCCAGGTCATGAAGTGGATCCATGCCGAAGGGTGTGATCGCTTCGAAGACATGACCAATCTTTCAAAGCCCCTGCGCGAAAAACTGGCGCGCGTGGCCGAAATACGTCCGCCGGGTATCGTCTATGAAGGCGAATCCAAGGACGGCACCCGCAAATGGGTGCTCGAGGTCGAGGATGGCAGCTACGTCGAAACCGTACTGATCCCCTCCGACAACGGTCAGCGCCGTACCCTGTGCGTGTCCTCACAGGTCGGCTGCTCGCTGGACTGCAGCTTCTGCTCCACCGGCAAACAGGGCTACCAGCGAAACCTCACCAGCGCCGAAATCATCGGTCAGGTGTGGGTCGCCACCAAGCGCGGCGGTGGCCTCAAGGACTCCAGACAGCGCCCGGTCACCAATGTGGTGATGATGGGCATGGGTGAACCCCTGCTCAATTACGACAACGTCGTCAGCGCCATGCACCTGATGCTCGATGACAACGCCTACGGCCTGTCCAAGCGTCGCGTGACCCTGTCCACGTCCGGCGTGGTGCCGATGATCGACAAGCTTGGCGATGACATCGAAGTCAGTCTCGCGATCTCACTGCACGCGCCAAACGATGAGCTTCGAAACACCCTCGTTCCGCTCAACCGCAAGTACAACATTCGAACCCTTCTGGACGCCTGCAAGCGCTATCTTGAAAAGTGCCCCAGCATCCACGCCATCACGATCGAATATACCTTGATGAAGGACATCAACGATCAACAGGCGCACGCGGACGCCCTTGCAACGCTGCTTGATGAACTGCCCTGCAAGATCAACCTGATCCCTTTCAACCCGTTCCCCAACTCCGGGTATGAGAAGCCTTCGCGCAATCAGGTCATGCGCTTCCAGCAGTGGCTGTTTGAACGTGGATACAATGCACCGGTGCGCATGACCCGAGGCGATGACATCGACGCGGCCTGCGGTCAGCTTGTCGGGCGCGTCAAGGATCGTACCCGGCGTCAGGAGCGCTACATTCAGGCACTGTCCATCGATGCCGATTGATGCCTTGACTTGATGGTCAGGCAACGCTTTGATGGGCCAGGTTCTTTTTTCACAGTCGAGCGACTCTAGGGTGAGCGCACCATGACGCACCACCTACGTTGGATGCCCTCAATCATTGCAGTCGTGATCGGCGCGATGATACTTACAGGCTGCGCGCAAACTGCGACTCGACCCGCCACCGAGACGCTCGACCAGTCGCCGGCAGGCGCCTATACGGAACTGGGCCTGGCTTACCTTCAGCGCGACGATCTTCCCCGCGCTCAGCAGGCACTCAACCGCGCGCTGCGCCTTGATGACCAGGATCCGCACGCCCTACAGGGCATGGCCCTTCTGGCCCAGCGCCAGCAGGATAACGCACTGGCTGACCGCTATTATCAGCGCGCGCTCGACCAGGCGCCCGAGTTCACCCAGGCGCGCAACAACTACGCCACGTTTCTTTTTTCTCAAAAGCGCTATGAGCCCGCCTGCCAACAGCTCGAGCGCGCCGCCGAAGACACCAACTACCCCCGTCGCGCTCAACTTTACAGTAATCTCGGCCAGTGCCGGATCGCACTCGGCGATAACACAGCCGCACTGCAAAGCCTTGAGCGTGCAAAAACCATCGATCCTCGTTATGCCCGGACGTATCTGATCGAGGCGCGTTTATACATCCAGCAAGGCGATCCTGTGCAAGCCCGCCATGCGATACGCTATTATCAGAGACTCTCGGGTGCGGATGCCCAAAGCCAGGCGCTGTTGAATCAACTCGACAAACTGCCTGCTCGCGCTCCCGAAAACGTCGCGCCCAAGCCTGAAGATAACAAGGATACGATCGAATGACGGAACGCTACGACACTGCACCTTCTTCGCCTCAGCAGCCCGCTGGAACCCTCTTGAAGCAGGAGCGTGAGCGCCAGGGCTTGAGCCTTGATAGCGTTGCCGACCGTTTGAATCTTCGTCCGTCGCTGGTCAGTGCCTTCGAGCAGAATCAGTTTGATCAGGTGTCCGTTGGCGCCTACCGCCGCGGGTACTTGCGCGCCTATGCGCGGCTGCTTGGCATGGACGAAAAAATGATCGTCGATGCCCATGACCGTGAATTCGGCCGTGATGATCAGACCACCACGCGCATCGCACCGGTCAACACCATCAAGCCGCCCAGCAAGTGGGGCAAGATCCTGTTTCCGATCGTCACGCTGATCGTGATTGCCGCCCTGGTCGCACTAACGCTTACCTGGTGGCAAAGCCGGGACAACACCCCCGGCATGAGCGACACCGACTCGCTTGATGATACGCCGACGTCAGAAGCGATTGACACCGACGCAACCAATTCAACACCCATCGACAGCATAGAGCCCAGCGACGCGTCATCACTCGCGCCTTCAGCGCCTGAGATCGAAAACGAGCGTGTGGCCGACTCGGCCGAAGCCACCATCGACACCAACGATCGTCTTCAAGTGGCAACGCAAGACGGTCGTGACGGCGCCAGCATGGCTCAAAGCGATGTTGGAGACGGGCCGGACAGCAATGAACGCGCCGCCAGTGACGACTCAAACGCCGACAGCGCCACGCCGGCGACGCCGACACTTGCGCTCGAGTTCGCCGAGGACTCCTGGGTTCGCATCACCGATAACACCGGCGCCACGATATTGACCGGGCTTCAGAAAGCAGGCACGTCAGCAAGCGCCGAGGGGACCCCACCGTTCAAGCTGACCATCGGTAATGCAAGCCATGTTACCCTTACGCTCAACGGCACCGATGTAAACCTTGCGTCACACACGCGAAGCAATAATGTTGCCAAATTCACTCTGAATCAGTAGATAGCCATGAACAGCCAATCACCGATCACCCGGCGGGTTTCACGCAAAATTTATGTCGGCTCGGTTCCGATCGGCGGCGATGCGCCGATTACGGTTCAGAGCATGACCAACACCAACACCCTGGACGTCGATGCAACCGTCGCGCAGATCAACAAGATCGCTGACGCCGGCGGTGACATCGTTCGCGTCAGCGTTCCCGACATGGACTGTGCCGAGGCGTTCGGCGAAATCAAGAAACGCGTCAGCGTCCCACTGGTCACCGACATTCACTTCGATTACCGCATCGCGCTGAGGGTGGCCGAGCTCGGCGCCGATTGCCTGCGCATCAATCCGGGCAACATTGGACGCGAAGACCGGGTCAAGGCGGTGGTCGAATCCGCCCGCGATCACGGCATTCCGATCCGTATCGGCGTCAATGCGGGCTCGCTCGAAAAAGACCTTCAGAAAAAATACGGTGAACCCACACCGGCGGCGCTGGTCGAATCCGCCATGCGCCATATCGATTATCTTGACCGGCTCGATTTCCATGACTTCAAGGTCTCGCTCAAGGCAAGCGATGTGTTCATGGCAGTTGAAGCCTACCGGCTGATTGCGGACAAGATCGAACAGCCGCTGCACCTGGGCATCACCGAAGCCGGCGGACTGCGCTCGGGCACGGTCAAGTCGTCGGTCGGTCTTGGCATGCTGCTCATGGAAGGCATCGGCGATACCCTCCGCATTTCGCTGGCCGCCGACCCGGTTGAGGAAATCAAGGTCGGCTTCGACATTCTAAAGAGCCTGAAGCTTCGCTCTCGTGGCATCAATTTCATTGCCTGCCCGAGCTGCTCACGCCAGAACTTCGACGTCATCAGCACCATGAATGCGCTCGAAGAACGGCTTGAAGATGTCATGACCCCCATCGATGTGGCGGTTATCGGTTGCGTGGTCAACGGCCCCGGCGAAGCCAAGGAGGTCGATCTGGGCCTGACCGGCGGTAGCCCAAACAACCTCGTGTACATCGATGGCAAACCGGCCAGCAAGCTTCGCAACGATCATCTGGTCGATGATCTGGAGCGTCTGATTCGTGAAAAGGCGGCCGCCAAGGAAGCCGCCCGTGACCAGCTGATCACCAGCGACGGTCGATAATAATGCGCGAGCCGGCAACCATGGCCGGCTCTGGTTCAGGAGTTGATTTTGAGCAAGATACAAGCCATTCGTGGCATGAACGACCTTTTGCCGGAGCAGTCACCGCTCTGGCAATATTTTGAAGGCCACATTCGCAGTTTGATGAGCCGCTATGGCTATCAGGAAATTCGAACTCCGATTCTCGAGCAGACCAACCTCTTCAAGCGCTCGATCGGCGAGGTCACCGACATCGTCGAAAAGGAAATGTACACCTTCGACGACCGCAACGGTGAAAGCCTCACGATGCGCCCTGAAGGCACGGCCTCCGTCGTGCGCGCCGCGATCGAAAGTGGTCTCCTGCACAATCAGACGCAACGGCTTTGGTACACAGGCCCGATGTTTCGCTACGAGCGCCCCCAGAAAGGCCGCTATCGTCAGTTTCATCAGGTCGGTGCCGAGATTTTCGGCCTCGACGGCCCGGACATCGATGTCGAAGCCATCCTTCTGACCGCCCGTCTCTGGAAGCAGCTCGGCCTTACCGAGCACGTGACCCTCGAGCTCAACTCACTCGGCTCCAACGAGGCCCGTGCGGCGTATCGTGAGCGTCTGATCGAGTATTTCAGCGCGCACATGGATGTCCTTGATGAGGATGCCAAGCGACGCCTGCATACCAACCCGCTTCGCATCCTCGACAGCAAGACGCCGGAGATGCAAAACATGATCGAGCAGGCACCTCAACTGCTGGATCACCTGGACGACGATTCCCGCACGCATTTCGAGACGCTGAAAAGTCTGCTCGATAGCGCCGGCATCCCCTACGTCGTCAACCCACGGTTGGTGCGCGGACTCGATTACTACAACCGTACCGTATTCGAGTGGACCACCACCGCCCTCGGAAGTCAGGGCACGGTGTGCGCCGGCGGGCGCTACGATGGCCTGGTCGAACAGCTCGGCGGCAAGGCTGTGCCTGCGGTCGGGTTTGCCATGGGCGTTGAACGTCTGGTGCTGCTGCTCGATACGCTGGGGCTGGTGCCGGGCGACCTGCACCAACAGGTCGATGTCTATCTCATGGCCTTTGGTGAAGCCGCCGAGCGCCAGGCCATGCTTTTGGGTGAATCACTTCGAGATGCTCTGCCAGGGCTTCGCCTTCAGGTGCACTGCGGGGGTGGCAGCTTCAAGAGCCAGATGAAAAAGGCCGACCGCAGCGGCGCTAACATTGCGCTCATACTGGGTGAAGACGAGCTTCGCGATCAAAAGGTCAGCCTCAAGTACATGCGCGAGTCGCTCGAACAGCAGACGCTTAACGAGTCAGAACTTGCGCAGTTGCTGGCCGAGCGCTTTCCCAACGCCCGCTGACGAACAGGTCATTTAGGAGTGCCTCGTGGCAGACGAATTGAGAAGTGAAGAAGACCAGGTAGACGCCATCAAGCGCTGGTGGAAATCCTCCGGCAGCTCGATCCTCGTGGGCGCCGTACTGGCTGGCATCGCCGTGTTCGGCTGGAAATACTGGCAGGATCATCAGGAGCGCCAGGCGGCCGAGGCCTCCAGCCGCTATCAGCAGCTGATCCAGCTGGTCAGCCAGAACCAGACGATCGATGATCAAACGCGCCCCAAGGTCAATGAGCTGATCGACACCATCGAGCAAAAGGACGGTGATACGCTCTACGCCAACTTGGCCACGCTCATTCAGGCGCGTCTTGCCGTACAGGACGGGTCGATGGACAGCGCACGCAATATCCTGTCGGGATTGATCGAGCGTAATCAGGACGCCTACATCGAGCGTGTCGCGCGCATCAATCTGGCTCGACTGCAGCTCGGCGAGGGCGCACCGAAAGACGCGCTGTCGACACTGTCATCACTGTCCGATGGCCCGCTTTCAGGCTATGCCGAGGCCATTCGAGGCGATGCCCATCAGGCGCTCGGTCAAGACCAGCAGGCACTCAAGGCGTATAAAGCCGCCCAGCAACACGCCCAACAATCCGATCTGCCGATTTTCGGCCTTCAACTCAAAATCGACGATCTCGCGCCCGAGGAGACGCCATGAGCATGTTCCGCCTGATTGCCCCAGCTGCGCTGGTAGGCTTACTGGCCGGTTGCGCCGGCAATCCGCCTGCCAATCCGCCCAAGCCACTGACCGATCTTACACCCAAGGTCTCATTCAACGAGCAATGGTCGGAAGGTGTTGGCAGCCTCGGGCGCGCCCGCTATCCGATCACGCCGGCGCTCGGGTCCGATACGCTCTACGCGGCAAGCGCCGAGGGCCACATCGAGGCCATCGATAACGAGACCGGCAAGGTCAACTGGAGCGTGGATCTCGATTACGCGCTTTCAAGCGGCTTGACCTATGACGCCGGGCGTCTGTATGTCGGCACGCAGGATGGCCACGTGCTGGCCATCGATGGCGACAGCGGCAAGGTGGCCTGGAATCAGAACGTATCGAGTGAAGTGCTCGCGCCGCCGCAGCTCAACAGCGGCCTCGTGATCGTTCAAGGCATCGATGGATCATTGACCGCACTCGACCGTTTTACCGGCGAACAAAAGTGGCTTTATACCGCATCACAGCCCTCGCTCACGCTCAGAGGCAGCGGCACGCCCAAGACCATCGAGCCCGTCACGTTCGCAGGCTTTGCCAATGGCCGTCTGATGGCGTTCGACAATCGCAACGGCGCGCCACTCTGGGGTCGCCAGGTCGCTGTACCCAAGGGGCGTACCGAAGTTGACCAGCTGGTCGACCTGAACGGCCAGCCGGTGCTGAGCCAGGACGGTCGCCTGTTCGTGACCAGCTACAACGGCAAGCTGATGGCCCTCAACGCTCGCAATGGCCAGGTGATCTGGCAGCGGGATGAATCGAGCTACCAGACGCCGATACTGGCCGGTGACTACCTGTTCACCGTCAACGCCAAAAGCGATGTGCTGGCCATCGATGCAGGCTCCGGGCAGCTTATCTGGCAAAACGACGACCTCGAGGGCCGCAAGCTCAGCGCACCTGCCATCTTGAGCGGACGACTCTATGTCGGTGATTTTGAAGGCTACGTACACGCCCTCGACGCGCGCAACGGCGCGCTGCTCGGACGTACCGGGCTTGGCGGCAATGGCATCAGTGTGGGTCTGCAAAGCGACGGCCAATCCCTGTTCGCCCTGACCAACGACGGCGATGTGGTGTCCTTCAAACCCAAAAAGACACCCTGATACACGCCCTGACGGCCTGCGTAACGCACGCAGGCCGTCTCTTTTCCCCGTTCGAGCAATATGCGCTATCATAGGCGCCCTGCAATCATCCATTGCGCTTCAATCGCCCATCCGCTTCAAGCCAGTCACGCGTCACGCCGAGGCCTCATGAATCCCGTTATCGCACTAGTCGGCCGCCCCAACGTCGGCAAATCCACTCTATTCAATCGCCTGACCCGCTCTCGCGACGCGCTCGTTGCCGATTACTCAGGCCTCACCCGCGACCGTCATTACGGCAACGGCGAGCTGGGCAGCAAGCCCTTTACCGTAATCGACACCGGCGGCATCAGCGGTGACGAACAGGGCATCGACGCTGTCATGGCCGAGCAGTCTCTGCTGGCCATCGATGAAGCCGACATCGTCTTTTTCATGGTCGATGCGCGCGCGGGATTGATGCCGGCCGACGAAGCCATCGCCAATCACCTGCGCATGAACCAGAAAAAGACCTGGCTTGTGGTCAATAAAAGCGATGGCATGCAGGAAGAAATTGCCACCTCGGACTTCTGGACGCTGGGCCTTGGCGACCCGATTGCCATTGCCGCCGAACACGGCCGTAACGTCTCGCAACTGATCGAGCACGTGCTCGAGCCCTACCCGGAGCAGGAGGACCTGCTTCATCCGGAGCTCGACAACGATCAGGGCATTCGCATCGGTGTAGTCGGCCGACCCAACGTCGGCAAGTCAACGCTTGTCAACCGCATGCTCGGCGAAGAGCGTGTCGTGGTCTTCGACCAGGCCGGCACGACCCGGGACGCGATCGAGATTCCCTTCGAGCGACGCGGAAAGCCCTACGTTCTGGTCGATACGGCAGGGATTCGACGCCGGAAAAATGTCACCGAAGCGGCGGAAAAGTTCTCGATCATCAAGACTCTCGACGCCATCAAGCAGTGTAACGTCGCCATCGTGGTGCTCGATGCCCGCACGGGCCTTGTCGAACAGGACCTTCACCTGCTCGACTACGTACTCAGCACTGGCCGCGCCCTGGTACTGGCGGTTAACAAATGGGATGGGCTTGAAAGCGACGCCAAGGAGAAGATGCGCTCGGAATTGAAGCGACGGCTCGGTTTTGCCGACTACGCCGACATGCATTTCATTTCAGCGCTGCACGGCACCGGCGTTGGCGATCTTTACCCTTCGATCACACGCGCCTTCAAGAGCGCGACCGCACGCTGGTCGACCAACCGCCTGACCACACTGCTTCAGGACGCGGTCGGCGAACACCAGCCACCGCTGGTGCGCGGTCGTCGCATCAAGCTGCGAATGGCCCACCAGGGCGGCAGTAACCCACCCATCATTGTGGTGCACGGCAATCAGGTTGATGCCCTGCCGGACGCCTATAAACGGTTCCTGATCAATACGTTTCGCAAGGTACTGAAGGTTCGTGGCACACCGATTCGCTTCGAGTTTCGCGCCAACGACAACCCCTACGACTCGAATCAGGGGGCAACGGATCGCGAAAAGGCCAAGGCACGCCAGCTGGCGCGCACCAAGGAAGCGCGTCGGAGCCGCCGTTAATCCGCACTGACTGCGACACGCACCTGGTTACGCCCGCCGGTCTTGGCCTCATACATGGCCTGATCGGCGGCTTCCAGCACTTGCGCCCCATGGCTCGATGGGCCGATGGGTGCAATGCCTGCACTGAATGACACTCGAAAACTTTCCTTTCCGGCCACGCAATCGAGCTGACTGAAGTTGAGCCGAATTTCATTGAAAATACGCTCGGCGTCCTTGAGCGAACAGTTCGGCAAGATGGCGACAAACTCCTCCCCCCCATAGCGCCCAACCGTATCCAGCTTTCTAAGGCGCCGACGCAGCAGATTGGCCAGAAGCCGGATGACGTAATCGCCGGTGGCGTGACCGTAGGTATCGTTGATCGACTTGAAGCGGTCAATGTCGATCATGACCACACTCGCCGGGGCGTCCATGCGCTGGGCGCGTGACACTTCGATCTCGAGCTGTTCCTTCAGGGCCGCATGTTTCATCAGCCCGGTCAGACCATCGCGCTCGAGTGCTTCGCTCAACTGCCGGGAGCGCTGTGCGCGCACCTTGATCGCATTGACCAGTTCGCTGTCGCCGATCGGCTTGGCCAGGAAATCGTCACCGGCCTGGCGCATCGCAAGGGCCCGCCGATCCTGATCGGTTTCAGCCGACAGATAAATGATGGGCACCTTGAGCCAGTCATCATCAAGTCTTAATACCTGAGCGAGCTCCGGCCCGCTGCATCCAGGCATATTGATATCGACGATCAAAATGTCGGGCAAGTGGTCCCGTAGAGCAGCGACAATGTGCGACGGCTCGTTCACGACCCGGCTGTCGATGCCGGCACCCTCGAGCACCAGCCGAAAATGTTCGGAAAGCTCCGCATCATCGTCAACGATGACCACGCGGTACGGATCCTGAGTATGACGGCTCGCCAGACGCCGAATGCGCGCTTCCAGGCGAGGAATGTCGATGGGATACACGAAGTACCCCTTTGCGTGGTGGCGAACGGCTTCAAGCCGGCGGTCAAAGGAATCGGTTCGATCCAGAAGAATCAGCGCCGGCGCCCCCTTGGGCTCGAACAGCGCACTGAGTTCAGGGTCAAGCGACTGATAGTCGGCGATCACCACGTCGGGACGTGCGCCACCCTGGGCCAGCGCCTTCGGGTTGGAATCAAGCGTCACCGCGTACCCAAAGCCCTCGAGCGCATCGGCGATACCGCGATGCTCCGACGACTCATTGCCGACCAGACTGATGCGTACCGGCGAGTCGAGCGCCGGAACATCGACATCGGCCGCTGAGGCCTCCCCCCCTCCTTTGATCATCTGCTCGAGTTCATTTTTGAGCACGCTCAGCCCCTGACACAACTCAAGCATGCGCGCGGCCTCAGGCGTGGCCGATGAATCAAGCCACATCTGTGTACGCTGCTCATAATCACGGCAGCGAAGCCCGATCGATGCGCACCCGAACGAGCCGGCCGAGCCCGAGATACGGTGCAACCCATCGCGCAGCGTCTTGAGGCGGACGTGGTCATAAAGAGACTCACTGAGCTCAAGCGCCGTTTGATGAAGATCGGCAAGATCGGAGTTCAGCCGGATCTGATAATTTGCCCTCAGTGCCGCGAGCTGTTCCTGAACCTCTTCAGGGGTCGACATGGACATCCTCCCAGATTCGCTTGAGACGATCGGCGAGCGTCATCGGATCGAACGGCTTTTCAAGCACGTCTGCCGCACCGATTGCCCGATACTCCTCTACCTCGGCCGGCTGAATCTTCGCGGTCATGAACACGACGGGAATGCGGGAAAGCTCGGGATCTGCTTGAAGCCTCTTGAGCGTACTGGGGCCATCGAGGTTGGGCATCATCACATCCATCAGGATCAGATCCGGCTTGAATCCGGCAAGCGTTTCCAGAGCGTGCTGGCCATCATCACAGCCTGTCACCTCGAATCCTCCGACCGTCTCCAATGCCACCCGTGCGACCGCCTGAATCGAGGGGTCGTCTTCTACATGCAAGATACTCTTGAGTTCAGTCATTTAAACCACCCCCTGCCTGGCCCTCGTTCAACGCCTTGCGAAGAACGTTGACAAACGCTTCGTTGGAAATACGTGATTTAGCCACCGCGCCATACACCCGACTCTGCTGTTCGGCAGTCACTTCACTGCCTGAAAGCACCAGCACCGGCGGCACGTTGGCCTTTTGTTGAATCAGCGGCATCAGCTCCCATCCGGACCCGTCAGGTAGACCAAGATCAAGCAGCACCAGGTCATAATCCTGCTCGGACAGCAGGGTCCGCGCCGTGGCCAGATCCGGTGCGGCGTCGAGGTCGGCGACGCGTCGGCACATGGTCGCGATGACATGGTGGAGATCATGGTCATCCTCTACATGAAGAATGCGCCCTCGATGCGTTCCGTTCCCCATCGCCTTGCGCAGTACACTCAACAACCGGGTTTCATCCAGGGGCTTGTTCAACCAGTCAAGCGCCTTGACGCCGCGCGTCAGCTGCAATGAGCCGTTGGCCATGTGCGCCGAAATCACGATGACCGGTAAGTCATGATAGCGCTCATCCGCGCGCAGGCGCTGCATGAGTGTGGTGCCGGTAAAATCAGGCAAGATCATATCAAGCGTCATGGCATCGAACTGCTGCAGTTGGAGCAGCTCGAGCGCCGCCTTGCCCGTGTGGGCAACCGTCGCGCGATACCCCCACCGCTCGATCAGATCCGACAGCAGACCGGCCACATCGGTATCGTCCTCGACGATAAGCACCGAAGGCCGCAGATCACCTGCATCCTTGACCACATCATGAGCGCTCGATGACTCGACTCGAGGCAAGTCGACATAAAAGACACTGCCCGCGCCTTCCTCGGAGTCGAACCCGACCTGTCCATTCATTCGATACGCCAGTTCACGGCTGATCGCAAGCCCAAGACCGGTACCGCCCTTTTTCTTGGTATCCGAAGAGTCGGCTTGGGAAAACTTGTCGAAAATCTTTGATTTGAACGACTCGGAGATGCCTGGCCCATGGTCTTCGATTTCGACGCGAACCCCAAGGCTTGAAGGCCGTGCACGAACGATGATCCGATCACCCTCGGGAGAGAACTTGATGGCATTGGACAGAAAGTTGGCCATGATCTGCTGGAAACGGTCGGCATCGACCGCGACATGGCAAGGCTCATCCAGCTCCAGATCGAGCGTGACTCCAAACTGGGTCGCGTAGGCCTCGTTGGCGAGAAGCGCCTGCTCAAGCAGCGGCGCCAATGGCTGCACTTCGATGTCGAAACGCATCTTGCCGGCCACCAGCTTATCCATATCCAGCAGGTCATTGATAAGAACGTTCAAGCGCTTGGCGTTCTTGTGCGCGATGTCGAGCATGCTCTTGGTTTGCTCCGGAAGCTCTCCCAGCGCGCCACCGGTCACTAGTCCAAGCGAGCCAGAAATGGACGTCAGCGGCGTGCGAAGTTCATGGCTAATGGTTGAGACGAATTCGCTCTTCATGCGCTCGATACGCTTGCGCTCACTGATGTCCTGGCCAATGGCCAGATAGCCTACCGGCTGCCCCTGCTGATCCTTGATGGCGGTCAGAACCAGCGACACCGTGATATCGCTGCCGGTACGGGTGCGACAGTTCCATTCACGCGTCTCTTCACCGTCCCTGCGCGCCTTCTCGACCAGAACGTGCTGCTTGCTTACGGAGATGTTCAGCTCGTCGCACAGTTGCTCATGGTAGGCATCCACTTCGTTGGACAGCAGCAACAACGACTGCGCCGACCGACCGAGCGCCTCGTCTTCCCGGTAACCAAACAGGTTCTGAGCGCCCGAATTGAACAGCGTGATGTCTCCGTCCAGATCCATGGCAATGAAGGCAACATTGACCGACGCCTCGATCAGTGCCTCCAGTCGCTGACGTGACTGCAACAACGCCTCTTCCGCCAGCTTCTGATCGGTCACATCGTAAATGAACCCGTACCAGGTGGTGGCGTTGTCGGGTTCGCGCTCAGGCGTGGAACTGCCGCGCATCCAGCGCACCTCCCCGGCATCACCCCGGATACGGTAATCGATACTCCAGGGCACCAGTTGCTCCCGCGAGCGGGTAATGGAATCGATCACGGCGGCTAGGTCTTCTTCATGGATAGGGGTAAAGGCGGCTGAAGCATCAAACCGCACATCCTCTGGGGTAACGCCGTAAACGTCCTTGATGCCATCGCTGACATAGGGGAAGGAGGTGTGGCCATCCACATCTTCGCGGAACTGATAAATCATGCCAGGCAGGTGCTGGCTGACCTTGCCCATGCGCGCCATCAGCTCGCTTCGCTGCTGCTCTTCATGATGGGTGTGCAGTGCGGTACCGATCCAACGTGACAGCGCCAGTAAAAACTCCTCGTCCAGGCTGGTCATTTCAAACGCTCTCACCGACGGGCTTGAAAAGTTGACCGTACCGTAGCGCATGCCGCCGACCCACAGCGGTACGCCGATATAGGCTTTGACCTGCATGATGCGATGACACGGATGATCCAGGTAGGTCGTTTGTTCGACATCGGAAAAGGCCAACATGCCATCCTGTTCGAGCGTGATACCGCAATAGGTATCTGTCAGCGAAAACCGCTCACCGCCCTTCAGTGCGCCCTCTGGCGAGCACTGGAAGCGAACGATGTAGTCGTCGCCGTTGATGCGACTGACGATGCCGATCGGAAGATTCAGAAACTCACAGCCGATGGCAAGGGCATGGGAAATGCGCTTGTCGAGCTCGAGCTTTCGGTTGGCGGATACTTCATTGAGCGCCCGCAGCGCCTTGACCTGACGTTCAAGCGACTGCTGCGTTTGGCTCATCTGACGACGCGTTGACCGGCCATGGGCAACCAACAGGATCAAGAGCCCGCAGGCCGCCAGCAGCATGCCAATGCACCAGCGACCGATGCTTTGCAGGTAATGCCATCGGTGCATTTCAGCTCGCGCGGTAATGTCCTCGGCAACGATGACATGAAGATTGCCGGCGGTGCCCAACGGCACCACCGCCGCATAGTAGATACGCTCACCAAGAGAAACCTGTCGCTCGGACTGCCCCTCGAGCCGAGACAGAAGTGCTCGGGCCTGCTCATTCGACTCATCCGCCACGCGCCACTCGGCGGGAGACTGACCGACCCAGGAGGACGGCGCCACGACGGGGGTAACCACAAGATCGAGCGTCTTCGAAAGCGCGTAGAAATTATCGATCAGCGAATCGCTGATCACGATCCTCCCCTGGCGCGCGCGCTCGGCACCGGGCACGTCGAAGTACCCCGTAACGCGCTGATTGAGACCCAGGTCCTCGTGGATTATCGGTGATGCGCTGTCCGGCGTATCGTCACGGAGCGAGGCTGATCGATTGGAGCGTTCAGACGGCTGTCCGTATTCGAACAACGGTGACGCCTCGCCGGGGGCATAGATCGCAAGATAATCCACATTGCTTGTCTCGATGGCTCGACGGTAAGGCGTCATTTGCGCGTCGAAACGGGTCTTGAGCGCCGCCCGCGTGGCCCTGTCTTCAGCACGCGACCATTGCTGCATCAGCTCGGCAAGCGCGGTATTGGCAGTAATCAATTCGACCTGCTGCCGCATTGAATCCACGCTCAAGGCCAGCATCTTGGACAGGGCCTGCTGCTCGAGAACAATGTCTTTATGAAGGCTTGCGTGCCAGTCCTCGTCGGAATGACGCAACGACGCTGACATCATATAGCTGAAGAAGATTACGATCAGCAGGATGCCAAGCGCGGCCAGCGACTTTGGATGTTTGAGAGTCGAGGGGATCCCGTTCATGCCATACGCCTTAACAATGGGTAAAAGTAGTAACGGCTAAAGTGAACGGTAATACACCTATAAAATTCGGTAACCACGAAATAGGCAATAAAAAAGGCGCCTTACGGCGCCTTGCATTTGGACGACATCACTCAAACGATCAGATCTGATGCGCTGTATGACTTATTCAGACTGGCTGCCGGCCCACTGCGCCGCGAACTGCCACGCGGCGCGCCCGCTTCGAACGCCGCGGGCAGTTGCGAACCGAACCGCGGCCTCACGGGCAGACTCGTCCCAGGTACCGCCCAGCGCATCAAGCCAATGCGCGCAGGCCGAGAGATACGTCGCCTGATCGAATGGGTAAAAGCTCAGCCATAGACCGAATCGGTCCGACAGCGAGATCTTTTCCTCAACGGCGTCGCCATGATGAAGCTCCTGCCCGACGACGCGACTCTGTTCATTGTCTCGGCTGGATTCAGGCAGCAGGTGCCGTCGATTGGAGGTGGCGTAGAGCACCACGTTCTCGGGTGGGCCGGTCAGCGTGCCATCGAGCACGCTCTTGAGTGCCTTGTAGGCATCGTCACCGCCCTCAAACGAGAGATCATCGCAGTAGACCACGAACCGATAAGGCTGATCGCGAAGCTCATTCACAAGGGTCGGCAGGCTGATCAGGTCGAGCCGGTCGATCTGGATCAATCGAAGCCCTTCAACGCCAAGCTCATTGATGAGTGCACGCACCAGAGACGACTTGCCGCAGCCGCGTGCCCCCCACAACAACGCATGATTGGCCGGCCGACCGGCCAGAAACGCGCGCGTATTACTCACCAGGGCGTCGCGCTGGCGCTCGATACCCACCAGCTCCGACAGTTTCAGGCTGTCGCGAGGCTCGACCGCGATCAGCTGACCGCCCAGGGGGTGGCGCTGCCACAGCGCCGCCGTATCCCGCGCCCAGTCGATCGGGTCGCGCTGTGGCGGAAGAAACGGCTCGAGTCGATCCAGTAAATGAATCAAGCGCGTACTCAGTGCCTCGTTCATGACAGATCCTTATCCTTTTACACATTTAACTTAACGCCAGAGCGCTGTAAGGTGGCATCGAACCAAGGGAACTTGACCGCCAAAAGGAGCGCATGACCCGCATGGCAAGACGTTCATGGAAGACCCCACTTATTCTAGGTCTGCTCGGCGCAGTGCTGAGCGGCTGTTCGACCTCGCCTCTCGGCCGCTCTCAGCTCTCGCTCTATTCAGACGACGAGCTGGGGCAGATGGGGCAGAAAAGCTTTGCCACCTACCAGCAGAAACTGCCGGAAGTCCAGGGCAAGACGCGCCAGTACGTTCAATGCGTCGCAGACGCCATCACCGATCAGGTCACGCAGGAAGGCGCCCCGAAACAGTGGAATCTGGCTGTGTTCAAAAGTGATCAGGCCAATGCGTTCGCTCTGCCGGGCGGCTACATCGGCGTCTACAGCGGTCTTTTGGATGTGGCCAAGAATCAGGACCAGCTCGCGGCCGTGATCGGTCACGAAGTCTCCCACGTTCTCGCGCACCACGCCAACGAGCGCGTCTCGACCCAGGCTGTGACCCAGTCCGGACTCAGCGTGGTCAGCGCCGTCGCCGGCGGCGGCGAACAGCTTGCAACGCTTCTGGGCGCGGGCGCTCAGTATGGCGTACTGCTGCCCTTTTCACGCAAGCAGGAATCGGAGGCGGATCTGCTTGGGCTGGATTTGATGGCCAAGGCAGGCTTTGACCCTGAGGCAAGCGTTGCGCTCTGGAACAACATGAAAGCCGCCGGCGGCGGCCAACCGCCCGAATGGATGTCGACCCACCCGGGCAACGACCGCCGCATTGGCGACCTTCAAGGCCGCATGAGCGAGGCCGGGGCGCTCTACACCAGTGCCAAGTCGGCCGGACGCACACCCAACTGCAACCGCCTGAAACCATAGTGTGACTGCCCCGACGCCGACATCATGGCGTCAGGGCGCCTCATCAAGCAGGGTCGCGGTCAAGGCCTGGCGTACCGCGCGGCGAACCGGCTCGGTTTCCGGCACCGCGCCGCGCCAGAGTTCAAATGACGCCGCGGCCTGCTCCACCAGCATGCCCAGCCCATCAGAGGTACGAGCGCCCAATGCCTCGGCCCACGTCATGAACACCGTCGGGCGCGCGGCGTACATCATGTCGTAGGCAAGGGTTGTCTCATCAAGCGTTACGTTGGGAAGCGCCGGCAACTCATTGCCAAGGCTTGCGCTGGTGCCGTTGATGATGACATCGAAGTGGCCGGTTGCATCGTCGAAATGCCCCCCCTCGACCGGCCCAAGGTCTTTAAACGCCTCAGCAAGCGCACTCGCTTTCGACGCTGTTCGATTGGCCACCATGACGGTTGCCGGCGCCGTCTCGAGCAAGGGTTCCAGTACCCCCCGCACAGCGCCACCGGCACCCAACACCAGAATGCGGCCACCCTCAAGCCGTGCCTGCAGACGCACAAGATCGCGCAACAGGCCCACGCCATCGGTCGTATCACCAAGTGCCTGCCCCTGTGCGTTCACCATCAAGGTATTGACCGCGCCTGCGCGGCTCGCACGCTCGGTCAGTCGGTCGGCCAGACGGTAGGCCCGCTCCTTGAACGGCACGGTGACGTTGGCCCCAAGGCCGCCTTCCTCGACAAAGGCGTGCCAGGCGCTTTCGAACGCCTCGTCCGGGTCACGCGCCTCGTAATGAAGCGCCTGATCGGTTTGCGCAGCAAACGCCGCGTGCAGCGCCGGAGATCGGGAGTGGCTGATGGGGTGGCCAAATACGCAGTAAAGATCGCTCATGACGTGGGGCATCGCTGTAGGTTGAACACCCAGGCACTCTAGCATGACCTCGTTTCGACCAAAAAAACGCCGGCTCGAGCGCCGGCGTTTTTTTGGTCACGGCCTCAAGGAACCGACGCACAGGCAGCCATCGCTCACTCGGTGTCCGCCTCACCCAGCCAGTCACGGGCATGGAGGTAATCGTGGTAGAGCGTCTCTTCGATGGAGGCCTCTTCCGGCGTCCACTGATAGCGCCACTCCGCCACCGGCGGCATCGACATCAGAATCGACTCGGTACGCCCCCCGCTTTGAAGCCCGAACAACGTGCCGCGGTCATACACCAGATTGAACTCGACGTAGCGCCCGCGACGATAGGCCTGAAACGCGCGTTCTCTCGGCCCGTAGGGTGTGTTCTTGCGCGCCGATGCGATCGGCAGAAACGCCTCGGCGAAGTGGTTGCCCACACTTTTTTGAAAGGCAAAGCAGGTGTCGAAATCCCACTCGTTCAGATCGTCGAAGAACAGCCCGCCTACACCCCGGGTTTCATCGCGGTGCTTCAGATAGAAATACTCGTCGCACCACGCTTTGTAGCGCGGATAGACATCGAGGCCGAACGGGTCGCAGGCCGCCTTGCAGGTCTTGTGCCAATGAATAACGTCGTCATAGACCGGGTAATACGGCGTCAGATCGATGCCGCCGCCAAACCACCACACCGGGTCTTCGCCCTCTTTTTCAGCGATGAAAAAGCGGATGTTGCCGTGCGTTGTCGGCACGAACGGGTTATGCGGATGAAGCACCCACGATACGCCGGTGGCGTGAAAGCTGCGGCCGGCAAGCTCGGGCCGCGCCGCGGTCGCTGACGCCGGAAGCTCTTCCCCATAGACGTGAGAGAAATTGACCCCGCCCTTTTCAAACAGCGCCCCGTTTTCAAGCACTCGCGTACGCCCGCCGCCGCCTGTTGCGCGCGTCCAGGCATCCTCCTTGAACTCGGCATCACCGTCTTCTTCGGCCAGGGCGTCACAGAGTCGGTCCTGGAAATCGAGCAGGAAGGATTTCACGGTGTCGAGATAGGCATGGGACATGGGGCAACCCCTTAAAGATGGCCGGTCATTGAATATATCGATCGCTTGAGGATCGCATCACGCGCGTATTGTCGGTGATCGCGCCGATAAGCGACACCCCTGCGTGCTCGAGCACCCGGCACAGATTGCCGCAGGCTCAACGCAGAACGCGCCCACTGTCGAGATCGACGATTCGGCTGGGTGCGGCTCGCCCGCCGAGCGCGCCATCCAGTACCGCCAGATCATGGGCACTGGGGAAATGCGCGAGAATATCCTCTGCGCTCATGCACGGCGGCGCGCCTGCCTGATTGGCAGACGTCGACACCAGCGGGCCGCCAAAGGCGGTGCACAGCTCGATCACCAGCGGGTGGTCGGTCACTCGAAGCGCGATGCTTGAGTGCGCCCCGCGCACCAGCGGATGGGCCCGGCCATTATCCGGCACTAAAAAGGTGGTCGGCCCCGGCCAGTGGGCTGCAAGCGTCTCACGCTGCGACGACGTTAGACCGTCAAGATAAGGCGCGCACTGCTCAATCGACGCCGCGATCAGAATAACGCCCTTGGCCGGGTCACGCTGTTTAAGCGCTAAAAGCGCCTCAAGCGCCCTGGCATCATCGGGGTCGCACCCAACCCCCCAGACCGCCTCGGTCGGGTACGCCAATACCCTGCCGGTGTGAAGCCAGGCCGCCGCCTGATCGAGAGAGACCGTTTCAACCATCGAAGAACTGCTCCTGAACGTTCATGCCATCCACGCGAAAGTGGCGGCCATGATACGTCGTCCTTATCGACAGCGCACCCAGCCGCCGGCGACCTGCTGCACGACGCCTTCAAGTTCCAGCATCATGAGTTCCGAGGCGCATTCGGCGATGGATTTTCCCGCGCGCTCGACCAGCACATCTATTGCGACCGGCTCAGCGCCGAGGTAGGCGGCAAGCCCGGTCAAAGGCGCATCCGCCGGGCCTGAATCCATCGACTGAGCCGGGCACGGCGCAGATACCGGCAACAGCAACTCGCCAAGGATGTCGTCAACGTCGATCACGAGTTTGGCGCCCTGCTGCTGAATAAGGTGCAGACACCCGCGCGCCTGAGGATTCGAAAGGCTTCCTGGCAGTGCAAACACTTCTCGATTCTGCTCGAGCGCCAGCCGAGCACTGACCAGCGACCCACTTTTCAACGTCGCCTCGACCACCAGCACGCCAAGTGCAAGCCCCGTAATCAGACGGTTACGCCGGGGAAAGAACTGGGGCCTGGCCTGAACGCCGGGCGGATGCTCACTGAGCAGCAGCCCCCCTTCGGCGACGATGCGCTCACGAAGGCGCTGATGCTGGCGCGGATACACCACATCGATCCCACAACCAAGCACGGCGACCGTCGGCGCACCGGCCTCGAGTGCGGCCTGATGACAAAGACCGTCCACACCCAGCGCCAGACCACTGATCACGGCAAGGCCCTGCTGCGCTAATGCCTGTGAAAACCGGCGCGCGTTGAACGCCCCTTCCGAGGTCGGCTTGCGCGTACCGACCATGGCAAAGCCGGGCAACGTAAGCGCTGAGTAGGCGCCATGCGCCCACAAGACGATGGGTGGGTCAGGCAGCTCATCGAGTACGCTCGGCCACGCCGCACACGAGGGCGTCACTACCGAGCGGGCCTCACCGTCGCACCAGCGAAGATACGCCGATACGCGCAGGCCAAGCGGACTTTCAAGAGGGTCACACAGATAGGCCTGTAACGGTACGCGCGCCTTGGGTGAAAGCGCGGAAAGCCAGGCCTCGGGCCAGGCAAGGGCCTGCTCACGAAGTGCCTTGACAGTGCGAGGCCCCACCCCCGGAAGCAGCGACAAGGCAACCCACGCCTCGGGCGTGACCGGCTCGAAAGGCTCATGGTCTTTGGAGACAAGGCCCGTGGGAAAAAGGCCCGTTGAAAAAAGCGGCGCTGTCATAGGCTCGGCTCACTAACGACCGTGTCGCCGACTGCCACCGGTCGCGCGCTTTGGTGAATGCGCGCAAGGCTTGCCGAGGCGCTCATCGCAACAACACTCAAGTGCCCGCCCGACTGCGATAGCCTTCCCACGTCACTGACCGGCTGCCTGGCATGATCCACCGGCGACAACCGAAGCCGTTGCCCCACGTCAAGCCCGTCGCGGTAGCCGCGATTCAAAAGCACCAGACTCCCGGCCCCGGTATAGATTGCCCCGCCTTCAAGCCATTGAATGCGCGCATCGATACCGCCCGGCCCCCCAAGGGCTGCATGCTCGAGAAAATCCGGTTCGGTGGGCGCATCAAGCGGCCCAAGACGGGTCGCCATGTCGATTGGCTCACCGGCAGAGACAATCTCGAGCCGCGTCACACCCTGGGCACGCTCGAGCACGCGCGCCTCCCCGACCCGCTTCAATAGCCGCACGCCATCAGGCAGTACCGAAGCCCCTGCCACCTCGCGGTAGAGGCCGAGCCGCGCCCCCATGGCCGCCTGCCCGTCGCTGAATACGATAGCGCCCTTGCCAAGCACCAGATGCTCGCCCTGCTGGCCGGTCAGTGCGGAAAACGCGCCCAGTCCGGCCTTGGTTACGAAGCGATAACGCGATGCGCCACCGAAGGGCTCATGCGCATCGATCAGAGCGGTCGACCCGGCTGTAGCCACACGCACCGATGGGGAAAGCCTTGCAACTCGGCTGCCCCGCTCGAGCAGTAGGGTCGGCGTTGCCTCTCGGGTGACCAGCCTCAGCGTATCCCCTGCGTGTAGGGTCGGCGGCGCGGCCACGTCTTTGTTTTTGGCCCAGAGCTCGGGCCACTGACTCGCATCGCTTACGTAGCGCTCGACGATCGAGCGCGACGACGCCCCCTCCGGCACAACCCAGTGGCTTGGCGCATGCGGCATCAACGTGACTGCCCACGCCCCGTGGGCGACAAGAAAGCCACCCAACCCGACTGCCCTGACCCACGCCTGCCGGTGTGACCGCTTCGGTAATACGCTCATCAAGTTCAATCCCCTGCGCTCTGGCGCCGGTTCCGTTACGCGCGCGCCCACACTACAATAGGCGCATTGCACCCCTTCAAGGCGCCTGCCCCTGCTTTTCTTCATTTACGGCGGGGTCAATGCCGCCTTGAAGCGTTAATGACCAACCGGGACCGACCCATGGCCTTATTAGAGATTCTTGAATACCCCGATCCCCGCCTTCGCACCAAGGCCGCGCCCGTCGAATCCTTCGATGACGAGCTGCAGACGTTGATCGACAACATGCTTGAAACCATGTACGACGCGCCCGGCATCGGGCTTGCCGCCACTCAGGTCGACCAGCACCGGCGTCTTGTCGTCATGGACGTCAGTGAAGACAAGTCCGACCCGCGGGTACTCATCAACCCCGAGTACACCCCGATCGGCGATGAGATGGCACCGCTGCAGGAAGGCTGCCTCTCCATTCCGGACTCCTACGTCGAGGTTCCGCGTTATCTTCAGGTGCATCTGCGCGCGCTTGACCGTCACGGCACGCCGTATGAACTGGACGCCGACGGCCTGCTGGCCCACTGCATTCAGCACGAACTGGATCATCTGGAAGGCGTGCTGTTCGTGGATTACCTCTCCTCGCTCAAGCGCGAGCGCATCAAAAAGAAGATGCAGAAACGCCATAAGCAGATGAGCTGAATTCCCTACTGCGCGCCGCGTTGATCCGCGGCGCCGACGCCTTACAGGAACTGTCATGCCTGACACCCTTCGCGTTGCCTTTGCAGGCACTCCCGAATTTGCCGCTGAAAGTCTTAAAGCCCTGCTGTCCTCGCGCCACGAGGTCGTCGGCGTCTGGACGCAGCCCGACCGTCCGTCAGGCCGAGGTCGGCGGATGACCCAAAGCCCAGTCAAGACGATCGCGCAGGAGCAGGAGATCGAGGTCTACCAGCCGGTCTCGCTCAAAAACACGGAAGACCAGGAGACGCTTCGCGCCCTCGCCCCTGACGTGCTGGTCGTGGTCGCCTACGGCTTGCTGCTGCCACAGGCCGTGCTCGACATCCCGCGCCTTGGCGCCATCAACGTGCACGCCTCGCTCTTGCCGCGCTGGCGTGGGGCGGCACCAATCCAGCGGGCGATCGAGGCGGGAGACGCCGAGACGGGCGTCACCATCATGCAGATGGATGCAGGCCTCGACACCGGCGACATGCTTGCAAAAACGAACGCCCAGATCGACATCGACGTCACCGGTGGCGCACTGCATGCAACGCTTGCCGCACAGGGCGCGGTCGCGCTGGTCGACACCCTCGACGCGCTCGCGTCCTCCACGGTGACCGCCACGCCTCAGCCCGAGACCGGCGTAACCTACGCGCACAAGCTGACCAAGGCCGAAGCCGAGCTCGACTTCTCGCGGCCGGCCACGGAACTTGCCCGCCGTATTCAGGCGTTCAACCCGTGGCCCGTGGCCTGGACAAGCCTTGGCGACCAGAAACTTCGCCTGTGGCGCGCGCGCGCCATTGCCCATGACGGCAACGAGGCGCCCGGCACCGTGCTCGACGGCCCCAGGGGCACCCTGCGCATCGCCTGTGGCGATGGCGCACTGGATATTCTCGAAGCGCAGCTTCCCGGCGGTAAACCGCTGCTGGTCGAGGCGCTCACTCACAGCAAAGGGGCATTGTTCGCCCCCGGCACCCAACTGACAGGCCGTTGTTCATGAGCCAAGCACGCGCCCTCGCGGCCACCACCCTGGCCCGGGTACTGACCCACCAGGGGTCTCTCTCCACCATGGCGCCGGAGAACCTTCCGCCGCGCGATCATGGCTTTTACAAGGCGCTCTGCTTTGGGGTCTGCCGAGAGCTCCCGCGCCTGAACGCGCTCGCAGAAGAGCTCCTGAGACAGCCCTTCAAGCGAAAGGATCAGGACATTCAGGCCCTCTTGCTGCTGGGGCTTTATCAGCTCTACCACATGCGCGTGCCGGCCCACGCCGCCGTGGGTGAAACCGCGGGTGCGGCCAAGACCCTCAAGAAACCCTGGGCGACGCGCGTGCTCAACGGCTGTCTGAGACGCGCCGAGCGCGAGCGGGTCGAGCTTCAGGCCAAGGTCGATACGCTGCCTGAAGCCGCGCTTCGTCATCCGCGCTGGATGATCGACGCCATCAAGCACGCCTGGCCCGAGCAGTGGTCATCGATTCTTGCCGGCAACAACATCCCGGGGCCGATGACGCTTCGAGTCAATGGCCGCCGCCAGAGCCGCGACGCGTATCTGGCGCGACTGGAAGCCGCCGGCATGAGCGCAACGCCCGTGGCCGGCACCGAGATGGGGCTGACGCTCGAGACGCCGTGCGACGTCGAGCAACTGCCAGGCTTCGTAGAGGGCGACGTCAGCGTGCAGGACACGGCCGCCCAGCTCGCCGCCCCATTGCTCGCGCCCTACCTTACTGATAACGCGCGCGTGCTCGATGCGTGCAGCGCGCCGGGCGGCAAGGCCGCGCATCTGCTCGAGCGCTTTTCGACACTTGAGCTTACCGCGCTCGACAGTGACTCAACGCGGCTTGGCCGTGTGGACGCGACCCTTTCACGCCTTGGGCTCGACGCCACGCTGAGACACGGCGATGGCACCGGTACCGACTGGTGGGACGGCACACCGTTTCAGGCGATTCTCTGCGACGCGCCGTGCTCGGGCACCGGCGTCATTCGCCGTCACCCCGACATCAAGTGGCTTCGCACGCCCGAGGATCTGGACACGCTTGCCGTCACTCAGGCCGCGCTTCTGGACAGTCTCTGGACCCTGCTTGCCCCGGGTGGCGTGCTGCTGTACGCCACCTGCTCGGTGATCCCGAAGGAGAATCAGGCCCAGATCGAAAAATTCCTGAGCCGAACCCCCGAGGCGGTCAGTCTGCCGCTGCCGCTCGAGCTTGGCCTTGCCACCGACAATGGCCGGCAGCTACTGCCGACCGAGCACGGCCACGACGGCTTTTTCTACGCCCTGATCTCGAAGCCGGCGGCCTAAACCGCGTCGATCGAGAGTCGGGGTCGCGACAGGAGGTGCGATGTGATGAGTAAACGAAGCGCGTTGATCGTGGTAGACGTTCAGCCTGACTTCATGCCGGGTGGCCCCCTGGCCTGCCATGAGGGCGACACCATCGTGCCCGGCATCAATCGCCTGCTTGAGGCGCGCTGCTTCGAGCGTGTGGTCGCCACTCAGGACTGGCATCCGGCAGGCCACGCCTCCTTCGCAAGCCAGCACTCGGGGGCGGCGCCATTTGACACCGCGTCTCTTCACGGCGTGCCCCATACGCTGTGGCCGGACCACTGCGTCCAGGGCAGCCGTGGCGCCGCGCTCGCCCCGGCGCTTGAGACCGACCGAATCGACCTGATCCTTCGAAAGGGCACGCATCCGGCCATCGATTCCTACAGCGCCTTTCAAAACAACATCGGCCCGGATGGTACGCGCACACCGACCGGGCTTGCCGGCTGGCTTTCGGATGCTGGCATCACCCACGTCTATTTGTGTGGGCTTGCGCGCGACGTGTGCGTGCTCTGGAGCGCGGAAGACAGCCAGAACTTGGGATTTGAAACACATGTGCTATGGTCATTAACACGACCGGTGACGCCGGAGACCGATGGGGCGACTCGTACTCGCCTCGAGGCACTTGGCATCACCCTCATCGAGGAAGACCCTACCCACGCAAGGAGCGCACATGAGTGACAATGTTTATAAATCCGTTGAATTGACCGGCTCGTCCAAGACAAGCATCGAAGACGCGGTCGAACGCGCGCTTGAAAAAGCGAGCAGCACCATCGAAAACATGCAGTGGTTCGAAGTCACGTCCACGCGTGGCCACATCGTCGACAACAAGGTCGGCCACTGGCAGGTCTCGATCAAGGTTGGCTTCACGCTCGAGTAAGCCACCTCCCATCGGGGCGCTCAAGCGCCCCGATGGTTCACCGACCACCCGCCTCGTTGCTCGCCCCGCCCCGCCCCGTTACCATGAGCCCTCGTTCAGGGGACACGTCGCACCATGAAAATCATTATCCTCGGCGCCGGCCAGGTCGGCGGCACGCTTGCCGAGCATCTAGCCCACGAAGACAACGACATCACCGTCATCGATACCGACAACGATCGGTTGCGCGATCTTCACAATCGGCTTGATATCCGAACCATTCTCGGCCCGTGCTCATATCCGCTGATCCTGCGTCAGGCCGGCTGCGAGGACGCCGACATGTTGATCGCGGTGACCAATTCCGATGAAGTCAACATGATCGCCTGTCAGGTCGCCCATAGCCTCTTTCGAACGCCGACCAAGATCGCGCGCGTACGCTCGACCGCGTACCTGACCCGAAAGGGCCTCTTTTCGAACGATGCCATCCCGATCGATGTGCTCATAAGCCCCGAGCAGGTGGTGACCAACCACATCCGGCGGCTGATCGAGTATCCGGGCGCGCTTCAGGTGCTGGACTTCGCCAATGGCCTGGCGCAGCTGGTTGCGGTCAAGGCGTTCTATGGCGGACCGCTGGTCGGGCAGGAGCTTCGCTTTCTAAGACGGCACATGCCAAACGTCGATACCCGCGTGGCCGCGATCTACCGGCGCAATCGGCCGATCATTCCCAGAGGGGATACAGTGATCGAGGCCGACGATGAGGTGTTCTTCATCGCGGCGCGCAAGGACATCCGCGCGGTCATGGGGGAGCTTCGAAAGCTCGAACGTCAGTTTCGCCGAGTCATCATCGCCGGCGGCGGGCACATCGGCGAGCGGCTCGCGGAAACGCTCGAGCACAACTATCAGGTCAAGATCATCGAGCAGAATCTGTCGCGCTGTACCGCGCTTTCCGAGGCGCTCGACCGCACCGTGGTTCTTCACGGCAGTGCGACCAGCAAGCAGCTGATGGTCGAGGAAAACATCGAGGACTGCGACATCTTCTGCGCGCTGACCAACGACGATGAAGTCAACATCATGTCGTCGATGCTCGCCAAGCGGCTCGGGGCCAAGAAGGTACTGACTCTGATCAACAACGCCGCCTACGTCGATCTGGTTCAGGGCGGTGAAATCGACATCGCGATCTCACCGGAGCAGACCACCATCGGCAGCCTGCTGACACATGTGCGTCGCGGCGACATCGTTAACGTCCATTCGCTCAGACGCGGCGCGGCCGAGGCCATCGAGGCCATCGCGCACGGTGACGAGCGCTCATCGAAAGTCGTCGGCAAGGCGGTGGAAAATATCGAATTGCCCGAAGGGGTAACCATCGGCGCGGTCGTGCGTGGCAAGAGCGTATTGGTGGCTCATCACGACCTGGTGGTAGAGTCCAATGACCACGTGATTCTGTTCGTGGTGGACAAGCGGCGCATGAAGGAAGTCGAACGTCTGTTTCAGGTGGGACTTACGTTTTTCTAGCAACGTGAATAGAACAGCGCCTTGAAAGAACTCCAGCGGAGACCTGTACTCCGCTGGCATCGAGACGGGCGATTACATGCGCACGTCGAGCTTTTGAATGTCGATACTGACCAGTTTGCCTTTGACGGCATTCATCAGTGCCTTGTAGTGGGTGGTGTTTTCATGGGCTTTAAGTGCAGCACCATCCCGCCACCGTTCGACCATGAGAAACAGGGACGTATTGTCCTCATCCCGGGTCAGAACGTACATTTCGCACCCATCATCATCACGGGAAGGCGTCACTACATCTCTGAGCGCCTTTTCGACCGTCTTTTCGTGAGGCTCTTCGGCCTCGATGGTGGCAATCACCATGACACTCATACCCACCTCCCTGAAAACAGCGCCTTATCGGTTCCATAGTAGAACACTTTCATCGATCACTTCATGCCCTAATTGCAGACCGATCCCTGCAAGGATCAGCGCAATGGCAAGATCGATCATCTGCCAGGCCCGAGGACGGGCGAGAACACCTGCGCTCAGGCGGGCTGTGAACCCGAGTAGGCAAAACCAGCTTACCGACGCAAGCATCGTACCACCGACGAACATAAGACGCGTTGATTCCGGATAGCGACTGGCAAGCCCTGCCAGAAGCACCCAGGTATCCAGATAGACATGCGGGTTCAAGAAGGTCACGCCGGCAAGTGTCAGCAAGAGCGCTCGCCGGTCTTTAATCGAGGCGGGGGCGGCCATGAGTGCGCCGGGGGCAAACGCGCGTCTCAACGCATGAAGTGCGTAGAGCACTAAAAGCACCGCCCCGAGCGCCTTGATGGTCCAGAGCGTTCTCGTCATGCCGGAAAGCCAGTAACCAAGACCAAGGCTTCCGATTGCAATCAGGCCCACATCCGTAGCCGCACAGAACACGACCGCTGTCCTTACGTGCACCCCGGCAAGCCCCTGACGCAATACCAGTGCATTTTGCGGCCCGATGGCCACGATCAGCCCCCAGCCGAGCACCACCCCCTCGATGAATGCCTGCCCCATTTCGCGTCTCCTGACAAAACCGTCAGCAGACCACGACAGGTGCAGCGCTGCCATGAAAGCTGCTATTCCCTCATTAGCAGGGGTAATGCATGAACGGGGGCGTCACGACACATAAGCGCTGATGTTTACTGTCCAATCAGCGTTGGTGTTTGCGGGCCAGTTGACGCTCCATCGCAGGCGTCGAGGTTTCGGTCGTGTGATGGCGCCGACTTTCGGCGTAGCAGGTATTGAAGATGTCGAAGTAGTCATCGAGCACCTGCGCGGCACGCGCGTCACCGGCAAGCGTCAGAAGCTCTGCCCCGACCTCGGCCGTGCACAGATGCGCGTCAGAGGCCGACTTTCTAAGGCGATAACGCGTGGTACGCGTACTCGACAGCGGCAACACATTCAAATCCTGAAGGTACGGACTCTTTCGAAACATCTTGCGCGCCTGTCGCCAGGTGCCATCGAGCAGGATGAACAGCGGCCGCCGCGTCTGCTCGAGCGCACGCTCGACCGCATCAGGGCCCACCACACGGTCGGCGTAGTCGGGCTGGTCGTCAGGAAAGATGATCAGGGGCAGATACGCCGGGTCGTTCAAAAGCGTCAACAGCTCAGGGTCATGCTCTGTGCGCGACCAGGTAAACACAGGCGTTTCCGGCAGACAGTCGCGAATCAGGCGCCCGGTATTGGTTGGCTTGTTGTGCTCGAGCCGATGGGTCAAGAGCACGAACCTTGCCCGACTCTCGGTTGTGACCTTATAGGGGCACAGGCAGTTGCGCTCGGGCATTCGACACGTCGGGCAACGCACCACGAAACTGCCACGGGCGTTGAAGGGCTTGGGCGGATGGCCGCTTGAGGAGACCGGCTCATTCATGAGGCGCGCTCGCCTTTAGCATCACCTGCGCTCCTGTCATCACTGCGCCGTTTCCAGAACCCGGCCAGAAGCGACCCTGAAATGTTGTGCCACACCGAAAAGAGCGCCCCGGGAAGGGCAGCCGCTGCCGAGAAGAACTGGCTGGCAAGCGCGACCGCAAGGCCGGAATTCTGCATCCCGACCTCGATGGCAAGCGTACGCGCTGTACGTTCATCGAGGCGGAAGAGCCGGGCGATGCCATAGCCACCGGCAAGGCCTGTGAGGTTATGAAGCACCACAGCCAGCGCAACCAGTGGCCCAAGGGAGGCCAACCGGCCTGCGTTGAGCGCGACGACGATCGCAATGATCGAAACGATGGCTAGCATTGCAATGCTTGCAAGCATCGGCTCTATGCGCTGAATGTGACGGGCCAGCACATGATGCATCACCACCCCGGCAATGATCGGCACGACGACGAGCTTTCCGATCGACCACAGCATGCCCGAGACCGGGACCGCAATGCTCTCGCCCATGTACGCCCATACCAGAAGCGGCGTCATCACGATCGACAACAGCGTCGAAACCATCGTCATGCTGACCGACAGCGCCACGTTGCCGCCGGCAAGCCAGGTCATCACGTTCGAGGCGGTGCCGCCTGAAGTCGCCCCCACCAGCACCATCCCGATCGTCAGCATCGGAGAAAGCCCGAGAAGCGTTGAAATGAGAAAGGCCGCCAGCGGCATGAGCGTATATTGCAGCACGATACCGATCGCGATCGGCCAGGGCGCCTTGAAGACCCGTACGAAATCGGCTTTCGAAAGCGTCAGGCCCATCACGAACATGATCAGTGCCAGAAGCGGCTGAATGGCGGGCTTGCCCTCGGCAAACACGTTGGGTGCAAATGCGGCAATGACGGCGATGCCGATGGCCCACACCGGAAAAAGGCGGTTGAAGCGTGTGAACATGATCTGTGTCCAGAACCGAAAATGGCAGGCGCAGGGCACCTGACGGTCACTGATACCGAGAAGGCAGACTCAGCCTCTTGCTGTCGATCCAGTGATCGACCAGCTCGGGCACATGAGTAGCAGCAGGCCCGACGATCGGCGTCGCCCCGGTGCCTTTCACGAGCGCATCGGCGTTCGGGTCGATCACCACTTTCGAGGTAATGTCCGAAGCTTCATCGATCAATGCCGCAGCCGGCATGACCTTGAGCGACGTACCAACCACCAGCACCCAATCAGCATCAGCCATGATATGGCAGGCGGTATCATAAAGCAGAACCGGCTCGCCAAACCAGACAACATGCGGCCTTAACTGGTAGCCCTTGTCGCACTGATCGCCAAGCTCAATGCCCTCATCGCCACGTAGACGATAAAGCATCTTGCTGTCGACCGAGGAACGGGCCTTGAAGATATCACCGTGCAGATGCAACACGTCCCGGGAACCGGCCCGTTCGTGAAAGTTATCGATGTTCTGGGTGATGATGCTGACACGCACTCCGCTCTCCTCAAGCCGCGCCAGTGCGTGATGAGCGGCGTTCGGCTCGGCGGCTCTGATCTCATCGCGACGAGCGTTGTAGAAAGCCAGCACGCGCTCGGGGTCACGCTCCCAGCCTTCCGGGGTCGCGACGTCTTCGATGCGGTGATCCGCCCAGAGGCCCTGACTGTCTCTGAACGTACTTATGCCGCTTTCGGCACTGATCCCTGCACCGGTAAGAACAACCACATGGGGCATGACATGCTCACTTCATGAAACGTTTCTAATCGACAGTTACCGAGACCCTAGCGCATTAGCCTCTCTAATAGGCGCCTAGAGTAAAACGTGCGCGGGATCAGAGCAAATGAGCCTGTGACGGAGCACCCCATTTCCCCGGAGTTCGCCCGTTTTGTTAACCTGGATTAATTAATTGTGGCAAAATCGCCTCTCTACCCCACTCACGACCCTGCCCGTTCGATGCAATTACACCCTCTGCTCTATCGCGACGATACACTTGTCGTCACGCATAAGCCTTCCGGCCATTTCGTGCACAGAAGCGCGCTTGATCCACACGTGACCGACATTATGCTGCAGGAGCTTCGAGACCAGCTCGGTCAGTGGGTCTATCCCGTTCACCGACTGGATCGACCCACCTCGGGGCTCATGCTGTTTGCGCTCTCAAGCGACCACGCCCGAACGCTTACCAGGCAGTTCGAGGCACACACTGTCGAAAAACGCTATCTGGCCATCGTGCGAGGCTTCGGCCCTGATGAGACCATGATCGACCGGGCGCTTCGTGAAGAAGACGGCCATCGCCCCAAAAAGGAATGCCCTGCCATGCCGGCCCGCACGCTTATTCGTCGCCGAGCCTGTGTCGAATGGCCTGCACGGATCGACCGTTTCGACACCAGCCGCTTCAGCCTGATGGAAGCCCGGCCTGTAACCGGCCGACGCCACCAGATCCGACGGCATCTCAGCCACGCGGGACACCCCATCATCGGCGATGCCAAGCACGGCAAGGGCATCTACAACCGCTACGTCGCCGAGCATCTTGGCTGTCAACGGCTTCTACTCGCAGCCACGCATCTGGCGTTTGACCATCCGTTTGATGGCCGGCGCATCACCATCGACTGCCCGGTTGCCGACGACATGGCCCGGCTGATGACCCGCTTTGGCTGGGCGGAACACATTGGCGCCGTCAATGTGCAACAATACGCCCGTCACTGACAGGACTCGGCTCGATTCACTTTTTTCAGGCAACTATGGATACGGATTACGACTTTCGCTTCGGCGGCGTGAGACGCCTTTACGGCCAGACCACCACCGCCCGGTTCAAACAGGGGCACATCGTGGTGATCGGCATCGGCGGGGTCGGCAGTTGGAGCGTCGAGGCGCTGTCCCGCTCAGGCGTTGGCCGGCTGACCCTGATCGACCTTGACGACGTCTGCACCTCAAACATCAATCGTCAGATTCACGCCCTCGATGGCACTGTGGGCCAACCCAAGATCGAGGTCATGGCCGAACGGGCTCGCCTTATTCATCCCGGCATCGAGGTGACCTGCTGCCACGGCTTCATCACCGCCGACAACCTTGACAAGCGCCTGCCAGACGACGCCGACGTCATTATCGACGCCATCGACAACGTCGAGGCCAAGAGTGCGCTGATCAATTACTGCAAACGACGCAAGCGGCCACTGGTCGTGACCGGCGGCGCCGGTGGGTTGATCGACCCCACCCGAGTGCAGCGCACGGATCTTTCACGCACAGAACATGACCCGCTTCTGGCCAAGGTGCGCTATCAACTGCGCCGCAGCTACGGCTTCACCCGTAACCCCAAGCGAAGCTTCGGTGTGCGCTGCGTCTACTCCGACGAGCAGCGCCGCTACCCGGACGGCCAGGGCGAAATATGTGCCAGCAAATCAGGGCTTGGTGACAGTACCCGGCTTGACTGCGCGGCCGGCTTCGGCGCCGCTACCTTCGTGACCGGAAGCTTTGGCTTTGCCGCCGCCGCACTGGCGCTTGAACTGCTCGACCGCAACGCACCCACCCAGGAGACCGACTCATGAGTGCCAAACGACCCGCTCCCGGCATCTATCAGCATTACAAGGGCGCCCTCTACGAAGTGCTTGGCATCGCCCGACACAGCGAAACCGAGGAAGAGCTGGTGGTTTATCGCGCCCTGTACGGTGACTACGCCCTGTTCGTGCGCCCACTGACCATGTTCATCGAGACCGTGGACGTACAGGGCGAGCCGGTGCCGCGCTTTCAGCAAACACGCGCGTTTTCAGACGGTTAAGCCCGACCCTGAAAACCTTCGGCTAAAAACCACCTGGCATAAAAAAAGCCGCCCGAAGGCGGCTTTTTCTACAGAAGGCGATCCAGTTACTCGCCGCCTTCTTCACGCTCGTTGGCAGCATTCATCTGCTTGGCGTGGTAGTTCTCGAGACCGACTTTCTTGATCAGCTCAAGCTCGGTTTCGATGATGTCGATGTGCTCTTCTTCCTCGGCAAGAATTTGCTTGAGCAGATCATGGCTGACCCAGTCTTCGACCGAGGTGCAGTACTTGATCGCTTCAAGTAGGTCCTTGTGACCCTTGTACTCGGCGGCCAGGTCGCTCTTGAGCATTTCTTCGGTGTCTTCACCGATGCCCAGCTTGCCAAGGTCCTGCAGGTTCGGAACGCCGTCCAGGAACAGAATACGCTCGATCAGGAGATCGGCGTGCTTCATTTCTTCGATGGACTCTTCGTATTCCCACTTGGCAAGACCGTGAAGGCCCCAGTTGCGGTACATACGTGCGTGCAGGAAGTACTGATTGATGGCGACGAGTTCGTTGCCGAGGATGATGTTCAGGTGCTCGATGACCTTGGGATCACTCTTCATGGACTTCTCCTCATACTGGTTATTGTTCATAAACCGCTTTGAACGCGGCCTGTGATGTTCGATGCAGCCAGTATAGTGATCCAATCCGAAATTTCGAGACTTTTTTAAACTTTTTTAACCTCGGTTTAAAACTGAAAATACGAACAATTCGTAGTGGGTAGTGAGGCTGAAAACAGCTTACACCGCGTAGGCCAGATCGAAGTCTTCGAACTTCTGAGCGAGCGCATCGTCAACGATCGCCTTGGCCATGCAGGCGCATTTTCCACATTGGGTGGCGCACTCGGTTTCGATGCGAACTTCGCGCCAGCTATTGGCACCGTCGGTTACCGCCTGCTTAAGTTGACGGTCGCTCACGCCCTTGCACAAACATACAAACATGGCTTTCCTCCCAAGTGGAAAGCCAAATGTAAATAATTCGCATAGACACGTGCAAATAGATTCTATGCTCGCTTCACTCCCGCTTCAGTTGAGAATGCCTATCAATTATGTCTGACATTAAGACGCGAACCGCAAGCGACGCCCGCGGCCCGACGCCGAAGCTCCCTGTTACCCTCTAGATATCCAGCCCCTGCATATCCAGTACAACTCGGCCCTCAATGTGCCCTTGCTTCATTCGATCGAACACCTCATTGATGTTCTCGAGCCGGTCGGTGGTGACCGTTGCCTTGACCAACCCCTCGCCCGCCAGATCGAGCGACTCCTGAAGATCGAGGCGTGTACCGACAATCGAGCCGCGCACCGTGATGCCGTTGAGCACCATGTCAAAGATCGACAGCGAGAACTCGCCCGGCGGCAAGCCGTTGAGCGCGATGGTGCCGCCGCGGCGAACCATGGCCATGGCTTGCGTGAACGCGGTCTCGGACACGGCCGTCACCAGCGCCCCATGGGCACCGCCGATCTCCCGCTTGAGTACCGTACCGGGGTCTTCATTGCGGGCGTTGATGGTGAGCGCGGCGCCCAGTCGTTTCGCAAGCGCGAGCTTGTCATCGGCGACATCGATGGCCGCCACATGCATGCCCATGGCGCGCGCATACTGCACCGCCACGTGACCAAGCCCACCGATGCCTGAAATCGCCACCCACTGCCCCGGTTTGACCTCGCTCACCTTGAGGCCCTTGTAGACGGTGACGCCGGCGCAGAGAATCGGCGCAATCTCGACGAAATCACTGCCCCTGGGCAGATGCCCGACGTAGTTGGCGTCGGCCAGCACAAAATCGGCGTAGCCTCCATCGACGCTGTAGCCGGTATTGTCCTGCGCTTCACACAGTGTTTCCCAGCCGCCCAGGCAGTGCTCACAGTGGCCACAGGCCGAATACAGCCAGGGCACCCCGATGCGGTCGCCCTCTTTCAGATGCGTGACGCCGGCGCCTACGGCTTCGACGAACCCGACGCCCTCGTGCCCCGGAATGAAGGGAGGGTTGGGCTTGACCGGCCAGTCGCCCTGGGCAGCGTGCAGGTCGGTATGACACACACCTGAGGCTTCGACCTTCATTCGTACCTGCCCGGGGCCGACCTCGGGCACCGATACTTCGCGAATCTCCAGTGGTTTATTGAACTCGGTTACGACAGCTGCCTTCATGGTCGCCATGATCCACCTCTCGCGTCATTGAAAAAGGGCACCGAAGTGCCCCTCTTTTATACGACTTGGCTGATACTTAAACGATGTGGCAAAGCGCCCTATCTGCGATAAATCGATTTTCCATTCGCGATAAAACGCTCTATCAGTAAAGCCCAGCCGGGTTGCGGTCATAGGAAATGAGCTGACATTTGATCTGCTGGTAATGATCGAGCATCTGCTTGTGGGTCTCGCGGCCAATGCCCGATTTCTTGTAGCCACCGAAGGCCGCGTGCGCGGGGTATTGGTGGTAGCAGTTGGTCCACACGCGCCCGGCCTGAATCGCACGCCCCATGCGATAGGCCCGGTTGATGTCGGTGGTCCAGACCCCCGCCCCGAGGCCGAACTCGGTGTCGTTGGCAATCTCGAGCGCCTCGGCTTCGTCCTTGAACGTAGTGATCGACAGCACCGGCCCGAAGATCTCCTCCTGGAATACCCGCATGCTGTTGTTGCCCTTGAGCATGGTCGGCTGGACGTAGAAGCCACCGGCAAGATCGCCCTCGAGCGTTGACTTGTCGCCGCCAACGATGAACTCGGCCTGCTCTTCCCGGCCGATCTTCATGTAGGACAGAATCCGCTCGAACTGCTCCCTGGACACCTGCGCGCCCATCTCGGTCTCGGTATCGAGCGGGTCGCCCTGCTTCAGGGTCTTGGCACGCTCGATCGCGCGATTCATCAGGTCGTCATAGATGTCTTCCTGGATCAGCGCGCGCGATGGGCAGGTGCAGACCTCGCCCTGGTTCAAAAACGTCATCATCAAGCCTTCAACGCACTTGTTGATGAAGTCTTCGCCATGATCCATCACATCGGAGAAGTAGACGTTAGGCGATTTACCGCCAAGCTCGAGGGTTACCGGAATGATGCGCTCGGCCGCCTTGCCCATGATCATGCTGCCAACCGGGGTCGAGCCGGTAAATGCAAGTTTTGAGATGCCCTCACTGGACGACAGCGCGTCGCCCGCCTCTTCCCCAAGGCCGTGCACCACGTTGAGCACGCCTTCCGGCAGCAGGTCCTCGATCAATTCGAGCATCACGCAGATCGAGGCCGGTGTCTGTTCGGCCGGCTTCAAAACAACGGTATTGCCCGCCGCCAGCGCCGGCGCGATTTTCCAGGCGGCCATCAGAAGCGGGAAATTCCACGGAATGATCTGGCCGACCACGCCGTAGGGCTCATGGAAGTGATACGCAACGGTATACTCATCGATCTCACTAATGCTGCCTTCCTGCGCGCGAATGCAGCCCGCGAAATAGCGGTAGTGGTCGATCATCAGCGGGATGTCGGCGGCCAGACACTCACGAATCGATTTGCCGTTGTCCCAGGTCTCCGCCACGGCAAGCAGCTCCAGGTTCTGCTCGAGCCGGTCGGCGATGCGCAGCAGAACGTTGGACCGTTCGGCCGGTGCGGTCTTGCTCCAACCGGGAAAGGCCTTTTTCGCCGCCTGTACGGCCTTTTCGATGTCATCGGCGTTTGAGCGCGGCACCTCACAGAACACCTTGCCGGTGACGGGGGTGACATTGTCCAGGTACTCACCGGACGAGGGCGCAACCCATTGTCCGCCAATGAAATTGTCATAACGGGACTTGAAGGTCACCAGCGCATCAGGGCTTCCGGGATGGGCATACTTCATGAGGGAACTCCTTGGCAAACGTTTCCGGCAGTCACACCGCCTCCAGAATTCACCTTAGGAAGAATCCCGCGCTTTGCCACTCCACCTTGGCCGAATGGACCGGCGGATAAAAAAAGAGCACGGCGCGTTTCCTGCGCCGTGCTCTTGTTGCATGCCCTTGTTGCGTGCCCATATGGCACGTGACGATGGGGCCGTACCTGATCAGCCTGTTCGCCGAAGCATCAAAAACCCGATGGCAAAACATAAAAGCGAAGGTAGAAGCACCGCCCAGATCGGCGAGAACCCAAAGAGCGTCGAGGCCGGTGCCAGTAGATCCTGCATGTACTTGAACACCAGCCCCGTGATGATGCCGTAAAACACCCGTGTGCCCGCCGCCACCGTTCGAAGCGGTCCAAACACGAATGACGCCGCCACCAGCACAAGCCCTGCCAGCACCACGGGCTGCAGCACTTTTTGCCAGAAATAGAGCCAGCTTGTGGTCGCGTTGAGCCCTTGGTCGTTCAGGTAGCGCCCATAGCGCCACAGATCCGCGATCGACTGGCTTTCCTTGTCATTGATGATCAGCCTCAAGAGCTCGGGCCGAAGATCGGTGTCCCATTCAGCGCTTGCCTCGGTACTGACTTCAGTGCGGTTATCCGTGAAGTGCGTCACGCGCAGGTTCTCAAGCCGCCAGGCGTCGCCGTCGTAGACGGCGCGGTCGGCGTGTGAGGCCAGCACCAGCTGATCGCCATCGAACTGGTAGCGGTTGACGTTGATCAGGGTGTTGTCCCCTCGGATCGAGCCGAAATTGTAGAAACTGTCGCCTTCACGCTGCCAGCCACCGTCCTCACTGACCACGTGGCCCGAGCCCTGCCTGAGCTGGTCACGCCAGCTCGAGGCGAACTGCTCGGTCTGGGGCGCCACCAGCTCGCCCATCGCCATGGTGATCAGAATCACCAGCCCAAGCGGCTTCATCACCCCCCAGATGATGCGCACCAGCGAGCGCCCGGCCGAGCGCATGATGGTCAACTCGTTGCTCGAGGCCATCGTGCCAAGCCCCAGAAGTGCCCCGAGCAGCACGCCCACCGGGGCGTACTCGTAAAACCGGTACGGCAGACGAATCAACAGATACAACAGCACCTCAAACGCGCCGTAATCGCCTCGAACGTCGCCCAGGTCATTGATGTAGGTGATGATGAAATCGAGCCCGAGAATCAGTAGCTGAACGACCAACATGGCGCTCAGGACATTCCGGGCAATATAGCGATCCAGACGATCAAACATGACGACGTCTCCTCGGCCGGCCGCGCGTGAACAGGAAAATTCCGATGACAAGATACAGCGCGTGGATCGGCCACATGCCGATCCAGGCTGGCAGTTGCCCCTTGGCCAGCGCGTTCTGGGCCGCGAGCAACAGACTCAGATAGCTCATGTGCAGGATGATCGCCGGAACCAGCTTGGCAAAGCGCCCGCTGCGGGGGTTGACCCGGGACAGCGGCAGGGCCATCAGAATCAGGATCGGCACCATCACCACCAGACTGACGCGCCACTGAAGCGCCGATATTGCCTTGTCCGAGCCATCGCGCCAGAGCGCAAGCGTCGACAGCATTTCCTCGTCATCGATGTCGCCGGTAACGGACGTACGCTCCTGGCGCACGGCGTAGGTATCGAACTGAAGCCGGTCGCCGACCGCCTGCCCAGGCGTCACGACGTAGCGCTCACCGTTTGAGAGCACCAGAAAGCGGCTGCCGGTATCGGGGTCGTTGGTCTGGTAGCCGCTGTCGGCGCGGGTGACGATCTGCTCCGGCGCCTGTCCATCGCGCTGCTGGGTTTCAGCAACGAACACGTGCTCGAGCCTTGAGCTGTTGCGAGTGACGCGCTCGGTATAGATGGTGCGATCCCCGATTTCCTGGAACCGCCCCGGCGTCAGGGCGCTGAAATCGGCCTGCTGCTGTTGGGCGGTGATCAGACGCTCGTTCTGGGCAAGGCCCATCGGCGTCAGCCACAGTGAGCACGCCGCCACCATCATCGCAACCAGTGCGCCAGGCCAGAGCGTGACTCTCAAAAGGCGCTTGCGACTGACGCCACAGGCGGTCAGCACGGTCATTTCACTGTTGAGGTAAAGCTGCCCATAGGCCAGGAGCACCCCGAGAAACAGCGCCAACGGCAGCACCAACTCCAGAAAGCTCGGCATGTGAAAGAGCATCAGCGAGCCCAGAAGCCGTGCCGGGATATCCCCATTGGCCGCATCGGTAAAATAGCGGATGAACCGGCTGCCCATGATGACCAGAAGCAGCACACCCGCCACGGCAGACATGGTCACCAGGATCTGCCGGATCAAATATCGGAAAACGATCAAACGTTGACTCCCTAGCCTTCAGGGCATGACCCTTGACGATGAGTCAGGTCAGCTCGGTGCATTTGTGCCCATGCAATAGCGATGGCCTTTGCGTACACTGACATGGACACTGTCTGGCGCCATGCGATCACATTCAGACGCATCATGGGCCTGCATTATCGCGAATCACCTTACCCTTGTCTTGTGGAGACCCCATGGAATTTCCCGTTCTCACCATCAACCCCGCCAAAACGGAAACGGATTGCATCGTCGTTCCGGTGCTGGCGGACGCGCCACTCCTGACGGCCACCGAGAAGCTCGATGACGCAAGCGAGCGGCTGATCAACCAGTTGATCGAGCGCGGCGATTTCGAGCCAAGCCTTGGCAAGACCCAGCTGCTTCCCTTTGCGCCCGGGCTGAGCACGGACCGTCTGCTGCTGGTGGGATGCGGCGCACCGGACAAGATGAACCAGGGGAACTATCGCAAGGCACTCGACGCCGCACTTACGCACCTGCTCACGCTCAAGGTCGACAACGCCGCCATCGCGTTTACCGACATCGACGTGCCGGACGTGGATACCGCCTGGAAGGCCCGCATGATCGCCGAGGCCGGCATCCGTGCCCTTTATCACTTCGACGACTACAAGACCACCAAGAAGACCGCGTATACGCTTGAAACGCTCAATATTCTACTCAGCGACACCAACGCCAAGAGCGACGCCGAAGCAGGCGTTGCCCGAGGTCAGGCCGTGGGCAGCGGCATCAATCTGACCCGCCAGCTTGCCAACCTGCCGGCCAACGTCTGCACGCCGCGCTACCTGGCCGAACAGGCCGAAGCGCTTGGCCGCGACTCGGCGCTCGAGGTCACCATCTTCGATGAGCATCAGCTCGAGGAACTCGGTGCCGGCGCGCTTCTCGCCGTTGGCAAGGGCAGCGCCGAGCCGCCGCGCATGATCGTAATGGAATACAAGGGCGCGGCCGACAACGAAGCGCCCTACGTCCTTGTGGGCAAGGGCATCACCTTCGATTCCGGCGGTATCTCGATCAAGCCTGGCGCCGACATGGACGAGATGAAATTCGACATGGGCGGCGCGGCGAGCGTGTTCGGTACCATGAAGACGCTGCTTGAAACCCGACCGGCCATCAACGTCGTTGCCATCGTTGCAGCCGCCGAGAACATGCCCGATGGCCGTGCGCTCAAGCCCGGCGACATCATCAAGACCCTGAAGGGCCTGACCGTCGAAATTCTCAACACCGACGCCGAAGGCCGTCTGGTCATGTGTGACGCCCTGGCCTACGCCGAGCGCTACAACCCGGCAACCGTCATCGACATCGCAACGCTTACCGGCGCCTGCATCGTGGCGCTTGGCGACCACGCCGCCGGGCTTTTGTCCAACGACGACGACGTCGCGCTCGATCTGCTCGACGCCGGCGAACAGGCCTGGGACCGCGCCTGGCATCTGCCGCTGTGGGACGAGTACCAGAGCCAGCTCGATTCCAACTACGCAGACCTTGCCAACATCGGCGGCAAGAAGGCCGGCACCATTACCGCGGCGTGCTACCTGTCCCGGTTTGCAGAGAACTACCCGTGGGCACACCTGGACATTGCAGGCGTCGCCTGGGATGGCAAGAAAGGCGCCACCGGCCGGCCTGTTGGCCTTTTGAGCCAGTACCTGTTCAACCGCGCCGACGAAATCGTCCAGATCAGCAACGATTGATCCAGGCCCGACCGGCCCCGTGCGCCCGCCCTTTCCGGGCGTGGCGCGCTTATGTCATGCTTAACGGCACAGCCTCACGGCTGGCCTTACCCTTACGTTTATCGCGATGCGTCTAGATGGAGAATGCCCAGTGAGCACCGACGGCTTTTACGTTCGCCCGACCACGACCCCAACCGCCGACTCTCTTCGTGACGGCATTCTGGCCAACCCCGGTTTTGGCACGTACTTTACCGATCACATGGCACATGTCCGCTGGACCAAGGCCACCGGCTGGGAGCGCGGCGAAGTCACTCCCTACGGGCCGCTGTCGCTTGACCCGGCGGCGTCCGTGCTTCATTACGCCCAGGAAATCTTTGAAGGCATCAAGGCCTACCGCCACGCCGACGGCAGCGTCTGGAGCTTCCGTCCTGAAAAGAACGCCGAGCGCTTTCGTCGCTCCGCGCGCCGTCTTGCACTGCCCGAGCTCGATGACGAAACCTTCCTTGGCTCGGTAAAAGCCCTGGTCGGACAGGACAAGGCCTGGGTCCCCACGCCCAAGGACGACTCCGAGGAGTGCAGCCTCTACATTCGCCCGTTCATGATCGCAAGCGAGAAGTTTCTTGGCGTCAAACCGGCCAAGCTGGTGGACTACTACGTCATCGCCTCGCCGGCCGGGTCGTATTTCAAGGGCGACCTCAAGGCCGTCTCCATCTGGCTGTCCCAGCACTACAACCGGGCCGGGCCAGGCGGCACCGGCGCGGCCAAGTGCGGCGGCAACTACGCTTCCTCGCTGGTTGCCCAGCAGGAAGCCGAAGCCAACGGCTGCGCCCAGGTCGCGTTTCTGGACGCGGTCGAGCACAAGTGGATCGAAGAACTCGGCGGCATGAACCTGTTCTTTGTTTACAAGGATGGCCGCATCGTCACCCCCGAGCTGACCGGCACCATTTTGGAAGGCGTGACCCGCGACAGCATTCTTCAGCTTGCAAAAGACGAAGGTCTAACACCTGAAGAGCGCCGCATCAGCATCGATGAGTGGCGCGACGGCGTTAAAAGCGGTGAGATCGCTGAAGTTTTTGCCTGCGGCACCGCCGCCGTCATTACCCCGATTGCAGAGCTGGTCACGCCGGAAGAGCGCATCAAGGGCGGTGAAGAGACACGCATCGCCTCGACCCTTCGCAAGAAACTGCTCGACATTCAATATGGCCGGGCCGAAGACACTCACGGCTGGCTGGTCAAGCTGGCCTGAATAAAGACGAGGGCATCATGAATAACGTCATGTTGATCACCGGGGGCAGTCGCGGCATCGGTGCGGCCACCGCACAGCTTGCCTTTGAGGCCGGCTACGCCGTCGCGCTGAGTTACCGAAGCGACCGCGACGCCGCTTCCGCGGTGGTCGAGGCCATCGAAGCCAAGGGCGGCGAGGCCATCGCCGTGCAGGCCGATATGGCCTCGGAAGCCAACATCGTACGGCTGTTCGAGGCGGTCGATGAGCGCTTCGGGCGGCTGGACGTGCTGGTCAACAACGCAGGCATTGTCGATCAGGTATCACGCGTCGAGGCCATGAGCGCCGAGCGCATCGAGCGAATGATGCGCATCAACGTGACCGGGCCGTTTCTCTGTGCCCGCGAGGCGATCAAACGCATGTCGACCCGACACGGCGGAAACGGCGGCTCGATCATCAATGTGTCCTCGGCAGCCGCGCATCGAGGGGGCAGCGGTGAGTACGTCGATTACGCCGCGTCCAAGGGCGCCATCGACACCTTCACCGAAGGGCTTGCCAAGGAGCTTGCCGGCGATGGCATCCGGGTCAACGCGGTTCGCCCCGGCGTGATCGACACCGAGATCCACGCAAGCGGCGGCAACCCGGACAAGCCGGAAACATCCTCGGCCAACATCCCGCTCGGGCGCGCCGGCAACGCGCGTGAAATCGCCAGCGGCATTTTATGGCTTGCAAGCGAGGGCGCCTCATTCACCACCGGTGCGAAGCTCGACATCGACGGCGGCGTCTGAGGCACCCATGACCCAGATCGACTTCTACATTCTGCCGCAGACCACTCTCGAGGCGCGCTTCGACTTCGCCTGTCGTCTTGCCGAAACCATCTTCTCGAAGGGGTATCGGCTGCACGTGCATTGTGAAGATGAAGCCATGGCGCGGCAGATGGACGAACGGCTCTGGACCTTCAAGCCAGAAAGCTACATCCCTCACACGCTGGTGACCGAGCCGCTTACGCCCAAGACGCCGGTCACCATCGGCTGGGACCACGAGCCGGAACCCGGGGTCGAGGCGCTTTTGAACCTGCACCCGGAGATCCCGAGCTGGTTTTCCCACCTCGAGCGCGTGGCCGAGATCATCAACCAGCACCAGGAGGTGCTGGTGGCCAAGCGCGCGTGCTGGTCGACCTACAAGGAGCGGGGCTACCCGGTCAAGGCCCATCAGCTCAAGGGCTAGATCAAAAGCCAGGCCCCGCGTGGGCAGGCTCATGACGCCTGCCCCCTTCAAGCGCTATACTCTCGCCTCGTTTCAGGCCCCACGCCTCGCGGCACGCCCACGACCCATACAGTTTACCGAGTCAGTACATGGACAAGACCTACCAACCCGAATCGATCGAACGCCGCTGGTACGACCGCTGGGAAGCGGATCAGCGATTCTCTCCCGCCGGCCACGGTGCGCCGTACTCCATCATGATTCCGCCGCCCAACGTGACCGGCAGCCTCCACATGGGTCATGCGTTTCAGGACACCCTGATGGACACCCTGATTCGATTCAAGCGGATGCAGGGCAACAACACCCTGTGGCAGGTAGGCACCGACCACGCTGGCATCGCCACCCAGATGCTGGTGGAGCGCAAGCTTCAACACGAAACCGGTCAGAGCCGACACGATCTGGGCCGCGAGGCGTTCACTGACAAGATCTGGGAGTGGAAGCAGGAATCCGGTGGCCACATCACGCGCCAGCTTCGCCGCATGGGCGCAAGCGTCGACTGGACCCGCGAACGCTTCACCATGGACGATGGCTTCTACAAGGCAGTGCAGGAAGTCTTCATCCGGCTTTACAACGACGACCTGATCTACCGTGGCAAACGCCTGGTCAACTGGGACCCCACCCTTCATACCGCGATTTCCGACCTGGAAGTCGAGAACAAGGAGCAGCAGGGCCAGTTCTGGCACTTCCGCTACCCGCTCGCCGACGGCGTGACCACTGCAGACGGCGCCGACCACCTGGTGGTGGCCACCACGCGCCCGGAAACCCTGCTGGGGGATACCTGTGTGGCGGTCAACCCCGCCGATGAGCGCTACGCATCGCTTGTGGGTGCATTCATTGAGCTGCCGCTGGTTGGCCGCCGCATTCCGGTGGTCGCCGATGAGCACGCCGAAATGGACAAGGGCTCGGGCTGTGTCAAGATCACGCCCGCTCATGACTTCAACGACTACGCCGTCGGCAAGCGTCATGACATGCCGCTGATCAACGTGTTCAGCAAGGACGCCGCCATCCTTTCGCAGGCCGAGGTCTTTTCGATGAGCGGTGCGCCCCGCACCGACATCGACACCACGCTGCCAAAGGCCTACCAGGGTCTTGGCCGGTTCGACGCTCGTGAAAAGCTGGTCGCGGACATGGACGCCCAGGGTCTTCTGGTCAAGGTCGAGACCATTACCAATACCCTGCCCTACGGCGACCGCTCGCGCGATGTCATCGAGCCGCTTCTGACCGACCAATGGTTCGTGGCCGTCGAGGAACTCGCCAAGCCCGCCATCGCGGCGGTCGAGAACGGCGATATCCAGTTCGTGCCGAAAAGCTACGAGAACATGTATTTCGCCTGGATGCGGGACCTGCAGGACTGGTGCATCTCGCGTCAGCTCTGGTGGGGCCACCGCATTCCGGCCTGGTACGACGAGGCCGGCGCCATCTATGTGGGCCGAAGTGAGGCCGACGTTCGTGAGCAGCACGGGCTTGGCGATGACGTCACCCTCACTCAGGACGACGACGTCCTCGACACCTGGTTCAGCTCCGGGCTCTGGACCTTCGGCACCCTTGGCTGGCCTGAGAAAACACCGGAGCTCGAGACGTTCCACCCCACCAGCACGCTGGTCACCGGCTTTGACATCATCTTTTTCTGGGTTGCCCGGATGATCATGATGACGCTTAAATTCACCGATCAGGTGCCCTTCAAGACCGTCTACGTCCATGGCCTCGTACGCGACAGCCAAGGCCAGAAGATGTCGAAGTCCAAGGGCAACGTCCTCGACCCGATCGACCTGATCGATGGCATTGAGCTCGACACCCTGCTCGACAAGCGCACCGGCAACATGATGCAGCCGCAAAAGGCCAAGGCCATCGCCAAGGCGACCAAGGCCGAGTTTCCCGACGGCATCGAGCCCCACGGCACCGACGCGCTTCGCTATACCTTCCTGTCACTGGCCTCCACCGGACGCGACATCAAGTTCGACATGGGCCGGCTCGATGGCTACCGCAACTTCTGCAACAAGCTGTGGAACGCCGCGCGCTACGTGCTGATGAACACCGAAGGCGAGGATACCGGCCTCAAAGGCGGCGAGGTCGTGCTGTCACTGGCCGACCGCTGGATCATCTCACGGCTTCAGCAGGTCGAGACCCAGGTCACCAAGGCCCTGGACGAGTATCGCTTCGACCACGCCTCTCAGGCGCTTTACGACTTCATCTGGAACGAGTACTGCGACTGGTATCTGGAGCTTTCCAAACCGGTACTTTGGGACGAGGACGCTTCACTTTCTGCCAAGCGCGGCACGCGCAGAACACTTGTACGGGTGCTTGAAACCGTACTGCGCCTTGCCCACCCGATGATGCCGTTCATCACCGAGGAAATCTGGCAGCGAATCGCACCGCTTGCCGGCGCCGAAGGCGACTCGATCATGGTTCAGCCGTGGCCCGAGGCCGATGACAATCGCCTCGACGCCGAGGCGACGCAAAGCATCGAGTGGCTCAAGGGCGTGATCATCGCGGTGCGTAATATTCGCGCCGAGAAGAACATCGCACCGGGCAAGGCACTGGACGTGCTGCTGACCAAGGGCACCGCCTCGGATCAGGCGCAGCTCGAGGCCAATCGGCGGTTTTTGACCAAGCTTGCCAAGCTGAATTCGGCCCAGTGGCTCGATACCCCCGAAGACGCACCGCTGTCGGCAACGCAGTTGGTCGGGCAGATGGAAGTGCTGGTGCCGATGGCCGATCTGATCGACAAGGAAAAGGAACTTGCCCGCCTCGATAAGGACATCCAGAAGCAACAGGGCCTTATTACCGGCACCGAGAAAAAGCTCGGCAACGAGGGTTTCCTGGCCAAGGCGCCCGCATCCGTGGTCGAAAAGGAACAGGCCAAGCTTTCGGAGTTCAAGGACACCCTTGCGGCCCTTGAGGCCCAGCGCGACAAGATTTCAGCGCTGTAATCAACTCGTTAGCGTATCCCTTCAAGCGGCTGCTTCATCAGGCAGCCGTTTTTTATGCGCGCCATATGCACTACTTCAATAAAAACGACACTATTAATCTTAATAAATAATTAAGAAACGCTGTTCTGTTTCACGCCGTTACTCTACAATAGCGCGCTAACCATTTTTAAGCCCGGCTGCGCTCATGAACCTGACCCGCATTCTCTGCCTCAATGCCCTGGGGGTATTGCTCATCTCGACCTGGTGGATTCCACAGTTCACCTTCTGGTCAACCGTCGATGACAGCGTGTTCTGGTTTTTCAATCAGTTCATCACGATGGATAACCCGCATTGGAACGCAACGCTTGCCGCGCTCAACAACCGCAAGTTCGACCTGTTTGTCATTGCAGGCATGCTGACGATCATGAGCTGGGCGTGTGTACGAGATACCAGGGGCGGCTGGCGGCGCTGGCTCGGGATCGGTCTAACCATGGTGATCACGGCCGGGCTCATGAACGAAGTCGTTCGCCATCTGCCCTTTCATCACCCAAGCCCTACGCGATTTTTCGATGACGCAAGCCTGGTGTCGAACTTCGTGCACTTCACCACCAAGGACAGCGCCGGCAACAGCTTCCCGGGCGATCACGGCGTGATGGCCATGATCTTTGCAGGCTTCATGCTGACCTTCGGCGACCGCCTCACGCGCGGGGCAAGCATCCTGCTGGTCGCGATTGCCATTGCCCCCAGGGTCATGGTCGGGGCGCATTGGGTCAGCGACATCATGGTCGGCTCGCTGTCACTGGCGCTGTTGCTGCTGCCCTGGGTGCTGTGTACACCCGTGGCACGGGCGCTAACCACCTGGATCAGCCGACGACTGGGCCGACTGTTTCCCACGTCCACCAAGGGAGATCCCTCATGAAACCGATGCACATTCTATTGCTCAATCTGATCGGTGCGGCCCTGTTTCTCAGCTGGTGGGCGCCGCATCTGACCCTCTGGCCGTGGCTCGACGACAGCGTCTTCTGGTTCTTCAACCAGTTCATCACGCCTGAGCACAACGATTGGACCACGGTGCTGGCCATCCTCAACGCTCGCGCCTTTGACATGGTGGCACTTGGCATCATGGGGCTTTTGTTCGTTTTGGCGCTGCGACACGACACAGCGCCCAACCGCCTGGTGAAGTGGGCAAGTATCGGGGTGGTGATGCTGTTGACCGGCGGGGTATTGGCACTTTTCACCAACGATGGCATCAGCTACAAGCACGCAAGCCCGACGCTCTTTTTCGAGCAGGCACGCCTTCTGACCGATGTGGTGTCGATTCCGACCAAGGACAGCGCACACAACAGCTTCCCGGGCGACCACGGTCTGATGCTGATGGTTTTCGCTGCGTTCATGCTGAAGTTCGCAACGCCCCGGATCGGGGCCTTGAGTGCTGCACTGGTGGTGGTGTTGAGCGCCCCACGCATCATGGTCGGCGCGCACTGGTTCAGTGACGTCTATATGGGCTCGCTGTCGATCGCCCTGATCGCCCTGCCCTGGTGGCTCGGCACGCCGCTGGCCTCTCGACTGATCGAGCGCATCAGCCGCCTGCTCGCCCGGTTTCGGCCCTACGGCTAGACGCTAAAGCAGCCCGCGGCTCATTCGGCATCGAGTGCCATGATGTCGCTTTCGCTCTCGGCGCCGACGACTCGATTGCGCCCACGCCGCTTGGCTTCGTAAAGACGGGCGTCGGCCTGTTCGATAATGGCGCCCAGCCCCGCCGTAACCTGACGCGAACACGCCGTGCCGATGCTTGCCGTGACCTGGACGCTGACTCCCGGCTTGATGCGACACGGCGTCTTCTCAAGGCGTTGTCGAAGCCGCTCGGCAATGAAATCGGCCCCATGCCCGTCGAGGTCCTGCAAAAGCACCAGAAACTCCTCCCCACCGACCCGGCCAATCGCATCGCCTTCACGAACGCTTTGGGTCATTAGCCGCGCCAGGTGACGCAGTACATCGTCCCCACAGGCATGGCCGTAGGTGTCGTTGATCGACTTGAAATGATCCACATCGACCAGGAGCACCGCATAGGGCAGGCCCGAGCGCTGACACCGCTCCCCTTCGGCCATGACGCCACGGCGGTTGAGTACGTTGGTCAGTGAATCCCGGTTGGCACTGCGCTGATACATTCGCTCGAATCGAAGCGTGACCGCACTCAACCTGTAGAGCATGGCCGCCACTACGACACCACTGTTCAAAAGATTCAAAAGCCACAGGAATTGACGCTGATCGAAGCCAAGCGGTGCGATGGGTAACCAGTGCGTCAGCATGATGAACGTCCCGACCACAACCATCAAAAACCCACATGAGCACACGCTTTTGATAAAGAGCGGGAACTCGCTCATGAACAGCAACAGAATCGAGAGCAGCACCGCCACCATGAAGCCACTTTCGAGCCCGAAATGGAGCGTGGCAGCGGTCACATGACCTAAAAGCGCAGCAGGCAGCATCAGACACGCCACATCGACGTGACCACGCCGAAGACTCAGAAACGACAGTACGCTAACCAGCAGGCTTGCGCCGCCGCTGGCCGCCACCACCGGCTGCCCCAGCCAGGTATACACGGGAAGGAAAAACACGAGGTGGTCGACAATCAGAATCAGATGAAGCCATACGAAGACTTCGTAACTTCTGTTTTCTCGGGCGCTCAACGTACCGGGCGCGCGCATCAGCCACTGTTTGAACCCACCAGCGGCGCTTGAATCGTTCATGAGATCGACCTGATCCGATCATGGCATGCGCCATGACGCTTGAATTGAAAAGCCAATGGTCGTTATCGACCAACAAGTGCGATAAGTGCAGGACATCGAGCACGCGCCTTGTTGAAACAAATTTTAATTAGATAAAACAGATTAACGCATTCTGAATACGCTGCCCAGTTGGGCGCCTGGAGAAGAGGTCGGGCAGGAAGCGGCGCGCCCGCCTGGAGCGCGCCACAGAAGCGAGTATTACCAGGAGCCGGTGTTTTCCATCGTATCCCAGGGCGCGCTCTGTGACAGCGCATCGCCCTTCTGAAGCAGCTCGATGGAAATGCCATCCGGGGATTTGACGAATGCCATGTGGCCATCGCGCGGCGGACGATTGATCGTGACGCCGTTATCCATCAGCGTCTGACAGGTCTGGTAGATGTCCTCGACCCGAAACGCCAGATGCCCGAAGTTGCGTGCGCCCTCGGTCAACGTTTCCGGGTCCCAGTTGTAGGTCAGTTCAAGTTCGGGCGCAGTTTCGGCGTTGGAGCGCGCCTCGTCTTCATCGGCGGCCAGAAAAATCAGGGTAAACCGCCCCTTTTCGCTTTCCTTGCGGCGCACTTCCTTCATGCCCAGCAGTGTGCAATAGAACTTGAGCGATTCATCGATGTCGGTGATGCGAACCATCGTATGCAGGTATTTCATGACAGTCTCTTCCTGATTATCGTCGGGTCATACAAACCGCCACTGGCTAGGCCAGCAGCGAACTGGCATCTTAAATGACGCTAAGCCGCCACGTTCAATGGAGTAAGACTATCGTCATGAAGGTGCTGAATTTCAAGAACGACGCTCTCGGGAAACTGCTCTTGCGCACCGCGCTTGGCTTTACGGTTCTGCTTCACGGCGTGGCCAAGGTAGGCGATGAAGCAACCCTTGCCCATATCGGTGACCGGCTAACACTTTGGCACCTGCCGGACTGGCTCTGCTACGCCGTGTTCATCGGTGAACTTGTGGCGCCGGTTCTGATTCTACTGGGCGCCTACGTTCGAATGGCCGCGCTCCTTATTGCCATCGATCTTGTCGCGGCGATCGCCCTTTTTCAGTTAAGCCATGTGTTCGAACTCGGTTCAGGCGGTGGTTGGCGCCTCGAGCGAGAAGCGATGTGGCTTTTCGGTGCCCTGGCGCTGGTCTGCCTCGGCGGCGGGCGGTACGGCCTGCGTCCGGATTAAGGTCAAAACGCGCTGTATCAAGGCACCCCTTAAGTGCAAGCGCACGTGTTTCTGTGTAAGATAAGGCCTCAAATAATAGTGAATATCAATAAGATTCGCATTGGCAAGAAGCCATCTGCCCAGACGGGACAAGGAACACCACCCCCATGTCATTATCACTCTATGCGCAGGCATCGACCCGACACCCCCTATTGCTGACCGCTCTGCTCGGCACCCTTTCATCACCGGCGCTGGCAGAGGGCGTCTCGCCACCAGACCCTTCACCCTCCAGAACCTCCAGCACAGCATCAACCGATGCAAAGACGCTGACCGTAAGCTCGGAGCGGCTGTACGACGCCCTCGGCCCGACCGAGGGCTACAGTGTCACCACCAGCCTCGGTGCGACCAAGACCGATACCGCATTGAACGAGACGCCGCACTCGGTCTCGGTGGTTACCCGCCAGCAGATCGAGGATCAGGGCGCCGCCTCGGTGCAACAGGCGCTACGTTACACGCCGGGCGTCTTTGCAGGCGGCCGTGGCGCTGGCGCAAGCCGATATGATTTCATTACCCTGCGCGGGTTCGGCGGCACGAGCACTCTTGATACGACCTATCTCGATGGCTTGAAGCTTCTGGGCGATGCAGGCGCCTACAACACGCCGCAGATCGACCCGTATTTCCTTGAGCGGGTCGATGTCTTCAAGGGGCCGAGCTCCGTGCTCTACGGTCAGAACCAGCCCGGCGGATTGGTGGCCCTGACCAGCAAGCGCCCGCGCTTCACGCCCTACCGCGAGCTGCAGGCCACCGTCGGAACCAACGGCCAACGCGCGGCCCGGCTTGATGTCAGTGGCCCGCTTGATGACGCGCAAACCCTTGCCTTCCGGCTGGTCGGTCAGGCAGACACCTCAGACACCATGTACCACCACAGCGCGCAGGAGCGCTATACGCTCGCGCCCTCGGTGACCCTTGCCCCGAGCGAGGACACCACGCTGACGCTCATGGCCTACCTGCAACATGACCCCGAGAGCGGGTTCTACGGCTTCGTGCCGGCTGAAGGCACCCTTCACGCGCGCAACGGCCAGACCATCAGCCGCCACTTCTTCGATGGCGAGCCGGGCACCAACCGGTTCGACCGCTATCAGCGCATGGTGGGCTATCACCTCGAGCACCGCATCAACGACGCCCTCACCGCGCGCCAGAACGTTCGCTATCTCTCGATGGACATCGACTACGACCAGGTCTATGCCCGCACCTTTGAAGGCCAGAGCGACCGGCTCCAGCGCGGCGCGGCGCGTTCCAACGAATCCTTGAGCGCCTACGCCCTCGACAATCAGTTGCAGCTCGACGTCGATACCGGCCCGGTCAAGCACACCCTGCTGGCCGGACTCGATTATCAGCACCGCCAGAACACCGGCACCTGGCAGTTCGGCACCGCCAGCGCGCTCGATGCCTTCGCCCCCCGCTACGGCACCCCCGACATCGAGTACGGTGCGCCGACCCGGTGGCGCCACAAGGTCGAGCAGACCGGCATCTATCTGCAGGATCAACTGGCGCTTGGCGGGTGGCGCCTAAGCCTCGGCGGGCGTCAGGACTGGGCTCGGGCCACCAACGATGCGCGAGACACAGGCTCCAGCTCACGCGACAATCAGAGCCAGTTCAGCGGCCGCGCGGGGCTTCTCTACGCCTTCGAAAACGGCCTCTCGCCCTACCTGAGCTATTCGGAATCCTTCAACCCCAATACCCGCGCAGACGCCAGTGGCGAGGTGCTGGGGCCCACCGAAGGTCAACAGTACGAAGCCGGCATCAAGTACCAACCCCCGGGCACAAAGGACCACTACACCGCCTCGCTCTATCGCCTGACCCAGACCAACGTCGCGGAAGCCGCCGACGTGCCCGCCGGCACCCCCACTTACTACGAGGCGGTCGGCAAGGTCCGCACTCACGGCGTGGAGCTTTCGGCCACCACCCGGCTTACCGAGCAGTTCTCACTCCTGGCGGCCTACACCTACACCGACATGGAATACGTCAAGACCAACGACGACACCGAAGGCAATACGCCCTATGAAGTGCCGCGGCACATGGCCTCGCTCTGGGGGCGGTATGACCTGGATGACGGCCTGTTGAACGGCGTCAGTATTGGGGCCGGAGCGCGTTACATCGGCAGCAGCTGGGCGGACAGCGACAACACCACTCGCGTGGGCGCCCACACGCTGATCGACGCCATGCTTGCCTATGACCTTGGCAAACTCTCGCCCGAGCTTTCTGGACTCAACGCACGCGTCAATGCAACCAACCTGCTCGATGAGACCTACGTGTCGTCCTGCACCAGCCTTCGCAACTGCTACTACGGCCAGGAACGAAGCATCACCGCGACCGTCAGCTACCAGTTCTAGTTCTAGCCCTGTCGCTGCGCGGCGGTGTCACGATACGCCGCGCAGCGACGTGGGGTGCGTGGCTGGAGAAAGGGGGCGTGGCTGGAGAACGCTGGACGTCTAGAGCGTTACGCTGTCCAGGGTCAGTCCGACCTGCTCGAGGCGCTGCTTCAAAAGCCCGGGAAAGCGTTTATACCAGGTCTGGTTGAGAGGCGATGGATGCGGCAGCGGGTAAAGCGTGAGGGTTCGCGAGGCCCCTTCCTCGTTGCTCAGGGTGATCTCGCACTGGCGCTCGAAACGGTCGTCCTGGCGCCAGAACGCCTCAAGCTTTGCGCGTACCTCCTTTGATTGATCGATGCCGAACCAGAAAAACGCCTCTCGCCCCAGGGTAATTAGGGCGCTGCCGTCCCAATGGTCGATCAGAAGCGTGCGCACCAGCGGATGAAACCGGCGCTTGACCGCCATCGACCACGCCTTGTTGCCAACGGGCTTGTACGGCACCGTATTGGCCCAGAACACATGCTCGCCCACGGATTTAGAGGCCTCGAAATCCGGCATGGCCGCTTGATGGAGGTGCTCATACAGCGCGCGACGCACCAGCTGCCCGCCGGCACCGATAAACGGCTCGCCGTATTTGACCTCATCACGCCCGGGGTCACGCCCGAAGACGCCGACACGCAGGTTCTGCTGCCCAAGCCCAATGATCGGCGTCAGCGGGTCCTTGTCGTAGCGGTCATAGACCGCCTCATCGATGCCGTCGGTCTCGGCCGCCGCCTGGCGGAAGCGGCGGATCAATTCTTTTGAAAGCGTCATGAGTCACAGGCCATCAAGTCGTTGAAAATAATGAGTCTAGCCCAACACGAGCCTGCTAGGCTGTCACCATTACCGATTTGATCATGAAGGCCACAGCATGGATTCGATGACGCAAGCGGCGCTTGGCGCCACCCTTGGAGGCGCCGTACTCAGTCGGCCACTGGGCAGAAAGGCCATTATCGGTGGCGCGGTTCTTGGAACGCTTCCGGACCTGGACGTTCTGATCGACCACGGCAGCGCCATTGCCGATTTCACCTACCACCGGGGCTTCAGCCACTCGCTGTTCGTATTGGCCATTCTTGCAACAAGCCTGGCCTGGCTTCTGCGTCGGCTCGGACCCGAAAGCATCACGTTCTCCCGCTGGTGGTGGTTCTGCGCGCTGCCCCTGCTGACCCACCCGATGCTTGACGCCTTTACCACCTACGGCACGCAGCTACTCTGGCCGCTGCAATCGCCGCCGGTCGCCTGGAATACCATTTTCATTATCGACCCGCTCTACACCCTGCCTCTGCTGGTCGCGGTGATCATCGGACTCTGGCGCCCCCCCGCTCGGCGGGCAATCGCGACCGGCCTGATCCTCTCGAGCGCGTATCTGGGGTGGACGATCGTTGCCAAGCAGATCGTCGCGGCCCGGATTAGCCCGATCATGGTCGAACACCATTGGCAGGATGACGCGCAGTCGATCCAGCCCATGCCGCTCACCTCGCTGCTGTGGCGCGTGGTTGTCCGCGATGGGGATACCCGTCGAGAGGCCTATGTCAGCCTGCTCGATGCTCAGCCGCCCCGCTTTGATACCTTCGACACTGGAACCTGGCCCGAGCCCATGTGGCCCGAACTCGAACGGCTTGCCTGGTTCACCGGCGGCCAGCTCTCGTTCAATACCCGCATGGACAACACACTCGTCGCCACCGATGACCGCATGGGCGTGCCGGGGCATCACCCCTTCCGGTTCGGGGTAGCGAGGCAAACAGAGGACGGCGTGACACCGATCCCCTCCTATACGCTCGACAGCGCCAGTTACAACGGGGCCTTCATTGCTCGCGTGCTGCGCCGCATTACCGACCCGAGCGCACTATGTCCGGCAGACGATGCCCCCGAAGAGACCGTACGCGCTCGACACTGCCGCCCTTGAGGGCGACAGACGCGCACTAATGAGTGACAATCATAATCAATACTTTAAACCATGAAACAGGCTCATGTTTATGCTGGAGCTTCGCCATCTGCGCACCCTCGTCGCGCTTCGAAACGCAGGCTCTCTGGTCGAGGCCGCCGAGCGCGTTCATTTGACCCAGTCAGCGCTGTCCCACCAGATCAAGGATCTGGAAGACCGTCTGGGAAGTCCGCTCTTTCTTCGAAAAACCAAGCCGGTCAAGTTCACCCCGGCCGGCCAGCGGCTGTTGACGCTGGCCGATCAGGTCATGCCCCAGGTGCGCATGGCCGAGCGCGACATCGCCAAGATGGCAGGCGGTGAAGAGCGCGGTCGCCTGCACATGGCCATCGAGTGTCACAGCTGCTTTCAGTGGTTGATGCCCACCATCGATCAGTTTCGAGACCACTGGCCGGACATCGAAGTCGATATCCCGAGCGGAAATGTCTTCGACCCTCTGCCAGCGCTTGCCAAGGGCGAGCTCGATCTTGTGATCACGGCCGACCCCCAACCCCTGCCCGATGTGCACTACGAACCACTCTTTCGCTACGAAGGCCAGCTTGCCGTGGCCAAGCAGCACCCGCTGGCCCGGCGCTCGCACATCGTGCCAGCCGACTTGAGCGATCAGACCCTGATCATCTACCCGGTCGAACACGCCCGCCTCGACGTCTTCACCAAGTTTCTGGTGCCGGCCGAAGTACAGCCAAGGGAAATTCGCACTGCGGAGCTCACCATCATGATGATGCAGCTGGTTGCGAGTGAACGAGGCGTCTGTGCGCTGCCGAACTGGGCGCTGACGGAGTATCTGGAACGGGATTACATTCGTGCCCGGCCGCTTGGAGAAACCGGTCTCTGGAGCACGCTCTATGCGGCGGTGCGGGGGGAGCTGATGGAACACCCGTGGATGCACGATTTTCTGTGCACCGCACGGGACACCTCGTTTTCGGTGCTTTCCGGGATTCGCCCGGCCTAACGCTCGCCGTTCGAGCGCGTGAGGCGCAGGTAGTTCGACTCCGTCTCCGAATAGCACGGAATCTCGATGGTGAAACGCGCCCCACTCATGCTGGGTGCGTCACTGACGGTCACATCGCCCTGGTGCCAGAACACGATCTTGGAAACGATCGCAAGCCCCAGCCCATAGCCGCCGGAGCGCCGCGCACGACTGTCATCAAGGCGTGCAAACGGCTTGAAGATGCGCTTGCGATCGCGCTCGGGTACGCCCGGGCCGTCGTCGTCGATGTGGAAGGCAACCTTGTCGTTTTGCTGCTCGATACTGACTTCCACCCGGCCGCGGGCATGGGCGCAGGCATTGCCAACCAGGTTCTGCACCGCGCGCTGAAGGTAGCGCTCATCGGCGGCAACCAGCGGCGCCTCCTTGCAGTTGTTGATCAGCTCGAGCTCGGGATGGAGCGGGCGCAGGGTTTCGATGACATTCGCCACCACCATTTCACTGTCGACCTCGGTGATGGTCAACGGCACGCGGCCATCGCCGGCGCTGTCGAGGCGAGCATAAGTCAGAATCTCATCGATCAGATTATCCAGCGCCTCGATGTCGGCATCGATCTCGGCAATCTGCCGCTTGATCGAGGGCGACTCGCTCATGTCATCGACCATCTGGATCGCGAAGCGAATCCGCGCCACCGGCGTTCGAAACTCGTGCGACACCGCCCGCATCAAATCCTGCTGAGCCGAAAGTACCACCTGCACCTGAGAGGCCATGGCGTTGAACGCATGACCAAGCTGGCCGAGGTAGTCGTTGGTGTTGACGTTGACCCGCGTATCAAGGTGCCCGGCAGCCAGACGCGAGGCGGCTTTCTCAAGCCGCTTCACTCTCGACTCGACCCGCCCGACGATCAAATACAGCGCCCCGGCCAGCACCAGCAGCATCGTGATCATCAGGATCGCGATCGTGGTGGTGGGAATGGGTTCGAACGGATGCAGCGGCCCGGCGGTGATCCACCGGCCGTCGGAAAGCTGGGCGTAGAAGCTGATGAAGGGGCGCTCGGGGGCGATGCTTATAACGACGTTACCGGCGTTGAGCTGCTCGCTTTGCGCGTCGTTGAGCCCGACCGGCGTTCCGCTGCCCATGCCCATGGGCAAGGCGCTTGCATCGCGAAGCCGCTTGAAACGGGCCTCACGCTGGTCGACCGGCACCGACTCGAGCCAGCTGCGCAAAAGCGACATCAGTCGCTGGGGCTGCTGTTCGCTCAGGCCATTGAAATGCGCCACCAGTACCTGATCGGTGTCCTTGAGCGAGCGATACAGCCGCCAGCCGGACTCCCCCTCGACGCGAGCCGCCAACACATGCTGCTTTTCGAGCCGGCGCCTGTCCCAGTAATCGAGCATCAGGGTTTCGGAATCCGACAGCGCAAGCCCAATGCCAAGCGTCTGTTCGTGATCACGAAGCCACTGGTCGCGCGCGTCATCGGGCTGATTTTGCACCATGAACCCTAAAAGGGACATGGGCGCACTCGCCAGATCCTCCCGGTAGTTCTGGGCCCGCATGTCATTGACCAGCGACACCCCGATCAACCCGAGCACGAAAATGATCAGCAGGGCTGCGAAGATCGCAAGATACACATGCAGGAAAACGCCGCCCCGAGAGGACTGCCTCATACGTTAGAAGTCCTTGACGAAAAGATAGCCTTTGCTGCGCACCGTCTTGATTCGTTGCGGGTGGTGAGGGTCATCACCAATCTTGGGTCGAATCCGCGATACGCGCACGTCGATCGAGCGATCCTGCCCATCGTACTTGATACCGCGAAGCGCCGAGAAGATTTCTTCACGCGTCAGTACCCGGCCGGCGTTTGACGCCAACAGCCACAACAGATCGAATTCGGCGCTGGTAAGGTCAATGCGCTCGTTATCGAGCCACGCCTCTCGAGTACCGGAATCGATCACCAGATCCCGGAATTCGATGCGGGCATCGGACGAGCTCGGCTCCGGCGCATCGGAACGGCGCAGCAGTGCACGCATACGGGCAAGCAGTACGCGCGGCGGTACAGGCTTTGGCACATAGTCATCGGCGCCCATTTCCAGGCCAAGCACCTGGTCCATGTCGTCGGTACGAGCCGTCAGCATGAGGATCGGCCCTGCGTACTGATCGCGCACTCGGCGACAGATCGACAGGCCATCTTCGTTGGGCAGCATCAAATCCAGAATGACCAGATCGGGACGCAGGGCGAGAATCCGCTCGACGCCGTTCGCCCCATCATGCTCGACGCTTACTTTGAAGCCATTGCCTTCAAGGTATTCGCAAGTCAGCTGAGCCAGACGTTCGTCATCCTCAATGATCAGAATGTGATCCTGGGCGGTGTTGGTGGTATCCAAGGCGCAGTCCGTCCAATGGTTAGCAAAATGAAAAAACCGATAACCGACCGTAAGGGTCATGCTCATATGGTCAGTACATGTGTACTGAGTTTACCCCATGGTCATTATGTTGCCGGTCATCGTATCTGATTACCGTCCCCTAACGTCAGGCACACGTTATCAAATACCCGATCAATAAACCATTGAGTTGCATTCGCGTCTTGATTGCTTCGGTCAAACGCGCGTTTTATTTAGTTCGAAAATAGCTTGTTGCTATCAAAATTCATTTCAAGCAATCGCAAAATCAATAAAAAGCCGCCGCCCGGCATCACACCCGGCTCCGGCCGCATCAACACGTCAATTGCCCACATCTTACCCACAGCTTCACCCCAAGCGATGTATTGCCTGAAGGCCAAAACAACACTATCTTGTGCTCACTTTGATCCAAGATCCCTACATATAGATTTTGGAGCAGCTTTCGCGTTTTTCGTCAAGCCCCGTTTCGCTAGAAAAAACGGCGACATCACGTCGCAATTCCCACAGCACTTCGGCACGGCCTTGATGACTTCTATCGCTCGCATAACGTTCAAGGGGTGAGCCCAGCATGAGTTCGACACTATCTGATCAGATCAGTGATATCGGCATCGACGACGTTCCAACGCCCAAGCACTTTCGCGTCATCAAGCGCGGTGGTGATGTCGCCGAGTTCGATGCCAGCAAGATTTCGGTGGCCCTGACCAAGGCCTTTCTGGCCGTGGAAGGCGACAACGCCGCGACGTCCTCGCGCCTTCGCAACCAGGTGCGCGAACTGAGCGAACAGGTGGTCAACGCCTTTCAGCGTCGCATGCCCGATGGCGGCACGCTGCACATCGAAGATATCCAGGATCAGGTCGAACTCGCACTGATGCGCTCCGAGGCGCACAAGGTCGCGCGTGCCTACGTGCTGTACCGTGAAGAGCACGCCCGTGCCCGCGCCGCACGCACTCAGGGCATCGAGAAGCCCCACCCCACCATCAACGTGACTCAGCCCGACGGCAGCAAACAGCCGCTGGATCTGGGCCGTATTGAAGTGCTGGTGACCGAGGCCTGCACGGACCTTGAAAACGTCGACGTCAAGCGCGTGGTCGATGAGTCGCTCAAGAACCTCTATGACGGTGTCACCTCCGACGGCGTCGCCACGGCACTGATGATGACCGCGCGGATGATGGTCGAGCGCGAACCGAACTACACCTTCGTGACCGCTCGTCTGCTTCAGGATAACCTGCGCCGCGAAGCGCTCTCGTTTCTCGAGGTTGCCGATGAGGCCACCTACGGCGACATGGCCGAGCTCTACGCGCCGGCCTTCAAGGCCTACATCGAGCGCGGCATCTCGTTCGATCAGCTCGACCCGGCTCTCAACGACTTCGATCTCGACCGTCTGGGTGCGGCGCTCAACCACGAGCGCGACAGTCAGTTCACCTACCTGGGCCTTCAGACGCTCTATGACCGCTACTTTCTGCACCGGGACGGCGTTCGCTACGAACTGCCCCAGGTCATGTTCATGCGCGTCGCCATGGGTCTTTCGCTGAACGAGGAAGACAAGAACGCCCGTGCGATCGAGTTCTACGAGCTGCTCTCGAGCTTTGACTACATGGCCTCGACCCCGACGCTGTTCAACGCGGGTACCGTGCGCAGCCAGCTTTCCTCCTGCTACCTGACCACAGTGCCGGACGCACTCGATGGCATCTACGGCGCGATCCGCGACAACGCCATGCTGTCCAAGTGGGCCGGCGGGCTTGGTAACGACTGGACACCGGTGCGTGCACTGGGCTCCTACATCAAGGGCACCAACGGCAAGTCTCAGGGCGTTGTGCCGTTTTTGAAGGTCGTCAACGACACCGCGGTCGCGGTCAACCAGGGTGGCAAGCGCAAGGGCGCGGTGTGCTCCTACCTGGAAAGCTGGCACCTGGATCTGGAAGAGTTCCTCGAGCTTCGCAAGAACACCGGTGATGACCGTCGTCGTACCCACGACATGAACACCTCGAACTGGATTCCGGATCTGTTCATGAAGCGCGTGGTCGATGAGCAGGAATGGACGCTGTTCTCGCCTTCTGACGTGCCGGACCTTCATGACCTGTACGGCGCGGCGTTCGAAAAGCGCTACAGCGAATACGAAGAGATGACCCGCACCGGTCAGCTCAAGCTCTTCAAGCGCGTCAATGCCCGCGACCTGTGGCGCAAGATGCTCTCGATGCTGTTTGAAACCGGCCACCCGTGGATCACCTTCAAGGACCCGTGCAACGTTCGAAGCCCGCAGCGTCACGCAGGTGTGGTGCACTCCTCCAACCTGTGTACCGAGATCACGCTCAATACGTCCGCGGACGAAATCGCGGTCTGTAACCTGGGCTCGATCAACCTGGCGGCGCACGTCGTTGACGGCAAGTTCGATTCCGAGAAGCTCAGCCGCACCGTCAAGACCGCGGTTCGCATGCTCGATAACGTGATCGACATCAACTACTACGCCGTCCCGCAGGCCAAGCGCTCCAACTTCCGTCATCGCCCGGTCGGTCTTGGCCTGATGGGCTTCCAGGACGCGCTCTACAAGCAGGGTATCGCCTACGCAAGTGACGGCGCCGTGACCTTCGCCGACCGCTCCATGGAAGAGATCAGCTTCCACGCGATCCAGGCCTCAAGCGCACTGGCGGCCGAACGCGGACGCTATGAAAGCTACGAAGGCTCGCTCTGGAGCCAGGGCGTGCTCCCGATCGACTCGCTTGAGATGCTGGTGCAGGAGCGTGGCGAGCAGTACATCCAGGTCAACCGCGAGCAGACGCTTGACTGGAACAGTCTCCGCGAGACGGTCAAGGCGCAGGGCATGCGTAACTCCAACGTCATGGCAATCGCCCCGACCGCGACCATTTCCAACATCTGTGGCGTCTCGCAGTCGATCGAGCCGACGTATCAGAACCTCTACGTCAAATCGAACCTCTCAGGCGAGTTCACGGTCATCAACCAGCACATGGTCAATGACCTCAAAGAGGCCGGGCTTTGGGATGAGGTGATGATCAATGACCTCAAATACTACGACGGCAGCGTTCAGCTCATCGACCGCGTACCGGACGAGCTCAAGGCGCGCTACGCCACCGCGTTCGAGGTGGAAACCCGCTGGATCGTCGAGGCCGCCGCACGCCGTCAGAAGTGGATCGATCAGGCCCAGTCGCTGAACCTCTACATCTCGGGCGTGTCGGGCAAGAAACTCGATACCACCTACAAGATGGCGTGGGCGCTTGGCCTCAAGACCACCTACTACCTTCGCGCCCAGGCAAGCTCGCGGGTCGAAAAATCGACGCTCAAGGGCACCGACGGCAAGCTGACCGGCGTCAAGGTACCGGAGGCGCAGCAAAACGCCCCGGCCCCGACGCCCGAACCGGACGTTCAGGCACCGCTTGGCTCGGCACCGCCCCAGGCGTGCTCGATCGACGATCCGGACTGCGAAGCCTGCCAATAACGGCCGACGCCCCGGCAGGGCTTCCTGCCGGGTTTCCCGAGAATACGCCGTCGCGTACGCGGCGGTACTGAAAGGATGAGAACGATGCAAGCAACCACAGTGGACGATCAAATCGACACGTCCGGTCTCGGTGAAATCCAGGCCGGCGCCGGGCGTATCGACGCCAGCGAAAAAAGCATGATCAACGGCCGCAGCGACGTGAACCAGCTGCTGCCGCTGAAGTACACCTGGGCGTGGGAAAAATACCTCAATGGCTGCAACAACCATTGGATGCCCACCGAAGTCTCGATGCAGGGCGACATCGCCACCTGGCGCGCGCCGGTCAACAGCCCCCAGGGCCTGACCGAAGACGAAGTTCGCATGCTCAAGCGCAACCTGGGCTTCTTCGCCACCGCCGAGTCGCTGGTCGCCAACAACATCGTGCTTGCGATCTATCGCAACATCACCAACCCCGAATGCCGCCAGTACCTGCTGCGCCAGGCGTTCGAGGAAGCGATTCACACGCACACGTTCCAGTACATCTGCACCTCGCTCGGCCTTGATGAAGGCGAGCTGTTCAACATGTACCGCGAAGTGCCCTCGATCACCGAAAAGGATGCCTGGGCGCTTCAGTACACCCAGAACCTGGAAAACAACGAATTCCAGACCGGCACTCCGGAACGTGACCAGGCGTTTCTGCGCGATCTGATCGCCTTCTACGTCATTTTCGAAGGCATGTGGTTCTACACTGGCTTCGCCCAGATTCTGGCCCTGGGCCGTCGCAACAAGATGGTCGGCATCGCCGAGCAGTACCAGTACATCCTGCGTGACGAGTCGATCCACATGAACTTCGGCATCGACTGCATCAACCAGATCAAGATCGAAAACCCGCACCTGTGGACCGAAGAGTTCCAGGAAGAAGTGCGCGGCATGCTCAAGAACGCCTGCGAGCTGGAAGTGGCCTACGGCCGCGAAACCATGCCCCGCGGCATTCTCGGTCTGAACGCCGATCTGTGCGAGCAGTACATGCACTTCATCACCAACCGCCGCGCCGAGCAGATCGGGCTTACGCCGCTGTTTGAGGAAGTGGACAACCCCTTCCCGTGGATGTCGGAAATCATCGATCTTCCGAAGGAGAAAAACTTCTTCGAAACCCGCGTGACCGAATACCAGACCGGTGGCGCCCTGACCTGGGACTGATGTCACCGGCAACAAAATTGCCCCCAGGCAACGAAAAAGCCCCGCTAATGCGGGGCTTTTTTTTATGGCGCCTGTGTCATGGCGCCTGCGTCTGGCATCAAGAGCCTCGGGTTCAGCCGCAGGAAAACGCGCTGATCACCGCCTCGTCATCGAGTGTGATATTGAGCCGAGACGGGTCGCTGCCCTCGCCCATCGGGGTATCCGGGCGCAGCATTCGATACGACGTCGCCCCACTCTCATCGACGATGATCTGACGGTTTTTCTGATCAAGTGGCTGACCGATCAGCGGCTTCAAGCCGTCAGTGGTGCACTGGCCTGTCGCCATCGACGCGCCTTGCGTCTGCGCCTCTGTAGACGTCGTCTGCGCAGGCTGTGCGCCGTTGGAGGCGGCAGCCTCGCTGGGCGCCTCACTGGAGCCGCCCTGTGATGCGCAGCCGCCAAGGGCCATCAGCGCCACTGCCAGTGAACCGAATGTGATCCGAGCCTTCATACCGCTCTCCTTTGATAAACGCATAAAGCCGACAGCTTACCCGGCTTGCCGGGCGGTGCGCACCCCCTGGGCCAGCGCATGGGTCAGTGAATGCACGCCCTCGATGGCCGCCTGGGGCGATTCGGCCTGCTCGATGGTGTTGACCAGCGCAGACCCCACCACCACTGCATCCGCAGAGCGGGCAACCATCGCCGCGTGCTCGGGCGTCTTGATGCCAAACCCGACCGCAACCGGCAGCGTTGAGTGCAGCTTGAGCCGCTCGACCGCCTTTTCGACCGCCTCACTTGACGCCGACCCCGCGCCGGTCACGCCGGCAACCGAGACGTAGTACAAGAATCCGGACGTATTTTCGAGCACCTTGGGCAGGCGCGCGTCATCCGTCGTTGGCGTGGCCAGACGAATGAAGTTGAGCCCCTTTTCCGCAGCCGGCAGGCACAGCTCGCCGTCGTGCTCAGGCGGCAGGTCGACCACGATCAGTCCATCGATGCCGGCCTCGGCCGCATCGTTTAAAAACGCCTCGACCCCGTAGCGATAGATCGGGTTGTAGTAGCCCATCAGGACAATCGGCGTGTCCTGATCGTGCGCGCGGAAGCGACGCACCATCTCAAGCGTCTTGCGCTGATTCTGGCCGGCCTTGAGCGCGCGCTGGGCGCCTTTCTGAATGGCCGGGCCATCGGCCATCGGGTCGGTAAACGGCATGCCGAGCTCGATGATGTCGGCGCCGGCGGCCGGCAGGCCATCAAGAATGGCCTGGGAGGTTTCCGGGTCCGGGTCGCCGGCGGTCACGAAGGTCACCAGCGCCGAGCGGCCTTCGGCCTTCAGGTCTTCAAAGCGCTGTGTGATGCGCGAGATCGACACGTCGGTTGCGTTTGCCTGTGCTGTCATTGTCCTCTCCTTTAAAACGAATCGCCCAGATACTCGGCAACGCTTGTCATGTCCTTGTCACCGCGGCCGCTGAGGTTCACAACCATCAGGTGATCCTTTGGCAGTTCCGGCGCGCGCTTGGCAATCTCGGCAAGGGCGTGCGCGGTTTCAAGCGCCGGGATGATGCCTTCCTTGCGGCAGCACAGCTGGAACGCATCGATCGCTTCCTGGTCGGTGATCGAGACGTACTCGACCCGCTTGGTGCTGTGAAGATAGGCGTGCTCCGGCCCGATGCCCGGATAGTCGAGCCCGGCCGAAATCGAGTGCGCGTCCTGAATCTGGCCGTCGACGTTTTGAAGCAGATAGGTCCGGTTGCCGTGCAGTACGCCGGGTTCGCCGCCATTGAGGCTCGCCGCGTGCTCGCCGGTCGAAATCCCATGGCCGCCGGCCTCGACGCCGATCATGTGAACGCTCTCATCCTTCAAAAACGGATGAAACAGCCCCATGGCGTTTGATCCACCGCCGATGCAAGCCACCAGCGAATCCGGCAGACGCTGTTCCTTCTCGAGCATCTGATCACGGGTTTCATGACCGATCACGGCCTGAAAGTCTCGTACCATCGCCGGATACGGGTGCGGCCCGGCCACGGTGCCAATGATGTAGAACGTGTCATCGACGTTGGTGACCCAGTCTCTGAGCGCCTCGTTCATCGCGTCCTTGAGCGTGCCCATGCCGGACTCGACCGGGATGACTTCCGCCCCGAGCAGGCGCATCCGGAACACGTTGGCCTGCTGGCGGTCGATGTCGGTCGCGCCCATGTAGACCACGCATTTCATGCCAAAGCGCGCCGCAACGGTTGCGGTCGCCACGCCGTGCATGCCGGCGCCGGTTTCAGCGATGATGCGGTTCTTGCCCATGCGCTTGGCCAGAAGGATCTGACCAATGCAGTTGTTGATCTTGTGCGCGCCGGTGTGATTGAGCTCTTCGCGCTTGAAGTAGATCTTGGCGCCGCCGAAATGCTCGGTCAGGCGTTCGGCGAAATACAGCGGGCTCGGGCGGCCGACGTAATCGCGCTGAAAATAGGCAAGCTCTTCCCGAAAGGCCGGATCATCCTTGGCCGCCTCATAGCAGCCTTGGAGTTCGAGAATAAGCGGCATCAGCGTTTCGGCCACGAACTGGCCACCGAAATCGCCGAAAAAGCCCTGCGGGTCGGGTAAAGCGGATAGTGCGGTCATTAACGAGCCCTCGTCATTGGTCGTTCGATGTCCAAAGCATGGCAAGAAACGCCCCACTTAGAAAGCGACAATTTATCCCTTTAGCGTGACTTTTACTCACACGTTTTCAAGGTATTCACTCAGAATAATGGGATATATACTCGGGACAACATCAAAAAAGGTAACCGATCAGATCGAACGCAAGGACGCCGCATGTCGAAGCTGCCCCCACTGAACGCGCTGCGCGCGTTCGAAGCCACCGCCCGCCTTGGAAGTGTCGTCCAGGCCGCGCGCGAACTGAACGTGACCCATGGCGCCGTCAGCCGGCACTTGAAGACCCTGGATGGGTATTTCGAGTGCGCCCTGTTCGAGCGCGCCGGTCGTCATCTGGCGTTGACCGCCGATGGCCGTCAACTCTACGGCGACGTGCACGAGGGCATCGATCGGCTGAGGCTTGGGTGTCAGGCACTGCTTGACCGACAGCGCGACGCACCGATCGTCCTGCGCTGCCCGGGCAGTTTTCTCGCCCGCTGGCTGATTCCGCACTGGGCACATCTCAAGCAGGCCGTCCCCGGCATCGATGTCCAGGTTGCCGCCAGCGACAGCGCCCTGCCCCAGCGCGGCGAGCGAGAGTCGGCGGTCGTGTTTCTGGATCATACGCCGTCGGGGGCGCTGGTCGAGCGGCTGCTCGAGGAGCGCATCGGCCCGGTCGTAAGCCCGGCCCTTGCCAAACGCTGGCAGGGTGCGCCGCCCTCCGCACTTGTTGGGACGCCACTCCTTCACACCACCTCACGCGCCGCCGCCTGGACGCACTGGGCGACCGCGCGTGGCCTCGATGCCACCACATTGACCCTGGGCCAAGGGTTCGAGCACCTTTTCTACCTGCTCGAAGCGGCGGTGTCGGGCATCGGTGTCGCCATCGCCCCGGAGCTTCTGGTCAAGGCCGATATTGATGCGGGGCGGCTGGTTGCTCCCTGGGGGTTCGAGGCCACCGGCGGGCATCTTTTTCTATGCTCGGGCGGCGCGGTGTCCGAGCGCCGACACCGCGCACTGGCCGAGTGGTTTCATACAACGCTCGCCACAGAAGGCGCACTCGCTAGGGAAGGCTGAGTCGCTGATACCAGCCTGGAGCGAGCTCTGGCGTATAGCGCGGCGCAGGCGACTGCTTGAAAAGCGCCTGACCGAGCGCGAACAGCGTGTTCTCCTCGAACGGCCGGGCCAAAAGCGATACGCCGAACGGCATGCCCGCCTCGGTCATGCCAAGCGGCAGCGTCAGCTCCGGGGCGCCGGTCACGGTCGCCAGATACCCGATCGGGTCGTGATCGACCCTGGTGCACGTAAAGCCCGCCTTGCCAGACGGCGTGCGCGGGTGGGCCGGGCACTCCCGGGTCGGAAAGATCAACACGTCCAGATGCTGCTCGTCCATCAGCGCAACCAGCCGCTCTCGGAGCTTGGGCAACGTATAGGAGAGCGTATCCAGGTAATCGGGGGATACGGTATCGCGGCGCCCGAGGGTGTGCTCCATGCCCTCGATCCGCTCGGGATTGACCTGCTGATGCGGGTTGTGGCGATTGTTTTCCTCGCAGCGCGCGATGATGTCGTTCATGTTCGGTGGCGCGCCCGTGACGCTGTTGCCCAGAAAGCGCTCCATCGCAGGCCGGAACTCGGCGTTTTGAACCGGCGCGATCACCCGGGACCACAGCCGGTCGAACGCCCTGGGAAGCTGCACCGGCGACACCACCGCCCCGCCCTGTTCAAGCGAGGCCACAAGCGGCGTCATGGCGTCATCGATCTGGGCATTGCCTCCGTCAAGGCCGGTCACCCGGCCGACCTTGAGCCCTTCAAGCGTCGCCGGGCCGACCTTGCCAAGCGTCTTGAGCATCGAGGCCGTGAGCCGCTCGGTCGCGTCATCGTCCGAGTCGGTGCCCGCCATCACGCGTGTAATCAGCGCGCTCCCGGAAACGCTTCGAGTCAACGGGCCCGGGGTATCGAAGGTCGGTGACAGAGGCAGAATCCCGCTTCGGCTAATCAGGCCATAGGTCGGCCTGAGCCCGACCAGGCCAGTCACACTTGCAGGCCCCCGTACCGAGCCTTCGGTGTCGGTACCTACCGCGAACGCGGCCAGATTGGCCGCAACGCCCGCCGCCGGGCCGCTGCTGGAGCCTGAGGCGTAACGGTCCGGGTTATAGGGGTTTCGCGTGGTGCCGCCGAGAGAGCTGTACCCGGGCTGGCCGAACGACGCCGCGAACTCGGTCATGTTGGCCTTGGCCAGCACAATCGCCCCGGCCCGCCGCAACCGCTTGATCAAAAAGGCGTCGTCTCGCGGCATCGCGTTTCGAAGCGCCACCGAGCCTCCGGTGGTGGGAAGCCCCTGAACGTTGATGTTGTCCTTGACCAGAAACGGCACCCCGGCAAGCGGCCCGACCTCGTCGCCTCGCGCCCGGGCGCGATCAATGGCGCGAGCCTGATCGAGTGCCCGCGGGTTGACGCGCAGGATGGCATTGACGCCGGGGCCGGTATCATCAAAGGCCCGAATTCGACGCAGATACCACTGCACCAGCTCGGTCGAGCTGATACGGCCATCGTTCAAGGCCGCCACCAACTCCGGAACCGTTTTCTGAAACGGTGAAAACCCATCGGCGCGGCTGTCGCTTGCCGAGACCATCGACGTCAAAAGCATAACCAGGGCGATGATCAGGCCAAGGATTGAGCGATGAATGCCGCGTGGGTAAACACTGCGCGGGAGCGCCATGTCGTCTCCGAACTCGTAAAGCGTTTGGAGCGAGACTTAACCGGAACGGTGAAAAAATGACCACATCGACGAACGTCTAACCGCCCTGGCGGCCGCAGGGCGCTGGGGGCCAAGCGCTGTTTAAAAATGTATCCGGGCCGCCGCCTGGGAAATGGCGGCCGCCGTGAGAGGCGTCAACGCCTAGAAAGAGCCCATCGAGGTGCGTGCAACGTCAGTCAGCGCAAGGGCAAGTCCCGGGCTGCGCCCTGACCGCGCCGTACTCACGACCCATGCCTTGCGCTCAAGCTCGAGTGCACTGCGGTACACCAGCGCGTGCTCGAGCTCAAAGGCCCGGGCAAGCCGGCCGGTATCGCGCCCGACGCCGTCATCAAGCGCGGTAACGATCAACGCCTCGAGCGGTGCAAGATCGCTTCGATGCTCAAGCAGCGCATGCGCCTTGTTGACGGTGTCGTTCATCAGGCCAGCCGCTGGCTTTTCACCAGCCGAACCGCCACCGATTTGGAGTTGGGCGTGTTGCTTTCGATGCCAACGCTGTCCAGCGGAATCAGCGGATTGGTTTCGGGGTAATAGGCCGCGGCGCAGCCCGCCGGCGTATCGTAGCGCACGACCTTGAACGCGGCCGCACGCCGAGTTTGACCATCCGATTCATCGCCGATCAGATCCACGAACTCGCCGGCTTCGAGCCCGAGGCGGGCCATGTCCTCCGAATTCACGAAAATGACCTGACGCTGACCTTCCACGCCGCGGTAGCGGTCGTTGTAGCCATACACGGTGGTGTTGTACTGATCGTGGCTTCGAAGGGTCTGAAGCGTGAGCCAGTTCGAGCGCGCCCTGAGTTTCTGATGAAGCACCTCGGCCGGCAGCGCCGCTGCACTGAACCGGGCCTGTCCGGTCTCGGTCGGAAAGGTGCGCGAGACGTTGGGGTTATCGAGCCAGAAACCGCGCGGGGCGCGAACGCGCTCGTTGAAGCCGTCAAAGCCCGGGATCACCCGAGCGATGTGCTCGCGGATGACGTCGTAGTCGGCGCGAAGCGCGGCCCAGTCGACCACATCATTCCCGAGCACCCGCTCGGCGACCTGCGTGAGAATCTCGACTTCACTGACAAGCGTGCTGGCGGCCGGCTTATGGATGCCCGCCGAGCCGTGGACCATGCTCATCGAGTCCTCGACCGTGATCAATTGCGGCGTGCCATCGGCCTTGCGATCGACCTCGACCCGCCCGAGGCAGGGCAAAATCAACGCGTCCTGGCCAGTCACCAGGTGGCTGCGGTTGAGCTTGGTCGAGATGTGCACGGTCAGATTGCATTGTTTAAGTGCCCGCTCGCAGACCGCGCTGTCGGACGTGGCGCGGGCGAAATTGCCGGCAAGGCCAATAAAAAGCTTGGCGCGCCCCTCATCCATTGCCCGCACGGCGTTGACGGTATCCACCCCGTGCGCTCGCGGCATCGGCGTGTGGTAGGCCGCCTCCAGCGCATCGAGAAACTCGGGCGCCGGCTTCTCATAAATGCCCATGGTGCGATCGCCCTGCACGTTGGAATGCCCCCGCACCGGGCAGGTGCCGGCGCCGGGCTTGCCGATGTTGCCCTTGAGCAGCAACAGATTGACCACTTCTCGAATCGTTGCCACCGAGTGCTCGTGCTGGGTCAGCCCCATCGCCCAGCAGATGATGGTGGCGTTGGAGCGCATGTAGACCTCGGCGGCCTCGATGATCTCCGAGCGCGCAAGCCCTGACTGATCCTCGATCGCCGCCCAGGGCGTCGCCGCCACCTCGGCGCGATACGCTGCAAGCCCGTCGGTGTGGCGGGCGATAAAGGCGTGATCGAGCGCCTCACCCGTGACGTCATCGCGCTCGAACAGCACTTTCGCCATGCCGCGCACGGCGGCCATGTCGCCGCCGAGTTTCGGGCAATAGTAGAACGTACTGACCCGGCCGCTGCCGTTGGTGGCCATTTCGAGCTTTCGCTGCGGGTCGGCGAACCGCTCCAGGCCGCGCTCCTTCAGCGTATTGAAGGCAACGATCTCACAGCCGCGGTCGGCGGCCTCCCTGAGCGTGCCAAGCATGCGCGGATGGTTGGTGCCGGGGTTCTGACCGAAGGTAAAAATCGCCTCGGCCTCTTCGAAATCCTCGAGCAATACGCTGCCCTTGCCCACACCGAGCGAGGCCTCGAGCGCCGCACCGCTGGCCTCATGGCACATGTTGGAGCAGTCCGGCAGATTATTGGTGCCAAAAAGCCGGGCCAGGAGCTGGAACACGTAGGCCGATTCGTTGCAGGCCTTGCCGGAGGTGTAGAACACCGCCTCGTTCGGACCCTCAAGTGCCTTCATGTGGTCGGCGATCAGGTCGAACGCCTCGTGCCACTCGATGGGCTCGTAATGGTCGGTGGCGGCGTTATAGCGCATTGGCGCGGTCAACCGGCCCTGATCCTCGAGACGAAAATCATCCCACCCCATCATCTCGCTGACACTGTGGCGCTTGAAAAAACGGGGCGTCACGCGTTTGGCGGTGGTTTCCCAGGTAACGGCCTTGACGCCGTTTTCGCAGAATTCGAACGACGAGCCGTGTTCGGGGTCGCCCCAGGCGCAGCCGGGGCAATCGAAGCCATCGGGCTGATTGAGTTTCAAAAGCGCCCGAACGTTTGAAAGCGGTGCGCGGCTTTCGGCGATGAACTTGCCAACGGACTTGAGGGCGCCCCAGCCAGCGGCCGGGTGGTGGTACTCGTGGATGCGTTCTTTACTCATGATAAGCCTTGCGCGCCGCCAGGGCGGCGCATCACCGTTCAAACATCAATCGGGGTCCCGGCCGCGACTCAGCAACTGAAGCCTGTGCCCGCGATGGCAACAGATGAGGTTGAGTCCGCACAGACGGGCGGTTTCCACGGCGAGCGTCGAAGGCAGCGACAGTGTGCCAAGCGAGGTCACGCCTGCACGCACGCTCTTTTGAATCAGCTCGAGGCTGCATCGGCTCGAAATCAGAACCGTCTGCGGCATCGTGCCCAAAAGCCCCTTGCCAAGCAGCTTATCCAGCGCGTTATGGCGCCCGATGTCGCGACCTGATGTGAGACGCGCCTGATCATCGACCCCAAGCGCCACGTGATAGCCGGCCTGACTGCGCGCATTCAGCGCCTCAAGCAGGGTCTGCCACTGCTCGGGGGCGGGCAACCCTGCCGGCGGAAGCTGGCGCAGCCCTTCGAACATCAGCCCTTCCTCGGCCGTGCCACAGCGCCCGCAGCTGCTGGTAGAGGCACCAACCCGCCGACGCTCTCGGGCCTGCGCCTCCAGATGCTCAGGCACGGTAAGTCGCACCAGATGGCCGTGTCGCAGCGGTCGTTGATCGATGGCCTCTATCTGACTGACGTGTCGAATCAAGCCTTCGCTGAACGCGAATCCGGTGGCCCAGGCCTCGAGGTCTTCGGGCGAGGCCAGAACGGAGGCAAAGGCCATCTCGTTCAGGGCAAGCGTTACCGCCTGCTCCTCCGGGCCATTCAGGCTCTCTGGCCGCAAATCAACGGCCCATTCGTAGACGTTTGGCGTTTTAGAAGACATAACAGGGACTCACGTTGGGGTCGGTTCGAGCCGCCGTGTACCACTAAAGTTTACGGCGATAACAACAAGCAGGCTAATCAACAGCGCCGATATCGACATAGAGCGTATCTATCAAAAGTGGCGCCAGGCCCGCGCTGGCGTGTTTGAGGATAGAACGCGAACGCCCGCACGGGCCGGCGCTCAAAAGACACCAAGCACCGCACTGAGGCGGGCAAGCTGGTAGTCGCGCCGCTTCCATAAAAGCCCCAGCCGCGATGGCGCAGGCAGCGATGGCAGCGCATGGCACGTCAAGGGTTCGTCGGTCAGCGTGGCCGCCAGACGCTCGGGCACCACGGTCACGGCGCGGTCCTGCTTCAAGAGCACGATCAGCATCGCCATGGAGTCGACCTCGACCACCGCCTCGGTATTGGCACCCTCGCGCTCGAGGCGCGCACGGATCAACTGGTGCTGCTGCATGTCGGAGGTCAGCATGTAAAGCGGCTGTCCGGCAAGTGAGGCCCAGTCCACCGGCTCGGAAAGTTCAACCGAGGGCGAGGCCAGCACGCTGTACTGCTCCTCGAACAGCGGCCGCGCCACAAAAGGCTCCGCCGCCGGCAAATCCAGATAGCTGATCGCGAGATCGACCTCCTCGTCGGCAAGCGCCTGCATCAACGCAAGCGCGGTGTACTCGCGAACGCGGAGTCGAAGCGACGGGAACGCGGTGCGAAGCCCAGCCAGGCGCGAGGCGACCTCACCGAGCGCCGAGGGCACGATGCCGATGGTCAACCAACCGCTTGGGCCCTGGGTCGGGTCCAGCTCGGCGTAAAGCTCGTCGAATTCCGACAGGATGCGGCGGGCGTGCGCCAGCACTCGCTGACCTTCCTGGGTAAACCCTTCAAAGCGGCGCCCACGGCGAATGAGCGGCGTGCCCAGTTCCTGTTCGAGCTGCTTGAGCCGGGCAGAGAGCGTCGGCTGGGTGACGTTGACGCGCTCGGCCGCCCGCCCGAAGTGGCGCTCGCGCGCGAGTGCAACCAGAAAGCGGAGCTGGCGATGATCCATGCTCAGGCGAGCCGGTGCGCTTCGATCCAGCCAAGCGCGGCGGTCATGTCATGTGCAACGAACACCGCCCCGCTGAAGTCATGCGCGGCCGAATACGCGTTTGGAATGGCGATCACCTCGACGCCGGCGCGCACGGCCGACGTGACCCCGTGCGAGGTGTCCTCAAGCGCGATCGCCTCGTGGGGCGCCAGTCCCATCACGTCAAGCGCGCGGGTATAGCTTTCCGGGTCGGGTTTACTGCGCGCCACATCCTGGCGCGCGACTCGCACCTCAAACGCCTGCCCATGCCCCAGGTTTTCAAGAATCGCATCGACTTCCTCATGGCCGCTGCCGGTCACCAGCGCGCGCCGAAGCCCAAGCGCCTCACAGCGCGCAAGGGTTGCCTCGACGCCTTCGAGCATGGCCAAGGGGGAGCGCCGGAAGCATTCGGCGGTGCGCGCGGTCTTTTCATTGATGAGCACCTCGTCAGCCACATCCAGCGCCGGATGCAGCTGTTTCAGACGCTCGACACTGGTGGTCACGGGGTTGCCGGAGTAATGCGCCTTGTACTCGTCCTCGTCGATGTGAACCTCGTACGGGGCAAGCACATCGTTCCACACCGCCCGGTGCGCGCTTTCGGAATCGACCAGGGTGCCGTCGCAGTCGAACAGGATGGCCTTGAGCGTCATTTGAGGGTCCTTAAAGTCAGAGATCACATCGGAAAGCCCAACAGTAGCATGGCGCCCACGGGACAGCGACGCCGCGCCTCACCCGGCTACTGCCGTCACCCGGCCATCGCCCTCACCCGGCCATCGCCCTCACGCGGAAGGCTCGACATCCGGGCGGCAATGAAAGGCACTACCAAAAAGCAAGGCAAATGATTTTGATAACTCTTCTCATTTGAAATAGGATAGTCGTTACACCATTTCATCGGGTCACTGCAGGAGGCTGCCTTCCTATGAGTTCCATCATGTTCGACGGTGAGTCCGGGGGACACACGGCCGTGCAAGACACCCCCATGGATCTGATCGAATCGTTTCAACTCAACGATTTCCTGTTCAGCTCACCGCATCGAACGCTGCTCGCCAAAGGCTGCCTGTTCAACGCCCACAGCAACCGGCCGGCAACGCCCGAGACCCTCGACGAGCAGGTCAGCGCCCTGTTCAGCCGCGCGCGGCGCGAGGGCCAGACCAACCCGGTAGTGGTCGGCGCCCTGCCCTTCGACACGACCCAACCTGCGCACCTTTACGTTCCGAAGCACTGGTTCGAAACATCGGCGCTGAGTCTTGAAGCACGCCATGACCTGAGCCGCACGCCAGTGCGCGTAACGCCGACCGAGCACGCGCTATTCCCGCGCCCTCAGGGCTATCGCGACGGCGTCGAACAGGCGCTGGAAGCCATGCGGCAGGGCCGGGTCGAAAAGATCGTGCTGGCCCGAACGCTTGAGATGAACACCGACCAAAGCGTCGATCTCAAGCCGCTCATCAAACGATTGATCGCCATTAACCCGCGCGGCTACAGCTTCTCACTGCCAATGACCCCCGAGCAGCCCGACAGCGCCCCGGCCCATGCCTTCATCGGCGCAAGCCCGGAGCTTCTGGTCCGCCGCGAGGGCAATCAGGTCATCGTCAACCCGCTGGCCGGCTCGATCCCGCGTCATTCGGACGAGAGCGAAGATCAACGCCGGGCAAGTGAGCTGGCCGCCTCCGACAAGGACCGTCGCGAACACGCGCTGGTGATCGACGCCGTCATCGACGGCCTTTCGCCCTACTGCGCCCATCTCGACATCCCGGACGGCCCCTCGGTGATCGGCACAGACACCCTGTGGCATCTGTCGACCACCATCGTCGGCGAGCTCAAGGACCCCGACACCACCTCGCTTGAGCTGGCGGCCGCCATGCACCCCACCCCGGCGGTGTGCGGGCATGCACGCCAGGCGGCCTACCAGGCGATTCATGACATCGAACCGTTCAAGCGCGGTTATTTCGCCGGCGCCGTCGGCTGGTGCGACAGCGAAGGCAATGGCGAGTGGTCGGTGGCGATTCGCTGCGCCGATGTCCACGACACCCACGTTCGTCTGTACGCCGGCGCCGGGCTCGTTCCGGGCTCGGACCCACAAAAGGAGCTGGTCGAAACCGGCACGAAACTGAAAACCATGCTCAACGCCATGGGACTGGACGCACTGAATACATTATGAGCACCAACGACTACACCGCCGCCGACCTGGACGACATTCGCGCCAAATCACCGGACTACCCCGAGGCGTTCAAGCAGCACTACCGCGATCAGGGCCTCTGGAGTGATCAGACCTTCGGCGCGCTTTTAAAAACGCAGGCCGAGCGCTTCGCCGCCGACCCGGCTCTGATCGAAGGTGAGACACGGCTGAGCTACCGCGCCCTCGACGCCCGAGTCGATCGCCTGTGCGCAGGCCTTCAACGAAGCGGGCTCAAAAAGGGTGACCGCGTGGTGGTGCAGCTTGGCAACCGGGCCTCGTTCGTCGTCACGACGTTCGCGCTTTTCCGGCTCGGCCTCTTGCCGGTGTTCGCACTGCCGGCGCACCGCGCCAAGGAAATCACTCACTTCTGCACGGCATCAAACGCCCGCGCGCTGATCACCATGGCCGACCGCGTCAGCGGCCAGCCGCGCTTTGACTTCAGAACCCTTGCCCGCGAGGTCAAGGCCGCCTGCCCGGCGCTCGAGCAGGTCTACATCGACGGGGCGCCCGAGGAGTTCAACGCGCTCGAGTCGCTTTCGTGCGACGCGCCGCTGATCGAGGACTGGCCGGTCGTGGGCGCCGACGATCTGGCGTTTTTCCAGCTCTCCGGCGGCACCACCGGGCTTTCCAAGCTCATCCCGAGACGCCATCAGGATTACCTCTATAGCGTGATCGGAAGCCTGGCACCGTGCGGCTTCGATGAACGCACCACCTATCTGGTCGCCCTGCCGGGGGCGCACAACTTCCCCATGAGTTCACCGGGCTTTCTCGGCGTGATCGCCGCCGGCGGCTGCATGGTGATGGCCCCCGAGCCCTCACCGACCACCTGTTTCGAGCTGATCGAGCGCGAAGGCGTGACCCACACGGCGCTGGTGCCACCGCTTGCGATGCTGTGGCTCGACGCCGCCCCGCACACCCAGCGCGATCTATCCTCATTGAGCGTGCTTCAGGTCGGCGGCTCGAAGATGAACTCGGAAGCGGCCAAGCGGGTCGGTCCGATACTTGGCTGCACGCTTCAGCAGGTATTTGGCATGGCCGAGGGCCTGGTGAACTACACCCGCCTCGACGATGACGAGGACGTGATCCTCTACACCCAGGGCCGACCGATCTCGGCGCTTGATGAAGTGCGCATCGTCGATGACCACGGTCAGCCGGTCGCCCCGGGCACCCCCGGCAATCTTCAAACCCGCGGGCCCTATACCATTCGCGGGTATTTCGATAATCCGGACGTCAACGCCAAGAGCTTTACCGAGGATGGCTTCTACTGCACCGGCGATGTGGTCGCCCAGACCCCGGCGGGCTATCTGATCGTCGGCGGACGCGAAAAGGATCAGATCAACCGCGGCGGCGAGAAGATTTCGCCGGAAGAGGTGGAAAACCTGATCCTCGCCCACCCGGACGTCTTCGATACCGCGGTGGTGGCGATGCCGGACGACTTTCTCGGTGAGCGCCCCTGCGCCTTCGTGATTCCAAGGAAAGGCGCCACTGCCCCCGACACGCCGACGCTGGTCGACTTCCTGAAAACAAGGGGCCTGGCCACGTTCAAACTGCCGGATCAGGTTCGCACGATTGACGCCTTCCCCCACACAGGGGTGGGCAAGATCAGCAAGAAGGCGCTCCGCCAGGCCCTCAAGGACACCTATTTCTCGGCCTGAGCCCTCGCTTTATTCGACCCACATGCTCAAGGAGTGTTTCGATGACCATCCCCGCAATTGCAAGCTACCCCATGCCGAGTGCGGCCGACCAGCCCGACAACCGGGTCGACTGGCAGGTCGAACCAGACCGGGCGGTACTTCTGATTCACGACATGCAGGAGTACTTTCTCAACAAGTTTGATCGCAGTCAGGCCCCGATTCCGGCGCTGATCGAGAACATCGCCGCCCTTCGCGCCATCGCCGACCGTGCCGGCATCCCGGTGGTCTACACCGCGCAGCCGACCGATCAACCGGACGGCGACCGCGCCCTGCTCAACGACTTCTGGGGCCCGGGTCTGCCCGCTGCGCCCGAACAGGCACCCGTCGTCGATAGACTCGCGCCGAGTGCGAAGGACACGGTGCTGACCAAGTGGCGCTACAGCGCCTTTCAGCGCTCACCGCTTCGCGACATGATGCGTGAGCAGGGCCGAGATCAACTGATCGTGACCGGCGTCTACGCCCACATCGGCTGCCTGGCCTCGGCGCTGGAGGCCTTCATGCAGGACGTCCAGCCGTTTTTCGTGCTCGACGCCCTGGCGGACTTCTCCCTCGAGGAGCACCTGATGGCCACAAGCTACGTTGCCAAGCGCTGTGGCGTGACCCAGACTCGCGCGACCATTACCAACGCACTGACCCATCACGCCACCAGCGAGACCGAGGCATGACCGATACGCTTTCAATGCTCAAGGCCGAGCTCGACCCCTTGATCGAACACGACGTCTCAACGCTCGCCCCCAGCGACAACCTGTTGTTCATGGGGCTTGATTCCATGCGCATGATGACGCTTGCCGAGCGCTTGAGTCGTCATGGCTACAGCGTGTCCTTCATGGACCTGGCCGAAAACCCGACCCTCGATGATTGGGTTGCCTTGCTCGACAACACCTAACAACTACGCAGGACCGCCATGACCACGTCAACTCACATCGCCGCGGCGCCGGCGCCCACTCGGAAAAAGCGCCCACCGCGGCTTCTGGAAGTCACGCGGACCGAGCCGCTCTCCGAGCACATGGTGCGCATCTTTTTAGGGGGCGAGGCGCTGGCAGGCTTTCCCGACAACGCTCCGGGCGGCCACTTGAAGGTCTTTCTGCCCCGCGATCACCAGAGCACGCCCAGTCTGCCGGAACTGACCGCCGACGGCCCGATCTGGCCCGAGCCCGAGGAACGGCCGATCACCCGCACCTATTCAGTGCGACAGATGGACACCGAGCGCGGTGAGCTTGCCATCGATTTCGTGCTGCACGGCGATAACGGCCCGGCGTCGCGCTGGGCCGCCCGGGCCACCCAGGGCGATCTCATTGGCATTTCCGGCCCCGGCGGCCCACTGCCGCTTTTAAAGCCGGCCGATCACTACCTGCTGGCAGGCGACCTCTCGGCCCTGCCCGCGATGATCGCGCTGTGTGAAGCGCTGCCAGGTAACGCTTCGGGTCATGTGTTGATCGAGGCGATCGATGAGCGTGATCACATCGACTTCGAGCATCCGCCCGGCCTTAAAATCCACTGGCTCTACCGTGGCGCCCAGGCGGCTTGCGAGTCGATGCGCCTGATCGAGGCCGCCCGCGCCCTGTCGTTTGACGAAAACGCTGTGGTCTTTGGCTGGGCCGGCGGCGAGAACAGCGCCGTCCTCGCCCTGCGTGATCATTTTCGAAACACACTCGCCCTGCCCAAGGGGCGCTTCTACGCTGTGCCGTACTGGAAGGATCAATTCAGCGAGGAGCGCTACCACCAGGAGCGCCATCGCATCATGGATGAAAACGAATGACCCAGGCTTTCGATCAACAGTTCAGCGGGCGTGTCGTCCTCGTCAGCGGCGCCGCCCAGGGCATCGGCCGAACCCTGATGGAGCGTCTGCTGCATGCGGGGGCGCATGTGGCTGCGCTCGATATTGATGCCAAGGCGCTGGCTCTGGCGGCCGGCACCCTCAATGCGGGGGATCGCCTGAGCGTTCATGGCGTCGATGTCAGCGACCCGGCGGCGGTCGAACACGCGGTCGCGGCCGCCGAGACCCATCACGGCCGGATCGACCATCTGGCCTGTGTCGCCGGTACGCTTCAGATGGGACGCCTGCTCGAATTGAGCGACGCCCAGTGGCAGAACGCGTTTCGCGTCAATACCGACGGGGTGTTCTATCTAACCCGCGCGGTAGGCAAGCGCATGATGACGCGCCGGGAAGGCTCGGTGGTGGTAGTCAGCTCCAACGCGGCGTCCACACCTCGAATGTCGATGGGCGCGTACTGCGCCTCGAAAGCGGCAGCCACGCAGATGACGCGCTGTCTGGGCCTGGAACTTGCCGAGTACGGCATTCGCTGCAATGTGGTCTCACCGGGCTCCACCGACACGGAGATGCTGCATGGCATGTGGCAGTCGCCGGCCGACCGCGACACCACTCTCGAGGGCTCGCTCGAGACCTACAAGGCCGGCATTCCACTCAAGCGCATTGCTGCCCCGGATGACATCTGCGAGGGCATCCTTTATCTGCTCTCAGACAGCGCGCGCCACATCACCCTGCATGACCTGCGTCTCGATGGCGGCGCGACCCTCGGGCAGATCTAGCGACTGATCGCCCCGTGATCGCCCGCAATCGGCGGGCGATCACGAATGCACCCGCCCAAACAGATAGACGCCACCCACCACTAGACAGGCAAGCGCCCCGAGGCCCATCGCCGCCCGGCCGTGCCGGCGCGCGGCAGTGAGCGCCGGCTCACCGCCCACACGCACTAGAAGCGCCAGCCCGTAGAACCGCGCGCCTCGCCCCAGCGCGCAGGCCAGTAGAAACAGCGCCAGCGGGTACTGAGCCGCGCCAGCCCCTAGAAGCGCGACCTGAAACGGCACCGGCGTGAACGCCACCATGACGATGGCCCAGAAGCCGTGGGCCTGCATGGTAGCAACGAAGGCCTCGAAATGATCGAGCGTGCCGGTCCAGCTCAGAAGCGAATGCCCGATGCTCTCCATCGCGAGCGCCCCCACCCCGTAGCCGATCAGCGCCGCCAGCAGATTTCCCGCAAGCGCAATCGTTGCAAGCCACATGCCGCGGCGCGGGTTGGCAAGCATCCACGGCACCAAAAGTGCGTCGATCGGCAGGGGCAGAATCAAAATTTCGCACAGCGCCGCCAGAAACAGCACGGCATTGGCCCACCTCGCTTGTGACGCGGCCTGAAGACGCTGAAACAACGCATAAATCCGAGACGACGCCAAGGCCGTACTCCTTTCAATGAAAAAACCCCGATGCGAACGCATCGGGGTTGTCGTGATACCACGGGGCCCAGAGCCAGACAAGCGCCGGCCCGGCTCGAGGCCTACGCTCGATCAGAAATCGTAGCGAAGCGAGGCCATCACGTTCGACGGCGCGCCGTACATGTTGAACGCATTAAGACCGCCCACACGCTCGTAGTATTTCTTGTCGAGAATGTTGTTGAAGTTGAGCTGCCCCTTCAGGTTCTGCGAGAAGTCGTAGCCGACCATGGCATCGACCACGACGTACCCCGGTGCCTCGACCGCTGGCGTATTGGCCGTCGAGGTCGAGTTGAAGTCGCTCAGCGCCGTGATGCCAGCGCCAATGTGGAAGCCATCGAGGGCGCCACCGTCAAAGCCGTACTGCGTCCAGACATTGGCGATGTTCTTCGGCATCAGCAGGAAAATACCGTCGTCACGTGTGGATGACGCTTCCTGCACCTCGGTATCCATGTAGGTGTAGCCGGCGATGATGTCCCAGTTGGGCAGCGGTGAGCCGGTGACCTCGAACTCGGCCCCCTGTACGCGGATTTTGCCGGCGGCCACGGAATACCCGGAGTCTCCGTTGGCCGGCGTGGCCGCACGGTTTTCGTCGTACATGCGGAAGGCACTGACGCGCGCGTTCAGGTCGCCGTCGAAGTAGCTGCCCTTGGCCCCGACCTCGTACTGCGTCCCTTCGCGCGGCTTGAGCAACTGCCCCTGCTGATTGTTGCTGGTCTGCGGATTGAAGACTTCCGAGTAGCTGGCGTAGAGCGAGTGGTGACTGTCGACGTCGAAGACAAGCCCTGCGTAGGGCGTGAACTTGCTGTCGTCGGAGCGGCTGTCCACAGTGCCGCCGGCGCGGTCGGTCGCGCGCACGTCATAGGCACTGACCCGGCCGCCGGCGATCAATGCCAGAGGCTCGAACGGGCGGAAGGTCAGCTTGGAGTACAGGCCGTACTCTTCAAGCGTCGTGCGCTGGTCGGTGTAGTTGCTGGTTCGAGGCTGGCCTGCCCGCGCCGCGTCGAGCACATCGACGTAGGCAATGCTGCCGGAATCGACGTTGCCCACGTTGAGGCTTGTATAGTAACCCCCGTTGCCATCGGGCAGTACGGAATAGCGCCCCTGCTCGGTCTCGGTTTCGTAGCGCTTGTAGTCGGTCCCGACCACGAACTCACTGACGTTGCCGAAGGTTTCGAACGGCTGGCTGTAGCTCGCATCAAGTGAGGTTGACTCCTGATCGACGTCGCCGCCAAGCCCCATCATGGGGCTGTTGCCGTTTTCATCGATGCCAGCGGCAGGCCCGCCCGCGCCAAAGGCGTAGTTGTAGCCTGCATTTCGCGTGGAGAAGCGCCCAGCGATGCGGCCGTAGCCGCCGTTGTCAAACCGGTGCGTCAGCTCGGCAATGTAGTCATTGCTCTGCATCTCGAAGTTGTTCCAGTCGGCACCGAAAAAGGTGGAGCGGGTGTAATCACCGAGGCTGCCATCCCGGTTTACCGGCAGACCATTGTGAACCGTCATGTCCTTGTGCTGACGCAGGAACGCAAGACCCAGGGTGGTGGCCTCATCAAGGTCGATATCAAGCGCCCCATAGAACGTCTGGCGCTTGTTGTCGTTTTCGTCAACGAAGCCGTCGGAGCCGGTGTTGCTGACCACCATGCGGCCGCGCACACGGCCGGCCTGGTCGATCGGGCCGGACAGATCGACCTCTTCATAGTGCTGGTCCCAGCTGCCATAGCGGCCGGTCACGTGGCCCTGAAAGGTATCGGTGCCGCGCTTTCTGACCAGATTGACGATGCCGCCCATCTCGCTTGTGCTGTTAAAAAGACCCGAGGGGCCACGCATGATCTCGACCCGGTCGAACGCGGACAGGTTCGGCACCGTCCCGTTGATGCTCGCCATCGGCGCCGGCAGACCGTCGATGTTGTACTCGTCGTACTCATAGCCGCGGGCATAGATCGAGGAGCGCCCTTCGTCGTTGGAGAGCACGCGCATGCCCGGCGTGCGCTTGGCAAGCCCATCGAGGGAGTCGAAGTTCTGATCATCCATCGCCTCGCGCGTTACCACGCTCACCGACTGCGGAATATCGCGCAGTGCGGCCGGTGTCTTGGTACCGACCGTGGCTGCATCCGCGCTGTAGCCGCCGTTTTGTTCGGTGGACACCATGTCGTAGAGCCGGTTGCCCTGCACCGTGATGGTGTCTTCACGATCGCCGCTTGTGGCCGTGGCCGTTGTTGATGTGGTCGTCGTGGTGACCGGAGCCGCATAGACGGCGAACGAGGTCGCAGACACGGCCAGACCGACAGCAATCGCCAGCGGCGTGCGTGAGAAGCGCTGAGAAGAAGTTGAGTTCATGCGTAATCCTGATTGAATCCCTGATCCGACTCGGGCCCCCTGGCGAAGGCGAGACGGTTTATTGTGTGCTTCGAGCTAACAGCGAATATGATGTCAACGCACCGAGTCAGGTCCGGCGTGATCGTTGTCGGGCCAAAATAAAAAGAATGATAAACATTATCAAGCGTAAATATGAAACGAACGCGAAAAAAAATTGTCCGGCCGCTCCTGCGACGTCAGAGTGACCTTTCGACAGACATAAAAAAAGCCGCCGAGCGGAGCCCGGCGGCTTTTTCGTCGATGTACGCGGCTTAGTCGGCGGCGTTCTGGATGGCTTCGCCACCCTCCTCAACGTCCTGTCCTGCACCGTGCATTGTGTTGCACCCTGCCAGAATACTCATGGCCATCAAGGCACTTGCTAGCATCAAAAACGGTTTCTTCATGGTGTACTCCGTATCGTTCTGATTGAATGGCGTCCATGCATTTCAAAGCGTAGCAGCTTTGTCACACTTTACCGCCTACTTCAAAACCGGGGTGCGTCACACATGACCTTCACGCTGGATGAACGCCTTCGGGCCGACACTCATCACCTGACAACGCTTGCGCTCAGCGAGCGCGTGTCCTGTCAGGTTCGATTGTTCGACGATACGCGCTATTGCTGGCTGGTCTTCATCCCGGAATATCCGGAATGTGTGGAACTTTTCGAGCTTCCAGATACCGCGCAGCAGGCCCTTTGGCGCATCCTGGCCGAATGGGGACAATGCCTGAAGGGCCACTTCAATGCCGATAAGCTCAACGTGGCCTCGCTGGGCAACCTGGTCCCCCAGTTTCATGTGCATCTGGTGCTTCGCTTCAAGCAGGACCCCGCCTGGCCAGGGCCCGTATGGGGCCACTCCCCGGCCGAACCCATGACGACCGAGGTGCTTGCCGGGCGCATGGAAGAGCTCAAGGTGCTGTTACTGCCCTAGCCCCGGGGAGTTTCTGAGCAAGTGCCTCGACCAGGCCCGTTAGCCGCGTACCGGCAAGCCAGGTCGTACCACGGCGTGCACGAAGCTCAAGTCGAGTGCCGGGCGCCCCTGGCCGGCACTCACCCTCGACATGAAACGGCGGCCGCGCGGCAAAATGCGCACTCAGGGTGCATAGATCATGATCGGCATGATCGATGGTAAAGCCGCGCTCGACCAGCACCCCGGTCAACGCCGTTTGCGTCTGAAGCGGCGACGCAGTGGTGGCGACAACCACCGGCGCTGGCGGCGTGGACGATACGCCTGCACACCCGGTCATCAATAAAAGCAACAGCGCACAAAACGGCCATGAGCGTACGTTCATCGCGCGCCCTCCTTGAAATCAAGCCGATTGGCAACGGCATCCAATAACGCGACACAGAACCCGCTTTGCGCCGTGGGGCGCGCGTCGATCGGGAAATTTCGATCCGACATCACGGTCGTGCCCCGGGTGAGCCGCAGCTCGCCGCCATCGTTGAAGAGCGTCACCCGGTCGATGCGCCGCGGATCACCGCGAAACACCTGCCACGGATCGCTGAGTCGGCCCTCGGCGTGGTACATGCCCGGAAAGCCATCGAGCCCGGAGACGAGTTCGGTCGCCCCAAGCCCTGGCAATGATCGAACCCGGCGGGCATTGAGCACGCCAAGTTCCGCGTCACTGTCGGAAATGTGATAGTGCTGGGCCTTGAGCGCCTCTGACGCTGCGCGCATCCAGTCAACGTTGGTGGCCGCGCGCTCGAGCGCCAGCCGGCACCCCGCCTGGGGCTCCGGCGCAGGGCCACTGGCAAGCGGGTCAGTGCCCTGAAGCGCACAGCCACTTAAAAGCGCGGCCCCGACCCCAGCGATCATGCCGCGGATTCGACCATTCATGTGCACTCTCCTGACAAGGCGTGGAGTTCTCAGTGTACGTCGCTGGTCAGCCGGTCGCACGGTGCTAAGGTAGTTAAAAGGTGGGAAAGGCCAACACTCAAGGAGAGGCGCGTCATGATTATATTGGCACCGGACAGTTTCAAGGACGCCCTCGGCGCCAGAGCGGCAGCCAACGCCATGGCCGAGGGTATCCGACGGGCCGACCCCGACTGCGAGGTGCTGATCTGTCCGATGGGCGATGGCGGCGAAGGCACGCTCGACGCCGTGATCGAGGCAACCGGCATGACCCGAAGACGGGCTCACGTGGTCGATGCCTTGAGGCGCCCCATCGACGCCGACTGGGGCTGGGACGCAGCCACCCGGACCGCGTTCATCGAGCTGGCCGAAGCGGCCGGCCTTCAACACCTCAAGCGCGAAGAACGCAATGTGCGCCACACCACTACAGAAGGTGTTGGCCTGCTCATCCTTGAGGCACTCGATGCCGGCGCAGAGCACATCGTGCTGACGCTTGGCGGCAGCGCCACCAACGACGCCGGCAGCGGCATGATGCACGCACTCGGCATGGCGTTTCTCGATGAGCGCGGTGACCTACTGCCACCCGGCGGTGCAGCGCTCAGAAACCTTGCACGCATTGATGCACAGGGTCTTGATTCCCGTCTTGCCGGCGTGCACTTCGAAGCCGCCGTGGATGTGACCAACCCCCTGTGCGGGCCACGTGGCGCAAGCGCCGTGTTTGGCCCGCAGAAAGGCGCCGATGAGGCAGACATTGCCGAGCTCGATGAGGCGCTTGCCATCTTTGCCCGCGTTGTGGCCGAGCACACCGGCACCGACGCTCAAACCCACGAGGGGGCGGGAGCGGCCGGCGGCATGGGCTTTGCCGCGCTTTCCTTTTTTGACGCAGAACTTGCGCCCGGCATCGACCTGGTGATGAAGCACGTCAAATTCGATCAGGCGCTCAGTACCGCCGAGCTCGTGATTACCGGCGAGGGCCGCCTTGACGGCCAAAGTCTTGCCGGCAAGACGCCGATCGGTATCGCTCGGCGTGCCGCAGTGAACCAGGTTCCAACGATCGTACTGGCCGGCTGCCTCGACGCCGGCTGGGAGTCCGCACTCGAGGAAGGCGTAACCGCAGCGTTTGCACTCGCCGACCGTCCGATGACGCTCGAGGAGGCGCTCGAGCGCTGCGGTGAACTGCTCGCCGACCGCTCGGAAGCCGTGTTTCGGCTGTGGCGCGCAGGCATTGGCGGCACGGAATCCTCGACCGAGGATTGAAATGTCGAGAGCGGGCAACCACATTTGCCTAGGTAAGACGTGTTCAACGCTCAAGGAGAGGTCAATGACGTCCACCAACGCCATCGGTTTACAGTCATCGAACGCCAATCAGCTGGCCGAAAAGCTCAATGAGCTTCTGGCGAACTATCAGATGTTTTACATGAACGCGCGCGGCTGCCACTGGAACGTAAAAGGCCCCCAGTTTTTCGAGCTGCACAACCAGTTCGAGGTGATCTACACCGACCTTCTTACCAAGGTCGACGAGATTGCCGAGCGCATTTTGACGCTTGGTCACACGCCACTGCATGCCTACAGCGATTACGCCAAGGTCAGCACCGTCAAGGAAGTGGTCGACGTCAGCGACGGCGATGCGTGTGTGAAGACAATGGTGAGCGGCTTTTCCACGCTGCTTGAGATACAGCGAAGCGTTCTGAGCGCGGCCAATGACGCCGATGACGAAGGCACCGCCTCTCAGGTGAGCGACTACATCCGCGAGCAGGAAAAGACGGTGTGGATGCTGTCGGCCTATCTCGGCAAGTGAGCCGGCCAGCATTCACTGGATCTAAAAAACCCCGCATTCGCGGGGTTTTTTGTGTCAAAGGCAAAGGCCTTACAGCATTTCGGCGATGCGCTGCTCGAGTGTGTCCTGATCTTCAGCAAACTTGCGAATGCCTTCGGCCAGCTTGTCATTGGCCATGGCGTCTTCGTTGTGCTGAAAACGGAACTCGCTTTCGGTCATGCGCGGCAACGTCTTGTCGCCGGCGCCGGTGTCGCTGACCTTGCGCTCGACCGAGCCTTCGCTGCCATTAAGCTCTTCGAGCAGCTGCGGCGAAATAGTCAGGCGGTTGCAGCCGGCAAGCGCCAGGATCTGACCGGTATTGCGGAAGCTTGCCCCCATCACGACCGTTTCGTAGCCGTAGTCGCTTGCGTACTTACAGACGCCGCGTACGAACTGAACGCCCGGATCTTCCTCGGCGCTGTAGTCCTTGCCGGTTTCCTTCTTGTACCAGTCGGTCACGCGACCAACGAACGGCGAGATCAGAAAGACTCCGGCTTCAAAGCAGGCGCGAGCCTGAGCATCTGAGAACAGAAGCGTCAGGTTGCAGTTGATGCCTTCCTTCTCGAGCTGCTCGGCGGCGCAGATGCCTTCCCAGGTGGATGCCAGCTTGATCAGAACGCGATCACGCGTGATGCCCTTTTTCTCATACAGATCGATCAGGTGATGCGCCTTCTCGATGCTTGCGTCCTTGTCGAACGAGAGCTTGGCGGACACTTCTGTCGAAACTCGACCAGGTACGATGCCCGCAATCTCGGTACCGATGGCGACCGCCAGGTGGTCTACCGCAGAGGCAACCTGCTCATCCTTGTCATTCGATTCTTCCTTGACCTGAGAGATGACGTTCTTGATCAGGTCCTGGTAGCTTTCAAGATCGAAGGCCTTGAGAATCAAGGATGGGTTGGTGGTTGCATCCATCGGCTGATACTTGCGGATCGCATCGAGGTCGCCTGTGTCGGCAACCACATGAGACAGCTCTTTCAACGCTTCCAGCTGCGTTGTCATAACGTTCCTCCAGAGATTCAGGATTCGACCTTGTTGATGACTGGCACTCGATTAAACGTGTCAGAAGTTCCTCTACAGCATAGCTGTTTTGGGCGCGGTCGAGATAGTGGGCACGGCCGATTGTCTCTTATCCACGTAATCAATGCGTTACGGAGGCTAGACACGGGCCATGGAAAACACGAGATTAAGAAAAATTGAATTTATTCCAACAGGCGATTTACTTTTAGAACCCTCTAATATTTAATGATTCGGCAACCAAGGTCCGGCCTGTTGTGCTGTGGCATCCCAGGAAGGATCACGCTTCAGGGTGAAGCAAGCAGCAAGGAAGAAACACCGCCAAGGATGGCTCTCTAACTCGATTTTAGTGACGCCCCGGTGCGTCCGACCCGGCCACTTTTTCAGCGCCCTCCTCCTCGCTGCGCCTGGACGCTCGAGCCTCGGCAAGCTCCTCTCTCAAAAGCGCCACCTCCTTGCCCAACCCATCGATCTGACGATTCAAATGACGCATCATCTCCCGGTTTGCTCGATGCTGGCGGTCGGCATCGTCGTTTTCATCCGCGACGAACAGGGAACCGACGTACGCGGCAAAGCTTCCGAACATGCCCACGCCTCCGATCATGACCACGACTGCAACCAGCCGTCCGCCCAGTGTCACCGGGTAATAGTCGCCGTAACCGACAGTGGTCACCGTGACAAACGCCCACCAGAGCGCCTCCTCTGCCGTATTGATCTGGCTTTCCGGGACAGGCCCCTCGATCAAGAGCATCGCGATCGCACCGAATGCGACCAACAGCATCGTGGCCGAAGCCGCCGTGACGAACACGCCTTCGGCGCGGTTTCGAAACACCACGTCGACCAGGGACTTGATCGAGCGCAGCGCGCGAACCAGCCTGAAGATCAAAACGACCCTGAAAAGACGCGCGGCCTGGAACTGGCTCATCAGCGGAACACACGCAAGCAGGTCGATCCACCCCCATTTCATATAACCAAGCTTGCTGTCGGCGCGCTTGAACCTCAGGCAGAAATCGATGAAAAAGAACCCGCAGACAATGTAATCGAGGTAGCGAAAGAGTCGCTGAAGTTCACGGGGGAGTTGGAAAAACGTTTGAGCCCCGATGGCGATCAGGACATAAAACGATAGGAACAATAGAAAAATCTGAAACGGGGAAAGACGTTCTTGACCCGGCAATTCGAGCACCTCGCCATCTTCGGCTCAATCTTGGTTTAGGCTGAAGGCATGGCGAACCATGGAACGCACAACCTGTGGCATAGTCCTACCATACATCACATCACGACTCAGTGAGGCTCCATGACCGCATTTCGCTCACAGAACACCTGGCAGCGTACGCTGGACTTTAAAAGCCACCTTCATCAAAAGGCGCAGCGCTCGGGCACCAATCCGCTCAAGCGCGCCTTGATGCTCTTGGGTGTGGCCGCTTTTGTCATATTCGGGCTTCTGGTCGCGGCCTTCGTGATCGTGCTCGGCACATTGACCGCGCCCTTCCTGAAACGCCGGATGCAAAAAGCCCAACAGGGCGGACATACCTTCGAAGGTCGGACCGAGCGCACACACGCCGCACACACTGACCCGTCGCTCAATGTCATCGACGGCGAGTTCGAGACCAAGCGCTGATCACAGCGATCAAACGGTTGTAAAACTCGGCCAAGCCCCCCATCCTGCCCTACATTGTAAGCACGCTAACGTTTATTGCAGGACGGGGGGATCATGTCATCACTTTCAACACTTCCACTATCAGTGCTCGACCTTGCGCCCATTCGCGCAGGCGGCAGTGCTGCCGAAACCTTCAGAAATTCGGTGCACCTTGCCCAGGAAACCGAAGCCCTCGGCTTCAACCGCTACTGGCTGGCTGAACACCACAATATTTCGGGCATCGCCAGCGCCGCCACCTCGGTTCTAATTGGGCATATCGCGCAACAAACGACGCACATGCGCATTGGATCAGGCGGCATCATGCTTCCAAACCATCCGCCGCTGGTGATCGCCGAGCAATTCGGAACGCTTGCCACCCTGTATCCCGATCGAATCGATCTGGGCCTGGGCCGAGCCCCCGGAAGCGATGGCGCGACCATGCACGCGATGAGGCGTGCACCGCAGGCCGGCGTGGATGACTTTCCCGACCAGCTTGCCGAGCTTCAGCGTTATCTGGGCACCCCCGAACCGGGTCAGCGCGTTCAGGCCATACCAGGTCAGGACACGCATGTGCCCGTCTGGCTACTGGGTTCGAGCGGTTACAGCGCTCAACTTGCCGGGCGGCTCGGCCTGCCGTTCGCCTTCGCGGGGCAATTCGCGCCGGGCTACATGTACGAGGCGCTTGACCTTTATCGAACCAATTTCAGGCCTTCACATGTTCTTTCGGCGCCATACGCCATGCTCGGCATCCCGATGATCGTTGCTGAAACCGATGAACGCGCCCAGTGGCTTGCCACTACGCAACAACAGAAATTTCTCAACCTGATCCGAGGTCAAACCACGCGCCTCCAGCCACCGGTAGACACACTTGACTGGTTGCCCCATGAGCGCATCGCCGTCGAGCGGCACCTGGGGGCTTCCATTGTCGGGTCCCCTGAAACCGCACGCGCCCAGCTCAAGCAGCTGATCGAACGTACGCAAATCAATGAATTGATGATCAATACCGACGCCTTCGACATGAACGATCGATTGAACAGCTACCGTCTTCTTGCAAAACTAAGAGAATAACGCCCTGTCGGCACACGAGGGAGAGGCGCCCGCACGCCGATGTGGTCTGATGGTATTCATGGGGTACTTGGCAGCATGCGTTTATTTTATAAACTATATCTAATAAAAAGATATTCTGCCGATAGTCCATTTAACAGGGTTCAGGGAGCGAAGCCTGATGACACTATCCGATACGTGCGAATCCTCCTTCAGCAAGGAGCTATACATGCGACTCGATAACGGCGCTGTTCCAGCGGATCCTCATCCCCAGGAAACCCGGCGGCTCAACGAGCTCAGGCATCTTTCCATTCTCGACACCGCCCCGGAACAGCGCTTCGACCGGTTGACCCGCCTGGTCAGCCGAACGTTTGACGTGCCGATCGTTTTGATCTCACTGGTCGATGAGTACCGCCAGTGGTTCAAGTCGCGCGTCGGCCTGACCGCCCGCGAGACGCACCGTGACCTCTCCTTTTGCGCACACGCGCTTAATGAGCAGGAAGACCTGATCATCGAGGATGCGCTTCAGGACCCTCGGTTTGTATCCAATCCGCTTGTGACCGGGCCACCCCATATTCGGTTCTACGCCGGTGCGCTGATTCGAGCGTCCAACGGGCTGCCGCTTGGCACGCTGTGCCTGATCGATGATATTCCACGCCGCTTGAGTCCGCACAAGCGTGAACTGCTCCATGAGTTCGCGACCTTTCTGTCCCATGAACTTACCAATGACCTGACGCTTAACAACGAACGCAACGACGCCAAGCTTCGAAACTCGCTCGACCCATTGACGCACTACCTCTACCCCGGTCGCTTCATGGAACGCATTGACGAGTTTCTGAACGACGAAGTCCATGCTGACAGCCACTATTCGCTGGTCATGGTGGATCTGCCCAACCTCGAGCAGGTGCGCGCCCGCTATGGCATCGATCAGGCCACCAAGGTCACCATCGAGGCCTCGCGCCGACTCAGGCAATCCTTTCGAGGCCACGGGCTGCTCTTCGGGCGGCTGGGCAACACCGTTATGGCGGTCCTGTTCGAAGCCGCAACGCCTGCCGGGCGCGAACAGCTGGTCGAGCGGGCAGCGGATGCCCTGCATGGCGCCTACGATCATCCTGAAGACCCCTTCGGCTGCGCCCCCAGACTTAACTGGTTAAGCGATTGCCGATTGTTTGAACGTGCAAGCCATATCATCTCTCACATGCAGTACACGCTCGAGCACGACAGCGTCGCCATCCCCGCCTTTCATCAAATCGATGCCGAACACCATCGACAGGATCTTGTACGAAGCGCAACGATTACACGTCTTCTTCCCCAAGCGTTCCGGGAAGAGCGCATTGCCCTGGCCTATCAGCCGGTCTACGCACTCGGCGATAACTCGGTTTCAAGTCTTGAGGCTCGAATCGGGTGGTATGACACCGAACTTGGTGAGGTAACGCGGGAAGAAATCGTGGACGCGTGCGAGCGGCTCAACCTGACCGAAGCCATGGATCGGTGGGTGCTTACTGCCATCGCGGGCCGAATCGCTGCGTGTCAGCGCAAAAAGACGCCCTGCCCGTCCATTGCATTCAACGTCAGTCGAGCCTGGTGCATTCAAGCCGACTTCAGTGATTCGGTCGTCAACCTACTGAACAGACATGGAATTTCGCCAAACACATTGATCATCAACCTGCCCGAGAACATCCTGGCCCACACCGACACTCAGTTGAAGCGCCATATCCGTTCACTGGCAACGATCGGCGTGCGGTTTAGCTTGAGTGACTTTGGCCTTAGCCACGCACCGCTGTTTGAACTGCTGACACTGCCCATTTCATCCGTGCAACTGCCGCGGCAGTGGGCAGACAAGCTTCAGGAAACGCAGGCCGCGATCTCAAGTACCCTGGCGCTTGCGCACAGCGCACAGTGGCGCGTCGTGGCGCCAGGCATCGACAACGACACCCAAAAGGCTCAGCTGCTCGAACTCGGCTGTGACGAAGGCCAGGGCGACGTGTTCGCCCCGGCCCTGTCATTTGACGACGCTATCGATCTCGTTCGGGTGACGTAGCCTCAGACCCTGGGGTGCGCCGCCCGGCCAGGTAGAGCATCCCCAGGATCACGATCCCGGCCGCGTCACTGATCGCGCCGGGATACATCAACGCAAGCGCCCCGACAAGCGCCACCCCACGCAGCACCATATTGATAGGCCGTCGGAAATACCCCTCGACGGCAATTGCCAGCATCAATACCCCCGCAAGGCCTGTGGCAACGACCCACACGACGTCCAGTACGTTGACGTCGATCATCAGCATGCTGTGCGCAAACACGAACATGTACGGCACTACGAACCCGGCAATCGCAAGTTTCATCGCCTGAACACCGGTCGCATTCGGCGAGCCACCGCTGATACCGGCGCCTGCGTAGGCCGCCAGCGCGACCGGCGGCGTCAGGTTGGCAAAGATTCCGAAATAGAACACAAACATGTGCGCCACGAACATCGCGGTATCGCTGCTGCCGGCAAGCGAGGTAAACAGCGGCAGATTCAGAAGAATCGGCGCGGCCATGGTGCTGGTAATGATGTAGGTCGGAATGCTCGGAAGCCCCATACCAAGTACGATCGAGGCAATCATGGTCAGCATGAGCGTGACCAGAAGCTGGAGCATCGGCCATTGAATCTGGCTTCCCAGCTGCACAACCGCATCCGCGGCCTCGAGCGCGATGCCAGTGAGCGTTGCAACCCCGACCACGATGCCGACCGCGCCACAGGCGATCGCCACCGGAATGGCGTTACGCACGCCATCGGTCATGGCGTCCTTGCAGGCAGGCAAGTCCATGGTCTCGGCCACAAGCCCCAGTCGTGCCCGCACCAGATTGATCACGGCCGGCACGAAGATGATGCCAAAGAGCCACCAGCGGCTTGACGGCAGTGACGGCAATGCCTGCCCGGCCAACGCTGCCCGCCAGAGCGGCTCGAGAATCAGTGCGGTCAGAATAAGGCTTGCACCGATAAGCACGCGCGGCGTCGCGCAGATCAGAACCGTCGCCGCGATCGACCAGAAGGCTGCAAAAAATGGCGCCCGCCCTTCAAACAGCAGCCAGAGCAGCACCGCCATCGGCACCAATAGATGGCCGCGCGCCACAAGCACTTGCTTGACCGGTGTCAGCTCGCTGCGCGGTATGCCCTCAAGCCCATTGCGAGAGGCCCTGAGATGGACCTGAAATAGCACGCCCGCGTAATAAAGAAGCGCCGGAATGATGCCTGCAAGAATGACCTGGGTGTACGGCACCGACAGAACTTCGGCCATGATGAACGCCGCCGCACCCATGATCGGAGGAAGAATCTGCCCGCCAACGCTTGCCGACGCCTCGACGGCGCCGGCGAAGTTGGCGCGATACCCGGTCTTTTTCATCAAGGGGATCGTGAAGGCGCCGGTAGTGACGACGTTGGCAATGGCCGAGCCGTTGATCGACCCCAGAAAACCGCTGGCAAGCACCGCCACTTTTGCAGGCCCGCCTCGGGTGTGGCCCGCCACTGCCAGTGCCAGATCATTGAAGAGCTGACCAAGCCCGGATTTGCCCAGGAAGGCGCCGAACAGAATGAACAAAATGATGTAACTTGCCGATACCGCCACTGCCGTACCCAGGACGCCTTCAGTGATGAAGACCAGATGTGAAATCACCTGACGACCAACGGCCATGACAATGTTTTCGTTGAGCGCCGGATAAAACGACAGCTTGGCGTAGACCCCGTAGGCCAGAAAAAGAACGGCCAGAATCGTCAATCCCCAGCCGGTCACGCGGCGGGCGGCGTCCAGGACAAGGAGCAAGGCTATAACGCCCACCCACATGTCCGTTGGGGTAATACGCCCGGCGGAGGCGATGACCCGATCGGCCGCCAACAGCATGTAGATACCGACCCCGAACGCGGCCAGCGCAAGCAATGCGTCGATCCAGGGCAGACGGTCCTTGGCGCCCTTGCGGGTCGCCGGATACAGCACGAACGCAAGCCCCAAAAGGGTATAGAGATGAATGCTTCGCTGGGCGACATCGACCAGCGGGCCGGAAAACGCTGTATAAAGATGAAACAGCGCCAGTGCAATACTTGCGTAGATGACAAACGTACGAATGGCTCGTGGCAGGGTGTGCCGGATGGCACTTTCCCGGTCGAGCTGTTCGAGGGTTTGTTGCACGCTGTCCTGATCGGAGGTGGGGGACGGCGACGACATGAGAGAAATCTCCTAGGAAAACACGTTCAGCGCTTTGTTTATTTTTAGAAGCCAGGGACGCACCAGGGAGGGTGCGAAGTGAATCAGGGTGCCGCGGGTTGCTGTGATATGCACAAGGGAGGCACGCTCTGGAAAATAAAACGGAAACCACGCCCCGCCCCACCCGAGGGCATAGGTTTCATCAGGCGCAACCTGTATCCAGAGCGGATCAACACGACGCGAGAATCCACGCATCACGACAAACCCATCGACCAGCTCGGTACGGGCTCCTCCCTGCGACGGCACCCCGGCACCAAAGGTCTTGAAACGGGTCTGGTCGAGCATGAGTGCTGCGTGCTCGCGCCGATAGGTTTCATACCAAACCTCTTTTTCGACCGAATGACGCCAGCGCATCTGAAACGTTGTCTGCTCCGGCATCACGAAGGCGTAGTAAGGGAGGTTGTCGTGGTTAACGACCAGAAGCGGCAAGGGCACGGCTCCGGCCGCCAGCGACAACGCGCTGACAACCAGAGCCGACACTGCAACACGCCTCATTTGGTCACTTTGACGTAGAGAGGGTTTCGTAGAACGCTTTCGCGCCCGGATGCACCGGCAGAACCAGATTCTGGTTCATGGTGTCGCGCTCGACACGCTTGAGCGCCCCGACCGAGACCTTGTCGGTGCCGAGATACTCGTAGAAGCGCTTGGCCAGATCCTTGGCCACATCGTCGTTCATGCTGTCAGGCACGATCAGCAGATTGCGGATGGCCACTGTCTCGACCGCCTGATCGAGGTTGTAGCGCTCCGGGGCCTTGGCTGGCAGTGTGAAGGTTTCGTAGTACGGATACTTCTCGAGCAGGCTCTTGGCGGTATCACCCTCGACCGGCACGAACGTGATGTCGTTAGACTGCATCAAGCCGGTAATACTGCTGTTGGGCACGCCAGAGGTGAAAAAGGCGGCATCGAGATTGCCGTTGCTCATTTCGGTGACGCTGTCGGCGTAGCCCGTATGGCTCACCCGCCCGAGATCCTCAGTGGAAAGCCCGGCGGCTTCAAGGACCTTGAGCGCACTTTGCTCGACCCCCGAGCCAACCTTGCCCACGCCTACGCGCTTGCCGGCCAGATCCTTGATCGATGAAATGCCACTCTCCTCGGTCGCCACCACCTGAACGACATTGGGATAGAGGCCGGCAAGTGCGCTGATTTTCGCCGGCTGGCCTTCGAATTGACCCTGACCGTTAAGCGCATCAAAGGCTACATCGCTCATTACAATCGCAATCTGGTTGAGCCCATCGCTGATGTTGTTGATGTTCTGAACCGAGGCGCCGGTCGAGACAACCTGTACGTTATCGACCAGATCACTCTGCTCGAAGACGGTCTTGAGCGCGCCGCCGATGGGGTAGTAGCTGCCGGAGGTGCCGCCGGTTCCGAAGATGAGGTTGACCGTCTCGGCCGCCGTCGACGTGCCGTCATTGCCGCCCTGTTGCTTGCTCTGGGTCGAGGCCTGCGACGACGTCTTGTCGTCACCGCCATCGCCACACCCCGCCAGTGCCAGTGCACTCAGCAGCGCGATCCCACTCAGCTTCATTGTTATTGAAGGCATCGTTTGTTCCCTTGTGTGTTGTTGGTAAGCCGCAAGTCAGCCTACAGGGTGGGGGCTTATATCGGCCATTGGGCATGATGTCGACTTTAGTATAATCTTTGTGAACTAACGCCGTTCGATGCGCCATTTCGAACCATTCACAGCCCGGCAAATACGTTTAACTGAACACATCATCCCATGACTGGCACCCTGACCGCTTAGCTCTTAAGATGAACACCTTATTTGATACGCCCGTTCGAATGCGTCTGCGCTTTCATTTCTCTTCGACCCGACGATGCTTTGAGACACTTGCCATGATGAAGTCGATTTCACGGTGGGCACGCTACCCCCTCATCCTGCTTGCACTGGCGCTGACCGGCTGCGCCTCGGGCCTCAACGCCCAACAGCAACAGGAATACGCCATGTATAAGGAACGCGGCCAGGTCCAGGTGGTCAAGGACCCGGACTCGAGCGCCATTCTCGGCATGCTCCCTGGCGGCGGTTCCTGGTACACCGGCAATTACGGCGTAGCCGCCCTGAACACCGCGCTGTGGCCCCTGTCGATGTTGTGGGATCCGGCCAACGGCTATAACGCCGCAACGTCTGCCAATTACCTGGCCACCCGGTCCTACCTGCAGGAGCAGCAGCGCAAGGAAGAAGCCCGTCTGAAAACCAGACGTGCCACCGGAAAGCTCTCTGAAAAGGACTACGCCAAGGCCTTGAAGGAGTTGAAGGCCAAATACACCATCACACCCATGAATCAGATCCTGACCCAGCCAGACACCCACCAGGAACTGGCAAGCAACACGCACCGCTAAGCCTAAGTCGGGCCTTCGTGCACATTAAAACGCCCGGAGATCACTCTCCGGGCGTTTTTATAATCACGCGTTTTTATCCCCATGAGAGAGCCTGACTACATCGCATGCGCCCGACTGTGCTCGAGATAGTGCGCCCGAAGCTTATCCGCCACAGGGCCGGGGGCGCCGCTTCCGATCAAATGACCATCAACGCTTATGACACTGGTCACCATCGAGGTGGCCGAGGTCATGAACGCCTCCCGAGCCGATTTGGCCTCATCCGGCGTAAAGGCACGAAGCTCGATCGCAAGGCCCTCGTCCTCGGCAAGCGAGATCACCGCAGCGCGCGTGATGCCGTGCAGTAAATCCGTCGATAGTTCCCGCGTCACCAGCACGTTGTCCTGAGTCAGGATAAAGGCGTTGCTCGAGGAGCCTTCGGTCACGTACCCCTCTTCGACCAGCCAGGCGTCGTCGGCGCCGGCGGCTTTCGCTGCCATCTTGGCCATGGAGGGATACAGAAGCTGGGTGGTCTTTATGTCACGACGATGCCAGCGCAGATCGGGCTGTGTCGCGACCCGAGCGCCGCGCTTTGCAAGCGCGCTCTCGACAATGGCCTTGTCCTGGGTGAACGCCACAAGCGTCGGCGGTGTGTCTTCAGGCGGATAGGCGAAGTCGCGGTCGACCACGCCCCGCGTCAGCTGCAGGTAGACCAGCCCCTCGTCAAGCGCGTTTTTCTCGATGAGCGTGCGGTGCATCTCAAGCAGCGCGTCATCACTTAGTTCAAGGTTCATGGAAAGCTCGGCCATCGACCGCCTGAGTCGGGTAAAGTGGCCCTGACAATCGATCAACTTGCCCTCCAGCACTGCACAGACTTCGTAGATGGCGTCAGCCATCAGAAACCCGCGATCGAACACGGAAACCGTGGCCTGCGCTTCGGGCAGGTACTGCCCGTTGATGTATACCGTACGCGTCATCGTTTTCTCGCCTCGCTGTACTAGCCCCAAAGTGCCGGCGATGCCGGATGAATGCCCGCGTCGTCAAATTGCATGGGCAGCGCCCGGTCCTCGGCCAGAAGCAAGGGCGCGTCGAGATCGACGACATCAACCCCCTGCGCGACCAGAAGCGCCGGTGCCATGGAAAGCGACGAACCCACCATGCATCCGACCATCACGCGAAACCCGAGCGCCTCGGCCGCTCGTTTGAGCGCAAGGGCCTCGGTCAAGCCCCCGGTCTTGTCGAGCTTGATGTTGATCATGTCATAACGACCACGAAGCGTTTCAAGCGTCGAGCGGTCATGGCAGCTCTCATCGGCGCACACAGGCAGGTCACGCGTCAGTGTTTCAAGCGCGGCGTCCTGATCGACCGGCAGCGGCTGCTCGACCATTTCGACCCCAAGCGCCACCATCACCGGAGCCAGAAGCCGATAGTCCTCGAGCCGCCACCCTTCATTGGCATCGATGATGATGCGCGCGTCGGGCGCGCCCGCCCGCACGGCACGAAGGCGTGCGATGTCCTCATCCCCTTCACCGCCGAGCTTTAACTTGAGCAGCGGCCGATGAGCGTGGCGTACGGCTTTATCGTGCATCGCGCTGGGCGCATCGAGCGACAGGGTATAGGCCGACACCACCGGCTCCGGTGGTGAACTCAGCCCGGCCAGTGCCCAGACAGGGGTTCCTGCACGCTTGGCCTCGAGATCCCACAGCGCGCAATCAAGGGCATTTCGGGCCGCCCCGGCCTGAAGCACCGTTTGAAGCTCCTCTCGGGTCATGCCGGCCGCCAGCCGGTCACGCAAGCTCTTGATCGTTGCCATCACGCTTTCAACGGTTTCGCCGTAGCGCATATACGGCACGCACTCGCCCTGCCCGCGATGGCCGGCCTCATCGTGAAGCGTGACCGTGACGGTACGTGCCTGTGTTCGAGAACCTCTGGAAATGGTAAACGCGTCGGCGAGTGCAAAGACCGTTTCCTCGACCTCGAGTTTCATGACAGAAGCGCCTCCGCCAATCGGTCGGCGCCATGCCGAAATGGGTCGACGCATGGCAGTCCCAGCCGCTGCTCAAGTTCATCAAGATAAGAGCGCGCCTCATCGTCATCAAACGCGGCGGTATTGACCGACACGCCGATGACCCGGCAGGCCGGATTGACGATCTGCGCCAGCGGCAAAGCCGTGTCTCGAAGCTGCTCGAGGGTTGGAAGTTCGTAGTGAGGGAGCCCGCGCATGTGGGTTCGGGTCGGCTCGTGGCAGAGCACCAGCGCATCGGGCTGTCCCCCGTGAATCAATGCCATTGTCACCCCGGAAAACGAAGGGTGGTACAGGCTGCCCTGCCCCTCGATGATGTCCCAGTGATCTTCGGCGTTGGCCGGCGATAGCCATTCGACCGCGCCGGCCATGAAATCGGCGACCACCGCATCAAGCGGCACCCCCTCACCCGTGATCAGGATGCCGGTCTGCCCGGTCGCCCTGAAATCGGAAGGCACCCCGCGCGCCTTGAGGGCCGCATCCAGGGCAAGTGCGGTGTACATCTTGCCGACGGAACAATCGGTGCCCACTGGCAGGCACCGCTTGCCGGCACGCGTCTTGCCATCGCCAATGGGGTAGCTCTGCTGGGGCACGCGCACATCGAACAAGAACCGGCCGTGTGTCTCAGCGGCCCTGGTCAGTCGGGGCTCGTCCGTCAAAAGGTTGTGAAGGCCGGAGGCAATATCAAGCCCCTTGGAAAGCGCCTCCTCGAGCACCTCGAGCCAGCGCTCGGAAATGACGCCGCCTCGATTGGCTACGCCGATCACCAGCGTCTTCGCACCCTGCTCGACGGCCTCATCGATATTCAGGTCAGGCAGCTTCATGTCCGCCTGGCAACCGTCCAGCCGAAACTGGCCAAGCGCGTGGTCTGGCCGCCAATCCCGAATGCCCTGCGCGACCTTTGCGGCCAACGGATCAGGGGCATCGCCCAGGAAAAGTAGATACGGCGTGTTCAACATGAAAAGGCCTCCCGGTGGCAAGTGACACTCGCGTCGTCGGTGTGATTGCACGACCGATGACACGACGAGACCTCAACATAACGCGCCTGAGACGGTGAATAAACGACCACGTTCAAAAACGGCGCGCCGTGGCTGCTCCGCCCACATCGACTGCCCTTGAAATCGGGACCCTATTTAATGAACCGGCGCTGAACGCGCTTGAGCACGGACTGGGCGCGGGCACCGGGTCGGGCCGACACCAGCGCCATGAACAAACCCAGCGCGCCGAAAATACCAACAATGGTCACAAGGACAATGCCAATGGCTTCAAAAAATGACATAACTTAACCCTTTGAAATTAGTATGCTTTTCCTTTAAACCTACACCAGCTTTCCAAAAAGGTTCAATAGCGCCCCCGCGACACAATGCAGCACCGCCGCTCTTGCCTGAACCGCCACGATCGCTAAACTAGCGCCCCGACTAACCGCGCGTGGCATCGCGTGCCCCGCGCATCAACGTATCCGGTCCATCCTTTGCGAGGATGACCTACTGGAGAGTTCCATGAATGCACCTATCGTGGTGGCAGCGCTTTACAAGTTCGTTGCGCTGCCCGATTACCAGGACCTTCGCGCCCCGCTGCTTGAGGTCATGACAGAAAACGACATCAAGGGCACGCTGTTGCTTGCCGAGGAAGGCATCAACGGCACCATTTCCGGCACGCGCGAGGGCATCGACGCGTTGCTTGCCTGGTTGAAACGCGACGAGCGCCTTGGCGATCTCGAGCACAAGGAATCGCCCGCCGACGAGCAGCCGTTCTACCGCACCAAGGTCAAGCTCAAAAAAGAGATCGTGACCATGGGCGTGCCGCAGATCGATCCCAACCGTCAGGTCGGCACCTACGTCGACCCCAAGGAATGGAACGACGTGATCAGCGACCCCGAGGTGCTGGTGATCGACACCCGCAACGACTACGAAGTGGCCATCGGCTCCTTCGACGGCGCTGTCGACCCCAAGACCAAGACGTTCCGTGAATTTCCCGAGTACGTGAAAAATCACTATGACCCGGAAAAGCACAAGAAGGTCGCGATGTTCTGCACGGGGGGGATTCGCTGTGAAAAGGCCTCGAGCTACATGCTGAGCCAGGGCTTTGAAGAGGTGTACCACCTGAAAGGCGGCATCCTGAAGTACCTGGAGGAAGTGCCGAGCGAAGAGTCCAAGTGGCACGGCGATTGTTTCGTGTTCGACAACCGCGTCACGGTCAAGCACGACCTCAGCGAAGGCGAGTTCGAACAGTGCCACGCCTGCCGTCACCCGGTTTCCGCAGAAGACATGCAAAGCAACCGCTACCTGCCCGGCATCAGCTGCCCGCACTGCTGGGAAGCGCTGCCGGAGAAAACACGCGAACGCGCCATCGAACGTCAGAAACAGATCGAGCTTGCCAAGAAGCGCAATCAGCCGCACCCCATCGGCTTCGATCAGCGCCAGCTCAAGCAGGAGTGACCGCTTCGAGACCTACAAAAAAGGCGCCGTCAGGCGCCTTTTTTGTGCAGAGGGCTTAGGTTGGCGTGTCACTGCCGGACGCGGCCAGGTCCTGCCCCATCCAATGTGCCCATACCGCCATGACGCCTGCGCGCTCAGCGTCGAACATCGACGCCTCCGTCAGGCTTTTCTCATTGTTGAGGGCCATGCGGTGCGTTTCGCGCCGATAGGCGAGATAGGCGTTTCGAAGCATGTCGGCATCGGCAAGCGCCATCTGGCCGCTGGATTCAAGCGTCTCGATCAGCCGGATGTTATCGGTAAAGGCCAGTAGCGCGCTGGTTTCATGGGAGTGGGCCAGCACCATGTACTGATTGAGAAATTCGATATCCACCAGCCCACCCGGGTCCTGCTTCAGGTGGAAGCGGCTCGATGCCCTCGCCTGCGCGTCACTGCCCAGATGCGCACGCATCTTGTCGCGCATTTCCACCACCTCCTGCTTGAGGCGCGCCTCGTCACGCGCCTTTGAAAGCACATCCCGGCGAAGCGTTTCGAAGCGCTCGGCCAGCGCCTGATTTCCGGCCACGGGCCGGGCGCGCACCAGGGCCTGATGCTCCCAGGTCCAGGCGTGGTGATGCTGATAATCGGCAAAGGCATCAAGCGTCGACACCAGAAGCCCTGCATTGCCCGAGGGCCGCAGGCGCATGTCCACCTCATAGAGCACGCCGGCGGGCGTCACGGCCGTCAAAAGATGAATGATGCGCTGCCCGAGGCGGGTGAAGAACACCGGCGCATCGATCGCACGCGGACCCGGCGTCTGTGACGCGGTCGAAGGCTCGAACAGAAACACCAGATCCAGATCGGAGCCGTAACCGAGCTCGATGCCCCCCAGCTTGCCATAGCCGATAATGGAGAATTTCGGGCCGCGCTCATGCCCCTCAGGCACGCCATGCTTGTGCGTCAGGCTGCGCCAGGCCATACCGAGCACTGCCTCGAGCACCACCTCGGCGATCATGGTCAGGCTGTCACTGATGGTCATGATGTCGTGCACACCGGCCACTTCACCGGCGGCCACATGCAACACCTTGGCATGCCGGAAATGCCTGAGCGCCTCGATCAGCGCCTCGTCATCGTCGTCGGGAATCCGCGCCAGCGCCTGTCGAAGCTCATGGGTCAGTGTTTCACGGCTGGGGCTGACGCCAAGAAGCGCCGGCGACAGCATTTCATCAAGCAGCATCGGGTAGCGCGCAATCTGCTCCGCGATCCAGGCGCTTGCGCCACAAAGACGAACGAACTGACGCAGGGCATCGGGATTTTCGCGCAAGAGCGACAGATAGGCAGTACGCCTGAGCACGGCCTCGATCAAGGGCAGCACCCGCTCAAGGGTGCGCGTGGGCGCCTCGGTGGCGGCCACTTCGGCGATCAACATCGGCATCAGCGCGTCGAGGCGCTCGAACCCGACCCGCTGCATGTTGATCACCGATTTGCCGTGCTTGAGTCGATACAGCCGGTTCAGACTGCGCTCGGCATCATCAAAGCCGTGGCGCGTCATGAGGGCGAGCGCCTCGGTTTCCGACAGGCTCTGCTCCCACACTGAGCGCCACTGCTCAAGCGCCGGGTCGAGGGCGCTTCGCGCGTCGGCGTCCTCATCGGGCGCGGCCACGATGGCGTCGAAATGGGTGCGAACGCGGGCACGGGTCTGTTCGAGCCGATCAAACAACGCCGCCCAGCTCGACTCGCCCAGGGCGTACGCCAGCCGCAGACGATCGAGCTCGTCGTCCGGTAGCGCCTGAGTCTGGCGGTCGTACTGGGCCTGAATCGCGTGCTCGAGATCACGCAGAAAGACGTAGTCGTCGTGCAGCTCATCGACGGCGCTTTCCGGCAGCAGCTCGAGCGGTTTTAAAACATCGAGCGCCTGTTTGAGCGACGGTGTTTGCAGCTCGCGGTCGCGCCCGCCCCGGATCAGCTGAAAGGCCTGAACCACGAATTCGACTTCGCGGATGCCGCCCCGCCCGAGCTTGATGTTGTCCTCGATGTCGCGTCGGCGCACTTCCCGGTTGATCAATCCCTTCATCTCGCGAAGCGATTCAATGGCGCCGAAATCGATGTACTTGCGGTACATGAAGGGCTTGAGCTCATCGAGCAGTCGCGCCCCGGCGGCGCGATCACCGGCCACGGGGCGCGCCTTCAAAAGCGCGAAGCGCTCCCACTCGCGCCCCTGGTCCTGATAATAACTGGTGGTGGTGGAGAACGGATTGACCAGCGGCCCGCCGTCCCCGAGCGGGCGCAGCCGCATGTCGACCCGAAATACAAAACCGTCGGCGGTAATCTGATCGAGCGCAGCGATCAACTTCTGACCGATGCGCGTGAAATACTCCTGATGATCGAGCGACCGGCGCCCGCCCTCGGTCACGCCCCGGCGCTCGAACGCGAAAATCAGATCGATGTCGGAGGAGAGGTTAAGCTCACCGGCACCAAACTTGCCCATCCCGAGCACCACAAGCCGGGTGCGCTCCCCGTTTTCCATCAGCGCAGGCCGACCCCACCGTTGCGCGTAGTGGTTTTCAAGCCAAGCCAGGGCACCGTCAAGACACAGTTCGGCAAGTAGCGTTACGGCGCGTGCGGTGGCCCAGGCATCGGCCTGGCCGGTGAGGTCACGCCAGATGATGCCTGCCATGCGGGTGCGCCTGAACCGTCGAAGGGCTGCATAAAACGACACTTCATCCTCGGCGGCGTCGAGCGCCGTCTCGAGCAGTGTCTTCAGGTACTCGCGGGAAGGTTCGACCGCCCATTCATCGTGCTCGGAAAGCCGAGTGAGTATCTCGACATCACGAACGATCAGCTGGCCCACGAACGGCGACGCCAACACGACCGTCTTGAGCTGCTTTCGCCGCTCGGGCTCGAGCCAACTGTCCACTTTGGACGGCAGCCCAGCGATGATTTCGTCAACGGCGTGCTCGAGTTGCTGGCGAAGCTCGACGGGGGTAGACATCATGGGCTTTCGTCCTCTTTAGATGATGAAGTGACCGAACGGACTCTTTTTTATCACGCAAGAGGCGGTATCTGAATAAAAAAACGCCCCGCAGGAGCGAGGCGTTTTTAAAGGCTGCAAGGATCAGGAGGCCAGTTTGGCGTCCAGCGTGATCTTTGCGTTGAAGAGCTTGGAAATCGGGCACCCTTCCTTGGCCTTTTGCGTGGCATCGTCGAAATCGGACTGGCTGGCGCCCGGAACCTCGGCTTCGGTCTCCAGGTGGATCGCGGTGACCGTGAAGCCGCTGTCGTCCTGCTCAAGCGTCACGGTTGCCTTGGTGTCGATGCGCTTGGGTTCGAGCGAGGCTTCTCCCAGAATCATCGAAAGCGCCATGGAATAGCAGCTTGCGTGTGCCGCGCCAATCAGCTCTTCCGGATTGGTGCCCGGCTGGTCTTCAAAGCGGGTGTTGAATCCGTAGGGGTTTTCCTTGAGGGCACCACTTTCAGTGGATACAACGCCCTTGCCCTGTTTCAGGCTGCCTTCCCAATGTGCGGTACCGTACTTCTTGATACTCATACTTCCTCCATGAACAAATGGGTTCGACTGTGACGTAAGGGTAGCCGATCACACCGCCTTTGCCAGCGGATCGGTTCGAGCCGGTCAGGCGAGCGCGGAAAGCGCGGCATCGTAGTTGGGTTCGGCCTTGATCTGCGGGCACAGCTCGCTGTAAAGCACCTGATCGTTTTCATCGAGCACCACAACGGCGCGGGCGCACAGCCCCTTCATCGGGCTGTCCTTGATCAGAACGCCGTAATCGGCCTGGAATTCAGGATGGCGAAACGTGGACAGCGTCTTGACGTTTTCAAGCCCTTCGGCCCCGCAAAAGCGCGCCGCCGCAAAGGGAAGATCGGCGGACACCACCAGCACCACGGTGTTTTCAAGGCTCGAGGCCTGCTGATTGAACTGGCGGGTGGATGTCGCGCAGACGCCGGTATCCACGCTTGGGATGATGGAAATGACCTTGCGCTGGCCCTTGAACGACTCAAGAGTTATATCTTCAAGGTTCTGACCGGTCAGCGTGAATGCCGCGGCCTTGTCGCCCTTTTGCGGAAACTGACCCTCGACCGTGACCGGGGTATCGCCCAGCTTGACTTCACTCATGACATCCTCCTTTAAACAAACCATGGCGGCCCGAGCGGGCATCGCCTGATCAGAGTATGGGGATGATCACGAAAGTCTCAAGCCGCCTGCGCCGGTTAATGTTTTATGGCGCTTGCCATAAACGGCCAGGGTGCGAGTCCAAAAGCGCCCAAAGCACGGGTCAAAGCACGCCAAAGCGCATCAGAAACAGCCCGCCCCAGACGGTTGCCGCCATGAGCGAGGCGGTCAGCACAGCGGCGGAACCGAAGTCCTTGGCCCGGCCTGAAAGCTCGTTCTTTTCAAGCCCGATGCGGTCCACCACCGCCTCGATGGCCGAATTCAAAAGCTCCACCGAAATCACGAACAGTGCGCTCATCATCAGCATCATCCACTGCATCATGGTGTCGGCAAGCCAGAAGCTTATCGGAAACAACACGACCAAAAGCACCAGTTCAAGGCGCAGAGCCGCCTCATGCCGCCAGCCGGCCAGAAGGCCCTGAAGGGAGTAGCGTGTCGAATGCAACAACCGGCTGAACCCGGTGTGCTGGGGTTTCATCGAAGGCATAGCAGGAATCATCGAAATCAAGGAGAAAACGCTGTAGCTGCCCGAGCGACGGCTACTCGCTGTGAGTAATCCTAGCAGAGCCTCACAGCAATAGACTATGGTCGTTGACACAGCTATCCACGCAGGAGGTGTCATGGCACACGCAGTGAGAGTGTTCGAGACCGAGCCTCGGGTCCGGCTCGAGCACATGGATGACCCGGTGCCCGGCCAGGGTCAGGTCGTTGTCGACATCGAGTATTCCGCGCTGAACTACAAGGACGCGCTCGCGCTGACCGGCCGGGGCAAGATCATCAGAGCCTACCCCCTGACGCCGGGCGTGGACGCCGCGGGCGTCGTGGCAGATTCCCGGGATGAGCGCTACCGCGCAGGCGATCGCGTGATCATGACAGGTTGGGGCGTGGGCGAGCGCACCGACGGCGGCTTTACCACTCGCCAATGCTTTGACGCTGATACCCTCGTGCTCTGCCCGGACAATCTGGCCGCGAAGGACGCCATGATCGCCGGCACCGCCGGATTGACCGCCATGCTTGCGCTGATGAAGCTTGAAACCCTTCAACAAAGCCCCGCCGCCGGGCCGCTGCTGGTAACTGGCGCGACCGGCGGGGTGGGCCAATGGGCCGTGACGCTTCTGTCGGCAGCGGGCTTCGAGGTGCACGCGCTGACCGGCAAACCCGATCAGGCCGAGCACCTCAAGACACTCGGCGCCCACGAGATCGTTGACCGCCACGCCTTCACGGAAAACGTTCGCCCGCTCGACAAGGCCTGCTACGCCGGCGGCGTGGATACGGTCGGAAGCGCTGTTCTGGCCGCGCTTTTGTCTCGCACCTTCGATTACGGCAACGTGGCCGCGGTCGGGCTCGCCGGCGGCATGGACCTCCACACCTCGGTGGCGCCGTTTATCCTCCGGGGCGTCTCGCTTCTTGGCATAGAAAGCGTCCGCGCCCCTTTTGAGCAGCGACAGGAGGCGTGGCAGCGCCTTGCAGGGCTTGGCGCCGGGGCGACAGCGCCGCTGCTTTCCGGTGTCATCGGGTTCGAGTCGCTCGAAACCACGGCCAGATCAATGATCGACGGCACCACCGCCGGGCGCTATCTGGTCGACCCTGCGAAATAAGCCATGCATAAAAAAACGCGCGCCGAGTTGGCGCGCGTTTTTGTTTCACACGTTCGCGGGGCTCAGCGAAGCACCAGTAGCGGAATCTTGGTGCGCTGAATCATCGCGGTGGTGGTGCTGCCGACCAGCAGATGACGAATGCGCGAGTGCCCATACGCCCCCATGATCGTCATATCGATGTCGTTTTCCTCGATGTAGTCATACAGCACGCTTTCCACATCGTCGCCGTCGCGCACCGCGCAGACCGCGTCAATGCCTGCGTCACTCAACACACCTTCCACCCAGGGCAGGCCCTTGCGCGAGGCATCTGAGTCGCTGCCGACCGCCACTGCGTGCACCGTGGTGCCACGAAACAGCGGGCTGGCCGCCAGGCGCTCAATGCCCTTGCGGGTCGAGGCGCTGTTATCGAAGGCGAACAACACCCGCTCAGGCGCCTTGAATGCCTCACCGGCGGCAATCAATACAGGCTTGTGCACCGATCGCAGCACCCGCTCAAGGTTCGAGCCCAGGTGGCCGCTGGCGCCGTGGGCAGTTTCGCCGCGCTTGCCGACCACGAACAGCCGAACGCTGCCCTCGAGGTCTTCAAGGGTCGAAACCAGATCGCCATGGCGCTGCAGCGATTCAGCGGTATCAACACCATCCTCGGACGCCCGCGCAGACGCGGCCTTGAGCATCAGCTTGCCATTTTCCCGCGCGATGCGGGCCCGCTCCTGATCGAGCGACACCATGCTTTCGAGCATGTGCTCGCGGGTGCCAAGGCCGATGTTGCCGGAGCGGTCGGCTTCTTCCGGGTAGAGCTTTCGATCCAGCACGTGGAGAAAGGTCAACGGCGCGCCGAGTGTGAGACTTGCCCAGCTGGCGTAGTCACAGACCAGCTCGCCGAACCGGGACGCATCGATACAGGCCAGAATACGTTCACTCATCGCTTGTTCTCCCCCACTTCAGTGTTCAATCGGCTTATCGAGCGCATCGGGCTTGTCATGCACCCCATGGCGGTCGACCAGGGTCTGGCTGGCCTCGTTGAGGCCATGCACCTCAACCTCGCAGCCTTCTCGCCGGAACTTGATGACGACGCGGTCGAGCGCATCCACGGCCGTGATGTCCCAGAAATGCGCATGGCTTACGTCAATATGAACATGGGCCAGCGATTCCTTAAAGTCGAACGCATTGGTAAACGCTTCAGTCGAGGCAAAGAAAACCTGGCCGCGCACGTCGTAGCGCCGTGTTTCGCCGTCCTCATCAAGGGTCGAGGTGATGCGCAGGTAGTGCGCGATCTTGTTGGCGAAGAAAATCGCCGCGATCAGCGTACCGGTCACCACACCGATGGCGAGATTGTGGGTATAGAGCACGACCGCAACAGTTGCGAGCATGACGATGTTGGTGGTCATCGGTTTCTTGGGCAGCTCCCGGATCGAACCCCAGTCAAAGGTACCGATCGAGACCATGATCATGACCGCGGCCAGCGCCGACATCGGAATGAGCGCCACCCAGTCGCCGAGAAAGACCACCATGATCAAAAGCCCGACACCGGCCACCATGGTCGACAGCCGAGTACGCCCACCGGATTTCACATTGATCACTGTCTGGCCGATCATGCCGCACCCGGCCATGCCGCCGATGAAGCCAGTGGCGACGTTGGCGATACCCTGTCCACGGCACTCCTTGTTCTTGTCGCTGCCGGTATCGGTCAGATCATCAACGATGGTGGCCGTCATCATCGATTCCATCAGGCCCACCACCGCAAGCGAGAGCGAGTATGGCAGGATGATCATGAGCGTCTCGAGCGTGAACGGCACGTCCGGCATCAGAAAGGTCGGCAGGCTGTCGGGCAACTCGCCCAGCCGCCCGACCGTTCGAAAGCTCTCGTTGGCCTCTATTCCGAACATCAGTGCCACCGCCGTCATCACCACAATGCACACCATCGGCGAGGGAATGGCCTTGCCGATGACCGGCACATAGGGGAAGAGGTAGATGATCGCAAGGCCACCGGCACAGATCCACCAGACCGCATCGGGCTGACCGAAAAGCTCCGGCAACTGCGCCATGAAGATCATGATGGCGAGCGCGTTAACAAACCCGGTCACTACCGAGCGCGGCACGAAACGCATCCAGCGTCCGAGCTTCATGTACCCGAACACGATCTGGATCAGACCGGTCAGGATCGTTGCCGCCAACAGGTAATCCAGGCCGTGGTCCTTGACCAGGCTGGTGATGACCAGCGCCATGGCACCGGTTGCGGCGGAGATCATGGCCGGCCGGCCGCCGGCCAGCGAAATGACGAACGCCATCGAGAACGAGGCATAAAGCCCCACGGCCGGATCGACCCCCGCGATGATCGAAAATGCGATCGCTTCGGGAATCAGTGCAAGCGCCACGACCAGTCCGGAGAGGACATCGTTGCGCACATTGGAAAACCAGTGCTGCCTTAATGAGCCAATCATTCGTTCTTTCCACGTCTTTATAGTTGAGGTCGACACGTGTCTGACGCGCGCGTCACCAGCGAGCCGGTTCAGCCTGTCAGAGCAACATTGTCGTTTTATGCATAATCGGTTACGTCACTCATGGGCGGGCGCCAGGAGTGACAAGCGCAGGCGCGCTTATCCCGGGGGGTGGGACGCGATACTAGGGCGGCACGATCTGCCCTGTCGCTTTACTGGAAGATGTCGAGAGCATCGAAGTCTGCCTTTCGGTCGTCGGACAAGAGAAAGCTCGGCTTTCGAAACGAGGCCAAGTCTAACAATCTCATCCCGCGAGTGCACTTCCGAGCGTGTTTTAACGTCACTCACCGGCTTTCGATGCCATCACGACCGGCCCGGTCTCAGAATCCAGGCCTGAAAAAAACGCGCCCGGCAGGCGCGTTTATCATCGATGAACATCACATGCATGTACTGATAAGCCCTGGAGAGTCTCGCGTCACTTACCCAACGATCATGGCACCATAGCCCCACAGCACCACCGTAATGGCAAGCAGCGCCTCGAGCACCAGCACACCAATCGCCATGGTGGTACTGAATACCAGCATGCTTTCCTTGCGGGTAATGTTGAAAAACGCCGGTAACCCGACGTAAAGAAGATAGGCGGTGTAGCAAAGCCCGACGACGATCGCCAGCGAGCAGAGCCAGACCAGCGGATACAGCGCCACGATGCCGCTTAGAAACATTGGCGTGCCGACGTAGCCCGCGAACGTGATACACCGGTTACGGCTGGGGCGGCTTGGAAAGCGGCGGGCGCTCCAGTGAAGCACCGTCCCCACCAGGGCGACAGCGCCCAGAATGGCCAGATAGAACACGATGGCAAGCGTTAGCGCCGTCGTGAATTCAAGCGGAACATAGCGTCCCTCGCCAAAATGCCACCCGAAGGTGGTCGTGCCAATGAACGCGCACACCACCGGCACCAGCGCCAGGAGCAGAACGTGGTGGGCGTAGAGCTCTACCACCGATTCGCCCTCATGCTCGATCTGGCGCCACTCTCGGTTCGGATGGGCCAACAGCCCCCATACGTGATGAATCATGAGACACCTCCTAGGAAGCCGACGGTCGCACATCGGCAGAATCCAGCGATGGTCTTCACTTCATCCTTCGCGACCTTCACCTCGAAGTATAGAAACACGCAGGCCGTTGTCAGCAGTGAATGTCTCAAACTTGCGTATTAGCAAAGGGCTGAGAGCTGAAGATCGGGTGCCACAGACGGACACCCGCGTTCGAATCAGTCCTCAAATAGCGCCCGGCGCGCCGCCTCCCAGCTTGCCTGGTCCGGCGCGCACAAGAGCCCTCCGGTGCGCTGGGATGGCCGGTACGGCGTGCCATCCAGGTGCGCACTAAAGCCGCCCGCTTCCTGGTGCAACAGCCAGCCCGCAGCGTGATCCCAGGGCATCAGCTTGTTGTAGAACAGCACATGGCTGAACCCCTGCGCGGCCTGGCGATAGTCGTGCGCGGCGCAGCGAAGCAGCTGAACCATACCGAACCTTGAGAACCGGCCGTTGACCTGGCTGCGCTGCGGCTCCGAAAGCGAGCCGGTCGAGAGAAAGCCCACCATCTGATCGACCGGCCCAGGCTCGGCCACCTTAAGCGCTCGCGTACTGCCGTCCTGGTACTCGAGCCACGCGCCCTCGCCCTTCACGGCGTAGGCGATGTCGTTGCAGATCGGGTCAAGGATCGCGCTTGCCACCACTTCCCCGAACTGCGTGACCGCCGCCATGACCCCGAACAACGGCAGGTCGGAGGCGAAATTCTTGGTGCCATCGATCGGGTCGACAATCACCGCAAGCGCCGCCTCATCGATGCGCTCGAGCAGGGTTTCATCCTTCGCGGTGGCCTCTTCCCCAATCACGATGGCCTCAGGAAAGCGCGCGCGCACCTCGCTGGTGATCATCCGCTCGGCCGCCTCGTCGCCTTCGGTCACCAGATCGAACAGTGAGCTTTTCTCTCTGATCTGATCGGCCTTGAGGCTTCGAAAACGCGGCATGATCTCTTCCGTCGCCGCACGCTTGAGGATTGCACCCACCGCGCGTATGTCTGTCGTGTCGAACGTCATGCACCTCTCCCTGAAATGAGTCTACCGGCCCGGAAACGCCTCACCGGACACGCCCCGCCACTATAACAGGCCCACCCGGATAAAAGGCCCGCCCGGCGTGACCATCGACCGCCGTGCCCTGACAGCGCCCACGGCGCATCCCTATGATCGACCGGTGAAACCCACTATTCTCTCGTCCGGTATCCGTCGAACGTATGAGTTGCTGCCCATCGTTGGCCGTGACGTACGCTGGTCCTGTTTTCACCGTAACCGCTGGAGAGTCGTTTACTATGGATATGAACATCGATGCGCTGTGGGAGCTTGTGCAGTACAAGGGCAGCGTGATCGCCCTTAACCTTGCCTACGCGCTGATCATTCTGGTCGTGGGGCTGTGGCTTGCCAAATGGCTCAGAAGCCTGATCACCAAGGCCCTGACGCGCGCCAACGCCGACCCGCTTCTGGTCAAGTTCGGCACCAACGTCGCCTACGCCGCGCTTGTGGTGTTCGTGGCACTCGCCGCCATCGGCAAGCTCGGCATTCAAACCACCTCGTTCGTTGCGGTCATCGGTGCGGCGGGGCTTGCCATTGGCCTTGCGCTTCAGGGCTCGCTTTCGAATTTCGCCGCCGGCGTGCTGGTCATCATCTTTCGCCCCTACAAGATTGGCGATTACATCGAGGGTGGCGGCGTTGCCGGCACCGTCATCGACGTGCAGATCTTCACCACCGAGCTCAAGACCGGTGACAACCGCAAGATCATCGTGCCCAACAGCAAGATGACCAGCGGCGCGATCACCAACGTCTCGGCGTTCGAGACCCGCCGGGTCGATCTGGTCGCAAGCGTCAGCTACGACGACGACATCGACACCGTGCGCCGGCTGCTCGAAGAGGTGGTCGCCGCCGACCCGCGCGTGCTTCCAGAGCCTGCCACCAACATTCGCATGAACGCCCTGAACGACTCGACCGTCGACTGGATCGTGCGCCCGTGGGTCAAGGCAGGCGATTACTGGAGCGTGTACTGGGAAATGACCGAGGCGATCAAGCGCCGCTTCGACGCCGAAGGCATCACCATCCCCTTCCCTCAGCGCGACGTCCACCTCTACCACCACGATCGGCCGGCCGACTCGACCACCACGCCCTGAGCGACTCGTGCGCCGGGCGACAGCCACGCCATAAAAAAACCGGCCCAACGGGGCCGGTTTTCAGCAGAAACACACGCGCTTATCGGTTCTGTTTCTGGGGTTCGCCGCGGTTGGACTGCTGCATCTGTTGCTCGCGTTGGCGCTTGTTTTTCTTCTTGTTGCGAAACACCAGATACAACGTGCCAGCGATGGCCGAAAAAAGCAGGATGTAGGCGAACACCAGCCCGCCCTGCAGGAACCAGTGGTAGGTGTCGTAATTGGCAACCGCGTCGTTATGGTTCATCACTCGCTCCTGATTGACTCGCAAATACCATCCGGAAAGGCGCAGTCTAAATCAGCCCCGCTTCGACTTCGACGCCCTGCGACCTTATACCCGAGCGCACGGGTACGCCTTCAGCTTTTTTAAAGGCTCACGCGCCGCTATGACCCATTTGGCAGCGGGTGAGAGGAGCGGTAATCGATCTCGCTGATTTCCCCGCGCAAAAACGCAAGCAGACGCTCATCGGCCTGTTCGTCCTTGGCGATCGCATCGAGCCGGTAACGGATGACCAGCCGCGAACGCTGATGATTGAACAGCCCACCGACCAGAAAAAACCCGCTGCCGATCAAAAACAGCCAGGCCAGAAACGCAAGCGTCTGGGCTTTCGCTGCCGGGCTTTCGAACTCCCATAGATACGGAATGGACGCCACCACAAAGAGCCCCGAGCCCACCACGAACATCACCGCAGTCAGGTTCATCAGCTGAAGCGTCATCAAGGAAGAGGCTCTGATCACCATCATGACGTTGACGCTTGCCCCGATCACGAACAGCGCCGAGCCGACCACAAAGGTCCAGGCACCGATCTTGACCCAATCGATCCACGACAGAAACAAAAGGCTACCCACCGTGAACAGAATCGTTCCGAGCAAATACGCCCAGATTGCCACCACCTCGAGCGTCCGGCTCGGCGACAGCTTCTGCTTGGGCCAGAACCGGTGGACCTCCACCATGTCGTGCAAAAGCACGATCAGATACACCAGCGACCCCACGAAAAACAGCCACGCCCCGATGTCCTTCAAATGCTCGAGGGAGGGAAAGAAGAACACGCTGCCCACCATGAACAGCACCCCGCCCAGCTCGTACAACAGCGCATTGGCGAACTCCCATCGCACGTCGATCGAACGTTGACGCTTGGTCGAGCCGACCGAAGCGAGCCGGGGGCGATTGGTAAAGAGGTGAGGCATCGAAATGGTCCATGGTCAATAAGTACGCCAAGCATGGCAAATAGTCGGGCACTCCGACAAAAAAAGCGCCCTCACCCCTGTGCGTGGAATGCCTGAACGGCCGCCTCGGCGACCACCTGCTCCTCGGGCTCGTCGGCGCCGCTGACCGCGACCGCGCCCACCAGCTCGTCTTCAAGCTTCAGGGGCTCGGCACCACCGAGCGGAATCATGCCCGGCAGATCACCGATCCAGCTCTGCTCGCGGGCCTTTTCGGAAAATTCGACCATCGAGCTTTCGAACTTGCTGCACGAGACCGCCTTGCCGAGCGCCCCGTCGACGCCGCCGCTGACGCCGCCATCCATGCGCCGAAACGCCACCAGATGCCCGCCTCGGTCGACGACCGCAATCGAGACATGCACGTTCTGCTCGTCGGCAGCATCCGTTGCGGCATCGAGCACCGCCTCGGCCGCACTCAAGCTGATGGTGGGGTACGTCTGAACCACCTGGTCTGACATGATCCGTTCCTCCGTGAACGCGATAGCACGTGACTTATTGACGGGTTCAGACTAGTTCATCTTGCTCAATTTTCCATGAAATCAAACCGTTAGACCAAACGAACGTTTGGATTGGCGCATCTCCAGTCCCCGGCCGACCCGCCGCGATCAATAGGCGAAGGGGCCGCCACGCTCAATCGCCCGCTTCCAGCCCGGCCGCGCGCGCACGCGCTCGAGCCAGTCTGCCACTGCCGGGGCCCCCTCGATCCCCGCGCGCGACGCGGCGGCCATTACCGGAAAGCTCATTTGAACATCGGCCGCGCTCAGTGCGTTGCCGGCAAACCAGCCTGTGTGTGTGAGCGTTTTATCCCAGTAGGCGATGTGGGTCTTGATCTCGGGGGTGAGGTGCTTTTGCCGCACGCCCTCGCCCAGCAGCCGCCCGGGCAGGCGCAGAAACCACGGCACCGGCGGCTTGCCGAGCTTCGAGAAGATCAACGACATCACAAGCGGCGGCATGGCCGAGCCCTCGGCGTAATGCAGCCAATAGCGGCACTGCTCGAACGCCGGCGTTCCCGCACGCGGCATCAGCTGGTGATCGGGGTCGAAGCGGCTGCACAGGTACTCGATGATGTAGCCGGATTCACTGACCACGACGCCGTCATGCTCGATCACCGGCGCCTTGCCGAGCGGATGCACCGCCTTGAGGGAGTCCGGCGCGCGCATCGTGACGGGGTTGCGGGAGTGACAGACAAGCTCGTACTCGAGCCCGAGTTCCTCGAGCAGCCAGAGAATGCGCTGAGAGCGCGACTGGTCGAGGTGATGCACCTTGATCATGGAGCCTCCTGAATGAGCGTAAAAGACCGGCCACACCACCGGGCCGGTCTCTCACCATGGCTCAGACTCGCCGCCACGCCAAGCGCTGGTCTACCTGAGCACCACCGGCGCCCACAGTGACAGCGCCAAAAGCGTTGCCAGAAGCACCGGCGGCGTGATGATCAAACCGACCTTCATGTACTGCCCCCAGCTGATCCGATGGCCCTTGCCCGCCAGCACATGCAGCCACAAAAGCGTTGCAAGGCTCCCGATTGGGGTGAACTTCGGCCCCAGGTCATTGCCGATGACGTTGGCGTAGACCATCAGCTCGCGAACGAGCGGCGCAACCTGGGCGTGATCGATCGCAAGTGCCCCGACAAGCGTTGACGGCATGTTGTTCATGACTGATGCCAGCACCGCCGAGAGCACACCGGTGCCAAGGGTTGCGATCACCAGCCCCTGCCCGCCCAGCCAGGTCATGACCGAGGCGGCCGCGTCGGTCAGCCAAGCATTGCCAAGCCCGTAGACCACCAGATACATGCCGAGCGAGAACAGAACAATCTGCCATGGCGCGCCGCGCATGACCTCACCGAGAGGAATCACCCGCGCCTCGCGAGACCCGACCCGGGCCGCAATCGTGATCAGGCAAAGCGCCCCGAGCCCCATGATCAGCGAAAACGGCACGTCCCAGCGCGCAGTGACAAAGAGCGCCACCAACAGCACCCCGATCAGCGGAAACGCCGCCCGGAATACTCGCATGTCCTTGATCGCGGCCCGCGGCGATTCCAGGCGCGTCTGGTCGTAGCGGGCCGGAATCACCCGGCGGAAATAGAGCCACAGCACGAGAAGTGTGGCCGCAAGCGCGACCAGGTCGACCGGCACCATCACCTGCGCGTACTCGGCAAACCCCAGCTCGAAGTAGTTGGCGCTAACGATGTTGACCAGGTTCGAGATCACCAGCGGAAGGCTGGTGGTGTCGGCAACGAAGCCGGTGGCGATAATGAACGCAAGCGCCGCCGGCGGTGGCACCTGAAGACGCGCCAGAATCGCGATCACGATCGGGGTAAGCAGGAGCGCCGCCCCGTCGTTGGCAAACAGCGCCGCAATCACGGCGCCAAGCACCACGATCAGGGGAAAGAGCCGTCGGCCGCTGCCGCCGCCCCAGCGGGCGATATGAAGCGCCGCCCAGGCAAAAAAGCCGGCCTCATCGAGAATCAGCGAAATGATGATCAAGGCAACGAACGTAAGCGTTGCGTCCCAGACGATGTGCCAGACGTAGGCCACATCGCCCCAGTCGACCACGCCGGTTGCCAGGGCAAGCACCGCCCCGCCCAGCGCGCTCCAGCCGATGCCAAGCCCCCTGGGCTGCCAGATCACCAATACCAGCGTGATCAGAAAAAGTGCGAAGGCAAGCATGTGCTCTGCTCCTGAAAGGCCCCGGTATGCCGGGGCGTCACGCAAAATGCCCCTGATATGCCGGAGCGTCACTCACGCATTACGTCGATTGGTTGACCCGCGCTGAAAGCGCCTCGGCGCTTTCCACCCGTTCGGAATAGCGCGCGGTCAGATACTCACTTCGCCCGCGCACCATCAGGGTGAATTTCGTGAGTTCCTCACAGACATCGACCACCCGCTGATAAAGCGGTGACGCGCGCATGCGGCCCGTGTCATCGAACTCGTTGAACGCCTTCGGCACCGACGACTGATTGGGGATGGTCACCATCCGCATCCAGCGTCCGAGAATGCGAAGCTGATTGACCGCGTTGAAGCTCTGACTGCCCCCGGAGACCTCCATCACGGCAAGCGTCTTGCCCTGGGTCGGGCGCACCCCGCCCAGCGCGAGCGGCAGCCAGTCGATCTGCGCCTTCATGACCGCCGTCATCGCGCCGTGGCGCTCGGGGCTGACCCACACCATGCCCTCGCTCCACATCGCAAGCTCGCGAAGCATCACTACCTTCGGGTGCTCGGCGTTGGCCTCATCGGGCAGCGGCAGGTCAGTGGGATCGAAGGTGCGCACCTCACAGCCCAGCGCCTCTAGAAGCCGCCCGGCCTCTTCGGCAAGAAAGCGGGAGTAGGAACGTTCGCGGAGCGACCCATAGAGCACCAGAATCCGCGGCGGATGGCCCGGGTCATCGGGGCCGGCCAGCGCCCTGACATCGATCGGGTGAAGCTCGTCGGCATCAATGGCCGGAAGCTTTGACGTATCGAGGCTCATGCACCGCCACCCGGGCGCACCGTCTCGCCGTCTTCCTTGGTGAAGCTCGCAACCGGGGTCGGCAGCAGCTCGAATACGGTCTCCGATGGCCGGCACAGACGCGCGCCGTTTTCCGTCACCACGACCGGGCGGTTGATCAGCAGCGGGTGCTCGACCATGGCATCGATCAGGGCATCGTCGGTGATGGATTCATCGGCAAGGCCGAGGGTGTCGTAGGGCGTGCCCTTCTGGCGCAGCAGCTCACGGGGGGTGAGCTTCATCTGTGCAAGCAGCGACACCAGCATCTCGCGGCTCGGCGGCGTTTTCAGATACTCGATGACGTGGGGCTCGATGCCTGAGTCACGCAGCATCGCGAGCGTATTGCGCGAGGTGCCGCAGTCGGGGTTGTGGTAGATCACACACAGCATGGGTCAGGTCTCCGTGGGGGTCGGCTTGGAAGACGAGGGATTTGACGACGCGGAATTGCAAGACGGCGTGTCGGATGAGGCGCACTCGGGCGCTGTCTCGCTCAGCGAGGCCATCAGCGGGCCGCAAATGCTCGGGTCACCCGCGCAGCAGTCGCGCAGCAAGAACCCGATCAGCGCCTCGATCGCTGAAAGCTCCGCCCGGTAGATGATCGAGCGGCTCTCGCGGCGCGGCGCGACCAGCCCGGCCTGCGTCAGTACCTTGAGGTGCGCTGAAAGCGTCGCGTTCGGCACCTCGAGCGCGCGGGCAATGTCGCCGGCCGCAGCGCCCTCTGGTTCGCGGCGAATCAACAGCCGCACAATGTTGAGCCGTGTGGGCTGGGCAAGCGCCCCAAAGATCGCTGTCGCATCATTTATTTCCATAATTCCAAACATATGAAAATAAAAACTTCCCTGCAAGCCCGCCGAACAACATCAAATCACTCTGTTAAAGGAAACCCTAAACACGCCGTTAATCTACTAATGGTCTTATCGTTTGATGCTCCGGCAACGGTTCCGAAATGGCCGCCCGGGTGACCCAAGGGAATCCGATGCATAAATTGCTGACCCAACCCAGTGATGACACACGCCAACCCACCACGCCGGCCGAGACGGATACCAACGTTCAGCGCATCGCCCGACGGCTGGCCCTTCTGGCGCATGAAAAGCGCGACATTTCCATCCTGACCGAGGGCGCAAAGCTCCCCCTGGTCGGGCGGATCACGGCCGTGGACGGCGCCCAGGGCACGCTATCAATCGAACTGATCGACCTAGAGCGCCCGCCCGAGGACACCGCTCTGGCCAGAGGCAGCCTGACACTCGAGGTTCGCCTGCCACCCACAAGGCAGAGCAGCACCGAACACCTGCGCTTCGATGAAGTCCAAAGCCTCGGGCTTCATCGCGACCCTCATCGAAGTGTGCTTTTGTGCACCCTGCCCCATTCGTTTTTCAGCTCGACCAAGCGCGGCGAAATGCGCGTGCCCTTGATTCAGGGGTTGCAGGCCAAGGCCATGATCACCGCCTATCCGGAGGCGACCGCGTTCACTGCGGAACTGTGCAACCTGTCGATCGGCGGCTGCATGGTCGAGGCGCCGTTGAACGAGTGTTCTGACATACGGCTCGACATGACACTGCCGGACATCACACTCGAGTTTCCCAATGGCGAGCGTGTCACGCTCACGGCTCGGGTCATCCACTTGAGGCAGGCTGCGCGGACGCATTTCGCAAGTCTCGGGCTCGAGTTCGACGCCCCGTCTCCCCAAGCCGTTCAACGCCTTACCTACTTTTTAAACGAGATGGAGAGCGAGCTGGCGTATCGGCTCGGCATGCACTCGAAAACCGCACACAGTTCGCCGTTGTTCAAGGGTCCCGGGGAGGCGGGCCGGCTCACACTCACCGAGCCCAAGGACGAGCGCGATACGCTCCCCCTGATGTACGCCATGCGAGAAGTGGCCCGGCGGCTGCACAGCGCGTTGATCGCGCTTCGAAACGAGGAAACGCTGGCGCGCGCCTCACTGATCGACTGCGCCGACACCATCATTCACATGCTCGAACGGAAACCTCATCGCTGCATGTACGCCGCGTGCTGCCTGAGCGACGAGCCGCCCCTGTTGCAGCAGGCCATACGCTGCGCCGTTCAGCTGGGCGATCTGATCCTGCGAGAGCCGACACTGGTCGAGCATGCCCGTCACGCCATTCTTGGTGCCCTGCTTCACAACCTCGGCAAGTCCCTGATGATCGGCGAAACCTTGCCAACCCTGCATGAGCCGTTAACGCCCGAGCAAAGCGACTACCTCACGCATCACCGGGAAACGCTACTGGCCCGACTCGAGCATGAGGACTGGCTCGACCTGACGCTAATACGCCGGATGATTGCCGTCGGCGCGCACAACCCCGATGGCAGACTCGAAGACACCCCGGAAGACAACGACCAGCTCCGACAGATTCTCAAGCTGTTCAACGTCATCAAACGCATCACGGTTCTGCTGAGGCCCTACACTCTCGAACAGGCCAACCTGACGCCACTCGAAGCCTACAAGACCATCTATCGTCAGGCCGAGATCTACGACCCGGACTGCGTCATCCGTTACGTGCAACGCCAGGGCATCTACCCCATCGGCAGTCTGATCTACTTTTCGCGCGGGTTTCTGGCCTGGGTGATGAGCGTGGATGCCCGGGGCGAGCCGACCAAGGTGCATGTCATCAAGAACATGAACGACTCCATAGGGTCGCTGAGCACCGTGCTCTCCCGCGTGGATTTCGATCAGATGGGGGAAATTGCCTGCTCGATCCGCCCGCGTGATTACGGGCTCGACCCTTCGTGAGCGCTTCCTGCCAGGGTCAGGGCTTGATACACGATCGGCCGTCAGGTTTCCCTGACGGCCGATCATCGTCTAACGCTTGACTGTCTCGGTTCGAGTCTAGCTCACGGGCTGGCTCAAATGCTTTCGAATATGGGCCGCTTCGCACGCCATCTGGCGCGAAAGCTTGCTTGAAAGATCCCTGGGTTGCGCCTCGTCGACGCCCATCGGCCGGTTCTCGAGATCGGCGATGGTGCTCAGGAACGTGTTGCACCTGGTGCAGTCGACGGTCTGGTCGGCCATCAAGTCCGTCGTATTCCCGACGGCTTCGCTACCGCACTGGTGGCAATAGAGTTCGTAATCCATCTGAAACACTCCTTGTCTCGTCATGGTCTCTTTTGGTGCCGGGCATCCTTACCAACCTTTCCACCGGGTCGTCTTCCCTGACGAACATCATCATTTCTGATGACCGAGTGAACTCCGTCACTTCCCTGTGTTCCCGGTTCGCCAATTCCCTATCTGGCGCAGCCCGGACACTATGGATTTTGTATAAGTCATGTGCAAGGAAAAATTCACCCTATTTCTCGTTTCAAAGCAGAAACTTAACCTATGTTATGCTTTTCATGAGAAGCCTGTGGATGTGCTGTTTTTCAACAAGAATTGAACAATTTTTTTCGTACAACTGTTCAATTAAAAAAACTACTGGGAAACTGCCGGGAAACCTACTGAGAAACCTACTGAGAAAGGTGCTGATACAGAATGCTGGTGCCGATCGCGATCAGCATCAACCCACCAAAAAGCTCCGCCTTCTTGCCGATGAACCGCCCGGCCATACCGCCCAGCACCACACCGAACGTGACCATCACCGCCGTGGTCAAACCGATGGCCAGCGCCGCATAGCCGATGTTGACGCCTGCAAAGCTCAGGCTGACGCCCACGATCAGCGCGTCCAGGCTCGTTGCCAACGCCAGCAGCGGCAATGTCCACCAGCGCTTCGACAATTTGCAGCTGCAATCCTCACACGGCACCTGGCGGCGCTGGGTATCGACCACCATCTTGCCGCCAAGCCCCACCAGCAGCACAAACGCGATCCAATGATCCCACTGGGCCACGTAGACGCTTGCCATCGACCCCAACGCCCAGCCAAGTAGCGGCGTCAGCCCTTCAATGGTGCCAAACAGCGCGCCGATACGAAGCGCCCGCCACCAGGAAACACGCTCGGCGCTGTCGGCACCCTTGGCCAGAGACGCGGCAAAGGCGTCCGTCGACATGGCGAGGGCGAGAAAGAAGAGTGAATAGATGCGCATGAGGGTTGCCAATTGATGTTTTCGACCACGCTACGGCGTCAACTGCCTGAAAATCAACGAATAACACTCTTTCTCATCGGAACCTAAGTTGACGATAGGTACACCCGTTGACCCCGGGTGCACTACCTACCCCCACGACACACTGTTAACACGCGTTAAAAACCCAGCGTTCACGGGCGCTGCAGCCGATAACATCGCACCCTGTATTAGACAGACAACGCCACAACGTGACGTATGAACGGCACCTCAGCGTGCAGGATGCGGCTCTAGATAAATCGTCGATTCGACGAAAGCCCACTCTTTAAACGCCGCCGTTCGCCTCGCACTCGATGCACGATCGTTCAAGACCCGCCGCTTGAGCTGGCCTAGTCTCGGGCTTTTCCATACCGAACGAGGCCCTCATGAACATCGTGCTGTTCGCCCTGACCGTCATGTACACCCCCGGCCCGGTCAATCTGCTTGGGCTCAACGCCGGCCTTCAACGGCCCGTATACCGCTCGCTGGGCTTTTTCGGCGGCGTGGGCCTTGCGATCTTTCTCTGGTTTCTCGTGATCGGCTACGCCGGGCAGCGCCTGGTGGTTGCCGCGGCCCTGCCCTACCTCGCAGCGCTTGGCAGCGCCTACATCCTGTATCTGGCCTACAGCCTCTACCGGGCCGCGCCGCCGTCGCCTGCCTCTTCAACCGCCGAGTCGACCCCGGTGGATCACGGCCGGCTGCGCTTTCGTGACGGATTTTTGATGCAGCTTTTAAACCCCAAGAACACGCTTCTAGTTGTGCCGATCACCACCATCCTGTTTCCCGGCCGGGGCATTGCCGATACGGCGCTGATTCTGTGGTCAGCGGGCATTGCCCTGGGCGGTGCCGGGGCGCCTGCGCTTTACTGCGCCGCCGGCAAGGGGCTTGCCCAGTGGCTTGGCAACGCGCGCTATTACCGCGTGCTCAACCGCGTAATGGCCGCGCTTTTGGTGCTGGTGGCGGCCACGATGCTGCTGGAATACACTTTGATGCCGATTGTCGAGGCGCACTGAGCATGGCCCCAATGAGCGCAGACTGGTTTCGCCTGGCCCCGACCGAACGCCTCGAGCGGCTCGAGGCCCGGTTTCAGGGCCACGCCTTCAGCCCACACCGCCACGACACCTACGCGATCGGCATTACGCTTGAGGGTGTGCAAAGCTTTCATTACCGCAGAAGCCACCGCCACAGCCTGCCCGGCACCGTGATCGTGCTGCACCCCGACGAACTCCACGACGGCCACGCCGGCTGTCCCGGGGGCTTTCTCTACCGCATGCTTTACGTAAAGCCCGCGCTGATGCAGGCGATGCTTAAGGGCCGGCCCCTGCCGTTTCTGACCGGCGGCCTTTCGACCGACGCCCGGCTCGTGCGCACCGTACGAACGCTTCTGCTCGACATGGACCACGCCCCCGGCGCGCTCGAAGAAACCGATGGCCTGTTTGATTTAACGATGGCACTTGCCGAAAACAGTGACGCAGGCCCCATGAAAGGCCGCCATGCGCTTGACCACCTCGCCGCCGAACGCGCCCGACAGTACCTGGACGACAATCTCCTTCACGGCGCCACCCTCGAGACGCTGGAAATGATCACCGGGCGGGAGCGCTGGTCGCTCTCGCGGGATTTTCGCGCGCTCTACGGCACCAGCCCCTACCGCTACCTCACCCTTCGACGCCTCGATGACACCAAGCACCGCATCGCCGGCGGCGCCTCGCTCACCGACGCCGCACTCACCAGTGGCTTCGCCGACCAAAGCCACATGAGCCGAGCGTTCAAGCGCGCCTACGGCGTCACCCCCGCCCGCTGGCGCGCCCTCACCACTGCGCCCCGCTAGCCATCGCCCTCCGCTAACCATCACCCCCCACTAACCATCACCCTCCGCTGACCACGCGTGCATTCAGAGATAGCCGGGCAGCGCGTGCGCTACACTAAAACCACCTTGCCGTTTCTCTTTTTCGCTTAACCAATGCCGACCTCGGAGCACTCCCCATGACGCATTTTCTGCAGGGCACGGCCGTGATGGCGCTTACCTTCGCTATTTGGATGCACGCAACGACCACCTACGCCGCGCCCTCTCAGACTCCCTCTACGCCCGCCCAAACCGAGTGCCACGATGCCCAAACCCAGACGGCAATGAACCAGTGCGCGGCCGAGGCGCTTCAGAACGCCGAGCACCGGCTGACTACCACCTATCAGAGCCTCAAGGACGCACTGGGCTCGGCCGCCGAGCGCGCAGCGCTTGAAACCGCCCAGCGCCGCTGGACGGCCTACCGCGACGCCGAATGCCAGTTTCAGGGTGCGCCTTCGGCCGGCGGCTCCATCCACACGCTGGTGGTCGCGCAGTGCAAGACCGCGCTATCTGATGCGCGTCAACAAACGCTCAAGGGCTACAGCCAGTGCGAGGAAGGCGACGTCAGCTGCCCGCACCCCCGGCTCGAGACGCCCTGACTGCTGCGGCTCGAGCTCCCTGCGTCGAAAAAATGGCCGCACATCGGAGACCTCGACTAGAGTGACTCGAAACGCGCTCACTCTTTCACGGCCTCGCGCCCTGCACTGACGCTGACCCAACCGATTGACCCTCGCCCGACCGACAGGAACGCCATGGCCGCCTCATTCACGCGCTCACCCGCGACACGCTCGACTTCAAAACCCCGCGCCCGCCGCCTGTATCTCGCACTCGCCCTGATGCTGGGCACGCTGATCACAGCCCCGAGTTATGCCGCCGACGAGCTTTCAAGCGCCGCCGGGGCGCTGGCCGGCTCGAGCGCAGCATCCGAGACCGGGAGCGGCATTGAAACCGCCCCCACCCCCGAGCAGGACCGGGCGATTCAAGCGCGCATCGAGGGCATCTTTTCAGAGCTCGAGGGGCTGGAGGCCGTCACGGTCACCGTGACGCAGGGCGTGGTCACGCTTGAAGGCGAGACCGCCAACGACCGAAAAGCCCAGCAGGCGCTCGGCCTTGCCAACCGGCTGACCGACGTGGTCGCCGTCAATGACACCATCACCCGCACGCTTGATGTGCAGGATAACGTCGCGACCGCCGCCCACGGCCTCGCCGCCCAGGCCAGAAACCTGGTCAAGGCGCTGCCGCTTTTGGGCGTCGGTATCGTGGTGTTTGGTGTGGTGGCGTGGTTCGGCGCGTGGCTCTCACGGCGCAAGCGCCTGTGGCAACGGCTCACGCCCAACCCATTCGTTGCCGAACTGCTCTCGCAGACCGTCAAAGTGGTGTTCATCGTGTTCGCCCTGATTCTGGCGCTGAGCCTGATGGGCGCCGAGACCATCATCGGCACGCTTTTAGGCGGCGCCGGTGTGATCGGTATTGCGGTGGGCTTCGCGGTCAAGGACACCATCGAGAACTACATTGCCTCGCTCATGCTGAGCATTCGCCAGCCCTTCCGCGCCCGCGATCAGGTCGTGATCAACGGCCAGGAAGGCATCGTGGTGCGCCTGACCTCCCGCGCGACGATTCTGATGACGCTTGATGGAAACCAGCTGCGCATCCCCAATGCCGAGGTGTTCAAGGGCACCATCCTCAATTACACCCAGAACCCCGAGCGGCGCTTCACGTTCGAACTGGGGGTGGACGCCGACGACGACCCGCTCGCCGCCATCAAGGTCGGGCTCGACGCCGTCAACCAGCTCGCGTTCGTGCTCACAGAGCCCAGGGCCGCTGCGCTGATCACTCACGTGGGCGATTCGAACATCGTGCTCGAGTTTCAGGTGTGGGTGAACCAATCCAACACCGATTTCGCCAAGGCCCGCAGCATCGCCATTCGCGAGACCAAGCACGCCCTCGAGCGCACCGGCTTCAGCCTGCCCGAACCCATCTACCGCCTGCGCTTCAACGCCTCCCTCGAGCAGGCGCTGGAACGACTTCAGGGCGCACTTCCCGCCCATTCAAAAAGCGACACCGAACACGCACACGACGCCCCGTCGGCACAGGCCGAAGGCAGCCCCGCCCACCCCGCGAAAGCGCGGGCCGAAAGTATTCTTAAAGACCCCACCGCCGATGCCCTGTTCGATGCCCGCCCGGATGAGAAACTGAAGGAAAAGGTCGAGGAGGAAATTGCCCGAGGCAGTGACGAGACCGACCTGCTGAGCCAGAAACGGCAGAGCAACCAATAACAAAACACCACTCCCCCGCACTTCCGAACCCTATCCTTGGGCGGGCTAATGTAACCAACCCACTCGCCGATAAGGTAAAAATGCTGACGCCAACAGGGCAACAGTGAGGGTTCGGTCGCCTGTCGCGCGCAGACACGACGGCCAATCGCCAGTCATTAGTAGGGAAGCCCATCACGGCCTCCAGCGCGCTTTACAGGGTGAATCGATGATCGAGGTGATCAAGACATGCTGGTCTCCGGGGACGAAAGGCACCCAGGGGGCACTGCGCCGACAGATCGAACTCTGCAACCAGTTGGGGCTTTTCTGTACGGCCGCCACCACGCCCTACCAGCTTTTCTATTACTTCTATGATTTCGCTGCATACCGCGGCGTATTTCTGTTCAATCTCGTATTTATTACGGTCTATCTATCGGTACTGCCGCTCAACCACCTGCGCTGGCACACCACTGCCAGCACGACTCTGGTGCTTAATAGCTGCATCCAGCTCTTTGTGGTGACCTTCTTCATCGGCACCGGGGCCGGCGTCAGCCTGTTCTACTTCACCTTTGCCTTCGTGATTATCTTTCTTTACCAGAACCTTCGACGGCGAACCTATGTGGCCCTCCTGGCCGCCATCGGCCTTTTGTACCTGATGGCGCAGTTCCTTTTTCCGGCGGAGGCGGCGCGCACGCCGGTGCCCTCGCCGTGGCTTGAGGCCATGTACGCCGGCAGCGTAGCGGGCGTGCTCACGCTCTCGGGGGTATTGCTGCATCTATTTCACCGGGCCATTGACCGGGCCGAGAAGGAGCTGACGTTCAACAACCGCTACCTTGAAGACCTGAGCAACACCGACCCCCTGACCGGGCTTGGCAACCGGCGGGCGCTGGGCGAGGCGCTCAACCGGGAGTGGGCTCGGCTTGCCCGGCAGTCAGGCGTACTCACGACCGTGATGTGCGATGTGGATCACTTCAAACGCTTCAATGACCACCACGGCCACGACGGCGGCGACCGCTGCCTCCAGCAGATTGCAGACGTGCTCAGGGGCATGCTCTCCCAGCCGCCGGCTCTCGCGGTGCGCTACGGCGGGGAAGAATTCGCGCTGGTGCTGCCGGGCACGGATGCACAGCAAGCCCGCATTCTGTGCGAGCGGCTACGCAGCGCCATCGAGCGCTTGCGCATTCCCAACAGGGGCATGGGTGAACACGCCGTGGTGACCGTAAGCATCGGGGTCGCAAGCACGGAACACGCCGACCTACGCCCCCACACCGACGACTCAAAACGACTGCTCAAGCGGGCGGACGAAGCGCTGTATCAAGCCAAGGCCAACGGGCGAAATCAGGTGGTGTATTTGTCGTATCAGGGCTTGGCTAAACAGGCTTGAAAGCGCTGTCTATCCCCTGCGTTTTAATGCCGTTCTAAAATCCGCACTGAAACGATTTTACGGCGGAATGCAGCCCATCCACCCGCAAGGCGTAGTAACGAGATGGTTTGCTCAGTCAAAAGGCACTAACGGGGCGAAGTAAAAGTGAGCTAGTGTTTTTGAGTTTTGGACATAGGGAAAGAAAACACTATAAAAATGGTATAAACACATAAAAACGTTAAAATAATAACGCGCCCCTTAACTTATACCATTCAGCATATTTCCTTAAACATCATACTTTTGCAAAAACCACTCTTTAGAAACAATACAATTGGCACTATTAGGCTCAGGCCTAGCTTGTTTGATCGCCACATGTAAAGGCATAGGAACACAATTACCAAAGATCAGAGCTTCGCCCGGCACTGATTGTTTTATTTTATTCACAAAGTCACCTGAAAAAAAAGGTAAAACAGAATAAATATATTTCATATCAATATCATTTTGTATCCTATGTATTATATAATTACCGCATTGAGATAAGACTGTTTCTGAGAGCTCAGAAGGCCTTTGAGAAGATACTATTAGATAAAATGAAAACTTTCTTCCTTCTCTAGCAACCTTTTCAAATATATTTTCTTTTAAATAATACTCACCAGCCTTGTGTATATACCTGTGGGCCTCATCAAGTACCAAATGTATAGGGCCCTGTCTTCTAAAAACTCCTCTTTTACTTTTACGCTCTGAAAACAAAAACCTAGTAAGAACTGAAGTCACCACCTCTAACGAAGTTGGATTCAGCTCACTTACATCTAAATTAACTATTTGATAGCTCTTGTCATCGTCACCCCATATATACTGCATATATTTCTCAGCGCTATCCAACTCTGATGAATCACACCTCATAAACTCACACTCAGGATTTTCTAAGAAAAAATCCAATCGCGTCATGAGAGTTGATGTGTATTCTTTTATCCTTTTATTACCTCTTGCATCTTCTTCTAGCAGAACTAATTCAGCCGCAAGCCTTAGAAATCTGTAATCGTAGTATTCTCCTTCTCTTAACCTGTCAGAAGAAACACTTAAATATAATTCAAAATCTACTTGCTCCAATATCTCTTCGATTTTATCTTTAAGTTTACTATCGTTAGTTCCAAATTTTATGCTACAACTTTCGGCCAAAGCATTTAGATCTTCAAAAATATTTTCCTGATCGCATGCGTTTGATATAGATTCATGTGCAAGCAAAGAGTTAACCACCCTACTAATTAAGCTAGCAGCAGCCGTAATCCTGGTGGTATCTGACTCCCCTTGGCCATTAATATCTTTCAAAATTAAGCAAATTTTACACCTAATATAATTAGCAATATCTTTCCTTTTATCTTCAGAACTTATTTTATAGAATCTATAACACTCTTGAAGAACTCTATCTAAAAAAGGTCTTTGAGTGGCATCAGTAGCCAATAAAAATGAACACCACTCGTCTAAGCTTATAAGATAGTGCGGGAGTTTAAAGTTAATTTCACCCTCATCTAAACCTGAATTACCCGCTGGCTTATAATGTCTATTATTTATAAACTGCCCCCCATTTCCATTTATTACAGGGAAGGAGTTTTTATACTCGCCATTAACGTCAAATATGACTATTCTAGCCCCTAGAGCCGTATAATTATTTTTTTTCGCCACTTCTTGCAAAAGATGCGATATTGTATTCGACTTGCCACTACCACTATTTCCAAGAACAGCAGTATGGATATTAAAAAACCTATCTATATTTAACTCTATAGGATAGCCGATAAGACTCTTGCTTGTTCCAACATAAATACTTGTGTGAACACCCGGCTCACTAGTGAAATTTGACTTACCTAAAACAAGCTCCATGTCTTCGCGTGTAATAATTTCAACATCTGAGTAAATAGCTGGAAATATCCCCACACCTAAGGAGAACAATTCCCTCTTACTTATAGAGCCTATTGGCTTTAAGGATAATTCTCTTGATCCATAAGCGTGACTTAAACTTAAGTCTTCACTCACATCTTTGTCATATATCGAAACAACTTCACACAATAACTTTTCGCCGAGACTATTGTATACACCCAAGTAGCTACCAATATTCCCAAAATAGTATACATCACCGCCGACATTCAAAGAATTGCCTTTAACCGAAGGCAAAACCTGAGCTTTAAAAAGATTATAATCTATAGAAACAAGCTTACCGATTTTCATTGCTGCCTCACTAAATCATTAAGCTTTTCAGAAAATTCTTTAAGAAAATCCTTTTTCTTATCTGCATCTAAATCAGGAAGCAATCTTTCAACCACCGACTTAAAATAATGGACTTTTTCACCATCCTCATGTTTTCCATATATACTAAAAACCCTGTTGTCACCTACTTCGTAAATAGGCTTATCCTCAAAATCTCCAAACAAAACAACACTCAACGAAGAATTTGAGCTCAAAGCGTAATAAATAAAATTATTTACATGCTCATCACTAAAACTATACCCTATAACAAAAAGAACACTATTTGGAATAGATATCTTAGCCTTGAACTCTCTCATTATATCAGCATAGGGAGTACCTAAACTTTTATTTTGTTTTAAAGGTGTCGGATAAATCAGGGCCACCTCGTTATTAGATGTTCCGGGCTCTACCTCGAACTCTTCAATATTTAGAAAATATGATCCTGAATCAAATTCGCGCCAGTTGATGGAGCCGTGAAGCTTATAAAGATAGACCATATTATTGATAGCTTCATATCTATCAGGCAGGGTTTCACTAGCCTTGGAGTAAGAATAATTAAACCTCGAAGGGTTAAATAACTTCTTTAACCCACCACCAAAACCGTTATTATAATCAATCCCGAGCAAATCCAAGGCCGCTTCATTAAACAAGTCATTATTGGTAGTGAACACATTCAGCCTAGGAAGATCGCGACTTCTTTTAGACATTTTATCGTATAGAAGCTTATAAAGATCAACAGTCAGACTATGATCCTCAGAATAAATATCAACATTAATCTCTCTATAAATAACCTCTTCAATCTCACTCGCCAGGGTGGAAACTTTTGGATCATTAGAACCCACACCGTTATCGTAAATCTGCTTAGAGTAAAGAATCCCTAAAATTTCTTCCAAATTCCCATTATATTTATACTTCAGGCTTTCATATAATGGCTTTACTCCTTCAACCTTACTCTCTGCTTCATCTAATATGTCTTCAACCTTCTCTGCCATTTTTAGCATGGTTGGTATAGAAGTAGAGCTAGCTCCAGAACCTAGTAAAAAGTTAATATGCTTTGTGTTACATAGATTACTTAAAAAATCTTGTAACTTATTAAGCTCGGTTTCATCCCCTTTTATATCTTCAAGCAGGTTTCTCTTGCCTTGTTTTAGATAAAAGGCCATTTGCCCTAAACTCCCTGTTTTAATAGCTATTTTGCTAGTGGCTACTCAAAACGCGCTGTCGACTCCTCGCCCCGCCTAAGCACTAAATGGACCAGTTCCCTCGCTCTTTCTCATCCTCTAGCCTCCGGGCTGCAGCACCACACTAAGGCCGCATAAAATCATCGACCATGCTCGCCCCATCACATATACGCACCTAACGCCATCGGTGAGCGGTGTCTCATACTTAAGCTACCCCTTTAAAAAATTACACTCAATTACACAAAGGGCGATTAACTGATTTTTGGCGGTGGTGCATTGCCGCAGGCGGGCCACTCACAAAAACGCCGCGCATAGGCGCGGCGGTGGGATAGAAGGTCGGAGAATTGGGGTTAGATGTCTTTGCCAGTGAGGGCGCAGCGCTTGGGGTGACGGCTTGAGGACGAAGTAACCACCCGCCCTACTGCCGCATGCCAATGGCGAGGCGGTTGTAGGCGCTCATCAGAGACACGGCGAAGGTAAGGTCACTGATCTCGGCGTCGGAAAAGTAGGCCTTCAGCGGCTCGAAATCCTTGTCGGCGGCGTGGGAGCCAGCGATGTTCACAAGCGATTCGGCCCAGCCGAGCGCGGCGCGTTCGCGCTCACTGAACCGGGCGCTGACGCGCCAGCCGGCGAGGCTATCGAGCTTGGCCTCGGGCACGTTTTTGGCTCGAAGGGTCTCTGCGTGCATTTCAAGGCAGAAGGCGCAGCCGTTGATCTGCGAGACGCGCAGGTACACAAGCTCGATCAGTTCCTTGCCGAGGCTGCTGTCATCGAGGGCTTTCTTGGTGGCGCTGAGGCCCTTGTAGGCATCCGGGGAGAGCGAGGCGTACGGCAGGCGCGGGGTAGACATGGCAAGGCTCCTTCAGTGAAGAATCGATTGAATAAGAAGAACGCCGTAAAGCTTAAGCGCATATGCCGGGGCGTACGCAAGTACGGGTTTGCCAATACTGGATACTTGCGCACCGGGTAACTGCGGTAGGTTCAATGCGTGGCAGTGCCATGAGCATCGCCACGGCGACATCACCAACAACAACACCGCAGAGGCTATGCCCCATGAAGAGACTGACGCTTCTTTTAATGACGATGGTGCTTGCAATGACGAGTATGAATGCGCTCAGCGCCGAGAAGGACCCGAACCGCGATAACCGGCTCGAGACCCGGTTCGTGTACGAATCTCACGTGAGCATCGATAAAAACCGCGCGACGGTCGGCCAGAGCAAGTACGGCGAGCGTGGCATCGTCTGGATCACCGGCGGCGATGTGAAGGGCCCGAAAATCAAGGGCAGCGTGATGCCCGGCGGCGGCGATTGGCAGCTCGGCCGCCCGGATGGCGTGCTCGATCTAACCGCGCGTTACGCGATCAAGACCGACGACGGCCATACCATCGTGGTGACCAACAACGCCCTCATCGATCACCGCCCGACGGAAAAGAACCCGGATTACGACTACGTGCGAAGCGTGTTGAGCTTCGAAGCGCCGATCGGCAGCCCCTATGAATGGATGAACAAGTCGATCTTCCTGGGCACGGTCGAGCGTGGGCCGAACTTCAAGACCGATCCGTCCGTCATCATTCGCGTGTGGGAAGTGCTGTAAGCAACTGTTGTCATGACACCCAACGGCGCCGGGCTGGGTAACGCGGCATGGCTGCGCAAGACACGATGGCGCCCGTTCGTGCACATACAGTTCGTACGCACGTGGTTTATACCTGCGCGGTTTATACGTAAGCGGGTTCTGCGAAAGCGATGTGAGACGTGTGAGAACGTACGGGAAATGCAGGGAGGGGGTGGCGCCCGAAGCAGGACTCGAACCTGCAACCCACGGCTTCGAAGGCCGGTACTCTATCCAATTGAGCTATTCGGGCACGGGGCACAGTCTACCGGGAAAGGTTCGGCTTCGTAAAGCCGAACCTTGCATACCCCGATGAATTACTTAGCGCAAAGAGTCACTTAGCGCCGGCTCAGCGGTTGAAGCGCGCCAGCAGCGCATCAGCCACGGCGCGGGAGCTTGCCGGGTTCTGGCCGGTGATAAACAGGCCATCCTCGATGGCGAACGGCGAAAACGCCGCGACCTTTTTGACGTCGGCGCCGCGATTGCCAAGCTCGTCTTCAAGCAGATACGGCACCACTTCAGTAAGCCCCACCGCCGCTTCTTCTTCATTGGTGAACCCGGTCAGGCGCTTGCCCTTGATGATGTACTCGCCGTGGGCGTCCTTCACGTTCAAGAAGACCGCCGGGGCGTGGCACACGGCAGAAACCGGCTTGCCCTGCTCGAGGAAGGCCTTGATCAGCGCGATGGAATCCTCGTCACCGGCCAGGTCATACAGCGGGCCGTGGCCGCCGGGGTAGAACACGGCGTCAAACTCGGAGGCATCAACGCCTGAGAGCACCTTGGTCTCGCGGATGACCTGCTGCGCGGCTTCATCGGCGTAGAAACGGCGGGTGTCGTCGGTCTGGGCATCCTCGCCTTCGCTGTTGGGGTCGATCGGTGTAGCGCCGCCCTTGGGCGAGGCGAGCGTGACGTCGCAGCCGGCGTCCAGAAAGGCGTAGTACGGCGCAGCGAACTCTTCGGCCCAGACGCCGGTCTTGTGGCCGGTGTCGCCGAGCTGGTCGTGCGAGGTCAGTACCATCAGTAGTTTGGGCTGGCTCATTGGAGGCCTCCTGATCCGTGATTGAAATCGGCGCACAGCATAACATAATTAGCAGGCTAATAAGATAGACAGCCGCGCGGTGATGCTTTCACCCTAGTCCAACCTGGGTGCAGGGCAAGGCTTGCGCAGCGCGCGCTGCCCGGCTAGACCTTCCCACGCACACCGTCGATCACGACAACGGCGGCAACATCAGAAAGGATAGGGAGAATGACCATGCTGACCCTCTGGGCCTGGGTCGCCCTCGCACTCGGCGTGCTTACCGCCCTCGCCATCGCCTGGGATGTTAAAAAACGTCCACAGCACATGGCGATCATGAACGTCACCTGGCCGATTACCGGGCTTTACATGCCGATCATCGGGTGGTGGGCGTATGCGACGATGGGTCGCGCGCCGAAGTCCGGCGCGCATCACGACCACGCCCACCATCATCACGGCAGTGACACACCCAAATGGCAGGGCGTATTCGTTTCGGCCACCCACTGCGGCGGCGGCTGCACCCTGGGCGATGTGGTGGCCTCCCCCATCGCCACGCTTACGGCATTTTCGGTGTTCGGCTCGGCAATCGCCGGGCATTTTCTGCTGGCGTTCGTATTCGCCTACGCCTTCGGCGTGCTGTTTCAGTACCTGCCCATTCGCGAGATGAGCGACAGCGGCCCGGCGGCGGCGCTGAAAGACGCGATCAAGGCCGATACGCTTTCGCTGATCGCGTTTCAAATCGGCATGTATGTGTGGATGATCATCGCCGCGTCGATGTGGCTTGGGGAGATGAACGCGTTCACGCCTGAATTCTGGTTCATGATGCAGATCGCGATGCTGGTCGGATTCATCACCTCCTACCCCGCCAACTGGGTTCTGATCAAGCGCGGCATCAAGCACGCGATGTAGCTCGAGACGCCCAAGCCGCGACGGCACCCGCTCGATATCACTGAAACTACATAAATGAAGCGCCATCGCGTCGATATATGTAGTTTCAGATCCCTTGATACCACTATGGTCTAACTCGCCTAGTGATTTACCCAAGCTTTAATTACCCTGAATCCATCATGAAACGCGCATTTATGCGCTCTTTTTGCTGAATCGTTTCAGCCAACCGGAGAACCTCCCAATGACACACGCCAGTGACGCCCCCTCGCATCGGGGCCCGAGCGGAAAGACGCTCGTCATCCTGGTCTCCATCGTGGCCGCCCTTGGCGGGCTGCTGTTCGGCTATGACACCGGCATCATCGGTGTGGCCCTGCTCGGGCTTTCGAAGCAGTTCGTGATGGACGACACCATGAAGCAGATCGTGACCGGCGCGATCATCTTCGGCGCCATTTTCGGCTGCCTTGGCACCGGGCCACTGTCCGACCGTCTGGGCCGACGCCGTTCCATCGTATTGCTCGGGCTGGTGTTCGTGATCGGCTCGGTGCTCTCGGCCGTGGCGCAAAGCGTTGAAGTGCTGATTCTGGCGCGCTTTCTGCTCGGCCTCTCCGCCGGTAGCGCCACTCAGATCATTCCGGTCTACATCGCCGAAGTAACCCCGCCCAAGCACCGCGGCAAGCTGGTTGTCATGTTCCAGCTGATGGTGGTGTTCGGCATTCTGGTGGCCTACCTCACAGGCTTCGCCCTCGGCGATGCGTGGCGCTGGATGTTCGCGCTCGGCACCATTCCGGCGGTGGTCCTGATGCTTGGCATGATCGTGTTGCCTGAAAGCCCGCGCTGGCTTTTGGGTCAGGGCCGTGAAGAAGAGGCGCTCGGCATTCTCGAGCGCGTGCGTGAAAGCCGTCAGGGTGCTCGTCAGGAACTCGATGAAATCAAGGAAATTTCCGCCCGCCCCGAAGGCACCTGGCGGGATCTCTTCAGTGATTGGGTGCGCCCGGCGCTGATCGCGGGGTTCGGCATCGCGATGTTCTCCCAGATCACCGGCAACAACGCCATCATCTATTACGCCCCGACCATTCTCAGTAACGCGGGCTTTGATGAAAACGCGTCTATCCTCGCCTCCATCGGGGGCGCAGTGCTTCTTAACATCGCGACCGTATTCGGCGTGCTGATGGTCGACAAGATCGGCCGCAAGCGCTTTTTGATCTGGATGGTGCCGGGCTCCATCGTCGCGCTGATCGTGATGGGCATTCTGTTCATGGGCGGCGCACCGACGTCCGCGGCCGGCCAGTGGACACTGGTGGCGTGTCTGGCGCTTTACATGGCGTTCAACTGCAGCTTCGGGGTCTGCCTGTGGCTGATCAACGCAGAGGTCTATCCGCTGTTCGTGCGCGGCAAGGGCGCAAGCGTCGGGGCCTTCAGCCACTGGATCTTCAACCTGATCGTCACGCTCACAACGCTTACGCTGATCAACGCGCTCGGCACCTCCGGCACGTTCTGGCTCTATGCGCTGATCTCGACGCTGGCGCTGGTGTTCGTGATTCGCTACATCCCGGAAACCAATGGCCGCTCGCTCGAGCAGATCGAGGCCGACCTCAAGGCCGGCACGTTCTTCCCAAAAGACCGCCGCAAGAGCGCGTCGTCAGGCGAGGCTGCCGTGTCGACCTCGTAATTGAACGGCCTACGCGCCCCTCGATAAAACAGCGCCTTCGGGCGCTGTTTTTTTATGGGTGCTCTTTTTATCGCGGCGCTCTTTTTAAAGAGGGCCTTTTTATTGAGACTCAGGGGCGGCGGCTGCGCTCATGCGGGCGGTTGCACGGGCGCGGACACCATCGCGCACTGCCCAGCGCAGCACCGGGGCCAGGGTATTGACGCTTGCCCGCGTTGCCCGGCGCCCGACCGGCGAGGCCCTGAGCTCGAGCGCGTCCTGCGCCCAGTCAGGCAACAGATCCGCGCCGCCGCGAAGAAACAGGCGGTAAAACAGCCGCACCTGCCTGAACTGGGGGCTGCCCGCCCACAGAAGCCGCACCACCTCGCGGGTGCGCGCGTCCACGATAAGCTCGGGCCGCATCCGCTCGAGGTAGGCTTCCACCTCATCGACGGTCTCCGGCACCCGGGTCGCGCCGAGCCGGTAGGCGGTCAGCGCGCTTTCCCGGTAGTAGCGGTCCTGCTCATCAATGGAGAGCTCTGTCTGGTAGTAGCGCAGACACCCGGCGAGAAAGCTTCGAGCCTCACTCACATGCACCCAGGTCAGAAGCTCCGGGTCATCGGCGCGGTAGGCGCGGCCATCGGTGTAGGTGCCTGTTACGTGCCTGTGAATACTGATGACCCGCTCGATCAGCCGCTCGGCGTCCGCGGTCGGCCCGAACGAGGTCGCCGCCACGAACTGGCTGGTGCGCCGGAGCCGGCCGAGCATGTCGTCTCGGAAGTTGGAGTGATCCCAGACGCCTGCAAGGGCCAGCGGATGCATCATCTGGAGTAAAAGCGCCGACACGCCGCCGCAGAGCATGGACGTGAAATCGCCGTGCACGCGCCAGACCATCGAGCCCGGGCCAAAAAGCCCCGGGTCACCCGGAGGCTGGCTGTAGTCGATGCCGCCGAGCGCCAACCCGGAAATACCGTGAATACGGCGCTCGATCGCGTTACGCAGCATCGGGACGCGCCTCAGTCACTGGGCAGGTAGGTGCGGTAGGTCTGGGTCGCGCGCAGAAGGTGCTGCTCCATCGCCTGAAACGCGCCCTCCGGGTCGCGGGCGAGAATCGCATCGAGAATGCGCTTGTGCTCGACAGCGACGTGCTCGAGGTAGGTGTGCGCGGCCTCGGTATCAAGCTCGGCGTTCAGGAGCTGCGCCCGGGGGATCGCCCCCTTGTGCAGCGGGTCATAGAACGCCAGGAAACAGGGGTTGTGGGTGGCCTGAATGATGGCGTGGTGAAACGCGTAGTCTTCCCCGCGCCCGAGCGTCTTGTGATGACACGCCCCGACGAACGCATCATGGGCGGCCTGAAGTGCCCGGGCGTCCTCGTCGGTATGGCGGCTCGCGGCGAGTTCCGCCGCGCGCGGCTCGACCGTCACCCGAAGCTCCAGCACGAACAGGATGTCCTCGACCGTGGTCGCACTGATGTCCTGTGCAGGCCACACCCGCTCGGGTTCGGTGCGAAGTACCCGGGTTCCCACGCCGCGCCGCGTCTCGATCAGGCCCATGGAGCGAAGGTGCGCGATGGCCTCACGCACCGCCGTACGGCTAACCCCGAACAGGTCGCACAGCTTGCTTTCGGTCGGCAGTTTCTCGCCGACCTCGATCTGCCCGCTGTTGATCAGCGCCTCGAGCTGACGCGCGATCTGACTGGACAGACTGCCCTGCTGATTGATGCGTTCAAGGTTCAGAGCTTTCGTCTTCTCGGTCATCGGTCTCTATATGCTCGGCTCAAAGGAAAACGCGTCGGCGGCCGCCCCCACTATAACAATGGCTGGAGGCGGGCTCGTCGACGCACACTAGCTGACACGGACACACCGTCTAAACGCATCCCCTCGCGCGGGATGTTGCCTAGGCAGGCGTCAACGGCGAGGTACCGGCCAGCACCCGGTTCAAGTTATCCGCGGCCAGATCGCACATCGCGCCGCGCGTTTCCACGGTCGATGACCCAATGTGCGGCAGCAGCACGACGTTGTCGAGGCCAATAAGCGGCGACGACGGATCAAGCGGCTCACGTTCGTAAACATCAAGCCCCGCATAATACAGCACGCCTTCCTGGAGACACTCGATCAATTCCTGCTCGCGCACCACCGGCCCGCGTGAAATGTTGATCAGGATGGTCTTCTCTCGCGTTCGTTCGAGCTGTGCCCGGCCGATCATGCCGCGCGTTTCATCGCTGAGCGCGGCGGTCACCACGATGAAATCAGCGGTCTCGAACAGGGTATCAAGGTCGACCTGGCGGGCATCGAGTGCCGCTTCGACCTCGGGTTTGGAGCTTCGGTTCTGAAAGATGACCGGCATGTCGAAGCCGAAATGCCCGCGCTTGGCGACCGCCTGCCCGATGCGCCCCATTCCGACGATGCCGAGCGTCTTGCCGGTCACGTCGACCCCGAAATCCTGGCTCATGAGCGAGGTCGACCAGTTCCCTGAACGCACCTTGCGCTCCATCTCGCCGGCGCGCCGGGCGGCCATCATCAAAAGGACAAAGCCGGTGTCGGCGGTGGCATCGGTCAACACCTCCGGGGTGTTGGTCAGGACAATGCCCCGCGCCTTGAGCGCCTCGCGCGGGTAGGCATCAACGCCGACCGAGACACTTGCGATCACCTTGAGCCGCGGTGAACGCTCGATCAGCGCCTCGTCGAACTTCACGTTCGAGCCAAGAAAGGCATCCGCCTCGGCCATGGCCGCGTTGAAATCGGCCCGGTCGGCGTCGCTGTTCAGCCGTGTGAAGTGCACGACGTTGTACTGCTGCTCAAGCGTCTTGAGAAGCTCTGGGTAGAGTTCATGCACAATGACGACATTGGGTTTCATCGACTATCTCCTGAAAGGATTGTTTTGTTCTAAAAACGACATTCATTAATATATTATTAATTAAACATTTACTTGCGCCCTGCCGGGGCTCACGCCTTGGCGGTTTGATAATTGCGGCGCAGTGACATCAAAAGAAACACCAGGGCCAGCACCAGAAAGGCCAGGCTGATCGGTCGGGTCAGAAACGGCATCCAACTGCCATCGAAGGTCTGAAGACCACGGCGCAGGTTGGTTTCGGCCACACCGCCGAGAATCAACCCGATCACCACGGGCGCCACACCGAAGCCGAACCGGGCCAGCAAAAAGCCCAGCACGCCGAGGGCGATCATCAGATAGACATCGAAGAAATCGCTGTTGATGCTGAAGACCCCCACTGCGCAGAAGATGAAGATCAACGGCAGCAGAAAATGCTGTGGCACCCGAAGCAGACGCACGAACAAGCGAATGCCCCACCACTGCACGAACAGCATCATGATGTTGGCCAGAAGAAAGGCCACGAAAATGCCGTAGACAAGCCCTGACTGGGTGTCGAAGAGCGTCGGCCCCGGCTGAATGCCCTGAATCATCAACCCGCCAATCAACACGGCGGTCGCGCCCTCGCCCGGAATACCCAGTGTCAGCATCGGAATCAACGCCCCGCCGACCATGGCGTTATTGGACGATTCCGAGGCAATCACGCCCTCCGGTGCGCCCTTGCCAAAGGCTTCTGGCGTGCGCGAAACGCGCTTGGCCTGGTCATACGCCATGATGGAGGCGATGCTCCCCCCGGCGCCCGGTACCGCACCCACCCCGGTGCCGACCAACGAGGTCATCAGCGTCAGCTTCCAGTTTCTTAACACTTCACGAAGCCGCGGGAACGCTCCGTCGAGGGCGTTGTCGACCTTCATCGAGGTGCGCGGCTCATGCAGTTTCTCCAGATCGGTCAGAAGCTGCGAGACCGCGAACAGCCCGACAATCACGGCAAGCAGGCTCACCCCCATCAAAAGCGACATCTGATCGAAGGTCAGCCGCAGCGCGCCAGTGACCTGATCGGCGCCCACGGTCGATAAAAGCATCCCGACAAGCCCCGCGATCAGCCCCTTGATCAACGAGGCCCCCGCCAGTGACACGATGATCATCAGCCCGAGAATGCTCAGCGAGAAATACTCGGCCGCACCGAATTTAAGGGCGATGGCGGCAATCAGCGGTGACACCAGAATCAGGATGGCCGCACTGATCATCCCGCCCACGAACGACGACGCCACCGAAAGCCCCAGTGCCTTGCCGGCGCGGCCGTTGGTCGCCATCGGGTAGGCATCAAACGTGGTCGCGATCGAACCGGGCGTGCCCGGCATGTTGAGCAGGATGGCCGGCACCGATCCACCGGCCACCGCGCCACAGAACGCACCGAGCAGTAATCCGATGCCGGAGATGGGGTCGAGGCCATAGGTAATCGGCAACAGCAGCGCCACGGCCATGGCCGCGGACAGTCCCGGCAAGGCGCCTAGAAGAATGCCCAGAAAGGTGCCCGCAAGAATGGCCAGAAGGGCCACGGGACTAAACAGGTTGAAGGTTTCTACCAGCGTCTGCATATGCGCTCCGCTCAAGGCTCAAAATCGTACGTTGAGTAATTCGACAAACACGCCGTAGATTGCCCCGGTGGCAATTGCGGCAAACACGACAAGCGTTGCCCAGAAACTCACACGTGACAGACGAACGCGATGACGGGGCGACACCACGCAGACGAACACCGGCATGATCAGCAGGTAGGCAAGCGTTGCCACCACGAACCCCGCCTGCCCGATCAACCAGACGTACGCGGTGCTGACCGCCAGAAAGGCGACGATGTTGCCCACCCCGCGCGCGGACATGGCCTTCATCTGCCCCTCGCCCGAGGCGCGCCGCAGGGTCACGAGAGCGTTCAATACCGACAGCGCCGCAATCAGCCAGGCAATCACCGTTGGAAAGGTCGAGGGCGCGATCGAGCCATGGGCGCTGCCTGGAATGCCCATCGCCGTGACCGCAAGGCCGGCGGCAACCGCCGCCAGCAACAGGCTCAGACACGTTTCCTGGATAGACGCGTTCATGCGGGTCTCCTTAGCGGTTCTCGCTGGCAACCGCTTGCGCCACCGGAATCAGCTGACTCGAAAGCGATTCGACGTAGTCCTGAAATTCGGGGCCGGAGCGGAAGTCGACATCGATGCCGAGCTGCTCGATGCGCTTTTGAAACGCCGGGTCTTCCGACGCCTGCTTGAGTGCAGCCACCCAGCGCGAGCGAACGTCTTCATCAAGCCCCTGCGGCGCAGCGACCCCTCGCCAGTTGGAGATGTTGATGTCGTAGCCCTTTTCCTTGAGCGTCGGGACATCGGGCAGACCGTCACTGCGTTCGCCGCTGGTCACCGCAATGGCCGTCATCTTGCCGGATTCAAGCGCGCTTCGAAGATCCATCGGGTCCAGTACCACGCCATCGATGTGACCGCCCATCACGGCCGCGATCAGCCCCGGCGCGCCCTGGTAGGAGACCAGATCGAAATTGACGTCCAACCGGCGGGCGAGCAGCTCGCTCATGATGTGGGTGGATGACCCGATGCCGGCGAAGCCGATCTTGAGTTTTCGGTGGTGCTCGCCACCGGGAAGGATGCTCTCGAGAGAGCCGATGCCAAGGTCGCTGTTGAACGCAAGCACATAGGGCACCGAGTAGAGGCTGCCCAGATAATCGAAGTCATCGTAGGTGAAGTTGACGTTGCCCATGCCCTGCTGGGTAAAGACCTTGTTGTCGATCGCCACTACGGTCAGACCGTTCGGTCGCGCGTTCAACGACTGCATGAAGCCGATCGCCCCACCACCGCCGGAAAGATACTGAGGGATGATGTTGACGCCAAACTGCTTTTCGAGACTCGGCTGCAGCGAGCGGATCAGGTAATCGGAACCGCCACCGGGCGCGGCAGGCGAAATGAACTTGATGTCGTCATCGGGGAAGTCAGCGGCATGTGCCGGAGTCACCGCGAGCGCAAGCCCGAGCGACAAGGCATTGATTAGAGGGTGTTTTCCAAGCGCTTTGATCATCATCACGTTTCAGTATCCTTTTTAGTAATACATCATACAACTATCAGAATACTCGGCTAACGCGATTTATCAGTGCGTCTTTAGTTTACTAAACTACTAAAGTAGAAAGACTGGTTTCCTTGACCACTGAAAAAGCCCGCCCGAAGGCAGGCTCTTGGCCGTACTTGGCGTCTCGGGTCACCCTGACAGGCCACCCGAGACGAGGTACCACGAACGGTCTCAGTGCTCGCGCGAGCCATCCACCAGGCGACGCACACCCAGCGGGTTACTTTCCTTGAGCGCGTCCGGCAGCAGTGCATCCGGCAGGCTCTGATAGCAGACCGGGCGCAGGAAGCGATGAATCGCCGCCGTGCCGACCGAGGTCGTGCGGGTGTCAGACGTTGCCGGGAACGGCCCGCCGTGCACCATGGCGTCACAGACTTCCACACCGGTCGGCCAGCCGTTGACCAGAATACGGCCCGCCTTGCGCTCGAGCGTCGGCAGAAGCGCCTTGACGTCGGCGTGGTCGTTGTCGCTCATCTGAAGGGTCGCGGTGAGCTGACCTTCCAGATGCTCGGCCACCTGTTTGACCTCGTCGAGCGAGTCGCACTCGATGATCAGCGACGTCGAACCGAACACTTCCTGAGACAGCGCTTCATCGTTGATGAAGTGCTGCGCACTCGTCGCAAATAGCCCCGCCTGACAGGCGTTTTCACCCTCGCCCGCGGGTCCCTGACCGAGCCGTTCGGCGGTGCTGGAGGCGTCCAGTGCCTTGACCGCCTCGACGTAGGCGTCATGAATGCCCGGCGTCAGCATGGTGTTGGCGGCGGCGTTATCAAGCGCGGCCACGGCCGAGCGCTTGAAGGTCTCGAGCGCTTCGCCCTTGACCGCCACCACCAGCCCCGGATTGGTGCAGAACTGACCGGCGTTCATGTTCAGTGAGCCAATGAACGCCTCACCGAGCGCCTGCGCCTCGCGTTCGAGCTTGTCGGCCATCAGGAACACTGGATTGATGCTGCTCATCTCGGCGTAGAACGGGATCGGCTCGGCGCGCTCCTGCGCGGCCTTCCAAAGCGCCAGGCCGCCCTGACGAGAACCGGTAAAGCCGGCTGCCTTGATGCGGGAATCCGTCACCAGGGCGGTGCCGATGTCGCGGCCGGAGCCGTAGAGCAGTGAGAACACGCCTTCCGGCAGGTTGCACTTGGCCACCGCGCTCTGAATCGCACGGCCGACCAGCTCGGACACGCCCGGATGTGCGCCGTGGGCCTTCACGATCACCGGGCAGCCCGCCGCCAGCGCAGAGGCCGTGTCACCACCGGCCACCGAGAACGCCAGCGGGAAGTTGCTGGCACCGAACACGGCGACCGGGCCGAGCGCGATGTGGCGCTGACGCAGATCGGCCCGCGGCATCGGTGCCCGGTCGGGCTTGGCCGGGTCGACGCGCACATCGAGCCACTCGCCGTCGCGCACTACGCGGGCAAACAGGCGAAGCTGGTTGCAGGTACGTCCGCGCTCACCGTTCAACCGCGCTTCCGGCAGGCCGGTTTCCTGAACGCCGCGCTCGGTGATCTGATCGCCGACCGCCTCGATTTCATCGGCGACGGTTTCAAGAAAGCGCGCCCGGTCTTCAAGCGAGGTTTCGCGGAACGTATCGAATGCGGCCCAGGCCAGCTCACAGGCGCGATCGACCTCGGCCCGTGTTCCGCCGGGATAGCCAGGCTCGAGCGACTCGCCCGTGGCCGGGTTGATGGCCTTCACCGTCTTTTGGCTGCCTTTGACCGCCGTCTGGCCGATGAGTAGTTCCCCAGTCAGTTGCATACTGCCTCCGCTAGTGTGCATGGATCTTTTCCATGAAAGGTGTGCATGGACGTCTCTCCATGAAGTCTCAATCCCGAACAAGCGTCGGACGCTTGGGATCGAACTGCCAGCCATCAATCAGATATTGCATGGCCATGGCGTCATCGCGCTGGCGAACCTCCAGCGACTGATAAAGTCGGTTCGCAGCCTCGAGCTGCGCCTTGTCGATCGTGATGCCAAGCCCGGGGGTCTTGGGCACCGAGATCCTGCCGTCCCTGATCTGGAACGGCTCGGTGGTCAGACGCTGACCGTCCTGCCAGATCCAGTGGGTGTCGATCGCGGTGATCTCGCCCGGGCACGCCGCCGCCACGTGGGTCATCATCGCAAGCGAGATGTCGAAGTGGTTATTGGAGTGCGAGCCCCAGGTCATGCCCCATTCGTTACAGAGTTCACCGACCATGACGGCACCCTGCATGGTCCAGAAATGGCAGTCGGCCAGCGGAATGTCGACCGAATTGAGGGCGACCGCGAACTGGAGCTGCTTGAAGTCGGTCGCGATCATGTTGGTGGCGGTGGGCAGCCCCGTACGGCGCTTGAACTCCGCCATGGTCTCCCGGCCGGAATACCCGCCTTCCTGGCCGCAGGGGTCTTCGGCGTAGCTCAGCATGTGCCGGATCGGCGTCAGGGCCTTCACGGCCTGATCGAGCGTCCAGGCGCCGTTGGGATCAAGCGTGAGCCGCGCATCGGGAAACGCCTCGTAAAGCGCGCGAATGCAATCGGCCTCGGCCTCAGGGCTCAGTACGCCGCCCTTGAGCTTGAAGTCCTTGAAGCCGTACCGGGCGTGCGCCGCTTTCGCAAGCCGCACCACCGCCTCCGGCGTCAGCGCTTCCTGACAGCGCACCACCTCCCAGTCGTCGCGCGGTGACTCGGGCGGCTTCGGATACGGCAGATCCGTCTTGTCCGGGTCGCCCAGAAGGAACAGATACCCAAGCGCCTCGACTTCGTCGCGCTGGCGGCCGAGCCGGCCGAGCAGATCCGCCACCGGCAGCTCGACGTGCTGGCCGTAGAGATCGAACAGCGCCGATTCAATGGCGGTAAGCACATGCACCGCCACCCGCAGATCGAACGTCTGCTGGCCACGTTCTTCCGGGCCGTTGCCTTCGAGGCGGGCCTTGCACTGCGTCAGCACCTGACGGAAATCGCGCAGGCTCTGGCCCTCGATCAGGTCTCGGCACTGCTCGAGCCCGGCTAGAATGCCCTCGCTTGACGGAATCTCGCCCACGCCGGTGTTGCCGGCGCTGTCCTCGATCATCAGCACGCAGCGAATGAACCAGGGGGCGTGACCGCCGCTCAGGTTCAAAAGAAAGCTGTCGTAGCCGGCCACGGGCGTGATGGTTATACGTTTCAGAGTCGGGAACATGACACTACCTATTTATTGAAAAGTCAGCGGCTGGCCTTGATAAGTTCGGAAAGCTCGGCTTTCTCGGCCTCGGTCGGCATGGTCAGAGGCGCACGCACGTCGCCTGCAGGACGACCGATCAAATCTGCACCGGCCTTGATCAGGCTGACGGCGTACCCTTTCTTGCGGTCGCGCAAACGGCAAAACGGGATGAAGAAGTCCTGAATGATTCGGGTAACGGCCGCCTGATCGCCCTGCCTCAAGGCCTTGTAGAACGCCATGGTCATTTCCGGCATGAAGTTGAACACCGCCGAGGAATACGTGTTTACGCCAATCGAAAGATAGGCTTCGGCGAAAATTTCTGCCGTCGGCACGCCACCGATATAAACCAGACGGTCTCCAACGGTCTTGATGGTGTCGTTCAACGCCGCGATGTTACCGACCCCATCCTTGAGCCCGATCAGATTCGGACAGGCGCCGGCCAGAGACTTGACGCTCTCCGCATCCAGCACACCGTTGGCGCGGTTGTAGTAGATCACCTGCAGCGAAGTACTGTTGATGACGGCTTCGGCGTACTTGATCACGCCATCCGCCGGGCATTCGGTCAGGTAGGGCGGCATCAGGAGAATGCCATCCACCCCGGCCTCTTCGGCCATGCGGCAGTAGGCCTGGGCATCGGGAATGCTTTTCCCGGCACTGGCGATAACAGGAATACGCCCGGCAACGACGTCCACCGCGGCCTTGCATATCTGTGCGTACTCATCCATCGACAGGGAGAAGAATTCGCCGGTACCTCCTGCCACGAAAATACTCGAGACGCCCTGGTCGACAAACCATTCGATTCGGTCACGGTAGCTATCGACATCGAACCGACCTTCAGGCGTCAGATCGGTGATCGGAAACGACAGCAGGCCATCACTCAGGGCTTGGCGAATCTGGTCAACAGTGTGTGTCATCAAGATATTCCTTGTAATCGCGTTGCCGGGCTACTTGTTCAAGCCCCTTAAAGGTAATACATCATACAAACTACATGTGTGATCGACTACACAAAAAAAGTCTAATGCGTCAGAGAATCATCAATTCAGTGCGCTGCGGGTATTCACATAAAGTGCGTAGACGGAGTGGCTGCCGGCCATGAACACTCGGTTGCCCTCACGGCCACCAAAGCACAGGTTCGCGCACCGCTCCGGTAGCCTGATATGCCCGATCGCCTTGCCCTCGGGGTTGAAGACCATGACGCCATCGAGGTCTTCGGGACGGCCCCTGGGGTCACCGGAGCTGCCCCAGCCACACCAAAGATTGCCATCCTCGTCACACTTGATGCCGTCCAGTGCGCCATACCCCTCCGCCTTGATGTGCTGGCGTCTGGCACCGAGCGTTCCGTCGTCGTTCACCGAATAGGCCCACACCAGCCGGTTCGGCTTGGCCCGCCCCTCGACCAGGTACAGGGTGGTTTCATCCGGTGAGAAACAAAGCCCATTGGGGCCTGCGACATCCTTGATGACCTGGCGCACTTCGCCACTCTCACCATCGATGCGATACACCCCATGAGGCAGCTCGGTATCGATTCGGTGGCCTTCGTAGTCATTGCCTGTCTGAAACGGCGGGTCGGTAAACCAGATGGAGCCGTCGCTTCGCACCACGACATCGTTGGGCGAGTTGAACCGCTTGCCCTGATACTGATCTGCAAGCACCGTTATCTTGCCGTTGTGCTCGGTCCGCGTGACACGCCGGCCCAGACCGTCAGTGGTAGACCCCTCGCAGACAATCAAGCGCCCCTGAAGGTCGCGGCACATGCCATTGGAAAAGTTGGACGGCTGACGATAGGGCGAAAACGCACCGGTGATTTCATCCCACCGCATGATGCGGTTATTGGGGATATCGCTGACCAGCAGATAGCGCCCGTCGGCGACCCAGACAGGCCCCTCGGCCCAGCGCATTCCCGTTGCCAGTTTTTCAACACTTGCGTTGAATAGCCGGTATTTCAAGAATGAGTCGTCCAGCACCTCGACGGCGGCATCGGGGTAGCGAAGGCCAAGAGGCTCCGCGCTGGCCCGCCCGAGATAACTCATGGTTACGGCACCTGCAGAAAGCGCCATGGCCTGTTTCACGAACCCGCGCCTGGTTGCACCGTCTTTACTGCTTGATTGATCCATGGAACCTCCTGTTCATCATCAGTATGTCGGCACGACATTTGCCCACCGACACGACATCCGCCCACCGACAGGCACACGCTGCCCACCCTCGCCTCAGGTTACCGGCGCCGGATTGAACAACACCAAATCGTTGTAGAGCCCCAGTTTTTCTGCCGCAACGGTGGTCCGGCCGCTGGCCACCTCCAAAATCAAGTCAAAAAGTGCCCGGCCTGTCTCTTCGATGGTGGCCTCGCCGGTCGCGATTCGGCCGGCATCGAGATCGATCAGATCATGCCAGCGCTGGCTGAGCGTGGTATTGCTGGAGACCTTGATGACCGGCGTCATGGCCAGGTTGTAGGGTGTGCCTCGACCGGTGGTAAACACCTGAAGGTTCATGCCGGCTGCGGCTTGCAGGGTGCCACAGATAAAGTCGCTGGCAGGCGTGGCTGCAAACGTGAGCCCGCGCGTTCTAAGCCGCTCACCGGGGCCGATTACATCAACGATCGGGGAATTTCCGGACTTGATGACCGAGCCAAGGGCCTTTTCAACCACATTGCTGAGCCCCCCTTTCTTGTTGCCCGGAGAGGGGTTGGCGCTGCGGTCGGCATGCCCAAGCGTCAAATAGTCGTCGTACCAGGCCATTTGATCGATCAGCATCTGCGCCACCTCTGGTGAGACCGCACGCGGCGTCAGCAGGTGGATCGCGTCGCGGACCTCGGTCACCTCTGAAAACATGACGCTTGCACCGGCACGCACGAGAAGATCCGTTGCATGCCCCACCGCCGGGTTGGCCGTTACGCCGGAAAAGGCGTCGCTCCCCCCGCACTGCATTCCAACCACCAGATCAGAGACCGGGCAGGTTTCACGCTGGCGCTGGTCAAGTCGTTGCAGATGGCGCTCAGCGACACGCATGATGCCGTCGATCATCTCGCTGAAACCGGAAAAGGACTCATCCTGGAGGCTGACCGTGCTGGCGCTGGTTTCAGCCTCATCGGAATGATTGAACAGTTTTACCGGCTGATCCTCGACCAGGGTCGAAGGCTGAAGCTTTTCACACCCAAGCCCCAAAACCATGATTTCACAGCCAAAATTCGGGTTTCGCGCAAGGTTTGTCAGGGTTCGAATGGGAATGATGGCCGCAGGCGCGCCGATGGCGACGCCACACCCATAGCTGTGATTGAGCCCGACCACGTCATCGACGTTTGGAAACCGGGGCAAAAGCTCTTTCTTGATCCTCTCGACGACGTGCTCGAGGGTGCCCGCAACGCATTGAACGCTGGTCGTGATCCCAAGCACGTTCTTGGTACCCACCGAGCCATCGACGTTGCGATAGCCTTCGAAGGTATACCCCTCAAGAGGCTCGAGCGCAGGGCTTGGCCGTGAGGCCATCGGAAGGTTATCAAGCGCCGGGGGGGTGGGCAGCTGCACGTTCGATTCGTTGACGTGCTCGCCCCTGGCAATATCCGATACCGCCGTCCCGATGACCTCGCCATAGCGAATGATGTTCTTGCCCTGCGCGATATCGCTCAGGGCAACCTTGTGCCCCTGAGGCACATCCACGACCAGCTCAAGCCCATCCGGCAACCGGGTTCCCGCACGAAGCCCCCCTGAGGTCACGACAATGGCCACGTTATCGCTTGGGTGAATGCAAATGATGCGAGGCTGTTCCAGCGCATTGGTCATGATACGTTCCTCATGCCGCGTTTGCGGGATTTGAAGCCGATGAACGCTGACAGGGCGATGGACGCTGCAATCAGTCCCCAAAGCACAACTGCGATCGGGCTTTTGGTGAAGAAGATCGAATACGTCCCGAAGGATTCGAGGGATTTGACGAAGTAAACCTCGGCAGACCCACCCAGAATGAAGCCGATGATCAAAGGGGCGACCTCAAGGCCGATCTTCTGGATGATGTAGCCGATGATTCCAAAGATAAGCAGCGTCCACACATCGAACATGATGCCGTAATTGATCGCGTAGGCGCCGATGACGCACATCATTACGATGATGGGAAACAGAATGTACTTGGGAACCAGCACCACCTTGGCGATATGCTTGATGGCATAAAACATCAGAAAGAACATGACGAAGTTGGCAAAGACCAGCGCCGCCATCATGACGTACCAGGTGTCCTGATTTTCAGGAATGAACAACGGGCCGACCTGAATGCCCTGCAGTGTAAAGGCACCGATCAAGACAGCGGTTGTCGAGTCTCCCGGAATACCAAGGGAGAGAAGCGGGATCAGGGCGCCCCCAGTCAGCGCATTATTGGACGACTCCGACGCAATGAGCCCCTGCGGCGCCCCCTTACCCATCTGACTGGAATCGCGAGACAGGTTCTTTTCCTGCGTATAGGCCAGTACGGAAGCCGCGCTGCCGCCTACCCCGGGCAACATGCCTACAAACGTTCCGATAAACGAAGACCGAACCAGGTTGGTTATGCCGCCCTTGAACACGGACAGCGAAAAACGCTTCTCCTTGCTCACTTCAACATTCGTGCCCTTGAGCCCTCCGCTGATGCCACGCTCGGCCTCGATAAGCACGGTCGAAATTCCGAAGATGCCAATCAACACCGGCAACAGGGAAAAGCCTTCGAACAAGTAGGGTTCCATAACGTCGAACATGAGGCGGGTTTTTCCATTGCCGCCATCGGAAAGGCTATACGTGCCGATCAGGCTCAACCAGATACCGATTGCACCACTAAACAGCCCCACCAGCATATTGCTGGACATCGACGCGATCACCGACAACGCCAGCAGGATGATCAGAAACTTTTCCACGTAGGAAAACTTGATCGAAAACTCCGCAAGCATTGGCGCAAACCAGAACAGCACGACCGCACTTATCAGACCGCCCACCAGCGAGGCGACAATACAAATACGAAGCGCCCGCTCACCCTCGCCCCGCTGGGCCATGGGGTACCCATCAAACGTGGTCGTGATCGAGGACGGGGTGCCCGGAATATTCAACAAGACCGCCGGTACCATTCCGCCGGAAATCCCACCGACATAAAGGCCCAGCAAAAGCGCAAGCCCATGTTCCAGACCGAGGGCATACGTGAGGGGAAGACAGACAGCGACCGCCATGGTGGCCGTCATGCCAGGGATGGCCCCGAATATAATGCCGACCAGTGCACCCAGCGCTGTCAGTAAAAAGAAGGTGATATCAAGCGATGACAGAACATCCATCATGAGAGCACTCCGCTAGGGCAAGGTGATGTAAAACAGCTTGGCAAAAACGACCCAAGCGAGGGCGGGCGCAAGTAAGGCATTGATACCTGCAACAATGATCTTTCGCTTTGTGCGCGTATGCATATAAAGCAGCGACATAAGAAACAGAAAGCCAATTGAGGTAAACAGGAAGCCATAGCCCGTATAGGGGAAATAATCACCAACCACCGACATCAGATAAAAATACGCGACAAGTAATACCAGTGTGCCCACGAACCGAAAGCCATCCATCGATTCTCCGATAAAGGGCAACGCGCTCTCGCCTCGCTTCACCTTTTTAAGGAAGGGAACAACTCTAAAAACAAGCACCAGGACAAACAGGAGGCCTATCGTCCAATTGATGATATGGGGAAAAAACAAATGAGATGTTTGAAAATCAATCGAAACACTCAGTGGGCTTGTAGTCCCGGATTCCATATCGACTCCGTAAAGAACTCAAATAATCGGGAAGCGCAGATAACACTAAAAAGCCGGCATACGCATATGCCGGCCCAACGCTATTTATTGATGCTTTCTATGATTGTTTCGTAGCGATCCGCCTTTTCCTTCAAGTGGGACTGAGCTTTTGACGAGGGTTTGAAATCGGGAATGAAAAACGACTTCTTCTGAACCTTCTGGATAGTGCCTTCGGCGTAGATTTCTTCCAGCGTGTCATCGATCTGCTTGATGATTGCGGGGTTCATTTTCTTGTTGTAAAGGAAAAAGAATTCCTTATCGAAGGCGAAGTTCTTATCCCCACCCATCGTCACCTTGACGTTGGGTTCTGCGTACTCAAGCAGAGTCGATCGATCCGTTTGCCCCAGACCGTTTTCCGGCGCCTGCTGCAACGTTTCACTTGTGGCCGTAAGCCAGATAAAGCGCATGGCCTTCTGATCGCTTTCAGGCAGCCGCGTATACTGCTCATTGGCCTGCACTGATCCATTGATCAAATCCGCCTGACCATCGAACAGCAGCTGGTTCTTGTCAGACTGCGAGCCGGTATTTACCGCTACAAGATTGTCTTCCGCGCCCGGATGCTCGATGCGAATCGCGTTCTTGAGGGCGGTATACCCGATTTCAGACACCCCGCCCGGCTGAATGGCAACGCGAATGGTCTTGCCCTCTCCCGCCGCCTTGATGATGTCATCAAGCGATTGGTAGGGAGAGTCCTTGGGCACCAGGTAGGCGTTTCCGGGGTTTATGGCAATGGTTGGCCCCACGGTGTAGTTCGTGAACGGATCCTTATAGCCTTCCACCCCGTAAAGGTGACCCAGATAGGACTGGTCATGGAAAATCATCAACGTGTTGCCGCGAGGGTCACGGTCGAGAGCGCGATAGGCAGAACTGAAGCCGACAGCATCCACCTTCATATTCAAGTCCAGCTTCTTGGAAAGCGCATCGACTACGATACTGGCGTTTTGATACGTATCGCCGCCTGTGGAAGTCGATCCTATAACGACACGAACATTGCCTCTAAGCGGGCCATCGGCTGCCGCCGCAATGGGCGCAAACGCCAGGGATGCCATAAAGGCAGAGCCGACCAGACCAAGCGTTAACTTCGACGTTTTCATGGAGTCACCTCAATTACTGTCATTGTGTGGGTGTCTATTTTTCAGTGCGCTCGCCCGCGTCAGGACGCGTTCTCGACACCGTCGATCAACTGCTTGAGCACCCGGGTTTCATCCTCGGAGGGCATGATCAGCGGGGAACGCACGTTGCCGCCCGGATGACCGACCAGTGACGCCCCGGCCTTGACCAGGCTGACCGCGTAACCCGGGCAGGTGTCACGCAGCTGCACGAACGGGATGAAGAACTCGCGGGTCAGACGCGCAACCGTCTCGGAATCGCCAGCGCGCAGCGCCTTGTAGAACGACACCGCCATCTCGGGCACGAAGTTGAACACCGCCGAGGAATAGGTGTTCACCCCGATGGAAAGATAGGCTTCTGCAAAGATTTCGGCAGTCGGCACGCCGCCGACGTAGACCAGACGATCACCGACGGTCTTGATGATCGTGTTGAGCGCCTGAATGTCGCCCTTGCCGTCCTTGAAGCCGATCAGATTCGGGCAGGCATCGGCCAGCGCCTTGACGGTTTCGGCGTTCATCAGGCCGTTGGCGCGGTTGTAATAGATCACGTTGATGTCGGTCGAGTCGCACACTGACTTGGCGTACTCGAAAAGACCGGACTGCGGGCACTCGGTCAGATACGGCGGCATCAAAAGAATGCCATCGGCGCCCGCCTCTTCAGCGATGCGCGCGTACTGGCGGGCCAGATGCGCGTTCATGCCGGCGCTTGCGATGACCGGCACCTTGCCGTTGGTGGCCTCGACCGCAATCGTTACGATCTCCTTGAACTCATCAAGTGACAGGTTGAAGAACTCGCCGGTGCCGCCCGCCACGAACAGGGTGGAAATTTCATACTCGAGCAGCCATTCGATGCGCGCGCGGTAGGACGCCGCGTCGAAGTTGCCGTGTGCATCGAAGTCGGTGACAGGAAAAGAGAGCAGTCCGTCGCCAACCGCGTCGGTAACCGCCTGTCTGGAAAACGCCATGGCTCGCCTCATTGGATAATTCATGGAACATGCGATGTTGATGAAAGTAATTTGTCATACATCATACGTTTAATCCCATTAGACGATGGCTTATAAGACCAAGGTCCCGCGCACTGAGTAAGCCTGCCCTGTCTATCAACTGCCTGAAAACGAACAAAAAGGGGTCGATGGGTCTCCCGCGGTAGCCCCCCGAGACCGCAGCACAAAAAAGGCGGCCCGAAGGCCGCCTTTTTCACATTGGGCGCGCACGTTGCGCGCCGCACTCACGAGATCACGCCATTACTTTGCACGCGGCTCGGACATCAAGCCCTTGATCACGCCAAAGCAGCCGATCAGAAGCACGACCGCAAACGGCAGACCGGTCGAGATGACCATGGCCTGAAGCGCACCGAGACCGCCACCGAGCATCAGGGCAATCGCGATCACACCGCTGATCAGCGCCCAGAACACACGCTGAGTGGTCGGAGCGTCGATCTTGCCGCCGGCGGTGATGGTGTCGATGACCAGCGAGCCGGAGTCGGCCGAGGTAATGAAGAACACCATGATCAGCAGGACCCCGATCAGCGACGTGATCGTCGACCACGGCAGATTGCCGAGCATCGCGAACAGCTTGAGCTCGAGCGCGGCATTGGCCACCTCGGTATAGCCTGAATCGACCTGGAAGATGGCCGCACCGCCGAAGATCGTCATCCACAAGATGCAGACGATGGTCGGCACCAGAAGCACCGCGATCAAAAACTCACGCACGGTACGCCCGCGACTGACGCGTGCGATGAACATGCCGACGAACGGAGACCAGCTGATCCACCACGCCCAATAGAACGCAGACCACGACTGACTGTAGTTGACGTCCTCTCGGCCAAAGGGCATCGAGAGTTCCGGCAGATAGGTCACGTAGGCCCAGATGTTGTTGAAAAAGCCAACCACCAGATCCATCGTCGGCCCGGTAAACAGAATGAACAACATCAATGCAAACGCCAGAGCCATGTTCAGCTCGGACAGATGCTTGAGCCCTGCGTTGACGCCTGCAGCCACCGAACACAGCGTGATGGTCGTGATCGCGACGATCAAAAGCACCCGCGTGGTGTCGGTGTCCGGCACATCGAACAGGAAGTTCAGCCCGGCCGCCGCCTGCTGAGCGCCCAGCCCCAACGACGTTGCAAGCCCGAACAGGGTTGAAAATACCGCCAGAATATCGACGACGTGGCCAGGCCAGCCCCATACGCGCTCCCCCAGGACCGGGTAGAAGATCGAGCGCATGGTCAGCGGCAGCCCCTTGTTAAAGGAGAACAGCGCCAGCGACAACGCCACCATCGCGTAGATCGCCCACGGGTGGAGGCCCCAGTGCAGCATGGTGGAAGCCATGCCGAGCTGGCGCGCGGCGGTTTCATTGCCTTCGGCGCCGCCCAGCGGTGCGCTGTCGGTTCGCACGCCGTTCTCGACCGACACCCCATCCATCGACGCCGTATAGTGCGAGATCGGCTCGGACACACCGTAGAACATCAGCCCGATGCCCATACCGGCCGCGAACAGCATCGCGAACCAGCTGACGTAGTTGTGATCGGGCTTGGCCTCGGCCCCGCCGAGTCGCACCCTGCCCAGCGGACTGAAGATCAGACCGATGGCAAGAATCACGAAAATCGCGGTGGACAGCATGAAGAACCAGGACAGGTTGGCGGTCAACCAGTCCCGAATGCCGTTAAAGAACGGCTCCATCTGCGTTTGAAGCGTCAACGTCAGGATGACAAACACCACGATCAACAATGACGATATGCCGAACACCTTGCCGTGCAGGTCCACATTGAACAGCATGCGCCCCTGAAAATTGTCCTGCCCGATGACGTAATCGGTATCGATGACGTTCGAGTCGCCCGTCGGCGCCGGAATGCCCTCCCCGGTATCGGCGGGCTCATCCTTTTTTTCGTTATCCGGTTCTTTCGACAATGTCCTTCTCCATCGTTTGTCATGCTCCGTAGTCGCGACCGACCCTCATCTGTCGATGCGGTCGGTTCAATACATCTAAAACCGGATTGCTCCAGCATTTTTGGTGGCGTCGGTCAGGAGAGTAGACGCTGTGTCCCGATTCACATAATGCAAGTGCCGTTTAGGACGAGGAAATCGGCCCAACGGCGCGCATACTCGCTGGCCGGCACGCCTTTTAACCGAGGGCTTGCGCCGTGTGTGCGGCACGGGCTCAAGCCGGGCGCGCCATGATAAAGGCCTCGCCTGTAATCGCAAACCAGGCAAGCCCGTTCTTGGCGCCAGAGGGCGCGCTCTGGGCAGATGTCGTCGCTTCGAGCCCAGGCACTCGAAACGACGAACGGGCAGGACAACAACGGGCGAAGGGCAGCAACAGGAGAAAGACAACAACAGAAAAGGGAGATGAATCGACCCGGTCAGGCGGGCCGCCGAGCTCGGTAATTCTGCAAGATGGTAATCACCAGCAGTAAAAGCGCGATGATCAGAAAGGTCAGGCTGATCGGACGGGTGAAAAACGGCGTCCAATCCCCCTGAAACGCCTGAAGACCGCGCCGAAGATTGGACTCGGCGATCGGGCCGAGAATGAGCCCGAGGATGACCGGCGCCGTGCCGAAGTTATAGCGGTTGAGGAAATACCCCAGCACCCCGAAGCCGAGCATCAGGTACAGATTGAACGTATCGCCATCCACGCCATACACACCAATGAAGCAGAACACCAGAATCGAGGCCAGAAGCTGCTTGCGCGGCACCATCAGAACCCGAATGAACACCTTGATCCCGAGACACATGATCAACAGCATGAACGCGTTGGCCACCAGATACGCCAGAAAGATGCCATACACCGTGCCATCGTGGTTATCGAACAGCATCGGCCCCGGCGTAATGCCCTGGATCATCAGCCCGCCGAGCAACACGGCGGTGGCCGCCTCGCCCGGAATACCAAGCGCAAGCGTTGGAATAAGTGCCCCACCCAACAGCGCGTTGTTGGCGCTTTCGACCGAGACAATGCCGGGCGCGTGACCGGTGCCGAACTTGTCGGGCGATTTCGAAAAGCGCCGGGCCTGATCGTAGGCCACAAGCGAGGCGATACTGCCGCCCGCCCCGGGCACCGGCCCGACGATGGAGCCTGACAGAATCCCCGCCATCAGCGCCCGCCAATGCTTGAGCGTCTCGAGAAAGCGCGGCCGGGCAATGTCCACCCGGTGCTCGCTCGCCTTGAGGCGCGCACTGGGGTCGTACTCGAAGGCGTCCTTTAACACCTGCGACACCGCAAACAGCCCAATCAACGCCGGCAGCAGGTTGATGCCGGTCAGCAGCGACAGCTGATCGAAGGTGAATCGGCCGACGCCCGTGATCGGGTCGGTGCCGATGGTCGAGGCAAAAAAGCCCAGAAGCCCGGCAATCAAGCCCTTCATCAGGGACTTGCCCGCAACGGAGGCAATGATCACCAGCCCGAAGATACTCAACGAGAAATACTCGGCCGCCCCGAAGCGCAGCGCGAACTCGGCGATGGGCGGGGCCAAGAGACTCAGGATCACCATGCTGGCGACGCCGCCGAAAAACGACGCCACGATGGACAGCCCCAGCGCACGGCCGGCCTCCCCCTTTTGCGCCATCGGAAAGCCGTCAAAGGTCGTTGCAACCGAAGACGGCGTACCGGGGATATTCAAGAGGATGGCCGGGATCGACCCGCTGGCCCCGGCGCCGCACAGCGCTCCCAAAAGCATGCCAATGCCCATGACCGGCGGCATGCCGAAGGTGACCGGCAGCAGCAGCGCGATGGCCATGGCCGAGGTCAGGCCCGGCAGCGCCCCCATGATGATGCCAAGCAGCGTGCCGCCTGCGATGGCCAGAAGCGTGCCGAGCTGCAGCACCATCTCAAGCCCATCCAGATATCCGGAAATCATGTCACTCTCCCAATGCACCGGTGCACGAGGCCGCTCAGCCCGGCAGCGGAATGTCGAACAGTTCAGTGAAGACGTAATACACCGATGAGGCGAGCACCACGGCGAACAGCGCCGCCGCCGCCAGCGCCTTGACCTTTCCACCCATCGACAGCGCACTCAGGCCGCCGCTGGTCACGGTAAACCCGACCACACAGCAAAACGTGAACACCGCCGTGCTCGGGATATACCCAAGTCGCTCAAACACCAGGGTGTAGCCAAGCGTCAGCGCCACCACCAGAAGCCACTGCGCGACCGCGCGGCGATGGCCGACGGGGTGATCACCGCGTGCGGTACTGCGCCATTCGCGCAGGTCATTGATGAAGCAGGGGGTCGCCAGCACAAAGACGGCGGCCGAGATCAGCTGTGGAAAGAACGCCGGCGACAGATCCCCCACGATGTCGATGTTCGGCAGGGCCGAGGCATGGACAAAGGCCGCCGCCGAGGCAATCAGCAGCACCAGATCGAACAGCGGCTTTCCGAGATCGCGTTCCATGACGCATCCCTCCAACGACGTGATGAATCAGGCAGGCCCGGCCAATTGCCGGGCCCAAAGGCCGTGTTCAAGCGGCCGTTTTCAAGCCCGGTTACTTGGCAAGGTCCCCGGCCGCCGCGCTCATGACCTCGGCGGAATGATCGATGAACTCATCGAGTTTCTCGCCATAAAGCGGAGACACTTCCGTACCGAGGTTGCGTGCGGTCTTGTCGTAGGCGCCTTCAGCAACGATCTGCTTGATGGCTTCGACCCACTTCTGCTCGACCGCCTCGGGCGTGCCCTTGGGCGCGGCGATACCCCGCCAGACCGTAAGCGTCAGGTCATAGCCCTGCTCCTGAAAGGTCGGTACATCCGGCAGCGAATCGCTTCGTTCGGCGTAGCTCATCGCCACGCCCTTGAGCCGGCCGGATTTCAGCGCCGAGCGAAGCTCGGAGCCGCCAAGCACCACCGCATCGACGTGATTGCCCATCGCCGCCGAAATGGCTTCAGAGCCCCCCGGATAGGGAATCAGATTGAAATTGGCGCCGGTGATGTCGGCCACCGCCCTGGCGGTGATGTAGGCCGAGGAGCCTACGCCCGAGGAGCCGATGCGAATGGGCGTGTCTGAAGTTGCCCCGCTCACCAGTGACTTAAGATCCTTGTACTTGCCGTCACTGTTGACCGCGATCACGTACGGCTCTTCGACCACCTTGGCGATGAAATCGAAGTCGTCATGGGTAAATGCCACGTTGCCCATCGCCTCGAGCGTCAGCATGGCGTTACTGGCCGCCAGCAGGGTGTAACCATCGGCCCGGGAGCTGACCGCGCGTGACATGCCGACCGCCCCGCCCCCGCCTGGAATGTTTCGAATCACCAGATCCTCCCCCAAGCGCTTTTCAAGCAGCGGCTGCAGGGCGCGAATAAAGGTGTCGTTACCGCCGCCTGCGGAAAACGGCACGATCATGTCGATTTTCTTGGTCGGGTAGTCGGCAGCGAGGGCCGGCGCCGCGACAACGGCTGCCGCGAGCGTGAGCGTTCCGAGGAGTTTTTTCATTGTTGTCTTCCTTCTTGAGCGTGGTCGGGTGAGCGTGGCCGATGAACTGCGAAAAGCACGTCAGCGCATCAGCGCCGGGCGTTTGGGATCGAACGCCCAATCCTTGATCAGGTACTGCATTGCCATGGCGTCGTTGCGGCCGGTATCCGGCAGGCGCTTGTACAGCGCGTGCGCCGCATCGATCTGGGCACGGTCGATCTCGATGCCAAGGCCGGGCGCGTCGGTGACCTCGACCCGGCCATCGACGATGTGCGGCGGGTTCCTGGTCAGCCGGGCGTCGCCTTCCTGCCAGATCCAGTGGGTATCGAGCGCGGTCGTTCGGCCGGAAGCGGCGGCCCCGACCTGCGCGAACATCGCAAGCGAGATGTCGAAGTGGTTGTTGGAGTGCGAGCCCCAGGTCATGCCGTGGTCCCTGCAGAGCTGCGAGACACGCACTGCCCCGGACAGGGTCCAGAAGTGCGGGTCGGCCAGCGGAATGTCGACCGCGCGCAGCATCAGCGCGTGGGCCATTTCACGCCAGTTGGTCGCGACCATGTTGGTTGCCACCGGCAGGCCAGTGGCCTGCTTGAACTCGGCCAGAATCTCACGGCCCGAAAAGCCCTGCTCGGCGCCGCAGGGGTCTTCGGCGTAGGCGAGCACGCCGTGCATGTCCTTGCAGAGCCTTATGGCCTCCTCAAGCGACCAGGCGCCGTTGGGGTCGAGGGTGACGCGCGCCTCGGGGAAGGCATTATGCAGCGCCGTTACCGCCTCGATTTCCGCCTCACCGGCCAGCGCCCCGCCCTTGAGCTTGAAGTCCCTGAAGCCGTAACGGTCTTCCGCTGCGCCGGCGAGTTCCACCAGATGCTCGGGCGTCAGCACGGGCCGGTCACGCAGGCGGTACCAGTCATGATCGCCGCCGTCAGTGCCGCGCCGGTACTCAAGCGGTGTGGCCTCACCGTCGGCGATGAAAAACAGATACCCAAGCACCTCGACGCTGTCGCGCTGGCGCCCTTCGCCCAAAAGCTCACACACCGGCACGCCAAGACACTTGCCCATCAGGTCCAAAAGCGCGGCCTCGATCGCCGCCACGGCGTTGATTCGAAGCTCGAACGTCCAGGAGCCCTTGCCGAAATCCTCGAAATCGGCGCGCTGGCCAACCCCGTTAAGCGAGGCAACCATCGAGCGCAGCTTGCCAAGCGACCGGCCAACGATCAGCGGGCGCGCCTGCTCGAGCGAGGTCTGGATCGTGGTGCCGCCGGGCGCCTCCCCGACGCCGACATTGCCGGCGCTGTCGGTCAAAAGCACCAGATTGCGGGTAAAATACGGGGCGTGGGCACCGCCGATGTTGAGCAGCATACTGTCGCGGCCCGCCACCGGAATGACCGTCATCTCGGTAATCGTTGGCGTTGAACTCATGGCCATTAAAAGGTCTCCGGTGGGTGAGTGGCTGAACGGTACGGCGCACTCAATTTGTCATACATCATACTTCATACCCCATTAGACCTTGGCGTATCAGACCAAGGTCATGTACGACGCCCTGCCACCAAAGAACGCCGTTTCCCCATCCTCAACGCGTCGAATGCGCGCTACGCTGTAGGCACACTCATCACGGCGAGAAATCGATGAAGCGTTTTTACAATGCACCTGAGCAGGTGGTGGACGAAGTGCTCGAGGCCGACGCCCATCTGCGCTCGGTGCGTTTATCGAGCCGAAAAAGCGGCATGCGCATTCTGGTGCGAGACGATTGGGACAAGAACGACCAGGGCCGCACGCAGGTGGCCCTGCTCTCGGGCGGCGGCGCGGGTCACGAACCTGCCCATGCGGGGTTTGTCGGCGAGGGGATGCTTACGTGCGCGGTCTCCGGCAGCGTCTTCGCCTCGCCCTCGGTCGACGCCGTGATGGCCGGACTCAGAGAGGTCTGCGGCGAGGCGGGCTGCTTGATGATCGTCAAGAACTACACCGGTGACCGGCTCAATTTCGGGCTGGCCGCAGAGCGGGCGCGCGCCGAAGGGCTCAAGGTCGACATGGTGATCGTTTCGGATGACATCGCCCTCGATGATGCCCCTCAACCGCGCGGCATCGCCGGCACCATCGCCATCCACAAGATCGCGGGCTACTACGCCGCCCAGGGCACCTCGCTCGATGAGCTGCGCCCGCTGATCGATGATGCCGCCTCGCGACTGGCCTCGCTCGGCATGGCGCTCGACGGCGCAACGCTTCCGGGCCAGGAGCCCTCTCCGCGCTCCCCCGAGCTTGGGCTTGGCATTCACAACGAGACCGGCGCCAAGGACGTCTCGCCCAAAAGCGCCCGCGAGGCATTGAAGCTGGTGCTCGAGCCGCTGATGGAGGCCATGCAGTCGCGCCACGGCCCGAAGGTACAGGTCATTGCGCTGCTCAATAATCTCGGGCGCTGCACCTCGCAGGAGATGATGGTGCTCACCCACGCCTTGCTCGAATCACTTGGCCCTGACCGACTGCCGATGCTGATCGGCCCGGCGCCGATGATGACATCGCTCGACATGCACGGCTTTTCGATCACGCTATTGCCGTTCGAGTCCGACCTTGAGACCGCCCTCAGCGCGCCCGCCACTGCGCCGGGCTGGCCGGGGATCCGCCACGTCACCACGCCGGACCGCTTCGAGCCTGATGTGTCTGATCAGAACTCGGTATTGACCGACAACGCCCCCCAGGAAGAACGCATCGCCACGGCACTCAGGCAGGTAACGGCGTCGCTGATCGATGCCCGTGAAGAACTCGATGCACTTGACGCCAAAAGCGGCGACGGCGACGCCGGCGCCAGTTTCGAGCAAGGGGCCAGGGCCATCGAGCAGGCCCTCGACGACGCGCGCCTTCCGACCGAGCGCTGGGTGCCCGCACTCAAGGGCATCGGCGAACTTCTGGCGCGGGACATGGGCGGCTCGAGCGGCGTGCTGCTTTCGATTCTGTTTACCACCACCAGCGCCGCGCTCGAGGAATCCGACGGCGACTGGGCCCACGCGCTCGCTCAGGGGGTCGAGCGGATGCAAACCTACGGCGGGGCACACAAGGGCGATCGCACCATGCTCGACGCATTGATTCCGGCCATCGATGCTGTCCGCGACGGCGGCGATCTCAAGGCCATGGCAGATGCTGCGCGCCAGGGCGCCAACGCCACCGCCGAGATGAAGGAAGCCCGCGCCGGGCGCGCGTCCTACATTCCGGGCGAGAAGCTTGACGGCGTGACCGACCCCGGCGCCGAAGCCGTTGCGCGCGCGATCAACGCGCTGGCGACATAGACAGAATCCTTCAAGCGCCCCGTCCGGCCACCCTGGCCGGGCGGGCCTTCACCGCCCTACGTGTTTCGCCCTCATCGCATTCCACACCCTCATCGCCTCCCACGCGCCTCTACAGCTCAAATATTTACTCCCCTTAAATTTCAGTAACCGCCTTACAAATCTAAATACAAATCTATATCATTCACAAAAATTCTTATAACACCATGACACCGTGACCCGCATTCAACGCCTTGCAGGGAACACCAGGGAATGACCGATCAAAAAAATACCGGACTCACGGCGCTTGCCATCGCACTCGGCTCTGCGTTCGTGCTGTCTTCCGCCCACGCCGCGACCAATGAAGGCGGCGTGGGCGCATCGAGCCAGGCGCCAGCCGCGTCGACGAATGACGGCGACAAGGTCGTGGTGCTCTCCACCGCGCTCGAGACACTGAAGCAGGCCCCGGGGGTGTCCATCATTACCGCGGAAGACATCAAAAAGCGGCCGCCGGTCAATGATCTGTCCGACATCATTCGCCGCATGCCGGGGGTTAACCTCACCGGCAACAGTGCCTCGGGCCAACGCGGCAACAACCGCCAGATCGACATTCGCGGCATGGGTCCTGAAAACACGTTGATCCTGATCGACGGCGAGCCGGTCAGCTCGCGTAATTCCGTGCGCTACGGCTGGCGCGGCGAGCGCGACACAAGAGGCGACACCAACTGGGTACCGCCCGAGCAGGTTGAGCGTATCGAGGTGCTTCGTGGCCCGGCCGCGGCCCGCTACGGCTCTGGCGCCATGGGCGGCGTGGTCAACATCATTACAAAGCCCCCCACTGATACTTATCAGGGCTCGTTCAGCGTCTATACCAACCTGCCCGAATCGAGCGATGAAGGCGCCACCAAACGCGCCGATTTCAGCCTGAGCGGCCCGCTGGCCGAGCACCTCACCTTTCGGCTCTACGGCAGCATCAACAAGACCGAGGCCGACCACCCGAACATCAATGATGGCGTCTCCGACAGCGACCCCGCCGGCAACGAGGGCGTTCGCAACAAGGACATCAACGCACTGGTGGCCTGGGCGATGACCGAGGCACAGACGCTCGAGCTCAGCGCCGGGTACTCCCGCCAGGGCAACATCTACACCGGTGACACCCAGAACAGCATGGGCACCGACACCACATCCGCGCTTGCCGACGACGGCGCCGAGACCAACCGGATGTACCGACAGGACTTCCGAATCACCCATAAGGGCCAATGGAACGACTGGGATACCCGCGTTAGCGCGCAGTACGAAAACACCCGTAACGTTCGGCTCGAGGAAGGACTCGCCGGACGTTATGAGGGCGCCATCGGCGGGGGCGGCGATGAACTGAACTTCAGCGAAAGCGAGCTCGACAGCTACCGCCTCAGCGCCGAGGCCGACTACTACGCCCACACCGCGCTCGATCAGGTCATCACGATAGGCGCGGAGTGGAATCGCGATACGCTCGACGATCCGGCCTCGATGGCCCAGACCTCGAACGACCCGATTCCCGGCTACAGCAACAGCGCACGCGGCGATACGAGCGCCGAGCAGGCGGGCGTGTACATCGAGGACAACATCGAGCCGTGGAAAGGCACCGTGATCACTCCAGGGCTTCGCGTCGACCACCACTCCACCTTCGGCACCGAGTGGAGCCCGAGCCTCAACCTGTCGCAGGCGCTCAGCGAGCACCTCACCCTGAAAGCGGGCGTGGCGCGCGCGTTCAAGGCGCCAAACCTCTATCAGAGCAACGGCGACTATCTGCTGGTCACCCGCGGTAACGGCTGTCCGCTCGGCGTCGATGGTCCCTGCAGTCTGCTCGGCAATGAGGATCTCGACGCCGAGACCAGCATCAACAAGGAACTCGGGCTTCAGTATCGAAACGATCAGTGGGTGGCAGGCCTTACGTATTTCCGTAACGACTACAAGAACAAGATCGTCTCGGGCACCGACGTGCTCGGGCGCACCGCGGTCGACGACCGGGCGATCCTTCGGTGGGAGAACGCCAATAATGCGGTCATCCAGGGCGTGGAGGGCACGCTCCAGATTCCGCTGACCGAGTCGCTTCTGTGGGTCAACAATTTGACGTGGATGCTTGAAAACGAAAACCGCGACACCGGCAACCCGCTCTCGGTGATTCCTGAGTACACGTTGAATTCTTCACTGGACTGGACCGTCAACGAGCGGATCGACACCCAGCTCTACCTCACCTGGTACGGCAAGCAGGAGGCGCCTTCGAACGCCACCATCGCACTTCAGGAACGCACCGGCATCAATGATGACAGCCGCTCGCCCTACAGCATCGTCAGCTGGAACGCGGGCTACCGGTTCACGCCCAACCTTCGCGGCGGAATCGGCGTTCGAAACCTGTTCGACAAGCGCCTGTACCGGGAAGGCAACTCGAGCGGGGCCGGCGCTGCCACCTATAACGAGGCCGGCCGTTCGTTCTACACCACGCTCACTGCGAGCTTCTAGGCACGGAAGCTCTAGGCCCTGCCGCCCCGGTGAATGCCGGGGCGCGTCCTGTCACACACAAATGCCCCGGTGAATGCCGGGGCGGTGTTCTGACGGAAAGAGATAACCAACTACGTCAGGCGCGCGCCCGGCCGACATGCGAGGCGACACCCACCACGGCGGTCACCACCGCAATCGCGCCGCCCAAAAGCGCGACACCGTTCCAGGCGTAGTGCTGATACATCCACGCAGACGCCAGCGACCCGAACGCCCCGCCCAGAAAATAACAGGTCATGTAGCCGGCATTCAGACGACTGCGCGCGGCCTGATCGATTGCATAGATCAGATTCATGTTGGTGATATGCATCGCCTGAACCGCCAAATCCAGCAGCACGATAGCAACGACCAGCCACACAAGTTCATGGGGCACCCACCACAAAAGCCCCCAGGCGATCAGAAGCATCACCGCTCCGGCAAGCGTGGTCTGGTGACCGCGCCCCTGATCCACCAGACGCCCGGCCTGGCGAGCGGCAAGCGCCCCGACCGCCCCGGCAAGGCCAAACAGCCCGATCACGGCGTCGCTGTACTGAAACGGGGGGCTTGAAAGCAAAAAGGCCATGGAGGTCCAGAACACGCTGAACATCGCAAACACCAGAAATCCGATCAGCGCCTGACGCCGCAGCAGCGCATGCGCCCTGAACAGATGACCGATCGAGGCCAGAAGCGTGGCGTAGGACATCCGGGTCTCGCTTTTATACGACGGCAACGCCCTGTAAAGCGCCACCGCGTTGATCAGCATCAAGACACCCGCGACCCAATAGACGGTGCGCCAGGTGCCAAGCGAGGAGAGCGCCCCCGAAACCGTGCGCGCCAGCAGAATCCCGAGAAGCAGCCCGCTCATGACGGTCCCGACCACCTGGCCCCGCTCTTCCGGGCGAGCAAGCGTTGCCGCAAACGGCACCAGCACCTGAGCGACCACCGAAAACACGCCGGTAAGCGCCGTGCCCACCAGCAGCATCGGTAGACTCACGGCGCTTGCGCTGATGAAAAGCCCGCCGGCGGCCAGGAGCATCATTACGCCGATCATTCGCCGCCGATCCAGCAGGTCGCCCAACGGCACCAGAAACAGAAGGCCCGCCGCGTAGCCGGCCTGGGCCACGGTCACGATGACGCCGGCATCGGCGAAGGAGAGCCCAAGCTTTCCGGCGATCGTGTGCAGAAGCGGCTGGGCGTAGTAGTTGCTGGCCACCGCCACCCCGGTGGTGATCGCCATCAGCAGGACCAGCGCCCGGCTCAAAGGGGACTCGTGCGTCTGATGCATGGGGCATGTCCTCAAGGGGTCAAAAAAAAAGAGGTCAAGGGTAGCGCATTGTCATAAAGGCGCAATCGAGCACGCACTGTCTGGCGTATTCACCTACGCTTTGCACACTCACACACGCTTACACCAATGTACGTCCTGGAGGTTTTGTGAAACACCCGACCGGTATTACCCAGCGTCTGGTCACGCTGACGGCCCGCCTGGGCTACATCGCCAAAGGTGTGGTCTATATCCTGATCGGCGGTTTGGCCACCATGGCCGCTTTCGATCTGGGCGGTCAACGCGGCGGCGCCTCGGAAGCCGTGACCCAGCTTGCCGGTCAACCCTTTGGCAGCCTCATGCTCATCGCCCTGACCATCGGCCTTCTGTGCTACACCCTTTGGCGCTGGATTCAGGCCCTGTTTGACGCCGACGACAAGGGCCACTCTCTCAAGGGCCTCTGTGTGCGCATCGGCTACGTCATCAGCGGCTCGATCTACGGCATGCTCGGGTATCGCTGCATCGAGCTTTTGATGTTGAGCGGCAGCGGCGGCAACTCCACGGCCTCGTCTCGAACCGCAACGCTCATGAGCCATACCGGCGGGCAGATTGCGGTCGCACTCGTTGGGGTGGTGTTCTTTTGTGTGGGCCTTCGTCAGTTCCAGCGTGCGATCAAACAGCACTACCGCAAATCCTGGCGCACGCACCGCATGCCGCAGCACCAGCTGGCAATAGCCGATACGGTCGCCCGCTGGGGCCTGTGCGCACGGGGCGTGGTGTTCGCCATCATCGGCGGCTTTCTGGGCATTGCCTCCTGGACTGCCAACCCCGATCAGGCCAAGGGACTTGGCGGCGCACTGGTCACGCTTGCCCAGCAACCGTTTGGCCCGGCGCTTCTGATCGTGGTGGCACTTGGGCTTCTCGCCTACGGCCTTTACTGCTTCGTCAACGCCCGCTACCGGGACACGCAGGCTTAAACCCGCCGCTCTCGCTCAAGAAGCTGAAGCGCGGCTCGATAGTAATGACATACGTACCCCTTATTACTTACTCGAGCCGCGCCCATGAATCGACCCGCCGTTATATCCAGGCCCGTGCTCGCCCTCCTGCTGGGCCTTTTTATGGGCGCTGCTGCCACCGTGGCCCTTGGCGTTTACACCCTCGAGCAACGCGCGATACGCGACACCACACAGCATTTACTCGAACACATTGATGTGGCCCGCGCCGGAAGCTCTCTGGTGCATGCACTTCAGCGCGAGCGCGGCCTGTCCTTTGGCCGTGCCGGAAGCACCGATGGCCACTTCGATACCGCGCTCGAGCACCAGCGCGCCCTCACCGATGCACGCATTGCGCAGTGGTTGAAGAAAGCTGCGCCGTTTCTGGCCGAATCACCTCAACTCGACCGCACCGCGGATAACCTGGGCTCCCTCGAGCAAATTCGAAGTGACATCGACGACCGCCTGCTGCCTGCGAGACTGATCCTCGATCATTACACCGGCGTGAACCTCGCGCTTTTAAACCACATCAGCCGTCTGAGCGCCGAGTCGACGCACACTAAAACCGTCCGACGTCTGACGAGCTGGCACAGCTTGGTGATGGCGAAGGACCTCGCCGGGCTCGAGCGCGCCCTTGTGGCCCACGCCTACGCCGCCGACACCATGCCCGGGCTAATGTTTCGACGCTACATGCAGGTGCTCGAGCAGAAATACGCCTACCTCGATATCTTTCGCGCCAATGCCACGCCCAGGCTGCTCGAGCACAGCCAGAACGTGTTATCAAGCCAGGTGATTGATGCGCTTCAAAAAGAACGGCTTTGGGTGATGAAAAACGCAGGGCTTCCCAACGCCCTGAACCGGGACCCGCGCGTCTGGTTCGAGCTGATATCGCAGCGGGTCGATGCCCTCGGGCGTCTCGAGACCGTCGTCGTGGAAGAGCTTGAAGCGCTAATTGATGCGCGAAACACGCGTGCCAGATACCTTATGAATCGCTGCGCGTTCGGCGTGGCGGCAGGCCTTGTATTCATGGGGGCACTTTTACTGCGCCTGGTACGCCGAGCACGCCGCCAGGCCCTGACCGAGGCGCCGCGCTTGAGCTTGTCACATGGGAGGCGGTAACGGTTATACCCTGCCAAAGTATCAGGATACTCATCGTCAAGCATTGAGACGGCCCAACCGATAGTTCCCTAACTACATTTCGGTTTGTTCGATTCACTTAATGACGAGCGCCTTCCATGCCCCTACTGCATCGCCTTCCCATCATAAGCAAGTTTCTACTGGCCCTTGGCCTGCCCATTCTGGCCATGGCCTTTTTCTCGATCAGTGGCATCCATGCCCGCTGGACAACCATTCAGGAAACCGACCATCTGGTTACCGTAACCCGCATTGCCGAGCGCACCGGTGATCTGGTGCATGCACTTCAAGGCGAACGCAATCTGTCGGCGGGGTATCTGGCCAGTAATCGTCAGCAGTTTGGCGACGCACTCGGTCAGCAGCGTCGGCAGGTGGATGCCGAACTCACCCGCTGGAAAGACGCCATTGGGGAGATTTCCGGCGCGGAAGACCAGGCGATTGCCGGCCCTGTCGACGCCGCCAAGGCGTCATTGAACAAGCTTGGGACACTTCGAAGTGACGTCGATGACGGACGCATCAGCCCGCCCCAGGCCGCCGATACCTTCACGCGTGAAACCACCGGACTGATCGCCATCATCGGCCAGGTCGCGCACCTGCCGAAAGACGCCGACATTGCCGGGCGTATTTCGGCGTACTACAGCTTTCTGGCCGCCAAGGACCTGACCGGCACCGAACGTGGCCTTGTGGCCGGTGCGCTCGCCATGAATCAGATGCCACTGCCCCAACAGCAGATGTGGATGCAATTGATTGGCCGGGAGCAGGCCTATCTTGAAACCTTCAAGGCACTGGCAAACCCGTCGGTGGTCGCGCAGTACAACGACCTCATGGCGGCTCCGGACATTGCCACCATCCGAACGATCCGTCAGGACGTCATGTCCAAGCTCGACGTCGGCGGCTTCAACCGCTCCCCCGATACCTGGTTTGGTCTGCTGGCAACCAAGATGGACATCATGAAGCGCATCGAGAATCAGGCGGTCGCCGACATCATGACCAAGGTCGAAGCACTGCGCTCGGCCTCGATCACCAGCATGTGGACCTACGTCATTCTTACAGCGGCCATTCTCTTGATCACGCTCGCTTTGACCTGGGTCATCGTACAGGCCATCAACCGCCCGCTTCTGGCCGCGCTCAAGATCATCAAGCATCGAGGCGATGACCTCACCCAGCGCCTTGCCGTGCCTGGAAGCGATGAGCTTTCACGGCTGTACTCGAGCTTCAACACCGCAAGCGAGGAAACCGAGCGACTGGTCGGCAGCATCAAATACAACGCCCATACCGTCAGTGACGCCAGCCATGAAATCGCCCAGGGCAACGCCAATCTTGCAAGCCGCACCGAGGAGCAGTCGGCCTCGCTTGAAGAAACCGCGGCCAGCATGACCGAGATCACCGAAACCGTGCGTCATACTGCAGACAATGCGGCGCAGGCCAAAAAGCTCTCCGAGCAGGCCGAGCGGGAATCGGCCGCCGCCTTTGATAGCGCCGAAAGCACCCGCGAAGCCATGGGCCGCATCCAGGACGCCAACCAGCAGGTGGCCGCCGTGGTCAGCGCCATCGACAGCATTGCCTTTCAGACCAACCTGCTTGCGCTGAACGCCTCGGTCGAAGCCTCGCGCGCCGGCGAACAGGGTCGAGGTTTCGCGGTCGTCGCCGCCGAAGTCCGGCAGCTTGCAAGCCGCAGTGCCGAGGAAGCGAGCCGAGTACGCACCCTGATCAAGCAAAGCACCGAAACCATCGAGGAAGGCAACCAGCGCGTCACCTCAACCCACAAGGCACTGACCGACATCCGCGCCCGCATCAAGGAAGTGGCGGTGCTTGTGGCCGAAATTTCGACCGCCGCCTCCGAGCAGTCCGACGGCGTCGGCCAGATCCACCAGGCCATTTCACAGCTTGATGACACAACCCAGCGTAATGCAGCACTGGTCGAGGAAATCGCTGCGGCCAGCAAGCTGCTCGACGATCAGGCCGTCGAAATGAATGAGCTGATTGCGCACTACACCGTAAGCGACACCCTCGCACAGGACGCCGCGCACGAGCCTCGCTCCGACGCGTTCGCACCGGCCAGAAAGGCCTCGACTGCCGCCCGTCACACGGACATGGCCTGACCACAAGAGATAACACACCACGCCGGCCTCGGCCGGGTTCAACCTCGACACGGCGCCGCTCGCGGCGCCTTTTTTATCGCGACATACTCACGAAAACGACACCGACCACCACTCGGGCAGCAGCGCCTGCACGTCGGGCCGAGCAAACCGGTCGTCCATTAGATGAACCACGCCGGTATCCAGAGGGCCTCGAATGACGCGGCCTGCGGCCTGCACGACCCGGGTAAGCCCGGGATAGAGGTAGACGTCCTCATAGCCCTGACCACCCGTCTGACTGATCCGCTCACGCATGCGCTCATTGACGGCGTCGAACTGGGGCAGTCCAAGCGTTGCAATGAACGCCCCGATCAGCCGGTCCCCCGGCAGATCGACGCCTTCGGCAAAGGCGCCCCCCAGCACCGCAAAACCGATGCCCTGCCCGCCTGATTCGAACCGGGCCAGAAACTCGGTTCGCGCCGCCTCGCTCATGCCGGTATCCTGCGCCCATACCTCGAGCTCGGGGTCGAGTGACGTAAGCGCCGCCCGCGCCTGCTCCAAAAAGGCGTAGCTGCTGAAAAAGGCCAGATAGTTACCGGGGCGAGCGCGGTATTGATCGCGCATCAGTAGGGCGATGTCAGGCAGGGCCGCAGCCCGGTCGCGGTAGCGCGTCGAGAGGCGACGGTGAATAACGACCTCGAGCTGCTCACTCGAAAACGGCGAAGGCAGGCGCTGATAGGCGGCGTCGCGCTCAAGGCCAAGCAGCCGACGATAATAGGTTGATGGGCTGAGCGTTGCAGAAAACAGCACAGTGGACGCCGCGCTTGCGAACCGGGGCGCAAGCATCGGCGCCGGCACCACATTTCGAAGCGCCAACCGGCTGTCGACGCCCTGTCTTCGGCGGGCACCCGGCCGTACATCAAGCAGAAAATGCGCTTCGTCACTGACCTCGAGCACCCTCAAAAAATGCAGTACCTCGAAATAGCAGTCCAGTAGCGCGCTTTGAATCGGTATCGGCGCCTCGCCAAGCGTCTCGCTCATGATCGATACGAACCGCTTGAGTGCCCCTTCAAGCGGTTCCGGCACGGCCTCAAGCGTAACCGGGGCCTTGCTTGAGGCATCATCAAAACGCTCGGCATTGAGCGCTCGCCACGCCCGCTGAACCCGATCCAGTCCGCGCTGAACCGGCTTGGGCGCTTCGCGTCGAACCGAGCGAAGTCGGGTTTGATCGAGCTCGGCGCTGTACATGCCGCGAGCCCGCTCGATCAGGTTGTGCGCCTCATCCACCAACACCCCGACCTGCCATTTCTGCTCGCAGGCGAGCGCGAACAGCATCGCGCTGAAATCGAAGTAGTAGCTGACGTCCCCCACGATGACATCGCTCCAGCGCGCCATCTCCTGGCCCAGATAATACGGGCACACCTCGTGCGAACCCGCCAGGGCGCGAAGCGAGGGGCCATCGAGCCAGCCCATGTCTGCCGCCGCCTCGCGCGCTGCCGGAAGGCGATCGTAGAACCCGCGGGCCAATGGGCATGACTCACCATGACACGCCTTGTCCGGGTGCTCGCACGCCTTGCTTCGAGCGATCAGCTCGAGCACTCGCACCGGTGGCTGTGTGTTTGAGGCCAGCGCCTTGAGCCCGTCCAGGGCAAGCTGGCGCCCGGTGGTGCGCGCGGTCAGAAAGAACACCCGGTCGAGTGGCCGGTTGGGCATCGCTTTCAGCATCGGAAACAGCGTGCCAAGCGTCTTGCCGAGTCCGGTTGGCGCCTCGAGCAGCGCATGGCGCGACAGCATGACCGACTTGTACACCGATTCGGCCAGTGGCCGCTGGGCCGGGCGAAACTCGTCAAACGGGAACGCAAGCCTTGATAACGCCTCGTCGCGCCGCTTGCGGTGCTGTTGCTCACGACGTCCCCACTCAAGATAGCGCCCGCACAGCGCCGTAAGAAACGTCTCGAGTTCATCGCGGGTGGCGGTCTCAGATAGGCGGGTCTCGTCATCGGAGGTGATGTCGACATACACCAGCGCCAGCACGATGCGGGGAAGTGCACGCGCGCGGCAGAGCAGCGCGCCGTAGACTTGCGCCTGCGCCCAGTGCAGCGCGCGCTGGTTGGCCGGCTGCTGATCGAGCCGGCCGCGGTGGGTCTTGATTTCCTGCACCTCGGGGCCGTCAACGCCCTGCATATCCACGCCATCGCAGCGCCCGACCACTTCGAGTCCGTCGATCTCGGCCCGAAGCGTGACTTCCGCCTCGAACGAGTCAGGCCGTCGGCCCGCCACCCGCTGATGGCCGAGTATCCCCTCGAGCGCCGTGGGCGAGGGCGTAAACCGCAGGTCAATGTCGCCCGAGCGTGCCCCGAACGCACAGAGCGTTCGCACCCCGACACGAAGCGACGAAGGCCCGCCCGAGGCACTCATGACGTCGCCTCACAGGCGTCGTCCCAGACAACCTGACAGGCCACGACCGGCATGGCGTGGCGCTCGAACTCCCCAAGCCAGCGTTTTTGATTGTCCTGAAGCCGGTCCCCCGGGCCCTTGACCTCGATCAGCCGATAACTTTGACGCTCAAGATCAAACTGGATCAGATCGGGAAACCCGGCGCGATTGGCCTTCAGATCCTTGAGAAGGCGCGTGAACAGCGCGCGCAGATGCGCCGCCGGAATGCAGTCGAGCGCCTGCTCGAGAATATCGCGCGAAAGCCCCCAGACCACGAACGGCGACTGGCGCCCGGCTTTTGCCTTAAGCGTCTCAAGGATGTGCGTACGGTAGGTCCCGTCCTCGAGCCGGGCCAGCGCCCGCTCGAACACCTGCGCCCGCCGTGCGACGAACCCGGGGCGGTAAAGATCAGCCGGGCCTCGATGAAAGGGGTGAAAGAAGGCCCCCGGTACCGGCGCGAAGATCGCCTCCCAGCACAGCAGACCAAAGAGCGTCGTGAACAGCGCGTTTTCCACGTAATGCACCGGCGCGGTGGGCGTGGCAAGTGCCTCGGCCACGCCGAGCTCGACCTGGCTCGTTTTCGCAAGCGACAGCGTGATCCAGGAAACCGTCGGGGCCGCAATGGCTTCAACCGGCGCATACCCAAGCTTTCGGGCAAGCCGCGGCCGCACTCGGGCAAGCTGCTGCGCCTCGGCCTCGCTTTCGATCGCCTTAAGCGCCGCCTCGCACAGCGCCCAGGCGTCTTCCGGGTGTGATTTCTCGAGCAGGCGAATGCGGCGCATGCGGGCATCGAGCGCGCCGCTATGTTTAAACGCCACACGCGCGGTTTCGGTGTCCCGCCCGCGTTCGGCCTGGCGCCCAAGGGCGTACAGTAACCGGTCGCGCCGGGCCTCGAGCCAGGCGTTGTTTTCAGGGAGCGCCGGCACATCGGCCAGAAGATCTCGAGGTGCCTCGCCCTCCTCGAGCCGGTCACGAAGCGCGCTCAGCGCCATGTAAAGATCGATGTCCTCGGCCTGTTGAAACGGGCGTGCGCTGCCGGAAAGCTCGACCGGTTCGAACTGATTGATCCCAAGCTCGGCCAATACGAATTCCGACCAGGTTTGGCGCAGATTGCCGAAGAACATCAGCCGAAAACGCTCCAGAAGCGCCGTACAGGTCAGGCTTATCACCTCGTCATCGAGGACGTGCCAGGCGTGAATCGGCTGCTCGATGCCCTCGTAATGCACGGCAAGCGCCTCGACCATGAGGGCCTTGGCCTTGACGGGAAGGCCCGCGCGGCGGGCCAGAGCGGCCACGTCATCCTTCGAAAGAAGCCGCGCCAGGGCACGAATATCGAGCGGTGCGGCGTCGGTCACCCAGGGCGATGCCAAAAGCGGTGCGAGTGCCGCGCGGCTGTCGCCGATTTCCTCGTAGGCAAGCTTTTCGAGGCGAAAATGGTCGCCCTTTCGCATGGCCATGCGCACGAACAGCGCCTGCGACGGCGTCGGCCAGTGCGCAAAGTCCTGAATGAACGCCCGTTCGTCCGGGCGCAGCACATCGTCGTAGCGCGCGCTGAGCCAGTCGAGCACGAAGGTGAAATTGGCAAGGTAATAAAAGGGGTCATCGAGTACCGCGCGGGCCATGACACTCTCTATGATCAGGACGTTTTCTGTGATTAGGACGTTTTGTGTTTAGGACGCGTTGCGCTGGGCCGCCTTGTAGTTTGGGCACTCGTTGCCGGGAACGTCTCAGGCGGGGAACGCGTCGTACGGGATTAGATCAGGCCCCTGGAAGTAAAGGCGCTGCACGAGTGCCTGCCCGATGACAGTGCGCCGTTAGGTCGCTCCCCATCGTCGCCGCGGCGCGCGCGAATCTGATACATTAAGCCACCCGTTTCATCAACAGGATGACCGCCGTGAGCGACCAACCCTCCTCCCCGCGACAAAAGCGCGGCTGCCTGCTGCTGATGCTTGGCGCCATCGCCTTCATCGCCATCATCTACGCCATCTTGATCTTTCTGATCAAGAGCAACCAGACGCCCGAAAACCAGGCCCAGGAACGTCAGACCGTCGTTCGCTGCTTCGAGCGGCTCGAGACGCTTGAGGATTCGGCGCATCGTACCAAGGCCGAGGAAAACTGCCAGGAAATGGCCGAACAGTATCAGGATAAATACGACGCCTCCTATAAAGACGCCCCGTAACCGGGGCGTCGGATGGCGTCATCGGGGCAGCTGATCCTCGAGGTCGTCCTCGTCCTCGATCACAGGCTCAACGCCGCTTAGATCGTCATCGTCGCTGAAATCCAGCTCTTTGATGTGGCCTTCCAGACCTTCTTCGTCGGCGTCGGTCACCTCGAGCTCATTTTCGAGCTGGCGCTCCTTCTCGAGCAATCGCTCTTCATCGCGGTCGCGGTTGCCCTGCTCGGCAATCTCGGCCTCGTCTTCGAACTCCTGGGGAAGCTGTTCGGCGTCCTGGGTGTCGGCGGTGCCATTTTGCTCGAGGCTGATCTCATCCTCGAAGCGCTCGGTTTCATTGTCGGAGGCGGTGACGGGCGCGGTATAGGCGTCGTCATCTCGAGTCGGGCGAATGCCGTCATTGTCTGCCATGGAAATCTCCTTTTCCAGAATGCGAACGTTCAGGGCCCAGTGTAGAACACCTGGCACCAAACTGGACGGCGCGTCTCGATCGCGCCATGGTGTCGCTACACATTACGGAGGTTCACCATGATCTTTCGATACGTCAAAACGGGTTCGCTCGTGATGGCAGGTCTTGCAGGCTTGCTGCTGAGCCTCTCAAGCCCCGCCTATGACCAGAGCGATAACGGCGCCGACCGATTCGACACCAACAAGGCGCAGGCGCGGCGTGAGCTTCAGGAGCAGCGCCGCACGGTCGACCGTCAGGCGCGGGAGCTTCAGCGCGACCAGCGCCGAAGCGCGCGAAACCCCATGCATCACGACGTGATCGACCGCGATAATCGACAACGCGATCGCATTCAGCTCGAGCGCTCACGTGACACGCTCAGAGACCGTCAGAACGAGGCGCGCTGAGGCGTGTTCCTGAGATTCGTTGAGGAATAAAAAAACCCGCAGCCAGAGGCCGCGGGTAACGCACATAAAACATGACACTGGATTCAACGGCACTGCCGCCTGGAACTTGAGGCCAAGCCCTCTTCTTTTCAAAAAAGCGTCTGCTGCAGTAAAAACACGTTCAAGGCAATGATGAGTGCCGCGATCGCCCAGGCAAGCACCGTGGTCACCCGGTGATTGACCAGTGAGCCCATCACGGCCCTGTTCGAGCAGAACATCAAAAGCGGAATCAGGGCGAATGGAATCCCGAACGACAGCACCACCTGGCTCATGACCAGCGCGGTGGTCGGGTCGACCCCGGCCCCCAGAATCGCAAGCGCCGGCACCATCGTGATCAGCCGGCGAAGATACAGCGGGATCTGACGCTTGAGAAAGCCCTGCATGACCACCTGGCCGCTCATGGTGCCAACGGATGAGCTCGAAAAGCCGCTTGCCAGTAACCCGACGCCAAACAGAATGGCCGCAAGACTTCCGACCTGAACGTCAAGCTGTTCGAACGCGCCTTCAAGCGTGCTGACCGTGATGTCGGATCCGAAAAAGAGCCCCGCCGCCATCACAAGCATCGCGCCATTGATGAAGCCTGCAATGCCCATCGCGATCAAAATATCCACGAACTCGAAACGGAAGATGCGCCGACGCTCGGACTCGGTGCGCCCGACCACGCGGCGCTGAGTCAGCGCTGAATGCAGGTAGATCACATGCGGCATGACCGTGGCGCCAAGAATACCGGCAGCCAGCATGACGCTGTTGCCGTCCTCGAAGCGCGGGATCGTAAGGCCTGCCAGAAGCGCTGCGCCGTCCGGTCGGGCGATGACCACCTCGTAGGAAAACGCCACCACCACCACGCCGACCAGCGCCGTGATGCCCGCCTCGAGCGGCCTGAACCCGCGGCGCTGAAGTTCAAGTAGCCCGAACGAAAAAATGCCGGTAATGACCGCGGCCGGAAACAGGGGAATCCCAAACAGCAGATGAAGCCCCAGCGCACCGCCGATGAACTCGGCCAGATCGGTTGCGATGGCGATGATTTCGGCCTGTACCCACAGCCCGAACGTGACCAGGCGCGGAAAGCGCTCTCGACAGACTTCAGGTACGTTCTTGCCGGTGGCGATGCCGAGCTTGGCCGACATCGATTGAATCAGGATCGCCATCAGATTCGAGGCCAACACCACCCACAGCAGCAGATAGCCATAGGATGACCCGGCCTGAATGTTGGTCGCGAAATTGCCGGGGTCGATGTAGGCCACCGAGGCGATGAACGCCGGCCCCAAAAACGGCAGCAACCGCTTGAGACCGCGCTGATTGCCATCAAGTGCGGCCTGCGCTGCGCTGATCGCTGCGCCCTCTCCGGGCAGACGATCGGGCAGGGATGTCTCCGAACGCATGACTTCTGAGTGCCTCTGTCTATCTATACCTGAGTGTATAGTTTAAACCACGGTTAAAAAAACAAGTCTAACATCGCCCATTCGGAATAAAAAAGTCTGAGCGTCCATGCGGCTCAATCGCCGAGAAAGAGACGAAAAATCAAGGTGCTTATGGAGACAGGCGCTAACACAACGACACGTAATGCTACAAGTTATAGCTAGACACCGTGTTATTCTGAACTTGATGAGTAATGCACGCTCATCGCATTCTTTGCACAACCATTTTAGCCGCCTTCCCTGGCGGCTTTTTTATGCCTATACGTTGGGCTGCAAAGATGTCCGACCGGGAAAGCGCCCGCCGCGTGGCGTGACGCCTCGCTTACGCGCGCTCCCCGGGGCTATTACACCCTAAAGATCAGGTCAAACACCCCATGCCCGAGCCGTTCACCGCGCTGCTCGAACTTGGTCAACGGGCGAAACGCCGGGCGCGGCACGAAGCTCTCGCCGGGTGCAGCGGTGTTTTCAAAGCCCGGTGCCTCACTCATGACCTCGGCCATGTGCTCGGCATAGGGCGCCCAGTCGGTTGCCATATGGAAGGTGCCGCCGGATTTCAGCACCCGCGCGACCTTTTCAAGAAACGCCGGCTGCACGATGCGGCGCTTGTGGTGTTTCTTCTTGGGCCAGGGGTCTGGGAAGAACAACTGAAGCGTATCGATGCTGTTTTCCGGCAGGGCGTCATCAAGCACTTTAAGCGCGTCTTCTCGGTAGACCCGCAGGTTGGAAAGTCCAGCCTTGTCGGCTTCATCAAGCAGCTTGCCCACACCGGCCTGATGCACTTCGATGCCAATGAAATCCGTATTCGGGTTGGCCATGGCCTGCTCGAGCAGCGAGCCGCCCATACCAAAGCCGATCTCGACCACACGCGGCGCCTCGCGGCCGAACACGGCGTTTAGATCAAGCCGGCCGTGCTCGAGCGTCAGCCCAAGTCTTGGAAAGACCTCCTCGAATCCGCGAGCCTGAGCGGCGGTCATGCGCCCGCCCCGAAGCACATAGCTCTTGATTTCCCGACGGGGGGCATCGCCCTGCTCGGAAGACGAAGGGGTGGAATCCGTAGAATCGATCATGTCTGGCTCATTGCACGTTAAAAGAGTATTGGACGAGCGGCTTATTCAGTAATCAGGCCGCGTGTGGGCGATGATGCACGGGCTTCCTGACGCCGCGGCATCCGCTCGGCCAGATAGGCGTCACGGCCGGCCTCGACCGCACGCTTCATTGCACGCGCCATCAGTACCGGCTGTTTGGCGTGGGCGATCGCGGAATTCAAAAGCACGCCATCGCAACCAAGCTCCATGGCAAGCGCGGCGTCGGAGGCGGTGCCGATGCCGGCGTCGACCAGTACCGGCACGCGGGCGTGCTCGAGAATGAGCGCGAGCGTATCGGGGTTCAAAAGCCCCTGACCAGAGCCGATCAGCGACCCAAGCGGCATGATGGCGCTGGCGCCCATCGACTCAAGCTCCTGGGCAACGATCGGGTCGTCGCTGGTGTAGACCATGACGTCGAAGCCGTCATCGATCAGCGTGCGCGCCGCGCTCAGGGTTTCCATCACGTTGGGATACAGCGTTTTCTGGTCGCCGAGCACCTCGAGCTTGACCAGATTATGGCCATCGAGCAGTTCCCGGGCGAGCTGACAGGTACGCACCGCATCCCGCGCGTTGAAGCAGCCGGCGGTGTTGGGCAGGATCGTGTAGCGTGACGGCGAAATGACATCGAGCAAATTCGGCGCGTCCGGGTCCTGGCCCAGATTGGAGCGACGCACGGCGACCGTGACGACGTCGGCGCCACTTTCCTCGATGGCCGCGCGGGCCTCGTCGAAATCGCGGTATTTGCCGGTGCCGACCAGCAGGCGGGAAGAGAACGTACGTCCAGCCACGGTAAGCGGAACGTCCATCCGTTGCATGTCTGTCATTGCTGTCTCCATCAGAGAATAGAAGCTAAAGCGCGGAAGATGCGGCCATCAACCCCCGCCGATCGCGTGCACGATCTCGACGCGATCGTTGTCACTGAGTTCGGTTTCGGCGTGACGCGAGCGCGGCACGATCGTTTCATTGTGCTCGACCGCGATCCGCTTGCCGGCAAGACCAAGCCGTTCGACCAGCTCGGCGACCGTATTGATGTCATCGAACTGGCGCGACTCGCCATTGAGCAGCACGTGCATATCACTCTCCGTTAGGTCCCGGCCCGGATATTGGGCGCCCAAGTATACGAAAACAACAAGGGCGAGCACAGTGCTCGCCCTTGTCGACATCGTGGCAAAATGCGCTTACCAGATGTCTTTCTTGTAGTGACCCGCCAGCTGCTCGAGTGTCGTCGGATCGAACACCGGCTCGACCGTACCGGCCTTGCGCTGACGCTCGTAATCCTTGAGCACCGCAAACGCCACCGGCGCCAGCAGGATGATGGCAATCAGGTTGGTGGTTGCCATCAGGCCCATCGCGAAGTCAGCGAAGCTCCAGACGAAATCGAGGTTCGCGACTGAACCTGCCATGACCATGCCAAGTACGGCGACACGAAGCGCCATGATCGCGGCCTTCGGCTTACGCTTGAACAGATACCCGATGTTGATTTCACCATAGGCGTAGTTGCCGATGATCGAGGTGAATGCGAACAGGAGGATCGCGATGGCAATGAAGTAGGTACCGAAGGCACCCAGGTGATCGCTCATCGCCTGCTGGGTCAGCGTGATGCCCTCGATGTCCTGACCGCCACCGGCGCTGATCAGATCGCCATAGACGCCGGACAGCAGGATCACGACTGCCGTGCAGCTGCAGATCACCAGCGTATCGACGAACACACCGAACGACTGAACCAGACCCTGCGCCGCCGGGTGCTTGACCGTGGCCGTGGCTGCAACGTTCGGGGCCGAGCCCATGCCGGCCTCGTTGGAGAACAGGCCGCGCTTGATGCCGTTTTCCATCGCGATCTTGATGGTGTAGCCCACCGCACCGCCAACCGCCGGGCCGTAGCCGAACGCACTCTTGACGATCAGCGCGAGCATCGCAGGCACTTCGCTGATATTCATGGCAAGAATCAACAGCGCGATCAGCAGGTAAATGATCGCCATGACCGGTACGATCTTCTCGGCAGTACGGGCAACCGATTTAACCCCACCGAAGATGATCAGGGCGGTCAGCACCACCAACACAACGCCTGTGGCCCAGGTCGGAATGCTGAAGGCCTGTTCCATGCTCTGGGCAATGGTATTGGCCTGGGCGCCGTTGAAGGCAAGACCGTAGGCAATCAACAGAAAGACCGCGAAGATGACACTCATCCAGCGCTTGCCGAGTCCGCGCTCCATATAATAGGCCGGGCCACCACGGAACGACCCATCTTCATGAGGTTCCTTGTAGACCTGAGCGAGTGTGGACTCGATAAACGCCGTGGCAAGACCGACAAGCGCAGTCATCCACATCCAGAAGATCGCACCCGGACCACCGACCCACAGCGCGATCGCAACACCGGCCAGATTGCCGGTACCTACACGAGAGGCAAGCGAGGTCGCGAAGGCCTGAAAGGCGCTGATACCTTCACCGCTACTGCGACTTGAGAACGTGATACGCCCCATGTGCCCAAGCAACCTGAATTGCATGAACCGAGTGAATACCGTAAACAACAGTCCTGCGCCGAGCAGGAGGTAGATCAGAATATAGCTCCAGATAAAATTGCTGATCGGGTCCATGACCACATGGATCGCGGCCTCGATCTGTTGTAGGAATTCCATTAGTGAGGTGCTCCAGTGTTTACCTGCTTCATTCACTCTTAAAATGAGTAAATAACGGGTTTTATCTATCTTGTAGGGCGTAACTGAAAGTGCGCGGTGGAGAAGTGTACATGATGCGTGGAAAATTCGAACAGTTCGCAGTCTACATTAGCGGCTTCGTTGCCGTATCGGCGGGCGCGTTCGGCACTCACGGCCTAGAAGGCCAAATCAGCAACCGTCTGCTTCACGCCTGGGAAACCGGCGTTCACTACCAGATGTGGCATACACTTGCGATCATGGTCATGCTGATCCGGTATAGGACCACACCAACGCGGGCCTCCCTAGCGGCCATTCGATGCTGGCTGGCCGGCATTGCCCTGTTTTCAGGCTCGCTCTACGCCCTCGCACTCGGCGCCCCCCGCATGATCGGCCCAATCACGCCCATTGGCGGCGCGCTTTTATTGCTGGGCTGGCTGATCATGGCCGTCGCCACGCTGAGACCCGACCGCAACACATAGCACGGTGGATCGATGTTCAACTCTGACAATGCAGAGCGTGGCATCTAGGCTTTAACTTCCCTGGTTCCATCTGCCTGGATGTTTACTCATGCCTTCTGTGCTCAACACCATCGTTGTCGGCGTCGCGAGCTACCTCGCCCTCGTGGTTTTACTGCGCGTGTCGGGAAAGCGCACGCTGTCTAAATGGAACGCCTTCGATTTCGTCGCAACCATTGCGCTTGGGTCGACGCTTGCCACCGCGCTGACGTCTGCCGACGTCTCGCTGACTCAGGGCATCACCGCGTTTTTGGTGATCATCGGGCTTCAGTTCGCCATGACCTTCACCTCGGTGCGCTCGACGCGCTTCAAGAACCTGATCAAATCCACCCCGACACTTTTATTGCATGAAGGCCGCTACCTCGAAAACGCCCTTCAGCGCGAGCGGGTAGCCGAAGCCGAGGTGCGCGCCGCGATCCGCGCCAAGGGCGTCGCCGACATCGATCAGGTCTACGCCGTTGTGCTTGAAACCGATGGCAGCTTCAGCGTGATTCTCGAGCGCGGCACCAGCAATTCCGCCCTCGATGGTGTGACGCGAAACGCCCGTTCGCTCTCATGATGATGCCCAGCGTCACCCTGGGGATGCACCAAGCCGGCTCATGGGTCACCCGCCTTCGGCCGGCAAATCGAACAGTGTCCAAAAACCCATCAAAGGCGTTACACTAAGGGGATGGACATTCGATCAAGACGCAGCCCCAGGTCCCCATGACGCACTCACTGCCCGACTTCAGCCTGCTTTCACACTCAGGCCCGCCCGCGCCGGTCACGGACACGAGCGGGCTTTTGGGCGAGTACCTGGCGTATTACCGCCTGGACCGGCGTCTTCCCCTGACCGAAACCGTCTACAGCGGCGTGATCGACGCCGGCAGCTGGGCGCTCTGGACCCAGGTCTGGTGCCCGCCGGCGCCCCGGGGCACCGTGTTCGTGGTGCACGGCTACTTCGATCATCTGGGCCTCTACGGGCATCTGCTCGAGGCGCTTTTGCGCGCGAACTGGCAGGTCGTGCTCTGGGATCTACCCGGTCACGGGCTATCCAACGGTGACCGCGCCTCCATCGATACCTTTAACGACTACGTTGATTGTCTCAGAACGGTACGCCAGACGCTCGATGAGCAGGGGCTCGCCCCCGGGCCCTGGTGCGGCATCGGCCAAAGCACCGGCAGCGCGATTCTTGCAACCGACGCGCTGAGCGACCCGGAGACGCCCTGGCAATCCCTGTGCCTGCTGGCGCCGCTGGTCAGACCGCTTGGCTGGAATCAGTCCCGCTGGCTGCACTCGGCACTGAAACCGTTTGTCCGCACACTGAAGCGCAAGTTTCGCGCCAACAGCAACGACCAGCACTTTGCCCGTTTTCTCCACCATGACGACCCGCTGCAGCCGGCGTTCCTGTCGGTTTCCTGGGTCAGTGCGATGCGCCTTTGGATGGCGGATCTGAAAGCGCTGCCGCCCTCGCCCATGCCGACCCTGATTCTTCAGGGTAAGCAGGACCTGACCGTGGACTGGCAGTACAACCTGCCGATGCTCGAGCGAAAATTCCCCAACGCCCAGACCGTCTGCCACGATCACGCCCGCCACCATCTGGTCAATGAACTGCCGGACATCCGAACGCCGCTGTTCGACCGTCTGGTGCGGTTCATCGATGCACCGCCCACGGCGCAGGAAGCCGCCTCATGAGGCTGAGATGGCTGGTTCTTGTACTCGTGCTCACTGTCAGTGGCTGTTCGCTGTTCTCGTCTTCACCGACGTTTCGTGAACGCGACCCGTTGAACGGCCTCGGTCGCCAGGCCGCGCTCACGCTCGAAAGGACGCCCCTTTGGCAAAAAGGCGCCGCACAGCCGGTACTGGTGGTGCCCCCGACCACCATCGATCATCATTTCCCGACGCCTGTGGGCCACTTCAGAGACGCGCTGGCGCGGGCGCTTTTGGCCAAGAGCGAGACGCTTCAGGTCATCGCCTGGCCAGGCCCCGCGCCCAGGCCGACCCAGGCCAATCAGTGGCTGCTTGAAACCTCGCTCGAAGCCCGCGCCCCCCTGTCGCTTTCCGACCGGACGCTTTACCCTTACACCCTCACCATGCGGCTCTATCAAAGCGGTCAGGACGCCCCGGTCTGGCAGACCCGCTCGAGCGGCGCGTTCGACGAGCAGGCGCTGAATACCACCCGCCGCTACTGAGCCCAAAACGGTGACAGCGGTACCGCGCGCATTTCCCACGTTCCACGCTCAGGAGGCACCGTGTCCCGATTCGCGCCCCAGCTCGATGATGAGCACCCCAAAAACCCGTTTCCCGGCCTGAAGGCACTCGAGCGCCGGCTTGGGCGTACACTGCCCCACCAGCTTGGCTCCAACGAAGGCCTCGACATGCCCCACAACGCGCTCGCGGCCGTGCTCGGCGAGCGCGCCGCGCACCTGGCCCGGGCCTACGGCGACGCCGAGGCGTTCGAGCTACGAACGCGTCTGGCCGGTCGCCTTGATGTTGCCCTCGAGACGCTGGTGGTCGATGCCGGCGCCGACAGCCTGATGGCGCTTACGCTTCGCGCCTGCTGTGCCCCGGGCGATACCGTGGTAACAAGCGCTGGCACCTACCCGACGTTTGCCTATTTCGCCAGAGGCCACGGCTGCGCGCTCGAGGAGGTGCCCTATGGCCTCGAGGGCGGCGCTCTAATGCCGGACATCGACGCCTTGTGCGCGCGCGCGAATGCCTCAAACGCTCGGCTGGTCTATCTGGCCAACCCCGACAACCCGACCGGCGCACTGATCGAGGTCGAGCGCATTGAAGAACTGGCCCGACGGCTACCCGAGCAGTGCTGGCTGCTGCTCGATGAGGCCTACTTCGATTTCTGCGCCGAACGGATCGAAAGCCGACCCCTGCCGGGCGTGATCCGCCTTCGCACCTTCTCCAAGGCGCACGGTCTGGCCGGACTTCGCATCGGCTACGCCCTTGCCGAGCCCAAGACCGTGCGCGCGCTCAATGCGGTGCGCATTCATTACGCCGTCTCCTCGCTTGCCCTCGATGCGGCCACGACGCTTCTCGATCACGACGAGGAAGTGCAGACCCACATTCAGGACGTCATCGCTCGCCGTGAGCGCCTGAGCGCGAATCTTCGAGCGCACGGCGTGTCGGTACTGCCAAGCGTGACCAACTTCGTGACGATCGTGACCGACGATGCCGAGACCGCCACTGACGGGCAGCACGCGCTACTGGAGGCCGGCGTCATCGTTCATCGGCCCCCTCACCCAGCGCTTGGGCATCTTTTGCGCATCAGTGCCGTCGAGGACGCGCTGATGCCGGGCCGGCTCGACCCGCTGCTCGATGTACTCGCGCCCGGGCGCGGCGCGACCGAAGGCTGAGCGCATGGTCGAGTCGCCCTGTCGCAACCACTGCCAGCTGAACGACGAGCAGCTCTGCACCGGCTGCTATCGCCACATCGATGAGATCGTCGCCTGGGGCTCGCTCAGCGACGCGGACAAGGCTTGCGTACTTGCGCGCATACGCCGCCGCAAGGCCGAGCGTCCAGAGCACTAGCCCGTGAAGATCTTGCACGCCGATTGCGACTGCTTTTACGCCGCCGTTGAAATGCGGGACAACCCTGACCTGCTCGAGCGGCCGCTCGCCGTGGGCGGACGGCCCGAGCACCGAGGCGTGGTGGCCACCTGCAACTACCCGGCGCGTACCTTTGGGATTCATTCGGCAATGCCGATGGCGCAGGCGGTCAAGCGCTGCCCGGAGCTTGTGATTGTAAAGCCCGATTTCGACAAGTACCGCCAGGTCTCCCAACAGATTCAGGCGCTCTTTTTCGAGCTGACCGACAAGGTCGAGCCGCTGTCGCTCGATGAAGCGTACCTGGACGTCACCGACACGCCCCGCTTTCAGGGCAGCGCAACCTGGATGGCCCAGTGGCTCAAGCGCGAGGCGAACGCGCGCACTGGCATCACCGTGTCGGTGGGTGCGGCGCCCAACAAGTTTCTGGCAAAGATCGCAAGCGATTGGGAGAAACCGGACGGCCTGTTCGTCATTTCTCCCGAGGAGGCCGAGGCGTTCATCGAACGGCTGCCGGTCAGTAAGCTCCACGGGGTGGGCCCCGCCACACAGACCAAGCTCGAGCGGCTAAGCATCACCACCTGTCAGGAACTCAAGGCACTGGCGCTTCCAACGCTCATCGAGCAGTTCGGCAAGTTCGGCCACCGGCTTTACGAGCTGGCTCGCGGCATCGACCGCCGCGAGGTCAAGACCGAGCGCGAGCGCAAGTCGGTCAGTGTCGAAACCACCTTCGATCACGACCTGCCGGATATCGATGCCTGCCGCCGCGCGCTCCCCGCTCTGGTCGACAAGCTCGACGAACGCCTTGACCGACACGACCGACCAGCCACCAACAAGGTATTCGTGAAGGTGCGCTTCAACGACTTCAGCATCACCACGATTGAAACCGGCGGCCACGCGCCGGATCTTGCCACCTTTGAGGCTCTGCTCGGCGAGGCCTGGCAGCGAAAGGCCCGCCCGGTGCGGTTGCTGGGCGTCGGCGTCAGGCTGGTGCCGCCGCAGGAACTGATGCAGCTCGGACTGTTCTAGACTCGGCTAACGAAGCCGCAACCGTCGGCCAAGCGCAGGCAGGCGCCGCGAAAGCGCGTCAAGCCGCAAAAGCAGCAGCGCAGCCCCGGCAAGTGCATAGCCGGCCCACTCGGCCATGTCGGCGCGCACCACCCAGAAAAAATGCAGAAGAACCAGCAAGAGCACCCCATAAACCAGCGAATGCACTCGCTTCCAGCGCTTGCCAAGCCGGCGCATCGAGACGCGGTTGGAGGTCACGGCCATCACCAGAAGTCCTAAAAGCGCCAGGGCTCCGACGATGATGTAGGGCCTGCGCTGAATGTCGTCCCACAGCAGTGAGACATCGAGGCCCAGAATAAACAGCACATAGCTTGTCAGATGCAGCAGCGCATACGCGAAACACCAGAGCCCGAGCTGGCGCCGAATGGCGGTAAAGCCGCGCCAGCCGGTCAGCCGAGTCAAGGGGGTCAATGCAAGCGTCAAGAGCAGCAGCACCAGCGCACAGAGGCCGAACTTCAACAGGAGGTACTGGCCGGGCTCCGGGCCTGCATGGCCGAGCGCCACCTGCGCGCTCCAGTACCCTAGTGGTGAAAGCGCGGCGAAAAACACGAGCACTCGCCACAGGAGGATGAGTCTGGGAGAAGTCTGCATCAAAAGTGCTTCCGAAGGTCCATGCCCGCATACAGGTTCGCCACCTCGTCGTAGCCATTGAACAGACGAGTGTCGATGCGGTTGGGACTGAACAACGAGTTCGGCAGCCGCCGCTCGGTGGACTGGCTCCAGCGCGGGTGATCCACGTCCGGATTGACGTTGGCGTAAAAGCCATACTCGTTGGGCGCGATCTGTTGCCATGAGTTCATCGGCGCGTCCTTGACCAGCGAGATCCGAACGATCGATTTGATGCTCTTGAAGCCGTACTTCCACGGCACCACCAATCTGAGCGGCGCGCCGTTCTGATTTGGCAGCACTCGGCCGTAATTGCCCACCGCCAGAAACGCCAGCGGATGCATCGCCTCATCGAGTCGCAGCCCTTCGACATAGGGCCAGTCGATCAGACCGAAGCGCGAGCGCTGACCCGGCATTTCCTCGGGCCGTACCAGCGTTTCGAAACGCACATAACGGGCCTCGCTTTTCGGGTCGGCGCGTTTGATCACGTCCGCAAGCGGGATGCCGAGCCAGGGAATTACCATCGACCAGGCCTCGACACAGCGCAGCCGATAGATGCGCTCCTCGAGCTGACTCGGGCCGATCAGATCTTCCAGCGCAATCGCCCCCGGCGCATTGACGAGCCCATCGACCGTCACACTCCAGGGCGCTGTCGTGAGCTGTCCGGCGCGGGCCGCCGGGTCGTCCTTGTCGGTGCCGAACTCAAAGAAGTTGTTGTAGTGCGTTGCGTCCTCGAACGGCGTGGTCTTGTCTTTTGAGGGGTCTGCGGGCACCACCGCGTCCCACCGGGCATCGGCTTTCTTGGCGGCGAACCACTTGGGTGCATCGGCCTCGCCAACGCCCTCGTAGGGCGGTTTGGCCCACGCCGACGGCGCAAACGAGGCGGCAAGCCCCAGCCCGCCCAGCGTTCCCATGAACGCACGACGACTTCGGTAGATTGATTCCGGGGTAACGTCCGCTTCCGAGACATCGTGAGGACGGCGACGATAAATCAGCATGGCGCACTCCTTGTTGAAAACAGAACGCGTTGATGCGCCCTTTCGTTACAGACAGAAACAAAAGCACAAGGTTCCCCGCAGGGCCCTTCATTATTCATGGGTTGGCCATGGTTGTGCCCGGCCGCATGAACGCCTGCCACACTCATGAAGCCTGTGCCCTTGTGGCCTTCAGTGTGGTCGAACGCGCGCGTCTCGCCCACTGCCGCCTGGAAGACGTGCGCCGTGTCATGGCACTTGCCCCCGGGCCCGGCCATACTGAGCGCCTTACACACCGATTCCGAGCGAGAGGCCCATGGCTGATTACTGCTTGCTTTTTGACTGCGACGGCACCCTGGTCGACAGCGAACCGCTGCTGGCGGAGGTCTTGACGGAGACCTTCAATGCGCTGGGCTTTCCCTTTGTGCCCGAGGACTACATGACGCGCTATCGGGGCACCGCCTTCCCGACCATTCTGGCAACGCTTGAGGCCGAGCACGGCACGCTCTCCGACCCACGGCGTGACGCCGCCATGCCCGCCATGCGTGAACGGCTCTACGCGCGGATGGACGAGGGCGTGCCTCGCATCGACGGCATTTTCGAGGCCATCAAACAACTGCCCTACCCGATGGCGGTGGTCTCCAATGGGCCGCTCGAAAAAATCCAGCGCTCGATGGCGGCCTCCGGGCTTGGCGACTTCTTCGGCGAACACCTTTATTCGGCCTACGACGTCGGCCACCACAAGCCCGACCCTCGCCTTTACCAGCACGCCGCCAGGGCGATGGGATTTCCACCCGAGCGCGCCATCGTGATCGATGACGCTGCGGTCGGGGTAGACGCTGGGCTAATGGCCGGCATGCCGGTCATCCACATCAATCACTTCCCCGAGACCGAAACCACGCCCGAGGGCGCGACGGCGATCACGCACATGCGCGAACTGCCGGCGGCGATCGAGCGCCTGACCGCAGGCCGCTGACCACTGGCGAAAGCATTTTCGTATGAACGCCGGCGCCGTTTTCGCGTCCAAGCCTCAGAGTCAATGAATCAACATCACACGCATTCAGCACGTAGGGGAAAAGATGATGGAAAACGATGCCAACCGATTGATCGACGATATGTTCGGACGTCTTGAAAAAGCCGAGCGTCAAAGCGGCGAGCGCGACCAGGCGGCAGAGAGCCGCATTCGCGAGCACGTCACCAACCAGCCGGCCGCGCCCTACTACATGGCCCAGACCATCATAATGCAGGAGGCCACCCTCAAGCGGCTGAAAGCGCGGGTCGACGAGCTCGAAAAGAACCAGAGCCAGAGTCAGAGCGCGCCGGCAAGCGGCGGCTTTCTTGCCGGCCTGTTCGGAGGCGGCAGCGACAATAGCGCTCAAGCCGCCCAACGACCCGCCTCAAACCGAGGCGCTCGCCAGAGTGGCCCGTCGTCCGCCCCCGGCTGGGGCGCGCAAGGCACTCAGCCCGGTGGGATGGGGTCGCGCATGGGCCGAGGCGGCGGCAGCGGGTTTCTGAGCGGCGCGCTTCAAACCGCCGCCGGGGTCGCCGGTGGTGTCATGCTTGGCAACCTGATGATGGACATGTTCGATCAGGACCATCCCGAGGAGATCGTCGAATCCATCGATGACACTCCGGACGCCGCCGACAGCGGCGCAGGCGATGGCGGCATGGCGCCTGCGGACATGGACACCAGTGACATGAAGGACCCAGGTCAGGATGGCGGCTTGCAGGATACCGGCTTCGACGACGGCGATATGGGCGGCGGCTTCGATGATTTCGGCGACGGATTCGACGAGCTTTAAACGCAACCGGCCCTAAACCGATCACGCCGCCTCGAACCTATCGAGGCGGCGTTTTTCATCCTGCCGGCGTCGTCACGACTCTGGCCACACGTCCTTGTCGATTCCCCCCTGACGCTTGAGTGCGGTCGGTGAAAAGACGGGCTCACGCACCCCGTCGCGGCGCTGGCGCTCGTAATCGTTAAGCACTCTCAGCGCTGTCGGCGCAAGCAGCACGATCGCAATCAGGTTGATGGTCGCCATCAGCCCCATCGCCAGATCGGCGAAATGCCAGATGAAGTCGAGTGAGGCCACCGCGCCGACCATCACCATTGAAAGCACCACCACCCGAAGGATCTGATCGGCCAGGCGTTTGTGGTTCGGAAACAGGTACTCGATGTTGATCGAGGAATAGGCGTAATCGGCAAGGATCGAGGTAAACGCGAACAGAAAGATCGCGACCGCGATAAACCAGGTGCCAAAGCTTCCCAGGTGATCGCTCATGGCGTCCTGAGTCAGCTGAATGCCCTGAATATCGGCCCCGGGCGAGCCTGCCATCAACGTCTGGTACACCCCGGACAGCAAGATCACCACCGCCGTGCACGTGCAGATGATCAGGGTATCGCACACCACGCCAAACGACTGCACCAACCCCTGCGCCGCCGGGTGCTTGACCGAGGCGGTTGCGGCCGCGTTCGGGGCCGAGCCCATGCCGGCCTCGTTGGAGAAAAGCCCGCGCTTGACGCCATTTTCCATCGCGGTCTTGATCGCAAACCCCGCCGCGCCGCCAACCGCCGGCCCGAAGCCAAAGGCGCTCTTGACGATCAACGCAAGCATCGCGGGCACCTCGGTGACGTTGACGGCCAGGATATAAAGCGCCACCAGCAGGTACGCCACCGCCATCAACGGCACGATTTTCTCCGCCGCCCGCGCAACCGAGCGTACGCCGCCGTAAATGATCAGTGCGGTCAAGGCGACCAGCACAAGCCCGGTCACCCAGTCGGGAATCGAAAACGCGCTGTCCAGCGCCCGAGCGATGGTGTTGGACTGCGCCCCGCAAAACGCAAGGCCAAAGGCGATGATCAAAAAGACCGCAAACACACACCCAAGCCAGCGCTGCCCCAGCCCGCGTTCGATGTAGTAGGCAGGGCCCCCGCGAAAGGCGCCGTCCTGGTGACGGGACTTGTACACCTGACCGAGCGTCGATTCGACGAACGCCGTGACAAGCCCCACGAGCGCCGTCACCCACATCCAGAAAATTGCCCCGGGCCCACCGACCCAAAGCGCCAGCGCCACGCCGGCCAGATTGCCGGTACCAACACGGCCGGCAAGCGAGGTGGAAAACGCCTGAAACGCGCTCACCCCCTCACCGCTGCCTTGTCGGGTAAAGGTCACGCGCGCCATGTGGGTTAAAAGCCGAAACTGCATGCCGCGGGTCATGAGCGTGAACAGCACCCCCACGCCCAGCAGCAGATACACCAGAATGAATGACCAGATGAAATTGCTGATCGGGTCGGCCAGTGCGTTGAAGCCCCGCTCGAGGTCAAAGAGCCACTCCATGAACCTGCTCCTTACATTGTCTTATTGTTGTGATACCGCCTGCGCGGTGGGTCGAACCTCATTCAGCCTAGTCGATATGGCGCGCCGGGCGCGCAGCGCCCTCGTTTGCGGTGGCAGCGACCACCTCAATCAGGCAACTGTTGGCGCCACAACCCCAGGAGAGCGTCGAGCTCGGGCGGTCCGCGGTCAGAACGTTGGGGTTGCCGGCGCACTCGAGCGGCGAACCGTTCGATGCAAAAAGGCCCGGGGCGTATTCAAGCCACGCCCCGGTCGGAAGCACGGCCACCCCGGCCATGAGCGTGTCTGATACCGAGAGCCCGGCCAGGCACGCGCCGCGATCATTGAAGAGCTTGACGGTCTGGCCAGGGCGCAGGCCCCGCGCATCGGCATCATGACATGAAAGGGTCACGGCCTCACGCCCCTCGATCTTGTGCGCCGCGCTCTCGCCGACCGGATCCCCCTGACTGTGCAGCCGATGATGCGGCTGCGGTGACAGCAAATGCAGTGGAAAGCGGCGGGCGAGCGCGCCACCAAGCCACTCCTCCGGCGCCTGCCAGCGCGGGTGCGGGCCGCAGTCGATGCAGCCAAAGCCCTCGATCGCCTGACTGAATAGTTCGATTCGGCCCGACGGCGTCGAGAGCGGCGCACGCTCGGGCGCGTCGATGAACGCCTTGAGCGGCACCGTGAGACGCTCGGGCTCGGCGGCTGTCAGCGACACCGCGCCGTGTGCCTTGAACGTCTCGAACGAGGGAAGCTCCGGGTGGCGGGCCCGATAACCGCCGTAAAGCCGCTCGAGCCAGGCCTCGACCGTCAAGCCGTCCGTGAAGGCCGCTGCCTTGCCGCCGTGCGCGGCGATGGCAGTACAGATGGCGTGGTCGGTACGCGCCTGCCCGCGGGGTTCATGCAGCGCGCTCGAATAGACCAGATGGCGATCGAACGATGAGCCTGCGATGTCGGCGCGCTCAGAAGGCAGCGTAACCGGCAGCACGATGTCGGCGCGCGTTGCCGTCGCGCTCCAGACCGGCTCATGCACGATCACGGTCTCCGGGCGCTGCCAGAGCCTATGAAGGCGGTTCAGATCCTGATGATGGTGAAACGGATTGCCGCCCGCCCAGTAGACCAGCTTGATCTCGGGCAGGGGCTGCGTCTCGCCGTTGAACACAAGCGCCTCGCCGGGGCGGGCAAGCATCTCGCCAAGGGCGGCCACCGGTATCGCCTTCGTGACCGGGTTATGGCCCTGCGGTACGCCCGGCGCGGCCATCGCCGGGCCGCCCAGACCGACCGAATTGACCGAGCCCAGCCCGAAGGCCACGCCACCGCCGGGCACGCCGATCGCCCCCAGGTGCGAGGCCAGCGCGATGGCCGCCCAATAGGGCTGCTCGGCGAAGCGGGTGCGCTGAAGCGACCAGGACAGCGCAACCAGCGGGCGCGTGGCACGGGCAAGCCGCTCGGCCAGCCACTCGATCCGCGCCCTGGGCACGCCGGTAATGGCCTCGGCCCACGCTGCGGTCTTGGGGACACCGTCATCGCGGCCTTCAAGATACCGGGCGAGCGCGTCACCTCCGACACAGAATCGGTCCACGAACGCACGATCAGCCCGGCCATGGTCAATCAGCCACGTGCACAGTGCGAGCAACAGCGCCGCATCGGTGGTCGGGCGAATCGGGACATGGTGAACGTTTGGAAAGTCGGGCGCGTCAGCAGCGTCCGGCGAGATTACGATCAAGGTCATGCCGCGCCGGCAGGCCCGCGCCAGGGCATCTCTGGCCTCATGGCTCAGTACGCCGCCGGCGTCGCAGCGGGTGTTGCCCGCGCGAAAGCCGCCGAACGCCACCATCAGATCCGTGTGACGCTCGATGTGCGCCCACGCCGGGGCGCAGGCGTTGGTGCCGCCATACTCCTGACCCAGTACGTGCGGCACGATGACGGCGCCGGCACCGTAGCTGTAGGTGTGTTTCGAGCCGGTAAAGCCCCCGTACAGATTCAAAAGCCGCTTGAGCTGGCTCTGGGCGTGATGAAACCGCCCGGCGCTGCCCCAGCCGTAACTGCCTGCGTAGATCGCCTCGTTGCCGTGCGTCGTTGACACCCGCGTCAACTCATCGTGCACCAGACGCGTCGCCGCCGCCCAGCTGACCGGCTCGAACCGGTCCTCACCGCGCCGAGCGCCGCGATCCCCTTCGCGCCAGCCGACCCGCACCATCGGCGAGCTCACTCGAGCGCCATGCGCCTGAAGCGCGAGCATCGCCTCGGGGAGCGGATTGGGATTGGAATCAGACGGGTAAGGCTCTGGACCGCGGTCGATGTCGGCAAGGGTGCCCATGTGGGTCATGACGAGGGGCGTGCTAGGCTTGATCAAGGACATGGCGCATTACAACACTACAGGGCAGGAGGAAGACACGGATGACGTCAATGACTGAGTTTCAGGCCTGGCTAGACGCCTTCACCACCCACTGGATCAACGGGGACTCGCCAGGGCTTGCGGCGCTATTCAGCGAGGATGTTCACTGCTATCTGACACCGTTCGACCCGCCGCTCATCGGGCGGGAAGACGTCACGAGCTACTGGCTGGATACCGTCTGGAGCCGGGCGTCCTCGGCCCAGTTCAATGCCCAGGCGATCACCTTCGAGCGCAATGATCTGCACGCACTTGGCTATGCACGCTGGCGGGCAAGCCTGCTATTGCACCCCAACGAGACCCACATCGATATGGACGGCGTGCTCCTGGCGCAGTTCAACGATGCAGGCGAATGCATGGCGTACCGGCAGTGGTGGCACCAGCACCAGAGTGCGGCGCCCCACTGGACCGACGAGCCGATCTGATCGGCTCACGGGGCTTAGTGGCACGCGCCCCGAAGCCATTGAACGGCGTCTTCGAGCATATACCGCCCCTGATCGATGGCGCCGGCCATGACCGCACAGCTGTGGATCGTGCCAAGATAACGCCGCCAGGTAACACCAATGCCCTGCTGGGCAAGCCGCATGGCAAACACTTCGGCTTCATCGCAGAGCGGATCGTGCTCGATGGAGGCCACAAACGATGGCGGCAGCCCCCACAGATCGCTCAGGAAAAACGGCGACGCCTTGGGGTTCTCCCAGTTGAGCCGCGGGTCGTACATCAGGGCAAACTGGTTGAGCGAGGCGAGATCCAGACCGTTGCGCTCACCGAAGTGGCGCTTGGAGGGCGAATCCGGCGCCGGGCTGAGCTTCAACCATGGGTACAGAAGCAGTTGGCCGGCAAGCATCACATCATCGCGACCGATGCTTCGATGGGCGAGCGTCACGGCGATATTGCCCCCGGCGCTGTCGCCCCCGACGATCAATCGCGACAGATCCACCTGATGATCGACCGGCGCCATCGTGATGGCGTCGAGCACGGCCAGCGCGTCATCGTGCGCCGCCGGGAAGATTGCCTCCGGCGCCAACCGATAATCCACCGCAATTACCTGAACCTCCGCGTGATGACACAAAAAGCGGCAAAGACCGTCATGCGTATCAAGATCGCCCACCACAAACCCACCGCCGTGAAAATAGATCAGCGTGGGGTAGCCGGTCTCGGGCGGCGTCTCGGCGGGCTGATAGGCGCGCACCGCAATATCACCACCCTCGCCTGCAATCGCATACTCTTCCACCCGGCCCACCTTTTCGGGCGCCAGGCCGTAACGTTTGGATCGTTCCCGCGTTTGAGCCCGCAGATCGGCCGGCAGAAGACTGGGCTCTTTCGGTGCCAGCCGAGCGTCCTGTTCGAGCACATGACGAGATTGCGAATCAAGCCCCATACATTCCCCTCGGTTTATCGGGCTCGTTGATCAAGCCCATTTAGCGTTTATTTATAACACCCTAGTTCGAGAGGAAAAAAACACCACAGGGGTTTGGTATCACGGCCGTAACAATGCTAAGTAAAATTAAGAAAATACGCATAAACAAGAGGGACCGGCACGACGCGCTCTGCCCGCCCGCGTCCCGCCTTGCCACTCAACTTCCAGACACACTTGGCACGCCCCCCATGCAGAAGTACTTGGTGTCCAGATACTCATCGAGCCCCAGGTGCCCACCTTCACGCCCGAGCCCCGACTGTTTGACGCCCCCGAACGGCACCGGCGCGCCGGTCATCTTGAGCGTATTGACGCTGACCATGCCGTACTCGAGTCCGCGCAGGTATTTATAGATGCGGCGAATGTCGTGGGTATAAACGTAGGCGGCAAGCCCGTATTCAGTGTCATTGGCACGCGAAATCACCTCATCGTCGTCATCGAAGGCGCACACCGCTGCCACTGGCGAGAACGTTTCCTCGCGAAAGACCCGCATGTCGGTCGTGATGTCGGCAAGAAGCGTCGGCATGAAGAAATTGGTGCCAGGCGCCATCGACTGATCTCCCGCGATCAACCGGGCCCCCTTGGCCACGCCATCGTCGACCAGCGCCCTGGCGGTATCGACCGCACGCGCATGAATCAATGGCCCGATGTCGACATCCATCACACCGTTGCCCACGTTCAGTTTCTTCATGCGGGCCGCAAAACACTCGATGAACCGCTCATAAAGGCTTGAATGTACAAAGATTCGATTGGCGGCCAGACAGTCCTGGCCTGCGGTCTGAAACTTGGCGGCAAGTGCGGCGGCGGCAGCCTCGTCAGGGTCCATGTCCGGGCCGACAATGAACGGCGCGTTGCCACCAAGCTCGAGCGCCACCCGCTTGACGCTCGACGCGCTTTGCTCAAGCAGCAACTTGCCGACCCGGGTCGAGCCGGTAAACGACACCGAGCGTACCCGCGCATCGGTGCAAAGCACCTCGGAAACCACTTCCGGCTCGCCCATCACGACATTGAATACGCCTCCAGGCACTCCAGCCCGCTCGGCAAGTTCTGCAAGCGCCAGTGCGGAAAACGGCGTCTCGCCGGCCGGCTTGACCACTACCGGGCAGCCGGCTGCGAGCGCCGCGCCGGCCTTGCGCGTGATCATGGCCAACGGAAAGTTCCACGGAGTGAACATGGCCGAAATGCCGACCGGCTCCTTGATCGTGCCGAGCATCGAGTCCTCGAGATGGCTTGGAATCGTGGCGCCGTAGGCGCGCTTGCCCTCTTCGGCGAACCAGTGCAGAAAGCTCGCGCCGTACTCGACCTCCCCCCGGGCGTCGCTCAGAGGTTTGCCCTGCTCGAGCGTCATGATGTTGGCCAGATCGCGTTTGTGCTCATGCAGCAGGCGACACCACGCGCTCAAGATTTCGGCGCGTCGGTTGACACCGAGCGCCCGCCACGCCGGAAAGGCGCGCTCGGCTGCAGTCACGGCGTGGCTGACCTGCTCGCGCTCAAGCAGCGCGACATGCCCAAGGATTTCGCCAGTGGCCGGATCGTCCACGGCCAGATCGCGGCCCTGATCGCCTGCCATCCACTGCCCATCGATGTAGGCCAGTTCACGAAACAAGCGCGGATCATTCAATTCCATGCAACACCTCCGGATAAATGACGTATATCACTCACCCTAGTGCATCGATGGACGCGACTTTTCCCGTTCGCGGGCGCGTTGCCACACACTTTTTCCGAAACGGGCAGGAATGTTATGCATTTTTTCGGAGGTACCGGTCAGTCGCTTGAGGCCCGCTCACGGCGTCACACCGAGGGCGTGCGCGAACACCTCGAGCTGAGCATCGTGAATGCCGAGGGCACGAAGGTCGGTGACCGTATTGCTCAGATAGTCACGGCAGGTGCCAAGCGTTCCCGCCCCACGAGCCAGCATCTTGATGGTTTCCTCATCGGTGAGCTCGCCCACGAAACTGTCATCGTCTGAGTTGGCGATAAAGGCGATGGCCGAAAACAGCCCAGCCTCGCTCTCAAGACGCACCCAGCGTGGCACATAGGCCCCGGTCAGCATTTCCCGGCGCCAGACCAGTAAAAGCTCGTGCTCGAGTTGATCGCCCGGAATTTCAAGCGCCATGCCCTGGCAGTGACCGCCGTCGACCAGACCAAGCATCAACCCAGGCGCCTCAAGCGAGCCGCGGCCGTGCTCAAAACGCAGGCAAAAGGCCCGGTGATAGTCATGAAGGCGCACCGCCCGGCGCTCGCCGACCGCAACGCACGGGTTCCAGATCAACGAGCCATAGGCAAACAGGAATACGCCGTCGGTGTCAGTATCAACGGGCTTATGATCAAGCAGCGTGCGAATCGAGGCGGTGAGCGCGGTATCGTCCAACGTCTCGATCTCTGGGTGGTGGCGCGCGAAATGTGCTCGGAGCTGGTCTCGCTCGAGCACGTCCCGGGTAATGGAAAGCGATGGAATGGCGTTGCGTTCAGAACGGATCATGAGCCCTCCGGACAGTGCGTTCTTTCAGTGTGGCCCCAAACGCACGGTCCGAACAACTGAGCCGGGTCAGGTCTTGAGTTGCTGACGGCGCAAAAGCGCGTGCAACGCGATGCCGCCGAAGGTGGCGGTGCCGATGCCATCGAGGGTGAACTGGCCCAGATGCAGTGAGAAGTTGCCCGCCCCCAGCACCAGGATCGCGGCAATCGTGATCAGATTGGCGTTGTCGCTCAGATCGACCTGATGCTGCACCCAGATGCGCGCACCCGCGACCGCAATAAGCCCGAACACCACGATCGATGCCCCGCCCATCACCGGGCCTGGAATGGTATGAATCAGTGCGCCGAACTTGGGCGAAAAGCCCATGACGATCGCGATCAGCGCCGCTGCCACGAAGATCAGCGTCGAATAGACCCGGGTGACGGCCATGACACCGATGTTCTCGGCGTAAGTGGTCACACCGGTACCGCCCACGCTTCCGGACAGCATGGTCGCAAGGCCATCGCCGACAAAGGCGCGGCCGGTATAGGGCGTCAGGTTGCGCCCGGTCATGGCACCGACGGCCTTGATGTGCCCAAGGTTTTCCGCCACCAGAATGACCGCAACCGGGGCGATCAGCCCGATTGCCCGCCACTCGAACACCGGCGCGGTGAACTGCGGTATGCCCCACCAGGGCGCCTCACTCACCGCACTGAAATCAATCGGTTTACCCAGCCCAATTACGTTGGCAACGACCAGATAGACCAGATACGCCGCCACCAGCCCGACCAGGATCAGAGTGCGCTGCAACACGCCACGGGTAAGCACCGCCGACCCGCCGATGCACAGTACCGTGGCCAGCGCCATCCAGCTTTCAAACGGTGAACCAGCCACACTCTTGACCGCCACGGGTGCCAGATTAAGCCCGATCATCATGACCACGGCACCGGTGACCGCCGGCGGCATCAGCCGCTCGATCCAGCCGGTACCGGTCGCCATCACCAGTGCCCCGATCAAAGCGTAGAGCGCGCCACAGGCAACGATGCCTCCAAGCGCCACCGCCAGGTTCGGATTGAGCCCCTCACCGCCATAGCCGGTGGCGGCCATCACCACACCAATAAACGCGAAGCTCGAGCCGAGATAGCTCGGCACACGCCCACCCACCAGCACGAAGAACAAGAGCGTTCCAATGCCGGACATGAACACGGCCAGATTCGGGTCGAAGCCCATCAGAAGCGGCGCAAGCACCGTCGAGCCGAACATGGCCACGGTGTGCTGAAGCCCCATGATCAGTGTTTGCGGGGCAGATAGACGCTCATCCGGCGCGACGAGTGTTGTCTCCGAGGCGCCGACTTTCGTCCAGTGAGGGAACCAGGACCCTGGCATGGTAGAACTCCGAATGAAGGTAACAGGAAGGCCGCCGACGAGCGCCGAGGCGGCGTCATGATACCTCAACCATCGCGTTTCGAAAGACGCGCCGCGCCAGTGAGCCTAGATCATTCCCTGCGCCCGGAGTGTTGCCAGATAACGGCGATAGGCCACCTCATAGGCCTCGACCCGCTCACGCACAGGCGCCGCCGAGGCCGCCTCATCAAGCGACACCGCCTTCGCGCACAGGTCTGAAAGCGCCACAGGCTCCCCCTGGTCGTTCAGATGACACCACTGCGCCTGAAGGGCCGCACCGAACGCGGCCGCTTCACCGATGCGTGGGCAGATCACCGGCGCGTTCATGACGTCGGCCACCATCTGGCGCCACTGCGGGCTTTTCGCGCCGCCGCCGACGAGTCGAATCCCGCTGGGCTCAAGCCCCTGCGCCGAGAGCAGGTCAAGCCCGTAGCGAAGCCCAAAGGTCGCGCCTTCCATCACCGCCCGGCACAGGTTGTCACCGGTGGTGTTGTTTGATGAGAGCCCAAGAAAACTCGCGGTGGCGTCCGGCAGGCGCGGCACGCGCTCGCCGTTGAAAAACGGCAGCACCTGTACGCCCTGCGCGCCGATCGGGCTGCGCTCGAGCGCCGCGCCGAAGTCCTCGAGCGAGCACCCAAGAAGCGCGCGCACCTGCTCGGTGGCCGAGGTCACGTTCATGGTGCAGATCAGCGGCAGCCAGTTGCCGTGGCTCGAACAGAAGTTGGCCGCCAGACCGTTGTCGGTAATCACGGGGGCGTCCGAGCAGCCATAGACAGTGCCGGAGGTACCAAGGCTCATGGTGAGCGCGCCGGGGGTGATGTTGCCCGTGCCGATGGCGCCCATCATGTTGTCGCCGCCTCCGCTTGAAACCAGCACCGACGGCTCGAGCCCGAGCCGCGCAGCAAGGTCCGGACGCAGACGACCCACCGGCGAGCACGCCTCAATCAGCCGCGGCAGCACGTGGCCAGCATCAAGCTCCGGGGCGAGGCGCTCGAACACGTCCGTTGCCCACTCACGCGTTCGGGTGTCGAAGTAGCCGGTGCCCGAGGCGTCACCGAATTCGGCGGTGCGCTCGCCGGTCAGGTAGAAATTAAGATAATCGTGGGGCAGCAGCACACAGTCGATGCGCCGATAGGCGTCGGGGTGGTGCGCCCTGAGCCAGGCAAGCTTCGGCGCGGTGTAGCCCGGCTGGGGGATGATGCCCAGCCGGTCGAGACACCCCTGCTCCCCGCCCAACTGCTCGATCAGCGCCTCGCATTCCCGGTAGGCCTCGGTATCGTTCCAGAGCTTGGCGGGATAGACCGGCACGCCCGCCTTATCGAGCGCGACCATGCCGTGCTGCTGGCCCGAGACGCCCATGGCACGAATCGCCCGGCCGTCGATGTTGGCGTTTGAGAGCGCTTGGGCAAGCGCATGCTCGAACGCCTCGACCCACCAGGCCGGGTCCTGCTCGCGACGACCGCCCGCCTCGCTGATCAAGCGGTGGGCACCTCGGCCCTCACCGATCACGCGCCCGGCGCCTGAGTCGAACACCACGACTTTGGTGCTTTGTGTGCCGCAATCCACGCCAAGATACATGCTGCCTCCCCGGCCTAGCGTTTCTGGAGTGCGTCGAGCGTCGCCCGTGCACCGTCGGTATGCAGACGCTCGAGCGCCCAGAGGTAGGCCTCGACAAAGCGCGGCTCATCGATCAGATCGCCGAACACGTCGCGATTTCTGAGAAACGACAGCGCGTCGTCCCGGTTTTTCGCGGCGCTGGCCATCAGGTCGTCTTTCAGCCGATCGACGATATCGATCGGCGCGCCGGCTTCATCGACGCCTTCGGCGTAGCGGGCCCAGCTCGCAACAACTGCCGCCGAGCGCGCGATGTCGCCATCACACTCGAGCTGTTCGCGCACGACCGGCAACAGCCACTTGGGGATTCGATCCGAACTCTCGGCGCAGAGCCGCGCCAGGGTGTCGCGAATTTCGGGATTGGCGAAACGCTCGATCAGCGTGTGCTTGTAGGCCTCGAGATCCACCCCCGGCACCGGCGACAGCGTCGGCGTGGCTTCCTCGTTCATGTAATCGAGCAGGAACTCGACGAAGAGCGGGTCTTGGCAGACCTCGTGAGCGTAGCGGTAGCCGGCCAGATAGCCGAAGTAGGTCAGTGCCTGATGGCTTGCGTTCAAAAGCCGCAGCTTCATCAGCTCGTACGGCATGACGTCATCGACGACCTGCACGCCGACGGCGTCGAACGGCGGGCGCCCTTGATTGAAGTGGTCCTCGAGCACCCATTGCGTGAACGGCTCGCACACCACCGGCCAGCGATCAGTGATGCCAAAGCGCTGTTCGAGCGCCTGACGATCCTCATCGGTAGTAACCGGTGTGATGCGATCGACCATCGAGTTGGGAAAGCACACGGTCTCGTTCATCCAGCGTGCTACCTCCGGCGCCTTGAGCTCGGCAAACGCCGTGAACATCGTGCGCGCCACATCGCCGTTGCCCTGGATGTTGTCACACGACATCACGGTAAAGGGCGCAAGCCCCCGTTCCAGGCGCCGCCTCAACGCCTCGCACACCAGGCCAAAGGTGGTCTTGGGCGTGGCGCCGGGCTCGAGGTCGTGCTGTATGTCCGGGGCAGCCGTATTGAACTCGCCGGTCACGTGATGCAGGTTGTAGCCGCCTTCGGTCACTGTCAGCGACACGATACGAATGGCCTCGCTTGCCATGCGTTCGATCACCGCTTCGGGATCGCTCGGTGCGTACATGTAATCGACGATCGAGCCGATTACCCGGGCGTCATAGCCTCCATCGGCGTGTTTGACCACCAGCGTATACAGGCCATCCTGAGCGTCGAGCGCCTCTTTCATGCGGGTATCGCCCGGCATGACGCCAACGCCACAGATGCCCCAGTCAAGCGCGCGCCCCTCGTTCATCAGTTGATCCAGGTACATGGCCTGGTGGGCGCGGTGAAAGCCGCCGACCCCGAAGTGCATGATGCCGACCGACACCTGACTGCGGTCGTAGCTTGGGCGAGCAACGCCTTCGAGTGTCTCAAGGCGCGCGTTGGAAAGAGTGAACATGATCGTACTCCGTGACCGTCGTTTGAAAAAAGGCGCTCAGGCCGTCTCTGTGCGGTGTTCATGGCGGGGCAGCGCCTGCTCGGTGTCGGCGTCGAACAGATGCAGCCGGGCGCTGTCGCAGGTCAGCACGATCGAATCGCCCATTCGAACCGAGGTGTCGCCCTCGAGCTGCGCCGTGATGCGGTGCCCATCGACCTCGAGCTGCACCATGGTGACCGACCCAAGCGGCTCGACCACGTCGATTTCGCCCTTGATCACGTTGGCCGCCGTCTCGTCGGTGGTGAGGATCAGGTGCTCCGGGCGCACACCGACCATCAGGTCGCGGCCCTTATGCGCCTCGATCAACTGACGCTCGGAGGAGGCCACCATGTGGGCGGTCTGGCCGGTGAGAGTCTTGCCGTCACCGCCCAGTGTCATCTTCAGGAAGTTCATTGAGGGCGTCCCGATAAAGCCTGCCACGAAGACGTTGTTCGGGGCGTGATACAGCGCGTTCGGGGTGTCGATCTGCTGAATGTGACCATCACGCATGACGACGATTCGCTCGCCCATCGTCATCGCTTCGGTCTGATCGTGGGTCACATAGAACGTGGTCACCCCGAGCTTTCGGTGCAGCTTGATGATCTCGGCGCGCATGTCGACCCGAAGCATTGCATCGAGGTTCGACAGCGGCTCATCCATCAGAAACACCTGCGGGTCGCGCACAATCGCCCGGCCCAGCGCCACGCGCTGACGCTGGCCGCCGGACAGCGCCCGCGGCTTTCGATCCAGAAGATGCGTGATGTCGAGGATGCCAGCGGCGTCGTTCACGCGCTGTTCGATCTCGTTTTTTGGCACCTTCTTGAGACTGAGCGCGAACGCCATGTTGTCGTAGACCGTCATGTGCGGGTACAGCGCGTAGCTTTGAAACACCATCGCGATATCACGATCACGGGCCGCCACCTGACTGACGTCGCGCCCATCGATGCGGATCTCGCCATCGGTGTTGGCCTCGAGCCCCGCGATCATTCGCATGGTGGTGGATTTACCACACCCAGACGGCCCGACCAGCACGATGAATTCCCCGTCACGGGTGGTCAGATTGAAATTTTCGACCGCGTTGGCCGCCTTCGCGTTCTTGTGGGCACCACCGTAGTTCTTGGCCACGCCCTTGAGTTCCACGACCGCCATTTCGACTCTCCTTGATCCAGTGGGCGACGCCGCCCGTTATTCAGTGTGCGTGAGCGCTATTTGACAGCGCCGAACGTCAGGCCGCGAACCATCTGTTTCTGGGCAAACCAGCCCAGCACGATGATCGGCGCAACCGTCATGACGGAGGCGGCGGACATCTTGGCCCAAAATAGCCCCTCGGCACTCTTGAACGAGGCAATGAAGGCCGCGAGTGTGGCCGCGTCATGGTCGGCCATCGTCAGGCTCCAGAACGACTCGTTCCAGGCAAGAATCAGGGCCAGAAGCCCGGTGGAGGCAAGCCCCGGCAACGCCAATGGCAAAATGACGCGAAACATGGTCGCAAGTGTGCTGGCGCCATCGATCTCGGCGGCCTCGACGATGTCCTTGGGCACATCCTTGAAGTAGGAGTACACCATCCACACCATGATCGGGAGGTTCATCCCGACGAACAGCGCGATCAGCCCCCAGTTGTTGTCGATCAGCCCGAGCGTCTTGTAGACCAGGAAGATCGGAATCAAGACGCCGACCGCCGGGATGAACTTGGTCGAGACCATCCACACCAGCGTGAAGTCGGTGCGCTTTGAGGGGTAGAACGCCATCGCGTAGGCCGCCGGAATGGCCAGCGCCAGCCCGATCAGCGTCGACATTACCGAGGTGAAGAGCGAGTTGAAGGCGTAGTGCCAGTAACCGGCGTTTTGTGAAAGCGCGGTCTTGAAGCTTTCAAGGGTCGGCGTGAACACGAACTCCGGCACCATCGAAAAGGCCGACTGCTCGGTCTTGAGCGCGGTCAGCACCATCCAGAGGATCGGAAAGAACATCACGATCGCGACCAGCCAGCCAATGACGGCAAGCCCGAGTGAGGATTTTTGTTCCATCAGCGCTGTCCTCCGGCGTTGAGGTTGCCTGCCACGAATCGAATCAGGAAGAACGCGAAGATATTGGCCAGAATGACCGCGGCGATGGCCGCCGCCGACGAAAGCCCAATGTCGTACTGGAAAAACGCGTTCTGATAGATGTAGTACGGCAGATTGGTGGTCGCGGTGCCCGGGCCGCCACTGGTGGTGGCGTAGATTTCAGCGAACGAAGTCAGAAAGAAGATGCTCTCGAGCATGACGACCACGTACAGCACCTGGCCCAGGTGTGGAATCACGATGTGACGAAACTCCTGCAGGCGGCTCGCGCCGTCGAGGCGCACCGCCTCGATCTGATCTTCGGGCAGCGACTGCAACCCGGTCAGAAGAATCAGGAGCGCGAACGGCGTCCACTCCCAGGAAATCATCAAAATCACCGAGAACATCGGGTAGTGAGCGAACCAGTCAATGGGCTCGAAGCCCAGCGTGCGCATCGCCCAGGAGACGATGCCATAGACCGGGTGCAGCAGCATGTTCTTGAACAAGAGCCCGGTCACCACCGGCATGACAAAAAACGGCGAGATCGCAAGCGTTCGAGCAACGCCGCGGCCGAGAAAGGTCTTGTTGAATAGAAGCGCCAGTACCAGTCCAAGCGAGACCGTGATGGCCAGACACGCCATGACCAGTGTCAGGGTGTGGCCGAGTGCGGCCCAGAAGGTGCCATCGGTCAGCAGAATCTCGAAGTTGCCAAGCCCTGCGAACCCGCGCATGGTCGGCATCATCAGGTTGTAGTTTTCAAACGCGTAGTAGACGGTCATTGCCAGCGGCACGATCATCCACACCATCAAAAAGAGCACGGCGGGCGCCATCAGGCGCTTGACGGGCGGGCCGTGGCGCTTGGCCCCCTGGTGCGAGGCGGTATCGCCGGCGTTCGCCACTGCGTCATTACTCATGAGTTGCTGCGCCTCCAAAGCGCGCATCGCGATCGAGTGAGGTCATGAAAGACCCCGGCAACCCTCGCCGGGGCCTGAGCGTTCGGCTTACTTGGTGTAGCCTGAGCGCTCCATGATGCGCGTGGTGAACTGCTGAGCCTGCTCGAGCCCCTGATCCACGCTCATCTGGCCCGAGGCGATGCCCGCCAGAAGCTGCCCGACCCGCGTACCGATGGCCTGGAACTGGGGAATACTGATGAACTGGATACCGGTGTAGGGCACCGGGTCCGCTGTGGGATTGGAGGTATCTGCGGTTTCGATCGCCTTTTGCACGAAGCTCGAGAACGGCGCGACCTGTTGATAGTCCGCGCTTTCGTAGGTCGACTTGCGGGTACCTGGCGGAACGCCGAGCCAACCTTTTTCATCAGCAACCTGCTGGATGTAGGCCTCAGAGGTCGCCCAGCTCACGAAGTTCTGGGCAGCGTCAGGATGGGCGGCAGACTTGGGCACCGCCAGCGCCCAGGCGTAGAGCCAATTGGTGCCGTTGGTGGTTTTCTGATATGGCGCCTGGGCAAAGCCGACGCTGTCGGCAACGTTTGAAACCTTGGGGTCAGAGACGTAGCTTGCAGCGACTGTCGAATCGACCCACATCGCGCACTGGCCGTTGGAGAACATGGTTTCCGATTCGGTAAATCCGTTGGAGGTTACGCCCGGCGGGCCATACTTCGTTACCAGCGTCTTGTAGGTCTCTGCGGCGTTTTTCCAGGCCGGCGTGGTCAACTGCGCGTTCCAGTCCTGATCGAACCAGCGCCCGCCGAAGCCGTTGACCATCGTGCCGAACAGGGCCATGTTCTGTCCCCAGCCAGGGAGCCCTCGCAGACAGATGCCGTAAGTGCCGTTGGAGGCGTCCGTGAGCTTGGCGGCATACTCCTCGATCTGAGACCAGGTCGGTCGCTCGGGCATGTCGAGCCCTGCCTTTTTAAACAGATCCTTGCGATAATAGGTCATCGACGATTCAGCGTAGAACGGCAGCGCATAGAGGGTGCCATCGACGGACAAGCCCTTTCGAACCGTGGGCTCCAGATCATCGACGTTGTAGGCAGCCGGCAGGTCGCTCATCGGGCGAAGCCAGTCATTCTTAGCCCAGATCGGCGTTTCATAATTACTGACGGTAATGACGTCGTACTGGCCACCGCCGCTTGCGATATCGGTGGTGATCTTCTGTCGCAGCTCGTTTTCAGGCAGCGTCACGAAGTTGACATGGACGCCCGGATTGGCCTTTTCAAACGTACCCGCCATTTTCTGAAGGGTTACCATATCGGGGTTATTGACGGTGGCGACCGTGATTGTGGTATCCGCCAGTGCGCTGCCTGCCATTGCCGAGCCAATCAGCCCGGCACTCGTGACGATCAATGCCCATTTCATGATCTGCGTCTCCATTTATCGTTCTTTATGACGCGGCCTCACTCTCATGCACTCTCATGCACTGCACATCGAGAAGGGTCAACGTCGAGCCTGGAAAGCATGGACCTGGAAACAAAATGATTCATTTATCATTTAGTATCATCAAACAATCCATCAGTATCATTTCAAAGCTCTTGAAACGAAGAATCACTTGGGGCGCCATGACGCAAAAACCGATAAAATCGTTCAAATATCAATGCGTTGAAATAGATTAAAGCGTCAAACCAGTCGCGTTATAGACCGATGAACGGGTCAATGATAAAAATGATACTCTTGAATAAAATGATCATTGATGCGGCTGAAACTCTCTCAATGGACCCTTTATATGTGCGCCTCCTCCCGTGTCACCCTTGATGCTGTTGCTGACGCCGCCGGTGTCAGCCGGATCACTGTATCTCGAGCGTTCTCAAACCCGGAGCGCCTGCGCCAGGACACGCTTGATCATGTGCTGCGCACGGCCTCAGAGCTTGGTTATCGCCCGAAGCGCGCACCCGTCTCGACCAAGGACGCGCCCAGAACACGACGCATCGGGGTGGTCAGCCCCGACATGGACAATCCGTTCTTCGGTCGAATCGCAAGCTCGATCAATCGATTGGGGTTTGAGGAAGACATCGACATCGTGATGTATGACTCGTTCGAGTCAGAGGCCCAGGAAAGCCGAATCATTCATCGTCTGATCGCGCAGAATGTCGATGCCATCATCCTGTCGGTCATCTCATCCGATGTGATGTATCAGACGCGCCAACCGCAGTGGCTCAAGGCCCTGGAGACCGCACGGATTCCGCTGATTCTGGTCGACCGCGAGGTCAATGTGCCGCATTTCGGGGGGGTCTATATAGACAACCTGGACTGCGGGTATCAGGCGGGGCGATGGATGATCGATCAGTCCATCAGGGACGTTTTAGTGGTATCCGGACCGTCGGACTCACTGGTATCCATCGGCCGTACGTCAGGCATCCGCGAAGCGCTCGGAAGTGCCGCTCAAATCGACGTCCGCTACGCCGATTTCACGATGACCCCGGCGTATCACCTCATGAAACAGCGATTGCAGGAAGCCCCTCCGCCACAGGGCATCATCGGTATCAATAACCAGATTTCACTGGGCATCCTGAAGGCCTGCGCAGAACAAAAGCTTTACCCGGGACGCGGTATTACTCTGTTCAGCATCGATGAAGTCGCTCTGGCCGATGTGTTCGGAATGCATATTCCCTGCATGCGGCTCGATACCGACGAAATGGCGGCAAGGGCGCTTTCCATGGCGCTTCAGGCGACGCGCCATGATGTGGGAGGAGGTACGCGAATGATTGTTCGTGGAAAGCTAAAGCCCTGAACCTGTTCGACTCCAAGGCGGGTCGGGCTTACTCGAGCGCCTTGCTTAGAAACGCGTTACGCCAACTGAACGTTGCGTCCGAGCTGAGCTCTAGAAATTCCTGGTAGTACTTCGGAGCGATACGCGCCTTGATGGCTTCCATCATGTAAAGCGACGCTTCGGGTAATGACGTGATCAACTCATGATAATTGATGTAGTAAGGCGCACGTTGACCGTAAAGGTCCTGGAAGCTGCCAACGCGCTCGAAACGCACATGCGATCCCTTGATCAATCGTGCGAACCTGGGCTCGATCAGTGCAAAACCGTGATAGCGCTCCAGTAGGCTTGCGACCGAGCCCATGCCAATCCAGAGGGCGTCGCGCGCATGACGAAAGCATTCTCGTTCGGCCGTGGTTTCGAGGAAGTCAAAGCCTCGCTTTTGGTAAAGTGTACTGGTAAGGAGAGAGAACCGAGACAGCTCGCAAATGGTGTCGACAGAAAACGTGGATGGGTCGCGCTGGTCATCGAAATTGTTTTCAAGCAGATGCTGAATGGGCAAGCCCTTTCCCTCTACGGGAGTGACGATTCGAAAGTAACCGATGGGCGTCTGGCTTTTTTGATGCCGAATAATGAAGTGCACGGCTTTATCGTCAAAAACATCCCACTCGTCTTCTATGTTATTGCCTGAAAGATAGCCGAACTTGTCGTGGTATATATTGCGCCTTAGCGAGCATCCGGAAATGTAATCATCGTAGCGACTTGCAATCAAAAACTCGAAATTTTCGAGAAAGAAGTCTATCGCTTCCCTATTCATTATATGGCCTTGTAATTGTATCTATATGAGCGGGGCGACCTACCCAGTACCCCTGTGCGTACTCCACGCCGATCGCTTTCAAATAATCGAATGTCGCCTCATCTTCTACAAATTCAGCAATGACCTGCTTACCGAATGAGCGACATACTTCAGCGATGGCAGAAACAATAATCTTGTTTTCTGATGATCTGTACAAATTGATAATGAATTCACCATCGATCTTTACATAGTCAGAGGGAAGCTGATTCAAATACTTGAAGCTGCTGAACCCCGAGCCGAAATCATCCAGCGCAATTGAACATCCAAGCGACTTAATTTTGCTTAGTGTCGCTTGCGCAAGCCCGAAGTCGATGACTGCCTCGGTTTCGGTAATTTCAATGATTAACCGAGCAGGGTCCGCCCCATGCGTGGCCAGACACGTTTCGAGGTACTCCGCAAGATCCTGATCTCGCAGTGATTTACCCGATATATTGATGGACATCGAAATATCACCAAGACCTGACAGATACCGCACGCCGGCCTCGATGACGTGGCGGTCAATATCGATGATGCGCCCATTACGCTCAGCCACCGGAATAAACTGGCCGGGTGAGAAAAAACCACCGGCGCCATCCGGAAGACGCAAGAGAAGCTCGTAGTGCCGCACATCCTCGCTTGCAATTGCCATAATTGGCTGCACAAAAAATTCGAACCGCTTTTCATCCAGCGCGGCCTTGATCAGATCATTCCAGTAGACCCGATCTTCCAGCATCGCCTTATCAAGGTCCTGGGCTGTGGTGACGTACCAGTCGCGTAGCGGGTTTTCCTTGGCGATGTACATGGCGCAATCAGCGTTTGCCATGATGGCCTCGGTGGTATCGCCATGCTCGGGGTAGATGGCGACACCGATGCTCGCCATGGCGCGGTGTCGACGCTCCTCGATGATGAAATTGATGTCCGAGAGACCGCTATTGATGCTGCGGGCCACCGTGACCGCACGCTCACAGTCATAACCTTCCAGCAAAATCGCGAACTCATCGCCTCCTAACCGGGCAATGACCGCGCCTTCCGGCAAAAGTTGGGTCAATTTTTGGGCAACCATCGACAACAGGCGATCACCGGCACCATGGCCACTAAGTTCGTTGACCTCCTTGAACTGATCCAGGTCCAGATAGAAGACGGCGCCCGATGCCTTTTCCTCGAGTGATTGTTGAAGGCACACATTAAAATAGCGGCGGTTATAAAGGCCTGTTAACGGGTCCCTGTTGGCCAGCCAGATCAAGCGAGACTCGGCCGCCTTTTTCTCGGTAATGTCGACCCCGACGGAAACCCAATACCCCTCTTCGCCATCGGATAGATTCTGGATCGGCGAGTGGTACCACTCGATGACCATGTCCTTCTTGCCTGGCACACGGCTTTCGGTATGAAAGGAGACATTGCCGTAATCGAAGCTTTCGACCTGGAGAAACACATCCCTGAAGCACTGCCCCTTCAGCGCAGTCATGGGGCAGGAAAGCTTGCCGAGCGCAAACTGGTTGGCAAGCACGATGCCGGACGTCTCACTGTGGGTGACGATGAACGCATTGGCGGTAAACAACAGCCGATCCACGAACTCTTTCTCGTGGGCCAGCTCCTTGATGTGCTGGGTCAGATCATCATTGCTTTTATAGAGGGCCTGCTGGAGACGCTGAAGCTGACTGGCCACCTCAATGGCCGTCCGCTGCAGTGTGCCAACCTCATCTCTGACGCGCCCTTTTAATTGCACCGCCTCCGAAAACTCATGAAACCGGCTTTGAGACAATAAGGGCAGCGACCCAATCACCCGCCTTAGATTCGACATTGGCCGCCACAAAAGGAGAAATACCGCCATTTCGGCCAATAACCAGCCAAGTATCGCGATCATGAATACGCGCCGGGAATCGGATTGGATACTCGAATAACTTTCAGTGATGTTCGAGATGATCACAACGTAGGCGGTATTATTGAGCCCGTTGAGCTGATCATTTAAGGGGAAGGCCATCAGATGGTAGTACTGGTCGTCGAAACGAACGCGCACCGGACTTTTGCGCAGAGCGTTCTTGTCGTACTGAGTTGACCATAGAGCCAAACGCTCGAGGGTAGCGGCACGGTCGGTGGCGGCGACCACGTTGGCGCCCCAGGCGGGCAGCTCCTCGGAGCTACTGGAGTAGACGTTGTCGACCATGATGGCCAGCGCACTTTTCTTGTTGATATTGATGTAACGTGCGATATCGGCAATGGACACGGACAGCATGATAACGCCAACACTTTGCCCTCCACGAAGAATCGGGGAGAAGGCGTATTGTCGGCATGTAGTGCGGCAAACCAGCCGGGATAAAGGCTGCTCTTTCTCTAGCACCTTTTGAACCCAATAGCTGAAAAAATGCTCTCTACTGTTGTCAGGTATTGCGACATGCCCTCTTTGCGCCAGTTGACGGCTTTGGCGATCAAACACCTTGACTTCATCCACACCCACATCGAGCTGAAGTGTGGGCCACTGCGCCACAATCTTGTCATCCAGCCGCGTGCGGTCCGTGAGTTCGACCGCCTCACCAAGTCCCTGCGTCGCCGCCAGTATGCTCGCCATATGTTTCAAACTGGCTTCAGAATTATTTAAGGCATTGACGATATCCAACTGCTGGCGCTGGTAACTGAGAAGCTGGCGCTCGTTAAGCTGCCCCTCGAGTTCCATCTGACTGACGCGATAAAAGGTCAGAGCCAGAAGAACAAGGATCACCGAGGTGGCGAAGAGCACTTTGAGTCTAAGACTTGAAAACCTGGGCACGCTTTTCAGAAACCGCATCTTTTGCCCCATTAAAAACGGTATGAGGCTTGAAGCAGAAACAATCCCCAGTACTTGGATTCGCTTTCACGCTCGGCATTGAGCAGCCAACCGGTTCCTTCAACGTTATGATATTCTGCAGACAGCAAAAATTGAGACGTTGCTGACCATTGCACCCCAACCGTACGATCATAGGCATAGCGTGAGTAGCTTTTCCCAAACCCCGCCGCCTCAAACGCGTGACCATCAGGATCGTCCCTGTCCGAAATCATGACGTCATAGCGCAAAAGGCCTTGCCAATCGCTATTGAATCGGTAGACGTATTGCACATACCAGCTCTCACCTATCGTATTTACGTTGAATAAATCATTACCCATATGGCTGAGCTTTCGATCGCGGTAGGCATATTCGGAGGTAAGGCTCCAATTGAGGCTGTTGTACTGGAGCGAGAGAACGATGGGCGTATAGCTGAAGCGGCCATCACCTATCGCATCAACGCTCGATTTATAATCCGCCTTGACATCTGCATACGTTAGTGCCGCAACGAATCGTCCGCCATCGTATTCATAAAGCAGTTGTGAAATCAGCGAAGGTTCAGCCTCTAGCGACCCCGGCAAGATGTCCATCAACACAGTATCTTCAACATCGTCATCGACCTGAGGCACTCCCCAGCCCAACTGGAAGCGAATGCTGCTGTCATCGAACCGATGATCGAAGTAACCAACGACCCCATCGCCTGACAACGATTGAGCACGGGTCCGGTCAAAGTAAATTGACTGAGGCAGCAGGATACTGGGTCGAGTAAAAGGAACATCTCGAGTCTGGTTGTAAAATCCAAACGGATTTTTTACACGACCTACTTTGATACCAAACGTTTCATCAACGTCTGAATGAATCTGGTAGTCGATCAGGCCGTAATCAAGCTTTGGGGATGCATCGCTGGCGTCGCCTCCCGCGCGCCGGCTCAGCACCTGTGCCGACATCAACAGATTGTCGGTCGGTCGCATCGATGCATTCAGACCCAGCTCATAAAATTCGAGGCTGCCGCCACTTGAACTGCTGGGCCCAAAGAAATCATTGGCGCTCGACACCACGAGCGCCTGACTCAGAAAGCCATGCACCTGGAACGTTTCCCAGGCATTCTCGAGCGGTTGAGCCTTGGCGTATGCTGAGCACATGAGCAGTAGCGCGCCGTAAAGGCTTTTTTCAATCCAACGATATGATGCGCACACGGTCATCCGCCTGTCCTTTCTTTACATAACCGATCCCTCCTGGCGTGGTCGCCACCAGGTCGAGCATGTCACTGATTGATTCAACCGTATTGGGCGCCTGGCCTGTACCTGAGAATACGGCACGGTCCCAGGCGAGGCGCAACTGGTGCGGGTAGACGTTCAAGAGCTGTTTGCAGAAGGCGTCGTGCAAGGGGTTATTATCGGGCAACACAAAGACGTGCGCAGCCCGCCCCCCAGGAAACGTTCTAAGGCGCATGGCAAAGATAGCTCTGACACTCTCGGTACTGAGTGAGGCAAAACTGCTTTGCTTATTGGCGATCAGTACAATGGTCTCTTCGTGCTGAGCGCCTTTGGCGCTGCCTAGCAGCATGAAAAAGAGTAACCCTACCTGGACCAAACGCTTTAGACAAAAAACGTACACGTTACTGTTCGATTCCCACGGGGTTAGCCTCTAGCGTCAGAAAAGAGGGCGGCTTGAATGACCGAAAAAATCAGGACATGGCACCCAATCGGGAAAGCCACTTTTACTACCATTGTTATCACTCATCTGCGTTATCGGCCATTTCTTTGTACGCTTAATATACTGACGTCATTCCCTCTTTCGAGCTAGGCCGGACTGTGCATAAAAAAGGCTGCCTCTAAGGCAGCCTTTAAAACCATCCATCTTACATCCTGGCCGCTATCACACCCCAAGGTAATCAAGAATGCCTTCTGCAGCCTGGCGCCCTTCGTAAACCGCCGTCACTACAAGATCAGAACCGCGGACCATATCACCGCCAGCGAAGATCTTTTCGTTGGAGGTCTGATAGGCATATTCACCTTGCTCAGGCGCAGTCACGCGGCCGCGGTCATCGACATCGACCCGTGCGCCCTTGAACCACTCAGCCGGGCTCGCCTGAAAGCCAAACGCTATTACCACGGCGTCACACGCAATGATCTCTTCAGAACCGGGCACGACTTCGGCACGACGACGCCCGCGCTCATCCGGCTCACCCATACGGGTGCGCACAAGCTTTACGCCTTCGACCTTCTCATCACCCACGACCGCAACAGGCTGACGGTTGAACAGGAACTCGACGCCTTCCTCACGCGCATTGGCCACTTCGCGCTTGGAACCGGGCATGTTGGCCTCATCGCGGCGATAGGCACAGATCACACGATCAGCCCCTTGACGAATGGAGGTGCGGTTGCAGTCCATTGCCGTATCGCCCCCGCCGAGCACCACCACGCGCTGCCCCTGCATCGAGACGTAGTCGGCGGGGTTGGCCTCAAAGCCCAGATTGTGATTGATGTTGGCAATCAGAAAATCCAGCGCCTTGTGAACCCCCGGAAGCTGCTCGCCGGGGAACCCGCCTTCCATGTACTTGTAGGTCCCCATCCCCATGAATACCGCATCAAACTCGTCAACCAGTTCGTCGATGGTGATGTCCGTACCAATGTCGGTATTGAGCCGGAATTCGACGCCCATCTCTTCAAGCACACTACGACGGCGCTTCATGACGTGTTTTTCGAGCTTGAACTCGGGGATACCGAAGGTCAGCAGACCGCCGATCTCGGGGTAGCGGTCAAACACGACCGGTGTTACGCCATTTCGAACCAGAACATCAGCACAACCAAGCCCGGCAGGCCCCGCACCGATTACGGCCACACGCTTGTCGGTCTTCTCGACACCGCTCATGTCGGGCCGCCAGCCCATTGCGAACGCGGTATCGGTGATGTATTTCTCAACCGAGCCGATGGTGACGGCGCCGAAGCCATCATTGAGGGTACAGTCGCCTTCACAGAGTCGGTCCTGCGGACAGACCCGACCACACACCTCCGGCAAGGAGTTGGTACGGTGTGAAAGCTCTGCCGCCTCGAGAATGTTGCCCTCGGACACCAGCTTCAGCCAGTTCGGAATGTAGTTGTGCACCGGGCACTTCCATTCACAGTACGGGTTGCCACAGTGCAGGCAGCGATGCGCCTGGTTGGCCGCTTCCTGCGGGCGAAACGGCTCATAGATTTCGGCAAATTCCTGAGCACGCCGGCGCGCGTCGCGCTTTGCGGGATCCTGGCGGCCGACATCGATGAACTGGAAATCGTTGGATAATCGTTCACTCATCTTTCTATCTCCTTATTCCGGACGACGACGCGACTCGGCCAATAGACCGTTCAAGCTGGCCGCCTTGGGCTTGACCAGCCAGAAATGGCGCACATAGTCGGAAAAATCATCCAGGATCTCAGCGCCCCAGCGTGACCCCGTCTCTTCGACGTAGGCGGAAATCACCTCACGCAAGTGGCGACGGTAAGCCTCCATTGCCTCGGTATTGACGCGATGAATTTCCACCAATTCATGGTTGTAGCGGTCGACGAAATTGCGATTCAAGTCGAGCACATAGGCAAAGCCGCCGGTCATTCCGGCACCGAAGTTGAGCCCGGTTTCACCCAGCACACACACCAGACCACCGGTCATGTACTCGCAGCAGTGATCGCCTGCACCTTCGATCACGGCGTGCGCGCCTGAGTTACGCACCCCAAAACGCTCACCGGCAGTCCCTGAGGCATAAAGCGTGCCGCCTGTGGCTCCATAGAGACAGGTGTTGCCGATGATCGCGGTATCCTGGCTCTTGAACAGACTTTCCTTCGGCGGCGTCACCACAAGCTTGCCCCCGTTCATGCCCTTGCCGACGTAATCGTTGGCATCGCCTTCGAGGTACATGTTGAGCCCGCGCGCGTTCCAGACACCAAAGCTTTGGCCGCTGACACCGCTTAGTCGCAGTGTGATCGGTGCATCCTCAAGCCCCGCCTCTCCATAGCGCTTGGCGATGTAGCCTGAGATCATTGCCCCGACGGAGCGGTCGCAGTTGGTCACACTGAAGCTGAATTCGCCACCGGCCTTGGCATCGATCGAGGCACGAAGTGCATCCAGGATTTCGTGGTTCTTGGCCCCTTTGTCATGCGGGTCATTGCGATCATGCGTGCAGTACTGCGGTGCGTCTTTCGACACCCAGTCGTTTTGAAGAAGCGACTCGAGATTGAGCTTGCCGTGAGACACCGTCGTGCCCTCGATCTTCTCAAGCAGATCCGTACGCCCGATAAGGTCGGTCAACTGAGTAACACCAAGCATCGCCATCAGCTCGCGCACCTCTTCTGCAATGAAGCGGAAGTAGTGCTTGACCATGTCGACCGTGCCGCGGAAATGCTCATCGCGCAGCGCCTTGTGCTGCGTGGCAACACCGGTGGCACAGTTGTTCAAGTGGCAGATACGCAAGTACTTGCAGCCAAGCGCGACCATCGGTGCGGTTCCGAACCCGAAACTTTCGGCGCCGAGGATAGCGGCTTTGATTACATCGAGCCCGGTCTTCAGGCCGCCATCGGTCTGAAGCCGAATCTTGTCACGCAAACCGTTGATTCGAAGCGCCTGATGCACTTCAGGCAAGCCCAGTTCCCAGGGGCTTCCTGCGTGCTTGATCGACGTCAGCGGGCTGGCCGCCGTACCGCCGTCGTACCCCGAGACCGTCACCAGATCCGCATAGGCCTTGGCCACGCCTGTCGCGATGGTGCCAATGCCGGGCTCCGACACCAGTTTGACCGAAATCTGAGCCGTGGGATTGACCTGCTTCAGATCGAAAATGAGCTGCGCCAGATCCTCGATCGAGTAGATATCGTGGTGCGGCGGCGGCGAAATCAGCGTCACCCCGGGCACGGCGTAGCGAAGCCGCGCGATCAGATCGTTAACCTTGCCACCGGGCAACTGACCGCCCTCACCGGGCTTGGCGCCCTGCGCCACCTTGATCTGGAGAACTTCGGCGTTGACCAGATAGGCAGGCGTCACGCCAAAGCGGCCGGACGCGATCTGCTTGATCTTGGAGCTCTTGATCGTGCCGTAGCGGGCGGGGTCTTCACCACCCTCACCGGAGTTGGAACGCCCACCCGTCTCATTCATCGCCTGCGCCAGCGCCTCATGCGCCTCCGGCGACAATGCACCAAGTGACATGCCTGCGCTGTCAAAGCGCGGCAGAAGCGCTTCGACCGGCTCGACGTCTTCGATCGGTACAGCATGCTCACCGGGCTTCAGGTTCAGAAGGTCGCGAATGGTCGCAACCGGCCGCTCATTGACGAGCTTGGCGAACGCCTTCCACTTTTGGTAATCACCCTGCTGAACCGCCTGCTGCAGTACAGTGACGACATCGGGGTTATAGGCATGATACTCATAGCCGTGAACGTACTTGAGCAAACCGCCGTGGCGCGTTGACTTGCGCGGAATCCACGCATCCTTCGCCAGCAGCTCCTGCTGCATCTGGATTTCGGCAAAGCCGGTCCCCTCGATGCGTGACGCCATGCCCGGGAAACACATGCCCATCACGTCGGAGTCGAGCCCGACGGCCTCGAACAGGAGTGCGCCGCGATAAGAAGCAATGTGGGAAATACCCATCTTCGACAGAATCTTGAAGATGCCCTTCTGCATGCCGCGGCGATAGTTTTCACGGCCATCGGCCGGATCGCCGAGCACCTCACCGGCACGGTACATGTCGGCCATGACCTGATAGGCCAGATAGGGATAGATCGCTGTCGCACCCACCCCGAACAGCACCGCCATCTGGTGCGCGTCGCGGGCGTAGCCGGTCTCGACAATCAGATTGACGCGGGGCCGCAGAGCCTTCTTGGCAAGGTGGTGATGCACCGCCCCGACTGCCAGAGCCGGATGAATCGGGAGCTGCCCCTTTTCAAGGCCCAGATCGCTTAGCACCAGAAGGACCTTGCCATTACGCGCTGCGTGCTCGGCGGTTTCACACAAGCCTTCGAGCGCCTGCTTGAGACCTTGGTGCGCCGGGTCGTAGAGCATCGAGAACCGCTCACACTCAAGCCCTGATGAGCTTTGAGTGGTCATTGCAGTGAACTTGCGTGGCGACAGAATCGGGGTGGTCAAGACCAGCCGATGAGCGTGTTCGGGCGAGGCCTGGAACACGTTCATTTCAGCGCCCAGACAGGTTTCGAGCGACATCACGATCGACTCACGGATCGGGTCGATCGGCGGATTCGTGACCTGCGCAAACTTTTGACGGAAATAATCGCTTAAAAGCCTGGGCTGACGAGACAAGACCGCCATCGGCGTATCGTCTCCCATCGAGCCCACCGCCTCCTGGCCGGCCTCGGCCAGCGGACGAAGTACCTGGTCACGCTCTTCGAAGCTGACCAGGAACATCTTCTCGTAGACCTTGAGCTGGTCGGCATCCATCGGTTGAAAACGCGCAAGTTCAGTCAAGGCGGATTCTAGATAGTTGGCCTGCTCCTTGAGCCACGTCTTGTAGGGGTAGGACGCCTTCAGGCGTTCATCGATATCGTGCGTGTGCAGCACTTCGCCGGTTTCTGTGTCTACCGACAGAATCTGACCGGGGCCAACACGGCCCTTGGCCACCACATCTTCCGGCTTGTAGCTCCAGACGCCGATTTCAGAGGAAAGCGTGATGTAGCCGTTACGAGTCATGAGCCAGCGCGCCGGACGCAGCCCGTTTCGATCGAGCATACAGACCGCGTGACGCCCGTCGGTCAATACGATGCCGGCCGGCCCGTCCCAGGCTTCCATGTGCATGGAGTTGTATTCATAGAAGGCCTTTAGCTGACCATCCATGGTTTCAACGTTCTGCCAGGCCGGCGGCACCATCAACCGCACGGCTTTGTAAAGATCCATGCCACCGGTTAGAAGCACTTCCAGCATGTTATCCATGCTCGAGGAATCCGACCCCGTCGTGTTGACGATTTCATTGAGCTCCTGAATGTCGCTCAAATGCTCGTTGACGAAGTTTTCCTTGCGTGCGTTGGCCCAGCTTCGGTTGGCCTCGATCGTGTTGATCTCGCCGTTATGCGCCATGAATCGAAACGGTTGAGCCAGGTGCCAGCGCGGCGCGGTATTGGTCGAAAAACGCTGGTGAAAAACGCAGATCGATGTGGTCAGGCGCTCATCGCTCAGATCCGGATAGAACGTGCTCAGATCCACCGGCATCATCAGCCCTTTATAGGAGATGACCTTGGAGGAGAGCGAACAAATATAGAACTCGTCGTCAGAGGCGAGCTTTTCCTCGGCGTGACGGCGCGCCATGAACAAGTCGACATTGAACGCCATGTCATCGCTTCGCGCGTCGTTGGGCGCAACGAACAGCTGCCGAATGCGTGGCTGGCAGTCGCGAGCAATCGGGCCACAGACGTCGGAATCGACCGGCACGTCGCGCCAGCCGTGGACCAAGATCCCACGGGCGGTCAGCTCGTTTTCGAGCACCGCGCGCGCATGCGCTTCCTTTTGATCGTCGTTCGGAAAAAAGACACAGCCGACAGCGTACTGGGCTCCAAGCGTTTCACCGAGGGCCTCTTCGGCCTTGGCGCGCATGAAGGCGTCCGGCATCTTGATCAAAAGACCACACCCATCGCCGGTTTTACCATCGGAGTTAATGCCGCCACGGTGGGTCATGCAGGTCAGCGATTCGATTGCGGTCTGTAGCAGATGATGACTGGCCTGTCCTTCCATATGCGCAATAAGGCCAAAGCCACAGTTGTCACGGAACTCGCCAGGCCGGTGTAGACCTCTCATCATGGGCGTGCCTCTCATCAAAATGGTTGTATCCAGTAATATTCAGAGTTATTCTTAAAGGTTTTTTGTTATTCACAAGCTGTACGTAGACGCTTGATTCTTACTACCAAAAAGGGGGTTGAGCTTACCCGCACAAGCCAATTCAGCGCAAACAGCTTTTCCTTCCCCTTCCCCAAACCCTCTTAAAAACCATAAGTTACGTGGCAATCTCGCCTAAAAACCCTTTCATGTCAGCCTGTTAGCCCTAAAAACATTAAAAAAAACTAACTTATACTTTGGTATCATAAAGATACTCCGACCCATACAGATTGTGCATACGCCATGCCAATACACGAATGAACTCACTTTAAAGCTGCCCGAAAAAGGCACAAAAAAGGCTGCCCGAAGGCAGCCTCTTGTTACCACAGTCTTTTTTCTACCGCTTGGGAAAGTGATCGATCGTTGCCTCGATCATCGACTCAGGCGCCTCTTCAGTAACTCGCGCCTCACCCAGTGCGGGCAGCAGTACTAACCGCAACCGATCGCTGATGTTTTTCTTGTCGAGCCGCATCAACTCGATAAAGCGTGTGGTATCGACGCTCGCTGGCGCCTCAACCGGCAGACCCGCCGATTCCAGAAGCCGCTTAACGCGCGAGACATCGTCGTCGTCGAGCCACTCAAGCGAACGCGAAAGCGTGGCTGCCATCAGCATACCGACGCTTACGGCCTCGCCATGCAACCACGCACCGTAGCCCAGCGCATTTTCGATCGCATGACCAAACGTGTGGCCCAGATTGAGAATCGCTCGCACGCCCTGCTCGGTTTCATCCTCATGCACGACGTCGGCCTTGATCTGACAGCTTTGAACGATCACTTCCGTCAGGACGCTGGCGTCATAGGCGCGAATATCATCCATTCGGGCCTCGAGATATTCGAGAAACGTGGCGTCATAAATCAAACCGTACTTGATCACCTCGGCAAGCCCTGCCGAGAACTCACGGTCGGGCAGCGTTTCAAGCGTGGCGGTATCGGCCAACACGACCCGTGGCTGCCAGAACGCACCGATCATGTTCTTGCCACGCGGATGATTGATGCCCGTTTTACCCCCAACCGAGGAGTCCACCTGAGACAGCAGCGTGGTCGGGATCTGGATGAACTCCACACCGCGTTGATAGGTCGCAGCCGCGAATCCCGTCACATCACCGATCACGCCGCCACCGAGTGCAATCAGCGTGCAGCGCCGGTTGAACCCTTGCTCCAGCAAGGCGTCCCAGATGAGAGAAGCGCTGTCCAGGCTCTTGTGCTGCTCGCCATCAGGGAGGATGACCTCACTCACAACCATATGATCAGGCAGCATCGCCTTGACCTTATCAAGATACAGCGGCGCGACGGTTTCATTGGTGACGATCATCACCTGACGTCCGCCGATGTAGGGCGCCAGTAGCTCCTGACGCTCCAAAAGGTTGGGCCCGACATGAATCGGATAACTTCGTGTATCGAGATCGACCGTAAGCGTCTGCATCACATTATCCTTATAACGTCCGTTGATCCGCTAGGTTTCCTGATTGAGCGACCCGACGTACTGCAATACCTCGCGCCTGATCGCCGCAATGACATGGCGCGGGCTTCGGCGGTCCGTCGAAATCACAAGATCGGCTGTAGATCGATACATGGGTTCGCGCTCGTGCATGAGCGCCCTGAGCTTTGCCGCCGGGTCAGCGCACTGCAACAAGGGCCGGTTGCGATCGCGCGCGGTTCGTCGAACAAGCTGCTCGACCGAGGCGCGCAGGTAGATGACCACACCACGCTCACGCAACATCTGCCGATTGGACTCACGCAGGATGGCGCCACCCCCGGTTGCCATGACGATGTCCTGGCGGCGGGTCAGCCGGTCGATCACCTGGGTTTCGCGGTCGCGAAAGCCGGACTCGCCTTCGACGTCGAAAATCCAGGGGATATTGCAGCCGCATCGACGCTCGATCTCGTGATCGCTGTCATAGAAAACACGATGCAACTCGGCCGCCAATAGGCGGCCGATCGTACTTTTTCCCGTGCCCATGGGCCCGATAAGAAAGATGTTGGGTAGCTCTTGCATCAGCGGAACGTCAAACTGTCATCGATGATTTTAGGTGTTATGAACACGAGCAATTCTACCTTTGAATTCGATTCCTCGGTATAGCGAAACAGCTGCCCCAACAGGGGAATATCACCAAGGAAAGGGGTCTTGTACAGGTTTCTCAACTGCTCTGTGGACAGAATACCCCCCAAGACGACCGTTTCGCCATCATTTACCAATACTTGGGTCTGAATTTCATTGGTATCGATGGCCGGCGCCCCGCCATACTGCGTATTCGATACATCATCATTTTTGATCTGAAGGTCCATGATGATGCGGTTATCCGGCGTCACCTGCGGCGTCACTTCAAGCGCAAGCACTGCCTCCTTGAACTCCACATTGGTCGCACCGCTGGAGGTGGCCTCCTGATAGGGAATCTCCTGCCCCTGCTTGATGATCGCCTTGCGCTGATTGGCCGTGATGACTTTCGGCTGGGAAATGGTCTGACTCTTGCCTTCTGTTTCAAGCGCGTTCAACTCGAGATCGAGCAGGACATCGCCTGACAGATATCCGAAGCTGAACGAGGTCGAGGGCGCCACGCTGTCGCCCAGATCGACCGCCAACCCGCCCAACGCAGTCGTGCCACTAGACGCACCGGTAAGGTCGAATTTTCCATTGGATGGGCCGCTTGACGCACCCCAGCGCACGCCGAGTTCATTGGTCACGCTTTCCCGAGCGATGACGATGCGCGCCTCGATCTGAACCTGCCGCACCGGCACATCCAGCCGTGATACCGTTTGACGGATCTCGGCCAGCTGCTCACGCGTGTCGCGAATCAAGAGCGTGTTGGTGCGCTGATCGACCATGACCCGCCCTCGCGGCGACAACAGCCCCATGCCCTCCTCACCCCTTAGCAGCAACGCCATGTCATCCGCCTTTGCATAGCGAATCTGCAGATAGTCCATCGCAAGTTCGGCGGTCTGCTCGAGCCCTTGATCGGCGGCAATGCGGCGCTGGGTCATGCTTACAAGCTCATCGGCGGGCGCCACCATCAATACATTGCCGTCCTGGCGGCTCGAGAGCCCCTTGCTTTTCAAAATGATATCAAGCGCCTGTTGCCATGGGACGTTTTGTAGATTAAGCGTCACGCTGCCCTGAACGCTGTCGCTGACAACCAGGTTCACCCCCCCTTCCTCCGCCAGAAGAGAGAGCGCCTCACGCACATTGATCGAGCTGAAGTTCAGGGTCACCCGCGGCCCGCCGTCGCGCTCGCTACCGCGCTCAAGCGGAGCCGAACCGCTGCCGGCCGGCCCGATTTCAAGAAAGACCGTCCGGCCCTGCTGGGTCAAAAAGGGCTTCCCTCCCCGGTGAGCCACATCCACCATAACGCCGCCGTCGATCTGGCGCGGCGTAACGCGCTCGACCGGCGTCCCAAAGTCGCTCACATCAAGTGTTTGATCCCAGACCGCGGGCAAACGCACGCCCGGCAGAAAGACACGGGCGTGACCCGCGTCACTTTCAAGACGCGCCCCGCCCGCACCGGCCGACACCTGCACCTCAAGCAGCCCATCACGGCCCTGACCACGCTTGAAATCGATCGAGGTAATGCGCGAGACAGTCGCGTCACGGCCTTCCGGGTTCGACGCCGACAATGTGATATCGAGCGTTTGACCGTTTTGACGCATCTCTGCGTTATAAGGGCGCGCAGCCGTCACGATCATTCGAAGGCGCTGCCCATCATCGAAGAGTTCGGCGCGATCGAGATCGAAGCGCTTGATCGGCACCTGCCGACGATCAAGTGCCGACGACGTATCCTTGAAATCGAACACGAGCCGCTCGGGGTCGCTCAGCGTAAAGCGCTCCGGCCGGGGTGGGGCGCCATCGAAGGTAAGCGTCAGACGAACCGTGCCGTCACCGCTTGAAACGACCTTCATGTCCTCGAGAGTGGCCGCCCAGGCACTGCCCGCCCCGCCGCTCACCACCAGGACGAGCAAAATAGAAAGCGTGCGGTACAGTTTTGCCATTAAATGTCTCATGTCCTTCTCTCATCGTTACGGAGCATGTAGTTACGGAGCATGTAGTTACCGGGCGCGTCGTTAAGGCGCATTGGCATCCGGTGCATCGACCGACAGGCTGCGCATCATCGGTACCGACCGGCCTTGCTCATCGGTTCTGAATTCACGAACCGTCAGCACACGCATCGAGATCGACACCACCTGCCCTTCATGTTTACCGAGGTACTCACCGACCTTGACCCGCGCCATCTGGCCATCGGGCGTTTCCACCAGTGCCGTCACACCTGCCCGACTGACAAGCGCCCCCGCGTACCGAAGACTCTCCAGCGCATACGCCTCCAGCGGCTCCCTCGGTCGTTGAGTGTCACGCGAAAGATTCGGTTTCGACCCGCTGTCTGGCACAGTGGCTGCAGGCTCTCTGGCAAACGGGCTTCGACCGTTCGGGTCATACGGTGGCACATCGTAGATCGGCATTTCAGGCAGCGCCGCGACATGCCCCTTGGGCGTATCGCGCAGAGTATCAAGGCGCGTTTCAAGTTCGGATACATCAGCCCCTCCACAACCGGCCATCAGAAGCACCAGCCCCAGAACTCCCCATATGCGTGCGGTCATGGACTGCCCCCCTCAGTCTCGCCGCTGGCCTGGTAGCGATAGGTCTTGGCCAATACGTTCAAGACCAGCGGCGCGCCTGGGCCCAATTCGCCACCGTCCGCGGTTTTTTTCTCGAGGGTGAAATCATGAAGGGTCACGATGCGGGGCAGACGTGAAATATCGGTAATAAATGCCGCCAAATGGTGGTATTGGCCTTCAACCCGGATCGATAGCGGCTGCTCGGTATAAAACGGATGGCGCGTGGGCGCCTCCAGACGAATGAAATCCATCGACAACTGATGAGCGCGTGCAACTTCACTGATGTCGTCCAAAAGCGCCGGCATTTCAGCGTCCGTCGGTAACATGCCGATCAATCGCGACATCTTGTCGTTGAGTTCATCCATCTGCAGCTTGAGAAGTGGCAGGTTCGCAGCCTGAAACGCCCGCAATTCGAACGAGGACAGTTTTTGCGCCTCCTCGGCATTAAGTGCCTCAAGCTCCTGCTCTGTTCCCGCGACCAAAAGGGTGTTCATCGCAAACCAAATCACCCCGACCACCAGCACACACACCACACCCTTGATGCTTGAGGGCCAGTTGCCGGCGCCGGCAAGCTCAAGGTCGGATTTTTCCATGGCCTTGATCTGACGCCATTGATCGACCCAGAAGGCACGTGTCATCACCGGTTTCATCGCGCACCTCCCGACTCATTGGACGCCTGCCCTGGCGCCTCGGTCAGCGTCATCTGGACATTGAACTGACGCGGGCCCGCCGCGGAATCGGCCTTTACGTCCTGGAGCATGGGGTCGGAAAATACGGAACTGCGCCCGAAGGCGCGGAGCTGTTCTGAAATCTGGCGGTTGCTCGGCGCATTGCCGCGCAGTTTCAACGTGTTCTGCGTGCGAACGAGCTGCTCGTAGACCACGCCGTCCTGCAAGGTATCCTTGAGCGCTGAAAACAGCGACGCCGAGATCGGGCGGCGCTTTTGCAAACTGGAGATGAGCTCGATCTGCTGATTCATGCTGACGCGCCGCGCCTCGAGGTCGTTGACGGAGCGAATATCGTGCTCGAGCAGTTCAGTACGGCGATCGATGTACTCAAGGCGTGCCTCCTGGTTTGCCACCTCACTTTGGAGCACGCACCATTCAAGCCCGGCCACGCCACAGCCAAGCACGACGGCCACCAGCAGCGCACGCGTGAATCGACGCGTTCGGCGCTCACGAAGCGACTCCCGCCAGGGCATGAGGTTGATATCGACCAGCCGACCCTGAGTATTCATGGCTCGATATCCTTAAGTGCCAGGCCGCAGGCGGTCATCATGGCGGTGCCATCCTTGCCAAGCGCCTTGATATCGACCTGACGCCCAAGCTGCATATCCGCGAACGGGTTGGCAAAGACCACGTCCAGACCGCTTTCCCGGGCAAGCGCTTCCTTGAAGCCTGAAAGATGGCACCCGCCGCCACACAGGATCAGGCGAGCTATCTCGTGGGCGCCGGCCGCCGAGTAATACAGCTTGAGCGAGCGCAGCGCCTGCTGCACCAAAGACGTCCTGAACGGCCCGAGAAGACGTTCCTCGTAACGGTCAAGCTCTCCGGTCTTCTTGGCGATACCGGCTTCCTCGAACGTCAGCTTGTAGCCTTGCCGAATCTCATCGGTCAGCTGGCGTCCGCCCATGACAATGTCTCGGGTATATACGATGCGGCCGGCACGCATGACATGAAAGCTCGTCATCGAGGCCCCGCAGTCAAGTACAGCCTCGGTGGTGTGTTCGAATGCCTCCTGCGGCATGGTCTTCGGTAATAGAGTTCGGTAGGCTCGTTCCATGGCGAACCCTTCGATATCGACGGCTGCAGGCGTAAGCCCGGCCTGACTTATCGCCGTGGTCAACAGCTCGACATCCTGTAGGCGACAGGCCACCAGCATGATGTCCTGCTGATCGGGGTAGCGGTGATGGGGCCCGAGACGCTGAAAGTCGAAGGCCACCTCGCTGAACGGATAGGGAATATGCTTGTCTGAATCCAGCGCTATGCGCGACTCGATATCATCGTCGGTGAACGAGGCCGGAAGTTGAATGACCTTGGTGATGGCTGCGGATACCGGCAAGGCAACCACGGCGCGGCTGGTACTGGGTGAGGCGTGATCGAGGGCACGCTTGAGTGTCATGACCACCTCATCCATATCCCGGATGCGGCGCTCGACCACGGCACGATCCGGAACCGGACGCACGGCGTAGCTTTCCACCTGGAGCCGGCCGCCCTGGCGGGAAAGCTCGATCAGTTTGACAGTGGCCGAGGTAATATCGATGCCAAGTAACCCCTGGCCCTTTTTTTTGAACCGAAGCACAGGCCATTCCCCAACAGGTTCGAGTGCGTGGTCGCACTCTGCGTATAACAAATCGGAAGGGGATCAACGTCCGATGAATACAGAATCAGCCGCCTCGGCCAGGCGCCACGATGGCAGCGCGCCCTGCAATTATGGTAGCGCCCCCTGCAATGCTGGCCGCTGACCTTCTCGCTCCTTATAATGGCCGGGCTGTGGATCGCTCCATCCATCCTGGCATGACCGCCTCCCCAAACGACGGACTGCGTTTTTCATGAAGTTTTTCAGACGTTTCGTTTTCCGAACTCTCTTCTTTGTGCTGTCTTTAACGGCAGGCGTCGCCCTGTCTGTAACCGGCGCCGCGATATACTTTGCCCCCGGCCTGCCCGATGTTCATCAGCTGCAGGACTACCAGCTCGAGATGCCGCTGAGGGTGTTCACCGACGACGGCAAGATGATCGGCGAGTTCGGCTCACAGCGTCGTCAACTGGTGCACTACGATGACATGCCCAAGGAAATGGTCGAGGCCCTGATGGCCGCCGAGGACTCCGGATTCTTCCACCACCCGGGCATCGACCCCAAGGGGCTTCTGCGCGCCTTCGTGCAGCTTGGCGTCAGCGGCGACATCCAGTCCGGCGGCAGCACCATTACCATGCAGGTGGCGCGAAACTATCTGCTGACTCTCGATCAAACCTTCACCCGCAAGATTCGGGAAATCCTGCTGTCGCTTCAGATGGAGCAAATTCTGAGCAAGCATCAGATCATGGAGCTCTACGTCAACAAGATTTATCTGGGTCAGGGCGCCTACGGCATTGGCGCGGCCTCCCAGACCTACTTCGACAAGCCCATTGGCGAGCTGTCCCTGCCCCAGATGGCAACCATTGCAGGCCTGCCCAAAGCGCCCTCGAGCCTGAATCCGGTTTCAAACCCGAGCCGCTCGCTGATTCGCCGCAACTGGATTCTGCTGCGCATGAAGGAGCTCGGGTACATCGACGATGCGCGCTACCAGAAAGCCGTCAATACACCGATCGAAGTGGCGCGTCACGAAGACGATACCGACGTCAAGGCGCCCTATATTGCCGAGATGGCGCGTCAATACGCCGTGGAGCATTTCGGCAACAAGGCCTACACCGGCGGCTATCAAATCACCACCACCATCGACAGCAAACAGCAGACCGAGGCCCGCCAGGCACTGGTCAAGGGACTGATCGACTACGATACCCGCCATGGCTGGCGCGGCGTGGAGCGAAAGGACATTCCCCAGCGGCTGGCCGAGGCCCAAAGCAGCACCGACCGACGCGGCCTCGAAGAGGAGCTCTCGGCCTCGCCTGAAGTCGAGCAAACCGCACGTCAGGCCGCCGAGCGCAGCCAGACCACGGTCTCGGGCATTGATGGCGATGTCAGTAACTGGGTCAATGTGCTGGAAGATACGCCCACCTACGGCCCGCTCGAACCGGCTATCGTCATCAACAACGACGGCAAGCAGATGCGCGTTCTGACCAAGCGAAACGGCGTCGTTACCCTGCCCTGGCAAGGGCTCAGCTGGGCACGCGAATTCAAGAGCACCAAGTGGCGCGGCCCGGCACCGACATCGGCCAGCGACATCGCCCATCGAGGCGACCTGATTCGCGTCATGAAGCAGGAGGATCACTGGCGCCTGGCGCAGGTGCCCGACGCCGAATCCGCCATTGTGGTGCTCGACCCACAAAGTGGTGCCGTACGTGCGCTTCAAGGCGGTTTCAATTTCCGGCACAGCGAGTTCAACCGCGCCACACAGGCACGCCGACAGGCAGGCTCGAACTTCAAGCCATTCATCTATTTGAGCGCATTGGAAAATGGCGGCATGACGCCCGGCACCATCATCAACGACGCGCCCATTGTGCAAGGGGGGCCGAAAGATGGCTGGCGCCCGGAGAACGCCGAGCGTAACTTCCTCGGCCCAACCCGACTCCGCGTTGGTCTTTATAGATCCCGCAACCTGGTGTCGGTCAGAACGCTCGACGCCACAGGGATCGACGTCACGATCCAGCTGCTCGAGAAGATGGGCTTCAAGAAGGAACAGCTTCCACACGGCCTGTCGCTCGCGCTTGGCAGCGCGTCCATCAGCCCGCTGGAGCTTGCAAGAGGCTATGCCGAGATTGCCAACGGCGGCTACCGCATCACGCCCTGGTTCATCCAGCGCGTCCAAAAAGGCGATGACGGCGAGAACCTCCTGGACACCACGCCCGCGCCGGTAGCGTGCCCTGAATGCGACCCGACCCAGAACACGGTCGAGTTCAACGGCCGTCTTCATCCGGTCGCCGAACGCATCGCCTCCGAGGACGCGGTCTACATGCTGAGAAGCATGATGGAAGACGTCATCAACAAGGGCACCGGCCACGCCGCCCAGTCGCTTGGTCGCGATGATCTTGCCGGCAAGACCGGTACCAGTAACGATCAGCGCGACGCCTGGTTCTCAGGCTTCAACAGCGATCTCGTAGCCTCTGTCTGGGTAGGCAAGGATTCCAACGAAACCACCGGCGAGTACGGCGCTCAAGCCGCACTCCCGATCTGGATGGACTTCATGGGCAAGGCGCTTTCAGGGACACCTTCAGCAAAGATGCCGCGTCCGGACGACATCGTGACCGCGCGCATCGACCCGACCACCGGCAAGCGTCTTCATGATGGCGACCCCGGCGGCGTGTCCGAAATCTTTCCCAAGGATCGCCTGCCGCCCTATCAGGAGCGCGCCGTACAGCCGGAACTCGAAGACCAGAGTGGGTCTCAGGGCACCGGCAGCTATGACGCCATTTTCTGATCACGCCACGCCACCGCCGTTTGCGGCGGTGGCGGTCTTCTCTCAAAAGATACCGATGCCATGCTAAAGCCTTTACCCCATCATGCCCTGCCAGGCTTATGGCTCGTTGTCGCCGGCCTGGGCGTGGCCGCCTCATCGGCGCATGCCGAAGACAATCTGTTCTACGCCCCACCGCCAGCGGCTGATGAAAGCAGCGGCATCAGCGGCAAGGCAGAGCTCGGCTACACCAGCCTTTCCGGCAACAGCAACAGTGAAACACTGCTCGCCAAGGGCTCGTTGAGCTGGTACACGGGCCCCTGGACGCGCACGCTCAGAGCCGAAACAAAACGCGTCGAGGACAGCGGCAACGTCAGCACGGAAGAGTATCTGCTTGGGGCCCGCCAGCGGTTGTCGCTCGAAGGCCCGCACTATCTTTTCAACCTGGCGCGCTGGAACAAGGAGCGCTTTTCGGGGTATGACTACCAGGCCACGGTCATCGCGGGCTACGGTCGTCAAATTCTTGATTCAAGCCCCCACCATCTGTCGCTCGAGACTGGTCCGGGCTATCGCCGAGATGCCTGGGAAAGCGGCAGCGACCGCGACCTTCTGGTGGCCTACGGGGCACTGGACTACGAATACGAGCTGTCCGAAAGCGCCACCTTCGAGCAGCAGCTCTCGACCGAGGCCACAATCGACAACGTTATCTCGCGCTCCTACAGCGCCATTTCCGTGCCGCTCAATGACAATCTGGCACTAAAATTTTCCCATGAAATCAAAAACAACAGTAATCCGCCCGACGAGGCCGATGTGGATACCGACACCACGACCGCCGCTTCGATTCTTTACAATTTTTGATCATTGCTTGCGCGTGACCACGATAGAGTACCGAGGACGATGGACTGCATGTCTGTCCAACCCTCAACCCGTACTTACTTGCCTTCGTGTAGAGACCACCCATGATCACCCGCGTCACGCGCTTTTATCTGACCACACTCTCCTTCATGACGCTGAGCCTGATGCTCGCCGCCCCGTCCGCCTCCGCTCGTGATGACATCGATTTCTCGGACACCTTTCAAACCATCGATCACCATGACCAGGATGGCTTCGATGGCAGTGCCGAACTGGGTTACACCCGACTAACCGGCAACAGTGAAAGCGAGACTCTGCTGGCAAAGCTCACCGGCACCTGGTATCGCGACGCCTGGACCTATAGCCTTCACGGCGAGACCACCAGCGCAAGCGAAGACGGCGAACAATCTGCCGAGGAATATATTCTTTCCGGCCGCTCGCGCTATAACCTCGACATCGACAACTACCTCTTCGGCCTGCTGCGCTGGGACAAGGACCGCTTCAGCGGCTACGACTCCCAGACGACGCTTGCAGGCGGCTACGGCCGACAGCTGCTCGACACCGACACTCAGTCCCTGACCCTCGAGGCGGGCCCCGGTGTTCGCCACGACATCTACAATAATGGCGATGTCGAAAATCTGCCGCTGGCGTATGGGGCCCTCGATTACAAATGGAAAGTGTCCGATACGGCTGCCTTCCTGCAGGACTTCACCGCAGAAGGCACTCGTGAAAACGTGATCGGCCGCTCGAGCACGGCCTTGCAGGTGGCCATCAACGACACGCTGTCGCTCAAGGTCTCCTACGACATCGAGCACAACACCAACCCGCCGGAAGACGCCGAAGAGCAGACCGACACCAAGACAGCGGTCTCACTGGTGTATGGCGTCTGATACCCACGCCATCTGACACGAACCCCACGCCCAACCATGAAAAAGCCCGCCTAATGGCGGGCTTTTCGATAAAGGTGTCATCGGCTCGGTTTATGAGGCGTAGACGTCTTCAATGCGCTTTAGCGGGTAGTGCGCCGGGAACGGCTTGGTCGCGGCCCCTGAATCGACCGCGGCCTGGGCAACGGCGCTCGACACGCGATCAAGCAAACGCGCATCAAGCGGCGTTGGAATGATGTAGCCTGGGCCGAACTCGAGTGATTCCACCTCATAAGCATCGAGCACGTCCTGAGTCACCGGCTCGCGTGCCAGATCCTTGAGCGCGTGCACGGCCGCCACTTTCATGTCCTCGTTGATCTCACTCGCCCGCACATCCAGCGCGCCCCGGAAGATGAACGGGAACCCGAGCACGTTATTGACCTGATTCGGATAATCCGAGCGACCGGTAGCCATGATCACGTCATCGCGGGCCGCGTGCGCGACGTCTGGATGAATTTCCGGGTCCGGATTTGAGCAGGCGAACACCACAGGCGTTGCCGCCATGGTTTTAAGCTGCTCGGCGCTCAGAAGGTTAGGCCCGGACAGCCCGAGAAACACATCCGCCCCGTCAATGGCATCACTTAACGTGCGCTGTTCAGTCTCGGTGGCGAACATGGCCTTGTACGGATTCAGATCGGCACGCCCGGAATGAATAACACCCTTGCTGTCGAGCATCGTCATGTTCTCGGCGCGCGCACCGCAGGCGATCAAGAGCTTCATGCAGGCAATCGCCGCCGACCCCGCGCCGAGACAGACAATCCTCGCCTCCTCGATGTGCTTGCCGGCAATCGACAGCGCGTTCAAAAGTCCGGCCGCCGTCACGATCGCGGTGCCATGCTGGTCATCATGAAAGACCGGGATACTGCACCGCTCCTTGAGCGCCTGTTCGATCTCGAAACACTCGGGCGCCTTGATGTCCTCAAGATTGATGCCGCCGAAGGTATCGGCAATACGTGCCACGGTATCGATGAACGCCTGCGGGCTTTCCGAGTCGACTTCGATGTCGATGGCATTGATGCCGGCAAAGCGCTTGAACAGCACCCCCTTGCCTTCCATGACCGGCTTGCTGGCAAGCGGCCCGAGGTTGCCAAGCCCGAGAATGGCCGAGCCGTTGGAGATGACCGCGACAAGGTTGCCCTTGCCGGTATAGAGGTAGGCGTTTTCGGGATCCTTGGCGATTTCACGGACCGGCTCCGCCACGCCCGGGCTATACGCCAGTGCCAAATGCTTCGACGTTACCGTCGGCTTGGTCACTTCGATGGAAAGTTTTCCCGGAATCGGCTTGGCATGGTAGTCCAGTGCCGCTTGCTTTTTTGAATCGCTCATAGAGGTCGTCGCCTGCTTGTCGTCGCGTTTGTCAGTTCAGAATATATGAAAACACCACACGGCAACAACTTCGCTAACTTACCGCCACAAAAGGATTTTTACCCATCAGAAGAGCGTTATGAGTGCACCACCCAGCCATAACAACGACCTTATCGAACGCCTCTTTTTGAACGTTAAAAAAGCACGCTCACGATGATTTGGGCATAAAAAAACCCGCCATCGGCGGGTTTTTCAGACAGAGCCTTTCGTGCTCACGTCTTAGCCACGCTTCATCGCAGCACCGAAACGCTTGTTGAAGCGCTCGACGCGGCCACCGGTGGTCGCCTGTTTCTGCTTGCCGGTGTAGAACGGGTGGCACTGAGAGCAAACGTCAAGAGAGAACTCGCCCTTGGATGTGGTGCCGATGTCAAAAGTGGCGCCGCAGGAGCAGGTGACGTTTACGTGATTGTATTCAGGATGAATAGACTGTTTCATGGTGTTGACCTCGTCGAATATGCCGCCACCTGATCGATATGCCAGGCACCGCATACGTCAATTGGAAGATAAAGGTCCCGGTCTGCAGGATGCCATCTCGCGTGGAGTATGTTTTACTCATGCAGACCCAGAAGGCCGCATAGTCTAGCAGCTCTTATTCCCCGAGGCCACATCTTTGCAACAGCCCGCCACCGCCGCACGCATCCTCGAGATCGCGGTACCGACGCCCCTGAGACGCACCTTCGATTACCTGCCGGGACCACACGTGCCGGCCAATGGCTGGCACGCCGGCATGCGCGTCAAGATAAGCTTCGGCCATCGCGACGCCGTCGGCATCGTTGTTGCCACCAAATCCGAAAGTGCCCTGCCTGCCGGCAAGCTCAAGGCCATCAAGGACGTGATCGACCAGGCGCCGCTGCCGGCGGACTGGCTGGCGCTGTGTCGGTTTACCGCGCGCTATTATCAGCACAGCCTTGGCGACACACTCTTTCAGGCTCTGCCGGTCCTGTTGCGCCAGGGACGCGCGCTAGAAGCCCGCACGCGAGAGCGATGGTCGCTGACCGCCAAGGGGCACGCCACCACCGCCGATGCACTGGGCCGAGCCTATAAACAGGCCGAACTTCTCGAGATGCTGCGTCTTCACCGGCGCGGGATGGTGTCCTCGGCGATCACGGCGCAGGGTTTTACCCGAGCACAGCTGGACGCATTAGGTGCCAAGGGGCTGATCGAGGGTACGGTCGAGCAAGCCATTGCGCCGGCACGTGAGCACAGCGACATCCTCGCCGAGCCCTCGCTTACGCTCAATCGTGAGCAGACCGACGCGCTCGCCACCCTCCACACGGGACTTGGAACCTTCTTTCCAACGCTGCTTCACGGGGTGACCGGCAGCGGCAAGACCGAGGTCTACCTTCAGCTGATCGACGCCGTACTGCGGCGCCAGCAGCAGGCACTGGTACTGATTCCCGAGATCGGCCTGACGCCTCAGACGCTTGCCCGCTTCGAGCGTCGGTTCAGCGTGCCAATCGTGACGCTGCATTCCGGCATGAACGACGCTGAACGACTGGACGCCTGGGAAGCTGCCCGTGCCGGGCGCGCCCGAATCATCATCGGAACCCGCTCGGCGATCTTTACGCCCATGGCCGCGCCCGGGGTGATCATTGTCGACGAAGAGCACGACGACTCCTTCAAACAGCAGGACGGACTTCGCTACCACGCTCGCGACCTGGCGCTCTTTCGCGCCCAGACGCATGACGTCCCCGTAGTGCTCGGCAGCGCCACACCTTCGCTGACCACGCTCAATCATGCGCGTCAGGGGCGCTATCACCACATTCACCTGCGCCAACGTGCGGGCGAAAGCGCTCAGGCCGCGCTCGAACTGCTGGACGTCCGCGCTCGGCCGCTGGAAGGCGGATTATGTCCGCAAGCGCTCGAGGCGATTTCAGCCCAGCTCGAGCAAAAGCGTCAGGTGCTTATCTTCATTAACCGGCGCGGTTACGCCCCAACGCTTTCGTGCCACCAGTGCGGATGGTTGGCCGAGTGCCCGCGTTGCGATGCACGCCTGACCCTACACCGTCACCCACCACAGCTGATCTGTCATCACTGCGATTACCATACCCGCCTGCCGGATGCCTGCCCCTCGTGTGCAAGCGCCGATCTGCGCCCGCTCGGCAGCGGCACCGAGCGCGCCGAAGACGCGCTCGTCAGCGCGTTTCCCGAGACCCCGGTCATTCGCGTCGACCGCGACAGCACCCGACGCAAGGACGCGCTCGCCCAGACCTTCGAGAAAATTCACAAGGGCGAGCCGTGTCTGCTGGTCGGTACCCAAATGCTCGCCAAGGGCCACCATTTCCCACACATCACGCTGGTGGTGGTGGTCAACGCCGATGGCGGGCTCTACAGCGCCGACTTTCGCGCACTCGAAACCAGCGCGCAGCTGCTGACACAGGTCGCCGGACGCGCTGGCCGCGCCGAGCATCCAGGGCGGGTACTGATTCAAACCCACCACCCGGACGATCAGAACCTGCTGTGCTTGGTGCAGGAAGGCTACGACACCCTGGCCGACAACCTGCTCGAAGAGCGACGCCAGGCCCAGCTCCCGCCGTTCAGGCACATGGTGCTGCTGCGCGGTGAAAGCGCCCACCTCGACCTGCTCACGACCGTGCTGGAGACGGTGAGCCAAGAGCTTCGCGCCTGGCTCGGCGAACACGCACGCCCCGTCGACTGCCTCGGCCCGGTGCCGGCGCCCATGGAGCGCCGCCAGGGGCGCTATCACATGCACCTGATGCTGATGAGCGCGCACCGAGCGCCGCTCCACGACGCGGCGGCGTGGCTTGCCAATGCCCTTGAACACCGGCCCGAGGCACGTCGGTTCAAGTGGTCACTGGACGTCGATCCGGTGGGACTTGATTGAGCGCGGGCTTTGACACAGCGGCTGCTTGATTGATAATGGCGGGTTCTCGAACCCGATACTGCGGCCATGGCACACCGGTCATGGCGCATCTGCCGTCATTTCTGACACCACAGGTGAGTCGGCCTCACCAGGACCTTTGATCGAATTCCATGAAAGAGACGATTCTCGCACTGCTTACCGCCGCGCTCGACGCCCTCAAGGAACGCGGAACACTGCCCGCCGATGTAGCGCCTGACATCAAGATCGAAGCGACCAAGGACAAGGCGCACGGCGATTACGCCACCAATCTGGCGCTGATGCTTTCAAAGCCCGCGGGACTTAAACCGCGCGAGCTGGCTCAGGCCCTGATCGATGCCCTGCCTGAAAGCCAGGCCATCTCGCAGGTCGATATCGCAGGGCCGGGCTTTATCAACTTCTTTGCCAACACCGAGGCCGCCGCGGAAATCATTCGCACCGTACTCGATGAGGGCGAGCGCTTCGGTCACAACACCCAGGGCAATGACGAAGCCGTGCAGGTCGAATTCGTCTCGGCCAACCCGACCGGCCCGCTGCACGTGGGCCACGGTCGCGGTGCGGCCATCGGTGACAGCCTCTGCCGGCTGCTCGCTGTCAACGGCTACGACGTTACCCGCGAGTTCTATTACAACGACGCCGGCGCCCAGATCGACAATCTGGCGCTGTCGGTGGCCGCTCGGGTCAAGGGGCTCGAGCCCTCCGACCCCGCCTGGCCGCAGGACGGCTACCGCGGTGAATACATCAAGGACGTCGCCCGCGCCTACTTGAACGGCGAGACCGTCAAGGCCGGCGACCGCGAGACCACCGCCAAGGGGGATCGCGACGACATCCAGGCCATTCGCGAGTTCGCGGTGGCGTATCTTCGCCGCGAACAGGATCTGGACCTGCGGGCGTTCGGCGTCGAGTTCGACGTCTACTTCCTCGAATCCTCGCTCTACCGCGATGGCAAGGTCGAGGCCACCGTCGAGCGCTTGATCGACAACGGCTACACCTACGAATCCGATGGCGCACTGTGGCTCAAGACCACCGAGTTCGGCGATGACAAGGACCGCGTCATGCGCAAGCGTGAAGGCGGCTACACCTACTTCCTACCGGACGTCGCCTACCATCACGACAAGTGGAACCGCGGCTTCAAGACGGTCATCAACGAACAGGGCGCCGACCACCACTCAACGATCACCCGCGTGCGCGCAGGCCTTCAGGCGCTTGAGACCGGCATCCCCGAAGGCTTTCCGGAGTACGTGCTTCACCAGATGGTGCTGGTCACCCGCTCAGGCGTTGAGGTCAAGATTTCGAAACGCGCCGGCAGCTACGTCACGCTTCGTGACCTGATCGATGAGGTGGGCCGCGACGCCACGCGCTACTTCCTGATCGCGCGCGCCGCCACGTCTCAAATGACGTTTGATATCGATCTGGCCCGCTCCCAGACCAATGACAACCCGGTCTACTACATCCAGTACGCCCACGCCCGCGTATGCAGCGTGCTGCGCAAGGCCGAGCGTGAAGGCGTGCAGTTCGATCAAGCCCGCGGGCTTGCACAGCTTTCGCTTTTGACCGAGGAGCGCGAGAAGGATCTGATGAATCGACTCGCCGCCTATCCGGAACTGATCGCCCGCGCCGCCAGGGCGCGTGAGCCGTATCAGGTTGCACAGTACCTGCAGGAGCTGGCCGGCGAATTCCATTCCTACTACAACGCGGTGAAGGTCATGGTCGAGGACGACGCGCTCAGGGATGCGCGTTTGACGCTGGGCGTTGCCGTACGGCAGGTCCTGGCCAACGGCCTTGGCATTCTGGGAGTCAGCGCCCCCGAGGAGATGTAAATGGCTCGCACGCCCAGTAAGAAAAGCGCCCCCCAGTCACGCAAGGGGGCGTCCAGCCGCGGCGCTCAGAAGAAAAAACCGATCACCGGCCCGTTGATCCCGGGCTGGCTCTGGGCGGCCTTCGGCATCGTCGGCGGCTTCGCCTTCGCCTACTACCTGATGCACGACGACGGCAGCCAGACAACGCCAGCCAAACCGTCGGAGCCCGCCTCGGTCATCGCGAAGCCGGTCGATAGAAGTGCGGCGAAAAACGCGGCGTCTTCTAATGCCGCCGAAAACAGCGGCGACGAGGAAAAAATGCCCTCGTTCGATTTCTACACTCTGCTGCCGGAAACCGAAGTGGTCGCACCTGACGTCAAAACCTATCGTTCAACGCCTAAAACGCCCGAGCCTGAACCGAGCAAGCAGGCGCAGACGACACAAAAGCGTACGGAAAAGCCCACGGCAACCCTCGAGTCCGGGCAGACCTACCTGCTTCAGGCCGCCTCGTTTCAGTCCAAAAAGGACGCTCAGAAGCTTGCCGACAAGCTCAAGAACCTCGGCATCATCATTCAGCTCACCACCGTCACCACGGCAGACAACACCACCTGGTACCGCGTTCAGGCCGGCCCCTACAAGGATGGCAACGAGCTTGCGCGTGCTCAGGGCCTGATGCAGACCCAGGGCATTACGCCGCTGGTCATGAAACAGAAATGATCCGGGTGGGGCCATCGCCCCACCCTCGGCTTGAGTTCCGGGTACATCGACCTCATCTAGGGGAGACACGCATCTCCCATGGCGCAGCAACGCGTCAAAGTCACCAGGGGATATCCCCCTTTTATCCGGAGTTCTTATGACCACGATCGTATCCGTTCGCCGCGGCGACAAAGTGGCCCTGGCGGGCGATGGTCAAGTCTCTCTTGGCAATACCGTCATGAAAGGCAACGCCAGCAAGGTCCGCCGCCTGTATCGCAATCAGGTGCTGGCAGGCTTCGCCGGCGGCACCGCCGACGCCTTCACCCTGTTCGAGCACTTCGAGGCACAGCTTGAAAAGTATCAGGGGCATCTGACCAAGGCCGCCGTGGAACTGGCCAAGGAATGGCGCACCGACCGCGCCCTGCGCCGTCTCGAAGCCATGCTTGCCGTGGCCGACAAGAACGCCTCGCTGATCATCACCGGTACCGGTGACGTCCTCGAGCCCGAGCATGGCATCATCACCATCGGCTCCGGCGGGCACTACGCCAATGCCTCCGCGCGCGCGCTTTTGGACAACACCGATCTGTCCGCCCGCGAAATCACCGAGAAAAGCCTGACCATTGCCGCAGACATCTGCGTCTACACCAATCACAACATCACTCTCGAAGCTCTGGACTAAGCCGATGACCGAACAGATGACGCCCCGTGAAATCGTCCACGCGCTGGACCAATACATCGTCGGCCAGGGCGACGCCAAACGTGCCGTGGCCATCGCACTTCGTAACCGCTGGCGCCGGATGCAGCTCGATGAAGACCTGCGCGCCGAAGTGGTACCCAAGAACATTCTGATGATCGGCCCGACCGGCGTGGGCAAGACCGAAATTGCCCGTCGCCTTGCAAAACTCGCCGGCGCCCCGTTCATCAAGGTCGAGGCCACCAAGTTTACCGAGGTGGGCTACGTTGGCCGTGACGTCGAATCCATCATTCGAGACCTGGTCGAGATGGCGATGAAGCTCGTTCGCGAGCAGGCCAAGAAGCAGGTCGAGCACAAGGCCGAAGACGCCGCAGAAGAGCGCATTCTCGATGCCCTGCTTCCGCCGGCGCGCGGCAGCGAATACGACAACGGCGGCAAGCAGGACAGCACCACGCGCCAGACCTTCCGCAAGAAGCTGCGTGAAGGCCAGCTCGATGACAAGGAAATCGACATCGAACTGACGCCTCAGGGCCAGGGCATCGATCTGATGACCCCGCCGGGCATGGAAGAGATGACCAGCCAGCTGCAGAATCTGTTTTCCAACATGGGCAAACAGCAAAGCGAAACCAAGCGCATGAGCGTCAAGGAAGCCTTGAAACTCGTACGCGACGAGGAAGCGGCGAAGTTGGTCAATGATGAAGATCTGAAAGCCCGCGCCATCGACTCGGTCGAGCAGAACGGCATCGTGTTCGTCGATGAGATCGACAAGGTCGCCAAACGCAGCGAATCCGGCGGCGATGTTTCGCGTGAAGGCGTTCAGCGCGATCTGCTGCCGCTGATCGAAGGCTCAACGGTCTCGACCAAGCACGGCATGGTGCGCACCGACCACATTCTCTTCATCGCTTCGGGCGCCTTCCACCTCTCCAAGCCCTCGGATCTCATTCCGGAGCTTCAGGGCCGTCTGCCGATTCGCGTCGAGCTTTCCGCGCTCACGCCGGACGACTTCAAGCGCATCCTGACCGAGCCGTCCGCGTCGCTGACCCGTCAGTACGAGTCACTGATGAACACCGAAGGGCTTCAGGTGGAATTCACCGAAGAAGGCATCGACCGCATCGCACAGATTGCCTATCAGGTGAATGAAGGCACCGAAAACATCGGCGCGCGCCGCCTGCATACCGTCATGGAACGTTTGCTCGAGGAGGCACTGTTCGAAGGCAGCGACATGCAAGGCCCGCTGACCGTCGACGCCACCTACGTCGAGGACCGCCTTGGCGACCTGGCCCGCGATGACGATCTCTCGCGCTATATTCTATAAGCCGTCGCGCCCCGCTCACTGTGGGGCGCACCTCGAACGTGGTAGAGGAGACCGAGCATGACCGAGCCCACCCTGACCCATGTCCACTACCGCCGTGAAGATCGTATTCTGGATCTCACCTTCAGCGATGGCCATCACTACGCTCTGAGCGCCGAGTATCTGCGTGTCCACTCGCCGTCGGCCGAGGTCAAGGGCCATGGCGCAGGCCAGGAAGTGCTTCAAGTCGGCAAGAAGAACGTCGGGCTGACCGACATCACTCCCGCCGGGCATTACGCCCTGAAGCTGCATTTCGATGACGACCATGACAGCGGACTTTATACCTTCGAGTACCTGCTGGAACTTGCGCTTCACGAAGAGCAGTACTGGGCACGCTATCTTGAACGTCTCGAGAAGGCCGGCCAGACACGTCAGCCGATGTCGATCTCGATTAAGCAGCTTTGAGGCTCACGCCAAAGACAAAATCCGCCGTGGACGCTACAATGCAATCCGCCATCGGCCCCGGCCATCACGCACGCCTCCGGGCAGCCGTCACCTTCTGGCCTTTATCTTTTTGAGGAAAGCATGGATAAGCGAACCACGGACTTTGGCTACGAAAAGGTGGCCTTCGAGGAAAAAGCCGGACGAGTGGCCGATGTCTTTCACTCCGTCGCCTCACGCTATGACACCATGAACGACCTGATGTCGATGGGCGTGCACCGCGTGTGGAAACGCATCACCATCGAGCGCTCCGGCGTGCGCCGTGGGCACAAGGTGCTCGACATCGCAGGCGGTACCGGTGATCTCACCGCCAAGTTTTCAAAGCGTGTCGGTGATCAGGGCCAGGTGGTCCTTGCCGACATCAACAGCTCCATGCTCAACGTCGGCCGCGATAAGCTGACGGATCTGGGGCTTTGCAACAACATCGAATACGTACAGGCCAATGCCGAGGCATTGCCGTTTGAAAGCAACACGTTCGACTGCATCACCATCGCGTTCGGGCTTCGAAACGTCACCGACAAGGCCAAGGCGCTTCGCTCCATGGCGCGTGTCCTGAAACCCGGCGGTCGACTGCTGGTTCTGGAATTTTCCAAACCGGTCAATCCCGTGTTCTCGAAAGTCTATGACGAGTACTCCTTCCGAGTACTGCCAAAGCTTGGCCAGTGGGTCGCCAACGACCCCGACTCCTACCGCTATCTGGCGGAATCGATCCGCATGCACCCGGATCAGGAAACCCTCAAGCACATGATGGAACAGGCAGGCCTCGAGCGCGTCGAATATACCAACCTGACCGGTGGCGTAGTGGCCTTGCATCGAGGCATCAAGCTCTGATCGGTCTATCCATGATTTCATGACGCAGTCTGGCTGCGCATCAGGCAAGAGTAAATCCATGACGTTACTGACTTCCGTGCTGCTTTCGGGCATGGAGAAAACCGTCAATCAGCTGTTGTCGCGTGACCCGGCAGCGGCCGAGCGACTCAATGCGCTGGCAGGGCTTCGCTTGGTGGTCTGCCTCGAACGCCCGAACATCAACACACGCATCAGCTTCGATCCGTACGGGATTCATCTGAGCACGCTGCGCCACGTGCAGGAAAAGGACGCCGACATCCTGCTTGAGCTGTCGCCGGAAACGCTTGCAAGCCTCATGGGCGGCGCCGACATCAAGTATCTGATGTTCTCCGGCAAGCTGGCCGCACGCGGTCAGGTGGCTCGGCTCGAAGCGGTTCGGGCGCTGTTCATGGATCTGGACGTCGATTGGGAAGGCGCACTGGTCGAATGGTTCGGTGAGGTACCGGCCCACAGCCTTGCCACCGGCATTAAAAGCATCGGTCAGTTCGGCGTGCACTCCTCTCAAGCTCTTGGCCAGGACATCCAGGAATACATGCTTGAAGAAGCCCAGCTGATTGCCGGGCAATCCCAGTTCCACGTGGCTCGCGAGCATCTCACTCAGCTTCAGATCGCGATCGACCGGCTCGAGGCGCGCGTGACCGCCGTTCAGAAAAAGCTTCCCGAAGGAGGAGCCTCTTCGTGAAATTCGTGCGGCTGATGCGCATTCTCTGGACCGTGGCCCGTTATCGGCTTGACGCACTGGTGCCGGCCGAACGCCTGCCGCACATCGTCCGGTTAGTAATGACCGTATCGCCGCTCAAGCTGATTCCAAAGGGCCCGAAGTCTCGCGGAGAGCGCTTGCGACTCGCGCTTGAATCGCTCGGGCCCATCTTCATCAAATTCGGCCAGATGCTCTCGACCCGGCGCGATTTGCTTCCGCCGGATGTGGCCATCGAACTCAAGCGGCTGCAGGACCAGGTGCCGCCCTTCCCCAACGACGTTGCCCGCCAGACCGTCGAAGAGGAACTCGGTGCAAGCGTTGCCGACATTTTCGAAGAGTTCAGCCCTGACCCGCTGGCGTCGGCCTCCATCGCCCAGGTGCATGTGGCGCGTCTTCACACCGGCGAAGCCGTTGTAGTGAAGATCATTCGACCCGGCATCGACCGGGTGATGCGAAGCGACATCCAGCTTCTCTATACCTTTGCACGACTGCTTTTGAAGGTCTGGCCCGAAGGCAAGCGCCTTCGCCCGGTCGAGGTAGTGCGCGACTACGAGTCGACCCTGTTCGATGAGCTCGATCTTTTGAAGGAAGCCGCCAACACCTCCCAGCTCAAGCGAAATTTTCTGCACTCGCCGCTTTTGTACGTGCCAACCATTCACTGGTCCTTGAGCCGCAAGCGCGTCATGGTGCAGGAGCGCATCGAGGGCATTCCGGTGGCCGAAACCGAATCGCTCAAGGCGCTCGGCATCGATTTGAAGAAGCTGGCCGAGCGAGGCGTGGAGATCTTTTTCACCCAGGTCTTTCGCGACAACTTCTTTCATGCCGACATGCATCCGGGCAACATCTTCGTCTCCGCCGAGCACCCGCATGACCCGCAGTACATCGCGATCGACTGCGGCATCGTCGGCAGCCTGACCCGGGAAGATCAGGATTATCTGGCCCGTAATATCCTGGCGTTTTTCAGACAGGATTATTACGAAGTCGCAATGCTTCACATCGAATCAGGCTGGGTCGGTGAAGACACCCGTGCCAATGAGTTCGCTGCGGCCATTCGGTCCGTGTGTGAGCCGATTCTCGAAAAGCCGCTCAAGGATATCTCCTTCGGCCAGGTCTTGATGGGGCTTTTCCAGACAGCCCAGCGCTTCAACATGGAAGTCCAGCCCCAGCTGGTACTGCTTCAGAAGACGCTTTTGAACATCGAGGGGCTCGGACGCCAGCTTTACCCGGACCTTGATCTGTGGCACACCGCCAAACCCTTTCTAGAACAGTGGATGAAAGAACGCGCAGGCCCCAAGGGGTTCTGGAGCGAGCTTCAAAAGCAGGCGCCGGATCTCGTTCAACGCCTGCCGGGCCTGCCGGTGCTTGCCCATCAGGCCTTGTCTCAGGTCGAAAGCGAGCGCAAGGAACGTCAGCAGCAAACCAAGGCACTGACTGAACTTCAGACCCAGTTCACGATGGCTCGCAAGGGAACTCGAAAGCTCCGGATCGGTCTCATCCTCATTGCACTCGCGGTGGGATGGGCGCCCCTGATCGAGTGGGCCGAACAACAGCCTCCCGGCGTGCTGATTGCCGGCGCCATCGGGCTTATACTGTTGCTCTGGCGCTAATGCCGAGTACGTTACCGGCCCCCGCCATTCACGCTAAACCGCGACATGTTTAACAGGGATTTCATGAACGACGCCCATAATGACGATATTCTAGAGCGCTTGGCTGATGTTCTGAACGAACGACGTCATGGCGACCCTGACCACTCGTACGTGGCCAAGCTTCACCAGAAGGGTCTCAACAAGATTCTCGAGAAAGTGGGCGAAGAAGCGACCGAGACCATTCTTGCGGCCAAGGACGCGCACCTTGGCAGTGCGGAAAAGGCGTCTCTGGTCAGCGAAACCGCCGATCTCTGGTTTCATAGCTTGGTCATGCTCTCGCACCTGGATATTTCCCATCAGGACGTACTGAATGAGCTGGCGCGCCGTTTCGACGTTTCAGGGCTGGAAGAAAAGGCCTCACGCGTCAAGGATCACTGACGAATAGACCAATGCGGCCACGGCCGCCAGGAGCAGACGATGTTAGGTGGTATCAGTATTTGGCAGCTTCTTATCGTGCTTGGAATCATCATCCTGATTTTCGGCACCAAAAAACTACGTAACCTGGGCGGCGATGTGGGCTCTGCGGTCAAGGGCTTCAAGGACGCCGTCAACGATGGTGAAAAGGACGCCGAGCACCAGCACAAGGTGCAAAAGGACAGCGACGGCACCAGCCACACCTACACCCAGGAACATACGTCCGAACAGCACGACACCCGGAAGTAAGCCATGTTCGATGTCGGCTTTTTCGAACTGATGGTGATCGGTGTGATCGCGCTTTTAGTGCTCGGCCCCGAGCGGCTGCCGGTTGCGGCACGTACGGCCGGGCTCTGGATCGGTCGCATCAAGCGTACGGTGTCCAATGTTCAGCAGGACATTTCATCTCAGCTGGAAGCGGAAGAGCTTCGTCGCAAGATGAAAGAGCATGAAGATGCGTTCTCCTCCAGCATGGACGGCTTCAAGCGCGATACCGAAGAGTCGCTGGGCCACTACCAGGGTCCGAGCGGTAACTCACGCTCAGCCAGGCCTTCTGCATACTCACCACAGCCGGCCTCGAACGCGGGCACCGAACACGTGGATGATTCGAGTGCACGCGTAAGCCCACATTCTGAAACGGCCGACACGACGCCCTCTGACAAGCCTTACAAGGATATTTAAGCGCGATGAGTTCCCCCGAGGATTCCGATCAGCCCATGCCCTTGATCGAACATCTGGTCGAACTACGATCGCGGTTACTGAAAGCGGTCGTGGTCATTCTTGTACTGTTTCTGGGCCTTTATGGCTTCTCGAACGACCTGTACGAGTTCATCGCACGCCCCTTGATCGGGCTGATGCCCCCCGGCTCGCAGATGATCGCGACCGAAGTGGCCTCCCCGTTTCTGGCGCCGTTCAAGCTGACCCTTGTGGCCGCCCTTTTCGCGGCGGTGCCGTTTCTTCTGTATCAAGCCTGGGCGTTTATCGCCCCGGGGCTTTATACCCACGAAAAGAAGCTGGCCGTTCCGATTCTCGGCTCGAGCGTACTGCTGTTCTACGCAGGCGCTGTATTTGCGTATTTCGTGGTTTTTCCGATTCTATTCAAGTTCTTCACGACCGCCGCGCCTGAAGGCGTTCAGGTCATGACCGACATCAATGCGTACCTGAACTTCGTGCTGAAGCTGTTTTTTGCGTTCGGCGTGGCGTTCGAAATCCCAATCGCCACGTTTTTGCTGATCTTGACCGGCGCCACCGATGTAAAAACGCTCTCCAAGAAGCGCCCTTATGTGGTTCTTGGGTGCTTTGTGGTCGGCATGCTGTTGACCCCTCCGGATGTAGTGTCCCAGAGCCTGCTGGCCATTCCGATGTGGCTGTTGTTCGAGGTGGGCATTCTGTTCGGCCGGTGCGTGAAACGCCAGCGCGGCGGGCGCGCCGAGGTTACCGACAACGCCCGATAGTGGCTCAACGCATGAGTTCAGCGACCTTGTCGACCAGCTTGAAGATCCCCTTGGACGCCTCGTCCAGGTTCTCGGCCAGAAGATAGGCCGGCGTGGTGACCACGCGGTGCTCGTGGTCAACCACGATATTATCGACACTGCAGCTTCGGTGAAGCCCACCCATCGAACTGATGGCGCCTGCGATGCTTGCATCATCCCCGATCGTGACCGGCACACTGCCACTGAGCATCTTCGGCACCATGACCGGGGCGATGCACATCAACCCAATCGGCTTTTTGGCCTCGAAAAACGGCCGCACCTTTTCCACCAGCTCAGGCAGAACCGTAATGCTGTCGCCGCTGATGGCGAAGTCACACAGATTCTTGGCCGCTCCGAACCCGCCCGGCACAATGATTGCATCGAACTGCTCAGGGTCCAGCGCATCCAGCGCCTCGATGTTCCCACGCGCCAGGCGCGCCGATTCCGTAAGCACATTGCGTGTTTCACCCTGCATTGCCTGCTCGGTGCGATGGTCGATCACATCGTGCTGCTCGATGTCAGGTGCGAAACATGTGAAGGGAATCTTGAGTTGATCAAGACGCAGCAGGGTCAGTGTCGTCTCATAGATTTCGGACCCGTCGAGGTACCCGCAGCCTGCCAGTACTACGGCAACATTCTTGTTCATAAGCAACCTTTGAAAACAGTGGGTGATACGTCGATATGTTCATACGACCGTGGTATCGGTTTCCTCAGTATGGCCGATAACATAAAAAGGAGGGAATGGCGTTGATGACGTATGCTGAACCTACACTTTAATGAACCGCTTGAACACGCGCAAAGGCCTGAAAAAGCCTGACACGGCAGTGTCACAGAACTGACGTAAACTGCGCGCACTTACATTCAGGCATCTTCAAGGGCTACCGATGAGCACAAAACCCACGTCCACACCCGAGGCCTCATCGACGTCCGACAGCGACGGTGGAAACGAGACCCCGCCACTGCGCGTCAACCGGACAAAGGTCGGCATCCGGGCGCGACCGGCCCCTGACGGGGATATGGCGCTGACCCATCCCCAGCTTTACTTCAACCGTGAAATATCCACGCTGCAGTTTCATATTCGTGTGCTCGAACAGGCGCTTGACGACGCCCACCCGATTCTAAACCGCGTCATGTTCCTGCTGATCTTCTCCTCGAACCTCGATGAGTTTTTCGAAATTCGTGTGGCCGGTCTCAAGCAGGCGCTGCTGATCGATGAACATGCGCACAGCCGGGACGGCCAGACCTACCAACAAACGCTCAATGAAATTTCAGACATCGCCCATGAGCACGTCGCGCGCCAATACCAGATTTTGAATGACGTTCTGATCCCGGCACTCGAGCAGGAAAATGTCCGCTTTCTTCGACGAAGCCGCTGGACCAAGGCCCAGAAGGACTGGGTCTCCGACTATTTTTACCGTGAGATTCAGCCCGTCATCAGCCCGATCGGGCTTGATCCGTCGCACCCCTTTCCGCGCCTGGTCAACAAGAGCCTCAATTTCATTGTCGAACTCGAAGGCAGCGACGCCTTCGGACGCTCGGGCGGCCTGGCGATCATTCCGGCGCCGCGCTCACTGCCCCGCCTGATCCGCTTTCCAGAGGCCATCAGTGGTAATGGCAGCGTCGACTACGCGTTTTTGTCGTCGATGATTCACGCCCACGCGGACGCGCTGTTCCCGGGCATGACGATCAAGGGCTGCTACCAGTTTCGCCTGACCCGCAACGCCGACCTCTCCGTCAATCCGGAAGAGGTGTCGGATCTGGCCTCGGCTCTCAAGGGCGAGCTACTGGCGAGGCGCTATGGCGATGGTGTGCGACTTGAAATCGCCAACAACTGCCCGGCGCACCTCGCCGATTTCCTGCTCAATCAATTCGGCCTCATGGACCAGGACCTCTACCTGGTCGATGGCCCGGTCAACTTGAGCCGCATGATGGCAGTCATCAATGACACGCACCGCTCCGATCTACTGTACGGTCCGTTCGTTCCGGGGCTACCCAAGCCACTCAAGCACCGACGTGGCAGCTATTTCGACGCGGTGGCTCAGGACGACATTCTGCTTCACCATCCCTATCAATCGTTTGCGCCAGTCGAGCATTGGCTGAAGGAAGCCGCAAGCGACCCCAATGTGCTTGCGATCAAGCAGACGCTGTACCGCACCGGCCCCCATTCCGAAATCGTCAGCGCGCTGGCCGATGCCGCACGTAACGGCAAGGAAGTGACCGTGGTGATCGAACTTCGGGCACGCTTTGATGAGGCGGATAACATTGAGCTTGCCTCACGGCTTCAGGAAGCCGGGGCGAACGTCATCTACGGCATGATGGACTTCAAGATCCATGCCAAGCTGATGCACATGGTGCGTCGCGAGCAGGGCGAACTTCGTCATTACGCGCATCTGGGCACCGGCAACTACCACGCGACAACCGCCAAGCTCTACACCGATTACAGCCTGCTGACGGCCGATCACAAGCTCTGCCGGGACGTTCACCTCATATTCCAGCAGATCGCCGGCATGGGCCAGCCACGGCAAACTCACTACCTACTGCATGCCCCCTTCACGCTGCACAGCACCCTGATCGAGTTGATCGACCGTGAGATCGAGCACGTCAAGCGTGGCTGCAAGGGGTATATCCTGTTCAAGTGCAACTCGCTGACCGAGCCGCGCCTTATCCAGGCGCTTTATAGAGCCTCTCAGGCCGGCATCGAGTGCGACCTGATCATTCGCAGCACCTGTTGTCTGCGCCCGGGCGTGGAGGGCGTGTCAGACAACATCCGCGTACGCTCGATCGTGGGGCGGTTTCTCGAACACACCCGCGTCTATTATTTCCGCAATGCCAATCGCCCTCAGCTCTGGTGCGGCAGTGCAGATGCCATGGAGCGCAACATGTTCCATCGGGTCGAGAGCTGCTTTCCGGTACTCAATCAAAAGCTCGCCCGTCAGATCAAAAAGGACATGGACACGTACCTGCTCGACAACTGTCAGAGCTGGCAGCTCTGCGCCGATGGCCACTACGAACGCTCGACACCATCCGGCGATGAAGAGGCCATCAGCGCGCAAGAGACGCTGCTCTATGCGTACGCGTTAAAACGCTAGCTCGGTGTTGGAGGCGGCCAGCGCGGTCGCCATCTGACGCAGCAGCTGCTCGGTGTGCGCCCAGCCGAGGCAGCCATCCGTCACGGACTGCCCATAACGAAGCCCGTTTGCAGTAATGGGCTGCTTGCCCTCTTCGATGAAGCTTTCAAGCATCACCGCGCACAGTGCCTTGTTACCCCGAACGCGCTGAGACACCACATGCGCCAGAACATCGGGCTGGCGCGCCGGGTCCTTGCCGCTGTTGGCATGGGAGCAATCCACCATCAGTGCGGCAGGTGCCCCACTTTGGCTCAGGCAGTGCTGAGCGCTGGCAACACTTGCAGCGTCGAAGTTGGGTCCTTGATCACCCCCTCGCAGCACCAGATGCGTATGCGGGTTCCCCTGGGTCAGCACACTGGACATCACACCGTGACCATCGACCCCGAAGCTGTGATGGGCGTAAGCGGCGCTTTGCATTGCATCAGCCGCGATTTGAACGCTGCCGCTCGTGGCGTTCTTGAAGCCAACCGGGAAATCGAGGCCACTGACCAACTCCCGATGGACCTGTGACTCGGTGGTACGGGCGCCAATGGCTGCCCATGAGAGAATATCGTCGAGGTAGTGCGTGACCACCGGGCTTAAAAGCTCTGTCGACACCGGCAAGCCCAGTGACGCGATGTCGATCATCAATTCCCGAGCCTGACGAAGCCCTTCCGACATGTCGTGCGACCCATCCAGGTGCGGATCATAGACCAGTCCCTTCCACCCCGTAATCGTGCGCGGCTTTTCAACGTAGACCCGCATGACCAGCAGCAGTCGAGCCGATAGATGCTGATTCAGGGAGGCCAGGCGCTGCGCATAGTCAAGTGCTGCAACAGGGTCGTGCACAGAGCACGGACCAACGACCACCAGCATGCGATCGTCCCTACCGGCAAGAATCTCTGCAATGGCTGCGCGTTGCTTGCGGATTTGCGTCTGGAGGGCGTCACTCAACGGCATGGCCGCCTTCAGATCGCGAGAAGAAGGAAGCGAGGTATGGGATAGAGCGGAAGGTGTATCGGCAGACATGGGAAAATTCCTTTATGAGCGTTGAGATAATGAGGACGGCAGACGACTGGGATCGATCACGACCCAAAAGGCACCGCGGGCAAACAGGGCACAAGCATTGAAATACGTCATGGTCCAATCTCCGTTATTGAGTTATAGAAGTGCAAACAGCGTACAAACGAAAAACCCCCTGACCGGGCAAGCCGATCAGGGGGTTTGATACTCGGCTGCCCGTTAAACGATTCGGGCGGCCTATGCAGTGCATTACATCAGGCGCGCCCGTCCATAAACCAATACCAATAGCCGATCATTGCAGCGTCAACGCCAGTGGCGTTTGCTTCAATGAAGGCGTTATTGACGTGGGCTTGGTTTATCATCATCGGGCAAGTCATCAGTTATTTGGATCTATCCAGAGCTTAAGCAGTTGTCCTGCTGGGTCCTGCATCGAGAAACAGGCACTGAATCAAGAAAACAGCTTAAGCCAGAGAAGAATCATCGGAACGGCGGTGAGAACACCCAGCGCTGTTACACCTGCAATCAAACCGGCCAGGGCAACATGCTCCTTGCGTGTACGTGACCTCAACGTTGTCATGGTCCGACACCTCTTGACAGTAAATTGTTATTCAACGACATGTCGTCATAACGCGAAACGGCGCTTACGCGCCGCTTCGCTTTTTTATATTTACGCTTCCGGGCCTTGATCGTCAACCGTATGTTGCAGCCAGATGACACCTTCCGGTTGAAAACCGGGTAATTATCATCTAGCGATCATCAAGACCGCGCGTCTGAATCTTTTACTGAAATGCCTTGAATATCGCCGAAAGACTAGCCTCTGGGCGCATAACTGAAGACATCGGAAAACACCCGCTCAGTCAGCGGCTCGATGGCATCAAGCGTATCGACTACGGCATAGACCATGCCTGGCGAGCCTGAAATAAAGATGCTCGCCTCGCGCGTACTGGTCACCCGAGCATGCAGCGCGCGGTCAACACGCTCGATCATACCGTCGAAATCGGTCTCGCTCGGCGCCTCGATCACGGGCGTGAACGTCACGTTCGGGTACTCCGTGCTCCACCGACGCGGGAGGCTTTCAAGATAGAGGTCCTCTCGCGTCTTGCCCGCCCACCATAGGTGAACCGGGCGGTCCGGATGGTGCGCCAACGCCGCCTCGATGATCGCTTTCATCTGGGCAAAGCCGGTACCAGCGGCAATCAGCATCAAGGGCCGGTCGTCATCAAGATCCAGTACGCTTTCGCCGCTCGGCAATCGAACCTGAAAGGCTTCATGCGCAAAAAGACGCTCGAACAAGCGTTTCGAGCGGGGATTTTCAGGCGCGTATTGAATGTGCAGCTCGAGCTCACCGTCGCCTTGATGGTGATTGGCAATGGAAAACGGCAACCAGTCGCCGTCCTGCTCCAACTCAAGGTATTGACCCGGCGCATGAGCCACTGCCGCACTGTCCCCCTTCAGGAACACGCGGTAGACAACCTCACTCAACGTTTCAACGGCTTCGACCTGGCAGGTCACTACGGTCGGGCTCATGCACATTCCTCAGCGTTCAACGGTGTTTTTTTCGGTGGGCGATACTATAGCGAATTCATCCCAGCGTTCCGATACGCGCGATTTGATCTCATCACTCATCGAAATGGCACGCCCCCACTCACGCGTGGTTTCACCGGGCCATTTATCGGTCGCGTCCATCCCCATCTTCGACCCGAGCCCGCTGACCGGCGAGGCGAAATCGAGATAATCGATCGGGGTATTTTCGACCAGAACCGTGTCACGCGACGGATCCATTCGTGTCGTGATCGCCCAGATCACATCCTTCCAATCCCGAACGTTGATGCCTTCGTCGACGACGATGACGAATTTCGTGTACATGAACTGACGCAAAAAGCTCCAGACCCCCATCATGACGCGCTTGGCATGGCCCGCGTACTGCTTTTTCATCGACACCACCGCCATCCGATAGGAACAGCCTTCCGGCGGCAGGTAAAAATCGACGATTTCCGGAAACTGGCGCTTAAGAATCGGTACAAACACCTCATTCAGCGCCACCCCGAGCACCGCGGGTTCATCCGGCGGGCGGCCGGTGTAGGTCGAATGATAGATCGGGTTGGTACGATGGGTGATTCGCTCAACGGTAAAGACCGGGAAGGTGTCGACCTCATTGTAGTACCCAGTGTGATCGCCGAACGGGCCCTCCTGGGCCATGTCATCAGGATAGATGTATCCTTCAAGGACAAACTCGCTGGACGCAGGCACCTCAAGCTCGGCATGCCCACACTTGACCAGTTCGGTTCTCGACCCCCGCAACAGCCCCGCAAACGCGTATTCGGACAGCGAATCAGGCACGGGGGTCACCGCCCCGAGAATCGTGGCTGGATCGGCCCCGAGCACCACCGCGACCGGAAACGGCTCACCCGGATGGGCCTTTTGCCACTCCTGAAAATCGAGCGCGCCGCCGCGATGGGACAGCCACCGCATGATCAAGCGGTTCTTGCCGATTTTCTGCTGACGATAGATACCAAGATTCTGACGCGCCTTGTGCGGCCCCTTGGTCACGACCAGCGGCCAGGTCACCAGAGGTGCAGCGTCGCCGGGCCAGCAGTGCTGAATCGGCAACCGATCAAGATCGACGGCCTCCCCCTCGAGCACGACCTCCTGGCATGGCGCCTTGCGTACCCGCTTGGGGCCCATGCTCATGACCTGCTTGAAGATGGGGAGCTTTTCCCAGGCATCCCGAAACCCTTTGGGTGGCTCGGGCTCTTTTAAAAAGGCGAGCAGCTCGCCCACTTCCTTCAATGCCGAAACGCTGTCCTGCCCCATACCGAGCGCCACCCGCGTGGGCGTTCCAAACAGATTGGCCAGCACCGGAATGTCGCTGCCCTTCACGTTTTCGAACAAAAGCGCCGGGCCCTCCTCACGAAGCACCCGGTCACAGATCTCGGTCATTTCAAGGTATGGATCGACCTCGGCCCTGACCCGCACCAGCTGGCCTCGCGCCTCGAGCCCATCGATAAATTCTCTGAGATCCCGATACTGCATCTCTTGCTCCCCTGATGATCGATGGGATGACAATGGCACAAAAAAGGGCAGGAATCATTCCTGCCCTCATTAACCGACGAACGCCCCGTCAGCGGCGCTTCATCGCCTCGAAGAACTCGATGTTGGTCTTGGTGTCCTTCAGACGATCGATCATGAACTCGGTCGCGGCCACGTCTTCCATCGGGTTTAAGAGCTTGCGAAGAATCCACATGCGCTGCATTTCTTCTTCGCTGCACAAAAGGTCTTCACGGCGCGTGCCGGACCGACGCAGGTTAATGGCCGGGAACACACGCTTTTCAGCCAGCTTGCGGTCAAGATGCACTTCCATGTTACCCGTGCCCTTGAACTCCTCGAAAATGACCTCGTCCATCTTGGAGCCGGTATCGACCAGCGCGGTGGCAAGAATCGTCAGACTGCCGCCTTCCTCGATGTTACGGGCCGCACCAAAGAACCGCTTGGGCTTTTCGAGCGCATGCGCATCGACACCGCCGGTCAATACCTTGCCGGAGGACGGCACGACGGTATTGTAGGCACGAGCCAGACGCGTGATGGAATCAAGCAGGATCACCACGTCCTTCTTGTGCTCGACCAGGCGCTTGGCTTTCTCGATGACCATTTCCGCGACCTGAACGTGACGCGCCGGCGGCTCATCGAACGTCGATGCCACGACCTCGCCACGTACCGTACGCGCCATCTCGGTCACTTCCTCGGGCCGCTCATCGATCAGCAGCACGATCATGTGGCATTCGGGATTATTGCGCGTGATGGAATTGGCGATGTTTTGAAGCATCAGCGTCTTACCCGCCTTGGGGGGTGAGACGATCAGACCACGCTGGCCCTTGCCGATCGGCGCGGCCAAGTCGATGATTCGAGAGGTCAGATCCTCGGTCGAACCGTTGCCGATTTCCATGCCCAGGCGGCTTTGCGGAAACAGCGGCGTCAGGTTTTCAAACAGGATCTTGTGCTTGGCGTTTTCCGGCTTGTCGAAGTTGATCTTGCTGACCTTCAACAGAGCGAAATAGCGCTCGCCTTCCTTCGGCGGACGAATCTTGCCCGCGATGGTGTCACCCTTGCGCAGGTTGAAGCGCCGAATCTGGGAGGGTGAAACGTAGATGTCATCCGGGCCGGCCATGTAGGAGCTGTCGGCGCTGCGCAGGAAGCCAAAGCCATCCTGCAGGATTTCGAGCACACCGTCGCCGAAGATATCTTCGCCGCTTTTGGCGTGCTTTTTGAGGATGGCGAAGATGATGTCCTGTTTCCGGGAACGTGCCAGGTTGTCGATGCCCATGTCGCGGGCAAGATTGAGCAGTTCGGGAACGGATTTTTGCTTGAGTTCGGTAAGATTCATCGGTTTATTCGAAAATCGCTCGTGTCAGCATGGCAAAGAGAAGTGCTGTGTGCTGCAAGACAGGAGGCGGTCAATATAAATCAAAGGCCGCCCGGTGCGTTCAGAAGCCTCTTGGGTGTCATCTATGTCTTGAGTGGCCGGCTCGTGGCGGCTCGGACAACGCTGGTCGAGACATGCAGGATGTGATCGGTAACTAAATTCGCCTGAACTCAGATCACTGGCCTTGATCGGGGCGCGACGATCACGAGAAGAGGGCTGACTGACGACTTGGGAAACCGCTATAGGCGCGGCCGGAAAGCATTCGGAACAGGCGAACGACCTGATGGTAGTCAACCTCCACCACCAACGCAATAGGCCAGCGGCATAAAATGCTACTTGAGTTCCTCTTCGATAAACTCGAGGATCTGCGCTTTTGGCAGTGCCCCGACCTTGGTCGCCTCGACATTGCCATCCAGAAAAAGAATCAGAGTGGGGATGCCTCGCACGTTGAACCGAGCCGCAATATCCGGGTACTGGTCGATGTCGATCTTGGCCACGCGAACCCGCCCTTCAAGCTCGGTCGCGATGTCATCGAGCACGGGAGCAAGCTGCTTGCACGGCCCGCACCACGGAGCCCAGAAGTCGATCAACACAGCGCCGGAATGCGCCGTCAACTCCCGCTCGAGACTGGCTTCATCCCACTGTGCAACGCGTTCGCTCATGATGTTTTCCCTAAATAATGAATCACTCTTCAACATGAAGAGCCCGCGACAAGAATGCGTCATGGTTCGTGCGCTATGCTTGCCACAACGCCATAGACTATAAAGCGACCCGGCCTGCACGTCATGGTCAAACACAGGGTCGCCCCGTGCAAAGAAACAGGATGCCTTAATGACGGACGATACGCTCCCTGACAGCTCGAAAAAACTGGCCGCCATCGATCTGGGATCGAACAGTTTTCACTTGTTGATCGTCGAGTACAGCAACGGCCATATCAAGACGCTCGAAAAGCGCGGCGAAAAGGTGCAGCTCGCCGACGGCATGGACAAGGACGGATGTTTAAGCGATGCCGCCATGGCCCGCGCCATGACATGCCTTGAACTGTTCGCGCACTTCATCGACGGCATTGGTGCCGACGATATTCGTATCGTTGGTACCAATGCCCTTCGCACCGCCAGCAACAGCGATGACTTTCTCGCCCGAGCCCAGGCCCTTTTGGACCACGATGTCGAAATCATTTCCGGCCGCGAGGAGGCGCGCCTGATCTACCTGGGCGCCGCTCATGCCCTTGCTGAAGGCAAGGGCCGACGCCTGGTGGCCGACATCGGCGGCGGCTCGACCGAGTTCATCATCGGCGAGCATTTTACGCCGCTGGCGCTTGAAAGCCTCGATATGGGCTGTGTGGTCTACACCGATCGATTCTTCGCCGATGGCGCCATCACCGATAAGAATTTCCGCCAGGCCGAGCGAGAAGCGCGATCAGAGCTTGCGAACATCAAGCGCGCCTATCAGAAACTTGGCTGGCAGGACCCGATCGGCACCTCCGGCACCATCCGCGCCGCCGCGGAAGTGCTCGAACAGCACGGTCAGACCGAAGGCGGTGTCGTCACTCGGGAGGGCCTTGACTGGCTCAAGAAGCGGCTGATCAAGCAAAACGACCTGCACTCGCTGTCACTGGATGGACTCAAGGCCAGCCGGGCGCGGGTCTTTCCCGCCGGGGTCGCCGTGCTGCGCGCCATTTTCGACGTTTTCAAGCTCGAGCGGCTTCGTTACGCCAATGGTGCGCTCCGAGAAGGGGTCATCAACGATCTGATCGGCCGCGACACCGATCAGGACCCGCGCAACAATAGCCTCGATGCGCTGACCACGCGTTTCGATGTCGACACCCAGCAACAGCATAACGTGCGCGAGAGCGCCCGCCAGGCCTTCGAGCATCTGGCCAAGTCCTGGTCATTGACCAATGCCCACTGGCGCTATCTGGACTGGGCCGCACGCGTTCACGAGCTGGGCCTTGCCATTTCTCACGCGAAGTTTCACCGCCACGGCAGCTACATCCTTGAATACGCCGATCTGGCCGGGTTTTCTCGGCCCGAACAGCAGCTTTTGGCGTTTCTGGTTCGAGCGCACCGTCGTAAATTCCCGCTTCGAGAGCTCAACGCCCTACCCGAACGTCGGCGGCTCCCGTTCCTGCGCCTGGCGGTCATCCTGCGCCTGGCGGTGCTTTTGAACCACTCCCGTGACGACGACCCCTTCACCGACTTCGGGCTTACCGCTGAGGGCGACACGCTTGAATTGACCCTGCCGGACGACGCCCTGCTTCGAATTATCGACGCCGAGCGCGAATGCCACTACCTGAGCGATACCGGACTGACCCTCACGGTCTCGACCTATCCCGCCAGCGACTCGCCTCACACGTCCAGCCATCTGCAGTAAGCACGGCGGGCGTGGCGCCCGGGGGCAGCACGAGCGCCACCAGCTCGCCTCCGGCCCACACGAGCAAACCCTGAGAGCGCTGCCACGGCGGCACCTCATACGTCTGAAACAGCGCCTTGAGCGCCCGGCGGTGACCGTTGACTCGAAGACGTTCACCGCCGCGGCGCGAGGTAACGCGGTCAATCATCGCCTCGCCAGAGGACGTCGAGCTCAGGGCGCCGAACCAGTCGCCCCAGGGCGTCGTGAGCTCGGTGGCGTTCTCCCACGCGGCATCGAACGGCGCAAGCTCCGCGCAAGGCGTACCGAGATAAACTCGACGACGCCATTGCCGCGCCTCCCCCCCAGGCCATTTGACGACAACCTCTGCGTCCAGGCGCGCATCGAGCTGCTTGAGCAGGGTTGAAAGCCGTCGCCTGGGCGGCAGCGGCACCTCCAATTGCGCCAGCGCGCGCCGAATCAGCACCGCCTGTTCATCAGGTGAGCGCGCAACAAGGGCGTCAAGCTCAAGTACGCCCGGCGCGCACGTGATCTCCTCAAGTACATCATCGGCAAAGCGCATCAACGCCGCGCGCTCACCTCGAAGCAGTTCGGCCGTCGAGGCCAGCACGTGGGAAGCGCGCGTCCAGCGCGCCTCGAGCCGTGGCAGAACGTCATGGCGCAGGAAATTGCGATCAAAGCGCGTATCGCGATTGGTGGGGTCCTCGACCCACACAAGCCCCGCGTTTTCAGAAAGCTCGACCAGACTCGCCCGCGGCACCGACAGCAGCGGGCGCACCAGAGCGCATGTCGCCGTCAATGCGCGCCTGGGCGCCATGCCACCGAGGCCAGTCAACCCGCTGCCCCGCAGCAGCCTGAGCAGCACGGTTTCGGCCTGATCGTCGCGATGGTGGGCAAGCCAGAGCGTGTCACCCGGCTCGAGCGTCTGCTCGAACGCGGCGTAGCGCGCTCGCCGCGCTGCCGCTTCAAGCCCATCGCCGTCGGGGTCGACCGTGACCCGATGACACACCAACTCGATACCAAGCGCCTGGCACTGACGCTCACAGGCCGCCTCGAGTGCATCGGCCTCGACGTGGAGACCATGATGGACATGAACCGCTTTCAGCTCGGTGTGCACGGGGCAGAACCGATGCGCGAGGTGCAAGAGACAGGCACTGTCCATTCCACCGGAAAGTGCGACCCAGACGCGCGCCCCACTGATGGAAAAACCGTGTTCGAGATATGACTGCACTTGATGCTCGGTCACAGGACCTCCTCGAGCGCTTGGTCGGCAAGCGTTTTTTAGCGTCGAACGTTTGCCATCTATTTTGCCGTCCATAAAAAAAGGCGTGCCAGAGCACGCCTTTTCATCGTCTTACAGGCAGACCGTTTTTACGCGGGCGCGCCATAACTCATCAACCGGGCGTAGCGCCGCTCAAGCAGCGCGTCGGTGTCCAGCGCCGTCAACCGATCAAGGCTTTCATTCAAGGCGCCGCGAACGCGCTCCGCAGCGGCATCCGGCGTGCGGTGGGCGCCACCCAGCGGCTCTTCGATCAGGGTATCGACAAAGCCCAGTTCCTTCAGACGCGAGGCGGTAATGCCCATTGCGTGAGCGGCTTCAGAGGCCTTTTCAGCGCTCTTCCACAAAATGGACGCGCACCCTTCCGGCGAAATGACCGAGTAGGTGGAGTACTGAAGCATCTGAAGCTCATCGCACACGCCGATGGCCAGTGCGCCGCCGGAGCCGCCTTCACCGATCACGGTAGAGATGATCGGCGTCTTGAGGCGAGACATGACGGCGAGATTGCGGGCGATGGCTTCGCTCTGGCCGCGCTCTTCGGCGTCGATGCCCGGATAGGCCCCGGGCGTGTCGATGAACGTCAGCACCGGCATGTTGAAACGCTCGGCCATTTCCATCAGGCGCAGCGCCTTGCGGTAGCCTTCCGGACGGGGCATGCCGAAATTACGGCGGACCTTGTCCTTCACCGACCGGCCCTTCTGATGGCCGATGACCATGACCGGCCGGTCGTCGAGCCGCGCGATTCCGCCGACCAGCGCTGCGTCGTCGGCGAAGGCACGGTCGCCGTGCAGTTCTTCGAAATCGGTGAAGATGGCGTCGAGGTAATCGAGGGTGTAGGGCCGCTGCGGATGGCGCGAGAGCTGGGCGACCTGCCACGCCGACAGATCGCGGAAGATCTGCTCGGTCAGCTTGCGGCTTTTTTCCTCGAGCTTGCCTACTTCTTCGCTGATGTTGATCTTGGAGTCGTTGCCGACCAGGCGCAATTCTTCGATCTTGGCCTGCATTTCGGCAATGGGCTGTTCAAAGTCCAGATAGTTCGGATTCATAGGGGCGTTATCACACTCTCTGGCAGCTCATCATACATCGCCGTATGGAGCTGTCGGGTTTGCTCGCCGCCACTGCCTGCGTTGCTGTCGACGAGCGTAAAATGGGGCCATTATCCCATGGTGTCCCGCGACTGCAAGTCACCCGAGCCGGCCCTGGTTTCAACGGCGCTATCTAGCGATAGCATAAACGAACACGGTCCTGCCCTTCGACATCAGCAAGCGCCAGGAAAAGCTCATCGCTTGGCGTTACCCGCCAGCGTTCGCCCAGTTCGACCTGCCCCTTCGCCCGCGCATTGCGATAGCTCACACGCACCGGAAGCCCCTCCGCGTTGACGTAGGGCGAGAGCTGGGAGGTCAGCGTCTTGATCAGGCCACCGTTGACCCGGGCGCCGTCGATCTCGAGCTCGATCGCCTCTCCATAGCGGCCACGGGCGGCCACGATCGGCGTGACCTCCTTCACCCGGAGCTTGAGTCCACCGGAATAATCGTCCTGGCTGACCTCGCCTTCAAGAATCACGACCTGATCGGCCGCCAGCTGATTGCGCACCTGATCATAGAGTTCACCAAAGAGCGACGCCTCGATGCGACTGGTGCGGTCATCGAGCGTCACGAACGCGATCGTGTCGCCGCGCTTGGATTTCATCGTCCGCATCGCAACGATCAGCCCGGCCACACGCTGTGGCTCGCGCGAGGGTTTCAGATCGACGATGCGCGTGCTCACGAAGCGTTTGAGCTCGGCTTCGTACTCATCGATGGGGTGACCGGTCAGATAGAGCCCAAGCGTGTCCTTTTCACCGCCAAGACGCTCGCGGTCGGTCCAATCCCGCACCTGGCGATACTCCTGATAGACGTCGCTGTCGGCGTCGTCCTCGGCACCGCCGAACGCCTCACCGAACATGTCCATCATGCCGATGCTTGCGTTGGTGTGGCTTTGCGAAGCCGCCTTCAAGGCATCATCAAGTGCTGCGGCCAGCACCGAGCGCGACGGCCCGAGCTGATCGAGCGCACCGGAGCGAATCAGCGCCTCGATGGTGCGCTTGTTCATGCGCTTGCCGTCGATCCGGCGACAGAAGTCGAACAGATCCTTGAACGGGCCGTCGGTCTCACGCGATTCAACGATCGCGCCAATCGGGCCCTCACCGACCCCGCGGATCGCCCCCAGACCGTAGACGACCTCGTTGTCGTCGTTGACCGTGAACTTGTAGCCACCGACGTTGACGTTGGGGGGCGTGACCGAAAGCCCCATGCGCCGGCACTCCTCGATCAGCGGCACCACTTTCTCGATGGTGTGCATTTCGGTCGAGAGGACCGCTGCCATGAACGGCGCCGGGTAATGCGCTTTCAACCAGGCCGTCTGATAGGAAACCAACCCGTAGGCGGCCGAGTGAGACTTGTTGAAGCCGTAGCCGGCGAACTTTTCCACCAGGTCGAAGATGTTGCCGGCCAGATCCTTGTCGATGCCCTTCTCGGCGCACCCTTCCATGAACCCGGCGCGCTGTTTGGCCATTTCCTCGGGCTTTTTCTTGCCCATGGCGCGGCGCAGCATGTCGGCCTGACCAAGCGTATAGCCGGCCAGCACCTGAGCGATCTGCATCACCTGCTCCTGATACAGGATGATGCCGTAGGTCGACTCCAGCACCGGTTTCAACAGATCGTGCTGATAATCCGGGTGTGGATAAGATACTTCTGCCCGGCCGTGCTTACGGTTGATGAAGTCATCCACCATGCCAGACTGCAGCGGGCCCGGGCGGAACAGCGCCACCAGGGCGATCATGTCTTCAAGGGAATCAGGCTGGAGGCGCTTGATCAGCTCTTTCATGCCGCGGGATTCAAGCTGGAACACCGCCGTGGTTTCCGCCTTCTTGAGCATGTCGAAGGTGGGCGTGTCGTCCAGCGGTATGGTCGCGATGTCGAGCGGTCCCTGCCCCTCGCGGGCACGAACCACATCGACCATCTCGAGCGCCCAGTCGATGATCGTGAGCGTTCGAAGCCCCAGAAAGTCGAACTTGACCAGCCCCGCTTCCTCGACGTCGTTCTTGTCGAACTGAACCATCAGACCGGAGCCGTCCTCGTCACACAGAAGCGGTGAGAAGTCGGTCAGCTTGGTCGGCGCGATGACAACGCCACCAGCGTGCTTGCCGGTGCCGCGGGTAATGCCCTCGAGTTTCTGAGCCATTTCCCAGATTTCGCCGGCTTCATCATCGCCCTCGACAAACTCACGCAGCGCCGATTCCTGGTCCCAAGCCTTGGCAAGTGTCATGCCGACCTCAAACGGAATGAGCTTTGAAAGCTTATCGCCGAGCGAATACGGCTTGCCCTGGGCACGCGCCACATCGCGCACCACCGCCTTGGCCGCCATGGTGCCGAAGGTAACGATCTGGGATACGGCGTCGCGGCCGTAGCGGTCGGCCACGTAGTCGATGACCCGGTCGCGTTTTTCCATGCAGAAATCGACGTCGAAGTCGGGCATCGAGACACGTTCGGGGTTCAGAAAGCGTTCGAACAGCAGGTCGTATTCAAGCGGGTCGAGGTCGGTGATCTCGAGCGCATAGGCCACCAGCGACCCGGCACCGGAGCCACGACCGGGCCCCACCGGCACGTCGTTCTGCTTCGCCCAGCGAATGAAGTCCATCACGATCAGGAAGTAGCCGGGAAAGCCCATCTGATTGATGATGCCAAGCTCGAAATCGAGCCGCTCACGATACGCCGGTTCGAACTCGGCCCGGTCGCGGCCCTGATAGGTGGCGTGCTCGGCGTCGAAAAGCCGGTAAAGCCGCTCTGATAGGCCATCATGGGAGAGTTTGCAGAAAAACTCTTCCATGGTCATGCCATCCGGTACCGGGTATTCCGGCAGGAAGTACTCGCCCAGGCGCACATCGACGTTGCAGCGCGCCGCGATCATGACCGAGTTTTCGATCGCCTCGGGAAGGTCTGCAAAAAGCTCGGCCATCTCCTCGGCCGACTTGAAGTATTGCTCTTCGCTGTAGCGGCTTTCCCGGCGCGGGTCATCCAGCGCCTTGCCCTCACCGATCGAGACCCGGGTTTCATGAGCCCAGTAGTCCTCTCGGGTCATGAATCGAACGTCGTTGGTGGCAACGACCGGGGTATCGGTTGCGATCGCAAGCTCAACGCTTGCCTTGACGCAGGCTTCATCGAACGGACGCTTGGTGCGCTGGAGCTCGAGATAGAATCGGTCCGGGAAGAAACGCTGCCACTCGGTGAGCACCTGACGGGCGGTCTCATGGTGCTCGGAAAGTAGAAAACGTCCGATCTCTCCTTCACGCGCACCGGACAACGCGATCAAGCCGTCGCTTTGCTCGAAGATCCACTCCTTCTTGAGCTGCGCACGGTCATCGCGCTGGCCGTGCTGCCACCCGCGGGAAATGAGCTCGGTGAGATTACGGTAGCCCTCGTTGTTCATCGCGATCAGGGTCAGCCGATACGGATGATCCTCATCGAACGGGTTGTCCATCCAGACATCGGACCCGATGATCGGCTTGAGCCCCGCACCCTGCGCCGAGGTGTACATCTTGACCAGGCCGAACAGGTTGGTTTCATCGGTCAGCGCAAGCGCAGGCAACTGCTCGGCACTGGCGTGCTTGATCAGTGGCTTTAGGCGAATGAGGCCATCGACCAGCGAATACTCGCTGTGAACGCGAAGGTGAACGAAGGACATCGCTTGAATCACTCGTAATTCGTGAGAAAGAGAACGGCGAACGACCGATTCTGTCCGCTCGATTTAAAACAGGTCTACCTGCCCCTTGAACGGGGAAAAGCTTCGACGATGATCGGCTATCGGCCCGAGGCGATCAATGGCCTCGAGGTGGGCCTTGGTCGGATAGCCCTTGTGCTGAGCGAAGCCGTAGTCGGGGTAGCGTCGATCGAGCTTAAGCATTTGATCGTCTCGAGCCACCTTGGCAATGATCGAGGCCGCCGCGATGGCCTGATGACGAAGATCACCCTTGACCACCGCCTGGCCCGGCAGCGCATGCTCGGGCAGACGATTGCCATCGACCAACAGATACTCAGCGGAAGGCGTCAGGCCATCGACTGCACGGCGCATGGCAAGATGCGTTGCGTGATAGACGTTGAGCTCGTCGATCTCGCCGGGGCTGGCCTCGCCGAGCGCGAACGCGCACGCCCGCTCCCGGATCAATAGATCCAGCGCCCGGCGCTTGCGATCACTGAGCTTCTTGGAATCGGTAAGCCCCTCGATCGGGCGGGCAGGGTCTAGAATGACGGCCGCAGCCACCACACTCCCAACCAATGGCCCGCGGCCGACTTCATCCACACCAGCCAGGTAAAGGCCCTCGTAGGGAATCTCGATAGGCGGCCAGTCACGTGCGTTCATCGAGCACCTCGAGAACCGCTTCGGCCGCTCGGTCACTGGCCCCGCGCTGAAGCTCCTGGTGGAGCGTCTTGAAACGCGCCTGAATGTCCTGCTGCTGTTGACTGTCACTTAAAAGCGGCCACAGCGTCTCTGCAAGTCGCTCAGGCGTGGCCTGATCCTGAATCAACTCAGGCACTAGCGCCTTTTGCGCGATCAAGTTGGGCAGTGAGATCCAGGGCGTCTTGACCAACCGCTTGGCGAGCCAGTGCGAGGCGTTCGAATGCCGGTAGGCCACTACCATGGGCCGATGGCAAAGCATTGCCTCGAGCGCGGCTGTTCCAGAGGTCAAAAGCACCGCGTCAGCAGCGGTCATGGCCTGCCACGCCTTGCCATCCAGCACTTGAAAGCCTGAGCGCGTGTTGATACCAAGCTCATCGAGCTCGCTGGCCCGGGTCGCATTGGCCGCAGGCACCACCACGTTCAATAGCGGGTCGCGCTCCCGCAAGCGTTCGACCGTGTCCCGAAATGCCGGGGCGTTGAAGGCGATTTCCTGCCGACGCGAGCCCGGAAGCACCGCCAGCACGCGCGCGTTCGGCGCGATATCGAGCGCCTCACGGGCCGCGCGCATGTCATCATTGACCGGCAGTTCTTCGGCCAACGGGTGCCCGACGAAGCTGACCGGCACCTGATGCGCCTTGTAAAACGAGGCCTCGAAAGGCAACAGCGTCAACATACGGTCAATAGATGCACGAATGCCCTTGACCCGACCCTGTCGCCAGGCCCAGACGGAGGGGCTGACGTAGTGCACCGTCGGCATGCCCACATCGTGCAGCTGGCGCGCCAGGCGCAAATTGAAATCGGGATAGTCGATGCCGACCATGATGTCCGCCTGCCAGGCAAGCGCATCTTCTCTGAGCTGACGGCGAAATCGAAAGAGCTCCGGGAGGTGGCGAACGACTTCGGCAAGCCCCATGATCGCCAGTCGCTCGAGCGGGATCTGACTGGAAAGCCCTTCGGCCTCCATGCGGGGCCCGCCCACACCGCGAAACTCGATGTCGGGATGGCGTGCCTTGAGCGAGCGCATCAACCCCGCACCGAGCAAGTCGCCGGAGAGCTCACCGGCCACAAGGTACACCTTGACCATCAGCGCGTGATGCCGCGTTCGGACGCTTTCAACGACTGAATGAACACGGTCATTTCCGGGCAGGCCAGCGTTTCATCCTGCTCGATGCGCTCGAGCGCCTGCTCAAGCGTCAGACCTTGTCGATAAACGCACTTGTAGGCGGTGGAGAGCTTGGAAAGCACGCCGCGCTCGAACCCACGACGCTTCAGCCCGACCAGGTTGAGCCCATGGGCATGCGCCGGATGGCCGTTGACCATGGTGTAGGCCGGTACATCCTTGGTGACGATCGCCCCGCCACCGCACATGGCGTGGGCGCCGACGTGCGCGAACTGATGCACCGCTGACAGCCCGCCGAGAATCGCGTGATCACCCAGGTGAACGTGGCCACCAAGCGTTGCCTGATTGGCCATGATCACATCGTTGCCGATCTGACAGTCATGCGCGATGTGGGCGTAGGCCATGAACAGGCCTCGGCTGCCGATCCGGGTGATCCCCTCGTCCTGCGTGGTGCCTCGGTGGACCGTAACCCCTTCGCGGAAGACGTTGTCATCGCCGATCTCAAGGCGCGTGGGTTCACCGGCGTATTTCTTGTCCTGGCACTCCTCGCCGATCGAGGTGAACTGGAAAATACGGTTGCGTGCGCCTATACGGGTCGGCCCTTTAATGACGCTGTGCGGGCCGATCACATTGCCGGGGCCTATTTCGACATCCGGCCCGACGATGCAGAACGGCCCGATGTCAACGTCATCGGCGATGACCGCCGACGGATCGATGATAGCGGTAGAATGAATCAAGCGACCTTCCTCTCGGCACAGATGATGTCAGCTTCACAGACCAGTTCGTCGTCGACGTGCGCCTGGCATGAGAACTTCCAGATACCCCGGCGCGCCTTGATCATGGTGGCCTCGAGGCGCAGTCGGTCACCCGGCAGTACCGGGCGCTTGAAGCGCACGTTGTCGCTGCCGACAAGATAATAGATGTAGCCGTCGCGGGGCAGCTTGTTGACGGTCTTGAACCCGAGAATACCTGCAGCCTGGGCCAATGCCTCAATGATCAAGACACCCGGCATGATCGGATGCTCCGGAAAATGCCCGTTGAAGAACGGCTCATTGATGCTGACGTTCTTGTACCCAACGATGGACTCGCCGGTTGTCAGCTCTGTAACCCGGTCGATCAGCAGAAAGGGGTAGCGGTGGGGGAGATACTCTCGGATCTCATTGATGTCCATGACCATTGGCGCACAACCTCTGAAATAACGAAATGCCTGCCATTACTGGCAGGCATGCTACGGGGTGATCCCCGAGTGACTGGCCGCACATTATACGCGTCTTAAACGCAACGACCAGCCAGTGTCCTTGCGTCAGTCGCGGTGGCGTTCGAGCCGGGTAACGCGGCGCGACAACTCATCGAGCTGCTTGAAGCGAACAGCGTTGCGTCGCCACAGCCCATTTGGCATGGAGCCGGTGCCCGACGAATACACGCCCGCCTCACTGATTGAGTTGGTGACCAGGCTCATGCCGGTAATCTGCACCCCATCCGCGATCTCGAGGTGGCCGGCAAGGCCGACGCCGCCGCCAAGCAGGCAGTGCCGCCCGACCCGCGTTGAGCCTGCGATGCCAACGCAGCCGGCGAGCGCCGAGTGCTCACCGATGTGTACGTTGTGCGCAATCTGCACTTGACTGTCGATCTTCACATCGCTGCCAATCACAGTATCACCGAGTGCACCGCGATCAATGCTGCTGCAACTGCCGACCTCCACGTTGTCACCGATCACGACGCCGCCAAGCTGGGCGATCTTGTGCCACTGTGCGCCGTCGTGGGCAAAGCCGAAGCCATCGCCGCCGATCACCGCACCGCTGTGGATGACCGAGGACGCCCCGACAATTACGCCGTGGTACAGCACCACATTGGGATGGAGATAACTGCGTGCACCGAGACTTACGTCTGCACCGACAAAACTGCCCGCACCGATATGAACGCCATCGGCCAGACAGACTCCCGCTTCGATCACGGCGTTGGCCCCGACGAACACGCCCTCACCGATCGTCACATCGCTTGAGATGACCGCAGTCGGATGCACGTCGGTGACTGACGCCTCATCGCGCTTGAGCGGGTCGAAGTAGTGTGACAATTTGGCATAAGCCAGATAGGGGTTATCCAGCAACAACGCCGGTGTCGGGCACTCCTCGGCGTACTCCGGATGCAACAGAACGGCGGCAGCGCGAGTTGTTGCCAGGTGCTTGGCATAGGCCCTGTTGGCAAGAAAGGCGATATCGTCGGGACCTGCATCAGTCAACGTCGACAAACCACACACACGACGCTCACCGTCACCAATGAGCGTCGCGTTCAAGAGGCTGGCCAGCTCGGCCAGCGTATACGAAGGAGAGGCGTTCTTTGTCATTGATCCCGGCAGGTGCGCCGTACTCAGTTCTGTGAGTTGAAGGCGTTGGTGACTTCCTTGGTCAGATCCAGCGAGTCATCGGAATAGATGACGCTGTTGCGATCGACCAGTACCTTGACGTCGTGACGCTGAACCACCTGCTCAATTGCCTTGTCGAGCTTGGGCTTGGCCTGCTTGAGAAACGCCTGTTCCTGCTGATTGCGCTTTTTCTGAAGCTCGGCGCGCTGCTGCTGGAACTGCGTGCCCTTCTGGCGCAGCTGCTGCATCAGGTTATTGCGCTCGCTGTCGGACATGACGTCGCCGTTTTTCTGAAGCTTTTCCTGCAGCGACTGCACCTGCTCACCCAGCGCCTTGACCTGCTGCTGCTGGCCGCCGAGCTGGTTTTTCATCTGATTCATCGAGCGCTGGGCCGATTGGGTGTTCAGAAGGGCCTGCTGCCAATCCAGTACGGCCACATCCGCGGCCTGTGCCTGCGCGGTCATGCCGACGCTTCCGATCAGCCCTGTCAGACACATGGCCATTGTCAATTTACGCATCCTGCTCTCCTTAATACGTGTCTTGCTAACCTATCAGAATGTCTGGCCCAGCGAGAACTGGAACACTTGGGTATCGTCGCCGTCATGGTCGCTAAGCGGCTTGGCCACGCTGAACGTCAGCGGACCGACCGGCGTAATCCAGGACAATCCTACACCGAACGAGTAACGAAGATCACTGAAGTCGATGCCCGACTCGCACTGCGATGTCTGACCGGCCGGTACGGACATGCAGTCTCGCTGGTAGGTATTACCGGCATCGAGGAACAGTGAACTCTGAAGCTGGCGACGGTCTTCGATGAACGGGAACGGGAAGATCATCTCGACCGAGCCTTCGACCAGAGCATTACCGCCGAGCGTATCGTCGTCACCGTTGCCGCGCTCGGTGGTCTTCGGTCCCAGCGTGTTGCTCTTGAAGCCGCGCACCGAGCCCAGACCGCCCGAATAGAAGTTTTCGTAGAAGGGATAGACGTCGGTGTCGCCATAGCTTCCCGCATAGCCCAACTCAGAGCGAAGCTTGATCGCCCACTCTTCGCTGGTGGTCAACGGGAAGAGTTTCTGACCACGGTAGCGAAGCTTGTAGTACTCGGCGTCGCTGCCTGGGGTCGAGGCCTCGACGGAGAAGCGCTGATAGCTGCCGGCCGTCGGCAGGACGCCCCGGTTGAGGCTATTGCGCGTCCAACTGCCGGTCAGCTTGAAGTTATCGAAGCTGTCGCCTTCGTCTTCCAGATACTGAACGATCTCGTAGGGCGAGTCATCGTAGGAATCGACTTCCAGATGCTCGACGCCCAGACCGAAGTTCAGACGGGACAGGTCGCTGATCGGATAACCGAAGTTGATGCCGCCCCCGATTGCGTCGGTCGAATAGGTGGAAATGTCGGAATCTTCGTAGTCGGTCTTGCGGTAATACAGGTTATACCCGCGCGAAATCCCGTCGAGCGTCCAGTACGGATCGGTAAAGCTGAAGTTGAGGTTGGTGTAGTAGTCGCTTTTCTGCGCACCGATATCGACACGATTCCCGGTACCGAGGAAGTTCTTCTGTGAAAGCGACGCCCCGTAGATCACGCCCGCGGACTGGGAAAACCCGACGCTTGCCGAGATGCTGCCGGAGGGCTGTTCCTGAACGTTGTAGGTCACATCCAGTTGATCGGGATGGTTTGGCACCGGGCGCGTTTCGACATCAACCTGCTTGAAGAAGCCAAGACGCTGGAGACGCTGCTGCGACTGCTTGATGTTGTCGGTCGACGCCGGTGCGCCTTCGAGCTGAACCAGTTCACGCCGCAGCACTTCATCGGCGGTGGTGGTGTTGCCCTTGAAGTTGATGCGGCGCACATAGGAGCGTTTTCCGGCATCGACGGTAAAGGTCACATCCACCGTGTCGCCGTCTTCATCGACCTGCGGGACGCTATCGACCTTGGCGAAGGCAAAGCCCATCGCGCCGAGCTTTTGACGAAGCGCCTCGCTCGAGGCGGTCAGATCCGACTGGGAGAAGGTCTCGCCTTCCTTGGCGCTCACGAGTTTGCGCGCGTCGGCTTCATCCATGTGAAGCTCGCCAGCAAACTTGATGTCACCGATCTTGTAGCGCTTGCCTTCATCCACGTTCACCGTGATGTAGATGCTTTCCTTGTCCGGGCTGATCGACACCTGAGTCGATGTAATCCGGAAGTTCACGAAACCACGGTCGAGGTAGTAATTCCTGAGCGCATCCAGATCGGCGCCGAGTTTCTGACGGGAGTATTTATCCCCCGAGAACCATCCCAGGAACCAGCCCGGATGGTCTTCAAGCTGGAACAGGTCGCGAAGCTGATCGTCATCGAAGGCGTCGTTACCAACGATATTGATCTGCTTGATGGTCGCTGTAGTGCCTTCGTTGACATTGATGTCGACTTCGACACGGTTATTGGGCTGTTTCTTGACCGAGGTAGAAATACGCGCGCTATAGCGCCCCTGGGCCTGATAGACCCGTTCAAGCTCCCGCTCCATCTCATCAAGTGTCGAGCGCTGAAGCACTTGCCCCTCCGAAATACCGGAGTCGGTCAGGCCTTTCTTGAGATCGTCGGTTGAAATCTTCGAATTACCCTCGATGTCGATCGAGGCAATGGTCGGGCGCTCCGACACATTGACGATCAGTACATCGCCATCGCGCGAGAAACTGACATCATCGAACAGACCGGTCTCGAACAGGTCATGGCCGGCCTCGGAAAGCTCCTGGTCATCGACGGTTTCATGGGCGGAAATAGGGAGCGCATTGAACACGGTGCCGGCCGACACACGCTGAAGCCCTTCGACTCGTATATCGGAGACCTTAAAACTGTCGGCAAAAGCCGTCTGGGTGCCGCCCAGCAAACATGCTACCAAACCCAAGGTTTTTATCTTCATGCCGTCATTTCGCTTTAACTGAATTCCGCCCGCCATTGAAGGCCAGCCAGGTTATTGACTTTTACAACGGTTTATCACGTATTGAAACCGCTGGCCCATCCGGTCGAGACCGCTTCGTGAACAGGCACCTTATACACATCGCCCCCCTACTGACAAGCACTGCCATGGAGTGGCCCTTCCCGATCAAAGCCGCATCAGGTCAAAGTAAAACGCCATCACCATCAGTACGCCGATGAGGGCAAAGCCGACCTTCAAACCAAACGTCTGCACCCGCTCCGGCAGAGGCTTGCCGCGAATCGCCTCGGCGAGATAGAACAGCAGATGACCGCCATCAAGCACTGGCACCGGCAACAGGTTCAGTACGCCAAGGCTGATGGACAGGTACGCCAGAAACCCGATAAAGGTTTCAAGCCCCGAGCGGGCCGAATCCCCCGCAACGCGGGCAATGGTGATCGGGCCCGACAGATTGGACGGCGAAATGAGCCCGACAATCATCTTGCCAATGGAGGCAAGCGTAAGCTGGGTCATTTCACCTGTCTTGTGCACCGCCTGACCAATCGCTGCAAGCGGCGAATAGCTGATCTGGCGTTGATGAGACTCAGGCCAGCTAAACGGTGCCGCGGCGGCGCCGATGTACCCCACCTCCCGACCACGTTCGAGCGATTTAGTTTCAGGCGTGAGCGTAAGTGTTTGCTCCTGACCATCTCGCGCAACCGTCAGCGCCATGGGCGTTCCGGCCGAGGCCTGAATCGTGCCGACCAGTGACTGCCAGCTTTCAACCGTACGCCCATCGACACGCTCGATACGATCGCCCGCCTTAAGCCCTGCGCGGGCGGCAGGAGAATCATCCAGCACCTTACCGATCAGCGCCGGAACGGGAGGCTGCCAGGGCGTAATGCCCATACTGGACAAGGGGTCCGGCGTTTTCTGCTCGGCAAGAAACCGTGTGACGGGCAGCGCGTGCGTGGTTGAACGAGCATCACTCTCGAAGGGGCGCGTTTGAACCTCAAGCTCTCCGGTATGGCCGATTTCAGACAACAACTGAAGATTGACCGCCGACCATGACGGTGTGTCACGTCCGGCCACCTGCGTGATCTCCTGACCCGCGCCGAGCCCCGCCCTGGCGGCAGGTGAATCCGGCGCAACCCCGCCGATCACCGGCGCAATCACGGTCGTGCCTGAAACAAAAAGCACCCAATAGGCAATGAAGGCCAGCAGGAAATTGGCAAGCGGCCCAGCAGCGGCAATGAACATGCGCTTGTAAACCGACTGCCGATTGAACGCGTGAGCCTGCTCGCTTGCGGGGACGTCCGACTCACGCTCATCGAGCATGCGCACATACCCACCAAGAGGAATCGCGGCCAGCACGTACTCGGTTCCATGGCGGTCACGGCGCATCAGAAGCGGCTTACCAAACCCGACGGAAAATCTAAGCACGCGGACACCGCACCGACGCGCCGCCCAGAAATGGCCATACTCGTGAATCGTGATCAGTAAGCCGAGCACGACGATCACGGCCAGAACATTTTCCAGCACGCCCATGGCGTCACCTCATTTCAGCTGAAAGACCCGGAGAGCAACTCAGTTGCCAGCGCGCGCGATCGACGATCGGCCTCAGCAATCGCTTCGAGTTCGCTGGCCGGACAGACATGGCCCTGCTCGAGCACTCGAGCGACCAACTCGCCGATGCCGGTGAACGACAGGCGTTTATCGAGGAAAGCGGCAACCGCAACTTCATTGGCCGCATTAAGAATGGCCGGTGCCGTACCGCCCTCGCGCATGGCCTGTGAGGCAAGCGCCAGGCAGGGAAAACGATCAGCGTCCGGCGCCTGGAAATCAAGCCGAGCCACGTCGAAAAGATCCAACGGTTTCACGCCGGCATCGATGCGCTCGGGCCAGGCCAGCCCGTAGGCGATAGGGGTTCGCATATCAGGATTGCCGAGCTGCGCGAGCACGGAGCCGTCCTTATAGGCGACCATGGAGTGAATAACACTTTGTGGGTGAATCACCACCTGAACCTGGTCCACCGACGCATTGAACAGCCAACAGGCCTCGATCAACTCGAGCCCCTTGTTCATGAGGGTGGCGCTGTCGACCGAGATCTTTCGCCCCATCGACCAGTTCGGGTGCGCACACGCTTGCTCAACGGTGACAGAGCCAAGCGCCTCGCGAGACCACTCCCTGAAAGGGCCACCGGAGGCGGTCAGCAGCAGCTGATGCACGCCGTGGGCGTCAAGCCCATCGCGGTGGGTCGGTGGCAAACACTGATAAATGGCGTTGTGTTCGGAGTCGATCGGTAGAAGCGTCGCCCCGGAGCGCGCCACTTCGGCCATGAAGAGCGCCCCTGACATCACAAGAGCTTCCTTGTTGGCCAGAAGCATCCGCTTGCCGGCCCGAACGCCTGCAAGCGCCGGCATCAGCCCGGCACCGCCTACAATTGCAGCCATGACCACATCGACCTGAGCATCGGCGGCGATATCGCATAAAGCCTCTTCGCCGTAGCGCGCCTCGGTCGCAAGGCCCGCTCTGCGCAGCTCACCGGCAAGCCAATGGGCGTCCTCACTTCTAGAGAGCACAGCAACGGCTGGCCGATGGGTCTCGCAAAGCGCCAACAGCGCCTCTTTCTGCGTTCCGGCCGAGAGCGCGAATACGTCATAACGCTCGGGGTGGCGCGCGATGACATCAAGGGTGCTGGTGCCGATCGAGCCGGTCGCACCCAACACGGTAACGCGTTGACGTGTCATCTCAGGCGACCCAGGGCGCAAGCAGCGCGAACAGAGGAACGGCCGCCGTCAGGCTATCGAGACGGTCAAGAAGACCGCCGTGACCGGGCAACAGATTCCCCGAGTCCTTGATGCCACGGTGGCGCTTCAGCATGCTCTCGAACAGATCGCCCAGCACTGAGGCCAGAGTAACCACCAGTGAAATCACGATCAGCCATAAGCCACCTGCAAAGCTCAACTGCTGACAAAGCCCCATGATGATGGCAAAAACGCCGGTGACACCCAGCCCACCATATACGCCTGCCCAGGATTTTCCGGGGCTAACGCGCGGCGCCAGCTTGCGATTGCCGAACGCGCGGCCGGCAAAGTAGGCGCCGATATCCGCCCCCCAGACCACGAACAGGACATACAGCAACCACCACGGGGTCTCGCGCAGATGCAAAAAACCGACCCAGCAGGGTACCAGCACACAGATACCCATCAGATAGCGTCGCAGGGAAGCCTGCCACTGATCGGTCGCCGAGGGATAACGCGCGACCCAGTAAAGCGCCAGACACCACCCAAGCAATGCAAGCACCAGCGGCCACACGGCATAGGCGGCACCCGTCAGCCAGAAACTGACCAGCGTCACAAACAAGAGCGCCACGAAACTCGCTTTTTCGCGAGTCGTCGTGGCGCCGGAAAGATTGGCCCATTCCCACCCTGCACCCAGCAGGATCAGGCCGATAAAGCAGGCAAACGCACCGCCCCCGAGGCTGAAAAGCAACACCAGGGACGTGGGCCCGATAGCCAATGCCGTGATTACTCGTTGTTTAAGCACGCTCGACCTCTAGTTGATCGTCTGTCATGCCGAAGCGGCGGTGCCGATGTGCGAACGCATCGACGGCTTCATCGAAGGCCTCTGCCCCGAAATCGGGCCAGAACAGGGGAGAAAAATAGAACTCGGCGTAGGCAAGCTGCCAAAGCAGGAAGTTACTGATGCGCTGCTCGCCACTGGTACGAATACACAGGTCGACCTCGGGCAGGCCGCTCAGATTGATCTGCTCATCGAGGCGATGCTCATCGATATCCTCAGCCTTGAGTGTTCCGGCCTCCACCTGATGCGCCAGCGCCTTGGCCGCCTGGGCGATGTCCCAACGTCCCCCGTAGTTGGCTGCAACGACCAGATGGAGCCCCGTGTTGTTGCGCGTCTTTCGCTCACCCCGCTCGATCGCCTTTTGGAGCGATTCAGGCAGCTTGCTTCGCTCACCGATGATGGTCAGCCGCACGTTATTGCGATGCAGCTTCCCGATCTCGCGACGAAGCGCCAGGATAAACAGCTCCATCAACCCTCGAACCTCGTCCGGCGGACGGCGCCAGTTTTCGCTCGAAAACGCGAACAGGGTAACAGCCTTGATACCTCGCTCACTGGCACGTTTTATAACGTGGCGAACGGATTCCACCCCGGCATGGTGACCTCGGATGCCTGACAAGCCGTGGGCCTTTGCCCACCGGTTATTGCCATCCATGATGATGGCAACATGGTTCGGCATGTTTGGGTGCATAGGCGATGACGTCATGAGAACTCACATTGCTGCATCGGCAGACCGATGTCTGCCGATTTCATTCAGACCTGCATCAGGTCGTGTTCTTTATGCTCAAGCTGAGTATCGATCTCGGCGATGAACTTGTCGGTCAGCTTCTGAATATCATCTTCGGCTTCACGCTCTTCATCTTCAGAAATTTCTTTCTGCTTCAAAAGCGCCTTGATCTCACTGTTGGCATCGCGCCGTACGTTGCGCACCGCAACACGGGCGCCCTCGGCTTCGGAACGGGCCTGCTTGATGTAGTTCTTGCGCGTCTCTTCAGTCAAGGGCGGCATCGGCACACGAATGATGGAGCCGTTGTTGGACGGGTTGAGCCCAAGATCCGACGTCATGATCGCCTTTTCAATAACCGGCACCATTGATTTTTCCCACGGCAGTACCGCAAGTGTCCGCGCGTCCTCGACATTGACGTTGGCGACCTGGTTGATCGGCATGGTGGAGCCGTAATAATCGACCATAACCGACTCAAGGATCGTCGGATGAGCGCGCCCGGTACGAATACGTTGGAACGCACCCTTCAGCGATTCCGCGCTCTTTTGCATGCGCACCTGTGCGTCTTTCTTGATCTCGTTGATCACCGTCTTACCCTCTGTCTATCAAAGTGCCTTCATTGGAACCGACAACCAGATTCAAAAGCGCGCCTGCCTTGGTCGTATCGAAAACCCGCACCGGCATGTTGTGATCGCGCACCATGCAAATCGCGGTGAGGTCCATGACACCGAGCTTTTGATCCAGAACCTGATCGTAACTCAGCCGGTCGTATTTCACTGCGTCATCGTGGGTGAACGGATCTTTGTCGTAAACACCATCGACCTTGGTTGCCTTCACGACCACGTCAGCGTCGATCTCGATGCCACGCAGGCAGGCAGCGGAATCGGTTGTGAAGAACGGGTTGCCGGTACCGGCGGAAAAGATCACGACGTCGCCACCGGTAAGATAGCGGATAGCTGTACGTCGGTCATAATGCTCGACCACGCCGCTCATCGGAATCGCCGACATAACGCGTGAACGAATGTTGGAGCGCTCGAGCGCATCGCGCATGGCCAGTGCGTTCATGACGGTTGCAAGCATGCCCATGTGATCGCCTGTCACGCGCTCCATGCCCGCGGCGTGCAGCGCTGCGCCACGAAACAGATTGCCACCGCCGATGACCAGCCCTACCTGAACACCGATACCGACCAACTGACCGACTTCAAGCGCCATGCGATCCAGCACCTTGGGATCGATCCCGAACTCCTGGTCGCCCGTCAGGGCCTCGCCAGACAGTTTCAAAAGGACGCGTTTGTACTTGGCTCTACGCTCATTGGGGGGCATGCACTACTCCTGGAGGGCTAAAAACTTGAGGTTCGCTTTCGCAGCACCTGATCAATAGCAAATGACTGCCATCTTGGCGATGACGTCGCGACAACAACGACGGCCTGACCGAGCGTACGGCATTTCCTTATGGAAACAAGCTTACAGATCACACACTGGTTGAGCCACCATCACTATCATCTGGATATACGAAAGCCGCGAGCGGGCAAGACCACCTCGCGGCTTTCAGGAACGGAGACGCGCTTAGCTGCGACGCGCCTGTTCCATAACTTCCTGGGCGAAATCGACTTCTTCTTTCTCGATGCCTTCACCAACTTCAAAGCGAACGAAGGAATCGACTTCACCATTGCCGCTGGCCTTGGCGTACTCGGCGACCGTCTGGTTCTGGTCCTTGACGAACGGCTGATTGACCAGGCTGTTTTCAGCCAGGTACTTCTTCAGACGGCCCTGAACCATTTTCTCGGCGATCTCTTCCGGCTTGCCTGCCATGTCAGGCTGAGACAGGATAATTGCTTTTTCCTTGTCCAGCTCGTCCTGCGGCATGTTTTCCGGATGAGAAACCGACGGGTTGATCGCGGCAACATGCATGGCGATGTCGTGTGCAGCCTGCTGCTCGCCACCGTTGAGCTTGACGATCGCACCGATGCGGCTGCCGTGTACGTAGGCACCCAGCACGCCGCCGTCCTGCGCTTCGACGATCGCAACACGACGCACGGAGATGTTCTCACCGATTTTTTGAACCAGCTGTGTACGCGCGTCTTCGAGCTCGCCTTCCATCAGCGTGGCAACGTCGCTTTGCTTGGTTTCAAACGCACGATCGACCACTTTGGACGCAAACGCCTGGAAGTTGTCGTCACGAGCGACAAAGTCCGTCTCGGAGTTGACTTCAAGCATTACGGCAAGTTTCGCATCGTCAGAAACGCGCGTGATGATACCGCCTTCAGCCGCGACACGCCCAGCCTTCTTGGCGGACTTAAGACCTGCGTTCTTACGCAGATTCTCGATCGCCTGCTCGATATCACCGTCGGCCTCGGTCAGAGCCTTCTTACATTCCATCATGCCAAGACCGGTGCGCTCACGCAGTTCCTTGACCAGAGATGCGCTGATAGCTGCCATGTCTAGATCCTCTCGTTGATCGCAATGATCATCAATATGACGCGAGGCTCCGGCACACTCATTCACCGGAGCCTCGACAATTTACACTACAGTCGTGAAACGCTGTCGCATGCGCGATAGCGTCACACGCATCACTCGGAAGTGGTCGGGGCTTCTTCGTCAACCACTTCGACGAACTCATCGGCAGAGGCTTCGTTCGCCTTGCCACATGCGTTCGCGATCGCCTGAACGTAGATCTGGATCGCACGAATGGAGTCGTCGTTACCCGGGATCACGTAGTCGACGCCATCCGGATTGGAGTTGGTGTCGACAACGCCGATGACCGGAATGCCCAGCTTGTTCGCTTCGTTGATCGCGATGCGCTCATGATCAACGTCGATGACGAACATCGCGTCCGGCAGGCCGCCCATGTTCTTGATACCGCCGATGGAACGCTCGAGTTTTTCCTGCTCGCGCGTGGCCATCAGAACTTCTTTCTTGGTCAGCTTTGCGAAGGTGCCGTCTTCATGCATCGCTTCGAGTTCGCGCAGACGCTTGATGGACTGACGAATCGTCTTGAAGTTGGTCAGCATGCCGCCGAGCCAGCGATGGTTGACGAACGGCTGGGAAACGCGATTGGCTTCTTCCTTGACGATCTTGCTTGCCGCACGCTTGGTGCCGACAAAGAGAATCTTGTTGTTGTTGGAAACAAGTTTCTCGATCACGGAAGTTGCTTCATTCAACGCCGGCAGAGTGTGCTCGAGGTTGATGATGTGGATCTTGTTGCGCGCACCGAAGATGTACTTGCCCATCTTCGGGTTCCAATATTTGGTCTGGTGACCGAAGTGGGCACCGGCTTTCAACAGATCACGCATGGAAACTGACATAGGATTCTCCAGAATCGGGTTATGCCTCCACGTACCCCATGCATCCGACCGCAAAGCGGCACCCTGGACGATGTGACGGTACGTGTGTGTCGTTAAGGATTGATTACACACCCTCCCGAGCCCGTCGACGCATGAAGGTCGGCGTGGCAATGGTTTGCAGGAAAGCGCGCGGCTTTATACCATATAACACTTGAAATATGAAGCCGAACTTAGCCCGAACCCCGCGCCAGCGGGCATTCTCCATCCCCATCGGGCCGTTTCTGCGCACCGATCAGCACCGAGTTGAAAACCGACATGACCATCCCGATCAATACACCGGAAGACATCGAACATCTAAGGGTTGCAGGCCGCTGCGCCGCCCAGGTCCTTGAAATGATCAGCGAGCACGTCCGTGCAGGCGTCACCACCGGTGAGCTCGACAGGTTGTGTCAGGAATACCTTGAAAACGAACTGGGCTGCACCTCGGCCACCATCGGCTATCACGGCTATCAGCACGCCACCTGCATTTCGCTCAATCACGTGGTCTGTCATGGCATTCCCGACTTCGGCAAGAAGCTCAAGAACGGCGATATCTTCAACATCGACGTGACCGTGATCAAGAACGGCTACTACGGCGACACCAGCCGCATGTTCATCGTCGGCGACAACCTCAAGGGCGAACGGCTGTCTACCGTGACTCAGGAGTGTCTCTACAAGTCACTCGAGATCGTCAAGGACGGCACTCGACTCTCCGACATCGGCCGGGTCATCCAGTCCCACGCTGAAAAGAACGGCTACAGTGTCGTGCGCGACTTCTGCGGTCATGGCATCGGGAAAAATTTCCACGAAGAGCCCCAGGTGTTGCACTATGATGGCTATGACCGACATAACGACGCCGTGCTCAAAAGCGGCATGTGCCTGACCATCGAGCCAATGATCAACGCCGGCAAGTACGCGACCAAGGTATTGAAAGATGGCTGGACCGCGGTCACTCGCGACAAGAGCCTTTCCGCCCAGTGGGAACACACGCTGATCGTGACCGATACGGGCTGCATCGTGACCACGATCCGCCAGGACGAAGACCTCTCGTTTCTGACCGAGTGACCCCGCGACTCGACGCCACACAACCGGGCGGCCACCCCCGTCGGGCACTTACAGAACGATGTCACGCTGAGACCAGATCATGCTATTGCACCACTATCGCTTCGTGCCCGACACCGACCTGTTCGACGTGAGCGCCTTCAAGGCCTCACTTGAGACTGGCCGCCCGCTGATCCCGCTGTACAAGAACGCATTGAAAGAGATCGGCGAATGCCTGGATCGGCGCTTCATGGCCGGCCACGACATTCGGGACCTGATCTATGGGCGCGCCTGGTGCCTCGACCAGCTTCTGAAGGTCGCCTGGGAGCGGCTTGACTGGCCAAGCGATGGCATCGCCCTTCTCGCCGTCGGCGGGTATGGCCGCGGCGAACTTCACCCCGGCTCTGACATCGACTTGCTGCTGCTGCTTGAAGACGACGATGACACGCCGTTTCGCGAGTCGCTGACCGCGTTCATCACGTTTTTATGGGACATCGGGCTCGATATCGGGCACAGCGTTCGCTCGCTGAGCGACTGCGAGCGTGAATGCCGCAATGACATCACCGTCATCACCAATTTGCTTGAAAGCCGAACGCTTTCCGGCCCCGAACGCCTGCGCGATGCGATGTACGCACGCACAAGCCCCGAGCGCATGTGGCAGAGCGCGTCATTTTTTGAGGCCAAGTGGCAGGAACAGATCGCGCGCCATCACAAGTTCAATAACTCCGAGTACCACCTGGAGCCGAACATCAAAAGCTCGCCCGGTGGCCTACGCGACATTCAGATGGTCGGCTGGGTAGCCAAGCGGCATTTCGACGTGCGCACCTACACCGATGTGATCGGTCAGGGCTTCATGTCCGACACCGACCTGCGCATTCTGAGCCAGGGCCGCGCCTTTCTGTGGCAGGTGCGCTACGCGCTGCATATGCTGACCGGGCGCGCCGAGGATCGGCTCCTGTTCGACCACCAGCGCGCCGTGGCGGAGTTATTCGGTTACAGGGACTCGGAAAAGCGGCTTGCCGTCGAGCAGTTCATGCGCCGTTACTACCGCGTGGTAACAACGCTGGTCGAGCTCAACGACATGCTGTTGCAGAATTTCGAGGAGCGCATTCTACGTGACTCGGAAACCCCGACCATCACGCCCCTCAATAACCGATTCGAGATTCGAGACGGTTACATCCAGGCGCGCTACCCCACCGTCTTTCTAAGGCGCCCGGGCGCACTTCTGGAGCTGTTTCTGTTGATGGCCCAGCACCCGCGCATCGATGGCGTACGCGCGGAAACCATTCGACTGATTCGCGACCACCGCCACCTGATCGATGACGCCTTTCGGCAGGATGTGCGCCACAAGAGTCTGTTCATGGAGCTCCTGCGCTCCGATGGCAATGTCGCTCAGCAGCTGGCACGCATGGCCCGCTATGGCATTCTCGGCAAGTACCTGCCCGAGTTCGGCGATGTGATTGGTCTGATGCAGCACGACCTGTTCCACATCTATACCGTGGACGCGCACACGCTGCGCCTGCTCGATGGTATTCAGTGCTTCAAGGGCGATAGCGACGAACAATCGCCGCTTGCCTGCACGCTGATGCAGCAGCTACCCCGCCACGATATTCTCTGGATCGCCGGGCTCTACCACGACATCGCCAAGGGCCGTGGGGGCGACCATTCAACGCTCGGCGCCATCGACGCCCGCGCCTTCTGCGAACGCCACGGCATCAGCCGCCGCGATACCGAGCTGATCTGCTGGCTGGTCGAGCATCACCTGTTGATGTCAAAAACCGCTCAGAAACGAGACATCAGCGACCCCGACGTCATCAGCGAATTCGCCACCGCCATGCACGATGAGCGCCACCTCGATTATCTTTACGTGCTGACCGTGGCCGACATCAGCGCCACCAACGCCTCCCTCTGGAACGGTTGGCGTGCCTCCCTCATGCGCCAACTCCATACCGAAGCTCGACGCGCGCTCAGACGCGGACTCGAAAACCCGCTGGACCGTCAGGAGTGGGTCAACGAGACCCGTGCCGAGGCGCGGGCGCTACTGACGGGCATGGGCACCCGCGACGAGAGCGTTGACCAGCTGTGGCAAACCCTTGGCGATGAGTATTTTCTGCAGTACGCCCCCAGCGAAGTCGCCTGGCATACCCAGGGCATTCTGGAGGCCAACTACCAGGTCACCCCGTTAATCCTGATCAGCGCACCGACCGAGGACATGGCCGACGGCGGCACCAAGGTCTTTATTCATACCCGCTCGGTCAACAACCTGTTCGCGGCAACGGCGGCGGCGATCGAACAGCTTGGACTGTCGATCCACGACGCCCGCATCGCGACCTCCAGTAACCTCTGGACGCTGAACACCTTCATCCTGCTCGACGACGACGGCGAACCGATTCGCGACCCCGAGCGGCTTCGCGCCATTCACCAACAGCTGGTCGATGAACTCGACGACCCGGACGACTACCCCAGGATCGTCGCTCGCCACACACCGCGCCAACTCAAGCACTTTCGGGTCCCGACCCGGGTGCGCATCGAGCAGGACGACACCAACGACCGCACCGTGCTTGAATTGATCGCGGCGGACCGCCCGGGCCTTCTTGCCCGCGTGGGCCGCATTTTCATGGAGTGTGACATCGCCCTGTCCGGCGCCAAGATCGCAACGCTTGGCGAGCGCGTCGAAGACGTGTTCTTCATCATGGACCTCGATGGTCAGGCCATTACCGACAGCCGCCGACTCGACGGGCTGAGCCAGCGCCTGTGCGATGTACTCGATGCCGAGGCGGGGGTTTGAGCGCAGCCCCCGGGCTGCCTATAATCGACCGCCTTGCACATCAGCGCACACACTGCATCCCAGGCCATCATCACGGACCCGACCATGCTCACCCTTATCGGTCTAAAAAGCTGCGACACCTGCCGCAAGGCACGCCGCCACCTCGATAACGCCGGACTTAAGTACCGCTACATCGATGTAAAGGCCGACGGTCTAGACACCGCCACGCTGACTCAATTGATAGAGGCGCTGGGCGTGGACACGCTGATCAATCGCCGCAGCACCACCTGGCGCCAGCTCGACGATACCGAAAAGGCGCGCCTTGCTGACAACGACACTCAGGCCGCCATCGAGCTCTTGAGCACGCACCCCTCGCTCATGAAACGCCCCGTACTCACCGGGCCGAACGTGGACGCGCGAGCAGGGTACCTTGCGGACGACTACGACACGCTTATCGATCACATCCCATAACAGGCGCCTTCACGCGCTTTTATCACTTCTAGAGGATCAAACATGCTGAGCTTTGCACTAGGCATCGGTACACAAAACACCCAGGGCGACTGGCTGGAAGTCTATTACCCGGCCCCTCAGTTCGAGCCGAGCGCCAAACTGATCGAGGCTGCCCGCCGCGTACTGACGCTGCCCGAAGGCAATCAGGCCGTAAGCTTTCTACCGGAAGATGCCGGAAAACTGGGCGACGCCTTCAGCGAAGCCGGCTTCACCGAACAGGCCGAACTGGCCGAGGCGCTGACACAGAGCCAGCGACCGCTGGTAGCGATGCTCATCGACACCGACGACGCCCCGGCAAGCGTGCCTGAGGTCTACCTCAAGCTGCATCTGCTGTCACACCGCCTGGTCAAGCCGCACGGCATCAACCTGACCGGCATGTTCGGCCTGCTCAAGAACATCGCCTGGAGCAGCGAAGGCGCCATCGACATCGACGAGCTCTCCGCTCGTCAGCTCAAGGCGCGCCTGGAAGGCCGCACCCTCTCGGTCGACTGCGTCGACAAGTTCCCGAAAATGACCGACTACGTTGTGCCGAAAGGCGTGCGCATCGCCGATACCGCCCGCGTTCGCCTCGGCGCGCACCTGGGTGAAGGCACCACTGTCATGCACGAAGGCTTTTGCAATTTCAACGCCGGCACCGAAGGTCCGGGTATGGTTGAAGGCCGCATTTCTGCAGGCGTCATGCTCAAGAAAGGCACGGATCTCGGCGGCGGCGCCTCGACCATGGGCACGCTGTCCGGCGGTGGCAACATCGTCATCGGTACCGGCGAAAATTGCCTGATCGGCGCCAATGCCGGCATCGGCATTCCGCTGGGCGATCGCTGCACCGTCGAGGCCGGGCTCTACATCACCGCAGGTGCCAAGGTCGCGGTACTGGATGAAAACGGTGAGGTGGCTGAAACCGTCGCAGCGCGCCAGCTTGCCGGCCAGAGCGACCTGCTGTTCCTGCGCAACTCGACCACTGGGCGACTTGAATGCCGCACCAACAAGAGTGCCATCGCCCTGAACGATGCCCTGCACGCTCACAACTGATACTTGATCGGTGGCCGGCCCTGCGCCGGCCATGTTTACGGATATACCATGCCCGATACCCTTTCCGACACGCTGACGCTTGCCTGCGACCTGCTGGCTCGACCGTCGGTGACCCCCGATGACGCAGGCTGCCAGGCCCTGATTGCCGAACGCCTTGCAGCGCTCGGATTCACGATCGAGCCCATGGATGCCCACGGCGTCACCAACATGTGGGCCACCCGCGGGGAAGGCCCCACGCTCGTGCTTGCCGGCCACACCGATGTGGTCCCGACCGGCCCCGAAGCCCAATGGCAGCAACCGCCCTTTTCACCGTCCATCGACGATCAGGGCTACCTGCGCGCCCGCGGCGCGGCCGACATGAAAGGAAGCCTGGCCGCGATGGTCACGGCGGTCGAGCGCTTCATCGACCAACAGCCGGACCACCCGGGCCGACTGGCCTTTTTGCTGACAAGCGACGAGGAAGGGCCGGCAATACATGGAACCCGCGCCGTGGTCGAGACGTTGCGCGCGCGCGGAGAAGCCCCCGAGTACTGCATCGTCGGCGAACCCTCCTCGACCGAGCGGGTCGGCGACGTCGTCAAGAACGGCCGCCGTGGCTCGCTCGGCGCTGTGCTTACGGTCAAGGGCATTCAGGGCCACGTGGCCTACCCGCATCTGGCGCGAAATCCCATTCATCAGGCCGCGCCGGCGCTCGATGCGCTCGCACGCGCACACTGGGACGAAGGCAATGCGTTTTTCCCGGCCACCAGCTTTCAGATCTCGAACATCAACGCCGGCACCGGTGCGACCAACGTGGTTCCTGGAACACTCGAGGTCGTGTTCAACTTCCGTTTCTCGACCGAGGTTACCGCCGAGCTCTTAAAGCGCCGCACCGAGGCGATTCTCGATGAGCACGGGCTTGAGTACGACATCGAATGGACGCTGTTCGGCGAGCCGTTTCTGACGCCCGAAAGTGCCCTGCTGACCAGCGTGACCGACGGCATCACCGACGCGACCGGCACACCGCCACAGCTATCCACCAGCGGCGGCACCTCCGATGGTCGCTTCATCGCCACGCTCGGCACGCACGTCATCGAGCTCGGCCCCTGCAACGCGACGATTCATCAGGTCGATGAGCGCATCCGCGCACGCGATCTTGATGTCTTGAGTGACTGCTACCTGGCGATTTTCAAACGACTTCTAGGATCATGAGCATGGAGCGGTTTCCCGATATCGAGATCTACCTCGCCCCGATCGACAAGGACGCCATCCTTGCCTGGCTGAACGAGACCTTCTCGCAGACGCGCGACTGGCAGCCAAGCGGCAAGGGCAAATGGCGCACCCTGTTCACGATGGCCGAAGGCGAACTGCCGGTGCTGTTGATCGAAAATGCGGCGGACCGTTTCTCGAGCCTCTGGCTCGATTCGAGCGCTACTCCCTGGCCGCGGGATGTGGACTGCGCCCGGGCGGCACAGGCCGCGCTCGGCGTCGAGGTGCGCTGCTCACTCGGCGGCTGGCAGCCAGGCGACGAGCCGGACCGGTTCTATCGCGTCAAGGCGGGAGGCGAAGAGGAAGTATTTCACTGGCCCGATTCAGGCCTTTGAGGCAAGCGCTTTTGGTGTTCAGGCGCTGATATGGCTGGCGTCGATTCAAGAAAGGCGCCGTTCGGCGCCTTTCACATCGATCAGGTGATCACGGTCACATCTTCGGCCTGCAGACCGCGATCGTTTCGAACCGCGTAATATTTGACCCGCTGCCCTTCGGCAAGCGTTCGGTTGCCCTTGCCCCTCAATGCCCTGAAATGAACAAAGACGTCTTCATCACCGCCGACATCGCGCGTGATGAACCCGTACCCCTTGTTGACGTTGAACCATTTGACGATACCACTTTCCCGGTCATCGTCATCGGCCTCGATAGCTGTCGACGTCACGGACTGCGGGGCAGAACGAGACATGCTGGCGGTGGCAATGATCAGTACAATAAACCCTGCAATCGCGGTCGCCAGATAGGCAGGCGCGCTCATGAGTTCACCCGCAGGCGATGCGCTGCCGAACAGCATCAGCAGGCCAAGAATCAGAAACGGCAAGAGCAGCGCCAGTACGGCACTGATCAAGCTGCAGCGCAAAAAAGATTGTCGATTCATATACTTGAATATCTCTACATTTATTGGAATTACGTCATGACTCACTCATCACTTCACCGGAAATCCTCTACTTCATGAGCACTTCAGGCGACTCAACAAAGTGTAACATGCCGATTGACAGCTCGCTCGGTGAGGTGGTAGACCGCTTAACCGAAGTTGAAAGCAGACTGGCCCACCAGGAAGATTGGCTCGAACTGCTTGATCGCACCCTGGTCGACCAACAGCGCCATATCGAGCGACTCGAGCGGCAGCTCTTGATCCTGAATCAGCGCGTTGAAAACACCCGCACTTCTCAGGACGACGACGCGCCCTCATGGCGTCCGGAAGATGACGTACCGCCGCATTACTGAGGCCATCCCATTACTTAGGCCATCCCATTACTGAGGCCGTCGCGCCCAAACCACATTCGTTCTTTATCATGAACGACGCCAAGAAAAAAGGAGCCGAAGCTCCTTTTTGGTACTGACCGACACCCGTCCCGCTTACCAGGCAGAGTGCGGTACCGACGGGTCCAGCCCATCGAGATAACGCTCGGCATCGAGCGCCGCCATGCAGCCACTGCCCGCTGAGGTAATGGCCTGACGATAGACATGATCGGCGACGTCCCCTGCCGCGAACACGCCCGGTACGCTGGTGACGGTCGCGTTGCCTTCAAGGCCTGATTTCACCACCAGATAGCCATCCTTCATGTCGAGCTGGCCGGTGAACAGATCCGTATTCGGTTTGTGGCCGATCGCGACGAACAACCCCGTTGCCGAAAGCTCCTTGGTGGCCTCGCCGTTGAACGCCTTCAGGCGAACGCCGGTGACACCGGAGTTATCGCCCAGAACCTCGTCGACGACGTGATTCCACTCGAGGGTGATATTGCCGTTTTCGACCTTGTCATAGAGCTTGTCCTGCAGAATCTTTTCTGCCCGCAGGTGATCGCGCCGATGCACCAGAGTCACGTTCTTGGCGATATTGGACAGGTAAAGCGCCTCTTCCACGGCGGTGTTGCCGCCACCAACCACCACGACGTCCTGATTGCGGTAGAAAAACCCATCGCAGGTCGCGCAGGCCGACACGCCCTGGCCCTTGAAGCGGTCTTCCGACTCGAGCCCCAAATACAGCGCGCTGGCTCCGGTGGCGATGATCAAGGCGTCGCAGGTATAGGTGTCACTGCCGCCCTTGAGCGTAAACGGGCGCTCGGTTACGGAGACCTCCTGGATGTGATCCATGACGATTTCGGTCTCGAACCGCTCAGCGTGACGGCGCATGCGCTCCATCAGCTCAGGGCCTTGCACGCCGATATCATCGCCTGGCCAGTTGTCCACGTCGGTGGTCGTGGTCAACTGCCCTCCCATTTCCATGCCAGTGATCAACATGGGCTTCAGGTTGGCTCGTGCGGCGTAAACGGCCGCGGAATACCCGGCAGGACCGGACCCTAGAATAATTAACGACCGGTGGTGAACGTCACTCATAAGACCTCTCATTACCCGGCAGAGCCACTGGGGCCCTGCCCATGTTCATGTCATAACAAAATGGCCTGAAAGCGCTTTCGCACCATCAGGCCATTTGCCCGCATTACGCGGTATATGGTTACGATGGCGGCCACCTTCAAGGTGTCCGCCGACGCCCCTTACAGGTTGGACGAGTTCATGGACAGGTACTTGGCCACGCCTTCGGCGGTGTCCTTCATACCTTCCTTACCCTCTTCCCAGCCTGCCGGGCAGACTTCGCCATGGTTCTCGTGATACTGAAGCGCTTGAACCATGCGGATCATTTCGTCGACGTTACGACCCAGCGGCAGGTTGTTGACGACCTGATGCTGGACAACGCCGTTCTTGTCAATCAGGAACGAGGCGCGAAGTGCAACGCCTTCTTCCGGATGCTCGATGCCATAAGCCTGGGCAATTTCGTGCTTCACGTCCGCGACCATCGGGAACTCGACGTTGCCGATGCCGCCGGCGTCACGAGAGGTCTTACGCCATGCGTGGTGAGTGAACTGAGAATCGATGGACACACCGATCACCTCGACACCGAGTTCCTTGAACTTGGCCAGGCGGTTGTCGTGGGCGATGATTTCCGACGGGCATACGAAGGTGAAGTCCAGCGGCCAGAAAAAGACCACACGGTATTTGCCGTCGCTTTCAGACAGCTTGTAACTGTCGACGATGCTGCCATCGCCGAGAACCGCCGGTGCGTCAAATTCGGGAGCCTGACGGCCTACAAGTACGCTCATTAACCTTTCCTTTTGCAATCTTGAATTAACTATCGGATTTAAAGACTGGCTCAATCGTATTAAACCGGAAGCAGTTTGCCAATTCGATTAGGGCAATAGCCAAAATAGCCGTGATCTATAGGATTGATAGTACGACAAACGACCTACCCCAGCTACCAATCGCTGGCATCGTCCCGATGCACCGTGACCGACAGCACCGTGTCATCGAGCGCGTCGACCTCGATGGCAACCTGCATCGGGCTACAACAGCGCTGGCAGTCCTCGACGGTTGAAATCGAGCCCTGGCTTGCGTCGATCAAGAGTGTGCACATCGTGCCGCAATACGGGCATTGAACATCACGCGGTTCAAGCAGCTCTTCGTTCATGGTATCGCCCTCATTCGACCAGACACTTGAGCGCCCGGCGGGATCAATTTTCTGGCGTATTCATAAAGTGAAGTGTAGTGAGCGATGCGCATTTTCCCCGCCCTGATTTCACCTTTCCTGTTAAAGCTTCTCGCGCTAATGCGCCCTTCACGATATCTGCATGAGCTGGCACCATGATTGTCAACAGTTGGCGGCGCGCTTAAATCGCGCATATTTCCCAAAGAGCACCTACGCTTTACCTCGGGCACCCGTCGAAGTAGACGCGATGGGAATGACCGTAGCCTATAAACATGCCCGAGCCGTCGACACTGACCCTCTTAATACGATGAGGAGGAGGCCCATGAGCGCCCAGGATGCAAGTGACATGATTTCCGAACTCAAGGTAGGTGATGCGACCTATCACTATTACAGCCTTGCCGAAGCCGAAAAACAGTACGGCGATATTTCGAAGCTGCCCTTCACACTGAAAGTCCTTCTCGAGAACCAGCTGCGCTATCAGGACGGCGAGACCGCCACCGCCGATGACATCCAGGCGCTGGTCGATTGGCAGAAAGAAGGCAAGTCCACCCGCGAAATCGGCTACCGCCCCGCCCGCGTACTGATGCAGGACTTTACGGGCGTGCCCGGCGTGGTCGATCTTGCCGCCATGCGTGACGCCGTCAAGAATCTGGGGGAATCGCCCGAGCGCATCAACCCGCTCTCCCCGGTCGATCTGGTCATCGACCACTCGGTCATGGTCGATCACTTCGGTGACGACGACGCGTTCGAGGACAACGTCAAGATCGAGATGGAGCGTAACCGCGAGCGTTACGAGTTTCTGCGCTGGGGCCAGCAGGCCTTCAACAACTTCAGCGTCGTGCCGCCGGGCACCGGTATTTGCCACCAGGTCAATCTGGAGTACCTCGGCAAGTCGGTCTGGACCAAGGACATCGACGGCAAGACCTTTGCCTTCCCCGATACGCTGGTCGGCACCGACTCCCACACCACCATGATCAATGGCCTTGGCGTGCTCGGCTGGGGCGTCGGCGGCATCGAAGCCGAAGCTGCAATGCTCGGTCAGCCGGTATCGATGCTGATTCCCGAAGTGGTCGGCTTCAAGCTGACCGGCAAGCTCAACGAAGGCATTACCGCAACCGATCTGGTGCTGACCGTCACCCAGATACTCAGAAAGCACGGTGTGGTCGGCAAGTTCGTCGAATTCTATGGCGACGGCCTGAAGGATCTGCCGCTGGCCGATCGCGCGACGATCGCCAACATGGCGCCCGAGTATGGCGCGACCTGTGGTTTCTTCCCGCTTGACGATGAAACCCTGACCTACATGAAGCTCACCGGCCGTAGCCAGGAGCAGATCGAACTGGTCGAGGCGTACGCGAAAACGCAGGGTCTCTGGCGCGAGCCCGGCCATGAGCCGCGCTTCAGCGACACCCTTGAACTTGACATGAATGAGGTCGAATCGAGCCTTGCCGGCCCGAAACGCCCGCAGGATCGTGTCTCGCTGAAAGACATGAAGTCCACCTTCCTCAAACTGCTCGACGAGCAGTCCGGTGACGAGCAGGACACCGAAGACGGCAAGTGGCTGAGCGAAGGCGGCCAGACCGCGCCCTACGTCGGCAACAGCTACCGCGACAACCCCAACGTCGAATGGAAAGGCGACAAGTTCCGCCTCGACGAGGGCGCCGTGGTCATTGCAGCGATCACCTCCTGCACCAACACCTCCAACCCGAGCGTGCTGATGGCGGCAGGCCTTCTGGCCAAGAAAGCCGTCGAAAAAGGCATGATGTCCAAGCCCTGGGTCAAGACCTCCCTGGCACCGGGTTCCAAGGTCGTGACCGACTACCTTGCGACCGCAGGTTTCCAGGAGCCACTCAACACGCTCGGCTTCAATCTTGTGGGCTACGGCTGCACCACGTGCATCGGTAACTCAGGCCCGCTGCCCGAGCCCATCGAAAAGGCCGTGCAGGATGAAAACCTGACCGTGGCCTCGGTGCTTTCGGGCAACCGTAACTTCGAAGGGCGCATCCATCCGCTGGTCAAGACCAACTGGCTGGCGTCACCGCCCCTGGTCGTCGCCTTCGCACTCGCCGGCAACATGCGGATCAACATCACCGAAGACCCGCTCGGTCAGGACAAGGACGGCAACGACGTCTTCCTGAAGGACATCTGGCCGTCGCAGTCCGAGATCGCCGAGGCCGTCGAGCGGGTCAAGACGGACATGTACCGCAAGGAGTACGCCGAAGTCTTCGACGGCGACGAAACCTGGCAGTCCATCGATGTCGAGGCCAGTGAAGTCTACAACTGGTCAAGCGATTCGACCTACATTCAGAACCCGCCGTTCTTCGAAGGCATGGGCCGTGAGCCCGAGACGATCGAAGACGTGGTCGAGGCCCGCGTGCTCGCCAAGCTCGGCGACTCGGTCACCACCGACCACATCTCACCGGCAGGTGCGATCAAGCCCGACAGCCCCGCAGGCAAGTACCTGAAGGACAACGGGGTCGAGGTCAAGGACTTCAACTCCTACGGCTCGCGTCGCGGCAACCACGAAGTGATGATGCGCGGCACCTTCGCCAACGTGCGCATCAAAAACGAGATGCTCGATAACGTCGAAGGCGGCTTCACACGCCATATTCCCTCTGGCGAGCAGATGTCCATTTACGATGCGGCCATGAAGTATCAGGAAGACGATACACCGCTGGTCGTCATCGCCGGCAAGGAATACGGCACCGGCTCCTCGCGTGACTGGGCAGCCAAGGGCACACGTCTGCTTGGCGTGCGCGCGGTACTGGCCGAATCCTACGAGCGCATCCACCGCTCCAACCTGATCGGCATGGGCGTACTGCCGCTGCAGTTCCCCGAAGGTGAAGATCGCAACTCGCTGAACATGACAGGCGAGGAAGTGATCTCGATCAAGGGACTTGGCAAACTCGAGCCCGGCGGCACCGTCGACGTCTCGATCACGTTCGAGGATGGCAATGAGAAAACCATCTCGGCCAAGTGCCGCATCGACACTGCCAACGAGATGGAGTACTACCGTCACGGCGGCATCCTGCACTACGTCCTTCGCAGCATGCTGAGCAAGTGAGCCTGTCGGACGTCGCCTTGTGCGACGTTCGATCCGGTACAAAAAAAGCCCCGACCGATGGTCGGGGCTTTTTCATGCCTGGCGCCTGCGTCGTGACCAGAACGGCTTAACGACTAGAACGCCGCGCGGCGATAGTGGCGATAGCGCGGGTGCCAGAAGTTCTTCGTGATTTCACCCCAGAGCCGCTCATCGCTGGTCTCGAGCGCCACCCCTTCCTTCTGGGCCTGCTTGGCCACGGCAAAGGCGATGTCCTGACTGAGCGTCTGCACGTCCTTGATCGACGGCAGGAGTGCCCCCTCGCCGTGCTTGACGATCGGTGCGCTGTCAGAGAGTGCCCGCGAGGCCGCCATCAGCATCTCATCGGTAATCCTTGAGGCCCTGGCCGCGACCGCCCCCAGACCAATGCCCGGGAAGATGTAGGAATTGTTGCACTGGGCAATCGGAATCGTCCGCCCCTCGAACTCGACCGGGTCGAACGGGCTGCCGGTGCACACCAGCGCCTGCCCATTGGTCCACTTGATGATCTGCTCGGGCGTGGCCTCGACCTTGGAGGTCGGGTTCGACAGCGGCATCACCAGCGGGTTGGCGCAGTTCTTGTGAAGCGTCTTGATCACCTCTTCCGAGAACAGCCCTTTCTGACCGGAAACACCGATCAATATGGTGGCGCCTGCGTGAGAGAGCACGTCAGTCAGCGAGATAGCGCCATCGCCAAGCCCCCAGTCAGAGAGCGCGTCACGTGATTGCGCCAGGCGCTGCTGGAAGGGATAGAGCCCCTTGGCATCGTCGGTCACCAGGCCATCCTTGTCGATCATGAACACGCGCTTTCGCGCCTCATGCTCGGAAAGGCCCTCATCGATCATCGCGACCACGATGTGCTCGGCAATACCACAGCCGGCCGAGCCTGCGCCGACAAACGCCACGACCTGATCCTTCAACGGCTCATTCTTGGCCTTGCAGGCCGCCATCAACGTGCCGAGCGCGACCGAGGCCGTGCCTTGAATATCGTCGTTGAAGCTGCAGATGTCGTTGCGGTATTTCTCGAGCAACGGATTGGCGTTTTTCTGCGCGAAATCCTCGAACTGAAGCAGCACGTTCGGCCACCGGCGCTTGACCGCCTGAATGAAGAGTTCAATGAACTCGGCGTATTCCTCATCCCCAATGCGCGGATGACGCCAGCCCATGTACATCGGGTCGTCCAGAAGCTCCTGGTTATCAGTGCCCACGTCCAGTACCAGCGGCAGTGTATAGGCCGGGCTGATGCCGCCACAGGCGGTGTAGAGCGAGAGCTTGCCGATCGGAATACCCATGCCGCCGATGCCCTGATCCCCAAGCCCCAGAATGCGGCCACCGTCGGTAACGACGATCACCTTGACGTTGTCCTTGGTCGCGCTTCTTAGAATGTCATCCATCCGGTGGCGGTCCGGGTAGGCAATGAACAGACCGCGATGGTTGCGGTAGATTTCAGAGAATTTCTCACAGGCCTGGCCGACCGTCGGCGTATAGATGATCGGCAGCATCTCCTCGAGGTTTTCCTCGATCAGACGGAAGAACAACGTTTCGTTGTCGTCCTGAATCGCGCGCAGGTAGATGTGCTTGTCGAGGTTGGTCGCGCACTGGCTGTACTGGTGATAAGCGCGCTCGACCTGCTCTTCGATGGTCTCGACGTTATGGGGCAACAGACCGATCAGATTGAAACTGATGCGTTCTTCGAGCGTGAAGGCACTGCCCTTGTTGAGCAGCGGCATTTCAAGAAGCGTGGGGCCCGCGTAGGGGACATACAGGGGACGTTTCGACGGTTCGCTCATGAGCTCTCGCATACCAGGTTGAACAAATTGGCCCCGGCGGTACGACGAGCTGACTGCGCCGCCGGGCTGAATCCGTACCGGCGTCGTTTACGCGACGAACGGTTGCCTTGGTCTCAGGGACAGGCACCGTTTCAGTGTAGCAAGTCCCGACCGGTCGTCAGGCCGGAGGGCCGGTGTGTCGACATTTTATCAGTGCCGACACAGCCCCCCGGCGGTTTTTTTAATTATAAAAAGACCGATCAGACGAACCGTCCGAGACCGACTGCCGAGCGCAGCCGCTCGAGTGTGCGCGTGGTTTCCTCACGCGCCTTTTCCGCGCCCTGCTGCAGCACGGCTTCAATATGTCCGGGATCCTCCAGAAGCGCCTGATAGCGCTCGCGGGGCGCACTCAGCTGCCCATTGAGCAACTCAAACAGCTCGTTTTTGACCTCGCCCCAGCCAATGCCCTCGGCGTAGCGCGTGCGCATGGCCTCGGTCTGATCAGTCGATGCAAAGGCCGAATAGATCTGAAACAGCGTGCAGCCCTCGGTCGATTTGGGCTCGCCCGGTTCGAGCGAGTTGGTCTTGATCTTGCGAATTAGCTTAAGGAGCTTCTTCTCGGGCACGAACAGCGGAATCGTGTTGTTGTAGCTCTTGGACATCTTGCGACCATCGAGGCCGTTCAACACCTCGACGCGCTCATCGACCACGGCCTCGGGCAGAGTGAAGTACTGCTCCTTGTAGAGGTGATTGAACCGCCCGGCCATGTCGCGGGCCATTTCGATGTGCTGGATCTGATCCCGCCCGACCGGCACCTTGTTGGCGTTGAACATCAATATGTCGGCCGCCATCAGTACCGGGTAGCCGTAAAGCCCCATGGTGACACCGCGGTCCGGGTCGGGGCTGCCGTTTTCTTCATTGTCGTGCACCGCCGCCTTGTAGGCGTGGGCCCGATTCATCAGGCCCTTGGCGCACACGCACGACAGCAACCAGCTCAGCTCGGGAATTTCCGGAATATCGGACTGTCGATAGAACGTGGCGTTGTCGGTATCGAGGCCGAGTGCCAGCCAGGTCGCGGCGATCTCGCGCCGGGACTGTTCGACCAGTTTCGGATCCTGCGCCTTGATCAGGGCGTGGAAGTCGGCCAGAAAATAGAACGCCTCGACCGACGTATCCTGACTGGCCTCGATGGCCGGACGGATCGCCCCGACGTAGTTACCGAGATGAGGGGTGCCGGTGGTGGTGATACCGGTCAGAACACGTGTCTTAGTCATCGAAAGAGGGTCTCGAAAAGTGTCTACAATACATGAACGCCTACGGCTCGAAAGGCACACCGAGGCCGTGTGAATTCGGCAATCTTAACCGAAGCCTGCCAAGCGACGCGAACCCTGCCCTTGAGATCGCGCGCCCTCACCATCATTGAATACCCAGATCGGCTTTTTTCGCCCTACCCATCAGGAGTCTTGCCATGCGCTGGATGAACACGCCCTTTTTCACCACACCGCGCGCCGCGTCCACCGATGACGGATCAAGCGGGGCGATGCCGCTGATCCCCCGCGAGACGCTCTTCGGCAACCCGACCCGCATCGGTGCCCAGCTAAGCCCGGACGGCAACTGGCTCTCCTGGATCGCCCCCAATGACGGCGTACTCAATCTCTGGGTTGCCCCCAGAACGCAGCCTGACGATATACGGGCACTGACCTCTGAAACCGAGCGCCCGATTCGAAGCTATTTCTGGTCCCCTGACAGTCGCCAGCTTCTCTACGTCAACGACCAGGGCGGCGATGAAAACTTCCGCCTGTTCGCGGTGGACGTGGAAAACGCTGACACCACGCTTCTGACCCCGCAGAACGAGATCCGCGTGATGGTCATCGGCGTCAGCGCCGATGTCAGTGATCACATCCTGATCGGGCTCAACGACCGTGACCCGCGCTGGCACGACGTCTACCGGCTGTATCTTGCCGATGGCCGACTGGAAAACGTGCTCGAAAACGAAGGCTATGGCGGCTTCATGGCCGACGACGACCTGAACCTGCGCCTGGCCATGCGCCCCCGCCCGGATGGCGGCGAGGATTTCTTTAGGGTCGAGGGCACCAACATCGACACCGAGCCCTTCGCCTCGATCGGCTTTGAAGACAGCAGCAACACCGGCCCGGCGGGCTTCACCCGCGACGGCAAGACCCTTTACTGGATCGACAGCCGCGAGCGTGACACCGCCGCCCTCATGGCCCAGGACTGGGCGAGCGGCGAGATGACGCTGATCGCCCACGATGACCGCGCCGACATCACCGACGTGATGTTGAGCCGCGACACCCGCGAGGTCGAAGCGTGGTCGGTGGAGTACCTGCGTGAGCGCTGGCACTTCAAGAGCGACGCAATCGAGGCGAGCATGACGTGGCTCGACAATGAGCTCAAAGGCGATGTCCATGTCACCTCGCGCTCACGCGACGACCGCTACTGGGTCGTGGTCAACGACCCGATCACCGCGCCGTCGCATACGTGGTTGTTCGACCGCGACGCAAACGCACTCACCTCGCTGTTCGTCAGCCGCCCCGAGCTTGAAGGCGCCCCGCTTCAGGGCATGACACCGCTGGAGCTCACCGCCCGTGATGGACTGACACTGACCAGCTACCTGACACTGCCCGACGGGCTAAGTGACTCAGGCGGCTTCTCGCGCCCGACCGCACCGCTTCCGATGGTGCTTTTAGTCCACGGCGGGCCCTGGGCGCGGGACAGCTACGGCAGCAACGGCTACCACCAGTGGCTTGCCAACCGGGGCTACGCGGTGCTCTCGGTCAACTTCCGCGGCTCCACAGGCTTCGGCAAGCGCTTCACCAGCGCAGGCGACGGCGAATGGGGCACCGCCATGCACACCGACCTGCTTGATGCCGTCGACTGGGCCGTCAGCGAAGGCGTGGCCGACACGACGCGCGTGGCGATCATGGGCGGCTCCTACGGCGGCTACGCAACGCTTGCAGGGCTCACCATGACCCCGGACGTCTTTGCCTGCGGCGTCGACATCGTCGGCCCCTCCAATCTGGAAACGCTGCTTGAAAGTATCCCGGCGTATTGGGAAGCCGGCCGCCAGCAGATGTATCGCCGCATGGCCGACCCCGGTACGGAAGACGGCCAGGCCTGGCTCAAGGACCGTTCACCGCTGACGCATGCCGAGCACATCACGCGACCGCTTCTGATCGGACAGGGTGCCAACGACCCCCGCGTCAAGCAGGCCGAAAGCGACCAGATCGTCGAGGCCATGCGCGCCAACGACATTCCGGTCACCTACGTGCTGTTCCCGGACGAAGGCCACGGTTTTGCCCGCCCGGTCAACAACATCGCCTTCAACGCCGTCACCGAGGCGTTTCTGGCCGACGTGCTCGGCGGGCGCTTCGAGCCGATCGGCGACGCACTCGAGACCTCCTCGATCACGGTCCCGCACGGCGCCGAATACGCGCCCGGTCTCGAGACGGCCCTGAAGGCCTGACTCCCGCACGCTTATCCCGCCAAAAAAGGCGCCCGAGGGCGCCTTTTTTAGGACGGTCTCGCTTTTCCACTGCCTGGGCACCTCTCCGGTCACTTGCTTACGCCGGGCGCTTCCTCCGCCATCGTCAAATTGCGCTCAAAACCTGAACCTGCCTCGCCGATAAGAACAAGTAACGCCTTATTAAACAGTGATTCCCGATGAATGCTTGCGCTGGACTGATATCGCCCGATCGACACCTGGTGTTCGCCGTCATCCTGCTTACCGGGTGTTTCAGCCTGTCGGCACAGGCCGCCACCGATCCAACAAGCACCGGAGCCTGGCTCCTTCGTGCCGAGATCGTCACGTCACGCTCACTTGATGTCGACACCGACGCCGGGCAGCTGGGTGGCGAGTACTACGCACCGCCAATACACTTCCCGACGCTGAGCCTGACCCGCCTTTTAAGCCCTTCGTGGGCCATCCAGCTCTCGGGCGGCGTCTCGACCACTGCGGTCCACCTTGAAGACACCCTTTTCGGAGACATTGATGCCGGCGAGGTCACCACCGCCGCCGTGATGGCAAGCCTTCAGTATTACCTGCCAACATCCAGCCCCCTGCGGCCGTACCTTGGAGCAGGAGTGGCCTACGCCTGGCCGCTGGATGTGTCACCCAGCGAGGGGATCGGGGCGTTCAAGGTCAACACTCTATTGATTCCAGTGGCGCAGCTCGGGCTCGACTACCACCTCGGTGTGGCCTGGTCCGTGGGCCTTTCTGCCACCTATCTGTTCGTACCTGCACAGCGCTACAGTGGTGACGGGTTCGATGTCGAGGTCGACCTGGACCAGCTGGCGCTCGGCGCAGGCGTCGGTTACCGATTCTAGGGCGGTGTCTTTCTTCACTATCTGCCGACTGGCCCACCGACAAGAGCACACGCCGTATGGAACTTGATATCACCACCTTTCATTTTTCGAGCGTACTCAGCCGAGTGGGCTTTATGATCGTCTTCGCGGTCATGATCGCCAAGAGCCCCGGCACACGTTATCTCTGGTGCTGGGGCGGCGCGATTGCAGCGTCGACCCTTGGCTCGCTCATCGCGCTGTCAGTGCCCCAGAACACCATGCCCGCCCCAACTCAGGGCGCCATCATGTTCGGCGCCTACGTGGCCAGCATGGCCCTATCCTGGAGCGGGCTGCGCCTTTTCTATGCAAGGCCCGGAAAGCTTGCGTGGGCGCTTTTACTGATCATGCTGACCGGCATCAGCTATCCGATTCTCCCGGCGCTTTCGGGGTCGATGGCACTTGAAGTGGCACTGATTTATGCACTGGCAGGCATGGGGTCGGCGCTGGTCGTGGTCGAAATCTATCGGGCCCGCCATAAGCGCCTCTGGTCGCAATACGTCGTGGGCGCCGCCTTCACAAGCTATCTACTGAGTTTCCTGCTGGGCCTTTTACAGATTGTCCTGAGCGACAAGGTCGTAACCATGACAAGTGCCGGCCAGGGGCCGATGATTTTCGATCAGGTCTCAAGCATCATGGTCTATTTCGGTCTGATCGCGATGACCAGCGAGTGGGCCAATCAACGGCTGATCGAACAGGCCGAAACGGACCCGCTGACCGGGCTGATCAACCGGCGCGGTGTGGCCACGCGCCTCAACGCCACCTGCACAAGCGATGAACGCGTCAATGCCGTTTTGCTGCTTGATATCGATCACTTCAAAAGCGTCAACGACTGCTACGGCCATGACGATGGCGATACGGTACTGAGCGAATTCGCCAGCCGCCTTCGTCAGACGCTTCGGGACAATGATTTGATCGCCCGCTGGGGCGGCGAGGAATTTCTGGTCGTGCTGCCAGGTGTTTCCCTGGAAACAGCGCGGCAGCGCGCTGAAGCGGTTCGACTAGCGATCGCCAAGCTCCCGTTTCAGCTCTCCCGCGGCGCACTCGACGTCACCGTCAGCATCGGAGTGGCCGTCAGTCACACGCTCGTTCAGCAGTTTGACACCACCGTCAACGCAGCCGACGCTGCGCTTTATCAAGCGAAACACGCAGGGCGCAACCGAGTCTGTCTGTCACATCACGCCCTAACCGATTAAACGCCGCGCTTGCAGCCAACGCCCGTCAGCATCCCTTCACCGACGGCGTGTAGGGTGCACGAAAGAAAAAGGGCCGCAGACGAACGCCCAGCATGTTGCCGGCAAACGCGAACACCAGCCAGAGCCAGCCGTGAAGGCTTCCCGAGGCAATCCCGCTGAAGTACGCTCCGATATTGCATCCAAAGGCAATACGCGCGCCGTAGCCCAGCAGCAGCCCGCCAAGAATCGCCGCAATCAGCGAGCGGGCAGGAATGCGAACATTCGGCGCGAATTTACCGGCAAGGGCCGCCGCCAGCATGGCTCCTGCAATAATACCGACGTTCATGACCGTGGTGATGTCCTGCCATACCGGCGCATCAAGCGCCGCAGCTCGGTCGGGCGCCTGCCAGTAGGCCCAGCTCGATGGGTCGATTCCAACAAGGCTTGCCCCCTTGGCGCCCCATAGCGCGAACGCCGAGGTGATCCCCCAGGGGCGCCCGGCCAGAGACAGCGTGACGAAGTTCAACACGGCAAGCGCCACCGCCCCGGCCAGCAGCGGCCATGGCCCACGCAATAACCGCGCCCACCCCTGAGTCTTCGGCGAGGACACCGACTCCAGCCCACCATGACGGCGTTTTTCGAGCCAGACCGTTCCCAGCGCAATCGCGCCGAAAAGCGCAAGGCTCAAAAAGATGCCGTTGGTTGGACCAAGGGTTTTCGGAAGCGACACCGGCGCAAAGGCGGGCAGCGCCATCCACCAGTCAAAATGCACGGTCGCAAGCACCGAACCGAGGATGAAGAACAACAGCGTGACCATCATGCGCGCACTGCCGCCACCGGCCGTGAAGAGGGTGCCCGAGGCGCAGCCGCCGCCGAGCTGCATGCCAAGCCCGAACATGAACGCACCGACCGCGACCGAGACGCCAATGGGGGCAACAAAGCCTTCTGCGGCGTGACCGAACAACGTGCCGCTGGCAAGCGGCGGGAAAAACAGCACCACCGCCACCGCCAGCAGCACCATCTGGGCGCGAAGGCCGCGCCCGCGCCGCTCGACGATCAACCGACGCCAGGCCGAGGTAAATCCGAACGCGGCGTGATAGAGCACCACGCCAAGCCCGGCGCCGGTCAGAAGTAGCCCGGCCTGTGCAAGGCTCACCGTCCCTGCAAGCCACAAGAGCCCGACGGCCAGCACGGCAAGCGCCATAACGCCCGGCCCTTTTTGCATCATGGGGCGCCGGCTGGCCCCGTCCACCACGTTCAAGCGAGCCATGCCCACCTCCTGTTCGAACACGTTAATGGCGTGTGGTTATCGCCTGAGAGTGAGGGTTAAAAACCGATTCGGCCGAAGGGCGCCCTTGATAGACGCCGTTCGGCCGAATGAGTCGTACGTGACCGCGCTGCCCGAGCCGCCCTCGAGAGGACGGCCTGCGGGCAAAGGCGTGGCTCAGTCTCTGAACACGCGCACACCGAGCGCCTTCAGATAGGCAGTCTCGGGAATGGCGGGGTGAATCGGGTGATCCGGCCCCTGGTGGCCCTGATGGACGATCTGGGCGTTGCGATCCTGATGACGCGCCGCGCCGCGCACAAGATCGATGTGCCGGTCGTCGGCCAGATGCATCGAGCAGGACGCCGAGACCAGAATGCCGTCACGGCCCAGAAGCCGCATCGCTTCGCGGTTGAGCCGACCATAGGCCCGCTCGCCGTTGGCGATGTCCTTGCGCTTTTTGATGAACGCGGGCGGATCGAGCACGACCACATCGAACTTCTCGCCTTCGGCCTTAAGATCCGACAAGACGTCGAACGCATCACCCATCAGGGTCGACACCTTGTCCTCGACCCCGTTGAGTGCGGCGTTGCTTTTAACCTGCTCGAGCGCGCTGGCGGAGGCATCGACGCACATCACCTCGCGTGCACCGTGGGTTGCGGCCTGAATGCCCCAACCGCCGGTGTAGCTGAACACGTCCAGCACGCGCCGGCCCTCGACCATCTCATTGAGACGCGCGCGGTTGATGCGGTGGTCATAGAACCAGCCGGTTTTCTGACCGTCGATTACCCGGGCCTCGAACTGGGTGCTGTTTTCCTCGAGCAGCACGCGCTCGGGCAAGGTGCCCTGAACCACTTCGATCTCAGGTGCCATCGACTCGAGCTGGCGCCCGGTGGTGTTGCCCTTGAACACGATGACCGACGGCTCGATCACCTTGTTGAGCGCATCGATGATCTGGTCCCTAACCTTCTCCATCCCGAGCGTATTGATCTGAACCACGACCACATCGCCAAAGCGGTCGATCACAAGTCCGGGCAACAGGTCGCCCTCGCCGTAGACCAGGCGATAGAACGGCTTGTCGAACAGGCTCTCACGCAGCGCCAGCGCCTGCTTGAATCGGTGCACTAAAAGCGACCGGTCAAGCCGGACATTGGGGTCACGCGAGACCACGCGCCCACAGATCAGGGAGTGCGGATTGATGTAGGCCACACCGAGCGCCTTGCCGCCGGCGGCTTCGACAATCGCCTGCGCCCCCGGCTCGAACGCCTTGAGCGGCGACTGATCGTTGTCGATCTCGTTGGAATACAGCCAGAGGTGGCCGGCTTTCAAACGCTTGTCCGCGTTCTTCTTGAGCCTTAAATGTTGCGTCACGGAAACATCGGACATGGAAACACTCGCATCCTTGGGGCCAGAGGCCAGGTTATGACCTGACGACGAAACGCGCCGTCAGTGGCGTATGGGCAAATGATACACGGCTGCGCCGCCGACGTAAGCCACCCCGGCACACCCGCTCGGCCACCCAGCGGCGCTTGCCCGGGCGATCAGCGCTGGCACCAGGTGCAGAAGACCGTCGCGCGCTGACCGATCACTTCACCGGTAAGCTCATGGCCGCAGACGCGGCACGGCTCGCCACGGCGGCCATAGACGTTCAAGCGCTGGGCAAAGTAGCCGGGTTCACCCTGACCACTGACGAAATCGCGAAGCGTGGTGCCGCCCTGCTCGATCGCGGCGGCAAGCACCGCCTTGATCGCCGCGACAAGACTCAGGCACTCGGCGATGTCGAGGGTGCCTGCCTCGCGGCGCGGATCGATGTGCGCCATGAAAAGCGCCTCGTTGGCGTAGATGTTGCCCACGCCCACGACGATTGCGTTATCCATGATGACGTTCTTGATCGCCGCGCGGCGAGTTCGGGTGCGTTCGAACAGATGATCACCATCAAACGCCTCCGACAGGGGCTCCGGCCCGAGCGAGGCAAGGCGTGCATCGGTGGCCCAGTCATCGACCAGATCGATCAGCCCGAACCGGCGCGGGTCGTGGTAGCGAAGCACCCAGTTCGAGGACATCACCCAGTCGATGTGATCGTGCTTTTTCGGCGGCGTGCCAAGCTCGACCAGCCGGAGGCTGCCCGACATGCCCAGATGCCACAGCACCTTGGCCGGTCCGGCCTCGATGCACAGGTACTTGGCGCGGCGGTCAACCCGCTCGACGGTCTGCCCGACGAGCGCCTCGTGAAGCCCGGATGGCACCGGAATGCGCAGGGTCGGAAAGCGCACGCGCACCTCGGTGATCTCGAAGCCCTCGACGTAGGGCTTGATGCCTCGACGGGTGGTTTCCACTTCGGGTAATTCGGGCATGAAAAAGTCGCCATTGAACCGGACATGAACCAACGCGCCAGCGCGGGCGTGACGGTACGCCACATCCACGCCGACACACCTGTATCAACAAAAAACGCCGGCAAGGCCGGCGTTGGTGGAGTCTAGCACGGCGCGGGCGTGAACTCAGCGCGCTCCCTGAGAGACGTAACGGGTCTCGAGGTAGCTCTCGATCGCCTCGCTGCCGCCTTCGGTGCCATAGCCGGATTCCTTGATGCCACCAAACGGCGTTTCCTGAAGGCCGATGCCGTTGTGATTGATGGTCAGCATGCCGCTTTCGATGTCCCGCGTGAGGTTCGATACCGTGCGGTGATCGCGGGCGTAGGCGTAGGCCGCAAGTCCAAACGGCAACCGGTTGGCCTCGGCAACCGCCTCATCATAGGTCTCGAAGCGATTGAACAGCGCCACCGGCCCGAAGGGCTCTTCGCTCCAGGCGCGGGCGTCCGTCGGCACATCCTTCAAGACGGTCGGCTGGAAGAAATAGCCGGCACCGTCGCCGCGTGCGCCCCCGGCAAGCACGGTCGCGCCGCGCTCGACGGCGTCTTCGACAAACGCCGCCACATTGTCACGGGCGCGCGCATGCACCATCGGCCCGATGGTCACGCCCTCGCTCATGCCGTTGCCCTGAACAAGCGCACGCACCTCGGCGACGAACTTGTCGAGAAACGCCTCATAGACCGAGGCCTGCACCAGAAACCGGGTCGGGGCAATGCAGACCTGACCGGCATTGCGAAATTTCGCCTGCGCCATTTCCTTCGCGGCAGCGTCAAGGTCGGCATCGTCAAAGATCAACACCGGCGCATGGCCACCCAGCTCCATGGTGGCTCGCTTCATGTGCTGACCGGCAAGCGAGGCCAGGTGCTTGCCGACCGGCGTCGAGCCGGTAAAGGAAATCTTCGCAACACCTGGGTGCGGCACTAGATACTCGGAGACCTCGGCCGGCACGCCATAGACCAGATTGATCACCCCGGCAGGGACGCCTGCATCACTGAAGGCGCGTACAAGCTCAGCCGGCGAGGCCGGGGTTTCTTCCGGCCCCTTGACGATAATGGTGCAGCCGGTGGCAAGCGCCGCAGACAGCTTTCGCACCACCTGATTGACCGGAAAATTCCACGGTGTGAACGCAGCCACCACGCCAACCGGATGCTTGATCGCAAGCTGCTGCACGTCATCAGCGCGGGCTGGAATGACCTGGCCGTAGCCGCGCTGCGCTTCGCCCGCGAACCAGTCGATGGTTTCCGCCGCCCCTAAAAGCTCTGCGCGCGACTGGGCAAGCGGCTTGCCCTGCTCCTGCGTCATCAGCTCGGCGATGCGCTCGACGCGCTCACGAAGAAGCTCGGCGGCGCGACGCATGATCTTGGCGCGCTCGAGCGGCGAGCGCGCCTTCCACGTCTTAAAGGCGGTTGATGCAGCCGTGACGGCCTGCTCGAGGTCAGTCTCACAGGCCTTGGCCACGTGGCCGATAACCGTTTCGGTCGCGGGGTTTTCAATGTCGAGGGTGGCGCCTGTCGCCGCCGGACGCCATTGGCCGTCAATGAAAAGCTGGGTATCGCAATACATGAAGCACTCCTGTCGGTTCATGGCCCGGCCCACCGCAACACGCAAGGGGGCCGAACCACGCGATGTTTCTTATTTTAAACACCACGACACCATTTAATAAACACCCAAGCTCTATTCAATAACCACCCAAGCTCTATTCAATAACCACCAGGAGCCTATTTGGTAAACATCCGTTTCGGACAAGCCAGAACCGATCAAATAAAACAAAATCGCATATGAATTTATTCTCTTATGACGGTATTACATGTTTGTCGTACCATGTTCCCTAGACCGATTTGCAATTGGAGAGTGCTCACATGACATTCAAACGACTGGCATCCACCCTTGCCCTGACCGTACTGACGCTGGGTGCCCTCCCGGCCCACGCCGACATCAAGGTCGGCATGTCCGGCAACTATTTCCCGTTCACGTTCTCGAAACACGGTGAGCTTCAAGGCTTCGAAATCGACGTGATGAACGCCGTCGGCAAGCGCATCGGTGAAGACGTGACCTTCGTGACCGCAAGCTTCTCGGGCCTTGCCGGCATGCTGGATTCAGGGCGGGTCGATACCATCGCCAATCAGATCACCATCACCGACGCGCGCAAGGCCAAGTACGCCTTCACACAGCCCTATGTCTACGACGGCGCCCAGGTCGTGGTCAAAAAAGGCAACGATTCGATCCATGGGCCGGAAGATCTTTCGGGCAAGACCGTTGCCGTAAACCTTGGCACCAACTACGAACAGCTTCTCGAACAACTGCCCAACGCCGACAAGATCACGATCAAGACCTACGACAGCAACGTCGAACAGGACGTGGCGCTTGGCCGGTCGGACGCGTTCGTGATGGACCGGGTCAGCGCCACTCAGGTCATCAAGCAAACCCCGATGCCACTGCAACTGGCAGGCCAGCCGTTTTCCAAGATCGAGAATGCCCTGCCGTTTCGTGACACCAAGGACGGCCGCGCGCTCAGAGACCGCGTCGATGAGGCGCTGACCGAGCTCAGGCAGGATGGCACGCTGAAGACCATTTCAGAAAAATGGTTCGACGCCGACATCACCTCTCCCTAAGCAGTACATACGAGGCCGATCGTGCAGATTCTTGATTTTGGCTACATGGCCGAGCTGTTTCCCTACCTGCTCGGCAAGCTTCCCATCACGCTCGGCATGGCCAGCGCCGGCATGCTGTGTGCGCTGGTGCTGGCCTCGGGGCTGGCCATCGTCCGCGTCGTGCAACCGCCGCTTGTCAACGGCGCGGCAAAACTGTTCATTTCCTTCTTTCGCGGAACGCCCCTTCTGGTGCAGCTGTTTCTGTTCTATTACGGCCTGCCCCAGCTGATCGAATCGCTGGTCAAGATCGACGGCGTGACCGCCACCATTTTAGGGCTGACGCTGCATTTCAGTGCCTATATGGCGGAGTCGATTCGCGCGGCCATCGTCGGGATTGACCGCAGCCAGACCGAGGCGGCGCTGTCGATCGGCATGACCCAGTCGCAGCTGATGCGCCGGATCGTGCTGCCTCAGGCCACTCGCATCGCGGTGCCGACGCTCATGAACTACTTCATCGACATGATCAAGTCGACCTCGCTTGCCTTCACGCTCGGGGTGACCGAACTGATGGGCGCCACTCAGAAGGAAGCCTCCAGCAGCTTTCTCTACTTCGAGGCGTTTCTGACGGTGGCGGTGATCTATTGGGTGGTGGTCGAGCTGTTGTCGCGACTTCAGAAACTGATGGAACGCAAACTCAACAAGGCCTATCAACGATGATCACCGTGCGCGGACTCACCAAGTTTTTCGGCGATACGCCGGTGCTCAATGGCATCGATCTCGACATCGAGCAAGGCGAGATCATCGTGGTCATCGGGCCAAGCGGCACCGGCAAATCGACGCTGCTGCGCTGCATCAACATGCTGGAATCCCCGGATCAGGGTCATATCACGCTGGGCGGGCATCACGTCGATTTTGACCGAGTCTCGAACGATGACCGCCTGGCACTCAGACGCAAGACGGCGTTCGTGTTTCAGAACTACGCCCTGTTTGCCAACAAGAACGCGCTCGAGAACGTAGCCGAACGGCTGATCGTGGTGGATGGCTGGCCGAAGGCGAAGGCGCACGCCCGCGCCGGCGAGCTGCTCGACCGTGTGGGGCTTAACGACAAGCACACCGCCTACCCGGCGGCGCTGTCCGGCGGCCAGCAGCAGCGCGTCGGCATTGCCCGGGCCATGGCGGCGAACTCGGATCTGATTCTCTTCGATGAGCCGACCTCCGCGCTTGACCCTGAGTGGGTCGACGAAGTGCTTTCCGTCATGAAACAGCTCGCCCGGGAGCGTCAGACCATGCTGGTGGTCACCCACGAAATGCAGTTCGCCCGCGATGTGGCCGACCGGGTGATTTTCATGTCCGGTGGCAACATCGTCGAACAGGGGCCGCCGGAAGCGCTGTTCAGTGCTCCGAAGGACCCGCGAACGAGAAGCTTCCTGAGAAAGGTGCTGGGCCCGCAGGCGGCGTCCTCGGAGTGAGGGCCGCCGCATCGGCGGCCCTCGTTTCAAGGATCAGGATCGGCCCGGAATCAGGCGAGAATGGCGTCGATGTCGTCGTCGTGGCGCATCAGTTCGACGATTTCTTCATAAAGCGTCAAGAGATCCAGCGACAGCGGCTTTCGAACGTCGGCCGGGAACTGACTCAATGCCTCTTCCTCGGTCTTGCCGTTGGCGATACAGCGGTAGAGGTAGGAGGCCAGATGCACCGACGCGGCGTAGGGTGAGAACGGCTCGGCGCTCAAGGGCGCGTTCTGATACTCGAGCGCCGTGCGGATGGTTTCCGGGAAGCGCCAGCGCCGGGCAAGCTCCGCGCCGACCTGGGTGTAGTCATAGCCGAACTGGTTCTGCTCCAGCTCACTTCGAATCGCGCCCTGCTCGACCAGCTTGTCGATGCGAAGCATCTTTTCAGGCTCGCCGATGTGCATGAGCGTCAAGCCGATGTTGTGCAAAATCCCGCAGGTAAACGCGGTTTCAGGCAGCGAGCCTTTCAGCTTGCTGTTGCGAAGGATGGTCTTGGCGATGTTGGCCACCATGAACGATTCCCGCCAGAACTCGCGCCGATCAAGCCCGGGCAGCTCCTTGAACGCACAGGTGACGCCGGAGGCGATGACCAGCGTCTTCACGCAATCGAAGCCGAGCAGCATCACCGCGTCGTCGATCGAGGCCACGTTGCGCCCGGCGCCGTAGCGGGCTGAGTTGGCCATGCGCAGCACCTTGAGCGACAGGTTTGGATCCTTCTTGATGCTCGAGGAGACTTCATCGACGCTGATGTTGCGGTTATTGAAGTTCTCCAGAAGCTCCATGACCACTTCGGGCACATTGGGCAGTTGATGAATTTTTTCGAACAATTGATCCATATCGTTTTCCCCGGGGATACGCTCGAACTCGTCGTTGACGTTGTGAACTAAGACCGATGTTATGGGAGGGTCAACGGCACCCCGGATCAATTCTTGATAGGCTAGTTCCGAAACACCCTGACGAGAGCGTTATGACCACGTCCTGCCCCTGCCAGTCCGGCCTGCCCTACAACCGTTGCTGCCAGATCTTTCATGACCGCGTGCGCCCGGCACCGACCTGCGAGGCGCTGATGCGCTCGCGCTACAGCGCCTTCGCCCTCGGCGGACTCGGCGCGTACCTGCTCGAGACCTGGGCGCCCCAGAGCCTTGAGCGCAAGACGCTCGACGCCGACACCCTGTCACGTCCCGAGGTGGCCTGGACGGGCCTTGAGGTGCTGTCTCATACCGAAAAGCGCCGACGGGGCGAGGTCGAGTTCAAGGCTCATTTTCTGGCTGAAGGCGTCGAGCAGGTGATGCACGAACGCTCACGGTTCGTGCGCGAAGACGGGCTCTGGTACTACCTCGACGGCGTTCAAAACCCAACGCCGGAACCGGTCTCGCGCAATGCGCCCTGCCCGTGCGGCAGCGGCAAGAAGCACAAGCGCTGCTGCGGCGCCTGAATCGGCTGCGAACGCATTACCAGTAACGCTGCCCGTCGACGATCAGATAGCCGTTGATGTGGCGCCTGCCGGGGTCGCGGTGGGTCCAGTGCACCACACCGCCCCTGGCATTCCAGGCGTATTCGCCGTAGAACTCGACCCGGTCACCGCGTTCAAGCCCCTCGACCCGGGGCGCCAGGTCGATGTTGTGCGCGATCAACACGGTCTGATCGTGGTCGAGCTCGAGGATGAAGCGCTGATGGCGACGACTGCGGGTGTCGTCTTTCAGCACCCGCGTCACCGTGCCTGCACCCGCGACCTGCACACCCTCGCGCTTTGCCAGAAACGCCTGCCAGAGGGCATCGTTATCCGCCCGCGCAGGCGCTGCAACCAGCAGCGCCACCAGCACCGACAGCATCGATAGAACCCCGACGCCCCACCGGACATCCCGCCACGTACGCGTTCTCGATCTCACTCGCCCACTCCTCGCTCTGGCGCTCACGCCGGTTTTGATAAGCCCTGGTATAAGCCCCATAGAATAGACGCCGAGGCACAAAAAAGGCGGCCATGGGCCGCCGTGCTGTCCAGGTCCAAGCCCGACTCGCGTTCGTTGCGTCGCTTCGGGCCGGTTCAGACGTTGAAAAACCCTTCAAGCCAGCGCCGAAGCCCGGCCTGCCACTTGGATTCATCCGCCGGCAGCGGATCTCCGATGTAAACCGTGGCCGAGAGCCCTGCGGCCAGCGTCACCCCCTCCGGTAAATGGTCGATGGCAATGCGCACCGGAATGCGCTGGGCCAGACGCACCCAGTCAAACGTCGGGTCGACGCTTTGAAGGCCCTCGGCGTGACTGGTCAGGCTGTTATCGGCAATGCCGCGGGCGATGCTTTGCACATGCCCCGTGATCGGCGTCTCCCAGCTCATCAGCTTGATGCGCGCGTGCATGCCGGGCTGAATGCGCGCGAGCTTGGTTTCCTCGAAATAGCCCAGCACATAGAAGCTGTGGGCATCGACCACCGTCAACGTCTCGGTGCCGGAACTTACGTATTGACCCGGGCGCAGCAGGAGGTTGGTGACGTAGCCGTCCACCGGCGCGCGAACGATTGCACGGTCAAGATCAAGCTCGGCCTTTCGAACCGCGACATTGGCCTGATTGACCGAGGCCTGGGCGGCCCGGTAGCTGAATTCGGCGTCGTCACGCTCCTCGGCGGAGACAAACTGCTTCAGACGCTTGCGACGCTGATAGCGCTGGCGCGCGTTGTCCAGATCGACCTTGAGTTGATCGAGGTTGGCCTTGGCCTGATCGAGCGCCAGCTGATAGCGCGCCTTGTCGATGGTGTAGAGCACTTGGCCCTTCTCGACGTACTCGTTGTCGTGTACCGACAGACCGTCGACCAGCCCCGAGACGTCGGCGCCTACGCGCACCACGTCCGCCCGCACGCGCCCGTCACGCGTCCATGGATCGTGCATGTAGTGCTGCCAGATCTGCACCACGGCGATCGTTGCGAGCACCAGCAGGGCGCAGGTCAACAACAGCCTCAACGGTTTTCGATTGATACGCGGCATCCGTTACTCCCTACTGATTAAAAAGGCGCCGGGGCCTGACCGGGCCATACCGCCATGACGACCCAGAACCACAAGGCAAAAAAGGCGATGTCCACAAGGTTTGGGTGCCAGAACCACCGATAGATACCGAGCCGGGACCACAGGCGCCGGGTCAGATAGTGCACCACCAGCGCCACGATCACCGGCACCACGATCGGCGGTAGCAAGAACCCGAGCATCGACCAGTCAGTGAGCATGCGCGAGGCCTCCGTGTGTGTCGTCGGGGGCACGCGTGCCCAGTTCGCTCAATAAATGGCTGAGCATCTCGAGCTCGGCGGCGACCTCGATGCCCGAGACGCGCTCATGATAGAAGTGCCGCGCCCAGTCGATGGCCTCGGTGGCGCCCTTGCGCGCACGGGCCACATCGATGCCCTGGAGGTCCTCGGCGTCGTTGAGCTCTTCGGTCAGACGCTTGAGCCAGGCGTCGAATGCCTCGAGGCGCGCGTCGCGCTCACCCAGCGCCCGGCGACGACGGCGCAGCCGCCAGACTCCGAGCCCCAACCCGTGCAACAGCGTTGCAAAGCGCAGCCGGTGCTCGCTGTCCCCAAGCGCAAGCATGCGCCCGAGTCGGTCGTGCAGCCGGATTTCAAGCCGCCCCAGATTGGGCAGCGCGTCACGTGGATTGCCCAGTCGGGCAATTTCTTCCCAGAAACCGTTGAAGAGGTCCTCGAGCCGCGCGGCCGCGGGGCGCTGCCGAAACAGCATGAACACCACCACAGCCGCAGCGGTGCCAACGATCGACGCCATCGACGAGTTCATCAGCGGTTCCGGCGCAATCACAAGCTCGCGCTTCAGGTTAAGCGTCATCGAGAGATTGATGACCGCCGGCAGCGACGCCGCAAGCGCCGGATACGGCAGCATAAGGGCCGTCAGCCCCACCGGCACGGCCAGACTGATCGCCATCAGCCAGAACCCGTTCAGAGCCGGGAATAGGATAAAGGAATAGAACATCGCCACCGGCACCGAGAGCGCCGTACCGATCAGAAACTGGAACACGATCTTGTGTGGGTTGGGCGCCTTGGCAAACAGCACGCAAAAGACCGCCATCATCATCATGGCGAAATAACCGGAATGCCAGCCGCTGTGCACCCAGAAAAGCCCCAGCGCCACGAACCCTGCAAAGACGCGAAACGCGTTGAAGCGGGCAACGCCATGCTCCAGGTGCAGATACGTGCCGCGCACCCGGCGCGGCAGCTCCCGCGGGGCCTTGCCGGTGTGAAGCGTCGCCAGCAGCTTCTGCCCGTGACGCAGCCGGTTCAAAATATCCTCAAGCCGTGACAGCGCAAGCGTCAGACACGCCTGCGTCGGCGGTGCAAGTCCTGAACGCTCTGGCGGCTCGATTCGCTCGAGCGCTGCCTCATCGAGCCGGCCGTTTTCATCCAGACTCTGCCAGGCCTCGAGCCGGGCAACCAGTCGCTCGGCCAGTTGATCCGCGGGCGCATCCCCGCCGGGCTGACGCCTAAGCCGCTCAAGCGCGCTTTCTAAATCACGAATCGAGGACAAAAGCGTCAGGCTTTCGCTTGAAAACCGCGCCAGCGGCTGACGATAGACTCGGTAGCGCCAGTGCTCGAAACGCGCCATGCCCTGGGTCTGATCCATCTGGCGCTGGCGCTCGAGCAGTGCCCGATAGCGCTCGAGGCTGTCATTTCCAACCCGGCCATCGAGCACGTCCCGGGTTTGAAGCGCGGCGTCTTTCAAAAACGCCGTAATGGCGCCGGGCAGGCGGTCACTGCCGAACTTGGGCAGAAACACGATATTGACCAAAAGCCCGACCACGATGCCAAGCCCGGTTTCCTCGGTTCGACCGATGGCGTAATTGATCACCTGCGTCGGGTCGTGGCCGATCGCCGACAGCGACACCATGGTGGCGGTGTAGCCGCAGAGCATCATGGTGTAGCTCAACGGCTCGTCCTGCAAAAGCATCACGCAATAGGTACAAAACGCGAGCCACGCCCCGGCCGCCACAACGAACAGCATCGGCTGCTGACCGAACATCGCAATCAGCATCACCCCCGCGAGCGCACCGACCACGGTGCCGATTAGCCGAGCGATGCCCCGACGCACCATGACACCCACCGGCGGCGTGGCGCCTGTGAACATCATCGGCTGCACAGTCACCAGGAGTACCCCGAGAATCGCCCAGGCCGGCTGCACCAGATCGCACCGAATGGCGATGTAGAGACTGATGACCACGGCAATGGCGGTCTTCAAGGCCATGATCAGCCGGTCAGCCCAAAGCGCGTTCATGGGAACTCCAAAAGCGTTCGTTGAATAAACGAAAAAAGCGCCGACAGCAGACGGCGCGAACACGAGCGTTAATTAGTAAGGGTGCTTAGTATTTCACAGAAGCCCGCGCCCGACAAGCGCCCGATCCGAAAACGCCGGCATCATGCCGGCGTTGTTCAAGGGATTTACGTGCGCACTCAGGCAAGCTCTTCGATCATCGCCTGAAGCAGGCGATAGAACTCCTCGACCGCCTCGAGCTCCACCCGTTCGGTGGGCGAATGCGCCCCGAGAATGGTCGGGCCAAAGGAAATCATGTCGAGCCCCGGGTATTTCGCCCCGATGATGCCGCACTCAAGGCCTGCATGAATGACCTTGACCTCGGCAGGTGCACCGACTTCCCGCTCATGCAACTCGATGAACCGCGCCAACAGCGGCGACTGCGCGTTCGGCGCCCATCCGGGGTAGCCCTCGCCGGCAATCGCCTCAACGTCGATCAGCGAAAAGAGCGCTCTGAACCGCTCGTTAAGCGCCTCGGCGCTGTCAAGATTCAACGCCCGCACCATCGCGCCCAGGTGCAGATGACCGTGCTCGAGGCGCAGCACACCAATGTTGTTGGAGCTTTCCGCCACGCCCGGCACCGCCACGCTCATGCGATCGATTCCGTAGGGCATGGCCGCGAGCACCGCCAGCAGCCGGCGGCTGTCGTCTTGCGACAACGCCTGACGGGCAGGGGTCGCGGCCTGAGTGACCTCGATGCGAAGGCCGTCGTCGATGCCCTGATACAGCCCGCGCTCACGCTGCTCGAACGCCCGGAGGGTTTCGCCCACCAGCGTCTCGGCCTCGGCCTGCACTACAATGGTTGCGCTGGCGTCCCGGGTGATGGCGTTGCGCATGGTGCCACCGCTCCAACTCACCAGCTGCACGCCGGTATCGCGCAGCGCCCACAGCGCGCTGGCCAGCAGCACGTTGGCGTTGGCGCGCCCCTTGTCGATGTCCATGCCCGAATGACCGCCGACCAACCCGCTGACGCTGACCTCGAGCACCTGCTGGTTTGACTCGACCTCGAGCTGTTTGAAGTCGTGATCGACCTTGACGTCGTTGCCACCGGCGCAGCCGATGTAGACCTCACCGCGGAACTCGGAGTCGAGGTTCAAGAGATACTCACCGTGCAGCCAGTTCGGCGCCAGATGGCGCGCACCGACAAGAGACGCCTCTTCCTCGATGGTAAAGAGCGCTTCCAGCGGCCCGTGGGTCAGCGCGTCGTCTTCAAGAATCGCCAGCGCCGCGGCCGCACCGACGCCGTTGTCGGCGCCGAGGGTCGTGCCGCGCGCGTGGAGCCAGCCGCCCTCCACATAGGTCTCGATCGGGTCGCGCTCGAAGTCGTGATCGATGTCGCTGTCGGCCTGACTCACCATATCGACGTGGGACTGAAGCACCACGCCGGGCGCGTCCTCATGGCCGGGGGTAGCGGCCTTTCGTATCAACAGGTTGCCGGTCTCATCGAACTCGTACTCGAGCCCGCGCGCGTCGGCCCAGTCCGTGATCTTCTTGAGGATGGCCTGCTCCCGGCCGGACGGGCGCGGGGTGTTGCACAGCGTGCGAAAGTGGCGCCACAGCGGCTCGGGCGCCAGCGTATCCAGATGGTCATTCATGATTGAAGCTCCTTGATCGTTTCCAAAGCATAGCCCTCACCCCCGCCTGGAAGAAACCCAGCGTCGAAGCCAGCCGATGCGCGCCTCGCGACCCTCGGGCACCTCCTCATCCTCTATTGCGCACTCAAGCCCCTGAAACGACAGCGCCAGTGCCATTGATAGCCCCGCCTCATCCGGGCGCTCGAACGCGGTCTGCCACAGCCACCGCCGGAGGCTCGCCCGGCTGAGCGCCCAGGGCGCATTGGCATGCGCGAACCGGTCGATAAGCGCAGCGTCATCCGGCGCGAGCGCCGGGGGCGTCAAATACGCGGTGACCCACGCCACCTGCGACGCGGGCAACGTCTGAAGTTCAACGCCAAGCCACTCGGCCCAGAGCGATGCCAGCCGCGCGTGCGCCTGACGCGTCAACGCCTGGCCGTCGTCCGTCAGCGGGCGCAGCATCATCAGCGCATGTTCGCCGCTGGCGGTTTCCCGGCCAAGCCCCACCCGCACCACCGAAAAGGCCTGCGCGGCCCAGAAGGCAGGCAGGTGGTCATCGAGCCCGAAGCTCACCGCCAGCGCATCAATGCCGTCTCGACGGCCCTCGGCCGCCAGCGCCTCGATCAACCGGGCCCCGACCCCAAGGCGTCGTCGCGCCTCATGAACCGCGACGCGCATGACGCGCCGATGCCGGCACTGCGCCGCGGCCTCAAGCCCAAGGTGCAGGGCAAGCGATTGCGCCATCAGGTGCCCCCTGGGCCGACGATGGCCGTCAGCCACGGCGCGGGCAAGCGCCTCGGAAAAGCCACCTTCATCGACGCTCAGTGCCACACCGACGATCACCTCACCATCAAACGCCGCCCACACCGCAACCCCCTCACCGTCGAGCAGCTGCACCAGATCCCTGGGGGCGGTGCGGTAATGCGCCTGCACCAAAAGGCCGAACACCGCCTCGAGCACCGCGTCGTCCGAGGCCAGGCGCGCTCGGTCAAGCCGTTCGACCCGAAGGGATGGAATAGCGGGCGTCGCAAGGGGGTCAAGCGGTGTGGGCCGCGCGGACAAACACAACAAACGGTCGGTGGCGTCTTCCAGCGGGTCGCCGTCCGCCCAGCGGATGGGCGTGGTGAGCTCAAGCGCGCGCCAGTCCGGCGTGCGGGCATCGAGCCGGGCCCGAAAGCGCAGCTCGAACCCGCGCCCGGCGCCTTCGTAGCCGTGCACGGTGGACGCGAAGGCGATGCGGGGAAATCGCTCGAGGGCGGTAGAGAGGTACTGAACCGGCAGCGCCGCAGCCTCATCGATCAAAAGCGTCGTGCCGGGGCCGCCAACCTCACCGAGCTGATCCGGCGGCACGAAACGCACGCTCTGATCGTGATAGCGAAATACGCCACCCTCGAGCGTGCCGCCCGGAAGCTGCGCCTCGAGCCGTGCAAAGAGCGGCGCCACGGAGGCCTTTCGAGGGGCGCTAACGTAGAGCGTCGTCTGCCCTCGGCGCAGCAGCTCGGCGGCGGCAAGCCCCAGCGCCGCACTCTTGCCCCGGCCACGGTCGGCGGTAATCACCAGCGGCCGGCGACGCTTCAAGGCCAGAAGCGCCTCGACCGCGCGCACCTGATCAGACGTCACGGCGCCGTAACTCGGGCCATCGAAGGGCAGCTCACCGGCAGGCCCGGTCGGCACCGCGTCAGTAGGCAGCGCCGGCAACTCGGCAAGAAGCCGTCGGATGCGGCGATCAAATCGCGAGGTCGGCGTCCGTGCATCGAGCAGCAACAGCACCACGCCGCCCGGGCGCACCGTGCCGGAAAGCGCCCCAAGCGCATCGGGCTCCACGCCCTCGAACGCCTCCAGCACCACCATGTCGGTCTCGCGCCCAAGCCACTGGCGCGCCGTTTTCACCGTCACCGAGTGCACATGGGCGGCCGTCTCCGGCGGCGCGCCGACCCACAGCACATCACCTTCGTCTGGAAGACACTCCCACGCCCGCGCCCGAAGGGCGTCAAAGTCACCCGACCACCAAAGCAGCGCCCGGTGGCGTCGCGCACGGAGTTTGTCCTGTAGGGTCCGAACGTCGGCCCGCGTCATGGCCTCTGCCTGCGCCATACCCTCTCCTCTTGAATGCACGGTCCGATCAGCACGTTCGACGCGCTTGCTCGACGGCGCGTCTACGCCAAACGTTGATCTTTTAAGGTTTAGCTAAGCGCGCTATATTCGCCCTGCACATGATTCTCATTTGCTGACGCCCTATAGGCGTATTCGCACCCGATAGTATCTTTCGTATAACGTCGTCCACGCAGGAATACCGACCATGATTTCTCGCCATACGCTTTGGGCCCTGCCCGCCCTGACCCTGATCTCGACTTCCGCGCTCGCGCTTGAGTACCCCATCGGCAAGCCCAAGCATGAGCACGGCATGGAAATCGCGGCGGTGTATCTGCAGCCGGTCACGATGGAGCCGGCCGGAAAACTGCCCGCCAAGGACGCCGACATTCACCTCGAGGCCGACATTCACGCGCTGGAGGATAACACCAACGGCTTCGAGCCCGGCAGCTGGATCCCGGCCCTCAGCGTGCACTACCGATTGACCAAAAACGGCAGCGACACGCCGATCGAAGGCGACTTCATGCCGATGGTGGCAAGCGATGGGCCGCACTACGGCGCCAACGTCAAACTCGATGGCCCCGGCAAGTATCACCTCACCTTCACCATCAAACACCCCGACATGCAGCGTCACGTCGATAAGGAAACCGGCGTCAGTGCGTGGTACGAGCCGCTTACGGTCGACTACGACTTCACCTACGCAGGCGTCGGCAAGAAAGGCGGCTACTGAGTTTCAGGCAGGCAGGGCGGTGTCCCGACGCCCTGCCCACATCGCATGACGTCAAGACGTCCACCGGATACCGCTGATGAACCCTTTACTGCAAGCCGTGCTTCTTCTGGGCCTTGGCATGGGCATCGCCCACGCGGCCAAGCTCCCCGCGTATACGCTGACCCTCAATAACGGCACGCTCGAGCCCGAAACGCTGCACGTCAAGGCCGGTGAGCGTTTCAAGATTGAACTGCACAACACCGGCAACACCCCGGTTGAGTTCGAGAGCACCTCGATGCGCAAGGAAAAGGTGATGGGCCCGGGCGTCAGCTCATTCGTGGTCGTGCATCCCTTGAAGCCCGGTCACTACGACTTTTTCGATGAATTTCACCTGCCGGACGCCCGCGGCACGCTCATCGCCGAATAACTCGACAGTCGAAGCGCCCAGCCCGCGTTTTAAAACGACCCAATCATCGTTATCAACCGACCCAGGCGGCACCAAGACCGCCCCAGAGGCACTCGACCGTGCAGGAGTCTTACCCATGTGGCAGCAAGTGTTGTTCGTGGTCTGGCGTGAAAGCGTCGAAGCGATCTTGATCATCGGCATCGTCTACGCCTGGCTCAAGCAAAGCGGCGCCCGCACCGGCCTTTTGTATCTGTGGCTCGGTGTGGCCGCAGGCCTCGGCCTTGCAGGTCTTTTCGGTGTTGCCCTGATGAGCGCCGACAGCTTCCTCGCAGGCGAAGCCCAGGATGTGTTTCAGGCCGTGATGGTGCTTCTGGCGTGCGCCCTGATCACGCAGATGGTGCTTTGGATGCGGGCTCATGCGCGCACACTCAAGCGGGAACTTCACGCGGGGCTCGAAAAAAGCGTCGACCGCGCAAGTTACTGGGGCATTGCGGTGCTGGTCGCCATTGCGGTGGCGCGTGAGGGCAGCGAAACCGTGGTGTTTCTCTATGGCATGGGCATGGCCCAGCTTCAGATGGGCGGCTTTGCGAGCTTTCTTACCGCCGCAGCCGGCGGTTTTGCGCTGGCGCTTTTGACGTTCTACGCGATGCAGCTCGGATCAAAGCTCTTTTCCTGGACGTGGTTCTTTCGTGTCACCGAGATCCTGCTGCTTCTGCTGGCCGCGTCGCTTCTGGTCAGCGGGGTCGAGAAACTGATCGGCCTTGGCTGGCTGCCGGCGGGCATCGACCCACTCTGGGACACCAGCGCCTGGCTCGATGACAGCGCGGGCCTTGGCGGGCTGCTCGCGACGCTTGCCGGCTACCGGGCGTGGCCGGCCGAGACCATGGTCATCGCCTACGGGGCTTACTGGCTCATCGTCATCGCGCTGCTTCGCTGGCAGTCGCGCCGGGTGCAGGCATCGGTTGAGCCGGCCGGGAGTCCGCGCTGATGGGCGGCTGTGCCCAGAGCGCTCGACGCGCTCCGCGTCTTGAAGCGTTCGGCCACTGGATGCGGCGCAACCGAGCCCCGATTCAAGCCGTGCAGTGGGTCGTGGTCGGTGTGTACGCGTTTTTATTGATCGTGCCGGCGCTTCTGCCGCTGCCGAGCTATCAGGATCATATCCTCACCAATCTGACGGTGTTCGCGGCGTTCGTGTTCTGGGGCCTCTGGTGGCCGTTCGTTTTGATCAGCATGGTGCTGCTCGGGCGCGTCTGGTGCGGCGTGTTCTGCCCGGAAGGCACCCTGACCGAAGCGGCCAGCCGCGTAGGCCTTGGCCGCGCGATTCCGAAATGGCTCCGTTGGGAGGGGTGGCCCTTCATCGGCTTTCTCGGCACCACGCTCTACGGCCAGATGGCAAGTGTCTATCAGTACCCGACCGGGGCGCTCGCCGTGCTCGGCGGCTCGACCGTCGCCGCGGTGGCAGTCGGGCTGATTTACGGCCGGGGCACAAGGGTGTGGTGTCGCCACCTCTGCCCGGTCAACGGCGTGTTCATGCTGCTTTCAAAGCTCGCGCCGGTGCACTTTCGCACCGACAAGACCCAGTGGGCCGCGTTCAACCGCGAGCACTCGGGCGAGGCGATTCGTCATGAAACCGTGCACTGCCCGCCGCTGGTACCGCTCAAGCAGCTCCAGAGTGCCAGCCCGTGCCACATGTGCGGCAAGTGCAGTGGCCACAAGGGCGCCATTACGCTGACCGCCCGCTCGTCCGCCGATGAGGTCGTGTTCGAAAGTGCCACCCGCGCCACTCGAGCCGACTTCATCCTGCTGGCGTTCGGCCTGTTCGGCGTGGCGATCGGCGCGTTTCACTGGTCGGCAAGCCCCTGGTTCGTGGCCGTCAAACAGGCGGTCGCCATGTGGCTGGTCGAGCACGACATTCTATGGCCGCTGACCACCCACGCGCCCTGGTGGCTTCTGACCAACTACCCCGCGCAAAACGATGTGTTCAACCTGCTCGATGGCGCGCTCCTGATCGGCTACATCCTGACGACCGCGCTGGTCATGGGCCTGCTCATCAGTACAGCGCTTGCGCTGACCAATCGCTTGATCGGGCGCTGGTCGTGGCAGCGGCTGTGGCATCTCTCTCACGCGCTGATTCCGCTCGGTGGGCTTGGGGTATTTCTGGGGCTTACCGCCACCACCGTCACCCTGCTTCGAGGCGATGGCCTGACGCTTTTCTGGCTCAATGACGCCCGCGCGGCCCTGCTCGCGGCCGGCACGCTCTGGAGCCTGTATCTGGGGGCGCGCATCATCGCCCGCCACACCGTCTCCACCGGCCGGCGAGGCCTTGCACTTGCAGGTCTCATGCTGTCAATGGTGCCGGTGCTCGCCGCCTGGTGGCTGATGTTCTGGGGGTGGTAGTAAGAGTGGCCGCGGATGCGCTCGACAACCGGCGCGTTCGGCCGATACTGAGAAAACGCCCCACCGGAGGTTTTCCATGCGTATTTTAAACACGCCGCTCTTGATCGCGTTGATGGCCACCTCACTCACGGCCACCGCCGAGACCGTAATCATCCAGCGCGATCACAGCGTCAGCAATCAGGGCATCGAACGCGCGCCCGAGCACCGACGCGATCACCACTACAACGACCGACACGACAACCCGCGCGGCGAGCGATTCGACGACCATCATCGCAAGGGCTGGGATCATGACGACCGCCGCCGATACGACCGGGACGGCCGCCCCCGCATCGACGCCAACGTTCTGATCGCGCCCGAGACCGAGCACAGCCGCTCCAATTACGTGCCCGACAACTACCGCCTCGAGGATTACGACGGCAAGCCTGACCGGGCCACCGTCTGCTCGGGCCAGAGCGGGCGCACGCTCTCGACCACCAACCGCACCTGCCCCGAGGGCCAGGAAAGCGCACCCAAGGGCGCCACCACCTACTCCACATCGCCGTGATGCGTTCAGTTTGACTCGTGGCACAGACCTAAAAAAGGCGCCCGAAGGCGCCTTTTTCCATGCTTGAGCCGAGCGTATCAGCTCTGCGCCATCAGGGGCCCCGGATTTTTCAGGTATTCCTCACGGATCTTCTTGGCCGACCAGTAGGTCAATGCGCCGATCAGGTCGGTGGGGTTGGCCTGGAAGTTCTGCGGGAAGGCGTTACCGCCCGGCACGAAGACGTTATGCACGTCCCAGCTTTGCAGGTAACGGTTGATGGCCGACGTGCTCGGGTCGGTGCCCATCGCAGCGCCCCCGACGTTATGGGTCGAGACGTAGCTGGTCACCTTGAAGTGCGAGCCTTCGAGGTTGAAGCTTTCGTCGCGGTAGTCCGGCTTCAGCACATCGGCGATCTCGCGCAGACGATCACGCATGAACGCCGAGAGCCGGTGCTCGTTCTGCTTCCAGTCAAACGTCATGCGCAAAAGCGGCATGCCGTAGGGGTCCTTCCAGGTCGGATCGAGATCCAGCATGTTGGAGCGATACGACATCACGCTGCCGGTCATCGAAAGCTTCATGTGATGGCCATAGTGCTTTCGAAGCGCGTCCTTGTAGCCCTGACCCCATTTCGGTGCGGTCTTCGGCAGCGGCGTCTTTATCGGCGTACCGCTTGCCTGTGAGGAGTGCATCTTGGCCCCGCCGATGAAGCCGTATTGGGCGCTGTCGAAATTGCCCGGCGAGAAATCGTTGAACATTCGTCCGGTCGCGCCCGCCGTGGCGAACGGGTTGAACTCGATGTCATCGAAATACATGTGGATGCCGCCACCGATCTGGTAGGCGTAGTTACGCCCGACCACGCCGGTACGCGCCACCGGGTCATACGGCGCACCGATGCCGGAATTGAGCATCAGGCGCACGTTGTTGAGCGCGTAGGAGGCCAGCACGACCATGTCCGCCGGCTGGAAGACTTCCTCGCCGTGCTCGTCGATGTAGGTCACACCGGTCGCGGTCTTGCCATCGGGGGCCAGCTCGACACGGGTAACGTTGGCGTTGGTGCGATAGGCAAAGTTACTGCGCTGCTTCAGGGCATTGAGAATGCAGGTCTGCGGCGAGGCCTTGGAGTAGTTCAGGCAGCCATAGCGCGAGCAGAAGCCGCAGTAGTTGCACGGCCCGAGCTGCATGCCGTAGGGGTTGGTCCAGGCGCGAGAGACGTTGGCCGAGGGGTTCGGGAACGGATGATACCCAAGCTGCTTGGCCGCCTTGTCGAACATCTCGGTGTTCTGGGTGTCCTGAAGTGCCGGCAGCGGATACGGCTCGCTGCGCGGGCCTTCGAAGGGATCGCCGCCGGGCTGGATCTCGCCGTTGAGGTTGCCGGTGGTGCCGGATTGACCGCAGACCTTCTCGAAGAAGGTGAAGTGCGGCTCGAGCTCATCCCACGTGACCCCGAAATCCTGAATCTGCATGTCGTCCTGCAGCACGCCCTTGCCAAAGGCCTGATCGGCGAAGCTCTTTAACTGCAGATCCGTTGGGGTCGGGCGAATCAAAACGCCGGTCCAGTGCGCACCGGCGCCGCCGACGCCATCGCCCGGCAGGAACGCGCCCAGCTTGCGCTGCGGCAGCGCGCGCTCATTGAGGTCACGGCGAATCGTGACGGCAGCCTGCTTCGGCTTTTGCATCATGGTATGGCGAATGCCGTACTCGAGCTCATCGGCGGGCTTTGGGTAGGCGAAGTCCTCATTGGTGCGGTCGGCACCGCGCTCCAGCGCCAATACGTTGAGGCCCGCCTCGGTCAGTTCCATCCCCATGATGGACCCGGTCCAGCCGAGACCGACGATGACCGCATCGACACGCGGTTGTTGCTTAGCCATGTACTGTTAACTCCTGAAATTCGCTCGACGCGCGCAAGGCGCGTCCTCAGGCCGCCACGCAGGCGACCTGTCATGTCATTTGGGGTCGCGGTCGTCGTGGTTGAGACGGCCGTTGGCATCGGGCGCGCGGTTGAGCGGCGAGGGCTTGAGCGTGTCGCGCACCTTGCCGACCTGTTCTGCGGTGACCGCACCGCCGTCGTTGCCCCAGGCGCTTCGCACGAAGGTGGCAAGCGTTGCGACCTCCTCATCCGACAGACGCCAGCCAAACCCGGGCATCGGCAGCTGGGCCGGAATGGTCGGGGTCGCGGGGGGCGTCGCGCCGGCCAGAATCGTATGGATCAGACCGGTGGGGTTGTCGGCGTTAGCGAGCGAGTTGCCATCGATTGCCGGGAAGACACGCTCGGCGCCCTTGCCGTCGTTCAGGTGGCACGCGGAGCAGTTGTCGAGATAGAGCCGCTCGCCGTCACTGAGGTCCTTGGCAGCGGTCAGATGCGCGGCCGTTTTTTCGCTCGCCGTGCGGCGCTGATCCGGTGTTGTCGCGTTCTCCCCGGCCGGGTTGGCCGAAAGCGATTTCAGATACAGGGCAATGCCGGTCAAATCCGTATCGGTCAGGTGCGAGGTGCTGTGCGCAACGACCGAGGTCATCTCGCCCCCGACGGTTGCATGCGCATTGCGGCCGGTTTTCAGATACTCGGCAATCTCGTGCGCGCTCCAGCCTTCGACACCACGCCCGTCGCCGCCATCACCGCCACGAAGCGAGGGTGCCCACCAGTCGTTGAGATCGGCGCCTGAGAGATAGCTGTCGTCGCTGTCATCCAGCGTTTTTTCCTGCTCGGCAAAGCCGCGCGGCGTGTGGCAACTGCCACAGTGACCAAGCCCTTCGACCAGATAGCGCCCGCGTTCGATCAAGGGGTCCGCGCTGGTATTGGGCGTGAACGTATCGGCGTCCGCGAACAGCCAGTTCCAGGCCGTGATGCCCCAGCGCTGGTTGAACGGGAAGCTCAAATCGGTTTCCGGGGCGCTGTCGGCGACCGGCTCGACGCCATCCATGAAGTAGACGTAGAGCGCATGGACATCGTCATCGGTGAGCTTGGCGTAGGACGGATACGGCATCGCCGGATACAGGTTGGCACCGTCGGCGCGCTTGCCATCACGAAGCGCTGCCGCGAACTCGGCCTCGGTGTAGTTGCCGATGCCGTGGTCCTTGTCGGGCGAGATGTTGGTCGAATAGATCGTGCCGAACGGGCTTTCGATCGCAAGCCCTCCGGCAAAGTCCTTGCCGTCTTCAGTGGTATGGCAGGCCACGCAGTCGCCGGCGCGCGCCAGATAGGCACCCCGCTCGAGGGTGGTGTCATCGGCGCCGAACGCCTGGCTTGCCATCAACAGGGTGCTCCCCGCGATGAGCGGCAAAATAAATCGTGCAGTCACGTAAGTCATTTCCTTGTTCTGCCGGGGCAAAAGGCGCACCTGGCGCCGTCTTAGCCCCGTTCTCCGGTCAAGCTGACCGGGCCCAGCGGGTAGTCGACGTTATGCTGGTCGACCCAGTCGCGATAGCTTGCGCGCGCGCCGGGGAACCCGAGCATCTTCCAAGACGCCATATGCTTGTTGCCGCCGTGAATGGGGTCGGCCAGATAGCCTTCCTTGGTGTTTTCCAAAAGACTCGAGAAAAACTCGGAGGCTTCGAGCTTCTGGGTCTCACCGAGCGCGGCGAAATCGACCTGGTTGGCCTCAAGCGCTTGAAGCACCTGGTCACGCGTTGCGGCGTCGAGCTGCTCGAACCGCTTGCCGTACTGTTTCTGGCAGTACGCCTGGGTCAGGGCGATGCCCTTTTGATAGACATCGCGCGGCGTGTAGGGGTACTGGAACCCGAGATCCGGGGAGCCATCGAGCACGAACGGCCCTTGCATGTACCAGCGCTCGGCGTGGCCATAGGGCGAGTCCATCTGACGGTCGATGAAGATCGGCACATTGGTGTCGAGCGCGCCGGGGCCCTTGCCTTCGCTTTCGCCGGGAATCAGACGGTCGCAGGCCGCCAGCAGAAATGCCCACTCGTCGCTTTTGAAAAAGGCAGGTTGATAGTCGCTAAGATTCGGCGGCGCCTCTGCGGCCTTGGCGGTCAGGCTGACGCCGCCGGCCAGGCCGACGGTTGGAATCAGGGTGAACGTATTGCGCAAAAACGCACGCCGCGAGGTGTTATCGGGCTGCGACATGAAAGCGGATCCTTCTAATCGACGGTCTTTTTTGTATAAAGAAGCTATAAAGGCCAGGCAGCAAGCCGCGCTCATGCCAGAGCCCCGCCCGGCGTCGCATCATGTTATTGAGGATGCTAAGCAAGCCGGACGTTTGAGCGCGCTACCTTAGTCTAAATTGAACAAAACCGCTACATCGTGTCGCACCTATACATCAATAAAAGCTGATCAGAACATCACCAGGGAACGATCAAACACAGACCGATCTGCCTCCCTCTAACGCCCGTCGAATCGCTTGCCTTGAACGGGTTGGCCTATCATGCTTGTCGGGCACTTGGTTCATTCACGCGAGGTCGCCTGCCCGCCATGCCGGACACACCCGATTCCCCAGATATCGCCGAATGGCTGGTCAGCGAGATTTTTGCCGGCCGGTTCCAGCCGGGCGCGTTCATCCCGCGTGAGCTTGATCTATGCACCCGCTATGGCCTTGGGCGCACCGTGGTGCGAAAGCATCTCGCGGTGCTTGCCGACAACGGCATCATCGCCCGCATCTCAGGCCACGGATCCAGGGTTCAGCCCTGGCACGAATGGAACATTCTCGATCCGACGGTCACCCAATGGATCGCCCGCTATGCAGGCCCCAATCAGGAGCTTCTGCGCGAAATTCTGACCTTTCGGCTGTCGGTGGAGCCATTTGTTGCGATGACCGCGGCCCGTGAGGCCAACGCGCACGATCTGGTCGCGATCGAGGAGGCATGGCAGGCACTGTCCGACCACTTCAAACGCTCCGAAGGCGAAACCGATCACCACCTGCACAGCGAACACGACGTCGCCTTTCACGTCGCGATCTACAAGGCGACCCACAATGTGGTGTGGTCACGGCTGTCTCACGTTCTTCGCCCCTCGATTACGCTGCTGGTGCAGGAATCGAACCTCAGCACCCGAAGCCCCGCCGAAAGCCTCGAGCAGCATCGGTGTCTGATGGAGGCCATTCGTGTCCGCGACCCGGCCCGGGCGTTTCAGGCCGCACAGACCGTCCTCAGCGCCACCGCCGACGCCCTTGGCCTCGAGATGAGCGAGGCGGCCGCTACCCCGCTCACGCCCGGATTCACGGCAGGCTAAGCCGCCGTTTTTCACCCTCAGGGCCGCCCTCTCTCACGTTCCTCCTCTCCCGCACACCCTCCTCATCCAGCACGTTCACGCCCTCCTCACCCGCACGTTCACGCCCTCCTCATTCCACACGTTTCTGCCGCCGCTTCACCTGTTCGGCCGGGCGTGGCCCTGTCTGTTTGGGCGGCACCGGTGGCCTATTGGCCTTTGGTGTAAGCCACCAAGGTATATGTTGAACATTCAACGTTTATGTTCAACATAAGGCGCTCGGATTGAGCCTTGCCCCTGGAGGAGATGGTCATGACAACCACGACGTCATCAGAGCCCGCGCAGCGTCAAAGTCTGCCGGTGGTGTATGTAATCGGCGCCATCGCAGCGCTTGCCGGCCTGCTGTTCGGGATGGATATCGGCGTCATTTCAGGCGCGCTGCCGTTTATCGAGCATGAGTTCAACGCAAGCGACCACACCCAGGAGATCATCGTCAGCTCGATGATGTTCGGCGCGGCCTTCGGCGCCGCCAGCGGCGGGTATCTGTCTCGAAAAGCCGGGCGCAAGATTACCCTTGCGGTCAGCGGGGTAGTGTTCGTTGTCGGTGCGGTGCTGTCGGCGCTGGCGTGGTCGACCGATGCCCTGATCGGTGCGCGCATCCTGCTCGGCGTCGCGGTCGGCATTTCCTCCTACATCGCGCCGATGTATCTGTCGGAAATCGCGCCGGAGCGCATTCGCGGCACGCTGATCGCGTTCTATCAGCTGATGATCATGGGCGGAATTCTGCTGGCCTACCTGACCAACGCGGCGTTCAGCTACTCAGGGGGCTGGCGCTGGATGCTCGGCGTGATCGCGATTCCGGCGTGCCTGTTGGTCATTGGCATGATCTTTCTGCCCAAAAGCCCGCGCTGGCTTGCAAGCGCCAACCGCCCGGAGGAAGCGCGGCGCGTATTAATGCGTCTTCGCGGCCACAATAAAGAAGAGGTCGACGAGGAGATGGCCCGCATTGAGGAAAGCCTCAAGGTCGATCACGCCGGCTGGCGCCTGTTTCGACGCAATTCGAACGTGCGACGCTCGGTCGGGCTTGGCATGCTCTTGCAGTTCATGCAGCAGTTCACCGGCGCCAATGTCATTCTTTATTACGCCCCGCGCATTCTGGAACTGGCCGGCTACGGCAGTGCCACCGAGCAGCTCTGGGGCACGGTCGTGATCGGGCTTGTGATGACGCTTGCCACCTTCATCGCCATCGGCTTTGTCGACCGCGCCGGACGCAAGCCGCTTCTCTACATCGGCTTTACCGTGATGGGAATTTGCATGATCCTGCTGGGGGCGCTGTATGAGTACGGGCTTGAAAGCGCGTTTGCCAAGTACGCAGCCCTTGGTCTGCTCGGTGCGTTCGTTGTCAGCTACGCGATGTCGGCAGCGCCGATGGTGTGGGTGCTGTGCTCGGAAATTCAGCCGCTGAAGGCGCGCGATTTCGGGGTGGCCTGCTCAACGGTCACCAACTGGGTGGCCAACATGATCATCGGCGCGACGTTCTTGACGCTGCTCAATACCCTCGGCAACGCCCACACCTTCTGGCTCTACGCCGGTCTGAACCTGTTTTTCATCGTGCTGACGCTGTTTCTGGTGCCGGAGACCAAGGGCATTTCGCTCGAGAAGATCGAGCAGCGACTGATGCGTGGCGAAAAACTCAAGCACATCGGCACCTGAGGAGATCACCATGCCAAGCTCTTGCTCAACGCCCGGCCTAAGCCCGTGCCTGACCCTGACGCTCTCACTGGGTGAGGCCGCGCTCTGGGACACGCGCGCGGCTACGCTTTACTTCGTCGACATCAACGGCGGCGAACTGCACGCGTTTGATCCCGCCACCGGCGCGCACCGAGTCCGCGTCTTCGACGAGCCACTGGCGTGCGTGGCGCTCACCGACGATGGCTTTGTCGGGGCGTTTCGCTCAGGTCTTTGGCAACTCGACGCGCACGGCGCGAAGGAGACCCTTCTGGCTGCGGGGCCGCAGGCGCCCGATATAAGCTGGTGCAACGACGGGCGCTGCGACGCGGCGGGCCGCTTCTGGATCGGCACCAAGCACGCCGGGGAAACCGAGGCCAGAGCGGGGCTTTTCTGTTTCGACGGTGGTCGACTGACGCCCCACCTTGACGGCATTACCGTCGCCAACGGGCTGGCGTTGAGCCCCGACGGCAGGACGCTTTATCACACCGACAGCCCGTCACGGCGCATCGAGCGGTTCGCGCTCGACCCGGCAACGGGCCAACTGGGGCCCCGGGAAACGTTTGTCGATCTCAAGGCGCTGGGCCTTGCCGGAGTGGCCGACGGCGCCGCCGTCGATGAGGCCGGCGATTACTGGGTTGCGCTCTACGGCGGCAGCGCCATTGCCCGGTTCAGCGAGCGCGGCGTACTGCGCGAAACCCACTCCCTGCCGGTGCCTCAGCCCACCCGGGTCGCCTTTGGCGGGGCGGATCGAAAAACGCTCTTTGTCACCTCGGCCCGCCAGGGCTTGAGCGAGGCAGCACTTGCGCAGGCGCCGCTCTCCGGATCGCTTTTTTCGATGCGCGTCGACACACCCGGGCTTATCGAGCACCGTCTCACGCGTTAGGTCTTTGGCCTCCCCCGAAAGCGCTTTCCTCACGCGTCGGATCGGCTACCCTTGACGTCGACCGCCGCGCCCTTGTGGCTCGCCACCCGGGCCGGCTTTGCCGCCTCAGGAGCCACCGCATGACCCGACTGCTTGAGCACCACAATCGCGCCCGACGCGTGCTGGATATTCTCGATGCCGACACGGCCTGGTTGAGTGAGCCTGATCGACGCGCCCGCTTTTTGAAGATGAGCGCCTCGCCGTATGCGTTCTTTCGAGGGGCCAACGCCCTTTATTGGGCTGACGTGTGGCACGACTGGCGGTTTGCGCTGTTCGGGGGCACCGAATATACCCAGAACTGGCTGCAGGGCGACGCCCACGTCTACAACTTTGGCGCCTACGGCCATCATGACGACGCCGTACGCTACGGCCTCGATGACTTCGACGACGCCCTCATCGGCGATTACCAGTACGATCTTTGGCGGCTGACCATCAGCGTCGTGCTCGATGCCCGCGAAAATGCAGGCCTTGGCCCGGACGCGACCACGAAAGCGCTCACCCACCTGATTGCGGCGTATCAGAATGAACTTGCCCGCTTCAGGCAGGGCGGCGTGCCCGAGGCCGTGAGCCTTGAGAACGCACCGAAGCGGCTGATGCCGTTTCTTGAAAAGACCACGCGCAGGAATAGCCGCGCGGCCCTGCTGGCCAAATGGACCGCACAGGAAAACGGCCAGCGCCGTCTTGCCGACCGCCCCGGCAAGCTCAAGCGACTGCCGGCGCACCTTGCAAGCCAGCTCACCCATGCCATTACCCACACCTACCCGGCCACGAGGACCCAGCCGCGAGACGGCGATGAAGCGTTCAAGGTGCTCGACACCGCCCGACGCATCGGCGCGGGCACCGGGTCGCTCGGCATCGACCGCTTCTACGTACTGCTCGGCAACGGCAATGTCGACGATGACGTCATCCTCGACGTCAAGGCGCAGACGCCCCCCACCGCCTACCAGCGCATGAGCGATGAAAACCGGGCGCTCTGGCACGAGGCCTTCGCGCACGAAGGCGAGCGTCACGCCGCCGCCTTTCGCGCACTTGCCGAACACCCCGATTGCTGGCTTGGCTGGCTCGAGATGGACGGTAAGGTGTTCTCGGTGCGCGAGCGCTCTCCGTTCAAGAAGGATTACCCCACTCACAAGGTCAAAAAGGCCAAGACCTATCGAAAACTCGCCGCCGCGTGGGGACGCATTCTGGCGCACAGCCATATTCGTGGCGCCCACGCGCTCTGGCCGGACAGCCCCGGCCGCTTTGCGACAAGCGTATGCAGCCAGATCGACGCCCGCCCCGAACGCTTCAGGCAGGTCGTCATTACCCAGGCCTTTGCCTACGCCGATTGCACCGTGCGCGATCACCGGGCCTTTCTTGAACACCGCATTGCCGCGCTTTTGGCAACCGACCGAGACGCACCGCAGTAAGTCGCGCACACCCCGCGGCTCTTGTACCAAAAGGCGACACGTAACGGCCTTCGAACGGCGTATGCTGTGGCCGTTCGGTACGAACGCCTCTCAGGCGTTCCCGGGAATTCGGTGCAACGCCGAAGCTGCCCCCGCAACTGTAAGCGACGAGCGCCCTCGAGATGCCACTGATCACCCGATCGGGAAGGCCGAGAACCGCCATGACGCGCAAGCCAGGAGACCGACCGAACACCTTCTATCAACCGCTGCACGGTGGGTGCAGCCCATGGAGTGAGTCTCATGCATATCGAACCGGGCGTCGTGACAGGCGCCAAACTGCTGTTGAGTTACGCAACCGCGGCGGGTGCGCTTGCGCTTTCGGCCCGTCTTGTCTGGAAAAGTGTTTCCCAGGAGGGCGGCATTGCGGGCGCCGTACTCAAAAGCACGCTGGCGACGCTTTTGGTGTTCTGCTTCTTTCAGGTGCTGCCGCATCACCCGGTCGGCGTCTCGGAGGTGCACCTGATTTTAGGCTCGACGCTTTTACTGCTGTTCGGTGCCGGCCCCGCCGCCGTCGGCCTGGCCGGAGGCCTGTTGATACAGGGGCTTTTGTTCGCGCCGTTCGATCTGCCGCAGTACGGCATGAACGTGACCACGCTTCTGGTGCCACTTCTGGGCATCCATGCCCTCGCCCGGCGCGTGATTTCGAAAGGTACCCGCTACGTTGACCTGACCTACGCGCAGGCACTCAAGCTCTCGACCGCCTATCAGGGTGGCATCGTTGCCTGGGTGGCGTTCTGGGCGGTCTACGGTCAGGGGCTTGAAAACGCGGCAGGCATTTTGACGTTCGGGGTGGCCTATCTGTCGGTCGTCCTGCTCGAACCCTTGATCGACCTGGGCGTTCTGGCCACGGCCAAGCGGCTTCATCGTCTCTCGGGCACAATGCTGTTCACCCGGCGACTGCTCCACCCGGCCTGAGCCGGCTCGCAACAACACGCGCCCGCCCCGGCGGGCGTGTGTCGCCCTGTTCTTGTCACCTTGCCCTTTTGCCCGCCAGATTACCCGCCTTATCGGCCAAGCCGCCCACAGTGCGTCCAACGAACTGCTTGCCACACCGCCGATGCAGAGGCCACATCGCGTGAACGGCGTCTGCGCGCCTGCATCTATTTTTTGATCGAAGTGCATGAATTCTGGTCGCGGCGGATGAAAAGCGCGCGCCGATCAGATAGGCTCATGAGAATCATTACAATTTAGCAATGACTATCATACTCGTTAGCATCGACATAATCGCCGCATCGCCTGCCAACGAGCTACGCACTCATCTCGATACACCACACATCGACACAACTGCAGGGAATCATCATGGTTATAAAACGCTCGCGCGCGCTGCTTATCGGGGCCCTTTCGACCCTGCCGCTCTGGGCGCTGCCCGCAGGCGCGGCCGACACGGCCGCCGCATCAAGTACGGTCGACACGCAAACCCTGCCTGCCGCAAATTGGCAGGTACGCACCGACCGGGCGCTGGCGCATGCGCTTTATGAACTTGCCTACAGCCCGTCCATGGACGCGCTGTTTGTAGCCAGTGCCGGCGGGTTCGAGGACAACGCCAAGGGCGTGGTCTATCAGCTTGATCCGGAGTCGCTCGAGGTCCAAAAACGCTGGGCGCTGCCGGGCCAGGCGTTCGGGCTGGCCTTCGATGAGGCCACCAAAACGCTGTACCTGGGTGACACGCTTGATCAGAGCCTCATTCGGTTGAACGTTGAAACCGGTGATACAGAGACCCTGCAACTGGCCAAGCCCGCGCCGGAGCCGGCCGAGGGCGAGGAAAAACCGTTCGGCCCCAATCCGCGCCAGCTGGTGCTCTCCCCTGATGGCCAGACCCTCTACATTTCAGGCGTAGGCACCGAGAGCGTGCTGTGGGTGGTCGATACCAAGCGCTTTACGCTCGAGAAGACCGTTACCGGGTTCGGTGAGTGGGCCACGGGCCTGGCGCTCGATGCAGACACGAACCGGCTCTTCGTCTCGACCTATAAGGACAACGCCGTGCGGGTGGTCGACACCACCGACAACACCCTCGTCGATCAGTGGCCCACCGGCGGCAAAAGCCCGCTTAACCTGGCGCTGGACAAGGCTAATCACCACCTGTTCGTGACCCACGCCAAAAGCAACGCCGTAACTGTGCTGGATACCCGAACCGGAAAGCAGGTCACCTCGATCGACCTCGGGGGTGACAGCCTGGCGGCTGCCTTCGACGCCCCCGAGCACCGCCTATTGGTGAGCCAGCGCGACGCCAGGAAACTTTCGATCATCAATACCGATGAGTTAAGCCTTGAAGGGCAGCTGCCGCTCGAGACCGCCATGCCCAATAGCCTTGCGCTTTCACCGGATGGAAAGCGCGTCTGGCTTACGCTCAAGCAGCCGATCAAGAAAGTCGGCGAGGTCTACAAGGCGGAAAAACCGGATCACGTCGCAACGCTTTCCCCCGCGAAAAGGTAGTCCGCCGCGCCATCAAGGCGCGCGACCGGCGCCCTGACCGTAAAAAGCCCGCCAAATGGCGGGCTTTTTTTGCAGTCGAGCACACGATCACGTCAGCACGCACCCAGGCAGCCTGTGCTCGGGCAGCCTGTGCTCGGGCAGCCTGTGCTCGGGCAGCCTGTACTCGGGCATCAGTGCGTTTCGGGCCACAGCTCGATCAACACCTTGCCGGAGGCCTCGGCGTCCTTGGCGGTCGCGAACGCCTCGACTGCGTTGGTGGCCGGCACTTCATGCGTGATGACCTGATCGAACCGGGCGTCACGGGCAAGAAGCTCAATGGCCTCATCCACTTCCTGATTGAACCGGAAGCAGCCGCGCAGCTGGATCTCCTTCGAGATCAATGTGGCAAGCTCCAGCGGCTGGGCGCCGGCGCCCATCATGCCGATCTGGGCGATGACGCCTGCGCGACGCACCGCACGGATGGCGGTATCGATCGAGGCCGGCACACCCGAGCACTCGAGCGCAACGTCAAAGGCCTCGGCCTCCGGCGTCTGCTCACCGATGCGGATGGTGTGATGAACGCCAAGCGCGCGGGCGCGCTCGAGCGGGCCATTGACCACGTCGGTGACCGTGACCGACTGCGCGCCCTGAATCACCGCCGCCGCCGCCGTCAGAAGGCCAATCGGCCCCGCGCCGCAGACCAGCACCCGCTTGCCCTCGACGCCGCCGGCCACATTGATGCCGTGAAGCGCAACCGCCAGCGGCTCGGCAAGCGCGGCGCGCTTGAGCGGAAGCCCCTCCGGCAGCACGCGAATCATGCCGCGGGTCACCACCAGGTACTCACTCATGCCCCCCTGGGTATGCGGCGTGGTGGACGCAGACCCCAGATACGCGCCTTTCGGCCACAGGTGCGGCAGTGCTTCAAGGCCCGGCTGGCTTTCGCCGAACGTGGCCGGATGAAAGGTGACCGGCGTGCCCGGCGCAAGCTCGCCCGACGGGTCAAGATCGACGGTACCGGACAGCTCATGGCCCGGGATCAAGGGTTCACGCACCACGAACGCCCCGTTGGCACCGTCGTGATAGTAATGAAGGTCAGAGCCACAGATGCCGCCCCAGCTGATGCGAACCCGCACCTGCCCGGCGTCGGGCTCGGGCGTGTTCCACTCCTGCTCGCGCAGATCCTGTTTGCCATGAATGACCAGTGCTTTCATCGTTGCGCTCCGTTCTGGGCAATATAAAGAAAAACCATCAAGGGCCGGCCCTGTCAGACCACCGAGGTCATGCCGCCATCGACGAAGATGTTCTGCCCCGACACAAAGGCAGAGGCGTCCGAGCAGAGATAGATCAGCGTGCCCAGAAGCTCATCGAGGCTGCCCCAGCGCTGGGCGGGCGTGCGTGCCTCGACCCAGTCATTGAAGGCCGGGTCCTGCCACAGCGCCGTGTTCATGTCGGTCTTGAAATAGCCCGGCGAGATACAGTTGACCTGAATATTGAAGCGCGCCAGATCAGCCGCCATGCCCTGGGTCAGCATCGCGACGCCGCCCTTGGAGGCGGAATAGGGCGCGATGGTCTGACGTGCAAGCTTCGATTGCACCGAGCCCAGATTGACGACCTTGCCCGAGCCGCGCTCGCTCATCGCAGGCGTCAGCGAGCGCGAGACATAGAACACGCTCGAGAGATTTGAAGCCAACACCGTATCCCAGTCTGCGGGGTCGTACTCATTGAACGGCGCGCGTCGCTGAAGGCCTGCATTATTGACCAGAATATCCGGCACGCCGACACGCTCGAGCAGATCATCAAGCGCGGTGCGCACACTTTCTGAGTCCGTCACGTCAAACGACGTGGTGTGCACCTCGACGCCGGTTTCGTCAGAAATCGCCTGCGCCTCGCCGTCGAGCTGGGCCTGATCGCGGCCGTGCAGAATCACGCGCACGCCGTGGCGAGCAAGACCGCGCGCCAAAGCGTTGCCGAGCCCGCGGGAAGAACCGGTAACGAGGGCCAGACGGCCCTCGAGATCAAACAAGGAAGTACTGCCTGTCATGAGGTCTCTCTCTTAAAAAACGGCGTAAACGGCGTAGGCGAGCAGGAAACCGACCACGGACTCGAGCGCCTGCTGAACCGTCCACGTCTTGAGGGTGGTCTTGACGTCCATGCCGAACAGCCGACCGACCAGCCAGAACCCGGAATCGTTGACGTGACCGGCAAAGACGGAGCCCGCGGCGGTGGCGATGGTGATCGCGACCACATCGATGGAGGAGTAGTCACCCGCCGCGACCGCCGGTGCCATGAGCCCCGCCGCCGTCACCAGCGCAACCGTTGCCGAGCCCTGGGCCAGGCGCATGATGACCGCGACCAGATACGCCGCAACGATGACCGGAAGGCCGAGATCGCTCAGCGAATTGGAAAGCGCATCACCAATGCCCGAGGCGCGCAGAACGCCACCGAACATGCCGCCGGCGCCGGTGATCAGGACGACCGAGCAGATCGGGCCGAGTGAGGAATCAAGGGTTTTCTCGAGCGCGTTGCCGTCCATGCCGCGGCTGCGACCGAGTACGAGCATCGCGACCAGCGTCGAGATCAAAAGCGCGATCGGGGTGCTGCCAAGTGCGGACAGCAGCTGATACCAGCCCTGGTCGCTGTCGACCATGCCGAGCGAGCGCATGAAATCGAGGCCGGTGTTCATGAAGATCAGGACCAGCGGCAGCAGCAGCATGCCGATGACGGTACCAACAGATGGCGGATTGGAAATGCTGTCGTCGTCGACCTTGCCGAACAGCGAATCGGTCATGGTGAACGGATGCTGCTTGGCGGTGACCTTACCCCACATGTAACCGGACACCCACCACATCGGGATCGCAAGGATCAGACCGACCAGAAGCAACAGTCCGAGATTGGCGTTATAAAGCTCGGACGCCGTGACCGGGCCCGGGTGCGGCGGCACGAACACGTGCATGACGGAAAACGCCGCCGCGGCCGGAATGGCGTACAGAAGCACCGGGCCACCGAGACGGCGGGCAACGGCGAAGATCACCGGCAGCATCACGATCAGGCCTGCGTCGAAGAAGATCGGGAAGCCCATCAGGAGCGAGGCAACACCGAGTGCCAGCGGCGCCCGCTTCTCGCCGAACAGCTCGATCATCTTGTCGGCCAGCACCCGCGCGCCGCCCGAATTCTCGACCAGCTTGCCGAGCATGGCCCCAAGACCGACCAGCAGCGCCACGGCGCCGAGCGTCTTGCCGAAGCTGCCCACCATGGTCGGGACGATGGCCTCTGCCGGAATACCGGTTACAAATGCGGTCAGAAGACTGACCAGAATCAGCGTCAAAAACGCATGAACCCTGAACTTGATGACCATGACCAGCAGTAGCGCAACGGCGCCTGCGGCGATCCCAAGCAGCGGCCCTGCCGACATCGTTTGAGTCCATCCATCCATTGTTGTGCTCCCGCGATCGGTGTTGCTCAGTTATGTTAGCGATAACATCGTACAGAACGCGGCTGTGGTGGATACACGACCTTGGTTTGATATCGCGATAACAGCATAGTGATCCGGGATGACGTGACGGTGTCAGTTGCGACCACTCGGCGCCTCGGACGAGCCCTTCGAACTGGCACGTCGGCGGGGGGCCGCCATACTGAATGTGCCGGCCGGACAACCTGACCGGCGTCATGAACACTCAGGGAAATCTTGTATGTCTTCACATCACCCGATCGCCCGTGCATCGCTTTTGACCCTCGCCATTGCGGCAGCGCTCTCGTCCACGCCGCTACAGGCCGCCGACACCAAGCCCGCGCCTTCCCTTTCGCAGACAAGCGCCGCGCTCGGCATTCCTGAGCCTACGGTGATTGCCCACCGGGGGGATCCCTTCAACGCACCGGAATCCACGCGACCTGCGTACCTGCTGGCGCGCGATCTGGGCGCAGACTATCTGGAGCTTGATCTACAGCGAACGAAAGATGGTCAGCTCATCGCCCTCCATGACAACACACTCACGCGCACCACCAATGTGGCTGATGTGTTCCCAGAGCGCGCCGAGGCCCCGGTCAGCCAGTTCACCCTGGCCGAGCTCAAGCAACTGGACGCCGGCAGCTGGTTCAATAAGGCCTACCCCGACCGGGCCCGGCCGGGCTTCAAGGGGCTTAAGATTCTGACACTCGATGAGATTCGCGCCATTGCCGAGGGCGGCCCCAACCACCCCGGGCTCTACATCGAAACCAAGGTGCCAGCCCAGTTCCCGGGCATTGAACAAGACTTGAAACGGTACCTGAAGGACAGCGACTGGATCGGGGCAACGGCTCGGTCACACTCGGGCAGTGAGCGCCAAGACAGTGTCCACCAAGACAGGGAACGCCCCAGCGCGGTCAATGTCGGCTATACGCCAGGCCGGGTCATACTGCAGACGTTTGAGAAAAAAAGCCTGGATGCGTTGCAGCAGCAGATGCCGAACGTACCGAAGATCCTGCTGCTATGGGGCGGGGAAGGCTCGATCCCGCTCGAGAAATCAGCCCCGCAGGGCGCGAATGAGACAGACGCCGATTACTACGCACGCCAGCAGGTTGCCTCACGGGCCGATTACGGGGAGTGGCTTCGCTACGCCAAGGACCACGGCGCCATCGGGGTCGGGCCATCAACGGTTCAACACGCGCATGATGGCATCTTTTCGCGCCAATTCAGCTATATGGAGCTGGCAGCCCCATGGATGGTCGATATGGCGCATGAACACCATCTGCTCGTGCATGCCTATACCGTGGATCAATCAACCGATCTTGACACCTACCGCCAGCGAGGCGTGGACGGCTTTTTCACCAACCGCCCCGCCGTCGCCCTCAAGCGCTTTGGGCGGACACCGGCGCAGTCTGTCAACGACCTCTTGAGCGCCTATGGCTACTGATCGCGGTGGTCAGCACCGGCGCTCAGGCCGCGCGCACGCTCGCACCGGAGACACTTTGCTGAAGGGTGACGGCCTGCTGGCGTACGGTGCTTAAAAGCCTGCAGATCAAAAGAAGCTCCATCTGCACCAGCTGATACGGCGCCTGCATCTCCTGGGTGGAGGCCTTGAGCTCGGCCTCGATCCCCTGGCCCTCTTCATCCGAGGTGGGCACTGGGCGCCGTTCGAGCAGATGTGTTGCGATGTCTTCAAGCGCACGCGCTAGGTAGTCGCTTGCGCGGTCAAGCAGCTCCAGATGCGGGTGGGCCGGCAGCGCGTCGCGGTGCGCGCCGAGCGCCGAGAGGTAGTTCAAAAGCGTATGCGCGGTCACCATCAACGGCAGGCACTCCTCGGCGTCCTTGCGAAAGTGCCCCGGCTCCAGCGCGATGTTTGAAAGCGCAGACGTCAGCGCCATGTCGGCGTTGTGCGCGTTTCGCCGCGCCAGCCGATAGGCCAGATTGTCCTGCTTGCCGGCGCCGTACTGACGAATGAGCTGGCGCAGGTAACCGCCGTTGTGCTTGAGCGCGTCCGCCGCGAGCTGATGAATGCGCCGCCCCTTCCAGTCCGGCAGCACCAGAAACACCGCAAGCCCGGTCAACGCACTTCCGATCACGGTATCGATCAAGCGCGGCCACAGCACGGTGTAGCCATCGACCACCTGATTGAAACAGCACACCACCAAAAGCGTGATCGCCCCGGTCGCCAGCATGTAGCGGCTCTGGCGGTAAACGAAAAACACCACCCCGGCCAACACCGCGATGCCGCTTTGAATCAACGGCGAGGGAAATAGCGTCAACGACGCCCAGCCAACGATCAGGCCGAGCACAGTACCGCTGATGCGTTCGGTCAGTTTCAGCCGGGTCGAGCCGTAGCTTGGCAGGCACACAAAAAGCGTCGTCAGAAGAATCCAGTAGCCGAGCGCGATGTCGGTAGCTATTACCACCCCGTAGCCGGCCACCAGGGCAAGCGTGAGCCGAAGCGCATGACGGAAGATGCTCGATTTCGGCGTCAGGTGCTCACGCACACGCGCCCAGGCGTCTCGAAGCGACTGCGGCGAACGGTCATACAGGGTGCTGTCTGCTTCCGGCTCGATGTCGGCCGGGGCGTGGGCGCGGCCGAGTTCCTGCTCCAATACGCTCAGGTTGTGGGCCAAGGCATCGACCGCACTCAACGGCGTGGCGTCAAAGCTTGCGCGGTGGTCGTGCAGGTAGGCAAGCGAGGTGTTGAGGTCGTTCATCGCGTGGGGGTGGCGGGTGTCCTTGAGCGTCTGGCGGCGACGAATCGAGCGCCCGAGTTGCCGGCAGGCGTAGGCCTGGCTCTTTAGAAGCCGCTGGCAGCGAAACAGCACGTCACTGTGAAAGAAGGCCTCGGCCAGCATGTGATACGGGTAATGGGTCGAGCTTGCTCGCTCGTGGATGCTCTGCGCGATGAAATAAAGCGTCAGGTAGCGCTTGAGCGTTGGCTGGGCGCGCTTGCTGTCGAGCCGGTTGATGATCGATTCCTTGACCTGATTCATTGCCATCACCACCTGCGTGTTCTGGCGGGCAAGCGAGAGCCGAATGTCGTCGACGTCCTTGTTGTTGGACGGCTCGAACAGCGAGGCTTTCAAAAGAAGGTACTCGCTTAGCTGCCGGTACAGCTCGGCGAGCCCCTGCTGCACGGGCTGACGGGAAAACAGCGCACACCAGAGCACCGACAGCGCCCCGTACCAGGCCGCGCCAAGCGTCAGCATGACCGGCTCGAACCACCACACGTGCTCGACCTGGCTCTGGTCGACCCCGATCATCGTATAGACCGCCAGAATCAGCGTGGCCCGCAAGATGGTGCCGTACCGCTCGCCGACGGCGGCCCCCATCGTCAGACAGAAGCTGCCAAGGGTCAGCCCCGCGACGAACTCGAGCGGCCGAGGCATCAGCCACTGCACCCCAAGCGCGGTAATGAAAAAGAGCACCAGCGTGACGCCCACTGCCTGCATCCGGCCCCAGACGTTGTCGTCGGTTTCCGAAAGCGCGCAGGCGATGATGCCCAGAAACCAGGGGATGACCCACGATACATGCCCAAGCCCCCAGCCAAGCACCATCGCCCCGCTCAGTGCGATGAAGACCTTGAGCCCGGAGGAAAAGCGTTTGACGGCCCAGAGCCGTTGAAGGGAAAGCAGTATCGAAGTCACGGTGGGAAAGCGCCTCTGATCGTGAACGGCCGGCAGCGACAAAAGTAGACCAAAGTCTAACATTACAGCCCTGTTCGGGTCAGGGCTCCATGAAAAAACCGCCCGAAGGCGGTTCTTTTATCGGCATGGGCCGTTCAAACCTCTGGCCGCGATACCACGCGCGATCACGTCATGCACGATCAAGCTCCGCATGACCAACTCACGCGCGCCGGCTCAACCGGCCTCGCCGAAGATAACGCCCTTTTTCAAGAGAAAGCACCCATAGCCGCGCGCCTCACCCGTCACCACCACCGCAAATGCCTGCCGGGTCGCTTCATAGAAGGCGAAGCGCTCGAGCGAGGCCATTTCGGCGCGCTCAGGCTCAACGGTCTTCAAAAGCTCGGCCATTTCCTGTTGCACCTCGGGGAGCGTCGAGACCGCCTCGCCCACCACTTCCATACGGCGAACGGGCCGCTCGACGAAGCTATCAAGCGGCAGCACCGAAAGAATCGCCTCGGCGGCCTCGAGCGCGGTATTGCCATCGAGTCGAATCACCGGCCGGCCCGCTGCGAGCGAGGTCGCGGGGAAGTTTCGATCGACCAGCGCGAGGTCATCGCCATGGCCCATGGTGCGAAGAACGTTTAGAAGCTCGCCGCTCAGGATCGGGTGAATATTCTTTAACATCACATACTCTCTGATCACGCCGATTGCGCCTGGCAATCGGCGACTTGGAAAAATCGCCGGTTCTGGCGGGCTCAGGTCTGCTTGACGATGGCCGCCTTGTGCTGCAGCCGGTTCTGTTTCTGATCGATGATGACGGCCACGATGATGACCACGCCCTTGACCACCATCTGCCAGAACTCGCTGACGCCCATCATGACCAGGCCATCGGCCAGAATGCCGATCACGAACGCCCCGATCAGCGTGCCCGTGATCGAACCACGTCCGCCGGCAAGAGAGGTGCCGCCAAGCACCACCGCCGCGATCGCGTTCATCTCGAACGCAATGCCGGTGGCCGGGTGGCTTGCGACCAGCTGGGACGACACCACGATGCCGGCAAGCGCGGCGCACAGGCCTGAAATCGTGTAGACCCAGACCTTGACCTTGTTGACCTTGACCCCGGAAAGCTCCGCCGAATGCTCGTTGTCGCCGATGGCGAACACGTGCCGGCCGAACTGGGTCTTCTTGGCGATGTAGGCAATGACGGCCGCCAGCACGAACATCATCCAGATGGCGTAGGGCAGGCCAAGCAGCTTGCCGGAGCCGATCTCCTCGAAGCCGGTGTTGCCAAGCTGAGGATTGCCGGAAAGGCCCGTGAAGGTTTCACCGCCGGAAAGCAGCATCGCCGCGCCACGCACGACGTACATGGTGCCCAGGGTGCAGATGAACGGCGCGACGTTGTAGCGGGTAATCAGGAACCCGTTGACCGCCCCGATCAGCCCGCCGATGACCAGCACCATCGGGACCACCAGCCAGATGCTTGGGAAGATCGCGATGCCAAGCATCGGCAAAACGATGCCCTTGGTGATCAGCCAGCCGGCCACCATGCCGCAAAAGCCCAGAATGGCCCCGATCGACAGATCGATGCCGGCGGTAATGATGACAAAGGTGATGCCAAGCGCCAGGAAGGCGTTGATGGCGATGTGCTTGACCATGATGATCAGGCTGCTCGGCTCCAGAAAGCCCGGCACCATCGCGGTAAAGAAGCCGACAATCAGAAACAGCGCGATGAACGTTCGAAGTTTCAAGACCAGCAGCAGCAGGTTGTCCTTCGACAGCATCGAGGCGGACTTGGTGGCGTGTTCGTTGGGTGTATTCATGCTAGAGCCCTTGTGCGCTGGCCGAGACCAGTGCGGATTCTGTCGCGTCGTGACGCGATACGTTAGCGGTGAGCTTGCCGCCGGACATCACCAGGATGCGGTCCGAAACGGCCATGATTTCCTTGAGGTCCGAGGTCGAAAACAGCACCCCGATGCCCTTTTGCGACAGCGACACCATCATGTTGAAGACGTCGCCCTTGGCCCCGATGTCGATGCCGCGCGTGGGCTCATCGAGCAGCAGCATCTTCGGATCGGTCAGAAGGGTCCGCCCGATCACCACCTTTTGCTGGTTGCCGCCGCTGAGCGCACGAATCTCGATCTCCGGCGAGGACACCTTGATCGAAAGGCCCTTGATCGCGGTCTCGACCGCCTGAGCCTCGGCGGTTTCATCGATGGTGAATCGGTGCTTGAGCCGGCGCCACAGACTCGAGATCGTCATGTTGTTGCTGACCGAGGACACCGGGAAGATGCCGTTTTTCTTGCGATCCTCCGGCACCAGACACATGCCGCGCTGAATCCGCTCGCTGGTGCTGGTGGCCTCGTTCACGGCCGTGCCGGAAAGCGTGATGTCGCCCACGTAGCGCTGAAGCCCGAGCAGACACTCCATCAGCTCGGTGCGCCCGGCCCCCATCAGCCCGTAGATGCCGACGATCTCGCCGGCCTTGACGTCAAACGACACGTCATCGACCAGCGTAAGGCCCGTCGGGCTGACCAGCGTCAGATCACGCACCTCGAGCACCGGGTCACCGAAGGTGCGCTCGGCCGGCAGAAAATCCGACACCGGGTCGTTACCGAGCATTTCACGCACGATCCACGGCACGTCGATGTCCTTGATCAACGCCTCCGACTGAAGATTGCCGTCGCGCAAAATGGTGATGTGATCGCCGATCGCCATCAGCTCCTCGAGCCGATGCGAGATGTAGATGATCGATACGCCCTGCGCGGTCAAATCACGAATGACCTCGAACAACAGCTCCACTTCGGTCTTTGAAAGCGCAGATGTCGGCTCGTCCAGGATCAACACGTCCGCCTGATCGGCCAGCGCCTTGGCGATCTCGATCAACTGCTGCTGACCGACCTTCAGGTTGGCCAGAAGCTCCGACGGCTCGATTGCCTGATTGAGCCGCGCCATCAGCTCGCGGGTGATCCGGTGCTGCTCGGTGGTATCGAGAGGCATCAGCCCGCGCTGTTTCTCGCGGCCCAGGAAAATGTTCTCGGCCACGCTCAGATTGCCGAAGAGATTCAATTCCTGGTGCACCATCCCGACGCCGTGGGATGCGGCGTCGCGGGTGCTGCTGAACGTGACCGGCGCCTCGTTCAAGAAGATGCGACCGGAGCTCGGCTGCTGAACGCCCGCCAGAATCTTCATAAGCGTCGACTTGCCGGCGCCGTTCTCGCCGATGATCACGTTCACCTTGCCGCGATGAACCCGGTAATCCACCGCGTTGAGCGCGACCGTTCCGGGGTAGATCATCGAGATCCCCTCGGCGCGCATCACGATGTCTGTCTGCGCGTCCGCCATCACGGGGTTCTCCGCTCGATCTGAATCGGCACCGCATCGCGCATCTTGCCCTGATCAAGTGTCACTGCCGCGATCACCGACACCGGTGCCCCGACCCAGCTCTCATCGGGCACGTTGGCGCCCTCGATCGCCCGGGTGTTGAACTCGCGCGAGATTTGAGCGAAGCGAATCTGATTCTTGAAATCATCAAACGGCACATGCGTCGAGGCGTCGCGAATGGCGTTGCCGCGCACGATGCGTCCGGTTTGAAGCTCGATGCTGCGGTCATCGACCTTGAGCGTGACCGAGCCACGGATCTTGCTGGTATCGACCGCCTCGATCACGCCGTCAAAGTGCACGAACGCGCTGGTCGCATCCGCGTCACCGCCGGCCTCGAGGCGGGGCTTGAGGGCCTCCCACTCAACGAACTCGGTTTGGGCCTCGGGCAGGATCTTGGGCGCCCACAGGGTATCGGCCACCTCTGAAAGGCTCATGTGCTCGTAGCTGACCTTCGCGTTCGGGTCCGCCGGGATGATCGGGTTACCGTCCTCGTCGAGGTCGGTCACGGTACAGGCGCTGAGTAGGTGAAGGCACAGAACCACACCTGCCAGTCGGGCTATGGAGTTAAGACGCATGGACACACCTGCGGCGAACGGGCCGGGTTCGGCCCGTTCGCGCGTGCTTGGAGGGTTACTGTTTGAGGGTGAAGTTTTCGAGCTTGTCGGCGTTCGATTTATCGATCAGAACGCAGTCCATCAGCTGCTTCTCGGGCATGCCGGTCGAGCCTGTACGGATGTACTTGTCGGCCTGCTCGACGACGCGCTGAGCCTGGGCGTAGGCCGGCTGCATCACGGTCGCCTTGATGTTGCCACCCTTCAGGATGGAGTCACGGGCGTAATCGAGGCCGTCGAAGCCAACGATGAAGACGTCATCCCGCCCGGCCGATTGCAGCGCAGCCTCGGCGCCAAGCGCCATGGAGTCGTTGCCGGTGATGATGCCCTTGATGTCGGGGTTGGCCTGCAGGATCGACTCGACTCGGCTGAAGGCTTCGGTCTGGCTCCAGTTGGCCGACTGCTGAGCGACCATCTCGAACTCGGGGAAGTTGTCCAGAATGTCGTGGAAGCCGGCGCTTCGGACCTGCGCGTTGGTGTCGGATTCCGGACCCAGAAGTTCGACGTACTTGCCGCCCTCGCCCATCAGCTCGGCGAATTTCTCACCGGCAAGCTGTGCGCCCTGGAAGTTGTTCGACACGATCTGGGTGACGACCACACCGGTCTGGTTGATTTCGCGGTCGTACAGAAACGCCGGAATGCCGGCTGCCTTCAAGCGCTTGAGTGAGCCAACGCTCGCCTCGGAATCGGCGTTATCGAGCACCACGGCCTTGGCCTTGCGCGCGATGGCGGTCTCGATCAGCTGGTTCTGCTTGTTCACATCGCCATCGTGGGAGGCAGACAGCGTTTCATACCCAAGCTCCTGGGCCTTGTCCTTTGCGCCTTCCGCGCCGGCCTTGAAAAACGGATTGTCGTGCGAGGGCGTGATGATCGCGATCAGGCCGTTGCTTGCCAGCGCACTGGTGCTTGCAACGGTCAAAAGCGTCGCCGCCATGATGCTTTTCAGGAAAGTGGTCTTTTTCATTGTTTTCTCCGCCGGGGCGTACCGATGAAATAGCAAACGATTGCGTAAACGTTTGCTATTTCTAAGCCAGAGCTTTGATCGCTGTCAACGCGCACGGTCGAAATGAACAAATAGCGTATTTTTTACCTGAATTAAGCCGTATTTTTCGCACATTCATGTAATTTGGCTACATACGCCAAACCCATGATTTTAGAGCGTTCGCTCGCATTCACGGCCGTTACGGATGGATGACATCGGCGATCTCGCCGGCCCGCACGTGCCAAAGATTTATTTCGATAAACACGTGTATACGAACGTCTCGATCATCCTCATTTCTTCGAGAGCGCCCTGACCGAGGACCGGATGACCAGGTCGGGTTCGAGCATGATCACTCGCCCGGTCTGGCGTGGGTTGTCGATGCGCTCGATCATGGTCGCGACCGCCTGCTCGGCGAGCCGACGCTTGGGCTGATCGATGGTGGTCAGCGGCGGGCTCAGATAGGCCGAATACAGACAGTTGTCGTAGCCGATGACCGACAGCGCCGCCGGAATATCGATGCCGGCAAGTTGCGCTTCGCTCATCGCCCCCATCGCCATGGCGTCGTTGCCGATGAACACCGCACTCGGGAGCGTCTCGCAGGCGAGCAGCGCGCGCATGCCGAGTCGCCCACCCTCGAACTCGAAATTCGATTCGATCACCCATTCCGGGCGCACGCTGAGTCCGGCTTCGGCCATCGCCTCGAAAAACCCGTCGTAACGCTGGCGCGCCGGCAGTTTCTCGAGCGGCCCGCCAATGTAGGCAATCTGGCGGTGGCCCTGCTCGATGAGATGATTGATGGCAAGGTGAGCCCCCTTGAGCGAGTTGTCCTGAATGCGGTCGACGTAATCGCCCGACGGCCCCCAGTCCATCACCACCATCGGCAAATCGCGCTTGCCAATGGCTGCACCGAACAGCGAGTCGTCGTATTCCGAACACATCACCAGAATGCCATCGACCCGCTTTTGCGACAGCATCAGAAGGTAGGAGGTGGTTTTCTCGAGCTCGCCGTCGGTATTGCAGAGCACCAGGTTGTAGCCCTGCTGATAGCACTGGCGCTCGACCTCCTTGACCACCTCGGCGAAAAACGGGTTCAACGTGGTGGTGACCAGCATGCCGAGGCTTTTGGTGTTCTTGCTCTTGAGGCTTCTTGCCACCGCGCTCGGGGCGTAGTGAAGTTCATCGGCGGCGCGCATCACCCGCTCGTGGGTGGCCGGCGCCACGAACCGGGTCTTGTTCAATACATGCGATACCGTGGTGGTCGATACCCCCGCCAGTAACGCCACATCCTTGATCGTTGCAGACAAACGCGTGCTCCTTTCTCGCTGTACGATTCATTCCCCTTAAGCGCCTGAACCGCGGGCTGGCCTCGGTGCCCCTTGAGTATATCGGAAAGCCCATCGCTTACGGCCAGTGCGTTCAGGGCCTGCGACGTGAGGTGCTTCTGCGGGCACAAAAAAACCGCCCGAAGGCGGTTGTCCTGTCGGTGCGAGGCGATCACACCGCCCCCATCAACGCCTCCTTGGTGATCGGAAGCTCACGCACCCGCACGCCGGTGGCATGGTAGACCGCATTGGCTACCGCCGCAGCAAGCCCGGTGATGCCGATCTCACCGATGCCCCGGGCACCGAACTCGTTGAAGGCGGTGTCGGGGTAGTCGAGCAGAATCACATCCACCTCGGGCTGGTCGGCGTGCACCGGCACCAGATACTCGGCGTAGTTGTTGTTCACGACTCGCGCCGTTCTCGGGTCGTACTCGGTACGCTCGAACATCGCCATGCCAATGCCCATGACCACGGCGCCCTCGACCTGGTTGCGGGCGGTCTTCTCGTTCATCACCCGCCCCACGTCGATGGCACTGACCACCCGCGCCACGCGCAGATTGGCAAGCAGCGGGTCCCAGCGCACTTCAACGAAGTGGGTCCCGAAGGAGCGGTAGGAGTATTTCGAGGTATCCGCGCCCTCGGTGTGGGCCTCGCCTTCGGCGTTGGCAAGTTTCATCGTTGAGAGCGCCTCGGCAAACGGAATGCGCTTGCCCTCAAAAGAGAGCACGCCATTGTCGAACGTCAGCGCCTCGACATCCACGCCCTCGAACGGCCCGCCCGAGCGCACCGCGCGGGTTTTAAGCTCATCGATCGCGTGGCGGGTGGCCTCGGCAATCGCCGGGAGCGTGGTCGCCGTGGTCCAGGAACCGCCGGAGATCGGCCCCTTGGGGTAGGAGGTGTCGCCAAGCTCGACCTCGATGCGCTCAAACGGTACGCCAGTCAGCTCAACCAGCGTCTGGGCGACGATGGTGTAGGTGCCGGTACCGATGTCCTGGGTAGCGCAGGAGGCGTAAACGGTGCCATCGGCGCGCAGCGCGACATGCGCGTCACAGGGGCGCTTGATCGCCTCCCAGTTGCAGGCCGCCATGCCGTAGCCGACGATTTCCCGGCCGTCTCGCATGCTGCCGACCTTCGGGTTGCGCTGATGCCAACCGAACTGCTCGGCCGCACGCTCGGCCGCTTCCTTGATGTGGTTGCTCGAAAACGGCAGGTCCTGACTTTCGTCGCGCTCGGCGAACTGATTGAGCCGGAAGGTCAGCGGATCGATGCCGGCCTCGAGCGCCATCTCGTCGATGGCGGATTCCAGCGCAAACAGGCCGGGCGCGGCGCCCGGCGCACGCATCGAGGTCGGCGTGCCGCGGTTGACCTCGGTCGTTCGATGGGTGATCGAAACGTTGTCGCAGCTGTAGAGGCTCTTGGTTACGCTGCCACAGGTCTCGACATACTGATCGGTATAGGACGTGGTCGACACCGAGTGGTGGCTGAGCGCGATCAGGCGGCCCTGATCGTCGGTGGCAAGCTTGAGTGTCTGCTCGGTTTCCGGGCGGTGACCGGTGGTGGTGAACATTTGCTGCCTGGGCACCACCAGCTCCACCGGGCGCTTGATCTCACGCGAGGCGGCAGCGGCGGCCACGGCGTGGGGCCACATCCAGAGCTTGCTGCCAAAGCCTGAGCCGATGAAGGTCGAGATGACCTCGACCTTGTGCGGCGCCAGATTGAAGATCTTGGCCATCGCGCCCTTTTGCTGCACCACGCCCTGCGAGGATTCAAACACCTGCAGGCGGCCATCGGGCCAGTGCGCGAGCGTCGAGTGCATTTCCATCGGGTTGTGGGTCTCGACCGGCGTGGTGTAGGTCACATCGATCTGATGCGTACCGCGCTCGAACGCGCCGTCGGCGTCGCCCCGGCTGTGATTGCCCTTGCCCTTTTTCGTGCCGTGGGCCTTCACGCCCTGCTCGAGATTCGCTCGTGGCGTTTCTTCTTCATAACGCACCTTGACCGCCTGCGCGGCGGCGCGGGCCTGATCGAAGCGCTCGGCCACGACCAGTGCCACGAACTGGCCGTCGTAGTAGATCCGCTCATCCTCGAACGGCAGCCGGGTCTCCTCGACCTTGTTGCCCTTGGCCATCGACGACGGCGTGTGGTGAAGCGCGGGAAAGTTGCCGTGGTGGAAAATCTCGATCACCCCCGGCATCGCGCGGGCGGCGTCAAGTTCGAGCGAGACGATGCGCCCTCGGCTGATGGTCGAAAACACCCCATAGCCGTAGGCGGTGTTGTCGAGGGCGTGGTCGGCGGCGTACGGGGCCTGGCCTGTCACCTTGAGTCGACCGTCGATGCGTTTCGGGCCGGCGCCCAGTGTCTGATCGCTCATGAGGCCTCCTGCGTGGTCGCAAGCCCGGTCAGTTCCCCGAGCTCGGCAATGATGGCGTGCTGACCGAGCGGAATCTTGAAGGCGTTGTGCTCATAGGCCGTCGCGGTCTTGAACGCGGCCTTCGCCGCCTGCTCGAACAGGGCCTTCGACGGCGTCTTGCCCTCGAGGATCCGCTCGGCCTCGAGCGCCCGCCAAGGCTTGGTGGCAACGCCGCCAAGCGCAATGCGCGGCGAACGGATGACACCGCCCTTGAGCGTCAGGTGCGCGGCGCACGAGGCCAGCGCGAACTGATAGGACGCGCGGTCGCGAAGCTTTAGATAGCCGGAGCGTGCATCGCGCTCCGGCGCATTGAGGGTAACGTGCGTGATCAGCTCATCAGGCTCGAGGGCGTGCTCACGCTCAGGTGTGCTGCCGGGCAGCAGGTGAAACGCGCCGAAGTCGATCTCGCGGGTCCCCTTTGGCCCGTGAACCGAAACCGTCGCGCCAATGGCAGCCATCGCCACGCACATGTCCGAGGGGTGGGCAGCAATGCACTGCTCGCTGGTGCCGAGCACCGCGAAGGTTTCCCGGTTCACGCCGCCGATGGCCGAACAGCCGCTGCCGGGCTCGCGCTTGTTGCAGGGCGAGGCGCCGTCTCGGAAGTACGGGCAGCGCACGCGCTGCATCACGTTGCCACCGGTGGTAGCCTTGTTGCGAAGCTGAGTGCTGGCACCGGAGAGCAGTGCCTGCGATAGCACCGGATAGTGCGTCTCGATCAGTTCATGCCGGGCAAGCGCGGTGTTGGTGACCAGCGCACCGACACGCACCCGGCCGTCCTCGAGACGCTCGATCCGATCAAGCCCGAGGCCGTTGATGTCAACGACCTGCTCGGGCTGCATGATGTCGATCTTGGTCAGATCCAAAAGCGTGGTGCCGCCGGCCAGATAGGCAGAATCGGCCTTGGCGTGGGTCGCGATGGCCGCGTCCACCGCACCGGGGCGAGCATAGTCAAAGGCGCGCATTACACACCTCCCTTCATGGTCTTTCGGGCGTCCTGCACGGCCGCAAGAATGTTCTTGTAGGCGCCGCATCGGCAGATGTTGCCACTCATGGCCTCGCGTACGGCGGCATCACTTTGGCCGATGCGGTCGTCGTTCAACACCGCGACCGCGCTCATGATCTGGCCGGAGGTGCAGTAGCCGCACTGAAAGGCATCGTGTTCCCAGAACGCCTGCTGCACCGGGTGCAGCTCGCCGTCACGCTCGAGCCCTTCGATGGTGGTGATCTCATCGGACTGGTGACTGATCGCAAGCGAGAGGCAGGAGTTGATCGCCTGACCGTTGACCAGCACCGTACAGGCCCCGCACTGGCCCTGATCGCAGCCCTTCTTGGTGCCGGTCAGGCCAAGCTCGTTACGCAATACGTCCAGAAGCACCATCTGGGGCGCCACGTCCACGGTGCGCTCGACGCCGTTCACGTTCAGCTGAATGCGGCTCATGCCGGGGGCCGGCGCGGACGCCTTGACGGGATCGCCTTCCGGCGTCTCGGCGGCGCGTGCCTGAGTGGTCTGGGCCCAGAGGGGCGTGGAGGCGGCCGCAACGCCAGAGGCGCCTACGGTTTTCAGAAAATTTCGGCGTGACTTGGACGTCGCCCCGCCTTGTGTCTTCGGGTCGAAATACTCGGTCATGGAATCCTCCCAAGCTCGAGCGGCGGCAGGCGCCGCCGCCCGGACTGGACTCAGTTGGCCATCAGTAATCGCTCGATGGAGATAGGCAGGTCGCGAATGCGCTTGCCGGTCGCGTGATACACCGCGTTGGAAATGGCGGCGGCAATGCCGGTCAAGCCGATCTCACCCACGCCGCGCGCGCCGAAGGCGTTCAGGTGGTAATCGGGATAGTCGAGCAGCTCAACGTCGATCGGCGGGATGTCTGCGTGCACCGGCACGATGTAATCGGCCAGGTTGGCGTTGTAGAGATAACCGCTCTTGTCGTACTCGGTCTGCTCGAACAGCGCCATGCCCAGGCCCATCACCAGGCCACCCTCGACCTGATTGCGGGCGGTCATCGGGTTGATGGCGCGGCCGATGTCGATGGTGGACACGATCCGCTCGACCTTGAGCCGTGAAATGCCCGGATCCCAGCGCACCTCGACAAACACGGCGCCGAATGAGCGGAAGCTGTAGTCGTTCTTCTCATCGCCCGGCTCCGCCGAGGCTTCGGCGGTAACCTGACCGATACCCAGCTCCTCAAGAAGCGTGGTGACCGGAATCGAGCGATCCCCATAGGTCAGGGCGCGGTCGTTCAACTCGATCGACTCCGAGTCGACGTCGGAAAACGCCTGCCCGTCCTGAGTGACCTTGTCGATCAGCGCCTGGGTGGCGGCATCGAGTGCGGCCTTGACTGCCGGCAACACGGTTGCGGTGGCAAACGAGCCACCGGACAGCGGCCCGGAGGGCAGCGACGAGTCGCCAAGGCGCACGTCGATGTCCTCGATCGGCACGCCGCTCAGCTCGCTCGCGGTCTGGGCGACGATGGTGTAGGTGCCGGTACCGATGTCCTGCGTGCCGCAGCTGACCTGCAGGCGGCCATCGGCCAAAAACGTCACCCGCGCCGAGCACTGAAGGCGCATGGCTTCCCAGCTCTGCGAGGCCATGCCGTAGCCGATGATCTCGTCACCTTCGCGCATCGCGCCGATTTCCGCAGTGCGGTTTTCCCAGCCAAAGCGCTTGGCGGCGTTGTCCCAGCATTCGATCAGGTGATTGCTCGACCACGGCAGATCGGAGGCCGGATCACGCTCGGCAAAATTCTTCTTGCGAAGCTCAACGGGGTCCATCTCGAGCTGCCAGGCCAATTCGTCCATCGCCGTTTCCAGCGCGAACAGCCCAGGCGCCTCACCGGGCGCACGCATTGGGCACGGCATGCCGTGATTGACCTCGCCGACCCGGTTAGTGACCGCCACATTCTCGCAGGCGTACATGCTGGGCGTGGCGGAAATCACCGTGTCGTTGTGCATGCCGACAAAGGCAGTTTCGTTGCTGCCATCGTGGCGGATCGAGGTCAGCGTGCCGTCGGCGCGCGCGCCAAGGCGGACGCGCTGCATCGAGCGCGGGCGGCTGCCGGCGGAGGTGAACACGCTTTGACGCGGCACCACCGTCTTGACCGGGCGTTTCAGCCGGCGTGATGCCACCGCAGTCATGATCGCGTGCGGCCACATGAAAAGCTTGCCGCCAAAGCCCGAGCCGATGAAGTGCGAGATCACATTGATCTGCTCCGGCGGCATCGAGAACACGTGCGACAGCGCATGACGCTGGAACACTACGCCCTGAGTGGACTCGTACACGGTTAGATGATCGCCGGACCAGGTGGCGGTCGAGGCGTGAAGCTCCATTGCCGCGTGGGTCTCGGTCGCGATCGAGTAGTGGTGATCGAGGGTAACCTCGGCGTTCTCATACGCCGCATCGGCCTCGCCTCGGCTCTGGCCGTCGCCCTCCTGCAAAACGCCTGGCAGGCCAGCGACGTTGTCGGCATCGAGCTCATCGAGCTGGCTTGTGACCTGATCGTTTGCGCGGTACTTGCCCTTGACGTTCTGGGCAGCGGCGCGGGCGTGCTCGAAGGTGTCGGCCACCACCAGCGCGATGTACTGGCCGTGATAGTGGATCGTGGTGTCCTCGAACGGCAGGCGCGGCTCACTGACCGTATTCTTTTCGGCGAAGCTGTTCGGTGAGTGCTTGAGGGTGCTGTCGAAATTATCGTGGTGGAAAATATCGACCACGCCGGGCATGCCAAGCGCCTCTTCAAGCTCCAGCCCTTCAAGCTCACCGCTGGCGATGGCGCTGCCGACCGGGTAGCCATAGAGCTGGCCGTCGAGATTGATGTCGGCGGTGTAATCCGCCCCGCCTGAGAGCTTGAGCGCGCCGTCGATGCGGGGTTTCTGGGTATTCAGTGTCTCACTCATTGGTGCTCTCCCTGGCTTGCCTGTTGCACCGCGTCCCGCAGTGCGCGCGCGATGGCCTGCTGGCCGAGCTCGACCTTGAACGCGTTGTGCTCAAGCGGTATCGCCCGCTGGAATGCCAAGAGCGCCACCTGTTCGAACATCTTCGCGGTCGCGTCTTCACCCACCAGCGCCGCTTCGGCGTCCACGGCGCGCCAGGGTTTTGTCGCAACGCCGCCGAGCGCGATGCGCGCGGCGGTCACCTTGGTGCCCTCGAGGGTGACGATGGCCGCGCAGGAGGCGAGCGCAAACTCATAGGAGGCGCGATCGCGCAGCTTCAGGTAGGTCGAGACCGCGCCTTCAAGCGGGGCATCGAGCACCACGTGGGTAATCAGCTCATCGGAGCGCAGATCGTGCTCGCGCTCGGGGTGATCGCCCGGGAGCAGGTGAAAATCCTCGAACGGAATCTCACGGGTGCCCTTGCGACCCTCGACCACCACGGTCGCCCCGATGGCGGCCATCGCCACGCACATATCAGACGGATGAGTCGCGATGCAGTGCTCGCTGGTGCCGAGGACGGCGTGGTTGCGGTTGATGCCGTCCATCGCGCTGCAGCCGGTGCCCGGTTCGCGCTTGTTGCAGGGCTTGGCCGGATCACGGAAGTACGGGCAGCGCGTTCGCTGCATGACGTTGCCGGCGGTGGTTGCCATGTTGCGAAGACCGGTGGAGGCGCCCGAGAGCAGCGCCTGGGACAGCACCGGATAGTCGCGCTCGACGCGGGCGTCGGTTGCGAGTCGGCTGTTGCTGACGCGGGCACCGATCTTGAGCCGGCCATCGTCAAGCACCTCGATCTCATCAAGGCCGAGGCGGTTGGTGTCCACCACGTGATCGGGCTGCATGACCCCAAGTTTCATCAGATCAACCAGCGTCGTGCCGCCGCCGATATAGGCGGAGCGCTCGGACTGGGCGCCGATGGCGTCTTTTACGCTTTCCGGGCGGATCAGTTCAAAACTCTGCATGATCACGCCCCCTCGATGGTGCGATGCGCGCTCTGCACGGCATCGAGGATGTTCTTGTAGGCGCCGCAGCGACAGATATTGCCGCTCATGGCCTCCTTGATCGACGCCGGGTCCTTGGCGATGTCCTTATCGTTCAAGATCGAGGTCGCCATCATCATTTGGCCTGCCGTGCAGTAGCCGCACTGATAGGCGTCGTGCTCGAGAAAGGCCTGCTGGATCGGATGCAGCGTACCGTCTTCATCGGCCAGGCCTTCGATGGTGGTGATCTCCTGACCTTCGGCGAGCGCGGCCAACAGCAGGCAGCTGTTCATCGCGCGGCCATCGATCAATACGGTGCATGCGCCGCACTGACCGTGATCGCAGCCTTTCTTGGCGCCGGTCAGGTTCAGGCGCTCGCGCAGTGCATCGAGCAAGACAACATTGGGTTCGAGAGTAAGTGTGTGCGTCTGACCGTTGACGGTCAGCTCCATCGTCTGGAGAGACGACGTGTCATTGGGGTCGACGTGCCCCACCGTCGCGTCGAGTGTTGCGTCTGCCATGACAGTCCTCATCGGTCGCGTGGCGATTATTGTTTTTCGTGCCACGTAGAGCGAAGGCGGTCCTCGCCTTCGCGATTTTCATTACGGTCGGATCGTTTGCGCGCAAACGACTGCCTTCGAGCGTAGACAAGGATTGGGCGGGACGCGAGGATCGCACGTGCGACCCTTTGGGATCAGGTGGGCTTCTTGAATATAAAGACGGCTGGAAAAACAATTAGATAGAGAATACCGAGCCACAGGAAGATGTCGTTGAACGCCAGCACCTCAGCCTGAATGGCGACGCGGTCACCGATCATCTTGATTGCCGCGGCCTGAGGGTCACTGACCACGCCCATGAACTGCTGCTGATACTGGGCAAGCTGCGCGACGACCACCTCACGGCCCTGGTTGACCGACGCGATCAGCTGCGTCCAGTGATAGTCGCGCTGGTGATCGCGCACGGTGTCCAATAGCGCAAGCCCCATGGCACCGCCCAGGTTTCGCATCACCGAGAACATGCCACTGCCATCGCCGATGTTCTGAGGTGAGAGATTGCCAAGCGCAATCCGGGAGGTCGGCACCATGCACATGATCATGCCGATACCGCGCACCACCTGAGGCCAGAAGAACTCCCAGTAGCCTGATTCGGTGGTCAGATTGACGTTCATGAACGACCCGATGCCCGTCATCAAGAGCCCGATCCCGATCAGAAGGCGCAGATCAACCACATCGGTCAGGCGCCCGACAATCGGCGCCATCACGAACATCGCCGCCCCGGTCACGAACATGACCTCGCCGATCTGCATGCTGTTGTATTCCCGCACCGTGCCGAAATAGAGCGGCAGCAGATACACCAGTCCGTAGAGCGCGACGCCGACAGCGAACACCAGCCCGACGCCGGTTGCGAAATTGCGCTCGCGAAAGAGTCGAAGATTGACGATCGGATGATCGACGGTAAACACCCGCCAGAAGAACAGGATGCCGGCCATCGCGCAGAGAAGGGCGAAATTCAGAATCAGGGAGCTGCTGAACCAGTCGTCGTCCGGGCCCTCTTCCAGCACGAACTCGAGCGAGCCCAGAAAGATCGCCATCAACACCAGCCCGATCAGATCGAGGCGCTTGAGCGCGCTCTTGTCGGCGCGGTCGATGTCGAGCATGAACCACACGCCCATCGACACCAGGATGCCCGGGATCACGTTGATCAGAAACAGCCAGTGCCAGCTCATGTGCTGGGTGATGTAGCCGCCAAGCGTCGGGCCGATCGACGGCGCGATGGTCGCCACCAGTCCGATCACCGCCTGCACGGACCCCATCTTGTGTCGGGGAAAGATGGTAAAGCTCACCGCCTGGGTGATCGGGATCATTGCCCCGCCCATGAAGCCCTGAATCGCACGCAGGACGATCAGCTCATTGATGGAGCTCGCCAGCGCACAGCCAAGGCTTGCAAGGGTAAAGCCAACGCTTGAGATGACAAAGGCAGTGCGGGTCGAGAAGATGCGCATCATCACCCCGGCCAGCGGAATCATGATGATCTCGGCGATCAGGTACGAGGTCTGAATCCAGGAGATTTCATCCTGGCTTGCCGACACTCCGGCCTGAATCTCGTTGAGCGAGCTGGCAACGATCTGGATGTCCAGAATGGCCATGAACATTCCAAACACCGCCGCCACGAAGCCTATACGCACTCGCCAGGACGGCATCTCCTGCACCGGGCTCATAGAGACTCAGTCCTGATTGCGCGGAGTGACGTCGCGGGCGATGGGCGAGCGCGACACGGGGCCCAGATACAATCCTCGGCCATCCTCTCGCGTATCGACCCGAGGCTCCACCGACAGCCCCGCGTGCAAAAACGCCAGTTTCTTTTCAGGCCCCAGCAGGCGAATCCGCACCGGCACCCGCTGCACGATCTTGTTGAAGTTGCCGGTGGCGTTGTCACGGGGCAGCAGACTGAACTGCGCCCCGGTCGCCGGCGCCAGACTTTCGACCACGCCCTCGAAGGTCGTGTCGGGGTAGGCATCGACGTGAACCTCCACCGACTGCCCGATGCGCATGCGGGTGATCTGGGTTTCCTTGAAATTGGCAACGACGTAGAGATGATCCACCGGCACCAGGGTCATCAGCGTCAGCGACGGCTGCGCGTAGGTGCCCTTTTCTACCGTGACATTGCCGACCACGCCATCGAAGGGCGCGGTGATGTGAGTTTTGGCAAGCTGGTGCTCGGCGGCCTCGAGCGCGGCGCGGGCGTTGTCCCGGTTGGCCCGGGCGTCATCGAGCGACGCCTGATAGACCGCGAGCTGACGCTGGTTCGAGGCCAGGGCGGCCTTGCTCGAGGTCACGTTGGCCTTGGCTACATCGAAATTGGCCTGATCTTCATCGAGTTGCTGGCGCGAGGAATACTGACGCTCGACCAGCTTCTGCGTGCGTGACAGCGTCTGGCGCGCCTGGGTGTACTGCGCCTGAGCTGACGCGATGTCGGCCTTCCTCTGCTCGATCACCGCCTGCTGCAGCTCGATGTTGCGCTGCGCCTTCACCACGGCGGCGCTGGCCTGGGCGAGCTTGGCGCGGGCCTGCTTCAAGTCGTCCTGATAATCGGTCGGGTCCAGCGCCACCAGCGTATCGCCTTCGTGCACGCGCTGATTGTGCGCCACCGGCACCCCGAGCACCCGTGCATTCACCTCGCTTCGAACCGCCACGCTGTCGCCATGAATGTAGGCGTTGTCGGTTTCTTCGAAAAAGCGGCCGGTCTGCCACCAGTGCCAGGCCCAGAAGGCGCCGGCAACGATCAATACCAGCAAGATGAGGGCGATGATCAGTCGCTTGATCCAGGTGCGTGCAATCGATGCCATGACGCTCGTTCCAGTTGGACTCAAAAAAACGTAGCATACGCTACACTTTTTGAGGACACCAGCAGGAGCCATCGATGACGCCGCCACCCGGTACCACCGTAACGCCCAAGGGGCAGCAGCGCGCCCAGCGGTTTCTCGACGCTGCACTCGAGGTGTTCACGGAGCAGGGGTTTGAAGCGGCAAGCGTCAACGAAGTGGTTCGCCGCGCCGGTGGGTCGCTTGCAACGCTCTACAAGCTTTTTGGCAGCAAGGAGGGGCTCTTCATTGCGGTCATCGAGCGCCGGGCCATGTCAGTGTTCGAGCCGATTCAGGACGCGCTGGCCAATGACCTGCTGCCCCACGATGGCCTCACGCGCTTTGGCCGTCGCCTGCTCGATTTCCTGCTCGAACCCGAAGCCCTCGCGCTCTACCGGCTGGTGCTCAACGACCTTCACCGTCACCCCGAGCTTGCCCGACGCTTTCTCGACAGCGGCCCGTTTCGAACGCTCGGTGAACTCGCCGACTACCTCGCCCACCAGGTGGCGCTCAAGCGTCTTGTCATCGACGACTGCCGGCTTGCCGCCGGTGAATTTACCGGCATGCTGATCGGCGACCTGCACATTCAGATCATGGTCGGCCAGGTCCCGACGCTTTCCCGGGCCGAGCGCCTACGCCGGGTCGACTCAGCAGTGCGCCGGTTTCTGACCTCGGCCTAGCCTTCAGTAAACATCAGTGCGGCTTACTTACGCCGCTTGACCAGAAACCGCCACGGGGCGTCGCGGTGTTCGGGTTCGGCGTAGTCGATGCCGATGCGCGGGCCGGTCACCACGTCGGCGTCGTCGAAGCGCTCGCCCGGCTCAACCCAAAGCCCTTCACCGAGACAGACGTCGTGGCGGTTGAAGCGCGCCTTGGTGATGCCGAGCGCCTGGGTGAGCTTGCCGGGCCCGTTGGCAAGCTCCCGACCCTTCTTGCCTCGTCGATGGGCGATCATGCTGGCCTCGCCCTCGAGCGGCTCGATGGCGCGGATCAATACCGCACAGGGGTCATCCTCGGGGCCAACGACGAGGTTGAGCATGTCGTGAATGCCGTAGATCAGGTAGACGTAGGCGTACCCTGGCGGGCCGAACATCACCTCGGTGCGGGGCGTGCGCCCGTGGGAGGAGTGGCAGGCGGTGTCGGCAAAGCCCAGATAGCCCTCGGTTTCGGTAATGCGCCCGACCAGACGCTCACCGTCGCACTCGACCACCAGCCGGCAGCCGAGCAGGTCGCGGGCGATCTCGAGCGTATCGCGGGCGTAGAACGCGCGCTCAAGTGGCGTGGGTTGGGCAGGCCCCGAAGAAGGCGCCTCGGAAGTCAGTTCAAACGCGGACAAGAGAATTTCCTAGTTCTTATCGATGTCGCACTGCCCGGACGCACAGCTGTCGCAGCGGCGCTTGCCGGTCAGCACGCCGGAGATGGTGTAGCGGTTACGGGCAAACCATAGATAGACCCGGTCGGCGACCGGGCGCACGAGCGGCCAGCGAAGCGGCGCGGTAAGCGCCCCCCGCCCGACCAGCGACCAGGCGCGATGCGTTACATCGAGCCCCTTCAAGGTGTGGTCGTTGCCGTCACGGGCCAGCAGAATCGTTCGAGCTTCGTCCGGGTCGATGTCGGGGTAGCGCGTCGAGAAATCCGGCTGCTGGATGTCCTCACAGCGAATGCGCCCGTGAGTGTCCAGCCGGGTGAGGTGGCGCACTTCGCGCACGCACAGGGGGCAGGCGCCATCATAGAACAGCGTAAGCTCCGGCATGATGAAAGCCTCGAGTCGAAAGTGATGCCCCAAGCGTAGTCGCTTGGCACGCCCCCTGCGTCCTCATCATTGTCATTGCCGGCGCCGGCGCCGCGGGCGGGACGCCACCACCTGTACCCGCTTGTGTCGACGCTGATCCCCCGGCGGCAACGGGTCACGCTCGGGGTCGTAGCGCTCCTCCTCCGGCCGCGGCAACCACACGAAGGTCGGCAGCGCCAGATGCCAGTAGATCGCGCTCAAGCGAAGCATCAGCGTGACCCCGAGCCCAAGAGCAAGGGCGAGGCCCTCGAAGGCGCCGACCTCAACCAGCGCCACATAGGCCGCCGCCCCCAGAATCGAGGCGGTGGCGTAGATTTCCTGTCTGAGCACCATCGGAATTCGCCCGGCCAGCACGTCGCGGCAAGCGCCTCCGGCCACACCGGTCAAAAGCCCCATCAACACCGCGACGATGCCGGTGTAGTCAAGCATCATCGCCTTGTTGGCCCCCAGCACGGTAAAAAGCGCAAGCCCAAAGGCGTCGAGAACCGACAGCAGCCGCTTTGGTAGGTGATGGACGAAATGAAGACCCGCCATCGACACGATCACCGTGGCCAGAATGACCCAGAGGTAGGTCGGATCGGTCACCCAGAACACCGGGCGCACCCCGAGCAGCAGGTCACGCAGTGTGCCACCGCCGATGCCGGTGACCGCCGCCAGCACCAGCATGCCGATCGGGTCCATCCGTACACGGCACGCAAGCGCGATACCGGACAGCGCGAACACGACCACCCCGGCCAGATCCAGCAGATATATCCAGTGATGCACGTCCCTCTCCCCCTGGGTCGCCCGTTAACGAATGGCGCTCAATGTACTCCGGGCCGCGCCTCGGCGCGAGACGCCGCCATGTTCTGCCGAAAGATGTCCATGACCCGGGCCACCGCCGGCGATAGCCTGGTGCGTCGAAGGCTTACCAGACCATAGGGCTGCACGCTCAAGCGGCTCCGCGCACTCAGGATCGCAAAGCGGGTCGGGTCACACAGAAGCTCGGCCACCCGGCGAATGGTGACGGTGATGAACTCGGAGCGGTCGACCAGGGCAAGCGCCGCCGGCAGGTCCGAGGTGTCCACCACCCAGGACGGAAACGCCACACCCCGATGGCGAAACAAATCCTCGATGCGCTGACGCATGAGGGTCCCCGGCGGCTGGATCGACCAGGGCGAGGCTGCAAGCTCGGTAAGATCTGGGTCGTCGCTTCCGGCGAGCGGATGACGCTGGCTGCAGACGAAGCAAAGCTCCTCCTCATCGATCTCCTCGAACACGAACGCCTCCGAGGGAAAGCCCGCCGGCACGCGGGCGATCACGAAATCGAACCGGCCCTCCATCAGCCCCTGCACCAGAGTGTGGCTGTTGGCGACCTGAAGCGTCAGCTTGAGCGCCGGGCTGGTGTTGTGGGCCTGCTCGATCGCAAGCGGCACCTGTGAAATGGCCGGCTCCATCACCGCGCCAATGTTGACTACGCCGGCAAGCCCTGCCTGGAGCGCATTGAATTCCGTGCCGGCCCCGATCAGCTCATCGAGCACGGCGCGGGCGCGGCGAATCATCAGCTCGCCGTAGGCGTTGGGTTCAAGCCCCCGGCCGTGACGGTCAAACAGCGATTGCCCGAGGCGCTGCTCGATTTCGGCCAGAAGCCGCGAGGCCGCGGGCTGGGAAATGCCCATCAGCTCCGCGCTCCTGTGCAGGTTGCCCTGCTCGCCCACTACGACGAACAGGTAAAGGTGGCGCAACTTTAGTCGCGCCTTGAAAAACCAATGCTCATCCAGATCGCCCATGGCGTGGCTCATTTCCTTGAGTCATAACGTAAACGGTATCGGATTAAGCCATTTTCAACATTATTCTGATATAGCCTTTTGGGCGTATGTTTCCCGGCACGCCCTCGCCACCTGGCAGCTCGGCGTTGCGTCATCTCCGAGCAGAACGCGGTGGCGGCGCCCATTCAAGGACCGGGAGATCGATATGAACCCACAAGAGGCTGCCAACACAGCCCTCTCGACGCCGACGCTATTGATCATCTGCGCTGCAGCTATCGCGGTGCTCTTGACCCTGATCATCCGGATCAAGCTGCACCCGTTCTTCGCGCTGGTGCTGGTCAGCATCGGCACCGCCATCGCCACCGGCATCGATGTATCCAGCCTGATGGACACGCTGATCGGCGGCTTCGGCAAGACGCTTGGCAACGTTGCGCTTTTGATCGGTTTCGGCGCGGTGCTCGGGCGCATTGTCGCCACCTCCGGCGGGGCGCGTGTACTTTCCGATACGCTCATCCGCGCCTGCGGCCGTGACCGCGCGCCCTTTGGGCTTTCGGTCGCTGCGCTGCTGTTTTGCTTCCCGATCTTTCTCGACGCCGCCTACGTGGTGATGCTGCCGATCATCTACGCCGTCGCCCGCGAACTTAAAAGCTCGATCCTGCTGTTCGGCCTGCCGGTCGGCGGCGCGGGGCTGGTCATGCATGCCCTGATGCCGCCGCACCCGGGCCCGGTAGCTGCGGCGGTCTTCCTTCATGCCGACATCGGCCAGGTGCTGTTCGTGGGCCTTCTGGTCGGGCTTCCGACCTGGTACGTGATGGGCTATCGCCTCTCGGTGTTTCTTGCCAACCGCACGCCCTACCAGCGCGTGCCGGACATGCTGGGCGATGCCCACACAGACGATGCCGAGCCGCCGGCCTTTTCGACCGTGCTGCTGGTTCTGCTGCTGCCGCTTCTTCTGATCTTCATGAACACCGGGCTGTCTACCCTGATCTCGAGCGGCACGCTGCCTGAGGATAACCCTTTACTCGATGTGCTGATGCTGATCGGTGAAACCCCGATGGCGCTCCTGATCAGCACCCTGGTCGCGATGTGGCTGCTGGTATTGAAGCGCGCCCAAAACGGCGGCATGAACGCGATCAACGACATCGTCGAAAACGCGATGGCCCCGGTGTGCTCGATCATTTTGATTACCGGCGCCGGCGGCATGTTCGGCACCGTATTGACTCAAAGCGGCATCGGCACGGCCCTGGCCGGCAGCCTCAATGAGATCGGCATGCCGCTGATCGTTGCCGGCTATGTGATCGCCTCGGTCATCCGCATCGCCCAGGGCTCGGCAACCGTTGCCGGTACCACCGCCGCCGGCATCATGGCCCCGGCCGTGCTTGCCGCCCCGGAACTGGCCGGTCTCCCTGCCGCCTGCATTGTCACCGCCATCGTCGCCGGCGCCATCGGCTATTCCCACGTCAACGATTCCGGCTTCTGGCTGGTCGGACGGTTTCTGGGCGTCTCGACCCGCACGATGCTCACGACCTGGAGCGTGGTGTCGGTGGGCATTTCGCTCATGGCCTTTGGCCTGGCCTGGCTTCTGTTCGCGTTCATCGCCTGACTTTCGACCGTACCCTGCCTGAGGAGGCACCCATGAGTCACCAAGATCCCAAGACCACCAAGCTCCGCAGCGCCCAATGGTTCGGCACCGCGGACAAGAACGGCTTCATGTACCGAAGCTGGATGAAAAACCAGGGCATTCCCGATCACGAATTCAACAACAAGCCGGTGATCGGCATCTGCAATACCTTCTCGGAGCTCACGCCCTGCAACGCCCACTTCCGTCAGCTCGCCGAGCACGTCAAGCGCGGCATCTGGGAAGCCGGCGGTCTACCGGTGGAATTTCCGGTGTTCTCCAACGGCGAGTCGAATCTGCGCCCGACCGCGATGCTGACCCGAAACCTTGCGAGCATGGACGTCGAGGAAGCCATTCGTGGCAATCCCATCGACGGCGTGGTGCTCTTGACCGGCTGCGACAAGACCACGCCTGCGCTGTTGATGGGGGCGGCAAGCTGCGATGTGCCCGCCATCGTGGTCTCCGGCGGGCCGATGCTCAACGGCAAGCACCACGGCAAGCACATCGGCTCCGGCACCATCGTCTGGCAGCTCTCCGAGCAGGTGAAGGCCGGCAAGATCAGTCTCGATGAATTCATGAGCGCCGAAGCCGGCATGTCCCGCTCCGCCGGCACCTGCAACACCATGGGCACCGCCTCGACCATGGCCTGCATGGCGGAGTCTCTTGGCGTGACGCTGCCCCACAACGCCGCCATTCCGGCCGTCGACGCCCGGCGCTATGTGCTGGCGCACCTTTCGGGCAACCGCATCGTCGACATGGTTCATGAAGACCTGAAACTCTCGAAAATCCTGACCCGGGGCGCGTTCGAAAACGCCATTCGCACCAACGCCGCCATCGGGGGCTCCACCAACGCCGTGATTCACCTGCAGGCCATTGCCGGGCGCATCGGCGTCGACCTCGAAATGGACGACTGGTCCCGCATCGGCCGAGGCACGCCGACGCTGGTCGATCTTCAGCCTTCCGGGCGCTTTCTGATGGAAGAGTTCTACGACGCCGGCGGCCTTCCGGCCGTGCTCAGACGCCTTGGAGAAAGTGACCTTCTGCCCCACCCCGGCGCCCTGACCGCCAACGGCAAGACGCTCTGGGACAACGTCAAGGAAGCGCCCAATTACAGCGACGAGGTCATTCGGCCTCTCGACAACCCGCTGATCGACGATGGCGGCATCTGCATCCTGCGCGGCAACCTCGCCCCCAAGGGCGCCGTGCTGAAGCCGTCGGCGGCCACGGCCGAGCTGATGGTGCACCGCGGCCGCGCCGTGGTGTTCGAGAACCTCGAGGATTACAAGGCCCGCATCAACGACCCCGAACTTGATGTCACCAAGGACGACATTCTGGTCATGAAGCACTGTGGCCCCCGCGGTTACCCCGGCATGGCCGAGGTCGGCAACATGGGGCTGCCTGCCAAGCTGCTCGAGCAGGGCGTGACCGACATGGTGCGGATTTCGGATGCCCGCATGAGCGGCACCGCCTACGGCACGGTCGTTTTACATGTTTCCCCCGAAGCCGGGGCCGGCGGGCCATTGGCTGCGGTCGAAAACGGCGACTGGATCGAGCTCGACTGCCACACCGGCCGCCTGCATCTGGACGTTGCCGAAGACGAAATCGCGCGCCGCCTGGAGGCAAACGACCCGACCCAGGACTCGCGCACCATCGCACGCGATGGCGGCTACCGCGGACTCTACATCGAACACGTTCTGCAGGCCGATGAAGGATGCGACTTCGACTTCCTGCGCGGCTGCCGCGGTGCGGACGTTCCGCGCCATTCCCACTGAGCCCGCCACTTATCCGGCGCAAAGGAGCAACACCATGCGATTGATCCAGTTCATGAGCGCCGCCGGCCCCCGGGCCGGCCTCGTCGAAAACGCCTCGACCGTACGTGAGATCGACCTCGACGGCGGCACGCTGTCGCTTGTGCGACTCGCCATCGACAGCCGACAGCCGATCGAGGCCGTGGTCGAAGGGCTGCTGCTCGACACGCCGCTCGACTACGACACCCTGATCAAGGCCGGCCAACTGCTGCCGCCGATTACCCACCCCGACCCGGCCCACTGCTACGTGACCGGCACCGGGCTTACGCACCTCGGCAGCGCCGACACTCGGGCGGCGATGCACGGCGCGCTCGAGGACAGCGAGCTGACAGACTCGATGAAGATGTTCCGGCTCGGGCTTGACGGCGGCAAGCCGGAACAGGGCCAGGTCGGCGCTCAGCCGGAATGGTTCTACAAGGGCGATGGCAGCATCGTGGTCGCGCCCGAGCAGCCGCTGCCGGGGCCGGCATTCGGGCTTGATGCCGGTGAAGAGCCGGAGCTTGTCGGCATCTACGTCAATGACCACACAGGCCAGCCCTGGCGCATCGGCTACGCCATCGGCAACGAATTCTCCGATCACGTGACCGAGCGTCAGAACTACCTGTGGCTTGCCCACTCGAAGCTTCGTCACTGCAGCATCGGCCCGGAACTTGTGGTCGGCGAGCTGCCGGCACACCTCGAGGGCACAAGCCGTATCGTTCGAGACGGCCGGACGCTTTGGGAAAAGCCGTTTCTGACCGGCGAGGCCAACATGTCCCATAGCCTTGCAAACCTTGAGTACCACCACTTCAAGTACGCGCTGTTTCGCCGGCCGGGCGATGTCAATCTGCACTTTTTTGGCACTGCAACACTCAGCTTCGGCGACCAGATTCGCACCGAGCCGGGCGACCGCTTCGAAATCGAGCTGCCCCCGCTCGGCCGAGCCCTTCGAAACCCGTTGACCCGGCTCGACGACACGCCGCCGGCTCGCGTCAACGCCCTTCAAAGCACCGCCACTTCGCTTTCATCCACCTCTGACGGAGGACGCACCATGCAGCCCGAAGGCCATCACCTGATCGGACGCACCATCACCCAAGGCTCAGGCGCGCCGATCACGGCCCTCAACCCGGCCACCGGCGAGTCGCTCACCCCGACGTGGTCGGCAAGTACACTCAACGACGTCGACACCGCCTGCCGCCTGGCCGAGGAAGCATGCGACGCCTACCGGGAGACATCGCTCGAGGACCGGGCACGCTTTCTCGAGACGGTGGCCGAGGAGATCGACGCGCTTGGCGATGCATTGACCGAACGCGCGGTCGCCGAATCCGGCCTGCCTGAAGCCCGCATTCAGGGCGAACGCGGACGCACCTGTAACCAGCTGCGCCTGTTCGCTCGGGTCGTGCGTGACGGCAACTGGCTTGACGCGCGCATCGATCCGGCCCAACCCGAGCGCGCACCGATGCCCCGCCCGGACCTGCGCCAGCGCAGCATCGCCCTCGGCCCGGTGGCCGTGTTCGGCGCCAGCAACTTCCCACTGGCCTTCTCGGTGGCCGGCGGCGACACCGCCTCGGCCCTGGCCGCTGGCTGCCCGGTGGTGGTCAAGGCGCACAACGCCCACCCGGGCACCTGCGAGCTGATCGGCCGTGCCATTGCCGCCGCCGTCAACCGCTGCAACCTGCCGGAAGGGGTGTTTTCACTGCTTTATGACGCCGACACCGAAGTCGGCCAGGCGCTGGTCAGCCACCCGGCCATCAAGGCCGCCGGATTTACCGGCTCACGTAAGGGCGGGCTTGCGCTCTGGAATCTGGCCCACACCCGCGCAGAGCCGATTCCGTTCTACGCCGAGATGAGCAGCATCAACCCGGTGTTCGTACTGCCCGAGGCGCTTGAGGCCCGCACCAAGGCACTCGCCGAGGGGTTCGTCGGCTCGCTCAACATGGGCGCCGGCCAGTTCTGCACAAGCCCCGGGCTTTTGATCGCGCGTGAAGGCCCTGCGCTCAATCGCTTCATCGAGCATGCGGCTCAGGCTCTTAAAGAACAGCCGGCGCACACCATGCTCACCCCCGGCATCCACAAAAGCTATGAGCAAGGCGCGGCCGCACTGGCGGGTCATCCGAATGTGCGCGAGATTGCCCACGGCGAGACCACCAGCGCTCCGAATGCCTGCAGGCCTCGGCTTTTCATTACCCGGGCAGAGGCCGTGCTTAATGATCGTGCGTTACAGGAAGAAGTGTTCGGCGCCAGCTCATTGATTGTTGAGTGCGCCTCACAGGAAGAAATGCGCGCGCTTGCCCGCGCCCTCGAGGGGCAGTTGACGGCAACGCTTCAGATGGAGGAGGCCGACCACGACGACGCCGCCAAGCTCTTGCCGACGCTTGAGCGTCGCGCCGGCCGAGTGATGGCCAATGGCTGGCCGACCGGGGTCGAGGTGTGTGACGCCATGGTGCACGGTGGCCCGTTCCCCTCCACCTCCGACAGCCGCACCACGTCGGTCGGCACCAAGGCTATTGAGCGCTTTCTGCGTCCGGTCTGCTATCAGGATATTCCTGACGCGCTGTTGCCTACAGCTCTGCGCGAGGGCAACCCCTTGTCGCTGACGCGCCTGGTCGATGGTCAACGAGCGCAGTAGCTTGATCTACCGGGCAGGGTTACCTGCCCGGTAATGCCGCCAGCAAGAACACATCACGCCGTAACGCCCCGGAGCGTAGAGTTACACCTTGATTACATTCTATTTCCATCAAATGAAACCCGTTTCAGAATCTTTCTCAAGATCATACTCAGGTCGAAAATATAAGGATTTCCCGATTAACAACCTAAATCAACTAAATCGTGTCAGCGCCACTGGTATTTTTTATCGTTAATCACAGTCGTCGCACACATGTACTTCATGAGCCTGCGCGATGAGACATGGCTAACCCTTTCTAAAATCGACCTTAACCACTTTAAAACAGCGCCATATCGGCAAAGAAGCCACTCAGGCACGCCCTGATCATGGACTGTGCCAGCGGTTAAGATTAAATTTAACTAATACAGTAAATTAAATAGACGACTCTATAGTACTAGTTTTCATCTAGCACTATATGACTTGGTCAATTTACTTATTGGCGCGAATTTAGTTCAGACGAAAATAATTCCAAAGAACCATGCATTGGAAACATTGAAAACAGCAGATTAGTTACATTAGTTAATTACTACTGTTTGCCTTCAGACAAGCCGCATTGTAAGCAAAACGGCACATTTTTCTCGCCCACACCCTTATATCGTTTCGTTAAGTAACGAGACGGTGTTCATACATTGCTCGGCATTCAGATAACCAAAGCAGCGTTTATGAATGCGCAGGCATGTTCCAGGGAAGCGGGTACTATCATGCGCCAAATATTTTTAACACTGCTTAGCGAGCGGATGCGCTACAGAGTTCTCTATTACCTCAATCATAAAAGACGATTGAGCTTTTCAGCGCCGACAAGCTTTACCGAAAAGCTGTATTGCCGGATGCAGAACCCATTGCCTGAGTTTTCTCGCCTTGCCGACAAGTTCGCGGTAAGAGCCTATGTCCAGGAGAAGCTGGGTAATGATCCGCTGATCACGCTGTATAAGAGCACGCGCCACGTCACCCGTGAGACGTTCGAGGATCTCCCGAACCAGTTCGTCATGAAATCGACGCACGGCGCAGGCCAGGTCTATATCGTGCGCGACAAGAACGCCGAAGACCTCGACGCTCTGGCGAAGCAGGCCAACGCCTGGCTGACGGTGCCCTACAACCGCTTCGAAAAGCACTACAAGAAAATCACGCCGCGCATTCTGTTCGAACGTCTTCTGAGTCAGAAAAACGGACAGCCCCCGGCGGATTACAAGGTGCACGTATTCAATAACGGCAGCCACAACTATTGCTTCGTGCAGGTCATCGACGGGCGGTTTGGTGAGACCACTCAGAACCTGTTCTCCGAAACCTGGGGCAAGGTGCCGTTCGATCATGACAGCCGGCTTCCGAAAAGCGACGCGCCCGAAATCCTCGAGCCGCCGAAAGCGCTCGACGACATGATTCAAAAGGCCAAGACACTTGCAGGCCCGTTTGGCTACTGCCGCGTCGATTTCTATTGTTTCGAGGGCGCCATCTACTTCGGCGAGATGACCTTTACCCCGGGCGCCGGCAATCTTCGCTTTATCAGCCCGTACTGGGACACCGTGCTTGGCAGCTACTTCGCCTGGCCCGATGAGCCGGAATTCGGCACTCCACTAACGAGTAGTTACCGGTTCAGCCGCCGTCTCAAGCATATGACCGGACTGTTACATCAGCGTACCAACTAACGCATACTCCCGCTTTCGCAAGGACCTGCCCCATTATTGGGTGCAGGTCTTTTTTATCTTGGACCGGCTCTTTTATCGGCAATGTGTTTTTTTAAACCTTTTAATCAGTGCTTCTTTATAAAAGAACCAAAAAGCGCAAGTACTTTATTATTAATTTTGTAATCGCTGTTTATTCTTTGGTCGACTTCGTCATACACCTGCCGAAAAACCCTCTTTAAACTTCGATAACTCTCACACGACACTCCTAAACCGCCATGGCCACTCAAATTCAGATGCGTCGCTTAGCAGCCCAACTGCTATCAGAACGAATGCGCTACCGCATTCTTTATGCCCGCCACCGGAAAAAGTGGCTGGACCTGGATACGCCCAAGCGGTTTACCGAAAAGCTTTATTGCCGCATGCAGCGCCCTCAGGAAATGTTCACCACACTCGCCGACAAGTACCTTGTACGTGAGTATGTGGCTCAAACCATTGGCGACACGTACCTGATCCCGCTTTATGCCTGCACTCAACACGTGACCTCAGAGCTGATCGCGTCTCTGCCTGATGCCTTTGTCATGAAATCCAATCACGGGGCAGGCCAGGTCAAGATCGTGCGCGATAAACACCAGGAAGATTGGGAGGCACTGGCAACGCTTGCCAACGACTGGCTGAAAACCTCTTATTCGTCATATGAGAAACACTACGCGCGCATTGACCCTCGCATCCTGTTCGAGAAGCTCATGCTTCGAGGCGACAACCAGCCGCCGGCGGACTACAAGATCCATGTGTTCAACGGCGAGCGCGAGCAGTATCAATTCATTCAGGTCATCGATGGCCGGTTTGACCGCCGTACCCAGAACTTCTTCATGCCTGATTGGTCACCGGCACCGTTTAACGCGTTCAGCCCGTGGCCACCCAGCACCAATCCCGAAGTCATCGGCCGCCCGGCCAATCTGGACACCATGATGACGCTGGCCAACACGCTGGCCGCCCCATTCGGGTACGCACGTATCGATGTCTATCTTCTGGATAATCGAATCTATTTCGGCGAGATCACGTTTACCCCGGCCGGAGGCAACATCACCTTCATCGATGATGCGTGGGACAAGCGACTCGGTAGCCTGTTTCCATGGCCGGACACAGCACATGCCCTCACGGCGCCCTCAAACGATGCCCTCGCGCAGATAAAGGCATAAGCGATAAAGACACAAAAAAAAAGAGCCATCCGAAGGATGGCTCGATAAGGACCGTGACTAGCTTGATGAGGAGATGGACCGTACGAATCGCCCTGATTCGTGGGCCCTGCGGCGCCGTTTCCGTCACCGCAAACAAAAGATAACCATTCTCATTTATTAACGCAACCATTGAGTACCAAATTGGTCCTCTTTTTTGAAAGCGAACGTAACCCTCCCCCGCGCACGCTCATAGCTCACCCACACCGTGTCGCCGCACCGCACTCGAACGACCTGATGGCGCACTCATGCAAGACGTACACGCACCTTCAGACACGGTGGCCTATTCTCGGGTCTTGAAGATGAAAAGTGCCGCGCGTGTTCTTGATGAGTGCTTTGACGCACGCAAAAAAAAGAGCCATCCAGAGGATGGCTCGATAAGGACCGTGACTAGCTTGATGAGGAGGTGGATCACCCGAATCGAGTGGATCCTGCGGGGCGTTGCCGCCACCGCAAACAAAAGATAACCATTCTCATTAAAGGATGCAAGTCATTTAAGACCGATTTGGTCCTATTTTTCCTTTGCCTGGCTTTACCGCATCTAAATCGCCGCAAAGGCATACAGGTGAGCGCCTAGCCCGGAATCAACGACTCCGGCAGGAACTCAAGCGTACTGCCTCGCTCGAAATAGTGAACGCTGAAAAGGCGGTCCGGGTCGTGCCACAGCGCGCGGGATTCGAACCCCGCATGAGCGGCGAGCGTCTTGAAGTCCTCGTCGCTGTATTTATAGGAATTCTCGGTGTGAATGCTTTCCCCGGCATCAAACGGGATCCGAAGCCCACCCAACGCAACGGTCTGCGCCTTGCGGCTGACAAGGTGCATTTCGATACGCTGCTCGGCCTCGTTCAAAAACGCGCGGTGCTCGAACTGGTCCGGATCAATGTCGCTGCCAAGCTCGATCTCGTAACGGGTCAAGAGGTTGCGATTGAACGCTGCTGTCACCCCGGCGGCGTCATTATACGCCTGTTCGAGAACCTCCCTGTCCTTCATGCGATCGACACCGATCAAAAGCCCGCCCCCGGGCGGCAGCATGTTGGCAAGGTTGCTTAACAGCATACGCGCCAGCGCCGGGGTGAAATTACCGATGCTCGACCCCGGGAAGAACACCACCGGCCGACCGCCGGCATCGAGCCCGCTGGGCAGGTGCATCGGTGAGGTGAAATCGGCCCAGGCAGCGTGCACGTCAAGCCACGGGTAATCCGCCGCCAGCCGCTCGGTGCTTTGAATCAGAAAGTCGCGTGAGATATCGACGCCAAGGTAGTGCCTGGGCTTGACCGCTTCCAAAAGCGTTCGCACCTTGCGGCTCGCCCCACTGCCAAGCTCGATCAGGGTTGCGTTCTCCCCAATCACCTCGGCGATGTCACCGGCGCGGTCGGCGAGCACCTGCTCTTCGGCCCGGGTGAGGTAATACTCGGGCTGGTTGCAGATCGCATCAAACAGCTGAGACCCTCGGTAATCGTAGAAGTACTTGGGCGAGGCCCATTTGGGGGAATCCAACAGACCGGCTATGGCGTCATCCAGAAAATCCTGTCCTATATCAAGCGTGTAATGCTGATCATGAAAACATACGGCACTGGTCATGGGGGCCTCGCTCATGGGTTGTCGTCATTACGTCACGGGGTCAAGCTCGTAATTGCACTCTCGCGTTTGTCCTAGCGCTCGTTTTTATCGTGTCATGGGGCGCATCATCACCCCGACCTTCATAACCTCATGCGTCTCGGGCAAGCCTTACGCCGGTAAACGGCCAGCGCGCTGATGTGGGAAAGAAGTTGCGATAGCTTGCGCGAATGTGGCCTTCAGGGGTCGCACAGCAGCCACCGCGCAGCACCATCTGGTTGGCCATGAACTTTCCGTTGTACTCACCAAGCGTTCCCGGCAGCGGAGTGAAGCCCGGGTATGGACGAAACGCGCTGCCCGTCCACTCCCACACGCCACCAAAGAGCTGACTGAAGGTGCCGTTTATCGGCTGCGCCCTGGGCTGATAATGACCGGCGTCCATGAACTGGCCATTAACCGGCTCATCCTGCGCCGCGATCTCCCATTCGGCCTCGGTCGGCAGACGACACCCCGCCCAGCGGGCGTAGGCATCAGCCTCGAAGAAACTGATGTGGCACACCGGCGCCTCCGGGTCGACCGGCGTCAAGCCGCCAAGCGTCATGTGATGCCACCGGCCGTCGCGACAGACCCAGTAAAGCGGCGCGTGCTGCGGCTGCTGATCGAGGCCGTGAAACCCTTCCGTCAACCAGAGTTCGGTGCGCTGATAGCCGCCATCGGCCATGAATGCCATGTACTCGGCGTTGGTGACCGGACGATTGGCAAGCTCAAAGCCGTGCTGATAGACACGGTGGCGCGGGGTTTCACAGTCGAAGGTGAATCCATCACCGGGCATGCGGCCAATCTGACGCACGCCTTCGGGAAAGCGGACCCACTCAAGCGCGGGCGCTGGCACGCGTGATGCCGGCGCCGCATTCGGGGCGTAGACCGGGTGCAATGGGTTCTGGGCAAGTATGTGCTTGATGTCCATGACCAGAAGCTCCTGATGCTGCTGCTCATGGTGAAGCCCAAGCTCCAGACGCGTCAGCAACTCATCGAGTTGCTCCGGTGGCGGCGCGCTCAAAAGCCGGGTCATGGCCTCGTCAACATGGGCTCGAAACCGCTGCACGTCCTCCACGCTCGGGCGCGACATCAGCCCCCGTTTTGGCCGTGGAAACGGCTCACCGTGGGTTTCGTAATAGGAATTGAACAGATAATCGAAGGCAGGATCGAGCGGGGTGTAACCGGAAAGATAGGGCTTCAGGAGGAAGGCTTCGAAAAACCAGCTGACGTGGGCCAGATGCCATTTCGGTGGGCTTACGTCCGGCATGCTTTGAATCACGTAATCTTCATGCTCAAGCGGCTCACAGAGCGCCTCCGTGGTTGCCCGAACGTGTTGATACCGAGCAAGCCAGGGCTTCGAGCGCGCCTGCGCCTCACTTGAGGTCGGCCGAGTCGAACCGAGGTGTTCCATCGTGGTCTCCCATCCGGGTTCGTACCGTTGATGTATGCGTAATTTTCAGCGTAGCAAGCTGCCTTTCCATTGCACGTAGCAATTCGTAACCCGGTGCATGGCTATCGGCCACACCAAACTGTGCTACCGTTGCGCGCTTATGGTCACCAACTAGATACGCTCATGTCCGCGCTCCTTCGCTCCCGCCGTTTCTGGCTCATTGCCTTCATGCTCGCCGCCCTCCTGCTGCGTGCGCCGATCGTCGTGCTGGGGCCGGTACTGGCGCCGATCATGTCCACGCTCTCGCTCAGCTCCAGCGAGGCGAGCCTTTTAACGACGCTGGTCATCCTGTGCTTCGGACTGCTCTCGCCCATTGCGCCAACGCTGGCCGGGCGCCTCGGACTCGACCGGGCACTCGCGATCGCCATGGCCGCCGTCGCCCTCGGCGGCGTGCTTAGAGGGGTCGCCCACTACGACATCATGCTGATCGGCACGCTTCTAGTCGGGTTCGGTATTGCCTGCGCGAACGTGTTCATGCCGAGCGTGGTCAAGCGCGACCGCCCTGACCGACTGGGCCAGACCATGGGGCTCTATACGATGGTGATGGGGGTCGGCGCGACGCTTGCCTCGGGCCTTGCCGTCTCTACCATGGAGCTTGCCGGCAGCTGGTCGGCGCCGATCTGGCTGTGGGCCGTGATCGCCGTTGTACCGGCGATGCTCTGGGGCATTCGAAGCACCCACGCCGGCAAACGCCCGAGCACAACCGAGGCCACCACCATCCGGGCGATGATGGGGAGTCGAGTCGCGTGGATGTTGACGCTGTTTCTCGGGGTGCAATCGTTTAGCTTCTACACCTTTCAAACCTGGCTGCCGACCCTTGCAACCGAGGGGGGCGTGAGTCATGACATGGCCGGCTGGATGCTGGCGACCGCCAACCTGATCTCGATGCCGGTCAGCTACCTTGTTGCCCGCATCGCGGCGCGGTGCGAGCGTCACAGTGCGCTGGCATTCACACTAACCAGTATCATCGGTGTGGCACTTGTTGGTCTGATGTGGTCTCCCTCGACGCTGCCGCTCTTTTGGGCGCTGTGTCTCGGGGCGGGTCAGGGGGGGTGCTTTACGCTTGCGCTGACGCTGATCGTCCTGCGCTCGCAAAGTTCGGCCGATGCCTCGGCGCTCTCCGGCATGTCACAAAGCATCGGGTATCTGATGGCCGCCAGCGGTCCGCTGGTGTTCGGTGCCTTCAAGGAGGCCACCGGTGACTGGCAGGCCTCGCTGGTCATGATGATGATCCTGCTGGGCTTTCAGGTCGTGTTCGGCGTATTGATCGGTCGCCCGACCAAGATCCAGCTGCGCTCGCGCGTGCGCTGAACGCTCAATCTCCCCTTGGCGGTGCCGTAATAGCTTCAAAGGCCTTGTGGGGTGTAGCGCCCCGCGGGACACACCACCGCGCACTGTCGGGAGTCCATCATGAACACCTTTACATACGCCACCTTTATCGGCGCCATTGTGCTGCTGCTTGGCTATCTTGTTTCCGGCGACGCCCTCGGCGCCTACGCCTTTCTCGATTGGCCCACCGCCACGCGCTGGCAGGTGATCGCGCTTTCCGGTACGGCGTTTGTCTGCTCGCTGATCACCCTTGCGCTCTCGACCAAGCGCCGCAATCTGCGAGTCCGCCATCACCGCCACCATCAGGACCATTGAGCCGAGCGCCCGAGTCTTTCGGTTTACGCCCTCATGCCTGCGGTACGCTCAGCACGTCACCGGGATGAATAGGCGCCCCGCCAGAAAGATCATTGGCCTTGCGAAGCGCCGTAACGCTGGTGCCAAGTCGCGCCGCGATCACCGATAATGAGTCACCCGAGCGGACCTTGTAGCGGCCTGCGCCCGGCGGCGCCTCGTCGGGGTGGTTTTTCTGCCAGGCAAGCAAGGTGCCCATCGGCGGCAACGAGGTGAAGTGATGCTCGAGCCCGAGCCCAATGGCCCGGCCCATCTTGCGCTGGAACTCGGCCGAGGCCAGCCGCCGCTCTCCGGCCGGATTGGATAGAAAATCGGTCTCGACCAGAAGCGAGGGAATGTCCGGCGAGCGCAGCACCGCGAAATTGGCCTGCTCTACATCCGACTTGAACACTGGATTGACCTTCTTGACCGCCTCAAGGACATCTCCGCCGGCCACCAGCGAGTCACTGATCTTGCTCTCAAGGCTCAAATCCACCAGCGTCTGGCGAATGACCTTGCTGCGCCCCTTGAGCGAGAGCGAACTGCCATCGCCGCCCACCATGCTCGAATGGTTTTCCTTCGCCGCCATCCAGCTTGCCATGGTTGACGTGGCGCCATGCGGAGACAGCGCAAAGACCATGGTGCCCCGTGGCCGCGTCGAGTCGACCGTGTTGGCGTGCACCGACACGAAAAAATCCGCCTTGTGCTGACGTGCGATCTCGACGCGATCTTCCAGCGGAATAAAGGTGTCGCCGGTTCGGGTCAGAAACGCGTGGAACCCGCGGCGCTGATTCAACGTGGCAACGATGTGGCGAGAAATCGCGAGCACTACCGTTTTTTCCTGAACGCCATCCGCCCCGTGTGCCCCCGGGTCGTGGCCGCCATGGCCCGGGTCGATCGCAATGATGACGTCGCGGGTACCTTCACCGCGTGCGCGCTTGGCAACGGTTCGAGATTTGCCCTGACGCTCGGCGATGGCCTCGATCGGGTCGGACGAGGTCATGGTGATGCGGGTGGTCTGATGCCCGCCGGCCCGCTCGGTGGAAAGCTCTGGCGTGCCCGGGGTCGAGCGAAGATCGAACACCAGCCGAAGGTCGGTCCCCTTGCGCACCCCTGAGCGCATGTTCTTGATGACGGTGCCGTCAAACTGCTCGGCCGGAACCGTGCTTCCACCCAGGCTCGTCCCGGGAAGATCCACCACCAACCGCGCGGGGTTACTCAGGGTAAACATCGACGGCTTGATCGTCTCGTTGGTGGTGATATCGATGGCAGTTGATCCGCTGCCATGTTCGATATCGATGCCCGATACCTGCCCTGCCAACGCCGACCCCGCCACCATAACCAACGAGACCAACGCTCCGATCACTGCCTGTTTTACGTTCAACATATCACTAGCTTTCTATTTATCTGCTTGGACTACACAAAAGCGGCGACGGTAACACTCTCCCTGCGACCTCGCCTACGGCCTTTCTGTCAGCAATTCTGACCAGACTGTCAGTCCATGTTGCGTTAGCGCACTCCTTTGGCGTTTATTTCTCCATAAAGTTCAAGGCTCTGGCTTTCATACTGAAAGCAGGGCACCTGCGTATTCGTCCTATTTCGTCACTGCGGCATCGATCAGTGCCACGACGTAGCGGCTATGCACGGTGGATTGGTGGATTCTTGAGCCACGGGTTAATTCAAGACGCAAACCACGCCGGCCGGTGAGTTAACGAGGCGGGATGATCCCTGAGCGCACCCCGGTCGATCACCCCTGGCGCCGAATGCCCAACCACGCGATAACCTCGCACATTTCCGACACGTCACTGTCGGCGCAGACCCGCTACGGCGCAGGCACCCTGGCCGGCGCCGGGGCCAACGCCTATCAGCGCTGAGAGACATCAACGCTTTACCAAGGCCGCGTGTTCACGCGGCCTTTTTATGGCAGTACTCGCATCGACCTCGGGGTCATACACTCGGATGAGAGTCGCTCGTGGCAGGCGCCGGAGAGCGTGACAGGTGCCGGTCGATCTCGGGCAGCGACTTGGCAATCCCCCGGTCAACAAGCGTGGGGAACAGGCTGTTGATCAGACAGAACAGACGCTCCTTGGTCCCCAGTGTCCTGCGGCGCTCGCCGCGCTCGAGCTGGGTGACAATCGCTTGAGCGACGCGCTCGGGGCTGTCGGCTGTATTGCCGAGTGCCTCGTTCATCGCCTTCGCCGTGGGCCCGTTCATGGCCGTGCTCGTGGTGCGCGGTGCCAAATACTGAACGCGTATCGCCGAGGGCGGAAACTCCCGGGAAAGCGCCTCGGCAAAGCCTTTCAGACCGGCCTTGCTGGCCCCATAGGCGGCGTAGCCGGGGTGGCCGATATGACCAAGCACCGAGCCGACAAACAGAAGCTGCGCTCGAGGCTGCTCAAGTAGCAGCGGCAACAGGGCGTGGGTCAGAAGCAGAGTGGCTGTCAGGTTGGTGGTCACCAGCCGTGAAATCTCCTCGGGCGCGGCCTCTTGAAACCACCCCAGCGCATTGATTCCCGCCAGATGAACCACCGTCGACGGGCGCTGATCGTAAGGTGCGCGGTACAGCCGGTCGATCAGGCGCGCCCGCCCGGCCTCGGTGGCCAGATCGAGATCGCCGACACGGTGATGGTTTATGCCGTGACGGCCAAGCTCACTGGCAAGGGCCGCCAGCCTGCGGCTGTCACGCCCGACCAGCCACAGTGTCGCGCCTTCAGCGTCGAGCTGTCGGGCAAGCGCCGCCCCGATGCCGCCGGTTGCCCCGGTAAGCAGAACGCAGCGATTAGAAAACGAGGTCATTGCGCGACTCCAGTACATCGTCGTGCCAGTTCGGCGCATCGGCAAGTGCTGCGTCATGCACCGCCCCATAGAGACGATAGAACGCCTTGGCCGCATGAAGAATGTGCGCCTGCTCATCGGGATCCTCGATGCTGTCCATCAGCTCGGCGAAAAAAGCCATGTGCGAGATATCCAGTTCACCGTGGGAAAACAGGTAGTGAAACGCCGATTCGGGCAGCTCAAGGCGTGCCTGCAAGGCGCGACCCGCCTGGCTCGCCACCGAGGTACTGGTGCCTTCAAGCACCAGCACCATGCCGAACATGGCGAGTGGATGGCGGCGGCGCACGCTGTCGTAGCCATAGGCCACCATCAGCTCCGTTTCAAACAGCGGCGGCCGAGTGCGCGCGTGGTCACGGGAGACACCGGTCGCCTCGAGATCGTCGAGAATCCAGTGCTCGTGGCCCTTTTCCTCATCGACGTACTCGGCGATTGCCTGGCGCAATGCGTCGCGATAGACAAACGATGGCCCTGAAAGCTCGGCCCCACAGGCCATCATCAGCGATACGGTATGGCGCACATGGTGATAGGCCTGGGCCAGAAACGCGCGATATTCGGCCAGACTGATGTCCCCGCGCTGGCCGCGCTGAATCAACGCGCCCTGCATCAGAGCCTGGCGGTCGGCGTGGGTGGCCTCGATCAGCGCGCGGTAAAACCCGCCGGGCTTGCCGTTATCGAGCGGGCTGGATGAGGTTGGTGCGGCGGTCATGGCAAGATCAGTCATGGAAACGGTCTCCATCGAGTGTCAGGGAAAACGCATGGCAGGAAGGAGCGGACACGGCGTCAGCTCCGGAAGATCCGGAAAAGCTCCGGTGGGTCAGTCGGTTGATGACGCCCTGTCGGCGTGCACGGATGTGTGCCCGGCGCAGACGACCGTTGGCGGTCAGCTCGCGGCTGGCCGCCGTGAGCGGGGGCGGCCCGTGGGGGTCGCCTTGGTCGAGCACCTGCCACCCACAAAGCCTTGCGTAATCGGGAAGGCGCGCGTTGAGCGCGACAATCGCGCGGTCCAGCGCCTCCTGGTCATTAGTCACGGCACTCATGGCCACGACCCTCAGAAGCGCCAGCGGCCCGGGCAGTCCATCGCCGAACACGAAGGCGCGCTGAATGCCGGGTAGAAGTTCCAGCTCGGCTTCGAGCCATTCGGGGGAAAGGTTGCGCGCGCTCGAAAGAATGAGCCGGTTGCCCTGACGCCCGCTCAGAAACCAGTGGCCGCCGGGTGCAAGGTGGCCCAGATCGCCGCTGGGCCAGGGCGCTGCATCGCAACGCGAGTCGCGCTCGCCCAGATACCCCAGCATGCGGCGGCCGTGAATCAGCAGCTGGCCGTCATCATCGAGGCGCACATCGAGCCCGTCGAGCGGTCGTCCGACTCGGCCGTCCTGAGGTTCGTCGGGCCGAGACAGACAGACCACCGAGCCCAGCTCGGAGAGCCCATAGCCCTGTGCGACCGGCACCCCCTGGGCGACCGCGCGCGCAAGCAGCGCCGTCGGAACATAACCGCCACCTACCGCAACCAGCGAGAGCGACGCGACCCAGTTCGGGCGGCCGTGCTCAGGCGCGATCAGCGCGCTCAAGGCACCAAGCAGCCCAGGCACCAGAATCAGGCTGTCAGGGCGGCGCGTCTCGAGCCAGGCGCGCCACTGCGGCACGCTCACGCCGCCACTGCCGTGAAGGCCCGTGTGCGCAGGCGCGTCCAGAATCACCTCGGCGCCTCGCCACAGGGCATACAGTGCACCGGCCAGATGCTCCAAAAGCACCGACATCGGTAATACGACCCCGTGTCGTTTCAGCGAAAGGCCATCAAGGCGCGCGTCAAGCCCATCAATGACCGACTCGAGATGCGCCCCGGACAAACACACCCCCTTGGGCGCCCCGGTGGTGCCCGAGGTAAAGGTAATCAGGCAGGTTCCTTTCGGCAGCCGGGCGACACGGCTGACGCGCGTATAAAGCGCCACCTCGGGCGGCGAGCCTGTCAGCGCGACAGCCGGTATCGCAAGTGTCGCAGTGAGGCGCGTGCCGTGATCGAACGCTGCAGGCATCGACGCCCCATCACCAGCGCTGGAGGTGACGATCAGCGTATCCAGACCGGTGGTCTCGAGAACGTGTTCGATCTGCTCCGAGCTGAAAAACTCAGGGATGGGGGTCACCGGTAGGCCCGCCTGCCACGCCGCAAGCTGAGCGATAAGCCACAGCGGCGAGTTCGACCCCATGAGGCCAACGTGGCGGGCGCCGGCCTGCATCAGTTGACCTGACAGCGCATCGACGGCGCGATACAGCGCGCGGTGCGTAAGCGTCAGTGTGCGACCGTCGTCAAGGCGCCCTACAAGGCTTTGCCCATTGGCGGCGCGTTCGGCCCGAAACGCCATTCGTTCAAGCAGCTCACGCATGGCCCACCTCGCTCGGCCAGGGCGCGGCCAACGCCGCCGGCAACGGCGGCATCGGGGCCTGCGCATGGGGCAACAGCCGGCAGGCGCGTTCCAAAAGCCGGCGCCCCAGTGGGTCACATCGCAGGCGATGCGCTTCATGCAGCGGGCGAATCGCAACGACCTGAGGAGCCTGGTCGTAGTATTGCCCCCAGTCGGTAGGCTCGCTCAAATGCTCGCGCCGGGCGTCCTGCAGTGGGGTCATGGCGATGCCGAGCCGAGCCAGCCCGTTTCGAACGTCTCGCGAGGCCGTCACCACCAGATGCTCTATTTCGAGCGCTTCGAGCACCAGAACCAGCGAAAGCATCAGACTGCGCCCGGCCCCGGGGGTCATGCTGGCAAGGCTGCCGACCTCCATGATGCGCTGAGGCGACGGAACGCAGTGGGCAAGGCCACGGTCATGCAGCACCGTGCCAACACGTTCGCCCAGGTACTGCTCGACCATCAGCGCGCCCTCATCGGCACGCTTGAGGCCAATTATTGCCAGCAGTGCCCCCTCATCATCATGAAGCGCCAGCAGCCGAGCGTAGCGAACGTTCACCTGCGCGCGGTGGTGCAGGCTGAAAGCGGCCGCCACCAGCGCAGTGGCGGTGCATCGCTGATGAGGGGCAAGCCAGGCGAGAAAGGCCCCTTGAGCCGTGCTCGAATGAGCGTTTTTCTGGGTCCCGCCAGGGAATTCGACCGCGTACGCCATGCATCACCTCGAGGATCGATCGGTAGGAGGCGATCCAGACTAGGGCGCAATAGTTAACGAACCATTAACAGGGCGAGCGGTATGGCCTATAAAAACGGCCGCGTGTTCACGCGGCCGTTTCATGGTCAGAGAGGGGAAACAGAGATAAACGGGTGCCGGCTCAGTGCGCCATCATTTCACGCGCAACCTGCTCGCCACTAAGCCCCGCCGGATAGTAGGTCGGCCAGTTGGTAACGTTGTCCAACAGCGCCTGACGGTCACTGCCCATGTAAATGTGGTAGTGGCTGGCATCGGTGGGGGCAATGTCGTGATCGCTGAACTGAATGAACGTCGGCGCTTCGACATCGCCCGAGGCTTTTTCAAAGATATAGCGCACGCCGCGGTTGCCCGCTTTATAGGTCAGGATCTCATGGCCATCGTCGACGTAATGGCCGGTGTAGGCCTCGCCATTGGCGTGAAAGGTCACGTCCTGACCGTTGATCTCGATGCGCTCGACATCGGTGCGATAGCCGGTGCGGTAATACGACGTGTACTCCGCGGCACTTTTATCGCCCGCGTGCGCCTTGTGTGCGAACACCTCATCAAGCGAGCCGTCTTCCAACAGCGGGTACACCGACTGCCAATCGCCCTGCCAATCCTTGAGCGTGCGCGCCTTGACCTGAGCGTCGTCGAAATAGCCCTTGTGCACCTGGCTGTCGCGCGCGTGGTCGTGGTCGTGGTCGTGGTCGTGGTCGTGGTCGTGGTCGTGGTCGTGGTCGTGGTCGTGGTCGTGGTCACCATGAGCATGCGCGTGATCGGCCGGCTGATCATGATTGTGCGACTGCTCGGCGGCGAATGCGGCGAAGGGGCTGGCGGTGGCAAAAAGGCCAAGTGCAAGCGCGGCGGTACGGCGGGAAAGGCCGGCGGTCATATAACAGGCTCCAGAGCGGTCGGGTTGATTTAATTATGTTATACCATAACGTTTAGACCCTAAAACGACAATCCTTTCCCATGGACACCCTGATGGTGTTCGAGCCTTACCCTACAGGGCACGGCCCAAAAGACCGCGCCAACTCGGTAAAAAGACCGGCATTGATCCCGACAAACAGACATAAAAAAGCCCGGCTCGAAGGCCGGGCAACGCTATCTAGGCGACGTCCCTGACTCTACGCACGTTGAGCGGGGCATGCCTTATGCGCCCCGTGTCGCCGACGCCCTTACACCGGCCCGCGTCTGCGAGCGCGCTGGAGCTGGAGCTGGCAGACGCATCTACCAGTGATAGCGCAGTGTGCCCAGCACGGAACGGCCCTCACCGTAGAAGGCACTGTTACTGAACGGATTCACATCGGTGATGTACTCGCGGTCGAACAGGTTGTGCGCATTGACCGTCAGGTCGACCCGTGGCGTGAACCGATAGCGGGCCATCGCCTCCACCAGCGTATACGAGGCCGCTTTCACAGTGTTGGCGTCGTCGGAATAGGACGAGCCGACAAAGCGCGTGCCCAGACCAAGGGTCAGCTCGTCGCCCGGCAGGGTGTAATCGGCCCAGAAAGAGGCCATGTGACGCGGCACCAGGCCCGGCCGATTGCCCTCATTGCCACTGAAGCCATCGCGGTCGATGCGGGCGTCCCAGTAGGAATAGGCCGCGATCAGATTGAGCCGCTCGGCCAGTGCAAGCTTGCCCTCGAGCTCGAGCCCTTGAACCGAGACCTCGCCAATCTGGCGATAGCGCGTCGGCGTGACCTGCGTCGCCACGTTGGTCTGGGTCAGATCGAACGCCGCCACGGTGACGAGCGCATTGAGCGTCTCGGGGCGGTACTTCATGCCCACCTCGTACTGCGTACCTTCCTGCGGTTCAGCGCGGCCGACCAGCAGAGTCCGGCTGGCCGGGGGCTGAAACGACTCGGAATAGTTCGCGTAGAGCGACAGCGACTCGGTGGCCTTATACGTGAGGCCCGCGCGCTTGGTGAAGGCGTAGTCGGTAGTCTCGCTGGCAGTACCCGACGACAGCGACTCCGTCTCGACCTCGTCATAGCGTCCGCCGAGGGTCAGAATCCAGCGCTCGTCGAACGTCAACTCCTCCTGAAGGTAATAGCCCTGCCCTTCCCGTTTCTGATGAAACCGAACCGGTGCGGCCAGATCGATGCAGGCGCGGCCGCAATAGCGCGGCTGGGTGATGTCGATGCCGCCGGCGCTTCCATAGCGCTGGGCCTCGGTGGTGTCGGTGTGCGTGTACTCGATGCCCGCCAGCGTCTTGCTCGATATGTTGCCAAGCTCGGCGTCGTAGATCAGTCGGCTGTCGATGTTGTATTGATCGCTCTCGCCGAGAATGCCGTAGGCCTCCCTGGAGACCGCCGGATCCGCCGCGCCCAGATACACCGACTCGAGCGTTAGATCCGTGTGGGTATAGCGCGCGGTCTGTTCAAGGCTCAGTCCGTTACCGAAGGCATGGCGCAGATCGAATCCGAGGTTGCGCTCGATCGTATTCATCGCGTCGTAGCCGGGCTCCCCCAGAAACGTCTGCGGGTCGATGTTCGAGCCATAGGGAATCGCGTTGGAGGCGTTGCTGTCGCGCTGGTTGAAGTCGGCCAGAAACGTCAGTGACGTCTGCGCGCTGGGCGCCCACGTCAGTGCCGGGGCAAGGTAGAGCCGGTCGTCCTCGGTGTGCCGTGCCCCCCGGTCAGCCTCCTGCCATTTGGCCGTGAGTCGGTACCGCCACTCGGCATTGATTGGCCCGCCTACATCGGCCCCGGTCTCTTGGTGGCCGTCACCCAGGGTGGTGTAGACCTCGCCGAAGGCGTACTCGGTCGGGCGCTTGGTGATCGCATTGACCAGGCCGCCCGGAGCGTTGAGTCCAAACAGCGAGGACGTCGAGCCTTTCAGTACATCGATGCGCTGCAGGCCATAGGGCTCGAGCCGGCTGCCGGTAAAGTTGACGGTGCGGTGAGCCAGGCCGTCTCGGTACGTGCCGAGGGCCGTATTATCGAAGCCTCGAATCATGAAGTAATCGTAGCGGTTGTCCGACCCGTACTGCCCCACCGATACCCCGGCGGTATAGCCAAGCACCTGCTCCAGATCCTGCGCCTTGCGCTGGGCGATTTCCTCCTCGGTCACCACCGAGACGGTGCTGGAAAGGTCCAGAAGCGCGGTGTCGGTCTTGCTGCCAGTGGTGGTTCGATCAGCGATGATCGAGCCATCGGTTCCAATGGGGCTTTGCTGCAACGCACTGGATTCAACCGTCACGGTCTCACCGCGCTCGGCAAGCGCAGGGCCGCTCAGCACCAGGGCTGCGAATGTGACGCCAAGTGCGGAAACGCGTGCACGCTGCGGCGAGGTAACAAAGACCGCGCCGGTACGCCCACCCGGTGAAATGTTGGTGATCATGAAGGTTCCCTGTGTTCTGGCATGCCCTGACGCCGGCATGCGCTTTTATTCGAATTGGCCGCGCCGATTCTGGGAACCCGCTTAATTATAGTCAATGATTATGATAAAAATTCGCATTCACATTAATGCATTCTCTTACACACTCTGAACGGCCGCGCCGCTATACTCGGAGCACCACTTTCTTCGCGTTCGACCCACCATCACTTACCTCTGGGACACCGCCATGCCTCGCTACGCCATGATCGCACTGTTGCTTTTCGCATGTGATGCGCAGGCCATGCGCTGTGGTAGTGATCTGGTCACCGAAGGGGATCTGACCGTGGACGTTGCCCGCAAGTGCGGGCCACCGGCGTCGAAACGGGTTTCCCCGGCGGCCGATGCCCCCGGCGCGGTCAACGTCGAACGCTGGGTGTACGGGCCGGAGCACGGCGCGCGTTACTACCTGCGCTTCATCAACGACACCCTGGTCGAGATCGACGTTGACGCCGGGCCCTAGCGCGCGCGAAATGCCCAAGCGCGAAAACGCCCTGCGATGCAGGGCGCTCGAACCAGACCGCACTCAGGGTAAGTGCTACGACTCCAGGCTGCTTTCGGCGTCGGCCACCAGCGCGAATTCCTCATCGGCGCTCTTGGCCACCAGATGATGTCGGCTGTAAAGGACGTAATACGCGGTCCCCAGCACGAACAGGCCCAGGGTGTAGAAAAACGCCCGAGGATCGAAGGCGTACACGCCGGAAAGCGCGACCAGTGACAGCACCAGCGCCACCGAAGATGTCACGACGCCACCGGGCGTTCGATACGGCCGGGCAAGCTCGGGGCGCTTCACGCGAAGCAGGATGTGGCTCAGCGCCATCAGCGCGTACGAGACCGTCGCCCCGACCACCGCCATCGCAAGAATCAGGTCGCCCTCACCGCTGAGCGAGGCCAGAAACCCGAGCACACCGGGCACCACCAGCGCCCAGGTCGGCGCCTTGCGGCGGCTGGTCAGCGACAGTATTTTCGGCAGATACCCTGCCCGGGAAAGCGCAAACACCAGCCGGCTGTAGCCGTAGATGATCGAGAAAAACGACGCGATCAGCCCGGCAAGGCCCAGCACGTTAACGACGGTTGCAAGGGTCGAATGCCCGGCAACGTTCAGAGCCTCGACCAGCGGTACGCCACTGGCCCCGATGACCTCCGCCCCGGCGGCGCCAGCCAGAAGCACCACCACCAGTACCGCCGTCACCAGCAGAAAGAGCATGGCGGCGATGATGCCCCGCGGCACATCGCGGGCCGGGTTCTTGGCCTCCTCCGCCGCCAGCGGCACGCCTTCGACCGCCAGAAAGAGCCACATCCCGAACGGCAGCGCCGCCCATACGCCGTACCAGCCAAACGGCAGAAATGCGCTGGCGCCCGCGGCATCGGTCGGGGCAATGTCAAACAGACGGCTCGCATCGAACGCACCAAAGAGCGCAAGCGCGGTTGCCAGAATCGCGAACACCGCCAGGGCGCTGATCACCATCATCACCTTCAGCGCCTCACCGACACCGGCCAGATGAATGCCGATGAACACCGCGTAAAAAAGCGCATAGACCAGCGGCCCGTTGACGCCGAGAAGTTCTTCCACGGCCGCGCCGATGAAGATGACGATGGCCGCAGGCGCAAGGGCGTACTCGATCAACACAGAGAGACCGGTCAGATAGCCGCCGGTCGGCCCCATGGCCTGGCGGGCAAAGCTGTAGCCCCCGCCGGCGGCTGGGATCGCGGCGGACATCTCCGCAAGCGAGAGCACCAGTGCGAAATACATCAGCCCCATCAGGGCCGCCGCGATCGCGAACCCGCCCCAGCCGGCCTCGGCGATGCCGAAATTCCAGCCGGCGAAATCACCGGAAATGACGTAGGAGACCCCAAGCCCCGCCAGCAAAAGCCAGCCGGCGCTGCCCTTTTTAAGCTGGCGTTTGGCGAGGTAGTCGGAATCAAGCGTTGAATCGTTCATGCAGGCACCTATCGATTGTTGTTGTAGGCAGGTGTTGGGCGGCAGGCGTGATGTGCTTGCCCGCCGCAAGGTGGTTCGTCGTTCAAGGCCTTGCGTTGCTTACAGGGCCGGGCCTAAAAGGCCGGGCTTACAAGACCGTCCGCTTACGAGGCTCATTGTTACGAGGTCAGGAAGTTGCGGGCGCCGCCCTGCTCGATGACGTCGTCTTCGGAGCGGTCCTTGAGCTTGACCCCTGAAAGCTCTTTTTCCCGCGCCTCCTTGAGCAGCGCCATCAGCCGTCGGCTGGCGTCCTCGAACGAGAGCCCGGCCGGGCGGACGTTTGAGATGCAGTTGCGCCGAGCGTCGGTAAGGCCAACCTCCGGCGCCCAGGTAAAGTACAGCCCGAGGCTATCGGGCGAGCTGAGCCCCGGGCGCTCACCGATCAGCACCAGCACCGCGCGGGCGTTGAGGCATTCGCCGATTTCATCCCCGATCGCCACCCGCCCCTGCTCGACCACCGACAGCGGCGCCAGTGACCAGGGCGTCTCTCCCTCGGCAAGTTTCGGGAGCAGCGTCTTCAGAAACGCCACCGCGTTTTGTTGGATCGCGAACGAGGAAAGCCCATCGACCACCGCGATGGCCAGATCCACCGAGGGTCGAGCGCTGCCGCCGGACTGCGTCAGCCGCTCCCGCGCATCGTCATCAAGCCTGCGCCCCCAGTCCGGGCGCTGAAGATAGGTCAGCCGGTCCGTTGCCTGGCTATGAAGCCGCGCGATGGGCGCATCGAGCGCCAGCTCACCGAGGTCGTCGCAGAGCGTCTCGATATCCAGCGGCAAATGAACGGCGTCCTGGGCGCGGGCGTGGGCCAGCTGAAACTCGAGCAGATGCTCGGTTGGCAGACTGATGCCGGCCCGGCCGAGGCCAATGCGGGCATCGGTGAACTGGCGAAGCCGTTGCCAGGGGTTGTCGGTCACGATGTTCGACGAATGGTCGTCGGCCGGCGGGTGATTCTCGGTCGAGGCTTGACTGTCCGTTGAGGGCTGACTGTTGGTTGAAGACTGACTGTCAGTTGAGGAGTGACTGTCGAATGAGGATCGATTGTCGGGCGAGGAGTGATCGGCCATCACGCACCTCCTTCAGGCAGTTGGGCAAGCGTTCTGGAAAACGCCTTGGGCAGCGCGCTGCTTGGCCGGTAGTGGCGAACATCCTCAAAGATCGCCATCGCCTCGAGCCACTGCGCGAACTCCGGCGCCGGCGCCAGATCGAGTGCGCGGCGCAGATACAGCGCGTCGTGGAACGAGGTGGTCTGATAATTGAGCATGATGTCATCCGAGCCCGGGATACCCATGATGAAGTTGCATCCGGCCGTTCCAAGCAGCGTCAGCAGGTTATCCATGTCGTTCTGGTCGGCGTCGGCGTGGTTGGTGTAGCAGATGTCACAGCCCATCGGCACGCCAAGCAGCTTGCCGCAGAAATGATCCTCGAGGCCGGCGCGAATGATCTCCTTGCCGTTGAACAGGTACTCCGGGCCGATGAACCCAACCACGGTATTGACCAGAAGCGGCTTGAAATGACGTGCGACCGCGTAGGCACGTGCTTCACAGGTCTGCTGATCGAGCCCGTGATTGGCGTTGGCCGACAGCGAACTGCCCTGGCCGGTTTCAAAGTACATGACGTTGTCGCCCACCGTGCCGCGCTTCAGGCTCAGCGCCGCATCTCGGGCCTCGGCAAGCGTTGCCAGATCGAAGCCGAAGCTTTCATTGGTGGCCTGGGTGCCACCGATCGACTGAAACACCAGATCCACCGGGGCGCCCTGTTCGATCGCCTCAAGTGTGTTGGTCACATGAGTGAGTACGCAGGACTGGGTCGGAATCTGATATTTCTGGATCACCTCGTCCATCAGGGTCATCAGCCGGACGCTCTGGGCGACGTTGTCGGTGGCCGGATTGATGCCGATCACCGCATCGCCATTGCCGTACATCAGCCCGTCGAGAATGCTGGCGGCAATGCCGGTGGCGTCATCCGTTGGGTGATTGGGTTGAAGCCGCGTCGAAAGCCGCCCCTCAAGGCCAATGGTGTCACGAAAGGCGGTCACCACCCGGCACTTCTTCGCCACCAGAATCAGATCCTGATTGCGCATGATCTTGCTCACCGCCGCGGCCATTTCCGGGGTAATGCCGGCGCGCACCTGGGCGAGCCGTTCAGGCGTTGCCAGATCACTCAAGAGCCAGTTTCGAAAATCGCCGACCGTCAGATGCCGGATCGGCGCGAAGGCGTGGGCGTCGTGACTGTCGATAATCAGCCGCGTGATCTCATCGCGTTCATAGGGAATCAGGGGGTCGTCGAGAAAGGTGGTCAGCGAAAGCTCTGACAGCGCCATCTGCGCCACTACCCGTTCCTCAACTGTCTCGGCAGCAACACCTGCCAGGCGGTCGCCGGAGCGGGCCGGCGTTGCCTTGGCCATGAGCTCGGCAAGGCACTCGAAGCGATAGCGTCGGTCGCCAAGGGTGTAATGATAGGGTCCGGCCATGATCGTCTCCTCGTAAACGGCGTGGGCGGCCAGCCATCGGCCATGACGCCACATGCCTTGATCAGAGGATAGTCAGGTAAAGCGATTCGGCGTTATCGTGTTTCGGCAAGAGCGACACGCGCAACACCAATAACAACACAGCCCGCTCAAGGCCTGGCTTTTGCCGGCGGGCAGGAGCGCACACTCATGACATCAGTACGGCCGCACGCGCGCCCTGCACCACGCAAGTGCGTGAGTGAGGCGTGGGACGCCAACGAACACGCCCGCAACCTGACCGACTGGTCACAGCAATACGATCAGTTGAGCCCGGGCACCTTTCACGGGCGCCTTGATGAAATTCACCTGCCCAGAATGCAGGTGTTCCGGGAATACACCAGCCACGCGCTGGATCAAAAATGCACGGTCTGGCCAGACTCACTCTGGCTCGGCATTCCGATGGGCAAACGGGGCTGTCGCATCAATGGTCAGCCAAGCGGTGAGCACGAGATTCTCTGCCGCCCCGGTGGCTGCGACTTCGAACTGCTCACGCCGGACGACTTCGGCATCTATGGGCTGGTAGTCAGCCGGTCGGCGCTGACCGGACTGGCAGACGAGAACACCGAGGGTGTAGCCCACGCAGGCACCGAGCGGCTGTGGCTTGCGCCACCGCATCGCCAGGCCGTCACCTTCGTGATCGAGCGGCTGCTCGCCATGCCCGCAGACCGGCTCGAAATCAAGGTACACCAGGATATTCTGACGCTTGCGCTCGAGCCCATTTTGCGGGACGCACGCCCAAGTGCCGAACGCCCACCCAGCCATGCGCGCCGGCGTAAGGCGGTCGAGCGCGTGCGCGCGCACCTGAATCAGAACGCCGCGCTGCCGGTCACCCTGGATGAGCTTTGCGCCATTGCCCACGTAAGCCCCCGCACCCTGCGCTACAGCTTCGAAAGCGTGCTCGGCATCAGCCCGATCCAGTTCTTGAGGCTTGCGCGCCTCAACCGGGTACGGCGTTATCTGTCTACACCGGAGGCCGTCTCGGTGAGCGAGGGCGCCAACGCCTGGGGCTTTTACCACCTGAGCCAGTTCGCCCGCGACTACAAGGCGCTGTTCGGCGAGACCCCGTCGGCAACGCGCGAGCGTCCCCGGCGCCACTAGAATACTTCGCCCCTGATGCCAGGTAGCGCCGGTCCAGGGCCCTCGCGGGGGTACATGGTCTAACGTGACTGTCGCAATACCGGCTTCAGTGTAATGCCCTGCTCACTGTCGGCGGCGGCCTGCTCGATGTCAGCGAAGTCATAGAACGTCACCAGCTTGTCGAACGGGAACCGCCCCTGCATGTAAAGCTCAACCAGCTGCGGAATGAAGCGCCGGGCCACGCTGTCCCCCTCAACGATACCGCGAATGCTCTTGCCGCCGAGCAGCAGGTCGTTGACGTCGAACGCGGCTTCTGTGCCCAGTGCCGGCGCACCGACAACGCCGAGTACGCCAAGGCCGCCGAGTGCATCGATGCCCTGACGCAGCACTTCAGGTCGCCCGGTCGATTCCAGCGCAAAGTTCACACCGCCCCCAGCGATCTCACGCACGCGCTCGACCACGGATCCCCTGCCGGCATGAATCACATGGGTTGCCCCCAGCTCCAGGGCGAGCTCGAGCCGTGAGTCGATCATGTCGACGGCGATGATGGTTGTCGCACCGGCAATCCGGGCGGCCATGACGGCCGACAGCCCGACCGCGCCGGCGCCAAAGGCGCAGAAACGGCTTCCGGGCGTGACGCGAAGGGTGTTGATCACCGCGCCGGCACCGGTCTGAATGCCGCAGCCAAGCGGCCCGAGTAGCTCGAGTGGTGCCTCTCGGCTCACGCGTACGGCGTTGTTTTCACGGCTCAACGCGTAGGTGGCAAAAGAGGACTGACCGAAGAAATGATCGTGCACGGGCTGGCCGTCGGCATCGCGGATCGCCTGCTCGCCGTCTGGGCCTTCGCCGCTGAAATTGCGGGCAAAGAACGCCTCGCAGTAGGAGGCGTGGCCCGCATCGCAGGCGTGGCAATCCCCGCAGTAGGCGTAACTCAGCACCACATGATCGCCTACATTAAGCGATGTTACTGCCGGGCCAACGGCCTCGACCACGCCGGCGCCTTCATGGCCCAGTACTGCCGGCAGCGGCACCGGATAGAGCTGATCACGCACGATCAGGTCGGTGTGGCACATCCCGGTGGCCACGATTTTAATCAACACCTCGTCTTCGCGCGGTGCCCTGAGCGTCAGGTCCTCGAGCTGGAATGCACCGCCCTTTTCCCGCGTTACCGCTGCCTTGATGGTCATCTGTTGGCTTGTTGTCATACATCACCTCGGTGTCATGTCAGATGCGCACGGCCCCTGCCGCGCGCCAACCGCGTACCACGAACACACTGGACAGGCCGATTACAACGGATAGATCGGTGCCTCGCTTTTAAGCGTCAGCCACTGCCACTGGGTAAACTCGTCGAGACTGGCCGGCCCGCCGATCGCGGTGCCGTTGCCGGAGGCGCCGACGCCGCCGAAAGGGTTGATTACCTCATCATTGACGGTCTGGTCGTTGATGTGCAAAAGCCCGGTATGGAGCCGCTCGCCCAGTCGCAGTGCGCGGCCGACGTCGCGTGAAATCACCCCGGCCGACAGGCCGTACTCGGTGTCGTTGGCCAGCGCCACGGCGTCATCATCGCTGTCGAAGGGAATGACGACCGCCACGGGTGCAAAGGTTTCCTCGTAAAAAAGCGGATTATCCGGCTTAACACCACAGACCACGGCCGGCTGGAAGAAGAGCCCTCGCGTCTCGCCGCCGATCCGAACACTCGCGCCGGCGTCACGGGCGCGGGCCAGTAGATCAACGGCGTGGTCGCGCTGTTGCTCATCGATCAACGGCCCGAGCGCCACGCCTTCGCTCGCCGGGTCACCCACATTTAACCCTTTTGCCCGCTCGGTCAGCTGCTCGACAAAGGTGTCGTAAATGGCGCGGTGCACCAGAATGCGGCCACAGGACATGCAGATCTGCCCCTGATGCAGATAGGTACCCCAGCTGGCATTGCTGACGGCCTGTTCGATGTCGGCATCATCGAGCACGATCAGCGCGTTCTTGCCGCCAAGCTCCAGCGAGACCTTCTTGAGCTGAGCGCCGGCGCGCTCGCCAATCTTGCGTCCCGCGGCGGTGGAGCCGGTGAACTGAATCATCGTGATATTGGGCTCTTCAACCAGTGCCGAGCCCACCTCGCGCCCGCCCGGCAGCACTGACAGCACGCCAGCTGGCAGCCCGGCACACTCAAAAAGCCGCGCAATGGAAAAGCCCCCGCAGACCGTAGTGCGTGGGTCGGGTTTGAGCACCACGCCGTTACCCAGCGCCAGCGCCGGTGCCACCGCGCGCATGGCCAGATAAAGCGGAAAGTTGAACGGGGCGATCACTCCAACCACGCCCAGCGGGCGCCGCCGGGCCAGACTCAGGCGCCCAGGCGTTGACGGCAGTACCTCACCGGCCGCTGCAGAGGGCAGCTCGGAGGCCTTGTACAGCGCCTTGATGGTGAGCATGACTTCAAATGCGGCTTTGGCCTGCGTCGAGCCGCTCTCACTGACCAACCACTGCTCCAGCGACTGACGGTGTTGTTCGGCCAGTCTGGCCGCCTGGCGCAGCACCTCGGCCCGGTCATCGTAGGCGTGTTCGAACCACTCGGCCGCGGCGTCGCGGCTGGCGCGAGCCGCGCTCGCCACCTGTTCGGCGTCCGCAGTGGCTGCCTGACCGAGTGTTTCGCCGCTGGCAGGGGCACGGACGGTGATCGTCTCACCGGCGCCCTCGACCCAGCGGCCGGTAAATAAACGCTCTTTCCAGAGAGCGGGGGCCAAAAACTGCTCGTCAGTCATGATCGTGCTCCAGAGTGGGCGACGCGGTGTGGCCGGTGGCCAGCAGGGTTCGAATATCGTTGATAGTGTGCTGCGGGTCGGCCGACCACAGCCAGTCAAAGCGGGTTTCAAGCTCGCGGGCGAGTTCGGCGTCATCGCAGTCACGCCACAGGCCACGCCGCTCATAGAGTTCGCCGGCCTCGAACGAAGTGCGTTGTACCTCGCTGGAATGCGGGCGGCGCGCACGGTCGAATTCGGCCAGTACCGCGTTGACTCGGGTGCGATCGCAGGCGGAATCCCCCAGCAGCTCGCTCAGCACCCAGGCGTCTTCCAGTGCCTGACCGGCACCTGCCCCCTGGTGCGGCAGCATGGCGTGGGCGGCATCACCGATCAAAAGCACGCGCTCGCGGTGATAGTGCGGCAGCGGCGCGATGTCATGCAGCGCCCAGCGCGTGGGCTGCTCGATGCAGCCCAGAATGGCCTGCGTACCTTCGCCCCAGTCGGCAAAAGCGGCCAGCATGCGCTCCCGGGAGACGGTTTCGACCCAGTCGCCGGTAACCGCGGCGCGGGGGCGGGACCGGGTGCTGTCGGTTTCAAACGCCACCACGTTGACCACCTCACCGTCCTTGACCGGAAACGTCAGGATGTGACGGTCTTCACCCAGTAGCATCTGGGGCACTCTGGCCAACCGTACATCGGCCTGCCGACGCTCAAGCTCGGATTCAAGCGTTGTGCGCGACACCAGCCCTCGGTAGGCGTACGTACCGCTGAAACGCGGTCCGGTGTCGCCGTGATGCTCGGCAGGCAGCACATGATCACGCAGCACGGATTTGATTCCGTCGCAGCCGATGGCCACGTCGCATTCAGCGTGCGTACCATCGGTAAATGAAAGGTGAACGCCATCCTCGTTCTGGGCCACATCGCAGCAGCGCTTGCCAAAATGGGCAATGCCGTCCGGCAGGCAGGTGACCAGGCTGTCGAGAAAATCGGCGCGATGCACCGAGGACTGGCCGCAGCCTGGAGCCAGCGTGGCGGTGATGTAGTTATCATCGATACCGTGACGCCACTCGAACCAGACGTCCTCGAACGGGGCCGGCGAGCCGTCGGCTACGCGCCGGTAGGCCTCACCCAATTCGAGACGCTCGATGGCGCGTACGGCGTTGGGGCCGAACGAGACGCCCGCACCAATTTCGGAAAACGCCTGTGCCGATTCAAAAAGCGTCACGTCGAGGTCCACGTGGCGCGAAAGTCCAATGGCCAGCGCCACCCCACCGATACCGCCCCCCACGATGCCCACCCGAAGGCGATTGGATGTTGCTCTTGTCATGATGAGTCTCCCTTTGAAACAGTACGAAATCGGCAGTTTTTCCTAGGGCCGAGTGGCCAGAATGATGGCCTCGGTCAGGGCATCGGGGGTGCTTTGACACACCATGTGCCCGCCCGGCATGGAGACCATGCGGTACAGACCGAGCCGCTGACTCATGCGCGGATGCCAGCCGAAATCACCGGGGGTAAGCGCTACATCATCCCAGGCGTAAAGCCAGCTGCGTGGAATCTCGAGCTGCTCGAACGTCGGTAGAGAAACCTTGTCTAGGTGACTGCGTACGGGGGTGGGCGATACATGTGAGTAGGCGGCCTGCGCCGTCTCGAGGTCGACGTCGTTGGCAAAGACATCGCGAAAGACCGAAAACGGCAGCACCAGGCCGTTCGGATCATCCTTGATCGTATCCCATAATGCCTGATGGCCCGGCGGCAGCACGTCATACAACGATTCGCCATCGCGCAGCACAAAGGCGTTGTGAAACACCATTCGCTCGAGCCGATCACCGCGCAGCTCGGCCAGCTTCTGCAGCAGCGTGCCACCCCAGCTGTGCGCCAGTGCCACGAATCGCTTCGGGCAGTGGGTGTCGACGTAGTCGATCAGCGAGGCCACGCAGTCGTCATGGCTGACACTGCGATCACCGTCCGGGCCATGGCCGGCGACGGTCGGCACAAACACCTCGTAGCCCCGGTCGCGCAGCCGGTCGGCCACCGGGCGCCAGATCTCGGCGTCACAAAAGGAGCCGTGAATCAGCAACAGTGCGTTGGTCGTGGTCATGAGTCTGTCTCCTCATATGAAAATCAGTCATATATGCCTTACAGGGGTACGCCGATGCCCAGTGACAGCATGTCGACCCCGATGCTCATATCGACGCCCTGCGAGGCGCCATCACCATGCAGGTGTTCTTTGGGCATGTGCACGAAGGCCCCATTGAGTTCGATGCCGTTATCGAAGGTGTAACTGGTACCGAGGGTGTAGTGGTCACGCCCCTGCAGCGGCGCTAGCGCCGAAAGCGTGGATTCGCTGCCGGACATCAACTCGCTGGCAAACGACGCACCGCCGCGAATCGTCCAGCGCGGTGTCACGTCATAACTTGCCCCGAAGCGCACCACCCGCTGATCCTTCCAGCCAAAGCCCGATCCATTGCGATCGCCCAGTGCGCCGCCTTCGGTGAAGGCGTTCCCCCAGGTGTGCTCTTCCGACCAGCCAAGCCACATGACGTCCAGTGCAAGCGTCAAACGATCGGTCGGGGTATAGGCCAGTCCAATGCCCGCCTGCTGCGGCATGTTGATGCGCCCCTCCGGCAGCAGGCGGCGGTAATCGTCAAACCGGCTAAAGCGCATCGGCGTGCGGTAGGTCGCGCCCACCTGCCATTCGGGAGAAAGCCTGCCGATGTAGCCGAAGGCCGCGCCGTAGCCGGTGGCCCAGTCGCCTTCCGTGTCCTCGAGGCCGAGGTTTTCGACCCCGCTGACTCTAAGACGCTGCGCGCCGAGCAACAGTGACGCGCCAAGGTGATGCCCCGGCGCAACCCGATAGGTCAGAGTGGGGTGCACGATGGTCTGGATAAGCTTCGACTTGAGGTCGGTGGTCCCATACCCGAGGACCGCCTCGCCATAATCGAGTTCGACGCCGTTGCTGATCATTGACACCCCTGCGGTCCAGTCCTCCGACAGACGGCGGTTGAAGCCGAACTCCGGTACCAGCGGCAGCGGCGAGTCGTGGTAGCCATTGCCGGCGACATCCAGATCCAGATCGGCCGAGATCACGGCCAGATCAACATCAAAACGATCGCCGACCAGCGCCATGCCGGCCGGGTTGTTGGCTGCTGCCAGCGAATCCTGCGGCAGCGCGATCGATGCCCCGCCCATGCCCAGTGCACGAGTGCCATATCCCGGCATGTTGAAGCCGTTGTTGGCCTGGGCGGCGGGCGTGGCGAGCGCCCACGTGGCGGCCAGCGTGAGTGCGGTGGTGGCGAAGCGGCCCGTGATCGGTCGGACTGAGGTGAGAGAAGGTCCCTGGATCGATGACATGATTCGTGGCTCCTGACAGTGTTATTGGCGTTGTTGGCCTGGCATCAGTTGGGTGGTCGCTTGATCCGTGATCTAGCCGCTGTCGCCGCCGGCCACCGGAACGACCGAGCCGGTGATATAGCCGGCCTCGTCGGAGGCCAGAAACAGAATGGGGGCAGCCTGCTCATCGAGGGTGGCGTAGCGCTTTAAAAAGCTCGACGACAGGGTCTGATCAATGTGGGCCTGAAACCAGTCGCGCTCCTGCTGGTTTCCGGGCTCGGGCGTGCCGCGCGAGATTCGCCGTGGTGGGGCAGATGTGCCGCCGGGGGCGGTAGCGACCACGCGGATGCCGTACTCGGCCACCTCGAACGCCAGTGAGGTCGTCAGCGCATTGATGCCGCCCTTGGCCGCCGAATAGGGGATGCGATGAATCCCCCGGGTGGCCGCAGACGAGGCGTTGACGATCACGCCGTGCTCGCGGGCGATCATGGCCGGCAATACCGCGCGACAGCACCAGAGCGTCGGCATCAGCGAGCGCTGGATTTCAGCCCCGATCTCGGCCTCGCTGAACTCGGTAAAGGGCTTGAAGTTGATCGCGCCGCCGACGTTGTTGATCAGCACATCGACCCGACCGTAATGATCAATAATCTGCTTGACCGCCTGTTCGGCGCCGGCCCACTGCTCGAGATCGGCCTGAACGGCGATGGCTTCATGGCCCTGTTCAATGAGGGTGTCGACCAGTTCGCCAATCTCATCGGCGCGATCCACCAGCGCCAGCCGTGCACCTTCCTCTGCAGCGCGTTCGGCCACGCGCCGCCCGATGCCCTGAGCCGCGCCGGTGATCACCATCACGCGATCCTTGAAGCGTGCCGGATGCGACATTGTGGTAGTCATGCCGCCTCCTCGACCCGTTTGGGCGTGAACTTTTCGTAGTAGAAGCCGGCCGGCTGCTGGCCAAGACTTTCAAAGTGCGTCAGCACTGCATCGACCATGGGCGGTGGCCCGCAGAGATAGACATCGACATCGCCGTCGTTGAGCATCTCGGCGGCCAGGTGATGGGTAACGTAGCCCTTGCGCGGATGATCGCTGGTCTCATCCACCACGACCGTTGTATAGGCAAAGTCCGGCAGTGCTTCGGTGAAGGCGTCGAGCGCCTCGCACTTGACCAGATGATCGTCTTGGTTGACGCCGTAGATCAGATGCACCGGCTGCTCACAGCCCTGCGCCTGTAACTGGGCGAGCATCGCAAGCATCGGCGCCAGCCCGGTGCCGCCGGCCAGCATCAGAATCGGCCGGCTGACCGGGCGCAGATAGAAGCTGCCCAGCGGCCCCCTGAGCGTTATGCGATCGCCGGGCGCCGCCCGCTCGCGCAGATAGCCGCTCATGCGCCCGTCAGGAACGTTGCGAATCAGGAAGGTCGCGCGGGTCTCGCCCGGCGCCGAACTGAACGAGTAGGCGCGATATTCATTTTCACCGGGAATATCGATGTTGACGTACTGACCGGGCAGAAAGCCCAGTTCTGCGCCCTCATCCAGATCGATGCTCAGCTCGAGACTGTCGTCCGACAGCGTCTCAACGCCGGCCAGCGTGCCGGCGTACTCGCCGATGCCGGTCTTGCAGCGCGTCGAGTCAGCGGCGATGCGGACGACGCAGTCCGAGGCGGGCACCATTTGACAGGTCAGCACCTGGCCGCGGGCGGCTTCTTCATCGGAGAGCGCCTCCTCCAGGTACTCGTCACCGAGATCGAACTCGCCCCGCTCGCACTGGCCCTTGCAGGTACCACAGACGCCGTCGGAGCAGTCCATGGGTAGATTGATGCGCTGGCGATAGGCGGCGTCGAGCACCGTTTCGTTGTCACGGCACTGAATGAAGCGGGTGACGCCGTCCTCGAAGTTGAGTGCAATGCGGTATTCCATGACGTTTCCTCTCCCGGCGCCATCAGATGTGATAGATATCAATTACCTGGTGGATGTAGTCGTTGTTGAGCACCACCTTCTTTTCGCGGATCAGAGGCGTCTCGCCGCTGATATCGAGTCTGTAGAACGAGGTGCCAAAAAAGCTGTGGGTCTCGTGGTAGCGGTGGCTCAGGTTGTGCCAGTTAAAGCGCAGATGAAGTTGCCCAGCCTTTTCCGAGAGGATCTCGATATTCGAGAGCTGATGGGTCACCCGCGGCTCGGGAATGCTGGTGGCGCCAGAGCGCTCGGTCTTGATCCGGTAGACACGATCCTCCAGCCCCTGGCGGCTGGGGTAGTAGATCAGCGAAATTTCGCGGTGCGGATCCTCGGTGAGCCGGTCTTCGTCATCCCAGGCCGGCATCCAGAACACCGCGTCCTCGTGGTAGCAGGTCAGCCATTCGTCCCACTGGCGGTCGTCCAGCAGCCTGGCTTCACGAAACAGAAACGCCTGTACATCAAGATAATCGAGACTCATGCCGCGTCCTCCTCGTCGCCGGTGCTGGTGACGATCAGCTGCGAGCGCTCACGCTCAACGGCGCGCAGCATCTGCTCGACCCAGTGCTTGTGGTGCAGAACATAGAGCCCCTCATCCTCGGGAGAGGCCCCGCTCAGGAGCGGTTTCATGTCGACGGCGCGGGCGTTGTCATCCGGCCCCTCGATCCACTGCCTGGCGCCGCGGCTCAGGTCGTTCCATTCGAGATTTTCCGCGGCGTAGCCGTTCTGGCAGGCGCGAAACTCTTCCAGATCGTCCGGCGTGCCCATGCCGCTGACGTTGAAGAAATCCTCGTACTGGCGGATGCGCAGCGCCCTGCTTTCATCGGATTCGCCCTTCGGCGCGAAACACACGATGGTGACCTCGCTCTTGTCCACCGCCAGCGGCCGAATGGTGCGCAACTGGGTAGAGAACTGATCCATCAGGTAAACGTTGGGATAGAGACACAGATTGCGGGTCTGATTGACGATGGCATCGCCGCGCGCCTCGCCGAACTCGGCGTTGATCTCGTCGCGACGCTGATAGACCGGCCGGACTTCGGGGTTGATCAGCCGGGTCCACAGCATCATGTGGCCGTTTTCGTAGGAGTAGAACCCGCCCATGCTCTTCGACCAGCCGTTGGCATCGACTGCCCGGGTACCGCCCTTGTCGTAGTCGCGCCGCTCCATGGTGGATGCGTAGTTCCAGTGCACGGAGCTGACGTGATAGCCGTCGGCGCCGTTCTCTGCTCCCAGCTTCCAGTTGCCGTCGAAGGTGTAGGTCGAGGTGCCGCGCAGAACCTCAAGGCCTTCAGGGGCCTGATCAACGATGTTGTCGATGATTTTGGTCGTCTCGCCCAGATGCTCGGTCAGGGGCACGACGTCGTCGCTAAGGCTTCCGAACAGGAAACCGCGGTAGTTCTCAAAGCGCGGCAGATGCTTGAGGTCGTGCGAGCCGTCCTGCTTGAAACCTTCGGGGTAGGCGCCTGTCTTTTCGTTCTTGGCCTTGAGAAGACGACCGTCGTTTTTGAACGACCAGCCGTGAAAGGGACAGGTCAGCGTGGTCTTGTTGCCTCGACGTTTGCGGCACAGGGTGGCACCGCGGTGGCTGCAGGTATTGAGCATGCCATGCAGCTCGCCGTCCTTGTCGCGGGTGATGATGACCGGCTGGCGTCCCATGAACAGGGTGAAATAATCACCCGCTTCGGGGATCTGGCTTTCGTGGGCCATGAATAGCCAGTTACCCTCGAAGATGTGCTTCAGCTCCAGCTCGAAAAAGGCTGGATCGGTGAACATGCTGCGGTGGCAGCGAAAGATGCCTTGTTCGGGATCATCCTGAACAACGTTGCGAACACGGGTTTCGAGTTGATCAAGCTGTGTTGTCATGATCGCGCTCCTCAATGATGGTTATCGTCTGCTGATGGCGTCAGCGTCACGGTGTCAGGCGATGTCACGGTGTCAGGCAATGACCACGACGGACGGTCTAGACCCTTGCCGCTCCAGCCAGCCGGCTGGCCAGGTCGTGCTCGTCTTCCTTCGCCCGCGGCCGGGCGTGACGGGTTTCAAGAGCGGCTTCATCGGTTGGCGACAGTTCGATGTCGAACACCACCTGAGAAAACGCCCCGTCCAGTCCACGCTGGTCGATCTCGCTAACGTCCTCGATGCGCTCGGCGGGAATCACCAGCTCTTCGCGGGTGGCAAAGGCGAAATCATCAAAGGTGTAGGGGTCGCCGGCCAGGTTGATCTGAGTGGTGAGGTGCTGGTGGCCGGGCGCCGAGATAAAGAAGTGAATGTGGGCCGGGCGTTCGCCGTGGCGGCCGAGCGACTTGAGAACGACGTCGGTCGGTGCGCCTTCGGGAACGCCATACCCGGAAGGAATAATGCTGTGGGCGGTATAGCGGCCGTCGCTGTCGGTGTAGATCGTGCGGCGCAGGTTGTATTCAGACTGCGAGGGATCGAAAAAGGAGTAGCCGCCCTTGTCGTTGGCGTGCCAGATCTCGACCTTGGCGCCCTTTATTGGCGTACCGTCGACGTCGCGGACCTGACCGGTCAGCCACATGGTCTCGCCCTCGGTGGCCTCATCGCTCATACGGACGAAACCGTCAGCTTCCGGGGCGCCTGCCACGTAAAGCGGCCCTTCGATGGTGCGCGGCGTACCGCCGGTGCGATGCGCTTCGGCGTCGATGGCGTCGTGGCGCATGTCGAGAAAGTGATCGAATCCAAGGCCCGGCGAGAGCAGGCCGAACTGGGTCTGGCTGCCAAGCGCGTTAAGCAGGTTGATGCCCGCCCAGTACTCGTCTTCGGTGATATCGAAGTCATCGATCAGCCGGAATAGATCACCGACCAGCCGATGAATGATCTGCTTGGCACGCTCGCTGCCGCCCGGGTTTTCAAGACCGCTGATTCTGACAAGAAAGTCCTGCACATCCGGGGTATCAAAGATCTTTACGCTCATGATCACTACCTCTTTATTCAGGTGGTCTTTTTATTCAGGTGGCCTTCGCTACGATCAAAAACACACGTTCAGCGGTCGTCGTCGCGCACCGAGGACGGGTGACGGCACAACGGGCGCACTTGAATCTCCATATAGGGAAACAGTGGCAACCCACCGAGGATTCGATGAAGCGCCTCGTTGTCCTCGACATCGAAAATGCTGACGTTCGAGTAGCTGCCGGCGACGCGCCAAAGGTGGCGCCAGGTGCCCTCTTCTTGAAGCTTCTGGGAATAGGCCTTTTCTGTTGCCTTGATCTCGGCGGCCATGTCTTCCGGCATGTCGTTTGGCAAATGAACGGTCATTTCAACGTGAAACAGCATCGGGACGTCTCCTTGCATCAGGTGCGGGTGTAAAAACTCAAACGGTCTTCGTCGAGGGTGATACCAAGGCCCGGGCTGCGGGGCAGGTCGACGCCGAATTCGTGATAGCGAAGCCCTTCGGTGACGATGTCATCCTTCAAAAGCAGCGGACCGAACATTTCAGTGCCCCACTCGAGCGATGAAAGTGCAGACCAGGCGTGGAGTGAGGCGGCGGTGCCGATGGTGCCTTCCAGCATGGTGCCGCCGTAGAGGCCGATGCCCGCGGCCTGTGCCATGCGAGCCAGCGCAATTGCCCCGCGCGGCCCACCGGCCTTGGCGATCTTGAGGGCGAAGGCACCGCTGAAGCCGGCACTTTGGAGCGTCAGGCCATCGACGGTGTCCTGTACGGCTTCATCGGCAAGTATTGGCACGCTGAACCGATTGGCCAGGCGGGTGAGACCGCACACATTGCGCGCGGAGATGGGCTGCTCAATCAGTTCGACACCGGCCTCCTCCAGCGCAGCAATGCCTTGCACAGCGGTGGCTTCATCCCAGGCCTGATTGATATCGACCTGCACGCCGGCGCGGCCTTCGAGCGCGACACAAATTGCCTCGGCATGACGCAGATCATCGCGCAGGGCATTGGCGCCCAGCTTGAGCTTGAACTGCTGGTGGCGACGCTCGTCCAGACGCTGGAAGGCTTCATCAATGTCCTTCTGGGTATCGCCACTGGCCAGTGTCCAGAGCACAGGCAGGTGATCGTGCACCGCGCCACCAAGAAGTGTTGCGACCGAGACGCCAAGGCGCTTGCCCTGACTATCGAGCAACGCGGTTTCCAGTGCCGAGCGGGCAATGGTGTTCCCTCTCACGTGGCGGTCGAGTCGGGCCATGAGCGCATTGATGTTGTCCGCGGATTGGCCAATCAGAAGCGGCGCCAACCACGCATCAATGTTGCACTTGATGCTTTCGGGGCTTTCCGCGCTGTAGCTCAGCCCACCAATAGTGGTTGCCTCGCCCAGACCTTCGATGTCATCGGAGGTACGAAGGCGCACGATGACCAGCGTCTGACACGCCATGGTGGTCATGGACAATCGATGCGGCCGAATGGTCGGCAAATCGACAAGCTGGGTAGTAATCGACTCGATGATGGCGGGCATGGTCGGCCTCTTTGTAGGGCGGTAATCAGCGATGACCTAAGTCTGATTGCCCCTGCCGCACCGAAAAAATATCGTTTGGGTCGCCACCCATACCCGGAAGGTATTCATGGACATTCGCCAACTGCGCTATTTCTGTACGGTCGCTGAAGAGCTCAACATGACTCGCGCAGCCGAACGGCTGCACATGGCGCAACCGCCCTTGACGCGGCGCATCAAGCAGCTGGAGACCGAATTGGGCACGTCCCTGTTTGAGCGTCAGGCACGCGGACTGGCGCTGACACCGGAAGGCAAGTTCTTTCTTGAGCACGCCCTACAAATTCTGGAGAAGGTCGATACCACCGTGGCTGCCACACGGCGCATGGCGCGCCGCGGGCATCAGGTGTTCGGGATAGGAATGGTTGGCTCACTGCTGTTTGGACAGTTGCCGCAGTTGATTCGCCGTCTACGGCAAACGGATGACATCGAGCTTTTACTACTGGAGTTGACCACAGTGAGCCAGATCCAAGCGCTCAAGGCCGGCCGGATTGACATCGGGTTTGGCCGTTTGAGGGTCGATGATCCGGACATTGTGCAGGAAGTGCTGTTCGACGAGCCGATTGTGGCGGCGCTTCCGGTATCGCATCCGCTGGCAAACACCACGCCAACACTTGCCGAGTTGGCCCAGTACCCACTGATCATCTACCCGGCAGCGCCAAGGCCCAGCTACGCCGATACGGTCTTGAGCCTGTTTCGCCTGCGAGGGCTTAGAGTGCGAGTGATTCAGGAAACCAACGAGCTTCAGACCGCGATCGGCCTGGTCGCGTCCGATCTGGGCTTTAGCCTGGTTCCTGAGCAGGTGATGCGAATGCATCGCGACGAAATTACCTATGTGCGCCTGGCCGAGCCCAACATCACCTCGCCCATAATCTGTAGTCGCCGTCGCGAACCCGCCACACCGGCCATGACCCTGACCAATGACATTCTGAAAGAGCTGGTTGCCAACCGGCTCGAGGGGCGTTATCCATGACCTCAGCACCACTAGAGACTACGACCAACGATACTCGGAAACTGAGCCTAAGGCGCCGAAACTCAAGGCATGGATACCGTCTTGTCTCTCAAAAACAGTTGCTCGAACGCCTCAGCCTGCATTGGCGCTCCGTAGAGATACCCCTGCGCTTCCAGACACCCGTTCTGCTCGAGAAAGGCCATCTGGGCCGGGGTTTCCACCCCTTCGGCGATCACATCGAGCCCGAAATTTCGCCCCAGATACAGCACGGCCTTGATCACCGCGGCATCGGCCTGGCTTTCGGTCATGTCCTTGACGAAGGTGCGGTCGATCTTTAAGCGGGTAACCGGGTATTCCTTGAGCATGCTCAGCGAGGCGTAGCCCGTTCCATAATCATCGAAGGCAAGCCCGATGCCGGCAGCGCGCAGGTCGTTCAATAGCTTGAGCGTGAGGCTGTCGCTTCGAAGCAGCGTACTTTCAACCAGTTCGAGCTCAAGCGCCGAAGGCGGCAGGTCGAATTCGGCCAGTATCCGAGTCACGACCGTCAATAGCCTCGGCGTTCGAAGCTGCGAGTCGAACAGATTCACGCCGATGCGAAGCGCCGGAAAGGTCTTTCGCCACCGCGCGATCTGCTCGCAGGCGGTGCGAATGATCCACTCGCCCACGGCGTTGGCCGAAGGCTTCTTGCCAAGCACTCCGATGAATTCGTCCGGACTCAAGAGCCCACGCTCCGGATGGTTCCAGCGAATCAGGGCCTCGGCGCCGGTAAGGCGACCATCTCGGGTGGCAAATTGGGGCTGATAGTAGATCTCGAACTCGCCGTTCTTGAAGGCGTGATTGAGCTCTTTCTCAAACGCCTTTCGCGCCTGGGCCACATCCTGAAAGGCCGGCTCGAACACCACGCAGCCGCCCTTGCCGTTTTCCTTGGCGCGGTAGAGCGCCAGATCGGCGGCGCCCAGTAGCTGCCCGGAGTTCGATCCGTGCTTGGGCGCACGGGCAATACCGACACTGACGCCGATATCGCCGCGCCGCCCGCCGGACAACGCGTAAGGTTCTGAAAGCTCCGAGATGATGGCATTGCCCAGTTGCACCGCCTTGGTCACATCATTGCCCGGCATCGAGATCACAAACTCATCGCCGCCGAAGCGGGCGATGTCCATGGTGTCATCGCAGAGGGCACGCAGACGCAGCGCCACGCCCTTGAGCACGTCGTCGCCCGCTGAATGGCCGAAGGTATCGTTGATGGCCTTGAAGCCATCGAGATCCATCATGAGGACAGTGGCGCGGCAGGCACGCTCGAGTTGTTCATCCAGCGCCTGGCGCCAGTAACCGCGGTTATAAAGATTCGTCAACGGGTCCGTGGACGCCAGATGGTAAAGCCGCTGTTCGTTCAACTTGCGTTCGGTGATGTCGCGCACGATCGCGCCGATACTGAGCGTGTCGCCCTCATGCCACACCGACAGTGAAAATTCGGCGGCAAACTCTCGGCCGTTTTTCTTGAGCCCGGGAAGTTCAATGGGCTTTTTGGGCAGCCGCCAGGCATCGCCGCCCTCGAGCGCGGCGATGCGCTGCTCATAGCGCGCGCGCCAGCTGTCGGGTACCAGAATATGGCCGGGCCTTCCGACCACTTCGTCTGCGTTGTAACCGAAGATACGCTCGGCCGCGCCGTTCCAGTACTGAATGATGCCGCGGGCGTCGAAAAACAGGATGGCGTCGGGCGAGGACGCCGCCACATTGTTGAACCGCGCCTCGTTGATGCGTTTCAAATGCTCAAGCCGTCGCACTTCGAGCCGGCTCATGATCAGCGCAGCTATATCGGTCAGGTTGCGCTCGTCGGCAGCGGAAAACTCATGATGTGGCGTCTGGTCGATCAGACAGATCGTGCCGAGCTTTTCACCGCCCGGCGCGCACAGTGGCTTACCGGCATAGAACCGGATATACGGTGGGCCAAGCACCAGCCGATTGGTGCTAAAGCGCGGGTCATCTAGGGCATCCGGCACCACCATGACGTCATCCTGCTCGATGGCGTGCACACAAAACGAGGAGGACCGTTCGGTCTGGCAGACATCGAGCCCGACCTTGGCCTTGAAGAACTGCTCATCTCTCCCGATCAATGAAATGAGCACGACCGGTACATTGAACATGCGCGACGTCAAGGCAACCAGGCGATCAAAGTTATCTTCCGGCGCCGTGTTGAGAAGATTGTACTCGGCGAGCACCTTGAGTCGTCTCTGTTCGCCATCGGGTGGAGCGAACATTTTGAGCCGTCTCGGGTCATCAGCTGGTGAAGGAAGTGAGCAGGGCACCGGATCGCCTTTTCGTTGAACGAGTGAATACTGTCGTTAACGACACGTGAGCGACGTTAATGAAGGATGAATCTCAAAAACGAGCGCGAACCGTGCCATCGACCTCGATTGGCCCCAGTGAATCATCGCCCGGCATACGGACGTTCTCCCTTACCTAAAGCCCCCGCCGAAACAGGCGTTATTTATCCAATATCAGGCGGTCATCCAGGGGCAACGAGATGCCTTTAATCATGAAAACACTCAATCGATACACGTTCCTGCCGGCCGCGTGCGCTCTTGCCACCGTGTTGATCGGTCTGTTTGTTGCGTGCTGGGCCCATCAACAACAGCAGGACCATCAGGCCGAGACGCTTGACACCATCAAAAGCGAGATCATGACGGTCATGAGTGACCGCATGCGCGACCACGAATTGATTCTCAAGGGCGCCCGCGGGTTCGTACGCAACAGTGAAACGCTGACCCGCGAGGAGTGGCGCGACTACTACAGCAACCTCGAGCTTGACCGGAATTACGCAGGCATTCTTGGACTTGGGTACAGCCAGGTCATCGAGCCGAGCGAGCTGGCGTCCTTTGAGGCCACGGTGCGTGACGAGGGGTTTCGAAGCTTTTCGGTCCATCCAAAGGGCGATCGGCCGCTTTATACCTCCATCCTGTATCTGGAACCGTTCAGCGGGCGCAATCTGGCAGCGTTCGGCTATGACATGATGTCTCAGTCGACTCGGGCCGAGGCCATGCAGCGCGCGGTGAACCATGGCGCTGCCGCCATGTCGAGCCGCGTTACGCTCCTGCAGGAAACGGACGCAGACGTTCAGGCCGGCATGCTGATCTACGCCCCGGTCTTTGAAAAAGGGTTTACCACCTCGAGCCCCGAAGAGCGCTGGAAGGCCCTGCTGGGCTTCGTCTATAGCCCCTACCGCATGGGCGATTTAATGAAAGGTGTGGGCCTTCGGGATGAGTCACTGGTCGGCTTCGAAATTCATGATGGCATGACACCGTCCGACACGGCTCTCATGTTCAGTTCGTTTTCCAAGGAAGCCAAGGCGTCGGGCGAGCTCAAGAATCAGGGCCACGTCTATCTGGAATTTTTCGGCCGTACCTGGACGGTCAGCTTCTACAGCACGCCGGCCTTTGAGGAGCAAATCAACGCGCTTCCGATCGTGATCATCATTCTCGTAACGCTTGTCCTTGCCACGGCCATTTTCCTGACGATGACCACGATCATTCACCGTAAACGGCGGGCCGAAGAACTGGCGGCCGACATGACGGCCGAGCTTAACGTGCATCAACAGGAGCTCCTGCGGATCAAGGAAAAACAGGAGCGAGTACTGGCCGGCAGTAACGACGGCTGGTGGGAGTATGACTTCAGTACCGAAGAGCTTTTCTGCTCCGATCGCTGGTGGCGACAGCTCGGCTACGCGCCCGCACATCAATCGAATACGATCGCCGCCTTCCGAGCACGATTGCCTGATGAAGAAAAGGATCGTGTGTTCGAGATCCTGAAAACCCTGGTTCGATCCGACGAGACTGAATTCACGTTCGAGCTTACGCTCAAGCACCGCGATGGCCACTGTATTCCCTTCATGGTGCGCGGTGTGATCGAACGCGGCAGTGACGGCAAGGCACAGGTCATCAGTGGTGCGAATACCGACCTGAGTGAAACCAAACGGGTCGAGGCGATGAAAAACAACTTCGTCTCCACCGTAAGTCATGAACTTCGAACGCCACTGACCTCGATCTCGGGCTCGCTCGGGCTGATTACCGGCGGTGCCCTGGGTGAGGCTCCAGCCCCGATGCAGGCCATGCTGGATGTCGCCAAGACCAACTGCGACCGCCTGGGACTGCTGATCAATGACCTGCTCGACATGGACAAGCTGGTGGCGGGCAAGATGACGTTTTCCATCGAATCGCACTCGGTTGCCGGGTTGATTCAAAAAAGCGTCACGGCCAACCAGGGCTACGCCGAGAAATTCAGCGTCTCGGTCGAGTACGCCGCGCCGGAAGGGCTCCGGGTTGACGTTGACGAGCTCAGGTTCCAGCAGATCCTCAGCAACCTGTTGTCCAATGCAATCAAGTTTTCCCCGGAACACGGTACGGTCGTCATCAATGCCCTGCCAAGCCCACAGACATCGGTTCGCGCCAGAATCGAAATCATTGACCAGGGCAAGGGCATTCCTAAAGAGTTTCACCCCTACATTTTCCAGAAGTTCTCTCAGGCCGATACGTCGACAACCCGCGAGCGGGTTGGCACCGGGCTCGGGCTTGCCATCACGCGCGAGCTTGCCGAACGCATGGACGGCGCGGTGGGCTTTTCATCGCGGGAAGGTCAGGGGTCAACGTTCTGGGTCGATGTGCCGCTTTCGGCGTCATCGACGCCACCCAGGCCAGCCTGATTTATTAATGTGATCTTCACCTCATTACCAAAGCTAATAGGAAAAACCAAATAGAAACCTTTTTCTACATTTAGATAATACGTACGCAGGACGCTGGTACTGACAGGACGTCATGATTCAGGGAACGAATATATACAGGATGTGCCCCCTGACAGGAGGTCATCATTTTGGTGTGACCCGACACCGAATGAGCCGTGACAGGAAGTCAACGCCCAGGATGGGCTGAGTAAAAAGGGATGTCATCAATGCAGTAATGCCCCGCATTAACGCGGGGCATTTTTATGGGTAGCGCCTGGCCAGAGACAGCACCGCCCGGCAAACCATGGTCATGGCGAACTACGCACGCGTCGTCTGATTTACGAGGCGGCCTCGGCATTCATGCGTGCGCAGTCTTCCTCGGCTTCATCGCGAATTTCATACTCATCGCTGGCGTATTGTTGCTGCTCGTGATCATAGATCCGAAAGCTTTCAAGCGGCATGTCGTCCGCCGTCTGATTCTTGTCCCGGTTGGGCGAACCCTGAACATGAGCGGTTGCGTGTTCAAACACTTCAAAACGAGCGGCCATCGGTTCCTCTCCTTGGGTTTAGGCATGACCCAGTGTGGTTATTCATGCCCTGAAATGCCAACCACGAAAGGCCTCACCGACAGGCCGCTTCTCATCGATCAGATCGGGTAGTGCCGTGGCCCGAGTTGCATGGTCATCCAGCGCAGTTCGGTAAAGGCCTCGATGCCGGCCTTGCCACCAAATCGTCCGTAGCCGCTGTCTTTCACGCCCCCGAACGGCATCTGGGGCTCATCGTGTACGGTCGGTGCATTGATGTGGCAAATACCGGACTGCACCCGCTGCGCGACCCGCATGGCTCGGGCACTGTCTCGGCTGAACACCGCCGCCGAAAGGCCATACTCGCTGTCATTGGCGACATCGAGTGCCTCGTCATCGCCGTCGACCCGCATCATTGCAACCAATGGCCCGAACGACTCTTCGCGATAGAGTCGCATGCGTGAGGTCACGCCATCGATCAGGGTCGGCTGCATTACAACCCCCTCGGCCTTGCCCCCGCACACGAGCGTCGCGCCGTGAGCGAGCGCATCGTCAATCAGCGCATTGAGCTTTTCGCCGGAAGCGGCGTCGATCAGCGTGCCGAGCGCATTGGCATCATCCTTCGGATCACCGGCCTTGAGCGTGCGCGCCTTGGCCGCGAGCTTCTCGACAAACGCATCAGCCACGGCGGCATCGACGATCAATCGCTCGGTGGACATGCAGATCTGACCCTGATTGAAAAACGCCCCGAAGGCAGCAGCCTCGACGGCCGCCTCGAGATCGGCGTCATCGAGCACCAGAAACGGGGCCTTGCCACCGAGTTCCAACAGGGCAGGTTTCAGACGCTTTGCGGCCTTCTCGGCAATGATCCGCCCAATGCCTGTCGAGCCGGTGAAGTTGATCCGCCGAACACCCGAATGACCGATCAACGCATCGACCACCTCGCTCGCCCGCTCGGGGGCATGCGTAATGACGTTGACCTCGCCTTGATCGAAACCGGCCTCGATCAACACCTCACCGATCAGGTGGTGCGTCGCCGGACACTGCTCGGACGCCTTCAAGATGACGGTATTGCCACAGGCAAGCGGCGTGGCAATGGCGCGGGTACCGAGAATGATCGGCGCGTTCCAGGGCGCGATACCCAGCACTACGCCGCAGGGCACGCGAACGCCCATTGCCAGATTATCAGGCACGTTCGAGGGGATGACTTCGCCACCGACCTGCGTCGTAAGCCCTGCCGCCTCACGCAACATGCCAGCGGCAATCGCGACGTTGAAGCCGGCCCAGCCGGGCGTGGCGCCGGTTTCACTGACCATGAGCTCGATGAAACGCGCCTGATGCGCCTCCATCACATCCGCAGCTTTCAAAAGCCGGGCCCGACGCTCCCCCGGCCCGGTTCGGGACCAGCTCGCAAATGCCTTCTGAGCGGCATCGGCGGCGGCGGTGGCGTCTTCAGGCGTTGCCGAGGCGGCCCGAGTGGCCACCTGGCCATCGAAGGGATTTCTGCGCTCGAACGTGCTGTTATCACTGGCAGGCCGCGAGACGCCCCCAATCGATAATTCGATGTTCATACCGATCACTCCTTCACCTTACCTTGAAAATCAAACGCCCCACCGGGCCGTACGATGACGCGATCACTCGGTGCGGCGGTAGCTTTGAAGCCCCGGCTTGATGCTCTTTTCATCGAGGAACTGCTTCATGCCCTGCTCGCGACCATGTTCGGGGTCAATCAACTGGGCCTGATCGAGCTTGGCGTAGAGATACTCTTCGTTTTGCTCCCACGTCAGCTCACGCGACAGCTTGAAGCCGATCTTGGCAGCGCGCAGCACAACCGGGTTCTTGTCGCGCAGGGTCATGGCAAGCTTGCGGGTGGTCTCGCGAAGCTCATCAAGCGACACGCTTTGGTTGATCAACCCCATCTCCGCCGCTTCGCGGCCGGTAAAGGTTTCACCGGTCATGATGTAATAGAGGGCCTTGCGGTGACCGACCGTATCCGCCATGGCCTTGCTGACCAGGTTGCCTGGCGGAATACCCCAGTTGATTTCCGACAGGCCAAACACCGCATCATCGGACGCAATCGCAAGGTCACAGGCCACCAGCGGTGAAAATGCGCCGCCAAAGCACCAGCCATTGACCATGGCGATGGTGGGTTTGGCGTAGTTGCGCAGAAGCTTCCACTGCCAGGTCGACGCGTCACGGCGCACCTTGACCTGCACGATTTCAGGGCTTGCGTCGATTTCGCGGAAATACTCCTTGAGGTCCATACCGGCAGAGAACGACTCGCCGGCCCCGGTCAGTACCAGAACCTTTGCGTCCTGATCGAGCTCGATGGTCTCGAGAACATCGATCATTTCCCGGTTGAGTGTCGGGCTCATGGCGTTACGTTTTTCAGGCCGATTCAGCGTGACCCAGGCGATGCCCTCCTCGACCGAGACGGAAACGGTTTTCCAACGATTGGTGTAGTCGCTCATGCGATTGTCCCTTCCATATAATATCAAGTAAGTTGATACTCTCTTGATTCATCATAATGCGCTATTCTGCGCTTGCAAAGAGGAAAAACCGCCCATGACCGACACATTCGACCAATGTACAGCCGATGACCGTCCTGCCGATGGCCCTCCCCCAACCCGGGTGGCGTATCTGATCGGGCGGCTCGACCGCGCCCTCAGACGCCATATCAGCGAGGCCGTTCAGCCGCTGGGCGTGACCATGCAGCAGTACACCGCGCTTTCCGTGCTGGCGCGGAGAAGCCCACTTTCAAACGCAAAGCTTGCCGAAAAATCGCTGGTGTCGCCCCAGGCGGCCAACGAGATGGTGAAGTCCATGGAATCGAAAGGGCTGGTCGAGCGACGGCCGGACCCGAATCACGGCCGACTGATCCAGATCAGCATGACCGACAAGGGCCAACGCGTTCTCGGCGCATGCGACAGCGCGGTCATCGCGCTCGAGGAATGTATGCTTGAAGATATGAGCGCAGACCAGCGCACCGCGTTTCAGCGCCAGCTAAAGGCGTCACTCAAGGCATTGGGGGCAGGATTGATCGAGCCTGAATGAACAAGGCTCATCACGGCGACCGGGCCACGGCTTGACCGGCTTGAGTCACGCGAGGTGTCAGGGCGCCTCCGGGGTATCGTAGATCTTTCGAAGCAGCCTCAACAGGTGGGCGCGTTCGTCCTCGCTCAACCCCACACTGGCGCGGGCATCGCTTTCCACTGACAGCCGCTTGAGCGTCGTGACCAGCGCCTCCCCCGGCTTGGTCAGGAAGATGCCATGAGATCGACGGTCCCGTTTGCAGCGAACGCGCACGGCGTAGCCGCGCTTTTCAAGATCGTGCACGAGATTGACCACGCGTGGCGGGTCGATGGCAAGTCGCTGCGCGAGTTCCGACTGCGTGACGCCCGGCATTTCTTCCACGACGACCAGCGCCGAAAACTGGGCCGGGCGGATGGCGTACTCGCGCATGGCCTCCTCGAAATCCTTGAAGACCTTGAGCTGTGCCCGGCGCAGGGCGTACCCCAGCAACTCATCGAGAATCAGTGTGCGGCCTGTTTCTGAGCCTGATTGATCGTCTCCCATCTGCTGCATAGCAAGCTCCATTCAAACGCCCATCCGCAAAAATAAGCCGCCGCTTACACAGCGACCCTCTAATTATAAAACATAACCTTATTCAGGCGTTACTCTCTATTTAACCGGCCAATTGCCTTCTGCTGCGTAGCCTAAAGTCTGATTCCACGCCTCTAGCCACAAAACTAGTTACACCTTATAACTAATTACCACAGCGACCCGGTCATCCGGTTGACCTCACCTACGGAGCTTGTCATGTCGCCCGATAATGGTAGTTGCCACCCCGAAGCCCACGAACGCCACCCTGATGACGGTGTTCATTACTTGAGCGGCCCATCGCTCCAGGCGCACCCACGCTGCCTGACCGACCGGCTCGTGCACTGGGCCGAACACACGCCCGATGCGCCGTTTCTGGCCGAGCGTCAGCGAAACCACGCAAGCGCGGCCTGGCATACCATAAGCTACGGCGAGGCGCTGGCAGCAGCCGAATGTCTTGCTCAGGCCCTGCTGGATCACGACCTCTCCCTCGAGCGGCCACTCTTGGTGCTTTCCGGTAACGGCATCCATCATGCGCTGCTTGCCTGCGCGGCCATGCACGTTGGCATTCCCTACGCACCGGTATCGCCCGCGTACGCACTGCTTGCCAATGATTACACCAAATTGAAGCACGTCGTCGACCTGGTAAACCCGGGCATGATCTTCATCGACGAGGAGGCCCGGTTCGAGCACGCACTTGAGTCCGTCTCGGACGCCTCGGTTCACAGGCTCGCAACAGTGCCCTCGGTTTCGGCACATTCAATCGATACGCTGATGGCCACCCCCAAGCGCGCGGAAGTGGACCACGCCCATGCCGATGTAGGCCCGGACACCATCGCGAAATTGCTGTTCACCTCCGGCTCGACCGGCATGCCCAAGGCCGTCATCAATACCCAGCGCATGATCTGCAGCAACCAGGTCATGCTGGTCCAGACCCTGCCGTTTCTGGAATCCACACCGCCGGTATTGATGGATTGGCTGCCCTGGCACCACACCTTCGGAGGCAACACCATCCTCGGCATGACCATTCACAATGGCGGTACGCTCTACATCGATGATGGCAGCCCCACCGCCGATGGCGTGGAGCGCACGGTTCAGAACCTTTTGGAAATCTCGCCCACGTTCTACTGCAACGTCCCAAAGGGCTTCGAAGCCCTGGTCGATCACCTTCAACAGAGCGATGCCCTGCGCGAGGCGTTCTTTCGCAACCTGAAAATGATGCATTTCGGCGGCGCCAGCCTGCCCTCCCACGTCAGCGAGCACCTCGATATCCTCTCCTTACAGGAAACGGGCCGGCGTGTACCGATGCTGACGGGGCTTGGGTCCACCGAGGCCTGTCTTTCATTTTGCACTCAAAACCGGGACCACGTTCGCGGCCTGGTTGGCCAGCCGGTTGCCGGCATGACGGTCAAGCTGGTGCCTTCCGGCGACAAGCTCGAGGCGCGCCTCAAGGGGCCAAACGTCACGCCGGGCTATTGGAAGGACGACACGCGCTCGGAAACGGTCTTCGATGAGGAAGGCTATTACTGCACTGGCGACGCCATGCGCTTTCATGATGCGAGCAGCCCTGAAAAGGGCCTGATGTTCGATGGGCGTCTGAGCGAGAACTTCAAGCTGATGACCGGCACCTGGGTCAACGTCGGCGCACTCAGGCTGCAACTGGTCGAGGACATGGCACCGCTCGCGCAGGACATCGTCCTCGTGGGCGAAGGCCGCCCCTACCTGACGGGCCTGCTCGTGTTGAACAAGACCCACTGCGCCGACCTTCTCGGCACCGAACCGGACCTTGCAGAGCTTGCCCGAAATGACATTGTCCGGCGGTTTCTGGCCGACCGCCTCACCGTTCATCAACAGGGAAAATCAAGCTCGATGCGCCTCGAACGGCTGCTGATTCTCGAGGCCCCACTTTCCTTCGACAAGGGGGAGGTGACGGAAAAGGGCTCGGTCAATCAGCGTCTGGTCCGTGAGCGCCATACCGAGCACCTCGACACGCTCTACGCGGACCCGCCCGGCGCCGAGGTCATCATGCCCTCACGCTGTTGAGATGACTCGGGCCGACGTCACGGTCGCGTCAAACCCGCTATGCTCCAGGCAGGATTGCAGCACAAGGGCTACCTGCCATGCCATTTTCCGACGACAACGCCGCCACCGTGCAGGCGTTCATCGAGCTGCTCGACGGCATGCTCGACGACCCGCTCGACCGCCGTCGCCCACCGGTGGTCACGTTCTGGTGCGGTGCCGGTTTTTCGAAAGCCTGGGATCCGAGCTCCCCAACCGATGGTGATCTGTTCGCCATCGACCTCGATGACATTCACGACTTCCCCAACCTGCAGCACGTGCTGCATGTCATCGGCTGGGCAGACTATCGACGTCTCAATTTCGAGCAGTTCAAGAACCTGCGCTACGTGTTGGACATGCAGGTCCGCTATCCGGACATCCGCAACCGCTATTTCGATATTCAGAACCTGAAACTGAGCATCAGTGAGCTGCGCACCCTGATCATGCGCCGCTTTCAGGCCGCCTGCGACGTTCAAAACGTCGACGATGACCTGCGCTTCACCACTGAGCGCGACAGCGTTGATCAACAAAACATCACCGCGCTGTTCGCCCTGCTCGAACAACGTGCCCGGCACGCGGGCCTTGATGCCAACTGCCCGCTGTATCACTTTCTAACCACCAATTACGACTTCACGATCGAAAGCATTCTCGAGCGCGTGCACGCGCATTCAGCACCGGTGTTCGGGCGGCTCTATCGTGGGGTGACGCCGAGTCGAATCTGCGGCAGCACCATTTGGGAGCATTTGCCGCGAACGGTGGATCGAACCGTCATCAAGATCAACGGCGGGTTCGAAATTCTACCCACGCTCGAGGGCTTCGAGTTTGAATACCGCGCCCGAAGCGATCGCGCCATCCGCGAGGCGCCACCGCTGCTGATTCTGCCCTCACAGGTGCAGGATTATGATGAACCCTACTTTCATCAGGTGTTTCCAAAGGCCGTGCGTCTTCTTCGCGAAACGGATGTATTGGTGATTGTGGGCTACAGCATGCCGCCGGAGGATGCACTGATCCGTTTCATCCTTCGTCAATTGGCCGAAAGCCCGAGCGATGCCCGGGGCAAGCACGTGTTCGTGATCGACACCAAGAACCACGACATCATCAAATCCCGCCTTGAAGAAGTGTTTTTCTACCTGCCAAGCGTCGGCTGGCCTAGAGAGCACTACTTCAGTGGGCGTTTTGAGGAGTTCTGTCGGCGCGCCGTCACGCAGTAAAAACGCCACTGTGTCGCCACTGAAAGAGCACCGCTCGGGGCCGCCACCTATCATGGCCAACCCGCGCGATCTGCCGTCGTCACCTGGCGCAAAAAAGTGCAATGCCAAGTGCCCGATAGTGTCGGCGCTCATTAAGGCTGCGTTCATCATGGCGCGCTAAAGTCGCTTCTCGCGCAAAAACAAAAAGGGAATGCACCATGCAATGGCAAGATACGAATGCTCGCTACGGCCTCATCAGCCGCGGCTTTCACTGGGCGATGGCCGCTCTGATTATCTGGCAACTCGGCGGTGTGACGCTGTCGCTGTTTGTCGAGGGGCGCCCTGCTTGGCTCGGCGCCTGGATCGGCACGCACAAATCGGTGGGCACACTGTTGCTCGGCGTGGCCCTGATCCGGGCACTCTGGGGGCTTGGTCAGCTCCGTCGACGCCCACCCGCACTCAGCCGGGCTGCCACACTCGGACATATCGGCCTCTACGCGCTGATGATTGCCATTCCCCTGACCGGGCTTGCCATGACCTACATAAGTGGCCGGCCGCTTGCGGTCTTCGGCTATTCACTGTGGGGGCCACATGACGCCAGCACGGTCATGGGCGCAGGGGCTTTCCATACAGCCCATCACTGGCTTGGCTGGGCGCTTCTGGCAACAGTGGCGGGTCATATCACGATGGCGTTTTACCACCACCGCATCAAAAAAGACGGCGTGCTGTCGCGCATGCTCGGTCACTCCCGCACGGGCTGAGCAGACCCTGCGGTCAACGCCTCACTTACCAGCTCGGCGGGGCGGCCGAAATAGTACCCCTGCAGGTGGGAACACCCCTCGTGCTGCAGCGCCTCGGCCTGATCGAGATGCTCGACCCCCTCGGCGGTGATCTTGATGTCGAGGCTGTTCCCAAGGCTCGTGATCGCCTTGATGATCGCTCGGGCCTCGTTGCTCTGACAGATTTCATCCACGAAGCTCCGGTCGATCTTGATGCGGTCGAACGGGAAGGAGCGCAGGTAGTGAAGCGAGGAATACCCGGTGCCGAAATCATCCAGCGCGATGGCCACGCCCAGCGCCTTCAGTGCCTTGAGCGTCGTCATGTTGCGCTGTGAGCTGTCGAGCAGAATGGATTCGGTAATCTCGAGTTCCAGCCGCTCGGGGGCAAGCCTTGACGTGACCAGCGCCTGCTGCACGTCATCGACCAGCTGCGGACGCTCGAACTGGATCGGCGACAGATTGACCGAGACGGTCATCTCGGTCTGCCAGGACGCCGCCTCGCGACAGGCCTGATTGAGTACCCACAGGCCGATGTCGTGAATGAGCCCGGTGCGCTCGGCCACCGAGATAAACTCGAGCGGTGACACCATGCCCCGCATCGGATGCATCCAGCGAATCAACGCCTCATAGCCGGACGGGCCGTAATCGTCGGCGCGCATGATTGGCTGATAAAACACGACGAATTCGTTTTCGCGAAGGGCGCGACGCAAATCCGCCTCCATATCGAGCCGGGCACACGCCGCCTGATGAAGGGCGTCGTTATAACAGGCGTATGCGCCCTTGCCGACCCGCTTGGCTTCATAAAGCGCGAGATCCGCGCTTTTCATCAGCGCCTCCGGCGTATCAAGCGTCTCCGAGGACAGGGCGATGCCGACGCTGATGCCGGCCTGCAGCTGGTGATGATCGATCTCAAACGGCGCCTGAACCGCCGACAACAGCCGGGTGGCCAATGCCTCGAGCGCGTCGATGGTGTGACAGGCCGGCACGACAATGGCGAACTCGTCGCCGCCGATGCGCGCCATGATGTCATGATCGGACAACAGCGGTTGCAGCCGCGCGGCCAGCGCCATCAGAAGCTGGTCGCCCACGTGATGGCCCAGCACATCGTTGACGTCCTTGAAGTTATCAAGATCAAGCATCAGTACGCCGGTACTCTGGCGGCGCTCTCGACAGAGCTCGAGCCCCTGCTCGATGCATCGAACGAACAGGCTTCGATTCGGCAGATTGGTCAGCGCGTCGTGATGCGCCATGTGGTGAATCTGATCGTGGGCCTGCTTGGTTTCGGTCACATCCTCGATCAGGTAAACCATCAGTAGCTGTTCGTTTTCAGCCACGAGCGGCACCATGCGACACCGAAGATGTCGCGTGCCATCGGCGCGCTGCAGTTTGGCGTGGGTCTGTTGAAGGGTGCGTTCCAAAATGGCCCGCTCGGACGTACCGGTCAGCTGGTCGAGAATTTCCGCCAGATGGTGCGGCGCGGTCACGCTTGATTTTCCACCCTGTGCGTCACGAAGCGTTTCACTGTTGAGCCGGATGCGACCGGTGTCGACTTCCTGCACCACCACATGAATCGGAATATTGGCAATCACGGAATTTAGAAACGTCGACAGCGCATCGAGCTCTTCATTACGTGCGATCACATCGTCTCGTGCAACCTGAAGCGCTTTTTCGTACTCACGCCGCTCGGTGACATCACGCGTGATCTTGGCAAAGCCGATCAACGTATCCAGATCATCCCGGATCGCTTCGATCACCACGTGCGCCATGAAGGTCGACCCGTCCTTTCTCACCCGCCAGCCCTCGGCCTCAAAACTGCCCTGTTCACGGGCGATATCCAGGCTCTTTTCGGGTTTATTGTCGGTGCGGTCCTGATCGGTGTAGAACATGGAAAAGTGCTTGCCGATCACATCCTCGGCGATATACCCCTTGATGTGCTGAGCGCCCGCGTTCCAGTTGGTGATGACCCCATCCGGGCTCAACATATAGATGGCATAGTCGCTGACGCCCTCGACCAGAAGACGAAACCGGTGCTCCTCTTCGAGCTGACGGCGACGCTGCTGCATGGTCTCGGTGTTGTCGCGGGCCACCTTGGCAAACCCGATCAGGGTGCCGCTGTCATCGTGTACCGGGTCGATCACCACACTTGACCAGAATAGGGTGCCGTCCTTTCGAATGCGCCAGCCCTCGCTTTCAAAGCGACCCTCCTCGCGCGCACGCTGGAGCCCAAGCGCTGGAAGCCCCGCCTGACGGTCGGCGTCGGTATAGAAGCAGCTGAAATGCCGCCCGATGATTTCCTCGGGCGTGTACCCCTTGATCAGGCGGGCCCCCTCGTTCCAGCTCATTACATTGCCATCGAGATCAAGCAGATAGATCGCGTAGTCGATGACGTTGTGCACTAGATATCGATAAATAGGGTCGTTGCTCATCATGGCTCGATCAATTGAACGTATTTGCTGCGATATCGGCAGGTCGCAGGATAGATTGACCGAAAAAAACCGCCCTGTTCATTCAATACCGCCTCACCGAAGCGGATAAAGTAGCCTCTGTGACTATGTCCTGAACCGCGTATTTCAACTGTGGATTTGACCCATGGCTCGAGGCACTCTTTTTTCGCCCCGCTGGCTGCCCTGGCTGACAGCATTGATCATCGCCGTGATCACCCTGACGACCTATCGCTGGTACGTTCAGCAAAACGACGATTACGCCAGGGCACGCTTCATGATCCTGACCGATGACATCGCCCTTGCCATCACCGAGCGCATGAAGAATCACGAGTTGATTCTAAATAGTGGCGCAGGCTTCATCGGTGCCAGTCAAACGGTCAGCCGCCGCGAGTGGCATCATTACTACGAAAGCCTCCACCTGGATCAAAATTACCCGGGCATCCTGGGCTTCGGCTACGCCCGCCTTCTGAGAGACGCTCAGCGTCCAGAGTTCGAGCGACGCATTCGCGATGAAGGGTTTCCGACGTTTGAGGTGCATCCGCCAGGCGCGCGCGCGCTGTACGTTCCGGTCACCTATCTGGAGCCGTTTTCCGGCGCCAACCTCGATGCGTTCGGCTATGACATGTTTTCGAACGAGACGCGTCGCCAGGCGATGGTCCGCGCCGTCAATCAGAACGCGACGAGCATGACGTCACGCGTCATTCTGGTTCAAAAAGCGGCATCTGAACGGGAGCAGGCCGGCGTCCTGATCTACGTCCCGGTCTTTTACGAGGGGCAGCCGCTTCTGACCCGGGCGCAGCGCTGGCAAGCGCTGAGAGGGTTTGTATACAGCCCGTACCGCATCAGCGACCTGATCGAAGGCAGCGTCCCTTCAAGCAGCAGCCTCGGCTTTATCCTGCTCGACGGGCCGCCCTCATCCGCCACCGAAATGTATCGCTCCTTCGACGAGGCCCAGGTCGATGTCGACAAGGCCCGTTACACCCACGAACTCACCCTCGATCACTTCGGAAAGACATGGACACTTCGCGTCTACAGCCTGCCGGGGTTCGAAAAACAGTTCGTCTCGCTTGCCGACCACCTGCTGCTGCCGACCGGTCTCGCCGTCGCCCTGCTCGCGTTCGCTCTGGTGTTTATCATGGTCAATCGGCAACGAAAGGCCGAGCGGCTTGCCAAGCGAATGACGCGCACCATTCGCCATAACGAACGGGAACTTCAGGATATCCGTGCACGTCAGGAGCGCGTGCTGAGTGGCAGCAATGACGGCTGGTGGGAGTACGACCTTCAAAAAGGGGAGCTGTTTTTCTCCGAGCGCTGGTGGTCGCTTCTTGGGCTGACGCATGATGACTACCCCAACACCATCGACACGTTCATGTCCCTGCTGCACCCCGAGGATCATGAAAAAACGATAACCCGATTTTACGACCGGCTCGGCTCGAACGACACGGAGTTCAATTTCGAATTTCGCCTGCGTCACCGCGATGGCCACTACATTCCCTTTCTCTCTCGCGGCACCATCCAGCGTGACGGCTCCGGCCAGGCCATTCGCATCAGCGGCGTCAACATGGATCAATCAGAACGTCACCGGGTCGATCAGATGAAGCGAAGTTTCGTCTCGACGGTCAGCCACGAACTCAGAACGCCGCTGACCTCGATTTCAGGCGCCCTGTCTCTGGTCAATGCCGGCGCGCTGGGGCCGGTACCGGAGCCCATGGCCCCGATGCTCGACATCGCCAAGCTCAACAGCGACCGTCTGACGCTCCTGATCAACGATCTCTTGGACATGGACAAGCTGATCGCCGGCAAGATGACGTTCTCGCTGGCGTCCTACGCCCTTCGCGCGCTGATCGATGAGGCGCTTAAAAGCAATCAGGGCTACGCCGACCGTTTCGGGGTGACACTCAACGCACGTCCGTTCGACGACACGTGCGTTCAGACCGACAGCCTGCGCTTTCAACAGGTGCTGTCGAACCTTCTGTCCAACGCCATCAAGTTCTCGCCCAAGGGGGCTGCTGTCGACATCGACATCCACCACGACTCGGAAGGCGTGACCGTCTCGGTCATCGACCGCGGCCCGGGTATTCCCGAGGCGTTCAAGCCTCACATCTTTCAACAGTTTTCCCAGGCGGACGCCTCCGACACCCGTAACGTCAACGGCACGGGGCTTGGCCTTGCAATTACACGGCAGCTGGTGATCAACATGCGCGGTGAAATCGGTTTTGAAACGCCGCCTGAAGGCGGAACGCGCTTTTGGGTGCGCGTGCCGAAGGCATGACGTTGGCCCACGCTAGTGGGCATCGAGGGCGTTACGCACATTGGTCTCGAAAACTTGCGGGCCAACCCATGGCGTGAATCTACGACGATCGTCTAAAATCCCAGACACTTCGCCCTTCCCCCGCCGCCCCGCCCGGGCGGCTTCTGGGTCCTTAAGCTTACACATTCAGTTCCGATCGGCGTTCCGCGCAACCGCACGGAAGGCCGGTGATCGCACCACTTACGTGAGGTTCCATGACCCGTCATACCCACCCCATGCTCGTCCTGCTGGCACTGGCCACCGGCGGCTTTGCCATCGGCACGACCGAATTCGCCACCATGAGCCTCTTGCCCTTCATTCAAAGCGACATGGCCATCTCGCCATCGACCGCCAGCCACATCATCAGTGTCTACGCCCTCGGCGTGGTCATCGGCGCGCCGGTCATCACGGTGCTTGCCGCCAAGATCGACCGAAAATGGTTGCTTCTGGCCCTGATGGCATTGTTTGCACTCGGCAATGGCCTGAGCGCAATCGCGTCTGATTACAACTCACTGATGCTCTTTCGTTTCATCAGCGGCCTGCCTCACGGCGCCTACTTTGGTCTGGCCGCGCTCATGGCTGCGTCCGTGGTCACAAGCGGCAAGCGCACCCGCGCGGTTGGCATGGTGATGCTGGGGCTGACGGTCGCGACCATCGTCGGCGTACCGCTCGCCACCTGGCTTGGCAACGTGTTCGGCTGGCGGTTCGGGTTCTGGCTGGTCACCGCACTGGCCCTTCTGACCGTTGTGATGATCGCCCTGTTCGCCCCGAAAACCGGGGTCGCCTCCGGTCAGAGCGCCAAGAGCGAGCTTCGCGCCCTCAGCAACAGCGCGGTGCTTTTGACGCTCGCCATCGGCGCCATCGGTTTTGGCGGCATGTTCGCGGTCTACACCTACCTGACCTCGACGCTCGATCACGTCACCCAGATGTCAGCGCATTCCATACCGATCATCCTGGGCATCTTCGGTCTCGGCATGACGGTGGGTAACGTGGTTCTACCCCGGTTTGCCGACCGCTCCCTGATGCCGACGGCAGGCGGGCTACTGCTTTGGAGCGCGGCCGCGCTCGCAGCCTTCCCGCTGGTCGCGGACAACCCGGTTCTGATCGCGATCGACGTGTTCTGCATCGGCATGAGCGGCGCGCTTGGCACCATCCTGCAGACGCGCTTGATGGACGTGGCCGGCGAGGCGCAGAACCTGGCCGCCGCGCTCAACCACGTCGCCTTCAACATGGCCAACGCCCTCGGGCCATGGCTTGCAGGCCTTGCCCTGGCCTTCGGCTTCGGCTACCGCTCGACCGGCGTTGTCGGCTGCCTGCTGGCCCTTGGCGGCCTGGCAATCTGGGCGGTGGCTCGCCGGCAGGAAAAGCGCCAGCGCCACGCAGCCGCGTGACCGTTCACGCAAACGTCGAGCTGTAAAAAAACCGGGGCCGCCTGAAAAGGCGGCCCCGGTTTTATTCGAACGCGGTGTCAGAAGCCAAAACCGCGTTTATCAGTGCGCTTCTTCCCAGTTCGCCCCGCTTTCGGCCTCGACCAGCAGCGGCACGCTGAGTTCACCGGCCTGCATCATGCGCTCGCTGACGGCGGCCTTGAAGGCCTCGACCTGGTCGTTTTTGACCTCGAACACCAGTTCGTCGTGCACCTGCATCACCATCCAGGCGTCGAACTCACCGCCTGACAGCCAGGCATCGACCTCGATCATCGCGCGCTTGATGATGTCGGCGGCGGTGCCCTGCATCGGGGCGTTGATCGCGGTGCGCTCGGCGGCCTGACGACGGGTGTGGTTTTTGGAGGCGATGTCCGGCACGTACAGCCGTCGGCCGAACACGGTCTCGACGAAGCCGGTGTCGGCGGCGTCAGCGCGGGTACGCTCCATGAAACGGGCCACCCCCGGATAACGTTCGAAGTAACGGTCGATGTAGGTCTGAGCCTGGTTACGCTCGATGTTGAGCTGACGCCCAAGCCCCCAGGCGCTCATGCCGTAGATCAGGCCGAAGTTGATCGCCTTGGCGCTGCGGCGCTGATCCGCGCTGACCTTATCCACAGCCACGTTGAACACCTCGGCCGCCGTGGCGCTGTGGATATCCTGATTGTTGGCGAACGCCTCCAGTAGCCCTTCGTCTTCGGAGAGGTGCGCCATGATTCGAAGCTCGATCTGAGAATAGTCGGCGGCGACGATCGAGTAGCCGTCTCGGGCGATAAAGGCGGTTCGAATCTTGCGGCCTTCCTCGGTACGCACCGGAATGTTTTGGAGGTTGGGGTCACTCGAGGAGAGCCGGCCGGTGGCGGTCACGGCCTGATGATAGCTCGTGTGAATGCGTCCGCTTTCGGCGTTGACCAGCTGCGGCAGCTTGTCGGTGTAGGTTGAGCGCAGTTTCGAAAGCCCTCGATGCTCCAGAATCACCTTCGGCAGCGGGTAATCCAGTGCCAGTTCCTCGAGCACGGCCTCGGCGGTTGAGGGCGCGCCCTTGGGCGTTTTCTTGATCACCGGAATCTTGAGCTCGTTGAACAGAATCTCGCCGAGCTGCTTGGGCGAGCCGAGGTTGAACTCGCGCCCGGCAAGCTCGAAGGCGTCCTTTTCGATCGCCTCGATCCGCTCGCCAAGCGTCCGGCTCTGCTCGCCGAGTTTTTGGGTGTCGATCAGAACGCCGGTGCGCTCCATTCGGGTCAACACCGGAATCAGGGGCCGCTCGAGGCCGTCGAGCACCTCGGAAAGCCGCCCGGCTTCTTCGATGCGCGGGCGCAGAATGGCGTGGAGGCGGAGCGTCACGTCCACATCCTCGCAGGCGTAGGGCGTGGCCTCCTCGAGCGCGATCTGATTGAAGGTGAGCTGCTTGGCGCCCTTGCCGGCAATGGTCTCGAAGCTGACCGTTTCATGGCCCAGGTACTGCTTCGCCAGCGCGTCCATGTTGTGCTGGGTCGCGGTGGAATTGAGCACGTAGGATTCGAGCATGGTGTCCACCAGTGGCCCGCCGACCGGTACATCGTAGCGCGCCAGCACCTCAAGATCGTACTTGAGGTTCTGTCCGATCTTGGTGACGCGCTCGCTGGCAAGCAGCGGCGCCAGATCGGCAAGCACCCGGGCACGATCAAGCTGGTCCGGGGCATCGAGGTAATCGTGCCCGACCGGCACATACACCGCCTCGCCCGGCGTGAGCGCTAAGCCGATACCGACGATGTCGGCCACCATGTAATTGAGGCTGGTGGTCTCCAGATCGAAACAGACCGCGTCAGAGGCGTTCAGCCGCTCAAGAAAGGCCTGCCATTCGGCCTCATCAACGATGGCGCGGTAATCCTGCTCATCGAGCGCGAAGCCGGTCTGGCGCTCGGGCTCCGGGTCCTCGACCGCGGCATCGCCCGGGGCTGCGGTTTGTTTCGCGTCGCCGCCGTTATTGTCCAGCTCATTGAGCCAGCCCTTGAACTCGAGCCGGGTGTAGAGCGCACGCAGCGCTTCAACGTCCGGCGCGGGACGTTCCAGATCGGTCAGCCCCACCGGCAGCTCGCAGTCGGTCTTGATGGTGGCAAGCGTGTAGGAGAGGTACGCCTGCTCCCGGTTGGCCTCGAGCTTTTTCGGCAGGCTCTTGGCGCCGCGAAAGCCGAGCGTGGTCACACGCTCAAGATCGCCAAAAATGGTGTCGAGCCCGCCGTTCATGCCGGTCAATAGCGACAGCGCCGTTTTCTGGCCCACCCCCGGCACGCCGGGGATGTTATCGACGCTGTCGCCCATCAGCGCGAGGTAATCGATGATGAGCCCGGGAGGAATGCCGAACTTCTCTTCGACGCCGGCTTCATCGAGGGTTTCGTTTTTCATGGTGTTGACCAGCGTGACGTGGGGGCTTACGAGCTGCGCCATGTCCTTGTCACCGGTGGAGATCACCACATCGCGGCCATCGCGCGTCGCCTCGAACGCGAGCGTGCCGATCACGTCGTCGGCTTCCACCCCCTCGATGCACAGAAGCGGAAGGCCAAGGGCGCGCACGCAGTCGTGCAGCGGCTCGACCTGCGGGCGCAGATCGTCCGGCATGGGCGGGCGGTGCGCCTTGTACTCGGGGTAGATCTCGTCTCGAAAGGTCTTGCCCTTGGCGTCGAACACCACCGCCATCGGGCTTTCCGGGTACTGACGGATCAGGCTTTTCAGCATCGACACCACGCCACGCACGGCGCCGGTTGGCGTACCGTCGGCAGCACTCAACGGTGGCAGGGCATGAAAAGCGCGGTAGAGATAGGACGAACCGTCGACGAGGACGATCGGAGTAGCGGCCATGGGAGCTCCCGTCGGCGTAAATCGGAAAGGCCCATGATACGAAACGCGCCCGCGCCTGTCAGGCGGCCTGACGCGATCGGGCCAAGCACGCGGCACTCGGGCGCACGCCGATCGGCATCGTATGCCCAGTTGCCGTTTGTTACACTCACGCTTTATCGTTCAACTGCACGGTGCGCCCATGAACTCACGCAGCCTGTCGTTCATTGCCCTGCTCGCGCTTGGCGCCCTCGGCCTTCCGGCCCAGGCCGCCCCAGATCAAGGCGCCGCGGTAACCCAGGAATACCGCACCAACGGCTACCTGTACGCCATCGCGGTGACCGATGACAGCGGCCATTACGTGCTGATCGATCGCAATGGCGATGGCAACTTCGAGCGCTACGACGGCGCAGAACCCGTTGCCGCCCCCGACTGGACCAAAGACTGAGCGCGTGCTGCGTTCACGCATGGAACCGGCCGAGCCGAGCGGCTAAACTGGCGCTTTTTGACGGCACCTGCCCTTAAGCGTGCCCCTCTCCCTTATCGACTGGCGAGCTATCATGGCGGTTTTTACACCTTTGACCGAGGCTCAGGTCCGCGACTTTCTTTTGCGCTACGAGATCGGTGACCTTGTCACCCTCGAGGAAGTCGCCAGCGGCACCGAGAACTCGACCTTTTTTGTCACCACCGACCAGCAGCAACTGGTGCTGACGCTGTTCGAACAAGGGGAGCAGGAAGAGCTGCCCTTTTTTGTCGACCTGCTCGATTTTCTGGCCGGGCACTCACTGCCGGTGCCTGGCCCGATCCACGACAAGACCGGGGTGGCGCTTCAAAGCCTTGCCGGCAAGCCGGCGCTTTTGTTCCCGCGATTGCCGGGGCGTCATCCGCATGATCCGACCCTTTCCCAGTGCGCGGCCATTGGCCAGACGCTTGGCCAGCTGCACACGGTGTCGCGCCACTTTACCGGCAGCCGCCCCAACCCGCGCGATCTTCGCTGGATCTCGGCCAACCACACCAAGGTACTGAGCTATTTGAACGCCGACGACCAGGCGTTGATGCGCGACGAACTGGATGCGTTTGAGGCGACGTTCGGCACCGACACGGCACTGCCCCAGGGCGCGCTTCACGGCGATCTTTTCCGTGACAACGCCCTGTTCGATGGCGACCGACTCGGTGGGCTGATCGATTTCTACAACGGCTGCACGGGGGATCTGATCTTCGATCTCGCGATCGTGGTCAACGACTGGTGCACCCGTGAGAACGGCGCCATCGATCATGAACGCTACGCCTCGGTGCTGGGCGCGTACCTTGCCGAACGGCCGTTCACCGACCGCGAGCGCGCCCTCTGGCCGATGATGCTTCGCATGACCGCGCTTCGCTACTGGCTCTCGCGCCTGCTGGTGGTCTATGTCGATCCACCGGCGCACACCCTGACGCCGAAGGACCCGGCTCAATACCGCGCCATCGTCAAAGCACGCCGTGATCTGGAGCTGCCCGCGCTTCCGGCCTGACCCAACGCAGGCCTTGCCGCTCGAGCCGGTGTTTGATCCGGCTCGAGCGCACCGCGCCTCTTGGCGCTCGTCGCTCTCGTTGCCTGCTTTTCTCTCATTGCCTTCTCTTCTTTCGTTGCTTGTCCTTCTCTCTTTTCCTGCCCTTCTTGCTGCTTGCCCTTCTTTTGCGTCTCGTCCCGCGCTCAACGCGTCATCGGGCCAACGGCACTGGCGTTCAACCTGCAATTTTCTTTTCCGAACCTTAAGCCTCCGGAATGCTCGGCCATGTCTGTGGTCGTATCGGCACCGGGCGCGTTCATGGCCCACGTTCATAAAACCTTAATCCTTACTCGGCACACTGGAGGCCATTTGATATCCAGGAGCAGTGAACTCATGGCGCTCACGTCAAATTGGATCGCTCGACTGCGTCCGTCACAGCGCGCGCTGGTCGATAATCGGGATGGCATCGCGTTGCTCGTGCTCTGGGCCATCGGCGTCTCGCTCTGGCAGCCGCTGTCGGCCCTGTCCGAGCTTTGGTCGCTGGGCGCGTTTCAGAACACCAGCGCATTTGACGCCATCGACCATTCCCGGCGCTTTATCAATGTCGCCACCCCGCTTGCGCTCGGCGTGGCGGCCGCGCACGTCTATCGCTGCGCCCGCAGGCTTTGCTACACAAGCCCCATCGCCCAGCGCACCGCACGGGTCTGGCTGTTTCTTCTGGCGCTGACCCTGCTTGGCCACGTCGATACGGCGGATGTCATCACGATCGCCCTGGTGCTTGGCGCACTGACGCCGCTGATCAAGGGGCGTGTTACCCAGAAAAAGGCGATCAAGAGTGGCCTCTGGCTGTTCGCAGCCCTTGTCTTCTTTGGCCCCGGCGCGCTCGTCATGTGGGCGATCCCGCTGATCGGCAGCATGCTGTGGCGGGCCTCTCAGCTAAAGACCACGGATTACCGCGCGCTTTTCGGCGCGACCGGCGCAGCCCTTGGTGGCTTTGTTCTACTCTCGCCCCTGCTCTAGACTCGATTGCCGTGCACCGAACAAGGCCGCCCACCGGGCGGCCTTGTTGTATGATGCGTGCCTCACAGATGCATTCGAACGTCAGGTATTTCCAGACGACAGGTGTTTTCCGACGTGGAGCTTCGATGACCGTTTCCTCTTCCGCCGTTACCCGGGCGCTTGCCACCTACAACATCGACCAGTGGGGCAGTGGCTATTTCGACGTCGATGACCAGGGCCATGCGCTGGTGCGCCCCGGCGGCGAACACGACCCGCGCACCCGCTCGCTGCCGGAGCTTGCCCAAACCCTGCAGGAGGCCGGCCTTCGCCTGCCGGTGCTGGTGCGCTTTACCGACATTCTGCATGACCGGGTCGAACAGCTCTGCGCCGCCTTCGATCACACCATTGCCGCCTCGAGCTACACAGGCCAATACACGGCGGTCTACCCGATCAAGGTCAACCAGCAGCGCCGGGTGGTCGAGGAACTGCTGGCCACGCCCGAGCGCGGCCGGGGCCGGGTCGGCCTGGAAGCCGGCAGCAAGCCAGAGCTCCTTGAAGTGCTTGCGCTGTCGTCTGAAACGCAGAGCACTATCGTCTGCAATGGCTACAAGGACCGCGAGTACGTTCGGCTGGCACTGATGGGCGAAAAGCTGGGCCATACGGTCTATCTGGTGGTCGAAAAGCACGCCGAAGTGCAGCTGATTCTGGATGAAGCGCACGCGCTCGGTGTCACACCGCGCATCGGCGTGCGGGCGCGGCTGATGTCGATCGGCAAGGGCAAGTGGCAGAACACCGGCGGCGAGAAATCCAAGTTCGGCCTGACCGCGACCCAGATTCTTGGCATCGTCGATCAGCTCGAGCGCGCCGGCAAGCTCGAGGCGCTCCAGCTGGTGCATTTCCATCTGGGCTCCCAGATCGCCAACATCCGGGACATTCAGCGCGGCCTGCGCGAGTGCACCCGGTTTTATCAGAGCCTCAGGGCCGCCGGCGCACCCATCGCGGTCGTGGATGTCGGCGGCGGGCTTGGCGTCGACTACGAAGGCACGCATTCACGCAGCTTCTGCTCGATGAACTACTCGATGCAGGAGTACGCCAACAACGTCGTCGGCGCCTTTCATCAGCTCTGCGACGCCGAAGGTTTGCCCCACCCGGACATCATCTCGGAATCGGGTCGGGCGCTGACCGCGCATCATGCGGTATTGATCACGCAGGTGATCGAGGAAGAGCGCCAGGGCGCCAGCACCCTGCCCGAGCGGATCGAGGGCGATGACCCGCAGCTCGATAGTCTGTGGCTGACGCTCGAGCGGCTCGAGCGGGCACCGGTCGCGCGACGGCTGATCGAGTACTACCACGACCTGTATCAGGCAATGAGCGAGCTGCAGGACCGCTTCGTACTGGGCGATGCCACGCTTGCCCAGCGCGCCGCGGGCGAATCGATCTACATGGCGGGCTGCCGACGCCTTCACGGGCTCCTTGACCCAACAAGCCGGGCGCACCGTGAAATTCTCGATGAGCTCAACGAGAAACTCGCCGACAAGCTGTTCGTCAATTTCTCGCTGTTTCAGTCGCTGCCTGACGTCTGGGGCATCGATCAGATTTTCCCGATTCTGCCGCTGACCAACCTGACCGAACCGGTCACTCGGCGCGGCGTGATTCAGGACATCACCTGCGACAGCGATGGGCGCATCGACCACTACGTCGACGGCCAGGGGATCGAGGCCACCCTGCCGCTGCCGGAATGGCGCTATGACGAGCCGAAGCTGATGGGCTTTTTCCTGGTCGGGGCCTATCAGGAAATTCTGGGGGATCTGCACAACCTGTTCGGCGATACCGACTCCATCGACGTCACTCTCGGTGAGGACGGCCAGTGGCGGCTCGGCACCCCGATCCAGGGCGACCGGGTGGCGGACGTGCTTGGCTACGTCAATTTCGACGCTGGCCACCTCAAGGAACGCCTGCGACGCCAGCTGATGCACTGCGAGCTTTCCGGCCCAGAGCGCGCCCGCTTCATGGACGAACTCGAGGCCGGGCTTGAAGGCTACACCTACCTGGAGCCTTGAGCGCGACAGCGCTGCCTCTGCGGCCCTTTCAGAACGGGGCGTCAGGGGCGCTGAGTCACCTGTACGGCCACCGGCGCGACGCCGGACTCGGTCAGTCCGATGCGCCGAGCCGCAGCCGGCGTCAGATCGATAATGCGGCCCCGGGTGAACGGGCCGCGGTCGTTGATGCGCACCTCGACGCTCTGATCGGTGTCCAGGTTGGTGACCTCGACGCGGGTGCCGAACGGCAGGCGTCGATGCGCGGCGGTCAGCGCGCCGGTATCCAGGCGTTCGCCGCTGGCGGTGGTGCGCCCGTTGTAGCGCTCGGCGTAGTAGCTTGCCTCACCCCGCTCGACACTTCCTGCGCCGTCAAGCGCCTGATGGCCGGCGCAGCCGGCAAGGCTCAGTAGTAGCCCGGCGCCCATGGCCAGATTGCGTGCGTGTTGAATCATGGTACGTGTCTCGAATGAAGTAACTAGGCCGACGATGTATCGAGAAAGAGCCAGTCGTCGATGGCAAGTGTCAACCGGGCGCCACGGGGCAGCCGCCCGACGCCTTCGGGCGTACCGGTCAGTACCACATCGCCCGGCTCCAGCGTGAAGCTGTGGCTGATCTCGGACAAGAGCCGGTCGACGGGAAACAGCATCTGCGCGGTGTGGCCGCGCTGGCACAGCTCGCCGTTGATGTCGAACGAGAAGCGCAGGTCACTCCAGTCGATGAACCGCCCCTTGACCGGAACGAATGGCGTCAGCGGGCAGGCGCCGTCAAAGCCCTTGGCCCGCTCCCAGGGGTGCCCCTTGGCCTTGAGCTCACTCTGAACATCACGGTGGGTCAGGTCGAGCGCCAGCCCCATGCCGACGATCGCCTCGCACGCCGTGGCCGGTGAGACGCGGCTGACGCGGCTGACGCGCTTGCCGATCAACAGCGCAAGCTCGGCCTCATAATGCACCCCGTCGGCGGTACGAACAGGGTCGATCGGTTTCGACAGATCAACGGCGCTGCTTGCGGGCTTGATGAACAGAATCGGCGACGTTGGCACCTCATTGCCGAGTTCGCGTGCGTGGCGCGCGTAGTTACGTCCCACACAGACGATCTTGCCAAGATCCTGCCCGAAAACCTTGCCATCGATGAAACGAGGCGCGAATGCCATGACCGCTCTCCTTGTCGTTGAGTCATCGCATACTACTGCGTTACCTACCCGAGTGCGCAACCGTACATGCCGCGCCCGGCACAGTGCGCACTCAACAAAATCTGCTCTTAACCCTTTCTTAAAACGATTTTTTCGAATTGAAACGCCAGTTAAATTCACTTTCGCCCTCATCAGGGCTGTCGTAGCCTTGAAGGAATCACGTTACACGCTGACACACGACGCATCACCGACCCTTAACGCATCCCCATAACCGGAATTTCCATGCCCGCCACCCGCCCAGTCCAATGGAACCTGACGATTCGAAGCCTTCACTGGCTCAGCGCCCTGGCCGTTATCGGCCTGTTCTCGAGTGGATGGTGGATGACCGGGCTTGGCTACTACGACCCGTGGTATCACCAGGCGCCCTGGTGGCATAAGTCATTTGGTATCACGCTGCTTGCGGTCACCGCGCTTCGCGTGGGGACCCGGCTGGTGACCGCCGCGCCCCCGACACAGGGCGCGCTGCTCGAGCGCCGCGCTGCGCACGCCGGTCATTTTCTTCTGTATGCCCTGCTTGTTTCCGTCATGGTGACCGGCTATCTGATTTCCACCGCCGAAGGCAAGGGCATTGACGTATTCGGTTGGGTGACGGTGCCGGCCCTGCTTACCCCGTTCAAGGACCAAGCCACCATCGCCGGCAGCATCCACTGGTACTGCGCCTGGGCACTGGTCATTCTGGCCGCCGGGCATGCACTGTTCGCGATCAAGCATCACGTGATCGACAAGCACGACACCCTGCGCCGCATGGTGGGGATAAACCACAACGACACGACGTCTCACTAACGCAATTCAAGGAGCAAGATCATGACTTCACTGCTTCGTGCAGGCCTGGCCACCGCCATGATGGGCGCGCTCGCAACACCTGCGCTTGCCGCCGACTACAAGATCGACACCGAAGGGCAGCACGCCTTCGTTCAGTTCAAGGTTCAGCACCTGGGCTACTCCTGGCTTCTGGGCCAGTTCAACGATTTCGACGGTCACTTCAGCTTTGATCCGGACAACGTCAAGGACGCCTCCGTCGAGGTGACCGTCAACACCGACAGCCTCGACACCAATCACGCTGAGCGTGACAAGCATCTGAAAGGCAAGGACTTCCTGAACGCAAGCGAGTACCCGACCGCCAAGTTCGTGTCCACAGGCTACACCCCAGATGAAGACAACAAGTTCGAAGGCGAACTCAAGGGCAACCTGACACTGCACGGCGTGACCAAGCCGGTCACCTTCGACGTCGACCGCATCGGTGGCGGTGACGACCCGTGGGGCGGCTACCGCCAGGGGTTCGAGGCTGAAGCCACCATCCAGCCCAACGACTTCGGCATCGACATGAGCTCGCTCGGTGACGCGTCCAAGGATGTGACGCTCTACGTAACGTTTGAAGGCATTCGCCAGTAACGCGCGTATACGCCCAACCAACGCCGCTACATCAAGGGCGCTAGTGACGTAAAAAAGGCCCCGGCACACTGTGTCGGGGCCTTTTTGGTACCCACGTCGATAAAGAGTTCAGTGGCAATGCGCTACACCACAGTATCGGCGTGCTGCGGAGCGCGGTGCGTCTTGTGTGCAGCGGTCTTGATTGGCGCAAGCGGCAACACCGCCTCTTCAAGCGCTCTGGCGGCCGGGTGGGTGAACGCGGCCCCGGCAATCACGTCATCGACAAGCCGGCCCTGTTCGATCGCAATCAACCGATGGCAGAGCCGTCGGGCAAGTCTCAGGTCGTGGGTGATGAACAGAAGGCCCATGCCGGTACGGTCACAGGTGTCGGCCAGAAAACGAGTCAGTTCGACCTGAAGCACGGTGTCGAGGCCTGAGGTTGCCTCATCACAGACGAGATAGGCCGGTTCGATCGCCAGCGCCCGCGCCAGACACACGCGCTGGAGCTGCCCGCCGGAAAGCTGATGCGGCAGATAGGCGGCGTAGCTCGCCGGCAGCTTCACCACCTCGAGCAGGGCCTCGACCCGCGCTCTGCGGGCCCGCGCCGAGTGTCGGCTCAGATGCACCAGCGGCTCCTCGATGATGCGCCCGATAGTGTGGCCCGGATTCACCGCGCCGGGGCCATCCTGGAAGACGCCCTGCACCTGGCGCCGAAACGTTTTCAGCGCCCGTCCGCGGCGACCGACCGGCGCACCGTCGAGTTTGAACGCACCCTGAGACGGACGCTCGAGGGCCAGTGCCAGCCGGGCAATCGTGCTCTTGCCCTCACCGCTGCCGCCGACCAGCGCCACACGCTCGCCCCTTGCAACTGACAGTGATACGTCGTGAAGCACGCGGCGGTCGCCATAGCAGTGATCGATGTTCTCAAGCGCCAGCATGGAACTCCTCCTCGCCGTAGAGCGCCCGATGAGCGCTTAAAAGATCACTCGCGGCCGCGCTTTGCGGGCGCTCGAACAAAAGCTCGGGCGTGGTGGACTCCACCAGCCGCCCCTCGGCCATCACATGCACCTCGTCGGCAAAGGCCGCGACCACCCCCAGATCGTGCGTGATCAGAAGCACCCCGAGCCGGTGATGATGCACCAGCTCGCTCAGGAGCGTGAGAATGCGGTGCTGGGCGCGCGGGTCCAGATCGGAGGTCGGCTCATCGGCAATCACGAACGAGGCCTTACGAAGCAGCGCGATGGCAATCATCATGCGCTGCAGCATGCCGCCGGAAAGCTCGAACGGATACAGCGGTTTGACCTCGAGCGCGAGCCCGACCTGCGTGAGCGCCTCATCGACGCGCGGCTGCGCCGTCGCCCCCCGCACCCCAAGCGTTGCCAGGGTTTCAAGCGCATGCGCCTCCATGGTCATCAGCGCGTTAAAGGCCGTGCGCGGGTTTTGCAGCACATGCGCCAGCCGGACACCGGCACCTGATCGCACCTCACCGCCTGAGTAGCGAAGCCCGGGCAGGTGCGTGCCGGCAAGGGCCGACGCCGTCAGTGATTTTCCAGAACCGCTCTGGCCGACCAGCGTGACCAGTCGAGCTGGCGGCACCGACAGAGAAACCTCCTGCACCAGTGGGCGCGGACCATGATGGATCGACAGCGGCGACAGCGTCAGCGCCATCTCGGGCCGCGCCTGCGATGAAGACGTCGTGGTCATCCGTGCATCTCCTTGAGCGCCGGGTCGAGGCGGTCTCTTACGCCATCGCTTAACAGGTTGAACGCGGTGACGCTTGCGAAAATGGCAAGCCCCGGCCATATGATCAGCCCGGGCTGAGTCCAGATCAGCTCGCGGGCATCGCTGATCATCACGCCCCATTCCGCAGTGGGCGGTGAAACGCCAAGCCCCAGAAACGACAGCGCCGCCACGTGCAGCATCATGTGCCCGAGATCAAGCGTCAAAAGGATCAGCATCTGCGCGCTGATGCTTGGCAGCATATGATGGCGAAACACCGCCCAGCGCGAGGCGCCGCACATGATCGAGGCCTGAACGTAGTCGCGCTCACGAATCGACATCACCAGCACCCGCACCACCCGCGCGTACCAGGCCCAGTGCGTCACGGCGACGGCGATGATGACACTGCCCATGCCCGGGCCCAGCACCCCGATCAGGCACATTGCGGTCACAAACGTCGGCAGGGTCAGAAACAGGTCGGCGCCGCGCATCAAATACTGATCGACCCGGCCGCCGGCAAGCCCGGCAAGGCTTCCGATCAAAAGCCCGATCGCGAATACCAGCGCAAGAATCGCGGCCACGGTGCCAAGCGACAGCCGGGCCCCGAACATGAGTCGGGTCAGCACGTCGCGCCCGAGGCCATCGGTACCGAGCCAGTGCTCGGCGCTCATTGGCGAGAGCCTGTGCACGACATCGACCGCGTTCGGGTCGTACGGGCTCAGCACCGGTGCCAGAAGCGCTACGCCAACAAGCACGACCACCAGCATCAGCCCGATCACCGTAGTCACGGTGCGACACCATAGCGGCATACGCCACGCCTTATGCGATGTCGACGACGAAGACTCGCTCACGTTCGCCTCACTCATGCTCGCCTCACGCATGCTCACCCCCAGGCGCCGGCCCTTGCGTGCGGCGGCGCACCCGCGGGTCGATCCAGGCGTGCACCAGATCAACGCTCAGGTTGGCCAGCACATACACCAGCGTCATCAAGAGCGTGAAACACATCAGCACCGGAAAGTCCCGGTTATGAATCGCCTCGACCGCAAAGCGGCCCACACCCGGCCAGGCAAAGATGTTTTCGATCACGAACGCGCCGCCGATCAGCTCGCCGATCGCCATGCCGGAGGCGGTCAACAGCGGCAGCAGCGCGTGCGGAAGAATGTGCGCGCGCAGACGCCTGGACGGCGATAGCCCCCGAAGGCGGGCGTAATGGACATGGCGCTGACCGGCCACCTCCACCAGCGAGGTTCGAAGCAGCCGCGCGTTGATCGAAATCGTCATCACCGAGATCGCAATCGCCGGCAGCACGAAATGACTCGGGCCGCCGTAGCCCATCGGCGGCAGCCATTTAAGCCAGATCGAAAACACCAGCACCATCAAAAAGGCCAGCCAGAAGTTCGGCAGCGACACCCCGAGAAAGGCCACGGCGCGCACCAGATGATCCGGCAGGCGCTCGGGGTAGCTGCCGGCGATCACCCCGAGCAGTACGCTGAAGACGACGGTCACGCAAAACGCCACGGCAACCAGCCAGAGCGTGGCCGGCAGATAATTCAAAAGCTCCAGAAGTACCGGGCGCCCGGTGATGTAGGACGTGCCGAAATCAAGGTGAAGCGCATTCCAGAGCCACTGGCCGTACTGCTGCCAGAGCGGTAGATCAAGCCCGAGTTGGTGCCTTACGGTGGCCACGGCCTGCTCGCTCGGCGCGATGCCGGAAAGACGCAGGTAATCGAGCGCCGGGTCCCCCCGCCCCAGATGCAGAAGCACGAACATCGCAAGCGAGACAATCAGCATCAGTAGCGGAATCAGCGCCAACCGTCGTCCGGCCAGCCGCCACAGCGGCTCGAACCGGCGACGCGTAAGCGCCGGAGAGGCGGCCTCACTCATCGCGGGCCGGCCTCATGCGCGCAAAGGGCACATCTTCAAGCGTGTCGCCAAACTGCACGTTGTCGACGTCTGGCCGACTGACCGAGCGCGATGTCACGTGGGTGATCGGCACATAGATCGCCGCCTCATGCAGACGCGTGAGGATGTCGTGATACAGCGCCCGGCGCTCGGTCTCATCCTGAAGCGTCAGCACGCGGGCGATGGCGCGGTCGAGTTCGGCCTTGTCTGCAAGGCCTTTTTGTGCCTGATAGTCGGCGTGGGCCGGCACCCGCATCGAGCTTAAATACGCATGCGGCTCGTAGGGAGCGCCCCAGGTGTCGCTGTAGACCAGGTCAAACCCGCCGTTGCGCTCGCGCTGCATCAGCGCCGTTTCTTCCTCGCCGTGAAGCCGTACCTGTATGCCGATGTCGGCCAGATTGGCCTGCATCACCTGCGACAGCGCCTTTTGAAGCGGGTCGTCGCCGACAAAATAGGCATCGAGGGTCAGCGGCGTGCCGTCCTTCGAGCGCAGGCCATTTTTTCCGCGCACCCAGCCGGCGTTATCGAGCAGCGTCCGGGCCTTATTCGGATCGAAGGCGTACGGCGTCAGAGCCACATCGGCGTAGGGCACATCGGATGAAAACAGCGCGTCCGCCTTGGGTTCGGTGTCAAAAAGCAGCGAGGTACGCATCGCGTCGGTGTCGATGGCGTGCTCGATGGCGCGGCGCACGCGGACGTCCCTGGTCGGCCCGTGGCTTGCGTTGATCACGAACGTTCGCGTGGCAAGCGGCTTGGAGGCGCGCGCGTTAAAGCGAGGATCCTGCGTAAAGCGCTGGAAGCTGTCGCTCGACACAAGCCCCCGGGTGCCCTGAACCAGATCGACCTTGCCGGTTTCAAGCGCAACGGCCCGGGTGTTCGGGTCATTGATGATGTGGATGTCGACGCCTGCGTAGGCCGGCGCGGTGCCCCAGTACGTGGGGTTACGGGTGAAGTGGTCGACCCGGCCCGGCTCACGCCTTGAAAAGACCCAGGGGCCGGTACCGATGGGCCGGGAAAGACGACAGGCGTCCTGGCCTGTCCTGGCTCCGGCATCGCCGTGCTCGCTTCCGGTCTGGAGCACGCCTGGGGATGCAAACCGCAGCGGGCGGATCAGCGACAGCTCCATCAGGGTCGGGTAGTACGGCGTTTTCAGCACCAGCGCAACGGTTCGCGCATCACGGACCTCGACCCGCTCGATTTTGTTCACCAGCGCGAGCCAGTCGTGGCGGTCACGGCATTGAAGGACAGCGTCCACGTTGGCCTTCACCGCCCGGGCGTCAAACGGCGCGCCGTCACTGAAGCGCACGCCGTCGCGAAGAGTGAATACGTAGGTGCGCCCGTCGTCGGAAATGTCCCAATCGGTTGCAAGCCAGGGCTCGATCTTACCGTCGTGAAACCGAACCAGCGGCTCATAGACCATGGCCTGCGCCATCATCTGATTGGCGCCATAGCCCTGGCTATCCAGCGGGCCAACGTCGAACGGCCAGGCTACATCCAGAACCGGCTCATCGGCCTGACTCATCGGCGTGACCAGCGTCAGCGCCATCAGCACGAGTGCGCAGCACCCGCGTCGCAAATCGTTCATCGTGATCAGAGCCTGCTCAAGCGTCATCAAGGAGGAAGGTCATGGGGGTGATGAGCCTAGCGAAGCGCTGATATGATGTCTATCAAGATTCCTCATACCCTGCGAGCCCATCATGCAACGCGTCACCATCACACTTGACGAGGACCTGCTGTCGGCCATCGATGCCCGGGTCAAAAGCCACAACTATCAGGGCCGCTCGGAAGCGGTGCGCGATCTACTGCGAACAGGACTGCTCGATTCAAGCACGCACAGCCCTGAACCCGCCAAACACTGCATCGCAACGCTTAGCTGGGTGTTCGACCATGCCACCCGTGATCTTGCACAGCGGCTATCGACGCTCTTTCACCGGCATCATTCCCTGATTCACACCACGCAGGAAATACCGCTCGACCACCATCACTCAATGGCGGTGGCGGTACTCAAGGGTGAAAGCAACAGTGTGCATGCATTGACGGAGCGGGTCATCAGCGAACGCGGCGTTCGCCATGGGCGGGTGTTCATGGTGCCGATCGCCCCGGACATCGAAGAGCATGCCCACGGCGATCAGGTCGAGCCCCACACGCACTGGCGCGTGCGGGACAGCTAGGTCAGCGCGAACGCTTGGCAGGGTCAGCGTGAATGCCTAGTAGGCGGTGTGGTCGTCGTGAACGCGGTCGGCCATTTCGCCACGATCATCATCGAGCGCACGCAGCTCGGACACCAGTGAACGCACCTGCTGATCGAAGCCATCGCACTCTTTTTTGAAAAACTGATAGGTCAGCGACAGTGAGCGGCGCTTCTCGGCGCGCTCCAGAAACCGGGACTCGAGCTTTTCGGCGTGATGCTCGAGCCGGTCGGCCAGAAGGCTCGATTGGCCGTTGTTGCACACGACGTCCATCAGTGCCCGCACCTCGACAGAAAGCAGGTAGAGCTGACGCACGTTGCGTTTTTGAACCTCATGCGAGGTCGAGATGTTGTCGTCAAGAAGATCGATTTCGCCGAGTTCGCAAAGCGCGGTCTGTTCGGACATGATGAGCCTCCTTGAATAAGATGTTCTTAAAGTGTAACCCGGTTTTTCGCCCCACCCCCTTACACCATGGTGGGACGCGACGATCCGTCACGCCTGCATAAATACCTTCATAAAAAAGCCTGCACACGGCAGGCTTTTAAGGCATACGAACTCGGCTCTAGACCTAGCCGGCCCAGCTGCCGTTACGGTCGTGGCCCTTGTAGCTAACGCTCCCGCTTTCATCGACGTCGCACTTCAGGTTCAACAGCGCATTGCCCTGACCGTACAGCGTGACCTCGAGGTCGAACGGTTCACCCTGGGTATAGTCATCGATGTTGTCCTGGCCATAGGGCAGGCCTTCGAGTTTGGGCGAGTCCTTGACGGCAAGGTCAATGCATTCTTTTACCATCGGGCTTTCCGGCGTTTTCGGCGGTGCCGCCTGCGCCAGCGAGACCATCATCACCGAGGCCAGCGCCGCCCCGGAAAGCTTCAACATATTCATAACACCACTCCTTGTGTCGGCATCGTCGCCACTGCGTGACGGACGTGCTCTTATCATAGACACAACGAGCGGTCTCCGCCTGCATCAAACGCTACTCGACGGGCTGCCCGCCAAGCTCAAAGCCCTGATAAGTCACACCGCCCTTCTTATCCACGTGACAGGTGACGTTGTAATAGCCATTGCCGTCGCCTCTGAGACTGACCCTTAGCCGATACGGCGTGCCTTCGTGGTAGCGCACTACATTACTGTGCTCGAACGGCAGCCCCTGTGTCTGCTCGGCGCCCTGGTGCGCAGCCTCGATGCACTGCTTGACCACCGGTGCCGAAGGCGCGTGAGGCGCGGCAAAGGCATTCGGGATGAAAAATACCGTCGAAAGCGAGGCGGCAAGCATCAATCTGGGTAACCCCATGGTGTCTCCTGATCAAAATGAACGGTTGCCGACAGACCGTGCGTCGGCGTATTACTGAGACACCAGGCCAATAATTAAGTTCCGATTAAGCAAAATGAACAGCGGTAGGCGTTCACTGAAGATTGCACGGCGAACAGACAGCGCCGCCCCGAGATCGGACATTGCAAGGAGGCTTATCTTGGCGATCTTTCTGGACCCAAACGTCATTCGTACCCGCTTTTCGAGCGCGATGTCGACGATGTATCAAACCGAGGTGCCGCAGTACGCCACGCTCCTGTCGCTGGTCGATACGGTTAATCGCTCTGTGCTCGAAAATGATCCCGCCCTTCACGCACGCCTTGAAAACGGCGATGAGCTTGCGCGACTCGGACTCGAGCGTCACGGCGCCATTCGCCTTGGCACCGCCGAGGAGCTTCACACGATGCGTCGACTGTTCGCGGTCATGGGGATGTTTCCGGTGGGGTATTACGATCTCTCGGAAGCCGGCGTGCCGGTACATTCCACCGCCTTTCGACCCGTGAGCGAGCAGGAGCTCAAGAAAAACCCCTTTCGCGTATTCACCTCGCTCCTGCGTCTTGAGCTGATCGACAATGAGGCATTGCGAGCGCAGGCGAGCGCGCTTCTGGCGAAACGTGAGATCTTTACCGATGGCGCGCTTACGCTCATCGAGCGCGCCGAGCAACACGGCGGGCTGACCGATGAGGACGCCGACCGTTTTGTGGCCGAGGCGCTGGAAACCTTCCGCTGGCACCCAAAAGCCACGGTCGAGTACGCAACCTATCAGGCGCTGCACGACGAACACCGCCTGATCGCCGATGTGGTCTGCTTCAAGGGGCCTCACATCAACCACCTGACGCCAAGAACGCTCGACATCGACGCCGTACAGCGCCAGATGCCGGAGGCCGGCATAGCGCCCAAGGCCATCATCGAAGGCCCGCCCCGGCGCAAAGTGCCGATTCTGCTGCGCCAGACCAGCTTCAAGGCGCTCGAGGAACCCATCGACTTTGCCGACCGCCACCACGGCACCCACACCGCCCGCTTCGGTGAAATCGAACAGCGCGGCGTCGCCCTCACCCCCAAGGGCCGAGCGCTGTACGACCGGCTGCTCACTGCCTCACGCGCCGCGACCGCCGGACTCTCGCAAGAGGCCCATCAGCAGGCCTTGAGCGACGCCTTCACCGACTTCCCGGACGACGAACCAACGCTCAGACGCCAGGGGCTTGCCTACTTCACCTACCGTTTAAGCGGCACGCCCGACGCACAGGGCACCACCGACATACACGATATCGACGACCTGATTGAACGCGGCCTCATCGAGGCCACGCCGATCGTCTATGAAGACTTCCTGCCGGTCTCGGCCGCGGGTATTTTCCAATCGAATCTCGGCGAGGCCAAGGCGCACGGCGCGATGGGAAGCGGCAATCAGGCTGCGTTCGAAGCCGCGCTCGGGGCCTCGGTGGCAGACGAATTCGCGCTTTATGAAGACCGTGAGCGCGCCTCGCTCGAGGCCATACAAAGTGCGCTCGAAAAAGGCGCGCCCTGACCCGGCGCTATAGTGCCCCTCCAGAATGCCAGGCACACACTGTCTGGCTTTTTTATTGCCTGCAATCACAGCCAGATCAACTCGACCTCACGTTCACGACATGGGGCACCTCGATCACGAAGCATCACCGTGCAAACCCTGAAATCTTTGCCATGCTCGGAAAAGCGCGCATATCCACTGGCCGACCGACCACCGAAAGGACCGAGCATGTCATCGCATCCACGCCTTCACGACCTTACCCCGCTTGATCCAGCTTCCACGCCAAAGGGCATCCAGACCGCCACCACCGCCCGGCAAAACGTCACGCCCGCGGCAGCGTTTGAAGGCCGAACCGGCTATGACGCGGACTTTCTAAACGAGTTCAAGATCGACCTTCCCCGCGTGACCGAAAACGCCCCGGGGCGTGTTGCCCCGGTCGAGGGCCGCGACGATGGACGGCTTGACTACACCCACTTTTCGATCGTGATGAACGAGGCGCGACGGCTGGCGTTTTTCACCGCCTTCAACCTCGACGGTCGACAAGCCCGCAGCGTCGCTCGCGGCAATGACCACTGGGCGCTCGATGGCCGGCTCGCGCTTGAGGCACAGTGCGGGGAAGACCTTTATGCCAGAAACCCGCTCGACCGGGGGCATCTGGTGCGCCGCTCGGCCGCCTGCTGGGGCGAGGACGCCGAACGGGCCAACGAGGACACCTTCCACTTCACCAACTGCACCCCGCAGATGGCGGCCTTCAACCAGCAGACCTGGCTGGGGCTCGAGGACTACCTGCTCGACAACGCCGTGAAGGACAAGGGCAAGGTCAGCATCTTTACAGGGCCGGTGTTCAAGGAGAGTGATCGCACTTATCGCGGCGTACAGATCCCCGAGGCGTTCTGGAAAGTGGTCGCCTTTCGCACCCCGGACGATGCCCCACGTGCCACCGCTTACCTGATCGCGCAGGACAAGGAACTCGATGACAACCTCGGGCTCTTTTTCGGCCAGTACAAGACCTTTCAGAAAAGCGTGGCCAGCATCGAGGCGTTGACCGGCCTCGATTTCGGCGACCTTCGCGACCACGATGGCCTCAGCAACGAAGAGCGCATCACGGGCGCGCGCATCGACATCCAACTAGACCGACTGGGTGACATTCGCGTGTAAGTCTGGACACCTGAGCGGTTACCTCCATTAGCGATTCATGCGATGATCCTTGCCATTGAAACGTGTACAGCACCCGGGAGACACCGGCATGGCGTGGACAGACAGTTGGGTATGGGGGGCGCTTGCGCTGATATTGGCACTTTTGGAGCTGGTATTGGGCGCAGGCGCCTTCGTGTTTCTGGCGCTTGCAGCGGCGGCGCTCGGCGGTGCGCTACTGGCGCTGTTCGGAGCGACATTGATCTGGCAGCTCGCAGGGGTGGGCGTTCTGGCCGGTATCCTGGTGCCGGTGTCGATCAAACGTATCGGCCACCACACCAGCCCCAAGGCCATGGGCTACGGCACCACCGGCACCGGGGTCGAGCAGGGCTATCACTTCATCACCGAGCCCCGCGAGTTCGACCAGACGCCTGCGATCAAGATCAAGGGCGACACCTACCGCGTACGTGACCGGGACGCCCCCGAGCGCCCGATCCCGATGGGCATGCGCGTGCGCTTCGATCATTTCGAGGGCACCACCGCCATCGTGGTGCCCGACCCCGTCACTGACACCCTCTCCAAGACCGAGACATAGGAACACCACCTCATGACGCTACTGCAAAGCCCGACCTTTCTGATTGCACTGATCATCCTGGTTCTCGGGATCATCGTGGTTGCCAAGGGCCTGGTGATCGTCCGCCAATCCGAGGTAATGGTGATCGAGCGTTTGGGCTCGTTCAATCGGCTGCTTGAAAGCGGCATCAACTTCATCATTCCCTTCATCGATCAACCCCGCGCAATCACCATGATTCGCTACACCCGAAGCGGCGAGGATTACATTCCCATTTCGAGCACCGAAGCCCGCATCGACCGCCGCGAAACGGTGATGGATTTCCCCGGTCAGCCGGTGGTGACCACCGATAACGTGACGGTGCGCATCAACGGCGCGCTCTACTTTCAGATCATCGATCCGCGTGCGGCAGTGTATGAAGTCGAAAATGTCAGCCAGGCGATCGAGGTGCTGGCCAAGACCACGTTGCGCTCGGTGGTCGGCAAGATGGAGCTGGACCGTATCTTCGAATCCCGAAGTGAGGTCAACGACAAGATTCAGGCGGCAATGGACGAGCCCTCGAACAAGTGGGGCGTGCGCATCACCCGCGTCGAGGTCCAGGACATTCACATGCCCGAAGAAGTGGAAGACGCCATGCGCCTTCAGATGGCCGCCGAACGGCGCCGGCGCGCCACCGTGACCGAGGCCGAGGGCGAGAAGTCCGCGGCCATCGCCCGCGCGCAGGGCGAGCGTGAATCGGCGATCCTCAACGCCGAAGGCGACAAGGAAGCCACCATCCTGCGGGCGCAGGGCGAGCAGGAGTCGATCAAGCTGGTGCTGGAAGCGCTGGGTAATGACATCGACGACAAGCGCACCGTCGTCGGCTATCTACTGGGTCAGACCTACATCAAGACCCTGCCGGACATGGCCAAGAACGGCGAGCGGGTGTTCGTGCCCTATGAGTCTTCTGCACTTCTAGGCTCGATGGGCATGTTCCGTGAGCTTTCGGGCACACCGGAAGACGTCGCCCGCGCCGCCAGCGCCACGAACTCGGCCGTCGGACGGGCCGCGATGGGCGGCGCTGCCTTCGGCAGTTGACGGCCCAGGCGCCGGAACACCTCCGGCGCCTCAGGCGCGATACCGACCAGGCATAGGGCCGTGGTATCGTGCCGCTTCACCCTCTTGCTGGATGCCCTCATGTCCGATTCCGCCCCCGCCACGCTCTACATCGTCTACTCCGGCCACGCCGATGCCCGCTTCGACCAGGACTACTACCTTGAGCATCATCTGCCCAAGGTACGCGAGGCCTGGAAAGCCACCGGACTCACGCGCGTCTCGGTCCTGTTTTCCGCCTCACTCGGTCAGAACGAAGCCGGAACGATTGCCATCGCCGAGGCCGTATTCAAGGACGAAGACGCCCTTCAGGCCTGTCTCGACGCCCCAGGCACCGGCGCACTGATGGCCGATGTGGCGAACTTCACCGACATCGAGCCGGGGCTTTACCGCACTGTGCCGCTGTTTACCGACTGACCCACGGCGTACCAACAGACGCACGCCCCCGTCACGCAGATTCGAGCGGCCTGACCCAGAACGACAGCCGCTTGGTGCTTAACACCTCATCGCCAATGTCGCGCCAGCGAAAGTGCGCCGCAAGCTCGGGGTGATGCTCATAGCCCCGGCGACGCCAGAACGCATCCAGGGGCTGATACGCCTCGGGCCGCTCGGGGTGATCGGCCGGGCGCTCCACCGCGCAGAAGGTGGTGTGGGTGACGTCTGGGAAACCGCGCGCGTAGGCTTCGCGCCGCTCGAAAAACGCGTGGCCTAGGCCCCGCCCACGGTACTCGGGCAACAGAATCGACTCGCCGAAGTAGGCAAGCCTCGAGAGCGTCCAGCCTGCTTCGCGAAACGGCGTCTGGAACTCGGGCTCGGCCTCGATCATTGGCATGACCGTACTCATGCCGACTGCACGCGCGCCCTCACGCACCAGAAAGATCGCCGCACTGGGGCTTTCGACGTAGTGCGTCAAATACTCGAACTCTTCCGCCTTGGGCGCGTGATAGAGGTAGGGAAAGGTCGAAAACACGCCGAGACGCAGCTCGGCCAACGCATCAAGCCAGGGGCGAATAGCATCCCCGGTCAGCGTCTCGATCTGAAGGGTCTCGTCCTGATGGGTCATCTCATCGCTCATTGACGGCTCGGTGAACCGATAAGCGTACTCGATCTCGCGCGCGCATCGATAGGCCGCGCCGACGCACGTCGAACCGTTCACGTCATCGAACGCCTGACAGGGCCTTGACGCCGGTTGTCGCTGGCTCGAACCGCGCGCGAGTGTCTACGCTTGGTCGACGAAATCACCTCGGAGTCGTCATGCAGCTTCCCCCACTTCGCCACCACGGCCGGTTCGACTACCGCCCGATCACCCAACACAACGCCAAGACCTGGCCGAACGGCGCCAGGCTTGCGGTGTATATCGGCCTCAATCTGGAACACTACGCGTTTGGCGAGGGCCGAGGCGTCGGTATCGCCCCGCCTGCTCCTGACGGTGAGCCGGACGTTTTAAACTACAGCTGGCGTGAATACGGCAATCGGGTCGGGGCCTGGCGCTGCCTCGAGCTGTTCGATCAGCTCAATCTGCCGGCTGGCGTGATCGCCAACACCTCGATTCTCGATCACTGCCCGGCACTTCTGGATGCGTTTCACGCCCGAGGCGATGAAGTGATCGCCCACGGCCACACCAACGCCGAGCGTCAGGGACAAATGACACCCGATGACGAGCAGGCGCTGATTCGTGCCTGTCGCGCGCGGCTTGAAGAGCGCTACGGCGCACCACCCACCGGCTGGCTGTCGCCATGGATCTCGGAAAGCGAGCGCACGCCCGGGTTTTTGAAGGAAGCGGGCTTTGACTACACCCTGAACTGGGCCTTCGACGACCGCCCCTGCCCCATGACCACCGAGGCCGGGCCGCTACTCTCGGTGCCCTACCCGCAGGAAATCAACGACATTCCGACCATTTCGGCTCATCGCGTCAGCATGAACGAGTTCGCGACCATGATTCGTGACCAGTTTCACGAGCTGAAGGCGCAGTCCGCCGAGCAGCCGCTGGTAATGGGCATCGCCCTGCATCCGTTCATTGTCGGGCAGCCGTTTCGCCTGCGTGTATTGCGCGAGGTGCTCCGCGAGCTGGCGGGGCATTCCCTCGAGGACGGCGTGTGGTGGACCACACCGGGCGAAATCGCCCGGGCCTGGTCAAATATGCCCTGATCGCCCCGGAGCCGGGTGAGGCCGCTGCGCTACGGCGCCGGGGCAGCGCTTGTCTCCTGAAGCTTTTGATTGAACGCCCGCACCGCCCTGGCCCGTTCGCTGGTGGCGCGGGCCTCGGCGTTCGGGCCGTAGCTTGCGAGGAAATCAAGCAGCACGCCGTTGGTCCAGCCAAAGCCATCGACCACCTCGTACTCGCCGCCCCCACCGACGCCGGCGGATTCCACGTCGTATTTCTCGACCAGCTTGCCGGTCTCGCGGTAGACGCGCTCGTTGGTGTCGATCCAGCGGGTGGCAATGGTGCGGGCAAGCTCGATGTGGCCATAGCGCTCGAGCCCGCGTACCGCGAGCCACTGAAGCGGCGCCCAGCCGTTCGGCGCGTCCCACTGCTCGCCGGTATTACGCGGCGTGGTCACAAGCCCGCCCGGGCGCAGCAGTTCACTGCGCACGGTGGCCGCGGTGGCGTCAGCCTGGGCAGGCGTTGCAATCCCGAAGGCGAGCGGGAAGACCATCGCGGCCGTGATGCGGTACGTAGGCTCCCCCGCGCGCCAGTTGTAGTCGGTGTAGAAGCCGCGTGAATCCCAGAACACGCGGTTGATCGCCTGTCGGCGGTGCTCGGCGCGCTCGGCAAACGTACGCGCCTGTTCGGCATCGCCCTTCACCGCCCACGCCTGCGCCAGCGTCTTTTCAAGATCGAACATCAGCGCGTTCAGATCCACCGGCGCCAGCGCCCGGGTGTTGATGCTCGTCTGGTGCGTGCCGTCGGCCATCCAGCGGGAGCTGAAGTCCCAGCCGCTTTCGGCGGCGGCGCGCAGGTTGCCGTAGATCTCGTTGGCCGGCCGCGTACTTTTTTCCGCCACCTCCCGGTCGCCGGCGTAGGACTCGGCGCGCGGTCGGTTCTCGCCGCCTGAGTAGCGGTTCAGTACCGTGCCGTCCGCAAGCTTGACCACGTGCGCGCCTGCGCTGCCTGGGGCAAGCTCTTCAGCGCCGCGCATCCACCAGCGGTATTCCGCCATGAGCTCGGGCAGGTAACGGCGATAGACCTGATTGCCGTCTTTTTGCGCCAAAAGCGACACCATCGAGGCAAAAAACGGCGGCTGGCTACGGGTCAGAAAGTAGGTTCGGGTGCCGTTGGGGATAAAGCCGTAACGGTCGATCAGCCAGGCAAAGTTCTCGACCATGTCCCGCACCAGATCGAAGCGCTCGCTTCGCGCCAGCCCAACCATGGTGAAGTAGCTGTCCCAGTAGAACATCTCGTTGAAGCGCCCCCCCGGCACCACGTAGGGGTGCGGAAGCCCCACCAGGCTGCTGTAGGGGTTGGCTGACACCTCGCTTGAGCGGCGGGTCAGCACCGGCCATAGATTCCTGATGTGTTGGGCGACCGGCGTATTGGCCGGCTCCTCGAGGTGGCTTTCATTGGCGGGCGGCTCATCGAAATTGGCCTTGACGAAGGCCACAAGCGCCGGCCTGGACAACGGCCCCGTCGCGGTTTTTGCCTCGAACTCGGAAACGATGACCTCCGGGTCACGCTTTGGAATCAGATCCACCACTGTCTTGCCATCGGGGTAGAGTTCGGCCTCGGCGACGGCCGTCATGACCGGGCCCCACCACTGCTCGGGCGAGTGCGCCGCACGCTTCGGCGTCGGCTCGGCTGAAAACGCCGCGCACCCGGACAGCACGACAGCGCACAAAAGCACCGAAACCCACTGGGCCGGCGCGCGTAAACCACGATGATTGAGCATGAAGCTTCCCCGAAGATGACCGTTGTTATGTGATGCGCTCACTGCGTTGCCACGCACGTATATCAGCGACACCTTACAAGATGGTCTACCTCGGGCAATACCTCCTCTGCGTCTTTCGTCGCGAGGGGCATAAGGCCCTGATGACGGGTGCCCCTCGTCGCATGAATCACCGGTGAGCGCACGCCTACGGAAAACGCCTGTCCGCGCGGGCTGACAGGCGTTTTCAAGCGCGGTACTCGTAGCGCTTAACGCATTGAAAGATCATTTTCGACCTGGTCGAGCACATCCCAGATGCGTGCAAGCCAGTCTGAATGCTCAGGCTTCATCAAGGCCGAACGCACACAGGTGGTGTATTCGGTGTCCACTTCAATTTCCGGATAGCACAGCTTGATCAGCCGAGAGGGGAAGCTGAAAGTTGCAAGGTACAGATGCCGCTCTTCGGCTGCCTTGAAGGTTGCCTCGGAACGCTCGGACATGGCGCTCGTCGTACGGGCCTTGGGCGCCCAGATCACGATATCAAGATCCGGTTCCAGCGGCGTCACGAAACGCGCATCGGCGCTCAGACGTCGGTGAAGCTCAACGGCGGCGTTACGGCAGCTTGCCAGCCCGTTGGCGAACTCGCCGTCCTCGACGAGCGGAAACAGCCTCATGGTCGACCATAGCGCGACTGCCGATGCCCCGGCACGCGAGCATTCCAGACTGATTTCCCCAAGATGCAGCTCGCTTGAACTGAAGTACGTATAGGGTGAGTCATGTTTGTAGAAGCGGCCTACCTCCGGATCCTTGAACAGGACACACCCACAGCCGTACGGCTGAAGACCGTGCTTGTGCGGATCGATGACGATCGAGTCCGCCGCCTTGATCGCGGCGTAGGCATTGACGACGTACTCGGGAAGGCTTTTGACCAGCGCGTAATACCCGCCGTAGGCAGAGTCGATATGAATGCGGAACCCATAACGTGCCTTGAGCTCAAGAATAGCCGGCAAGGGGTCGACCGAGCCGACACCGGTGGTGCCAAGCGTTACCACGACTGTTCCGATGTTGCCTTCCTTGAGCTTTTCTTCCAGTGCCGAGACATCCATGCGCGCCCTGTCATCGACTGCGACCGCCTCAAAGGGAATCTGCAGGACACCGCAGATGCGGCTGTGTGTGTAATGCGCTTGCTGGGACGCAACAATGGTCTTGCCCGGATGGAGCTGGTTGGCCACCCAAAGCGCCTCCAGGTTTGCAAGCGTTCCGCCTCCGGTCAGATGCCCCAGATGGTCTGACCAGCCAAACATCCGAGCGATTTCCTCAACCGCTTCCTTTTCCATCGCCGAGCTGGCCTTTCCGCCATCGAGCGCGTGATTGTTCGGGTTGATCCAGGTCGCCATCATGTAGGCAAGCCGTGCAACCGGATGCGGTGGTTTCAGCATTTGACCGGCATACATGGGATGCGGGTAGGGGTAGTTATCCCACATTCGTTCTGCGGCCTGGATCAGCACCTCCTGAATGGCTGCCGCATCAAACTGAGGCTCGAACTCGGGCAGGTGTTTATAGCCCTCAGCAAGAGTATTCACCGCACGCTCAAGGATCGGCAGGCTACGTGTTTCGATGGTCATAAAAGAAGCTCCGGTTAACCAGTTAAATTAGAACGCTGCGTACACCATCAGCCCGACGAAGGCAGGTGCAACAAACCGCATGGAGAAGGTGAATACAGGAATGATCCGGCTTTGATGGCCGAACATCTGCTGAAGTTGTTCCGGCTTCAGGCAGTACCCGCAGAACAGGGCCGTTGCCAGGGCGACGATGGTCATGAAGACGTTGGCGGTGAGGAAATCCAGGCCGTCAAAGAAGCTCATGCCAAACAACCACTTGGCGTCCCATATATTGAAAGAGAATGCGCTGAGCAGACTCATGGCGCATAGGGATACCGTTGTCAGGAATGCAGCGCTCAGGCGCTTCATCGAAAACTGCTGTTCAAGCCAGGCAACGGTCGGCTCCATCAAGGACACGCCCGAGGTCAGTGCTGCGATGAACATCAGAAAGAAGAACGCGGCACCAAAGATCTGCCCAAACGGCATTTGTTCGAAAATCAAGGGCAGGGAGATGAACATCAGGCCGGGCCCGGAGGTCGGCTCAAGGCCGTGAGCAAAGATAAGCGGGAAGATGGCCAACCCGGCGGTCAGGGCCACCATCGTATCGATCCCAGCCACTGCCAGGGCGGTTTTGCCGATAGAGGCAGAGTCGTTCATATAGGCGCCGTAGGTCACCATCGACCCAGAGGCCAGGCTCAGCGTGAAAAAGGAGTGTCCGACCGCGATCAGTACACTTTCCAAGGTGAGCTTGCTGAAATCGGGAGAAAACAAAAAATCGAACGCTTTCATGAACATGCCGTTTTGCGCCGAATAGATTGCCAGCAGCACAAGCATGACCATCAGCGATGGCATCATCCAGTTGACCGATTTTTCGATCCCGTTTTTGATGCCGGACGCCACGATAAGAAACACGGTCAGCAGGAAGGTCGTGCTTGCAACGATCAACAACACAGGGCTTGCCAACACCCCATCGAACCGGGCGCCGGTGTCGGCCTGCGTCAGTGTTTGACCGCTCTGTGTGAAATCGCCGCTGACGGTGACGACGAAGTAATAAAGGCACCAGCCCGCCACCACGATATAAAACGACAAAATGAGATAGCTGGTAACGATGCCGAGCCCGCCGACCCACTTCCACTGACTAGAAGCCTTTGAGCGCGCGGAGAGCTGCTTGAATGCACTGAACGCATTGGCTCGCGTTGCGCGACCAAGACCGATCTCGGCCATCAACAGTGGCACCCCGAACAACAAGATGCAGGCCAGATACACCAGAACGAAGGCTCCACCTCCGTTTTCACCAACGATGTAGGGAAACTTCCATATATTGCCAAGCCCGACTGCCGAACCGGCAGCAGCCATGACGAACGTGATCCGCCCTTTCCAGATGGGCGGCTCGCGCGTAGCGCGACCTGCTTCGGATTGACTCACTGTTGTGCTCCATTTTTGTTCGTAGTGAGACAACCAAGCCTAATTTTGACGCAATACGTTTAGAAATGAGTAAGGCGCACGACCGCCTTGCATGAAATGCATAAGCAAGGCACCTGACCGTAAAAAAAGCCGTTTGGACCGACCGCGCTAGGCCATGCCCTGGGGGGAATAAATGGATGAGTACATATGCTCGGCGATACGGGAGCGAAGCCAGCGATGCGCGTTGTCGTGGCGGTGAATGCTGTGCCACAGCAGGTAATAATGATGACGAGGCAGGCGGGCGAGTGGGATATCGTGGCAGCGAAGTGGCAGGGATTCGCACGCCTTGAGTGCGATATGGCGAGGGACAACCAGAAGAAAATCCGTCTTCGAAACCACTTCGAACGCCGAGATATAAAAAGGCACCTCGAAAGCGATGCGGCGCTTTTTATGCAACCGGTGCAGCTCGATGTCAAAAAAACTGTCCTTGTCGCCCCCGATGGTGATCTTGACGAACGGATACTGTAGAAAACGATCTATGTCACCAAGCGCATCGTCAGCCATTGGATGCCCCGAGCGGCAAAGAATGACCGAATCATCCTCACCGAGATAATCCCCATACAGGTTATCGGGCACCTGATGGGTCATGGTGGCCGCGAAATCGATGGGCGCACTTCCCAGGTCATGAAGAAATTCCGGCTGCCAGGTCTTGAACTGGAGATCGATGCCCGGCGCCAGCGTTTGCATCTGAGCGATCAGGGTGGGAAAGATGAAGTTGGCCACGTAATCGGTCGAGGCAAACGTGAACCGCCGATGGCAGTGGGTCGGATCAAACGTCTCCAGATGCTTCAGATCCTCTATCTGATCCAGCAACGTCTTCAGCTTCGGCTTGATCTTCTGGGCACGGTCGGTCAGAAGATAGGCATTTCCCTGACGCACCAGCAGCGGGTCATTGAAGTGTGTTCGGAGCTGGGCCAGCTGGCGACTGAGGGTGGACTGCGTCAGCCCAAGCTCGCGTGCGGCCTGGGAAACATTGCGGTACTCAAGCACGTAAGCCAGGGTTCTCAACAGATTCAGATTCAGTCGATCCAACGGCAAGGCTCCCAATCATGTGGCCGTACACAACGCCACCGCCACATGCTTTACGACGACCCGAACGCGTGCGCTGATACGGCTATATTTCGGTGAATTCGCGCGTAATGTGCCACAGCGCACGCTTCAGACCTACACGCCATAAGCATGCCCCTCACCCTCGCCCCATCATCCGATCGAGCTGGCGGTAGCTGATCGCCTCCATCAGCTGCGCCTGCCCAACCCGCTCTTCCCCGGCCAGATCGGCAAGCGTCAGCGCGACCCGAAGCACGCGGTGATACGCCCTCGCCGAAAGATTCAGGCGCGTGAGCACATCGGTCAGCCAGCGCCGCTCGCTCTCACCAAGCGCACAGGCGGCTTCAAGCTGCTGCGGCGGCAACTGCGCATTGAGATGTCCCCGCGCCCGTTGGCGCGCACGCGCAGCCTGCACTCGGGCGCGGACGGTGGCCGAGCTTTCGCCTGCAGTGGCACTGGTGAGTTCCCTTGCCGGCAGCGCCGGCACCTCGACCTGGAGATCGATGCGGTCAAGCAGCGGCCCGGACAGCCGCGCCTGATAGCGCTGAACCTGCTGGGGCGTGCAGTGGCAATCCTGACGCGGGTCGCCCCGATGGCCACACGGGCACGGGTTCATCGCCGCCACGAGTTGAAAGCGTGCCGGGTAGTGGCGCTGGTGGCTTGCCCGGGCGATATGAATCGCGCCGGATTCCAGTGGCTCACGGAGCACTTCCAGCACCTTGCGGTCGAACTCGGGCACTTCATCCAGAAACAGCACGCCGTGGTGGGCGAGCGAAATTTCGCCGGGCTTGGGCTTGGAGCCGCCGCCAACCAGCGCGACGGCGCTGGCAGTATGGTGCGGTGTACGAAAGGGCCGCTGGCCCCAGCGCTCGAGGATGTCGAGCCCGCAAACCGAGCGGATCGCGGCGACCTCGAGGCATTCATCGGGTGCAAGTTCAGGCAGGATGCCGGGCAGGCGGCTTGCGAGCATGGTCTTGCCGGTACCGGGCGGGCCTGCGAATAAAAGATTGTGCGCACCGGCCGCGGCCACTTCGAGTGCCCGGCGCGCCTGATGCTGGCCACGCACCTCGGAGAGATCCGGCTGGGGAACGTGGGCGGTAGGCGCCACGGTGCGCTGATGCGGCGCGATCACGGCCTGCCTGACCAGGTGCGCCACCACCTCCGAAAGACTCGTCGACGGGTAAACGGCCAGCGCCCCGGCAAGCGCCGCCTCATCGGCGTTGATCGCAGGTAAAAGAAGCGCCCGGCCGCAGGTCTTGATCGCAAGCGCCGCCGGCAGGACGCCGGTCACCCCGCGCAGTTTGCCATCGAGCGCCAGCTCGCCCAGGCACTCAAGCTCGGCCACCGCCTCTCCCGGCACCTGGCCGGAGGCGACCAGAATACCCAGCGCGATGGGCAGATCGAACCGGCCGCCCTCCTTCGGCAGATCCGCCGGAGCCAGATTGAGCGTGATGCGCCGGGCGGGAAACTCGAACCCGGAATTGATCAGCGCGCTTCGAACCCGCTCGCGGCTTTCCTTGACCGCCGCTTCGGGTAGCCCAACGATGGCGAGCCCCGGCAGGCCGTTGGAAAGATGCACTTCAACCAGTACCTCGGGGGCCTCGAGCCCAACACTGGCGCGCGTTCGAACGATGGCGAGCGACATGATGCGTCTCCTTCAGAAAGGCTCATATAAGCATTTCCTTTATATCGTCCGAGGCGCGCCGAGCTTCACTCGCCGTGCGCCGAGGCGTAGCTGCCCTCACGGTGACGCAGCAAGCGTACCACCGCCTTGTCGAATAGATGGTTGAAGGCCAGTGCCCAAATCAAGAAGAACCCGATGAACCCAAGGTCGAGCCAAAGCGCCGCCAAAAGCCCCATGTTCATCCACCAGGCCACGATGAAGACCGTGATCATGGCCAGAAAGAATTCGAACCCAAGCGTCTGGGCCAGCCGCTGGGCAAGCGTTCGTTCCCGGGTCGGCACCCAGCGGTCGAACAGCCAATTCCAGACGGTGCTCCAGAGTACCGCGACCGTCGAGAGCATCAGCGCGAGCGCCCCCATCTGAGAAAGATCATGCCCGGTCGCAAGGCTTGCACACGGCGCGACAATGACAATACCACCCAACTCCATCAGCCCCGCCTGAGCAAGACGTTCCTTTTTCGTTCGCATCGAAGACACCAGATTCCCGGGCGACTTGCCCTGTACATGTGCGATGCATTCTACGGCCAGCTACGATAGTAGAAAGTTGGTTTCCATCACTTTTTCAGATAGGTCTCACCATGAATGAACATCTGCCATGGAGCCTTGATCAGCTCATCACGCTGCTTCGGGTGGCGGAAACCGGCTCGTTTTCCGCCGCTGCCCGCTCGCTTGGGCGGGCGCAGTCGGCGGTCAGCACCGCCATTGCGCACCTGGAGGCGGACCTTGCTTGCACCCTGTTTGACCGCAGCACGCGGCTGCCGAGGCTGACCGACGCAGGTCACACCCTGGTGCACGAGGCGCGCCAGGTGCTGGCGCAGTGTCAGCGATTCGAGGCCCGCGCGCGAACGCTGAGCCGGGGTGAAGAGGCGAGTCTTACGATCGCGATCGAGGAGGCGCTGGTCGAAATGCCCCCGGTAATGATGGTGCTGGAGCGGCTGGCCTCGACCTACCCGGCGCTTGCCTTGACCGTATTGAACGGTGCGCAGGATGAAGTGGCGCGCTGGATCGAGGATGGCAGTGCTCATCTGGGCATTCAGTTCGCTCACGCTCAGCCCGCCAGTGCGCTGGAGCGAGCCTCACTCGGCCAGTTGACGCAGGTGGTGGTGGTCGGGCGAGAACACCCGCTGGCGCAAGTGAGTGCCCCGAGCGCGGGCGATCTGGCCGAGCACCGCCAGCTGATGATCGCTCAGCGCCAGACCCACAGCGCAGACACACCCCAGGCCTCGCGCTATTGGCGCCTGAACAGTTTTTACGCGATGGCTGAGCTTGCGGTGCGGGGGCTTGGCTGGGCGCGGGTGCCTCGCCACATTGCCCATTACCCGCCCTTTCGCCCGAACCTTGTCCAGCTTGATGTCACCGACGCCGGCGCACTGCCAGACATCGCGATCGAATTGATTTCACGACGCGACAGCGCCCGCGGGCCGGTCTCTCAGTGGCTTAGAAACGCACTGGCTCAGGCGCTGAAGCACCCGGTCGAGCATTAAACACGGGTGGCCGTGGCCTGCGGCTCGGGGTAGACGCTTGCGCAGCAGAGGTTACTGTCCGCGACCTTGGCGGCCCCCTTGAGCAGAACGCTTGTTTCAAGAAGGCGCTGCTCACTGATCGAAACGCCTCGGCCCGGCACCACAAGCATGGCCGCGGAGGTGGTCAAAAGCGGAAACCAGCAGCTCTGATTGGATCGGTCAGTCCCCATGAAGCCTCCATCGGCCAAGTCGGGGGCGCTGTAGAGCGCACGCACTTCCTCAGAAAACGTCGCCAGCAGCGCAGTGACCTCGATGCATACCTTTTCGACCTCCGGACACGGCAGGAACATGACAAAATCGTCGCCGCCCACATGCCCCAGAAACGCGGAATCATCACTGAAATGGCTCTCAAGCAGTCGTGCGAACAAAAGCAGCACTTCATCGCCACGCCGAAAGCCATAGTGGTCGTTGAACGGCTTGAAGTAGTCGAGGTCGAAATAGACCGTGGCCCAATCGGTGCGCGTGTGCGTTAGATAGTCCCGCAGCGTGCGCTCGATGGTGTGATTGCCCGGCAGCCGGGTCAGCGGGTTTTCATCCCGCGCCTGCTTCATGTCGCGCCATTGAAGCGCGCTAAGAATGGCCTCGGGCGTCCAGAATCCAGCGTAGCGCCCCTGCTCCAGTGCGCAGACCCCTTCATGCTCGCTACGCAGAGCGCCTGGCTGATAATAGCGTTCAATCATTCCGGCCGCCGAGGTGCCAAGCGTCACGCTCGCACAGGGCTTCAGAAGGTGGGCCAGCTGGTCGTTCACCGTGCGCTTTTGAAGCAGTGCGTAGCCGTACGGTGAATAGACATAGCGCCGGAGCATGCGCTCGGTGACCACCCCAAGCGGCACGCCGTGGGCATCCAACACCGGAAAGTGGCTGTGGGCCGCGTTTTGTCGAAAAAGCGTCAGGGCATCGCTCATTGCCATGTCGAGGGTCAGTACCGGCGGCTGGCTTAGCTGTTCGAGTAGAAACTGTTGTTCGGGCAAAACCTGTCGCTCGTGCGAGGCACCGGCAGAGGCTGTTAAATCATGCGCTGAGGCCACCTCGAACGGGCATCGAAGCAGGCAGGGCACGGCCGTCGGGGCCTCGATGAAATACCCCTGCACGTACTGACACCCCACCTCGCGACACGCCTCGAGCGCGGCGGCGTCTTCCACGCCTTCGGCCACGACCTTGATGCCGAGCGAACGCGCAAGGGCGACCACCCCTTTCACGAACAGGACCTGTCGCGGGTCACTTCCGAGCCCACAAATGAACTGTTTGTCGAGCTTGATGACTTCCGGGCCGAGCGTATACAGCCGGTCCAGATTGGAGAGCTCGATGCCGAAGTCATCGAGTGCAAGTCCGATGCCGGCCGCGCGCCAGCGAGCAAGCTCGGCCTCAAGCGCGGTCTCGCCGGCAAGCGAATGGCGCTCGGAAATTTCGAGCACCAGTGACTCCGGAGCCACGCCAGCGTGTTCCAGCTCGGCCAGAAGGGCCTCGAGCGTCAGCGTTGGCGTGGCGAACAGCCGGTTTTCGAGGTTTAAAAACAGGCGTACGTCCGCTGGTGCCTCGAGCGCCTTGAAGGCAACAAGCGTGCGTGCGCGGACCAGGGCATCGACCTCGGCCAGCTTGCCGACACGCTCTGCCCAGGCAAGCACGGCCAGCGGCGAGTCGAAACCCACCTCCCCGACCCCGCGCATCAAGGCCTCGACCGCGCAGCAACGCCCGGTCTCAACATCGATGATCGGCTGAAACACCATCGCAAGCTGCGCCTTCAACTGCTCGAACCGGCGCTCGGGACTTTCCAGACCCATGAGCCCGCTGCTCGAGTAGCCCTGCGTACACACTAAAGGCATCCCCGCCTCCGAGTCGCATCATCGTTGATCGTTGTTTGAGTTTTGACTGACCGGACAAGACCGCGTTTAGAGCGCACGCGCTCCAGTCATATCCAAAAATCGGCCGGCTGGGGATGCAGTTTAATTAAACTTTGCCGACAGGATGAGCTCTATTTAGAAAATGGGCATAAACCGAGAAAATGAGCATAAACCGATAGCACATACGCACCATGGGCAACGCAGGCATCGGGTCATCATGGGGAAGGGCAAGGCCGTGCCGGTCACACGCTCACTTCACGGCCCCGGCCATTTATACGAGCGAGGCGGCCCAACGCTGCTCGATCGTGTATGGAGAGGTAGGGCCGAACTGCGCGGCCCTGGCCCCGGTACGCCAGGCCCAGAGCTGATCACCAAGACTGTAGTGCCACCATTCGCTTGGTAGATTGACAAAGCCTGCCGAGGCCATCGCGTGGAAGAGCACGCGGCGACGAGCGCGATAGAGCATCGCATCTTCAGCATCAAGGTGGGTTTCAAAATGATCGGTATAGGAGGCCGAGCACACCTCATCGAACGCCGAGCCCATATCGAGGATGAGACCGCACTCATCACAGAGCGCCACATCGACCGCACCCCCGGTCAAATGCGGGCTCGGCGCGGCCGGGTCGTCGCTTGGCGGCGCAACGAACGCGCGGGTTTTCTGATAGAGCCGGTCGTTCGAATACTCGGGGAACCGCTCGGCCATCAGGGTGTGCAGACGCTCGAACAGCGCTCGCTGAACCGCCATCGGGCGCCAGCCATCGAGCACCACCAGCCCGACACCTTCGGGCAGCATGTTCGACGCGGCCAGAAGCCCACGGTAGACAGGTTCACGCACGAAGCATTCGGCCACTGCCCCGGGCACGCCGAGTGCGTGATAGATCGGCCAGGTCGCCATTCCGGCGCGCCCAAGCGAGGTCGGATGGAGCCGTCCGCCCTCCTCGACAATGGGCAGGTTTGCAATGGCGGCCCAGTCGGGGTCGGAAAGCGTGGGAATGGGGTGTTCTGCAAGCGAGAGCGGGTCGGATGGCGTCACGTTCAAATCCAGTCAGACGCAGTCAGGGCTTACCCGCTGCGTGATCACGGCAAGGGGCGATGGGCACTCGCCCAGCGCATCGAATTGTCATCATACGCTGCCGGATAGCCGCCAGCGCAAGTCGAGGCGACCTACCGGGCAAGCCAGCCCCGTGCGATAAAGACCGAAAACAGACGGCGATAGACACGCCGCGTCAGACGGTGCAGGCCGGGCATGTAAAGCGCCTCGAGTCGGCGCGCCATCAGCGTACACAGCACCGATACTCCAATCGCGCCCAGCATGTCCATCGGATAGTGCACGCCGAGATAGATTCGGGACCAGGCAATACCGAGGCTTAAAAGCCCCAGCGCCGCGCCGATGCGCCGTAGTCTCAGGTAGGCCAGAAACGTCAGTGCCACCGTGGTCACGATGGTCATGTGATCACTTGGAAACGACGGCGTTGCCGAGTGCGCCAGGTACGTATGCCCCAGATGCGCAACGAACGGCCGGGGATGATCCCAGAAAAGCCCGATCACACCATTGACGCCAAGCGCCACTACACAGGCCACCAGCGCCTGAAGTACCCCCCTTTGACGGTCGGGATCCTTATGAAGCCAGCCCAGCGCCAGCAGCAAGGGCACCAGATAAATGACGTAGATCGCGAACACATCCGCGGTCATGAGCAGGAACTGCGAGGCGTGGGCAGGGGCATTGAGCCTATCGAACAGGCGAAGGTTGAGGGCTTCCATGATCATCCGGGGGCATTGAGACAGCGAAACGGCCTTTAGAACCCCTCTCTAGCGGATTGGTTCCATCACGCCGTTTCGCGGTCGCAGCCTAGGCCCGGGTCGGTGTCAGCACCTGTTGATGAAGTGCGGTCCCGGCGCTGTCCTTGAGGGTCACGGTCAGTGCCTCGCTTTCGCCGTCAAGGTCGACCTGACCGAAGAACTGATAGCCCCGCGAGGGTGGCAGGTTCTTCTGGCCGTCGGGCGGGGCTTTTTGAAACACCACCTTGGGACCGAAGGTGGCGTCGAGCTCACCGGGGCCGAAGGTACCGGCGTGCAGCGGCCCGCTGACAAACTCCCAAAACGGCGTGAACGCCTTGAACGCAGCGCGCTCCGGCGCGTAGTGGTGCGCTGCGGTGTAGTGTACATCGGCGGTGAACCAAACCACGTTTTGAATGGCGTTGTCGCGAATGAAGCGCAAAAGCCGGGCAAGTTCGAGCTCGCGCCCCTTGGGCGCACCGTCATAGCGGTTGGCGACCGCCTCGAAGTGATCGCCGTCGGCCACCACCAGCCCGACCGGCATATCGGCGGCAATGATCTTCCAGGTCGCGCTTGAGTCGAGCAGGGCCTGTTTCAACCAGTCGAACTGGGTCTTGCCAAGAAAATCGGTGGCCGGGGACGAGGACGTCTGTACATTGGCGCTGTTGGGGCCGCGGTAGCTTCGCATGTCGAGCATGAATACCTCGAGCCCGGGGCCGTAGGGAAATCGTCGATAGAGCCGGTCCGGGGCCGAGCTGGAGAGCCGCGTCGGCGTGAACTCGACAAACGCCTGTCTGGCCCGCGCCGAAAGCAGGGACACGTTTTTCTCCCGGTAGCGGTCGTCGTCAAGGAGCTCCCCCGGGTACCAGTTATTCACCGTTTCGTGGTCGTCCCACTGGGCGAGCATCGGGACGTCTGCGTAGAGCGCGCGTACGTTGGCATCGAGCAGGTTATAGGCGTGCTGCCCCCGATACTCCTCGAGCGTTTCCGCCACCTTTTGCTTGGCCGGCGTCACCACGTTCTGCCAGACCGAGCCGTCCTCGAGCGCCACCCGCTCCTCCATCGGGCCATCGGCGTAGACGGTATCGCCGGAATGAAGGAAAAAGTCCGGGCGCGTCTTTCGCATGGTCTCGAAAATCGTCATGCCGCCGCGCGATTCATCGATGCCCCAGCCCTGCCCGGCCACATCGCCTGACCATACAAAGCGCACGTTGCGGGCGGAGGTTGGCGGAAGCGGCAGCGACCCCGTGACCGGCGCGCTCAGCGCCCGGTGATCCCCTGGCGATTGAAAACGCACCCGGTAATAAAGATGATCCCAGCCGGCAAGACCCGTGGCGTCGAGCTTGCCGACAAGCCCGGTCTCCGGCAGCACCGCCACCGGTGGCAGCCGCCGAAACTGGGCGAAATCCGGCGTTTTCGAGATATCGACCTGCATGATCGCGGGGCGGTCCGCCCGGCTCCAGAGCATGGCGCGGTCCGTCAGCACATCGCCACTCATGACGCCGGACACCGCCTCCGGACGGCGCCCCTCGGCAAGCACAATGGCCGGCGCCCCGATAATCCCCGTGCCAAGGCCTGCAAGCCCCAGCCCTCCCTTGAGGCCTGTCGTCAGTAAGTCACGTCGCTTCATGTCGTCTCCCCGTACCAGAAATCGTAAGTGAAGTATCCGAACACAAGATGACGTCTTGGATACGCCCCCATGACGAGGCGATGTCACGACCGACCACGCGGTATTCAGACGTAAAAAAACCCCGCAGATGCGAGGTTTTCAGGGAGACTCCAGGTGGGATCAGACGCCGGTGTTCGGCGAGTCGTCGCTGGTTCCGGTCGGTTCGGCGTTGGCTGCGTCGTCGCTTAACGGCTCGGCGTTGGCCGTGGTGGTCTGACCGCCGTTCAGGGAGGCAAGCTGCGCTTCCATGTCGGCGACCTGCTTTTCAAGCGCCTCGACGCGGGTACGGGTGCGGGTAAGCACATCCATCATGATGTCGAAATCTTCACGCGAGACCAGATCGAAACGGTCGAACGTGCTCTTCATCGCGCTCTGAACGCTTCGCTGAATGTCTTCCGGCGCCTGGGAGACGTCCTGAAGACGCTCGCCGAGCTGTTGGGCGAATCGACTGAATACATCGCGATTGGCGGCCATAGTATCCTTCCTCTGATTACGTGTTCGTTGAGCATAGGATACGCACTGTGGAACCGAAACGCCTAATCCCGTCGCAGCGTCGACGATAGCGCCTGTGTTCAAAACCCTGCGTGTTCTTGACCGCCCTTCGCCACGCCCGTCAACACGCCCTTCGGCACATTTATAGACACGCCCGGCGCTCATGTCGTCGCCTTGCACACAAGCCGCCTTGCACACAAACAGTGCAACGCTGCACAAGGCGCGAAAGAAAGGCCGTTATTTGGTGCAGCCGTTGGTGCGCGCCTGCACCACAAACACACACCCACTGCCCCACACCCACCTAAGCCACTGATAAAAAAGAGATCACCCGCGCATTGGCATGGTGCCTGCGTAGCTTATGCACGTGCCCCATCAAGGAGAATCGGATGAAACTTGTGACCGCCATCATCAAGCCGTTCAAGCTCGACGACGTTCGAGAAGCGCTTGCCGACAACGGGGTGCAAGGCATCACCGTGACCGAGGTCAAGGGCTTTGGCCGGCAGAAGGGGCACACCGAACTCTACCGCGGCGCTGAATACGTGGTGGATTTCCTACCCAAGGTAAAACTAGAAGTCGCCGTCGATGATGCACGCCTCGACAGCATCATCGACGCCATCTGCCAGGCGGCCAACAGCGGCAAGATCGGCGACGGCAAGGTCTTTGTCACCCCCCTCGAAGACGCCATCCGCATCCGTACCGGTGAACGCGGTATAGATGCGGTATGACCCCCGATTGCACGCTTTCCAAGGAACTGTGAAATGAATGACCTGATCGAAGTCAAATACGCCCTCGATACGTTCTACTTTCTAATGACCGGCGCGCTGGTGCTGTGGATGGCCGCCGGGTTCTCGATGCTGGAGGCAGGCCTTGTTCGGGCCAAGAACACCACCGAGATTCTGACCAAGAACATTGCCTTGTTCGCCATTGCCTGCACCATGTACCTGCTGGTGGGCTACCACCTGATGTACTCAAGCGAGTCAGGCGGCTTCCTGCCGAACCTCGGCTTTTTGCTCGGGGCGGAAAACACCCCCGATGACGTGTTCGCAAGCGGGGGTGAGGTCTATTACTCCGCCCGCTCGGACTTCTTCTTCCAGGTGGTGTTCGTCGCGACCGCCATGTCGATCGTCTCGGGCGCCGTTGCCGAACGCATGAAGCTCTGGGCATTCCTGCTGTTCGCGGTGGTGCTGACCGGCTTTATCTATCCGATTCAGGGCTACTGGAAATGGGGCGGCGGCTTCCTCGATGCAGCCGGCTTCCAGGATTTCGCAGGCTCAGGCGTTGTGCACCTGTGTGGCGCGACCGCCGCGCTTGCAGGCGTTCTTCTACTCGGTGCGCGCAAGGGCAAGTACGGCAAGAACGGGCAGATCAACGCCATTCCCGGTGCGAACCTGCCGCTTGCAACCCTTGGCACCTTCATCCTGTGGCTTGGCTGGCTCGGCTTCAACGGCGGCTCGGAGCTCAAGATTTCCGACATCGGTGAGGCCAATGCGGTCGCACAGGTCTTCGTCAACACCAACGCAGCCGCAGCCGGCGGTGTGATCGGCGCGCTGATTCTTGCCCGCCTCTGGTTTCGCAAGGCGGATCTGACCATGGCCCTCAACGGGGCGCTGGCAGGGCTTGTCGCGATCACGGCCGAGCCGCTGACGCCCACGGCACTCGGCGCAACCCTGATTGGCCTGACAGGCGGTTTGATCGTGGTCTTTGCCATCGTCGCCCTTGATAAGCTCAGAATCGATGACCCGGTCGGCGCCATTTCGGTGCACGGCGTGGTCGGCATCTGGGGTCTGCTCGCGGTGCCGCTGACCAATGAGGCCGCCACGTTCGGCGCACAGCTTCTGGGCATTGCCGTCATCTTTGGCTGGACCTTCATCGCAAGCCTTGTTGTCTGGTTCATCATCAAGGCCGTGATGGGGCTTCGCGTCAGCCAGGAAGAGGAATACGAAGGGGTCGATATCACCGAATGCGGCATGGAAGCGTACCCGGAATTCATCGGCAGCAAAAAATAATCAAGGCCCGGGGCGGCGCTCGACGCCGCCCCGCCCTCCTGCGGCCCCCTGGGGCTTTTTTGGCAAAGCGGCAATGCTTTTTGTGAGAGTTGGAAACCCGTTGTATGCTTAATGCCAAACGAGGGATGCCTTTACCGACACTGCAAGGAGAGAAGCAATGAAATTGGTCTCCGCCATCATCAAACCGTTCAAGCTCGACGATGTCCGCGAGTCCTTATCCGAGGTCGGCGTTCAGGGAATCACCGTCACCGAGGTCAAGGGCTTCGGTCGACAGAAAGGGCATACCGAGCTGTATCGCGGGGCCGAGTACGTCGTCGATTTTCTACCCAAGGTGAAACTCGAAGTCGCCGTCGATGACAGCATGGTCGATCAGGTCATCGAAGCCATCACAGACGTTGCCAACACCGGCAAGATCGGCGACGGCAAGATCTTCGTCTCCCCGCTCGAGCAGGTGCTGCGTATCCGTACCGGCGAAACCGGCAAGGACGCGGTTTGACCGCACGGCCTCACGCCATTTTCGAAAGCGCGCCCTCCGGCGCGCTTTTTTATTGGCCCTCGATTGCGTTGCGCCCTTGAGAAATCGCCCGATCGCAACAAGACTTACCCGTGACAGGCAGGCAGCGACTCGGCGTCTGCCGCCGACCGCCTGCTCCGTTCATGGCAGGTCTTGATCCCAAAGGAGGTTTTCATGGCACTTAGATTAGGTGATACCGCACCGGACTTTACCCAGGACAGCACCGACGGCTCGATCCGCTTTCACGAATGGGCCGGTGACAGTTGGGTCGTGCTGTTTTCGCACCCGGCCGACTTCACCCCGGTCTGCACCACCGAACTCGGTGAAGTCGCCCGCCTGAAGCCCGAATTCGACAAGCGCAACACCAAGACGATCGGTCTGTCGGTCGACGCGCTCGACGAGCACAAGCAGTGGATCGGCGACATCGAAGCGACCCAGGGCTGCGCGCTCAATTTCCCGCTTCTGGCCGACAGTGATCGCAGTGTCAGCGAGCTTTACGACATGATTCACCCCAACGCCGACGCCACCAGCACGGTTCGCTCGGTGTTCGTGATCGACCCGGCCAAGAAGGTCCGCCTGACGCTGACTTACCCGGCCAGCACCGGCCGCGATTTCACCGAGCTTCTTCGCGTGATCGACAGTCTTCAGCTCACCGACGGCTACAAGGTCGCAACGCCTGTGAACTGGCGCGATGGCGACGACGTGATCATCGTGCCCTCGCTCGATAACGAACAGGCCAAGGAACTCTTTCCCAACGGCTGGGACGAAAAACGCCCCTACCTGCGCATTACTCCGCAGCCCAACAAGTCCCGCTAACGCATCTGCACACCCGGCCCTGTAAGCGCCCGATACGCCGCCTACAGGGCCGATGCGCTTGGTCCGAGCGCGCCGAGCATGAACGCGCTACACTGCCCGCGTTTTCACACTAGGCGCGTTTTCAGATGCAAGCACTGCTCGAATCGATTCTCGATGAGGTTCGCCCCCTGCTCGGCCAGGGCAAGGTGGCGGACTATATCCCGGCGCTGGCCACCGTCGACCCGCATCAGCTCGGGGTCGCCGTGATCGGCACCGACGGGTCGCTGTCTCAGGCCGGCGACGCCGACGTTCCGTTCTCGATTCAAAGCATTTCCAAGGTGTTTAGCCTGGTGCAGGCGATTACCCACCAGGGCGAAGCCATCTGGGACCGGCTCGGCCATGAACCCTCCGGGCAGGCCTTCAACTCGCTGGTGCAGCTCGAATTCGAGCAGGGGCGACCGCGCAACCCCTTCATCAATGCAGGCGCCCTGGTCATCGCCGACATCAACGAATCCCGCTACGCCGCGCCCGTTCTCTCCATGCGCGACATGGTTCGAAAGCTGACCGACAACCCGCACATCATCGCCGACATGGTGGTCGCCGACTCCGAATATCAGCACCGCTCACGTAACGCGGCCGCCGCGTATCTGATGCAATCGTTCGGCAATTTCCACAACGACGTCGACACGGTGCTCAAGAGTTACTTCCATCACTGCGCGCTCGCCGCAAGCTGTGTGGATCTGGCCCGGGCCTTCTCGTTTCTGGCCAATCAGGGCCGCTGTCTGCACAGCGGCAACGTCATCCTGTCACCGCGACAGACCCAGCAGGTCAACGCCATCATGGCCACCAGCGGGCTCTACGATGAGGCCGGAAACTTCGCCTACCGGGTCGGACTGCCGGGCAAGAGCGGCGTCGGCGGCGGTATTGTCGCGATCGTGCCGGGCCGCTACAGCCTCTGCGTGTGGTCGCCGGCATTGAACCCGAGCGGCAATTCGCTGGTGGGCATGCAGGTGCTTGAAAAGCTGACCGAGCGCCTTGGCTGGTCGGTGTTCGCCCCGGTCGTCTGCCCCTGATCCTTGGCCGCCGTGCTCCCCGTAACCGCCCTGGGATCAGAAAACCGGGTCAGACAATTGCAGGATTAGACAAGTGCAGGGTTAGACAACCGCCGGCGTCAGTAACTGACGGCAGGCGCGAACGACCGACAGCGCCGCAAGCGTCGAGGTCTTTGGATTGGCCTCAAGCGGAAAGCCGCTGAGTTCGATCTCGAACTGCCCGAACCGCCCTTCCGCCTTGATGCGGTGGGTGTTGCGCGTCGTGAGCGGGTCGACCACCAGCTTGACCGTGGTGGCCTCCATGCCAACGCCTGCGAGTGCAACGGTCGCGGCCACATTGGCATTGGCTGGAAACAGGCGAGCGGCCTCACCCGCCGTGCCTTCGAAAAAGACCGTCGGCACCGTGACCTTATCAAGCGCCACCAGCGTTTCGGCGTGACTGCCCTGCCAGCTGCGGGGCGCCTTGCGCGCCTCGTAGGTCACCCGGTCAAGCCCGCCTTCCCGCGCGGCCGCCAGTCCATCCATGCCCGCCACCGCACCGGAGAGCACTTCGAACTGGGTGTCACCGGCCCGAGCGGCCTCACAAAGCGCGTCGTACAGGGCTTGATCGGCCAGCGCACCGACTGAAATCACCGCCAGCCGCCACCCGCGATGAAGCACCGCCTCACCGTGGGCACGAAGCCCCTGCTGGCCGGCGCATTCGAGCACCAGCGACGGCTCGCCCTTAACCTCATCGACCGAGGACACCACCCTGACCCGCTCGCCCAACTGCGCCTGAACCGCGCTCTGACGCTCGGGCGCCTCGATCACCCATTCAAGGCTCAGCGCCTCCGGCAATAGCCGATGCACTTCATGGCCCATCGCCCCGTACCCGATCATCACGATTGTTCGATTCATAGATGCATCACTCACGCGCTAAGGTTTGAAAAAAGGCTGTATTTCCAAAAAACGATAAGACAACGACGCCGCTCATAGTAGCCTTCCTACTTAGAGGCCGACCACCATGGCCCGGCTATCCGTGCGCACATGAACAAGATTCCGGGTTCCGGGTTCCGGGTTCCGGGTTCCGGGTTCCGGGTTCCGGGATGATCGCCTTCGGGCCTGCTTTCGGCATAAACCGAGCCGGCCCGAACGCTCTGGTATCACTCCCCCCTGAGACGCCCGCCCATTTCCTGTGCCAGATCCACCGCGTAGTGATCCGTCATGCCGCCGATGAAATCGAGCATCCGCCGATAGCTGTCGTACAGGGGCCATGAGGCGCGCGGCGTGTTCTCACCGATCAGTGATAAAACGCGCTGATGCTTGAAGCTGGAGGTGCCGGTGCGATGAAGCTCGCACGCCGCACCGATGAACGCCTCGAGCAGAATGCCAAGCGTGGTATAGGCACCGATCTCGAGCTTGGCCTTGCGCGGGTTTCTGAAAATACGTTCGCGGGCGATCTCCTTGGCCTGGCGCACCCCCCAGTGAAGATCCGGATGACAAAGCTCCAGAAGATCGGTCTTGAGCGTGCCGGTGAGCAGCTCATGCTCATGGGCGATGAACGCCTCGGCGGCTTCCTTGACGGCGCGCTCCATCGCCGCGCCGCGCAGTACCGCAACCTGACGGCGCCGAGACGCCCCCAGACGCTGAAGCTCCAGAAAATCCTCCGGGGTGTGGCCGGCGATACTGATCAGAACGCCTGCCACTTCATCGAAGGTAAGAATATCCATCTCGAGCCCGTCTTCCAGATCCAGCAGGGCGTAACAGATGTCGTCGGCGGCCTCGACCAGATAGGCCAGCGGATGACGGCACCAGGCGTCATCGGCGGTGCGAATCAGCCCAAGCGTCTCGGCCACGCGCGCGAGCTGCTCGTGTTCGGACTGATAGGCGCTGAACTTGCCGCCACGGCCGGCGTGGGCAACGCTCCAGGGGTACTTGAGCATCGCGCCGAGCGTCGGCATCGTCAGCCGCATGCCACCGCGGAACTGGTTGTATTCGATCTGGGTAACGATGCGAAACCCCTGCGCGTTGCCCTCATAGGTCAAAAGATCCTGCATTTCGCGCTCGGACAAGCCCTCGAACAGCTCAGGCTCGCTGAGCCGGGCGCGATGAAACCAGTCGCGGATGGCGTACTCACCGGCGTGACCGAACGGCGGATTGCCGATGTCGTGACCAAGGCACGCGGCCTGCACGATCACGCCGATGTCGGCGGGCGTGGTCCAGGATGGCAGTCGATCCCCAAGCCCCTCGGCCACCATCATGCCAAGACTTCGGCCCACACAGCCGACTTCGAGCGAGTGGGTCAACCGGGTGTGGATATGATCGTTTTCGGTCAGCGGGTGCACCTGCGTCTTGCGGCCCAGACGCCGAAACGAGCCGGCGAACACGATGCGGTCGTAATCCTTGTGAAACGGCGATCGGCCGATCTCGCGCTCGGAGCCGGACGGCTTGTCATCGAGGCGAGCCGGGGCCAACAGCGTCGACCAACTCATGGTGCTCATTGCAATGTCCTGAAATGATGGCGTGGATCATCATTGTCGCACTCCCCCCGGGAACCCTCCACCGACGGCGGTCTCGAACAAAAGCTCGACGGCGGTCTCAAACAGAAGACGGCCTCGACCAAAGCGCAATAGCGCCGACTGTTGCGCCTGACGCACCCTTATAGAACACTAAGGAGTCACGATATGAGTCAACAGCGGGTGGAATCGGTCGAACGAGCGCTGACCTTGCTCAACGCCTTCTCCAAGCAGAAAAAGCACTTCACATTGACCGAGCTGGCCCAGCACAGCGGGTTCTATAAAAGCACCATCCTGCGCCTTTCCGGCTCGCTCGAACGGTTTGGCTACCTGACCCGAGACGCCGCCGGGGTTTACCATCTTGGCCCGGCCTTCGTGCGCCTTGGCGCACTGGCCTCGAACAGCCTGCCGGACCTTGAAAGCCTGGTTCGACCACGCCTTCTTCAGCTTCGCGACCGCACCGGCGAAACCTGCGCTTTCTACGTTCAGGACGCCGGCATGCAGGTGTGCCGGTTTCGGGAGCTCGGCTCGAACGCGCTGTGCCATGTCATCGAGGAAGGCAGCCGCTACCCAATGACAGAAGGCGCCATTGCGACGCTTTTGACAGACGGTGCGCCCGAGCACGTACTCGAGCAGGTCGGCGCCGACGGCGCCTCACTTGCAACGCTTGCCGTGGTCATTCGGGACGAACAGCAAACGCGCCACGGGGTAATCGCACTAACGGGCCTCAATGCCCGCTTCGATAACGCCACGCGCGCGCAGCACGCGCAGCTTTTGGATGAGGTCGCGCTTGATCTTCGCGCCCCGCTCGGCCACCTGAGCGGGCGCTGATCACTCGCTTTCGGCCAGCGCCGGCAGCAGCACCTTGAGTTTGCGGGTCAGGGTATTGCGCCCCCAGCCCAACAGCTCGGCCGCCTCGCCCTTGCGGCCACCGGTGTGCTTCAGCGCCGTCTCGATCAGAATGCGCTCGAAATCCGGTACGGCCTGCTCAAGCAAATGCGTGTGGCCCGAGGTCAGTGCCTGATCGGCCCAGCTTCTAAAGGCGCCTCGCCAGTCGTCGGCATTGGCCGTCTGATGGTGGGCGTTCTTGAGCTCCGGCGGCAGGTCATCAATCAGGATTTCACGGCCCGACGCCATTACCGTCAGCCAGCGGCAGGTGTTTTCGAGCTGGCGAACGTTGCCCGGCCACGGCAGGTCACACAGGTGCGTTTCGGCGTCCTTGGTCAATACCTTCGGTTCGGTGGCGAGTTCGCGCGCGGCTTCGATCATAAAATGATGCGCCAGGCGCGGGATGTCTTCGCGCCGCTCAGAAAGTCTCGGAAGATGTACGCGAATCACGTTCAGCCGGTGAAAAAGGTCCTCGCGAAAGCGCCCGTCTTCTACCAGTGCCTCAAGGTGCTGGTGGGTGGCTGCGATGATGCGCACATCAACCTTCACCGGCGTATGCCCACCCACCCGATAGAACTCGCCATCGGCCAGCACGCGCAGTAGCCGTGTCTGGGTTTCGGCCGGCATGTCGCCGATCTCATCGAGAAAGAGCGTGCCGCCATCGGCCTGTTCGAACCGGCCGCGACGCTGAGCGGTGGCGCCAGTGAACGCGCCCTTTTCATGGCCAAAAAGCTCCGACTCCATCAAATCCTTGGGAATCGCGGCCATGTTGAGCGCTATAAACGGCGCTCTGGAGCGTGGGCTGTGCTGGTGAAGCGCCTGAGCGACGCGCTCCTTGCCGGTGCCGGACTCACCGTTGATCATCACGGTGATGTGCGACTGCGATAGCCGCCCGATCGCTCGGAAGACCTCCTGCATTGCCGGCGCTTCACCGATAATTTCGGTAGTGATGTTTTCCGGGGCATCGACCGGCGCCTTGCGCTCGCGGGCATGGGCGACCGCCCGTCGAACCAGCGACAGCGCTTCATCGACGTCAAACGGCTTCGGCAGGTACTCGAACGCGCCGCCCTGATAGGAAGCCACGGCGCTGTCCAGATCGGAGTGTGCGGTCATCACGATCACCGGCATGTCCGGAAAACGCTCACGCGTGCGCGCCATCAGATCGAGCCCATCGACCCCCGGCATGCGAATATCGGTCACCAGTACATCCGGCACCTGCCGATCAATGGCCTCCATCGCGGCTTCGGCGCGCTCGAAGCTCTCGACGGTCAGATCCGGCTGTGCAAGCGTTCGCTCCAGCACCCACCGAATGGATCGGTCATCATCGACGATATAGACCCGTGCGTAGTCACTCATGCGCGCCCTCCTTGTCCTGAGCTGCCGATTGCATGGGAATCAGCAACCGAAATAATGTGTGTCCCTGTGTGGATTCGCACTCGATCAGGCCGTGATGCTGGTGCAGGATCGACTGTGCAATCGAAAGCCCCAGCCCGCTGCCTTCGGCCCGGCCTGAAATCATGGGGTAGAACAGGGAATCGTGAAGATGCGCGGGAATCCCCGGCCCGTTATCGATGATCGACACCTCGCAGACCAGCCGATAGCGCTCGGCGCCCAGCGTGAACTGCCGCCGGGCCCGCGTCTTGAGGGTTACGGTCGGCGAGGGGCTCTGATGCTCCTCGAGCGCCTGCACCGCATTTCGGGCCACATTGAGAATGGCCTGAATCAACTGCCCCTGATCACCCACCAGCTCCGGAAGACTCGGGTCATAGTCGCCGACGAAGCTCACGGACGTGGTCTCTGCCTTGAGTAACGTACGTACCCGCTCGAGCACCGCGTGAATATTGAGCGGCTGATGCTCGGCGACGATGTTCGGCCCAAGCATGCGGTCGACCAGATCCCTTAGGCGGTCGGCCTCCTCGACGATGATGCGGGTGAACTCGGCAAGACTTTCGTCCGGCAGGTCACGCTCCAGAAGCTGCGCGGCGCCGCGGATGCCGCCAAGGGGGTTCTTGACCTCATGCGCCAGCCCCCGGCTCAACACCTTGATCATCTCCTGATGGGCAACCAGCGCCTCTTCACGCGAGATGCGCATCAGTCGGTCCCGGGCATCGAACTCGAGCAGTAGCTCATCCTTTGACAAGGGCGAGGCGGTGTAATCGACCGTGATCGACGTGCCGTTCGCAAGCGCCAGCGGCACTTCACGCTGGGTGTAGGGGTGCTGGTGTGCAAGCGCCGCCGCAAGGCGCGTTCGAACGTCGCTGTTCTGGTGGTCAATGCACTCAAGTCCGGTCTGGCGCACACGCTCCAGGCTGATGCCGAGCATCGATTCGGCCGACGGATTCATCCAGCGCACCCGAAGCTCGGCGTCCAGCACGACGACCCCGGTCGTCAAATGTTCGAGCAAGCGTTGATCCATCCCTGTCCCCGTTGTGGCGTCATCACGTCGTTTGAACTGTTCACTTCAATAGTGCAAAAACCGCGCCAGTTCCGACCAGGCCGTGTCCTTTTGCGCCATGAGCGTGCCAGGCACGTCGAATCGGCGTTGATCCATCGCGGCGACTGGCACCATTTTGGTGCATTGAATCAAGGGGTCAATGCACACCTGGCTGTCAGGGTGTGTTGGCCCCACGTACGCCGCTGACCGGTGCCCTGGCGGCGGGGCTATTGGGCGGCACCTGCGCGCGCTTGACGAAGACCGTCACCGGGGAGCTTTGACGCAGCACACGGCCGCCTTCATCGATCAGCTCAGCCTGAATTCGGTGCTCACCGCGCTCGACACCTGCGATCATGAACACCCGCGCGCGCATGGCCGACTGGCTGGGCGTGCCATCGAGCAGCAGCCGCACCCGGTCTCCGTCCTTGAGTGACGGCTCGACGCCGACCGAGACCTGAATATCGCCGGCATACCCCGGTGGAATCGTTGCCTTGTCGGCAGGGCTTTCGATGTAAAAGCGCCGATACGCCCGTCGCGCCTCGGACACGCTCTGCGAAGAGGTCGGCGCGGCCAGGCCTCCGGAGGGCGGCGACACGACGTCCGGCATCGCGGGCCGAACCGCGCTTGCCCCCGGCGTGGGCCGGTCACTGAAGCGCACGGTGCCGTCTTCATCGACCACGCGATACACCGTATCCGCAAGCGCCGGCCACGCAAGCGCGGTCGCACACATCAGTAAAAACCACCGTTTCATTTGCAGCATCCTCCCTTGAGTCATGAGTCAGTCTAAGGCAGGCATGAATCGGCCATGAATAAAAAAGCCCCGCAAGAGCGGGGCTTTTCCACCTGATGCAAGATGCGATCAGAGGCTGTAGTACATGTCGAACTCGATCGGGCTCGGCGCCATGCGAAGCTTGGTGACGTCTTCTTCCTTGAGCTCGATGTAGGCGTTGATGGTGTCTTCGGTGAATACACCACCTTCGGTCAGGAACGCGTGGTCTTCTTTCAGCGCGTTCAACGCTTCTTCAAGGCTGGACGCCACCGTCGGAACCGATTTGGCTTCTTCAGCCGGCAGGTCATAGAGGTTCTTGTCCATTGCGTCGCCCGGATGGATCTTGTTCTTGATGCCATCGATGCCGGCCATCAGCATGGCCGCAAACGTCAGGTACGGGTTGGCGGTCGGGTCCGGGAAGCGCAGCTCGACACGCTTGCCTTTCGGGCTGGACGTGTACGGAATACGCAGTGATGCCGAACGGTTACGCGCGCTGTAGGCCAGCATGACCGGTGCTTCGAAACCAGGCACCAGACGCTTGTAGGAGTTGGTCGAGGCGTTGGCGAAGGCGTTCAGGGCCTTGGCGTGCTTGATGATGCCGCCGATGTAGTAAAGCGCGGTTTCGGAGAGACCCGCGTACTCATCGCCTGCGAACATGTTTTCGCCGTCTTTCCAGAACGACTGGTGAACGTGCATGCCGCTGCCGTTATCACCCGCCATCGGTTTGGGCATGAAGGTCGCGGTCTTGCCATAGGCGTGCGCCACGTTGTGGATCACGTACTTCATGGTCTGGACTTCGTCGGCCTTCTTGACGAGCGTATTGAACTTGACGCCGATTTCGTTCTGACCGGCGTTGGCCACTTCGTGGTGATGCACTTCAACGCTCTGACCGACCGCTTCGAGGGTGTTACACATCGCACCGCGAATGTCGTGGAAGCTGTCGACCGGGGGTACCGGGAAGTAGCCGCCTTTCACGCGCGGACGGTGACCCATGTTGCCGCCTTCGATCTTGGTGTCGTCAGTGGCCCAGGCGCCTTCCTCGGACGAGATCTTGTAGAACGAGCCCTGCATGTCGGTCTTGAAATGCACTTCATCGAAGATGAAGAACTCGGGTTCGGGGCCGAAAAACGCCGTGTCGCCGAGACCGGTGCTGTTCAGGTACGCCTCGGCACGCTTGGCGATGGAGCGCGGATCACGCTCGTAGCCCTGCATGGTGGCCGGCTCGATGATGTCGCAACGCAGCACCAGCGTGGGGTCTTCGGTAAACGGATCCAGGTAGCCACTGCCATCTTCCGGCATCAGAATCATGTCGGATTCGTTGATGCCCTTCCAGCCGTTGATGGAGGAGCCATCGAACATCTGTCCGGTTTCGAAAAACTCGTCATCCACACTGCGCGCAGGAATGGTGACGTGCTGCTCCTTGCCCTTGGTATCGGTGAAGCGTAGGTCGACCCACTTGACGTCATGTTCTTCAATCAGGGCAAGCGTCTTATCTGCCATGGTGATCCTCCGATGTGAGCTTGGCTCGTGATGGCGTTGATCCGCGATATGCGTTTTTTAAAAAGTGTCCAGCGCATTGGCGTGTGCAGCTCGTGTGCAGCGATGCCTTTTGACTGTGCAACACAGATGCATGCCGCGTGCCAATTTGGGGCAAGACCTCAAAATACTTTTATAAGATTTTGTTTTCTGGTCGTTTTTTAAAACAAAAAAATAGAAAAGTACCTGACACCGCTCAAGGCGCCCTCTCACTCTAGTTCAAAACGCACACATACAGCACGCAGAGTGCACCATAAGCGCTCAAGCGCCTTACCATGTGTTCCATATTGGTGCAGCGACGTGGATCGGTTGAAAATAAACCGGCCATTGGCTTGAAGCGAGCCGTCTAAGCCGGGACAATACGCCCACCCGCGATGCACGGCATCGACGTCTTTGGCTGGTGTGGCTTTTCGAGGTGACAGGCTGGCCGCAAGACGACAATACAAGCCGCCGCTCGGCCGCTTTGCACCTCAACCTACACAAGCATTGTGATGCCGTTTGGCGTCGCCTTTCCCGACAGGACCCCATTGTGATCGAAAAACTTCGCAATATTGCCATTATCGCGCACGTCGACCATGGCAAGACCACGCTGGTCGATAAATTGCTGCAACAGTCCGGTACGCTCGACCGCAAGGCCGAAAACCAAGAGCGCATCATGGACTCCAACGACCAGGAAAAAGAGCGTGGCATCACGATCCTGGCAAAGAATACCGCCATCCAGTGGCACGATTACCACATCAACATCGTCGACACCCCTGGACACGCCGACTTCGGTGGCGAGGTCGAGCGCGTCATGTCGATGGTCGATTCCGTGCTGCTGCTGGTCGATGCCGTCGACGGCCCGATGCCGCAGACTCGCTTCGTTACCCAAAAAGCCTTCGATCAGGGCCTCAAGCCGATCGTGGTCGTCAACAAGATCGACCGCCCCGGCGCGCGCCCTGACTGGGTCATCGACCAGATCTTCGATCTGTTCGACAACCTCGGCGCGTCCGATGAACAGCTCGACTTCCCGATCATCTACTGCTCGGCCCTGAACGGCATCGCCGGCACTGACCCGGACGCGCTGGAAGAGAACATGGACCCGATGTTCCAGTCCATCGTCGACATCGTCGAACCGCCCAAGGTCGAGCTTGAAGCGCCGTTCCAGATGCAGATCTCGGCGCTCGACTACAACAGCTACGTCGGCGTTATCGGCCTTGGCCGCATCAAGCGCGGCAGCGTCAAGCCGGGCCAGCAGATCAGCGTCATCACCAAGGAAGGCAACACCCGTCGCGGCAAGATCGGTCAGGTCATGACCCACATGGGCCTCGAGCGCATGCAGACCAACGAAGCCACCGCCGGCGACATCATCTGCATCACCGGCATCGAAGACCTCGCGATCTCCGATACGCTGTGCGACCCGAGCGCCGTCGAAGCGCTGCCGGCACTGACCGTTGACGAGCCGACCGTCTCCATGACCTTCCAGGTCAACGATTCGCCGTTCGCGGGCAAGGACGGCAAGTTCGTCACCAGCCGCAACATCAAGGAGCGTCTGGATCAGGAGCTGATCCACAACGTCGCGCTTCGCGTCGAGCAGGGTGACAGCCCCGAGAAGTTCAAGGTCTCCGGTCGCGGCGAGCTTCACCTGTCGGTTCTGATCGAATCCATGCGTCGTGAAGGCTACGAGCTGGCCGTTGGCCGCCCCGAGGTCATCATTCGTGAGATCGAGGGCACCAAGCAGGAGCCGTACGAAGAAGTCATCATCGACTGCGAAGAGCAGCATCAGGGCGCAGTCATGGAAGAGCTCGGCTACCGCAAGGGCGAGCTGACCAACATGAACCCGGATGGCAAGGGCCGTGTGCGTCTTGACTTCATCATCCCGGCACGTGGCCTGATCGGCTTCCGCGGTCAGTTCCTGACCCTGACCTCCGGCACCGGCATCCTGACCAGCCGCTTCGATCATTACGGCGCGCTGAAACCCGACGCCCAGATCAAGCGCCGCAACGGTGTTCTGGTCTCCATGGTGCCCGGCAAGGCGCTGGCGTACGCGCTGTACGCGCTGCAGGACCGCGGCAAGCTGATCGTCGAGCACGGCACCGAAGTCTATGAAGGCATGCTGATCGGCATCAACAACCGCGCCGACGACATGGTGGTCAACCCGACCAAGGCCAAGAAGCTCGACAACATGCGCGCTTCCGGCAACGATGAGAACATCGTGCTGACGCCGCCCATCCGTTTCACGCTGGAGCAGGCCATCGAGTTCCTTGATGACGACGAACTGGTCGAGATCACGCCGAACTTCATCCGCCTTCGCAAAAAGCACCTGACCGAGAACGAACGCAAACGCGCCAAGAAAAGCGGCTGATTCGTTACGATCGTCATGAAAGGGAGGCCTAAGGGCCTCCTTTTTTTATCCCCGAAAACTTCAACTGCGTCCGTCTAGGGCCGATAACAGAACATCGCCTTCGAACGAGAACACGTCTGTGGTTTACGACCCGCCTGCCTCGAGCACCGCCGCTCAGCTTCGCTACCTGATCGACGCTGTCACCGAATTCATTGTTCTAAAGGACGGTGAAGGCCGATGGCTGGTCGCCAACCGCGCCGTGATCGATACCTACGAACTTGAAGGGCTCGATTACATTGGCATGACCGATATGGAGCTCGCTGCCTTTCGCCCGCATCTGATCGACGCGTTTCGCTACAACCTGAAGACTGACGAGCAGGCCTGGGCCCATGGCAAGGCACTGACCATCTACAAATCCTTCGAACTCGATGGCCGGCTCAACACGTGGGAAGTGGTCAAGACGCCCTCGTTCACCACCCAGGGTGCTCGACACCAGCTCGTGATCGTCAGTCGCAATATCACCGACCGCGTCGAGGCCGAACAGGAGTTGGCACTGAAGGAGCAGAAGTACCGGCTGATCGCCGAGAACATGAGTGACATCGTCGGCACGCGCCGCCTTGATGGCACGATTACCTATCTATCGCCCTCCTTCGAGCATCAGTTGGGCCTTGCTCTTTCGGAATACATCGACCGACAGATCGGCTCGATCATTCATCCGGAGGACGTTCGGAGACTTCAACGCGACCTGATATTGCCACCTGAAAATCGGGAGCTTCCCACGACCCGCTGCCGCCTGCGGCTCGCATCCGGCACCTACCGCTGGTTCGAGATTTCGCGGTCGATGACCTGGTTCGATGACATCGAGGAATACCAGATCGTCTTCACCTGCCGAGACATTCAGGAGCGGGTGCAGTACGAGCAGCGCCTGCATCGGCTTGCCTACGAGGATGCCCTGACCGGGATTCCCAATCGACGCCAACTGCTCGACGACCTCGGTCGAAGAGTCCAGCAGGAAAGCGCGTTTGCCCTGCTGTATCTGGACATCGATCACTTCAAGAACATCAATGATCGCCACGGCCATGACATTGGCGATGCGCTACTGACGGCACTGGCGAATCGACTGACCGAGCACCTCAACATCGGGGATACGGTGGCCCGAATCGGCGGCGACGAATTCGTCGTGGTAATCGCCGATGCCGACCACGCACTCGCGCATGCCGAGCGCCTTTGTCATGCCCTTCAGGCCCCCTGGCACCTTGAAAACCAGATCTTCCACACAACCTCCTCGATCGGTGTGGCACTGTGCCCCGCTGACAGCCGCCGAGTGCATACCCTTCTAAACCTGGCTGATCAGGCGCTGTTCAATGCCAAGCGACAGGGACGAGGCTGTGTGTGCGCTTATTCGGACTCAAGACGCACCTGATACCAGTCCAAGCTCGCATCGGTGATGCAATATTGCTCTAGTGGCTCGCCTTTTCCCTCGGATACTCGTTATCGTCGCAACTTAGGATGGCGCACAACACCTATAACGCCGCCATCTCACCTCGTTATGCCCGACAATTAAAAAGGTAACTCACGTGTCCGACTCCTCCACCCCCCCAAACCTTTATCGGCGTATGCCACTGTGGGCCAAGATATTGGCCGGATTGATTCTAGGCGCGCTCACCGGTGTTCTGCTCGGTGAACAGGCAAGTGTATTGAAACCCATCGGCGACATTTTCATCAGTGCCATCAAGATGCTGATCGTACCGCTGGTCTTTTCGACCCTGGTGGTCGGCATCACGGCCATGCGCGATCCGAAAAAGATGGGCCGCATCGGTGGCAAAACCATCGCGCTGTATCTGATCACCACCGCATTCGCGATCGCCATCGGCCTGCTTGCAGCCTGGCTCTTTCAGCCAGGCACCGGGCTCGATCTTTCCTTCGATGCGCCGGTCGAGGCCAAGGAGGCGCCGTCACTGGTCGATATTCTGGTCAACCTGGTCCCCCAGAATCCGATCGATGCGCTGTCTTCCGGCAATATCCTGCAAATCATCGTGTTCGCGATCGCACTCGGGGTCTCGCTGACCCTGATCGGTGAGAAAGGCGAGCCCGTGGTGCGCCTGTTCGAGAGCTTCGCCGAAGCAATGTACAAGTTGACCGAGCTGGTCATGGCGCTGGCGCCCTTCGGCGTTTTCGGCCTCATGGCGTTCGTGGCGGGAAGCTATGGGCTGGACGTGTTGCTGCCGTTGATCAAGGTCATCGGCGTGGTCTATCTGGCCTGTGTGGTGCATGTGCTCGTGGTCTACAGCGGGCTCTTGAGGCTTCTTGGCGGGCTCAATCCGGTGCGGTATCTGCGCGGCAGCCTGGACGCACTGGTGGTCGCGTACTCGTCCGCCTCGAGTTCCGGCACGCTGCCGGTCTCGATCCGCTGCGCCCAGAAGAACATGGGGGTGTCCGAAGGGGTGGCCGGGTTCGTGCTGCCCGTCGGCGCCACCATCAACATGGATGGCACGGCGCTTTATCAGGGCGTTGTGGCCGTATTCGTGGCGCAGCTGACCGGCACGGAGCTGTCGATGACCGATTACGGCATGATCATCCTGACCGGTACGCTCGCCTCGATCGGCACCGCGGGTGTCCCCGGCGCCGGGCTGATCATGCTCTCGATCGTGATGTCACAGATCGGTCTGCCGCTGGAGGCGCTGGCTGTGGTGGCCGGCATCGATCGTATTCTCGATATGGCCCGCACCAGCGTCAATGTAGCGGGCGATCTAATGGTCACCACGCTGATCGGCAAGAGCGAAAACGAGCTGGATCTCGAGACCTACAATCAAAAGGCCACGGCCTGACCCTCCAGCGCACGCACGCGTCTCCCGCTCCGGCCCGAGGCCGGAGCGGGCTCGATCAGCAGGCTTCTCGCTTTCGGGCGCGCTCGAACGCCGGGCGGGCGATCAGTTCATTTGTGTAGGTATCGAGTGACTCGGGCAGCTCATGCTTCACCATGCCTCGCGCCCAGGCAAGGGTCTGGGCCAGAAACAGATCGGCCAATGACAGGGTGCCGGTCACATAGCCCTTACCGTCGAAGCGCCGCTGCAAGGCCTGTACTGCCTTGTCGAATTCCCAGCGCGCCACGGGAATGATCTCCTCACGCCGCTGCGCTTCGGGAAACAGGAAGCTGTGCTTGGCCTGTGTCCAGAGCGGCTGTTCGAGCTCGGTGGTGACAAACGAAAGCCACTGGTCGATGACGGCCTGCTCGGCAATGCACTCCGGCAGAAGACGCCCCTTTCCGTACTGTGCGGCCAGGTAGCGACAGATCGCGGCGGACTCGAACAACGTGAGATCGCCATCGCACAGCACCGGCACCTTGCCGTCCGGGTGACGCGCCAGATGTTCCGGCTGCTGGCCCGAGCCTGACTTCAAATCCACCATCCGATACTCGTAGTCGAGCCCCAGCTCTTCCAAGACCCAGGCGACGCGCGCTGAGCGCGAATGGGGATAGCCATACAATACAATCATGATCGACTCCTAAACGCCCTGAACACAGAACCCCGCGACACCGACGGCGCCACGCCTAAATTAGGGTATGCCACGAGGCGCGTGTTTGTCGCATAAAAAACGCCGCGATCGACGCGGCGTTTCAAGAGAGAATCAAGACGCTCTATGAACTCAGGCAAACCAGCGTTCGATCTCTTCGCGCGCAGAGGCCTGTGCCTGCTCGGCAGATTCCTGGCCCATGGCAAGGCCTTCGGCGTACACGGTTTCGACGTCGGTAATGCCGATAAAGCCAAGGAACGTGGCAACATACGGCGCGACCATGTCTTCCGCGGTGCCCTTGTGAATACCACCGCGCGTGGTAATCACCAGCGCCTGCTTGTTCTCGAGTAACCCCTCGGGGCCATTTTCGGTGTAGCGGAACGTCACGCCCGCTCGGGCGATGAGGTCGAAATAGGCTTTCAGCTGTGTCGGAATCGAGAAGTTGTACATCGGCGCCGTGATGACGATGGTGTCATGCGCCTTGAGTTCGTCGATCAGCGCATTTGAAAGCTCATGCACTTCTTCCTGACGGGCACTCATGGGCGCATCGCTTGGGCGAATGGCCCCGATCAGTTCATTGTCGAGCATTGGCACCGGGGACTCGGCCAGATCGCGAACGGTAACGCTGTCATCGCCGTGACGCGCGCGCCACTGCTCGATGGTGTAGTCAGCAAGCTGCGTGGACTGTGAATACGTGGCAAGAATGCTCGATTTCAAGACGAGTAGACGTGGCATGGTGTGCTCCTGTCAAAAGGGTGAGTATCTGAAGCCACGTTACCGCCGATTAAATCGAATAAAAAGCGGATATTTTCCCTTTATTTGTTCGTTTTTATCGAACGTTGAGTGTTGCTGCGCGGCCCTGACAGGGCGGCAGCTATAAAAAAACACGGCCGAAGCCGTGCTTTTTTAACGATTTAGTTGGGGTCTTATTTCTCGACGAAGGCACGCTCGATCACGTAATCGCCCGGCTCACCCATGCGCGGCGAAATGTTGAAGCCCAGCTCGTCAAGCACCTGGCTACTCTCTTCGAGCATCGCGGGGCTACCACAGATCATCGCACGGTCCTGTTTCGGATCCATCGGCGGAAGTCCGGTGTCTTCAAACAGCTTGCCGGTACGAATGTGGTCAGTCAGGCGCCCCATGGTGGCGTACTCTTCCCGCGTCACGGTCGGGTAATAGATCAGTTTCTCGCGGATCTCGTCACCCAGGTACTCATGCTCCGGCAGTTCCTTGGTGATGAAGTCCTGATAGGCCAGCTCGTTGACATGACGAACGCCGTGAATCAATACGATGTTGTCGAAACGCTCGTACGCTTCCGGGTCCTGAATCAGGCCCATGAACGGAGCAAGGCCGGTGCCGGTCGAAAGCATGTACAGGTTACGCCCTGGCAGCAGGTCATCCAGCACCAGTGTGCCGGTCGGCTTGCGGCTGACCAGAATCGAGTCACCGACTTTCAAATGCTGAAGGCGTGAGGTCAGCGGGCCGTCCTGAACCTTGATCGAGAAGAATTCAAGATGGTCTTCGTAGTTGGGACTGGCGACCGAGTAGGCGCGCGTCAGCGGCTTGCCGTCCACTTCGAGCCCGATCATGACGAACTGACCGTTCTTGAATCGAAGCGTACGCTCACGCGTGGTCTTGAAGCTGAACAGGGTGTCGTTCCAGTGATGAACGCTCAATACTTCTTCGGTAGAAAACTTGCTGCTCATGACACGATTCCTTGAATGACCGGTGGCGCAAGCGCCGTCAAAAATTCTGGGCTCAGTGTATGTCAGCGCTCTTTATCCGTTAAATGAATTATCCGAATATTAAATATCTATTCCACAGATATAGGTCGAGCCATGCGCTTCACGCTTCGTCAATTGGAAGTCTTCATCGCTGTCGGTCAGGTCGAAAACGTCTCCAAGGCCGCCGAGGCGCTCGCGCTGTCTCAATCGGCCACCAGCACCGCCCTGGGCGAACTCGAACGTCAATTCGATTGCCAGCTGTTCGACCGCATCGGCAAACGACTCAAGCTCAACGCCATCGGCTTTCAGTTGCTGCCCAAGGCGGTGTCCCTGCTTGACCGCGCCGAGGAAATCGAGGAACTGCTCCAGGGCCAGACCGGCGTCGGCTCATTGGACGTCGGTGCGACGCTCACCATCGGCAACTACCTAGCCCCACTTCTGATTCGAGAGTTTCGCGCCCGACACCCACAAAGTCGCGTGCGACTGCACGTGCGCAACACCTCCACCATCGTCGAACGGGTCGTGCATCACGAGCTGGACCTTGGGTTGATCGAGGGCGACTTGCAGCATGAGGAAATCGTGATGCAGCCCTGGGTTGCCGACGAGCTGAGCGTATTTTGCGCCCCCGATCACCCGCTGGCGCATCAGAGCGTAACGATGGAACGCCTGCTTCGAGAGGACTGGATCATGCGCGAAGACGGCTCGGGCACCCGCCGAACCCTCGAGCAGGCGATGCGCCACCGCCACCAGCGCTTCGAGATTCAGCTCGAACTCGAACACACCGAAGGCATCAAGCGCGCGGTCGAGGCCCGCCTCGGCATCGGGTGCGTGTCACGGCTGGCGCTCAAGGATGCCTTTCGGCGCGGCTCGCTGGCACCGATTCACACCCCGGATCTGGACCTGAGTCGTCAGTTCTATTTCATCTGGCACCGGCAAAAATACCTGACCCCCGGCCTGAGAGAATTCCTGAAGCTCTGTCGGGACACCACCATGCATGCCACCCGCAGCGATGAAATCACCTTCGATCACCTGCAAACGTCATGACAGGATAAAAGGCAAAAAAAAGCGCCGGCAAAGGCCGGCGCCAAGGAGAAGATTCCAATGCCATAGGCGCTGGGCTTCTCGGCGACATGGTGCGAGGTCACCCAACGCCGCACCAACGGTTGCGGTGGCATGCCACCGCTGACTCATGGAAAACGCTCATGCGCGCCTTCCTGCGTGGCCGGTCACCTCCCGGCTCTTGCTGTGTATCCCTGCGTCTTGCTCTGCGTCTTTATCTGCACTCACCGAGTTTCAAACGAACTCTTCGTGATCCCTTGCGCTTCTTTGCACACTGCCGCTCCGCGTGGGCTGTCCGGCAACCGGTGAATACACGGCCGCTGAATCCTCACTCACTCGGAACGTACCTACTATTTCGGCCAGACGCGTCGCTTCTTGACTAAGAGAATCGGCTGCGGCGGCAGATTCCTCGACCAGCGCCGCGTTTTCCTGGGTCATCTGATCGAGCTGGGAGACCGCCTGATTGACCTGGAAGATGCCGGTGTTCTGCTCTTCCGCCGCCGTGGTGATCTCGGCGATCAGCCCATTGACGCGCCGAACCTGCTCGACGATGTCCCCGATCTTGTCACCGGCCTGCTTGACCAGCGCCTCACCGTTGGTGGTTTTCTCGACCGAGGCATCGATCAACGTCTTGATTTCCTTGGCCGCCTTGGTGCTGCGGTTGGCAAGGCTTCGAACCTCCTCGGCCACCACGGCAAAGCCCCGTCCCTGCTCGCCGGCACGCGCAGCCTCGACCGAGGCGTTCAGCGCCAGCAGGTTGGTCTGGAAGGCAATGGCGTCGATGACATCGATGATGCTTTCGATTTCCTTGGAAGAGCTACTGATCTCACGCATGGTGCCGACAACTTCCGCCATTACATCCCCACCACTTTCTGCAGCCTTGGCGGCGTCGCGCGACAGGGCCGATGCGTGGCGCGAGGATTCAGTGGAATTCGCGACCGTACCCGTAAGCTCCTCCATTGCCGCCGCGGACTCCTCGAGACTTGCCGCAGTATTCTCCGTACGCCGGGACAGATCGAGACTGCCGGTCGACACCTCGGCGGAAGCCAGCTTGACGTTCTCACTGCTGTTACGCACATCGATCATGACGCGCTCGATCTTGCCAATGAACGCATTGAACTGCTCGCAGACCTGTCCGAGTTCATTGCGACTCGTCACCGGCAGACGCTGGGTCAGATCTCCATCGCCCGAGGCAATGCCCTGCATGCGCCCGGCAAGCTCGGCCAGCGGCTGTGAAATACCGCGCCCGACCCACCAGATGAAGGCAAGACCGATGGCCGCGATCAGAGCGCTTACCAACAGCATGCCGACGACGTCGGAGGTGCGTTGCTCGGTGATCTGGCCTTGCATGGCGTTGAGCTGCGCAAATACCGCGGATTCCGGCAGGCTGAGCATCAGCGTCCATCGGGTACCGGTATTTCCGATCTCGAAGGGGTGAATCAGTTTGATCGTTCCTGCGGCGCTGTCGGTCACATTGATCGGCTGCCCGGAGCGGCGGGCCTGCTCGATGCGCTGGATGACCTGCTGATCCAGCGCAGTGGATGCGTTCTGACCAAGTTTCGACGCGTCCCCGGTAAAGGCCACCAGGCCACCTCCCGGTGCGATGAGTGCCATATCGCCAGCACCGTCATAAAGGTTCTGATCGGCGCGTGAAAGCAGCCCCTGGATGAAGTTGACCGAGAGGTCGGTACCGACCACGCCCTTGAACTCGCCATCGACCATGATCGGCACGTTGAACGACGTAACCATGACGTCCTTGCCGTCGTAGTCATAGATGGCGGGATCAATAACGCAGGTGCTGCCGCTTTCCTTCGGACACAGATAGTACTCGCCCTCACGAATGCCGGACTCCATGACCTTCTGGCTGTCCATGGTCGCACCGAGTGGCAGGACTTCCACCGCGCCGGTGCCGGTTCGATACCACCACGGCATGAAGCGGCCGGAACCGTCATAGCCGCCGGTTTCGCGGCCGGCGTACTCGCTGTCACTGCCGAACGCGTTCGGCTCCCACCCGATAAAGGCATCAAGCAGGAACTCATTCTTGGCAACCGTCTGCTTGATCATCGCCGAGAGCTCATCGCGGCTGATGTCGAGCGCCGGGCCACCGGAGGCAGGCGCCATCAACTCATTGGCGTTGGCAAGCTCACGGGAGACGCTCAGGGCCTTTTCGAGCTGACGGTTGATCTCGCCGGCCTGATCGGAAGCCACCGATTCAAGGCGCGCATTGATGGACTCACGCATCAGGCTTTCCGTTTGCGTTTCGACGACCTCTGCCGTGCGCGTCGTCGAGAAATAGCTGTAAATCAGAAGAGCTGCGACGACCGCGAGAATACAGGCGCCCGCCGCGAGGACCACAAAGTGTTTGATCGATTTGAAATAATTCATATCGCAATGGACTCGAACGTAGGGGAGTATCCAAGGTGCACAGCCTTCATGCACCAGCATGCTTACAACAACGCCGCCACGCCTGGTAAACGAGGGCCGGTCATTTCGACCCATTCGATGGGCCAGTAGTCTGAGTAACGGCGAGGCACAAAATAAGCTTGAGTGATTTAGTCCAGTTTTGAACGCTGACTCTCATAAACGCCTTTTATAAAACGGCGCCCGCAGGCGCCGTGGCAGGACGTTTGTGAACCGGGCTCGGGCCTTACCGTCAGCTGTGGTCGAACTCGGGCTGACGCGACGCACGGTAGGCTCCAGATGACGGTGTCGGTGTAGGTCTGGAGAGGGCATCGGTTGACCGGCCCCGCTCGCTGAGCCGGAAGACACCGATGATCTCTGAAAGCCGCTGCGCCTCCTGACTGAGTGCGTCAGACGCCGCCGCCGACTCCTCGACCAGTGCCGCGTTCTCCTGGGTCATCTGATCAAGCTGGGAAACCGACCGGTTCACCTGTGAAATGCCGGTGTTCTGCTCCTCCGCGGCCGTCGAGATTTCCCCGATCAGGTCATTGACGCGGCGAACCTGATCAACGATTCCGGTAATACGTTCGCCGGCTCTCTGAACCAGCGCTTCGCCGCTGGCGGTCTTGTCGACGGACGAATCGATCAGTGTCTTGATTTCCTTGGCGGCCTTGGTACTGCGGTTGGCAAGGCTTCGAACTTCCTCTGCTACCACGGCAAAGCCGCGGCCCTGTTCGCCGGCCCGCGCCGCTTCGACCGAGGCGTTCAGCGCCAGCAGGTTGGTCTGGAAGGCGATGGAATCGATCACGCCGATGATGCTTTCGATCTCCCTGGCGGAATCGCTGATTTCCCGCATGGTCGCCGTGACTTCGACCATGGCGTCGCCGCCCTCTTCGGCGGCCTGGGCGGCGCTTGAGGAAATGGTCGAGGCGTGGCGTGAGGACTCGGCAGAGTTGGCCACCGTACTGGTCAGCTCTTCCATCGCTGCGGCGGATTCCTCAAGGCTTGCGGCGGTATTTTCAGTGCGCCGAGACAGGTCCAGACTGCCGGTCGAGATTTCCCCCGAGGCAAGCTTTACGTTCTCGCTGCTGTCGCGCACATCGAGCATGACACCGTTGATCTTGTCGACGAAGGCGTTGAACGAACCGGCAATCTGGTTGATCTCATCGTTGCGTCGGGCAAGCGGTAAACGTTTGGTCAGATCACCCTCGCCTTCACTCACATCGATCATCGCATCGCGGACGTCGTTCATTCGGCGGAAAATGGGGGTCAGAATCGCCCAGAGCAGCAAGGATGCCAGCAGACCGACCACCACCAGGGCAATCACGGTCGTCTTGACGATGCTTGCAAGCCCGGCCATGGCGTCAGTGCGATCAAGGGCGATCGCAAGCGTCCAGTCGGTGCCCGCAACAGGCACCGCGAACAACAAGACCTGCTGAGCCCCGATCGTTGCATCCAGTACATTTTGCGACTGAGCGGCCTGCGTCAGGGTGCTGATATCAAGCCCGCCCCCCAATTCACCCAGCGATTTCAGCACCATGGCTTGATCAGGGTGCGCCACGAGCGTGCCGCTACGGTCGACCAGAAACGCATAGCTCTCAGGGGTTGGCTTCAGGGAATTAACGTTTTGAGTCACGCTCTTGAGGCTTACATCCGCGCCCATGACACCCACCGTTTGCCCCTCGGATTTAATCGGCAAAGCGTATGCGATGGCCAGAGAGCCTGTTGATGCGTCCATGTAGGGCTTGGTGACGATCAATCCGTCCTGTTCGAGCGCTTTCTGATACCAGGCGCGCTGGGTCGGAGTGAAATCGGCCGGGGGCGTCCAGCCACTACTTGAAACGAACGTATCGTCTCCATAGGCGATATACACCATTGAGAAGCCGCCACTGCGCGCGGCCTGTTGCAGACCTTTAACCTCGTGATCGGACAGCGCATCGTTGCCGGCTGCATTCAGAATCGAGCGGCGGCTGGCGTCCCACTCCTCGATCGAACGGCTGTAGCCATCCGCGATCGAGGTCAGGTTGGCCTTGATGGAGGCGTCGTTATAGGCACTGGTCACCGCGTACGTTGCAACACCGGTCAGCGCAAGCGCGAACACGATGATGGCAACGCAGAACACTAAAATCCGGGCACGTATCGAAGTGAGCATGAACTTTCCTTTTTAGGTAAGCCTAAAGTGCTAAAAAACTTACCTAACTTATCGTCTCAATAAAGAGGAACTTGACCATGCCCCGATACATTCATCTTGGCTAAAAAAACGGCGCCCGAAGGCGCCGTTTTCTGCTCGACCGGCTCATGCTCAGTCGATGTACTCGCGCTCACGCGCGTGCGCTGATGGCGCTTCATCTGACTCGGTAACGTAGTGACCGGTCGCGACATACTCGTGCTCACCGCGCTCTCGAAGCCGGAAGACACCGATAATGTCGGCCAGGCGACGGGCTTCCTGGCTGAGGGCATCGGACGCCGCCGCGGACTCCTCGACCAGCGCCGCATTTTCCTGGGTCATCTGATCAAGCTGTGAGACCGCCTGATTGACCTGGAAAATACCGGTATTCTGCTCCTCCGCGGCCGTCGAGATTTCCCCGATCAGGTCATTGACGCGCCGAACCTGATCGACGATTCCGGTGATGCGCTCGCCGGCCCGCTGAACCAATGCTTCGCCGCTGGCGGTCTTGTCGACCGAGGCATCGATCAGCGTCTTGATCTCTTTAGCGGCCTTGGTGCTGCGGTTGGCAAGGCTTCGAACTTCTTCTGCCACCACGGCAAAGCCTCGGCCCTGCTCGCCGGCTCGCGCCGCCTCGACCGAGGCGTTCAGCGCCAACAGATTGGTCTGGAAGGCGATGGAATCGATCACGCCGATGATGCTTTCGATCTCCTTGGCGGAGTTGCTGATTTCACGCATGGTCGCCGTGACTTCGACCATGGCCTCACCGCCTTCTTCAGCGGACTTGGCCGCGCTTGAGGAGATGGTCGAGGCGTGACGTGAGGACTCGGCGGAATTGGCCACCGTACTGGTCAGCTCTTCCATTGCCGCGGCAGATTCCTCGAGGCTTGCAGCGGTGTTTTCGGTACGGCGGGATAGATCGAGGCTGCCGGTTGAAATCTCGCCAGACGCCAGTTTTACGTTCTCACTGCTGTCACGCACATCGAGCATGACCCCGTTGATCTTCTCGACGAAGGCGTTGAACTGAGCCGCCACCGCGGCAAGTTCGTTGCGACCGGACACCGGCAGACGCTGGGTCAGATCCCCATCGCCACTGGCAATATCCTGCATGCGATCGGCCAGATGACCAAGCGGACGTGCGATGTTGCGACCGACCCACCAGATAAGCATCAGCCCAAGCACCGTGACGACCGCACTGATGGCGAGCATGCCCAGAATATCGGTCACGCGCTGGTCGTGCAGTTCCTGCTGAAGTGTCGCCAGATCCGCCATGACCGCCGAAATCGGCAAGTGAATGACCAGTGCCCAGGTCACCCCGGTCTCACCGATCTTAACCGGCTTGTAGATCTCGACCATACCCGAGTCCTGATCCATCACCTGAACCGTGTTGCCACCCTGCTGAACCTGCTTGAGACGTTCGATACTGGAACCCTGAAGAATGTCGACCGCGGGTTTACCGAGCATTGAGGCATCACCGGTGTAGGCTACAAGGCGGCCAACCGGGGCAACCAGCGCCATGCGACCGGCGCCGTCATAAAGCTCTCCGTTGGCCTGGGTCAGCAGGCCCTGAATGAAATCGACCGACAGGTCTGTGCCTGCGATGCCGCGGAAGGTGCCATCGACGATGATCGGTACACTGAAGGTCGCGACCATGACCTGCTTGCCGCCGTAGTCGTAAAAGGCCGGGTCGACGATACAGGTCTCGCCGGATTCCTTGGAACACAGATAGTACTCGCCCCGGCGAATGCCTGAGTCGAGCATCTTCTCGCTGCTCATGCCCTCTTCATTGAGAGAAAGAACTTCGACAACTCCCTGGTCATTGCGATACGACCAGGGACGAAACCGGCCGCTGCCGTCGTAGCTTTCGGTATTGTCGCTTGGCACGCTGTAGGCGCTGTCAGGCCCGAACGCATTCGGCTCCCAGCCGATGAAGGCATCAAGCAGGAAGGGATTGTCGGACACGGCCTTTTTAACCAGCGCAGAAAGCTCAGGCCGTCCGATTCGATGCGCGCCATCGCTTTCCGGTGTCGCCACCAGTTCACTGGCACTGGCCAGATCCTTGGCGATGCCGAGCGCCTGCTCGAGCTTGCGGTTGATCTCACTGGCCTTGGCCTCGGACAGCGAGGACAAACGCTCATCGATGCCGCTTTTCAGAAGCGACGATGTGCGGTTCTCGACGGCTTCTTCGGTTCGAGCCGTGGCAAAGTAGTTGTATGCAAGAAGCGCGGCGACAACGGCTAGAATGCACGCCCCTGCGGCCAGTACGACAAAATGTTTGATGGACTTGAAGTTTTTCATATTGTTCGGCCCACATTCGGCTAGAGGAAGCACCTTATCGCCCCTCCAGAACAGCATGTGGCTTATCCGGAGGCGCTCTTCCTAGATAACGACGCAGCCGAGGCAAAACTTAGTGGACCATGAAACATCAGAGCCACCTTTAATAGAAAAGCGTACAAAAAACCCTTTAACCGATTGTTTTAGAGAGCGTGGTCCGAACAGCGCTACGCCCTGGCTCAGCAAGAATTCAGTTAATCCGAGGTCATGCTGCCGGCAACTACACACCGCAACGTTTTGACACAGCAATCTAACGACAGCCTTTAGCGCATTCGCTAGGATAAGCGCCCACACCGTGCGAACGGGGCCTCCCGCCGCCGCGACCCTTTTGGTAACCCAGAGTGCTATGCGACATTTTCTCTTTCCCGACCGCCCCTTGTCCCGTCGTGTCATCACGACCCTGCACGGCCTGTTGCAACTGGCCATTCTTGGCTACGGCGCCTATTGGCTGTGGCTTGGCGGCCTGCATCAGGAGCTTTTGCGCTGGGGCACCGGCGTCGGTGCCATGCTGTGTGCGATGATCGTTTTGCGCCTTATGGCCGAGCTGTGGCTGCTGCCGCATTACCTGAAGGCGCAGGTCATCGCGATGTCCGGCCGGGCGCCGATGATCACTCGGCCCAATGACCCGCGCACCGGCCGCCCCCCGAGTACGCATGGCACGCATGAAGACGACGGTGTGGGCGAGGCGCGCCCCTCGAAACGCAAGAAATCGGCCTCCTGAAAACGCCCGTGAATCACGGGCGAATCAGATCGGCCACATGGGTGCGGTCATGCCGCTCTTTGGATAGCCGTTCTCTAGAAAACCACTCGTTAAATAGTCGCTCTTTGGATAGCCGCTAGTTGGACAGCGCCTCCAATGATTCGAAGAACGCGAGTGCGTCAGGGTTGGCGAGCGCTTCCTTGTTCTTGACCGGGCGCCCGTGCACGACGTCGGTGACGGCAAGCTCCACCAGCTTGCCGGAGCGCGTGCGCGGCAGTTCCGGCGCCTCAAGAATGATGGACGGCACGTGCCGAGGGGTTGCGTTTTCACGAACGGTGGTGCGGATGCTCTGCGCAAGCGCCTCATCAAGCTCATGCCCTTCCTTCAGGGTCACAAACAGCACCAGACGCATATCGCCATCCCACTGCTGACCGATGCACAACGCCTCCTTGACCGCCTCGACCTTTTCGACCTGACGGTAGATTTCCGCCGTGCCGATGCGCACGCCGCCGGGTTTTAAAAGCGCATCCGAGCGCCCGTGAATGATCACGCCCCCGTTGGGCGTCAGCTCGGCGAAATCGCCGTGCGCCCAGATGTTGTCGAATTCCTCGAAGTAGGCGCCATGAAACCGTGTGCCCTCCGGGTCATTCCAGAACTTGACCGGCATGCAGGGAAAGGGCTTGCGACAGACCAGCTCGCCCTTCTCACCGACCACCGGCTCGCCCGCCTCATCGAACACAGCCACATCCATACCCAACCCCAGACACTGAAGCTCGCCGCGGTAGACGGGCTTGATCGGGCAGCTCAACGCGAAGCAGGAAACGATGTCGGTGCCCCCTGAAATTGACCCCAGCATCAGATCAGACCCAATGTCTTCATAGACGTAATCGAACGACTCGTGGGACAGCGCCGAGCCGGTCGAGAGAATGGCGCGCAGCGCCGAAAGCTCGAACTCACGGCCCGGCTTCAAACCTTCCTTTTCACAGGTGGCGATGTAGCGCGCACTGGTCCCGAACACGCTGACCTGATCCTCATCGATGATGCGCCACAGCGCATCCTTCGAGGGGTGCAGCGGCATGCCATCATAGAGCACCAGAGTCGATCCGGTTGCGAGCCCGGACACCAGCCAGTTCCACATCATCCAACCGCAGGTGGTGTAGAAAAACAGCACGTCGTCGCGGTCGAGATCGACGTGAAGACGATGCTCCTTCAAATGCTGCAACAGCGACCCGCCAGCCCCGTGCACGATGCATTTGGGCACGCCGGTGGTGCCGGAGGAATAGAGGATGTAGAGCGGGTGATCGAACGCCTGCGCCCGGAAATCGATTTCATAGGCGTCGTTTTCAAGAAACGTCTCCCAACGCACGCTCTTTTCGATGGCTTCAAGATCCGGTTCGTCCTCCAGAAAGCCGAAGACAACGGTCGTCACCACGCTTTCGAGCTGCGCGCTCACCTTGCCAAGCCGCTCGCGGATGTCGATTGCCTTGCCGCCCCAGCTGTAGCCATCGCAGGCAATCAGCACCTTGGGCTCGATCTGGCTGAACCGGTCGAGAATGCCGGCCTCGCCGAAATCCGGCGAACACGACGACCAGATCGCGCCGAGACTTGCCGAGGCCAGAAGCCCGATTACGGCATGCTTGCTGTTGGGCACGATACCCGCCACCCGATCCCCCGCAGTGACGCCGGCCGCTTCCAGCGCGCACACAAGCTTGGCGACCTCGTCATACAGCGCGTAATAACTGATCGATTCACGCCGGCCACGCTCGTCACGGCAGATCAGCGCCGGCGCATCGTCCCGACGCCAGAGGCAGTTGGCGGCGTAGTTGAGCCGGGCCCCCTCGAACCACGTTGCGTGCTCCATGCGCCCGTCCTGACCTTTTGGAAAGCTGAGCGTTTTGTCTGGCGCCTCAAGGGCGATCAGGTTGAAATCGCCCCAAAGCTCCGACCAGAACGTCTCGAGCTGGTCGACACTGAAGGCATGAAGCGCCGCGTAATCCTTAAGCGTAACGTCGTGGTCGCGCTCGAGCCGGCGCATCAGTGCGGTCATCTGGGACGCCGCGATACGGCCTTCGGAAGGCTGCCATAGCGGCGTCGACGAAGAATGAGCGTGGTTGGCCATCTAACGAACTCCTCAGCGAGGCCCGTGCCTCGGTATCGACATGACGGACGCCGTCCGTTCGAACGCGACATCCGGTCTACGTTCTCCACTGTAGTTTAAAACGTGCTTATTAAAAGACACTGACCCACGGCGGGCTGGGTTGCAGCCACAAGCCATGGCAAAGTACCCCTCCCACCGACCAAGCCAAGGAATTTAAATGAGGCGAGCACGCACGGGCCCGCGATGGGCGTATTTGATATTGACGCTCTGGATGGCGTTGATGTCGACCACGGCGCTTGCGGCCCTGCCGGGACAGGGCGGCGGCGACCAGACCGCCTCGGCCCAGACGCTGAATCAGTCGCTTGATGAGGTGATCAAAACGCTTGAAAACGATCAGGACCGCAAGGCCCTGCTCGACAGCCTGAAAAGCCTGCAACAGGCCAACGCCGCACGCGAAGGCGCGAGCGAGGGCGGCTCATCCGGCCTGCTGGGCGCCCTTGCCGATTCGCTCGACCAGCTCGATAACGGGGAAAACCTGAGCTTTCTCGACCGCTGGCGCGCGCAGGCGATCGAGGCCTGGAAGAACCTGAGCCAGCGGCTCACGTTCGACCTGACGGCCGGGCGAATTCTGGGGGACTTCCTGATCACGCTTGGCTGCTGGCTGGGGCTTGCCTGGGCCCTCAAATGGCTGATTCGCTTTCTGGTTCGCCATTACGAGTGGCCAATGGCACTGCCGGAAGAACCGTCGCTTCTGGCGATCACCCGATTCTTTCTGCGCCGGGCACTGCCCTGGGGCATCGCCTTTGGGGTCACACTTGGAGCAGCGTCGTTTCTGCCGACCACGCCCGGCATCACGCTCGGCATGACGGTGGCCTACATCGGGCTTGCCGGCCTTTTGTTCCGGCTGATCTGTGACATCATCTTTTCACTGTTCGGATACGGCCACCGGCGGACCGCTCAACGCATCCTGAGAAAGCGCGCGCTTGGCCGCCTGTTCTTCATTGCCGCGCTCGCCGCCATGAGCGATGCGGCCAATGCCCCCGAGCTCAGAGAACTCATGGGCGACGGCCTGGCCGGCTTCGTTTCCGAGCTGAGCAGCCTGGTCGCGGTCATCATCGCCGGCATTTTCATCATTCGATTCAAGCGTCCGATTCGCCACCTGATCCAGAACAGCGACTACCCGCTTCGCAAGAAACGAAGCCACCTGGTCGAATTTCTGTATGCGCTCGGACGCATCTGGCACATCCCGGCAACGCTGTTCGTAACCGCCCTGTTCGTGTCGAACATCACGCTAAGCGGCGATGCCCGCAACGCGTTCACCAAGGCGGTATTGACGGCGGTGGTGCTGGTGGTGGTGCTGATCAGCAACGGGCTTCTTCGCCGCGATGAGCAGCGCCGTCGCCCCGATTTCAAGCGCCGCCGCCATTCGCTGTACTGGCGGCGTCTGGTGCGCTTTGGCTATATCCTCGCGCAGCTCTTGAGTTGGGTGCTGTTTCTCGAGATCGCGCTGCGCTTCTGGGGGCACAGCCTGACCGAAACCCGCTCCCCCACCGTGCTCTGGCAGTACGTGCTCAACACGATTCTGAGCCTTGGCAGCACGCTTCTATTGGCGTGGTTCGTGTGGATCATTCTTGATACCGCGATTCAACAGGCGCTCAAGTCGACGATGAAAACCCATCGCGGCCGCCACCAGAGCACCCGCGCGCAAACCATTGCCCCACTGATCCGAAACGTGGTGTTCGTCACCATCGCGGTGATCACGCTGATCGTGATTCTGGCCAACCTGGGTGTGAACGTGACGCCGCTTCTGGCCGGTGCCGGTGTGATCGGTCTGGCGGTCGGGTTCGGGGCGCAAACGCTGGTGCAGGATTTGATTACCGGCGTCTTCATTCTGATCGAGGATACGCTTGCCATCGATGACTTCGTCGACGTTGGCGGCCATATGGGAACGGTGGAGAAACTCAGCATTCGCACCGTGCGCCTTCGTGACCTCGACGGCATCGTTCACTCGATTCCGTTCAGTCAGATCAAATCGATCCAGAACTTTTCCCGCGAGTTCGGCATCGCCCTCTTCCGCATTCGTATCCCACATCAGCTCAAGATCGACGACGCCATCAAGATGATTCAGGAAGTCGCCGACGAACTGCGACAGGACACATTCGGTCGGTTCTACATCTGGTCGCCGCTGGAGTTTCAGGGCATCGAAAGCTTCGATAACGGCGCGGCCATCCTGCGCGCGCAGTTTCGAACGTCTCCGGTCATGCAGTGGAACGTGGCCCGCGAATTCAACCTGCGCTTGAAACGCCGGATGGAGGCCGACGGCGTCGACATGGCGATGTCGCGGATGAGTGTTCAGATGGAAAGCGGTGGGCCGAACAAGGGCGCTTCGGCGATGCAGTACGCAACGCCGCTACCGGAGGAGCCGTCGCCCGGCGACGGCCCCAACTGAGCCCCCCTTAAAAACCAAAGGCCTTTGAAAGAGGCGGTCCGGCGCTCAAGACGAGCGCCGGTAACGCTCACCCGAGGTGGCGTTTCATGAACGGCGGCAGCGTCAGCGCCGCCTTGTGAAGCTCTGGCGTGTAATACTCAAGTTCAAGATGCTCGGTGCGCGCTGTTGTAGGGTCGAACGCCGTCACATCGCAGCCCTTGCCGGCCATCGTGCAGCTCCACCAGCCAGAGGGATACGTCGGCTGCGGAAACGGCAGCGTCGCAACGCTTTCAAACCCGGCTGACCCCATGTCCTCGCGCAGCGACTTGATGATGGTCTCGGTGTGATAAAGCGGTGATTCGCTTTGCTGCACCATTACGCCACCCGGCTTCAGAATGCGGTGGCAGCGCTTCAGGAAGTCGGTCTTGAAGAGCCCTTCTGCAGGCCCGACCGGGTCGGTGGAATCGATGATCAACACATCCACGCTCTCTTCGTCGCAGGCATCGACCCACTTGACGCCATCCTCGAACAGCAGCTCGGCCCGCGGGTCATCGTTGCGCTCGACCAGCGCCGGGAAGAATTGCCTGGCCGCATTGGTCACTTCTTCGTCGATGTCGATCTGGGTCACGTGCTCGACGCGCTCGTGCTTGAGCACTTCCTTGAGGGTGCCGCAGTCGCCGCCACCGATGATCACGACGCGGCGCGGCGCGCCGTGGGTCAGAAGCGCCGGATGCGTCATCATCTCGTGGTAAAGAAAATTGTCACGGTCGGTCAGCATCACACAGCCGTCGAGCACCATCAGACGACCATAGGTCTCGGTCTGATAGACCTCCAAGTGCTGATACTCCGACGTGATGTCCAGAAGCTTTTCCTGCACTTTCAACGCAATCGCACTGCCGTGGCGGTCGAAGACTTCTGTAAACCAGCCTTCGATCGGTTGATCGCTCATCATCACTCTCCTGCACGGCCCGCCATTCGGGCGCCATTCATCTCGGGCCGAACGCATCCGGCCCATTCCCGCTCGCACGATAGCGAGCCGAACACGGAAACAAAAGCACTATTGCGCGATCACGCATGCCTTGCACGGAACGACGGCTCACTGCCCCGAGAGTCGCCCTAGGTACTGAACAACCGTTGCGATAAAAAGCCCCATCACCGCCCCGAGCGTGTTGGCCAGAATATCGGCCCAATCACCGCCCATACGCCCCGGCACCAGGCACTGGGCGTATTCAATGGCAATGCCGAACGCGAACGCGACCATCAACGCCCACAGCCGGGTACGCCCGCTCAGATAGAACAACAGCGCAAGCCCGCCATAGCCGAGCGCGTGCTGAAGCTTGTCCCAGGGCAGCGCACTCGGCAGCGCCTCCCCGGGCATGAGACTGCCCACCGCGATTGCCAGACCCCAGATCAGGGCGAGCCCGGCAAACAGACGGGCATTAGTCATGGTAGCCCGGGCTCATCTCATGCAGGGCATCAATGAAGGCGTTGACGTGCTCGGGCGGGGTGAACTGGGAAATCCCGTGCCCGAGGTTGAAGACGTGGCCGTTGCCGGTGCCGAAGCTGTCGAGCACGCGCTTGACCTCGGCGCGAATTGCCGGCGGCTTGGCAAAGAGCACATTGGGGTCAAGATTGCCTTGAAGTGCCACTCGATCACCGACGCGTGCGCGGGCATCCGAAAGCTCGGTGGTCCAGTCGAGACCGAGGGCATCAGCACCGGAATCCGCGATGCGCTCGAGCCACTGACCGCCATTTTTGGTGAACAGGATGACCGGCACCCGACGACCGTCGTGCTCGCGAATCAGGTTACTGACGATTCGGGTCATATAGTCGAGCGAGAAGGCCTGATAGGCAGGCGTCGAGAGTGCCCCACCCCAGGTATCGAAGATCTGGACGACCTGGGCACCGGCACGAATCTGCGCGTTCAGATAGTCGGTCACCGCATCGGCCAGCACCGAGAGCAGGTGGTGAAGAACCTCGGGCTCGCTGTAGAGCATCGACTTGATGTGGCGGAAGTCCTTGCTGGAGCCGCCTTCGACCATATAGGTGGCAAGCGTCCAGGGACTGCCTGAAAAGCCGATCAACGGCACGCGGCCATTGAGCTCACGTCGGATCGTCGAGACCGCGTTCATGACGTAGTCGAGATCACGCTCGGCGTTCGGGGCTTCGAGCCGCTCGACACTTTTGCGGTCGCGCACCGGGTGCGAGAATTTCGGGCCTTCGCCGGTTTCGAAGTAAAGGCCGAGGCCCATGGCATCAGGAATGGTCAGAATGTCGGAAAACAGGATCGCCGCGTCGAGATCGAACCGCTCGAGCGGTTGAATGGTAACTTCACAGGCACGATCCCGATCTCGACACAGGTTCATGAAGCTGCCGACATGGCTTCGAACATCACGGTATTCAGGCAGGTAGCGGCCAGCCTGGCGCATCATCCAGACCGGCGTGCGGTCCACAGGCTGTCGCGCCAGCGCGCGCAGGAGACGATCGTTTTTAAGCGTCATTCAAAGAAACTCTATCGCGTGGGTGTGAGGCTAGTGTACTCAAGCCGCCGATATTTGACCCGAGCCTTGATCGCTTCGTCCAACTATCAACGCCATTCCAGTTCTCTATAGTCAGTGCGTCGTCATTGTACAGATTCTGTATTACTATTTTGTACAAGTTCCAAATAATTTTGACGCGCCCGACGTGCTCGCAATAGTGTAACATTCTCGAGTCCAGCCGCCGTGGACGGACCCATTCAATTCATCGAGGTTAACGTGACGATTCGCTATATTGCGGCTTCCCGCTTGCCCACCCCCTGGGCGACTTTCACCATGCACGGATTCGAAGATACCGATACCGGCAAGGACCATGTCGTACTGACCCTCGGCGACGTCGACGATGGCCAGCCCGTGCTTGCCCGGGTCCACTCGGAGTGTCTGACCGGGGACGCGCTGTTTTCCATGCGCTGTGATTGCGGCTATCAGCTGCAGGCCGCGTTGAAACGAATCGCCGAGGCTGGCCGTGGCGCCCTGCTCTATCTGCGTCAGGAAGGCCGCGGGATCGGGCTCATGAACAAGATTCGCGCCTATCAGCTTCAAGATGACGGCGCCGATACCGTTGAAGCCAATGAGGCCCTCGGGTTCGAGGCCGACATGCGCCGCTATGACATCTGCATTCCGATGCTCGAACACCTGGGGATTGCCGGGCTTCAACTGATGACCAACAATCCGCGCAAGGTCGATGGTCTCAAGCAGCAGGGCGTCAACGTGGTCGAGCGCGTGCCGATCACTGCCGGGCTCAACCCGCACAATGAGCATTACCTCAGCACCAAGGCAGGCAAGCTCGGGCACATGATGGGGCTTGAAGAGTTTACGCTGGCGGCCTCAGTGGATACCGACCGGCGACAGTAGAGTTCTGACCTTGAAGTGACATTCAGGAGCGTCGATGAGCAAGCAACCCCACAAGGACACGCAATCGACTGACCCCACCAAACCGCACCGCCTGAGCGCGCAGTTCGAGGAAGAGTACACGCGTCTTGAAGAGTGGCTAAGCAGCTCCTCACACGCGCTGGGCGCGCTTTTAAGCGTGGCCGGGCTGATCGTACTGGTGGTGCTTGCAAGCCTTGCCGCCGATATCGATCCCTGGAAGATCGTCAGCTTTTCGGTCTACGGGGCCTGCCTGATCGCGCTTTATGTCGCCTCGACCGTCTATCACTTCACCCGCCGCCCCCGCTTGAAGCGACTGTTCCAGCATCTTGATCACTGCGCGATCTATCTATTGATTGCCGGCACCTATACGCCGTTTTTGCTGGTCAACATGCGAGGCTCGGTAGGCTGGGGGCTTTTCGGCGCAGTGTGGGGGCTTGCAGCCCTCGGCATCCTGTTCAAGATCCTCTGGCCCTATCGATTCGAGGCGCTGCGCGTTGCGATCTATCTCGTCATGGGCTGGCTGATGGTGCTGTTTTCCAACCACATGACGGCCGCGCTCTCCCAAGGCGGCGTGCGTCTTCTGATTGCCGGTGGCGTGGTCTACACCGTCGGTGTCATCTTTTACGCTGTGCGGGCGATTCCTTATGGCCACGCCATCTGGCATCTGTTCGTGTTGGGCGGTAGTCTCTGCCACTTTCTGGCGATCTATTACGGCGTACTGGGGTATAGCTACCCTTCAACCTCCTGATAGGCGCGCCGTCGCACACTGATCCATAACCACAAGAAGACAAGGACACGCCTTTCATGGATACCCCACGCCATCAGACCACCATGACCGTGTTGATGACGCCCGACATGGCCAATTTTTCAGGCAAGGTTCACGGCGGTACGCTGCTCAAGTTTCTCGATCAGGTCGCCTACGCCTGCGCCAGCCGATGGGCCGGGCGCTACGTGGTCACCCTCTCCGTAGATCAGGTCATGTTCCGCCAGCCCATCCATGTCGGCGAGCTGGTAACCTTTCTGGGGGCGGTCAACTACACCGGCCGCTCCTCGATGGAAGTCGGTATCAAGGTCATCGCCGAAGACATCCACCAGCGTGTGGTGCGTCACACCAACAGCTGCTACTTCACCATGGTCGCGGTGGACGATGACGGCAAGGCCGCCGAGGTGCCGCCGATCACGCCCCAGGACGAGGTCGAGCGTCAGCGCATGGAGCTTGCCCAGAGACGCCGCGAGCTGCGCCAGGAAATGGAACAGCGCTTCCGCGACATTCGCGGCCAGTAACCACGCCCCGTTATACTCAGTCATGGCCATAAAAAAACCCGGCATTGCGCCGGGTTTTCAGGGTCCTTGCAGGGTGCGCTCAGCCAAGTCGTGCCTTGATCGACGCTTCAAGCCCGTCAGCGTCGAGCCCACACTCGATCAGAAGCTCTGCGGGCGTGCCGTGCTCGATAAATCGATCCGGAATGCCCAGCGACAAAAGCGGCGTAGATACGCCCTCTGACGCCAAAAGCTCACCGACGCCGCTGCCAGCACCGCCGCTGACCACGTTCTCCTCGACCGTGACCAGAAGCTCATGCCTACCGGCGGCATCAATCACCGCAGCGCGATCGAGCGGTTTCACGAAGCGCATGTCGATCACCGTCGCATCCAGGCGCTCGGCAACCTCGAGTGCCGGGGTCACCATGCTGCCGAACGCCAACAGCGCCACCCCCGCACCTTCTCGGAGCGTCGCCGCCCGACCGATCTCGATGGTATCGAGCGCCTCGGCAACGACCGCGCCGGGGCCAGTGCCACGCGGATAGCGCACCGCCGCCGGGCCGTCGTAGTGATAGGCCGTGGTCAGCATCTTGCGACACTCACTCTCATTGGAGGGCGCCATGATCACAAGATCCGGCACGCAGCGCAGAAACGACAGATCGAGCGCACCGTGATGGGTCGAGCCATCCTCACCAACCAGTCCGGCACGGTCGATGGCAAAGGTGACATCCAGATTCTGAACGGCCACGTCGTGCACCAGTTGATCGTAGCCGCGCTGAAGAAACGTCGAATAGATCGCAACCACGGGTTTGGCGCCTTCGCACGCCATGCCGGCCGCGAGGGTTACGGCGTGCTGTTCGGCGATCGCGACGTCGAAGTAGCGCGCCGGATAATCCTTCGAGAACTGCACCAGATCGGAGCCTTCCCGCATGGCGGGCGTGATGGCGAGAAGGCGCTCATCCACGGCCGCCATATCGCAGAGCCATCGCCCGAACACATTGCAGTACTTCTGCGGCTTGGCGGCGGGCGCCGGCTTGGCAACGCTTGCCGCCGCGGAAGACACCGGTTCCTTTTCGAGCTTGGTGATGGCGTGGTAGCCGATCGGGTCCTGCTCACCCGGTAAAAAGCCACGGCCCTTCTTGGTGACCACATGCAGAAACTGCGGCCCCTTGCGGTCCTTGAGCGCATTGAGCGTCTTGACCAGTCGCGGCAGGTCGTGCCCATCCACCGGACCGGTGTAATTGAAGCCCATCTCCTCGAAGAGTGTGGCCGGACTGACCATGCCCTTGACGTGCTCTTCGGTGCGCCGGGCGATGTCCAGCGCACCGGGCAGGTGCGACAGCACGCGCTTACTGCCCTCGCGTACGGCGATGTAGGGCTCGCTCGAAAGAATGCGCGACAGGTACGTGGCAATGCCGCCGACGTTTTCGGAAATCGACATTTCGTTGTCGTTGAGCACCACCAGCATGTTCGCGTTGACATGGCCTGCGTGCGCCAGTGCCTCGAACGCCATGCCGGCGGTCAGTGCGCCATCGCCAATGACCGCACAGACCCGGCGCGGCTGGTTCTGATTGCGCGCAGCCAGCGCCATGCCGAGTGCGGCGGAAATCGAGGTGCTCGAGTGGCCGACTCCGAAGGTGTCGAACTCGGACTCATCGCGTTTGGGAAAGGCCGCCAGCCCGTATTGCTGACGCATGGTGTGCATCACATCGCGCCGGCCGGTCAGAATCTTGTGCGGATAGGCCTGATGGCCCACGTCCCAGACGATGCGATCCTCGGGCGTATCGAGGGCGTAATGCAGGGCCGTGGTCAGTTCCACGACGCCAAGGCCCGCCCCGAAATGGCCGCCACTCACACCGACGGTATACAAAAGATAGGCCCGCAGTTCGTCGGCCAGCTGTTTGAGCTGGGTCTCTGAAAAATGGCGCAACGCTTCCGGTGAATCGATGCGATCGAGCAGAGGCGTCAACGGACGCTCGGTCGGAATGGTATCAAACTGCTTCATGGTCAAGTATCAGTGATCGCGTTCAATCATGTAGCGTGCAAGCGCCGCCAGCGGTTCGCCGGCCTCGCCAAACACAGAGAGAGAGTCAAGCGCGTCATCGAGCAGCGCTTGCGCCTTGTCACGGGCGCCATCGAGGCCCAGAAGCGCTGGGTACGTCGGCTTGTCCTTGAGCGCATCGGCCCCTTGGGTCTTGCCGATCACGGCGGTATCGCCGGTGACGTCGAGAATGTCGTCCTGAATCTGGAAGGCAAGTCCGATGGCCTGACCGTAGCGGGTCAGTGCATCGAGCCGGGGGTCCCCCGGTGCGCACTCGGCAAGCCCGCCCATGATCAGCGCCGCCTCGATCAGCGCACCGGTCTTGTGGCGGTGAATCGCCATCAGATGCTCGAGCGTGACCTTGTGGCCGACCGCGGCCAGATCCAGTGCCTGACCGCCGGCCATGCCGCGCCGACCGGACGCTTTCGCAAGCGTTTTGATCATCGCGGCGCTGTGCGGGTGGGCCTGTTCGGCCAGCACTTCGAACGCCAGCGTCTGAAGCGCGTCGCCTGCAAGAACCGCACTCGCCTCGTCAAACGCCTTGTGACAGGTTGGCTTACCCCGGCGCAGGTCGTCGTCATCCATCGCGGGCAGGTCGTCGTGCACCAATGAATAGGCGTGAATCAACTCGACGGCTGCCGCCGGCGCATCGAGCGTATCGATGTCGGCCCCGACCACCTGGCCGGCCGCGTACACGAGTACCGGCCGCAGGCGCTTGCCACTGCCGAGCACGCTGTAGCGCATTGCCTGATCGAGCCGCGCGTCCGGGCACGGGTGCGCGTCCAGATGCGCCGCCAGCACCCGCTCGATGCGGTCGCGCCCATCGCCAATCAACGTTTCAACATGCATTCATCGGCCTCCCTGCCGAGACTCGTCGGCCGAGGGGTCGGCCTGCGTGCGTTCCTTGATGGCGCTATCGCCAGGGGCGCTATCGCCTTGTTGCGTCAATGTCTGAACCTTGAGTTCGGCCTGGCTCAACCGTTCGCGCGCCGCGCGGGTCAGTCGAACGCCTTCCTCGAAGGCTTCGAGCGAGGACTCGAGACTGAGCTCCCCGGACTCGAGCCGATTCACCAGCGTTTCGAGCTCCGAAAGCGTCTCGGCAAATTCCGGCGACGCCTGATCGGGCTCGGGCGATACATCCTGTTCAGCCATGTCTTTTCTCACGCAGCACGGTCGCGATCCATCACGGACCGACGAGTTAAACATTTGTGAGCGCATTATACACACCACAACCGCGATGTCGGTGCGGCCAAGGTGAAAGAGCCTCGCCGCGCGACCTATCGACTGAACTAAAAAGCCCTATCACTGAATCACGTCTCCGTACGCGCAAGACAGCGCGCAGAGCTTGTCTCGTCGCATATGGCCGACCCGTCACGCCCGGCACACTCCCAATCCAGCCTATGATAGACTAGTGGCCGCGTCGGCCCACTGCCGCTTCGTGCCCTCATGCATCTGCACGCCCGCGGCCGCGGCCGTTCGCCTTACTCCCGTCTTACTGTTACAGGCAATCGTCGGGCTCACCGACTTCAAAGGTAGAAGCGATAATGGCTAAAACGTCCTTGGACAAGAGCAAGATCAAAGTCCTGCTGCTTGAGGGCATCCACCAATCCGCCGTGGACAACTTTCTCAATGCCGGTTACACCAACATCGAACATCTGAAGACCTCGCTGTCGGAAGAAGAATTGATCGAAAAGATCCGCGATGTGCACTTTATCGGTATTCGCTCCCGGACCCAGCTCAACGAGCGCGTGATCAACGCCGCCGACAAGCTGGCCGCCATTGGCTGCTTCTGCATCGGAACCAACCAGGTCGACCTGACCGCAGCGCTCAAGCGCGGCGTGCCGGTATTCAATGCCCCTTATTCCAACACGCGCTCCGTGGCGGAACTGGTCATCGCCCAGTCCATCATGTTGATGCGTCGCATCCCCGAAAAGAGCGCCAAGGCGCACCGGGGTGGCTGGGACAAGACCGCCAACAACTCCCACGAAGTGCGCAACAAGACGCTCGGCATCGTTGGCTACGGCAGCATCGGTTCACAGCTCTCGGTCATCGCCGAATCGCTTGGTCTGAACGTCATCTATTACGACACGGTCACCAAGCTCGGCATGGGCAATGCCAATCAGGTGGCAAGCCTTGATGAGCTCCTTGAGCGCGCCGACATCGTGACGCTGCACGTGCCGGAAACGCCTTCGACCAAGTGGATGATCGGCAAGGCACAGTTCGCCAAGATGAAAAAGAACGCGGTGTTCATCAACGCCTCCCGCGGCACCACGGTGGTGATCGAGGACCTGGCTGATGCGCTTCGCTCCGAACACCTGCTGGGTGCGGCCGTGGACGTGTTCCCGGTCGAGCCGAAAAGCAACGAGGAAGAGTTCGTCTCGCCCCTGCGCGAATTCGATAATGTCATCCTGACGCCGCACGTCGGGGGCTCCACCATGGAAGCGCAGGAAAACATCGGTACCGAAGTGGCGGAGAAACTCACCACCTACTCCGACAACGGCACCACCATCACCTCCGTTAACTTTCCGGAAGTGGCGCTGCCCTCGCACCCGAACAAGCACCGCCTGCTGCACATCCACCAGAACATCCCGGGCGTGCTGTCAAACATCAACCGCGTGCTGTCGGACAACGACATCAATGTCTCCGGTCAGTATCTGCAGACCAACACCGAGGTGGGGTATGTGGTCATCGACGTCGACAAGGCCTACAGCCAGCAGGCCCGCGACGCGATCAAGCAGGTCACCGGCACGCTGAGAACGCGCGTGCTCTACTCCGAGGCCGATTTCAGCTAAGCCCCATCGCTTAGAAGCCCGCCTCTTGTGCGGGCTTTTTTACGCAGGCGCCAACGGTCTTACATGTCCGTTTCGGTGGGCCCGTCGTCCTTGAAGCGTCATGCGCGAAAGAACACACTTCCCACCTAAGGCCAGTGTTCATGTGGCCGTGCCCGCGGCCCCTGCCGCTTCTCATTCAGGACGTTCTGCCATGCACCGCGTTGCCCTGTTCGTGTTCGATGAGTGTCAGCTTCTCGATGCATCAGGCCCGTGGCAGGTCTTTGCCACGGCCAATGAGCTGCTGCCGGCCCCGGCCTATCAGTTGATTCTGGTCGCTGAACACGAAGGGCCCGTCACGACCAACAGCGGCATGGTGCTTCACGCGACAGCCGCCCTGGGGGCAATCACCGCCGCCGATACCCTTTTGATCGCCGGTGGCTCAGGCGTGCATCGACTGTCTGAACAGGTCATCGAACGTCTTGCCACGCTTGCCGCTGCCACTGCCCGGGTCGGCTCGATCTGTACCGGCGCGTTTGCCCTTGCGCGAACGGGGCGGCTTGACGGCTACGATGTGACGACCCACTGGCGGCACGCGTCCACCCTTGCACGTCAGTTCCCCGCACTGCGTGTCCGCGAGAACGCGCTCTATCTCGAACAGAACAACACCTTCACGAGCGCTGGCATCACGGCAGGCATTGATCTGACGCTGTCGCTCATCGAGCGCGACCACGGCACGATGCTGGCCTGCCGGGTCGCCCGGGAGCTGGTGGTCTTTCTTCATCGCCCCGGCGATCAGGCTCAGTTCAGCGAAGGCCTAAACGCGCAGCTTCGAAGTCAGGGGCGGCTTCGTCGGCTGATCGACCGGATTCTCTCCACGCCCGAGAGCGACTGGCGCCCGGCTGTACTGGCCGATGAACTGTGCGTAACGCCACGTCATTTGACCCGCCTGTTCAAGCAGGCCACCGGCACCTCTCCCGGCGAGTTCGTGATTCGAGCGCGCCTGGATGCGGCGCGGCGCCTGCTGATTGATCCGGCGTTATCGATGAGCGGTATTGCCACACGCTGTGGCCTCGGCGGCGCCGAACAGCTTCGTCGTCATTTCACGCGTCACTTCGGAGTGTCGCCGTCGGTCTATCGTGCCCGGTTCGGCGCCCGTACCCCTTATTCTCATGCCTTATCGCCCAGGGAGGGCGTCGAATGATTCGCTATTCGCTTCCACCGACGGTCTGGTGGCTGTCGCTGTGTCAGGCCTTGCTGGTCAGCGGCAACATCGTGTTGGTCACCATTACCGCGCTAATCGGCGAGCGCATCGCACCAAGCGTCGGACTTGCAACCCTTCCGGTGGCGATTCAGATGCTGGGGCTGACCTCAGCGACACTGCCTGCCGGCTGGCTGACCGCTCGCCTCGGCCGCCGTGCGACCTTTGTGATCGGCAACGTCTGCGGGCTGATTGGCATCACGCTGTGCGCTCAGGCGCTGATTCAACAGGGCTTCGTGCTCTTCAATCTGGGCACGTTCCTGATTGGTGCCAGCATCGGCACCGGCATGCTGTACCGCTTCGCGGCGGTCGACGCCGCACCGACGCAGCAGCGGGCCAAGGCGCTGTCGATGGTCATGGGCGGGGGTGTGCTTGCCGCCCTGTTCGGCCCCTGGCTTGCCGTTCAGACCCACGCCCTGCTCGAAACGCCGTTTCTGGGCAGTTTCATCGGGCTTGCCCTGCTGTACGCGATCGCACTGGCGATCATAGTGTGCGTGCCGCTTAGAAACCCCGTGTCACCGACCCGCGATACGCATGGACGACGCACGCGCGACTTGATGCGATTGCCAACGCTCATGAGCGCGGTTGTGACAGGTACGCTCGGCTATACCCTGATGGTCTTGATCATGACGGCAACGCCACTTGCCATGAATCATGCCCAGTTTGATTTTTCCGACGTCGCCAACGTGATCCGCTGGCATGTGCTGGCGATGTACGCGCCATCATTCGTGACAGGGCACCTCATTCAGCGCCTTGGGTATCGCACGATGATCGCGCTTGGCGGCGTATTGCTGGCTCTGGCTGCGGCCTGTGCCCTCCAGGCGCCCAGCGCGAGCGCCTACTACGCGGGGCTGATTCTTTTGGGCCTTGGCTGGAACTTCACCTTCGTCACCGCCAGCGCCTGGCTCACCACCACCTATCGTCCCGAGGAGGCGCCGCGCGCCCAGGCCCTCAACGACTGCCTGGTGTTTTCAGGAAGCACCCTGGCCTCGCTGGCGGCAGGGCCTGTCAATGACGCGCTCGGCTGGATGGCAATGAACCTGGTCACGCTGCCGCTCTGCGGGCTCATCGTGGTGCTGGTGCTTCGTCGTCACTCGGCGCGCACGCCAAAATCGAGTGGGGCCTGACGAAGGGCACGCGGGCGACTAGGGTTAGTCGGACACGTTCCATACAACGACTTCAGGGAGAGACATCATGAAGATCGAGCTCAACGGCAAGCGCGCCATCGTCACAGGCTCCACCGCCGGCATCGGCTACGCCATCGCCTGTGGGCTTGCAAGAGCCGGCGCCGAGGTCACACTGACCGGGCGAACCCAGTCGCGCGTCGACCAGGCCATCGATGCCCTGCGCAAGGAGACCAGCGCTCAGATATCGGGCGTGGCCGCGGACCTTGGCACCAGGGCTGGCTGCGACGCCCTGATCGAGGCGCGGCCCGAGACCGACATCCTGATCAACAACGTCGGCATCTTCGGCCCGAAGGATTTTTTCGAGACCGATGACGCCACCTGGCAGAACTTCTTTGACGTCAACATCATGAGTGGCGTGCGCCTGTCGCGGCACTACGCACAGGGCATGAAAGCACGTGACTGGGGCCGCATTCAGTTTCTGTCCAGCGAGTCCGCGCTCAACATCCCCTCCGAAATGGTGCATTACGGCATGACCAAATCGGCCGTGCAGTCCATTTCACGCGGTCTCGCGAAGGTGCTTGCCGGCACCAACGTAACCGTCAACGCAATCCTGCCGGGGCCAACACGCTCCGAGGGCGTGGTCGACATGTTGACCGCAATGGCTGATGAACAGGGCGAGTCGCTTGCGGATATCGAGGCGCGGTTTGTTGCCGAAAACCGGCCCTCCTCCATCATCCAGCGACTGGCAACACCCGAGGAAGTGGCCAACATGTGCGTGTACGCCGCCTCCGAGCAGGCAAGCGCCACTACCGGTGCCGCCCTCAGGGTGGAAGGCGGCATCGTCGATACCATGGCCTGAGGCAGGTGCGGCCAAACGTATAAAAAACCGGCCCTTGGCCGGTTTTTTATTAGTAGAACGTGTCGTGTTCACGCTCATGGAGGTCGCTTCCAGAAAAGCCCCAGCAGTGAAGTGCGTAAGACTGAGTTAACTTCCAATAACAATGATTCAAGGCGCACGATGAGGCGCCTTACAACCAGGAGCCTTAATGGTCTCTACTACCCCTGCTCAGATCGCTGCACGACTGGAGCGTTTGCCGCTGTCACGCGTGCAACACGGCATGTTCGGTATCATCGCGCTGGCGTTTTTCTTCGACTCGATGGACCTGGCAATGATGACGTTCCTGCTGGGCTCGATCAAAAGCGAGTTTCAACTCTCCTCCACCATGACCGGCCTTCTGGCCAGCACGAGTTTTGTCGGTATGGCGCTTGGCGCCGCGCTTTCGGGGCTACTCGCCGACCGATTCGGACGAAAACCCATCTTTCAAATCAGCATCGTGGTCTGGGGACTTGCAAGCCTCAGCTGTGCCCTGTCGCCCTCGGTCGAATGGCTGATGATCAGCCGCATCATCCTTGGGTTCGGCATGGGCATGGAATTCCCGATCGCCCAATCGATGCTGACCGAATTGATCCCGGCGCAAAAACGCGGACGCTACATGGCGCTGCTCGACGGGTTCTGGCCCATCGGGTTCATCACCGCAGGGCTTCTGGCCTGGGGGCTACTGCCAATTATTGGCTGGCGCGGCATCTTTCTGGCCCTTGCCCTTCCGGCCCTGATCGTTCTGGTCGTGCGTCGCAAGTTGCCTGAATCGCCTCGCTGGCTGGCCGAACACGGCAAGATGGCCGAGGCCGAATGCGTGGTCGATGGCCTCGAGCATCAGGTGCGTGAAGCGCTCAATCTCAAGGAGCTGCCTGAACCGGCGCCAGGCAGTGCCGCGGTCAGCCAGCGCTCTCCGTCGTTCTGGGAGGCGTTCAGAACGCTCTGGGGCGATCAGTACCGTGGACGTACCGGCATGGTTTGGGGGCTGTGGTTCTTCGCCCTGCTGGGCTTTTACGGGCTGACCAGTTGGCTCAGCGCCCTGCTGCAGGACTCCGGCTACAGCATCGTCGGCGCGGTTTCCTACACAGTAATGATCTCGCTCGGCGGTATCCCGGGCTTTCTGTCGATGGCGTGGCTTTTGGACAAGTGGGGTCGCAAACCCTGCTGCCTCGTTACGCTGGTGGGTTCGGCGTGCATGGTCTGGGTCTACGGTCAGTGCGCCTCCAATGGCGTTGACCTGATGTGGCTTCTGGCCAGCGGCTTTGTCATGCAGTTCTTTCTGTTTGGCATGTGGGCGGTGCTCTACACCTGGACGCCGGAACTCTACCCGACCAGCGCCCGCGCAACCGGGTCAGGCATGGCCTCGGCCATTGGCCGAGTGGGCTCGCTGATCGGGCCGACCGTGGTCGGACTGGTCATTCCGATTGCAGGTCAGGCCGGCGCCTTCACGCTCGGTGCCGGCTGTTTCCTGACCGCCGGCGCCATCGTGTTGCTGTGGGGCAAGGAAACTCGAGGGCACTCGCTTGAAAGCATCTCAGCCCATTAGCCGGGATTTTCAAACCGTGAAAAAAACATTATCTTTAATTATATTCAATGCGTTACCCTCATGAAGCAAGGGAATTGAGCGATTAGATGTTCATGGCCGGTTTGAAACCAAGACAGCCGCGGTGTCTTTTCAGACCGGTCGTTTCGGGAAATCGTCGAGCACGCGAAAGTGCCCTGAAGGTGATCATCCAGGCACGACGCTTTAGGTGAGCAAGGCACTTTCGCGTCTGGCGGCTAAGCAGTGATCCAACAACAACGGAGAGTACTCTGTGGCTAATAACGATTCCGACAATACTCAAAACAATGGGGTAACGCCTCCCCAGGAGGGTGTACCCGCCCCCGACGGCAAGGTGAACCTGATCGATACCGACTACAAGATCGGTCAGGACAACCTCAAGACCAACGGGTTCGTCAGTCTGGACATGCACGCCAAGGTCTTCGGCATCTCCGGTCTTCTCACCATCGTCTTCGTTGTTCTGACCCTGGCGTTTCAGGATCAGGTTGGTCCGATGTTCGAGGACTCTCGCTCCTGGCTGACCTCCAATCTCTCCTGGTTCTTCTTGATTTCCGGCAACATCTTTGTTGTCTTGAGCATCGTGCTCATCTTCACGCCTCTGGGCAAGATTCGACTCGGTGGCTCCGATGCCAAGCCGGATCACTCCTATCTGGGCTGGTTCTCGATGCTGTTCGCGGCCGGTATGGGTATCGGCCTGATGTTCTACGGCGTCTCCGAGCCGATCTCGCACTTCACCTCCGCGCAGTCCGGCGGCGAATGGTCACCGCTTGGTGCGATGATTTCCGACCCCGACAAGGCCGCAAGCGCCGGCATGGCCGCGACCATCTTCCACTGGGGCCTGCACCCGTGGGCGATCTACGCCATCGTCGCTCTTGCGCTTGCGCTGTTTTCCTTCAACAAGGGCCTGCCCCTGACCATGCGCTCGATTCTCTACCCGGTTCTGGGTGAGCGCGTCTGGGGCTGGCCAGGCCACATCGTCGACATTCTGGCGGTGTTCTCGACCCTATTCGGCTTGGCAACGTCGCTGGGCCTCGGTGCCGAGCAGGCAACAGCCGGTCTTCACTTCCTGTTCGGGCTGCCCAATACCGACACCACCAAGATCATTCTGATCTGTGCGATCACCTGTATCGCGCTTTGCTCGGTCGTTGCCGGCCTGGATGGTGGCGTGAAGCGCCTGTCCGAAATCAACATGCTGCTCGCGGTTCTGCTGCTTTTGTTCGTGCTGTTCACCGGCCCGACCATGGAGCTTTTCAGCGGTTTCTTTACCAACCTCGTCGAGTACGGCAAGGATCTGCCTGGCCTGTCCAACCCGTTCGGACGTGAAGACACCGGCTTCATGGAAGGCTGGACTGCCTTCTACTGGGCGTGGTGGATCAGCTGGTCCCCGTTCGTTGGCATGTTCATCGCCCGTGTCAGCCGCGGCCGTACCGTGCGCGAATTCCTGACTGCTGTACTGATCGTTCCGACCATCATCAGCATCCTGTGGATGACCGTCTTCGGTGGCACAGCTATCGAGCAGGTTGCAAGCGGCCTCAACGCGGTTGCCGATGCAACGCTTGAGCTGAAACTGTTCGTCATGCTTCAGGATCTGCCGCTGACCACGATCACCTCGCTGATCGGTATCACGCTGGTCATCGTGTTCTTCGTGACCTCGTCTGACTCCGGCTCGCTGGTCATCGACTCCATCACCGCCGGTGGCAAGCTCGATGCGCCCGTGATTCAGCGTATCTTCTGGGCGGTTATCGAAGGCGCTGTCGCCATTGCCCTGCTGCTGGGTGGTGGTCTGACCGCACTTCAGGCCGCGGTGGTCTCTACCGGCTTCCCGTTCACGATCATTCTGCTGATCGCGTGTGTTGCGATCGTCAAGGGTCTTCGCTCGGAGCCAAAGGCCGTCTGATCACGGACAGCCATGCACTAAAAAAGGCGACCGCAAGGTCGCCTTTTTTATTTCCGTTTACCGCCTGAAAAACGCCCGATCCAGAACGCGTCGTTAGCTCCAGAGCGTCTTGAGCGGCGTTTCCGGGCTGTAATGGGTCAGCACTTGTGCCTGCAGAAGCTCAGCAGTCGACAGTGCGTCGGTCAGCGCGTGATGGCCCTGATAGGCCGGCAGGTTGTATCTGAGCCGGCTTTCATGGAGTCGAATTGACGCCGGCGGGCGCCCCATGAGCCGTCGGACCCACACCCAGCGCCGGCGCCTGTGACGCCTTGCTTCCAGTGACATGGTATCGATCAGCGGAAATACCGCGCCCTCGCCAAGACGCTCACGGATCGCACCGTCCAGAAAGGGGCGTTCGACGTGACGGTAATGCACCACAGGCAACCGCCCCTTCATCACCGAAAGTACTTCACCGAGTACATCGCCCAGATCAGGCGCGCCATCGATCTCGCTGTGCGTGATGTGGTGAAACGTTACCGACTCATTGCTCAACTGACGCCTCGGCGCCACCACCCAGTAACGGCTTTCCTTCATTGCAATACGCGAGAGCGTGAAGGGCACCAGGCCAATGCTCACGATGTCATGGCGCCCCGCATCAAGACCGGTCGTTTCCAGATCGAACGCCACCATCGGCGTCTCACCGATCGGCCGGTCGGGGTCAAGCCGCATTTCGCTGAAAAACTGCTTCAGCATCGGGTGGCGGACCCGCTTGGCCCGGTCTGCCAGATAATCCGGCCAGTTGGGCCGCTGTCGCGACTTCCAGTGCGGCAGCCTCATGTCGAACGTCCCTTACGCTTGCTCTTCATCTTGCGCTCGGCGTCCGGCGGTATCGGGTAGCGAAACGCCATAAAGCGCTGCGCGTGGTTGAGCACTTCAAACGCTTCCTTCAAGTGATGACGCTCACGGCTCGAGACGTTGTCCGGCATGACGTTGTTGTCCGGCTCCTGGTCGGTTTCGATGTCCATCGCCTGATGACGGATGCGCACCATCGACAGGAACTCGAACGCGTAACGCAGCTTGTCGTTAACGCCTTCGGCCAGAAGCTGGGTCTTGTTGATGTCGTCCAGACGCAGGAAGGTATTTTGGGCCTTCGAGCCGCAGGCGAGTGCATGCACTCGCACCAGATCGACCAGCGGGGCCGTACCGCGGCGCTTGATGTTGATCGAGTTCTTGTGCTCGCCGTCCTTCTCGACCACGAACGTTCGGAAAAACCCGAGCGGCGGTGTACGCCCGAGCGCGTTGCGGGCCATGGCGGCCAGAAACAGCGGCCGGTGCGGTGCACGTTCGGCGATCAGCTCCTGAAGCGGCTCGACCAGGCGATTCTCACCGTAGACACAGGTCAGATCGAAGAAGATGTTGCTGTGAAGCAGATGCTCGGGGTTGGGGTCATCCATCCAGTCGTTGAAGTACGACTTCCAGACCGACAGCGGCTGACGCCAGCGCGGATTGCTGGCCATGATGTCACCCTTGCACCGGGCGTAGCCGCACGCGGCCATCCCTTCGCGGACGAACACCGCCAACTGCTCGAAGTAACGGTCGTGGGCGTCTGAATCGAATGCATCATCGACCACCAGCGCGTGGTCCTGGTCGGCGTTGATGGTGGGTTCATCCCGCGCCATGGAGCCAAGCACCATGAACGCGTACGGCACCGGAGGCGCACCCAGCTCCTCTTCGCCAAGCTCAAGCAGACGCCTGATGATGCTGCGCCCGATCGTTGCAAGCGCCCGACCGACCATTTCCGAATTGGCGCCATCATTGACCAGTCGAACGAAGGACTGACGCACTTCACCGCTTAAGCGGGCGAGCCCGTCCACGCTGGCCTGATGATAGATGTTGCTGACCAGGTAGAGACTGCTGTGGGTCTCGTAGCGCACGATGTCGGAGAGCTGCACGATGCCCATCGGCCGCCGTCGATATAGCACCGGCAGATGCTGCACGTTGTTTCGAAGCATCGTCAGCATGGCCTCGTACACCGACTCATCCGACTGCACCGTAACCAGCCGGGTCGACATGACCTCGCCCACGGGCGTTTGAGGGTCGATGCCATCGGCCACCACGCGTGTGCAGCAATCGCGGTCGGTCAACATGCCGACCAGATGCCAGTAGTGCTCGTCCTGGCCCTCGAAGGTGGTGGCGTCCATATCGGTGGTCGGGTCGATCACCAGAAGCGAGGTCGTGCTGTATTCGCGCATTTGCTGGGCGGCGGTCTGAAGCGGCGTGGTGCTTTCCACCATCACCGGGCGGCGAACCACCAGGCGACGAACGCGCGTGGTCAACAGATCGCTTTCACGGTGGTACTGCTCGACCCGGGTCTTGAGCCGCTGACCGCCGGCCTCGACGAACTCGGAAAAGTCGTCGTCTTCGTCGCACAGCTCCTGGATCAGCGCCTTGGGGAAGAAATAGATCAGCGAATCTTCGAGCGTATGTGCGCTGTAGCGCGCAGGCCGCCCCCTGAGCATGTCCACATAGCCGAAGATATCGCCTTCCTCGAGCCGATTGAACAGATGGCCACTGCGCCGCTTGACCTCGACGGCACCGCTTCGGATATAGCGCAGCTCCGTAAGCTCCTCACCCGTCTCGAACAGCGTCGATTCGGCCGGAAAGTATTGAATTTCGACCTCGGAGGCCAGCCGGTCGAGCCACTCATCGGCGAGCTCTTCAAAAGGGGCAAATTGCGAGAGGTGCTCGCGAATTTCCAACTGCTCGATACTCATAGGACCGCCTCTGCGCTGTGATCGTTGTAAGGCTCTGCCGGGATGAAAAGGGGTGATGACGTGCATCTTCCGGTGCCACCGGCCCTCGCACAAGTCGATGCCGCACCTCAAACGCCACCAACGAAATCAGGGGCCCCAAGGGGCCCCTGAAAACGTATCACATTCGATACACCGTGCTGCAGTAATACTGAGACTGCAGCAACAGTAGTTTAGTGCTTGCTTGAATCCGTGACGTTGTCGACGGCGTCCTTGACGTTGCCTTTCGCTTTCTTGGCATCGCCCTGGGCACTCTGGGCTTCGCCCTCGGCCTGGGTCTCCTTGTCGTCGGTTACCTTGCCAAGCGCTTCTTTCGCTTTGCCGGTTGCCTTGTCGATCATGCCTTCGGCTTTATCCGTTTTGGAATCTTTCATGACTCACCTCCATTGTGGTGTCTGAATCGGTACGTCAATGAGCGTACCGACCATTCTGCTGCGCGCTTGCGGCAGATGCTTACAGCGTAGAAGTCATGTGTGACCTCAGCCAAGAATCTTTAGTCCATGATGTCGAGCATCGTGCTTTATCTTCGCCTCAACGCATGCGCCGACACCGCTCGGAGCAGTAGATGACGTTCTCCCAGTCCTTTGCCCATTTCTTGCGCCAGGCAAAGGACCGACCGCAGACCGGGCAGGTCTTGGTCGGCAGGTTGGGCTTCTTGTGCGCCATCGGCGTCAGCGCTTGAAGAAGTTCGTATTGACCAGATCAAGCACATCGTCCATGCGCCCGTTGAGCATCGCCTTGGTGGAATAAAGCGCGGTGGAGGCAATTTGGCCCGGTTCGATCTTCGGCGGCATCACAAGCTCCATCCGATTGACCTTCACATCAAGAATGCCCGGGCCGTCGTGATCGAGAAGCTCACGCATCGCGCCATCAAGGTCGTGCTTGTGCTCGACCTTTTTGCCCCAAAGCCCGACCGCACGGGCAACTTCACCGAAGTCCGGGTTTTCAAGGTCGGTGAACGCATCCAAAAGCCCCTCAACCTTCTGCTCGATCTCGACAAAGCCCAGCGAGCTATTGTTGAACACCACCAGCTTCACCGGCAGCTTCAACTGCTTGAGCGTCAAAAGATCCCCCATCAGCATGCTCATGCCGCCATCGCCACACATCGCAATGACTTCGCGCCCCGGATAGGCCGCCTGTACACCAAGCGCCTGGGGATAGGCGTTGGCCATGGTGCCGTGCACCAGACTCGACAGCGTCCGTCGCTTGCCGTTGACCTCGATATGACGCAGCAGCCACACCATGGGGCTGCCGCCATCGGCGGTGAACACCGCGTCTTCGCTTGCATTGCGATTGATCGCAAGCGCCAGTTCCTGCGGATGAATCAGTTCGTCGTCTTTCGAGGTGTGGGTCGCGTGGGCGCGGGACTTCTTGTAGGTCTCGCGGCACTTTTCGAGCCAGTGCGTATCCGGTTTTTCGTCCACCATCATCGCAAGCGCCTGACAGGTATCGCGCACCGTGCCGACCAGGCCGATGTCGACCGGGTGACGCTTGCCGATCTGCTCGGCATTGATATCGACCTGAATGATGGTGGCCTTGTCGGGATAGAACTGGGTCCAGGCAAAGTTGCACCCAAGCAGCAGCAGCACGTCACAATCCGCCACGGCGTGGTAGCCGCCTTCCAGACCGAAGACGCCGGTCATGCCGACCTCGAACGGGTTGTCGTATTCGATGAAATCCTTGGCGCGGGATGTCCAGGCCACCGGCGCATTGAGCTTGGCCGCCAGCGCCAGTACGTCGTCACGGGCGTGCTCACAGCCAAAGCCTGCGTAGATCGAGATTTTCTTGCCGGCCTTGATCGCCTCCAGCACCGGTACGAACTCTTCGGCGCTCGGGCGGATGATCGGATTGAAGCGCTGGGCGCGGTAGGGAAGGTCGTTCTCCGGCGTTTGCGTGAAGAGGTCCCCCGGCACGATCAAGACCGCAACGCCTCGTTTGTTAAGCGCCGCCTGCGCCGCCATTGCCGCCATGCGCCGGGCCTGGTTGGGGTTGGTCAGGGTTTCGCAGAACACGCTGTACTGTTCATAGATCGGTTTTTGATCCACATCCTGCGGGAAGCCGACGCCGGCCTCGCTGGTCGGAATCTGCGAGGCGATGAACACCACCGGCGCATTGCTTCGGTGCGCGTCAAACAGGCCATTGACGAAATGCAGGCTGCCCGGCCCGCAGGTGCCGGCGCACAGCGAAAGCTCACCGGTGATCATCGATTCGCCGCCCGCGGCAAATCCACCGACCTCCTCATGACGGACATGCACCCAGTCGAGCTCGGCGCGACGCATCGCGTCGGTCAGCTGGTTGATGGTATCCCCCACCACGCCGTAACAGCGCTTCGCCCCGGCATCCATCAGGGTTTCGGTGATGATTTCGGCCACATTCTGGCTCATGATACGACTCCTTTCGCGTCACTCGATGTCCCTGGCTCAGACCAAGGTCTGTGGCTAAAGGTAGTTGGCATCCCAGATAAGCCCAAACTTAAGACAAGCGCGATGCGACACTCCAGGCGCTGCATGTGCGCAAGCTTCCAAAAAAGCGGAATCGACCATGGCCGCACTGTCTTTGAAAACGCTGTCTTTGAAAACACTGTCTCTGAAAACGCTGGCCCGAAAGATGCTGGCCGCCGTGGTGGTTACCGCGGTTGCGGCGCTCGCCCTGACACTCTCGGCCCCGAAAACGCCGTTTGCCGACCAGCTGGTACGGGTATCGGTGCACCAGGCGCTGCCGCCGGACATCGCTCGCGCGCTCGATTCGGAAAGCCAGGCGCTGAACCGTCTCTTTCTGGCCTACAGCAGCGACGAAGCCCTGACGCTTGCCGCCCGCCGCGCCATGCTCAAGCACCCACAGATCGCCCGCTCGGTGCTGATCGAACACGGACTCGACCCCGACTTCCAACACGCGCTTGACCGCCTTGGTGCGGATACGGTGGTGCCGGTGCATTACTTCGAAACCAACGACCTGCCACTGGTCAACGCCCAGCTCTGGGCCGCCGACAAGGCAGAGACCTGGTCGAAAACGCTTATGAGCTGGTGGGAAGACGACGCCGACACGGACACCCTTTCCCCGAACGGGCCCGAGTCTGCGCATGAATCTGAGACTCTGTCTGCGCACACCTCGGACAAGAGCGCACCGGTCTCACTCACGGCGCGGGCAACGCTTGCGATTGCACTGCTGAACCGTCAGGGCTACCGCTTTCTGGATCAGTTTGTGGTCGATAAAAACGGGGTGGCGCACTGGCTTCAGGGGGAGCGCACCCTGAGCGTGCTGTCGGACTTTTTCACTGGCGGGCTCCGAGGGCTCGAGCGCAAGGCCCAAAGCGATCACGCCATCGGGGGCTGGGACATCGCCTCGGCCGGGCTCGACGTTCTGGTAATCGCCAGCACCGTCAAGGCCGTTCGCGCCGGCGCTGCACTTCGCACTCAGCGAGCCGGACAGGCAACGCGTGCAACGACTGCCGTCGAGCGCCGAGCGCTCCTTGCCGGCGCAGCGCGCGGTGTGGCCGGCTCACGCACCGCGCGCTGGCTGGTGTATGGAAGCACGGCCTGGCTGGTGGTGACTCATCCGTCTCTGATCAATGGGCTGGGGGCAAGCGTCGCAGAGCTTCTTGGCTGGCCGGCCTGGCTGGGGCAAGGCGTGCTGTGGTTTATCGTGCTGCTGCCCGCGCTGTGGCTCTTGAGCCTTGCCGGCCGGGTGGCACGCTACATCGTCATGCCGGTGCCCCATCTGGCGCGCCAGCGCGGCTGAAAAACACACTCTCGAGAAAGCCGGCCCGGACGCCGGCTTACTTTCACTTCATCTTATATCTCATCCAATAGTCGAAAATACCTCCCAACCTCTTTGGAATAAAAACCCGCTCTGTCATGATAATGATTATCATTAGCCTATAATTAGGTAACGCGAATACACTGGAGTCGCATTTACCTGCGGTTCGAAGCGATCCACTACGCCTTCGAGAGTTCGATCGAGGGCCACTTAAAAAAAGAAGGAACAGGGCTATGCGGTTTTCGATGGTGTGCGGGCTGGCGCCGCTGATGTACGGGTGTCTGGCGGGGCCTGCACTGGCAGCCGAGGCAGGCAATGACAAGGTCGATCCGATGGTGGTGACCGCCACGCGAACCGGTGCGGACAAGGATGACTCACCCCAGGTCATTCGCATCATCAGCCACGAAGAGATTCAAAAGCAGCAGAACTTCACCTCGGATTCCTCGGAAATCCTGAGCAACCTACTGCCTGGCTACTCGCCGCCGCGTCAGAAGATGTCAGGCAGCGGTGAAACGCTTCGGGGCCGCACCCCACTGATCATGATCGACGGCATTCCGCAGTCGAACCCGCTGCGCCCGACCGGACGTGAGCTCCACAGCATCGATTTCGCGATGGTCGATCACATCGAAGTGATCAAGGGCGCCAACGCGACCAACGGTCTCGGGGCCACCGGCGGGGTGATCAACATCATCACCAAGCGCCCGGCGCCGGAGTCGTTCGTTCAGCACGTGCGCGTCGAGGCCTCGACCCCGACCTCGCAGTTGAAGTCCGAGACCATGGGCTACAAGACCACCTACGGCGTCAGCGGCAACACCGGCAAGCTCGATTACGTGTTCTCGCTCGGATACCAGGATCAAGGCATGTACGTCGATGGGGACGGCGACAACATCGGCGTCGACAACACCCAGGGCGATCTCATGGACTCGCGCAGCTACGACATGCTGGCGAAGGGGTCGTACTGGTTCAACGACGATCAGCGGCTTCAGCTGAGCGTCAATCACTACACCGTGCGCGGCAACGATGACTACACGAGTGTCGACGGCGACCGCGACCGCGGCATCAAGACCACCTCCCGGCGCGGCAACCCGCCGGGCGAGGCCCCGTACAACAAGGTATGGACCACCGGCCTGACCTACGACGACTACGACCTCGCCGGCATGCACCTGAATACACTGCTGTTCTATCAGGACTTCAAGGGCCTGTTCGGTGCGACCAATTCCAGCTCGTTCCAGGACCCGACCATCGCCCCGGACGGCGAGCTCTATGATCAGTCCATGGCGCGAACCCAGAAGTACGGCCTCAAATCGTCACTGACCAAGGATGATTTGTGGGATGACCGCATCACCCTGACCGCCGGCTTCGATGTCATGGTCGACCGCTCCGAGCAGTCGCTATATCGCACGAACCGCACCTACGTGCCCGAGATCGAATACACCGACGTCTCGCCCTTCGTTCAGGTCGATGTCACCCCGATCGAGTCGCTGACGCTGTCCGCCGGGGCCCGCTACGAGTACGCCGACCTCGACGTCGACGACTACCAGACCGTTGCCGGGCGTGGGGGAGTCAATGTCGAGGGCGGTTCCAGAAGCTTCGAGGAAACGCTCTATAACGCCGGCATCGTCTGGCGCCCGATCGACAACTGGAGCCTGTTTGCCAACTACTCCGAAGGCTTCTCGGTGCCGGACGTCGGCCGCGCGCTTCGTGGCATCAGCTCGCCCAACCAGTCGGTCGACAGCGTCGAGAACCTGCGCCCGCTGGTGACCGACAACGTCGAAACCGGCGTTCGCTACGACGATGGCCGCCTCGACGCCGGGCTCAGTTACTACGTCTCGACCTCCGATTTCGGCTCCCGCCTGATCGAAGTCGACGACGCCTTCCTGATGCAGCGTCAGGAAACCAAGATCGACGGCATCGAAGCCTCGGTCGGCTATCAGTTCACACCGGCGCATCACGGCTCGCTTGCCTACTCACACATTCGCGGCCGCTACGACAGCGACAACAACGGCACGCTCGATTCCGACCTCGACGGTTTGAACGTGGCGCCGGACCGCTTGATCGCGAGCTGGTCGGCCCAGTGGACGCCGAAGTGGTCGAGCTTCGTTCAGGCCAACCACGCCTTTGACGAGGACTACGACGGCGACGAGCAGGATTTCAACGGCTATACGCTGGTGGACGCCGCGGTAAACCGCAAACTGCCGGTCGGCACGCTCAGCGTCGGCATCTCGAACCTGTTCGACAAGCAGTACATCACCTACTACTCGCAAAGCGCTCTGGTCAACGACTCGCGCTACTTCGCCGGGCGCGGGCGCACGCTGACCGTCGGCTACAGCGCGGATTTCTAAGCGCTCCCGGCCGCGAGCAATGGCCCGCGGCCGGGGTCGAGGCCTGTAAACACACCGCTGACCTCGACCCTTCAAACGATAAAAGATCGAACAACAACAACCAAACAACAATAACCACAGGTGACTGGCCGCACAGGGAATACACAACGTAACGCGTCATGAGACGGAGAAGTGTATGAACGTACGCCAGCGTATATCGACCGCGCACGCGATCAGCGAGCGCGCAGCCACATGGGCATTGTTGAACTGTTTGACCCGGGAAATCGCGCTACCGACGCACGCCCTCGATTACCGCAGCCCCTTGATCACTGATGGCCTGCCACAGCGCCATACGGGTGTTCCACTGGTCCTTGCACGCTGGCCAGGCGGCCGCGCCGTGTTCGTCGTGGTGGATCGCATCGACCCGCTCGGGGCGCATCGCTATCTCACAAGGCCCTACCTCTTCGACCCGAGTCGGCAGCGGTGGTGGTGCCCGACCTACAGCGAGCTGATCGCGTACGTGCTCGAGGAGCTTGCCCGCGACACCGGCGCCTCGCCCCATGAGCTTCACGCCCAGATGCTTCAAAGCGTCTCGGTGATGCGCGAGCTCATCGAGGCCCGCCAAGCCAGCGGCGACTGCGCGCTCACACTCACCGATTACGTCGACAGCGAGCAGGCACTGTGGGCGGGCCATCCCGCCCACCCGGCGCCCAAGGCGCGGCAATGGCCCGCCGGCAGCGAGGCCGACGCCTACGTGCCCGAGCGCAGGAACCGCGCCCGGCTGTATCAGTGGGCCGTGCCTCGCCAGGGGCTTCGCGTACTGAGCCAGTCGCTTTCAGTGTCTGACGTGCTCGAAAGCGTCGGCGACCAGCGCCGTGCCCGGCCGGGTGAGGCCGTGATCAGCATGCACCCGATTCAGGCGCGTCTGTTTGCGGCCACCCCGAGTGTGGCCGCCCTGATCGATCAGGGCGTGATTCGAGACCTTGGCGAAAGCGGGTTTCTCGCCGCGCCAACCGCCTCCCTTCGAACCTGGCACATCGAGGGCAAGCCCTTTTTCATCAAGGGCTCGCTCAACGTTCGGGTCACCAACTGCGTACGCAAGAACGCCTGGTACGAGCTTGAAAGTGCGCAGGTGATCGATGCACTGATGGCTGACATCGTTGCGCGCCACGACCCGCTGCTCTCGACGCTCACCCTCGCCCGCGAACCCGCCGCGCTCAGCTGGGCCCCACCCGGCGCCGACCCGGAGACAGCGCGCTGGTTCACCGAACAGACCGGCACGGTGCTCAGGGAGAACTTCTGCGAACGTGAAGGCCGGACGCGCTGTGTGCTGGCGGCCGCGCTCTTTTCGCGCACGCCCGAGGAATTGGCCCTGGTCGAGACCTTCATCGGCGGCGAGGATGCGCACGCGCGCGCACTCGACTGGTTCGACGCCTACGCCATGGCGCTTTTAATGCCGGTACTGACGCTTTTCTTTCGCGACGGTGTGGTGCTTGAGCCGCACCTTCAAAACTGCGTACTGATTCACGACAACGGCTGGCCTCACCGTGTGCTCCTGCGGGATTTCGAGGGCATCAAGCTGACCCAGGATCTGGGCGTCGACGCACTTCCCCCGAACGTCTCGTCCACGGTGCGCGCCTCCCTGACCTACAGCCGGGCCCAGGGCTGGAACCGAATTGTCTACTGCGTGATGATCAATCATCTGAGCGAGGCCATTCTGGCGCTCAGCTGGGAACGACCGGCACTCGGCGAGCGGCTGTGGGCGCGGCTTCGAGACGTGCTCGAGCGCGTGCGCGAGGCGCTGCCCGACCCGGCACCTGAACTCGATGCCCTGCTCGACGGCGAAAGCCTCCCCTGCAAGACCAACCTGCTGGTTCGACTGCGCGCCGCACCGGACCGAGACGCCGGCTACGTGGCACTGCCCACGCCCTGGGTCCGGGAGGTGGCGCATGGCTGATCTTGCCGGACACGTTCGAACCGCCATTCTGGATGCCCGCGAGCGCGACGCGGCGCCGATGGCCGCGTTCTTCTACGACCTCGATGCACTGGCAAGCCATGCCCGAACCGTCAAGGCCGCCCTGCCGGAAGGCGTCGAGCTCTACTACGCCATCAAGGCCAACAGCGACACGCCGCTTTTGAATACGCTGGCCCCAATCGTCGACGGGTTCGAGCTCTCCTCCGGCGGCGAACTCGATCGAGCCGAGGCCTGTCGGGTCGACAAGCCCTGGCTGCTCTCGGGACCCGGCAAGCTCGACAGCGAGCTTGAACATGCGGTGGCCATGCAGGTCTCGGCCGTGCACGTCGAGAGCCTGAGCGAGATCGACCGGCTGGCCGCGATCGCCCATACCAAAGGGCGGGTCCAACCGGTCTTTATCCGCATCAACCCGGCGCTTGACGACGCGTTTTCGACCCGGCTCAACATGGCCGGGCGGGCAAGCCCCTTCGGCATCGACGAAGCGCAGCTGCCCGAGGCGGTTGCCCGGGTCGATGCACGCCCCTCGCTCGCGCTTCAGGGGTTTCATGTTCACGCGATGTCGCATCAGAAAAGCGCCGAGCGCCATCTGGCGCTGATGGCGTTCTATCTGACCCGCTGGCCCGAGTGGCAAGCACTTTCCAGAACGCCCTCGAGCGTCACGCACCTGAACGTCGGTGGCGGCATCGGGGTCGACTACACCGGAAGTGACTTGTTCGATTGGCCCGGGTTCTGCCGCGCGCTCGCAGACCAGCTCGACGCCCTCGAGCACCGCCCGGTCGTGCGCTTCGAGATCGGCCGCTTCTTGAGCGCGTTCTGCGGCTACTACGTGATGGAAGTGCTGGACGCCAAGCAAAGCCACGGCGAGCACTTTCTGATCTGTCGCGGCGGCACCCACCAGTTTCGACTGCCGGCCGCCCAGAACCACGACCACCCTGTCTGGCACCTGCCCCGGCAGATGGCCACCACCGGCCCGTGGCACGACTGGACCGTCGTCGGCCAGCTCTGCACCCCAAAGGACGTCCTGAGTCGCCGACAGGCGCTCAAGAATCCGCGCCCAGGCGATCTGCTGGTGCTGCCGCTGGCCGGTGCCTACGGCTACAACATCTCCCACGCCGATTTTCTCTGCCACCCGCGCCCGGCGCTTCACTACCTGCCGGCGCACGCGCCGCAGCGCGTCACGGAGGCCAGTCCATGACGGTCTCGCCGCAGCGGGTGATGGTCGCCGTTCTTCTGGGCACCGCCACGGTCAGTCTCAGCAACAGCATGCTCAATCCGGCACTGACGACGTTCATGCGCGCCTTCGACATCGGCGCCGGTCAGGCCGGCGGCGTGCTCTCGGCGTTCATGATCGCGATGGTGCTTGCGATGCCGCTGACGGGGTATCTGAGCGCGCGCCTCGGCAGGCGCCGGCTGTATCTGGCTGGCATGGCACTGTTCATGGCCGGCTCACTGATCGGGGTCCTGAGCCTTGCGTTCTGGCAGGTGCTGCTGTCGCGCGCGGTGCAGGGCGCGGCCAGCGGACTGGTGATTCCACTGTCGCTGCCGTTGCTGTTCAAGGTGTTTCCAAGCACTGAGCGCGGACGCATCTCGGGGCTGTGGGCGAGCGTGGTGATGCTGATTCCCGCCATCGGGCCCTTGTGCGGGGCGCTACTCATCGAGCATCTTCATTGGCGCGTGCTGTTCGGGGCCAACCTGCCGCTGGCCGCTGGCGCCTGCTGGATGGCGGGGCGCTGCCTACCGCATCAGGACGACGAGCCGGCGGCCTCGCGCTTCGACGCCGCCGGCTTCGCACTGATCGCAGGCGGGCTCGCGGCCGTACTGGGCGGCGGGCAACTGATGACCGGCGCGCATGTCGAGCTTGGCGGTGTGCTCCTGCTCCTCGGGGCCGGGCTGTCGATGGGCTTTATTTACCATCAACGCAGAACCTCGGCCCCGCTGCTGCCGCTGTCGGTCTTTGCCCACAAAGACTTTCGAAACGGCGTGGTCGTGGTGGTCCTGCAAACCCTTGGCATGTTCACAAGCCTTGTGCTGGTGCCGCTTCTGATTCAGGTCGTGATGGAAAAATCCGCGCTCTGGACCGGCCTTGCACTGCTCGCCACCGCCGTAAGCGCCAGCCTCGTTGCCCGGTACAGCGGCCGCTGGCTTGACCGCTACGGGCCACGGGCACTGATCGCGACCGGCATCGTACTGACAACGCTTTCACTGAGCGCGCTTGCAGGCATCGGGCCGGCCACCCCTGCCGGGGCGGTCGTTGCGCTCATGGCCGTGCGCGGCGTAGGCGTCGGGCTGTCCTACATGCCCGCGACCACGGTCGCCCTCACCGCCTTGCCGGATGCGATGACGACCCAGGGCTCGGCCATCACCAACATGGTGCGCCGCATCGTCGCCTCGCTCGGGGTGATCGCGGTCACGCTTTTGATCGACGCCCTGCCGGCCAGAGGCCTGCCCCTGTCCGCGACCCTTGATCTGCTGTTCAGCGTGATCGGCGCGGCGCTACTACTGGCGCTGCCCTGCATCTACTGCCTGACGCCTACCCCCTTGAACCGAACCGATGCCCGGCAGGCCAACGCCTGAATCCGCACTCGATTTCATGCCCGCGTGCTACGCGTAAGGAGCTTTCATGACAACGACGTCTTTTCACCTCTCCCCCTTGAGCACCCTGAACGGAACGCCCTCGCCGTTTCTGGCTCACCCCGACCACTGGCGTCATTTTTCGCGCATCGAGCGCCGGGTGGTCAGTCAGCTTCTACAAACGCTCCTGTACGAGCAGGTGCTGCCGTTCGAGGTGGCCGAGCTTGGCGAGGGCCGACATCGTTTCAGCGTGGTGCTTTCCTCGGGCGCCCGGCTCGTGGCCACGGGTCGCCTGTGCGAGAGCTTCGAGCTGATCCGGCTGGACCGCGACCCTGGCGCGGTCTTCCATGGCACCGACGGCCAGGCTCGCCCGCTCACGCTTGCGACCCTGCTGGAACAACTGGATACGGACACCGGCGCACTCACCCGCGCCCCCGGGTTCGCGCAGGAGCTGGAACAGACGCTGCTGCATGACGTGCAGTCGGCAGCCGCCTTCGAGCGCCCTGACTGCGCCCCGACCGCGCTGTCGGCGGACGCCCTCGAGCGTTACTTCGCCGACGCCCACAGCTATCACCCCTGCTACAAGTCGCGCATCGGTTTCACCTGGGAGGACAACGCCCGCTACGGGCCGGAATTCGGTCAGCCACTCGGTGTCCTGTGGCTGGCCGTGCCCGCGCACCTAGCCATCACCGCGCAGCGCCCGGGCCTTGACCGCGAGGCGCTGATCCGAGCGCTTGCGGGCGAGGCCATCATGAGCCGGCGCGACGCCTACTGCGCCCGCACCGGCTACGCGCCCCATGATGTGACCCTGCTTCCGGTGCACCCCTGGCAGTGGCGCGCCGGCGCCCTTCGTGCGCTCTACCCCCAGCTTGCCCAGGGCGAGGCGATGCTTCTGGGCGAGGGCGAGGCGCGGTTCGTGCCCCAGCAATCGATCCGAACGCTTGCGCCGGCGAACACGCACCTGCCCTACCTGAAGCTCGCCATGAGTCTAACCAATACCTCCAGCACCCGGTTGCTGGCCCGTCATACGGTTGCCAACGCGCCGCTGATCACCGGCTGGCTGAAGCGCCTTGTCGCGGCCGACCCGGCCGCTCAGGAGGCAGGCTTTGTGCTTTTGGGCGAGGTCGCCGGCATGAGCCTCGATGAGCGTGTCTTTACCAGGGCGCAACGGCCGCAGGTCTATGGCGCCCTCGGGGCGATTTTGCGTGAAAACGTGGCGTCGTATCTCGGCATGGGTGAGCAGGCGGTCGCCTTCAACGGGCTTTCCCAGTGCACCCGCGATGACACCGGCACGCCGGCCGAGCCGTTCATCGACCCCTGGATCAAGCGCTACGGGGTCGAGACCTGGACCCGCGCCCTGCTCGAAACCGCCTGCGCCCCGATTCTCCACTTCCTGTTCGCAGAAGGCATCGGCCTCGAGGCGCACGGCCAGAACATCGTCCTGATCCACCGAGACGGCTGGCCGACCCGAGTGGCGCTGAAGGATTTCCACGACGGCGTGCGCTTCAGCCGAACGCACCTAACCCACCCCGAGCACGTACCGGCGCTCGAACCGGTGCCGGCGCACCATGCCCGTTTGAACGCCAACTCCTTTCTCGAAACCGAGGACCCGGCGGCGGTACGCGATTACTCCTGCGACGCCTTTTTCTTCATCGCGCTGGCCGATCTGGCGATTTTCCTCACACGCCATTACGACCTGCCCGAAGGGCGTTTCTGGGCAATGACGGCGGCGGTGATCCGCGACTATCAGCAGGCGCACCCGGAGCACGCCGAGCGCTTTGCCCGGTTCGACGTGTTCAACGCCTGCTATGAGGTCGAGGCGCTAACGCGGCGGCGACTGTTCGGCGATGAGATCGCACAGATCCGTCGCGTGCCCAACCCGCTGCGCACGGCCGGGGAGGACGCGCGCTGATGCTTCGTGATAACCGACTCAAACGTGCGTTGAACCAGGGCATCGAGACGTTCGGCCTTCTGGTCTCGATGCCGTGTGCGGCCTCGATCGAACTCATTGGCGAGGCCGGGTTCGATTTCGTCGTGATCGACACCGAACACGTGCTGATCAACCCCGAAACCCTCGAACACATGATCCGAACCGCCGAAAGCTACGGGTTGACGCCACTGGTGCGCGTGCCGGACGCCGACCCCAAACGGATACTCAGGCTTCTGGACGCCGGCGCTCAGGGCATTGTCCTTCCGCAGGTAGAAACGCCCGAGACCGTTCAGGCGGCTGTGCAGGCCTGTAAATACGCCCCCGAGGGCACGCGAAGCCTCAACGCCGGCCGCCCCGGCGCGTTCGGGCGCGACGCGCTTTCCGAGTACGTCACCCGGGCCAACGCCGAAATCATGGTGGTGGCGATGATCGAGACGGCCGACGGCGTCGAGCACATCGACCGGATTACCGCGGTGCCCGGGCTGGATTTGATCCTCGAAGGCGCCGCTGATCTTTCGCAGTCGCTGGGCGTGACCTGGCAGCCGAACCACCCCCGCGTGGTCGAGGCGCTGGCGCACGTGGCCGACCGTGCCCGCACCGCAGGCGTGCCCTACTGCGCCTTCCTGCGCGGTGACGACGCCCTGCCTGCCTGGCGCGCCCGTGGCGCCACCGCCTTCATGCTCGGCGATGAGCGCGGCATCGCCTTTCGCGCCCTGACCCATGCCCTGACCCATGCTCGTTCGACTCAAGGAACACCCCGACATGCCGACTGATACGCCCACTCAATCCCCCCTCATGACCACGTTGATCGACGCCCTGCTGGCCGAGGACTTTTTCGACGTCGAGACGGTCTCGATGGACACCGCCCCCTCCGCCAGAACCGCGCCGGCCACCCTGGTGACGCTTGCCCACCGCGACGCGAGCCACGCCCTGTGGTCCTTGCCTCTGACCAATGGCCAGCGTCTTGCGATGGTGGTCCGGCCCGGCCGCGCCCAGCGGCTCGAACGGGTTCCGAACAGCCCCGTTCAGCTCTTTGACGACAACGCAGTCAACGACTCCTGCCTTACGATGACCTCGCCGGAAACACTGATGCGCCTGCTGGCCCACGCAGCTCACCCCGACACGGCCGAGCCCAGCAAGGGCGAGCAGGTCTTCATCGAGGCGCTCGCCACCAGCGACTGGCAACTGGCTCGTTCGCGGGCACATCGCATCGACACCCGGTCGCTTCTCGAGCGCTCGCCGCTGGCGTTTTTTACCACCATGGAGCAGTGGGCCTCCCTGAGCGACCGGCCCTACCATCCAACGGCCAAGGCCAAGGAAGGGCTCGATGAGCGCGAGTACATGGCGTATATGGCCGAGTTCGATCAGACGATCGAGCTACGCTGGGTCGCGGTCGCCAAACATGCGCTGGCAACCGGCGACGCGGTCGACCCCGGCGACTGCCCATCCGCGTTCGTGATGGCGCCGGGCGAGCGCAACCAGCTCGAGCGTGAGCTTCACGCCAAGGGCCTTGCCGAGGACTACATCGCCCTGCCGGTGCATCCGTGGCAGCTTGAGCATGCGCTGCCGCGCTGGTTGAGCGAGGCCTTCCGCGCCGAGCACTGCGTGGTGCTCGATGTGCGATCCCCCACCTGGAAAGCCAGCTCATCGCTTCGGTCACTGCTTCCGAGCCGCACCTCGCGCCACAGCCTGAAGCTGCCGATGGCGGTCCACTCCCTCGGCGCCTCGCGCTACCTGCCGGCGGTCAAGATGATCAACGGCGACCTGAGCGCGGCGCTGCTTGGCCGGGCGAAAACGCTGGACGCCCGCCTCGGCGAGGCCCTGCATCTGTGCGACGAAGGCCGCTGGTGGGCCTACCTGCCGGAAGGCGCCAGCCTGTTCGATGACGCGCCGCGGCATCTGTCGGCCATGGTTCGAAGCTACCCGGCCTCGGTGATGAACGACCCCGCAAGCCGCCCCCTGCCGATGGCGACCCTTGGCACCGCCCTGCCGGAAGGCGGCCGCCACTTCTTCGACGACTGGCTTGCCTACCTGGGCGAGCGCGCCACCCTTGCCAACGTCACGCGGCTGATGCGCGCCGTCTGCGATCCGTTCTTCGAGCTGACGCTTCGTCTTTTCAGGCTCGGGATGCTGCCCGAGGTGCATGGTCAGAATGCGGTGCTGGTCTGGCGCCAGGGCGTGATCACCGGGATGGTACTGCGCGATCATGACTCACTGCGCATCGCGGTCTCCCAGCTCGAACAGGTCGGCCTCAAGGACCCCGAGTACCGGATCAAGCCCGGCCACGCCAACACGCTCTATCACGAGGACCTCGACGCGCTGCTCTTTTGGTTGCAAACCCTGGCCATTCAGGTCAATGTGCGGGCTATCGTCGATGTGACTGCGTCTCATTTTGATATACCCCCGACGGCGCTTTGGCAGACCGTGCATGACAGCCTGCGCCATCAGATCGAGACCCTGCCGCTTGCAGACGACGTGCGCACGTGCCTGACCGAGGGGCTGTTCGAGGCCGCCGAATGGCCGTTCAAGCAGCTGATCACACCGATCATCGCCCGTGCAGGCGGCCCGGGCAGCATGCCCTTCGGCACCGGACGCACGGTCAATCCGCTGCACGCGCCCAGTCACGCGGTTCACATTCCCCATGCCATCCACGAGTGAGGCCTCAGGGTGCACCATCGGACAGGCCAACACGCCATGATCACATCCCGTCATGGCGAGGCCGACCAACGACACGCCGGTCTGTCGCGGCGCCAGACACTGGCGGCGCTGCTCGCCCTTGGGCTGTGCCCGGGGGCGGTGCTTGCCGGCGCGCCCGAGTCGCCCAGAGTAGTGACGCTCTTTCAGGGTGCGACCGATACCGCGGTCGCGCTCGGGGTCATCCCGGTCGGGGCGGTGCTGTCCTGGCAGGACCCGCCGGTCTACCCCTACCTGCGCACCGCGCTTGCCGAGACGACCATCGTCGGCCTCGAGACCCAGCCAAGTCTTGAAGACATTGCCGTTTTGTCACCCACGCTGATCGTGGCGTCGCGCTTTCGCCACCAGCGCATCGCGCCGCTGCTGTCGCGCATCGCGCCGGTGGTGATGCTCGAGGACATCTACCGCTTCGAGACCACGCTCGAGCGTATGGCGCAGGCCCTGAACCAACAGGCGCAGGCCGATCGGCTGATGGCGCAGTACCACGCACGCGTGACCATGCTGCGGGCACGCCTTGCCGCCCACTTCGGGCAGGCGTGGCCGCTGACGGTGTCGCTGATCGACATTCGCGCCGATCAGGTTCGAAGCTATCTGCCCGGAAGCTTTGCCGGACGGGTACTGAGCGATCTCGGCTTTCACTGGACCGAGACCGCCCGCACCGCCCACGGCATCCTCTTGAAGCTCGGCGGCGTCGAAAGCCTGCCGGCGCTCGATGCCGGGCTGTTTTTCGTCATGCGCCACAGCGCCGGGCCGGCGGTTCGCGCCCATGAACAGCGCCTGATGTCGCATCCGCTCTGGCAGCGCATGCGCGCGCCGAGCACAGGCCGCGTGTACTCGGTCGACCCGGTGGCCTGGAGCCTGTCGGGCGGCATTCTGGGCGTGTTCGATCTGCTGGATTCGATCGAGCAGCAGGTTCTGGAGGCCCGCGCCGCATGAGCACACGCATTCGCCTGTTTCTACTTGTGGCCACGCTCCTGATCGCGGCGCTGTCGAGCCTGATGGTCGGCGCCCACTGGATCGGCCCGGCAACGGCGCTCAAGGGGTTGATTGCCCCTGCCCCCGAGGCGGTCGATCAACTGATCGTTCGAAGCTCACGCCTGCCCCGTACGGTGATCGCAATGGTGGTCGGCGCAAGCCTTGCCGTGGCCGGCGCCCTGATGCAGACCCTGACCCGCAACCCGCTCGCCTCACCGGGGCTTTTGGGCATCAACGCGGGTGCCACCTTCGCGGTGGTGCTTTTGGTCGCCTGGGCCGGAAGCGCCTCGCTTGCGGCGTGGTCGCTGGGGGCCTTTCTCGGCGCGGCGCTCGCGGCGATGCTTGTGTGGTGGGTCGCCATGCGCGGCGGCGCAAGCAGCCACGGCCCGCTGCGACTGGTATTGGCCGGCGCGGCGCTCTCGGCGCTGTTCACCGCGTTCAGTCAGGCGCTTCTGGTCATCGACCAGCAGGGGCTCGATACGGTGCTGTTCTGGCTGGCGGGCGCCGTGGATGGTCGCGCGCCTTCAGAGCTTGCGCCGCTGATGGCGGTGGCGCTTGCCGCCGGACTCGGCTGCATCCCCTTGACGCGGGCGATGAACGTGCTCGCCGCCGGCGAGTCGATGGCGCGCGGACTCGGCATCAAGGTCCACCGGCTTCAGGCCCTGATGGTGGGGCTGGTGGTGGCGCTTTCGGGGGCGTCGGTGGCCATGGCCGGCAACATCACCTTCGTCGGGCTGATCGTGCCGCACATGGCGCGGCGCCTGTTGCCCGCCGATCACCGCATCTTTTTGCCCGGCTGCGCGCTGCTCGGCGCGACGCTTTTGATCGTGGCCGACGTCATTGGTCGAAGCGTCGCCCAGCCGCGGGAAATCCCGGTGGGGGTCATGACGGCCCTGATCGGCGCGCCGATGTTCATTGCGCTGTTGAACCGCCAGAGGTCTGCCCATGGCTGAGCGCGTCCTTCGAAGACCGGGCTTTTCCCGCCGGCTCGACCTGGCCCCGTGGCGCCGGGTGCTGGTGGTTGTGCTGGTGCTTCTGGCCGTGGCGGCAGGCTCCCTTGCCACCGGCAAGGTGCCGCTCGGGCGCGAGCAGCTTCTGGCACTTTTTGAGGGCGCACACACTTCCGTTCGCATCATCGTGCTGGAGCTCAGGCTACCGCGGCTGGTGCTCGGGGCGCTGGTCGGCGGTTTGCTGGCGCTGTCGGGGTGGCTTTTCCAGCAGATCATGCGCAACGCGCTCGCCTCGCCGGACATTCTGGGCGTCACCAGCGGCGCAAGTGCCGCGGCGGTCAGTTATCTGGCGTGGCTTGCGGTGCCGCTGGGCGCCTGGGGCGTACCGTTTGCCGCCATGATCGGCGCCGTGGGCGCGGCCGGGCTGATCTACGCGCTGGCATGGTCACGCGGGGTGACGCCGATCCGGCTGGTGTTGACCGGCATCGGAGTCTCGGCTGCGCTCGGGGCGGTGACCACCTTCGTGCTGGCGTTCAGCCCGCTGACCACCACGCTGTCGGCCTATGTCTGGCTGACCGGAAGCGTCTACGGGGCCAACTGGCACGATGTCGGCACACTCACCCTGTGGGCGGTCGTTTTGATCCTGCCGCTTGCGATCAAGATGCGCTTTGCGGTACTGGCCGCGCTGGATGACGCCCTCGCCACCGGCCTCGGCGTTCGCGTCCAGCGCCAGCGGGCGATGCTTTTGGCGCTGGCGGCCGCGATGGCGGGGGTGGCGATCGCGGCCGGCGGTGCGTTCGCCTTTGTCGGATTGATCGCCCCGCATCTGGCCCGGCGCGTCTCTCGTGCCGTCGGGGCGTCGCAGGCCGTGCTGTCGGTGCTTTGGGGGGCGCTTTTGGTGGTGAGCGCCGACTGGATCGCACGCACCGTGTTTCTACCGCTGGATCTGCCGGCGGGTATTTTTGTCGCGGCGCTCGGGGCGCCGTTCTTTCTCTGGTTATTGCTGCGCGAGGCACGGTGAGGTCATGGCAACGGTAGCGGCCCACGACGTGAGCGTGGGGTATCAAAAACAGCGCATTCTCGATCAATTGAGCGTCGAGCTGCCCGAGGGGCAGATCTCGGTGCTGGTGGGCAGCAACGGCTGCGGCAAGAGTACGCTTTTGAAAACGCTGGCTCGGCTCTTGTCGCCCTGGTCCGGCCAGGTGCTGCTCGATGGCACCGCCATTCATGAGCTGCCGACGCAGGCCGTCGCGCGGCGCCTTGCGCTGTTGCCCCAGCACCCGGTCGCGCCCGAGGGCATCACCGTGCGCCAGCTGGTCAGTCTCGGCCGCCACCCGCATCAAAGCTGGTTCGAGCAGTGGCGCGAGGAGGACGAGCGCTGCGTCGAGGAGGCACTTGCCCACACCGGGCTTTCGGCGCTTTCCGAGCGCGGGGTGGATACGCTCTCGGGCGGTCAGCGCCAGCGCGCGTGGATCGCGCTGACGGTCGCCCAGAATACGCCACTGCTGCTGCTCGACGAGCCGACGTCGTTTCTCGATCTGACCCACCAGATGGAGGTGCTGGAGCTTTTACAGACGCTGAACCGGGATCAGGGCAAGACCGTGGTGATGGTTTTGCACGACCTCAATCTGGCCGCGCGCTACGCCGACCATATCGTGGCCATCAAGGAAGGCCGAGTGCATGCGCAGGGCGCGCCTGCCGAGATTTTCACCGCCGAACGGATTCACGAGGTATTTGGACTGTCATGTCGCATCATTACCGACCCCTATTTCAATACGCCGCTGTGCATCCCGTTCGGCGCCGGGTTCCCCGCGTGACCCGGCGGCTGGAGCGCACGCCGAGCCCCGATGACCCGGGATTCACCCACGCGCAGCGCACGTTTCTGACCGAGACGCTTCGGCTCACGCCGCTTGGGCAGGCCGACGAGACCGCGATGACGGTTCTTGATCTGTGTGACACGGCCCAGTGCGCAAGGGCGCTGGACGCCCTCGCCCCGCGCATCGGAGCGCCGAGTCGCCGAGTGGCGGCCTCGCTTCTCGGTAAGCGTCTGTCGTTTCTGTTGACCGGCGCCTGCCTCTACGCGCTTTCTGCCTGCAACCGGGCGCTTGTGGTGTCGCCGGACGCGTGTCTGATCGAGCTAAGTCACGACGGCACACGCTGGGTGTCGAGCCTTCCGTTGAGCGACACCCACGGAACACCTCTGCCCGACGGCACCGAGCGCGGACCGGCACGGGACCGGGTCATCGAGCGGCTATTTACCGAGGTGATCGCGCCGCTCTGGCGAAGCTTTCATGAGGCAAGCGGCGTGCCGCCGCGCATGCTGTGGGAAAATACCGCCGTGCGGGTGTACTCGCTCTACGAGCGGCGTCTTGATCAACTCACCGATCCAGCCGACCGGGCGCGCTGCAAGGCCGATTTCGACCGGCTCCTCACCGCGCCGGCGGCGCTCTTTGGGGCACCGTTCAATCCCATTGCCCGCTTTCATCACGCGCCGGTTGCGCTGTGCGACGGCCAAAAGCAGCGCTATCGAAAGACCTGCTGCCTGTACTTTCAGGCAACACATCCGGCTGAATACTGCCAGAGCTGCCCGCTGCTCAAGCCCTTGTCCGCGTGAGCTCGCTCCCCTTTCGAACGTGAGGTACCGATGAGCTATCAGATTGCCCCGCGCGTAGGCCTTGACCCTGACCTGATCGAGGCCTGGCGCCAGGTGCCGACCTCGACCCTCGGCCACCTGACCCACGAAGGCTACCTGCACGGCCTGCGCCCACTGGGCGACGGGCGAGCGCTTACGGGCCCGGCGCTGACGGTTGAAGTCGACGCCCGCGACAGCCGCGTACTGCGTGAGGCGCTGATCATGGCGCAGCCCGGCGACGTGCTGGTGGTGCTCGACCATGACCGGCATCTCGGGCGGGCCTGCTTCGGCGAATTACGCGCGCTGGCCGCCGAGGTCAAGGGGCTCGCGGGCGTGGTCGTCATCGGCCATCTGACCGATGTGGCCGCCCTTCGCTCGATGCGCCTGCCGCTGTATCACCTGGGCGTCAGCGCCCTGACCATTCACGCTCAAACGCGCTTTGGGCGCCTCAACGCGCCCCTGACGGTCGGTGACCTTCACATCGCCCCCGGTGATCTGATGCACGGCGACGATGACGGGTTGTTTGCGCTTGCGCCCGAGCGCGCGAAGACGCTGCTTCCGGCCGCGCTCGAGCAGGAAGCGCTTGATCGTACACGCCGCGCGGAGCTTCTGGCCAAGCGCCGCGACTCGGCCAGCGCATCGACGTAACGGGTCGTGCGCGACCCTCTGTATTACAGTCACACGACCCTCTGACTACGATCACACAACCCTCTGACCACACTCCAAGGAAAAGACCATGAAACTCTGGGGACGCGCCAATTCCACCAACGTACGCAAGGCGCTGTGGTGCGCCTTCGAGCTTGAGCTCACGCCCGAGCACATCGAGGTGGGCGGCGCCTTTGGCGGGGTGGATACGCCCGAGTACCGAGCGATGAATCCGAACGGGCTGGTGCCGTGCCTCGAGGACGGCGCGCTGGTGCTGTGGGAATCCAACACCATCGTGCGCTACCTTGCCCGGCAGTACGGCGCGGCGCCGTTTACGCCGGACAGCGCGGTCGCGTGGGCAGAAGCCGAGAAATGGATGGACTGGGCCTCACTCGCCTTTGCCGAGCCATTCAAGCAGCTTTTCTGGAACCGAGTGCGGCAAACACCGGAGACCCGCGACAGTGAGGCGATGGAACGGGGCCGGCTCGAGTGCGCACGGCTGATGGGCATCGCCGATGACGCCCTTGCAAGGCGCGCCTTTCTGGCCGGCGACACGCTGACGGTGGCTGACATTCCGCTGGGGTGTCTGGCGTATGCGTGGTTTTCGATGCCGATCGAGCGGCCTGAACTCCCGCACCTGGCGGCCTGGTACGCGCGCCTCTCAGCTCGGCCCGCGTTCCAGCGCGCCGTGATGACGCCGCTGACCTGACCCTTGATCCGCAGTTAGCGTCGTCTAGCCACCGTCACTTACAACCTCATCGAACACCGCCAGAAACGCCTGGGCGTCGCTGTCACTGAAAAAGCACAGCGTGACCTGAAGCTCGGGATAGTCCGGCAGGTTTTCGGCCATCACCTGGCAAACGATTCGAGCGGCGGCCTCAAACGGGTAGCCGTAGATGCCGGTGGAAATGGCGGGAAACGCAAGGCTCGTGCAGCCGTTATCAGCAGCAAGCGCCAGGCTTTTGCGGTAACAGTTCGCGAGTAGGTGTGACTTGTCTTTCGTTTTGGCGTAGACCGGCCCGACGGTATGAATCACGTAGCGCACCGGCAGCGAATACCCCGGCGTCAGCGCGACCTCGCCATCGGGCAGGCCATCCGGCCAGCGTTGGCGGCGAGCCTCCTTGCAGGCCTCGAGCAGTTCAGGCCCGGCCGCGCGATGAATCGCGCCGTCGACGCCGCCGCCGCCCATCAGGGAATGGTTGGCGGCGTTGACGATCGCATCGACCTCAAGGCAGGTGATGTCGCCGGTCGTCCAGTTCAGTTGGTCGGTCCATGCCGTACTCATGAGGCGCTCCTGTGCGTTATCCAAAAACGGCCCAGGCCAGGGCCTGTCTTCGGTCTAGTCGACACAGGCGCACATCGCTACCGCGCACAGCCTCGAGGCGTCTCAGTGCGCCTCGACCGCAGAACGCCCCTTGATGAACGACCGCGCAAGCATCAAGTACGCCACCGACGCGCACACCGCCATCATCAGCACGATCGCCTCGAGCGAATGCGGCAGCACCGCGGACAGCCCGCTCAAAACGCCCGCAACGCCAAACTGGGCCGCGCCCAGAAGCGCGGCGGCTGTACCGCCGCTGGTGGGAAAGAACTCCAGAAAGCAGGCCTGAATGTTGGGAGAAACCGCCCCCATCGAACCGATGGTCAGCATCATCGCCGGCAGGAAGGCGACCAGCGGCCAGTCCATGAAGGCCGCCATCAGCAACAGCACCATGCCCACCGCCTGACAGCACGTGGCCAGTTGCAGGATGCGAAGCGAGGGCAGGCGCGACAGCAGCACCCGGTTCAGGATGTTGAACACCAGCATGGTGACGATGTTGGCGGCGAACAGCATCGAAAATGCGGCCGGCGTCTGTTCGAAGTGGCCCTGATAGATCAGCGAGGCGTAGGTGACAAACATCATCATCATCGAAAACGCTGCAGCCTGCCACGCAATGAACGGCAGCGCAGGTTTGGTCGTCAGCACCAGCTTATAGCGCGCAAGCAGGCTCATCTGTGGGCTCTTGGCCCGAGACACCTTGCCCTTGCCGGTAAAGATCACCCGCACCAGCAGCGGCACCAGCAGCAGCGCATACGCTGCCAGCGCATAGAAAATATAGTGCCAGGAGCCAAGCGCGAGAATCGCGCTGCCCACACTCGGCGCCACCCCCGGCGCCAGCACCATGATGAAGCCCATCAGCGAGAACAGCTTCGCCGCATCGCGGCCGGCCACGCGGTCACGGACCAGCGCCGGCACCGACACCAGTGTCCAGCCGGCGCCAAAGGCCTGGATCGCCCGCCCGCCGAGCAGCACTTCAAGCGACTCGGCCTGGCCGATAATGAGGCTCGCCACGGCAAAGATCGCCAGCCCGCTCATTAGAATGCGCTGGCGCCCGAAGCGGTCCGACAGCGCCCCGCCGATCAGCTGGCCGAAGGCGATCGCGAACACATACACCGACACGCTCAGAGAGACCGCCTGCTGGGAGACCCCGAGCGAGTCACCGATGGCCGGAAACGCCGGCAGATAGGTATCCATGGAAAATGGGCCCAGCATCATGGTCAGCGCCAGGCTCAACACCACGATAAAGGGCGTCTTGGAGTGGGACATGAGAACTCGCAGTGAAATGGCTTATTTGATTGATAAAGTCAACGACATGATACCGGCCCATCCCGCGTTCGGCTAGCCGAGCCGGGCCTGGATCACAGGGGTCGCTTGCGTCGAACCATGAGGGCGACTATCCCTTAGGGGTGAGCAAACGCTCATGACTAAAGTCTAAACACGATAGTCTAAATACGATGCGCAGGATGCGCATCACTTAACCGATCAGGGAGATCGATCATGGTCAGCACCCCGAAGATTCACGCTCAGAAGCAACGCCTGCCCGGCCTTGAATCCGAAATGACGCCGATACCCGAGGTCATTCGTGACAGCTACCGCGGCAGCGGCAAGCTCGAGGGCAAAATCGCCTTGATTACCGGCGGCGACAGCGGCATCGGCCGGTCCACCGCCGTGCATTTTGCCCGCGAAGGCGCACATGTGGCCTTTACCTATCTGGCGGAAGAAAAGAGCGACGCCGATGAAACCGTGCGCCTGATCGAGGCCGAAGGCCAGAAGGCGCTCGCCATCGAGGCCGATCTGCGCGAGCGCGCCACCTGCGACGCCGTCATCCAGCAAACGCTCGACACCTTCGGCGGGCTCAATACGCTGGTCAACAACGCCGGCACCCAGCAGATCAACGAAGACATGACCACGCTGTCCGATGAGCAGTGGAAAACGACGTTCGAAACCAACGTCGATAGCCTGTTCTACATGAGCCGCGCAGCCCTTCCCCATCTGGGCGAGGATGACACCATCATCAACAACGCCTCGATCAACGCCTACATCGGCCCGCAGAGCCTGATCGATTACAGCGCGACCAAGGGCGCCATCATCAGCTTTACCCGCGCGCTTTCGAATCAGGTCGTCGGCCGCGGCGTGCGCGTCAACGCCGTCGCCCCCGGCCCTGTCTGGACGCCGCTCCAGCCGGCCACCATCGGCGCCTACGACCCCGAGAAACTTGAAGGCTTTGGCGAAATCACCCCGATGGGTCGCGCCGGCCAGCCGTTCGAACTCGGCCCCTGCTTCGTCTTTCTCGCCGCGCTCGATTCCTCCTTCATCAGCGGCCAGACCCTGCACCCGAACGGCGGCACCGTCGTCAACGGCTGAATGCATCAAATGATTGATCAAAAAAGCAGCGCCAAGGCGCTGCTTTTTGGCGTTGGATCACGCATCAGGCAATATGGGTAGATACGCCTGCCTCCACCCTGGTATTGCCATGAGCCCCATTCACATTCGCGCCCTCGAACCCAAGGATATCCCCGCGGTTCACGCCCTTTATTCGCAACCTGCCCTTCAGCGCAACACGCTGGGGTTGCCGTACCTGCCGGCCTCAGTGTGGGAAGAAAAAATGGCCGCCGGGCCGGGCAAGCATCTATTGGTCGCAACGCTTGAAGGGCGCTTAGTCGGGCAGATCAGCCTGCTGGTGGAAGAGCACCGCCCGCGCCGGCGCCACGTTGGAAGCCTTGGTATGGGCGTGGACGAAACTCACCACGGCAAGGGCATCGGCACTCGGCTTCTTGGGGCGGCGCTGGAACTTGCCGATGACTGGCTGGGCCTGACCCGGCTCGAGCTGAACGTCTACTCGGACAACGCCGCCGCCATCGCGCTTTATTCCCGCGCAGGCTTCGAGGAAGAAGGCCGCCACCGCCACTACGCTCGCCGCGACGGTGTGCTGGTCGATGCGCTGACGATGGCGCGGGTGCGTGCGAACTAGGCTTTTTCAGGCGTCAACGGGTCGACCGCTCGCGGCGCCATAATCCTTGGGCACTCAGCGCTGAGAATCATCGCCGCGGGCCTTTTGCGGTGACGACGCGTCAAACCATTGTGGCCAGGAACTTTGATGGCGCGCGTCGGCGTCCACGCACGGAATCAGACGCTCCGTCAGCACCTGCGTCTGCCCTATGGCCTTGGCTGTCCTGTATTTGACGCTGTGGATGCACTCGCGATCGCCGAACTCACAGCGGTTGAGCCGCGTCCCGCCGCAGGGCCCGTTCGCAAGCCCCTTGGGGCAGGTCTCCGGGCAGATGTATAACGTGTCTTCAAGTCGGCACGTCCCGCAGGTATCACACCCGACCGTGGGCCGTTTAAGCCCCCGCTCCACTCGATGAAGCCAGACTTTGCCGCGCGGCGTTTGCCAGACGTTGCGCGTGAGCAGCCAGCCCCACCCCCTGCTCAGCGGATTGGTGCAGCTGAACAGCAGTGAATGAGCCGCCGACAGCGCGTGGTAGCGAACGCGCTCCGTTCGGGTCGCGCGCGAGCGCGACTCGCCCAGCCGCCAGTCGGCTTCTTCTGGATGAAACGTCACCTCGGCCACCCCCGGCATCTGCCAGCTTCTCGCCCAGGCGACGCGCCACTGCTCGAGCGTCTGAATTTCTGGCTTCAAGGCCTTGATCGTTTGTTCAAGCGTATGCAGCTGTTCCGGGGTGTGAATGCCCGAGAGATGAATGCCGGCATACCCCATCAATTCAAGCCCGATGATCTGCACGCCAAGGCGGGTAAGGCTGCGTTCACGGGCATAGGCCGGGGAGACCGCCGCTTCTGCGGCCAGCAGCGCGTGCATCGACGGGGTAACCGTAACGCCTGGAACGTGCTCCAAAAGCGTGGCGCTTCGGGCGGTCAACGCCATCACGCAGGCCAGAAGCGGCACAGGTGCAGGGCGCTGTTGCATCCACGTTTGGGCTTCCTGGTGCTTTTGCGCGTCGAACCCCAGCTGCAGGGTCAGAAAATCGGCCCCGGCCAGGAGCTTCTTGTCGGCCTTGAAGTACTGCGCCCCACCTTCGTCTTCCTGGTACTTGAACGGATTCAAGGCAGCGCCAAGCAGCCAGTTCGGCCTGGCCTTTCTGACAATCTGCAGGGCAGAGACGGATTCCAGATAACGCACGGGCTGACCGGGCTCATGACCTGGAACCCGGTCGCCGGTCAGTATCAATAGCTGATCCAGACCGGCGGCGTCCATTCGGTCCAGCTGCTCAAGCAGTGCGCGCCGCTCACGGTTCTTGCCGGAAAAATGAAGCAGGGTCGGAAAGGGGTGTGCCGCTCTTGAAAACGTCTCCGGCGGTGAGAGGTCATCACTGCTGCTGACGCGGTCGGCGATGGCCCCGACCATCGGCCAGCCACACAGCGTTGAGCGCTGCATGATGTGTTCAAAGCCCGGCAGGCGATCGGCAGAGCGTCTCGGAACAAACTCGACAACGCACACGAACCGGTGTTCGTTAAGTGCTTTTCTCAACATGATCGCTGCCCTTTTGCTGCTGGATTAAGCGCATCACCCAGCCTGAATCAAACATAATCGAACAACGAAAGAGCCTGGCAAGGCCGGCCCAGCGTCGACAAACATGAATTAAATTCAAATGAAACTTGAAAATATTCAGTTTGTTTCATGTTTACAGCTCATCGACAATACCGCTCACACGCCCATCAGCACCCCCCCCTCACCGAATTGGAAAGCGCGTGGCCATTGCATGAGCGCCGCGCCGCTTCAATGACCGAGGCGGCGATAGGCCAGCACCGCAGGCCGACCAACAACGAACAGAAACGGCTTCGGGCAAACGACGAGTTTCAGGAATCAGGAGTGCAGGTCGCCATGAGCGAAGAGTTTACCTTTACCATCAAGCGCATCGGCTTCAATGAGCATTATCGCCCGTCAGACAGTACGCGCACGACCACCAATTTCGCCAACCTGGCCCGAGGAGAGAAACGCCAGGAGAATCTGCGCAAAACGCTCACCATGATCAATAACCGCTTCAATGCGCTGGCGCACTGGGACAACCCGGAAGGCAATCGCTACAGCGTCGAGCTGGATATCGTCTCCGTTGAGATGACAATCCACGCCGCACGTGCCGGCAATGCGCTGCCATTGATCGAAATTCTGAAGACCACCATTGTCGATCACCGAACTGGTGAGCGCATCGAGGGCGTCGCGGGCAACAACTTTTCCTCGTATGTCCGGGACTACGATTTCAGCGTCGTGCTGTCAGAGCACAACAGGAACCGAGCCACGTTCAGTGTGCCGGACAATTTTGGAACGCTGCACGGCAATTTGTTCACGTCCTTCGTGAACTCGAGCACGTACAGGCACCACTTCACGAAGCCGCCGATCATCTGCATCAGCGTCTCCAGCAGCAAGACCTACCATCGAACCGAAAACCGGCATCCGGTGCTCGGCGTCGAGTATCAGCAAAATGACGCCTCACTGACCGACGCGTATTTCAAGAAGATGGGCTTGAGCGTTCGCTATTTCATGCCGGAGGGCAGCGTCGCGCCGCTAGCCTTCTATTTCTTTGGCGACCTGCTCAACGAGTACACCAATCTGGAACTCATCAGCACCATCAGCACGATGGATACGTTCCAGAAGATCTACCGCCCCGAAATCTATAACGCGAACTCCGCGGCCGGGCGTGCCTACACGCCACGTCTTGACCACTCGGACTATTCACTGACCCCGATTGTCTACGACCGCGAAGAACGCAGCCGATTGGGCGTCGAGCAGGGCAAGTTTGCCGAAGAGCACTTCATCAAGCCCTACAAGCCGTTTCTTGACCAGTGGTCTGCACGCCCTTCCTGCTGATTTTCCATCCACTGATTTCCTACCGATAAGGCCGTTCACCATGAAGAACTGGTTACCCACCTCCACGGCAGGCAGCTTGCCAAAACCCGCCTGGCTTGCCGAGCCTGAAACGCTCTGGTCACCCTGGAAGCTGGAAGGACAAGAGCTGCTGGATGGCAAGCAGGACGCGCTGCGTCTGTCGCTGCACGAACAGCAGCTCGCTGGCATCGATATCGTCAGCGACGGCGAGCAGACGCGTCAGCATTTCGTGACCACGTTCATCGAGCACCTCAGTGGCGTCGATTTCGAGCAGCGCAAGACCGTCAAGATTCGCGACCGCTATGACGCCAGCGTACCCTCGGTGGTCGGCCCTGTCGCGCGCGAGAAACCGGTCTTCGTCGACGATGCCAGGTTCCTGCGAAAGCAAACCGAAAAGCCGATCAAGTGGGCTCTGCCCGGCCCCATGACCATGGTCGATACGCTGTACGACAACCACTACAAGAGCCGCGAAACGCTGGCCTGGGAGTTCGCCAAGGCGCTCAATCAGGAAGCTCGGGAGCTGGCCGCCGCCGGCGTCGACATCATTCAATTCGATGAGCCCGCATTCAACGTCTTCTTCGATGAGGTGAACGACTGGGGCATCGCGGCGCTCGAAAAGGCCATCGAAGGGCTTGAATGCGAGACCGCGGTTCATATCTGCTATGGCTATGGCATCAAGGCCAACACCGACTGGAAAAAGACCCTGGGGTCGCAGTGGCGCCAGTATGAGGAGATTTTCCCCAAGCTTCAGGCGTCAAACATCGACATCGTCTCGCTCGAGTGCCAGAACTCACACGTCCCGATGGAACTGATCGAGCTCATCCGCGGCAAGAAAGTGATGGTCGGCGCGATCGACGTGGCCACCCACACCGTCGAAACGCCTGAAGAGGTCGCCGAAACCCTGCGAAAGGCCCTGCAATTCGTGGATGCCGACAAACTGTATCCCTGCACCAACTGCGGCATGACCCCCTTGCCGCGCGCGGTGGCACGCGGCAAGTTGAGCGCCTTGAGCGCAGGCGCGGACCTCGTTCGAAACGAGCTTGCCCTCTGATCACAGGGGGTCTGAAACGCCCGGATTTTCTGACGGCGGTTAGAATCGAGTCAGGTCTCAGCGGTCTGTATGGCCGCATAAAAAACCCGGCGCCATGGGCGCCGGGTTTTGTTTGACGTCGTCTCGCCTGAACGCGGGCTTAGACGTCGAAGCGGTCGTGCATCATGACCTTGTTCCAGGCCGCCACGAAGTCACGCACCAGCTTCTCGTGACCGCCCTTCTGGGCGTAGAACTCGGCAAGCTGACGCAGCTGAGAGTTGGCGCCGAAGATCAGATCGCAACGTGTCGCCTTGAACTTCGTCTCGCCTGACTTGCGATCGTTGAGCGTAAATTCCAGCCCTTCGGAATCCACCTTTTTCCACTCGAAATCGGGTGAGGTCAGACTCAGGAAGAAGTCGTTGGTCAACACACCCGGACGGTCGGTGAAGACACCGTGCTGGTGATAGGCGCCCTTCGCATTGACGTCGAGCACACGCAGGCCACCCACCAGAGCGGTCCATTCAGGCGCTGACAGACCCAGCAGGGCCGCACGATCCATGAAGATCTCTTCCGGCGAGACGTTGTAGGTGATGTCATCGCGATGGAAGTTGCGGAAACCGTCGGAGACCGGTTCGAGCCAGCGGAAGGTCTGTACGTCGGTCTGTTCGGCGGTGGCGTCATTGCGGCCCGGCGTAAAGGGCACTTCAACGGAAACACCGGCATCGCTGGCCGCCTTTTCAACTGCCGCACAGCCGCCCAGCACGATCAGATCCGCCAGCGAGACCTTCTTGTTACCACTCTGGGCACCATCGAAGTCACGCTTGATGCCTTCCAGTACGTTGAGCACCGTCGAAAGGTCATCCGGATTATTGACCGGCCAATCCTTCATCGGCGCCAGACGAATGCGGGCACCGTCGGCACCACCGCGCTTGTCGGAAGTACGGAAGGTGGAAGCGGAGCCCCAGGCCACGGCGGCCAGCTGGGAGACACTGACGTCGCTGTCGAGAATGCGACGCTTGAGATCGGCAATGTCACCGGCATCGACGAGGTCAAAGTCGACGGCCGGGATCGGGTCCTGCCAGATCAGATCTTCCTGCGGAACTTCCGGGCCGAGATAACGCGCCTTCGGCCCCATGTCACGGTGAGTCAGCTTGTACCAGGCACGCGCGAAGGCGTCTGTGAAGTAGTCAAAGTCCTCGAGAAACTTCTCGCAGATCTTGCGATAGGACGGATCGACCTTCAGGGCGATGTCGGAAGTCATCATCATCAGCGGATGATCGACGCCTTCAAGGTGCGCGTCCGGCGTACGCGGGGCGTTCTTGTCGACCGGCGTCCACTGCAGGGCGCCTGCAGGGCTTTTCGTCTGCTCCCATTCGAAGTTGAACAGGTTCTCGAGATAGCTGTTGTCCCACTGGATCGGGTTCTGCGTCCAGGAACCTTCGATCCCGTTGGTCATGGTGTCTTCGGCATTACCCTTGCCGCGCGGGTTGTGCCAGCCAAGCCCCTGGGCTTCCATCGGGGCGCCTTCAGGTGCGAAGCCGATCTGGTCCGGCGGGGTCATGCCGTGGGATTTACCGAAGGCGTGACCGCCGGCGATCAGCGCCACGGTCTCTTCATCATTCATCGCCATGCGGCCGAAAGTGATGCGAATATCGGCTGCGGAGTCTTCCGGGATGCCCTTTTTGGCGGAGCCTTCCGGATCGACGTAGATCAGGTTGGAGTTGGAGGCCGCCAGCGGCGCTTCGAGATCGTAGTTCTCATCGCCGGCTTCCCCGGTCCAGCGCAGGTCACGGTTGACCATCTGATCCGGATGGCCTTCGAACGGACCATGCGGCGCATCCTCGGCCTTCTTGCCATACCAGGATTCAGGGCCCCAGTAGGTCAGATTATCCGGCTCCCAGGCATCGATACGACCACCGGCGAAGCCGTAGGTGGGGAAGCCCATGATCTCCAGCGAGCAGTTACCGGTGAGCACGATCAAATCCGCCCAGGAAAGCGCGGCGCCGTATTTCTGCTTGATCGGCCACAAAAGACGCCGGGACTTGTCGATGTTGCCGTTGTCCCACCAGCTATTGATCGGGGCAAAGCGCTGCATGGCTTCACCTGCGCCACCGCGACCATCGGCGATGCGATAGGTGCCAGCGGAGTGCCACGCCATGCGAATCATCTGCGGGCCGTAGTTGCCGTAATCCGAAGGCCACCAGTCCTGTGATGAGGTCAAAAGCGCCTTGATGTCCTTTTTGACCTCGGCCAGATCCAGTTGATTGAAGGCCTCGGCGTAGTTGAAATCCTCATCCTGCGGATTGGCTTCGCGCGGGTCCTGATGCAGCAGCTCTACCTTGAGCCGATTGGGCCACCAGTGGTCGGTGGTGGGCGCTGAACCGGCAGCACCGCCCACTGAATTGCCAGCAAACGGGCACTTGCCGCCGATCTTGATCTCTTCGCTCATGCTGTATGTCCTTAACGTCGTTTTTTCTATCGCCGATAGGTCCTGGCACCGGTATCACCGAAGACGATGTGTCGATGGCTAGGTACGACGTGCCTTCGCCGCCGCCCTCTGGTGTGATTGCCGATACCTGAGGATAGATTGACTCGGAAGTGCGCGCGCGCTTTCGGCGATGAATTCTCGCTAACCATTCGTTCAACGCACGCTATGCATCGGCGCTAGCGAGGAAGTCGATGACACCCTTGCCCGCGCGCGGTGGTGCAAAAAATCGAGCGCCTTGAGCGCAGGCGCTGACCTCGTTCGAAACGAGCTGGCCCTCTAATGCTTGGCAGTCTCGAACGCATTTGACGGCTGAGCTTATTGTATAAGAGAGCCGCCCGAAGGCGGCGTTCTGGTCGATGCGCTGACGATGACGCGGGGGCGCGAGGGGTAGATGCTGACACCGAGGCACGCGAACGGGCCGACATGACGGCATCGGCCCATTCGCGCATCACCTTACTGCGTTGAGAAGCTATACACCGTGCGCGAGCGGTAGGTGTCGCCCGGGCTCAATAGTGTCGAGGGAAAGGCACTCTGGTTGGGCGAGTCGGGGTAGTGCTGAGTCTCGAGCGCGAAGCCGCTTCGATGCCCGTAGGGCCGGCCGGATTTGCCGGTCAATGTGCCATCGAGGAAATTGCCGGAATAGAACTGAATGCCCGGCTCCGTGGTCGAGACCTCCATTACCCGCCCGCTGTCCGGCGCAATGACCCGCGCGGCGAGCCGCATGGCGTTGCCATCTGCGGCGCGCTTGAGCACGAAGTTGTGGTCGTAGCCCTTGCCGCGCTCGAGCTGGGTGGTGTTCTGATCGATACGCGCACCGATCGCCATCGGCTCTGTGAAGTCGAATGGCGTGCCCTGAACCGGGGTGATGTCCCCCGTGGGAATCAGGGTGGCATCGACCGGGGTAAAGGCGTCGGCGTTGATCATCAACTGGTGATCGAGCACCGAACCGCTGCCCTCACCGTTCAGATTGAAGTAGCTGTGCTGGGTCAGATTGACCGGGGTGGTTTTGGTGGTGGTCGCGCGGTAATCGATGACAAGCTGATTGGCGTCGGTCAGCGTATAGGTCACAGTCGTTGCAAGCTGCCCGGGGTAGCCTCCGTCACCGTCCGGGCTGGTGTAGGTCAGTACCACACCACTTCCCTCGGCGTTATCAAAGGGCGTTGCGTGCCACAGCACGCGGCTGAACCCCGTGTCGCCGCCGTGCAGATGGTTGGGGCCGTCGTTTTTGGCAAGCGTGTAGGTGTGGCCGTCGATCTCGAACTGCCCACCGGCGATGCGGTTGCCGTAGCGGCCGATCACGGCGCCGAAGTACGGATTGGCGCGCTGATACGCCGTCGAGAGGTAGTTTGAGAGCGAATCGAAACCAAGCACGACATCCTCGAGCGTGCCGCGCCTGTCCGGCACATCGAGCGAGGTAATGATGCCGCCATAGTCGGTCACTGTCATGGCCATGCCCTGATCATTGACGATGCGGTAAAGCGTTGCCGTTCGGCCATCGGGCAGCGTGCCGAACGTCGACTGCTCGACGGCGGCGTGCGGGTGTGTCTCGGAGGTGTCGGCCTGCACACCCGGCGCCGAAAGAACACAGGCACTCAGGGCCAGAGAGACAAGGGACGGTTTCAAGATCATCAGAGCGCTCCTGCGGGGCGACTGCGCGGGCAGTCGTGTTGTTGTTTGAGTGTTTTTTTGATCATGTCGTTGTTTGAACGCGCGGCCTTGATCACGCTAGGTCAGTCGATCAGCGCCTACTAATACCGCTTTTGCCGCTTACCGATGCCCGTTCGGGTATTTCGGCCCCCCTTCTAGCGCGCGCATATCATGTCGAGGCCACAGAGGGTCTGGCGTGCCGGGCAGAATGTGGGATTCAAGGCCTCGGCACACGGCTTCGACGAAGGCGTAGTACAGCAAGGGGCCGTGACGCGCGCGCGACCGGCTGTGGATAAGACAACGTCGATCACATCGGGCGTGGACGGATACAAAAACAGAGACCGCACTTATCTAAAGTGGCATTGCCCAGCGGGTCTTGAATGACGAGGTTGGTGGCTCACAATAACGACTTCCGGGAACACGCCGTCATGCCCTTCAAGCCCCCTTTCGTCACCGACCGCGCGACGCACGCCACACCGCGCCCCGCTCGACGCACGTTTTTGAAAACCCTCGGCCTCGCCTCTGCCGCGCTGACGCTTGTGCCGAGGGCCTGGGCACAGGCGAGCCCCTCGACCCACGGCACGCCCTCGACCCACGGCACGCCCGCGACACGCGCCGTCTACATCGGCACCTACACCGCGCCCCATACGGCACCGGGCGGCACCGAGACCAGCACGGCCAAGGGGATCTACGTGTTCAAGATGAACCCCGACAATGGCCACCTCTCGCAGATTCAGGTGCTCGACACCGACAGCCCCTCCTTTCTTGCCGTGGCGCCCTCCGAGCGGTTTCTCTACAGCGTCAATGAGCTCGGCACCGACGACAGCGGCGCGCCGCTCGGGCGAGTCAGCGCGTACCGCATCGATCAAACGACCGGCCGGCTGACCCTTTTGAATACACGCCCGGCCCACGGCGCCTGGACATGCCACTGCAGCGTGCATCCCTCCGGCAACCATCTTTTCGCCGCCAACTACGGCAACGGCACCATCTCGGTCTATCCGCTGCTTGAAAATGGCGAAGTCGGCGAGCTGTCCGATCAGGTCACGCTGACCGGCAACGGCGCAGGGCCGGACGGCGTGCGCCAGGAAGGCGCCCACGCGCACATGATGGTGGCCAACCCCGGTGGCCAGCACATGTACGGCATCGACCTCGGCGGCGACAGGATCACGACGTGGCAGTTCGACGCCAGTGCCGGCACGCTGACACCCGGCCCCGTGCCCTTCGCCAACGTGGCCTCCGGCAGCGGGCCGCGCCACATGGTGTTTCATCCAAACGACACTCAGGCCTACGTGATCAATGAACTGTCCTCGACCATCGATGTGTTCGACGTACAGCCCGAGCGCGGCGCCTTGATCTGGAAGCAGTCGATCTCAACGCTTCCGGAAAACACCCCCTTCGTTCGCCCCGCTGCAAACCCGGAAAACCCAGGTGAAGTGCCCTCGGGCACCAACACTACCGCCGAGATTCGCATTCACCCCTCGGGCCGCTGGCTCTACGCCACCAACCGCGGCATGAATACGATCGCGCTGTACACGGTCGATCAGACCACCGGCACCCTTCGACACAACGGCTGGAGTGACACCAAGGGCGAGATTCCCCGCGGCATGAACCTCGACCCGAGCGGAAATATCCTTTACGTCGGCAACCAGAACTCGAACAGCATCGCGGTGTTCCACATCGACTCAGGCACCGGCAAGCTGTCGCTGTCGGGCGTTCAGGAAAGCCCGGTACCGGTCGACGTCGCCTTTGGCCCGGTGCTTGGCTAACGTGCCGACAGCCCCGAGCGCTGCGCCGGCGCTCGGGTCGAACACTCAGCGCGCGTTCAACCGCAAAAGCCCGACCAGCGCGAGGGCGGCAAGCGCGGCCACAAGCCCCGTGAACAAAAGGCCTGCCGACTTGAGTCCCATGAGCGTTGCCGCCACGCCAAGCCCCACCACCGGCAGTGAAATCGCGATGTAGGCCACCACGAACAACAGCGCCGTGACCTCGCCACGCTGAGCCTCGGGGCTTTGGCGGGCAAGTGTGGTAATGCTTGCCCCGAACGCGCCGCCCTGGCCCACGCCTGCAATCAGAGCGCTTGCGATCAACGCCCGGAACGATTCAAGCGCCACGGCCCCAAAAAGACAGGCCACCCCAAGCACCAGTACAGCGGTCGAGAGCGGCAGCCGCGTGGTGTCGGAAAGCGTTCGCTGAAGCACCTGCCCAAGGGTCGAGCCGATGAAGAGCACGAAAATGGCCGCTCCCACGATCAGGTGATTGTCGACGTGCAACAGCGTGCCCATCAGATTCGGCACCAGTGACGTAAAAAGCCCCATCACGCAAAAGCCCGCGAAGCAGGCGATCGAGGCCGGCACGAACACCGAGCGCACCGCGCTCGGTACGCTGAAGGATTGCCGATGAAACCGTGGGCACTCGGGCCGGTTCACGGTTTCCGGGCAGCGCCACAGGAAAACGCCTGCCAGCATGATCAGCGCCGTATGCAAAACGTAGGGCACCACCAAGGGCGCAGGCAGGCACTCGGCCAGCACGCCGGCCGTGAGCGGGCCAAGCCCGAGCCCGCCCATGTTGGCCGCAGTTGCAATGATTGCCGCCCGGCTCTTGAGCGCCTCGGGGGCCAGCTCGATCACGGCAATCGTTGCGGTCGCGGTAAAAAGCCCCGCCGACAGCCCCGATAAAAACCGCCCCGCCAGCAGCGGCCACAGACCGCCGCCTGCAATGAAGAACACGTTGCTCAAAAGCGCACAGAACAGCCCACCGAAAAGCACCGGGCGACGGCCGACCTGATCCGACCACGGCCCGCAGAGCACCAGCGCCGCCAGCACCCCGACGGCGTAGGTGGCGAAAATAACGGTCACCATCAGTGAGGAAAAATCGAAGCGCTGCTCGTAGATCGGATACAGCGGCGCGGGCAGGGTCGTGCCAAGCATCGTGACGGTAAACACGAACGCGATGGCCACAAGGTATCGGGCATCGCGGGCCGAGGGAGTCACTCGCTTTTGCATATCTGTCTCGATTCCTTCTTGCTCGAATCCTTGGTTATCGAACCACGACGTAGACCAATCTCGGCATGGTACGCCTGGAAGATGCCGCTGCGAGTGCGGTCTTACCCCGGGGGCGTGCCTTGATGCGCTTCGGTTAAATCAATCGGCACGAACGCGAACGACAAGACGTGCGACAATAGTCTAAAGACACCTACCATAGCGCACTGCCCATGACATTACACACCACGGCCTCACCGCCTCCCGCCCGCATTGCCTGGATCGACGCCGCCAAGGGGGCATGCATTTTCATGGTCATTCTCTGGCACGTCGCCACCGGTGCCTTCAATGAAGCGATCTACAACGACCTGCCGCTGGACGTGTACTGGACCGGGCTTCTGACGCTGTTTCAGCCGCTTCGAATGCCGCTCTTTTTTGTCATTTCCGGCTTTCTGGCGCACTCGGCCATTACCAGACGACCATGGGGTCAGAGCCTGACCTCGCGCATTCTGATGCTGGGCTGGCTTTATATCCTGTGGGCCTCGATTCTTTTGATCTATAGAACCTGGCTGGTCGGCGCATTTGCGCCCGAGCAACTCGAGATCGCGATCACCGGGCCCATCGACTACCTCGCGCATCTGCTGCTGGCCGACAATACGATCTGGTATCTGTATGCGCTGGTGATCTACTTCACGCTCTGCAAGGCGCTCAAGGCGCAGCCTGTTGTCCTGCTCGGCGGCCTGTTCCTGCTCTATCTCGGCGCCGACCGACTTACCGACATCACCAATTTCTCGAAGCTGATTGGCTACGGGTTCTTCTACGCCGCTGGCTGTTTCGGCAAGCCCTGGATCGAGCGTTTTTACGCCGATGTGAACGTGAAACGCCTTCTTGGCACCCTGATCGTCTTGCCCATCGTGATGCTTACCGGGCGCCAGTTCGATCTGTTCTATCACCCGGTCACTCAATTTCTGATGTCGTGCCTGATGGTGTCGGTCAGTATCGACATGCTGAGCCTGCTGCTGAAACGGTGGTCGCTTGGCTGGTTTCAGGCACTCGGCAAGCAGACGCTTCCGGTGTACGTGCTGCATATGCTGCTGATCTACCCGATGGCGCTCGCATTCTCGACGCTCGCCGTGGATACCCAGCAAGGCACACTGCTCTTTGCGAGCTTACCGCTGCTGTTGGGATTTGCAGTGCTCGGGCTGTCTCTTGGGATCTATCACGTACTCAATCGCGGCCCGATGAAGGCGCTGTTCGACCTGCCAAAACTGTCGATGCAACGCTCGGTTCAGGAGTGAATGCTCAATAAAGAGCGATCGTCACGTATCGGCCGCGCGATCCGGCAAGGTCGATACGCTGTCACTCAAGCGGCGCAGCCCCCCTATCAAAGGACGTATTCAACACGCTCGAGCGAGGCATCCAAACACACGCCGGGGGCTCTGGTATGATGAGCCGCGTTCATTTCCCTGCCCAGGAGCCCCGATGACCACCGCCCCCCAGACCCTGACGATTCGCCGCCCCGACGATTGGCACCTGCACCTGCGCGATGGCGACACGCTCGCGACCGTGCTGCCCTACACCAGCAGCGTCTTCGGCCGCGCCATCGTGATGCCGAACCTGGTGCCACCGATCACCACCCTCGAGATGGGACGGGACTACCGCACGCGCATTCTGAACGCGCTGCCCGCAGGGCACGATTTCACTCCGCTGATGACCTGCTATCTGAACACCAGCGTCACATCCGAGACCCTGAGTCAGGGGCATGCGGAGGGGCTTTTTACCGCCGCCAAGCTGTACCCGGCCAACGCCACTACCAATTCCCAGTACGGCGTCAAGAACATCACCGACGTCTACCCGCTTCTGGAAACGCTTCAGCGCCTTGGCATGCCGCTTCTGATCCACGGGGAAGTCACCCGTAATGACATCGACATCTTCGACCGCGAGAAGTACTTCATCGATGAAGTGATGACGGATATCCGCCGCCAGTTCCCCGAGCTCAAGGTGGTGTTCGAGCACATCACCACCCGGGACGCCGCGCAGTTCGTCGAGGCAGGCGATGACTACCTCGGCGCGACGCTCACCCCGCAGCATCTGGCGCAGAACCGCAACGATATGCTGGTCGGCGGCATTCGCCCGCACCTTTATTGCCTGCCGATTCTCAAGCGCGCCGAGCACCAGCAGGCGCTGAGAAAGGCGGCCACCAGCGGCAACCCGCGTTTCTTCCTCGGCACCGACTCCGCCCCGCACGTGGCGGCCGCCAAGGAGTGCGGCTGCGGCTGCGCGGGCGTGTTCAATACCACTGCGGCGCTGTCGGTCTACGCCGATGTGTTCGAGCAGGAAGGCAAGCTCGAGCACTTCGAGGCGTTCTGCTCCGAAAACGGCCCGAACTTCTACGGCCTGCCGCTCAATGACGGACGCGTCACCCTGACCCGCACCCCGACGGCCATGCCGGAGCGCGTGGGCAGCGGCGAGCAGACGTTCGTGCCCTACAAGGCCGGCGAGGAGCTGACCTGGTCGGTCACGCGCGACTGAGCAAAAGAGTGCTCAATCACGCGCGCCGATCGGTGCGGGTGACGTAGCGCTCGACCAGATCCAGCGCCGACGTCCAGGGGTCCTTTTCAAGCGCATAGGGCCGGTCGACCGCGGGCATCTTCAAAAGCGGCCCGTCGGGCGCAGTCATCCGCGGCCAGTTCGGCAAACCGTTGCCATTGGGGTCGCCGGTGCGGGCGAAATTGACCAGGTAGGCGTGGAAATCCGCAGCGGCCTGTCGGTCCGCGTCATCGAGCGTCGTTGGGTCGAAGCGGGTATCGAGGGTGTCGAAGGCGTAGGGCACATCGGTCGCGTGCGGCGCGCCGTTCCAGTCGCCACGCTTTTCGTTCGCCACATGGCCGAAGCGGTAGAACCAGGTCGGCTGGTTGTGTTCGAGGGCCTTGCGGGCGATGAAACGCGCCGGCTCGTTCATCTTCTCGTCACGACCAAGCGCCCGGGCAAGATCACTGAGCGAGCGGGTGCCGTCCGGGTCGTATTCGGCGCGCACCTGTTCGGCGATCGAGCCGAACCGTGCAAACAGCGCCTCCTTGGTGTCCGCGGTCATCGAGCCGAGGTCGTTGTCGGTGGTGCCGATCATCAGCGGCACCTTCGCCTGCTGCCCGCGCTCGAAGCGCTCCGCGACCGGCGCCACCACCGTTTGCCCATCGATGAACGGCCCGCCGACGTAGTCGTGCTGACGCGCCCGCACACCGGGCAGCGTCATCATGTTCAACTCCCCAACGATGGCCTCGGCCGGCAGCGCTCTGAGCCTTGAGAGCGCATCGGTGTCGCGGCCTTCGATGCCGTGCGACGTGGCAAACTTAAGCCCGAACGCCTCGGCACTCCTGGGCGGCTTGCCGGTGTCGTCGTCGGCCGAGGTGCGCGGGTAGGCCGAGTTCATCAGATCCCGACCGCCGCCGGACATCACGATGGCGCGCTGGAACAGCGCCTGCGACTCGGGCTGGCTCGCCAGCTGCAGCACCGAATTGCCACCGGCGGATTCACCGAACACGGTGACGTTGTTCGGGTCGCCCCCAATGCGGGAAATATTGCGCTGCACCCACTCGAGCGCCTTTTTCTGGTCCATCAGCCCGAAGTTGCCCTTCGGCCCGACCTCTCCCTCAAGCGCCGGGTGATCGAAAAAGCCGAACCGCCCGAGGCGATAGTTGATGCTCACCAGCACCACCCCATCGCGGGCAAAGCGCTCGCCGTTGTAGATCTCGCTGGCCCCGCCGCCATTGACGAAGCCGCCGCCGTGAATCCAGACCATGACCGGGTGCTTTTCCTGATCGTCTCGCGGCTGCCAGACGTTCAAATACAAGCAGTCTTCCGACAGGTTGTCGTAGATCGGTGCCTCATCGCCGTCCATCGGTTTTTGCAGGCAGCTCGGCGCGAACTGGGTCGCATCGCGTACGCCCTCCCAGGGCGTCACGTCCTGCGGGGCGCGCCAGCGGTTCTCGCCCACCGGCGGCGTGGCAAAGGGAATGCCCTTGAACACGGTAGCGTGCTCGGTGTGAGCGCCCTTGACGGCGCCCTCTTCAAATCGTGTCATCGTTGCCTCCGAAGCGTTGGCCGTCGCCACGCTCATCCATGAAAGCGCAACTGCTGCAAGCGCTAGTGCTGTCCGTCGCATTCACTACATCCTGGCGTATCCGGTTAAACGCTACGACTATCGTCTATCGACTCGGTTCCTGAGGCGTGTGAAGAAATCGCCGTGCGCTTGAGCGCTCACGCTGAGACCGCCTTTACTAGAGCCTGTACTAGAGTGGGGAGGCCTCTCTCGAACAAGGAGCGTTTGAATGGCCGCTTACCAAACCTCGCACCGCACCGTCTTCAGCACCCACCCGCTGAACGCCGAGCCCGATATCGCCCGTCTGGGCGCGCACTGGCATCAGGCAACGCTTACCCGCGAGCCCGACGCCCGCTGGGGCTGGCCACTCTGGCAGATAGCGCTTGAGTTTGATCCGGGCACTCACGAAGTGGTGGTGCGCGCCTTCGATGGCGCCGGCCAGACCCAGCCGGCCCCCCCGCGCGAGCTGGAACGCGAAAGGGTATCTCTGCGCCTCGTGGCACCGGATCACACTCACCGTCGAGTGAGCGCTTGGAGGATCAGGCAAGAAATACGGAGAAACGGATTTGGCAAATCGACCTTGGTCTACCATGCTTTAAGGCGAACGGTTTTCATTAGCGCATCACAAGGAGCGTGCTGACATGACCACGATTACGACGATCAATCCGGCAACCGGCCAGAACATTAGAACGTTTGAAACCATTTCTGACCAGGCGTTGCAGGAAAAAATCGACGCGACCCACGCCGCCTTTTCCGACTGGAAAGCCCGCTCCATCGGCGAGCGCGGCGAGCTGATCAGGAAGGTTGGCGAACGCCTTGTGGCCAACAAGGATCGCCTTGCCAAACTCATGACTGAAGAAATGGGCAAGCCGATCAGTCAGGGCCCGGGCGAGATCGACCTGTGCAAGGCGATCTGCGACTACAGCGCCGACAACGCCGATAAGATGCTTGCCGATGAAGAGCGCGAGCTCGACGGCGGCCGTGCACTGGTCAGCTATCAGCCAATGGGCGTTATCTTCGGCATCCAGCCGTGGAACTTCCCGTTCTATCAGGTGATTCGCTACACCATCGCCAACCTGATGGCGGGTAATACGGTGCTGCTCAAGCACGCGCCGAACGTCTGGGGCTGCGCCGAGGCGCTCGAGGAAATCTTCCGTGAAGCCGGCATGCCCGAAAACGTCTTCAATGTACTCTACATTGCCGACGAGCAGGCAAGCCAGGTCACCGAGCATAAACACGTGCGCGGTGTCACCTTTACCGGCAGCGCCGCCACGGGTCGCAAGGTCGCGGCAGCGGCTGGCGAGAACCTCAAGAAGAGCGTGCTGGAGCTCGGCAGCAACGACGCCTTTCTGGTGCTCGAAGACGCCGACATCGACAAGGCCGTCAACGCCTGCGTAATGGGCCGCGTCTACAACAACGGCCAGACCTGCGTCGCCGCCAAGCGCTTCGTGGTGGTCGATTCGGTCTATGACACGTTCCGCGACGCCTTCGTCGAGAAGATGCGCCAGACCGAGTTCGGCGATCCGATGAACGAGAACACCCAGCTCGGCCCGGTCGCCCGCAAGGATCTGCGTGACACCCTTCACCAGCAGGTGCAGGACTCGATCAAAAACGGCGCCACCTGCACGGTCGGCGGCGAACTGCCGGACGTCGACGGCTTCTTCTACCCGGCCACGGTGCTTGAAGACGTCAAACCCGGCATGCCCGCCTATGACGGCGAACTGTTCGGCCCGGTCGCCGCGCTCATTCGCGCCACCGACGAGGATGACGCGCTGCGCATCGCCAACGATTCCATCTACGGCCTCGGCGGCGGCATCTTCTCCGAAGACGAAGAGCGTGCGGTCAAACTCGCCCGCGACCACTTCGACACCGGCATGGTCAGCATCAACGGCTACTACATCGCCCAGCCCAACCTGCCGTTCGGCGGCGTGAAGGACAGCGGCTATGGCCGTGAGCACGGCGGCTTCGGCATGCGTGAATTCGTCAACATCAAGTCCCTGATGATCGCGCAGTAACTCGCCCCTGCCCCGGCATTCGCCGGGGCAGGCATAAAAAAACCGCCCTCATGGGGGCGGTTTTTTTATGCTGGGACCACGAACAAACAGACCGCACGGTCGAACTCACATCAGGGCAGACCTACCAAACTCGCTTGGTGCCCTCATTCACGCCCGGCGATCCTCGAGCACCGTGCGCTGGCGAATGCAGTCGGCTTCGTGCGGTTCATCGACCCACGGTTCGGCAATGCCCTGGGTGATCCAATCGGCAACCGCCGGGTGGGCCAGCAAACGTTGTACGTACATCGAGGCCGGCTCGCTCAGCGCGAGGCCATAGCCTCGGACGCGGACCGCAACGGGTGCAAACATCGCATCGACCGCCGTAAATCGCTCGCCGGCAAGCCAGGGCCCGCCGAAGCGCGCAAGCCCATCGCACCAGAGTGCCTCCAACCGCTCGACGTCCTTTTCCAGCGCATGAGACAGCGTCCCGAGCTCAACAGAGAGGGCGCAGTTCATCGAGCACTCATGGCGCAGCGCCGAGAACCCCGAGTGCATTTCAGCGCTTGCGCTGCGTGCCCAGGCGCGGGCGCAGCGCTCACCGGGCCAAACGGCGGGGTGATCCTCGGCGACGTACTCGATGATCGCCAGAGAGTCCCAGATGACCGTATCGCCGTCATGCAGGCATGGCACCTTGGCCGTCGGCGAGAACGCCTCGAACGCCGTTTGCACGCCCTCACCGTCAAACGGCACCACGGTTTCCTCGAACGGCGCGTCGAGCGCCTTCATCAGCACCCACGGCCGCATGGACCAGGACGAATAGTTCTTGTTGGCAATAAACAACCGATACGCCACAGCGACACCTCACGGGGTTAAAACGGAACACGAACTCGGCGCGAAAAGCTCGCTCACGACCTCATGCGCTTTGAAGCCATCAGGCGCTCAAAAGTTCGGCAAAGCGCGCCATGTCGACGTTGCCACCGCTCAGGATGACACCCACACGTTTGCCGGCAAGCATGTCCTTCATCTGCCGGGCGGCGGCAAATCCAAGGCAGCCGGTGGGTTCAACCACCAGCTTCATGCGCTCGGCCAGAAACGCCATGCACTCGATAAGCTCCCCGTCCGAGGCGGTCAGAATGTCATCGACGTTGCGCTGAATGATCGGGAAGGTGATCTGCCCCAGATGCTGGGTCTGGGCGCCGTCAGCGATGGTTCTGGGCGTGTCGATATGAACGATCTCGCCTGCGCGAAACGAGCGCTGGCCGTCGTTGCCGGCGTCAGGCTCGACCCCGTAGACCGCGCACGCCGGTGAAAGCGCGCGCGCCGAAAGCGCCGAGCCCGCAAGCAGACCACCGCCGCCCAGGCACACAAACAGCGCATCGAGCGGGCCTACCTCCTCGAACAGCTCCTTCGCGACCGTGCCCTGGCCTGCCACCACATCGGGGTGGTCATAAGGCGGGATCAGGGTAAGGCCATGGCGCTCGGCAAGATCACGGCCGATGGCTTCGCGGTCTTCGGTGTAGCGGTCATACGTCACCACATTGCCGCCGTAGCCCTTCGTGGCCGCGACCTTGGCTCGGGGTGCGTCTTCGGGCATGACGATGGTGGCCGGGATGCCCTGAATCCGAGCCGACAGCGCGATGGCCTGGGCGTGGTTGCCGGAGGAAAACGCCACCACGCCGGCGCGTTTCTGCTCGGGGCTGAAGTTCGACAGCGCATTGAAGGCGCCACGAAACTTGAACGCGCCCATACGCTGAAAATTCTCGCACTTGAAAAAGACCTGCGCGCCCAGCGCCTCATCGACTGTGGAAGAGGTCATCACCGGGGTGCGATGGGCATGACCCTGAATGCGTTTCGAGGCGCTCACCACATCGTCGAAGGTGGGTAGATCGGTCATAGAAGGGAGTCTCAGGTTGTGGGCCAAATCGAACGGGTCAGGACGTAATGGGGTACTCGACCCAGCCCCTGGACTGGGGCGTGCCGGTATAGTGTCGAAACATCGCGGCCGCCGCCGGAAAGAGCGGTTCGGGCAGTGCGTCCAGCGAAAACCACCGCCAGCAGGTAAACACGTGCGGTTCGGTGACACGAGGCTCGGCGGCGCGCGCCGGCAGTGACAGCTCGGCGCCTGCGGTGATTGATGTGACCGGGTTCGTCAGATCCTGAAAGAGTGCAAACACCTGAACAGACACGTCAGCCCGAATGCCGGTTTCCTCGTGAAGCTCACGACGCGCCGCCGTTTCGAAGTCTTCTCCAGGGTCGACATGGCCGCCCGGCAGGCACCAGCAGGACGGCTCATCGGCCTTCTCGCGATAGCCCAGAAGGATATTGCCGTCGTCGCGTGCAACGATGACACCGACCCCGACACGTGACGTGGGTTTTGAAGGCATGAACACTCCCGACAGCGATTAAAAAGGCACGGCCCGATACTAATCGGCGTCGGCCGGGGCGTCGAGACGACTCGATCACACGGGCCGAGGATGACACAAAAATACACGTCATTACTGGGCTTAGGCACCGCTCACGTCAGAGGCTCCAAGTTTCACGGGTTACGCGAATCGGGGTTTGGTCAATAAAAAATAATGAAAACCTTATGGAAGCTTACGGGTGGACAGCGATTAATGGACACAAGCGCCGTCCAAGCGTACCCACGCCCCCCTTCGACGGCATTCGATAAATCCCCCGTTCAGGAGAGCCATCATGAACCGGAGCAAGAATACGCTCTTGATCCTGGCCCTTGTGGCGAGCACGGCAGCGACCGCCAACGCCGCACCGAATGAGTGCCATCACCTCGATGGTGAGCCGGGCCAGAATGGCAAGCACGGCACCACCGCCTGCCCAGACGGCGGCCACGGCGGTCACGGTCTACCGGGACGACCCGGCAAGGACGGCGCCGATGGGGCCAAGGGCGGACGCGGCGGCAACGGGGGTGACGGTGGTGCCGGCGGCGATGGCGGCGATGGCGGCGATGGCGGCGATGGCGGCGATGGCGGCGATGGCGGCGATGGCGGCGATGGCGGCGATGGCGGACAGGGTGGCCTCGGCGGCTAAATTATTAAACCGCATCAGAGGCGGCTTCCGGGCGTTACGGCCCGGAAGCCCGGCGGAGCAGTATCTTAAAAGACCGCACTCAGCGCCATGAACGCCACGGCGGCCAGCACCGCCGCCGCAGGCAGCGTGATGACCCAGGCAAGCGCGATCGGGCGCATCAGCGCCCAGTTGGTCTGACGATTGACCAGCCCGATGCCGAGCACTGCGCCAATCAGGATATGGGTGCTTGAGACCGGAAGCCCGAGTGTGGTCGCCAGCATCACCACGGTCGCCGCGGCAAGCTCTGCCGAAAAGCCCGAGGCCGGGTGCATCCTGGTCAGGTTATGACCAACGGTCTGGATCACCTCCCGCCCGATGAACCAGAGCCCGGCGACCAGGGCCACGCCAAAGGTCAGCATCGCAAGCGGCGGGATGCTTGCCTCCTCGCCGATGGCCCCGGTACGCAGCACATCAAGCACGGCGGCAAACGGGCCAATGGCGTTGGCGATGTCGTTGGAGCCGTGGCTGAAGGCAAAGCCTGCGGCGGTGAACACCTGCATCCAGCTGAACATCAAAAAGGTCGAGCGTCCAAGCGCCTCACGCTTCAGGGTCTTGGCAAAGATGAAGCTCGCCATCCACACCACCGCCCCGACCATGCCCATGATCAGATAGCTTCCGAGCGAATCGAACCCGAGCGAGAGGTTCTTGAACCCCTTGAACAAGAGCATGGCGGTCAGAATGATCGAACCAAGCGCGGCAATCGCCGGCACCCAGGTTTCAAGCGCCCGGTGGGCCTCGACGTCATCACGCTTTTGATCGATGGCGTAGAGGGTGCGGTAGTACTCCGACTCAAGGTCTTCGGCGCGAAAGTCCTGATCGCCGATTGCCTGCATGTCGCGGGCAAGCGCCTGGGTATAGGCCATCTGCTGCAGCTCGCTCAGCCGCTCGAACGCCTCTCGGTGGCGATGCTTGTGCGCGCGCTTTTCCTCGCGAATCTCATCGAGACGCGCCTCGACCCGGTCGTTGTAGGCCAGAACATGGCGCTTGATCAGTGAAAAAAGCCCATACGCCACCGCCCCACCGAGCGCCGGCGACAGCACCCAGGAAAACGCGATCTTCCCCACCTCCGACCACTGCACCAGAGAAAGCGCCGAGCTGCCGCCGTGTTTCACAAGCCCGAGTGTGACCGAGCCACCGATGATGGCGCCGACGATGGAGTGGGTGGTGGAGACCGGATACCCCTTGCGCGAGGCAAACAGAAGCCAGAGCGCCGCAGCGATCAGCGCCGACATCATGATAAAGACGAACTCCATCGGCGTGACCGAGAGCCCATCCAGTTCGACAATGCCGCCTCGAATGGTTGAGGTCACGTCGCCGCCTGCGATCACGGCGCCGCTGACCTCGAAGATCGCCGCAACGATCAGGGCCTGATGCACGCTGAGCGTGCCGGCGCCGACGCTGGTGCCAAACGAGTTCGCGACGTCATTGCCGCCGATGTTGAACGCCATGAACACGCCAAAAAGCGTCGTCACGATAAAAAGCAGGGTGTGGTGAGCCTGAATGTAGCCCGCGCCCCACATCATGAAGTAGCCGGTAAACGCGAGCAGCAGCCCAAGAAAGAACAGGCTCAATCTGGGCGACTGCCTGAGTGTCTGCGCCGTGGCACGCCCTGATGTCTTTGTTGATTCCTCGCTCATTGATGCCCCTCCCTGGCTCGGCCATGCGTGAGCCGTCAGTGCATTGACGCTCATCGGATAACCGGAGCCTAAGCGCGGGGGGTGACAAAACGATGATCATCGAGAGAATACGGCCATCAGTGCCTTACAGACTCGTCAGCGACCCCACAATTTCGTCAGCGACCCCACAAGCTCGTCAGCAACCCCACAATGCGCCAAGCAGACCGCCGACCGGCGCGCACTCCGGCAGGGCCGCCAAGACGGGCCAGCGCCCAGCCTTGATACACCCCGAGCGCCTCATGGGCGGTGGTATGAAAGTGATCGAACGGATAAAGCCCATAGCGCCAGGCCGGCAGCCAGCCGTTGGCCTTGAAGCAGCGCTCGATGTGAGGGGCCAGCGCAGGCATACCGGGGTCAAAGGCCCGGCGATAGTGAAGCACCGGAAGGGATGAGTTGGGTACGCCATGGCGCAGGTCTTCATCGAGCAGGAACGTATCCGGGGAAGGAGGCATGGGTCAGTCTCCGTTGCATGTGTCTCACTATTTGAATGCCCTTTCAGGGCGCGCGCCCCAAACGATGCTCGCCACAGGCATCAAGGCCCTGAGACCTTGAAAAATAGGCATGCCACACGCCCTATCTTGTGCGACTATTGGCCCGTTTTGATCCTGAAGGAACACCTTCGCGTTCTCACCGAACTCGACGATACAACTTTAGGCGCATAAACATGACCGCTGCGCCATCTGGCACAGCCAATCACTTACATATGAATAAAAATATCTATGCCGTTTCGGCTTTAGATCAGATCAAAATAATGTTTGAGGGAGTTCGTTCATGAGATCCGCATTCACAATCACCATCACTCTGGCAGTTGCTGTCGTTGTCAGTGCCGGCGCTTACGCAGGTGCGTTCAGCAATGATCAGATTCCGTCCGCCGGTCACAATCAGTTTTTCGAGCAAGGCGTCTCTTACGAGCCCAGCTTCAGCTGCTGACTGTCCGTGTTACCGGGCTCTTCCGGAGCCCGGTGGCTGCACTGAAGTACCCTCCCGCCCCTCGCCGCGCCTCTTGAGCCGGCACCTGTGATGACGTGATTCACGGCCTGCGCCAGTCCATGCGTGTCCAACATCGCCACCCCGGTTATCCAAGACCCTGTTCTTGACGACGGCTGTTGACGGCGACCGTTGACGACGGTTCTTGACGACAACATACCCAAACGCTCCCGTTTCCGGGCGCGGTTAGGCATCATGACCCTCCACGCCCCCATTCGGAGCATAAATGATCGCCCCTGCCTCGCACTGGACGGACTGGGCCAAGTGGCTCGCCCTGCTTACGATGACGCTCGATCACCTCGCACGCTTCATCCTGACCCCGTCAGGCCATGACGCCGCGTTCTGGCTGATGGCGACGCTCGGTCGGCTTGCGTTTCCCCTGTTTGCCGGCATGATCGCCTGGCACGCCCTGTTCGACACCACACGTCCGCTGCGCTACATGGCGCGCCTTCTGTTTTTGGCGCTGCTCGCGCAGGTGCCGTTCATGCTCCTGATCGATACCGGGGGCATTATCCGCCTCAACGTGTGCACAACGCTTACGCTCGGGCTGATGGTTGGCTGGGCCGGGAAGCAGCTCGTGACGCCAGACCTTACCCTGCGCGCTCGGACGCTCGCCATAGCACTCGGGTTCATCGGCCTGACGCTTGGCTACGCGCTCGACGCGCACATCGAATACGGCCTTGATGGGGGCTTGCTCATCCCCGCCCTCATGGGCGCGTACGCGTTGTTGACCCAAGGCCGCCGCCTCGAAGGCTTACTTATGAGCCTTCCGGTCCTGTGGCTTACGATGCGGCTCAATGAGGCGCCACTCAGCACGGCCTCGGCGGTGCTCGCCACACTGGCGCTTCTGGGTATCGCCGCCCGTGCAGGGCACGGTGTACCAAGGCTTGCCCGCGGGGCTCGTCTGCCGCCCTGGCTGTGGCGAAGCTTCTATCCGGCGCACCTGTGGCTGCTTTTTGGCCTTGTACTGTCACTCGAGGCGCTTACCTAGACGAGCGCCTTCTGCGGGCACGGCTCAGGAAAACGCCTTCCCGCTCAGCCGGTCGCCGTGTGCGGCCACACACTCACTCAGAAAATCCGCCAGCACCCGCGTGCGCGGGGACTGGGCCAGGTCGGACTGAATCACCAGGTAGATCGGCTGATCGATGCCAAGCTCGCGTGCCACACACACAAGCCCGGCGTCTCGTGCCAGAAAATGCGGTGCGACCACACACCCCAGATGCGCCCTGGCGGCGGTGATCTGTGTTGCCACCGAGGTCGTCATAAGCACCGGCGCTCGCCCCTCGAGCGCCCGCTCGAGCCACTGCGCAGCCGGCAGATGCGCGAAGGCCGCCGACCACCCGATGAACTCAGCCGCCCCGCTCGACAGCGCATCGACCGTTACGGAGTGCGGATCGATCGAATGCCGAGCCACGTACTCGGCGCTGGCATAAAGCCCGTACCCGAGCGTTGCGAGCCGCTTGAAGCGGACATTGCCCCGCTCCGGTCGCACCATGCGGATAGCCAGATCCGCCTCGTGACGGTGCACGCTCACCGACGACACGTCCGTGAGCAGCTCGACGCGCAAATTCGGGTAACGCGCATAAAAGGCATGCAAATGCGGCAGGATGCACTCATGCGCGATGTTCTCGGCCGTGGCCACGCGCACCACGCCTGACAGCGGCGCGTTGGTATCGCGAAACGCGTCAAACGACAGTGCGGCGTCTTCCATGGCTTCGGCTCGCTTAAGAAGCGCATGACCTTCGGGTGCGAGCGTATACCCGCTCTGCTGGCGCAGAAACAGCGCCACTCCGAGCGCCGCCTCCAGCCGGTCGAGCCGGCGCGTGAGTGTCGCTACCCCAAGCCCCATGGCGGTGGCCGCCGAACTCAGCGTGCCCTGCCGCGCGATCATCAAAAAGACACGCACATCGTCCCAGACCAGCGCTGGATGTTTCCCGAGTGACGATGAACATTTTCCGTTTTCGGAAAGCATGGTTCGAGTTTTCTCCGGTTTTTTATACATCCGAGTATGTCACCTTACGCCGCGTACCGACCATCATGGAGACACGGCATGCACACGCACACACTGGGTAAGGACTTCACGGTCTCGGCCATCGGCCTTGGCTGCATGGGGATGAGCGAATTCTACGGCGCACGCGACGACAGCAAATCACTGCGGGTTCTGGCCCGCGCCGTCGAGCAGGGCCTCGATTTTTTCGACACCGCCGACATGTACGGCCCCCACCACAACGAGCGTTTGATCGGACAGTTTCTGCGCGCGCACTCAGGACGGGTCAAGATCGCGACCAAGTTCGGCATCGTCCGTAACCCGGGCGAGTACGCGCGACGCCTGGACAACAGCCCCGCCTATATCCGCACCGCGTGTGAAGACTCGCTCAAGCGGCTTGGCATCGAACAGATCGATCTTTACTACGCGCATCGCGTTGCGCCCGATACCCCGATCGAAACCACCATGGAGGCATTGGCCGGGCTGGTGGCAGAGGGCAAGATCGCCCGCATCGGGTTGTGCGAAGTCAGCGCCGAGACCCTTCGCCGCGCTCACGCGGTTCACCCGGTCACGGCGGTACAGACCGAATACTCGCTCTGGAGCCGCGAGGTCGAGGCCGACATTCTGCCGACCTGTCGCGAGTTGGGAGTCGGCTTCGTGCCGTATTCACCGCTCGGGCGCGGTTTTCTGACCGGGCGCTTTCAACGCCGTGACGCCTTCGATGCCGATGATTTCAGGGCGAATCTACCGCGCTTTTCAGAACAGGCGCTCGAGACCAACCGCCGCCTGGCCGAGGTCGTGATCGAGCACGCGCACCGAAAGGGCTGTACGCCCGCCCAGCTCGCGCTCGCCTGGCTTCTGGCCCAGGGGCCGGACATCGTGCCGATTCCAGGCACACGGCAGACCCGCTACCTCGATGACAACGCCGCCGCGACCGACATACACCTCGCTCACGCCGAGCGCGATGCCCTTGAACGCGCGCTGGCCGAGTGTCGAATCGATGGGGCGCGCTACACGGAGGAAGGCATGAAAGGGGTCAACGCCTAACCCCCTTTTCGATCAGACGTTGGGGACAGCGTGAACGCGCATCGCTGCGATCAACGCGGTGATCTCATCCTTTAGGGGCGGGGGTGCATGAAGCCATTGAGCGTGTCGCGCTTTTGCGTCAGATTCGAAAAATCTGAACGCGCTCACGCGCCACCGCCACCTTCACCGCCACAAGGACACTCAATGATCAAGATGCTGACTCAGGTCTGGGCACTGCTGCTCGGGATCGTGCTCATCATGCTCGGCAACGGCATGCATTTCACGCTGATCGGCCTGCGCGGTGGCATCGAGGGCTTTTCCTCGACGGAGCTTGCGGTGGTGACCTCGGGCTACTTCATGGGCTTTCTGTCCGGCGCCCGCTTCACGCCCCTTCTGATTCGACGGGTTGGCCACGTGCGCGTGTTCGCAGCGCTTGGAAGCTTCATGTCGGCCGGGCTGATCTCCTTTCCGCTTCTGACCGACCCCTGGGCGTGGACAGCACTTCGCATCCTGATCGGCTTTTGCATGTCCGGCATCTACGTGGTGGCCGAAAGCTGGCTGAACGACGCCTCGACCAACGAAACCCGCGGCAAGGTGCTGTCGGCCTACATGATCGCCCAGACCCTTGGCATCATCGGCGCGCAGGGGCTTTTATCGCTGGGGGACGCCGCCACCTCGGCCCTGTTCATCGGCGCCTCGATTCTGGTGTCCATCTCGTTTGCGCCGATTCTCCTGTCCGTCTCGCCCGTGCCGGTTGCCAACGTCGCGCCGCCCATGTCGCTCAAGAAGCTCTTTGCCGGCTCTCCGCTCGGCACGCTCGGCATTTTTCTTCTCGGCAGCATCTACGCGACCCAGGCCGGCATGGGCGCAGTCTTCGGCACCCAGATCGGATTGAGTGCCGCGCAGATCGCGCTGTTCGTCGCCATGCTGTTTGCCGGCGCCCTGGTGCTTCAATACCCGATTGGCTGGATGTCCGACCGTATGGATCGCCGCACGCTGATCTTCGGCGCGGCGTGTCTGGGGGCGATTGCCTGCACGCTTGCCTGGTTCGTCGGCGGCGCGCTCTGGTTCTTGATGGGCGCGGCCTTTTTGGCCGGCGGCGTGACCACGCCGCTGTACGCGCTTTTTCTGGCCTACACCAACGACTCACTGGCCCCTGAAGACATGCCAGCGGCGTCCGGCGGGCTGGTGTTCACCTTCGGGCTTGGCGCCATTGCAGGGCCGCTGGTTACCGGCTGGGCGATGGAATCGTTCGGCCCGTTCGCGTTCTGGCCGGTGCTCGGCGTGACGTTTCTAGCCATCGCCGCCTACGCCCTGTACGCGACGCTGTTCGTTCGCACATCCGAGACCGCGCATCACCATCCAGGCGAGGGCGAAAGCTACATCGGCGTGGTGCCAACCGCCTCGCCGGTTGCGGTTGAAGCGGCCGGCGCCTGGGCCGCGGAACACGCTGAGGCCGTCCACGCCGACGACGAGCCGCCGGAACCCGACTCCGCCGAGCCCTCGCGTTCGAAAGAATGAACAGGCATGGGCCTGACATGACGTTACACCCGGCGTGACTTAAGCCCCGGCCAATGCGGGCGCCGCCGCATGATCTATGGTGGATGCGTACCCTTGCTCAACCGTCAGGAGCCTTTATGAACGCACAGAAAATTCTTTCGCAGTTGATGAAACAGGCCAGCAAGCACACGTCCTCCTCCTCGAGCGCCGGCAAGAAGAGCGGGTTTGATGTCTCGTCACTGGTGGGAAGCGGCGCGCTTGGCATGCTGATCGGCAGCAAGCGCGGGCGCAGCATGGCGGGCAAGGGCCTCAAGTACGGGGCGCTCGCGGGGCTCGGGGCATTGGCCTGGAAGGCGTGGCAGGCGCACCAGAGCTCAGGCGATACAGCCAGTACCGAACGCGAAGGACAACCGCTCGAGCAACTAGGCGATAACGAGCAGGAGCGCCGGAGTCGGGTGATCCTGAAAGCGATGATCGCGGCGGCCCGCGCCGATGGCCACATCGACGCCGAGGAGCGCGCCGCACTGACCGAGCAGATCGATGCCCTCGGCGCCGACGATGAGCTGCACGCCTGGGTTGAACAGCAGATGTCAGCTCCCCTCGATGCCGATGCGCTGGCGCAGGACGTCGACTCCCCCCAGGCCGCGCGCGAGGTCTATCTGGCGAGCGTTGCCATCATCGATGAACAAAATGCCATGGAGCGCGCCTGGCTCGATCAGCTGCGCACGGCCCTGTCGCTCGATGACGCGGTGTGCCAGACGCTTGAGCGCGAGGCGCGTGCCGACTGACCGCACGGCCCGACCGAACACCGACAACGCCGCCGCCCGGGCGGCGTTGTTGTGTCTGGCCCCTCCATGAAGCTCGTTCGACACTCAAGCGTTATCGATTCATATGGCCGCATTTCTCGGATAGATTACGCGCCAACGATATAAAAAAGACGGATTTACAACTGAAACGATGTCGCAAATAATAACCTGTCCAAAAACAGGCTTTTTTCAATACCACTACTTAGGAAGCGGGTTTCATGGTTCGTCGAATTGTCACGGCACTGCTGGTGTGGGTGAGCGCAACGAGCGCGTTTGCCGGTGAAGAAGTCGTTATTCACGATGTCGCAGGTCGTGACGTTACCGTCAATGCCCCTGTCGAGCGTCTGATTCTTGGCGAAGGCCGCATGACCTACGCCCTTGCGATGCTTGACCAGGACAACCCGTTCAAGCGAGTGGTGGGCTGGCGCGACGACCTTGAAAAGGCCGACCCGGGTTCCTGGGCGCTCTACAAGAAACGCTACCCCGAGATCACCAAGATCCCGACCTTTGGCGGCTTCAAGGAAGGCACCTTTGACATCGAGCAGGCCGTCACCCTCGACCCCGACGTGGTCGTGATGAACATCGAGGCCCAGCAGGCCACCGAAGATTCAGGCCTTGACAAGAAACTTGCCGCGGTCGGCATTCCGGTCGTCTACGTCGATTTTCGCGCCCACCCGATGGTCAATACCGAACCCAGCATGAACATCCTGGGCGAGCTTACCGGTGAGCAGAAAAACGCCCAGGCGTTTCTCGATTTCCGCCAGAAGCACCTGGACACCGTGACGCAGCGCATCGAGGACGCCTCGCCCAAGCGCCCTGACGTCTTCATCGAGCGCGCGGCCGGCTACACCGAAGAGTGCTGCATGTCCTTCGGCAACGCCAACTTCGGTGAAATGGTCGAGCTTGCCGGCGGCCACAACATCGCAGGCGACATCATTCCGGGCACCTTCGGCACGCTGAACCCCGAACAGATCATCGCCTCCAACCCGTCTCAGTACATCGCGACAGGCGGTGAGTGGAGCGGTTACATGCCGGGCGGCCAGTGGATTCCCATGGGCCCCAACAGCGACCAGACCGAAGCGCTGAGCCGTCTTGAAAGCCTGCTGAAACGCCCGGCGCTTGCCCAGGCCGACGCCGTGACGGAAGGCCATACACACGCCATCTGGCACCAGTTCTACAACAGTCCCTATCAGTTCGCGGCCATCGAGCAGATCGCCAAGTGGATTCATCCGGAGCTTTTCAAGGACATCGACCCCAGTGCCACCATGCGTGAGCTGCATGAGCGCTTCCTGCCGATCGACTACGCGCCGGGCTACTTCCTGTCCACTACTGACAACGAAACCCAATGAGTGCTGAAGGGGTCGCTGTGAACGACGTCTCTCCCATCGCGTCAGCCAGCCAGGATTACCGCGCAAGCGTCGGCCGGCGCGTGCTGATTCTGGTCGGGCTTGCCGTGGCCGTTCTGATCTCGTTCGCCGTGGATCTGGCCACCGGGCCCTACAACTACCCGGTGACCGACGTCATTGCCACGCTGTTCTCCCCGGAGAACGCAGACACCAAGATGCGTGTGATCCTTTGGGAGATTCGCATGCCGGTGGCGCTGATGGCCTTGACCGTCGGGGCGTCGCTGTCGGTTGCGGGCGCCCAGATGCAAACGATTCTGGCCAACCCGCTGGCAAGCCCCTTCACCCTCGGCATCTCGGCGGCGGCCGGCTTTGGCGCCGCGCTTGCGCTGGTGTTCGGTGTGGCGCTGGTGCCGTTCGTGTCCGCATTCGTGATTCCGCTCAATGCGTTCGTGATGGCGATGCTTGCCGCCGGCGTGATCTATTTCTTCAGCCGCATGCGCGGCGTGACGGTCGAAACCATCGTGCTGCTCGGCATCGCGCTGGTGTTCACCTTCAACGCCCTTCAGGCGCTGCTCCAGTATCTGGCAAGCGAGCAGGCGCTGTCGGCGGTGGTGTTCTGGACCATGGGGAGCCTGGTCAAGGCGACCTGGACCAAGGTCGCGGTCACGGCGGCCGTGCTGGCCGCGACCGTGCCCCTGTTCATTCGACAGGCCTGGTCGCTGACCGCCCTGCGCCTGGGCGACGCCAAGGCCGAAAGCCTTGGCGTCAACGTGAAACGCCTGCGCCTGACCACCCTGATTCTGGTCAGTCTACTTGCCGCCATCCCGGTTTCCTTCGTCGGCAGCATCGGGTTTATCGGGCTCGTCGGGCCTCATATTGCCCGCATGCTGGTCGGGGAAGATCAACGCTTTTTCATGCCGGCATCGATTCTGTGCGGGGCGCTGTTGCTCTCGGCCACCTCGGTGCTCAGCAAGCTCCTGATCCCCGGCGCCATTTTGCCGATTGGGGTCGCGACCGCGCTGGTCGGCGTACCGTTTTTCTTCTCACTGATCTTTTCAAGCCGGAGACGTAACTCATGGTAAGCCTCACGCTCGAGGGGGTGGGTACGCGCTACGGCCGCAAACAGGTTTTGGCCGACGTCACCACGCCGACCATTACCGCCGGCACCATGACCGCCGTAATCGGCCCCAACGCCGCCGGCAAGTCGAGCCTCTTTCGCCGAATCGCCGGCATGGCCTCAGGCCCGGGTGAGGTGCACATCGAGGGCGTACCGAGCGGCGAACAGGCACTGGCCTACCTGCCGCAGGACACCAACGCCACCGCCGTGCTGACCGTGTTCGAATCGGTGGTGCTCGCCGCAAAGCAGGGGCGCTCACTCAAGGTCTCGGAAGAGGAACTCAGAGACATCGATTCGCTTTTGGCCGCGCTTCGCATTACCGAGCTGGCCTCGCGCTATCTAAGCGAACTCAGCGGCGGCCAGCGTCAGCTCGTGGGCATTGCCCAGAGTCTGATTCGTCGCCCGCATATTCTGTTGATGGATGAGCCGACCTCGGCGCTCGACCTGCACCGGCAGATGGAAGTGCTGGGGCTGGTGCGCTCGCTGGCCGACGAGCGTCAGATGATCGTGATGATCGCACTGCACGATCTCAACCACGCGCTCGGTTACTGCGACCACGCTCTGGTGATCGCCAACGGGCGCATGCACCGCTTCGGCAGCTGCAACGACACCATCGATCAGCACCTGCTCCGAGAAGTTTATCGGGTCGATGGCCACGTCGAGCTCAACTCGCTCAACCGGCCTCAGGTCGTTCTAAACGCCCCGATCTACTAATGCCACGACCAACTAGCGCCCCGACCTACTAACGACACGATCTACCAGGACCCGCGCCACACCTTCATGGCCGAGCAACCTCCCGCTCGGCCTTGCAAGCCCCGCGCCCTACTCCACCATCCGTGAGACGGCGTTGTTGACCGCGTTGAGCGCCGGGCTCAGCCCCGGCACGTTCAAGTCGTGCTGCATCAGAGACTCCTCGAGCCCATAGCTTGCTGCCACGACCTGCGCCGACAGCCACCGGAACGGCTCCATTTCCCAGCGCTTCAAGATGTCTTCGTGGCGGGCATTGGCGTGCACCCACGGCATGGCGGTGCGCTTGCTGCCCTGCTCGGTGATCAGCTCGGCAAGTGTCTGACCCATGATGTGCGCCATCGCCGCGCCTTCACCGGCGTAACCGCCAGCGGTGGCAATGCCGGTTGCGGCGTCTCGAATTACATGCGGGCGAAAATGACGTGAAAGCCCGAGCGTACCGCCCCAGCCATGGGTCACGCGCACATCACCAAGCCCCGGAAACAGCGCCTTCAAAAGCCCCTGTCGCATTTTCATGTGGCGGTCGGTTATCTCGAACGACTGACGGGGCGGCCCGCCGAAGTGGTAATAGCCCTGGGCGCCGAAGATGAGCCGATCGTCACGGCTTCGCTGGCCGTAGGTCACCAGTCGACTGGCATCGCCGAAGGCGTGGCGCGCGTTGAGGCCGATCTCCCCCCACTGCGCCTCATCGAGCGGCTCGGTGGCGATCAGCATGCTCTCGATCGGCAGAATCCGACGCTTGAGGCCAAGATGGCGGGTATAGCCTTCGGTAGCGGCGATGATGTGGCGCGCGCGGACGCGGCCCGTGGCCGTTCGAACGACGCCGGGTTCGATCGCCTCCACCGGGCTGCGCTCGACGATCTCGACCCCGCGCTCGGCAAGCCGTGCGGCCAGCCCCTGCAGCAGCTTCATCGGATGAAAGGTCGCCACCTGACGTTGGAGAATGCCGCCGCGCTGGTCTCGGAAGCGAGCGATGCGGTCCATTGCCTCGGGCGAGAGCCACTTGCAGTCCGCCTCACGAAACCCGATGTGATGAAGGTGCTCGAGGTACTCCCGCTGCACCCGCTCCTGCGCCTTGTAACGCGCCGCCACGTACACCGCCCCGCCCTTGTGGTAGTCGGCGTCGATTCCCTCGCGGGCCAGCACCGAGCCAATGTCATCGACGTTGTGGCACAGCAGATCACACACCCCTCGGCGCTGGTGCTCGGGCCAGTGATCGATGTAGCGGTCGAGCCCCGCCATGCTGCCCACAAGCCACCCGCCATTGCGCCCGGACGCGCCGAACCCGAGCCGCTCGGCCTCGAGCACCACGATCTTGAGCGACGGCACGAGCTGGTTGAGGTAGTACGCCGACCAGAGCCCGGTAAAACCGGCGCCGACGATCGCCACATCAGCGTCGTGATCGCGCGAAAGCGTCGGGTAGCGCACTGGCGGCGTGGGCAGGCTGTCGTGCCAGTAACAGGGGTGAGACATCGAAAAGACTCCAGCGGGTTAACCACCTACTCTACTGCATCCAAGATTGGCGATGCAGTAAAAGCTTGGCCGTCCGGGCGCTCATGGCTATAAGAGGGATAGGTGTCAGAGCCTATCTTCGTACCGCCCCATGGTCGCCCTGGAAGCCATGAGGAAGTGCACCCGACCATGGTCTGTTGCCGGTCATACGCTCACCGGTCATGCTTCGCCTGAGATCCAGCGTTCGGTCGATCCAGCGGACGGTCGCGACATCACCGCCCCTACACAGAATCACCTCCCCTGCATAGAGAGGACCGATGACCCCTAGCCTCGTTTGGCCGACCACCCTTGCCTGTACAGTGGCCTTGATCGCTTCCACACTTCATGCCGAGACAGCGGCCGGCGCCGAGCGGCTACCTTCACTGCCAGCGCTGTTTGCTGAAGCGCTCGCACACGACGCGGTACTCTCGAGTACACGCCTCGAGGCCCGGGCCCGGGGGGAGGAAGTGCCCAAGGCCCGCGCCGGACTCCTGCCGCGACTCGATGCCTCCTACGGCTACAGCTACACCGAAAGCGACAACATCTACACCGACGGCGACCTCACCGCTTGCATCAACAACCCCGACACCGGCGAGCCGGCCGGCGGCGAAGACTACGCCCAGCGCTGTGCAGGCTATTCCACCGACCAGACCCGACGACTTCAGCTCACTCAGCCGCTGTTTTCGATGGAACGCTTTCGCAAGCTCGACAAGGCCAGGGCGATCCGTCAGGCCGCGCTTGAGGAGATTGCCGTGGCCGAGCGCGACCTGGCGCTCGAACTGGCCAAGACCTACATGAACGCCTTCTACGCCTCCCGGCGCATCGAGCTTCTTAAGGCCAAGACGCGGGCGCTGACGCTTCAGGTTCGCCAGGCCAAGCGCGCGTTCGAGCTCGGCATCGGCGACCGGATCGACCTGCTGGCCGCACAGGCAAGCCTTGATCAAACCCGCGCCGATCAGGCCGAAGGCCACAACGACCTCGATGACGCCTTGAGTCATTTAACGCGTTTGACCGGCGTGCGTCCCGACTTTGACCGGGTCGCGCTCAAGGACATCACCTCGCTCGACCTTCCCGCCCCCAAGCCACTCGAGACGTTGAGTCAGCGCATCGCGAACAACGCCGACGTCCGGCTCGCGCAGAAGAACCAGCAGGTCGCACGCAAGGACACCCACGTGCGTGAGGCCAGCTACTACCCCGAAGTGTCCCTGAATCTGAGCTATCAGAACCGGGACAGCGACGACCCCTACCGCGACAGCACCGACAAGAGCGCCTCCGTTCAGGCCAATCTCAACCTGTTCATGGGCGGCTACACCCAGGCCGACATTCGCCAGGGCGAGCTGCGCCAGCGCGCAAGCCAGGCCGAGCTCGGCAACGCCCGGCGCACGGCCTACGAGCAACTCGTTCAGTACCACCGACGCCTTGATACCGACGCCCAGCGCCTGCGCGCGCTGGCGCGCTCGATCACCTCGAGCCGCACCTATCTGGAAGCCGCCGACAAGGGCGCAGCGCTCGGCATTCGAGACCTGGTCGATGTGCTCGACGCGCGGGCAACGCTCTTTGACCAGCGTATTCAGTACGTCGACGGCGTGCGTCAGCTCGTGATGGATCGGCTGAATTTGGCTGCGGCCACCGGCGCCCTCGACACGCACGCGCTAAGAGACGTCATGGCTCTGCTCGAGCGTATTACCGGTCCGGCGCCGGATAGAACTTAGGCCGGATAAGCCTTCTTGGTCCGGTAGAGCGCCCTTTGACAGCCTGAGTGTTCGACCGGCAATGGTGAACAACGGACCGCGGGCACGGTCACTAAAGTAGGGCACACCGATAAAATCGGCTCGGCGCTCTACGAGGCACCCTGTACAACCGGCGTATCAGGTACGCCGCACCCAAGGAGGCAATGATGTCCGCACAAGGCACGAAACAGACGGTAGGTCAGCCCTTTGGGCTCGACACGGCGCAAGGCCGCGCCCTCGATGAAATGGTCGAGACGCTGCTGGCGCAGATGACGCTCGAGGAAAAGATCGGCCAGATGAATCAGGTCGCCGGCAGCCGCGACACCACCGGGGCGCCGGCCAATACCGACATCGAGGATGACGTGCGGCAGGGCCGGGTCGGCTCGGTGTTCAACGCCTTCGGGGTCGAGTTCACGCGTGAGCTTCAGACACAGGCGGTGGCGCATTCGCGGCTCGGCATTCCGCTGCTCTTTGGCTACGACATCATCCACGGCTTTAAAACGATCTTTCCGATTCCGCTCGCGCAGGCCGCCAGCTGGCACCTGGAGGGCATCGAGCGCGCCGCTCGCGTCATGGCACGGGAAGGCGCCGCATCCGGCGTGCACTGGACCTTCGCGCCGATGGTGGACGTCGCCCGCGACCCGCGCTGGGGCCGGGTGATGGAAGGCGCCGGCGAAGACACCCATCTGACGTCACAGATCGCCCGCGCCCAGGTGCGCGGCATTCAGGGGCGTGCCCCCGGCGCGACCGACACGCTCGCCGCCTGCGTCAAGCACTACGCCGCCTACGGCGCGGTGGAAGCCGGGCGCGAGTACAACACCGTCGACCTGTCGGAGTGGCGCCTGCGCTCGATCTACCTGCCGCCCTTTCTGGCCGCGCTCGAGGAAGGCTGCGCCAGCGTCATGACGGCGTTCAACACGCTTAACGCCATTCCGGCGACCTGCCACCCGCTGCTGCTCGATCAGATCCTGCGCCGTGAGTGGGGCTTCAAGGGCATGGTGGTCACCGACTACACCGCCATCATGGAACTCGAGCGCCACGGCGTCGCCGAGGACGCGTTGGAGGCGTCCCGCAAGGCGGTCAACGCCGGCGTCGACATGGACATGCAGTCCGGGTATTTCATCAAGACACTCGAGGAACTCGTGCGCTGCGGCGCCGTCGAGGAGGCGCGCATCGACGAGGCGGTGCGGCGGATTCTGTGGCTCAAGGCCGCGCTCGGGCTGTTCGAGGACCCGTACCGCTACGCGGATGATGAGCGCGAGGCCGAGTGTTTGCTGAGTGACGCCCACCGCCGCGCCGCCCGCGAGCAGGCGACGGAATCGATGGTGCTTTTGAAAAACGAGGGCAATGTGCTGCCACTGAGTGACCAGCACAAAAAAATCGCCCTCATTGGCCCGCTCGGGAACACCCCGCGCCTGATCGGCTCCTGGCACGGCAACGGCGATCACGACGACACGGTGACGCTTCGAGATGGCATCGCCCAGCGCCTTGGCAACGGCGCAACAATCATGTGCGCGGACGGCGTATCCAATCAAATCGGTGATACCGACACCTCCGGCATCGAAGCGGCGCTCGAGCTGGTGCGTCAGGCCGACGCCGTAATACTGGCGCTGGGTGAGGATGAAGCCTTCGCCGATGAGGCCGCGAGCCGCACCGACATCGGCCTGCCCGGCATGCAGCTCGAGCTTGCCCGCCGGGTGCTGGAAGCCGCCGGTGACACGCCGGTGGCCACGGTGCTCTTCAACGGCCGGCCGCTGACGCTTACCGAGCTTGATGGCATGGCACCGGCCATTTTAGAGGCGTGGTGGCCGGGCACGGAAGCCGGCAACGCCGTGGCGGACGTGTTGTTCGGCGACGTGACGCCGGCCGGCAAGCTGCCGATGAGCTTTCCAAGACACGTCGGCCAGATTCCGGTCTACTACAACGCGTTCAATACCGGCCGCCCCAAGGGCGTCGACCCCAAGTACGCCTCCAAATACCTGGACAGCCCCAACGACTCGCTCTATCCGTTCGGGTTCGGGCTGTCCTACACCACCTTCGAGTACAGCGCGCTTAAGGCGTCATGCTCGGAGATCGGGATGAACGACACCCTTGAGGTCAGCCTTACCGTCACCAACACCGGCAAGCGTCAGGGCATCGAGGTAGTGCAGCTTTATCTACAGGACGTCAGCGCAAGCGTGGTGCGCCCGGTGCGTGAGCTCAAGGATTTCCGCCGCATTGAGCTGGCCCCGGGCGCATGCGCGCACGTACGCTTTCACATCACCCCCGAGATGCGTAGCTTCTTGAACGCGGAGCTCGAGACCGTGCAGGAGCCGGGGCGCTTTCACGTCCAGATCGGCGGCGACTCGACCCAGGGGAAACCCCTCGAGTTTCATGTGACGCCCCACTGCGCGTGATGCGGTAACGCACAGAAAAACGCCCCGCGATGCGGGGCGTTTTTTGTCGATTTTTAAAAAGCGATCAGCGTGTTTTCTCGATCCCCCTTTCTACTTCTCGATCACCCCTTCTGTTCGATCAGCGCCTCGCGGGCCTTGCGAGCCTGCTCTTCGGCGTAGGTGGGGTAGTCGATGTAGCCGCGCGCGTCACCGCCGTAGAAGGTGGTGGTGTCGTAATCCGCCAGCGGCAGGCCGTGTTTCATGCGCTCGACCAGATCCGGGTTCGAGATGAACAGCCGCCCGAACACCGGTAGATCGATGGTGCCATCCTCGACCAGACGCTCGGCCTCGTTCTGGTCCAGATTGCCCGCCAGCAGCAGCGTACCCTCGTACACATCACGGAACTGGCGCAGGTACTCGCGCGGCATCGGCGGCATGCCCTGTCCGCCCTGGTCGTGCAGGTGGACGTAGGCAAGCCCGCGCTTATTGAACTCCCGCGCCAGATGCAGGTAGGTCTCGCCGTTGTCGTCGTACTCCGGCATGTCGAACAGCGTGCCGTGGGGCGAGAGGCGAACGCCGACCCGATGCGCGCCGATCAGCTTGCTGACCTCATCGACCGCCTCGATCAGAAGCCGGCAGCGGTTTTCCCGCGACCCGCCGTAGACGTCGTCGCGGTCGTTGACGTGCGGGTTCAGAAACTGCTCGAAGAGGTAGCCGTTGGCGCCGTGAATCTCGACGCCATCGAATCCGGCCTCGCGGGAATTGACCGCGGCCTGGGCGAAATAACGCACGATCTCGCGCACTTCCCACGTCTCGAGCCGGCGCGGCGTGCTGGCATCGAGCATGTCCGGCACGCCGTCCTCGGTGTAGCCGAACGCCATGCCGCCCTGCTTGTCGCTCGGGCCCACCGGTGACTGGCCGGCGAGTTGAACCGAGGTGTGCGAGACGCGGCCCACGTGCCAGATCTGGGCGAAGAACACCCCTCCGCGCTCGTGCACGGCCTGGGTGGCTTTCTTCCAGCCGGCGATCTGGTCCGGGCCGAAGATGCCCGGGTTATAGAGGTAGCCGGTGCCCTGCCGGGAAATGGGCGTGCCTTCGGAAATGATCAGCCCGGCGCCTGCGCGCTGGCGATAGTAGAGCGCGCCCATCTCGTCCGGCACGTCGCCGGTCGCGCGGGAGCGGGTCATCGGCGCCATGACGATGCGGTTATCGAGTTGAGTGCCCGCCAGATCAAAACGGTCAAACAGAGAAGCCATCGCGAAATTCCTTGAGACTAAGAGCGTAAAGTGAACTGACCCCAGTGTAGACACACCATTAGACTGCTAACAAATAGCCAGATCCTAATACGCCCCATGCATGATCGTGATCGGCGGCCCGATGGATGCGCGGTTGATTTGTTATGATATAACATTTAACATCCTCCCCGATTTCAGTGATGCGACCTCGGAGTCCGCCATGACCGCCCCACTTTCCACGCGCAGTCCTAGTTCAACGGCCGGTGCTCGTTCGACGGCCGGCGCTCGTTCAACGGCCACCTCTTTGCCGGCGACCGCCCCTCTGCCCGTGACCGTGCTGTCCGGGTTTCTCGGCGCCGGAAAGACCACCCTGCTCAATCACATTCTGGCCAACCGCGACGGCCGACGGGTGGCGGTGATCGTCAACGACATGAGCGAGGTCAACATCGATGCGGCGCTGGTGCGCGACCATGACGGCCCGGTCGATGGCGCAACCGGCGAGGTGGCGCTCAACCGCAGCCAGGAGCGGCTGGTCGAGATGAGCAACGGCTGCATCTGCTGCACCCTGCGCGAAGACCTGCTGCTCGAGGTCAACCGGCTCGCCCGCGAGGGCCGCTTCGATTATCTGGTGATTGAATCCACCGGCATTTCCGAACCGCTGCCGGTGGCGGAAACCTTCACGTTCGAAGACGAAGACGGCCAGACCCTTGCCGACGTGGCCCGGCTCGATACGCTGGTGACCGTGGTCGACGGCGTCAATTTTCTGGCGCAGTACCGGGCAGCCGAGGCGCTTTCCGAGGTGGGCGAGACCGCCGGTGAGGACGACGAACGAAGCGTCTCCGACCTTCTGGTCGATCAGATCGAGTTCTGTGACGTGCTGGTGATCAGCAAGACCGACCTGATCGAGCCCGAGACGCTCAAGGAGCTGACCGCCGTGCTTAAGCGCCTCAACCCCGAGGCCGACATCGTTCCGATCACTCGCGGCAACATCGAGCTCGACCGCGTGCTCGACACGCACCGCTTCAATTTCGAACGCGCAAGCGCCGCCCCCGGCTGGCTCAAGGAGATGCGCGGCGAGCACGTGCCGGAGACCGAGGAGTACGGCATCTCGAGCTTCAGTTATCTGGCCCGCCGCCCGTTCCACCCCGAGCGCTTTCATGCGCTCATGCACAGCGACTGGTTCGGCCAGGGGCTTTTACGCTCGAAGGGTTTTTTCTGGCTCGCAAGCCGCCCGCGCTTTGCCGCCCAGTGGAGCCAGGCCGGCGGCATCGCCCATTACGGGTTCGCCGGAATGTTCTGGAAGGCCGTGCCGGACAGCGACTGGCCGGCCGACCCCGAGTGGCGAGACGCGATTTTGGAGAAATGGGAAGAGCCCTTCGGCGACATGCGCCAGGAACTGGTGTTCATCGGCCAGAACATGGACAAGGCGCGCATGCGTCAGGCGCTCGACGACTGCCTGCTCGATGAGGCCACCCTGCTTCAGGGGGCTGAGCACTGGAAAACCCTTCCCGACCCCTTCGAGGCCTGGCATGACTGACCTCGCTTTCCCGAACGCATCAACACTCGACACGCTGTCCGACGTGACGCGCGGGCCGTCCCGGCTGACCGGCGCCCTGAGCCGGGTCGGCATGGCTGGCATCGAGCTGCCGGTGGTGCTCGACGACACCGCCTTCGACGTGCGGGCCAACGCAGGCGTCAGCCTCGATGATGAACACGCCCGCGGCATTCACATGTCGAGGCTCTATCTCGGGCTCGACGCCCTCACCCGGCGGCCACTCACGCTTGCCCGGCTCAGGGAAACGCTCGAGGGCTTTCTTGAAAGCCACGAGGGGCTTTCCGACACCGCGTATCTTGATCTCACCGGCACGCCGCTTCTAAGGCGCCCGGCGCTGATCAGCGATCACAGCGGCTGGAAGGGCTACCCGCTCACGCTCAAGACGCGGCGCTCGCCCAAGGGGTTCGAGGCCCAGCTCGAGCTCGAGATCGGGTACTCCTCCACCTGCCCCTGCTCGGCGGCGCTCGCGCGCCAGCTCATTCAGCGCCGGTTTGACGAGGAGTTTGGCTGCGAATCCGAACCCAATCTCACGTTCGAGGCGGTGCGCGCCTGGCTCGGGGACGAGGATGGCATCGTCGCCACGCCCCACAGCCAGCGAAGCCGCGCGCATCTGCGCCTTCGTCTTGACCCCGAGCAGACGCAGCTGCCCTGGCGTGAGGTCATCGAGCGCACCGAGGCCGCGCTTGGCACCGCGCTTCAAACCGCGGTCAAGCGCGTCGATGAACAGGCGTTCGCACTCGCCAACGGCCAGAACCTCATGTTTTGTGAAGACGCCGCCCGGCGCCTTCACGACACCCTGATCACCCAGCCCGGCGTCAGCGGCTTCCAGGTGGACATTACCCACATGGAAAGCCTGCACGCCCACGACGCCGTGGCGACCGCGCAGTGGCACTGGCCGGGCTCGCTCTAGCTCCCCGGTCCGCATTGCAAAAAGGCGTGCTATCTTGCGGCGACCGCCCCCTGTCGGCTCGCCGCTTTTTTTTATCAACACGCTTTTTTCGGTTACCGCTTGCCATGTCATCATCGTCCCCGTACTCGCGCCGCATCACCGCGCTCTACGCCCTGTTTCTGCTGCCGGGCACCCTTGCCGCCACCTGGATCACCCGCACCCCCGACATCCGCGACCGGCTTAATGCCTCAACCGATGAAATGGGCCTGGTGCTGTTTGGCCTTGCCGCCGGGGCAATGGTGGGCGTATTGAGTGCCGGTGCCTGGGTGCGCCGCTTCGGCACCCGCGGCGTGCTCGGGGTCAACATTGCGCTGATGGCGGCGGGCATGGCGGTGGTCAGTCTCGGCGTCAGCAGTGGGCAGGCCCTCATCGCAACGGGCGGCCTTGCGCTCTTTGGCGCGGGGATGGGGCTTGCCGAGGTCGCGATCAACATCGAAGGCGCGGCGGTAGAGCGGCTCAGTGGGCGGGCGCTGATGCAGACGCTGCACGGCTGCTTCAGCCTCGGCACCGTGCTCGGGGCGTTGGTGGGGATCGCGTTCACGGCGTGGCGGGTGCCGACCGAGTACCACCTGATGGGGCTGACGCTTGCGACGCTTCCGGGGTTCTGGTGGGCCATTCGCGGCCTACCGCGAGAGACCGGCAGGTTCACCCCGGCGTCCGAGGAGACGCCCACGACCTCGGAGGACGCGCCTAAAGCGGCAAACGCCTCGGTGTGGCGCAACCCGCGGGTACTGATGCTTGGCACCATCGTGCTGGCGGTGGCGCTTTCCGAAGGCTCAGCCAACGATTGGCTGCCGCTGCTGTTGGTGGATGTGCACGGCGTCACCCCGGCGCTCGGCTCGCTGGGATTCATGCTGTTTGCGCTGACCATGACGCTCGGGCGCTTTTCCGGCAACGCCCTGATGCGCTGGCTGCCCCGGCACACGCTATTTCGGCTCTGCATCGGGCTTGCCCTTCTCGGTGTTGCCCTCATCACCCTGACCGAGCACAGCGGCGTCGCGATCGCGGCGGTGGTGCTGTGGGGCATCGGCACCTCGGTGGGCTTTCCGCTCAGCATGTCGGCCGCCGGCGAAGGCGACAACGGCGACGCTCAGGTCGCGGCCACCGCCATCATGGGCTACATCGCCTTTCTTGCAGGCCCGCCGCTGCTTGGGTTCATCGGCGAGCACGCAGGGCTTGATCGCGCGCTGATGGTGGTGTTTGTCGTGCTCGCACTCGGGCTTGCGGTATCCGGCGCAGTGCGGCGCCAGGACGGCACTGTCGCCCCCTCCCACAAAGGGTAATGGGCGCGGCTCACTCGCACCGTTACAGTGGGTGATGGCCCAAAGCGCAGGAGACGCCCCATGGCGACCCACCCCGTGACCGTTGCCCGGTTCAGCTACCCCTACGAGGCGTACCTGTTCAAGGGGCTGCTCGAATCGCGTCATCTAAACGCGTTCATCGCCGATGAGCACCTGATCACGATGCAGTGGATGTGGGAGACGGCGCTGGGCGGCATCAAGGTGCAGGTCGCGCCGGAGGATCTCGAACTTGCCCGCGCGGTGCTCGCGGATTACCAGGCCGACCGGCTCGAGGCCGAGGACACCACAACCCCGCAGGAAGCGGAACCCACTCACCCTCAAACGACCAGCGCCCGCCAAAGCCGCGGCTGGCGGGCGCTTGCAGTGGCGTGCTGGGCGAGCACCGGGGTGGTGTTTCCGCTGCCCGGCTCGCGCCGTGACCGTGACCGTGACCGTGACCGTGACCGTGACCGTGACCGTGACCGTGACCGTGATCGTGATCGTGATCGTGATCGTGATCGTGATCGTAATGAGTAAGCGATCTACGACCAACGTCCAAGAGCATCTTGGTATACTCGGGAAACACCAATAATAAAACCGAGTCGGCCTCGGCGCACCGAGGCCAAGGAGTGCCCCGTGACAGCACCTGCCATCGAGCGGCTCTTGAGCGCCGCCAACACCTCCGAAATCGACCGCCTTCATCACCTGAGCACCACCTGTACGCTGGTCGGCCACATCAGCCAGCTTGTGCACACGCTTCAGCGTGAACGCGGCGCCTCGAGCATTTTCCTTGGCTCCCGCGGCCACCGGTTTGCCACACACTATTCGTCACGCGTAAGCGATAGCCTGAAAGCAGCAGCCGACCTGCACCACGAACTCGAGTACTGGCTGAGCGACCTTGAGCGCCTGAGCGAGTGGGGGCATTTTCGCGACCCGCGGTTACTTCGACAACTTGCAGATGCGCTCGAAACGCTCGAGGCACTCGATGGCCTGCGCGCCAACGTCGAGACGCAGGCCGTGACCGCCGATGACGCCATGCACCTTTACAACAGCACCATTCGGACGCTGCTTTCGGTGGTGTTCGAAGTGGCCGACAGCGCTTGTGACCCGGACATTACCCGCATACTGGTCAGTCTGTTTCACTTTATTCAGGGCAAGGAGCTGGCCGGGCAGGAGCGCGCCTGTGGGGCGCTCGGTTTCACACTGGGCTACTTCGACGACGCCCACCGCACAACGCTTGCCACCCTGATCGAGACCCAGAGCCGGTGCTTTGCCACCTTCAACGAGTTCGCCGATGAAACACTTCAGACCAAGTGGTCAGAGATACAGGCTCACCCTGGCACGACAACGCTTGAGCATCTTCGACGCCTGGCGCTTGAGACCGCGCACCTCCCGGACAATGGGGTCGATGCCGGCGAACAGTGGTACGCACTGGCAACCCAGCGCATTGATGCCCTCAAAAACCTTGAAGATGCCCTCGTCGCAACACTCGAGAAAAGCTGTGGCGATGGTCTTGAAAAGGTGCGCTCGGCCACGGCCAATCGCCCGGCCACTGTCAAGCCTGATGAGCCATTTCTATCGCGAGAGGACGGCGCACCGATCGACAGCACGATCGCCACGCACTTCAACCGCTCGCTGATCGAACTGATTCAGACCCAGAACGGCCAACTTCAACAGCTCAGTGATGAGCTGGCCGACACCCGCAAGGCACTGCGACAACGCAAGCTGATCGACCGCGCCAAAGGGCTTCTGATGACGCACCACGGCCTCGATGAGCAGAGCGCCTATCGTCTGCTTCGAACGACCGCCATGGATCAAAGCCGCCCCCTTGCCGCAGTGGCCCAGTCGATCATCGATGCCGACGAGTGATGTCGACCGAAGCGTGCAGGCCGCCCGAAACGTCTCGGTGCATTCCAATCCCGTGAATGCACCGAAACGTTGCCTGAAAGACCAAGGCGTCGGAACGCCTTCTGATTGACTCCCCCAGGTAACGAGCTATCTCATTGAAATATGGATTTTTTGACAATTCTGGCATTGCTTCTGCTTAGAAATGACATGACCCGAGCCAACGACGGTTCGACCGAACACCATATCGATCCTACACACCCCTTATCTGACACAGTCCTTATCTGACACAGTCCTTATCTGGCATAGCCCTTATCTGACATAGCCCGTCGCGCCTTACGGCCGACCCGCGCTGGACAACGGCGTCCATCGACCTGCTCGCACTGCGAGCGGTGGGTGGACGCCGTTTTCGTTTGGAGAGGGCATGTCTTTCGAGTGACGCCAACCCCGGAGAACGAGTGATGGACATCCGTAATAAAGCCAACAGGATACGGTTACTGAGCTTTTCGACCCCACAGATGCGCGCCTTCCACCTGTCGTGGTTTGCCTTCCACGTGTGCTTTTTCGGCTGGTTCGGCATCGCCCCGCTGATGGCCGTGGTGCGTGATGACCTGGGCCTGACCAAGACCCAGATCGGCAACACCATCATCGCCTCGGTCGCCATCACCATTGTGGTGCGGCTGGTCATCGGCCTGCTGTGCGACCGGATCGGGCCGCGCCGAGCCTACACCTGGCTTTTATGCCTGGGATCACTGCCGGTCATGATGATCGGCTTCGCCGACAGCTTTGAAACCTTTTTGATGGCGCGTCTGGCCATCGGCGCCATCGGGGCGTCGTTTGTGATTACCCAGTACCACTCCTCGATCATGTTCGCGCCCAACGTGGTCGGCACCGCCAACGCCACCACCGCCGGCTGGGGCAATCTGGGCGGCGGCACCACCCAGATTCTGATGCCGCTGATCTTCTCGGGCGTGTTGATGCTCGGCGTCAGCGAAACGCTGGGCTGGCGACTGGCCATGGTGGTGCCCGGTATCGTGCTGTTTGTGACCGGCATCGCCTATTACCGCCTGACCCAGGACGCCCCGAACGGCAACTTCGATGAGCTGCGCGCCCGGGGCGAGCTGCCCGAAGCGACCCGCGAGCACGGCGCGCTTCAAAGCTTTGCCGCCGCAGCGAAGGACATTCGCGTATGGGCGCTGTTTCTGGTCTACGCCGCCTGCTTCGGGGTCGAGCTGACCATCAACAACATCGCCGCCATCTACTTTTTCGACACCTTCTCGCTGAATCTGGCCACCGCCGGTCTGATTGCGGGGCTGTTCGGACTGATGAACCTGTTCGCCCGAACGCTCGGCGGGGTCTTTTCGGATCTGTTCGCCCGCAGGAACGGTCTCAAGGGCCGGGTACGCTGGCTGTTTCTGGCCATGCTGTGTGAAGGCATCGCCCTGATCGGCTTTGCCCACATGGAGGTGCTGGCGCTGGCCATCGGCATCATGCTGGTGTTCAGTCTGTTCGTGCAGATGGCCGAAGGCGCCACCTTTGGCGTGGTGCCGTTTATCAACAAAAAGGCGCTGGGTGCCGTGGCCGGCATTGTCGGTGCCGGGGGTAACGCCGGTGCCGTCGCCGCGGGCTTTCTGTTTCGAAGCGAGTCGCTGACCTATCAGGAAGGGCTGTTCTATCTCGGTGTGGCCGTCGTGGTGATCTCGCTGGCCGCGCTGGCCGTGCGCTTCACCCCCGAGGTAGAAGCCGAAGAGGAAGCCGCCTACCGCGAGGCCGCCGGCGCAGAGGACACTGCCAACACGGCAACCCCGATCGGTGCACGCTAGACCGATGAAGCTGGACCGATGACTGCCCGAGCCCATGCTCGGGCAGTGCTCGCGCCCACCCTTCAAAGCGTTCAACTCAAAACGCCAGCCTTTCAAAGCGCCCAACCCAAAACGCCGTCACATGAGTGACGGCGTTTTGTCATCCAGCGGACGGGGTCAGGACGCTGGCGCCTCATCGACCAGCGCGTGGCGAGTGGTCTTCTGCGCGTCGCGATACAGCGTGACCACACTGCCCACCACGATCAGACAGGGCGAGGGCATCGGCGCGGCCTCGAGCAGTGCCGGCAGGGTGTCCAGCGTCCCGACGCGAGTCTGCTGCGTGGGCAGCGTGGCGTGTGCGATCAGCATCACCGGCCAGTCGGCCGGCAGACCGGCGCCCGTCAGCCCCTCACAGATGGTCGCCACCCGGTTGAGCCCCATGTAGAACACCAGCGTTTCATCGCGTCGGGCCAGCGCTGACCAGTCCGGCAGACGATCCTCCCGCGCCTGATGGGCGGTCACGAACCGCAGCGTCTGGGCATGGGCACGATCGGTCAGCGGCAGGCCGAGCGCGGCGGCGGCCCCGGAGGCCGCGGTAATGCCGGGCACGATTTCGGCCTCGATGCCGGCCTCCCCCAGGGCGGCCAGCTCCTCGCCCATGCGCCCGAACACGCCGGGGTCACCGCCCTTGAGCCGGACCACCCGCTTGCCCGCGCGCGCCAGGGCCACCAGCCGCTCGCCGATCTCGGCCTGAGGCACGCTGTGCTCGCCGCAGGCCTTGCCGACATAGTAGCGCTCACACCCGGCCGGCAGCCGCGCCAGAATCTCCGGCCCGACCAGACGGTCGTAGACCACGGCGTCCGCCGCCTGCAGGCGATCGAGCGCGCGAAGCGTCAGAAGATCCGCCGCGCCGGGGCCGGCGCCGACCAGGGCCACCTGTCCCATGGACGCCTTTTGCACGGGCGTATCGACATCGCAGTGCCGGCCACGCGCCGTGGACAGCGCCCGGGTCGCGACATGACCGAGCCGCATCATCCAGCGGGACACGCCAAAGCGCAGGGGATGAGAGGGGTTACAGCTCGACATGGGCAGATTCCTCTTCCAGTAATGCCTTGAGTTCGGGTTGGCAGGAGCCGCACTGAGTGCCACAGGCGAGTTCGGCACCGAGCGCCTCAACGCTTCGGTGGCCCTGGCGAATCGCCGCGGCAATGGCGTACTGACCTACCTGATGACAGCTACAGACGATGGGGCCGACATCCGCGGCCCCGCTGGCGGCACCGGCCAGAACGCGCCGCCGTGTGTTCGCCTCAAGCGGCGTCTCTCTTGCGGGGTCAAGGCAGGCATCCAGCCAGCTCAGTGACGGCAGCTCCGACGGCGGGCCGACCATCAGCCACCAGGCGACCCGATTCCCGGCAAGCCCGCTTGCTCGCAGGCGCCCTCTGGCCTCATCGGTGCTCCACTGGGACACCGGCCCCGGCAGCACCCGGGCAATCCAGTTAAGCCAGTCCCGCTCGCCCGCCTCGGGCGTGCCGGCCAGCTGCCAGCGCAGGGCGTGGCGCATCGGAATGCGCGTCCAGTAGGCGCAGCCCTCGGTCGGCGTCACCGTCTCCGACAGGTCACCGGCGACCAGCAGTGTGGCCTCCCAGCTGTGCGCCAGCGGCTGCATGCCCACCGCGCCGTGTTTCGATTCCGGCTGACCGGATATTGGATCGACCCGCGGGGTGATCAGCGCATTGGCCTTGGCCCGAGCGCTGAACGCGCCGTTCCAGTGCATCGGCACAAAGACCTCGCCCCGGCGCTGGCCGCGCTTGAGGCGCGCACGCCCTCGATAGTGACCAGCGTCGCCGGCAAGCTCGATCAGACGACCTTCCTCGATGCCGGCCGCGCGGGCGTCAACGGGGTTCAGTTCGATGAAGGGCTCATCGCGATGGTTCATCAGACGCGCCGACCGGGCCGTGCGGGTCATGGTGTGCCACTGATCGCGCACACGGCCGGTGTTGAGCCGCAGCGGATGGGCCTCGCTCAGCGCTTGGGCCGGCAGACGCGGACGCACCGGCAAAAGCCGCGCACGACCGGAGGCGGTCGGAAAGCGGCCATCCTCGAACAGTCGGGCCGCGCCGTGAGGGTGTTCTACGTTGACCGGCCACTGAATCGGCGCCAGCGCGTCGTAGGCCGCGCGATCAAGCCCGGCAAGTCCTGAAATATCAAACACACGCCAGCCCGGGCGGGCCGGATCGTTATCAAGCCCCGAGAGTCTGGCGTGCTCATCAAAGATCTCGGCCGGGTGGGTGTAGGAAAAGGCCTCTCCGAAGCCGAGCCGATCGGCAAGTTCGGTCATGATCTGCCAGTCGTGTCGCGCCTGGCCCGGGGGCGGGAGCAGGCCACGCTGGCGCGAAATGCACCGCTCGGAGTTGGTGACGGTGCCGTCCTTTTCCGACCAGCCCGTCGCCGGCAGCACGATGTCGGCCACCTCGAGCAGCTCGGCGTTTTCCATGCACTCGGAGACGATGACCAGCGGACAGTCGGCCAGAATGCGCTTGATGCGATCGGCATCCGGCAGGCTGACCACCGGGTTGGTCGCCATGATCCACACCGCCCGGATCTCGCCGCGCTCGATGGCCTCGAACAGCTCGACGGCCTTGTGGCCGGGCTCGGTGGGCAGCGACGGCGCGCCCCAGAACGTCGACACCCGCTCGATCGCCCCGGGGGTGTGGTAATCCATGTGAGCGGCCAGCTGATTGGCCAGCCCGCCGACTTCGCGCCCGCCCATGGCGTTGGGCTGGCCGGTGATCGAAAACGGCCCGGCGCCGGGCAGGCCGAGCTTGCCGCCGGCCAGATGACAGTTGATGATCGCCTGGCACTTGTCGGTGCCGCTGCTCGATTGATTGATGCCCTGCGAATAGAGCGTGACCACATGCAGCTGGGTGGCAAACCAGTAATAAAACGTCTCGAGCCGCTCGGCATCGATATCGCAGTCCGCTGCGATGGCCTCGATTGTGATGTCATCCTCGAGCACCGCCGCCAGCGTCTCCTCAAACCCTTCGGCGTGACGCGCCAGATAGAGACGATCCAGCCGGTTCGTGCGCGCCATGAACGCCAGCAGCCCATTGAAAAGCCGCGCGTCGCTGCCCGGCGCGATGCCCAGATAGAGATCGGCGATATCGCAGCTGTCGGTCACGCGAGGGTCGATCACCACCACGCGCATCAGCGGATTGCGCGTTTTCGCCACTTTCAGGCGCTGATAGAGCACCGGATGATTCCAGGCCAGATTGGACCCCACCAGTACCACCAGCTCGGCGCGCTCCAGATCCTCATAGCAGCAGGGTACGGCGTCGGCGCCGAAGGCCCGCTTGTAGGCCGCCACCGCTGACGCCATGCAGAGCCGGGAGTTGGTATCCACATGGGGCGTGCCGAGAAAGCCCTTGAAGAGCTTGTTGGCGACGTAATAGTCCTCGGTCAGAAGCTGGCCCGAGAGATACGCCGCCACCGACCCAGGGCCGTGGGCCGCCTGCGTGGCGTGAAGACGACGGGCAAGCACATCGAGCGCCGTGTCCCAGTCGACCGTTTGACCATCGACGCGTGGCGCCAGCACTCGCCCGGCATAACCGAGCGTTTCATGCAGGGCGCTGCCCTTGACGCACAGCCGCCCCTGATTGGCCGGGTGCACCGGGTCTCCCTCGACCGCGCTGATCGACTCGCCGCTCACGGTGGCACGCACGCCGCACCCGACGCCGCAATAGGGGCAGGTCGTGGTGGCTCGCCGCTCGGCATGGGTCTCGGGCGTGCCTGAATCGGTATGGTGCGCATCGGACATGGAGCCTCCTTGAATGCAAAAGGGCCTGACATCACGCGAGCGTGAGGTCAGGCCCCTTTGCCTGTACTCGACGCAAGGGTCACCCGAGGGGGGCGGTCAGTGCGTCGACAGTGAATAACGATGTGGCGCTTGAGCGCATCGCGGTGAACGGCCCGAGACGGCGCTGCCTCGATGAGTCACGGCCGCGATGCGTTGATGGTTCAAGAAATGCAAATGCCGCACCAGGTCACCGTTTTTCTTTCAATAACATTTTGTTAACGCGATTACCCAGGCCTCAAGACGCCCGCCTCAGGGCGATACGGCCAACATCGGTGCATATGTGGACCTGGCTACACCGCAGTTGGGCATGCTCTCGCCCTACACGGCCTCACCGTCGCTCGCGCCCTCGGTCATCGTATTCATAGCTTATTGAATTGTTTGAACAACAACCGAGCTGGCACGCAAATTTCATTGTATCGACTACCGGCCACCGACGGCCGGGCACTCGACAACGATGCACGGTCAGCCACGTGTGGGTACGGATCGTCACGGACCGCCCCGCATCACGTCAGGCAACGGCGCCTGATGCCATGAAGCCCCCGCTTCATGGCATCGGGCGCTTTTTTTTGCGTGTCTCGGCACGCGCGGCACGAGGCTTCGGCTGCCCACACGCACCCTCTACGGGAGATCGACATGACACGCGACACCGACACGCACCTCGTCGTCATCGGCAACGGCATGGCCGGGCACCGGCTGGTCACCACGCTGCTGGCCCGAAAGGATCGCCCGGCCCGCATCACGGTACTCGGCGAGGAAGCCTCACACGCCTATAACCGCATTCTGCTCTCCCCCTGGCTGGCCGGTGAGCTGGGTCGCGATGAGCTCGCCCTGCCCGCCATGGTCGCCGAGGGCGTCGAATGCCGACCGGGGGCACGGGTAATCGATATCGACCGTTCAAGCCACACCCTCACGCTCGAGTCCGGCGAGCGCCTGCACTACGACCGGCTGGTCATCGCCACCGGCGCCCGGCCGACGCTGCCCGAGGTGCCAGGCATCCAGCTTGGCAACGTCGGTACGTTTCGAACGGTGGAGGACGGCGAGTGGCTGAGACAGCAAGCCCCCGGATCCAACGCAGTCGTGATCGGTGGCGGCCTGCTGGGGCTTGAAGCCGCGGAAGGGCTTCGAAAGCTCGGCGTGCACGTCACCGTGCTGCAGCGAAGCGACCGATTGATGAACCGCCAGCTCGACGCCGTGGCTGCCGGCTGGCTTGAGCAGACCCTGACCCGGCGCGGCATCACGATCAACACCGGCGCCGAGCTTGCCCGGTTTGATGGCGACTCGAACGGCAACGTGCGCTCGCTGACCCTGCGCGATGGCCGCACGCTCCCGGCTGACTGCGTGGTGGTGGCCGCCGGCATCACGCCGAACGCGACACTTGGCCGGCTCGCCGGTCTTGAGGTGAGTCGCGGCATCTGCGTCGATGAGCATCTGGCCACCCGGGACCCGGCCATTTTCGCCCTCGGCGAATGCGCCGAGGTAGATGGGGCCACCATCGGGCTGGTCGAGCCGATCTGGCAGCAGGTCGAGACGCTGGTCGATGTGCTGTGCCACCGGACGCCCGCGCCCTACCAGACGCTCCCCTCCCCGACCCGGCTCAAGGTCGCCGGCATCGATCTCTACGCCTTCGGCCCGGTCGAGCCGAGCGAGGGCCTGGAGACGCTGACCTATGCCGACCCCGAACACGGCGATTACCGCCGGCTTTTGATCGACAACGACCGCATCAAGGGTGCCGTCCTCTACGGCGACACCCGCGACGGCCCGGAACTCTTTCGCCTCGCCACCACCGACACCGCGCTGGGCAAGGCCCGCGCCCTGCTGATTTTCGGCGCCCATGACGCCATTCAACGCCTTGAGGAGGTTGCATGAACACGCCCAACATCCATCCGACACCCCATGACGCCGACGCCTCATCAATGCCGCGACTGATCGTCATCGGCAACGGCATGGTCGGCCATTACTTTCTGGAGCAGTTGGTCGAGCACGGCGTCCACAAGCGCCTTGCCATCACGGTCTTCGGCGAGGAGCGCCACCGCGCCTACGACCGAGTACACCTTTCGGAGTACTTCAGCGGCCGCGACGCCGAGGCGCTGTCGCTCGGCGACGCCGACTTCTGCGCCCGCCACGGCATCGCGCTGCATCTGGGTGAGCACGTACTGTCGATCGACCGTCACGCCCAAACCGTCACCACAGAACGTGGCGATCACGCCTACGACCGACTGGTGCTGGCCACCGGCTCCTACCCGTTCGTGCCGCAGATTCCCACCGTGGATGACGGCACTGGCCACGCCGGGCTGGTCTATCGCACGCTGGACGATCTTGACCGCATCCGTGAGGCCGCCGCTGGCGTGGCCGAGAGCGACCAGCGGCGCGGTGTGGTGATCGGCGGTGGGCTGCTGGGGCTGGAAGCGGCCAATGCGCTGACCTCGCTCGGGCTCGAGGCGCATGTGGTCGAGTTCGCGCCGCGCTTGATGCCGGTGCAGCTCGACGACGAGGGCGGCCGGGCGCTCAAGCGTCAGATTGAAGCGCTCGGGGTGCACGTGCATGTCGATCACGCCACCACCGAGATCACCCGCGGCGAGCGCCATCGCTACTGCATGCATTTCAGGGATCACGAGCCGCTCGAGACCGATCTGATCGTGTTCTCCGCCGGCATTCGCCCGCAGGATCGGCTGGCACGCGAAAGCGGGCTGACCCTGGGCGAGCGCGGCGGCATCGTGATCGATGACACCTGTGTCACCTCCGACCCATCGATCTACGCCATCGGCGAGTGCGCGCTCTGGAGCGGGCGCCTGTTTGGACTGGTCGCTCCGGGCTACACCATGGCCCGCACCGTGGCCGGTTCGCTGGCAGGCCTTGAAGGCGCATCGTTCACCGGGGCCGACATGTCGACCAAGCTCAAGCTGCTCGGGGTCGATGTCGGCTCGATCGGCGATGCCCACGCCACCACCGAAGGCGCCGTAAGCTATCGCTACATCGACGAGGCCAATCACGGTTATCGCCGACTCGTCGTCTCCGCCGACGGCAGGACCGCAATCGGCGCGGTGCTGGTCGGTGACAACCGCTATTACGACACCCTGCTGCAGTACGTACAAAACGGCATCGCGCTGCCGGAGGACCCGGCGAGCCTGATTCTGCCGCACAGCGAGGGGGCGCCGACGCTTGGCGCCGATGCCCTGCCCGAGACCGCGATGATCTGCTCCTGTCACAACGTCACCAAGGGGGCGGTGTGTCAGGCCGTCGAGGGCGGCTGCGGTGACCTTGGAACGCTCAAGGCCGAGACCCGCGCCAGCACCGGCTGCGGCGGCTGCACGGCGCTCCTCAAGCAGGTGTTCGAGCATGAGCTGGAAAGTCGCGGCATCGAGGTCGACAGAAGCCTGTGCGAGCACTTCGCCTACACCCGCCAGGAGCTCTACGGCCTGATTCGGGTCGAGGGCATCAAAAGCTTCGAGGCGCTTCACTCACGACACGGCAAGGGCGAGCTTGGCTGCGATATCTGCAAGCCGGCGGTGGCCTCGATTCTGGCGTCCTGCTGGAACGCCCCGATCACCGACCCGTCGCTGGTGCCGCTGCAGGACACCAACGACACCTTCATGGCCAACATGCAGAAAAACGGCACCTATTCGGTGGTGCCGCGCATTCCGGGCGGCGAAATCACCCCCGACAAATTGATCGCCATCGGCGCGGTGGCAAAGAAATATGCGCTCTACACCAAGATCACCGGCGGCCAGCGCATCGATTTGTTCGGCGCCGAGCTGCAGGATCTGCCGGAGATCTGGCGCGAGCTGATCGAGGCCGGGTTCGAGACCGGCCACGCCTACGGCAAATCGACCCGCACGGTGAAATCCTGCGTCGGCAACACCTGGTGTCGTTACGGCGTGCAGGACAGCGTCGCCATGGCGCTCACCATCGAGAACCGCTACAAGGGCCTGCGCTCGCCGCACAAGCTCAAGTTCGCGGTGTCCGGCTGCACCCGCGAGTGCGCCGAGGCCCAGAGCAAGGATGTCGGCGTGATCGCCACCGAGCACGGCTGGAACCTCTATGTCTGCGGCAACGGCGGCATGCGCCCGCGCCACGCCGAGCTGTTCGCGACCGACCTGGACGACGCCACCCTGCTCAGACTGATCGACCGCTTTTTGATGTTCTACATCCGCACCGCCGACCGGCTGCAGCGCACCTCGGTGTGGCGCGAAAACCTCGAAGGCGGGCTCGACTACCTGAAGGACGTCATCATCAATGACAGCCTGGGCCTTTGCGAGGCGCTGGAGCGCCAGATGCAGCACGTAGTCGATCAGTACGAATGCGAGTGGGCCAACGCCCTCAAGGACCCGGACAAGCTCAAGCGCTTTAGAACGTTTGTGAACGATCAGCGCCGCGACCCGGACATCATTGCCGTCTCCGAGCGTGACCAACCGCGCCCGGCCCGACCTGAGGAAATCGCGGCCCTGACGGTGGAGGTGACCTCATGAGCACACTCACCGCGCACCACGCCACCATTACGCTCTGCCACCGCCGGGATCTGGTCGCCCACTCCGGCGTGGTGGCCTGGCATGACGGCCATCAGATCGCGCTGTTTTATCTGCCCGGTCAGCCCCGGGATACCGACGTACCGGATCGGTCCGAGGCACTCTACGCGGTGGATAACCACGATCCGTTTTCCGGCGCCAATGTGATCGGACGCGGCATCGTGGGCAATGTGGGCGGCGAGCGGGTGGTGGCCTCGCCGATCTACAAGCAGCACTTTCGGCTGCGCGATGGGGTCTGTCTCGAAGACTCCGAGCAGCCCCTGACCGTCTGGCCGGTGCGCTTTGACGGCGACGCCGTGGTACTCGAGACGAAAACGAGCGAGGAAACGAAGTAAGCCGGCCGTCCTTGAGATCGAATAGCCCGATCAGGCCGGGTCGATGGTCAGCACCAGCCGCGACTGCCCGGGGGCGACGTTCGGGCTTCGGTGCACCAGCGCCCGGTCTTCACTGCCGACCCAGCCGGTCGCAGTGAAAGCGCGAGCACATCGCCTCATTCATTGAGGCGTATCGGCTACACCCGAATAATGGCCTCCCACCTTTCATAGATTACTTCTGCCCGGTCTGCGTCTCCGCAAGCCTGGCTCTGTACGGCGTAGCCAAAATCGTCATGAGCATGTAGGGCTTTGAACTCGCAGGCAATGTAGTCGCGTAGATCGTCGGGTTGCACAGCCTGAATCTCATCGACCAGTTCAATACGGCCATCTACCAGGTTCAGAATGTCTTCGAGATCGTGGCTTTCCAGAGGGTTGTTGTTACCCCGCCCCTTATAAGCCTCCAGTTTGGTAGCCGCAAACAGTGGGGGGCTAACCACGCGGATGGAGATGGTGTCATCCAGCGCCCTGTACTCAGCCGTTTCGAGAGCGAGTTGATACCACTTGTTGCTGAAACCCAATACGCTACTATCATCCGGCATCAAGTCCACGCGAAGATCACCCAACTTCATGGCGCAGATTGGCATGGGGCCATCCTCCAAAGAGGATTCGGTAAATCCTCGCTTTTTCATTTCATCCTTGAAATTACTTAGAGCTATATAGCTCATCACGCTGACAATGATGTCAACATCGTCGGTACTGCGGACCTGCCCTCGTGTGAAGTCATCAGTCAAAAGCAGTCCGGTCGTGCAGCCTCCCACGAAGGCCACTTGTTCGAGCAATGTGTCTCCCAGTGCTTCTGCCACCGTGCGCAGCATAGAGCGTTGATTCTCGAATAGACTCATTCATCCGATCCTTAGATACGTTGCCAGCTTTTCTGTAGCAAGTTTGCTCTCACGCGGGCGTCCTAGGCGGATGGTATCCACCAGCGCCAGCATTGCATATAGATCACGATCCCGGCGTACCGCATGGGGCACGCCCTTGAACAAAGGCTCAATGGACTGTCCCTGGCTGTTTCCGCGAGCATCCGGCCAGACCATGATCAGCTCACCAGAGCTGAACAGCTCGCCTTCCAACGCTGGTGAGGCGAACGTTGTCGCAATGCCGCGTGCAAGAGGCCCGGGCTTGACCGGAAACACATATCTCGCCGCATGGACAATGAAGTTGTGCAAAGCTTGGCGATTGACTCGAGGTAGCCCTGTCACCCGATCCTTCCGAATAAGCCCCATGCCTTGGCAGTTCTGTAAAGCCAGTGAGATTTGGCTTTTACTTATGCTTGTAGCTCGGGCGAGGGCTCGCACGGTATAGCTGTCGGCGTTTTGACCATACTCGTAATACGCTGTGAGGGTGTAATCTTCATTGTCCCCCTCGGTCCAGTCACACCAGTCTTGAGGCAGCGCCCGAAACTCCTTGAGTGACACTTTTTCGTGCTCTTGAGCCTCTCTATCGTTTAGAGCAACCAGCTTTAAAAGCAAACCTAATTCTTGACCTTTCATTTTTCTCCACCCACGCTCGTCCTGCGTCCTAGGACAAGGGACAAGATCGTCCAAAAAAAGCAGAAATGTCAACAAATAATTACAGAGCAGAAAGATATAGCAGCAACTTGTGGTCTAACGCTGCAAGCGGAGGCAGGTACTGTCTTCTGTCTGAAAGATTATGGTTGCTACGCTGTCCTGTTCATTGAACAGGAGCGAGTCATGAAAGGCCGTTATGAGCTTTCTGACCAGCGATGTCAGAAGCCTTTTCCCAAAAAATATCAAATAGGGTGAAACTTGACTCAATCATTAAAGACAACAGTGCCCACTCGAAAGTGGGCACTGTATGCAACATGATGAAGCGGTCATCAGTTTTTGGCCTTTGCCGCCCGCCACGCATGCAGCTTCTGGTAACTCGTGATCAGCCGCTGATGCCGATCAATGCCGTCGAGGTTCATATTGGTCTCGGTGAGCCCGTAAAACCGCACGTCGCCGTTGATGGAGCCGACGGCGGCGTTGATCTTTTCCTCACCGAACATGCGCACAAGGTTTCGGTGGTAGTCCTCGAACTCCAGTTCGTCATCCAGCAATATCTCGAGCACGGCGGTGAGGGCCTGATAAAAGAGGCCGCGGTCGCGGGTGTTGTCGTTGAACTGCAGGAACATCTGCGTGCGGTCGAGCGCATCCTCGTACTGGCCGAGGTCGAGGCTGATGAGGAGCTTCAGCTCGGCAATGGTCAGCTCGGACCAAACGGTGTTGTCGTCGAACTCGATGCCGATCAGCGTGACGATCTTCATCTGCTCGTCGAGTTCGCTTTCCTCCAGCCGCTGAAGCAGGTCCGCGAGCTGATCTTCCTCCAGCGCGTGCAGGTTCAGGATGTCTTCGCGGTAGGTGAGCGCCATGTTGGTGTTGTCCCACACCAGATCGTCCACCGGGTACACCTCGGAATAGCCCGGCACCAGAATGCGGCACACCGGTGCGCCGAGGTCGTCGTGGTGAGTGACGTACGCTTCATGGCCGTCTTCCGCGAGAATACCGAACAGCCGCTCGGCCTCGTCACGGGTCTCACCGGAGAAATCCCAGTCGCAGAATTCGACATCCGCGCGGGCGCTGAAGAAACGCCAGGAGACCACGCCGGAGGAATCAATGAAGTGCTCGACGAAGTTGTTCGGCTCCGCCACCGCCTGGGAGTTGAAGGTCGGCTGGGGCAGGTCGTCCATGCCCTCGAAGCTGCGGCCCTGTAGAAGCTCGGTCAGGCTGCGCTCGATCGCGACCTGAAGGCTCGGGTGGGCGCCGAAAGAGGCGAACACGCCGCCGGTGCGCGGGTTCATCAGCGTCACGCACGCGACCGGATAACGCCCGCCTAATGATGCATCCTTCACCAGCACCGGAAAGCCCTGGGCTTCCAGCGCATCGATGCCGGCCTTGATGCCGGGGTAACGCGCAATTACTTCTTCCGGTACGTCCGGCAGCGCGATTTCCTGCTCGATGATCTGGCGCTTCACCGCCCGCTCGAAGATTTCGGAGAGGCACTGCACCTGCGCTTCCGCACGCGTGTTGCCCGCGCTCATGCCGTTACTCAGATACAGGTTCTCGATCAGGTTCGAGGGGAACCAGACCGTCTCGCCATCGGAGTGGCGGGTGAACGGCAGCGCGACGATGCCACGATCCGCCCGCCCGGAATTGGTATCGATCAGGTGCGAGGCCTTGAGCTCGCCCTCCGGGTTGAAAAGCTCGAGGCAGTGATCGTCCAGAAGCCCTTCCGGCAGGGCGTCATCCGGCCCCGGCTGGAACCAGCGCTCGCTGGGGTAATGAACGAAATCGCTGCCGGCGATCTCGGGGCCGAAGAACTGGTCGTTATAGAAGAAGTTGCAGGAGAGCCGCTCGATGAACTCGCCCAGCGCCGAGCACAGCGCGGCTTCCTTGGTCGAGCCCTTGCCGTTGGTGAAGCACATGGGGGACGCCGCATCGCGGATGTGCAGCGACCACACGTTCGGCACGATGTTGCGCCAGGATGCGATCTCGATCTTCATGCCGAGGCGCTCGAGGATGCCGGTCATGTTGGCGATGGTCTGCTCCAGCGGCAGATCCTTGCCTTCGATCCAGGTGCTGGCGCGCTCCCCTTCGTTATCGACAGAACCGCCCATCAGCAACGCCTGAGCATCCTCGTCGATGTTCTCGACCACTTCGATCTGGAACTCGGGGTTATTCTGGATTACTCGCTTGACCGAGCAGCGCTCGATGGAGCGCAGAATGCCGGTGCGGTCTTTTTCGGAGATGTCGTCCGGCAGCTCGACCTGAATGCGGAAGATCTGGTTGTAGCGGTTTTCCGGGTCAACGATGTTGTTCTGGGAGAGCCTGATGTTCTCGGTCGGAATCTCGCGGGCGTTGCAGTACACGCGCACGAAGTACGCCGCGCACAAGGCAGAGGACGCCAGAAAGTAATCGAACGGGCCGGGCGCGGAGCCATCGCCCTTGTAGCGGATCGGCTGGTCGGTGATGACGGTGAAGTCATCGAACTTCGCCTCCTGTCGGAGGTTGTCGAGGTAGTTGACCTTGATTTCCATGAGGTAGAACCGGGTTGGTGACGGGTGTCGCTCGGGGCGAATTGCCCGCCATTATCCGGATTTGAGGGGGGGATGTCTTGGGGGAGTGTTTACTCTCTTCTGACGGGTCCGGTGTGCTTTTCTTTTAAATATTTTGAAGTTCTTTCTATATATGGGAAGAGAAATTTTTCATTAATGCCAACTTTGTCTAATTGCTTTATTATTTTATTTTTATCCTTACCCTTTATACATATTTTCCTGATTGAAAAATTTTCTGTTCCCTCTAAAAACGCATTCTCACCAAAAATAAAAAATGCGCCCGACTGGGCAATTATACGAGAATCAGACATCCTAGGCTTTACAAAAAATATCTTATTTAGGTTATCCGATTTAATTCTATTTTCAAAGAAAGGTTTCTCATGCTTAACAAAGCCCGCTAACCTGTCCAAAATATTTGCCACATCAACGCCTGAGGATGATTCACTATCATCAATAGAGGCAACTATTTTTTCTTTTTCTAAAAACCTCAAGTTATACAAATTAGAAATACAACTTACCGAATCCGACTCGGGATATTTAACCTCATTATTAAGAACTTTAAAAACGAAAACTTCTCCAGCACTATCTTCAACTTCAGAGCAAGCAAAATACAAAGCAACCAATGGGTTTGATGTAATATCTAAAAGTCTAGTAGGCAATGAGTAATGCTGCATTCTTACTAACTTATCGAAGGCACAACCATCTTTTTCGAAATCCTTGTGGTTAGCTATCAAAATTTCATTACATAGCTCATACTCTTTTTCTTTATTAAGAATAGATTCCTCGTTAACTCTAAATAGAGAGGGAGTTAGCTGATAGCCTGAAGATGCTTGCCCTCTAAAATACCACTCATAATCTTTACTACTTTCTAGCTTCGACAAAAACTCTATGAAGTCACTCAAAGATTCTATCTTATCTAGATAAACCTCTAAATCTTCTCCGAACTCATTATCAATCAGATCATCTGAAAAATCAGAAATAGCATCTTGTACCGCTTGAACCTTTTTGAGATCAACACTCTTTAAGGCCCAATGTGTTCTATAAACCTCACCCCCTCTAAACTTAATATCTAATACATCTGAAATCGACTCAACCAAATCGTAATTTAAACCACTCAAAACCTCATATGAAACTCTAAAAAAACTATAGTTTCTTTCTATGCTTTCTATTTTTACCACATAAAATTTTGAACCAGCGCCTTCAGAAGCGATCAAACACGGATAATCTCTTAAACTCAGGATATCACTTTCGTTAAGATTCTTATATTTCTCAACTAACTTTTCCTCTGTATACTCTAAAAAACGACTCTTATCTATATCGATAAAACCACATTTTATTTCATGATTATACTTTATAATCAGGTTATACATAGGGGCTTAATTCCTATTGATACTTATATAGACACCACTTTCATCAAACACTAACCGATACACCCCACGCACGCCATTCGGCCCGACGATTCGATGCAGCGCCCTCGCGGGAAAGCGCACGCGGCGGCCGTCAAGGCTGCGGGCGTCGATCCAGTCGGCGTGGCCGGCGTAGTAGCGGCGGCACTGATCGAGCGTGAGCGAGAGGGAAATATCGACGTGGGGCATGGCGGCGCCTGGTAACGTAATGATCCGGGCTCTATCGGCACGGGCGGGGTCTACTTTAGAGCGAGTGCATTTATCGGCCATTCGACCATGGATGAAGGCCACATGTGAGTAGCCCGTTTGAGCGCCCATAAAAAAAGGGAGCGATCAGTGATCGCTCCCTTTGCTGAACGTCTAACCAAAGCCCTTAGGCATGGGCCGGGGCCGGCCGGGCGCTGGCGCGCGATGTAGACGGCCTTACCGCATTACTTCTGCTAGGGCTTGAAGGTGCGGTGCCGCCGCCGGTGTAGTCGTGCGCGCTGAGCCTGAACTGCGCAACCGCAGCGACGAGCTCGTCGGCCTGGCTTCGAAGGCTTGCGGCAGCGGCGGCGGATTCCTCGACCAGAGCGGCGTTTTGCTGGGTGGTGTGGTCAAGCTGGGTGATGGCCTGGCTGACCTGCCCGATCGCCGAACTCTGCTCGCGGCTGGCGCCGCTGATTTCGCCAACAATATCGCTCACGCGCTGAATGGAGGTGACGATTTCACCCATGGTGCGGCCGGCGTCGTCCACAAGGTTTGTGCCCTTGCCGACCCGCTCGACGCTCACCTCGATCAGGGCCTTGATCTCCTTGGCGGCGTTTGAGCTTCGCTGGGCGAGCTCACGTACTTCGCTTGCCACCACCGCGAAGCCACGGCCCTGTTCCCCGGCGCGGGCGGCTTCCACCGAGGCGTTCAGCGCCAGAATGTTGGTCTGGAAGGCGATGCCTTCGATCACGGCGACGATGTCGCTGATCTGGGTGCTGCTTTCGTTGATCTCCTGCATGGTCACGACGACCTCGCTCACCACATCGCCGCCCTGACGCGCAGTTGCGCTGGCATTGACGGTGAGCTGGCTTGCGGTCTCGGTGTTGTCGGCGTTCTGGGTGGCACTCGAGCCCATTTCTTCCATCGAGGCCGAGCTCTCCTCGAGCGCGGAGGACTGCATCATGGTGCGCTGGCTCAAGTCATCATTGCCCTGCGCGATCTGGGCGCTGGCAGCGGCGACGCTTTCGGCGTTGCGGCGCACGTTGGTGACCACACCGGCAAGGCCTTCCACCATCTCCTGCTGGGCGCGCAGAAGCTGGCCGAGCTCGTTGGTGGAGCGCGGCTCGACGGTGGTGGTGAGATCACCACTCGCCACCGCTTTTGCCTGCTCGACGGCCTGGCCGAGCGGCCGGGTAATGCCGCGGGTAACCACAACACCCACCACAATCGAAATCACGATGGCGAGAATACCGAGCACCAGCGTGATGAGCATGGCGTGCTCGAACTGGGCGGTGCTGCGCGCCATCACGGCCTGCGCCGCGACGAGCTGAATATCGATCAGCTCACCGATGACGTTGCTGATCGGGTCGATCGAGGCGTACAGCGCCCCATCCTGCGCGTCGAGCTGGCCCGCCACCTGCCCTGAAAGGCTGCCGAGGGTGGTTTCCAGGGCGTCCAGCGCCCGGTTGGCCTCCACGAACCGCGCTTCGGCCTCACTTGCCTTGGCCGCTTCCTGCGCCGTGAGCGTTGTCTGCATGTAGGTGCCCCAGTGGCTTGCGATCACGCCTCGGGCATTTTTCACGGCGCCCAGTGCGTCTTCGGCGCTCATGATCCCGGCGTTGGCCTTGTTGACCGCATCGATCACATCGACGGCGTAAGCATCCGCGATGATCTTGAGTTCCTTGAGGGGCACGATGCGGTCACGGTACATCGACTCCATGTTGTCGTTGGCCGCGCGCAGGCTCATTGAGCTTACGAGGCCACTGAGCCCTAAAAACAGAACCGCGACCAGAAAACCCAGCCCGATCTGTTTGCTGATGGATAGATTCTTAAGCTTCATGGTGCCTCCAAAGCGACTCGGTTCGCGTAGATGCGCCGACTCAGGGGTAGATGAGCGGTAATACGTACGTACAGGGCAGGGGCAGATAGTGCCGCGCTGGGGTGGCCTTCGGCGTTTCAAGAGGAAACGACGATCAAAGTGCAGGCGTTGTACGTGGGCGGATGCGCCCTCGCCTGTCGGTGTTATGTTGCCAAACACATAAGCAAGCCTTTTTATAAAGTCCTAATAAAACAAAACTTTATACCAAGTTTACTTATCGCTATTTCTAAATACGGCCATAACTGGCAAGACTTAAGTTGAAGGTCGAGTTTGCGCATGCTGACGGTTTGGTTTTAAGGAAGGCGAAAGCGTTCCGAGGAAGAAAGCCCTTATTGGAGGTTACCGGCGATGAAGCCTGGCTTGATTCTTTTGAAGATTTACTGGATCGACGCCTTACCGCTCCCGCGGCTTAATTGCACTCGTACCAATCCAGCACATTCCAAGGGAAGCCTTACCATGCCAACATTTTTGCATATCGATTCCAGCGTACAGCCCGATTCCAGCCGTTCACTGACCAAACGCCTGTCCCGCGCCGTAATAGATGCAGTGCTGGCACGCGCCCCTGAAAGCCTTATCATATCGCGAGACATCGGTGCCAACCCGCCGCCGCTGATCTCCAGCGAGTGGGTTACGGCAGCATTCACCGCTGAGGCCGAGCGAACGACGACGCAGCAGGCCGTGCTTGCGCACTCCGAGGTACTGATCGAGGAGCTAAAGGCCGCCGATGTGATCGTGCTGGGCGCACCCATGTACAACTACGGCATGCCGGGTCCGCTGAAGGCCTGGTTCGATGCCGTGATCCGGCTCGACAAAACATTCACGTTCGATCTGGCGCGAGGCGATGCACCGCTGGCACCCGTGCTCACGAACAAGACGCTAGTGCTTTTAACCTCTAACGGCGAATTCGGCTTTGAGCCAGGCGGCATCAACGCCCACAAGAATCATCTGGCGCCCCACATTCGAACCTGCGCGCACTATCTGGGGGTCGAACGGATGCTCCAGCTCGGCATCGACTATCAGGAGTTCCGAGACGACCGCCATGCGGCCTCGGTCGAGGCGGCCTTTAACGCCATTCCCGCTCTGGCCGATACCCTGCTGCTTGCTACATCACCCCGGCCCGCCCATGCATCGACATGACCGCGTCGGGTCACAGCGTTTGCGCGGGTCGGGCAAATTCGTCACGCAGCCAGCGAGTGAAACACGCTGTGGCCCGGGTGCGCTTAGCGACCGGTGGCGGCACCAGCCGAAAGTTAAAGCCGGGCAGCGCCGGGCCCACGAGGCGCTGTAGACGGCGTGCCTCAAGGGCGCCCCCGGCAAGCAGATCACTGCACAAAAGCACCCCCAAACCACGCTCGGCAGCGTGGAAGGCCAGAGTCTCCTCGCTGTACCAGGCCACCCGAGCTTCGGCGGCGGCTGGCATGCCGGCGGCCTTGAACCACTGAGACCAACTGGGCGCGTCGAGGTCGGTGTTTTTCCACTTGAATGCCAGTAGCGATCGGCGGCCAAGCGCTTTCGAGACCAGACCTTCCTCGGTGCTCGGCCGAGTGACGGCGATGTAGCGATCGCACGCCAGATGGATCTCCTCCCCCCGGGCTGGCGCGGGCCCGTAACGGATCGCCAGATCGACGTCGGACGAGGACAAATCGATGCCATCTTCAAGGGCTTCGATATGTACGACGATTTCCGGGTAAATGTGACTAAATCGCTCGAGACGAGGCATCAGCCAGCGCTCGGCGAAAGCACGGGTGGCGGTGAGCCTGACACTGCCACCACCGGGCACAGCCATGAGCGCGGCAAAGGGCCGAGCGATCATGTCTAGGCCTGCATGAACGTCGGGATAGATCGAAGCACCAATGGTTGTCAGCTCGATGCGGTTGCCCCGGCGCGTGAACAATTGGTGGCCAAGCACCTCTTCAAGCTGACGTACCTGCTGGCTCACGGCGGTTACAGTGACCGAAAGCTCCTGTGCGGCCTGAGTGAAACTCAGGTGGCGCGCAACCGTCTCGAACGCCCGAACGGCAGTCAGTGGTGGCGTTTTCATGAAAGCCCTCCAAGCAAGTAGCGTCGCGAGCGACGAACGGTGGCACAAGCTTCGACTACGAGACGAGCGAACACAAGCCTGCCTCGTCATGCTGGGGCGCTTTTTTGCTATAGTCCGCCGCGGCCTGTCTCTGCGGCCAATGCCTTGATCCATTTTTCTGCTCTGGAGCGTGATGTGACGTCTTCCTCGGCCGCCTCCGGCCCGCCCTCGTCCGCGCCGACGGTCAACCCGCGGCTTTTGCTCGCAAGCCAGCTGATCTTCAACGCCGGGTTCTACATGGTGTTGCCGTTTCTGGCGATTCACCTGCGCGATAACCTCGCGATGGCGGGCGCGCTGGTCGGCATGGTGCTGGGCATTCGTACCTTTTCCCAGCAGGGGCTTTTCGTGTTCGGCGGGGCGCTCTCGGACGCGCTCGGGCCGCGGCGCATCATCCTGCTGGGCTGTCTGATTCGAACCGCCGGCTTTTTGATGCTGGGCTTTTCCGAATCACTTTCCATGATCGTGATCGGCGCGTGCCTGACCGGGGCCGGAAGCGCGCTGTTTTCACCGGCGGTCTCGGCGCTTTTGGCGCTGGCCGGCAGCGAAAGCGAGGCCAGAGGCGGCCAGTCTCGCTCGACCTTGTTTGCCAGGCTCGCGATCTGGGGGGAATGCGGTGCGGTGATGGGGCCGGTGCTCGGGGCGCTTTTGCTGGATATAAGCTTCCAGCTGGTGTCGCTGGCAGGTGCGCTGGTGTTCGTGGTCATGTTCTTTGTGCTTGGCCGGGCGCTGCCGGCAGGCGCTACCACCACCCAGACCGGGGAGGCGCAGGCCTCGTGGTGGCACGTGTTCCACAACCCGCAGTTTCTGGCGTTCATCGTGATCTACAGCACCGCGCTTTTGAGCTACAACCAGCTTTATCTGGCGATGCCGGTGGAACTCGAGCGGGTCGGCGCCGATGAAGGCGCGCTTGCGATGATGTTCATGCTGGTCTCCGCCCTGGTCATTACCCTTCAACTGCCGATCAACCGGCTGGCGCGCCACGTCGGCCCGGCCATCAGCCTGCCGCTGGGGTTCCTGGTGTACGTCGTCGGCTTTTCCGCAGTGGCGTGGGCGGCGCCGCACGCGCCGGCCGAGGGCTGGCTCAAGCTGTGGCCGGCGGCGGCGATGGTCAGCGCCATCGCCATTGCCCAGATGATCGTGCGGCCGGTGGCAATGGATCTGATTCCGGGCTTTGCCGGCGATAAACCGCTTGGGGTGTATTACGGGGCGCTGGCCTCGGCCGGCGGCATTGCGGTGCTGCTTGGTAACGCGCTCGCGGGGGATCTGCTCGATGGCGCGCTTTCACCTGCGCCCGAGGCCGGGCTGCCCTGGTGGGTGCTGGCGAGCTTTCCGCTGGCAAGCGCTTTCGCGCTGCTCATACTCTTTCGCCTGCCGGCGCTTTCCCACCTTCGCTCCAAGTCCGCCACTTAGGGGCCAAAGCAGTTACGCCACCACAGCCAGACACAAAAACGCCGCGCAAATGCGCGGCGTTTTCATGAGTGGCGAACGCCTCTACGTGCTTACAGCCCTTCTTCCAGAAGCTGCGGGGCGAAGTAGGTCATGATCAGATCGGCGCCAGCGCGGCGCATGGAGCCAAGCGTTTCGCGTATCACGGCGGATTCATCGATCACGCCCTGCGCCGCGGCGAACTTGATCATCGCGTATTCCCCGCTGACCTGATAGGCCACCAGCGGCAGCAGGCTGTTGCGGCGAATGTCGGCCATGATGTCCAAGTAAGCCAGCGCCGGCTTCACCATCAGGAAATCCGCGCCTTCGGCCTCATCGGCCAGCGACTCTCTGAGCGCTTCGCGGCGGTTCATCGGGTCCATCTGGTAGGTCTTGCGATCGCCTTTCAGCTCGGTGCCGGCGGCTTCACGGAACGGGCCGTAAAGCGCCGAGGCGAGCTTGGTCGAGTAGGCCATGATGGGGATGTCGGTAAAGCCCGCTTCATCGAGTGCAGCGCGAATCGCCGCGACCTGGCCATCCTGCGCAGACGACGGCGCGATAATGTCGGCGCCGGCTTTCGCCGCCTGCACCGCCTGGATGCCAAGGTTCTTGATGGTGCGGTCGTTGTCGACGGTGTTGCCCTTCAGGATGCCGCAGTGACCGTGGCAGGTGTATTCGCAGAAGCAGATGTCCGGAATCACCACCAGCTCCGGCGCGGCTTCCTTGATGGTGCGCACCATGCGCGCCACCATGCCGTCTTCCCTGAGCGCGTCGCTGCCGGTCTCATCCTTGTTGTGGGAAATCCCGAACGGCATGATGCTCTTGAGCCCCAGCGCGCTCAGGCGGCGGGCTTCCTCACCGAGCTTGCTTTCGGGCACGCGGTACTGGCCCGGCATGCCTTCGATGGGGGTGTACTCATCGGTCTCCTCCTCGACGAAGATCGGATACACCAGATGCTCCGCACTGAGGGATGTTTCGCGAACGATGTTGCGAAGGGCGTCGCTCGAGCGCAAACGACGAAGACGGGCCTGCGGAAACTGGGCCGGCATGAGACCTCCTTGCGGGTCATGAAAAGCGTTGCGGGTCATGAAAAAACGTCGGGCCTGAGTATAGCGCTGCGGGCCAGTGAGGTCAGGGAAACGGCGGCATAGTGTGGTTCTATCACTGACGTTCGCTCGATGACGCCGCCATTGCGCCATGACGATAAAAAACGCTGATCGAAAATAAAGCATTCACTCACGTTATATCGCGTGTTCCGGTGCCTGCCTACAATGACCCCACTCAAGGCACCCCGCCCGACGCCTTCTTATACTCACCCCGCAACGCCGCGCCACCGCGCGGCGTTTTTATCGATACGCGTTTTCAAGGCGCAGGGCAGGCTACGCTTAATCACAAAGCGCATCATGATACTCCGCGCTGTATCAGGGAAGACCGAACACCATATGACACCCGACAACACATCCAGCCAGAAACAAGCCAGCGGTTGGACCCTTGGGCTCCTGCCCGCTCCGGAGCTTCCGGCCCGCATCGTCGAAAAGATTCGAGATCGACTGGCCGAGCGGCTTTCGAACCAGGTCGCAAGCGACAAGGGCTGGCACATCGAGACCCTCACCGACCCGATGGTCGGCACCGACGAAGACGCCAATGACATCATGGACGAGGCCGAGCGCTTCAAGCAGGAACACGGCTGGACCTACGTGGTGTGCATCACCGACCTGCCGCTTTTCCATGACGGCAAACCACTGGCCGCCAGCGCCAGCCACTCACGCGGCATCGGGATTCTGTCCCAGCCGGCGCTTGGGGCCTCGCCGATGGAAAAACGGGTGGAAGAGGCGATCACCCAGCTGGTGAGCGAGCTTCATTTCGGAAGCACGAAAGAAGGCCGGAATGCCTTTTGCGATTACCACGGCAAGACACGGCGCTGGCAGCGTAGCGCCGCGCAGCAGCTGGTAAGGCGACGGCTGTCTGAGTGGATCGCGCCCTTTGCCCGGCGCGACCTCTCTGAAGACGACACCGACCTCGATGTGCGTTTCGTGGCCCGGTTTCGGTTCACGGGCTACTTCAAGCTGATCGGTGGGATGGTGCGGGCCAACCGCCCCTGGTCGATTTTCCCGGCCTTTCGTCGCGTGGGCGCGGCCGCGTTCGCAACCGGCGCCTACGGAATGATCTTTCCCTCGATGTGGCGTCTGGCCGACAGCTACGAACCCTGGCGCTTTCTAACGCTGATGCTGCTGTCGATGATTGCGATGGTGGTCTGGATCGTCGTCGATCACGGCCTGTGGGAGCCGGTGCGTCACCGCGATGCGTTTTCCAACGCCAAGCTCTACAACATCGCGACCTTCAGTACGCTGGGGGTCGGGGTGCTGTTCTATTACCTGTTCTTGATGCTGCTGTTTTGCATCACGGCGTACCTGTTCGTGCCGTCGGCGGTCATGGGCCAGACACTCGGTCACGCCATCGGCACGCTTGAATTCGGTGCGCTCGGCTGGCTGGCCACGTCGCTTGCAACCGTCGGTGGCGCACTGGGTTCCGGCCTTGAAAGCGATGAAACGGTTCGAAGTGCAACCTACGGCTATCGCCAGCAGCTGCGTCAGAAGCGCCTTCAAGAGCAGCGCGAGAACAACAACGACGATAATCAAAGCGACAACGATAATTACGAAGACCCGGACGACCCCGAGGACGACGACGGCCAGGCGGAACGTGATCAGGCGGACCGGGAGGACAAGGAGCGTGAAGACACGTCCAAACACGAGCCCAAGTCCGACGATAAACACGACAACGAAACCGACGAAAACGAGCAGAATCAGGCCCAGCGTGAGCGGGCTGACCATGACACGAACAAGGGGCTTCGCCCTGATGCGAACCAGCGCAGAGACAACGACTGAGCCCTTGTCGATAGCGCCCGACGCAAAATGACCCCAAAGCGCAAAAAGCCCCGGAGGATACATCCTCCGGGGCTTTTTTATCAGAACACGCGGTCTCAGGGGCGCGACGTGACCGGCTTGCGGGCGGTGCCCCGGCGCCAGAGCCCGGACTGCCAGCCATGGGCCAGTGCAGCGATGCCTCCGCCAAGGAACACCGCGAAGCTACTGATGTCGCCAAGCGGGGCCAGGCTGACCGGAATGCTCACCAGCCCACCCATCAAAAGCGAGCGCAGCGCGACCGGGTTGACCCCACCCTGATAGTGGTAGGCGCTGCCGGCTTCGGAAGAAAACAGTGCGTTGAGGTCGATCTTCTGACGGCGCACCTTATAGAAATCGACCAGGATGATGCCGTAGAGCGGGCCGATCAGCGCCGCCAGCACACCCACGGTGTAGTGGATCAGCTCTGGGTTGTTGAACAGGTTCCAGGGCGTCAGAAAGATCGAGCCAACTGCGGCGATCATGCCGCCCATGCGCCAGCTGATCTTCTCGGGCGCGACGTGGGAGAAATCGAACGCCGGCGCGACGAAGTTGGCCACGATATTGATGCCGATGGTGGCGGCGACAAAGGCGAACACACCCAGTACGGCGGCGGTGGCGCTGTCGATGCGGGCCACGGTTTCAATCGGGTCGGTCAGCATTTCACCGAACACCTGCGGCGTACCGGAGACCACGACCACCGTGATGATCGAAAACATCAGGAAGTTGACCGGAAGGCCCCAGAAGTTGCCGCGACGAACAGACTTTTCAGTGGCGCAGTAGCGCGAGAAGTCACCGAAGTTGAGCGTCGGGCCTGCAAAATAGCCCGCGACCAGAACCGCGGCCACCACCATCTGCCACAGCGCCTCGCCACCGCTAAGGGTCTCATTGGAGAGCGACAGGCTGATGTTTTCAGGCCCGGCGCGCCAGACGATCCAGCCGGCAAGCGCGAACATGACCGCGTACACCAGGGGGCCTGCCCAGTCGTTGAAGCGGCGGATGGTGTCCATGCCACGCCAGAACACCAGCGCCTGCAGCACCCACATCAGCGCGAAGCAGAACCAGCCCAGCGCCGACAGCCCCAGAAAGCTCGTGCCCGCCCAGGATTCAAGCCCCGGAAACCAGCGCAGCAGCACCAGCAAAAGCGCGTTGGAGGCAAGCCAGGTCTGAATGCCGTACCACACCACCGCGATCAAGCCGCGAATGACCGCCGGCACGTTGGCGCCTTTCGTCCCGAAGGCCATTCGGCAGATGACCGGAAACGGCACGCCGGTGCGCTGGCTGGGCCGGGCCACGGCATTGGCAAAGACCTGCACGACCAGAATGCCGACCAACAGTGAAATCAATACCTGCCAACCCATCAGACCGAGGCCGAACAGGCTCGCCGCCAGCACATAGCCGCCGACGCTGTGAATGTCGGCCATCCAGAAGGCAAAAATGTTATAGGCGTTCCAATCCTGCTTGGCGGGCGCCAGATCCTCGTTGTGAAGATGCGGGTCAGGCGCGGCAGGCATTTGCCCTTCAGTCTTGTTCGTGTTCATGCGCGGCTCCATGAAGGCTCGTTACGCTGCCACCGGCAGCCCTGCGTTGGCCGGATGGCCATTGGTCTCTGTCCTAGTTCGTATACAATCTTCGTGCCAATTTGGCGCACTGGCGTAAAAAAAGAGCCTCCCGGGCGCTAAACCCCGCATGGCAGGGGGTGCCATGATGATGCATCACTTCGGCCAGGCGCCGGGCATGGAGAAAGGCCATGGCCCCACCGGGTATGCGGCATGCACCATAACCGTGCTCGAGCCGGACGTTGTGCACCATAAAAGCGCTATTTCGTATACAGCGACAGCATTAATCAGCCACTGCCCACGGCGCTATTGGCCGATGGTCGCCTTGCACCAAGGGGTGTTGGCGCGCTGGCATGGAAAATGCTTGTATACAATCATCGAGACCGCGACCTCAGGATTTCCATGAACGATACCCGTCAGTTTCATTTGCTCGCCGGCCAGGTCAGTGACCGAGGCGCTCGCAGTGATGAGGCGATCTATCAGGCATTGTGGGAGGCCATTGTCGAGCATCGGCTCTCACCCGGCGCCCGCCTGCCGGAAGATGCCCTGTCACATGCCTTCGGCGTGAGCCGCACCACGGTGCGCCGCGTACTGCAGCGGCTGGCGCTCGAGCAGCTGGTGACGCTGCGCCAGAACCGGGGTGCCCAGATTACAAGCCCCACGCCCAGTGAGGCGCGTGACGTGTTCCGGGCGCGCCGGCTCATGGAGGGCGCGCTGCTGGCCGAGGTGCTTCCTCGGATTACCCCGGCGGATCTCAAGGCGCTCGAGGCGATCCACGAGCGCGAGACCCGCGCCGAGCGCGAGCACGCCATTCGACTGTCTGCCGAGTTTCACAGCCGGCTGGTCGCGATCGCCGACAGCCCGTCACTGTCAGAGGCGCTGTCACAGCTGATTTCCAGAACGTCCCTGATTATCGCGGTCTACGGCCGCGCCCGGGCCGGCTGCCCCTGCGAGCACATCGAGCTGATCGAACTGCTTCGCGCCGGCGCGCTTGCCCCGGTACAGCGCTGGATGAGCGCGCACCTGACCCGGATCGAGGCAAGCCTCGATTTCACCGCCAGCGGCGATGCCCTACCCGATTTCGAACACCTTTTTGGCCACCACAGAGAGCAAAGCGCCTCATGACCTCGACCACTCCGACCATCTGCGTCATCAACCCCAACACCAGCACCGCCATGAGCGAGGGCATCGCCGTTAGCGCCCAGCGCGTCGCCCGCGGTGAGATTCTTATGCTGACCTCGCGTCACGGCCCGGCCGGGCTTGAAGGCCACTTTGATGAGGCCATCGCCGTGCCGGGGCTTTTGGAGCACATGATCGAAACCGAGAAAGGCGACACCCGCGTCGACGGCTATCTGATTGCCTGCTTCGGCGACCCGGGCCTGGCGGCGGCCCGTGAGGTGGCCTCCGTGCCCGTGATGGGCGTTGCCGAGGCCGGCATGCAGATGGCGACCATGGTCGCGCGGCGCTTCTCGATCGTGACCACGCTTGCCCGCACCCTGCCGATCGCCGAGCGGCTCTTGCACGAGTACGGCAAGCGCGAGCAGTGCGCTGGCCTGCACGCCTGCGAGCTGCCGGTGGCGGCGTTCGAGTCCGACGACGACAGCGTTTATGAAACGCTTCTGGCCGCCTGCCGCGACGCGCTTCAAGCCGATGACAGCGACGCCATCCTGCTCGGCTGCGCCGGCATGAGCGAGCTGGCCGAACGGCTGGGTGAGGCGCTCGGCGTACCGGTCATCGATGGCGTGACCGCAGGGGTTGCCCTGCTGGAAGCCGTCAGCGCCACCGGCTACCCGGTGTCCAAGCACAACGACCGCGCCACGCCCATCGCCAAGCCCATTCGCGGCGCCTTCGAACACCTGAGCTGGAGCCACTCATGAGCCACGATCTTCACCTCGAGAATTACCCCCGTGACCTGCGCGGCTACGGCGCCACCCCGCCGGACCCGAAATGGCCGGGCGGCGCCCGGGTCGCGGTGCAGTTCGTACTCAACTACGAGGAAGGCGGCGAGAACAACGTGCTGCACGGCGATGCCCACAGCGAGACGTTTCTCTCCGACATCATCGGCGCGGCGCCCTACCCCGACCGCCACATGAGCCTGGAATCGCTCTACGAATATGGCTCGCGAGCCGGCGTCTGGCGCATTCTTCGTGAGTTCGAGCGCCGCAACCTGCCGCTGACGGTGTTCGGCGTGGGCATGGCGATGGCGCGCTACCCCGAAGTCGTCAGCGCGTTTCAGGACGCCGGCCACGAGATCGCCTGCCATGCCCTGCGCTGGATTCACTATCAGGACATGAGCGTCGAGCGCGAGCGCACCATGATGGCGCAGGCGCTCGATCTGCACCGGGAACTCACCGGCGAGCTGCCGCTGGGCTGGTACACCGGCCGCGACAGCCCCAATACCCGGGCGCTGGTGGGTGAGCACGAGCACTTCCTCTACGACTCCGACTACTACGGTGACGACCTGCCGTTCTGGACGCAGGTCGACAACGCCGACGGCGAAACCCGTGACCACCTGATCGTGCCCTATACGCTCGACACCAACGACATGCGCTTCGCCTCGCCCGGCGGCTTCAACTACGGCGACCCGTTCTTCAATTACCTGAAGGACGCCTTCGATGTGCTCTATGAGGAAGGCGCCGAGGCACCGAAGATGCTTTCAATTGGCCTGCACTGCCGTCTGATCGGCCGGCCCGGGCGCTTCCGGGCGCTCCAGCGCTTTCTCGATCACATCGAGGCCCATGACCGGGTCTGGGTCACCCGCCGCGTGGACATCGCCCGCCACTGGCACGAGCATCACGCGCCCGCCAAACGCTGACGGCGTCAGGCGTACAACCGACAGACCCAAAAAAGGCGGCCTCCTGGCCGCCTTTTTAATGCGCGTTGTTTCCGCCTGGTCAGTCCAGTTCGTTCAGCCGATCATAGGCACCACTGATCGTCTCGATCCGGGCGCGGCCGTCCTTCAGACGCGCGTGCAAAAGTGCGTTGGCCAACAGATTGATCAGACTCATCACCGGGGTGTAGCTGTCGAACGCGGAGACGCTGTCCAGCGGGCACTCGAGCCGCCAGGTGGAGGATACGTGGGACACCGCAAGGCTCGGGTCACCGATCAGAAGCGTTTCGACCTCCGCCGCACCGAGTTCCTTGAGCAGCGCCTGAAAGCCGTGCGCGCGCCGGCGAAAGCCCATCACGATGGCGACCGTGCCCGGACGCACATCGATCAGCTCCTCACCGAGCGACTGCCCGGGCTGCGGGGCCAGCCGCACGCCGGGGCGCACCTGCATCAACTGCTGACGCAGATGAAGCGCCGCCGGGTAGCCGTTGCGGTAGCCGATCACCAGCACCTCGGGGGCGCGGTCGAGCGCGGCAATCACCGCATCGAAGGTCTCGGCGTCAATGGCGGCCAGCATCTGATGGAGGTTGTCACGCTCGCGCTCGAAGTGGCGCTGAAACCGCTCCAGCCCACTGCCAAGCGCTCCGGAATCGGTCACCAGCGGCACGCCGTTGTAGCGAAGCGTGCGCATGTGCTCGCGTACTTCGCTGAAGCTTTCGAACCCGAGCCTTCGAAACAGCCGGCTGACGGTTGCCTTGGACACGCCGGAAAGGCTCGCAAGTTCGGACGCGCTGTAGACCGCGATGTCCTCGAAGTGATCGAGGATAAACCCCGCCACCTTCTGCTCGTTGGGCGTCAACTGCTCGAACTGAAGCCGAAGCCGCTCGCCGAGGTGCTGGGTCATCCGGCAAGCCTCGTGACCGCGGACGTCATCGCCTCGAGTGCATCGCTCACATCGCGGGCCTGAACGGATTCGTCCGGGTGGTGGCTGATGCCCTTGTAACAGCGCACGAACAGCATGCCGATGTCGCACACGTGGGCCATCGCCATACCATCATGGCCGGCACCGCTGGTCAGATGACGCACGGGGCCGTCGTCGGTGCCGATGGCCTCCGACAGCGACTCGATCAGGCGCGGAGCACAGGCCACCGCCGGCGCCGCGTGGGTTTCATGCCAGCGCCAGGCGAGACCGCGGGATTCACCGATGCGGCCACAGCTTTCCTGAATCGCCTCGAGCGTGCGGTCACGGTCCTCATCGCGCTCGGCGCGAATATCGAGGCTCATGCGTACCTCACCCGGGATGACGTTGACCGCGCCGGGGTAGGTCTCGAGCGAGCCGACCGTGGCCACGATGCCAGCAGCGCGGGCAAGTGTTTCGATGGCAACGATCGCCTCGGCCGCACCGGCAAGTGCGTCACGGCGAAGCTCCAGCGGCGTGGTGCCGGCGTGGCCGGCCTCACCGCCGATGGAGATCTGAAACCGTCGGGCGCCGGCAATCGCGGTGACCACCCCAAGCGAGCGACGCTCGGCTTCAAGCACCGGCCCCTGCTCGATGTGGGCTTCCAGATAGCCGGCAATGCTCTCGGGCGTCCGGGCGGCCTCACCGATGCGCGCGGGGTCAAGCCCGAAGTCGAAAAACGCCTGGCGAAGCGTGAGCCCGTCGCGGCCGATGATGTCCCACCAGGCCGGGTCCCAGGTGCCGGCAACCGCGCGGCTGCCAAGAAGCGCCGTGCCAAAGCGGGTGCCTTCTTCATCGGCGAACGCCACGACCTCGACCGACCGCGCCGGCCGCTCGCAGGAGGCGTTCAAACGTGCGACCACGGCGATGGCGAGCAGCACGCCAAGCGGGCCGTCGAAGTGCCCTGCGTTGATGACGCTGTCGGAGTGCGAGCCGAGCACCAGCGCCGGCAGCGCCGGATCGCGCCCTTCAAATCGCCCCCACTGGTTGCCGGCGGCGTCCTGCCAGGTCGTCATCCCGGCCTCAACCATCCACTCGGCCAAAAGCGCATTGGCGCGGGCGTGCTCAGGCGTCAGATAACAGCGCGTGAGCTGCCCGGTGTCTGATGAAATGGCGGCAAGCTCATGGCAGGCCGCAACAATGGCCTCACCGTTATGCATGGGTACGCTCCGGGTTCTGCTGGTAGAACTCACGCGCCGCGCCGGCACCGCTGCCGGCGGTCATGTTGACCCCGGCCTGACGCAGCACCTGTTCGAGGGCGGCGAGCGTGGTCATGACGGTATCGCGGCGGGCGTTGTAGCCCATGGTGCCGATGCGCCAGATTTTCCCGTGCAGCGGGCCAAAGGAGGTGCCGATCTCGATGGCGTAGTCCTCAAGCAGGGTGCGCCGGAGCACTTCCCCTTCCACGCCGTCAGGGATGTAGATGCCGACCACATTGTTCATTCGGTGCGCCTGATCGCCAAAGAGCGCAAGCCCCATGGCCTTGAGGCCTTCGGTCAGTGCGCCGCCGTGGAGTGCGTGCCGGGCCACGGCCTGCTCCATGCCTTCATTGACCAGAAGCCGGGCGCATTCGCGAGCACCGTAGAGCATGCTGGTGGCTTCGGTGTGGTGGTTGAGCCGCGCCTCGCCCCAGTAATCGAGGATCATGCCGAGATCGAAATAGTTGGAGCGAATACGCTCGCCCCGGCCGCCGTCATAGCCATTGCCGACCAGACCGGCTTCAACGTGTGCACGCGCCCGAATGCACTCTACCGCCCGCGGCGAAAGCGTGGTCGGGGCGCTGCCGGAGGGGCCTGCCAGGCACTTTTGAAGGCCGGCAGTGACGGCGTCGAGCTGCCAGGCGTCGGTGTCCAGGGTATTGCCGGCCAATGATGCGGTGGCGTCGGTGTAGAACAGCACGTCATGGTCGCGGCAGATCTGGCCGATGGCCTCGAGCGGCTGACACATGGTGGTGGAGGTATCGCCCTGCACCATCGCCAGCACTTTCGGGCGCACGTCACGAAGCGCGGTCTCGACCTGCTCCGGCGTGAAGACTTCGCCCCATTCGACCTCGATGATGTGCACCTCGGCCCCGGCGCGCTCGGCAATTTCGCGAAGAAGATGACCGAAGCGGCCGAACACCGGCACCAGCACCCGGTCGCCCGGCTCGATCAGTGAGACCAGCACGGCCTCGATGCCGGCGCGCGAGGTGCCGTCGATCAGGAGCGTGGCGTCGTTTTGCGTGCGAAAGACCTCACGGTAGAGCGCCTGGGTCTCGTTCATGCAGGCGGTCATCGCGGGGTCGTACTGTCCGATCAGCTGCGCGGACATCGCGCGCAGCACGCGTGGGTCGGCGTTGATCGGGCCAGGGCCCATCAGAAGACGTGTAGGGGGATTGAAGGACTCATGGGACATGACGAACGACCTCGTTACGATTGTTTCATTAACATCCTACAAGAAACTATAGTTTCATTGCGAGTCATGATCGATCGATTTTTCAAGGCCCGTTGCCGGGGTGCCATCGTGCATCAGCCACGCCGACTCAAGGGGCGTGGCTGATAAAGCGCGCGTCACCTGGGGCGCGCGACGCGTTACTCGGTCAACGCCCGATCAAAGGCCGGGTAGAAGGTCTCGGGGGCCTGAGTCTGCGGGAGATGGCCAAGCCCCTCGAGCGGAATCAGCGTCGCATCAGGGATGGCCTCGGCGGCCTGCCGGCCGAGGGTGGGATAGTCACCGAGCGTCTTTTTAACCGCCTCCGGGGCGAAGTTCTTGCCGACGGCGGTGGTATCGGCCTGACCGATGATCAGCGTGGTCGGCACCTCGATGCGTGGCAGCTCATCCACCACCGGCTGGGTCATCAGCATGTCGTAGGTTTTTGCCGAGGCCCAGGCCACCGAATCGCGATCCGGCCCCTTGTACATGCCGGCCTGCAACCGCGCCTGGGTCGCGAACGCGTCGTTCCACTGCCCGCCAAAGTAGTTTTTCTTCTGGTAGGCCTTGATGCGCTCGAAGTCGGTCTTTTGGGTGAAGTCGTACCACGTATCGAGCGGCTGATAGGGCACGCCCTTGGCCGTCCAGTCTTCCAGCCCGATCGGGTTGATCAGGATCATGCGCTCGAGGGTATCCGGGTACATCAGGGCGTAGCGCATCGAGAGCATGCCGCCCATGGAGTGGCCAACCAGCGTCACATCATCGACGTCGAGCGTTTCAAGCAGCGCATGGGTGTTGTGGGCGAGTTGCGCCAGGCTGTACTGATAGCCCTCGGGCTTGCTCGACTTGCAAAACCCGATCTGGTCCGGGGCGATCACACGGTAGCCTTGATCGGTCAGGTGCTCGATCACGGGCGCCCAGTAGCTTGCGCAGAAGTTCTTGCCGTGCAGCAGCAGCGCCACCTTGCCGGAGGGCGATTCGGGGCTTACGTCCATATAGGCCATCTCGACCGGCGTGCGCTGGCTTTCAAAGTCGAACGTCTTGGCCGGATAGGGGTAGGCGTACTCGGATAGATCACCGCTTCGAGCGGGAATCGACTCATCGGCGGCAAGCGTCATCGGCGAGAACAGCGCGGTCAGGGCCAGAGGGCCAGCCCATTTAAGGGGAGAGCGGGAAGCGAACACGACGAACCTCCAAGGCGTTGAACGAAGCGTTCAGTGTGGTTCAGCGGCATCCCCCGAGCCACGGCGGGGCTGAAGCCGAGCTTACAGCGGCGCGGGACCTGGCGTGCGGTCGGTCGGTCGGTCGGTCGGTCGGTCGGTCGGTCGGTCGGTCGGTCGGTCGGTCGGTCGGTCGGAAAGAACGTGTCGTGCGCACCGGCTCAAGGCGCAAGTCTCAAAAGCCATTGGCGTGTGGCGCGCGCGGCGTCCACGTCCGAAACGATCCCCAGATGAGAGGCACCTTCAACGATGCCCAGGGTCATGTTCGGCGACAGCGGCCTGATGACGCCCTCGAACCGGTCGGCAAACAGTGCCTCATCGTTTGAGCCCACAAGAAGCAACAGGGGCACCGTCATCGCCTTGAGGCCCGCCTTGAAATCGGTGGGGTTGAGTCCGGCCATCATGCGAAAGGAATAGGACAGTGTCTCCGAGCCGTCACGGTAGGCCGCCGGCATGGTGAACTCGAGCACTCGGGCACTGTTAAAGGCCGTGATACCGAACCGGTTGAGCACTACCAGAGGCAGTATCTTGAAAAGGTTCGGCCTGGCCCAGCCTCCCGAGTGTTTACGTGTGGTCGGGGCGTCGTGGCCCAGATAGGGGGCAAGCAAGAGATACCCGTCGACTGGCGTCGTGTCCTGCCGTTCAGCAAGGCGCACCACCAGCCCGGCGCCGGATGAATGGCCACCCAGTACCACACGCTCGATGCGCTCTTCGCGTGCTCGAATATGGGCAATCAGATCCAGGAGATCATCGCCCGGCTGTTCGATGTAGTCGACATCGCCGCGACGATAAGGCGCCGGGCCATGCCCTCGAAGGTCCGGCGTGTAAACGGCCGCCCTGCCAGAGGAGGCGATAGACCGGGCAAACGGCGCCAGATACCGGCTTTCGGTGCCAGACCCATGAACAAGAACCAGCACGGTCCGCGAGGCACTCGGGTAGTACCGATACCCCAGGGAACGACCGTCGCGCGCCTTGTAATGCTCAAGGTCAGGCAGTTCGGACGCACTGACCCGATCGCGCGACAGCGCCTCGAAGTTCAATCCGGTGTCATCCGCCATTAGAGTCATCGGCCAAGGTACTCGAGCAACGATAGCGCTGATCAGAAAACATACAGCCAGTAGACGCATCCCATCAGCCTGCGCTCTCACATCATGAATGTGATAAGTCTCGTAAGCATTCAGGATAGCCGTAGAAGCGCCCTACGCGCTCTCCCCCGACGATCAATCAACACGATTCAGAAAAGCGTCGCTCCCTCGATGTGATGAGAAGAGCATCGAGGCAGGAGGTCATGGCACTCTGATCAGCCATGACCTCCCCCGGCGAATGAAGGCACTGGTGATGCACCGCCAGCGCGCCGGTGAATAACACACGAGTCGTCGCAATGACCACTATGCTTGAAGCGCCTGCCCGGCCGGGCAGAACACACCATCCTCGGGAGTGGCATGACCATGACAGAACAGGGCGGCGATCTCTGGCAGCATCGACTGAGCGATTTTCGCGATACCGTGGCCCGGGAGCCGATGCCGGGCTGCGGCGCCACGGCAGTGGTCAGCGCCGATCTGGGCCTGGCGCTGGTGCTCAAGGGGCTTAATCTAAGCCAGCAGCACGGCACCAGTGCGCCGCGCCAGGCGCTGATCGAGGAGGGAGAGTCGCTCAAGACGCGTCTCGCGCCATTGGCCGATGAGGACATTGCCGCCTTTGAAGCCTTCATGGCCGCCGTGGGACGTGACGAAAACGATGACGGGCGCCGGGACGCCCTCCACGAGGCGGCCGAAAACGCCGTCGAGGTGCCATTGAAAACCGCGCGACTGTGTGACGCGGCACTGGCGCTGGCGCATCAGGCCAGCGATCACATCGAGGCGCAGTTTCTAAGTGACGCCGTGGCCGGTGCCCGGCTGATTCACGCTGCGCTGCACAGCGTGCTGCTCAACGTGAGCGCCAATGCCGGACAGCTCGGAAGCGATACCAAACGTGACCGGGCGCTGTACGCCCGCAATGGCTTGGCCCATCGCGCCGACGCACTGCTTGCAACCATCACGGCAGATGCGTCGGACTAAGCCAGATACCTCGGGCTAAGCCTGCTCAGCCCATGGCCCAGGCACGGTTCGCAGGTCACTTGGAAAGCGCCGCGACCTCAGAGTGGCGAAAGCAGTCGTGAACGTGATCGTTGATCATGCCCACCGCCTGCATCCAGGCGTAGACGATAACAGGGCCTGCGAACTTGAAACCGCGCGCCTTGAGCGCTTTTGAGAGCCGGCGTGAGGTTTCGGTCTCGGCAGGGATCGGGGTCTGCCCGGCCTGCACCGGCTGACCCTGAACGAACTGCCATACAAACGGGCCGAACGGCTCGCCGTTGTCTTCCATCGCAAGATACGCCCGGGCGTTATGGATGACCGCCTCGATCTTGACCCGTGAACGGACGATGCCTGAATCCTTGAGCAGGCGCTCGACATCTTCATCCGTAAACGCCGCCACGCGCCTTGGCTCGAACCCCTCGAACGCCGCCTGAAACGCGGCGCGCTTGTGGAGAATGGTCCGCCAGGAAAGGCCCGCCTGAAAGCCGTCAAGCATCAGCTTTTCCCACAGCGCCCGACTGTCGAACACCGGCACGCCCCACTCGGTGTCGTGGTAGTCGATCATCTTCGGGTCGGTGCCGGGCCAACGGCAGCGCGGGCAGGGGTCAGTCGTCATGATGGGCTCCTTGGATCGCGGGCAAATGTAAAAATGCGCTGCTCGGCACAGCGGCATGCCGCGTGGCACGGCATGATGTAACGGTCGATTACCTAACGCGGCATTTAATTACAGAGAGCGTACAGCAATGTTTATCAAACTTATTTCTACCCTGGTGGTTACTGTAGCGGTCGTGGCTGGCGGCGCTGCCTATGCAGGCGGCGGCTGGGGCAACGATCACGGCCAAGGCTGGGGATTCGGATTCGATAAGCACCCTCATGATCGTGGTGTTCATGGTGGGTGGGGTCATGGTGGTGACTCCTGCTGAACGCCTTGATGTAAATTGCCTTTGACGCCCGCCCTGCGCGGGCGTTTTTTATGCCTGTCTGGCCTGCCTCTCTTCCGTTTTCCCCGTCTCTCTATTTTCTACGTCGCTTCCGCGCTCCGTGTATACAACCCCGCGCTCCTTGTTTCGACACGCACCGATGCGCTTGCAGTCACATGCCACGACGAGGCTTGCTGTCTCGGAAACGCATGAAAATCATCACCGCACTGGGTTTTGCAGTCATCATGACCACAAGCAGCGCGGCCTACGCCGGCGGCGATCAATGGTGGGAAGGCTGGTTCAGCGGGGGCAGCGGCGGCGGTTCCTGGTTCAGCGAGCTGTTCGGCGGTGACGATATCAAAAGCGACAGCAACATGTGCTGACCCCTGGCGTACGCCTCAAAAGCTCGCCTGGCGCGGGCTTTTTTTTAGCCATGCGAATCACTTAGCCAATTACTTAATCAAGACTTAAAGTTACGCATTGGTCGTTTTGCAATGACGCGCGCATAAGATTAGGTTGGTTCACACAACACCAACACAAATCGGCCCCCGCGTTCGACCCACCTGTTCGGATGCACATGCAGTTCGGGGCTACTTACCTGAGGGATCCTCATGTTGAAACGTCACTCCATGAAGGCGCTGTTCTCCGCGGCCACCTTCGCGCTCGGTACGCTCGCGCTCACTTCCGCACCGGCCCAGGCCGCCGACAAGTTCATGACCATCGGTACCGGTGGCCAGACCGGCGTGTACTACGTGGTCGGACAGTCGATCTGTCGTTTCGTCAACCAGGGCGACAGCGGTTACAAATGTAACGCGCCGTCTACCGGCGCTTCCGTCGCCAACGTCAACGGCATCGAAAACGGCGACCTGGACATGGGCGTGGCCCAGTCCGACGTTCAATACAACGCCTACAATGGCGAAGCCCAGTTCAAGGGTGAGGCCCATCAGGATCTACGAAGCGTATTCGCCCTGCATGGCGAGCCGGCGACACTGGTCGCCCGCGCCGATTCCGGCATCGATAGCCTCGATGACCTGAAAGGCAAACGCGTCAACATCGGCAACCCGGGGTCGGGTAACCGCGCCACCATGGACATGATCATGGAAGCCAAGGGCTGGAAACGAAGCGATTTCGCCCTCGCCTCCGAGCTCGACAGCGCCGAACAGGCCTCCGCTCTTGCCGACAACAACATCGATGCCTTCCTGTTCGTTGCCGGTCATCCGAACGGCTCCATTCAGGAAGCAGCGACCACCACCGACGTCAAGCTGGTGCCGATGGACGATTCAGCCATCAAGAAACTGGTTGAAGAGCATCCCTACTACAGCTTCTATACCGTGCCCGGCGGCATGTACAAGGGTAACCCGGAGGACGTGACTGTCTTCGGTGTGGGCGCAACGCTTGTAAGCTCGTCCAAGGTCGATGCCGATACCGTTTACGCCGCGACCAAGGCCGTGTTCGAAAACTTCGATCGCTTCAAGAAACTGCACCCGGCCTTTGCCAACCTCGACGAAAAAACCATGATCAGCGAAGGGCTTTCCGCACCGCTGCATGAGGGCGCCAAGCGCTACTATCAGGAAAAGGGTTGGTCAACCGAAGACTGATCAGGTAACGCCACTCGAGTACGCTCATGACGCCCCCGGCCCGCCGGGGGCGTTGCGTTGCTGCCCGGCACACGCCGTGCGGTTCTAGTAAGGAAAGCGCCCATGACACACCCAGACACCCATTCAGACGACGCCGCCGAACGCGCACGTCAGATGGCCGCCAGCGCAGACACTGGCGGTCGCCAGCTTACCGGCTGGCCCATGAAACTGATTTTGCTGCTCGCCTTCTGCTGGTCGGCCTTTCAGCTCTGGATTGCCTCGCCCTTGCCGTACATGCTTGGTTTCGGCGTGTTCGGCGCGACCGAAGCCCGCTCGATCCACCTCGCGTTTGCGCTTGTGCTCGCGTTTCTGTCCTATCCGGCGCTCAAGCGCTCGCCGAAGGAGCGCGTTCCGCTGCCGGACTGGGCCATGGCGCTGGTGGCCGCGTTCGCGGCGATGTATCTCTATATTTTCTACGATCAACTGGCAACGCGCCCCGGAAACCCGATCACTCAGGACGTCGTGGTGGGCATCGCGGGGCTTGTGCTCCTGCTTGAGGGGACGCGCCGCGCGCTCGGGCCACCGCTGATGATCGTTGCCCTGGTGTTTCTGGGCTACTCACTGGCAGGCCCCTACATGCCGGGCATGCTGGCCCACCGAGGCGTCAGCTTCGAGGCACTGATCAATCACCAGTGGCTTACAAGTCAGGGCGTGTTCGGCATCGCGCTCGGCGTCTCAACAAGCTTCGTGTTCCTGTTCGTGCTGTTCGGCGCGTTGCTCGAAAAGGCCGGCGCGGGCAACTACTTCATCAAGGTCGCGTTCTCGATGCTCGGCCACTATCGCGGCGGCCCCGCGAAGGCGGCGGTCGTTGCCTCGGGGCTGACCGGCCTGATTTCCGGCTCCTCGATCGCCAACACCGTCACCACCGGCACCTTCACGATTCCGATGATGAAAAAGGTCGGCTTCAGTTCGGTCAAGGCCGGTGCGGTCGAGGTCGGCTCGTCCGTCAACGGCCAGATCATGCCGCCGGTCATGGGCGCGGCTGCCTTTTTGATGGTCGAGTACGTCGGTATTCCCTACGTCGACGTTATCAAGCATGCGTTTCTACCGGCGGTCATTTCCTACATTGCCCTGCTCTATATCGTCCATCTGGAAGCCATGAAAGCCGGCATGAGCGGGCTAAAAAGCGCCAATCCGCCCAAGCCCTGGGTTCAGAAGATCCTCGGTTTTCTGACAGGTCTCATCGGCATCATGGGGCTTTCGGTCGCGGTCTATTACGGCCTTGGCTGGCTCAAGCCGCTGCTGGGTTCCGCAACGCCCTGGGTCGTCGCGATTCTCCTGGCGCTCGTCTATGTGGGGCTTTTAAAACTTGGCTCGAACTATCCAGAGCTTGAGCACGACCACCCCGACAGCGACATCAGCGAACTGCCACAGACCAAACCCACCGTGATGGTCGGCCTGCACTTTCTGCTGCCGGTGGTGGTGCTGGTGTGGTGTCTGATGGTCGAGCGCCTGTCGCCGGGGCTGTCCGCGTTCTGGGCAACCGTCATGATGATTCTGATCATGGTGACCCAGCGCCCCATCGATGCCGTGTTCCGTGGGCGTGGCCAGCTCGGCCAGGCCGCCAGGGCCGGCGTACATGATGTCTGGATGGGCATGATCGACGGCGCACGCAACATGGTCGGTATCGGCATCGCGACCGCCACCGCCGGCATTATCGTCGGGGCGGTCTCGCAAACCGGCGTCGGGCTGGTACTGGCCGACCTGGTCGAACAGCTCTCGATGGGCAGCCTGATGCTGATGCTTCTGCTGACCGCCGTGCTGAGCCTGATTCTCGGCATGGGCCTTCCGACCACCGCCAACTACATCGTGGTGTCGGCGCTGCTGGCCCCGGTTATCGTGCAGCTCGGTCAGCAACAGGGGCTTTTGGTCCCGCTGATCGCGGTTCACCTGTTCGTGTTCTATTTCGGCATCATGGCCGATGTGACACCGCCAGTGGGGCTGGCCTCATTTGCCGCCGCCGCCATTTCAGGGGCGGACCCGATCAAGACCGGGTTCCAGGCCTTCTGGTACAGCCTTCGCACAGCGGCGCTGCCGTTTCTGTTCATCTTCAACACCGACCTGCTGCTGATCAATGTCGATCTGTGGCACGGCATTTTGATCTTCGTGGTGGCAACGCTTGCCATGCTGATCTTTGCCGCCGCCACCCAAGGCTGGTTCGTGACCAAGAGCCGCTGGTACGAAACGGTGCTGCTGCTTTTGGTCGCGTTCACGCTGTTCCGCCCGGGCTACTGGCAGGACATGATCGTCTCGCCCTGGAACGACCTGCCACCGGCTCAGCTTGGCCAGGCGCTTGAGCGCGCCGATGCCGGAGAAAGTGTGCGTGTCGCCATTGATGGGCTCGATGACTACGGCAACGCCACGCACTTCGTGGTCGAGGTACCGCCGGTGGACGGGGAGACCGCGCAGGACAAGCTCGATAACCTCGGCCTGATGCTGCGCGAGGCCGACGGCAAGACCATGGTCGACATGGTCACCTGGGGGAGCGAGGCCAAGGAACTGGGCTTCGATCTGGATCAGACCATCACCGCCGTTCGACTGCCGGCTGACCGCTTCGCCAAGGAGTGGCTGTGGGCACCGGCGATGATCGTGCTCGCCTTGATCGTGCTGCTTCAGCGTGGCCGGAGGCGCAAGACCTCGGAGCCCGCGGCAGCCTGATTGCTGCTTGCTCGGCCCCGTGACGACCGGGAGGCTGCGCTCACCGCGCAGCCTCCCGGCTTTTTTATGCAGGCAGCGCCCCGGATTATACTTTGGTCTTATAGTTTGCGTTAATCATTAGCATGCTAAACACCAATTAGAAATACGTTAGCAACCTAAGTAAATTACTCCTCAGACGAACACGATCACCGCCTCTGAAGGAGACACCCATGAAACTACGTCACACTCTCGCCGCCCTGACCGCCGCTGTTGCCCTTGCTCCGCTGGCCGCCAATGCAAGTGTTTTGACCGAGACTTCCAAGGACATCTACAGCGAACCGCTGGCTGCACCCACCAGTACGGTCACGCATATCGATCAGCCAGTGGATTCCCACGGCGGCAGTGTCAGCATGGCGCAGGCCCGCAGCTACATGAATGCCCACGCCCAAAAGACCCACTTTGACGGTCAAGGCAGCGACGTGCCGAACGTCGGTCATCGCGCCGATTGGTAAGCTCTTGATCGACCGATAAGCTCTTTATCGATCGATAAGTTCTACAACGATTGGCAAGCCTGCGCTTGATTGATGAGCACCACAGCTGCCCGCAGAACGCCCCGGATCTTCCGGGGCTTTTTTTTGTCTGTACCGAAGTCGTGCGGTCAGCGTCCACCATTGACAGAACGTTCCATATAACGAACACTACCGCGTTCGTCCCATATATGGAACAGACTGAATGAACACAACCGACACAGTCGCCCTCGGCACCTGGTTGAGTGAGCTTCGAGGCAAAAAGGGGTATTCGTTGTCGGGGCTTGCAGAGGCTGCCGGTCTTGCCAAGTCCAATCTATCGCGCATCGAGCGCGGCCAGGCCAACCCAACGCTTGATACGCTCTGGCGGCTTGCGCGCGCACTGGACCTGCCGTTCGGCACGCTGGTGGCGCCTGTAATCGGAACACTGAGCGAGCAGGGTATCGAAGTGCAACTGATCGCTCAGAACACCACCGATGCCCCGATGGATCTTTACCTGATGCGCCTGCCGGCCGGCGCCATCCGAACGTCCGAACCGCACCCGGTGGGCACGCGAGAGCGGGTTACCGTAATCAATGGTGCACTGGTAACCGGGCCGCTCGACGCACCGGTCTCGCTTGCGGCCGGTGGCACCCACGCCTTCGATGCCGGTCAGGCCCATCACTATCGAGCGCTGGCCGAAAGCGAGGCGCTGGTCGAGATTCACTACGTATCAAGGGCTTCGACATGACAGCGCCCACCTCTCATCCACTCACGCGTGGGCTGACGCAGGCCACACCGATCATTGCAGGCTATGTTCCGGTCGCGATCGCCTTTGGCGTGATTGCAGGCCAGGCGGGGCTCTCGCCCTGGCTTGCCGCCACAATCTCGGTACTGGTGTACTCGGGCGCCGCGCAGTTTTTGATGATCGGCTTGATCGGCAGCGGTGCATCGCCCTGGTTCGCCGCCTTGCTGGCGCTGTCGGTCAATCTGCGCCACTTGGTCTATGGCCCGGCCATTGCCCATTACCTGCCGAAAAGCCCCTGGCTGATCGGGCTTGGGCACCTTTTGACCGATGAGGCCTTTGCGCTGGCAAGCGCCCGACTCGGGCAACACCCCCCGGCCGATCGCCTTGGCTGGCTTGCGGGTGCCTTGATCACGGCGTGGGCAAGCTGGGTCGGCGGCACGCTGATCGGTGCTCTCGGCGGCCACTGGCTGACTCAGAAGCTGCCCATGATCGGGGAGATTCTGCCCTTTGCACTGCCGGCACTGTTCGTAACGCTTCTGCTGCCGCGCATGCAGAGCATCCCGTGGCGTCTGGCAGTGGTCGCAAGTGTCGTGGCCGGCGCCGTATTTGCACTCATGGGCTGGCCCAACGCCGGCATCGTACTGGCGGCGCTGGTCGGGGCAGCGATGTTCATTTTGTGTGATTGGAAGGGGGCGGCATGACGACACCGACGCTTCTGGGCGCCATCGTGGTCACGGCGCTCGGCACCTGGGCCATGCGCGCGTTGCCACTTCTGTGGATGCAGCGACGCCGCGACTCAAGCGCCGACCCAACGGGCGCCACGCCGCCGATTTGGCTGGTTCGGCTGGGGCCACTGTTGATCGCGGGGCTTCTTGGCACGTCATTGGTGCCCACGTCCCTCGACGCCGCACACCTGGTGCCTGTCGCCCTGGGGCTTGCTGCCACTATCGTGTGCTGGGCCTGGGTGCGCGGGCTGGGCTGGCCCATCATGGCAGGCGTGGCCGCGTTCGCACTCACCCATGTTGTGATGATGAGCTGATCCGCCGGGCACCGGGTCAGGTGTCGTCATAGTAGCGCCAGGTGTTTCGGCCCGCGCGTTTGGCGGCGTACATCGCCTTGTCCGCCAGCTGGAGCGCGCGGCTGCCGTCATGAGCATCGCGGCCAAGGACGGCGATGCCGATACTGACTCCCATGTAGACGTGGGTGTTTTCGATCGTGAGCACCGGCGTTTCACACGCCTTGCGCAGCGAGATCAGCATGGCATCCAGCGCGTCGCGGTGGGTGCGGCTTGAAAGCAGCATCACGAACTCATCGCCACCAAGGCGGGCCAGATAATCCCCGGCGTCCAGCAATCGATGAAGGCGCCCGGCCATCTCGATCAACGCCTCATCGCCAACGTGATGGCCGTAGGTGTCGTTGATCTGTTTAAAGTGGTCGAAGTCGATCAGAAGGATCGCCCTGTCCGAGCCACTGCCACTTGCCGCGCTTAACTCACGCTCAAAGCCGAGCCGGTTCCCGTAGCCGGTGAGAGGGTCGGTGGTGGCCAGTTCCTCGGCCTGCTCGGCGGCGCGTTTTCGCGCGGTGATGTCGTGCACCACCCCTTGCAGGTGATCCTCCTTGAGCCAGCTGAGACTGACCGCGATCCAGCGCTCTTGCGCGCCCCGGGCCGACAGGCACAGCTCAAGCTGGGTTCGCGGATTCGAACTTCCCGACGCTGGAACGGCAAGCCCCCGAACGCGCTCGGAAAGCACCGGTACCTGCTGGCCCCGGTCGATGCTTTCAAGTTCAAAAAGACGTTGAAAGGCGGCGTTGGCCGACACCAGCCGCCCCTGATGATCGATCTCGAAAATGCCGGCCTCGACGTTATCGAACAACAGGCTGTAGCGACGCTCCTCCATGGCGTGAAGCTGTCGAAGGCGGCGCTCTTCGGTGAGGCTTTGCATCAACCGATCGATCATGGCGTTGACGCTGAGCACGAGTCGCCCGATCTCGTCGTGGTGGTTGCCTCGGGGCACATCCAGCTTCTGTCCGGTTTCGGCCTCGAGCTCACCCAGCTTTCGAGACAACCCCGCGATCGGGCGGGTCACGAACTTGACCGTCACCAGAATCACGCAGAGGCCGATGCCCAACAGCTGCAGCACCAGCGCAGCACTCAGAAACCGGGACGCATCGGCGACCAGATGGTCGATCTGGGCCTGGTCGGGCACCATGAAAATACGACAGATCGACTTGGATGCGTCGAAGGGCGATTTTATATCGCGGCTGACCGCCGTATCGGCCCCCTGCCCTCCGGCCCCCCCGGCTGCGAGTACCGTGGTGTCCGAGGCAATAATACGCACGTCCATGACGATGCGGTTTCCAAGAAGCCCTTCCACGACCTCCTGGGCCAGCTGGGTGTCATTGATGAAACAGGCAATCTGGGTGGCGCGCTCGACGGTCGACATCAACTCCTCGAGGCGCTGCCCCTGGCGCTTCGCCTCATCCCGGCTTTGTATACCAAGCGCTGCACCAAGAAAGAGCACGCCCAACACGCCAACCACGCCGACCACGGTAATGGTCGCCCGGGCGGTAATGCGTGTACGCAGCACCCGAAGCAGTGTCCGAAACGGCGTCATGAACGGCCCCCGAACTCATACACCACGCGAACACGCGGATCGACTCGGCTCTTGTCCAGATACCCGAGCACGCCCGGATTGTGGGAGATCAGCTCGATCGTTTCATCAAAGCCGTCGCTCTTGCGTGGCGGCGAGCCACGCCCTGAAAACACCAGGCGCGCCCACCAGGCGTTGATGTCGGCAAGCTCGCGGTTGACCAGCGCCTTGTAGAAAGACGCTCGAAGCGGCATGTAATCCACCGGCACGACCGGCTCTCCGCCCGGCAGGGTGGATAGCCGGCCCATGAAGATGTTGACCACGTCATCGTAGGTCAGTGACTGAACCTGGCTGTCGTTACTGACCACCACCACCAGATTGGCGCTGGCAATTGCAGGCGTGAGCGTCAATAACAGGGCCATCAACAGCGTGCGTAACCACCTCATGAGCGCTCCTAGAACACAATGTCCAGTCCAAGGCCGAGCATGACGCGTTCCTGCCGGCTGTAATCGTCACCGCGCCCTCGCCAGAACGGCGCGGCCCCATCGACCGTCACGTGATCGACCTGCAGTTTGAGCGCGGCGTTGGTCGCGACGTCAAAGCGCGTACCGACACCGATCGTACGCTGCCAGAAATTATTGCCACTAAGATCCTGTTCCGGGTTGGCGTCGGTGTAGGAGACCACCACATAGGGCATGAACCGCTCGATGCGATAGCCGGCCGAGACCAGACCGCTGTCGATGTGCCCTCCCTTACCGGCAAGACTGGTTCGGTTGACCATCGCATTGATCTGCCAGCGCGCCGGCGTCCAGTCGAGCGCCAGTGAGACAAATTCGATATCGGAAATGCCGTACAGGTCAGAAAAATCAACGCCTTGTTGTAAGAGCGTACGCAGTTCCTGGAGCGAGAATTTATTGGGGTTGCTGTAGTGGTAGTCAGGGTCCATGTGAAGCCGGGTATAGCCCAGACGCATGAACCAGTCCTGCGTGCGGTAATCCAGATGGCCACCGCCTGCACGCCCGCGCTCGATGCGCGCTGAGGTATCGTCGGTGAAGTAGAGCTTCTCGCTGCCGCCTCGGCCCGCGAACGCGGTCGCGCTCAGCACACCGCGACCGACCGGGTGTCGGTAGGTCACATCCGCCCCTTCGATAAAGGGCAGTTGCAGCAGACCGAAGACCTCGACCGGCGGTCGAATCCAGGGGTAGCTGTAGCCAACAAAGCGGGTTTCAGAAAAGGCGTAGGCGTCCCAGCCAATCCGGCCCAGACGGATATCCAGATCATGGCGCGGCGTGTACTTCAAGAACGCAAGCATCACCTCGGGGCTGAAATCACCGCTGCCGTGGTAGCGGCTGAGCCCCTGTACCGTGGCATTGACGTCATCTGTCAGTGTGTAGTCGAGCTGAAGCCCCAGAAGGCTATCGGAGCGGAGGCTTACGGGATTATCCCCGCCCTTGGGCTGATCGACAGTTCGCACCGGATCGCCCTTGCCGCCGACGCTGTGAAGCGCGGCGATGGTTGCAAACCCGCGCACGCGCACGTGGTCCTCGGCGATCAGATCATGGGCCATCGCCCCTGCTGACACTGCCCATAAAAGACCCGACACCACGAGGATCACATACGATCGCATAGCATTGCCCGTTTTTTGGAATAAGACAGGCGCTGACCGAAATCGCACCTGTACGTTTGAAATGTCGGCCCGGGCGCCGCGTTCTTGATATCAAGCGGTCAATAAGCGCTTTCACGACGAGCGTCTACGCTTGAGAAAGCACTGAGATAAGGAGCATCACGTGGCACCGAATACGGTCTATCGTCAGCCGCATGGACGCGGCTTCACCTACAAAACCGCACAAGGCAAGACCTTCACCGACACGAAATGGCGCGGATGGATCAAGCGGCTCGCCATTCCTCCCGCCTGGCGAGAGGTCGAAATTACCCTCGACGAGCACGCCAAGGTGTTGGCCTCCGGACGCGACAGCGCAGGCCGCAAGCAGTACGTCTACAACCCCGAGTGGCGTGAGCAGCAAGAGGCGCACAAGTTCGACCGCATGATCCGCTTTGCCGAGCGGCTCGAGCCCATGCGCCGCACGACCGGGCAGCACCTGATTCTTGAAGGCATGCCGCGGGAAAAGGTGCTTGCCTGCATGGTCCGTCTGATCGACGCCGCCTACTTTCGTCCTGGCAGCGAACGCTATCGCGATGAAAACGAGAGCTATGGCCTGACCACCATGCGCTCGAAGCACCTGACCATCGAAGGCGACGAGCTGATCTTCGATTACAAGGGCAAAAGCGGCCAGCAGCAGCACCGCGTGGTCGAGGATGAGCGGCTCTCGCAGGTGGTCAGTGAGCTCGATGACATTCCAGGCTACGAAATCTTCAAGTACTACAGCGATGACGGTCAGAAGGTTCGCGTCGACAGCCAGGACCTCAACGACTACATCCACGATGTGATGGGCGATGAATTCAGCGCCAAGGACTTCCGAACCTGGGCGGGAACGTCACTTGCGGCGCTGGCGCTGGATGAGCTCGGCATCGGGGATGATGAAAATGCCAGTCAGAAAAACGTGGTGGAAGCGGTCAAGCGGGTGGCCGAGCGGCTTGGCAACACGCCGAGCATTGCACGGGCAAGCTACATCGACCCACGCATTCTCGAGAGCTACCTCGACGGACGTACGCTCAGCCATTTCAGGCAGCTGGTCGAAGTCGAACTCGAGCAGGACGCCCTGACCGGCCCCGATGAGCGCGCCGTGCTCGAAATGCTCAAAAGCCGAGTCACACGCGAGGCCAGTACATCCTGAGCCCTGGCCGGTGGAAACGCGTCACCGGCCAAGGCATCATGACCCACTGATTTTCATTTCTGACCAAGGAGCCCTGCCCATGCGTGCGTTGATTGCGACGTCGTTGCTCGCGTTGATTCTGACCGGCTGTCAGACGCTTTCCGAAAGCGGCATCCTGCCGGATGGCGATGACCAGGCGGCCGGAAGCGGCGCCAATCAGGTCAAGCGAACCGTCGCCTTCTCGCCCGAGGAATACGCCCAGCTCGAAAAGAGCGGTACCGCCACGCTCAAGGGGCAGCTTTTCTACCAAAACGAGGGGCTCAAGGTCATCGGGCGCGACCAGCGCGTCTCGCTGGCCCCGGCCACGCGGTATTCCGCCGAGGCCGCCGACGCAGCCCTTGCCGGCAAACGCATCGAACCGGCAGACCCTCGAGCACGGGCCTATACCCACACCGCCACTACCGACGATGACGGCCACTTCACATTCACCGGCCTGCCCTCCGGTGTGTTCTATGTTGGGGGTGTGGTGCGTCTGCCCGATGGCAGCGCGAGCCCGTACATCCTCAAGCAGGTGCGGCTGGGTGACGGCCAGACCCGAACCATCGAACTGACGCGTTAACTCTGCGCACGGCCTGCTTGCGGTGCTCTGTCGCAAGCAGGCCGTGCGTGCCAAAACGTTCTCTATACTGAAAGAGCAGGTGACTGTCTCCCACCCCCTACCCTGCAAGGAGGACGTCATGTATCGCTCACTGCTCGTACCCCTCGACGGTTCAAATCACGCCGTTCATGCCTTGAAGCTTGCCTCACGCATGATCGACGAACACGCCGATCTTTACGTCATCACCATTCCCGAAGTGCCCCAGGCCACCGACCAGCTCGGCATCAGCGTCGGCGCCGCACCGCTTGACTACACCTATGAATCAGCCAAGGAACTGGCCGATACCATCATCCGTGAAAGTATTGAAAAGGCGGCGCTCGGCGACCGTAAGGTCCACGCGATCGTCCGCGACGGCCCGCCGGTCGCGGTCATCCTCAATGAAGCGCGCGAGCGTAACGTCGACGGCATCGTCATGGGCAGTCGTGGGCTCTCCGATTTGAAGGGGCTGGTGGTCGGCAGTGTCTCTCACAAGATCAGCCATCTGGCGCCGTGCCCGGTCATCACCGTCCACCTGCCCGATGAGCGGGCGTGAAGGCACGCTTTTAAAGCATCAGCATCGACGGGCCGAGCATTCGAGCCCGTCGACGCCGCTCAGCCGTGCACCAGCGACGACAAGGGCGCCCACAGCAGCCAAAAAAGCATCAGCAGAAGCAAGATTGCCATGAGCCGATTGAACCAGCCCGCCCATCTCGGATGTGACATCAGGGCGCTGCCAAGCCGCGCCCAGAGAAGCACACAGCTCAGGCAGACCCCCATATAAATCCCGCTCAATGAGAGCATCGAAAGGCCCTCAGTGCCCTCAGGGGTCGAGAACAGCGCAACCAGTGACATCGCCACCGCCCACGCCTTGGGATTGAGCCATTGGGTGAGGGCGCCCTCACGCAGAGACGGGGCATGAGTGTCAGCCGCCCCCGAGCGCGGGTCGGCCCGTAGAAGCTGGAGGGCAAGCCAGAGCACGTAGACACAGGCAGCGCCCATCATCACCGCCTGAATCCACGGCCAGTGAAGCACAAGGGCCGACAGCCCCAGATATGCCGCCCAGAGAAGCGCGACAAAGCCACCCGCCGCGCCGAGGGCGTACCCGGTAACCGCACGCCAGCCCACACGACTGCCGGCCATGGCCGCCACCAGATTCACCGGCCCCGGGGCCCCTGAGGCCACGAACGCCATACCCAGCACCTCGCTCCATCCCTGCGCCATTATCGCGCTCCCCTGTTCGATCAAGACGTGCCTAGGATCGCCTGAGCGCACCGCGCCTGGATTGTAGGAAATAAACCGAACCCGGAAATGAACAGGTCGTGGCGTTGGCGTTCGAGCGCGGGGCGCTCAATGCCTGATGTAGTGGCCCGGGGTGACGCCGAGCACGTGGCGAAAGGTTCGAATGAAGTGCGGTTGATCGTGGAAGCCAAGCCGCACCGCCACATCCGCTGCGGACGCGCGCCCGCCCAGTAACGACCTGGCATGTTCAATGCGACGCTGAAGCCAATAGGCGTAGGGCGTAAGGCCGTATTCGCGGCGAAACGTGCGAAGAAGCGCGTTGGGGTGCATATCAAAGCGTTCGGCAAGGCCTGAGAGCGACACCGTTACCGGCTCGCCGTCCACGAGTCGCCGGGCCTCATCCTGGAGATGGGCGCGCACGCGCTGGGCAGTCGTGACGTCTCGCATCGACGAGGGCAACCGCGCACCGCCATGCACGACAAAGGCCTGGCTCAACACATCGATCAGCTCGGCCTGAAACGCCAACTGCCAGCCCGAATGGCCTGCGTGACAGACACGGGTGAGAAGCCGGGTAAGACCGCGCTCGATCTGACCGCCTGGGTCGCAGGCATTCAACGCCCGAAAGCCGGTCACACCACGGTGACCGAGCTGCTCACCGAGCGCGGTTTCAGAGATGTAAAGCATGGTGTAACGCAGCCGCTCGCTCAGGGCGTAGCCGTTGTGGGGCTCGTCCGGATTCATCAGCGACAGCGTCTGCCGCGCCAGGGCGTGGCGCGCCCCGCGGCAGTGATAGCCGCCCACGCCGGCATGGATGGCACCGAGCGCGAAGGCATCGTGGCTGTGCCGGCCGAAGGGCTCGCCGCTGAAATCCGCCGCCAGCAGCTCGATGCCCGGCAGACCCTCGATGGCGTGCAGGCGATTTCGAACGCGCGCCTCAGTCATGCGTCACTGCCCTCGCCGCTCCAATACCAACTGGGGATCGATCCGGGTCGAGAACCAGCTCATGCCCCAGTGCAGGTGAGGGCCCGTGGCGCGACCGGTCGAGCCGACCCGGCCGATGATCTGGCCCTGCTCGACGTGATCGCCGACAGCGACGTTCAACCGGGACAGATGCAGGAAGTTGGAACTGATGCCGAAGCCATGATCGAGCAGCACGGTGCCGCCGGTCAGATAGAGGTTGGGGTCGGCGAAGGTAATGACACCACTGGCCGGGGCCTTGATCGGCGTCCCCTCGGGCGCTGCAATGTCCATGCCCGAATGCGGTGCGCCGGGGGTGCCGTTGTAGATGCGCTGACGCCCAAATCGCCCACTGATGCGCCCCTCGACCGGCTGAATAAACCGTTCGGTAAAGCCGATACGGTCATCGTTTCGCGTGCGCGCTGCGCTGACGCGCTGCTGCTCACGGGCAATGCGCTCGGAAAGTTCCTTCGGCGGCGAGACAGTCTTTGCCGGTACACCATCAACCCTTGAAATCGGCCAGTCTCGCGGCGTCACCCCGACACTTGCGTGCGTTACCGTGCCATCCGGCCGTGTAATCTCGATCTGCTCGGGCGCGGATGCGTCGCGGCCCACGCCGAACACTACCGTACCGTAATCGGTCACGTGTACCTGACGCCCGGCAATGTGAACACGGCTGTCGGGGGGCACCTTGCCGATCACCATCGCCCCTTGCGGTACAGCCTCTGGAAAGACGATGTCCGCGGCGGCCACCGAGGGCGAGCGCCCAAACATCAGCGCGGTAAGTGCCAAGAGCGCTACGATCAGCAAAGGCCGGCGTGATAGGGTCATGTATCTTGTCCTCATGGTCTTGTTACAAAAACTGCTGTTAAACGTGGCGAGCGCGTTATAATCCTCGCCAACCGCCGAGGCGTCGCGCAGCGCGCGTCTTCTCGCCTCGCTTTCGAATCACGGCGCCTGGCGCCGCAGTCGTCACGGATACCCTTATGGATACCCCGACCCATTACATCATGACGGTCGCCTGCCCGGCGGCCTCCGGCATTGTTGCCGCCGTCACCTCGTTTCTGAGTACCCATGAGTGCTACATCAGCGAGCTGGCCCAGTTCGACGACGAAGCCATCGGCCGCTTCTTCCTTCGCGCGCGCTTTCGATTCAATAACGACGCCAAGGGCGATCCTGCCGAAAACGTCGAACGAATGCAGCAGGAGTTTAATCAGGTCGCAAGCGACTTCTCGATGGAATGGCAGATCCATGACGCGGCCAAGCCGCCCAAGGTCATGATCATGGTCAGCAAGTTCGACCACTGCCTGACCGATCTGCTTTATCGCCATCGCAAGGGCGAACTGCCGATGGAAATCACCGCCATCGTCTCCAACCACCTCGACCTGCGTCCGATGGCCGAACGTGAAGGCATTCGCTTCGTGTACAAGCCGATCACGCCGGACACCAAGGCCCAGCGCGAACAGGAGCTTTTCGAGCTGATCGAGGATACCGGCACCGAGCTGGTCGTGTTGGCTCGCTACATGCAAATTCTCTCAGATGACATGTGCCGCAAGCTCGAAGGCCGTGCGATCAACATCCATCACTCGTTTTTGCCGGGCTTCAAGGGCGCACGCCCCTACCATCAGGCGTTCGAGCGTGGCGTGAAGCTGATCGGTGCCACCGCCCACTTCGTGACCGCCGATCTGGACGAAGGCCCGATCATCGAGCAGGAAGTGCAGCGGGTCGATCACACCTACCGCGCCCAGGAGCTGGCCTCGGTCGGCCGGGCCACGGAAACCGTGGCGCTGTCGCGCGCCGTGCGTTATTTCCTCGAGCATCGGATCTTTCTGGCCGACAACAAGACGGTCATCTTTCACTGACCTGTCCGCTTGTCATCCCGCCATGAAACATTCGATCATGAAAACACTCGACCATGAAAAAAGGCGCCCAAAGGGGCGCCTTTTTTTGGACGTCGCGGCCTGGCCGCGACGTGTATGGCACTGCACTCAGGCGATGGTTTCGCCGGCCAGCATGAACCAGGTTTCCAGTACCGCATCCGGGTTCAGCGAGACGGAGTCGATGCCCTCGTCCATCAGCCACTTGGCGAATTCCGGGTGGTCCGACGGGCCCTGACCGCAGATGCCGACGTACTTGCCCTGTGCCTTACAGGCCTGAATCGCCATCGACAGCAGTTTCTTGACCGCAGGATCACGCTCATCGAAGTGCTGGGCGATGATGCCGGAGTCACGGTCGAGACCGAGCGTGAGCTGAGTCATGTCGTTGGAGCCGATGGAGAAGCCATCAAAGTGCTCCAGGAACTCGTCGGCACGCAGTGCGTTGGTCGGCAGCTCGCACATCATGATGACCTTGAGCCCGTTCTCGCCGCGCTTGAGGCCATTGGCCTCCATCAGCTCGACCACACCACGGCCTTCTTCGGGGGTGCGAACGAACGGCACCATCACCTGGATGTTGTCGAGGCCCATCTCGTCGCGCACGCGCTTGAGCGCCTTGCACTCGAGCTCGAAGCACGACCGGAAGTCATCGGACAGATAGCGTGAAGCGCCCCGGAAACCAAGCATCGGGTTTTCTTCGCTCGGCTCGTAGAGCTTACCGCCGATCAGGTTTTCGTACTCGTTGGACTTGAAGTCCGACAGCCGCACGATGACCCGTTTCGGGTAGAACGAGGCCGCAAGCGTCGAGATGCCCTCGGCGAGCTTGTCGACGTAGAAGCTGACCGGGTCGTCGTAGCCGGCGGTGCGCAGGTCGATAACCTGACGCAGATCGTCGGACAGCGTGTCGTAGTCCATCAGTGCGCGCGGGTGCACACCGATCATGCGGTTGATGATGAACTCGAGTCGCGCCAGACCGACGCCTTCGTTGGGCAGGCCAGAGAAGGCGAACGCGCGGTCGGGGTTACCCACGTTCATCATGATCTTGAACGGAATTTCCGGCATCTGATCGACGCTGGTCGAGCGGTTTTCAAACTCCAAAAGCCCCGCGTAGACGTGGCCGGTATCGCCTTCGGCGCAGGACACGGTGACTTTGTCGCCGTCCTTGAGAAGCTCTGTGGCATCGCCACAACCGACCACGGCCGGGATGCCCAGCTCACGAGCGATGATTGCCGCGTGACAGGTACGCCCGCCCCGATTGGTGACGATCGCCGAGGCGCGCTTCATGATCGGTTCCCAGTCCGGGTCGGTCATGTCAGTGACCAGCACATCGCCGGATTCGACCTTGTGCATGTCCTCCGGTGACTCGACCAGACGCGCACGGCCCTGGCCGATGCGCTGACCGATGGCGCGGCCGTCGACCAGCAGTGGGCCGGTTTCCTTCAGTGTGAAGCGCTCGAGCGTGCCGGCTTCCTGGTTCGAGACCACGGTTTCCGGACGCGCCTGCACGATGTAGAGGTGATTGTCATCGCCATCACGGGCCCACTCGATGTCCATCGGGCGGCCGTAGTGGTTCTCGATGGTCACGGCCTGACGCGCAAGCTCCATCACTTCATCATCGCTCAGGCAAAAGCGCTGACGGTCTTCTTCAGCGACATCGACCGTTTCAACCGAGCGGCCGGCAGAGGCGGTGTCGGTGTAGACCATCTTGATGCGCTTGGAGCCGAGCGTACGACGCAGAACCGCCGGGCGGTTCGCGGCAAGCGTCTGCTTGTGCACGTAGAACTCATCGGGGTTGACCGCGCCCTGCACCACGGTTTCACCCAGACCCCAGGCGCCGGTCACGAATACCGCATCGCGGTAGCCGGATTCGGTGTCGAGGGTGAACATGACGCCGCTGGCCGCGGTTTCAGAGCGCACCATCTTCTGGACGCCTGCGGAAAGCGCAACGTTTTCGTGCGGGTAGCCGCGGTGCACGCGGTAGGAAATCGCACGGTCGTTGAACAGGGACGCAAACACTTCATGCACGGCGCGTTTGACGTTGTCGAACCCGTCGATGTTCAGGAAGGTTTCCTGTTGGCCTGCAAAGGAGGCGTCCGGCAGGTCCTCGGCGGTGGCGGAGGAACGCACGGCGACCTTGAGATTGGGGTAGCGCGCCTGGAGCGTCTGGTAGGCATCGGCGAGTGCGGCCTCGAACGCAGGCGGCAGCGGCGTGTCGATCACCCACTGGCGAACCTTTTCACCGACACGAGCGAGCATCTCGGTATCGTCGACATCGAGTTCGTCGAGCTCGGCATTGATGCGATCGTTCAGGCCTTCGTGCTTCAAGAATTCACGATAGGCATGCGAGGTGGTGGCAAAGCCGCCCGGCACGGTCACGCCGGCATCTGCCAGGTTCGAGATCATCTCGCCGAGCGAGGCGTTCTTGCCGCCAACGCGATCGACATCATCCATGCCAAGTTGATCGAAAGTGATGATGAACGCTTCCAAGGTTCTCTCCTGATAGTCGTTTCGACACGCAATTTGCGCCAAACAGTGGGGCCAGAAGCTAACAGGCGGACTCCGGCTTCGCCAGATATTTTAAGGCGTACACGCTGGAGTTTTTTTACAACATGTGCCGGCCTGACTCGGACGCGTCTGTAGCGGTTGCCGAGCGTACGCTCTCGGTCAACAATGACGGATCGACCCACACGGACGTACCTCATGACGCGCACCGCCTTTTTCATTTCAGACGGCACCGGCATCACCGCCGAGACACTTGGCCGTAGTCTGTTGTCCCAGTTCGAAAATATCGAGTTCAACCAGATCACCAAGCCCTACATCGACACGCTGGAAAAGGCGCATGCGCTGGTGGAACTGATCGAATCGACCGCCGAGCGCGACGGCGTTCAACCAATCGTGATCGACACCATCGTCGATCAAACGGTGCGCAATATCGTCGCCAAGGCCAACGCCTTTCAGATCGATATCTTCTCGACCTTTCTGGCCCCGCTCGAGGACGAACTGGAAACGCACTCGACCTATACCGTCGGCCGCACCCACGCCATCGGTCAGGACGACGTCTATATGCACCGGATCGAGGCCGTCAATTTCGCGCTCGATAACGACGACGGTGCACGCACCTATCAATACGAGGAAGCCGACATCATCCTGGTCGGCGTCTCACGGTGCGGCAAGACACCCACCTCGCTTTATCTGGCCCTTCAGTTCGGCATTCGCGCGGCCAATTACCCGTTGACCGACGACGACCTCGACGACAATGGCAGCCTGTCGCTGCCGGCCTCGCTGATGAAGCATCGCCACAAGCTGTTCGGACTGACGATCGACATTCGCCGGCTGACCGCGATTCGCACCGAACGCCGTCCCGACAGCCGCTACTGCTCGATGGATCAGTGCATGCGCGAAGTCGAGCAGGCCGAGGCACTCTATCGCCGTCACGGCATCCCGTTCATCGACACCACGCGCTTCTCGATCGAGGAAATCTCGACGCGCATGATGAACGAGACCGGCCTGCAGCGCCGGTTCAGCCCGCGTTGAGCGAACACACATAACGCCTGCCATAGAGATAGTGCATGATCGGTACACACTCCGAAAACGACACCCAGAACGTCACGGTCGACCCCGCCGTGCTCGACGCGGCCCGCGCGCTGGCCGACAGGCCCGGACGAACGCTTTTGGGCATCGTCGGCGCCCCCGGCGCCGGCAAATCAACATTGACCGAAGCGCTGATCACCGCGCTGGGCAGCGCCCAGGCCCAGTGCGTACCGATGGACGGCTACCACCTCTCGAACCGGGAACTTGCCCGGCTGGGGCGCAGTGATCGCAAGGGCGCACCGGACACCTTCGACGCCACTGGCTACCGCGACCTTCTAACGCGCATACGCAAGACCACGGCCGAGAGCATCTACGCCCCGGCGTTCTACCGCGAGATCGAAGAACCCATTGCCGCAAGTCTTGTCGTAACGCCTGAGTGCCCGCTGGTGATTACCGAGGGCAATTATCTGCTGCTGGAGGACGCGCCGTGGCCACAGGTCGCGGCGGAGCTCGATGAAGTCTGGTATGTCGACGTGCCCACCCCGCTTCGGGAAACGTGGCTGGTCGAGCGCCATATGCGCTTTGGCCGCACCGAGGCCGAGGCACGGGACTGGGTCGCCACTACTGACCGCCCCAACGCCGAGCGCATTGAGGCTACCCGCACACGCGCCCACCGCACGCTCGTCTTCGACGGGCCGAGACTGCGCTTTGCATGAGCGCATACCGTATGCCCCTCTCGAGCATGTCCAACAAAAACGGCCCGCAAAGCGGGCCGTTTTTTAGGCATTGACCGTCATCTCAGGCGCTGCCCTTCATCTCAGGCTTACGTCGTAACCACGCCATCCGCGTCACGCGCCTCGAGAGGAGAGCGCACGAAAGGCGCGGCGAGACAGGGTAATCGGTGCCCGAGCGGCACGGCGCAGGTGTCGAGTGCGGTGACGGCGCAGGGCTTTTGGCGGCAGGCGATAGCTCATGCCCTCTTCGATGGCGTACCGACACGGGTTGCACAGCCCGCAGGGGGCGCGATCCATCGGCGTAAAGCAGAACCAGGCCTTTTCGAGCGCATCGATGAACCCATGGCGCTCGGCCTCGGCCTTCATCTGCGTCTTGGAGATGTTCAACAGCGGGAAATCGAAGAACCGGAAGATCGCCTCGTCCGTATCGATGCGAGGGTCGAACGTCCAGATGCCCTCGTCGGTGGTCACGACCTTGCCATCCAGAAAGCGGTAGGCCTTGTCATCGACATGCACACTGAGCTCCAGGTGCTCGATGCGCTCACTCTCGGCGTACCGGGCCAGCCAATCGTACTGGCTACCCAGATGCGCCTGCTGAGTCAGCCGATGGTAGGCCGCGCTCAGTTCAGGGTTGGCCGGAATCTCGCTGACAGGCGTGATGCGAAGCGGCTCGATGCGCTCGGCCGCGTCCGGATCGATCTTTGAAAGCGCAACGCGCACCTCGGAGATGGCCTGAAGCTCGCGCAGACTCGACGCGCGCCCCAGATCGACAATGTAGTGCGGCACCACGGTCTTGCCTTCGACAAGCGCCGCCGATAGAACGCGATAGGTCGAGTCCCAGCCGCCGGTCCAAAGCACATCTATTGAGGTACGCATGCAAGGCTCCACAGGCCGATGATCACAAGGCGGCTGACGCTACGCCACTTGATCATCGACGCATTAGGCCGTTTCGCGCATTTTGGCGTGCATTCGCCCAAAGTGGAATTCGTGGCCCCAAGGCACCGCTGTCACCCGGTCAGACCTTAGACCGACCGCGCGTCCTGCTCCGCGTCGTCCTGCTTGACGACCTTGTGGCCATCTTCGGCCAGGCCGTTTTTCCAGTAGCTCGAGATGTAGAGCTGACGACGATCGAGCCCGCGCACCTGTTTGACGTAGTGGCGAAGTGCTCGCATCGAGGAAAACTCGCACGCCCCCCACACAAAACCGCGCCCCGTCTCGGGCCAGGCCCAGGCGGTGACGGCCTCGACCAGCGGGCTCGCCTCGGCCTCCACGCCGGGAGTCGGGTTCACGACCCAGTGAAGCTCGATGCCCGCAGGCGCTTCAAGCGTCTGAATGTCGTCGCGACTGGTGACTTCGATGAAGGCCGCCCCGGTCATGGTCTCGGGCATGGTTTCAAGATTCACCGCAAGCGCCGGAAGCGCGGTCATGTCGGCTGCCAGCAGACACCAGTCCGCCTCGGTATCGACCGTCTTTTTCGGCCCCGGCCCACCCACGCTCAACCGCGCGCCAAGCTCAGCTGTCACCGCCCAGTGCGACGCCGGGCCGTGGTCCTCGTGCAATACCACATCGACGTCGATCGCCTCTGGCCGCTGAGCCCTGACGGTGTAGGTACGCACCGCCGGCGGCCGCTCATCGCCCTGCTCGATCATAAGCTTCACATAGCCCCCGGACTGATCCGTTTCGGGAAACTCGGCCATGCCCTCGCCGCCAAGCGTCAGACGCAGCATATTGGGCGTGAGCCGAACCCGGTCGAGCAGCTCAAGCGTTCGGGGGGCCGGTTTTTTACGCTCGGTCATGAAGAGGCTCCAAGAGTGTGATCCAGATTGGTGGTCATGGCCTCGGCCAGACGCAGGAACGTGCGGGCCTCATCGTCACTCAGGCCATCCATCATTCGCGTGGCGGCGCAGGCCTCGGCGCGACGGATGCGCTCGATCATCGCCTCACCGGCCGCAGTCAACCCAAGCTGGTGGCTGCGCCCATCGCTTGGGTGGGACCATTTTTCGACCAGGCCCGCCTCCAGCAGCTGACCGATCAGCCGTGTAATCTGCGCCTTGTCACGCCGGGACGCCTCGGCAAGGCTCTGCACCGTGCTCTGTGGCCGATAGTGAATCCCTTTTAGGGTTTTCAGATGCGAGACCGAAAGCGTCAGGCCTTCATCGCGGTACGCCCGACGAAGCGCACGCTTGTAGGCATGGAAAAACAGATGAAGCGTGTCGCTGAACGATGACATTGACCTACCCGCACTCGTTGATAATGACAATCAATAGTGTCAAAAAAGATGACATTGTCAACCACATTAGCAAATCACATCAGCCACGAGGTGATTGTTCCAGCACACGCAAACGCGCTCGATCCCCCCTTGGCCCGCCTCGAGGAAACGCTGGCAAGCGCACGGCCCGCACACCCGGCCCCTGAGCACACAGATGCCAAGGCTATCTCCCAGGCAGCAAGCGGCGTATCGTGGATGGCCATTTCCAATCGCTTCAACGCCGCGACATCGCTCAACCATGCCTTCTGACTCAAACACCTCGCTTACGCAAAACCTGCGCATCATCGCCATCGTCAGTTCGACGTTTGTTAGCATGCTCTGTATCGGCATGACGTTGACTGTCCTGCCGCCCTGGATTCACGACCGGCTCGGATACGCATCGATCACGGTAGGGGCCGTCATCAGCCTTCAGTTTCTGGTGACACTCATGACCCGGCCGTTCTCCGGCCGACTGGCCGATCTGCTGGGCGCCAAACGCATCGTTTTGAGCGGCTTGGTCGGGTGCGCGGCAAGCGGCGTCTTCATCGCGCTTGCGGCACTTTTCGAGTCGCAGCCGGGGCCCGCGCTGGCGTGTCTGATCATCAGCCGGGTCCTTCTTGGCGTATCACAGGGCATGATCGGCACCGGCACCCTGAGCTGGGGAATCGGGCTGATGCCCGCCCCGCTGATGGGCAAGGTCATCTCCTGGAACGGCATTGCAGGCTATGGCGCGCTCGCGCTCGGCGCCCCGCTCGGGGCGGTGATTGCAGGTGCTCAGGGCGTTGCCGCAATGGGTCTTGTGATCGCGCTTGTGGCGCTGATGGCCCTTGTGACCTCGCTCAAGCGCCCGGCCTCCCCCATCGTCAGCGGTGAGCGTGCGCCCTTTCGGCGCGTATTTCGAGTGGTCGCCCCGTATGGGCTGACGCTTGCGCTCAGCGCCATTGGCTACGGGGTCATCGCGACCTTCATCACGCTTTATTACGCCGACAAGGGCTGGTCGAACGCCGCGCTCGGGCTGAGCGCCTTCGGGACGGCCTTTATCGTGGCGCGGCTTCTGTTTGCCAACACCATCACTCGGTTCGGCGGCTACCGGGTCACGCTGGTCTGTTTCATGGTCGAGCTGGCGGGGCTTTCCATGCTGTGGCTGGCCGAATCATCGAGTGCGGCGCTTATCGGGGCCACGCTCACAGGCCTTGGTGTGTCGTTGATCTACCCGGCGCTCGGGGTGGTGGCGGTCGCCAAGATTTCCGCCAGCAATCGAAGCGCAGCACTGGGGGCGTACTCGGTCTTTCTGGACGCCGCCGTTGGCGTGACCGGGCCAGCGGCCGGAGTGATCGCCGGGTATTTCGGCTATTCGGCCATCTTCCTGGCGGCGGCCCTTGGTAGCCTGTTCGGGCTGGTGCTTTGTGCCGGGCTTTTTGAAAATTCAAGGCGCCGTCGGGCGCGAAGTGCGTAAACGTCTTCTGGGTCATGTGTTTGGCGGCGGCTTGAACGCTATCGTATAGTGAAACCACTCTTTTAAAGGCCAAGGTCAACTATGCCGCCCTCTCGCATTCAGGTTCGTACACGCCCAAAGCCACCGCTGACGTTTCATCCGCTCGGTGGTTGCGGAGAAATCGGCATGAACCTGTCGCTGTACGGGTTCGAAGGCCATTGGCTGGCGGTGGATTGCGGCATGATGATCCGGCAGGATCTACCCTCCCAGCCCCTTCAAGTGCCGGATGTGGATCACCTCGTGGCACGGGGCTGGGTGCCGAGCGCGCTGTTGATCACCCACGCTCACGAGGACCACATCGGGGCAGTGGCGTGTCTGTGGCCGAAATGGGGCTGCCCGATCTACGCAACGCCGCTTGCCTGCGCGCTGATCAAGGCCAAGTTCGACGAACACGGCCTGGCAACCGATGCGCTCAATCTCATCACACCGGGGGACGCCATCGAACACGGGCCGTTCACGGTGCGGTTCCTGCCGGTCACGCATTCGATCCCTGAAAGCTGTTCGCTGTTGATCCATACGCCGGCAGGCCGCGTGATGCATACCGGCGACTGGAAACTCGACCCGGCGCCGGTGGTCGGCCCGACGGTCGACCCGGTCACGTTCAAGGCGCTGGCGCCGGTCGATGTGGTGATCGGCGATTCGACCTGTGCGGATGTCGAAGGGTTTTCGCGCAGCGAACAGGCCGCCTCGGATTCGCTCGAGGCCTGCGTGGCAAAGTGTTCCGGCCGTGTGGTGGTGAGTTGTTTTTCAAGCAACCTGGCCCGCATCAAGGCACTGGGCGATATCGCCCAGCACACCGGTCGCCGTATCGGCCTTCTTGGGCGGTCACTGGAGCGCATGGTGCGCATCGGCATTCAGCTTGGTTATCTGGATGATTTTCCAAGTCGCATTCCCACCTCGGACATCGGCTATCTTCCGCCCGAGGAAGTGCTGATCATTGCTACCGGCAGTCAGGGCGAGCCCCGGTCGGCGCTGTCGAAGATGGCCCAGGGCAGCCACCGCGAACTGGATCTGACGCCCGGTGACACCGTGATCTTTTCTGCCCGCGCCATCCCCGGCAACGAGGTCTTCATTCAGCGCCTGAAAGAGGGGCTCAAGCGCCAGGGCGCCGACATCGTCGATGAAACCAATGCCCCGAGCATTCATGCGTCCGGCCATCCGGCACAGGAAGAACTGGCCACGTTCTATGGCTGGCTGCGACCGCGCACGCTGTTGCCGGTACACGGCGAGCCCGCGCATCAGCAGGCGCACCAGGCCCTGGCCACACGTCTGAACATCGCGACCCCCTTCGCGCCGCTGAACGGTGACGTGATCGAACTTCGCGGCGCAAAGGCCGAGCGCACCGAGCACATCGAGCTTACGCCACAGCTTCATTTTCAAAATGCAGGCCGGCGCCGCTCGAGCCGGGGGCAGGCGCCGACGCTGTCGCTTGCGCTGGTGGTCACGCCGGACGACCGTGGCCACTGGTGGCGTCAGGGGCCGGCCATCATCGACATCGACGGCCATCTGCTGCTGGACGAAGAGGCCTTCATCGACACCATCGATTCGGTGCTCGAGGCCCTTCCGGCCACATCGCTCAAACGGCTCCGGCGAGACCTCTACGCGCACCTGGTGGCCGATGTCCATGAGCGCACCAACGTCAAGCCGGTGCTGGAGCTTCAACTGATCGATGCGCAGAACGCCTAGCCCCCGAAGGCCAGGTAGGTAATCGATACCGCACGACAGCGATTTTGCACTGCACAATACGTTGGTACAGGCTTTATACTAAGGTCCTAAACGCCTATTTGTCATAAGGACTCTTTGTGCCATTTCGACACACCCTGCTCGCCATAGGCGTGGTCATCGTCTGGGCGTTCAACAACATCGTGATCAAACTGGGGGTGACCGAAGTGCCGCCACTGGCGCTGACCGCGCTGCGCTTTTTGATCGTGGCCGTGCTGGTGGTGCCTTTTACCCGACTCAATCGCCAGCAGTTAAAGTGGGTGGCGCTTCTGGCCTTCACCTTCGGGCTGATGCACTTCGGGTTACTGTTCATCGGCCTGACTTACGCCGAGGTCGGCACCGGCGCCATCCTGGTGCAGCTTGGCACCCCGTTTGCGACCATTCTGGCCGCAATCTTCTTGAAAGAACGCCTCAACGCCCGGCGAATTGCAGGCCTTGCCCTGTCGTTTGCAGGTGTGGTGGTGCTCGCAGGCGGGCCGTCGATGCCTGGCCCACTGGCGCTCGGGCTTTTGGTGACCAGCGCCATGGGCTGGGCGGTCTCGAACATGATCGTCAAGGTCGGCCCAACCATCCCGCCCATTGCCATGGCGGGCTGGATGGCGCTGTTCGCGGTGCCCCTGGTGTCCCTCGCCTCGTTTCTGACCGAGTCGCATCAGTTCGAAGCCATCGCCAACGCGAGCTGGCGCGGCTGGCTCGCGGCGTTCTACAGCGCGATCATGTCCTCGATTCTGGCCTACAGCGCCTGGTACTGGCTGCTGCGTCAGTACGAAGTGCGAAAGGTCATTCCGCTGTCACTGCTGACGCCGGTCTTTGCCGTGCTGTTCGGCATTTTGCTGCTGGGCGATCATCTGGGCATCTACAAGATCGCAGGTGGCAGCATGATCATTGCCGGCATCGCGCTGATCACGGTGCGCTTTCGAAGGCGAAGATAACCTCCCATCGATCAAGCACGCTCCACAAAAAAGAGCGCCCTCGGGCGCTCTTTTTATTTTCAGGTCTTTTCAGGTCGGGCCACACGCGCGTGTCTTGATGCAGGGCTTAGCCGCTGATGCTCTGCACGCTGACCGGCTCCGGCGGCTCGACCGGCGTCAGCCGATAGATCTGATCGGTCGTGATGCGCGGTCGATACTCGAGTGGCTCAAGCGTGACGCGCTCGCCGGTCTCGAGCGCACGCTCGATCGCTTCCAGAATGCGAAGGTCGCGGCGGCCTTCTTCGCCATCGGCCTCCGGATCCTTACCCGTCAAAATACAGTTCGAGAAGTACTCGGTCTGGCCACCAAACTGCTCGACCGCACCGGGGTCCAGTGTCTGGGTGTTGCCATCTGTATCGGTCCAGACGCTCTTGATCGAGACGTCGGGGCCGAACACGAAACTCGGATCGCAGTCGATGGTGCCTTTCTCGGCCACCAGGGTGAAACGGTCGATGCCCGCGGCGGAACAGGACACAAGGAAAGTGGCCAGCTGGCCGCCTTCGAACTCGAGCGTGATCGAGACGGTGTCGTCGAAATTATATTCGCGCTCAGGGTGCTTCCGGCCCGCGGCACGGACCGCGACCGGCTCGGCACCGAATAGGTGACGCACGGCGTTGATCTGGTAGGTGCCCTGATCCGGCACGACGCCGGCCCAATAGCCGTTGGTGGCCCGGTGATTCTGCTCGTTCAGATCCTGCGAGAAATGCGAGGTGAACGAATGGAGCCGGCCAAGCTCACCCTGCTGGAGCCGGGTAATCATTTCGACCGTGCCCGGCTCGTGATGGAGCCGATAGGCAACCATCAGTTTGGCGCCGCTTTTTTCGGCGGCCTTGATCATCGCCTCACAATCCTCGACGCTTGTGGCCATCGGCTTTTCGAGCAGCACGTGGATACCGGCCTCGAGCGCCGGAACCGTGTGCTCACGGTGGCGAAAGTTGGGGGTGGCCACATAGACCGCATCGACCTCGCCCGAGTCCAAAAGCTGGTCGTAGTCGTCGTAGGTGTAGCTCTTGATGCCGTAGCGCTCACCGAGCGCCTCGGCTTTCTTGGGGTCTCCCGTGACCAGCGCGACCAACCTGGAATTGGACGTCGCACTGATGCCGGGCATGAAAGCGGTCTGGGAAATTTCACCGCCGCCGACGACCGCGTAGCGGACCGTCTCGGTCGGGGTCTTGGCGTTTGAGCTCATGCATCCTCCGTGATGACAGGCGTTCAAGGTGTAGCTACACCCTAGTTCATTCCCGCCGATCTTGTCAGACACACTCAAGTACAGGCCCCCTCAAGTACAGACACACTTGAGTACAGACACACTTGAGTACATGGCCAGTCAGTCACGGGCCCACGTTCAGGCATCGTATATGCCGGGCTGGCATGAGCACTGCTCGAAGGGCCGCACATCAGGTATACTCGACTTTCGTCTAACGACTCATTCAGGAGCTCTGCATGGCTACCCCCTCCCAACACGATCTGCGTAACGACTTTCGCGCACTGCTCGAAAGCGAGCGCTGCTACTACACCGCGTCAACGTTCGACCCGATGTCGGCACGCATCGCGGCGGATCTGGGATTCGAAGTCGGTATTCTGGGCGGCTCTGTGGCTTCACTTCAGGTACTGGCGGCGCCGGATTTCGCGCTGATCACCTTAAGTGAGTTCACCGAGCAGGCCACACGCATCGGGCGGGTGGCGCGCCTGCCGATCATTGCCGACGCCGATCACGGCTATGGCAATGCGCTGAACGTGATGCGCACCGTCACCGAGCTCGAACGCGCAGGCGTGGCGGCACTGACCATCGAAGACACGCTGTTGCCGGCCAAGTACGGCCGCAAGTCCACCGACCTCATTCCGGTGGAAGAGGCGGTCGGCAAGATCGAGGCGGCGCTCGACGCCCGAATCGATCCGGCCATGGCGATTTTTGCCCGCACCAACGCAGGCCAGCTCTCCACCGAAGACACCATTGCCCGAGCCACGGCCTATCAGGCGGCCGGCGCCGATGGCATCTGCATCGTGGGCATTCGGGATTTCGAGCACCTGGAAGCGATCAGTGCCCACGTTCAGGTGCCCTTGATGCTGGTGGCCTATGACAACCCCGAACTTCGCGACCCTGCGCGTCTGGCCGCCAATGGCGTTCGCGTCATCGTCAACGGCCACGCCGCCTACTTTGCCGCGATCAAGGCCACCTACGACTGCCTGCGCGAGCAGCGCGGCATCGCCGAGGGCACCCTGAACGCCTCGGAGCTCTCGACGCGCTATTCCACCCTTGAGGAAAACCGGGAGTGGGCGCGCAAGTACATGGACGTCAACGAGTGATCGCCTGACGCCGCTGCCGCCCATAACATTACCGTTCATAAAAAAAGCGCCCTGCATCAGCAGGGCGCTTTTTTCGGTGTGAATCCGGTCGAGCTACCGCGTCTTAGAAGGTGTACTCGATGCCGATGACGGCCACCGGATAAACGTTGTACTTGTTAAGCTCGTCCTTCACTTCCTCTTCTTCCTGATCGACGTAGGGCTGAAGTGCCGCCTGCGCTACCTGATTGTTGACCGCACTGCCCTTGGCCTCGAGATCTACTGTCGGGTCGATCCAGAACGCGCCGGCTTCAGCGTAGAATCCAAGCCCTTCACGATTGCTGGTGCGCCAGCCAAGGCCCAGATACGGCTGTACGCCATCGGACAGTTCCGCCTTGCCATCCAGATACGCAGCGTCATCCGGCAGGCCGTAGTTCGACAGCTCAAAATTGCTCGGCGTACCGGTTGCATTGAGCTTCACGTCAGGACGAACCAGACCGCCCGAAAGGAAGAAGCCACCAGCCCAGGGGAAGTAGTCCAGTTTGAGGCTGTAGATGTCGCTGTCGATGTCGCCCTCGTAGTCGACGTCATCCACGGTGCGGTCCAGATCATCATAGGTGTAGCCGCTGTAGCCGGCCGTCAGGGCGAAATAATCACTGAATCGCCAGCTGACGCTGCCACCGAGGCCAGTGGTGCCCGCCTGGGCGCCGAGCGACCAGTGGTCCTGAGCAGCCATGGCCGAGGAGGAGGCAACCGCAAGTGCGCCCGCCAGCGCGAGAGGAGTCACAAAACGCATGAGTTAAGTCCCTTGAACGATGAGGTTTCGGTTTTTTTGGTACTTCCAGCTACCCATATACACCAATCAAGACTAATTCTTTTTAGCCCTCGAAAGGCTTAGCTTTTTAATACGCTTACTTTACGTGGGTTCGCCGCGTGTAAAGCGCGCTGAAACACCCCAAAATGCGTGCTTTTCGTTTATTTGACCCGGTTTGGTATGCTCGCCGGATTGCCTTGCAAGGAGAACAGCATGGGATCACTCAAGGACCAACTCAGCTCGCTGGTGTATTCAACCGATGGCGGGGATCAGCGAAAGGCCGACGACGACCCTGCCGCTGCCGATGACGCGCGACTGGCGGGCCTCGACGGCATCGTTCGGCTCAGACGTGAAACGTCCGGGCGCAAGGGCAAGGGCGTGACCACTGTTTCAGGGGTGCCGTTGACGATGGCCGAGCTCAAGCCGCTGACTCAGGCCCTCAAGAAGCGCTGCGGCAGCGGCGGTACGCTCAAGGATGACGGGATGATCGAGATTCAGGGCGATCACCGTGATGCACTCAAGACCGAACTTGAAAAGCGCGGGTTCACGGTCAAGCTGGCCGGCGGCTAGGAGATTTTTGATGCACCGAATGCCTACTCTGAAGGCCGCCGCCCTGGCGGCCCTGACGCTGGTGAGCCTGTCTGGCTGCAGCCTATTGGGCCTTGGGGGCCCTGCGTTTGAACCGCTCACCGGCAAGGCGAGCTACCCGGAAAATTACGAGATGCCAAAGGGCGCGACCCTGACGGTTCGTGTGAGCGACGCAGACCGTGACCACGGCCTGATCGCTGAGACAACGGCCAACGAGGTCGAGCAATCACCCACGCCCTTTGCGCTGCAGGTAGACCGTTCGGCGCTGGATGACGCCCATCGCTATACGCTCGAGGCGCGGTTGAGCGCGAACGGTAAAACACTTCTTGAGACGCCCAAACCGGTGCCGGTCCTCACTCAAGGTGCACCGACCCGCCAGGCCGATGTGTCCCTGAGCGCTCCAGCGCCCTAGACCATGCGCGGCGGACAGGCGGAATCACGCTCGATCAGTTGCGGGGTGAATCGTTCGGGCGGGCTCAGGACGCTCTCCCCGTCGATCAATGAGGTCATGAGCCTGACCGCACACTCGGCCATCGCCTCGACCGGTGCGTGCACGGTCGTAAGGCTTGGCACCATGTGGCGCGCGTAGAGCTCATCGTCGTAGCCGACCACGGAGACGTCGGTCGGCAGCGCGTAGCCAAGTGCCCGAAGCTGACCCATGGCGCTGATGGCCATTTCGTCATTGCCGACCACAAGCCCCGTGAAGCCAGCGCCCTGCTCATGAAGCGTCCGAACGCCGGCGGCACCACTGGGCTCGGTGAAATCGCCCTCGATGACCCGGCCGGCCGGCACCTCGAGTCCGGCCTCGGCCATGGCGCATCGAAAGCCTGCCAGACGATGCCGCGCATCCTGCTTGAACAGCGCCCCGGTCAGGCAGGCGATGCGCCGATGCCCCAACTCGATCAAATGCCGGGTGGCGAGATACTCCCCAAGGTGATTGTCGGCCACCACGCACTGCGCGGCGATCGCCTCGACGTGGCGATTGAGCACCACCAGCGGCACGCGACCAGCCAGTTCAGTGAGCGCGGCGTCGCTCATGCCATCGGCATGAACGATCAAGCCATCGCAGCGCTTGTCCAATAGAAATCGGATCGCGGACTGCTCCTGCTCGGCGTCGCTCTGGCCCGAGGCCACGATCAGCGACATGTTCGACGCCCTGAGCGTCGATTCCACCGTGGTCATCAACCGCCCCAGAAACGGCGCGGCCAGATGGGAAATCACAAGCCCCACGTTGAACGAGCGATTGAAGGCCAGCGAGCGCGCAAAGGCGTTCGGCGCGTAATCGAGCGCCTTCATCGCCTTCTGGACGCGCTTTCGCGTCTGCTCGCTTACCGGCACGTTGCCCGCCATCACACGCGACACGGTCGCCACCGACACACCCGCCTTTTTTGCCACGTCACGAATGTTGGCCATGGTTTTCCTTATATTCCTGCCTCGAGCGAAGTATGAAGAGGATCGACTTTAGGCGCTATCGACAAAAGATCAATACCGAACCCACAACGGCGTCACTAGCATGAAACCAGTTACATATGTAACTAGTTACATTCCCAATCGGAGTGATCCATGCTCGGCAGAAAAGAAAAACTAAGCTTTGGCATCGGGGATTTCGCGTTTGCCTTCACCTGGGCATCGGTGGCGCTTTATCTGATGTATTTCTACACCGACGTATTCGGCATCGACCCGGCGCTGGTGGGCACGCTGTTTCTGGTGGCAAGGCTTTGGGACGCGGTGACGGATCCGGTCGTCGGGGTTCTGAGCGATCGAACCCGCACCCGTTTCGGCCGGCTCAGGCCCTATCTTTTATGGTTTTCGCTGCCGCTTGGCATTTTATTGGCGCTGACGTTCACTACCCCGGAGCTGACCGGCACTGCCAAGGTGGTCTACGCCTTCGCGACCTACATCGCCCTCATGGGGTTCTATACGCTGGCCAACATTCCCTATTCGGCGCTGCCGGTGTCGATGACGACCGACAATCAGGAGCGTCGGGATCTGAGCAACGTTCGCGTCATCTGCTCCTACGTGGCGTTTGTCGTCATAAGCTACACGACGCTCCCGATGGTCAAGACATTCGGTGATGGCGACGACGCGCTCGGGTTTTCACTGGTGTTCATGCTGTATGGCGCCATCACCTTCCTCGTGCTCCTGATGACGTTCAAGGGCGTGCGTGAACGTCACACCGAAGGCGAAAGTGCCGGCAGCCCGATAACCAGTTTCAAGGATGTCGCCAAGACCAAACCCTTTTGGCTAATGTTCGCAATCTGCACGCTGATTTTCACCCTGATGCTGATGCCGGACTCAGTGGCGATCTACTTCTTCAAGTACTACCTCGGCGATGAAGACGGCGTGTCGCTGTTTCTCGCCTGCGGCTATATGGCACTGATCGTCGGGGTGCTGCTCAACCAATATGTGTTGAGCCGGTTCTGCAAGCGAACGGTCATGATCTGGGCCAACCTGGCCTACGCGGCCGTACTGTCCGCCTTTTTCGTTGCCGCCGACATGGCCGCACCGGTGTATTTCGTGGTGTTCATGCTTATCAAGCTGCTGGCGGGCATCGTCGCGGCCACCATGTGGGCGATGGTCGGTGACATCGCCGATTTTGTTGAATACCGCTCGGGGCGCCGTGCCACCGGCGCCTCGACCAGCGCCGTCACCTTCAGCCACAAGTTCGGCATGAGCGTGGGCGGGCTTTTGACCGGCACGCTGTTCAGCGCCTTCGGCTATGTGCCGAACGCCGCCCAAAGCGAGACGGTGCTGACCCTGATCAAATCCATGATGAGCCTGTTACCGGCGTTCGGCGCACTGGGCGTGGCGCTTTTAATGGTGATCTACCCGCTAAGCGACGCCGCCATGACCACCATTCGCCAGCAAAAGCCAACATCCAATTGACCCAAGGCCGACGGGGTCGTCGGCTCACCTCTATATGTCCAAGGAGCTTTCATGCGTTCGATTGCCGACACACTTGCCGAGATGACCCTCGAGGAGAAGGCCGCCCTGTGTTCGGGGCAGGACTTCTGGAACACCCGGCCCATCGATCGTCTCGACGTGCCCGCCCTCATGCTCTCCGATGGCCCACATGGTCTTCGAAAGCAGCCCGATGGCCCGGGCGCCGACCACGCAGGCCTGCTCGCAAGCCTGCCCGCGACCTGCTTTCCGACCGCAGCCGGGCTTGCAAGCTCCTGGGATACGACCCTTCTGACCCGCCTCGGTGAAGCCCTCGGGGACGAAGCCCAAAGCGAAAACGTAAGCGTCGTGCTCGGGCCGGGCACCAATATCAAGCGTTCGCCGCTGTGCGGTCGCAACTTCGAGTATTTCTCTGAAGACCCGGTGCTCTCTTCCCGGCTTGCCAGCGCCCACATCCAGGGCGTGCAGTCGAAGGGCGTGGGCGCCTCGCTCAAGCATTTCGCCGCCAATAACCAGGAGCACCGCCGGATGTCGGTCGATGCCCGCATCGACGAACGCACGCTGCGCGAGATTTATCTCGCAAGCTTCGAAGAGGCGGTCAAGGTGGCCAAGCCCTGGACCGTGATGTGCGCCTACAACCGAGTGAATGGCCCCTACTGCAGCGAGCATTCGCGCCTTTTGACCCAGATTCTTAGAAAGGAATGGGGCTTCGACGGTATTGTGGTTTCGGACTGGGCCGCCGTGAATGACCGTGTCGCGGGCCTTGATGCCGGGCTCGAGCTCGAAATGCCGACCAGCGGCGACACCCGCACCCGCCAGATCGTTAAGGCTGTCGAGTCCGGGACGCTGAGTGAGGGCGTGCTGGACCAGGCGGTCGAGCGACTGCTTGCCTTCATCGAGCGGGCGCACACGCAAGACCGCACCAACGCAGACGTCGATCTGGACGAGCACCATCAGCTGGCACGACACGTCGCGCGGGAGTCCATGGTGCTGCTCAAGAATGACGGAGTGCTTCCGCTGAGCACGAATCAGCATGTGGCCGTGATCGGCGAATTTGCCGAACGCCCGCGCTTCCAGGGCGGCGGCAGTTCGCACGTCAACCCGTACCGCGTTGAAACACCGCTCGAAGCATTGAGCGCGACGGGTCATGAAGTGCGGTACGCCAAGGGCTTTGAAATCGATCGCGACGACACCGACCAGGCGCTTTTGGATGACGCGGTAGCCCGCGCCAAACGCGCAGATGTCGCGGTGCTGTTTCTCGGGCTGCCCGAGCGGTATGAATCGGAAGGCTATGATCGAACGCACCTGGACATTCCGGCCAATCAGCGCGCGCTGATCGATGCCGTGCACGCGGTTCAACCCAATACCGTTGTGGTGCTCGCCAATGGCTCACCGGTGGCGATGCCCTGGCTTTCAAAAGCCTCTGCTGTGCTCGAGGCCTATCTGGGCGGACAAGCCGTGGGCGCAGCGGTGGCCGACCTGCTGTTCGGCGAGGTCTCTCCCTGCGGCAAGCTCGCCGAAACCTTCCCGCACCGGCTGGAAGACACCCCGTGCTACCTGCACTTTCCCGGCACCGGTGACGTCGTCGAGTACGCCGAAGGGATTTTTGTCGGCTATCGCTACTTCGATGCCAAGAACGTAGCGCCGCTCTTTCCCTTTGGCCACGGCCTGAGCTACACCACATTCACCTATCAGGATCTGACGCTTTCCGAGGCACGCATAAGCGCCGATGACACCCTCGACGTCACGGTGCGCGTCACCAACAGCGGCCAGCGCGCCGGCAAGGAAATCGTTCAGCTGTATGTGAGCGATCACACGCACGCGGTGCCTGTGGCGCCCAAGGCGCTTCGCGGCTTTGAGAAGGTGCATCTCGAGCCGGGCGAGTCAGCCACGCTGACGTTTACTCTCGGCCGACGTGACTTTGCCTACTTCGACGTCGACACAAATGACTGGCGGGTGCCGACCGGCAGCTTCTCTATCAGTTTCGGGGCGTCCTCGGCCGATCTGCGTCTGACGCAGGACGTGCATGTGACCGGTGATGCGCCACGCTGGCCTGCGCTTGATCGTAATACCCTGGTCGGTGACCTTTCAGGCATCGAAGTCGCCCAACGTATCCTTCACGACGCACTGGCACCGCTGGCCGCGCAGAATCCGCTGCTCAAAGGCTTTGCTGAAGACCCGATCGACGACCACAGCGACGACATGATCGAGGCCATGATGCGCTACCTACCGCTTCGAGGGCTGGTGTCCTTTACCCAAGGGGCATTTGACGAAGCACAGCTCGAGCGCCTGCTTCAACGCCTGGAGCAAAGCCGCTCGTCAGACGGTGCCTGATCGGCTCCTCATGCGCCGCCCGTCAGGGCGGCCATGGCCTTGCCGATGGGGGCTTCGACCTTCAGGGTAAATAGCTCATCGGCGCGGGTATGGCCTCGATTCAGACACAGCACCGGCTTTCCGGCACGATGCGCCTGCCGGGCGAAGCGAAAGCCCGAAAACACCATAAGTGATGAGCCAATCACCCACAGCCCGCCAGAGGCATCCAGCCACGACATCGCGCGGGCCAGCCGGTCCCGTGGCACGTTATCGCCGAAATAGACCACATCGGGTTTCATGATGGCGTGGCCACAGCGCGGGCACGGCGGAATGTCGACGTCGGAAAAATCGTCCGCATCGAGGTCGGCGTCGCCATCGGGGGCTACCTCGGCTTCAAGTGTGGTCCAGTTCGGATTTCTGGCGGCAAGCCATTCGTGATAGACCGTGCGCTTGAGAAGCCACCGACACGCCATGCAGCGCACCACATCCGCCCGTCCATGAAGATCGATGACGTTGCGGCTCCCGGCCTTTTGATGAAGGCGATCCACATTCTGGGTAATGATGCCCTGGACAAGTCCCTCACGTTCAAGGCGCGCAAGCGCCTCGTGCGCTATTCCCGGCTGGGCCGTGCCCAGCACTGAAAACCCCACCAGGCTTCGTGCCCAGTAGCGTTTTCGTGCACTTTCGCTTTTCATGAAGGCCTGATGGGACATCGGCGGTGGTCGTTTCCACTGCCCTTCGCCGTCGCGATAATCGGGAATGCCGCTTTCGGTGCTGATGCCCGCGCCAGTGAGTACACACATCGGGCCATGACGCTCGAGGTGGGCCCGTAACGCGTTGATCGAGTCATCCATTGCAGTCTCACTCATGTCGCTGTATCACGGTAGTTATAATCGCCCGAACTCGAGGCCCGAGCTGGCAGCCTGCCGCCAATGCAGCATTTTCACGGTCAGTACGGGTAGTGTAGTGTCTGGCGATTCACGCGCCCATTTCGTTGATTTCGCTACGCTCAGGAGCCCGCCATGTACGGGTTGGATTTCCTTCTACCGCTGATGTTCATCGCCCCGATGCTGGCCACGATAGTGGTTGTGTTCAGCCTGCGGCACCTGTTCTATCACCGCTTTTTTTCACCGATCAACGGCCGGGCGCTGAACGAACCGGGCCAGAGTCTTCGAAAACGGCTCGATGACGCCTTGATTCGGCTGTATCTGGAGGCCTCACTCGGCCCGCTGGTCGCACTGACGCCGATCGTGTTCGGCATGGGCCGCATGGTGATTACCGACCGCCAGAACTGGCTCGAATGGGCGATCTACGGATTCGTGAGCACCTTGATCGTGTTCGTGCTCGGCGGGATGATTCTCGCGACCTATCAGCGCATACATCGCCTCAAACTGGGGCTTGCCTGTGAGCTGTCAGTGGCCGATATTCTGCGCCCGCTCGATGGCAAGGGCGATGGCGGATTTGCCGTCTTCAATAACCTGCCCACACCTCAAGGCAGCATCAGCGCGGTCGTTCTGACGCCTGCCGGCGTGTACAGCGTCGTGACCAAGGCGCGGACACGCCCACCTCATATCGACCTTGGTCAGCCGGTCGTGGTTGAAAAGGAACAGCTTCATTTCCCCCACATGCGTGAGCACCAACCGATCCGTGAGGCACGCTCGATGTGCCGCTGGCTTTCACAGCAGCTCGAGGTCAGTCTCGGCGAACCCATTGGCGTGACCGGCGTTGTAGCACTGCCGGCCTGGCACGTTCAGGGCGGACAGGCAGGCCCAGATGTGCGCGTACTCGGCGGCCACCAGCTGCTCGACGTCCTCGGCGATCTGGATGCCACCAATCACCGTCTAAGCGAGACTCAGCACAAGGCGCTGCACACCCTGCTGACCCGCTGGACGGCCGGTAACGTGCACTTTCCCTCGAAGTGATCGGCGCCCTCGAGGCACACATGCGACCAGGCCATGGCTCATCTGCGCTGAACCGTGGGTGATGCCCGCCCGGTCATCCACCTCATGAATCTCAGCGTTTCGTTCGCCCCTGCCCTGAGCGGCCGCCGCCACTGGCAGGACGCGACTTGCCGCTGCCACGCGCCTCGGACCGGCCCGATTTCCTGGCCGGTGCGCCTGCCTTGCCGGGTCCGGCACCGCCCTGTTTCGCGGCGTGTCGCCCTGCCGGTTTGCGCTTGGTGGCGGAAGTTCCCTTCGTCGCGTTCGAAGCGCTCTTAGGGCCCGCCTTTCCGCTCGCCGCCGGCTTACTTTTCGTGGCGGGTTTGTTCTTGGTGGCTGAACCGCCTTTCCCCGGCGGTTTGGCCGAGCCCTGCGCGCCCGATTTTGCGGTATGACGGCCAGCGGCCCCGCCCTTGCCGCTCGTTTTGGACGACGTGTTCTTCGCACCGCCCGCGGATCGGCTCGCGGCCGAGCGCTTGCCGGAGGCATGGTCATGGCTCTTTGCGCCCGTTTTGGACGCGGGTTTGCCATGGGCTGAGCGGCCCTTGTCCGCGACCTTCTCGGACTGCTGGGTCTGCGCGACAATGCCGTCGATTTCCTTCGGCGTGAGATCTCGCCAATCCCCCAGCGCCAGTCCCTTGAGCGACACGTTCATGATGCGGTTACGCACGAGCCGAGTGACCTCGTACCCGAAGTACTCACACATGCGACGAATCTGGCGATTCAACCCCTGCACTAGAGTGATGTCGAATACGTTGGCCGACACTTTCTCCACCCGGCAGCGCTTGGTCACCTGACCGAGAATCGGTACGCCCTGCTGCATACCGTCGATGAAGCGCTCGGTGATCGGTTTATCCACCGTCACGCGATACTCTTTTTCGTGGTTGTTGCCCGCTCGAAGAATCTTGTTGACCAAATCGCCGTTGCTGGTAAGAAAGATCAGCCCCTCGGAGTCCTTGTCCAGCCGCCCGATCGGGAAGATTCGCGCGCCGTGGCCGACGAAGTCGACGATATTGGCCTTTTCGCTTGAGTCGGTGGTACTGACGATGCCGGGCGGCTTGTTCAATGCGATCAGCACGAAATCATCGTCTTCCAGCGGCTCGATCTCCTGGCCATTGACCTTGACCCGATCCCCCGGCGCAACCTGATCGCCGGTCGTCGCACGCCGCCCGTTGATCCAGACATTGCCCTGTTCGACGAAGCGGTCCGCCTCTCGCCGGGAGCACATGCCGCTCTCGCTGATGTATTTGTTGATGCGGGTGGATTGTCGAAATGACATAGCGTCGAACACCGTAAAACGTCCCAAAGTGCGCAAAGTATGTCGCAAACCGCCTCCGGAACGTTAGCGTTCAGGGCGAAAAAACGTGACGCGTTCAACGGCTGCGCATGCCCGACACGCTACATACTCTGCTGATCCGTTACCGACACGCACGTCTGTGTGACGTCATCGGCTCACAGCGACTGCAGCCAGAATAGAAACACGATCCAGCCGAAGAAATAGAGAATCAGGGCGATGATCCAGCCGCGTACCGAGGGTGTCGTGGCGGCGTCCTTCTCGGGGCGGCGGGCAAACGTCAGCCCCTTAAGCTGTGACACCGACGGGCGCCCGCCGGTGCAGCGGCTGACAAGGTGCCCGGCCACAACCACCACGACCACGCCGACGAGGTTGTAGTAAAGCCAGGACATCTCGACGACGCTCGTTAGACTCCAGACCACCACCACCCCGATCACCAGTCCGAAAAACGCCCCGGTGGCATTGACGCGGCGGCTCAGGATCGCCAGCCAGAACGCCCCGAGCAGCACGCCGTTGAAGTACGAACCCACCTTGTTCACTGCCTCGATCACCGGCCCCAGGTTGCCTGCAAAGAACGCAAAGCAGGTGGCAAACACGCCCCAGAGCACCGTGGCCCAACGCGAGGCCGCGAGGTAGTGCGCGCTGGAGGCGTCTTTCTTGATGAAGCGCTGGTAGATGTCTCTGACCGAGACCGCCGAGAGTGAGTTGAGCGCCGAGTCGAGACTCGACATAGCCGCGGCGAACACGCCGGCCACCACCAGCCCGGAAATGCCCGGCGGCAACTCGGTGACCACGAACCGGGGAAACAACTCATTGGGGTTATCGACATTGGGTGCGCCGGTATGGGCGTAGAACGCGTAGAGCATGATGCCGATGAACAGAAACAGCATCATCTGAGGCACCAGTAGAAAACCGCCGAGAATGAGTGAGCGCTTGCTCTCATGCTCGGAGCGGCTTGTGAGCACGCGCTGAATCTGGCTTTGATCGGCGCCGAAATACGCCACGTGCAGAAAGAACCCACCCACAACACCGGCCCACAGGCTGTAGGTGGCCGATGGCGCCGTGTCGAGGTTGATCGGGTGCAGCATGTCGTTATCGCGGGCGACACTGATCACCTCGCTCCAGCCGCCGGGCAAGGCATCGAGCATCACGACCATGCTGAGACCGGCCCCGAGCCACAGCACCAGCATCTGCATCACATCGGTCCAGATGACGGCGCTGATACCGCCAAGTACCGTGTAGCTGACCGCGATGACCGCCATCAGGAGAATGGTCCAGTTGACCGGCCAACCGGTTACCACCGACAGCACCAGCGCCGGGGCATAGAGGACGATGCCGGTGGCAAGCCCACGGGCCAACAGGAACAGACACGCCGCCAAGACACGGGCCCGTACATCGAACCGACGCTCGAGAAATTCATAAACGGTGTAGACGCCGCTTCGATAAAACATCGGCACCAGAAACGCGATCAGAAACCCGATCGCAAGCGGGGCGTTCACAAACGTGATCAGCCGCTCGAGCCCGCCCTCATACCCCCAGCCCGGCGCCCCGATGAAGGTAATGGCACTGGCCTGGGTCGCCATCACCGAGAGCCCTACTGCCCACCAGGGGAGCTTGCGACCGCCCAGAAAGTAATCTTCGGTCGAGCCCTGCTTACGGCCCATCCAGGCCCCGACTGCCGCAGTCAGAGCAATGTAGGCCACCAGCACCAGCGTGTCCCAGATCGTGAAATGACTCATGCTGCCCCCTGTCCATCACCGCGCGGTTGTTGTTATGTGCATCGCGCCTCTTGGTACCGACTCATCTCGAGTGCGCCAGCCGATGACGCTGTTTACACGCCCCTGTTCACATGGCGCTGTTCACATGACCCTGTTCACTATAGTTGGCGGTCGAAAAAGGGGTTCGAAAACACCCCCCTAAATTAGTAGAACGCCAAGAAAAGGCCGGCGCGCCGTCATCCGGGCAATGCCGTGGCAAAGCCTGTAGCGAGCGCTTACGCTAGGCTCGATAGGCACACCGTTTAGATCCATCGACAAGAGGCTTACATGTCACATTCCCACATCACCGTTGCCGTCCTCGGACTTGGCGCCATGGGCCATGCCTTTGCCGCGAATCTCTTGAAAAACGAGTTCACGCTCCGACTCTGGAACCGCACACGCGCTCGAGGCGAGGACCTCGAACAACAGGGCGCTACGCTTTGTGATACTCCCGCAGACGCCGTACGCGGCGCTGACGTGGTGCTCACCATGCTGCCCGACATCGACACCACTCGAGAGGTGATGTTCGACCAGGGCGCGCTTGAGGCCATGCAAAAGGACGCCACGTTCCTACAGATGGGTACGCTCGGCGTCGAGCCGACCGACGATCTGGTGCAGGCCATCGCCACGCAGCGGTCCGATGTCGTAGTCATCGACGCACCTGTTTCCGGCACCAAGGCACCGGCCGAAAACGCCCAGGTACTGGTGCTTGCAAGCGGTAAACGCGAACGGGCCCCGCACATCGATGCGGTGTTCGAGGCCATCTCGAAGGGGGCTCGCTGGCTTGGCGAGGCTGGCGCCGGGGCGCGGATGAAACTGGTGGTCAACGCCTGGCTGATCGAAATGATGCAAGGCATCGCCGAGAGCGCGCAGCTTGCAAAAACGCTTGGATTTTCGACCGACGATTTCTGGTCCGTGCTCGACGGCGGGCCGCTGGCCGCGCCCTACGTCAAGGCCAAGCTGGACATGATCAAGAGTGAAGATTTCGAGGCGCAGATGGCGCTTGAGTGGGGACTCAAGGATGCGCGGCTGGCACTTGAAGCGGCGGACACCACCCCGATGCCGGGCCTTCAAGGCATCGAGGCGTTCTGGCGCGAGGCCGATGGTCAGGGCCACGCCAAGGATGACATCGCAAGCATCTACGCCTACTTGGACACCCTGAAACGCGGCTGAGTTACAGCGCGTGACGAAGCTTTCCGTCCACAATGGTCGCCACGCAACGCCCGTTCATCGACACGCCGGCAAGCGGCGTGTTGGTGCCAACCGATTGCCATGCGCCTTCGGTTGGCGTCCAGCGATGAATACGATCAAAAATGGCAATATCCGCCGCGCACTGCGCCTTAAGCGTGCCGGCTGCACACCCCAGCACCCGGGCGGGGCCTGCGGTCAGGCTGTCGATCAGTCGCTCAAGCGACAAGCCCCCCTCCTCGACCAGCGCCATCCCCATGCTCCAGCAGGTTTCGAGGCTGGTAATACCGGGCTGTGATTCGGCAAACGGTGCCAGCTTGGCCGCCGCTTCATGGGGCAGGTGATCGCTCACGATGGCGTCGATTACGCCCGACTCGACTCCCGCTCGGAGCGCGTCGCGGTCGTGCGCGCCTCGCAGGGGCGGCTGAAAATGAAAGCGGCTGTCGAACCCTTCCAGCAACTGATCCGTCCAGTGCAGATGCATGATGCTGACGTCTGCCGTAACCGGAAGCCCCCGCGCCTTGGCCGCCGCGACGGCCTCAACGCCCTTGGCCGTGGAGAGCCTTGAAAAGTGCGCGCGAACGCCGGTCTGCTCGACCAACACCAGCCACTGGGCAAGCGCGATGGTCTCGGCCGCCGCCGGAATGCCACTGAGCCCGAGCCGAGCCGCCACTGCGCCATCGTGCGCGCAGCCACCGGCTGCGAGCGCGGCGTCTTCTGGTTGAATGTGCACCGGGATATCAAAGGTCGCGGCGTAATCGAGACAGCGGAGCGCGACCCGGGTGTCCGTAATTGGCGCGCGTCCGTTGGTCAATGCCGCACATCCGGCAGCCTTGAGACCGGCCATGTTGGAAAGAAGCTCACCCTCAAGCCCCTTGGTCAGTGCCCCGAGCGGCAGAATGTGTGGCCCCTCGAGCGCCCGGGCCTTCGTGAGTAGCGTTTGAATCTGCGGCGCGTTATCGAGAATGGGTGAGGTATCCGGCCTCGGGCACAGCGTGGTATAGCCCCCCGAAAGCCCTGCACGAGCCTCCGAGGCAAGCGAGCCCTTGTAGCTCGGCCCCGGCTCACGCAGATGCGGCCCAAGATCGATCAGGCCCGGCGTTATCAGACACCCTTCCAGTGACCAGCTCTGCTCCGGCGTGAACCCCACCGGTGCCTTGCCAAGCGCCTTGATGCGCCCGCGCTCCACGTGCACGTCGTAGACCCCATTGAGCCCTTGCGCCGTATCCAGTACATGCGCCCCGTGCAGGGTATAGCGTTCGGCAATTTCAGCAGCAGTAAACGGGATGCGCGACATGAAGGCCTCGTTCGGGAAATGAGCGTCGCGCCAGAGTATAGCGCCCTTTGTCAGGGGTAAAAAACGCATATCCTGCCTGCCTTTTACCGCATGGGAAAGGCGTATGAAGACGGGCGGCATAATACGCTCGATCTAATTACGTAAATTATTACATAAAACCGTATTCTGAGAATTTAGATATCAAGCTAATTAATTAAATACGCTAAATCAGGAGAATACTGGCAGCCGAAATAACATGTAAACTTTCTAATTAAATGAATTTTGCGTCAGTGCAACCATTAAATCGCCCCGCTGCTTTGAGCGCTTTCACACATACATCTGCAGCCGCGCCCTTCAAACGCAGAAAGCCACGATTAAAAGTCCCCCGTGCAGGCTAAGCCGTACAAACCCCAATACGGCGCACGGATCCCCCACGTCGCACAGGTCATCCAGGGCACACCGGTAAGCAGCGATTCACCATGACGTCTGGCGCCCGAAACGCTCTCAACAAACAGATATAGTCGACAAAATGGCTTAAAATCTAAAAAATTCAGGGAAAAGAGAATCAACGGTGACACATCCGCAAGGGGAGTCAACCGGAAAAAAAGCGTCCGAAGGCATGCATTTAATGGCTCTAAAAGTGGGTTCCGTCAGGTATGGATCACGACATCGCCGTTCATATCTGGCCGTAAACACTCACGCCGCGCATGCAGGGAGACTGATCGGCGCCGCCTAAAGGCGACGCCGGTCATGATTAAAGGGAGTGTTCGAAAGGGAGGATGGAAAAAAAGGGGGGGGTCGGCTCAGGCAGCGTTTTGCTGGGTCTGCCCGCTGACCGCCATCGACATCACCGCCATGCGCACCGCGATGCCGTTGGTGACCTGATCGAGAATCAGCGAACGCGGGCCATCGGCCACACTCGACTCGATTTCGACGCCGCGGTTGATTGGCCCCGGATGCATGACGACAGCCTCGGGGTGCGCGTAGGAAAGCGTCTCGCGGGTCAGGCCGTAGTAGCGGTAATACTCGCTCTCAGAGGGCAGCAGAGCCCCATCCATACGCTCTTTTTGAAGGCGCAGCATGATCACCACATCGACGTCCTCAAGGCCCTTTTTGAGGTCGGTAAAGACCCGTGCGCCCATGGACTCGATGTCGGTCGGAAGCAGCGTATTCGGCGCGACCACTCGCACTTCACCGGCGCCAAGCGTTTTGAGCGCGTGAATCTGGGAGCGCGCGACTCGCGAATGGAGAATGTCTCCGACGATGGCGACCTTGAGTGCTTCGAACGCGCCCTTGTGGCGCCGGATCGTCAGCATGTCGAGCATCGCCTGGGTCGGGTGAGCGTGGCGGCCATCGCCTGCGTTGATGATCGCAACGTTCGGCGTGACCTGACTTGCAATGAAGTGCGCTGCCCCCGAGTCGCTGTGGCGCACAACAAAGGCATCGGCCTGCATCGCCTCCAGATTGAACAGGGTGTCGCGCAGGGTTTCGCCCTTGGACGCGGAGGAGGCGCTGATGTCGAGGTTCAGAACATCCGCCGAGAGGCGCTTGGCCGCCAGCTCAAACGTGGCCCGTGTGCGGGTGGAGTTTTCGAAAAACAGATTGACCACCGTGCGCCCACGCAAAAGCGGCACCTTCTTGACCTGAGCGTCACCGATGCCGCGAAAATTGTCGGCCGTATCGAGAATCTCGGTCAGAAGCGACTTTGAAAGCCCCTTGATGTCGAGGAAATGGCGCAGGCGCCCATCGCGGGTGAGCTGCACGTCCTCGGGGGTGGCCGGCGGAAGAATCTGCATGTCAAGACTCCTTGAGCGAAAGGGACAAAGGGTCGGGGCCGTTGAGCTTGACCCGCTGCCCCATTGGCAGGGTCAACCGCTCGCCGACCAGATCGGGCTGAATCGGAAGCTCGCGTCCGGGTAGGTCAATCAGTGCGGCAAGCGTGATGCGCTCGGGACGCCCGAAATCGAAGAGCTCGTTCATGGCCGCTCGAATGGTCCGTCCAGACATCACGACATCATCGATCAAGAGCACGTGAGCGCCCTCGATCTCAAACGGCAGCTCCGTACTTCGACGCGTGGCCGGCAGGCCCTGACGGTCGAAATCATCGCGCCAGAAACCGATGTCCAGCGTGCCGATCGGCCCATCGAGTCCAAGCCGCTCGGCCAACGCCTGAGCGACCCACACGCCTCCGGTGTGAAGACCGACCAGGGTCGGGGGCGTTGACGCCTCATCGAGGTGAGCGCGGGTGACGGCCGCCAAACGGTCCAGGAGCGCCGGTACGGAAGGTAGGGTCATCGTTCAATCTCCGAAAGCAGTGCGCCGATCACGTCGTCGCGCTGAAAAAAACCGGCCAGAATCAGCTGGGCCGCCAGCCCATCCACACCGTGCTCGCGGTAATTGCCCTTGTGCCCACGCTCGTGGGCGATAGCCTTGGCCTCGCGGGTCGTGCCGCGCTCATCGACCATTTCAAACGGCTTGCCGTAGCGGCCATAGAGCCGCTTGGCGAACTTCCGCGCTCTGAGGCTCATTTCCGACTCACTGTCATCCATATTGAGCGGCAGGCCCACCACGAACAGATCCGGCTGCCATTCCTCGATCAGGCGCGTCACCATGTTCCAGTCCGGAATGCCGTCACGCGCGGTCAGGGGCTCGAGCGCCGTGGTGGTGCCAAGCATTTCCTGCCCGACCGCCACACCGATGCGCCGTGAGCCGAAATCGAACGCGAGTACCAGCCGCTGCCCGGCGCTCATGACCGACAACGCCCGATCGTGTTTCGCATCGGCTTAGCCATGGCCGGCCTCACGTGACAAAAGATGCAGGTCAACGCCCAGATGGCGTGCCGCGCTGTCCAGTCGCGCCTCGGGCGGGGTGTTGAAGAGAATGTCAGCCGTCGCCTCGACCGTGAGCCAGGTGTTGTCCTTGAGCTCCTTGGCCAGTTGATCGGACTCCCAGCCCGCACAGCCAAGACAGATCAGCATCTCGTCCGGGCCGTGGTTGTCGGCCAGGGCGTGAAGAATGTCCATCGAGGTGGTAAGTGCGATGTCTGGCGTGACCTGCAGGCTCGAATCCCAATCGGCGGCCTGACCGCGATGGAGAATAAAGCCTCGGTCCTTGTGGACCGGGCCGCCATAGAGCACCGTTTCATCCTTGTGACGGGAATGGGACCCATCGATCTCAAGCTGCTCGAGCAGCCCGCCGAGGGTCAGCGCGAGCGGTTGGTTGATGATCAGACCCAGCGTGCCCTTGTCGTCGTGGTCGCAGAGGTAGCTGATCGTACCGGCAAAGTGGCCATCATCGAGGTGAGGCATTGCCAGCAAAAAGTGATCTTGCAAGCCGTTCATAAGCCTCCCGTACATCGTTCGCAGCGACGGCCGCCGGGAAGCGGCCGTCTGTAAATGAATGCGTAGCAGTGTAACACTTGATTCGGGATGTGCTCAGGCCTGCTGGAGGCGGCGCTCGATGGCGTCCATCAGAAGCGCTGGAATGTCGGTGCCTTTCTGGGCATCGATTTCCCGCACGCAGGTCGGGCTGGTGACATTGATTTCAGTGATGTAATCACCGATGACATCGAGCCCGACAAACATCAGGCCAAGCGACTTGATGACGGGTTTGACCTGCTCGACCAGCCAGTAGTCACGGTCGGTCAGTTCGCGGGCAACCCCCCGGCCACCGGCCGCCAGATTGCCGCGCACTTCACCGGCACTTGGAATGCGTGCAAGCCCATAGGGCACCGGCTCGCCGTCCACCAGCAGGATGCGGGTATCGCCCTGGGAAATTTCCGGAATGTAGCGCTGAGCCATGATCTGGCGCTGGCCGCGAAGGGTCAGCTGCTCGATCACCGCGCCCAGATTGCGCCCTTCGGGGCCGACGTGGAAAATGCCCGAGCCACCCATGCCATCCAGCGGCTTGAAGATGGTGTCACCCTGTTCTGCGTGAAATGCGCGCAGTACGTGATCCTCACAGGCCACCACGGTCGGCACCAGGCACTGCGTGAACTGCTGAGCGAAGAGCTTTTCGTTGCAGGTCAAAAGCGCCTGAGTCGGGTTGACCACCAATACGCCCTCGCGCTCGGCAAAGCCAAGCAGGTGCGTTGCGTTGATGAACTCGTGGTCGACCGGCGGGTCCTTTCGCATCAGAACCACATCAAGCTCGGCCAGGGGGCGCGCTTCGAACTCGCCAAGTTCGAACCAACGGTTAGCGTCCTCGAACACGTCGAGCGGCGCCATGGTGGCCATGGCCACGCCCTGGTTTAGAAACAGGTGTTTCTGCTCCATGTAGTAGAGGTTCCAGCCACGCTTGCGGGCCGCCCAGAGCAGGGCAAGGGAAGTGTCTTTCTTGTAGGCGATGTCAGCGATCGGATCCATCACGATGCCGATATTCAATGCACGTTCAGCCATGGAGCGGTCTCGATATCCTGTCGATTCATGCAAAAAACGGGCGCAGGCCCGTTTCTCTTGATGCTCGTAGTATGCGACATGGTCTGACGCGATACCATGACCGATCGGTGCAAACACCGTCGCAGAAAGGTCGCAGCTCGTTGAATGAGCCGACCGATTCAGGATGTATACAGGTCTCCGTAGCGCGCCTGCAAAAGCGTCAGCGCAACCACGGGCGCGGTTTCGGTTCGAAGCACGCGGGGCCCAAGCCCCAGCGGCTGAAAGCCATGATGGCCAGCGCGTTCGACTTCCGCCTCGCCAAGGCCCCCCTCAGGGCCGATCAGTACCGAGACCGCCTCAGGCGGCTCAGGCGGGTCCTTCCAGCCAGGCTTGCCGGGGTGGAGCACCAGCCGCAGCGGCTCCTCGCGCATCGAGAGCCAGTCCTCGAGCGCACACGGCTCGTGAAGCGTCGGTACGCGTGCCCGCCCGCATTGCTCGCAGGCACTGAGTGCCACACCTCGCCAGTGAGCCAGCTTCTTGGCCGCCCGCTCCCCCTTGAGCCGTACATCGCCGCGCTCGGTGTAAAGCGGCGTGATCTCGCTCACACCAAGTTCGACCGCCTTCTGAATCGCATAATCCATGCGATCACCCTTGGAGATTGCCTGGCCAAGATGCACTTCAAGCGGGGATTCTGGCGTGGGTGAGCACTCACGTTCGATCTCGACCTCGACCTGCTTGCGGGTGATGGCCGTCACCCTGGCCTCCACCTCACGACCGTGGCCATCGAACAGCCGGACCGACTCATCGACCCGCGCCCGCAATACGGTCGCCAGGTGACGCGCCGGCCCTTCCGGCAACGAAAGACGCTGCCCGAGGGGCAGCGCCTGATCTACATAAAGCCGGGTACTCATGCTCAGTTGGTCGCCTGGGCGGCCTGTTGCTTCTGAGCGTACATGGCATCGAAGTTGACCGGGGCCAGCATCAGTGCCGGGAAGCTGCCACGATTGACAAGGCTATCGATGCATTCACGGGCATAAGGGAACAAAACGTTCGGGCAGAACGCGTTCAGGGTGTGATCGAGCTGAGCGTCCGGCAGACCGGAAATGGTGAAAAGCCCTGCCTGCTCGACTTCCGCCAGAAACGCCGTGGTTTCTTCCGCACCGTTGTAGACCTGAGCGGTGATCTTGACGGTCACTTCATAGACGCCGTCGCCGACCGCGGTGTAGCCGTTGTCCACATCCAGCTTGACCCGCGGCTGGAACTGCTGCTGGAAGACCGAGGGCGAGTTGGGCGCCTCGAACGAGATGTCCTTGACGTAGATGCGCTGAAGCGCGAACTGAATGTCGTCCTGGCCCTGCTCGGTGGCGTTTTGTTCTGACATCACATACCCCTTGAAAATGAATCGAGTCGCTCGATGCGGTTATGGGTTATCGACGCACGACCGGCAGTTCGTCTGCCTGCCACTGCGCCATGCCGCCCTTGAGCTTGGCGGCCTTCGAGAAACCGGCGGCCTTGAGCGTCGTCATGGACTGACCCGCGGTCTGGCCTGACTTGCACACGACGATCACCGGCGTGTCCTTGTGTTTTTCAAGCTCGTTCATGCGCTTTTCGAGCTTGCCGGCCGGGATATTGACAGCACCGGCAATGTGGCCGGCCTTGTATTCCTTGGGCTCGCGAATATCGACCACGACTGCTTCATCGCGGTTAATCATGCGTGTGGCTTCACCGGAAGTCACACCGCCTTCGGCGTTGCGCTTGGTTTCAAAGGCCAGCCACGCCAGCAGCAGCACCACGAAGATGCTGACCAGCACGAGGTGATTTTGGGCAAACTCTAAAAATTGATCGAACATTGGGCCTACACTCTTGGGAGATCCTGACTCTGGAGGGCGTGATTGCGTGCCTCGCCCTCCGGAAAAAAAGCGCGCCCAGTATACACAAGCCGCCGTCTGACGTCCGGCTGACGTGGTAGTGGGCGTGGGGTATGATGCCTGAAAGTGCACCTTACGCGAACCAGCTAATTGAGGCGATTTCATGACGAAGGAAGCGACATCCCGTCCACGTCCCGTGGCGTTGATCATTCTCGATGGCGTCGGTCAAAACGACGCTACGGAAAACAACGCCGTCTACAGCGCGAACACGCCGGTCATGGATGACCTGAAATCCCGCTATCCGCATACGCTGATTCACACCGATGGCGGGTTCGTCGGACTGCCTGAAGGTCAGATGGGCAACTCTGAGGTCGGTCACATGAACCTGGGCGCCGGCCGCGTCGTCTATCAGGAACTGACCCGCATCACCAAGGCCGTCAAAGACGGTGAGCTCGAGCGTAATGATGTACTGACCGACGCCATCGACAAGGCCGTCGAGGCCGGCAAGGCCGTCCACGTCATGGGTCTTCTGTCCCCGGGCGGTGTTCACAGCCATGAAGACCACGTGCTTGCGCTTTTGAAACTGGCCGAAAGCCGTGGCGCCAAGTCGGTCTACCTGCACGCCTTCACCGACGGTCGTGACACCGCCCCGAAAAGCGCAGGCGACTCGATCGAGCGAATCGACAAGGCATTGACCGAGCTTGGCACCGGCCAGATCGCCTCGGTAGTCGGCCGGTTCTACGCCATGGACCGCGACAACCGCTGGGAGCGGGTCGAGGACGCCTACCGCGTCGTCGCCGACGGCAAGGGCCGCCATACGGCCAAGAGTGCAATGGATGCCCTGAATGCAGCCTATGAGCGTGATGAGACCGACGAATTCGTCGAGGCCACCAGCATTCAGCCCGAGGGCGCGCCAATCACCATCGCCGATGGCGATACGGTGCTGTTCGCCAACTTCCGTTCCGACCGCGCCCGCGAACTGAGCCGCGCGTTTCTAAGCGAGTCGTTCGACGGCTTCGAGCGCACACCGCCCAAGGTCAATTTCGTGACCATGACCCAGTACGCCGAAGACATCAAAGCACCGATTGCCTTCCCGCCAAGCGATCTCAAGAACACACTGGGTGAAGTCGCCGCCGCACGCGGGCTCAAGCAGTTGCGTATCGCCGAGACCGAAAAGTACCCGCACGTCACCTTCTTCTTCTCCGGCGGCGAGGAAAACGAATTCGAGGGCGAGGAGCGCATTCTGGTCCCGTCGCCACGCGACGTTAAAACCTACGACCAGAAGCCTGAAATGAGCGCCGAAGGCATTACCGACAAGCTGGTCGAGGCGATTCGCGACAAGCGCTTTGATCTGATCATCTGCAACTACGCCAACGGCGACATGGTCGGTCATACCGGCGACTTCAATGCCGCCGTCAAGGCCGTCGAGACCGTGGACACCTGCCTTGGCCGCGTGATCGAGGCCATGCACGAGGTCGGCGGCGAATGTCTGGTCACCGCCGATCACGGCAACTGTGAAATGATGGTCGATCCAAACTCCGGCAATCCGCACACCTCGCACACTACGTTCCTGGTACCGCTGATTTACGTCGGCGAGCGCGCAGACACCATCCGCGACGATGGCAGCCTCTGCGATATTTCACCGACACTTCTGACGCTGCTCGGTGAAGAAGCGCCGTCCGAAATGACCGGCCGCCCCCTGGTGACCCCGGACTGATTCAAGCTCATGCGTGCATTTTTCAATCACGCGCGAAAGGCCCTGTTGCTGGGGTGCTTTCTGACTCTGGCTCCCGGTTTCATACCGGGAGCTTTGGGTGAGGAGGTCTCGAAAGCGGACCTTGAGCGCATCAACCAGACGATTCAAACCACGCGCTCCGAGCTCGACGACACGTCAAGCGCCCGGCGCGAGGCCAGATCTGCCCTCAAGTCAGCGGAAGTCAAGCTTTCAACGACCCACCGCAAGATCGATACGCTCATCAATCAGCAGCAGGACATCAAGCACTCGCTTGACACGCTCAATGAGCGCAAGACCACACTCGAACACGACCGTGCCGATCAACAGGTGGCCCTGGCCAAACAGATGGCTGGACTTTACCGGCTGGGCCAGGACCCGCAGATCAAGCTCCTGCTCGACCAGGGTGACCCGACCCGCATCGCTCGGTTTCAGCATTACCTGAACGTGCTGAACAAGGCCCGCCGCGAGCGCCTGGACGCGCTTGCGCAGCTGAACCAGGACCTGGCCAACAACACTCGGGCACTTAAACAGCAACAGAGCGAACTCGAACAGAATCTCGCGGCCCTGACCCAGCAACGTGATCGGCTGACGGCCCAGCGCAGCACGCGCGCAAGCGCCCTCGAGCGCCTCAATGCGACCTACAGCTCGCAAAGGCAACGACTGGCCTCGCTCGAGGATGACCGCACCCACGTCGAGTCGCTGCTTGAAAACATGCAGCGTCAACTCGAAAAGGCCCATGAAAAGGCCCGTACGCGCCCTCAAGGCTCGGGCCTGACCGCCGAAGAAGAGCAGGCCGAGGCGCCCAGAACGATCAAGGCCTCTGGCAAGACAGGGACCTATCCGGTCACGGGCGCTCGCCTTTTGACGGACTACCGTCAAGGCAAGGGCGTACACAAAAATGGCATCCTGCTGGCCGCCAAGGCCGGAAGCTCCGTACGTGCCATGGCCGGCGGCCAGGTCGTGTTTGCCAACTGGCTTCGTGGCTTTGGCTATCTGGTCATTATCGATGATGCCAGTAATGTCCTGACGCTTTACGCCCATAACCAGCAGCTCACGGTGAGCACCGGCGACCGCGTTGAAAAAGGCGCCGTCATCGCACGCGTGGGCGACACCGGGGGGCTCGACCAGCCGGCGCTCTATTTCGAGGTTCGAAAGGGCGGTCATCCGACCAACCCACTGCGCTGGCTATCGCGTCACTGAACCGGCGTTAGCCACTGAGCCGCCGTTACGTACTCAAGCACGTCCAAGGAGAGGTTATGCGTCGTTTTCTACCCACCGCGTTGGCAATGGCCGCACTGTTTGGTGCCACGGCACCGGCACAGGCCGACGTGGACGCGCTGCCGCTTGAGGACATCAAGACCTTTTCACAGGTCTTCGAGCAGGTGCGCCAGACCTACGTTGACCCGGTGGATGACAAGACGCTGTTCGACAACGCCATGAAAGGCATGGTGTCAAAGCTCGATCCGCATTCGGCCTACCTCGACGCCGAGGCTTACCGGGACCTCAAGGAAGCGACCAGTGGCGAGTTTGCCGGCATCGGCATTCAGGTCGGCGAAAAGCGGGGCGCCATCGTCGTGATCGCCCCGATCGATGAAACGCCGGCCGCCCGTCAGGGTGTCCAGCCAGGGGATCGTATTCTTGCCATCGGCGACACATCGACCGAGGGGATGACGCTTCAGGACGCCATTACCCGAATGCGCGGCGACGAAGGCACCGAGTTGACCCTGACGCTCGAGTCGGCGTCAGGCTCTCATGCCGAGGCGTCACCTCGCACACTTACGTTCACGCGTGAAATCATCCAGGAAGAAAGTGTAAGTGAGCGCACACTCGCACCAGGGTATGGCTATATCAGGATTTCTCGCTTTCAAAAGCGCACCGCCGATGAGTTTGATCGCGCCCTCGAGCGGCTGAAGAATGATAAAGAGCCCTTGCAGGGGCTGGTGCTCGATTTGCGCAATAACCCGGGCGGCCTGCTGGACAGCGCGGTCACGACCGCCGACGAGTTTCTTGAGGGTGGGCTGATTGTCTACACCAAGGGCCGCCTTCCGGAACACCGCTCGCGCTTTACCGCCGATGCCGCGCACGCTGTTCCAGAGCGCACGCCGGTCGTCGTCCTGGTCAACGCAGGCACGGCCTCTGCCGCGGAAATCGTGGCGGGCGCCCTCAAGGATCATCAGCGCGCCATCATCATGGGCGAACCCACCTTTGGTAAGGGCTCGGTGCAGACGGTCATGCCACTCAGCAATGGCTCAGCGCTCAAGTTGACCACAGCACGCTATTTCACCCCAGACGGCCATTCGATTCAGGCAACCGGTATCGTGCCGGACATCGGCGTTCAGCGCGGCACGCTGAACATCAATGAAAGCGAGCGCTTACAGGTACGTGAGCGCTCACTTGAGAACCACTTGATCAACGCATCGTCAAACCGCACGGAGACCGCCCCGGCCTCCGAACTGGCCCAAAAGGATTATCCGCTAGGCGAGGCACTGAATCTGCTCAGAGGGCTTAATGTATGGGGCGCCCGCGCGAAGGGGCACTCATCAGACTGAGCCGGTCATGGAGGCAGGGACACTGCCGCGCTGACCGAATGCCTGTCGGATAAAAAAGCGCTTGAGGGGCGTGGCGTGTTCGACGCCGTTAAGCCCGAGGTTGCGCGCCAGCTGAAGCGGCGCCCACTGACTCTTGAAGCCGAGTCGAAACGCATCCATCAGCATCAGCATCTGAGCGTTGTCTCCGCGCCGACGACGCGAATACCGGGAAAGCGCCTGGGCATTGCCTACTGCAATGCCGCGTCTGACAGAGGTAAGTACTTCCTCACTTAATGTCGCTGCATCCAGAAACCCCAGATTGACCCCTTGGCCCGCCAGAGGGTGGATGCTATGGGCCGCGTCCCCGACCAATGCCACACGCTCGCTGGTGTAGCGCTCGGCGTGGCGTTGGATCAGCGGAAAGGCGACCCTGGGCGCCACCGAGGTAATTGAACCCAGCCGGTATTCGAAGGCGTCGGCCAGCTCCGCCTTGAACGCCTCATCCGATAGCGCCATACGCGATTCGGCAAGCGGTGCTTCGGAGGACCACACGATCGAACTGGTGAGCTCGCGCTCGTCGGGCATCAATGGCAGAAACGCCAGCGGCCCTCCCGGCAGGAAAATCTGACGCGCGGTACGCTGGTGCGGTAGCGCGTGTGTCACGGTGGTTACCACACCGCGCTGGCCGGTGTCACGGTCGCGCGTTCGAATCCCGGCAAAGTGCCGGATGTTCGAGCGAGCACCGTCAGCACCGACCAGAAGCCGTGCTTCATGGGTACGGCCATCGTCACAGTAAAGCCGCACGCCCTCACCTGTAAGTGAGTAACCGCTCGCGCTGAACTGCCAGTCACACGTGACGCCCGGGTGCGCATCAAGCGCCTCGTGCAGCGCGTCGGTAATGGCACTGTTTTCGACGATGTGGCCGAGCGACTCACTGGCGGCGTCTTCGGCATCGAACGTCACTTCCCCGCTGCCTTCCCCATCCCAGACCGTCATCGCCTTGTACGCACTGACGCGACGCGTGCAGATACTGGGCCAGACACCGAGGTGCTCGAGAAAATACCGCGAGGCCTGAGTGATGGCACTGACGCGCTGATCGATCATTGAGGTCTGCCAGCAAGGCGTACCGGCACTGGCATCGACCAGGCACACCGTTAGCCCACCCTTCGCAAGCGACAGCGCCAGGGCACTTCCGACCATGCCTGCGCCGACCACGATTACATCCTGCATAGCTCTCTCCTAGCGCTCGAGCCCCATCGCTCGGCGTGTTAGTGCGCGGCGAGCCGGGGTCATGACGTTCAGACCGATCAGTCCGAGTCCACGTGCGTGAGAAACCAATGGATTGGTAACGCCAAACAGGCGTACCAAACCGTCACTGAAGCCAACGATCTGGTCGCGATCACGCGCTCGACGCGCCTCAAAGCGCGTCATCATGGCATGACTGCCAAGCGCCTCCGACGCATTGAGTGTCGCCTCGATTTCAGCGCAGAGATCCGCCACGCCGCGCAGCGCCAGGTTGAACCCTTGCCCTGCCACCGGGTGAAGACTGTGGGCCGCATTGCCAAGAATCGCCAGATGACCGCGCACCTGCTCGCGCGCCTGCTTGAGCGAGAGCGGGTAGCTTATTCGCTTGCCGACCTGCTCGAACCGGCCAGCGCGGTCACCGAAGCGGGCTTGAAGCGCACTTAAAAAGTCCGTATCGGAAAGCGACATGGCGCGGGTGAGCGCCTCGGCCTCGTGAGTCCACACCAACGCCATTTCGCGGCCATTAAGCGGCAGGAGCGCAACGGGCCCCTCGGGTGTGAAGCGCTCAAACGCCGTGCCCTGATGCGGCCTGGAAAGGCGCACATTGCTGATAAGCGCGTGCTGGTGGTAGGGGGTGACATCATCCTCGATGCCAAGCTGCTGCTTGAGTCCGGAACGGCCGCCATCGGCCATGACCGCAAGGTGTGTGTCGAGGGTCTTGCCCGACGCCAGCGTCAGGCGATATCCCGTTGACTGCGCCGTGATGGTCTCGACCGAGTCAGGACTTAACCACTGCACCGGTAGCTCTGCCAGCCGAGACTGCAATACATGGCCCATCCAGCGGTTTCGAAGCACATAGCCAAGCGCGGTCGTCCCGACGTCGCGGTGCGAGAGCCGCGTTGCGCCAAGATAGCCGCGCTGACTGATATGAATGGTCCGGATGGGGCTTGCCCGCTCGCTCATGGCCGGCCACAGCCCGAGGGCGCCGAAATAACGCGCCGAGCCGTAGGCGATCGCACTCGACCGATCATCGAAACTTGGCTGCGGGATCGTTGGCGCACTGAGCCCGGCCGGCTCGATGATGGTGACCGTAAGACCATGGCGCTCGATGAGCGGGGCCAGTGCGCAGGCAAGGCTTGCACCGACCAGGCCGCCACCGATAATGGCGATGTCCGTATGGCTCATGATGTCCTTATCTTAAGAGACCGGCTTAGTGGCGGGTCACCTCAGGGTCGTTTTCATCCACCTGTTCGACATCCGGCTGACCGGGGTGCTGCTGCGTATAAAGCAGCATGGCGGCCATACGGGCGTGCTCGGTCAGCGCGAACAGGTCGTTTTCGTTTTCGGCGGTGTTATCAAGGTCGGTTTCGATGCCGCACAGGGTGTTAACGTCCTCGAGCGCTTCCTTGAGCGCAGACGGCCATTGATCACGTATGTCGTGCTCGACCTCGGACAGCACCTCACAGAAGCCAAGGCACCAGTCCTTGAGCCCTTGGGCCTGCTCCGAGATAGAGTAGATGTCGTCTGGAATCAAAGGCTCGTAGCCAAGCTCGCTGGCAGATAGCCGTTCTTCCGTGCGTTTTCGCCACTCAAGCAGCTGCGCTGCCGCATCACGATCGCTTGGTTCATCCACGCCAAGTGCGGAGCAGACTTCATCAAGCCAGGCTTCCGGGCTTAGGTCGGTAAGCGCGATCTGGGCGCAAAGACGGCCATCCAGAAAGGACGGTGACTGCAGGCTACCGTGGGCCAGAAAGAGGTCACTGATCAGTGAGAAATCGAGGGAGTCTTCTTGAATCGACATGGGCTCCTGTCGCGCGTTGTCGGATCGAATTTAAAAGAACGCCAGAGCGGTGCGTTGACCGGTCAATAGCGGCTCTCTATAGTGCGTAACCATGATTCACCATCTTAGCGCACTGGCCCGTAAAGGCCCATGCCGGAGCACGTCATCATGAGCGAGGCATCCCGCCGCACTATCGAAATCACCCTGCTGGGTCAGACCTATCTCGTCAACTGCTCCGATGACGAAGAGCCGGCTCTGCTCGATGCGGCCAGATACCTCAATACCGCACTCGAGGGCATTCACGCGCAGGGCAAGGTGGCGGATATCACCAAGATCGCATTGATGGCCGGGCTCAATATTACCCATGAGTTGATGGGAGAGCGCGAACTCCGCCTCAAGGGCGAGCATGTCGCCGCCCAGTCAAGCGATGCGCTTGGCCGGGCTGTCGAGCGGGTTACGCCACGAACGTCGCCGACCTCATCGAACGAATAGCGGGCGCTTCACCGCGTTTACCTTTGGGCGCGCCCGCCAGAATCTGTTAGACTGAACCTCGTTCTCTGGAGTGCTCGCCAGTTGTTGTAGTCCCTCGAGCCTATGCGTAATACCCAGGGGGCCACATTTGCAGACCCGTGTGCATGTCCGCGCGTCGGAAAGCCTGACGGTCTGCTTGAGGCCACCCACCTTGAACCAATAGGTTCAAGGGCAGAAACAACAGCGGTACCCCGGAGAACCTTTCCCGCCCCAGCACGAGCCGTTTCCTAATGCTTGATTCATCAGGTCTAAGCCGAGCTCAGCTCAGACGCACGCTTCGCGAACAGCGCCGCTCGCTCTCTCCGACACAGCAACGACATGCCGCCGTGGCCTTGAAGCGCCAGCTTTCACGCATGCCCGAGCTCAAACGAGCACGTCGTGTTGCCTTGTATCTGCCAAACGATGGGGAAATAGATCCTGGGCTTTTATTGCCGTGGATGCAGCGAAAAGGGGCGCGCGCCTTCCTGCCTGTCTTGAAACCGCTTTCCGATAACCGGCTCTGGTTCGTTCACTACCACGCAAGGACCCGGATGACGCGTAACCGATTCGGTATTTCCGAGCCGCACACGCGCCTGAATGCAGGCCGCGCTCGTCGGCTTCCGCCCTGGGGATTGGATGTCGTACTGATGCCACTGGTGGGATTCGATGCCGCGCTCAACCGCTTGGGTATGGGCGGCGGCTTCTATGACCGCACGTTTGCGTTCACTCAACGCGTTCGACCGGCACCAAGGCTGATTGGCCTGGCTCATGACATTCAGCACGTGGATACGTTGCCGTTTCAGAGCTGGGATGTGCCGCTCGATGCCGTCGTTACAGACCGCGCTGTCTATCGTTAGAGCTGAGTCGGGCTCACGCGCCCATCAACGATTGGGCGTACCCAGTCGCAACCATGCCGATGCCGAACAAGAACACAAGAGTAACAACGAGATCAGGTTTGCGTTTCATGGAGCCATTCCATTCAAAGGGATGCGTGAGCGTACGAGAGACGCACTATAATCAGCCAGCCTCGGCACAATCAACCAGAAGTCACACTTTTTAATGAATAACGCCATTCTTTAAAAAACCTGAATACGTCATTCTGCCTACATCGACCCGACTCACGATACGACGATAATTCCCCTCTTCTTGTATGAAATAACCGCCTTTAAGGCGGTCATTTCAAACGTTCCATTTAATCCATCATGCGGTGAACAGGCGATAGGCCGGGTTATCGGTTTCTTTCCAGTAGCGATACCCGATGCTGTCGAGATGCTCTTCAAGCTGATAGAGATCTTCACGCGGCAGCTGCAGGCCGACAAAAACGCGCCCATACGCGGCGCCGTGGTTGCGGTAATGAAACATCGAGATGTTCCAGCCTTCCGGCAGATACGATAGAAACCGCATCAATGCCCCAGGTCGCTCGGGGAACTCGAACCGATAGGCTTCCTCTTCGAACGCGTGCAGCGCACGCCCGCCGCCCAGATGCCGGATATGAAGCTTCGCAAGCTCATTATCGGTCAGATCCTCGACCGGATAATCCGCCGATTCAAGCTGCTGGATCAGTGCCGCACGATCCTCACCGCCCGGCTGCACCCGAACACCCACGAAGATATGGGCCTTGTCGCCTTTTGCATAGCGGTAATTGAACTCGGTCACCATGCGCTCACCGATGACCGTACAGAACTGCTTGAAGCTTCCCGGGCGCTCGGGAATCGTGACCGCAAGAATTGCTTCGCGCTGCTCACCGAGCTCGGTTCGCTCGGCAATATGCTGGAGTCGGTCGAAGTTGGTATTGGCGCCCGAGTTGATGCACACAAGCGTCCGGTCGGTCACGCCGGTTTCCTGAACGTACTTCTTGAGCCCGGCAAGCGCCACCGCACCTGACGTCTCGGCAACAGCCCGGGTATCCTCGAAGATATCCTTGACGGCAGCACACATTTCATCAGCCGACACGGTGATCACACCATCGATGTGGTCTTTCAAAATCGAAAACGGTGTCTCCCCGATCTGTGAGACCGCCACACCTTCGGCAAAGATCCCCACCTGAGGCAGTACCACGCGCTCACCGGCATCCAGCGCCGCCTTCAAACACGCCGCATCGGCAGGCTCGACGCCGATCACCTTGATGTCCGGGCGCAGGTATTTAACGTAGGCAGCTATGCCCGCAGCGAGCCCGCCGCCGCCAACCGGCACAAAAATGGCCTCGATCGGATCAGGGTGCTGACGAAGAATTTCCATGCCCACGGTGCCCTGACCGGCGATGACGTCCGGGTCATCGTAGGGCGGAATGTAGGTATAGCCGTGCTGGGCAATCAGCGTGCGCGCATGGTCGAGCGCCTCATTGAACGCATCGCCGGACAACACGACCTCGGCGCCAAGCGCACGCACGGCCTGCACCTTGATGTCAGGCGTGATGCAGGGCATGACTATGGTGGCCTTGACGCCCATTTTCTTGGCCGAGAGCGCAAGGCCCTGAGCGTGATTGCCGGCCGAGGCAGCAATCACGCCCGCCGCCTTTTGCTCCGGCGTCAAACTCGCCATCTTGTTGTATGCGCCACGAACCTTGAACGAGAACACCGGTTGAAGATCTTCACGCTTGATCCAAATCTGGTTGTTGAATCGCTTGGAGAGCATGGGCGCTGCGGAAAGCGGCGTTTCGGAGGCGGCTTCATACACGCGCGCCTGGAGGATCTTCTTCACGTATGCTTCAAGCATTCTCTTGTCCTAATGGCACATTGCAAAAACAGGGTCACCCGTCGAGGAAACCAGCCTAAAAAGGAACGCGGGCCACGTCTACACGAACCGGGTGGACTCCGTATAATACGCCTTCCCCCAAGGGCATGACACGCCCTTTCACGCACTTTCAGCGAAGAGTACGCCATGGCCACCACGACGCAGGATCAACTGAAACGGGCCGTTGCCCGTGCCGCCGTCGACGAGATCGTCCCGCTGCTGGACCGCCAAACCGTCATCGGGGTCGGCACCGGCTCGACGGCTAATCTGTTCATCGATGAGCTCGCCGCTTACCGTCATGACTTCGATGGCGCCGTGGCAAGCTCAAAGGCCTCGGCAGACCGTTTGAAGCAGCACGGCATTCCCGTGTATGACCTGAACGGCGTCGGCACGCTGCCGGTCTACGTCGATGGCGCCGATGAAATCGACACCGAGCTCTCCATGATCAAGGGCGGCGGTGCGGCGCTTACGCGTGAGAAAATCGTGGCGGCATGCGCGCAGACATTCATCTGCATTGCGGATGGGTCAAAATACGTTGAGCGCCTCGGCGGCTTTCCGCTGCCGATCGAAGTTATTCCGATGGCGCGCTCCTTCGTTGCACGCGAGATCGTCAAGCTCGGCGGCGATCCGATGTATCGGGAAGGTGTCGTGACCGACAACGGCAATCAGATCATCGACATCTACAACTTCGTGATCGACGACCCCCGCTCGATGGAGGCCACCCTCGATCAGATCACGGGCATCGTTACCCATGGCATCTTCGCTCGCCGCGGCGCGGATGTCCTTCTGTTGGGCCGTGATGACGGCGTCGCGCGTATTACCCGCTGACACCACCTGGAAGAAGGCGCTCGAGCCCATTGAGCGTTGCCTCGAGCGCCCCACGATGGCGCTCGACCACCATCAGCCCACGACGCCCTCGCGCCCGAGCCTGCTCAGGCGCGGTGGCGGCCTCGGCTAGAGCGTCCACCAGCTCACCGGTCGTCGACACACGGACAAGTGCGTCATCGGCATCGAGCAGATCGGCGATGTCACTGAAATTTTCAAGATGTGGCCCGGTCACTACCGGTACCGCAAGCGCCGCCGGTTCAAGCAGGTTATGCCCACCGACAGGCACCAGACTTCCGCCCACGAACGCAACCGAGGCCACTGCGTAGAACCCCATGAGTTCGCCCATGGTATCGCCCAGATAGACACTGACCCGTGAGGTAATGCCATCGCCACGGGAGCGCCGAGCCAGGCACTGCCCACTGTCCTCGATCAACTGCGCGACGGCGTCGAAGCGTTGCGGGTGTCGGGGCACCAGAATCATCAACGCCCCGGGATATCGCTCACGCAGCCTTGCATGCGCATCGATTAGCGCCGCGTCCTCACCCTCGTGCGTCGACGCCGCCACCCAGATAAACCGGCCATCGCATTGAAAAAGTATGTCTTCACTCACTTTCTCAAGCGCACCGTTGTAGCGCAGGTCGAACTTCAGCCCGCCGGTAACCTCCATTCTCGACACCGGCCCATCAAGCGCCTTGAACCGCTCAAGATCCGTTCGGTCCTTGATGCCAAGCCAGTCAAAGTGGGCGAGCGTATCCCGCATCAAGGGGCGAATTCGTTGATAACGCTGCAATGCATTTGCGGAGAGCCGGCCGTTTACCAGCGCAAGCGGCACATCATGATGCTGGCACTCTGCCAGAAGGTTCGGCCACAGCTCGGTTTCGATCACGATGGCAAGCGCCGGGCGCACACGCCGGACAAATCGCTTGGCTGCGCCGGGAAAATCAAGCGGCAGAAAATGATGGCAAATGCGCCCCTCGAACAGCGACGCCACCTGATTTGCGCCGGTTGCGGTCATGGTGGTCATCACGATCTTGTGCGCCGGATAGCGCGTTTCAAGCGCCTGCACCAGCGGGCGTGCCGTCATCACTTCACCCACGGAGGCTGCATGCACCCAGATGACAGGCGCCGTCTCATAAGGCACCCGCCCCAAACGCTCCCAGCGCGAGTGAGTGGGTAACCACTCACGCCATACACGCCACCAGATAAACGGTGAGAGCAGATACAGCGCAAGAGAATAAAGAAAACGCACGCAGCTCACTCGCCTCGGCCGAGGATGGTCGAGATCATGGCGGTCGTGGAAACGCCGTCCTCGAAATCGAGCACGCGCACCTCACCGCCGTGAGCAATCACGGCCTCGCCGCCGGCAATGTCTTCCGCCTTGTAATCGCCGCCCTTGACCAGAATGTCCGGCAAAATACGCTCGATCAGCTCGGCCGGCGTGTCTTCACTAAACGGCACGACCCAGTCCACCGCAGCCAGGCCGGACAGCACCTGCATACGCCGCATGAGCGCGTTGATCGGGCGCTTTTCCCCCTTGAGCCGTCGAACCGATGCGTCGTCGTTGACCGCAACGATCAGACGATCCCCGAGGCGGCGAGCCTGCTCCAGGTAGGCCACATGGCCGGCATGGAGAATATCGAAGCAGCCATTGGTCATGACCACACGCTCGCCGCGCCCCTGTGCGGCGCGCACGGAAAGCGCCAGCGTGTCTGCGTCCGTCACGCCGAATTCCGCCAGGCGGTCGCCGTGCATTGCCGTGTAGAGCTCGGCGATCGAGAGCGTTGCCGTACCGGGCTTGGCCACCACCAGACCCGCGGCCAGATTGGCCAGCATCATTGCCTCGGGCAGCGCGTGACCCGCCGCCAGCGCAAGCCCCAGCACTCCGATGACCGTATCACCGGCCCCGGTCACATCGAACACCTCCCGGGCATGCGTTGGCAGATGAAGCGGCGGAGCGTCTTCTCGAATCAGGGTCATGCCGCGCTCGCTGCGGGTGACCAGCAGCGCCTCGAGCTCAAGCTCGAGACGAAGCTGCTCGCCCTTTTGAGAAAGCGTCGCATCGTCCGGGCACGGACCAACCACGGCTTCGAATTCACTCAGGTTCGGCGTCATCAGACTGGCACCGCGATAGCGCGAAAAATCGGTGCCTTTCGGGTCAACCAGAACCCGCTTGCCCGCGCGACGGCCAGCCTCGATCAAGGCCTGCACATCGGCAAGCGTGCCCTTGCCGTAGTCCGAGAGAATCATGAGCTCCGCGGTTTCGAGGGCGTGTTCGACCTTGGCCGTCAGTGGCGTCATGTCGATGTCGGCAAACGACTGCTCGAAATCGAGTCGAATCAGCTGTTGATTGCGACTCATCACCCGCAGTTTGGTGATGGTCGGGGCGCGTTCGCTTTCCTGAAAATCGACCCCGATGCCGGCATTGGTCAATGCATCGCTAAGCAGCCGCGCGTTGTCGTCCTGACCGACCAGTCCGGAAAGCGTCACCGTGGCGCCGAGCGAGGCAATGTTGAGCGCGACGTTGGCCGCTCCGCCCGGGCGGTCCTCACTGCCATCGACGCGCACGACCGGCACTGGCGCCTCGGGCGAGATACGCGAGGTGGGCCCGGTCCAGTAGCGGTCGAGCATGACATCGCCGACCACGACGACACGTGCCGCCTCCAGCGCCTTGAAATCCAGTTTCATCATTGCGGCCTCTTGTGCGTTTCGGTGTCCTGGAGGAGTCGGTCGAGCATGGCGTTTACAGCATCCGCCTCGATCAGTTTCATCGCCTCGGGGTGACGCACCCGTGTGCCCCAGGGCGCCTGTTCCGGTTTTTTCAGATAGGTGCGGGCCGCCGCCTCGTAGCGATTGATCACATAGTCCTGCCAGCAATACGGCGCGGCGCGGTCGGGGTTGGTGGTCGCAAACAGCCCAATGACCGGCGTATTCAGCGCATTGGCCATATGAACCGGCCCGGAATCCGGCGCGATGACCACCCGGGCCTGCCGAATCAGGGCAAGCACGCCCTTGAGTGAGGTTTTGCCCAGCACGCTGACGGGTTGCGCGACCCGGCAGTGATGGGCAATGGCGTTGACCATTTCCTGCTCCTGGTCGCTGCCGCCGCCGGTCAGAAACGTTGTCAGCCCGTGTGCGTCATGGGCGTGGTCGATCACTGCGGCGTAGCCTTCAGGTGTCCAGTTACGAAAGTTTCGTAGCCGTGGGTTGGCGCACGGGCTCATCACCAGCGCATCGCGGCCGCTGATCAGGCTTTGGGCCTCGAGTTCGGCGTCGTCAGGAATCGGAATGTTCCAGTCGAGTTCGGTGTCTTCCACGCCGAGCGCGCGGGCGAAATCCATGAACGATTCAAGCACATGAGCCCGCGGATGGGGGGCAAGCTGACGGTTGGTGAACCAGGTTTGATGGTCCTTGGCGCGCGCTGAATCGTAGCCCAGCCGAACGTCTGCCTTGAGCCCCAGCGACAGAATGCTGGCGCGAATCGACTGCTGCATGTGAAGCAGCACGTCAAAGCGGGTGTCTTTCAGCGTGCGCCAGATAGCGCGCATGCCGGCAAGCCCCGTCTTTTTGTCGAATACGATAAACTCGACCCCTGAAAGGCCGGCCAGTAGACTGTACTCACCTTTTCCGACGATCCAGGTGATGCGCGTATCGGGCCATTGGCGCTGAAGAGCGCGGACGGTCGGTACAAGATTGCAGACATCGCCGAGGGCGGAAAGCCGCAACACACAAAGATGTGATGGATAAGCAGGCAAAGGATGCTTCATGCGGATAGTGACGTCCCGACACGCAAATACGCGTATTCTATATGATGCTGAAAGAGCCCCACAAATCGGGCCCGACTGGTTCACCCCCGAGTTCTGGCATCAAAAGGCTCAGGTAACCGGGGAAGCGCCCGGCCGCGGCGCCAGCGTGTTCATCGAGGCTGCCCCGAACGAACACTGGGTGCTTAGGCCTTATCGTCGTGGCGGGCTGATCGGTCGTTTCAACGACGACCGCTACGCCTGGCTCGGCGCCGAACGCAGCAGGGCCTTTCGAGAATTTCGCCTGACCGCACGGCTTAGAAACGCGGGCCTGCCAGTGCCGGCGCCGGTCGGCGGCTGTCTCTGGCCAAGAGGGTGTACCTATCAGGCCGCCCTGATTACCGTGTGCATCCCAAAGGCACGACCGCTTGCCGATGTGCTCCCGACCGAGGCTGCCACGCCGCAGCTTTTAAGCCGCGTGGGTGCCATGATACGTCAATTTCACGATCTCGGCCTCGATCACGTGGACCTCAACGCCCGCAACATTTTGCTCGACGCCGTTGATTCGCCCTGGCTTATCGACCTCGACCGCTGTCGCATTCGAGGCAAGGGCGGCTTCAAGAAGCGAAACCTCGAGCGCCTGAAGCGCTCATTCGACAAGTTCGCGCCCGACCGGGCGCGGCGCCACCACACTGCCCTACTTTCTGGATACAACGCTTGACGCTACTTATGGATAAATTCACGCCTAATAAGCGCTTCTATCTGCGCGGCAGCGCGTTTTTCGCGCTGATCAATCTGGTCGTTGTCTGGGGTATCGCGACCCGCTATCTGCCCTTTTTCAATGCGCCGTCGGACCCGTGGGGCATTGCCTATCTGGTAACGACCTGGATCGGGCATTTCGGCCTGCTGGTCATGTTGGCCTGGCTGCCAATGGCGCTGGCCGCGCTCGTACTGCCCAGAAAGGCCATGATCCCGGTCATGAGTCTGATCGCGGCGGCCGGGCTCTGGGCGCTGGCACTCGACACGGTGGTCTTCAGCCAGTACCGCTTCCACGTCAATCACTTCATGCTGTCGCTGTTCGTGCACGACCAGAACGGCGAAATATTCAGCTTTTCCGCCTCGACCTGGGCGCTCGGCATCGGCGTGATCGTGGGTCTTTTACTCTTCGAGACCTGGCTTGCCTGGCGCATTCAGGCCCGCGCTCAGGGCATTGCGTTTCCGGTCTGGAAGACCTTTCTTGGCCTTTTGATCATGGCCATTGCAAGCCATGCCATTCACGTCGTTGCCGATGCCCAATACAAGCGAAGCGTTACGCAGCAGACCAGCATCTACCCACTGCTGTTTCCCGCCACCGCCAAGGACTTCATGGAAAAGAACGGCTGGCTGGACCCCCGAGCCGCGCGTGAAAAGAACCTGAGCATGAACCGAGCCCATGACAGTGGCTCGCTCAACTGGCCGGCAAAGCCGCTGTCATGCACGCCCGGCGACACCCCGCCCAACGTGGTCGTGATCGCGCTGGATTCCTGGCGCTTCGACGAGTACGGCCCCAAGACCACCCCCCATCTGTACCAGGCACTCAACGAGAGCGGCCTGCGCTTTGAGCATCACATCAGTAGCGGTAACGCCACCCGTAACGGGGTATTCGGCCTGTTCTACGGTCTGACCGGCAACTACTGGAACACCATGGAAGACAGCCAGACCGGCAGCCTCTTCATCCGTACACTGCAACAGGAAAATTACCGGCTGGGTCTGTTCGGCTCGGCCAGTTTCGATGGCGTGGGCTTTGACCGCACCGTGTTTTCCTCCGTTCCGGATCTTCGTCTTCGCACTCATGAAGGCGAAGATCCGGCCGCACGCGATAAAAACATGACCAAGGATTGGCTCGACTGGCAGACCAAGCGCCGCACGGCCGACGCAGGCCAGCCCTACTTCGGCTTCCTGTTCTATGACGCGCCCCATGGCTACAGTGTGCCTGACGACGCGGAGCGCCCCTGGCAGCCCTCGCTCGACACGCTTGAATACACCGAACTCGGCCCTGACACCGACCCGATTCCGGTGAGAAACCTGCATCGAAACGCCGCGCACTACGATGACCAACTCATCAAGCGCGTCATCGATGACCTGAAAGCCCACGGCGAGTGGGACAACACCTACCTCATCGTCACCTCCGATCACGGCCAGTCCTTCAACGACACCGGCCACAGTTTCTGGGGTCATAACAGCAACTTCAGCCGCTATCAGACCCAGGTGCCGCTTCTCATTCATGGCCCGAACGTCCAGCCAGGCACCCATAAGGGCATGACCAGCCATCTGGATGTGGTACCGACCCTGATGAAGCATGCGCTTGGCTGCGCCAACCCACCCGCTGACTACAGCCAGGGCAAGGATCTGCTCGACCCGACACTCGACCATCCCTGGGTGATTGCCAACAGCTATCTCGGCTACGCCATCATCGAGAAAGACCGGATCACCGAGGTCAAGGACAGCGGCGATTGGGTGACCTATGATCCCGAGCTGAACACGCTTGATCAGGAGCAGTTTTCTCCGGCGGTGTTTGAGGCGGTCAACCTCATGGGACGGTTCTATGACTGACCCCGCTGCTACCGGGCATGCCACGACGCCGATTACGGGGGTGGTGATCACCCTGAATGAGGCCGAACGCATTGAAGCGTGTCTGGCCTCACTGTCACGGGTGTGCAGTGAGTTGATCGTGGTCGATTCAGGCTCACAGGACGCAACCTGTCAGATTGCTGAGCGCGCCGGCGCCCGTGTCATTCACCAGCCCTACCTGGGCGATGGCTATCAAAAAAACGTCGGCCCCGGCGCTGCCTCGAACACGTGGGTGCTGTCGCTCGACGCCGATGAGCGCCTGACCGAGCAGGCCATCCAGACCATCCTTGGTCTAGACCTCGAGGCGACGGGTCACGATGGCTTTGCCTTTCGCCGCCGCAACTTCATCGGCTCACGGTGGGTCAAGCGCTGCGGCTGGTACCCGGATTACTGCGTACGCCTTTATAACCGCCACCGCACCGGATTCTCGGAAACCCGTCAGCACGCCTCGGTTCAGGCCAAATCCGTGCACCAGCTCGATGCGGATCTCGAGCACTACTCGTTTGCAAATCTCGGGGAGCTGTTTACCAAGGCCAGCGGGCGCTTCTCGAACCGCTCCGCCAAGGTGATGTATCTGAAAGGCAAACGCGCATCAGCATGGTCACCGTTTTTACACGGTTTAAATGCGTTCGTTCGCAAATATGTCTTTCAGCGTGGATTCCTTGCCGGTGTGGATGGGCTGTCCGTGGCCCTTTCCGCCGCGACCAATGCCTATCTTAAATACGCCAAGCTTCTGGAGTTTCAACGCGACGCCCGCGTTCGAGACGCCGAAAACTTCGACAAGGTGTGGTAATGGCAACCCCTTTGCACGTATGTCACGTCAATCTGGCTCGCGGCTTTCGGGGGGGTGAACGCCAGACCGTCATTCTCATTGAACAGCTCGCCCACCGGTACTCGGGTGCACTTCGCCAGACCCTGGTGTGCCGTCCCGATTCGCCCCTGATCGACCAAGTGCGCCATCTCGACGTGACGATCGTTGAGGCCAGAAATGCACTGACAGGCCACTTCGGCATCGGTGCTGACGCCGTTCACGCGCATGAGGCCAAGGCCGTACACTGGGCCTATCTGCACAAGCGCCTGACAGGCACTCCGTACCTGCTGACCCGCCGCGTCCCTCAACCCGTCAAGGACAAGTGGTTCAATCGGCGTACCTACGGCTCGGCCGCCTATACCGTCGCGATCTCGTCCGTGATCGAACAGCACCTCGAGGCCCTCGCCTTTACCCGGCGGATCGCACGCGTTCCCAGCGTCTTTTCACACCGGCCCTCCGATCTCGAGCGCGTGGCAGAGCTCAAGGCACGCTTTGAAGGCCATCCGGTCATCGGTCATATCGGCGCGCTGGTTGACCGTCACAAGGGCCAGCGCGTTCTTCTGGAGGTCGCACGGCGCTTTCAGGCCTCGCACCCGGATGTCCGCTTTCTGCTTCTGGGCGACGGCGAAGACGCCGAGGCATTGCATCGGGAGAGCCGCGAGCTCACCAACGTAATCTGGGAGGGGTTTCAGCCCGATGTAGAAAATTACCTCGACGCCATGACGCTGTTTGCGTTTCCGTCACGCAACGAAGGGCTTGGCTCGACGCTGCTGGACGCCATGGACCATGACGTTCCGATCGTTGCGAGCCGTGTGGACGGCATCCCGGACATCATCATCGATCAGAGAAGTGGGCTATTGGTCCCGCCGGACGACGCAGACGCGCTCGAGCACGCACTCGACCGACTTCTGGGCGCGCCGGCACTGGCTGAGGAACTCAAGGACGGCGCCCGCGAGAAGCTGGTGCAGTTCTCACCTCACGCCATGGCTGATGCGTATCACGCCCTTTATGTGGATATGGCAGAACAATAGTCACGTTCTCCAGCGCCAAAAAAAGCCCGAATGTTTCACGTGAAACATTCGGGCTTTTTTCATGGAACAGGGCCGATGACCGTCTGAGTGTTTCACGTGAAACACTCAGACGTGCTACATCATCGCCTCAATACGTTCGACCGACAGCTTGTTCAGGCAATCCGTATGACCCAGCGGGCAGTGACGCTCGAAACAGGGCGAGCACGAAAGATCCAGGGTATGAATCACCGCGCGGTCAGTCAGCGGCGGCGTGTACTTTGGCGAGGAAGAACCGTAGATGGCGTGAATACGGGTGCCGGTAGCCGCGGCCACATGCATCAGGCCCGAATCATTGGTCACTACCTGTTCACAGCTTCCCAGAAGATCGACAGCGTCGGCGAGACTTGTTTCGCCGCAGAGATTGAACGCCCCATCCAGTGACGCCGCGATTGTCTCACCGGCCGGCGCATCCTTCGGCCCGCCCAGAACCATCACCTCATACCCTCTGGCAATCAACTTCGCTGCCAGCGCGTGATAATACTCAAGCGGCCACTGTTTGGCCGGGCCATATTCCGCGCCGGGCATCATGGCGATACGTGGCGCAGAGCCAAGCCCCAATCGCGTTTCGAGCCGCGCCAGATTATCGGCATCAAGCATCAGTTCGGGGGCCGGAATCTCCACCGGCGGGTAGGCCTCATCGACTGGGAGCCCAAGCGATACGAAGCGCTTTACGGTTTGGTCAAGCACCGATTTATCGAGTGTTCGCCGTTCGTTGAGCACGCCATAGCGCTGCTCACCGGTAAATCCGGTTCGGTGGGGGATGCCCGCCAGAAACGGGACCAGCGCCGATTTCCAGGAGCGCGGCAACACGATGGCGTGATCGAACTGCCCACGCAGAGCGCGTGCGAGCCGCCAGCGCGTTTTAAACCCGAACTGACCGTGACCGATTTCGAGCGTCCAGGCCGTATCGACCTCCGGCATTCGCTCCAGAATCGGTACGGACCATTTCGGCCCCATGACATCGATGCGCACCTCGGGCGAACGCGCCTTGAGTGTTTTCAAAAGGCTTTGCGCCATGACCATGTCGCCGACCCAGGACGGGCCGACGACCAGGATGCGCTCGGCTCGAGCGTTCATGTCAGCTCGCACCATTGAGCCAATCCAGATAGTCCGTTACCCCTTCGGACACCGTCTTGAACGTTCCGTCGTATCCGGCGTCTCGAAGCTTTTGGATATCGGCCCGGGTATAGCTTTGATAGCGACCTTTCAAGTGATCGGGGAAGTCGATGTACTCGATTTCGCCCTTGCCGTAGTAGCCGGTCACGGTTTCGGCGATCGCCTTGAACGGCTCGGCGCGTCCGGTTCCCAGGTTGAAGATGCCAGAACGCTCGGGATGGTCGAAAAACCAAAGGTTCACATCGACCACGTCGCCGACATAGATGAAATCACGGCTTTGCATGCCGGCCTCATACCCTTCCCACGCACCGAAAAGTTTGGGGTTATCACCGTGACTCACCTGGGTATGATGATGAAACGCCACGCTCGCCATACTGCCCTTGTGCTGCTCTCTCGGGCCATAGACGTTGAAGTAGCGAAAACCAACCACCTGGGTCGTCAGACGATCCCAGTGATGACGCACATACTGATCGAACAGCAGCTTCGAGTACCCATAGACATTGAGCGGCTTTTCACACTCCGGCTGCTCGACGAAAATGTCGCTGCCACCGTAGGTGGCCGCAGATGAGGCATACAGAAACGGGATATTGCGCTCGTTGCAGTAGTTCAATAACACCTTCGAGTACTCGAAATTGTTTTCGAGCATGAACTTGCCGTTCCATTCAGTGGTCGCCGAGCACGCCCCCTCGTGGAAGATGGCGTCGATGGGCGGCAACTCATCGGCCTTGATGCGGGCCAGGAAATCATCCTTGTCGAGATAGTCCTCGATCTGGCAATCGACCAGATTGACGAACTTGGTCCCGTCGGTCAGATCATCGACCACAACAACATCGGTGTGACCGCGCGCATTCAGCGCCTTGACGATGTTGGCTCCGATAAAGCCCGCCCCGCCTGTTACTACGATCATGGTGTCACTCCATTTGGTGCAAAACGTGTGGCGCATCGGCTTGGATGATGGGACCGAAACGCGGCTCTATAACCGGATAGCCGCTAATTGTATACTTGCCGGCGGATTAATTCATGAACATGGGCCAGGGGTACTCTCCCGATGACACAGGCGAAGCCGGACGTAAGTACTTTTCAGGGCCTGATTCTTGCCCTGCAACACTACTGGGCAAATCAGGGCTGCATAATCATGCAACCGTTGGACATGGAAGTCGGCGCGGGGACATTTCACCCGGCCACCTTCCTCCGTGCCATCGGCCCGGAAACCTGGAACTCGGCGTACGTTCAGCCCTCCCGCCGCCCGACCGACGGGCGTTACGGTGAAAACCCGAACAGACTGCAGCATTACTATCAATTTCAGGTCGTGATGAAGCCCTCCCCTGCCAATTTTCAGGAGCTTTATCTGGGCTCACTGGAAGCGCTGGGACTTGACCCGCTTACCCACGACATCCGCTTTGTCGAGGACAACTGGGAATCGCCCACGCTTGGCGCCTGGGGGCTTGGTTGGGAAATATGGCTCAACGGCATGGAAGTCACCCAGTTCACCTATTTCCAGCAGGCCGGCGGCATCGAATGCTTCCCGGTCACTGGCGAGCTGACCTACGGGCTCGAGCGTATCGCGATGTACTTGCAAGACGTCGACAGCGTCTATGACCTTGTCTGGACCAAGGCCCCCGATGGCAGCATCGTCACCTACGGCGACGTCTACCTGCAAAACGAGCGGGAGCAGTCGACTTATAACTTCGAACACGCCGATGTACCGACCCTGTTTGAAAGTTTCGATTACTACGAGCGCGAGTGCGGAAAACTGCTCGCTCTCGAGCAGCCGCTGCCGCTGCCGGCCTACGAAATGGTCCTGAAAGCCTCGCACACCTTCAATCTGCTTGACGCACGTCACGCCATTTCCGTCACCGAACGCCAGCGCTACATTCTTCGCGTACGAACCCTCGCCCGCGACGTGGCAAGCGCCTACTACGCCTCGCGCAAGGCAGCCGGCTTCCCGATGGCGTCAGAAGCGCTGCGCAAGGAACTGCTTCAGGACGACCCCACACAGCAAGGAGACGCATAAGCCATGGCACGCGAACGCACCTTTTTGATCGAACTCGGCTGCGAAGAGCTGCCTCCCGGCGCGCTGGCTCCCCTGGCCGAGGCCTTGGCATCCGGCCTTAAAAAGGGCCTGGATGACGCCGAAATGCAGTACGGCGACGTTCACGCCTACGCCACGCCACGGCGGCTGGCTGTGAGCATCGAGCGCCTGAGCACTCAGCAGCCCGACCGAGAAATCGAAAAACTTGGCCCGGCCGTAAAAGCCGCATTCAAGGATGGCGCACCGACCAAGGCCGCGGAAGGCTTTGCGCGCTCCTGCGGGGTCGAGGTGGCAGATCTCGATCAGCTCGAGACCGACAAGGGCCTGCGCCTTGCCTATCGCCACAAAGAGACAGGCCAGTCTACACTTGAGCTGATGCCTTCGATCGCCAAGGCCGCCGTCATGGCGCTGCCGGTGCCCAAGAACATGCGCTGGGGTGCCTCTCGCATTGAGTTTTCCCGGCCGGTGCACTGGCTGGTAATGATGCACGGCGACGATGTCATTCCGGGGCGCATCCTCGAGCTTGACGCCGGACGCACCACCTACGGCCACCGCTTCCACGCGCCCGACGCGCTGGAACTTGCGTCAGCCGATGAGTATCTGGCGACACTCGAGACCAGAGGCAAGGTGCTGGCCGACATGTCGCGTCGTCGTCAGGACGTCATCGCTCAGGTTCAGCGTGAAGCCGAGGCCCTCGGCGCAACCGCCGTCATCGATGACGAGCTTGTGACCGAAGTCTCAGGGCTTGTCGAATGGCCGGTCGCATTGGCAGGTCGGTTCGATGAACGCTTTCTCGAAGTGCCCCAGGAATGCCTGGTCTCCTCGATGAAAGCCAACCAGAAATACTTTCATCTGCTCGACGCCCAGGGCAATCTGGTGCCGGCGTTTATCACGATCTCGAACATCGAAAGCAGGGACCCGTCGCAGGTCATCGAAGGCAACCAGCGCGTGATCCGCCCTCGCCTCGCCGACGCCGCCTTTTTCTTCGAGACCGACCGCAGATCAACGCTTGCAAGCCGCGTCGATGCACTCGAAAGCGTCGTGTTTCAGCAGAAACTGGGCTCTCTGGCGGACAAGAGTCGTCGCCTTCAGGCCGTTGCGCAATCGATCGCTGGTGCGGTCGAAAGTGACGTCGAGCATGCCAAGCGTGCGGCGCTTCTTGCCAAGTGCGACCTGGTCACCGAGATGGTGCTCGAGTTTCCGGAGCTTCAAGGCATCATGGGCGCGTACTACGCGCGTTTCGACGGCGAGCCGGAGCCCGTGGCCAAGGCCATCTATCAGCAGTATCTGCCGCGATTTGCAGGCGACGACATCCCTGATGAACCGACCGGTATCGCTCTGGCTCTGGCGGATCGACTGGATACACTGACCGGTATCTTTGGCATTGGCCAACGCCCAAGCGGCACCAAGGACCCATTTGCCCTGCGCCGCGCCGCTATCAGTGTTCTGAGCATTCTGGTACGTGGAGGATATAACCTCGACCTGCGTGAACTGCTCACTGAAGCCGCTGCCCAGCATGCCAACCTACCCAATGCCGCAAGCGTGGTCGAGGATGTACTTGAATACATGCTCGACCGGTTCCGCACCTGGGCACAGGAAGACGGTATGGCCGTTGAAACCTATCAGGCGGTACGTGCACGCCCGGTGACCCGCCCATTTGATTTCGAGCGGCGCTTGAAGGCCGTACATGCGTTCACGCATCGCGATGAAGCGCGCGCCCTGGCAGCGGCCAACAAGCGTGTGGCCAACATTCTTTCCAAGCAGGAAGGGAGTATCAGCTCCGAGGTTGATCAGGCACTGCTTGAAAATGACGCCGAGCGGGCGCTTTTTGACGCCATCGAACGCACCCGCCTTGAGGCGAAGCCTCACATTCAAGCCGGTCGTTACAGCGACGCGCTGGATGTACTGGCCGGCCTCAAGACACCGGTCGATACATTTTTCGATCAGGTGATGGTAATGGCTGAAGACGAAAAGGTTCGAAACAACAGGCTTGCTCTGTTGGCAGCCTTGCAAACGCAGTTTCTCGAGATTGCCGATATCTCGCTGCTGCCTCAGGGCTAGCTAGTCGTTGAAGGCTTGCCAGCCGCTGCGTAGAAAGCCCCTTCGGGGGCTTTTTTTGTGTCCGGATGTTTCACGTGAAACACAGCATCTGACTGTTTATCGCCCTCCTCCCCCACTCTGTACCACCTTGAGCGCTCATGTGATGATATTTCAGAGGCGCACATACCTTGCATAAAAAAAGCGAAGCACATCATGTGCTTCGCTTTTTTCATTCAGAGGCTGAGCGTGTTTTCGAATCGATGTTTCACGTGAAACATCAATTCAACGCTGAACTGTCAGAAATCGACAACGACATCGCCCTTCGGACGACTGCAACATGAAAGGATGTACCCTTCTTCGATATCTTCATCGGTGATACCGCCGTTATGCTCCATCTCAACCTCACCGGATCTGAGGCCGACACGGCATGTACCACAGATTCCCATACCGCACGCCTTGGGAATGTGGAGCCCAAGCTTGGAGGCCGCGGCGTGAATGGTTTCTTCCGGCTGAATCCGGACGCTCTTGCCGGACTCGGCGAACTCGACATTCATCATGTCGGCAACGTCGACTTCTTCAGCCGCGACTTCGGCAAGCTCGGCAAGTTCTTCCGCGTTTTCACGAACGTCGGTCGGCGTGGCGCCAAACGATTCTTCGTGATAGTGGTTCATGTCAAACCCACTTTCACGCAGAATCTTTTTAACCGCATTCATGTAGGGAACGGGGCCGCAGCAGAAGATTTCACGCTCCATGAAGTCCGGAGACATCATCCGGAACATCGGCTCTGTCAGGAAGCCGCGATAACCTGCCCAGGTTTCACCAAGGTCATCTTTCTTCTCACAGATAACATGGAGCTTGAACTCGGGAATACGTGAGAAGATGTGAATCAGCTCACGGTGATAGATGACGTCGCCGGGGGAGCGGGCACTGTGAATAAAGTCGACATCAACCGATGCGTTCGTGTCGAAAAACCAGCGGGTCATCGACATCAACGGTGTCACGCCGACACCGCCAGAGAGCAGCAATACCTTGTCGGCCGGGTAGTCGATTGCGTTGAAGTCACCGACCGGGCCGTGAACGTGCAGTCGATCATTGATCGACAGATTGTCGTGCAGCCAGTTGGATACATAGCCGCCCGGTACACGCTTGACCGTAATGGAGAAACTATAGGGTACCGAGGGTGAGCTCGAGATGGTATAAGAGCGCATGACCGTCTGACCATGAATCTCCAGCTCAACCGTGACAAACTGCCCCGGTTTGAAGAAGAACATCAGGGGCTGGTCAGCCATGAAGCAGAAAGTACGCACATCGTGCGTTTCCTGAATTACCTTCACGCAGCGCACTGCGTGACGGCCGTTAACCCAGGTTTGGGTCGTTACCGGATTAAAAAAGCTGGTAGTCATGGTGGTCACTCTCTACAGGCCCTGCAATGCAACGCAGTCAGGACACCCTTGTGCCCCGTTCGTGAACAAATTCTGGCGGCGCACCACCCTATCGACTTGTCCTGCTGCGACATCGGCATAACTCTCATAACCACCCCGCCCATTTTTTTTCCTATCTCACGTCGCGGGTGTGTCAGAGTATGTCGCCATCGGATAATCCGCCCTCAGCCACCTAACGCAAACTTCATTTGTCACCCTTGGGCAAACGGCCTTCCCCGCGCGAAAAGGTCGCCTGCTGCAGAAGGAGACAAAATAAGAACAACGCCTGCTCAATCCCCCCGTGCCGGCGGCGACTTTTCATGAGGATTCCAGACTATGCAACTGATTAACCACGAGCGGCTCGAAGACCCGCTTGGCGAAACCAAGAAAGCGTGCGCTCAGATGCTGAATGAGCGTGACCCTTCGTTCACTTTACCGCAACCCTTTTATAAGGACGAGCGGGTTTTCGCAGTGGATATGCAGGAAATCTTCAGCAAAGAGTGGCTGTTCGCTGGAATGACCTGTGAGGTTCCCAAAAAGGGGAACTACCTGACGTTGACCGTAGGTGAAAATCCTATCGTTCTCGTCCGCGGCGACAAGGATGCCATTCACGGCTTCTATAACGTTTGCCGCCACCGCGGGTCAAAACTGTGTCTGCAGGAGCGTGGCAAGGCAGCCAAACTGGTGTGCCCCTACCACCAGTGGACCTATGAGCTGGACGGCCGTCTGCTGTTTGCAGGCTCCGACATGGGCGAAGATTTCGACATGAATGCCTACGGCTTAAAGCCAATTCATGTCCGCGTTGCCGGTGGATTCATTTTCGTATGCCTGTCCGAAGGCGAAGCGCCTTCATTCGACGAGTTTGCCGAAACACTGGATCACTACCTCGAACCCTACGATATGGAAAATACCAAGATCGCGGTAGAGTCCAACATCGTCGAGGATGCCAACTGGAAGCTTGTCATCGAAAACAACCGTGAGTGCTACCACTGTAATGGTTCGCACCCCGAGCTTCTGAACTCGCTGATCGAGTTCGATGACACCGATGACCCCCGTGCGACCGACGACTACAAGGCGCTGGTTGCCAGGAAACAAGCCGATTGGTCCGCAGAAAGCGTCCCGTTCGAGCTCAAGCGTATCGGGCGTCGTAACCGTCTGACCCGTACTCCGCTGCTGAACGGCGTCGTTTCGATGACCATGGATGGCAAGCCGGGCTCCAAGAAGCTGATGGGCCGCCTGCAAAGCCCCGATATGGGCTCTCTGCGTATCCTCCATCTGCCGAACTCCTGGAACCACTTCATGGGCGATCATGCGATCGTGTTCCGTGTGTTGCCGCTGAGCGCGCAGAAAACGCTGGTCACGACCAAATGGCTTGTGCACAAGGACGCCGTCGAAGGTGAAGACTACAACCCTGACGAACTGCGCCGTGTATGGGATGCCACCAATGACCAGGACCGCAAGCTGGCTGAAGAAAACCAGCGCGGTATCAATTCCCAGGCCTATCAGCCCGGCCCCTACTCAAAAACCTATGAGTTCGGCGTGATCGACTTCCTCGCGTGGTACAGCGAGCAGATGATCGACAACATCGAAGGTGACGTGCCTGATCTCAAGCTGGCCAAGGGCTAAGAGCACGCACCAAGCCCAGTAGGCCACCACAAAAAAGGCTCGTCCACGGACGAGCCTTTTTGTTTCGGGCCCCTTTGACAGCAACGCCGAAGGGGCCTGATTTCGACAATGTGGCGTCTCAGGTCTCGATGACCGGACCCCACCAGCGCTGAATAGCATCAAGCACAACGGGATGAATGGCATCGGCGCAGGCAATCCACTGCTCAAACAGCGGTTTGAGCCCGTCGGCCTGGCCTGCCTGCCAGGCCTTGAACGCCTCTTGGGCCATAACATCCACCGACGCCTGAGGGTCCTGGATGGGCACGTTATGCACCTGAAGTGCCACCTTGAAGTCAACTTCGTCTATCAGATCGACCAGCATCATCGCTATATCCCCCTCACAGTTTCAGCACGTTCTCTTCCTGAAGAAGCTTGAATATCGCTTCAGCCCCCTCTTGAGCGCTGACATCAGAGAGCACCTGGCCGCCGCCGCCGCCGGACTTGGCTGCGGCTGCCTTGAAACGATCCCTGGCAGAGGACGACTTGACGATCTTGAGACGCTTGGGCCGTACCCGAGCTTTCTTGATCTCAAAGCTGGCCAGCGTTTCATCAATATGGCTCGCTTCGCTGATCGTTTCAATCGTGCCGCGTCGCGCCGGACCAAACGCGCTTTGACGCGCACGCTCTGCACTTTCATCGACGGTTGCGATGGCGGGCAGCCGCACTTTCAAACGCCGGCGCTGACCACGCGGGAGCGCTTGAAGAATCGTTGCCTGGCCATTTTCGACCGACTCGATGCTGACAAGTCCTGACACCAGAGACCACCCAAGTGACTCTGCGAGCAGAAAGGGCAGAAGGCCAGAACCTTCGCCCTGTTCGGCTTTCGTGCCCGCCAGCACAAGCGAGGGGTTCGAGGACTTCAGCGTCTTGGTAAGCACCTCGGTGATGTCGGCATGTTCAGACTGCTCGATCAGCGAAATGCGATCGATGCCCATCCCAAGATACCCCCGAAGCGCCTCCTTGCATTCCTCCGTCGGCTGGCCTGCGTGCAACAAACTGACCGAGCCCCCCTGGAGGTTCATGGCAAGCTCGACCGCACGGGAATCCTGATCGGCGCGACCCGGTCGGCCGGTGATCGGGTGTCGACCGGTCGAGACCAACACGGAAATAGACAGCGAGGCACTTTTTTTATCGGATTCACGCGGCTTCATGGTGCGACTCCTCGGACCGTTTCTGCTCTATAAGCTCAACCAGTGCTTCCAGCACGCCTTCGGCATCGCCAATGATGGCAAGATCGGCACGCTTGACCATGTCACAGCCACCATCGTTGTTGATCGCAACCACCTTGTTGCAGCGCTCGATCCCCTGAAGGTGCTGAATGGCGCCGGAGATGCCCACGGCAATGTAGACCCGGGCACTGACCCACGTTCCCGTGGCGCCGACCTGGCGTTCACGGGGCATGAATCCGTTATCCACCGCCACACGCGAGGCGCCTTCGGCAGCCCTGAGCTGAAGCGCTGCGTTGTGGAAGCGGTCCCAGTTCTTGACGCCATTGCCGCCGGAGAGGATAAATTCGGCCTCGCCCAGTGCAACGCTTGCCGGATCGACTTCCACCTGACCGAGGTTGTCGATGCGAATCATTGTCTCGGGCGCCGTGGAACTCAGTTCAACCGGTTTCACTTCATACCGGTTTTCAGAGACCGGCTCTGCACACTCTTCCAGTGCCAGAATGCAGCGGGGAAGCGATCGCACGATGTCAGAGCGCTCACGCGCGCCACGGCACTCACAACGCCACTCGCCATCTTCAGACAGAAGTTGCCAGACGTGTGTCGCCGGACGCTCCTTGAGCCGTACGGACAGACGACGACCCAGCTCGGCACCGCCGAGCTGGGAGTCCGGGAACAGCCAGCGCTCGGGCGTGAGCTCGCGCTCGATGTCCTCGAGGCGGCTCAAGCGGCGCTCCGGGCTATAGCCTTCCAGCCGCTCGTCCTCCAGAAAGACCAACCGATCGATACCGGCATGCTCGAAGCGTGTTTCACGGTAGCTGCCAAACACCACGGCCAATACCGCGCCCTGGCGCTGCGGATCGGCATCCGCCAATTGACGCGCCATACCGAGCACATCCTTGTCGTGACTGGTCAGTTCGCCACCGGCCATGTCCGGAACGACCGCAACGATGAACGCCGGATCGTCGATCGTGATCAAGGGCTTTTGCGGCTCGGCCTTGGCCTGCTTACCGCCAGAGCCATAGGCCTGACCGGCCAGCAGACCGCTTCGGTCGATGCGCTTTAAGCCATTGGGTCCCATTCGTCCGACACGGTGCGGGTCGCGTCGCAGGAGACCGTTGGGCCCCATCCACTGAGACGGCGAGCTGGACGCATCCAGCTCGGCCATGACCTGCGCGTGCTCCGGGTGCAGCCGGTTACGTGCGATCCATTCCAGACGGGGATTTTTTCGAGTCAGACTCATGCGACCACCTCCACGGGTTCCTTGTTATCGGCGTGGGAGCGCGGTGCCGGTGTATCCGACAACGCATCGGCGACCAACTCAGCGATGTCCTTGACGTCAGGACGCGGCTCGACCACCCCTTCAAGCATGGCCGTGCACTGCGGGCAGCCTACTGCAACGATTTCCGCGCCGGTTTCTCGGATGTCTTCCATCCGCATGTCGGGAATACGCTGCTTGCCGGGTACATCCACGACCGGTGCACCCCCGCCCCCACCGCAGCAACGAGAGCGATAGCCCGAGCGCGCCATTTCGTTGACTTCAAGGCCAAGAGCCTTGAGGACGGAGCGCGGCGCTTCGTACTCACCGTTGTAGCGACCGAGGTAGCAGGGGTCGTGATAGGTCACGGTGCCAACATCAGCCTTGTTCAACGAGACGCGGCCGGAATCGATCAAACGGTTCAAGTAACCGCTGTGATGATAGACCTCGTAGTGTCCGCCAAAGTCGCCGTACTCGTTTTTGAGCACATGGAAGCTGTGCGGATCACAGGTCACGATGCAATCGAACGAATGCTTGGCAAGCGTTGCGATATTGCGCTTGGCAAGCGACTGGAACGTGGCTTCATCGCCAAGACGGCGTGCCAGATCACCACTGTCACGCTCATCGTTACCAAGAACGGCGAAATCAACGTTGCCTGCCCGCAGGACCTTGATCAGCGCGCGAAGCGTGCGCTGGTTGCGCATGTCGAACACGCCATCGCCAAGCCACAAAAGCACTTCGGCGTGATCCCGGTCCTTGAGCATCGGGAGCTCAAGATCGGTTGCCCAGTTCATGCGTGAGTTGGGCGAGAACCCGCCGGGGTTGTCGGTCGCGATCAGGTTGTTCAGTACGTCTGCGCCCTTGCCCGGTGTTTCACCGTGCTCGAGCGTCAAATGACGACGAATATCGACCACTGCATCCACGTGCTCGATCATCATCGGGCACTCTTCGACACAGGCACGACAGGTGGTGCAGGACCACAGCGTATCGGCATCGACCAGCGCCTTGCCTTCACGGGCCACCAGCACACCCCCCGGACCAATTTCATGCGTTTCGGTCTGACCGGGGTAGTTGGAGCCGGCGTAGTTGGCGTCCGTTCCGGTGGTCATACTCGCCACCATGTCCTGGATCAGCTTCTTGGGGTTAAGAGGCTGACCGGCTGCGAACGCCGGGCAAACTGCCTCACACCGCCCACACTGCACGCAGGCATCGAAGCCCAGACGCTGATTCCAGGTGAACTCTTCCGGCTTGATAACGCCCAGAGGCGAGGACTCGTCGTCGAGGTTGAGCGGCTTGAGACCGGTCGAACGGCCGCCACCAAAGCGCTCCTGACGGCGGTGGAACCCCAGATGAAGCGCACCGGCAAAGGCGTGCTTCATGGGGCCACCCCAGGTCATGCCGAAGACAAGCTCAGAAAGGCCCCAGGCGACCAGCACAACCAGCACCAACGCAAACACCCAGCTTCCGGCGTTTTCCGGCATCAAACCGACCGCAGGCAGGGTAGTCAGGAACATGCCAACTGAAAACGCGATCAGGCTTTTCGGCAGGCGCTGAAATGGGCCCTTGGACAAGCGCGCCGGCGGATTGATGCGGCGGCGATAGACCAGCACGCTGCCCACAAACATGATCGCCGTGAACGCCAGCAGCAGCCAGCCAAGAATGCCACCGGCCAGATCAAAACCATGCACGATGATGGCAAGCACCATGGACGCCACGAAACCACCGGCGGTGGCCACGTGCGTGTGGGCAATGTATTTATCACGTTCGACGACGTGGTGAAGATCGACCAGGTAACGCCTGGGGATCGAGGCCAGCCCTTTCACGATGTTGACGGGGGATGGTCGACCACGGCGCCACATGGCGATGCGTCGAAACGCACCAACTACGGCCAACACAAGGGCCGCAGCCAAAAGCAGCGGTATCAGGATATCCAGCATTGGAAAAGCCTCCCGGACAGCCCGCGCGGCGCACCGCGCGGGCAGATCTTAGAAATCCTTGCAGAGACGCAAGGCGTCATAGATGGCGGCGTGCGTGTTGCGTGGCGCAGTGCAATCGCCAATCCGGAACAGCAAGAAGCCCTCACCTGACTCGCTCAGGCTCGGTTGCGGCTCAATCGCGTACAACGCTTCCAGGTCGATCTGACCCTTGTTGCGCGACTGTGATTTGAGGGCGTAGTAAAGCTCTTCGTTGGGTTTGACCCCGTTCTCGACGACGATCTGATCGACCACGCGCTCTTCCATCTCGCCGGTGTACTCGTTTTCAAGCACAGCCACGAGCGCAGGACCTTCACGGTAGACCTTATGCAGTGCGAGGTCAGACGTCATGATGACTTCTTTTTCGTAAAGCGTACGGTAGTAGGTCGGGAAGGTAGTGCCGCCTACGGCAGCGCCCGGCTTGATGTCGTCGGTCACGATCTCGACCTTGGAGCCCTTGTCAGCCATGTAATCGGCTACCGACACGCCCGAGAATTCACAGATCGTATCGAAGACCAGTACGTTCTTGCTGGGCTCGACCTTACCGTCGAGGATGTCCCAGCTGCTGACGACCAGGCTCTTTTCGGGATCGGGATCAAAGCCCCAGTCCGGCACCTGCGTTACGTGCGGCGTACCGCCGGTGGCGAGCATGACGATGTCTGGACGCAGGTCCTTGATGGTTGCTTCATCAGCTGGCGTATTCAGGCGAACATCCACGCCCAAACGATCAAGCTCAAGCTGATACCAGCGCGTGATACCGGCCATCTGATCGCGACCCGGCGCACGAGAGGCCGTTGTGATCTGTCCACCGATCTGGTCTTTGGCTTCAAAAAGCGTCACGTCGTGGCCGCGCTCGGCGCTGACACGTGCAGCTTCCATACCACCGGGGCCACCACCGACAACCACGACCTTGCGAAGCGGGCCCTTGGTCTTTTCGATGATGTGCGGCAGCCCCATGTACTCACGAGACGTTGCGCCGTTCTGAATACACAGGACGTCAAGACCCTGGTACTGACGGTCGATGCAGTAGTTCGCACCAACGCACTGACGAATCTGGTCGGTCTGACCCATCTTGATCTTCGTGATCAAATGCGGGTCGGCGATGTGGGCACGGGTCATGCCGACGAGGTCAACGTGACCGGCTTCCAGAATACGGCTGGCCTGGTTCGGGTCCTTGATGTTCTGCGCATGGATTACGGGCACATTGACGACGGTCTTGATGCCCGCAGCCAGGTGCAGGAACGGCTCCGGCGGATAGCTCATGTTCGGGATGACGTTGGCAAGCGTGTTGTGCGTGTCACACCCGGAGCCCACGACACCGAAGAAATCGACCTTGCCGGTCGCGTCGTAATAGGCCGCGATCCGCTTCATCTCTTCGTGATCGAGACCGTCCGGATGGAACTCGTCACCGGTAATACGCATGCCGACCACAAAGTCGTCGCCGACTTCTTCGCGAACGGCTTTCAGGACTTCCATACCAAAGCGCATGCGGTTTTCAAAGCTGCCGCCCCACTGGTCGGTTCGCTTGTTGACGCGCGGGCTCCAGAACTGGTCGACCAGATGCTGGTGAACCGCAGAAAGCTCGACCCCATCAAGGCCGCCTTCTTTGGCACGGCGCGCCGCCTGGGCGAAATCGCCGATGATGCGCCAGATCTCTTCTTCCTCGATCGTCTTACAGGTCGAACGGTGGACCGGCTCACGGATGCCGGACGGCGACAGCAGTGTTGACCAGTTGAAACCATCCCAACGTGAGCGACGGCCCATGTGAGTGATCTGGATCATGATCTTGCCGCCATGCTTGTGCACGGCATCGGCCAGATTCTGAAAGTGCGGGATGATGCGGTCGGTCGACAGATTGACCGAGCTCCACCAAGCCTGCGGGCTGTCGATCGACACGATCGAGGAGCCCCCGCAGATGCAAAGGCCACAGCCGCCCTTCGCCTTCTCTTCGTAATATTTGACGTAGCGGTCGGTGGTCATGCCCCCATCGGTTGCATAGACCTCAGCGTGCGCTGTGCTGACCACTCGGTTACGAATGGTCTGGCTGCCGATCTGAATCGGCTCGAACATTGCTTCAAAAGCCATACCATCTCTCCTCAGCTAACAGGGGTCACTTTGAATCGGCCAACATCACAGCCCGGCTCGGCAGCACTTTGAACCTGCTCGGCCACGGTGCGCAGATCGCTGCCCTTGGCCTGGAGGATCTGATCCATGGCGCCGGCGAACCAGCCTGTGAACATGTATTCGATCTTCCGGTTTACCTTGCCCATCTGATAGACGAAGGCGCTGTGTTCAAGGCGCACGCTTGCCGTACCGGCATCCAGATCGATCTCTTCAGTGATGAACAGACCCCAGCCGCGCTGGGAAAGGCGCTTCATGTAATGTTCGAAGACGTCTTCACCTTCAAGGCCGTGCAATTCGGCTTCTTTTTCACACCAGTGCCAGGCGCTCTTGTAGCCGGCGTGATAGAGGATTTCGGCGTATTTCTCGGCGCCGAGCGCTTCTTCTACAGCGACGTGGTTATTGACGAAGAAATGGCGCGGAACGTACAGCATCGGCAGAGCATCCGTTGTCCAGATGCCTGTTTCGCTGTCAACTTCGATCGGTAGTTGCGGGGCGGTAGTAGTCACAGTCGTCAACCTCAAATTTTTGTCGTTGTTACACGTGAATCGGTGATGGTGTTGCTATCAGGCACCCCAGACGTCGCGAAGTACGCGCACCCAGTTCTCGCCCATGATCTTGCGAACCTGCTGCTCGCTCATTCCGCGGCGAAGCAGGGCTTCGGTCAGGTTGGGGAACTCACCGACCGTACGAATGCCTTTCGGGTTGATGATTTCACCAAAGCGCGTCAAACGACGTGCGTAGCCCTTGTCGTGGGTCAGCCACTCGAAGAACTGCTGATCGTGACCCTGGGTAAAGTCGGTGCCAATGCCGATGGCGTCTTCACCCACGATGTTCATGACGTACTCGATCGCCTCGACGTAGTCGTCGACAGTGGCATTGACGCCCGCGCGCAGGAACGGTGTAAACATGGTGACACCAACGAAGCCGCCGTTATCGGCGATAAACTTGAGCTCTTCGTCGGACTTGTTGCGCGGATGCTCTTTCAGGCCAGAGGGCAGGCAGTGGGAATAGCAGACCGGCTGCTTGGATTCGAGGATAACTTCCTGGCTGGTCTTGGCACCAACGTGGGACAGGTCACACATCATGCCAACGCGGTTCATTTCGGCAACGATTTCACGACCGAAGCCGGACAGGCCGCCGTCACGCTCGTAGCACCCGGTACCGACCAGGTTCTGGGTGTTGTAGCACATCTGAGCGATGCCAACGCCAAGCTTCTTGAAGATTTCGACATAGCCGATCTGATCTTCGAACGCGTGAGCATTCTGAAAGCCGAAGATGATGCCGGTCTTACCTTCTTCCTTGGCACGGGTGATGTCTTCAGTGGTGTGAACCGGGCGGACCAGATCGCTGCACTCATCCATCAGCTTCTGAGTGCTGACGATGTTGTCGACGGTGGCCTTGAACCCTTCCCATACGGAAACCGTGCAGTTCGCTGCAGTCAGACCGCCTCTGCGCATATCTTCCAGCAGTTCGCGTTCCCATTTGGCAATAATCAGGCCATCGATGACGATAGCGTCGTCGTGCAGTTCGGACGGGGTCATGATACTTCTCCACTCTCTGGTTGATGGAGGCCAGCATATCCCCGCCTACTTGCCAAGCGACGTTTGGATGCGACAACCATTATTCCAAATGCGTCAAAGCATGCGAGGGCGCTGGACGGACATGCGCGTTCTGACATAAAAACGCCTGACGAGAGTCAGGCGTCGAAGGTGCCGGGAGCGCAGATCAACGAGGTATTCGGATCGTGGCGTAGGTGGGTTCGCCCTTGGCGTTGGAAAGCGCAAGCTGGGCGCTCGAGAACGTCGCCGTCGCCAGAGTGACTGGCTCCTGATCGGGCAACACCTCGACAGGCTTGTGGTGCGCTCGCGAAAGAAGTTCGATGCGCTCGTCACGCGGCGGGGTACCGTAGTACTCGCGGTAGCATTTCGAAAAGTGCGGCGTCGAGACAAACCCACAGGCCGAGGCGACTTCAATGATTGACAGCGAGGTCTGCTTCAGAAGTTGCCGTGCGCGGGTCAGGCGCAGCTTGAGGTAGTAACGAGACGGCGAGCAATGCAGGTATTTCTGGAACAGACGTTCGAGCTGACGTCTGGACACGTCGACGTAGCGCGCAAGTTCGGCCAGGCTGATTGGTTCTTCGAGGTTCGACTCCATCAGCGCCACGATTTCCAGAAGCTTGGGCTGTGTCGTGCCCAGGATATGTTTGAGCGGTACACGCTGCATGTCCTGTTCACTTCGCATACGCTCGTAGATGAACATCTCCGAGATGCCAACGGACAGTTCGCGACCATGATCGTGGCCGATCATGTTGAGCATCATGTCGAGCGGCGCGGTGCCGCCTGAGGCGGTAAATCGGTCCTGGTCAATGGAAAAGAGTCGCGTGGTCAGTTCTACCTTGGGAAATGCTTCCTGCATCGAGGCCAGACATTCCCAGTGCACGCTTGTTTCCACCCCATCAAGCAGGCCGGCCCGAGCCAGCGCCCAGCTTCCGGTACAAATCGCGCCCATGCGCGCCGAAGCCCGAGCCTGCTTCTGCAGCCACAGTACATGGTCTCGGGTTACGCTGACCTGAGGTGCAACGCCACCACAAACGATGACGCCATCGAGCTCGGGCACCTGCGTCATGGAAACGTCCGGGGTGACCATCAGGCCGTCACTGGCCCGAAGTGGCGCGCCATCAACGCTGATCGTATGCCACCGATAAAGCTCTTCACCCGCCAGCTGGTTGGCCATACGCAGTGGCTCGATCGCGGATGCCAGCGAAATCAGGGTAAAGTTTTCCAACAGTAAAAACCCGATGCACTGCCCTTTTTGAGACGGGCTCTCTCTTGAACGATCATTGATGTTCGTTGCCATAGGTCACTCCTCATTGCTTGTTGTTATGTTTATTGCGCGGCTGATGGTTCACGTCACTGCCCACCCGATGGCGGGACACGTATATTATTAAGAATTGATGACACGCACACTTATACGTTATTAGACCCCAGTCTGCCCGAAGACATTTATGGAATCTGGCAATCCGGTTCTATCATTGAAATAGTTAATATCGATGCCGGTTTATTTTCAACGGCCTGCATCGCATAAATTTGCTTTCTCTTAAGCGACAATTAGTGTTTTAAGACCGACAGGCTCACTGTTTATTCCAAAAGCGACCAAAAAGGCCACGCATGATGGGCAATCTGATCATTCTCGACCGAGATGGCACGATCAATGAGGACTCCGCCAGCTACATCAAATCCAGTGACGAGTGGCAGCCCATTCCCGGTGCGATCGAAGCCATCGCCCGGCTATCTCAGGCAGGCCACACCATTGCCATCGCGACCAATCAATCCGGTCTGGCACGAGGGTTGTTCGATGAAGCGGCGCTCGCAGCCATGCATACCAAGATGACCACTCTGATTGAGGGTGCCGGCGGGCGCATTGCCCATATCGCTTACTGTCCTCACGGCCCGAACGATCAATGCCGGTGCCGAAAGCCCGGTACCGGCCTTCTTGAAAATATCCGTGACCATTTAGGCTACAAGACGCTTGATAACAGCTGGATGGTGGGTGACACCCTGAGAGACCTTCAGGCCGGTGAGGCCATGGGGTGTCGGTTGGCACTGGTCAAGACAGGCAAGGGCAAGGACGCAGAGAAGGAATTAACGGCACTGCGTCACCCCAGCTCGGTTATGGTGTCGCACTGCCTCCAAGAGTTCGCTGACACTTTGATCGCACATACTCATCAAAACACATGAACCAGAATGCATGAATCAGAATACATGAACGCCCTGCGTTGAAGCAGGGCGTTCAATGGCACATCTTCAACCAGTAAAGTGTTTCATGTGAAACACCCTACTCGATTACGCGTCGACCCCTGACGTCAGCCCCATCGACTCCTCAAGCCCCAGTGCGATATTCATGCACTGTACTGCCGCGCCTGCGGCCCCTTTACCCAGGTTGTCCAGGCGAGCCATGAGCGTGAGTCGTTCACCATTACCGAACACGAACAAATCCGCTCGGTTGGTATCGTTACATCCCTGAACGTCGAAAAAGCCCTGATCAAGATTGGTCGCATCGTCGTCGAACGCCATCACTCGAATGAAGGGTTCGTCGCGATAGTGCATTTTGAGGGCCGAAACCACCGATTCCGGTGTTACACCACGCGCCATCTGACCGAGATGAAGCGGTACGGTCACGGTCAGGCCTTTCAAAAAGTTTCCGACCACGGGCGTGAATACGGGCGCGGCCTCAAGATGCCCGTGCTGTGTCATCTCAGGCAAATGCTTGTGCATCGACCCAAGTGCGTACATTCGAGGACTTTGAAGCCTGGGATCACTGCTCGATTCATAGTCGGCAATCATCTGCTTGCCGCCGCCGCTGTAGCCTGTCAGTGAAAAGGCCGAAAGCGGCGTTGAGGCCGGCAAAAGTCCCGCCTCAACTAGCGGCCGCACCAACAGGATGAATGCGCTGGCGTGACATCCCGGGTTTGCAATACGCCGACTGCCTCGAATTGCCTCGCGCTGACCTCGCGTCAATTCCGGCAAACCATAGGCCCAGTCATTGTTTGTTCGAAAGGCCGTACTGGCATCGATGATGGTGGTATTGGGGTTGTCCAGCATGGCCACCGCCTCACGCGACGCATCATCCGGCAAACACAGAAAGGTCACATCGGATGCATTGATCAACCGTGCCCGTTCCCGGGCGTCGCGTCGCTGATCTTCATCGATTCGAAGGATTTCCAGATCATCACGCGCCTTGAGATAATCCATCAATCTGAGCCCTGCGGTACCCGACTGACCATCCACGTACACTTTCGGTGCCATTACCTGACCTCTTTCAACCGGTTCGATTCGTTGTTGCTTATCATAACGCACCTGGCTCCATCACGCCGAGCGGCGTCATCGGCATTCAGCCTCTACTAAAAAAAGCCGGCATAAGCCGGCTTTCGATCGATGTTTCACGTGAAACATCAGTCATCAGATATCGAGGTTCGCCGTTAGGGCATTACTCTGGATAAAGTCTCGACGCGGCTCGACCTCATCGCCCATGAGCGTATTGAACATGAGATCAGCGGCTACCGCATCTTCGATCGACACCCGCAGCATTCGACGTGACTCAGGGTCCATCGTGGTTTCCCACAGCTGATCCGGGTTCATCTCACCCAGCCCTTTATAGCGCTGGACGCTGAAGCCGCGGCCAGCCTCTTTCATGAGCCATTCCAGAACATCGCTGAACGTCTCGACATTGCGAGAGCGTTCGCCGCGGGCAATATACGCGCCCTCTTCCAACAGTCCATCGAGTTCTTCGCCAAGCTTGGCAATAACGTCATAATCGCCTGAATGGAAGAAGCCGACGCCCAGCGGGTAATCGGTTGCCACACCATGAGCGGCCAGCGTCACACTCGGAAGGTACACGGACTGCTCTTCGTTATGGCGAACCTCGAAGGTATAGGTCGGCCCGCCCTCGTAGGCAACAACCGTATCCATTCGGGTTTGAAGCTTCGCGACCCAGGCCGCCATCGCACCCTGGTCGTTCAACGTCTCCGGCGTAATGCGCGGCACTTCGATCAACTTCTTCAAAACTTCGGCCGGATAGACACGGCTCAAGCGATCAATGCGGCGCATCGCATCGCGGTATCGGTTGACCAGCAATTCAAGCTGCGCGCCACCGATGCCGGGGGCGTTCTGATTTATGTGAAGCGTTGCCCCATCAAGCGCGGTGCTGGTCAGATAGTCCTGCAGCGCCTGTTCATCTTTCAGATACATCTCCTGCTTCCCGCGCTTGATCTTGTAAAGCGGCGGCTGAGCGATGAACACGTGCCCCCGCTCGATCAGCTCAGGCATCTGACGGAAGAAGAACGTCAGCAGCAGCGTTCGAATGTGCGAGCCATCGACGTCAGCGTCGGTCATGATGACGATGGAATGATAGCGAAGCTTGTCCGGGTTGAACTCTTCACGGCCGATCCCGCACCCAAGCGCCGTAATCAACGTGCCAACCTCGGCCGAGGACAGCATCTTGTCGAACCGGGCTTTCTCGACATTCAGGATCTTGCCCTTGAGCGGCAGGATCGCCTGCGTACGGCGATCACGGCCCTGCTTGGCACTGCCGCCGGCGCTGTCACCCTCCACCAGATACAGCTCGGAACGGCTCGGGTCCTTCTCCTGGCAATCCGCCAGCTTTCCGGGAAGCCCCGCGATATCGAGCGCGCCCTTGCGCCGCGTCATGTCACGCGCCTTACGGGCCGCTTCACGAGCGCGGGCGGCGTCCAGCATCTTGTTGACGATGGCCTTGGCCTCGTTCGGCCGTTCGACCAGATACTCACCGAAGTTGCGACTCATTTCCTGCTCGACCGCGGTTTTCACCTCGGACGACACCAGCTTGTCCTTGGTCTGGGACGAGAACTTTGGATCCGGCACCTTGACCGAAATGATGGCGGTCAGACCTTCTCGCGCATCATCGCCCGAGGTCGCGACCTTGGACTTCTTCTGAAGCTCTTCGGCCTCGATGTAGCCATTGAGCGAGCGCGTCAGCGCACCACGAAACCCGGCCAAATGGGTGCCGCCATCGCGCTGGGGAATGTTGTTGGTGTAGCAATAGATGTTTTCGGTGAAGCTGTCATTCCACTGCATCGCGACTTCGACCACGATGCCGTCTTCGCGCTCCATCTCGAAATGAAATACAGGGTTGAGCGCGGTTCGGTTCTTGTTCAAGTGCTCAACGAACGCCCTGAGACCGCCCTCATAGTGGAAAAGCTCTTCCCGACCGTCGCGCTCGTCATGTAGACGAATGGCCACACCGGAATTTAGAAACGACAGTTCACGCAGTCGCTTGGCAAGGATGTCGTACTGGAATTCAATGTTGGCGAACGTCTCGGCGGACGGCTTGAAGGTGATCATCGTGCCGCTTTTCTCGGTCTTTCCGACCACGCTCAGCGGCTTCTGGGGCACGCCGTGCGAGTAGATCTGCTCATGCACCTCATTGTTGCGCCAGATGGTGAGCTTGAGCTGCTCGGAGAGCGCATTCACGACCGAGACCCCCACCCCGTGCAGGCCGCCCGAGACCTTGTAGGAGTTATCATCGAACTTGCCGCCGGCATGCAACACCGTCATGATCACCTCGGCCGCCGACACCCCTTCCTCGGAGTGCACGTCGGTCGGAATACCGCGGCCATCGTCGGACACTGACACCGACTCGTCCGGATGGATCGTTACCAGAACTTCGCTGCAATGGCCGGCAAGCGCTTCGTCGATGGAGTTATCGACGATCTCGAAGACCATGTGGTGCAGACCGGTCCCATCGTCGGTATCCCCGATGTACATTCCTGGCCGTTTACGGACAGCATCAAGCCCTTTCAATACCTTGATGCTGGAAGAATCGTAAGCCTGCTCGCTCATTGCCTGCTCCATATGGAATCACGCCGCCGTCAATCGTCCATCGCTGATGTGGAAATGCGCCATGTCCGTAGGCCCACGCCACACATCATCGAGCAAATGCCGATCAATGCCGGTAAGAAAAATCTGACATGTCATCTGTTCAAGAAGTCCGCAGAAGGCCTGCCGATGCGTCTCGTCCAGTTCGGCCGCCAGGTCGTCGATCAGATAAATGCACTGCCGCCCGGTGGCTTCTTCAAGCCAGTGCCCCTGCGCCAATTTCATGGCACTGACCACCAGTTTTTGCTGACCGCGAGACAACACCTGCGCCGCCGGATATTTTCCAACCCGAAGACGAAGATCCGCGCGCTGCGGTCCTTGTTGGGTGAAGCCCATCTGCCGGTCGGTATCGATGCCTTGAGACAGCACGTCGTCCAGCGGTCGAGCCTTGTCCCACCCGCGGTAGTAGCGGAGCTGAAGCCCGGGCAGATCAACCAGTTCGGCCAAAATGCGCTCAAACACCGGCCGAAAGGCCTGGATGTACTCCTGACGCATCTGATCAAGCCTTTGCCCCCAGCGGGCCAGCTCGGCGCTCCACACCGCGATGGCCTGACGGTCCATTCTATCATGTCTTAAAAGCGCGTTCCGATGTTTCAACGCCCGACGCGTTGCTCGCCAGAGATCGAAAAATTCGGAATTGACGTGAAAGACGCCCCAATCGAGAAACTCCCGCCGAGACGCAGGCGCCCCCTCGATCAAGCGAAAGGCATCCGGGTTGATCACCTGCATGGGCAGCTTTTCAGCAAGGGTGGCGATCCGGTCGACGCGCTCGCCGGCGACACGAAGCTCGACCCCATCACCGCTTCGCTGCCGGCGCACACCAAGCGGGACCGGCACTGTGCCGGCCAGCCGGCCGAAGACAGTCAACCCGTCCGCCTCGTGATGGATCGCGTGCTTGAGCTGATGAGTGCGAAACGAGCGCGCCATCCCGAGAATGTGCAGCCCTTCCAACACGCTGGTCTTGCCGCTGCCATTGGCGCCGGTAATCAGGTTGATGTGGTCGCTGGGGGTGATGTCGATCGGCGCCAGATTGCGAAGGCCCGTACACCGAAACTGATCAAGGGGCATAGTGGCTCGAAAGGATAGAATCGCTTGGGATCGATCCGGCGGCGAACGCCGCCGGAGAAACACATCAAAGGCGCATCGGCATGACCACGTACAGCGCGTCGCTGCCGCCGGTGGCCTCCATGAGTGCGCTGGAGTTGGGATCGGACAGCGTCATCTGAACCTGCTCGGTGCCAAGCACACTCAAGACATCGACCAGATACCCGACGTTGAACCCGATTTCAAGAGGCGCCCCGCTGTACTCGACAGAAACGATCTCTTCGGCTTCTTCCTGGTCGGGGTTGTTGGCCGTGACCCGCAGCGTGCCCTCTTCCAGGTTCAATCGAACGCCTCGGTACTTCTCGTTCGAGAGGATCGCAGTACGCGACAGCACCTGGCGCAGCTCGGCCCGGTCGGCCATGAACTGCTTGTCACCGTTTTTCGGCACGACCCGCTCATAATCCGGGAACTTGCCGTCGACCAGTTTCGAGGTGAACGTGTAATTGCCCGTGCGCGCACGCAGATGGTTGTCACCGATGATCAGGGTCAGCGGCTCATCACTGTCGTCGAGCAAACGGGACAGCTCGATGACGCCCTTGCGGGGCAGGATCATCTTGGTTGGCGTCTCGAGTGCAAACTCGGCAGATTTTGCGCACATGGCCAACCGGTGGCCATCGGTTGCAACAGCGCGCACCAGTTGGTCGCTCAGATCGATCAACATGCCATTGAGGTAATAGCGAACGTCCTGCTGCGCCATCGCAAAGGACGTCGCATCGATCAAGTGCTTGACCGTACCGCGAGTCAACGTGATTTCGGCCTTGCTCTGGCCTTCATCGATATTGGGAAACTCGGCAACCGGCAGCGTCGACAGCGTGAACCGGGAGCGCCCGGCCCGCACAATCGCACGGCTATCCTCGACCGTGACCGAGATCACCGAGCCTTCAGGCAGCGACTTGCAGATGTCCATCAGCTTGCGCGCGGGCACCGTGGCGCTGCCCGGCAGCTCCACCGAATCCGGTACGGTGCGCCCGACCAGCTCGACCTCAAGATCGGTGCCGGTCAGAGACAGCTCGTGCTCGTCAACGCTCAAAAGAACGTTCGACAACACCGGCAGCGTCTGACGACGTTCGACCACGCCCGCAACCAGAGTCAGCGGACGCAGCAGGGCTTCACGGGAAATGGAAAATTTCATGAAACGTCACTCTTGTCGTGTGCAACATATAACGCGCGCAATACCTCAGTGCTGCGGCGTTAACTGGTCAGTAGCCGCATGAGGTTCTTGTAATCCTCACGAATGTCGGCGTTTTCGGTTTGAAGCTCGGCCACCTTGCGACACGCGTGCAGTACCGTTGTGTGGTCTCGACCACCGAACGCATCGCCGATTTCCGGCAGGCTATGATTGGTCAGCTCCTTGGCAAGTGCCATCGCAACCTGCCGGGGCCTTGCAATCGAGCGGGTGCGTCGCTTGGAATGCAGATCGGCCACCTTGATCTTGTAGTACTCGGCGACGGTGCGTTGGATATTATCAACGCCGACCTGCTTGTCCTGCAGGGCCAGCAGATCCTTGAGCGACTCACGGATAAATTCCTGATCGATGTGGCGACCGGTAAAGTGCGAGTCTGCGATGACCTTCTTGAGCGCGCCTTCGAGCTCACGCACGTTGGAGCGAATCTTCTGGGCAATGAAAAAGGCCGCATCGTGGGGCAGATCGACCTGAGCCTGGTCGGCCTTTTTCATCAAGATCGCCACCCGAGTCTCGAGCTCCGGCGGCTCGATCGCGACCGTTAGCCCCCACCCGAAACGAGACTTCAATCGCTCCTCCACACCGCTGATCTCCTTTGGATAGCGGTCGGAGGTCAAGATCATCTGCTGTCCGCCTTCAAGCAGCGCATTGAAGGTATAAAAGAACTCTTCCTGCGAGCGTTCCTTGCCGGCAAAGAACTGAATGTCATCGATCAGAAGCGCATCGACGCTTCGATAGAAGCGTTTGAAGTCGTTGATGGCATTGAGCTGAAGCGCCTTGACCATATCCGCCACGAAGCGCTCGGAGTGCAGATACACCACGCGAGCGTTATCACGGAGCCCCGCCAGGTGGTTACCGACCGCATGCATCAAGTGCGTCTTACCCAGGCCAACTCCGCCATACAGAAACAAGGGGTTATAAGCGCCCCCCGGGTTCTCGGCAACCTGGCGTGACGCCGCGCGCGCAAGCTGGTTCGACTTGCCCTCGACAAAGGTTTCAAAGGTGAAATTGGGGTTCAAGCCACTTTGGTGCTTGAGGCTGCCCTCGACCTGAACATGGCGCTCACCGCTCGAGGAGCGCTGGTTCTGACCGCTCACACTCGAGCCTGATGGCATTGCCGGCTCGCTGGCCGGCCGCGGAGCGTCCTGCCGGTTTGACATGTTCATGCGCCCGGCAGACGGCATCTTGGGCGGAACCGGCGCGGCCGGTGCGTCATCGTTTGACGTTCGCGTCGAACCTGTCGCTGCAGATGCCGCCGCAGGATTTGATACACTGCGCCGGCTGCCGATGCCAAGGCTTACCTTGGGCGGCTTGCCCGGCGACAGTTCGCGCATCATTTCATTGATGCGCTTTAGATACTTGTCGTTGACCCAATCGCGCACGAACCGGTTGGGCGCAAGCAGCTCAACCTCGTTCGCATCTTCGACGGCCTCGGCCTGCAAGGGACGAATCCAGGTATTGAACTGCTGTGAGCTCAACTCGTCCTGCAGATAATCAAGGCATTTTTGCCACAAAGCGATAGACACACGACCTCACCAGGGTTTGACCGATGCAAAGCCGGCATTGTAGCGATTCACACCCAGGTTATCCACATCCCGTCATGTGCCGACTCGGGGTGTGGATAATTAATTTGGAAACAACCTTATGATTCTGCTAACAATCCTTGGACTTACAAACGCACCCTTTTAGAGTTTTCCTTTTTTAGTGCACAAAACTGTCCACAGGGGCTGAGCGCCAGAGCGTACTGAATACGCGCCTTTCAGCGGAAAAAATCACGTATCGATCAGTGAATTAACGGTGAATTAAAATTGCACGGCTGCGCCTAATTCACTAGAATCCTCGCCCTTGATCGGAATTTGCAAAAAGCAAGTGCCGCTAATCACCTGTTTTCATACCAACCACTTCCTGGGAATCAGCTATGAAACGTACATTTCAGCCCAGCGTCCTCAAACGCAAGCGCAACCACGGTTTCCGTGCCCGCATGGCAACCAAAAACGGCCGTCAGGTCATCGCTCGTCGTCGTGCGAAAGGTCGCAAGCGCCTCAGCGCTTAATCGGTCCCTGGATGGAGTCGCATGGTTTTGCACGCGCTCTAAGGCTGCTCAGCAGCCGAGAGTATCAGCACGTATTCGATAATGCGTGTTACAAGGTGCATGGCAAAGGCGTTCTCGCCCTCGCCTTCCCCAATGATTTGAACCATGCCCGTGTGGGAATGGTTTTTAGCAAGAAAACCATGCGTCGCGCCGTTGACCGAAACCGATTGAAACGTCTGACACGCGAATCCATTCGCCTTCGTCAGCATTGGCTCCCCGCTGTGGATATCGTAGTTCTTTCCAAGCGTGGTGTTGCAGACCTGGACAACGAGACCCTCAAGCGCCAGTTTCACGGCATGTGGAGGCGACTCGAACAGGACGTCAAACGGAACCGTTCGAAAAAGTCCGCTTGATTATGCGAGTACGAAGGTCATGGCCACAAGACGTCAGAGACTCCGCCCGACCAGCATGTTGCAATGACTGGCTCGGGCGGTTCTTCGTCTGGACCCGACATACACACCCTTACCGGGCAAAACACGCATGGATCTGAAACGACTCCTTTTCGTGATACCTCTCGCCGTGGTGACCTACCTCATGGTCATCCAGTGGAATCAGGACTATCACCAGCCCAAGACACCGCAGCCCGAAACGCCGGCGCTTGCAAGCCAGGGCAGCGACGCCAAGCAGTCCAATAGCCTCGATGCACCGTCAACGACCGATGAACTGAGCGTAGACGCGACCAAGGAGCCTGCCTCCTCCGGCAGCAGCAAGCTGATTTCCGTCGACACCGACGTTTTGAATCTGCGCATCGATCCTCGTGGCGGCGACATCGTCTACGCCTCACTGCCCAGGCACACCCAGCAACTCGGCGGCAATCAGCCCTTTGTGCTGCTCGCCAACGAACAGGCCATGAACTATGTGGCCAAGTCCGGGCTCGAGCTCAGCAATCACAAGGGCCGGATCACCTTCTCGCCCGAGAAGACGGCCTACCGCTTGAGCGATGAAGAGAAGACCCTGACCGTGGACCTGAAGGCCACGCTCAAGGGCCTCGACATCACCAAGCGGTTCACCTTCGAGCGCGACAGCTACGAAGTGAAGGTGGACTACCTGGTCAGAAACGGTGGCACGCAGCCGGTTTCGGCGCGCTTCATCGGTCAGCTCGTTCGTGACAACAGCGACGACCCGACCAGCGGCGCCGGTGTTGGCATGCACTCCTATCTGGGTGCGGCGTTCTCAACGACCGAAGAGCCTTACCAGAAAGTCAGTTTCGAAGACATCAAGGAAGGCAACTTCAAGCGCACCGAGAGCGAGGGTGGCTGGGTCGCGATCATCCAGCACTACTTTGTCGCCGCCTGGGTGCCTGACGCCAAGCAGCAGAACCTGTTCTACGCCACCGAAGACAGCCAGAACCGCAACGTCGCCGCCTTCGCGAGCCCCAATACGCAGATCGGCGCGGGCGAGGAAGCGACGCTTGACGCCTCACTCTACGCCGGGCCGAAGATTCATGAGCGCCTGGAAGCGATCGCACCCAAGCTCGACCGCACCATCGATTTCGGCTGGCTGTGGTTTTTGGCGACCCCGCTGTTTCTGGTCCTGAAGTTCATCCATGGACTCATCGGCAACTGGGGCTGGTCGATCATCCTGTTGACCTGCTTCGTCAAGGCCGTGCTTTTCCCGCTGTCGGCCAAGGCCTACAAGTCGATGGCCAAGATGCGCAAGATGCAGCCCGAGATGCAGCGCATCAAGGAAGCGCATGGCGATGATCGCCAGAAGATGTCGCAGGAAATGATGAAGTTCTACCAGAAGGAGAAGATCAATCCGCTGGGCGGATGTCTCCCGATGGTCATTCAGATGCCGGTCTTCATCGCGCTCTACTGGATGCTGATGGAGTCCATCGAACTGCGTCATGCGCCGTTCATGCTCTGGATTCACGATCTTTCCGCGCAGGATCCCTACTTCATCCTGCCGATTCTGATGGGTCTGTCGATGTTCGTGCAGCAGCAGCTGAACCCGACGCCCCCCGACCCCACTCAGGCCAAGATCATGAAGATGCTGCCGATCATCTTCACGTTCTTCTTCCTGTGGTTCCCGGCGGGTCTGGTCCTTTACTGGATCACCAACAACTGCCTGTCGATCGCGCAGCAGTACTACGTGACGCGCCAGATCGAAAAGCAGGATCAGAAGAAGCAGGAAATCAGCAAGTAAGTGCACTTGCCCGCATGAAACGCCCTCGCTTGCGAGGGCGTTTTTGTATGTAGCAGAAGGCCCGTGGATCAACCGGGCCTATACTGCGAGCACGCAGTCGCGGCAAGAAGGCTTGAACGCCGTTATCGGCGGGCAGGCACATCGACGTCATGACGACCCTGATACACTTGACGCGACATGACGCAGACACGCCCTCACCAAAGGAATGCATGATGAGTATCGATCCCAATGCCGGGCACGCGCCCAAGGAAGACCAGCTTGCCAATCTGCCGCGCCTGGTCGCGCGCTATTACAGCGAGCGCCCCGACGCATCGAACCCCGCTCAGCAGGTCTCCTTCGGCACTTCCGGCCATCGCGGTTCGTCGCTGAAAACCAGTTTCAACGAATGGCACATCCTGGCCACCACCCAGGCCATCTGTGACTACCGGTATAACGAAAGCATCGGTGGCCCGCTGTTCATTGGCATGGACACACACGCCCTGTCCGAGCCGGCCTTCATTTCCGCACTGGAAGTATTGGCGGCCAATGGCGTTGAGGTCCGTATCGACGCAGGCTGTGAGGAAACCGGTGGTGAACCCGGCTACACGCCGACTCCTGCCGTATCGAATGCCATCCTGAACCACAATGACGGCCTCATCACCGGCCTTGCCGATGGCATCGTAATCACGCCATCCCACAATCCGCCGACGGATGGGGGCTTCAAGTACAACCCCACCAACGGCGGCCCTGCCGGCGGCGACATCACCAAGTGGATTCAAAATCGCGCCAACGAGCTGCTCGAAGCCGAACTCGAAGGCGTCAGACGCATCAGCTATCAGGAAGCGCTCGAGGCACCGACCACCCAACCCTTCGATTTCATCGACAGTTATATCCAGGGCCTGGATAAGGTCATCGACATGGACGCCATCCGCAAGAGCGGTCGGACGTTCGCAGTCGACCCGCTCGGCGGCGCCGGTGTCCACTACTGGCCGCGCATTGCCAAGCACTTTGATCTGCCGCTCGAGGTGCTCTCTACCACCGTCGATCCGACCTTCCGCTTCATGCGCCTGGACTGGGACGGCAAGATCCGCATGGACTGCTCGTCGCCCCATGCCATGGCCGGGCTGATCGAAAACAAGGACCGCTTCGACGTGTCGTTTGCCTGTGACACCGACCATGACCGTCACGGCATCGTCACGCGCTCCAACGGCCTGATGAACCCCAACCACTATCTGGCGGTCGCCATCGAGTACCTGTTCACGCACCGACCGAACTGGGGTGAACAGATGGCCATCGGCAAGACGCTGGTGTCCTCCTCCATGATCGACCGTGTCGCCGAGGGTCTTGGCCGAACGGTCACCGAGGTGCCCGTCGGCTTCAAGTGGTTTGTCGACGGCCTGATCGAAGGCACGCTCGGCTTCGGCGGTGAAGAATCGGCTGGCGCCTCCTTCCAGACGTTTGATGGCAAGGCGTGGTCAACCGACAAGGACGGCATCATTCTCGGGCTTCTGGCGGCCGAGATTACTGCTGTCACCGGCGACGACCCGGGTGAGCGTTACAAGAAGCTGACCGATAAGTACGGTGCACCGGTTTATGAGCGTATCGACGCCCCGGCCGACCGCGAACAGAAAGCCATGCTTGGCAAGCTGACGCCGGAACAGGTGACCGCCGATACGCTCGCGGGCCACCCCATCACCCGAATTCTGACCGAAGCACCGGGCAACGGTGCTGCCATCGGCGGACTCAAGGTGGAAACCGATGCGGGCTGGTTCGCCGCACGGCCTTCCGGCACTGAAGACGTCTACAAGATCTACGCGGAAAGCTTCGAAGGCGAAGCGCACTTGAAGCAGCTTCAAAAGGAGGCCAAGGCGCTGGTCGACGGCGTGTTGGCCGGCTGACGCCTATTGCGCTTGCAAATGAAAAAAGCCGGCACCGAGTGCCGGCTTTTTTTGGCTCATCCGCCCGGGGCAGCCCCCGGTCGCGCCATGTCAAACCGCTCGTTGTCGCTGATCGTATAATAGGTGGTCGGGCCGCCGGCACGCATGATCGGCTCGGCCGCCGCGGTCTGATAAATGCCCTCCTCAAGAAGAGCCGGATCGATATGCACGCCCACGACCTCTCCCATCACCAGCCACGTATCCACCGCTGTACCGTCAGCGGTTTCAAGCCTTAGAAGCTGCGTTAGCCGGCACTCGAACGACACCGGCGCTTCCTGAACCCGCGGCGCCGAGATCACGCTGGATGCCGCAGGCGTAAGCCCCGCCAGCTCGAATTCATCGACCGCCGCGTCCACGGCGTCGCAGCTTGTATTCATCGCCGCCGCCAGCGAGCGCGTGCTCAGATTCCAGCAGAACTCGCCGGTAGCCTCGATGTTACGTACCGAATCCTTCCAGCCCGCACTTGCAAACCCGATGATCGGGGGCGCCGCACAGAAGGCATTGAAAAAGCTGTAAGGGGCCAGATTGCGCACCCCGTTTTGATCCTGCGAGGAAATCCAGCCGATCGGGCGCGGCGCGATGATCGATTTAAACGGATCATGGGGTAACCCATGGCCGTGTTTGGGTTCGTAGAAATACGCATCCTGAGACATGAAAAACACCTTATTACACTGTATCGCCCAACTGTAGCAGGGCCACTGGCGTCCGGCGCTTGCGACGGCTCAGGCCAGCGCCGACAATAGCGGCCATTGCCTTACCGTCATCACACAGGACATTTCATGCTCGATCAGGACACGATTGCCGCGCTCGCAAGCCCACCCGGGCGCGGCGGCGTCGGTGTGATTCGCTTCTCAGGCCCTCGTGTGCCGGAGCTTGCCGAACAGTTTCTCGGCTTCATGCCGACGCCCCGTCATGCGCATTACGGCCCGTTCGTGGGTACGAACCAGCAGGTGCTCGACGAGGGGCTTGCGCTCTACTTTCCCGCCCCGCACTCCTTTACCGGCGAGCACGTGCTGGAGCTTCAAGGGCACGGTGGCCCGATCATCATGGACACTCTGCTCGAACACGCCATCACCCGGGGCGTCCGGCTGGCGCGACCGGGTGAATTTTCCGAGCGCGCCTTTTTGAACGACAAGCTGGATCTCGCCCAGGCCGAGGCCATCGCGGATCTGATCGAGGCCAGCTCCCGTCAGGCGGCTGAAAATGCCCTGCGCTCGCTTCAGGGCGAGTTCTCGACGCGCGTCGGCACCCTGGTGCAGCAGCTCATCGAGCTTCGGGTCTACGTCGAGGCCGCCATCGATTTCCCTGAAGAGGAAATCGACTTTCTGAGCGACGGCCATGTGGCCAACAAGCTCAGTCAGGTCAAGACCGCCCTCGGCGAGGTTCGCGCCGCAGCCGCGCAGGGCACCCTGATGCGCGAAGGCATGACCGTGGTCATCGCCGGCAGGCCCAACGCCGGCAAATCAAGCCTCTTGAACCGGCTGACCGAGCAGGACACCGCGATCGTCACCGACATCGCCGGCACCACCCGAGACGTTTTGAAGGAATATATTCATCTGGATGGCATGCCTTTGCACGTGGTCGATACCGCCGGGCTCCGGGATACGCCGGACGCGGTCGAACGCATCGGCGTACAGCGCGCGTGGCAGGAGATCGAGACGGCCGACCGGGTGCTTTTGATGGTCGATGCCGCCGAGACCGAAGCCACCGACCCCATGGCCATCTGGCCCGAATTTGTCGCTCGCCTGCCCGACCAGAGCCGGCTGACGCTGGTGCGCAACAAGGTCGACACCACCGATGAAGCCCTCGGCTCGGAGTTAACCGCCACACCGCCGGTGGTGCGGATGTCGGCCCACACCGGGGCAGGCGTGGACACGCTCAAGGAGCATCTGAAAACCGTGATGGGGTACTCCGCGACCACCGAAGGCCGCTTCTCGGCACGAAGGCGCCACCTCGAAGCGCTTGACCGTGCCAAGGCCGCGCTCGACAACGGCGAAGCGCAGCTTTTTGGCGCCGCCGCAGGTGAGCTTCTGGCCGAGGATCTGCGCGCCGCACAGGAAGCGCTTGGCGAAATCACCGGCGAATTCAGCGCCGATGACCTGCTCGGCGAGATTTTTGGCAGTTTCTGCATCGGGAAATAGAGCAAGAAGCGCCATGGATTCTCGTTGCTAGTGGCGCGACTCGCCTAAAAAAACGGCCTCCATGAGGCCGCTTTCGAGTATCACCCAATGCGTCGTGGCTTAGTGCCACTCCATCTCACCCATCGCGACCTTAGCGCTGAGCTCGAGCGAGCCTTCACCGCCAAGCGTCGGGTAGCGGGCGTTCATGGCCTTGATCAACGCGCTGGAATCGCTGGCTTTCGCGGTTTCCTTGTCAAACGCGCGAATGTAGTCGGCGGTGAAGTCGACGGCCTGAAGCCCCTTGGGGTAACTGCCGACGAAGTGACCAGGGATCACGGTGTCAGGGGCAAGCGCCCGGATGGCGTCGAGTGTGGCCAACCAGTCAGCGTGTGACTGCGGTGTCTGTGTATCGGCCATCCAGACGTGCTCGCCCCACACGACCGGAATACCGCCAGCCACGGTCTTGATCGAAGGAATCCAGACAAAGGTGCGCTCCGGCGTCGGCCCGTTGAGCCCTTCGATCTCGAGCGCCTTGCCTTCGAGCATCAATGTGTCGCCGTTAAGCGGCTCCGGCACGATCAGCTTCTCCGGCGCGTTCTCACCCAACTGCGGCCCCCACACCTTCATTTTTTCGTCCATGGTGGCCTTGATGTGAGCAATCGTCTGAGGCGTTGCCACGATCTTGGCCTCCGGGAACGCCTTGTGCAGCGTATCCAGACCGAAATAGTAATCGGGGTCGCCGTGACTGATGTAAATCGTGGTCAGGGTGCGTCCGGACGCCCTGATCTGATCAGCCAGTTTCTGCGCCTGCTCGGCGGAAAACTGCGCGTCGATGAGAATGGCGTTGTGCTTGCCTTCGACCAGTACCGAGGACACCGCGAAAATGGCCTGCTCCCCCGGATTGAATACTTGGGTCGTCAGCGTATCGGTTACGCCCTGCTGAGTATGCTCAGATGACGGTGAGGAAGCGTCATTCTGGGTAGAGGTCGCACCGCTCGAACAGCCAGCAAGGACAGCAGCCAAAGTGAGGGCGGAGAGGGAAAGCACACGTTTTGAGCGCGACATGAGCGACTCCTTTTTCGGGGTTCGGTTGAGGTAGCTGGAATATATCAAGGAAATATTGATTAAGATTCTTTGAATTTAGCAGCGGAGTCACGCGGTGGCGCGCAACTCCCGAGCCAGGGCCTCGGGGTTTGAAAACAGCGCACTGCTGGAAAGTACGTGCTGCTGGCCCTGACGCTCGACCACCAGGGTCGGTACGCCCTGCGCTCCGGTCTGCTCGAGTAACGCGCGCCCCTGGCCCACTCGCATCTGGTTGGCCGTCAACAGGGCGTTGTCCGGCGCGCCCAGCCGCCGCGCTGCGTCCACCAGGCCACTGCTTTCGAGAATGGCCGACAGCGTCTCGAGCCGGGTGATGTCGCACCCATCCACATACCGCGCCCGCTGGATGGCCTCGAGCGCATCGAATTCGCGTTCGGGAGCGCTCAAATGGACTGCCGTCAGTGCGACGGTCACCGGACCGCTGTCAAACGACTGGGCGTGATCGGTCAAGACCTGTTCGCGATAGCGCGTGCTGAATTCACGTCCGGTCAGCCGGGAAATTCGCTGATCGTTGCGCCAGGCGTAATCAGCAAAAACCTCATCCATGAGGCGAGCGCCCTCGCCTGAGAACAAGCCGGTTGGTTGCATGTAAAGCGTCAGGTCGGTCGAGGCCAGTAGGCTAGGCAAAGCGCTACCGGCGCCGTAGCACCAACCGCACAAGGGGTCGAAGAGATAAATGAGTCGAGAAGCCATCGCAGAATGCCCCGTAAGTGAATGAGTGCATCTTGAGGCCTGCACGGATCAAGATAAATACATACAATACAAACGCACTGAGTGTTAAAAGCATACAATGGAGCGTACCGTGGCAACCGGCCCTTCGAATCTCAACCGTTTAACCTATTTCGTGGCTGTGGTCGAAACCGGCTCGTTCACAGCCGCCGCCGACCGACTCGGCATTACACGGGCAGTGGTCAGCCAGCAGGTCGCACGCCTTGAGCGTGACTGCCATGCCACGCTTTTGACTCGAAGCACACGTCGAGTACGTACTACCGAGGCGGGTCAGGCGTTCTATTACCGCTGCGCATTGATTCTCAAGGAAGCGGAAGATGCCTTCGATGAATTGGCTGAGTCAGCGCAGACACCTTCGGGCACGCTGCGCCTGACGGCCCCGTTTGACTATGGCGTTGGCGTCATTGTCCCGGCCATCACCGCGTTTTCGGAGCGCTTCCCGCAGTGTCAGGTCGAGGCGCAGTTCGGCGATCAAACAATGAACCTGGAGGACAGCGACCTTGATCTGGCCATTCGAGTGGGCTGGCTGACTGATGATCATTTGCAGGCGCGTTTGATCGGTCACTTCGAACAGCGTCTGGTCGCCGCACCGTCATGGCAGGAACGTCTTGCCGACGTTGAAACGCCCCAGGCGCTGATCGATCATCCGATCATCGCCAACACGGCACTGCGCGACCCGACCCGCTGGACCTTTCATCGCGATGAGCTGGTGAAGGAGCGCGTGACACTTACCGCCTCGATCAAGCTCAATGCAACGCTTGCCGTGCGCGAAGCCACACTCAATGGCGCAGGTCTTGCGGTGCTGCCCGACTATGTAGTCGACGCCGATGTAAGCGCTGGCCGATTGATTGACGTTCTGCCGCAGTGGCATCTGCCCAGAGGCGATATCCACGCGGTACTGCCACCGGCACGCTATCGCCCGGCCAAGGTGCGAGCATTTATCGATATGCTGATTCGCTAGGTCGCTTGATGAGAACATGGCTTGAAACGTCTGAGCGAACCTGTTGCCACACGCTGGCTGTTCGTTTATTTCGTAACAATGCTTTTCAGCCTGTGAGTGGCGTGGCACTCTCGGACACGGCACGCTGCGTGCCGACGCCGCTTAATTGAGCACCGACGATGACCGTATCGCACCCTATTGCCACGTCCAGCCCATTACCGCTCAGGGCTTGCACAGAATGCGATCTTGTCAGCGAAGTTCCAAGACTCTCGCCTGGCGAGGCTGCCCATTGCCCACGCTGTCACCATGTGCTGGCTCAACGCCACAACAAGCCTGCCACCCACGTGGTGGCCTACGCCCTGAGCGCGCTGATTGCGCTGGGACTTGCGCTGCCGTTTACGTTCATTTCGTTCGAGGCGCGCGGCGTGAAACGCGCCATGGGGCTGAGCGAAGCGGCCAACACATTGCTGCAACAGCACTACGAAGCCCTGTCGTTTCTGATCTGGTGGGGCATCATCATCCTGCCGGCGATCTATCTGAGCGTCAGCATCTATCTGCACCTGGGACCGCTCTGGAATTATACCCCGGTGGCGCGCCGTGGCTTCGGCAGACTCTTGAAGCGCATGGAGCCCTGGATGATGGCCGATGTCTTTCTGATCGGGGTGCTGGTCAGCATGGTCAAGATTCTGGCCCTTGCCGAGATTGGCTTCGGCGTGTCGTTCTGGGCTTATGCCGCCTTCGTGATCCTGATGCTTAAAACGACGCGGGTGATGGACCATGACTGGCTCTGGACCTTCATCGGTGGGCCCGACCGGCCGCTAAGGCACGCCCGCGCCGGCAGAACAGGCCGCCAGCAGAACATGACGGGCTGCCCGGTGTGCTACACATTGAATGAGCTTGATTCGGATCAACGCGGACACTGCCGTCGCTGTAGTGGCGCCCTGCGGCTTCGCAAGTACAGAAGCCTTCAGACCACGCTTGCCCTGCTGGTTACATCGATCATTCTTTACATTCCAGCCATGACGCTTCCGATCATGACCGTAACCACCCTCGGCGACAGCTCTCCCCAGACCGTGATCGCGGGTGTGATGCACCTTTGGGGCTCCGGTGACTGGCCTATCGCTCTGATCATTTTCGTGGCAAGCGTGGTCATCCCCATTGCCAAGATTCTGGCGCTTGGGTGGCTGAGCTGGAAGGTCTGGCGGCCTTATCCCTCCAGGCCGCTGCTGCGCCATCGGCTTTACAGCATGACCGAGCTGATCGGGCGATGGTCGATGATCGATGTGTTCGTGGTGGCGCTTCTGGTCGCCCTGGTGCGCCTGGGGTCTGTCATGTCGATCTACCCGGGTTTGGGCGTGATCGCCTTTGCCGGGGTCGTCATTCTTACTATGCTGGCAGCTATCTGCTTCGATCCCCGCTTACTGTGGGACAACCCTCGAGATCAACAGGACAGTGTGAATGAGTTCGTCGCTCCCACAGGCACTTCGTAAACGGCAAAAATCGATCTCTCCCGTATGGCTGGTGCCGCTTCTGGCCGTGCTCATCGGGGGGTGGATGCTCTACCACACCTTCACCTCGCGCGGGCCCGAGATCACCCTGATCATGGACAACGCCGAAGGCATCGAGGCCGGCAAGACACTGATCAAGGCGCGCAACGTCGAAGTGGGCCGGGTCAATTCGGTGTCGTTGTCCGACGATACCAGTCACGCAGTGGTCACGGCGCGCATGCATGAAGACGCCGAAAACCTGTTGAAGACCGACAGCCGGTTCTGGGTGGTCAAGCCGCGCGTCGGTCGTGAGGGCATCAGTGGCCTGAATACAGTACTTTCCGGCCCCTACATTCAGCTCCAGCCCGGGCGCGCCGAGCAAACCAAACGCCGCTTTGACATGCTCGAAAAGCCACCGGTCGCCCCCCCGGATGCCGGCGGCCTTCGCATCAACCTGACCAGCGCTAACGCCAACGCGTTGAGCGTGGGCGACCCGGTCATCTTTCAGGGCTTCACGGTGGGCCGAGTCGAGGCGTCCAACTTCGACACCTCGGACCGCCAGATGCATTACCGCCTGTACATCTTCAAACCCTATCGCTCGCTTGTGACGACCAATACCCGCTTCTGGTCCGCCTCGGGCGTGCGGTTCGATCTGAGTACGGAAGGCTTCACCCTGGATCTGGCCTCGATCGAGTCTCTGATCAGCGGGGGCGTCACCTTTGGTGTGCCGGAAGACATTGCCCCCGGCAACCCCATCGCGCAGACCGACAATACGTTCGAGCTCTACGGCGATGAAGAAACCGCGCGTCAAGGCAGCTTCAGCCATTACCTCAAGTACATCGTAATGGTCGATGACACGGTACGCGGCCTGCACAAGGGGGCACCGGTCGAGTACCGAGGGGTTCGTATCGGCACCGTCGATACCGTGGCGTACCATTTGATCAAGGTCGAAAAGCGCTCGCTGACCAACTTCAGCATCCCAGTGCTGATTCGCATCGAGCCTCAGCGCATCCAAAGCAATCTCGATAAGCAAGGCATCGAACAGTGGCGTGCTCGGGTCAACCGCCTGGTCAAGGAAGGGCTTCGCGCCTCACTCAAGGCGGGTAACCTCTTTACCGGCGCGCTGTTCGTGGATCTGAACTTCGACGACAGCGCAGAGCCTGTCGATACGATCAATCAGTTCGAAGGCATCGATATTCTGCCAAGCCAGCCGGGCAGCTTCGCGCAGATCGAACAAAAGGTATCGGCGCTGCTCGACAAGCTCAACGACCTTCAAATCGAGCCCGCCCTGAATCACCTGGATCAGACACTTGCAAGCTCCGATGCGCTGGTCAAGGAACTGACGGCGACCAGCACGCGCCTCAATGAGCTATTGGATGATCCATCCACCCGCGCGCTGCCCTCAGAGACGCGCCAAACCCTTGAATCGGTTCAGGGCACGCTGGATAGCTATTCACAGGATACACCGGCCTACGGCGAGCTGACGCAGACGCTCAAGTCACTGCAGCAGCTTCTGAACGACCTGCAGCCCGCGGCGCGCACGCTGAGCGAAAAGCCGAACGCCCTCTTGTTCAACCGAGAGGTCATCACCGACCCCCAACCCAAGGCGGCCCCATGATGCGATCGCTTTCACACTTCACGCGCGGCTGCACACTGGCGATTACAGCGCTCACCCTGACCGGGTGCGTCAGCGGTGGCAGCACTGAATTTCATCGCTATACGCTGGCTGAAGTGCCGAGCAGCTCGGCGCCCTTCCCGGCGCGGCATGTACTGGCGGTGCCCGGTGTCCGCCTTTCGGGCATGCTGGCAGGCAATGGCATCGTCATGCAGGTCAGCGACATCGAATTGCAGGCGGCCCAGCAGAATTTGTGGGCGGGGGAGCTGGGCCACCAGCTCACCCAGCGCCTTCAATCGTCGCTTCAACACGCATTGCCCGCGACACGCATAGATTCTCAGCCGGGCGATGGAATGACCTTGACGGTCGATGTGGAGCAGTTTCAGGGGCGCTTCGACGGCCAGGCGGTCGCCTCCGGCCAGTACCGCGTGACGAATGCTAATGGCGATGTGCGAATTCAGGACCGGTTTCAACATACCGTACCTCTTGCCGAGGACGGCTATCCGGCTCTGGTTCGAGCCCTCAGTACGGCCTGGTCGCGCAGCAGCGACCAGATTGCTGAACGCATCGTGGCGTTGCAGGGTGCGCCCTCTTCAAGCAACCCATCCAGCGCAGAAGCCGCCACGGAAGCAGTACCTCAGTAACGGCGGTCTTCTTTAACGCTCACTGCCTGGCAGCGGTAAAAGAGCAGCGAGCGCTTATAAAACGCATCAAGGGCGGCTTATCACTCCGGGCAAAGCCAGGTACCGTGATGGCGAGCCGAGCCGCCCCACACACGAGCAACGCTCGTATACGCATCGGTGAGCGTCTCCGGGCACTGCCAGGGCGGATTCGCGATCAAAAGACCTGAACCATGCATGCCTCGCGTATGGCCTTCAGGCCAGCGCATCAGCTCACTTTTCCAGATTTTCTTGTGGCCCGATGCCTTTACGTGATCCAGAAGAACCTGATGACGGCCATCCGGCAACACGGGATACCAGACCATCACGACCGCGTGCCGCGACTTGCTCAGTAATTTGGCAAGCGTCGAAGCCACCTGCTGATAATCCGTTTTGACCTCGTAAGATGGGTCAATCACGCAAAGTAGACGCGGCGTGGCAACCGGCTGCATCGCAACGACATCGTTCAGCCCATCACGCTGATAACAATGCGCGCTGCCGACAAATGACTGCGCCTCGAGGTGCTTGAACTCTCCTGGATGCAACTCGAAGAAATGTGCCTGATCGCCTGAGCGCAGATTACGCGCCAGCCACCATGGCGAGCCGGGATAACGCTTGAAGCGCAGAGACGGCGAAGAATTACCGCTGGCTTGTAGCGTATCGAGCGCGGCAAGCCACGAGGCGACGTCAGGATGATCGGTGGCGTGCTTCAACAGCGGAACGATGCCGTCTTGATACTCTGCGCCCCGTGTCATCTCCTTACCGGAGAGCGGATACAGGCCACGTCCTGCATGCGTGTCTATATACGTAATGGATGATTTTTTACGTAAAAGATGTTCCATCATGACGTGGACACCGAGGTGCTTATGGACATCCGCAAAATTACCTGCGTGATAGGCATGCTGGTAGGAAAGCACGGTGTTAATTCCTTGATGAAAACACGAGAGTCAAAAAAAGAGGCGCCTTAACAGGCGCCTCTGTTCGAGGAAAAGCGCAATCAGCCTTGTTTGGGCGTCAACGTCAGCTCGACACGCCGATTTTGAGCGCGGCCCGATTCCGTATCGTTGCTTGCGATCGGGTTTTGCTCGCCGCCGCCACGAATGTTGAGGCGATTGTAATCGACGCCGCTTTGCGCCAGGTAATTTCCAACCGACTGCGCGCGCTGCTCGGACAGACGCTGGTTGTAGGACGCCGCCCCAGTGGAGTCGGTGTAGCCTGTGATGTTGATGTTGGTATCGCCGTACTCTTTAAGTACTTCGTTGACGCCATTGAGCGCGTTTTGAATCTGCGGCGTCAATTGGGTCGAATCGGAGGCAAACGTGATGCTGCCCGGCATGTTCAGGATGATCTGATCACCAGAGCGGGTCACGCTGACGCCGGTGCCCTGCATTTTCTGACGCAGCTGCGCTTCCTGACGGTCCATATAGTACCCGATACCGCTGCCGGCGGCCGCGCCGAGGGCCGCGCCGATCAGGGCCTTGTCGGTTCGGTGGTGACCACTTTTGGTCGCACCGGCCACAGCGCCGACTGCCGCACCGATACCGGCACCCTTGGCAAGGCTCGAGGTCTGCTGCTCGTTGGTATAGGGGTTGTAGGTACTGCATCCGGCCAAACCGACCGCCATGGTCAGAGGTAGCGCAATCCAGGCTATTTTTTTCATCCTTACTCCATCAGGTTGGGGTGCTGTCGCAAAGTTCGAGCACGTCGTTCAAAAAGAGCAATCCCTTCTCGTTCGCCTGTATAACCGCGTCTTTATCATTTATGAGCCCGCGCGTTCGGGCCTGACTCAAGTGCGCACTAAGCGTATCGTGCGAAAGGCCTGTGTGGTCATACCATAGCGATGATGGAACCCCATCCACAAGGCGAAGCGCATTCATCAGAAATTCGGTCGGAATCTCTTCTGGTTCAAGCATCCGTGACCCGGCCAGAAATCCTCTCGGGTCATTGCGGCGACGAAGATAGGCTTCCGGCTGACGCGTTTTCCAATAACGCTCGATCAAAAGCGTTTTGTCCTGGGCGCGGCTGACCTTACCGTGAGCACCTGCACCGATGCCAAGATAGTCACCAAAGCGCCAGTAATTGAGATTATGCCTCGAGCGCAGCGCATCGCTTCTTGCGTAGGCCGAGATTTCGTAGCGTTTGAAACCCGCCTGCTCAAGTCGCTGATGCCCAAGCTCCTGAATGTCGATCAGACTGTCTTCGTCGGGAAGCTCAGGCGGCTTGGAGTAAAACGCAGTATTCGGTTCAAACGTCAGCTGATACCAGGAGAGATGTTCAGGGAAAAGGCCGATCGCAGTATCAAGGTCCTCGAGCGCTTGCTCGACGCTCTGCTGTGGCAGACCGTGCATGAGATCAAGGTTTAAATTATCAAACCCTGCCCGGCGCGCATCGTCAACGGCGCTGAGGGCCTCACCTCGACCATGGATACGCCCAAGTGCCGAAAGCGCCTGCTCGTTGAAGCTTTGCACACCAAGAGACAATCGATTGATGCCGGCATGGCGATACCCGGCCAGATAGCGACGCTCGGTGGTGCCGGGATTGGCTTCAAGCGTTATCTCGGCGCCCCCCTCAAGGGTTGCCATGCTTGAAATTGCCTCGAGCAGCCGCCCATAGGCTACGTCAGAGAAAAGACTCGGCGTTCCACCACCAATGAAAATCGAATTGATGCGTCGCCCACTCAGGAACTCGGCATCACGCTTGAAATCAGCGATCAGCGCTTCAACGTAATCGGTTTCATTGTTTACTCCATGAGCGCCTACCTCATGTGAGTTAAAGTCACAATAAGGACACTTTCTGATACACCAAGGCACGTGTATATAGAGTGAAATAGAAGGTAAGATCATCGGGTTGAAAGTATCTTGAGCAGTTCTTGCATGGCCCGGCCCCTGTGGCTGAGTCTATTTTTTTCAACTGCCTCGAGTTCGGCCACCGTCTGTCCCTGCTCGGGAAGGTAGAAAAGAGGATCGTAGCCGAAGCCGTTATTGCCCTGAGGCACTGTCAGAATCCGACCTGTCCATGAGGTTTGAACGATCGATGGAACCGGGTCGTCAGCATGAGCGAGATAGACCAGAACACACCAGTAATGTGCCCGACGCTTATCGGGATCTGTACCTTTCAGCGCATTCAGCAAGGCGTCATTATTTTGCGCATCTGTCGCATTTACGCCGCTAAAGCGTGCCGAAAAAATACCAGGCGCGCCGTTCAAGGCATCAACCGCCAACCCCGAATCGTCAGCGAGCGCTGGCAATCCAGAAAGTCGTGATGCATGGCGTGCTTTCAACAAGGCATTTTCGACAAAGGTGAGGCCGGTTTCCTCGACAGAGCCGATGTCAAATTCAGACTGAGCGTGAACACGTACACCAAGTGGCGCAAGCAGTTGATGAAATTCGTCGAGTTTGCCCTTGTTACCACTTGCAAGAACCAGTGAAGAAGACATGCGTGGGGCCTTTTGTCTGTTGATGGGCTAAACCGGCTCTGCGAAAGCCCTCATCAAAAAATGCTCCAAAAGCGGGGGTGCGATAAACTTTCCGCTTTAAAATGGCATCGATGTGCCGTAATAGCATCATGAGCTAAAGGGCAATCGCTTGATCCGGCATTAAAAAATATCGGAAGCGCTTTGAGCACTCCGGCATGCTTTCGTGAAGCGATGGCCTCAAAAAGATGTTACTTTAATTTACAAACTAGGCGTATGATCCAAGTAAATGGACATTCTTTCCTCCGCTGGAGCAAGTGATCTTCCTTTGCGCCTACAGCATTCAGGAGGCTGTGTGGAAACAGATATCAACGTCACCGTTCTTCTCGTGACAGAAATCAATCCCCAAAGCGAGCTTTTCGTACAGTACGTACGTGACAAGCTGAATTGCAACGTAGAAGCAATGGGGCCAAAGGATAACGTACCCGAAGATCTGGAAACACACTTCGTGGTGCTATTAGACGCCGACCACGTCAACGAAAAAGACATGCATCAGTGGGAAGAGTGCACAACGAAAGAAGACTCGAACATGACGATGGCCGCATTCAACCTGGGCGATGAAAATCAGGCGCTGACGCTGGCCACCACGTTCAGGCTTCAAGGTGTGTTCTATCGCCGAGATAGTCTGGCCTTGATCTGTAAGGGCATTGCCAAGCTGATCAACAGCGAATTATGGATGTCGCGGACTCTGATGACACGGTTGATCAAATTTTATCGCCGTCAACAGATCAATGCGTATCGGCCATCATGTGGTCTGACCCATCGTGAGCTCGAGATTCTTCGCTTACTGGGCACAGGCGCATCGAACACCGAGATCGCGAATCAGCTTTTTGTCAGTGAGCATACGGTCAAGTCTCACTTGTACAATATCTTTAGAAAGCTGAAGGTCAAAAACCGCATTCAAGCAATGAACTGGGTCCGACAAAACCTTGGATATACCTCATCTGCCAATAATGGCTGACAAGTGTTACACCCCCTGAATGTCTCGTCGCGATATTTTGGGCCAAAACAGCTTACGACACATCGCAAAACCGGGCTGACCGGCATCACATCCTGCATTACGCCAAGGCTGATAACGCTGGAATCTTCATACAGCCCCTGTCTTGTTTTTGAAAAAGCCAGCCGCTCTTTGTCTGATACAGGCTTTATTTTCCTGATGCTTTGACCATATTGCCGAAAACACGCCCCCGTTTTAAACCCCGGGGGCGAGCGGGCGTTCACTTTACCCTGGTTGACTTCAGGCCGCATGTTGCAAGCGCAGCGTCTGTGGTGAAAAGGTTGCCGTCACGCCATCGAAGGACTGAAGCTCGACAGTAATATCTCGCTTTTCCGCTCCCGCAATAAAGGCATCCATATCTTCCTGAATATCTGGGTCAATAAAAGAGGCATTGCGCGCATCGATGACCAGATGACTCCCCTCGGGCACTAGATCCAGGTATTGCCGCATTCGAGCGCGGTTGATAAAGGAAATATCCTGATGAATCTTCAAGACACACTCCTTACCGCTCTTGGTAAACGAGATCGTCGATCGATGGCTCGATTTGAGTAGAAAGAACAAACCGCAGATGACACCGGCTGCCACCCCCTTGATCAAGTCAGTCATCACAACCGTGCCAACGGTTACGATAAAGGGAATGAAACGATTCCATCCGGCGCGATAAAGCGACGCGACCATACCCGGTTTCGCAAGCTTGAATCCTGTATGAATCAAGATCGCCGCGAGGCAGGCAAGCGGAATCCATTCAAGCGCAAAAGCCAGAAACATCGCACTGATCAGCAAGAGCCCGCCGTGAATAAAACTTGCAAGACGTGTCCGCCCCCCAGCTTGAACATTGGCAGAGCTTCTGACAATGACGGCCGTGATCGGAAGCGCCCCAATGAGACCGCACACAAAGTTACCCACCCCCTGTGCTTTTAATTCCTGGTTGGGCGGCGAATGGCGCGCAAGGGGATCTATCTTGTCCACAGCCTCGATACTCAAAAGCGTTTCAAGGCTTGCAATAAGCGCAATGGTCAAGGCGGTGATCAGTACCGCCGGGTCCAAAAGGGCGCTCGGGTCAGGTAACGCGATCTGAGAAAGAAACGAGGCAGGCCCCTCAAGACCCGGTAAAGAGACGTGTTGATTGGCCGAGAGCGCGCCAAGCCCCATCATTGGCCCGAGATGATCAAGCGCAAGCGCAACCAGCACAGCCAGAAGCGGTGCCGGTATCCGCCGAAATGGGCCAAGCACATGGCTGGCCGGCTGCTCCCAGAACCAGAGTATGGCCAACGACACGCCTGCAATCAGGATAGCCAGCGGCGCCATTGCGCTCAGCCATTGTGCAGGCGCACTCAAATCAAGTGCTGCATCGGCATCGAGCCCAAACGCAGTAGGCAGCTGATTCATGATGAGAATCAAACCAATAGCCGCAAGCATCCCCTTGATGACGGCATTGGGTACGTATGAGCCGATCTTGCCAAGGCGCAGATAGCCACATACTACTTGAATAACGCCGGCCAGAGCCGTCGCGATCATCAGCTTTTCGAACCCGATGGTCGAAATGGCCCCGAGCACAATGACAGTAAGGCCCGCAGCAGGACCACTGACACTCAACGCAGAGCCACTGAACAACGAGACAACAACGCCCCCGACAATACCGGCCAAAAGCCCAGAGATCGGCGGTGCTCCAGAGGCGAGCGCGATCCCCAAACACAGAGGAATCGCTACAAGAAACACCACAGCGCCAGCGGGTATATCGCGAGCACAGTGCTTGAACGTAAACGGAAAGGCAGACATGCGCCCTCCTTTTGTGAGTAATGAATAGATAGCTCTTATCGAGCCAGCTTGTATCCAGGTTTTCTAAGCGTTCCAGCGCCTCGTATAGACTATGCGGTTCGCCCCTTGCTCAACGCTTTCTTTACTCCCCTTAAAATCGAGCAACTTGAAGTAAGCACAATCCTTATCCGCTCTTTTATTTTTTTATATTAAAAAAGGACTCACCTTTTTAATGGCATCAACAAGTTAAATAACAAACTCTAAAATAATGCGCTCAACAAACCAGTGCTGCGACCTAATAAATGCGATGTTTATCTTCATTATTATCTATAACGTTTTCGAGCATGCGCCCTCAAAAGCAAATTAACCGAACAAAGCATCAGGCTTAACTAATTCTCATCCACTGCTTACTTGGTTAATCACTGTAACTGGCCTGTGTGAATCAACATAAATCGGGGTATTCAATACCACCTGGCTTCTCAGACCTGCTTTAACAGATCGGACTTGGTTTTCAATGAAATACGCCGTCTGTGTAAGCGTGCCACCCACCTTATGACGATAGCATTCATCTTTTCTTCTGAGCCTTATCAAGACATACAACGCTTTTTCATGAGAACTCCCACTTTGCCTTGTGCCTATTGCGCCATTTCAACGGAAAATTTGCGCAAACTCTGGGGTTACGCTCTTTTTAAAGTATAATTACTCAAGTGCTTAACTTATCTACAAAACAGCTCGAAGTGATTACCTTTATTCGAAATGATCTTCTAGGCTAGATCAAAGTACTTAAACAGAGTTTAACTATATAAATTAAAAAATCAGATTAAATTAAACTTTTATAATTTACAGGTTAAATGTTAACGCAGGTATCTCAATGGTCTTGTTCAGCATCCAGCCTAAGAAAAGTTAGAGCCGAAAATGACTCAAGAATCTTTTGTCATCGTGATGGTGACGTCTAAAAATCCGCAAAACGAGTTGTTTCTCGACTATTTGAGAAGCGAACAGGATTGTCAGGTCATGGATTTGGAGCCGGACGCACAAGAAGCGGCGCCGGATGCCGACAGGATGCTCGTACTGCTGGATCAGGATTATGTTGATGACAACATTGCTCAAGCCTGGGCACGGCGCGCGCACAGCGATGCACGTATCATTCTCTCCGGATTCAACATCGATTCCGAAGAGCATGCCATTCAGTTGATGATGCGCTTTCCGCTGCAAGGCATTTTCTATCGACGCGATCCCTTGAAGCTGATTTCGAAAGGCATCAATGCGCTGTTCAACGAGGAAATGTGGCTATCGCGCACCTTGATGGAAAAGCTGCTGACAGCCTACTGGCAGCGCCAACGTAACGACAATATGCCGTTCAAGAGCTTGACGCGCCGAGAGGTGGAAATTCTTCAGCTTTTGAAAACAGGCGCGAGCAATTTCGACATCGCGCAGGAACTGAGCATCAGTGAACACACCGTAAAATCGCACCTGTACCACATCTTTCGAAAGCTGAAAGTGAAAAACCGCGCACAGGCGCTCAATCTTTTACGCCAACAAGCGGATACGCCGGTCTAAATCATCAGACGACCGACGCATCACGACTCATGCAAGCTGCAGATGCTCTTTTATCAAGGCAACAAGCGTTAAATTGGCATCTTCGGCCGTGGTATCCAGGTGCACCAAACGCGCTTGTTCATCGGGTGTGAATGGCTCGAAGGAACGAAGCTGATGCTCCAAGACGTCCAATCCCGCATCCGACACCGAATCACGGCGCTGGCTGCGCTTGGTAATTCGCCGTTTCAAAGTTGCCTCATCGGCCTCGAAACTGATCAAAAGCATGGGCAGGCCGCGTGATTCGGCTTCGAATCGAAGCTGTTCACGCTGAGCATGCGATAGGCAGGTGCCATCGACGCACACACTGTGTCCGGCCTGCAACAGCATGCCACTGAGTGCTGAGAGTCGATCGTACGTACTCCGTGTCGCTTCCGGTGAGTACAATCCACGCCCAAGTTCATGGTTCTTTGCGGGTGCAAAGGGATCCATACCATGCAGCCGCTTGCGCTCCACATCAGAGCGTACCCGAATCCCTCCAAGCTGCCGCACGGCCTGCTCGGTAAAGCGGCTCTTGCCACTGCCGGACACACCGACTGCAATCAGCATATAAGGCATACTGAATTCGCTGTAGCGCTCGGCAAGGGTCAGGTAGCGTCTAAAGTCAGCCAATACCGCGTCCCGGTCCACAGGGTGCAGATCCGGTTGCTGATAGCGGAACATGGCCACCTTGGCCCGCACCATCGCACGATAGGCCTTATAAAAAGGCAGCAGCTTGACCAGCTCGAAATCCCCGCTTCGTTCCAGGTAACGGTCCAAAGCCCGGTTGGCAAGCTCCTGCTCACCACGGGCCTCCAGGTCCATCAGCAAGAACGCCAGTTCGCAACATACGTCGTTCCAACGAAAATGATCGTTGAACTCGATGCAGTCAAAAATCAGGGCGTGACCTTCATGCATGACGGCATTGGCCAGGTGGATATCGCCGTGGTTGTTGCGGATGAAACCTTGATCGTGGCGTTGCTTAAGCAGAGGTGTGAACCGCTCGAACAGATTCTGTGTCCACGCTTCGAGCTCTGAAAGGCGCTTCAGATCATCAGCGTCTGACAACAGCGGTTTGAGCTGATCAAAATTTTCCTGCGCCGGATGGATAACCGCCTCGGGCGTTCCAAATTCGCTGTCAGCCTCGGCCCGCTCTGCCCGGGCGTGAAACGCCACCAGTTGATCGACCAGATCATCCATCATGGTTTGAGTAAGCTGCCCGGTGGCCTGCAGGGTACTGAACAAGCCTTCATCGTCGAACTGCTTCATACACACTGCGTACTCGAATGGCTCGCCGGAACCACCGATGATCGGTGCCTCGGGAGAACCGGTGATCGGGACAACGGACTGGTAAAGATCGCCTGCCAGTCGCGCGTTGAGTCGAATCTCTTCATCGCAGCAGTGGCGGCGTTTTTCGAGCGTCGAAAAATCAAGAAACCCAAAATCCAGCGGCTTCTTGATCTTATAGGCGTAGTGCCCGGTCATCACGATCCACGAAATATGCGTTTCTCGAAGATCAAAGCCCTCGACGGGGTGGGGGTAACACTTTGCCTGCTGCAAAGCGTTGATCAGCGTCTGGCTCAAAATCCGTCTCCCATGACGTGCGTCGTGCGTTCTTGTCGTTAAAGCGTAAGCGTTGCGAAAACGCGCTCAGCAGCGTCGAGCGTCGCTTGAAGATCATCCTCGCTGTGCGCGCTGGACATGAACCCGGCTTCATAATTGGACGGCGCGAGATAGACGCCCTCTTCAAGCATGCCCAGGAAGAACTGACGGAACGCCTCGGTATTGCAGCCAGTCGCCTCGGTGAAGTTCTGCACCTGCTCTGCGTCCGTGAAGAACAGACCAAACATGCCCCCGGCACGCTGGGTAATCATGTTGATGCCCTGAGCTTTCGCGCGGGCCTCGAGTCCGTCACACAGCGTGTCAACCCGCTGAGTCAGCGCGTCATGAAAGCCGGGCGCTCGCACTTTTTTAAGCAGTGCGATGCCCGCCGCCATGGCCAGCGGATTACCCGCCAGCGTGCCCGCTTGATAGACAGGCCCCAGTGGCGAAATATATTCCATGATCTTGCGCTTGCCACCAAAGGCCCCCACCGGCATTCCTCCACCGACAATCTTGCCAAGGCAAGTGAGGTCCGGTGTTACCTGATAGTGGGCCTGGGCACCTCCAAGCGCTACACGAAAACCGGTCATGACTTCGTCAAAGATCAACACGCTGCCATGCTGGTCGCACACCTCGCGCAGCGCCTCCAGAAAGCCGGGCACAGGCGGAATGCAGTTCATGTTGCCGGCCACCGGCTCGACGATGATGGCCGCGACCCGATCGCCTTCGACGTCGAAATAGCGTTTGACGCCCTCGATGTCGTTGTAGTCGAGCGTGATGGTGTGCTCGGCAAGCGAGGCCGGTACGCCCGGTGAGCTGGGCTCACCGTGTGTCAGGGCCCCGGAGCCGGCCTTGACCAGCAGTGAGTCCACATGGCCATGGTAGTTGCCTTCGAATTTGACGATTCTATCCCGGCCGGTGTAGCCCCGAGCCAGTCGCACTGCGGACATGGTCGCCTCGGTACCGGAGTTGACCATGCGCACCATATCGATCGAGGGAATGATGTCGCAGATCAGATCCGCCATATCCGTTTCGATGGCGGTCGGGGTGCCGAATGACAGGCCATCGTCCAGCCGACGTCGAACCGCGTCCAGTACGTCCGGATCGGCGTGGCCGGTAATCATCGGGCCCCAGGAGCCGACATAATCGATGTAACGCTTGCCTTCGACATCGAACAGATAAGCATATTGGGCACGCTCGATGAACAGCGGCGCTCTGGAGAGCCCCTTGAATGCACGCACCGGTGAATTGACGCCGCCTGGAATATGGCGCTGCGCTTGAGTAAAGAGCTGTTCGGAAGTCGTCATAACGTATCCATGAATAAACGATAGAAAGGTGAATCAGGTCTCAAAAGATTAGCAGCCCAGCACCCGTCTGAGCCGCTCGACATTATCGGCAGGGGCACCGCCACCAAAGACAGCGCCCACCACTGCAATCAAATCGGCACCGGCCTCTCGGATTTGTGGCGTGGTCCGATGATCGATGCCACCAATCGCCACGACCGGGCATCCGAGTGCGCGCGCCTCGGTCAGCACCGAGAGCGTGGCCGGCGGGGTATCGGGTTTGGTATGAGAGTCGAAGAATCGGCCGAACGCGACGTAATCCGCCCCGTCATCGAGGGCTGCCCGCGCAAACTCGAGCGAATCGTGGCAGGTGGCTCCGATGATGGCGTCAGGCCCAAGCCGCGACCGGGCGGCTCGAATCGAGCCGTCGCCTTGCCCCAGGTGCACACCGGCGCCGACCTTATACGCCAGCTCGACATCATCATTAATGATCAGCGGCGCGCCTGCCGCTTGAGCGCGCACGCAAAGTCCTTGCGCCTGACGAAGCCGCTCGTCGGCGCTGCCACGTTTATTACGGTATTGAAGCAGGGCAATACCTGCCGCCAGCACCTCATCGACGGCGGCGAACAAACACTCGTCATCCGGCAAAAGCGTTTCATCGGTCAGTACGTAGAGTCCGCGCTGCCAGGAAAGGGACTCAGTCATCGTTATGCTCCGTGGCTGACAGAGGATAATGCCAGAACCGGCCAGGCATGAATTGCCCACCGCCGAGTCTGATGCCGTGTTCGAGCGCATGCCAGGTGTAACTCTGCGCGCGCGCGCAGGCGCTCTCGATGGAATCGCCCTGCGCCATGAGCGCCGCACAGCTTGCCGCCAGCGTACACCCCGACCCATGGTAGCTGCCTGACAAGCGCGGCCAGGACCAGTGTTTGATTGCACGGCCAGCATGAAATAGAGAATGCGTTATTCGCTCGGCGCCTGGGTCGACGTCGGTTCCAGTGACCAAGACATGTGCGTTCTGCGCTGAAAGCCGCTCGATGGCGCGCTCTGGGTCAGGCACTTCGCTCATGCGCAGCAGTTCCGCCGTGTTGGGCGTTACCAGTGTCACGTCATCGAGCAATGCACGAAGCGCACCGGGAGCCACGTTACCATTCATCGCCTGCCCCGTGCCGGATGTCACAACCGGGTCAAGCACGCTCGGCAACTTACGATAACGGGCAAGGAGCCTGGCCACGAACTCAAGCACTCCGGCATCTGCAATCAACCCGACCTTGATGGCGTCAAACGACATGTCAGCTTCGAGGACCGACAGCTGACGTTCCAACATAGCTACCGGAGTGGGCCACACGGCTTCGACTCCGTAGGTATTCTGAGCGGTCATGGCGGTTGCAAGCGTTACCGGCCACCCACCATGGGCCGCGACCGCTTCGGCGTCGGCCGTTAGCCCGGCGCCGCCGGTGGGGTCATGCCCGCTGAGTATAAGAACAACCGGACGTGTCAAAACGGATTGACCACGCTCAGAATCACCACGGCGACCAAAACCAGTACGGGGACGCCATTGAGCAGTTGGTAAAACACCCTCTTTCTCGGCGTTTCATCGGCTGCAAACCGCTTTACCTGCGCAAGGCACATATGATGAAACCCGATCAGCGCCACAACCAGGGCAAGCTTTGCGTAGAACCACCCCTGTTGCAGTACGCCGGGCGCAAGCACCACCAGCCAGAGCCCGAATACGAGCGTCGCGATCATGCCCGGCGTCATGATGCCGCGATAGAGCTTGCGCTCCATCAGTTTGAACCGCTCACTTCCCTGCTCATCACCTTGCTTGAGGGCGCTTGTGTGATAAACGAACAGACGCGGCAGATAAAAGAGCGCCGCAAACCACACCACCAGTGAGATGAGGTGAAACGCCTTGACCCAAAGAAACATGCTTTCTCCTCAACAAGATCCGATCGCTGTTCAGCGCCGGTATCGATAATAGTTTTCTATGGCTTCTCGCGTGATGATACCTGAGATTTTACGCACGAGGGGCGCCGTGGTGTGCTCGACATACAAGGCATCGACGCCGTATTCGTTGAGCTGATCGAACGCCTCGGAAAGCGTTGCCTGCAGATCGATCGGAGCCAGTGCCAAACGCTGTGCGGGAATCTCCAGCAGGTTGATCGAATCGACCTCTTCCCAGTGCTCGTCAAGCAATACACGCGCCAGATCCGCCGCCGCCAGCGCCACCGGTGATTTATCGTCGTCGTCCGGGGTGACGATGATCCAGACCGGTTTGCCTTCCATCAACCGCTGCGCCTTGGCCCGCTCGATGACAGGCGCTGCCCGTGCGATCGATCGATCCATTACGGCAGGCACAGCCACCCTGGACAGCGCCTGCATGAGCGGCTGCTGGAGCGGATGCAGGCCCTCCTGGGTCAGTGTCGAAATGAAAAACCCTCGGCAATGCCAACACTGGCGACTGGTCAAGCCCGATACGACCACCGCCAGCATGCCGTAGAGAATGATTTCGGTGTTGTGCGTCAGCTCGATCAGTACCATCAGCGCCGCTAACGGCGCCTGCAGTACGGCGCCAAGCATTGCCGCCATGCCAAGCATCGTATAAAGATCATGATCGGAGGCAAGCGTCGGAAAAAGTGCTTCACCGGCGATACCACACAGGGCGCCGGCGGTCGCGCCGATCACCATGATGGGACCGATCACGCCGATCGGAATGCCCCAGGCAAACGTCAGCGCCGTCAGCATCAGCTTGCCGCAGGCAATCATCAGCAAAAGATCCAGAGACGGGTCTTCGTTCAGCGTAAATCCGACGGTGTCATAGCCGATGCCTTGAACTTCCGGATACCACCACGCAATCATGGCGGTGGCACCGCCAATGGCCAATGAGCGCAGCGACCAGTGAACGCCGTTATGTCGCTGAGCGAAACGAACAAGCCAAATGAAGCTGCCGGCCAGAATGCCGATCACCAACGCCATCACCGTGATCCAGGGAAGATCGATCAGATGGCCAGTGATGTGATCCGGAATCGTGAAAGCCGGCTCGACACCATAGGCCAGTTGGGCCACCACCGCGCCCATGGTCGACGCCAATATAATGGGCATGAACCCCGTCAGGGTATAACTCATCATCACCACTTCCATGGCAAAGATGACCCCGGTGATGGGTGTATTGAACGAGGCCGATATACCTGCTGCCGTGCCACATCCAACCAGCACACGCAAACTGTTATGCGGCAGGCGAAGCCGCTCACCCATCCAGCTTGATGCGCCGGCGCCAAGGTGGATGGCCGGGCCTTCACGGCCAGCGGAAAGTCCACCAAGCACCGACAGGACGCCAACCCACCATTGGTTGAGCCAGTTGGCGCTGGGCATCTGCCCCTGATGGTACGTCAGGCGTTCGATGACATGACCGATACCGAGGTTTCTGCGGCGAAGAGGCTGCCAGGCGAGCCCTCCCATGATAACCAAGGCAACCACGATCGGAAGCCCTGTACGGATATAGGGTGTCAACTGCTCGAAGGCTTCAGAATTGCCATTTGGCATGAACAATGCCGCGCCTATGGAGATAACTTGACGAAACCCGACCATGATGGCACCGGTCAGGATTCCAGACAGCACTCCGAGAATACAAAGCTGGGGCAGTGCGTCGATACTGGCCAGCTGGCGACGAAAGGTATCCAGCGTGAAATGAGGCTTGCTCAGACGACGCACGTCGTTCTCCTTTGGCGTTCGATCAACACATCAACCATGGTGGATTATTGGGCATCCACGTTTGACCCATTGCAACAAAGCCCACGATAATGGTCTTTATTTCCACGCGAACGCAGGAGTCTGCAATGAGCGGGGTAAGTTCTTTTGTTCCCACTCCCTTGATACTAACGGATCGTGCCGTTGCTCGCGTCCAATCGCTGATGCACGAGCAGCAAAATACAGCATTGAAGCTCAGGGTATTCGTTACCGGCGGTGGTTGCTCAGGTTTTCAGTATGGCTTCGATCTAACCGACACCACCGCAGAAGACGACACTTTGATTACCAGTGACAATGTGACTCTCGCCGTCGATCCGTTGAGCTATCAGTATCTGGTCGGATCGACCGTTGACTATGAAGAAGGATTAGCAGGCGCTCGCTTTCTGATCCAGAACCCCAATGCCACTACGACCTGCGGTTGTGGAGCCTCCTTCATGGTCTAACCCTCACCGATACATCGCCAGAACCAAATGCGCATAAAAAAAGCGGGCCTTACGGCCCGCTTTTTTTATTTTCCTTTTTTTCTCGGTTTTTTTTCACAAAAAGGGTGTGGATAACTTTTGAGAAGATTTTCATATTACCCCCGTCATACGGGCGGTACGCCTTGATGTCTGGATATTCGTATTTCTTGACAACCCTGGTAACAGAGCCGGTATACGCACGTTGATAAACGCGTGGACAATGCGCCTGTGGATGAAACGGCAACTCATGCACAGCTTGTTAGAACGTCCTCACCAGGGCTTAAAGCAGTTTTCACTGTTATTTTTAACAGCTCAACCCATTGTTCTGTGGGTAAGAATGTGAGTTAACCACAGAAAAAGGCGCACTCTACAATCACAACCACTACAAAACTTCTTTATATAATTCTCTTTATATTTAATAGAAAGGTCGTTTGAGCGTGAAGCCCGAGAGGTGTGGAAAAGACTGACGGTTACACACAGGGGCGTTATAATGCGCGCCATTCAGGAACACAGTTATCCCCATTCCCATTCGTATTGACGAGGTCGCGCCGTGGATTATCCGGACCGCTTTGATGTCATCATCATCGGCGGTGGCCATGCAGGAACCGAAGCCGCACTTGCCGCCGCTCGTACAGGATCCAAAACCCTACTTCTGACACACAACATCGAGACGCTCGGGCAGATGTCCTGCAATCCCGCCATTGGGGGCATCGGCAAGAGTCATCTGGTCAAGGAAATCGATGCGCTCGGTGGCGCCATGGGACTTGCCACGGATCAAGGGGGTATCCAGTTTCGCGTACTGAACGCACGCAAGGGGCCCGCTGTTCGTGCAACACGCGTTCAAGCCGATCGAGTGCGTTACAAGGCCGCGATCCGGCACATGCTGGAAAACCAAGAAAATCTGACGTTATTTCAACAGGCTGCTGATGACCTGATCGTGGAAGACGGAAGTGTCAAAGGAGTCGTGACCAGCGGCGGAATTCGGTTTACAAGTCAAACCGTGGTGCTCTGCACAGGGACCTTCCTGGGCGGCATTATCCATATCGGTATGGAGCGTCAGACCGGGGGACGCGCAGGCGATCCCCCGGCCAATGCACTGGCGCAGCGACTCAGAGCACTGCCGTTCAACGTCGGTCGTCTCAAGACAGGCACGCCGCCCAGAATCGACGCCCGCACCGTGGATTTCTCAAGACTTGCCGAGCAACCGGGCGATACACCCGTTCCGGTCATGTCCTACATGGGCTCACGGGATCAACATCCGGCTCAGGTCAGTTGCCATATTGCCTACACCAATGAGCGCACTCACGACATCATTCGCAAGAATCTGGACCGCTCTCCGATGTACTCGGGCAGCATCGAAAGCGTAGGGCCGAGGTACTGTCCGTCGATCGAGGACAAGATCCATCGATTTGCCGACAAGACGAGCCATCAGATCTTTCTGGAACCTGAAGGGCTCGACACCCATGAGCTCTATCCAAACGGCATTTCGACGTCGTTACCCTTCGATGTCCAGCTGGCCCTGGTGCGCTCCATCGAAGGATTGGAAAACGCACACATCACGCGTCCCGGCTACGCCATCGAGTATGATTTCTTCGACCCTCGTGACTTGAAGCACTCGCTGGAAACGAAGTTCATCGACAACCTGTATTTTGCCGGTCAGATCAATGGCACCACCGGCTACGAAGAAGCCGGCGCGCAGGGGCTTTTGGCGGGTTTGAATGCGGCGCGGCGTGCCCAGGGCAAGGACGCGTGGACGCCCCGCCGAGATGAAGCGTATCTCGGCGTGATGGTTGATGATCTGATTCGCATGGGGACTCAAGAGCCTTATCGGATGTTCACCTCGCGCGCCGAGTATCGTTTGCTGCTTCGTGAAGACAACGCCGATCTTCGACTGACACCGATCGGTCGTGAGCTAGGGCTTGTCGATGACGCCCGGTTTACTCGATTTGAGCAGAAACGGGCGCAAATGGAGGCGGAAACAGAGCGCTTGGCAGCGACCTGGGTTCAGGCAGGCAGTGACGAGGCCAAACAGCTTGAACCCAAAATCGGAGCACTGCCTCGCGAGTATCGGCTCCTTGATCTCTTGAAACGTCCCGAACTCGACTACCACGATGTGGCGTCAGTCACCGGCCAGCAGCTCGAGGATGAGGCCGTCATCGAGCAGGTGCAGATCCAGGCGAAATACGAGGGCTACATCGTTCGCCAGCAACAGGACATCGACAAACTGCGTCGACACGAGTCCATGACCCTGCCGGCATCGCTGGATTACACCCGTATCGACGGTTTATCCAATGAAATCCGACAAAAGCTCGACGCTGCCCGTCCTGAGACCCTCGCTCAGGCCGGCCGAATTTCGGGCGTGACGCCTGCAGCCGTATCCCTTCTGCTGGTGCATCTGAAAAAGCACGGTCTGGTGGCAACGTCCCAGGAACAGTCGGCATGACAAGCATCAAGACTCGGCTTGAGCAAGGCATTGATGCGATGGGCTGTACGCTATCGAGCGAGGCCATAGAGCGAATGAGTGAATTCGTGGCCTTGTTGCATAAGTGGAATAGGGCTTATAACCTCACCGCCGTACGAGACCCCGACCAGATGGTGTCACGTCATGTACTGGACAGCCTCAGCGTGCTGCCCTGGTTGCAAGGGCCTGGCTTGCTCGATGTGGGTTCAGGCGCTGGCATTCCCGGTATCCTTTTGGCCATCGCCCGACCGGAGCTTCAGGTAACGCTGCTTGATGGTAACGGCAAGAAGGTGCGCTTTCAGCAGCATGCCTGCCGGACGCTGGGGCTTGAAAACGTCGAACCCGTGCACGAGCGTCTTGAGCAGTACCACCCCGAGCGGGGGTTCGATCAGATCATCAGTCGCGCGTTTTCCACGTTGAGTCAGTTCACCGAGACGAGTCAGCATCTGCTTGCAGCCGACGGAGAATGGCTTGCGATGAAAGGGCGGCTGGACTCTGAGCCCGATGCGCTTCCTTCGGGCATCGAGCTGATCGAGACGATCGAACTGAACGTGCCGAACGAATCAGGGCAACGCCACTTGATCCGGGCGCGTCAATTATCGGCCTGACCACCGTGCGTGCAGATCGGCCTGTCAATAAGGAATGTAAACGTGTCCCACATCATTGCCCTAACCAACCAGAAAGGCGGTGTCGGCAAGACCACTACGGCGGTTAATCTGGCGGCCGGACTTGCCGGATTGAAACACCGTATTCTGTTGGTGGATCTGGATCCGCAGGGACATGCCACCATGGGCAGTGGCATCGATAAGCACGACCTCAGTGCTGGTAGCGTGTTGGATGTTCTGCTGGGAGAACGCCAGGCGAAGGACGTGATCGTTTCTGCAGAAGAGGCAGGCTACGACGTTCTTCCCGGTAACGGTGACCTGACCGCAGCCGAAGTGGATCTGATTGATCAGCAGGGCCGAGAACGGCGCCTTGATGGCGCACTTGGCGAGGTCGCCGACGAGTACGATGTAATCTTGATCGACTGTCCACCGTCGTTGAACATGCTCACGGTCAATGCGCTGACAGCCTCCCATGGCGTTCTGATTCCCCTCCAATGCGAATTTTATGCCCTTGAAGGCCTTTCTGCGCTTTTGGATACCGTCGAACAGATTCGCGACAGCGTGAATCCGACACTTGAGATCTACGGTATTATCCGGACCATGTTCGATAATCGGAACAGTTTGACGCGCGATGTCAGCAAACAGCTGTCGGACTATTTTGGAGAGGCGCTTTTCAAGACAGCCATTCCTCGAAATGTCCGGGTCGCCGAGGCGCCAAGCCATGGTCTGCCCGTTACCAAGTACGCCAAGCTATCGCGAGGCAGCCACGCCTATCGCGTGCTTGCCAAAGAATTAAGTCGTCGTCTTTCGCTTTGACGTGAGGAATTCCAATGACACGTAAGCGCGGCCTAGGCCGAGGTTTGGATGCCCTTATCGGTTCCGGTGCCAAACAACGCTCTCAGATGCAGGCCCCTCTGGAACACGACGCCTCGACATCCTTGTTGACTTCGGTCGAAGAAAACGTCTCCGATACCGGCGACCAGGGCGATACGTTGACATCCATCCCAGTCAATCAGCTGCGCCGTGGCAAATACCAGCCGCGACGCGATATTCAGCCTGAACGACTCGAGGAATTGGCCGACTCCATCCGTGCTCAGGGTGTGATGCAGCCGATTGTCGTGCGCCCGGTCACCGACCGCGGCGCGGTCAACTACGAAATCATTGCCGGAGAGCGGCGCTGGCGGGCTGCTCAGCTCGCCGAGCTAAACGTGATTCCTGCCATTGTGCGCAGCATGGATGATGAAACGGCGCTTGCAATGGCGCTGATCGAAAACATCCAGCGGGAAAACCTCAATGTCATCGAAGAGGCAGTCGCACTCAAGCGTTTGATTGATGAGTTCGAACTGACACAGCAGCAGGCTGCTCATGCCGTGGGGCGTTCCCGAGCACAAATCGCCAATCTATTGAGGCTTTTGGCCCTTGATGACGAGGTGCAGACGCTCCTTGAGCGAGGGGATCTGGATATGGGGCACGCCCGGGCGCTGTTAGCTCTCAAGGGGCTAAAGCAGCGTCATGCGGCCAGAGATGTTGTGGCTCGTGGCCTGACCGTTCGGCAGACCGAGGAACTGGTCAAGCGCATCCAGGCCGACTCGAAACCACAGGCTACACAAGAAGCGCCGGGCTCATCTGACGTCAAGAAACTGGAAGGGCAGTTGGGTGATTTGTTGGGCGCTGCCGTGCAAATCAATCATGGCAAGACCGGCAAGGGCCGACTGACGATCCGTTATTCAAGCCTTGATGAGCTTGATGGCATTTTGTCGCACATAAAATAACGCGTTTTAAGGCGGCTTTAATTGACAAAAGGGATTTCGGGGCAAGGTTTTGGAGATTGATGGACTTTGGTGGTAACCGAACGAAAAATCACGGAATTTAGGCCCTTTTGCATTGAAGCACTGACGCCGCTCTCTTATAATCCGCCGAGCTTTGCCCATTGGATGCAAGGTAAGTGCACTGGGCCTTAGTAACCGAGCATCGACGACATGGCGAATCAAAAACCCGCTGCGATCAGACGACCGATAGTCGTTCGTCTGCTGGTAGTACAAATAGCAGTCGTCGTACTCATGATCGGCGTGAGTGGATGGACACATGGTGCATCAGGTGCACTATCGTCGCTGAAGGGTGGCTTGGTCTGTCTCTTGCCCGGTTTCTACTTTGCATGGCGTGCATTCAGACTTCAGGGTGCGCGACATGCTCGACAAATCATGACCAACTTCTACCGTGCAGAAGCCGGTAAGTTCGGTTTGACGGTGGCGTTGTTCATATTGATCTTCGCTGCAGTGCCGCCCTCAAACCCAGCTTATTTTTTTGGCGCATACGTGGCGGCACTGGGCGTTCACTGGTTAAGTCCCTTACTGGTGAAACGCACTACGTCGCCCTAGAACCGAGGCAGAGTTATGGCAGGCAGTAATCCGACCTCATCGGGCTATATTCAACACCATCTTCAGAATCTGACATTCGGCTATCATCCCGATAATGGCTTGTCATTTGCTCATAACGCGCAGCAAGCAGCGGATATGGGGTTCTGGGCCATCCATGTAGACACCATGCTATGGTCAATTATCTGCGGTGTGGTCTTTCTTTTCGTTTTCCGCAAGGCGGCAAAAGCGGCAAGCTCTGGCGTTCCCAGTGGCCTTCAGAACATGGTGGAAATGCTTGTCGAATTTGTTGACAGCTCCGTCAAGGAAACGTTCCACGGCAAGAGCAAATTGATTGCGCCTTTGTCGCTGACTATCTTCTGCTGGATCTTCCTGATGAACCTTCTGGACCTGGTGCCCGTCGACTGGATTCCAGAGCTTGCCAAGCGCATTGGCACCGATTTCTTCGGAGCGGATCCGCATCATGTGTTCTTCCGCATCGTACCGACTACAGACATTAACGCTACCTTCGGCATGTCCTTGAGCGTTTTTGCGCTGATCATCTACTACTCCATTCGCATGAAAGGGCTTTCCGGATTCATCGGTGAGCTAACGCTGCATCCTTTTTCCAGCTCGAACAAATTGGCGCAACTGATCCTGATCCCGGTCAATCTGTTGCTGGAACTGGTTACTCTGCTCGCTAAGCCTGTATCACTGGCGCTGCGTCTGTTCGGTAACCTGTATGCGGGTGAGTTGATCTTCATCCTTATTGCCCTTCTGGGACTTTGGCAGCTGCCATTGCACTTTGCCTGGGCAACATTCCACATTCTGATCATCGTACTTCAGGCCTTCATCTTCATGATGCTGACGATCGTGTATCTCAGCCAGGCAAGTGAAGAACACTGACGTTGATCGGATAACCGTTAACCCTTAAACCATCACTGACGATTCACAACTTTGGAGAGTAACCATGGATCCATTAATTCTCGGTATGACTGCTATCGCCGTTTCTCTTTTGATCGGCCTGGGCGCACTCGGTACTGCCATTGGCTTTGGTCTTCTGGGCGGTAAGTTCCTCGAAGGCGCAGCTCGTCAGCCGGAAATGATCCCGCAGCTTCAGGTCAAAATGTTCATCGTCGCTGGTCTTCTGGACGCTGTTTCCATGATCGGTGTCGGTATCGGCCTGTTCTTCACCTTCGCTAACCCGTTTACGGGCTAATGGCACCGGGGCCTAAGGCCATCGGAAAGTCACTCACCCTATAAACGAAGCGAGAGGTACTGGCGTGAACCTGAACCTAACCATTATCGGTCAGTCCATCGCCTTCGCCGTTTTCGTCTGGTTTTGCATGAAGTACGTGTGGCCACCGGTCACCAAGGCACTTTATGAGCGCCAGAAGAAAATCGAAGATGGTCTGAACGCGGCGAGCCACGCCGAGCAAAAGCTCGAAGAGGCGAACCAGCAAGCTGAGCAGACCTTGCGCGAAAGCCGGGACGAAGCTGCAAAGATTCTTGAACAGGCACGTACACGATCCAATCAGATGATTGAAGAAGCTCGTGAACAGGCGCGTGCCGAAGGCGAACGAATGGTTGCCAATGCACGAAGCGAGATCGAGCAGGAAATCAATCGTGCCAAGGAAGATTTGCGGTCCCAGGTATCTGCCTTGGCGATCGCTGGTGCAGAGCGCGTGTTGGAATCCTCTGTAGACGAACAGTCGCATCGCGAAATGCTGAACAAGCTCGCGGCTGAACTCTAAGGGGAGGCCACATGGCTGATACGTCACAACTTGCTCGTCCCTATGCCAAGGCCGCATTTGATTTGGCCCGGGAGTCCGCAAGCCTGGATCAGTGGTCAGCCATGCTGACCACGGTCGCCAGCGTCACGTTGGAAGACAAGATTCACGAGATCCTGCATGACCCACGCAAGTCCCGTGAAGAGAAAGCGGAGCTTTTGATCGACGTTTGCGGTAATGATCTCGAGGAGCGTGCCAGGAATTTCATTCATGTCTTGGCTCAGCAAGGGCGCCTTGCGTTATTACCCGAAATCGCTGAACTGTTCGAGCACGAACGTGCCGAGTATGAGCAGCGTATCGATGTGGTCATCATCTCAGCGTATCCGTTGGATGACGAGCAAAAGAACACGTTGGCAAGCGCGCTTAAAAAGCGTTTGAACCGCGAAATCTCTATTACTACTCAGGTAGACAAGTCGCTGCTGGGCGGTGTCGTCATTCACGCAGGGGATACCGTTATCGACGGTTCCGTGCGGGGTCGACTGGCCAAACTAGCAAGCACTTTGAATATCTGAGTTCGAGGGACATGGCATGCAGCAACTGAATCCTTCCGAAATTAGCGACGTTATCAAAAGTCGCATCGAAAACCTGAACGTTGATGCCGAAGCGCGCAATGAAGGCACGATCGTCAGCGTGGCAGACGGCATCATCCAGATGCATGGCCTGAACGACGTCATGTTCGGTGAAATGATCGAGTTTCCCGGCGACGTCTTCGGTATGGCATTGAACCTCGAGCGTGACAGCGTTGGCGTTGTTGTGCTCGGCGATTACCTGAGCCTTCAGGAAGGCATGACCGGCAAATGTACAGGCCGCATTCTTGAAGTGCCGGTCGGTAAGGAGCTTGTCGGTCGCGTCGTGGACGCACTCGGTAACCCGATTGACGGCAAGGGCGATCTCAAGACCACTGAAACCGACGCGGTCGAAAAGGTCGCACCGGGCGTTATCACGCGTCAGGGCGTCGACCAGCCGGTGCAGACCGGTCTGAAAGCGATCGACGCCATGGTGCCGATCGGTCGTGGTCAGCGTGAGTTGATCATCGGTGACCGCCAGATTGGTAAGTCGGCGATCGCGATCGATGCCATCATCAACCAGAAAGGCAAGGGCGTTACGTGCGTCTATGTAGCCGTTGGTCAGAAGCAGTCCACGATCGCCAACATCGTTCGTAAGCTCGAAGAGCACGGTGCGATGGAGCACACGATCATTGTTGTCGCTGGCGCTGCCGACCCGGCCGCGATGCAGTTCTTGGCGCCTTACGCCGGCTGCACCATGGGCGAATACTTCCGTGACCGTGGCGAAGACGGCCTGATCGTTTATGACGATCTGACCAAGCAGGCGTGGGCATACCGCCAGATTTCGCTGCTGCTCAAGCGCCCGCCGGGCCGTGAAGCCTATCCGGGTGATGTGTTCTATCTCCACTCTCGTCTGCTCGAGCGCGCTGCTCGCGTTAACGTAGAGTACGTCGAGAAGTTCACCGACGGTAAGGTCAAGGGCAAGACTGGTTCTCTGACAGCGCTGCCGATCATCGAAACCCAGGGCGGTGACGTTTCCGCGTTCGTTCCGACCAACGTGATCTCGATCACCGACGGTCAGATCTTCTTGGAAACCAACCTCTTCAACTCGGGCGTTCGTCCGGCGATCAACGCGGGTCTCTCCGTATCGCGTGTCGGTGGCTCGGCCCAGACCAAGATCATCAAGAAACTGGGTGGCGGTGTGCGTCTGGCACTGGCTCAGTATCGCGAACTGGCCGCGTTTTCTCAGTTCGCCTCCGATCTTGACGAAGCGACACGTAAGCAGCTTGAGCACGGTCAGCGTGTAACTGAGCTCATGAAACAGAAACAGTACTCTCCCATGTCTGTTTCTGAGATGGCCGTGTCGCTTTATGCCGCCAACGAAGGCTTCCTTGAAGACGTGCCCGTCGACAAGGTTCTGGACTTCGAACGTGCGCTGCTTGAGTACATGAAATCTCAGCATTCAAGCCTTCTTGCCAAGATTGACGAGAAAGGTGGATATGATGACGAAATCCAGCAGGGCCTCAAGTCGGGCGTCGAAGGTTTCAAGTCGACCCAGAGCTACTAACGACTCGAAAGAACCCGCCCTGCGGGTTCTTTCCAGAGTTGCTCGAATAGGATAACGCTATGGCAGCCGGAAAAGAGATTAAATCCCAGATCGGGAGCGTCAAGAATACGCAGAAGATTACCAGTGCCATGGAAATGGTTGCTGCGTCTAAAATGCGTAAGGCGCAAGATCGCATGGCAGCCAGTCAGCCTTATGCCCGCCAGATTCGAAAGGTCGTTGGCCATGTGTCCAAGGCTAACCCTGAGTACCACCACCCCTACATGCAGCCTCGAGATGTGCAGCGTGTTGGTTACATCGTCGTGACATCCGATCGCGGACTGTGTGGTGGCTTGAACGTCAACTTGCTTAAAACGGTCATGCGTGACGTGAAGCAATGGCGTGATCAGGGCGCGGAAGTACGCTTTTGCACTGTAGGTAGCAAGGGCAGTACCTTCTTCCGCAAGTACAATGCCAGTGAGCTATTGGCGGCCAAGACCGGAGTCGGTGACGCGCCTACCACCCAGGATCTGATTGGTAGCGTTAAGGTCATGCTGGATGCTTTTGATAACGGCGAATTGGATCGACTCAATGTCGTCTGCAACGAATTCGTCAATACCATGACCCAAAAACCCATCGTCCGTCAGTTGTTGCCTCTTTCGGTGGACGAGCCCGCGAACGATGACGCCTCCGACACTCGTGAGCGCGCATTGTGGGATTACCTGTACGAGCCGGACGCAAAGGCGTTGCTCGATAAACTGCTTGTGCGCTATGTCGAATCCCAGGTCTATCAGGCCGTCGTGGAAAACATTGCCTGTGAGCAGGCTGCTCGAATGATCGCCATGAAGAACGCGACAGATAACGCAGGCAACATGATCGATGAGCTGCAGTTGGAGTACAACAAGGCTCGTCAGGCAGCGATCACACAGGAAATCTCCGAGATCGTGAGCGGCGCAGCCGCCGTTTAACGGTTGGGGTCTACAGGTTTTTAAGCAGGTTTAAGAGGAAACAAGATGAACGGACGTATCGTACAAATCATCGGTGCGGTGATTGACGTCGAGTTTCCGAGGGACAATGTGCCCAAGGTCTACGACGCATTAGAAGTCTTGAACAGCGAAACAGTTCTCGAAGTCCAGCAGCAGCTGGGTGACGGCACGGTTCGCGCCATCGCGATGGGCTCCACCGAAGGCCTCAAGCGCGGTCTCGAAATCAAGAACACCGGTTCACCGATTTCAGTACCGGTTGGTACCAAGACGCTCGGCCGCATCATGAACGTTTTGGGTCAGCCGATCGACGAAGCCGGCGATATCGGCGAAGAAGAGCGCATGCCGATTCACCGCGCAGCGCCGAGTTATGCCGAGCAGTCGTCATCGAGCGAGCTGCTCGAGACCGGCATCAAGGTTATCGACCTGGTCTGCCCGTTCGCCAAGGGTGGTAAGGTCGGTCTGTTCGGTGGTGCCGGTGTTGGTAAAACGGTCAACATGATGGAGTTGATCCGTAACATCGCTATCGAGCACAGCGGTTACTCGGTCTTTGCAGGTGTCGGTGAGCGTACACGTGAGGGTAACGACTTCTATCACGAGATGTCGGAATCCAACGTTCTGGATAAGGTGTCACTGGTTTATGGCCAGATGAACGAGCCGCCCGGAAACCGCCTTCGTGTCGCTCTGACCGGTCTGACCGTTGCCGAGAAATTCCGTGACGAAGGCCGCGACGTTCTGTTGTTCGTCGATAACATCTACCGCTATACCCTGGCAGGTACCGAAGTATCGGCACTGCTTGGTCGTATGCCGTCGGCCGTAGGCTATCAGCCGACTCTGGCTGAAGAGATGGGCCAGCTTCAGGAACGTATCACCTCGACCAAGACGGGCTCGATCACGTCTGTCCAGGCCGTTTATGTTCCTGCGGATGACTTGACTGACCCATCGCCGGCGACCACGTTCGCGCACCTTGATGCGACTGTCGTACTTTCCCGTCAGATTGCTGAGCTTGGTATCTACCCGGCCGTTGATCCGCTGGATTCCACCTCGCGTCAGCTCGATCCACTGGTTGTGGGTGAGGAGCACTACGGTATCGCGCGTCAGGTCCAGGGTGTTCTGCAGCGCTATAAAGAGCTCAAGGACATCATCGCGATCTTGGGTATGGACGAGCTTTCCGATGAAGATAAGCAGGTCGTTGCGCGTGCGCGTAAGATCCAGCGCTTCTTGTCGCAGCCGTTCTTCGTTGCTGAAGTCTTTACCGGCGCACCTGGTAAGTACGTTTCGCTGAAAGAAACCATTCGTGGCTTCCAGGGCATCCTCAATGGCGATTATGACGATATGCCTGAGCAGGCGTTCTACATGGTCGGCACTATGGATGAAGCGATCGAGAAAGCCAAAAACATGAAGTAAGCCAGTGCCTGGCTAGAGGACATCAATATGGCTACGAAGATCCATTGCGATATCGTGAGTGCTGAAAAGAGTATCTTTTCTGGCGACGCCGAGCAGGTCATTGCCGCCGGCACGGAAGGCGATCTCGGTATCCGCCCGGGTCATGCGCCGTTGTTGACCGAGTTAGCGCCTGGCCCAGTACGTGTCATACGTGAAGACGGTCGCGAAGAAGTTTACTATGTCTCCGGCGGATTTCTTGAAATCCAGCCAGACGTGGTTTCTCTTCTGGCCGATACGGCGATGCGCGCTCGTGATATTGATGAAGCCGAAGCGGAACGCGCTCGTGAAGAAGCTCAGCGTGAGCTTAGCGAGCATGAATCTGCCGAGCAGCACTCTATCGCTTTGGCACAGTTTGCTGAAGCAAGTGCCAAACTGCGTGCGCTTCATCAACTGCGCAGACGAAGCTAACGCTCACGACTGCTCAGTTCGACTAAAAAAAGGCTTCCCGTTCGGGAAGCCTTTTTTCATGGAATCAATCCATTAATGCGGTTACTCGTCTTCGTCGCTTCCGCTCACAAAGGCACGCTTATCATCGGGCAGCAGCACGTGCTCTCCCACATGAAGATCGACGCCGTTATTGGTTGCATCAGTAGAGTTGACGCTAATGACTTCGGCGACCGATGTTGAATCCCCCTGGCGTTCGACGACTTTCAGTCGGACATTGGTGCTCTTATAGCGTGCAGTAACAATGCTTCCTTCTGAAGGCTTCTTTTTCAGAAAATAGAGATCGTCATAGTGCTCAGTGACACCTTCATGTTCCGGGGAATCCCACTCGATTGTTCTCATACTCATAGTGTGCGTCCTTGTCAGTGAAACTTGAATATCCTTGGCCGTTAAATAAGTTAATTGCTTATGGAACGGTTCATGCGTACTGCGATTTTGATTGTTTCATTATGGTGGATACTGCCGGTTTTTGCCTGGTCGTCCGAGAGAGTGGCGTGCTTTCCACCAGAGACGTTAAGCATCCTTCGTGAAAACGTCGAGAACTGGCGCAAGGCTTACCATGAACAGGGAAGACGCATTGTAAGTGACGACGTCTATGACAGTGCGCGCAACCAACTTGCGCAGTGTTCAAAAACGATTGGAGAGGTGGCATCGGTATCCGAGGCCCTAGTATCCGGCCAGCCCCCTATAGAAGAACGCGTTCGCCATCCGTATGTGCAGGCAGGGCTCAAGAAAGTTCGCGATGCCCGCGAGCTACAACGCTGGATAGCCGCGTCCGATCAAAAGCTCTATGTCCAGCCCAAGGTAGATGGTGTTGCGGTAACGCTGGTCTATAAGCAGGGCGTACTTGCCCATATCATCAGTCGAGGAGATGGCCAGCACGGCCAGGAGTGGCGCGATAAGCTGTCATCGGGTGCTGTCGTTCCCTTAGTGCTGCCTCGGCCCTTCGATTCAAGGGTAATCATTCAAGGAGAGCTTTATTCAAAGCGCCGTCAGCACATCCAAAAACTTGGTACAAAAGGCGCAAGGCGCGAGATTGTTGGGTGGATGAATCAATCCTCACTATCGCCTTCCCTCCAAAAGAACATTGGTTTTTTCGCATGGCGTCTGGTGTCGGATGCCTCACTTGAAGATCGTTTAGCCACGCTTCGCCAATGGGGATTCACTACCAGTTCCCGCTTTACCCATAATGTAGTTGATATCAAGGATGTGACTGAGCTTAGAGCTCACTGGTGGAATACCGGGCTTCCTTTCGCAACCGATGGGGTCGTTTTACATAAGTCATTTCTTTCGCCCTCCGTGGATCGTGCCCGTGCATGGAAATACCCGGCATTAAAAAGCCTTACGACGGTCGAGAGTGTCGAATTTACCGTCGGACGCACCGGCCGAATCACCCCCATAGTTACTATAAAGCCTACTCTTTTAGATGATCGGTCAATTGCTCGCGTAAGCCTTGGTTCCGTAAGACGATGGAAAGAAAGCGGCATAGGGCCCGGCGCGGTCATTACGATCCGTTTAGCGGGCAGTGTGATTCCTGTCCTGGATTCAGTGCTGTTTACGGGTAGTAAACCAACGACTGAAGCGCCCGATGAGCGCCGCTATCACGAGACCTCCTGTCTAATCTTGAGCGCTCAGTGCATGCAGCAATTCCTGGCGAGATTGGTGTGGTTGTCGTCAGTAAAAGGGCTTGATATGCGGGGTATTGGTGAAAAGACGTGGGTGTCACTGATCGAGCATGGACTAGTGACGCGGTTGGATGACTGGATGTATTTCGAGTACGACACATTGATAGAAGCGGGCATTTCTAAACGTCGTGCCTCGCGCTTAGTAACAATATTTAAGGAAAAGTCAGCGCCAAGCCGGTCAGAGTGGCTTAAGGCCCTAGGCATCAGCGGTTTATCCTCGGAAAAAAACTTCTCGAATGTTTCAGAAGGTAAGCGATTAGTGGGGTTGTCAGCGAACGAACTGTTACATTAAGCTTGATAGAGCACTATCGTAAATGAAAATATCGACCTTTTTCTGATGGATATTAGATATAAAGCGTTGAAATTTATAAATTTTATAAGGATGGCAAAGATTTTTTAGCTTTGTAAGTAAAAGTTAGTACTTTTATCATACTAATAGGTAATGTGTTTTTATGTATCGAGTGACTAAAGTAGTGCTGCATGTAGTCATGCTTTTGCCAATATAGATTCATAGAAAGATAACGGTAGGGTGTTAAAGAAACCCATTTTCAGCCGATTTTCTTGTCGATGAAGCTGGCTCAAGATCAAGAAGTTAACGGGTAATTCCAGGCAGGGCTGTGAAAACAGCGGCATTAGCGCATAGGAACGTGCGGCCTGCAGGACTACTTCGATCCGAAAGCGGTGGCTCCACTATTAATAGCCCTAAGACTAGGCTGAGGAGAAATAATTATGACACTGTTGATCGTTGGCGGCGCGCTCTATGCCCTTCTTATCCTGTTCATGGCTGGAGCAATGATGGTATCGGGCCGTACAAGTGAGCGTGAAGAACAGTTGGCGTATGCGGTAAGCCATCCGGCAGACCAGGCAGACGTACAGCCAGGTTTCTTGAATCACCGCGATGCTGCCTAGATAGGCTTATTGGCCCCTCTTCCAAGCAGTCATGCCAAAACGGGCGCTCTACTGGAGCGCCCGTTTTCTATGGTAGAAGAGTTTACCAACTTCTCAGCTTTTAGCCGCGGCCTTGAGCGCCTGAACGGCTGGAAGCTCCTTGCCTTCGACGTACTCTAGAAATGCACCGCCACCGGTTGAAATATAGGAAATATCGTTGGATACCCCGTATTTATCGATGGCAGCCAGCGTGTCTCCGCCGCCTGCAATGGAAAATGCGTTGCTTTCAGCCACCGCTTCAGACATTGCTTTGGTTCCGTGGCCGAATTGTTCGATTTCAAATACACCGACCGGACCGTTCCAAAGAATCGTGCCCGCTTCCTTGAGCGTTGCCGCAAAGCTTGCTGCCGTTTTGGGGCCTACATCCAGGATCATGTCGTCATCGTCGAGTTCGTTTAGAAGCTTGGTCGTGGCTTCGGCGCTTTCTGAAAACTCTTTTGCAACGACCACATCTTCCGGCAGCGGCACGCTGACCTTGTCCATCAGAGCCTTGGCTTGATCGATAAGATCGGCTTCATGCAGGGATTTACCGACGTTATAGCCTGCTGCAGCGATAAAGGTATTGGCAATGCCGCCGCCAACGATCAGCTGATCGCATTTTTCGGACAAGGCGACGAGCACATCCAGTTTGCTGGAGACCTTGGAACCGCCAACGATTGCAACCATGGGGCGGTTGGGATGAGACAGGGCCTTCTCGAGTGCGTCCAGTTCCTTTGCAAGCAGTGGGCCGGCACAGGCGGTTGGTGCGTGACGTGCCACGCCATGCGTAGATGCCTGGGCACGGTGGGCCGTACCAAAGGCATCCATCACGTAGATGTCGCACAAGGCCGCATAGGCTTTTGAAAGCGTCTCGTCGTCTTTCTTTTCGCCTGTGTTGAACCGCACGTTTTCCAGAAGAACGACTTCTCCTGCCTCGATATTCAGCGGCTCACCGTTCATGTAGTCCTTTTCAAGACGCACAGTCACACCCAGCAGTTCGCTGAGCCGGTTTGCCACCGGCGCCATTGAAAACTCGTCTTCCGGAGAGCCCTCTGTCGGGCGACCCAGATGGCTCATCAACATGACGCGCGCGTTTTGCTCAAGAGCAGCCTTGATGGTTGGAAGGCTTGCCTGAATACGAGCATCCGACGTCACTCGACCGTCCTTGACCGGAACGTTCAGGTCTTGGCGAATCAATACACGCTGTCCGTCCAGAGACAGATCACTCATCTTGCGAACATCCATTGCGGTGCACTCCTCTTTTATTGCGATGAATCAAACGGCTTGATTGAAGGGCAGTTGATCAACACAGGTCTACCCAGCGTTGTGCGACATCCAGCATACGGTTGGCATAGCCCCACTCGTTATCGAACCAGCAGACCAGTTTGACCAGGCGCTTGCCGGCCACGCGTGTCTGGGTGCCATCCACAATACTTGAGCGCGTGTCATGGTTGAAATCGATCGAGGCCACGGGTTCGTCGGTAAAGCCTAGACGGCCCTTCAAGTGGGTGCGAGCAGCGTGCTCGAGGCAGGCATTGATGGTGGCTGTATCGACATCGCTTTCAAGCGTGATGGCCATATCGATCATGGAGACGTTGATCGTCGGTACACGAATATGAAGGCACTCGAAACGGCCGGCAAGATGGGGCATGAGCCGGGCGATGCCAATATCAAGGCTTGTCGAGACCGGTACCATCGAACTCAAGGCCGAGCGGGTGCGGCGAAGGTCGTTGCCATTGGCGGCATCGATTACCGGCTGGTCATTCATGGCCGAGTGCATGGTGGTCGTTGCGCCATGGGCGACGCCAAACGTTCGATCGAGCTCGGTCAGAATTGGAATAAGAGCATTGGTAGTACACGAACCGGTCGAGACAATGCGGGCGTCAGGCATTAGCGTGTCATGGTTGACGCCATCGATAATTGTGGCGTCCACGTCATCGCGGGCCGGATTCGAAAAGAGCAGTTTTCCGGCGCCGGCGGCCAGGTGCTGTTCGCCGTACTCACGGGTGCTTGAATAGCCCGAACACTCAAAGACCAGATCGATGCTCTCGGACGCCCAGGGCAGCAGCGTCACGGACGGCTCCCTGAGAAGCCGAATCGGTGGGTGATCATCGATCATCAACGCGCCGTGCTCGAGTTCGACGCTCCCTGGAAACCGTCCGTGGGTTGAGTCGAAGCGGGTAAGGTAGGCAAGGGCGTCCGGAGCGGCCAGATCGTTGATCGCGACCACTTCGAAGCGGTCATCGAGCCTATTTTCAAACAGCGCCCGCAAGACACTGCGCCCGATGCGGCCGTACCCGTTTATGGCGATTCTATAGCGCATGTGTCTATCGTCATGATGGCGGTAAATACGCATGGTAACGCAGATGTCGGCAGGGGTATCGGCTCGAAATGTCGCGCTGGCGCTGTATCGTATTCTACTTTTGTATAAAGAGAGGGCGTTCACACGATCATTGGTCACTCCTGCATGATAGTGTGCCGCACGTAGTGTGTAAGGTAGCGCTCAACCGTGCGCGATGGACCGTCGGACAATAATCGAGAGAGTGGGCCCGAGTGCCCAATGAGCATGACCGTAAAGGCATGTTCCCTATCAAAAGCCAAGGAGTAGCATCAATGACCGATATTGCGAAGCTGCTGGGTGACGAAGCCGATCATTTGCTGAATCACACCTGTACCGGTTTCAAGAAAGAAGACCTCTATCTGCCTGGACACGATTACATCGATCGCGTCATGTCAGACAGCGATCGCAGCCCGCACGTATTGCGCAACATGCAGGCACTGTTCAATACAGGTCGCCTTGCCGGCACCGGTTACGTCAGCATGCTGCCGATCGATCAGGGCATTGAGCATTCCGCAGGCGCCTCTTTCGCACCCAACCCGATGTACTTCGATCCGAAAAACATCGTCGAGCTCGCCATCGAAGGCGGATGCAGCTGCGTTGCTTCCACTCTGGGTGTCCTGTCCAGCGTCTCGCGCCGCTACGCACACAAGATTCCGATGATGGTCAAGCTGAACCATAACGAAACGCTGACCTACCCGGCCATCTACGACCAGACGCTGTTTGCGCAGGTCGAACAGGCTCATCGCATGGGCTGTGTTGCGGTAGGTGCCACCATCTATTACGGATCGCCGGAAAGCCGTCGTCAGATCACCGAAATCAGCGAAGCCTTCGAGCGTGCGCATGAGCTTGGCATGGTCACCGTACTGTGGTCTTACCTGCGTAACCCGGCGTTCAAGAAAGACGGCACCGACTACCACGTGTCTTCCGATCTGAGCAGCCAAGCCGTACATTTGGCCGCGACCATCAAGGCCGACATCGTCAAGCAGAAGCTTCCTGAAAATAACGGTGGCTACACGGCAGTCGGCTTTGGTCACACCCACGACAAGGTTTATAGCGAGCTGACTTCGGATCACCCGATCGATCTGGCCCGCTACCAGGTTGCCAACGCCTATATGGGCCGTGCAGGGCTGATCAACTCAGGCGGCGGTTCCAAGGGCGCATCTGATCTTGGCGAAGCCGTACGTACTGCGGTCATCAACAAGCGCGCGGGCGGCATGGGTCTGATCTCCGGTCGTAAAGCGTTCCAGAAGCCGTTCAAGGAAGGGGTTCAGCTCCTGAATTCCATCCAGGACGTCTATCTGTCAAACGATGTAACGATCGCCTGATCGCTTCATCGTTCGGATACGAAGTGCATGACCAAAAAAAAGCCCGGCAGATGCCGGGCTTTTTCGTGTCCGAATTCGATGAGTTGATTAGCTCAACGCTTCGGCACGCTTGATGACATTGTCGACGGTAAAGCCGAAATGCTTGAACAGGTCTTCGGCCTTGCCGGATTCGCCATAGCTGGTCATGCCGATTACATCGCCGTCCAGGCCGACGTACTTGTACCAGGTCGAGGGAATTGCGGCTTCGATCGCCAAACGCTTGCGCACGTCGTTCGGTAGAACGGCGTTGCGATACTCGGCGTCCTGCTCATCGAACAGCGTGGTACAAGGCATGGAGACCACGCGTACCTTCCGGCCTTTTTCCTCAAGCGCTTGAGCGGCGTCCATTGCGATTTCGACTTCGGAGCCGGTGGCGATCAGAATCAGCTCCGGCGCGCCGCCGTCGGCATCCTTCAGGACGTAGCCGCCGCGGCGAATGTTGGCCAACTGCTCATCGTTACGGGCCTGTCCGGCCAGGTTCTGACGCGAGAAGATCAGTGCCGTCGGGCCTTTTTCACGCTTGAGGCCCTCGACCCAGGCTGCAGCCGTTTCGGTTGCATCGCATGGGCGCCAGGTGTGTAGACCCGGCAGGTTACGCAGATCCGCCAGCTGCTCGATCGGCTGGTGCGTCGGGCCGTCTTCGCCCAGACCGATGGAGTCGTGGGTGAAGACGTGAAGGATGCGCGTGTGCGACAGGGCGGACATGCGTACGGCGTTGTGCATGTACTCCATGAAGACCAGGAAGGTCGCGTCATAGGGCACGAAACCGCCATGGGTCGCGATGCCGTTGGCGATGGCGCCCATACCGAACTCACGTACACCGTAGTGCAGGTAGTTACCGTCGAAATCGCCCTTGCTGATTGCCTTGGCACCATCCCAAAGCGTCAGGTTGGAGGGGGCGAGATCGGCACTGCCACCGAAGAGTTCCGGCATGTTCGGGCCGACTTCGTTGAGAACGCCGAGTGATGCCTTGCGCGATGCGGTCTTTTCCTGTTTTTCCTGAGCCTGTTTGATGATCTTGTCACCATCGAAGTCAGGCGGCAGCTCACCGCTATAGCGACGCTTCAATTCCTGGGCCAGTTCCGGGTTGGCCTTCTCGTACTCAGCCATCTGGCGGTTGTACTCGTCTTCAAGCGACTGGCCCTGCTCGCGGGCATCCCACGCGCTGTAGATCTCGTCCGGGATCTCGAAGGCGTCGTATTCCCAGCCAAGCTGCTTGCGGGTTTCGACGATCTCATCGTCGCCGAGGGCGGCGCCGTGAGATTCTTCCTTGCCGGCCTTGTTGGGCGAGCCGAAGCCGATCACGGTCTTGCAGATGATCAGGGTCGGCTTGTCGGTAACGTCTTTTGCTTCTTCAATGGCTCGGTTGATCTGCTCATGGTCGTGGCCATCGATGGTGTCGATGACGTGCCAGCCGTAGGCGCGGAAGCGGCCGGCGGTGTCGTCGGTGAACCAGTCCTTGACCTCGCCATCAATGGAGATGCCGTTGTCATCGTAGAACACGACCAGATTACCAAGACCCAACGTGCCCGCGAGTGAGCAGGCTTCGTGGCTGATGCCTTCCATCAGGCAACCGTCGCCTGCGAACACCCAGGTGCGGTGATTGACGATGTCGAACCCGTCACGGTTGAACTGTGCAGCAAGCGTACGCTCGGCTACAGCCATGCCGACACCGTTGGCCAGACCTTGGCCCAGCGGCCCGGTCGTGGTCTCGATGCCCGGCGTGTAGCCGTGCTCAGGGTGACCTGGCGTTTTGGAGCCGAGCTGGCGGAAGTTTTTCAGCTCCTCCATCGGCAGGTCGTAGCCGCTCAGGTGCAGCAGTGCGTAATGCAGCATCGAGCCGTGGCCGTTGGATAGAATGAAACGATCACGATCTGCCCAGTCAGGGTTGGCCGGGTTGTGCTTCAAGTGATCGTTCCAGAGAACTTCGGCAATGTCCGCCATACCCATGGGCATGCCCGGATGGCCCGAGTTTGCCTTCTGTACGGCATCCATGGACAAGGCGCGAAGGGCATTGGCAAGTTGGCGACGAGATGACATGTCGTTAACGCTCCTGCTTGTGATTATCAGAAGAACCTGCCTGGTTCTCCCGTTCAAAGACTTTCGAACCCTCAGAATAGCGTTTCAGCCCCGTATGAGATAGGCCGGTGTGATTTGATCGCCTCGATCACAAATCCAGGGCGTATTCAATACTAAACGCCTGCGTTTGAAACAGAAGGTTAGGGTGATCGTAGAGCCTTGATCTTGCTCGAGGTATGGCCGAGTTATCGAGGTGTGTGTCGCGCGCTAGGCACGTTATCGGTCAGCGTGTACACTTTTTGGTTCATCTTTCACAAAGTCGCGCGCGGCAACACGATTTGCTAGCGGTCTTTTCTTCCTGGACGTGAGGATCAAGGACGTTTCATGAGCGAATACTCACTGTTTACTTCCGAATCGGTGTCTGAAGGGCATCCTGACAAGATAGCCGATCAGATTTCCGACGCCGTATTAGACGCGCTGATCGCGCGCGACAAGCAGGCCCGCGTGGCGTGCGAGACACTGGTCAAGACCGGTGTTGCGATCGTTGCCGGTGAGATCACTACTTCGGCTTGGGTCGATCTTGAGGATCTGGTGCGTCGTGTTATCAACGACATCGGCTACACCTCCTCCGCGGTTGGCTTTGACGGTGCGACTTGCGGCGTCTTGAACCTGATCGGCAAGCAGAGTGTGGACATTGCCCAGGGGGTCGATCGTTCCAAGCCCGAAGATCAGGGCGCAGGCGATCAGGGCCTGATGTTTGGCTACGCCACCAATGAAACGCCGTCCTATATGCCGGCACCGATCCACTACTCGCATCGTCTGGTCGAGCGTCAGGCCGAGCTTCGAAAGAACGGCACGCTTTCGTGGCTGCGTCCGGACGCCAAGAGCCAGGTGACCTTCCGCTACGGCGCCGATGGCAAGCCTGTAGCGGTTGATGCGGTAGTCCTGTCCACTCAGCACGACGACGGCATTTCTCAGGAAGAGCTCCGCCAGGCGGTGGAAGAGCTTATTATCCGCAAGGTGCTGCCGAGCGAGTGGATCACTGATTCCACCAAGTTTCACATCAACCCGACCGGCAAGTTCGTGATCGGTGGCCCGGTGGGTGACTGCGGTCTGACCGGTCGCAAGATCATTGTCGATACCTACGGCGGCATGGCGCGTCACGGCGGCGGAGCGTTCTCCGGCAAGGATCCGTCAAAGGTCGACCGCAGCGCGGCCTATGCTGGCCGATATGTGGCCAAGAACGTTGTCGCCTCGGGCCTGGCCGACAAATGCGAGATTCAGGTCTCCTACGCCATCGGTGTGGCCGAGCCCACCTCTGTCTCGATCAACACGTTCGGCACCGGCAAGATCGGCGACGACCGGATCATCGAGCTGGTGCGCGAGCACTTTGACCTGCGTCCGTTTGCGATCACGCGCATGCTCGATCTGCTGCACCCGATGTATCAGCTGACGGCGTCCTACGGTCACTTTGGCCGTGATCCGTTCGAGCACAGCTACAGCTGGACCGACGTCAATGGCCAGGCCCAGACCGAAACCTTCACGGCCTTCCCGTGGGAAAAGATCGACAAGGCGGACGATCTCAAGGCGGCCGCCGGCCTCTGACCAATCGCTGTACGCCGTTTCCAAGACCCGACTTCGTTCGGGTCTTTTCATGTCGGTTTCCTGTTCATGAGCGCCTGGCGCTCGATGACGTCGAGTGAGGATTACGCGTGTCGTTCAAGACGTTCGCTCAACGCAAGGGCGTAACGCCTGGGCTCAAGCTCTACGGTGTCACGTGCTTGAGCCATATGGCGCTGGGGCTTTTTGCCTCGCTGATCATCGGGTTGATTTTAAAGACGCTGGGTAACGGGCTTGGCGTCGAGGCGTTGGTGACGCTTGGTACCACCGCCATGGGTCTGATGGGGGCTGCCATCGGTGTGGCGGTGGCCTATGCGCTCGGCGCGCCGCCGCTGGTGCTTTACAGCGCGCTGGTCACCGGAAGCCTCGGCGCCGCACTCGGCGGGCCGGCAGGCGCATTGCTCGCGACATTGGTCGCGGTCGAAGGAGGCAAGCTGGTTGCCAAGGAAACGCCACTGGACATCGTGGTGACGCCGCTGGTGACGCTTGTGCTTGGGTATCTGGTTTCGGTGTTGGTGGCGCCGCCCATCGCCTCGGCGCTGACCGGGCTTGGGCAGACAATCAGTTGGGCCACCGAGCTTCGCCCGATTCTGATGGGCGCAATCGTTGCAACCGTCATGGGCCTTGCGCTGACGGCGCCGATCTCGAGCGCGGCGATCGCGATCATGCTTGATCTGAACGGGTTGGCGGCCGGTGCGGCCACGGTCGGCTGCGCCGCACAGATGATCGGCTTCGCGGCAGCCGGGTATCGGGATAACGGCGTTGGGCCCGCGCTTGCGCTCGGGCTGGGCACATCGATGCTGATGATCGGCAACATCGCCCGCAAGCCGCTGATTCTCGTGCCGCCGACGCTTGCAGGGGCGCTGCTCGGGCCGCTGGCAACGACCGTATTTTCGCTCAGCAGCAACGCCGCCGGTGCGGGCATGGGCACCAGTGGGCTGGTCGGGCCAATCATGGTGGTTCAGACGATGGGCGTTTCAAGCGCATCGCTTTTAGGCATCGCGGTGCTGTGTGTGCTTGGCCCGGCACTCATCGCCTTCGCAAGCTATCTTTTCATGTGCCGTCAGGGCTGGATTCACCCTGGCGATTTTCGTTTATCGATCGAGTAAAAGGTCATGTTGAACATCGCCGCGCTTTTCATTTCCATCACGGCGCTCTTTCTCTGGTTTAACTACAAGGTATTGCGGCTGCCGCCCACCATCGGCGTGATGGTGATCGGGCTTGCGTTATCGCTGGTGCTGGTCAATCTCAATCACTTCGGGATGACCGTCATTACCGATCACGCCGAGTTCTGGCTCAATCAGATCAACTTCAATGCCCTGTTGATGGACGGCATGCTGTCGTTTCTGCTGTTTGCAGGAGCCCTGCACGTTGATCTCGACAAGCTCAAGCGCTACCGCTATTCGATCGGGCTATTGGCGACCTTTGGCGTTCTTATCTCGACGATGGCGATCGGCACGGCGGCCTGGTGGCTGTTTGCCCAGTTCGGGGTCGATGTGCCTTATCTCTACTGCCTGACCTTCGGTGCCCTGATTTCGCCAACCGACCCCATTGCGGTGCTGGGCATCATGCGAAATGCCGGTGCGCCGGACGACATGGAAATCAAGATCGTCGGGGAGTCGCTGTTCAATGACGGTGTTGCGGTGGTGGTGTTTACCGCGCTTCTGGGCGCGGCGAGCGCGTCGTCAAGCCATGCACTCACGCCATCGGGCGTTGGTCTGCTGTTTCTTGAAGAGGCCGGCGGCGGCATCGCACTTGGCCTGGCGCTTGGCGGGCTGGTCTATTCCCTGATGAAAAGCATCGATCAGCATCAGGTCGAGGTGATGCTGAGCCTGGCGCTGGTGATTGGCGGCTACGCTCTGGCCTCGAGCCTTCATGTGTCCGGCCCCATTGCGATGGTGGTGGCCGGGCTGATCATCGGCAACATGGCTCGTACCGGGGCGATGTCCGATAACACCCGCCGCTACGTCGATGGCTTCTGGGAATTGATCGATGAAATTCTGAACGCGGTCCTGTTCGTGTTGATCGGGCTCGAGCTTTTGCTGATTCCGCTGACGCTCGATTACCTCTGGATCGCTGCGCCCTTGATTGCTCTGATCCTGTGCGTGCGCTTTTTGACCATCGGGCTTCCGACCACGCTGTTGCGCAAGACGTTCGATTTTCGAGCGGGCACGACGCGCGTGCTGACCTGGGGTGGGCTTCGCGGCGGCATTTCGGTGGCGCTGGCGCTTGGCTTGCCTGAAAGCCCATACCGGGAGACGCTTGTGGTCATCACCTACATCATCGTGCTGTTCTCGATTCTGGTGCAGGGCCTGACGATCGGAACGCTGGTCAGGGCGGTACTGCCTCACAAGTAGCGGTGCGGCCTTTCCAATGTGATCTATCCACAGCCGGTGTCATGGAAAAATCATCCACAGCGGGATACTGCGTATTGCTTATCGTCTAAACTCCGCCGCCTCATGGCCGAAGAAACAGGGATAGGCGAAGTAGAGATAGAAAAGAAGGACCAGGCGTGTAAACAGGTGCCGAGCCCGACGGTTCGGCATTCGAGTCATCTTCGTTATACTGACGTCTTGTCGACCTTTTGACGGATTCAGGCGGTCGACAGGTTGATTACGTGCCGCTCGAGGGGCGCTGCAGCGGGTGACCGCGAGGCTCGAGGGGCGCTCATGAAGAGGCAACGGCGCCCATTCGCTAAGAATGGAGAAAGGTATGTGCGCAATGGCGTATGACACGACCAAAGACGGTGATTTCAAGGTCGCGGATCTGTCGCTGGCCGACTGGGGCCGTCGCGAAATTCGCATCGCGGAAACCGAAATGCCCGCGCTGATGAAAATTCGCGAGAAATACCGCGCCGAGCAGCCGCTTGCGGGCGCCCGGATCGCGGGCTGCATTCACATGACCATCCAGACGGCGGTGTTGATCGAGACACTGATCGAGCTGGGTGCGAGCGTGCGCTGGTCTTCCTGCAATATCTTTTCAACCCAGGATCAGGCGGCAGCGGCCATCGCGGCGGCAGGCATCCCGGTCTTTGCCTGGAAAGGCGAAACCGAGGACGAGTTCTGGTGGTGCATCGAGCAGACCGTGGAAGGCCCCGATGGCTGGAAGCCCAACATGGTGCTGGACGACGGTGGCGATCTGACCGAACTGCTGCACGACAAGTACCCGCAGCTGCTTGACGCCATTCACGGCATCAGTGAAGAAACCACCACCGGTGTTCACCGCCTGATCGAGATGATGAAGAAAGGCACGCTGAAAGTGCCGGCCATCAACGTCAACGACTCGGTGACCAAGTCCAAGAATGACAACAAGTACGGCTGCCGCCACTCGCTGAACGATGCGATCAAGCGCGCGCTCGACCATCTGCTCTCCGGCAAGCAGGCGCTGGTGATCGGCTACGGCGACGTGGGCAAGGGCTCTGCGGCCTCGCTTCGTCAGGAAGGCATGATCGTGAAGGTCTCCGAGATCGATCCGATCTGTGCGATGCAGGCGTGCATGGACGGCTATGAAGTTGTCTCGCCCTACATCGATGGCGCCAACACCGAACGTGACGACGCGGTCGATACGACCCTGCTCGGCAAGATCGATCTGGTGGTCACCACGACCGGCAACGTAAATGTGTGCGACGCCGGCATGCTGAAGGCGCTCAAGAAAGGCGCGGTCGTCTGCAACATCGGTCACTTCGATAACGAAATCGACACCGCCTACATGCGCAAGCACTGGGGCTGGGAAGAAGTGAAGCCGCAGGTACACAAGATTTACCGCGACGGCTCGCAGGACAACTTCGACCCGACCAGCGACGACTACCTGCTGCTGCTCTCCGAAGGGCGCCTGGTCAACCTGGGCAACGCGACCGGTCACCCGTCTCGCGTGATGGACGGCTCCTTCGCCGACCAGGTGCTAGCGCAGATTCACTTGTACGAGCGCAAGTTCGCCGACCTCGAGGAAAGCGAGCGCAGCGCGCGGTTGACGGTCGAAGTGCTGCCCAAGCAGCTCGATGAGGAAGTCGCGCGTTACATGGTCGAAGGCTTTGGCGGTGTTCTGACCAAGATGACGGCCAAGCAGTCCGAGTACCTGGGCGTGCCGCAGGAAGGGCCGTTCAAGCCGGACGAATACCGCTATTGATCGGCGCTGTTCAACGATCTGAGTTAAACGGATCCTGAACGCGAAATGCCGCCCCATGGGGCGGCATTTTTTTTGAATGGCGGCGGTTACGCACGCCCGTGCTAAAGGCTCAAAGGCCGTGACGCGTCTTATAGCTCTGGGCGTAGCGGTCCACCGCGATCATGGCGCCAACGATCATCGAGGGTGTGGGTTCGAATGAAAGATTATGGCTGGTCTCGCCGTCTTTCAGTGCGGCGGTCGCGACCGCGTTCAAGGCCTCGGTGTCGTTGCTGTCCAACGACAGCGCCTCGAGCGTGACCGGCAAGCCGAGTTCGATGTAGAGCGCGAGGTAACGTTCGAACTCTTCATCCGAGGTGCCCTGAAGCATCAGCTGAGACAGCGTACCGTAGGCGACCTTTTCACCGTGGGTCAGGTGATGGATATCACCGGAAAGCGCAGTAAACCCGTTGTGAATCGCGTGCGCACAGGCAAGTCCGCCGCTTTCGAATCCGAGCCCGCTGAGCAGCGTATTGGCTTCGACCACAGCCTCGAGGGCAGGCGTTACGATGCCGGCCTGATTGGCCTGGAAGGCCTGGCGGGCGTAAGTAAACAGGGTTTTTTCGCAGGTTTCGCCGATGGCGGCGCCGAGTAGAGTGCTCTGTCCGCCTGCCATGGTGATCGAATTGGCGGCAATCGATGAGCGCGCCTCGATCCAGGTTGCCATGGCGTCGGCGATGCCAGAGGCCAGAAAACGCGCTGGTGCCTTTGCGATGATCTCGGTGTCGACCAGGACGAGGTCGGGGTTCTTGTCGTAAAAGCGGTAGCGGTCGAACCGGCCCTGATCGTCATAGATGACCGACAGCGCGCTGGTGGGCGCATCGGTCGAGGCTGTGGTTGGAAAGATCGCGCAGGCGCTGCCGATATCATCTGCGATGGCTTTTGCAGTATCGAGGGTCTTGCCGCCCCCGAGCCCGACAATGACGTCGGCGTCAAAGCGCTCGGCAAGCGCGGAGAGTCGCTCGATTTCGCCCGCCGAGGCTTCCCCGTTGAACTGTTCATGGTGGACATGGATGCCGGCCTGATCCAAATGGCCCAGCAGGGCGTTGCCCGTCATGTTCCAGACAAATTCATCGGCGACGATGAGGTGGCGCTGACCGATTTTCTTGAGGTGCTCGGCGCTGTCGAGGAGAATACCCGGGCCTTGTACATACCGTGATGGGCTGATGAAGACGCGGGGTGTCGGCTTGCTCGGTGCCATGGGGCCTCCTAGGTTTAAACGTCAGATGTATCGGGACGCTGCCTTTTCGAGGATAGGGGCTCAAAAGGGGCGTAACCACAACGAGGCCGTGGAAAATTGCCGCAGCTATAGCGAGCGGAAGGCGCCGAGAACCGAAGGGTTCAGCGGGTGTCTTTCGTGTTGAAGTCGAAATAAAGGATAAGCCTTGATGACGTTGGATACCGAAAGCGTCGAAACCCTGTTCATCTCCGATCTTCATATGGGGACGCCCGACTGCCAGGCCAGTCGATTGATCAGCGTGCTCGAGCGCATTAACCCGAGCCGGATCTATCTGGTCGGTGACATCTTCGATCTGATCGCCATGCGCCGCCGCGCGGTGTTGACGCCTGCGCAGCAGCAGCTGATTTCACTGTTGATCGAGCGTGCCCGCACCGATTGCGACATGATCTACATTCCCGGCAATCACGACGCTGCCTTTCGGCGCTTGTGCGGGTCGGAAATCTTCAACATTCGCATCGAGCAGGAATGCTTTTTCACGATGAAGGATGGTCGGAAGATGCTGATCGCTCATGGCGATGAGTTCGACGAGCAGATGCATGAGGCGGTGGCGCCCTGGCTTCACCAGCTCGGGAGTCGCATGCTTAACGGCCTTCGGGTGATCAATCGCTGGATCACGCAGACACGGGAGCGCTTCAACCTGCCGTACTGGTCACTGTCGGCCGCACTCAAGCGCCATTCCGAACGCACCAAGCGCTACATCAACGTATTCGAAACCGCCGCGATCGAGCGGGCGCGAACCGAGCGGACGCAAGGCTATATGGGTGGACACATCCACTTGCCGAGTCTCAGGGAGTACAACGGGTATCTGTATGCGAACTGTGGCGATTGGGTCGAGCACTGCACGGCGCTGGTGGAAATGAAGGACGGACAGTTCCACATGGTCGACTACGAGCTGACGGTACTGGCGACTGCGCCGTTCTACGAAGGCAACAACGCAGGTTCGGCAACGCCGTCCAGGGCGCACGCCGTGTATGAATCAAATTGAAGTTGTTTCCAAGAAACATTCATTCGTTTCCTGATGGGGAGTCGGGCACAATTCTCTCATCGATAAGCCCTTTTATATCCGGTACCTACCGGCGCTAGACGAGAATAGATCATGAGCACCGAGTCCTCCCTGAGCATCAGTTTCGAATTCTTTCCGCCCCGCACGGAAGTCGGGGAGGAAAAGCTGCGCCTCGTACGTGACCGCTTGGCTGAGCGTTCGCCGCATTTCTTCTCGGTGACCTTCGGTGCGGGCGGCTCCACCCGTGAAAAAACGTTCGGAACCGTTCAGAACGTGCGCGAGTCCGGTGTCGATACCGCGCCTCATTTGTCGTGCATTTCAAGTGAGCGCTCGGATCTTTCCGATCTCCTGAAACGTTATCAGGACGTTGGCATCGAGCGGTTGGTCGCGCTTCGCGGCGACATGCCGTCCGGCTCCATGGGCGTCGGTGATTTTCGCTACGCCTCCGATTTGATCCAGTTCATTCGTGAGGAGACCGGCGATCACTTCAAGCTTTCGGTCGCGGCGTACCCCGAGTGCCACCCTCAGTCCGACACCATCGAAAAGGACGTCAGCCGTTTCGTTGACAAGGTCAAGGCTGGGGCCGACATGGCCATCACTCAGTATTTCTTCAACGCCGACGCCTATTTCCACTTCGTCGACCGAGTGCGCGCCAAGGGCTGCGACGTGCCGATCATTCCGGGCATCATGCCGATCACCAACTACTCGAAACTGGCCCGGTTCTCGGAGCTGTGCGGGGCTGAAATTCCCCGCTTTGCCCGCCGCCAGCTCGAGGCGTACGGCGATGATACCCAGAGCCTTCAGGCCTTTGGGCAGGAGTTCGTGACGAAGCTGAGCCAGCAGTTGATCGATGGCGGTGCGCCGGGCATCCACTTCTACACGCTCAATCAGGCCGAGCCGAGCCTTGCCATTCTGGATGGGCTGTCTTTGCCGCGTTGATTCGCATCACCGCGGGCTCTGAGCTAGCGTTGTAGGGTGCATTAAAACGCGAGGCAAGGAGACTGACATGTTGAAGCGAACTCTAGTGGCTGCGGCATTGTCCGTAGTGGCCATGCCTATGGCCATGGCCGACGTCGATGTCACGTTGAACAAGGTCAATGAGTCTGGTACCGGGGAAAGCGTGGGCAGTGTCACGCTCAAGGACACCCAGTACGGCCTGTTGATGACCCCGGACATCCACGGTTTGACGCCCGGCAGCATGCATGGCTTTCATCTGCATCAGACCCCGAGCTGTCAACCGAGCACCAAGGACGGAGAGGTAACGCCGGCTGGTGCAGCCGGTGGTCACTTCGACCCGGCAGATACGGGCACTCACGCGGGGCCGTACGTCGAGGACAGCCACCTGGGCGATCTGCCTGTCTTGATGGCAGGGGATGAAGGCAATGCGACCACACCGGTTCTGGCGCCGCGCCTGAAGGAGAGTGATCTGGCAGGTCATGCCCTGGTGATCCACGAAGGCGGTGACACCTACAGCGAACCGCCGAAGCTCGGTGGCGGTGGCGCGCGCTGGGCATGCGGCGTCATCGACTCCGACTGAGCCGATCAAGCTCGCCAAACGCAAAACGGCCTATCCATCGATAGGCCGTTTTTTTGTGTCTGAACCGGCCGGATGCCGTCGATATAAGCGTCGAGATCAGCGGAAAGCGATCACGATTTCGACGACGGCGTGATGATCTTGACGGTCTGTATGTCGTTATTCTGTTCGGTATCGCGCGGGCGGTTGACCCGTGTCTCGATCTCGTCGTTGCCGGGCTGCTCTTCGATCGGGAGCTGTTCGAAAAAGTCACAGCTGACGCACTCGCGATAACGAACGCCCTGACTCTCCCAGGCGCGCACCCGATCCATCTCGGCGCAGCGTGGGCAGATTGCCCCGGCAATAAAACGTTTTGGCGTGGACATTCACGGCCTCCTTAAACGAAGGGGCCGGAAGACCGGCCCCGATGTACAGCAAAAAGCGTCAGTATCAGGCAACGTCGTCGGTAACGATGCCGGAGTGGCGAAGCAGGGGGTCGATGCTGGGTGCGCGACCACGGAAGGCTTCGAACAGCGTCGCTGCATCGCGGGCGCCACCCATTTCGAGCACGTTTTCCCGGAAGCTCTGGCCAGTCTCACGGTCGAACGTGCCGGCCTCCTCGAACGCCGAAAACGCATCGGCCGACAGCACTTCTGCCCATTTGTAGCTGTAATACCCGGCTGCGTAGCCGCCGGCGAAGATATGGCTGAAACCGTGCTGGAAACGGTTCTTGTCGGCGCGCGGAGTCACGCTGACCTGATCGCGAACCTGGTTCAAGAGTGCTTGAATGGCGTCTGCCGAGGGCGCGCTCTGCTCATGGTGGAGGCGCAGGTCAAACAGCGAGAATTCGATCTGGCGCATCATCTGCATGGCGGACTGGAAATTGCGCGCAGCCTTTAGCTTCTCGAACAGGTCATCGGGCAGCGGCTCGCCGGTATCGACGTGCGAGGCAATCATATCGAGCCCCTCACGCTCCCAGCAGAAGTTCTCCATGAACTGGCTCGGCAGTTCCACCGCGTCCCAGGCGACACCGTTGATGCCGGAAACATCAGCAACGTCCTGCTTGGTCAGCATGTGATGCAGGCCATGGCCGAACTCGTGGAACAGCGTCAGCACTTCGTCGTGGGTCAAAAGCGCCGGCTTGTCGCCTACAGGGCGAGTGAAGTTGCAGGTCAGGTACGCCACCGGCAACTGCAGGCTGCCATCGCTTCGTGTTCTGCGTACGCGACACTCATCCATCCAGGCGCCGCCGCGTTTGCCTTCACGAGCATAAAGATCGAGGTAGAAGCCTGCGATGATGTCACCCTGATCGAGAATATCGAAATAGCGAACGTCGTCATGCCACTTGGGTACGTCAGTGCGTTCTTCGAACGTTAGGCCGTACAGGCGTTCGGTGACCTTGAACAGGCCATCGACGGCCTTGGGTGCCGGAAAGTAGGGGCGAAGCTCTTCCTGAGAGATGGCGTAGCGCTGCTGGCGGAGCTTTTCGCTTACGTAGCCGATGTCCCACGCGTTCAGGTGCTCGATATCAAGCTCATCGAGGGCAAACTGGCGAAGCGTTGCCATGTCTTCCTGCGCCTGGGGGAGTGCGCGGTCGGCCAGATCGATAAGGAAGTCCAGCACCTGCTGCGGGCTATCGGCCATCTTGGTGTAGAGCGAGTAATCGGCGTAGGTCTCGAAGCCGAGCATGCCCGCGAGTTCCTGACGCAGGGTGACGATCTCGCTCATGATGTGTGAGTTGTCGAACTCGCCGGCGTTCGGGCCCTGGTCGGAGGCGCGAGTGGTAAAGGCCGTATAGACCGTTTCACGCAGGGCGCGGTCGTCGGCGTAGGTGATAACCGGGTAAAAGCTCGGAAAATCGAGCGTAATGCGATACCCGTCCTTGCCCTTGGCTTCGGCATTGGCTTTAAGCGTATCGAGTCCGCTTTGGGGAATGCCCGCCAGCCGCGTGTCATCCTCAAGTTCGAGCGACCACGCTTGTGTTGCATCAAGTACGTGGTTCGAAAAGGTGTTCGAAAGCTCTGAAAGCCGTGCCTTGATCTCGCCAAAGCGCGTTTTTTGCTCGTCGGGCAGTGCCACGCCCGCCAGACGAAAATCGCGCAGGGTATGTTCGATGGACGTCTGCTGCGCGGTCGTCAGCGTGTCGAAGTCGCTTCCATCCTTCAGCGCCTGATAGGCCTTGAACAGCCCTTCATGCTGACCGAGCCAGGTGCCGTACGCCGAAAGCTTGGCCAAACAGGCCTGATAGGCCTCGCGAAGCTCTGGAGTGTTCATGGTGGCGTTGAGGTGTGATACCGGTGACCAGGCCTGTGAAAGGCGGTCATTCAGGGTTTCCAGCGGTTTGGCAAGCGCGTCCCAGCTGTAGGTGTTCTGGGCAACCAGTCGCTCGATCTCGGCCTTGTTGTCATCGATCAATTGATCGATGGCGGGCTCGATGTGTTCCGGGCGAATGGCCTGAAACGGCGGCAGTGTGTGGGAATCGAGCAATGGATTGTCGGACATGAAAGACCTCGCAGCCTGCGAAAAGATATACTCACAACAATGAGGGTGCGGCGAGCGACTTTCAATCGCACCACTCATGACGAATCTTCAAGGCCAGAGAATTATTAAGGAAACGACCTATGAGTGAAGTGGCCGAGCGCTGGGGATCACGGCGGGCGTTTATCATGGCGATGACAGGCGCGGCCGTTGGTCTTGGAAACATTTGGCGTTTTCCCTACATGACCGGTGAGAACGGCGGCGCGGCCTTTTTGATGCTGTACGTGATGTTCGTGCTGATACTGGGGCTTCCGGTCATGATGGCGGAAATCGCGGTCGGCCGCGCCGGGCGCCGCACCCCGATGCAGGCGTTGTCGCATCTGGCGGTCAATAATCAGCGCTCGCCCCATTGGCGCTGGATCGGGCTTATGGGCGCCGTGACCGTCTTTTTCATCCTCTCGTTCTATTCGGTGGTGTCGGGGTGGTCGCTCGAGTATCTGTTCGATTCAGTGACCGGGCGTTTCGCCGGGCAGAGCGGCGCCGTGATCGGCCAGTCGTTCGAGGGCTTTCTGGCGGATCCCTTTCGGGTCATCTTCAACCACACCGTCTTCATGCTCATGACCATGACCGTGGTGGCGGCGGGTATCGGCGGCGGGCTTGAAAAGCTCAATAACGTCTTGATGCCGCTTTTGTACATTGTTCTGTTCGTGCTGGTCGGCTACGGCGCGACGGCGTCCGGGTTTCAGGACGCGCTTGCCTGGCTGTTCACGCCCAATCTCAGCGTGATCACGACCTCGGTCGTGCTCAACGCCATGGGCCATGCGTTTTTCACCCTGGCGATCGGTGCGTGTGCGCTGATGGCCTATGGGGCCTACATGCCGGAACATCAGAGTCTGCCCAAGGCGGTGCTGACGGTGGCCGTGCTGGATATTCTGGTGGCGCTATTATCCGGTATCGCCATCTTTTCGGTGGTGTTTTCGCAAGGAATGGATCCGGCGTCAGGCCCGGGGCTCATGTTCGTCACGCTCCCGATCGCCTTTGCCGATCTTCCCGGCGGAAGTCTCTGGCTCGGGGCCTTCTTCCTGCTTCTGGCCATGGCGACCTGGACGTCCTCGATCAATCTGGCCGAGCCGATGGTTGCCATGGTGAAGTCCGATCGCATGAGCCGGAGCCAGGCCGCGATGCTGGTCGGTGGCGGCGTATGGCTTGTAGGCTTGCCCTCGGCGCTTTCGTTTTCCACGCTGAAATCCTGGTACCTCTGGGGCGATGGCAACTTCTTCGATGTCGTGACCACGGTGCCGACCGACATCTTCCTGCCCCTGGGCGGGGCGTTGATTGCGGTCTTTGCCGTCTGGGTCATGGACAGGGACGAGGTGTTCAAGGCGCTGGGTGGCTCTAACGCCCTGTGCCAGACGTGGCTTTGGTTGACGCGATGGGTGTCGATTCCACTGGTGGTGGTGGTGCTCATGGCGCCACTGATCAAGAGCTGGCTGACCTGAGGCGCTTCTGCGCCGCAGTGATCGAAACGAATCAGGAGAAGAGGCAATGGGCGTTCGTGCGTTCGAAGGACACTCGCCGCAGTGCGGTGAGCGCGTATTCATCGATGAGGCCAGTACGGTGATTGGTAATGTTGAGCTTGGCGATGACTGCTCGGTCTGGCCGACGGCGGTGATTCGGGGCGACATGCATCGCATTCAAATCGGTGCACGCACCAGCATTCAGGATGGCTGTGTGCTCCACATCACTCACGCAAGCGACTTCAATCCGGAAGGTTACCCGTTGACGATCGGTTCAGACGTCACGGTCGGGCATCGGGCGGTGCTGCATGGCTGCACGGTGGGCGACAAGGTGCTGGTCGGCATGGGGGCTATCGTGCTGGATGGCGCCGTGGTCGAAAGTGAAGTGTTGATCGCGGCGGGGGCCATGGTGCCGTCGGGCAAGCGGCTTGAGCGGGGGTATGTCTACGCGGGCAATCCGGCCAAGGCGCTTCGTCCCTTGAGGGAGGAGGAGTACCGCTTTTTCGAGTACTCGGCCAACAACTACGTCGCGCTCAAGGATCGATTTTTGGCGTCGTGATCGGGCATCACCGCCTTTTTTGATCCAACCTATTGTTATAGCTGTTTTTTCTGGGCCATACTCTGTTTTTTTATCCAGTAGTAAACAGCTATGGCAAACTTCAACACCCATCTGGGTGTGGCGACCGTCGGCGGCGTTGTTACCGCAGGGCTCGGGTTTCAGGCGGGTCTCTGGCCCTGGACGAATGCGTTCACGGTCGCGGGGCTGGTGGCGCTCGGCGGCATTTTGCCGGACATCGATTCCGACAATTCCCACGCGATTCGGTTGATGTTCACGGTGCTTGCCATTCTCGGGGTGGTGATCAGCATCGGGATGTATCAGTCGAGGTTACCGATGCCGTGGCTACTCGGGCTCGGCGCCGGGACATTTCTCGCGATACGGTATCTGGGCAGCGCCATCTTCAAGCGCTTTTCGGTCCACCGGGGGATCTGGCACTCGCTATTGGCCGCCGCCGTCAGTGGCGCCGCCGTCAGCGGCTTGAGCTATCAGTTGTTCCAGCAACCGCCGACGCAGGCGTGGTGCCATGGTGTGGCGCTGTTCGTCGGTGCCTGCATTCATCTATTGCTTGATGAGTGCTACAGCATTGACCTGGCCGGCACCCGCATCAAGCGCTCCTTTGGAACGGCCTTCAAGCTTTTCGATTATGGCTCTCCAGCCACCGCGGTACTGATGCTGTTGGCCTTTGCCTCCCTTACGCCCTGGCTTCCACCCACCGAAGCCCTGTTGGCGCTGGTTCAGCACACCTGGTCGCTGTTTGTGACCTGACCCTAGCGCGGAAGATGGGTTTGAGAGCGTCTCAGTGCCCGCTGGTTGCGCGTTTCGGCGCGCTCCATCTCCAGAATATTGTCCTCGACGAATGCCAGATGCTCATGCGCGCTGGCGCGGGCGTCGTCGGCTCGTCCTTCCAGAATCGCTTCAAGCAGGGTCCGGTGCTGCTGGATCAAGACGTCGCGCGTGCCCGGCTTTTCGAACAGAAACGCAAGATTGGCCGTGATGCTTTTTTCAAGCAGATGAAAGATGCCGCGTACGTTATGCAGCACCAACACGTTATGCGCCGCTTCCGCGATGGCGAAGTGAAAGGCGGCGTCGGCCTGCGCCTCTGACTGTGCGTGGCGCTCGCTCGAGGGGTGGTTGTAACTGTCGGTCAGGGCGTCGAAGCAGGCCTGAAGTCTGTCCCGGTCGGCCTGGGTCGAGCGGAGTGCAGCGTAATACGCGGCAATACCCTCCATGGCCGAGCGAAACTCCAGCAAATCGAGGTGAAATTCCTCATGCCGTGCCAGCATCTCGAGCATGGGGTCGTCGAACCCGCCGTTCAGGCGCTCGCTGACAAAATTGCCCCCGCCCTGACGACTGGTCAGAAGCCCTCGGGCCGACAGCTTTTGAATCGCTTCACGAACCGAGGGGCGTGAGACTCCGAATTGTTCGGCCAGCTCCCGCTCCGGCGGTAGTTTCTGACCCGGAAGCAGGCTGCCCTCGAGCATCATCGCTTCAAGGCGCTCGGTGATGACATCAGCCAGGCGTGGCTGGCGAAGCGGAGGATAGGCCATGCGGTTCTCGCTCGATAAAGAATGGGCCAACCAGGGATCGGCAGTGGTGTCATTGTGTCAAAAGCCACAATCGGCCCAAAGGTATAAATTGGTATTACCAATATATAGTAAGGGATCTAAAGCTGACGACTGGGCAATGCCCTGTAATTGTTGATCTTTTTATAGCGTTATACTAATTGATACGCCGGCTTCGCCAGCAAGGCGTTGACCGTGGTCAAGCGAAGCGCCTACCGTACCTCACACCAACTATAAATTGGTTTTACCAATTATCAGCCGTGGGCGTTCGGATGAGCACAGTGAAGCTGTATCCCCCAAAACCGGAGAAGGTGTATTTCTTCGGAACCTGTCTGATCGATGTGTTCTATCCCGGCGCGGGGTTGGATGCCGTTTCGTTGCTTGAACGAGAAAACATCGAGGTCCTCTTTCCCGACGGCCAGACCTGCTGCGGTCAGCCGGCCTTTACGTCAGGGTATCGCGCCCAGGCCATTGACGTGGCTCGTCATCAGCTGCGTCTGTTCGACGAGCCCTGGCCGATCATCGTGCCTTCGGGCTCCTGCGGTGGAATGATGCGGCGTCATTATCCGGAACTCTTTGACGGTCAGCCCGAAGAGCAGGCCGCCAAGTCAGTAGCCGAGCGCATATTTGAGCTGACCGAGTTTCTGGTACACGTCTGTCATGTTCGGCTTAAGGATCATGGCCCGGATGAGCGGGTAGCCATGCATACGTCCTGCAGCGCTCGACGAGAGATGGGCCTTGCCGATACCGGCCCGGCGCTTCTACGTCAGTTGAGCAACGTGACTCTGGTCGAGCAGGCGCGTGCCTCGGAGTGCTGCGGGTTCGGCGGTACCTTTTCGGTCAAGCATGGCAAGGTCTCTCAGGCCATGGTCGAGGATAAATGTGCAGCGATTGAAGCGGCGCAGGCGGAGCACCTAGTCACTTCTGATTGCGGGTGTCTCATGAATATCGATGGGCACTTTAAGTACCGCAAGGCCAAGGTTCACGGTGAGCATATTGCAAGCTATCTATGGCGGCGCAGCTCATGAGTGTAAAAACCTTCACTCCGGCAGCGTTTCACCACCAATCGGCACAGGCGCTTTCCAACCCTCAGCTCAGGCATAACTTCCGGGGCGCCATGGATGGATTGATGGCCAAGCGTCTTGGCTCATTCGATTCGTGGGACATCGAGGCCCTGCGTGATCTTGGCCAGGGCATTCGTCAAAAGGCGCTGCGCCACCTTCCGGATCTCCTCGAGCAGCTCGAAGCCAGCTGTCAGCGTAACGGCATTACCGTGCACTGGGCCGAGAGCGCCGACGATGCTGGCCGCGTGATCACGGAGCTTTGCAAGGCCCGCGGCGCTCAAAGCGTGATCAAGGGCAAATCGATGGTGTCCGAGGAGGTCGAACTCAACGCCCGGCTGGCCGAGGCCGGTATCGAGGCGCTCGAGTCTGATCTGGGGGAATACATCGTGCAGATGGCGGATGAAACGCCCTCGCACATCATCATGCCGGCGATTCACAAGAACACCGCCGACATCTCGACATTGATGCACCAGCGCACCGGTACTCGTGAGACAAACGATGCCGAGGAGCTGACGCATGCCGCGCGGGCGCAACTTCGTGACCGGTTTCAGACGGCCGATGTCGGCATTTCCGGGGTCAATTTTGCAGTGGCTGAAACCGGTACCCTGTGTCTGGTGGAAAACGAAGGCAATGGCCGTTTGACCACGACGGTGCCGCCGGTGCACATCGCGATCACCGGGATCGAAAAGGTGGTGGCTGAATTCAAGGATGTACCGCCGCTTTATGCGCTTCTGACCCGCTCGGCCATCGGCCAGAACGTCACGACTTACTTCAACATGATCAGTGGCCCTTGGCGGGGCCAGGAAGTGGATGGCCCGGAAGAAGTGCATCTGGTGCTGGTCGATAATGGCCGCTCCCGTATGTATCAGGATGAGGAGTATGCCGAGACGCTTCAGTGCATTCGCTGCGGCGCCTGCATGAACCACTGCCCGGTGTACACCCGGGTGGGTGGTCATACCTACGGTACGACCTATCCAGGGCCGATCGGCAAGATCCTGATGCCGCATCTTCTAGGGCTCAACACCACCAAAAACTTACCCACAGCCTCAAGCTTATGCGGGGCCTGTGGAGAAGTGTGCCCGGTGCGCATCCCCATCCCGAAATTGCTGGTTCGGCTTCGAAACGAGGCGGTGGGCGAGGGCAAGGGCAACATCGAAGGCGCCGGCAGTGCACGTCGGCCGATGGAGGCCATGGGCTGGAAACTGTTTTCCTGGCTGGCTCGACATCCCCGCTGCTGGCGGATAGGAGTGCGAGTCGTGCAGGCGTGCCGTTCGGCGGTGCCGAAGCGGGTCGCGCCCTGGACCGACAACCGAGTGCGACCGACGCCGGCTGCAACCTCGCTCAAACAACAACTGGCACAGCGGAGGCGCTCATGAGTGCACGCGATCGTATCCTTTCGCGGCTGCGTGAGCGCGCCGCACCAGCGCCTACACAGTTTACTGAGCTTGATTACAGCGTCATGCATCGGCCGCTTGATGCGGCCGTGCGCAAGACCCGTTTCATCGAATCACTTCGTGCAGCCCGAGCCGAGGTCATCGAAACCACGGAAGCGACCTGGACGGATGCACTGGCAAAAGTGCTGGATTCACGTGAAATCACTGCGCTGGGGCTGGGCGAGATTCATCCCTGGGCGCAAGCAGCGCGGCGTGACCTACAGGACGGCCGCCGACGGCTGGTGTCGTTTGCGTCGGTTAAAGGACGTGAGGCATTCGAGCGTCTCGAGGCGGGTCTGACGTCATCCTGCGGCGCCATTGCAGAGACCGGTTCGGTCTGTCTTTGGCCTGACGCCGATGAGCCCCGAAGCCTGAGCCTGATTCCGCCTGTCCATATTGTGGTGGTCGATGAACGCCACATTTACTCGAGCTTTTTCGAGCTGCAATCGGCTCAGTCCTGGCACAAGGGGTTGCCCAGCAATGCGTTGCTGATTTCGGGACCGAGCAAGACCGCTGACATCGAGCAGACGTTGGTGTTCGGAGCGCACGGCCCGAAAGCGCTGGTCGTGCTCTTGATTACACGGTCTGACTGATTTCCGGCCAGGCTGCCATGGCCATCCAATTCCAACGGCAGCAGCACGTTTCTATCACGCAGCACAATAATCACAACCAAGGCAGCGGCCTTATAGATCAGGAAGCGAAGTTATGGGGAGCATGTGGATTCAGGCGGTAGCCTTTACTCCGCTGGTATTGGCGGGGATCTTGCTATTGGGATTGAACTGGCCTGCCAAACGCGCCATGCCGTTGGTGCTGGCCGTGACCGTGGCCCTTGCCCTAATCGTCTGGCAGATGAGCGCGATTCGAGTAGGTGCCTCCATTATTCAGGGGCTTTTACTGACCCTGTCGATCCTCTGGATCATCTTCGGCGCCATTTTATTGTTGAATACGCTCAAACACTCAGGCGCGATCGCGGCGATCCGCGGCGGCTTTTCAACCATCTCACCGGACCCACGCATTCAAGCCATTATCGTTGCCTGGCTGTTTGGCTGCTTCATTGAAGGTGCTTCGGGCTTTGGCACGACGGCGGCAGTGGCCGCGCCGTTATTGGTCGCGCTCGGCTTTCCCGGTATGGCGGCAGTCGTCATGGGCATGATGATCCAATCCACGCCGGTATCGTTCGGTGCGGTGGGGACACCGATCGTGGTTGGAGTGACCGGAGGCCTCGATAAGGCGGCGGTCACCGAGCAGCTGATTGCACAAGGCTCGAGCTGGGAGCAGTTCTATCATCTGATTACCTCGGGCGTGGCGCTGACACATGCGGTGGTCGGTCTTTTCATGCCGTTGCTCATGAGCATGATGCTGACCCGCTTCTTCGGCGAAAACAAACGCTGGCGTGAAGGGCTTGAAGTGGCGCCCTTTGCACTGTTTGCCGGGGCAAGCTTCGTTATTCCCTATGCCCTGGCCGGTATATTCCTGGGGCCTGAGTTCCCGTCCCTCATCGGCTCACTGGTCGGGCTTGCGGTCACCGTGCTGGCGGCACGAAAGGGGCTTTTTCTTCCCAAGCGTCAGTGGCGGTTTCCCCCGCTGTCCCAGTGGCCTGAGGTCTGGAAGGGCAACATCGAGATTCGCTACGACGATGTGGCGGATAAGGCCCCGATGAAACTGTGGCTTGCCTGGCTGCCTTATCTGGTACTCGCCGTGCTATTGGTGGTTACGCGTGTCTTTCCCGAGGTCAAGGCGTGGTTCGTGGCAACGCTCTCCTTTGGGTGGAATGGGATTCTCGGGGAGGAGGATGTCTCGAGTGCGATTTCGCCGCTGTACTTGCCCGGCGGGGTCATGCTGATCGTGGTCGCCATTACCTTCTTTCTACACCGCATGACGGCGACCCAAATGAAAGACGCGGTCACGGAGTCGTCGAAAACCCTGTTGGGTGCGGGATTCGTATTGGTGTTTACCGTGCCGATGGTGCGCATCTTGATCAATTCAGGCGTCAACGCAGCGGAGCTTACCTCCATGCCGGTTGCCATGGCCGATCTGGTGACTTCAACCGTTGGTAGTGTCTATCCGTTCTTTGCCTCGAGCGTAGGAGCGTTGGGTGCCTTCATTGCAGGTTCCAACACCATCTCGAATCTGATGCTGTCGCAGTTCCAGTTCAGTGTGGGTCAATTGCTTGGGTCCTCCAGTGTATTGATCGTGGTCATGCAGGCGGTCGGCGCCGCTGCGGGCAACATGATCGCTATCCATAACGTGGTGGCCGCGTCGGCAACGGTCGGGCTTCTGGACCGTGAAGGGCAGGTACTTAGAAAGACGATACTGCCCACACTCTATTACCTGGTTGCCTCTGGCCTCATCGCGATTCTCTTTTTGGGTGTCGCGGAAGCGTTTGATCCCCTGGTCAGCCACTAACGATTGGCAAGGCATTCTTCCTATCTATAAAGGCGCATCGCGTATCGCCCTGCAGGCCCCGGCCAGCGGGGCGTTTTTGCATTGGTGTCATCCCGAAGTCATCTTTTTTCGACAAAGGGGTTGCGCTTGGGTCAGTGCGTGGGTAAAGTACGCATCCGCTGTCGGGGACGTCGCAAACGGCCAGGCAGTATGAAGTGCGCAAGGCGCTGATTTGGTTTGGTTTTTCTAGGCTTTTTTGAAAAATCGGACGTTGACATTTCAGCCCGGTTCGGTAGAATGCGCCGCACTTCATCGGACGCAGCTTCGAGTGATTGAAGAGCGGTTTTCTTGCTCTTCAGGTCGGAATTTGGTTTTCTGATCAGTCGCTCAAAATTGAAGCTTGACAGTCCGGCTCGGATGAGTAGAATGCTCATCCACTCGCTACAGGGCACAGCCCACAGCGAGACGCTCTTTAACAAGTCGATCAGGTAATTTGTGTGGGCGCTTGGCTCGGGGTGATGATCGCATCACCAAATATCGAGACAAGCGACTCGTCAGAGAAGTTTGTAACTCGAGCCAGA
>NZ_JAMLJI010000003.1 GCF_023712105.1 Larsenimonas suaedae
TCTGGCTCGAGTTACAAACTTCTCTGACGAGTCGCTTGTCTCGATATTTGGTGATGCGATCATCACCCCGAGCCAAGCGCCCACACAAATTACCTGATCGACTTGTTAAAGAGCGTCTCGCTGCGGGCTGTGCCCTGTAGCGAGTGGATGAGCATTCTACTCATCCGAGCCGGACTGTCAAGCTTCAATTTTGAGCGACCGATCAGAAAACCAAATTCCGACCTGAAGAGCAAGAAAACCGCTCTTCAATCACTCGAAGCTGCGTCCGATGAAGTGCGGCGCATTCTACCGAACCGGGCTGAAATGTCAACGTCCGATTTTTTAAAAAAGCCTAGAAAAACCAAACCAAATCAGCGCCTTGCGCACTTCATACTGCCTGGCCGTTTGCGACGTCCCCGACAGCGGATGCGTACTTTACCCACGCACTGACCCGAGCGCAACCCCTTTGTCGAAAAAAGATGACATCCGGATGACACCAATACAGAAGCGCCCCGCTGGCCGGGGCCTGCAGGGCGCTCATAATGCGGCTTATGGGTTGATACGCCGTCTCGAGATCGGCTCTTCCTTTTGATCAGAATGCTCGAGCGTCATGGCATAGCGTTCGGTCACCAGCTGCCGTGACGCCGTAATGTGGCGTCGCATCAGCGTTTCGGCGAGCTCCTCATCACCAGAGGCAATGGCGTCGACGATTCTGTGATGTTCGACAAATGCACGCTGGGGCCGCGTTCCGGTAGCACTGTACTGCGTTCGATAGAGCCGAACCAGATAGTAGAGGTCATCACAGAGCGTGGTCATCAACATGCGGTTGTGACTGCCTCTAACAATATGGAAGTGAAAGTCCAGATCCCCCTCTCGACGGTGATACGCCTCGCCGGGCGGCAGATCGTGCTGCTCTTCATGCGCATCAAGCACGCCTCGAAGTGCCGCGAGCTCGTCCTGGGTCATATGCCGTGCGGCCAGACGCGCGGCCATGCTCTCCAGGGCCTCACGCATATCAAACAGCTCCAGCAGTTCTCGCATGGATAGCTTTACTACCCTGGCGCCCACGTGCGGTACGCGCTCGATCAAACGGTGCGTTTCAAGTCGACGCATGGCCTCACGCAGTGGCCCACGCGACACCCCATAACTTTTCGCAAGCCCTGGCTCGGTAATCTTGCTTCCCGCAGGAAGGTGGCCACGCACGATGTCGTCCTGGAGCTTGTGAAAGACACGCTCGGCGATCGTCCGGACTTCGGTTGACTCACTCGTCATGGAGAGACCTGAATGTACGTTAATAAAACAAAAGACTCAGGGAAGCTGCCATGCCTTCCCGCGCATAACAAGCCCGACTCACATTATCGGCGCTCGATCAGTTCCACCAGCTGCCTTGGCTTTTGAAATGGCAAGGAGTGATCGGTCTCACTCAACTCAACGTAGCGCCACGCTGGATAGGCTTCCCCGAGATAGTGATGATACTCCCGCATCGCATGCGGGCTTCGCCCACCCACGACGCTCAAGACACGGCCCTGCCTGGCAAGCAGCGCCTCGCGATCGGTGTGCTTGATCGCCTGTGTCACGCAATCAAGTGCGTGAGCAAAGCCTTCATGGCGTCGACCGAGGCGCTTGATGGCCACCGACTCGACGCGCGGGTCACGGGAGCGCTTCGGCGCGATCAGGTCCAGAAACTGCGTGATGCCCTCTTCAGCGGTTCTTCCTTCTCTAATGGCGCTGGCCGCACACGTATAATGCTCGCGGATACGAACGGATGCTTCGCGGTCCATCCGTTCCAGTAACGCAGGCTCCAACAAGGTCAGGCGGTTGATGCGATCGCCCAGTCGCGCCTTTAAGAGCATTGCGGCCAGGCCTCCGAAGGAATACCCCGCCACATCGAACCGCTCGATGCCCTGCTCGCGCATCAGCGCCTCAAGATCATCGAGCACCTCGTCCATGGTGAACGCCCGCTCATCCCCGCTGGGGAAATGGGTCTTACCTGCCCCTCGAAGATCCGGAATCACGATATCCGTATAGTGCGTAAAATGCGGTAAAAACCCACCCCAGGTCACAGCACCCGACACGCCCGCCCCATGGAGCAATATCAGTGGCAATGGCGCGCCTTCGGAACCTAACTGTTCAACGTCGGCCGTTTTCTTCAATCGCGCCCAGTGGACCGACTGATCCCTCAACTGCAATGTGCCATGTTGTTGCTGCCAGCCAGCCGCCATACGCCTACCCTATTCATCCCGATCAAAAGCCTGACATGATAGCATTCCCCTATTCCATCGGGCTTGCCCGTTCACTTGTCTCGCACTCGGTCGCCTTTCATGACGCACCTGACCTTGACGTCGCTTCCCTATGAGCCGTCGCCACTTGGCTATTTTTCAAAACTCAAAGACGAACCCGGTGCGGTCTTGCTCGATTCCGGCAAGCCGCATTCCGCTACGGGGCGCTTCGACATTCTTTCGAGCCAACCGTTGTGCACGCTTAAGGTTCAACCGAACGGGCTTGAGTGGAGCGCGGATGCCCCAGCGCATCTGACTCATGTTCAGGACATCCATACCGCTCAGAAGGCCCTTTTGGCACTGGTCGAACACAGCGTGCCCGACGATATGGAGGACCTGCCCTTTTCCGGTGGAATTATCGGTTACTGGAGCTATGAGTTCGCTCGGACGCTTCAAGCCTTGCCTTTAAAAGAGGACCCTTCGGTGACCTGGCCCTGGGCCATGCTGGGTGCCTACGATTGGGCCCTGGTGCTCGATCATCATGAAAAGTGCGCAACGCTCATCGCGCCCGAGACCAAACGCCATGAGCGTCATCAGATGCTTTCGCGTCCAGCGCACACACGACAACGTCCTTCGTTTCACTGCACGACCCCGTTTGCACCGGAATGGACACGCGCTGATTACGGTGTGGCGTTTCAGCAGGTACAGGCGTACTTGAGTGCCGGTGACTGCTATCAGATCAATCTGACTCAACGGTTCAGCGCACATACCGAAGGTGATGGCTTCGAGGCCTATCAACGCCTGAGAGCGGCAACGCCAACGCCGTTTTCCGGTTATCTGGACTGGGGCGACGGCGCGCTAATGTCACTGTCGCCAGAGCGTTTTATCCGCTGCAGCGAACGCACACTGATGGCGCAGCCGATAAAGGGCACACGCCCCCGGGGCGCAACGCCTGAAGAGGACCGGCAGCTGGCGCTGGAGCTTGAAGCAAGTCTCAAGGACAAGGCCGAAAACGTGATGATCGTGGATCTTCTTCGAAACGATTTAGGCCGGGTGAGTGCGCCAGGCACCGTCACCGTTCCCAAACTGATGGCGCTTGAGTCCTATGCCAATGTGCATCATCTGGTCAGCACCATCACAGGCCAGCTCGACTCAAGCAAGGACGCGCTCGATGCATTGATGGCGGCCTTTCCAGGCGGGTCAATCACGGGCGCTCCAAAGCATCGCGCCATAGAGATCATTGATGAACTGGAGCCTGTCTTTCGAGCGCCCTACTGCGGCTCGCTTGGCTACATCGACACGCGCGGCAACATGGATACGTCCATCATGATTCGCACCGCACTGATGCAGAAGGGCCGTGTCCACCTCTGGGGCGGCGGCGGCATCGTGGCCGACTCGGTCGAAGAAGAAGAATACGCCGAATCGATCGCCAAGATTCGCCATTTGATGAACGCGCTGGAGTCCGAGACATGAACGCCTGGCGCTCTAAGCTTCTAAGCGAACGATATTAGCCGGCCTCAACGCGGCTCTGGTAGGCTTGACCGCATTACTCATCACGTACGTACGGAGAGAACACGCATGACTATTGATGACGTCAATCAGCAGTTCGGCAACGATGCAGAAAAACTGGTCGAATGGGCGCTGGAACAAGGGGGTCTTCCGATCGTGACCACCAACTTCCGCCCGTTCGAGGCGGTCATTCTCCACATGGTAGCAACACTCAAGCCTGACGTTCCGGTTGTCTGGATGGATTCCGGCTACAACACGCCCGCCACCTATCAGTTTGCTGATGAAGTGACCCAGAAGCTTGGCCTTAATCGCTTCATCTTTGTGCCCAAGCGTACTCGTGCGCATCGCGAAGCGGTCGAAGGCGACGTACCTGGCCTTGATGACCCGCGTCATGACGCGTTCACCGCCGAGGTCAAGCTCGAGCCGTTCGAGCGCGCCATTCGCGAAATGGCACCGACCGTCTGGTTTACAGCGCTCCGCGCCTCCGATACGCAGCATCGCGCCCAGATGCAGCCTGTAAGCGTCAATAGCGACGGTTTGATCAAGGTCGCGCCGCTTCTGCACTGGAGCTCCAAGGATCTGTACGAGTATCTGGTCAAGCATGACCTGCCGAACAACTTCGACTACTTCGACCCAACCAAGGGTGAAGAGACGCGCGAATGCGGCCTGCACCTGGCGCACTGACAAAATGTTCTGACGTACCAAGTGCTTTCTTCCATAAAAAAAGCGCAGCCTCGGGGCTGCGCTTTTTCGTTTAAGTGCTCTAGCGTGTCGACCCTCTAGCGGACCGGCAAGACCACATCCTCGAATAGGCTCGCTTCGTTTCGTGGTCCGGCTTCCAGTGCCGCATCCACCCGGTCGCGGTCAAGGTGGCCTGCAAAGCGGTGCAGAAAGTCATACATATACCCGCGCATGAACGTTCCACGCCGAATGCCAATCCGAGTGATCGAGCTTTCGAACAGATGGCTTGCATCGATTGCCACCAGGTCATGATCAGCGACAGGATCGACTGCCATGTGCGCGACAATGCCAACCCCCATACCAAGACGCACATAGGTCTTGATGACATCGGCATCGGCAGCGGTCAACACCACATTGGGGGCAAGGCCGTTGCGTCGGAAGGCGTCATCAAGCTGAGAGCGGCCCGTGAATCCGAAGGTGTATGTGACCACCGGGTGAGCAGCAAGCGCTTCAAGAGTCAGCGGCGATTGCGCCAGTGGATGCCCCTTGGGCACCAGCACGCAGCGGTTCCAGCGATAGCACGGCAACAGGATCAAATCCGTGAAGTGTTCAAGCGCCTCGGTGCAGATGGCGAAGTCCGCCTGGCCTTCAGAGACCATCTGCGCGATTTGCTTGGGCGTACCCTGCTGCATGTGCAGGGCTACATCCGGGAACTTCGCCCGAAATTCCTGAATGATCGGAGGCAGTGCGTAGCGCGCCTGGGTGTGGGTGGTGCCGAGCGACAGGCTGCCACGCTGCTCATCGCTGTGCTCCTGAGCCACCTGCTTGATGTTTCCGACCGTACACAGCACCTGGCCGGCCAGATCGATGATCGCGCGCCCAGCCGGGGTGACCCGGGTCAAATGTTTGCCGCTTCGCGCAAAAATCTCGACGCCAAGCTCATCCTCGAGCAATCGAATCTGCTTCGAGATGCCCGGCTGCGACGTATATAAGCTTTGCGCCGTGGCCGATACGTTCAAGTTGTGACGGGAAACTTCCCAGATATAGCGCAATTGTTGAAGCTTCACGGCAACCCCCACCCAGCAATAATGATCTTTTTAATGCTATCAAGGCATAAAATAATGAACAATCATTCCTTTCGGGCATAAAGAGGACACCTTAAGATACCCGCCGTTATTATCACTCTTTCGCGATGGGCCGCTGACCATGGAATTGACCGACCTCCTTTTATACATTCTTGCTGGCGCAGGCGTCGGATTTGCCGTCGGCCTCTCCGGTATCGGCGGCGGCTCGCTGATGACTCCGCTGCTGCTGCTGTTCGGCTTTCCGCCAAGCGTGGCCGTTGGTACCGACCTGCTTTACGCCGCCTTGACCAAATTCAGCGGCGCCTTCAGCCACCACAAGCAGCAGCACATCGATTGGCGTGTCGTCAAACTCCTTGCCGCCACCAGTATCCCGGCCGCGCTCGTGACGGTGTGGGTGCTTGATCAATTCTTTGATGGCAGCCACGCCTACGGTGACCTGATCACGGGCATGCTCGGTGTCATGCTGATCATGACCGCCGTCATTCTGATTTTCAAAGGCCCCCTACAGCGGTTCGCAGCCAAGAAAGATGGCTGGATTCAACGCTACACTCCTCAGCTTACGCTGTTCTCGGGCTTGGTTCTCGGAGTGTGTGTCACACTCTCCTCCGTGGGCGCTGGCGTTTTCGGAACCGCCATCCTGATGGTGCTCTACCCAAGCTTCCGTGCTGGCAAGATCGTCGGGACCGACATTGCCCACGCCGTCCCTTTGACGCTGGTTGCAGGTACCGGGCACTTGTTCCTGGGTAACGTGGACTTCATGCTGCTCGGGGCGCTGCTGATCGGCTCACTGCCGGCCATTCATCTGGGTGCCCGCATGACGCGTTACCTGCCGGATGCGCTGCTGCGCACACTCTTGACCGGATTATTGTTGGTACTCGGTGTTCGCTACGCCTTTTTTTAACCCATGGGTGTCCCCATATAACGTGGCACGCCACACGCAATCGCCCCGTTTAAAGGATGTTATTTGCCTCTGTATCAGGCAACCGCTACCATCCTTGCCATGAACTTGCGACGCAGTTGAGAGAACTGGAGAACCTTATGAGTAACAACATTGATGTCACCGCAGCCAACTTCGAACAAGAAGTGCTGAAATCCGATAAGCCCGTGATGCTGAAATTCTGGGCACCGTGGTGCGGCCCCTGCAAGATGATGGCGCCGGTCGTCGACGAAGTGGCTGAAGAAAAGGCCGACACACTGAAAGTGGTCAGCATCAATGTCGATGACGCCGCCGACATCGCCGCAGAACAGGGCGTACGTGGCGTGCCCACGGTCGTGATGTTCAAGGAAGGCAACAAGGTTGCGTCACTGGTCGGCGCGCAGTCCAAGCCGCAGCTTGTGCAGTTTATCGAGCAGAACGCGTAAGCGGACTGACTCGACCAGAAAAAACCCACCTCTCGAGGTGGGTTTTTTTATGCATCAGGATCCGCTGCGACTTTTCTTCTCTCGCAATTTCTCCCGCCGACGCTGCGTCGGCCCCAGCATGATCGACAGCCACCGCGTATCCGGGTGACTATCGAGCGCGATCTTGAGCGACATGGTCAACGGCACCGAGAGAAACATTCCCACCGGCCCAAGAATCCATCCCCAGACGACCAGCGACAAGAACGCCACCAGCGTCGACATGCCAAGGGTTTGACCCATGATGCGCGGCTCAACGAAGTTGCCAAGAATGAAGTTGATGCCGGTATAACAGCCGCCCAACATCGCTGCCTTGATGAAGCCGCCTTCAGGCATGACCAGCGTCAACAGTACCGCCGGTACGGCCGCGATGATCGAGCCAAGATTGGGAATATAGTTCAAAAGAAATGCCAGAACGCCCCACAGCAGCGCGAACTGAACGTTCAGCAGAACGCACGACAGTGACACAAGGCCACCCGTGATCACACTGATTCCGGTCTTGACCACCAGATAGCGCTGAAGCGTCAGTGAAAACTGGGTGAAGCGGCGCATGCTCGCTTCCGGCTGCTCCAGCGCCAGCTTGATTTTTTTCGGGAAATCGAGCGTTTCGTACAGCACAAAAATCATCAACAGGAAAATGATCAGAATCTGTGACAGCGCACTGCCGATCCCTCCGAGCAGCATCGGCATCAGCCGCGTGGCCTTGTCCGGATCGAAGAATCGCTCGGCCGAGGAAAGCTCCGCCGGCACACCGTTCGCGTTCATCCAGTCAATGATGACCTTGTAGTATTCCTGCAGCTTGGCTTCCATATCCGGCAGCTGCTCCACGAACGCATTCAAATGCGCCGCAATCAACGTGCCGAACGCCCCCAACAAAAGCGCAAGCCCTGCAAGCACCAAACAGATCGAAGGCGTAATGCCAAAACCTTTCTGATGCAACCAGCTGACCGGACGCGCGCACAATACGGCCACGAAAGTCGCCAGTAGAATCGGAATGATGATGTCGGCCCCAAGCTTCAGGCCGGTCACAATGATGACCAGCGCCGCCAGCGTCACGACAAGATGATAGGGGTAATGGCGCTCTGAATTTTCTCTGTCTTCCATGACATACCTCGCGCATGAATCTCCTGTCTCCATGTGTCCTACAGGAGCCGGAACAGCTCATGCCATGAGCGTGAAAGGGCCTGAATCAAACGTGGGGCTAATACCCGGATCAGGATGGTGGGTCGGCGTCGAAACGCTGAAGTTCCAGAAGATCGACCAGCGGCTGAAATTCACTCTTGTTACGCTCATTGAGTGTCATCAACGTTCGATGGGCATCGAGAATGCGCTCGCGAAGGCCTGCCTCATCAGTATCCACGACCGGCAGGTCATGAAACTCCTGCTGCTCGGGCGGCACCTCGCTCAACGACACATAATGACGGAACCCCATGACATCGAACATCCGTAATACATCAGGATGGCTTGCGATCACGACGGGTTGGCGGTCGATGCGCGCCTTGACCGCCAGGGCGATCTTGGCCAGAAAGCCAAGCGAGGTGGAGTCCAGATTCACCACCTCGCGAAGGTCAATGATCACATCCTTGAGATCGCGCAGTTCGGAAAGCGCCCGAGCCTGCTGATCGAGCGTGGCACACAGGGTCAGTCGTACATCGCCTGTGAGCTTTAAAATGAATACATGATCCACATACGCCGCTTGAATGCGTGCCTCAGTCATCGTGAAACCCACTCAGCATCATGATGGTAAGATCATCGGGAAGCGCATCACCCAGGGTCAACGACCCTTTCAGATCCGCAATGGATGCAGACTCTGCCACTCTCAAACGCAGCATTTCAATTTTCTCATCCAATGTATCGGCCTGAAGGCAATCAAATACACCATCGGAACATAACCACAGAGAAAATCCGGCATCGAGCACCCGCTCGAACACCGGAAAACGAACGCCCGGAAAAAGCCCGATCGGCGGGCCGTCTCCGCTGAGCACATCAACGTCATTGCCCTCCTTGATGAATGGCATCGGCATTTGAGCGCCCAGTGAGTAAAAAAGCGTTTGGCTGCGCCGGTCGATCATGCCCAGAAACAAAGCGGCGTGTTTGCCCACGCCGGTTTCCATCAGGTTTTCATTGAGACTGGTCAGCATCGCCGGCAGGAGCTCTTCCGGGTGCTGGCCGTCCCACTGCGCTAGGACACGCTGAATCAGCGACTTGATCAACACCGTCACGAACGCCGACGACGCGCCATGGCCTGAGACATCGATGAAGGTAAAGAGGCTGTAATGCGCCCCGAGCGCCCGATAGTCCAGAAAGTCACCGGACAGGTACAGAGAAGGGGCAAGCCAAAACGACGCTTCGAGCCCATTGAGACGCTGGGGTGAGACCGGCAGCAGCTTGCGCTGAATCTGTCCACCTGCATACAGATCTTCACGCAAGAGCGTCAGGTGTGTCTGCAGCTGCTCGTTGAGTGCCTCGAGCCGGTCCCGGTCGCGAACGGCGGCCTGGCGACGTTCACTGTCTTCCAGCGCGCGTTCGATCAGCCGCTTGAACAGCGACGTGTTAATCACCGGGTCGATGAGGTAATCCTCAACGCCTGCATCGATGGCCGAGATGATGTCCACGTGATCGTACGTGCGGTCGCTGACGGCAAGCGTCGGATAACGCCGCGCCAAATCGTCCCACTGCCGCCCTTCAAGTGCCGTGATATGAACGACCACCAGTGAGACACGCCGGGTCAGTGCGTCCAGCCCATCCATGGCAACCGCCTTGTAGCCAAAGCGTTCGAGCAGCCCGGCCAGCCGGTCACGAAACGCACCTGGCCGGTCGATTAGGCCGATGACCGGTTGAGCGCTTAGCATGAACGCGGTCGCAGACAGACGTTATTGAGCAAAGTCGTCATCATTGAAGTCCACGTCACCCGAGGCGAACGGGTCTTTGGTGGCCTTGCCGTCATTGATCAGGAACTGACGGTGCTGAAGATAGGCATCTCGTACGAAGCTGTAACGATCGCCCTGCATCAGGCTCTCCTGATCAAGAAGGCCCGCCCGCGTATCGACGATATCGAGTGCGCGGAACGACCAGCGCGTTGTGTCGTCGTCAATGTAGGTAACCGGGTCGGTGTACCAGTTGACCGGAAAGCCCGCGCTGTCACGCACCGTGCTCGGCCCAAGAAACGGCCAGACCAGATACGGCCCCTGCCCTACGCCCCACGTGGCAAGCGTTTGACCGAAATCCTCGGGCTGACGCTCAAGCCCCATGCGACCGGCTGGGTCAAGTAGACCGCCAAGCCCAAGAGTGGTGTTGATCAGAAACCGGGAGCCTGCAACGCCTGCCGCACTCAGCTTCCACTGCATGAGGCTATTGAGGAAGTTGCCGACTTCGCCGAGGTTATTGAAGAAGTTGCCGACGCCATCCTGAACCGGCTCGGGGGTGACATAGTCATACCCTTCGGCCACGGGCTTCAATGCATAACGGTCAAGCGTGTCATTGAATGAAAAGACGGCCCGGTTATAGCCCTCCCACGGATCCTGCGGGTTGGACTGCTGCCCATTGGTACTGGCGCAGCCGGTGGTGACGAGGCCGGCCAATGCCAGGGCGGTAACGGTTGCTTTAGAACCCATAACTGTTCCTTCGAGACCCGTTTTACGGGCGTTGTGTTCTCAAGGGGGTCTACCTTACACCCCTCGCCTTTCAAACGCAGCCACGCGCTGTGCCTTTACGATCAAACCGCGCGGCGACTAAACGATGCCCTGCTCCTTGAGCGTTTTCCAGCGACGCTCCAGACGCTTTTCCGACACAGGCTCGAGCGTACCAAGCTGCTGGGCAAACAGGGACACGCGAAGCTCTTCGATCCACCAGCCAAACTCAAAAAGGGCCGGGTCCACCACGCCTTGATGCCGCGCCTTGTCGAGCTGCGCGGATAGACGCTGTTCGAAGGCCTGCACGTCATCCATGGCCAACTGATCCTTGCGCACCTCTCGTGGCGCCTTCTCGAGTCGGATCGATGCCGCCTCCATATACCGAGGATAGTGGCTTAACCACGTGCCCGCCTCTCGAATGAAGCCACGGTGTACCAAACGCGCCATTTGTGACTTGAGGTCTGAATAGGTGCGCGCCAGCTGAAGATTGACACTGCCCTTGAGCTTTTTGGCGACCGCCAGATGCCCCTTGAGCGCCGCCCTGGCCTCACCCATGATCAGCTCCGCGGTCGGCACCAGTTCAGCGCGTTCAGCCTCGATACGGGCAGCGAGCGCCGCTTCATCACGCGGAAGCGGGTCGTGGGCGAAGGTGCGTAAAAATGCCGCTTCGACGAAATCATCGATGAAATCACGCCGTGAGCCCACATTGGCAAACAACAGCACGCACTCCTCGAGACCGTCGATGGCGCGCGATAGATAGCGCACCTGGTCCGGCAATGCCATCATCGCCGCACGCTTGACGCCTTCCCGGTGCTGCGTCAGCGCCTTGTCCGGATGATCGAAGAGTTTCACGCCAAGCGCATTCCCTTCATCCACCACTGCCGGATACGCCTCGACCCGGATGCCCGCCTGCTCCTGAACGTGAGATTCAGGCAGCGCCTCGCGAGGCCAGGCCGTGAGCGCACTCTGCTGGAGCGCGTCGTTTGCAAGCGCCTGAGTACTGGCTTTCGCCGCCTCGCTGAAGCGCTGCTCGAGCGCGTTCACGTCGCGCCCCTGCCCCAGGTAGCTGCCATCGTGCGCCACCACCTTGATGTTCATGATCAAATGCGGCGGAAGCTGATCGCTCTGCCAGGCCGATTCCGGCAGACGAAGCCCGGTTTTCTGGCGCATGAATTCGGCAAGCGCCGCACTCAGGGCCACATCATCGGGCGACAGGGCTTCAAGAGCGGCATCGACCCAGTCGGGAATCGGGACCACCTGACGCCGATACTGCTTGGGCAGCGATTTCATCAAGGCAATCGCCTTGTCGCGCAAGAGCCCCGGCACCAGCCACTCAAGCCGCGCTCTAGGCAGCTGGGAAAGCATGCTGGCCGGCACGGTCATGCTGACCCCATCGTCCTCGGCGCCTGGGGAAAAGTGATACGACAGCGGATAGCACACGCCGTTGAGCGTCAGCTGGTCAGGGTAGCGTTGCTCGGTGACTTCGACGGCGTCGCGCGCGAGCAGATCGCTCTTGTCGAGTCGAAGCACATCGGGGTCCGTCTGCTCGGCGTGACGCCGCCATTTCTCGAAGCTCTTGCCATCGACCACGTCACTTGGCAGACGCTGGTCGTAGAACGCCGCCAGTGTCTCTTCATCGATTAGAATATCCCGGCGTCGAGCACGGTCCTCGAGATCACCAACCTCATCGATCAGCGCGCGATTATGATCGAAAAAGGCGCCCTGGGTTCGGTACTCGCCCTCCACCAGCGCGTGCTGGATGAAAATCTGGCGCGCCTCTTCCGGGGCGATGGGGGCGTAATTGATCTTGCGCCGGCTAACGATCGGCAGCCCGAACAGCGTGACCTGCTCAAACGCCACGACCTGAGCTCGCTTCATTTCCCAGTGCGGATCGCTGTAGCTTCGCTTGACCAGATGCTCGGCCAGAGGCTCGATCCATTCCGGCTTGAGGCCGGCCACCTCGCGCGCGAACAGCTGAGACGTCTCCATCAGCTCTCCAGCCATCACCCATTTGGGGGCGCGCTTGGAAAGGCCTGATGCGGGATGAATCAGGAATTTTCGATTGCGTGTACCCAGATACTCGCGCTGCTCCTGCTTGAGGCCGATGTTCGATAAAAGCCCCGCCAGCAGCGCCCGATGCACCAGCGATTCATCCGCGGGAGTGTCCGCATCGCTGAGCGTCAACCCAAGTGACTGTGCCAGCTTTCGAAGCTGACGGAAGGTATCGTGCCATTCACGAAGGCGCAGGTAATTCAGATAATTTTCGCGACACCAGCGTCGCAGGCCACTGCTCGAGTAAAGCCCCCGGGCCTCATCGAAGCCGTGCCAGAGGCTCAGCCACGACATGAAGTCCGAATCCGGCGACTGCCACTGCCGGTGTTTTTGATCGGCGGCCTCGCGCTTCTCGGCCGGGCGTTCGCGCGGGTCCTGAATGCTCAGGGCACTGACAATGATCAAGGTCTCCCGCACGCTGCCAAGCGGGCCGGCGGCAAGAATCATCGCCGCAAGGCGCGGGTCGATCGGGAGCTTGGCAAGCTGGCGCCCTTTCTGGGTCAGATGCTGGGCATGATCGACCGCCCCCAGCTCGAACAGCAACCGAAAGCCGTCACTGATGAACCGCGACCCGGGCGGGTCAACGAACGGAAACTTGTCGATGTCACCAAGCTTCAGCGACAGCATCGAGAGAATCACCGAGGCCAGGTTGGTGCGCTGAATCTCGGGCTCGGTAAATTCCGGGCGCGCCAGGAAGTCGTCTTCACTGTAGAGGCGAATGCACACCCCTTCCGCGATTCGCCCGCAGCGGCCCTTGCGCTGGTTCGCACTCGCCTGACTGACGGCCTCGATCGGAAGACGCTGCACCTTGGCGCGGTAACTGTAGCGGCTGATGCGGGCAAGCCCCGGGTCGATCACGTAGCGAATGCCAGGTACTGTCAGCGAGGTTTCGGCCACGTTGGTCGACAGCACAATCCGCCGGCCGCTGTGGGGCGAGAACACCCGGTTCTGCTCGCTGTTGGAAAGCCGAGCGTACAGCGGCAGCACCTCGGTATCTTTCAAGCGCGCCTTTCTGAGCGTGTCGGCGGTTTCACGGATTTCCCGCTCGCCCGGCAAGAAGATCAGGATGTCGCGCGGGCCGAAGTGCCAGCCGCGCTCGCGCTCGATCCGATCGATGTCCTCGACCGCCGAGGAGATGCCTTCCTGAAGCGTTTGATCTTCCTCCTCGTCGGTCTCCCTCACCAGCGGCCGGTAGAGCGTTTCGACCGGATAGGTTCGACCGGAGACTTCGACAATCGGCGCACCACCGAAATGCTCGGAAAACCGCTGAACGTCGATAGTCGCCGAAGTAATGATGATCTTGAGATCGGGGCGCTTGTCGGTCAGACGCTTCAAGTATCCGAGCAGAAAATCGATATTGAGGCTGCGCTCGTGCGCCTCATCGATGATGATCGCTTCATAGCGCGACAGCCACGGATCATGCTGAGTCTCGTTGAGCAGGATGCCGTCCGTCATCAGCTTGACCAGCGTCGACTCCGAGGTCGTGTCGGTGAAACGCACCTGATACCCCACGGTGTCCCCGAGGCCAACCTCAAGCTCTTCGGCAAGCCGGGTTGCCACCGAGCGCGCCGCCAGCCTGCGAGGCTGGGTATGGCCGATCAACCCCCGGCGGCCAAGCCCCATCTCAAGGCACAGCTTGGGCAACTGAGTTGTCTTTCCCGACCCGGTTTCACCGGCGACCACCACCACCTGGCTTTTCTCGAGCGCGGCCAGAATATCGGCGCGCTTTTCCACCACCGGCAGTTGCTCGGGGTAATTGAGCTTAATCTGCGTGCTCGAGCGCGCCTCGAATCGCGCCCTGGAACGTGCGATGTCACGCTCGATCTCACCAAGGGCCCGGTCGGAGGGCTTGCCCTCCTTGATTCGGCGACGCACCTTGCCAAGACGCCTGTCCAGCGCCACGGCGTCCTGGCGCATGCATTGTTCGAGTTGATCACGCAAGTTCTGCCACTGCGACAGAACCTCAGCTGCTGAAGTCGTCAAGAGAGTCAAACCACATGTTGGAGAAAACGCACGGGCACACGGCCGAAGGGGCAGCCAGGGGTCGGGTCGGCTGCAAGTGTCATTGTAACGCCTGAGGCGGTGGCGTCCACCTCAGGCGCCTGTCTCACGCGGCCTCGTCGCGAAGCTCCCGACGAAGCACCTTGCCGACGTTGCTCTTGGGCAATTCGGTTCGAAACTCGATCTGGCGAGGCACCTTGTAGCTGGTCAGGTGCTCCTTGCACCACGCTCGAAGCGTATCCTGGTCAAGCGATTGATCGCTTGCCACCACGAACGCCTTCAAGAGCTCGCCGCTTTCCTCATGTGGCACCCCCACCACTGCAGCCTCGGAAACACTCGGGTGCGTCATCAGTACTTCCTCGACCTCGGTCGGGTACACGTTGAAGCCGGAGACGATCACCATGTCCTTCTTGCGATCAACAATGCGCACGGTGCCGTTTTCATTGAGTTCCGCCATATCGCCGGTGCGTACCCACGAGCCGTCCAGAAAGGCCTTTTCGCTGGCTGCGTCGTTATGCCAGTACCCCCGCATGACCTGAGGCCCCTTGACGCAGAGCTCCCCGGGCGCACCAAGCGGCTGGGCGACGTCATGCTCATCGACTACCTGAAGCGAGGTGCCGGCCACCGGCACGCCGATCGTGCCGAGCTGGACATTGTCGGGCGGATTGACGCACACCACCGGCGACGTCTCGGTCATGCCATACCCTTCCAGCACATCACAGCCGGTCAGCCCCTTCCAGCGCTTGGCGGTCTCTTTCGAGAGCGCCATGCCGCCGGAAATCGTCAGCTTCAGGTGCGAGAAATCGAGCGCTTGAAACCCGGACTGTTTGAGCAGCCCCGCGAAGAGCGTATTGAGCCCGATGAATATGGTGAAGTCGGTCTTTTTAAGCGTCTTGATGAAGCCGTCCATGTCCCGCGGGTTGGGGATCAATACGCTGTGATTGCCCGTCCAGCAGCAGAACATGCAGTTCACCGTAAAGGTGTAGATGTGATAGACCGGCAGCGGCGCGATCACGACCTCCTGACCGCGCTGAATCGCGCTTTTGAGGATCTGGCCGGTCTGGAGCATGTTGGCGATCAGGTTGGCGTGGGTCAGCATCGCGCCCTTGGGCTGACCGGTGGTGCCGCCGGTGTATTGAAGCACCGCCATATCGTCCTTGGCCGGCGCGTGACGCGTCGCCCGACCGTTAAAGGCCATGACCGTTCGAAAGCGCACGGCGTTAGGCAGGTGATAACGTGGCACCAGCTTCTTCAAGTGGCGCGCACCCAGATTCAATACCCAGCGTTTGGGCGCGTCGTGAAGATCCGCCACGTCTGTTGTCATGACGCAGGTGACGTCGGTCTTGGGCAGCGCCTTTTCGAGCCGGTCAGCCATGTGCGAAAACACCAGCACACCCTTGGCGCCTGAATCCTTCAGCTGATGCGCCATCTCTTCCGGCGTATAAAGCGGGTTGGTGTTGACCACGACAAGCCCCGCGCGAAGCGCCCCGAACACCGCCACCGGGTACTGCAGTAGATTGGGCAAAATGATCGCAAATCGGTCCCCCGGCACCAGTCCACTCTTTTGGGTCAGCCAGGCCGCAAAGCGGTCGGCCCGCTCATCCAGCTCATGAAAGCGCATCGTCTGATCCATGCAGGAAAAGGCGACGCGATCACGATAGGTGGTACAGGCTTCATCGATTACATCCAGCACGGAGTCATACCGCTCGAAGTGTTCCAGAGGTTCGCCCTGCAACACGGTGGTCTGTTGGGTCATGGCGAGAATCCTTGTGCTGAAATGGTTGAATCGGGCTGTCCTTGACGCGGGAGACGTCATACATCAAAACACCTTCAATGCTAGCACTATCGGCCAAGAAACAACGAGCTACGGTAGGCTCGGGTACGACCTTTGTCGAGATGCTCACACTCAACGCTCTTCTTGAGCCATGCACGCACACGCCATGGCAATCGACACGCGCCGGCATTAGGCTTGCGTGTGCGATTCATTCATCAGGAGAACGTCATGAGTGCCGTCTTTGAAGACAATGCCCAGACCATCGGACAGACCCCGCTGGTCAAGATCAACCGCTTGACCTCTCACCCGCGCCTTTACGCCAAGATCGAGGCGCGAAACCCGGCCATGTCGGTCAAATGCCGCATCGGGGCCAACATGATCTGGGACGCCGAAGCCTCTGGCGCGCTCAAGCCCGGCATGGAAATCATCGAGCCGACGTCAGGCAACACCGGCATTGCGCTTGCGTTCGTGGGGGCGGCCAAGGGCTACCCGGTCACGCTGACCATGCCGGCATCCATGAGCCTCGAGCGTCGCAAGGTTCTGAAGGCGCTGGGCGCCACCCTTGTGCTGACCGAGCCGCCGAAAGGCATGCAGGGCGCGGTCGACAAGGCGCAGGAACTAAGAGACGGCGACCCCGAGCGCTACTACATGCCGCAGCAGTTCAATAACCCGGCCAACCCGGCCATTCACGTCAAGACCACGGGGCCGGAGCTGTTTGATGCGCTCGACGGCAAGCTCGACGTACTGGTGGCCGGCGTTGGTACCGGCGGCACCCTGACCGGCATTTCGCTCTATTTCGAACGTGAGCGAGGCCAGGCGCTGCACAGCGTGGCAGTCGAGCCGTCGGAATCACCGATCATCACCCAACACATGAACGAACAGCCGATTACCCCAGCCTCACACAAGATTCAGGGCATCGGAGCCAACTTCATTCCCCAGAATCTGGATGTGTCGTTGGTCGATCAGGTCGAGACGGTGGAAAGCGAAGAAGCGATGGCCATGGCGCGGCGCATCATGCAAGAGGAAGGGATTCTTTGCGGCGTCTCCTGCGGCGCGGCCATGGTGGCCGCGCTGAGGCTTGCAGAAGATCCGGCCTACAAGGACAAGACCATCGCGGTCATCCTGCCGGACAGCGGTGAGCGCTACCTGTCCGGACCGATGTTCGACGGCATGTTCGATGACGACGCCTCATAGGCGCGGGTCATTGTCATCCTCGCCCAGGTGAGGTTCACGGCGGCGCGGCTCGGGCCTGCGCCGCCCACCGAGCACAAGCAAAAGTACCACCAGCACACCAACGCCAAGGGCGGCCCACCGGGCCCACTCGGGCTGACGTTCGGCCCACGCAACCACCTCGGGCCATGCGGCCTGCGCCTTGCTCCAGAGATTCTCGAGCGCGGACGGCGCTTCGGCGTCCTGCTCCGACGCTTGCGCGTCCTCCATGGACTGCCCCTTGAGTGCTGCGCGCTCACCGGCCCCAGAAAGTGCGACGCGGGCCTGCTCGTTCAGGGTCACCGAGGGCAGATCGATGGTGCGCGAAAGCATCGGCAGATCAATCGTTGCCTTGAGCTCGACCGGCACCGATTGGCTCGGCAGCTCATCGGGCAGGCGCACTTGCCAGGTCCGTGCGGCAGCGGTCGTGACGTCAAGGGATTGCCCCAAAAGCGTTGCCGAAATGCGGGTATTGTCGTGATTGAGCTTTGGCGCACGGGCCTCGACCGTGATCACCCCGCGCGAAGCGTCAAGGGACGGCTCCAGCGGCGGCGCCACGTTAACCTGAGCCACACGCAGCCGCGTCATGCCCTCACCTTGCGCCTGCACTCGAAGTTGCGCATTGCCAAGCGTTTCAGCGCTCAGCCGCCCTGAGTAGACCGCACCGTCATCAGAGGGCGTCAGCGGCGTATCACTCAACGTACGCCCGTCAGAGCCAACAAGCGTTGCGCGCATCGACAGCGGCGTCACACCAAGCGATTCCGGCGTGGCCGGCGCATCGTTGTCGGTCAGGCGCGCCGTAATGTCACGCGGAAAGAACTGATAAAGCGTGGGCTCACCGCTTTCAAGCGCCAGCTTGACCGGCGAGTCGATCAAAATGCGACTGCCCGGCCCGACGGAGCCGTCGAGTCGCCACTCCCCAGGCGTTGGCCGGTCGAGCGTGATCAGATCGAAACGCGCCTCATGACGCCAGTCGCTGCGACCGGGCGCGCGCGCTGTCATGCGTTGCCCATCCGGGCCGATCAACGACAGCGGCGACGATGTGGAATCGTCACGAAACACCAGCGCAGTCATGCCGTTGACCTGATCATCGAGGAAAAAGCGTTGGTCGCTGCCAAGCGGCACGCGCTGAAACGGCGTGACCTGCGTCATTGCATCCAGAAACGAGCGCATGAGCGTGGCCGGGGTTTCCGCCACCGAAGAAAGACCGCCGGTCTGGCGCGACAGCGTCGACAGGAGCTCGGTATCGGCCCCGCCGGACAGCGCGATGGTGTCGATTGCCACGCCCCGTTGCCGGTAATCCTCGATGACGTTTTCAAGCAGACGCGAACGTGACTCGGCGTCTTTCCGGGTCTTGGCCTGGCCGCTGGCACCAGGCAGGTCGACCATGCCATCGGTCAGCAGGATGACGTGCGCGGGTTCATCGGTGTCGGGCACTGCGGCCAGGGCCTTCGTAAGCGCCGACTCGATGTCGGTGAACTGCTGATAGGCGCTCAACCGAGGAAGCGCGGCCTCAACCGATTGCCGCCAGGCGCCATCGACCTTGTCCAGCGGCACCGGGTTATCGACCTGGCTTCCAAAGGTCCAGAGTCCAGCCTGCGTGTCCTTGGGCAGAAGCGTCCCCCAGAGCCCGATGCCGGTGGCACGCAGGTTGGCCGGGTCATTGCTTTTCATGCTGCCGGACACGTCAGCTATCAGCTGAACGGTCGGTGCGGCGCTTGCGGCCGCACACCAGAGCCAGACGACCGCACAGGCCACCGCCCTACCGATCACTCGAGCGCGCATAGTCGATCTCCTTGATGAATCCAGGCCGATGTCGTTCAGCGGCCGCACTAGCGAAGCGTGGGTTCTTCGCGCTCGGTCGCACGCTTTTTGGCGGGCCGAGCAGCGCGGTCATCGTCGTGGTCGTCGTCCTCACGGCGACACCGGGCCGCCAAGAGCCAGGCCAGCACCACACCGATCACCATGCCAATGATCAGCATCATGGCGCTGCCGGCCACATCGCCGCCATCGCCCTGCAGGACACCCACCGCAAACACCACCAGGGCTGGCGCCCAACCGGAATAGCCGAGCTTGTCTTCAGGCCCCGGTACGGAAAACGTCATCGGCATCAGTAAGACACCGGCCACCAGGCCGACCGTGACCCATCGCGGCAGACGCGGCAGGAACCCGATCGCGAAATAGCCCGTCACGAGAATGACAAGAGAGAGACCGACGTACGTCAGCCACAACAGGGGAAGAGAGTCTGAAATGAGCACAACCAACCTCGATGCAAACGAAAAACGCGTTGAGCGCCAAATTCTGGCACTCGCGTATGAGCAGTGTGACGCGCAAGGCCCGACAACTCTGTGCTATGGTCGCCTTAATTGCCCTACACGATGCATGTTACACGACCTTTTATGAAAGCACAGTCCGCGACTCGTTCCGACCTTACGCACTTTTTTCGCGCCGATGATCCCAGCTGGCACTGGCTGGAAGATCGCGACGACGCGCAGGTACGCGCCTTTCTCGATGGCGCCAATCAGCGCACCGACGCCTGGTTCACCCCGCTCGAGCACACCGTGGAGCGTCTGTATCAGGGTCACCTTGCACGCCGAGAGCTCGCGGTAAGCGGCATCCCCTCACCGCTTGATCACCATGTGTACTGGAGTGAGACCGCGGCCGACGCCGACTACCCGACCTGGTGGCGCCACCCCATCGGCGACGCCAACGCCAAGACCTGTCTGCTCGACCTACCAGCAATGGCACGGGACAACCCGTTCATTGAACTGGGTGATCTTGCCGTATCACCGTCCGAGCGCTTTCTGGCCTGGACGCTGGATACCCAGGGCAACGAATTCTACGACCTCCATGTGCGGGATACGCAAAGCGGCCAGGAGCGGGTGCTCGCGACCGACATCGGGCCGGATGTGATGTGGGCCGAAGACGATCGCACGCTTTTTTACAGCACGTTCGATGACACTCAGCGCCCGGCCGTCGTTCACGCCATCGACCGCGACACCGGTGAGACCGTGCAGGTGTTCGAGGAAGTTGATCCCGAGTTCTGGGTCGGCTTCGGCAAGACGCGCTCAAAAGCCTGGCTTGTGATCGAAACCGCGTCGAAAAGCACCTCGGAATGCCACGTGATCCCCGCACACGCGCCACACACTGCGCCTCGCTGCGTCATGGCGCGCCGCGATGGCATCGAGTACGGCATCGACCATCGCCCGGGTCAGTTCTACATTCTAACCAACGAAGACGGCCCGCACTTTCAATTAAAGCGCGCGCCGGAGCACACACCCGATCACTGGTCGCCCTGGATCGATCACCGCCTGGAAGTCACCCTCGAGGGCGTGGATTGCTTCGAGTGGGGCATGGTGCTGACCGAGCGTGATCACGACGAAGCCTTGCAGCGACTTCGCGTACTCGAACTTGCAGACGACCACACCCCGACCCGCGATACACTGCTGGCCGCGCCCGAGCCGCTCTGTCATCAAAGCCTTGGCGACGCGCCTCATTTCGACACGCGCACCCTAAGGCTTCGCGAGGAGTCGTTCGTCATTCCGCCGCGCTGGGTGTCGCTCGAGCTCGACAGCAACGCCCGGACACTGCTCAAGCAGCAGCGCATTCACGGCTCGCTCACCAGCGACGACCTGCACTGCGAGCGCATCTGGGCCAATGGCCATGACGGCGAACGCATTCCGGTATCCGTTGTAATGTGTAAATCCCAGCGCGGCCAGGCGCCGATGCCGACCCTGCTCTACGGCTACGGCGCCTATGGCGAAGTGCTCGACCCCTGGTTTTCGGTCGCCCGGCTCGAACTGCTCGAGCGTGGCGTCGTCTTTGCAGTCGCGCACGTGCGCGGGGGCGGTGATCGCGGTGAGCCGTGGTATCTGGCCGGCAAGCTCGAGCACAAGCAAAACAGCTTCCACGATTTTCTGGCCGCGCGACACGCGCTGGTCGAGCACGGCATCAGCGACCCAGCCCGCATCGCCGCCTATGGCGCCAGCGCCGGAGGGCTATTGGTCGGTGCAAGCCTCAATCTCGAGCCGGACGCCTTTTGCGCCGCCGTGCTGGATGTGCCCTTCGTCGATGTTCTTCGAACGATGGAAAATCCCGCGCTCCCGCTAACCACCGCTGAATACACCGAATGGGGCAACCCGGAAGAGCCCGGCGTTCGCGAGCGCATCGAGGCGTACTCGCCGCTGGATAACCTGTCGGACCTTCCCTACCCGCCGGTTTTCCTGCAGGGCAGCTGGTTCGATGCCCGCGTGCCCTATTGGGAGCCGGCCAAGCTTTACGCCCGGCTCGATGCGATGGAAAACCGACGTGGCCCGGTACTTCTGAAAACCGACATGAGCGCCGGTCATGGCGGCGCATCGGGACGCTTCAGCGCCTGGAGAGATGGAGCACAGCAGGATGCGTTTCTGCTTTGGGCCATGGGCCTGACTGCCCGCCACGGCGAGACAGAGGCATCGGCCGGCTAAGCGGTTAAAGGCTGGCTGGCGTCTTGGGCAGGATTTCGATGATGTGCTCTTCGTAGTCCTGCTCGTTGACCGCCGTCTCCGACACCACACGGCCGCGAACGCTGATGCCCTTTTTATGCATGCGCTCGCGGTTGCCGCTGATCAACGGATGCCAGCCAGCCAATCGACGCCCTTCAGAGAGCCGCCGATAGGCGCAGCTTTTCGGCAACCACTTGAACTGCTCGATGCGATCGCGCGTCAGCTGCGTGCAGCCCGGCACTCGCTCGAACCGATTCGAATAGTCGCTGCACTGGCAGGTCGCATCATCAAGCAGGTGGCAGGCCACATCGAGCACGGCCACGTCCTCGTCGTCCTCGAGCTTGAGCAGGCAGCACTGGCCACACCCGTCACACAAGGCTTCCCACTCCTCATCGGAGAGTTCCTCGAGCGCAAAACGCTCCCAGAAACGCGGCCTCATTCTCAGTAGCGCCCTTCGGTCGGTGTCCGGTACAGATCAAGCATCCCGGGCTCCTTGGCCGGCGGCATCTGAAGATAAAACCCCTGACTCATGATCGCGTCGAGTACCTTGGCGCCTGTGGTGCGCGCAAGCGTCTTGGTCCGCGTCATCAGAAGCGGCATCACGAACACCGGCGTCCCGAAATGCTCGGCCAGCGCCTCGGGAAGCTCCTTTAGATCATCGCCTCTGCGAACGTAGAGATACATCTCATCCCGGCGGGGGCTTTTATACACATCACACAAGAAAGGCTCGTTCATGAGGTGCTCCGTTCAAACGCGGCGGCAATATCGAGAATGGAGGTTGCCAGAAGCGCCCGGCGCCATTCAGTCGCGAACATGATCGGCGCACCCGACATGACCGCCGCAGTCCAGGTCTCCAGATCGCGTCGGTTGGCAACAAGCTCCGAAGGCAGGCCATGAGCCTCGGCCTTCTGATTCACGAGCTGCTTGAGCGACTTGAACACCTGCTTGAATTCGGCGCCAAGCGGGGATGGCGGCGGTGTTGGCAGCTCAGACTCGCTCAAGGCGGCTACGTCCTTGAGCGTTGCAAGCAGCGCGTCGCCCTCCTTCTTGACCACCGGCGGATGCATGCCCTCGATGGCGGCCAGTTCAAAGCGGTTTTTCGGCAAGTGCGTTGCCAGCTCAAACAACAGCGCATCCGTGGCCAGACGCTTTCTTGGCACGTCCCGGGCGCGAACCTCGGCTTCACGCCACTGACACAGCAGGCGGTACGCCTCGAACTGCCGCGGGTTCAGCCGCCAGATCTGACGATGACGCAGATGACGATCTTCATCGCCCTCCTCCCGCGTGGCCTTATCGATCTGGCGCTGGCACTCCTGCTCGAACCACTCGAGCAAACCGCGGTCGTCGAGCGCCTTGCGCTGCACCATCCAGATCGGCGACAGATAGGCCACATCGGCGCTTGCATAGGCGCACTGCACCTCAGACAACGGCCGCAGCGTCCAGTCAGACCGGGTGGCCTCCTTTGGCACATGGATATCCAGGTACCGCTCGACCAGTCGCTGATAGCTCAGCGCCGGCTCACCGGCGACAAACGCCTCGGCAAGCTGAGTGTCCGCGATCGGCTGCGGCACCGAGCCCAGCCAGTTGCGCAGCACCTCCAGATCTTCTGCGCAGGCGTGCAGGAGCTTGAGGGGGCCGGTCGGGCCTAGCAATTCCTTCAGGGCCTCGGTCGGTGTATCCAGTGCGATCATGTCGATCAGATACACTTGGGAGGCATTACCCAGCTGCAGGAGCGCAGGCTTTGGGTGAAACGTGGTTTCACGCAGAAATTCGGTATCGAGCGCCAGTACGTCCAGATCGCTCAGGACACGACAGGCCTCATCGAGCGCCTCGGGCGCATCGATCCAGATGCCGTTCGGTACGGCGGGGAGGTTATTACTCATTGAAAGGCTGTCGTCCCATGAATGCGCGGCTCAAGGTGCCACCGTCGACGTATTCGAGTTCACCGCCCATCGGTACGCCATAGGCAAGCCGAGACAGACGAATGCCACGCGGCTTGAGCTGCTGCGCCAGATAGTGGGCCGTGGCCTCACCCTCGACGGTCGGGTTGGTGGCAAGAATCACTTCATCGATGGCAGCGTCCTTGATCAAGGTGTCGAGATCATCAAGACCCAGATCATCAGGACCGATACCATCGAGTGGGGAAAGATGGCCATGGAGCACGAAATAACGGCCCCGGTATCCACCCGCCTCTTCGATCGCCAGCATATCGGCGGGCGATTCGACGATGCACAGAAGCTGATCGTCTCGGCGGGGGCTTTCACACAGCTCGCAAAACGTCTGCTCGGTCAGTGTGCGACAACGTGCGCAGTAACCGACTTCCTCGACGGCGCGCGCAAGGATGCGGGCAAGCTGAGCACCGCCTTCCCGGTCACGCTCGAGCACCTGCATCGCCATGCGCTGTGCGGTCTTCGGCCCGACGCCTGGCAGAACGCGCAGCGCGTCGAGCAGTTGATCGACAAGGGGCGAGAACGCCATTAGAACGGCATCTTGAAGCCGGGGGGAAGGTTCATGCCCTCGGTCACTTCGGACATGCGCTCCTTGGAGGTCGCCTCGACCTTGCGAACCGCGTCGTTGACGGCGGCGGCCAGCAGGTCTTCGAGAAACTCCTTCTCTTCGCTCATGACGGAGGGATCGAGATCGATCTTGGTCACGTCGTGACGCCCGTTCATGGTGACCTTGACCATGCCGGCACCGGATTCGCCATGCACTTCAAGCTTGGCCACTTCTTCCTGGGCCTGCTGCATTTTTTCCTGCATTTCCTGGGCCTGCTTCATCAGACCGCCCATGCCGTTCTTAAACATGTCTCTATCCTCGTCACTTGTGAGCACGCGCGTGCTCAAACATCGGGTTCGAACGAAACCACACTGGTCTCGATCAGATGGGCATCGAATGCCTGCGTCAATGATTGAATATGGGGATCATGCGTCAACGCATCAACTGCACGAGCCTGACGTTCTGCCATCAATCGGTCACGCTGACGCTTGGGGGTCTCGATGTGCTCCGGCACCGACTCAACCTCGAACTGCGTCTGCCGCGGCCAACCGATGGCCTCGAGCGCCTGTTCGAGCCGGCCCTGATGAACGTCTGAAAGCATCGCGCTTTGCGACGGCTCGAGCGCCAGTACCAGTCGCGTACCGTCATCGCGCTTGAGCGCGCAGTGCGCCATCAGGCTCGCCGTAAGGCCTCGAAGCTCGAGCCGGGGGAACAGCGCCAGCCACTGCGCGTGGGTCATGGCCCCGCAGGCGACCTCGGCGCCATCAGGCGTTGGGCGACTCCCATCGCAAGCCATCGAGGCGTCGTCTGATGTGGGCGCGAGGGGCGTCGCCGCATCAGGCGCCTCTGCCGTGTGTTCGTGTCCTGGCACGCTCTGACGTTCGGGCTCGGCCGGAGGAGGCGCGTCTGGATGCTCGCGGCGAGGCGTTTCCTGCGCCTGCGTCGAGGCCGGCGCCTCAAAATCTGCGTAGGCCGCCAGCGCCTCGTCACTCCAGGGCGGCGGTGCGTCCTGCGCGGGAGAGGCCTGCTCATTCGAGAACGCCTCTGGCGGCGCTGGCGTCGTCTCCGTAGCCATTGGCCGCTCGGGGTAAGGCTCGCTCGATTGCCGGGCTGGCGGCTCGGGCTCGGCTGGCGGCGCCGGCTGGGGTGAGGCGACGTCATCGGCGGATTCATTGGCCGCCGGGGCAGGCTCGAGAGTCGCCGGCCCCGCCTGAGGCGCATCGACCTCCGGGGCCGACGATGGCGTGATCGGCAGCGGCGTTTCCGGCGGCTTCGGCACGCCCTGCGGACGAAATGCCAGCATGCGCAAGAGCGTCATCTCAAGCGCGGCGCGCGGGTCCGGCGCCTGGGCCATGTCGGCGCGCCCTTGAAGGGCCATTTGATAATAGAGCTGTACGTCTTCGGCGGTGAAACGGCGAGCAAGCGCCTTGACGGCGTCTCGGTCACCGTGCGCGTTATCGAGCGCGTCCGGCACCATCTGAGCGATGGCCAACCGGTGAAACAGGCCCACCAGCTCATCGAGCACGCCGCTGAAATCCGGGCCCTGTTCGGCAAGCTCGGCAACCGTTGCCAGAAGCGCGCGGGCGTCCATCGATGCAAGCGATTCAGACAGCGCCATGACGTGATGATGATCAAGTGTTCCGAGCATGGACGCCACATCATCGCCGCGCACGGCGCCCTGACCGAACGCCACGGCCTGGTCGGTCAGCGACAGCGCGTCGCGCATCGAGCCATTGGCCGCCCGCCCCAGAAGCCACAGCGCACGCTCATCGAAGTCGACCTCTTCCCGGGTCAGAACGTGGGTCAGGTGCGAGACGACCTTCTCGGGCGGCATGTGCTTGAGCGCGAATTGCAGGCAGCGCGACAGCACCGTAACCGGCAGTTTCTGCGGGTCGGTAGTGGCCAGCAGAAACTTGACGTGGGGCGGCGGCTCCTCGAGCGTCTTGAGCAGGGCATTGAAACTGTGGGTGGAGAGCATGTGCACCTCATCCACCAGGTACACCTTGTAACGCCCTTGCGTCGGCGCGTACTGAACGTTGTCCAGGAGCTCGCGAGTGTCTTCGACCTTGGTGCGCGAGGCCGCATCGACCTCGATCAAATCGACGAAACGGCCCTCGTCGATGTCACGGCAGGTCGGGCACTGGCCGCACGGTGAGGAGGACACGCCCTGCTCGCAGTTGAGGCATTTGGCGAGGATTCTGGCAAGCGTGGTCTTGCCGACACCGCGGGTGCCGGTGAACAGATACGCGTGATGAAGTCGCCCCTGATCAAGCGCATTGATCAGCGCGCGCGAGACGTGGTCCTGACCGACCAGTTCATGAAAGGTGCGCGGCCGCCACTTGCGGGCCAGTACCTGATAGCTCATGTCACACTCGTTGTAGTCGCGAAACGCCAGTCAAGGACGCATGGAAATAAGACGCCGGTTCAGCGCCGTCGATGACGACGTATTCTATCGGGTGAGACCCCGAGAACAAAGCGGGATCGGCCAATACGGCAAAAGGCAGGGGCAGAAATGGAGGCGGCCCCGATCAGCCACATCCCGGCACACGACTCCATCGCTACCGTTGCTCCCTTCCGGGCCTGGCGGGGTTCGCGATTTCACGTTGCGGGAGGACCAAAAGGGGCCACCATAATTCGACGCGTGTGTTCCTGCGTCGACTGCGGGCGGCACTATATCAGCGCACGACCCCGAGCTCAAGTACAAACCAAGGTGGGATGCAGTCGAGGACAGGATGCGCCATCATAACGGCCTTCACGCCGGGCACGAGCAGGTGAATGGTTCAGACAAGCGATAAAGGATGACCCCATGGCTTTGCTGTTGATCGAAGACGATGCGCTGCTTGCACAGACGCTCACCACGCTTCTGACCGGTGAAGGCCGTGAGGTCGACCATCTCGCCGATGGCAACGCCGCTCTGGCGTGTATCGAAGACGCGGCCGCTGCCCGGTGGGAATTGCTCGTGCTCGACCTCAACCTGCCTGGCGCCAGCGGTCTCGAGATTCTCGAACGGTTCAGAGCGCTGGACGCCCACACGCCCGTGCTGATCCTGACCGCTCGCGCCGAAGTCACCGACCGAGTGCGCGGGCTCGATCTCGGCGCCGACGACTACATGACCAAGCCGTTCGCCATCGATGAGTTCGACGCACGGGTACGGGCGCTGCTGCGTCGTCGAGGCACTCTTGCCCCACATATCACGCTTGGCCCGCTTCGACTCGACACCGCCAGCCATACCTTCACCCTCGATGAGGCGCCGCTGAATCTTCCCCCACGCGAACAGCGGCTTCTTGCCTGCCTGATGCGTCACCATGGCAGCGTCATCGACCGGGCCACGCTTATACGCGAGGCCTTTGGCGACGACGAAACGCTCAAGGACGGCGCCCTCGATGTGTACCTGCACAGGCTTCGAAAGCGCCTGCCCGGTGATGCGCTTCTTTTGAAGACCGTACGCGGGTTCGGCTATTTGCTGGATACGCCATGATCCCTGCGCCAAGTCTGTTTCAGCGCGTCACGCTTGGGCTGCTGATTCCCTTGTTGATCGGGGGCATTGCCCTACTGGCCACGGCCTATGAAAGCGCCGAGCGCACCGCCAATGAAAACCTCGATCGCCTGCTCGATGCCGCCACCCGCGCCATGGCCGAACAGCTTCGCTGGCAAACGGACCGACTCTGGTTTGATGTGCCGGCGTCCGCACTCGATACCCTGGCACCAAGCGGTGACGAGCGTGTGTTCTATTCGTTGATCGGCCCGGACGGCACCCTCGTCAGCGGCAACGCCCACCTGCCTGCCCCGCCAAATCACTCGGATGACGCCTTCAAGGCCGACACGATCGCCTGGAATGGCATGACCATTCGGCTCGGCCAGCGCACCGTCATTCCCAGTGGCTGGACCACCCCACCGCGGTTCGATCTGCGGGTTGCACACACTCTGGAGGCGAGGCGCGCCTTGACCCAGGAACTTTTTCAGGGCTCGGCCCTTCGTATTTTGGGCCTTTTGGTTCTGGCATCGGTCTCCATCGTGGTCATCGTTCGGCGTGCCCTTCACCCGCTCAGACAACTCCGCTACGCACTCAGGCGCCGGTCGAGCGAGGATCTGGCGCCATTGACGCCGCCGCCGACGCGAGAGCTCAAGGAGCTGACCGGCGCCCTCAATGAGCTGCTCGCGCGCCTTCGCGCGATGCACGCCGAACAACAGCGCTTCATCGGCGACGCCTCTCATCAACTGCGAACGCCACTGTCAGGGTTGAGCGCGCATGCAGAGCTTGCCCTTCGAGAAACCGATCCGGCCAAATGGCGCGAAGCGCTCGAACGCCTTCACGACAGTAGCCGCCAGGCTGCGCGGCTTGCCAGCCAGCTTCTCTCCTACACCCGACTCAACCATCCCGACGCCCTTGAGGATGCGACCACGCTCGCACTGAATGCCTGCGCCCAGACCGCGGTCTCGGGCGCGTTCGCACGCCCCGAAGTTCGGCGCATCGACCTTGGACTCGCCCTGTGCTCACCGTCACCGCAGATTGTCGGCAGCGAGTGGGCTCTGGCTGAAGCCCTGGCCAACCTGCTCGATAACGCCCTTCACGTAGGCGCCACCCACATTACCGTCGGCACGCTCGATGCGCCGCCAAGGCTTTGGGTCGAGGATAACGGCCCAGGCATCGACCACAGCCTGAGCGATGACCTCACGCGACCCTTTCAGCGCGGCACCAGCGCCTATCCGGGAAGCGGCCTGGGGCTTGCGATCGTCAGCGGCATCGCACGCGCGCACAAGGCCACCCTCGACTTCGACCGCCCCGAACAGCACCAGGGCCTTCGCATCACGCTCACGTTCGCGTTCAATGAGGTCGCTCATGAGACTGACTAGCCGTTTTTGGCGCGCCGGCGCACTGTTTCTACTGGCGTGCAGCTTGATCGGCCCGCGCGCCTACGCCGCGGACATCGTGCTTAACGCGCCGAGCACGCCGCAGCAGCGGCTCGTGATCGATGGCGCCATCGATCCAAGGCTCATCGAGCCGGTACTCAAGGCCTTTCAAAGCACACACCCCCACGTGGCGGTTCACTATCGCAACCGCACGACCGAGGCGCTGTTCACGACCTACCTGGCCGACCCTGAGCGTCAACAAAGCGCCGATCTGGTGCTTTCCTCGGCCATGGCCGCCCAATACCTGCTTGCCAACAACGGCCACGCTCAGTCACTTGGTGACGCGATCGACCCCAATTGGCCAAAGGAGGCCCGCTGGCGCAATGAACTGGTCGCACTCAGCTTCGAGCCGATCGTGATGGTCCTGCGCACCGATCTTCTTCCCAAGGGCACACCTCCGGTGAGCCATCAGAGCCTGCTCGATTACCTGAACGCACACGCCGCAACGCTTGACGGCAAGGTCGTCACCTATGGCCCGGCCATCAGCGATACCGGCTTTACCTTCGCGGTGCAGGATGCCCGCCAATCGCCGCGCTACTGGTCGCTGGTCAAGGCACTCGGCCAGGTGCATGCTCACCGCACCGCCTCGACGCAGGCCATGCTCGATGGCTTGAGCGAAGGCCGCTTCGTGCTCGGCTACAACCTGATCGGCTCCTATGCCCGTCTGGCCGCACGGCAGGACCCAAGACTTCGGGTCGTGATTCCGAGCGACTATGCTCTGGTGGTCAAGCGGCTCGCGTTCATTCCCCGTAACGCGCCGTCTCCGGACATGGCCCGGGCGTTTTTGCGCTACGTCACGTCCCGGCCGGCCCAGGCGCGCATCGCAGCCGATGGGTTGATCGGTGCTCTGCATCCCGCGCTCGATCAGGCTGGCACCGCTGAGCGGCTGCTTCGAACCCACCCACACCTTCGTCCCATCCGCCTGAGCCCGGGGCTGATGACACTGATCGACCCGATGAAACGCGACAGCGTGGTCAGCCGGTGGCGCAGCGCGTTCAATGCCGCCCCCTCGACTACCGTTGCGCCAAACGGCCCGCCCCCGCCGTGACAACGGCGCTAGAACACGGCATGCTTGGCCGTTTTTCGATCAAGGGAAATGTGTCGATGAGGGTGTATCGATGGGTCTGATTCGAGCCGATCAGTTACTGGTCGTTCAGGGGCTTGCGCGTTCACGAACCCGAGCGCAGCGCCTGATTCGCAATCACCGGGTGTTCATCGAGCACCAGGGCGCCTGGGTAGCCGTGACCAAGGTCAGCGAAAAGCTGGCAGACACCACTGTCTTTTACATCGAGACAGACCCGGAGGAGCGTTTCGTCTCACGCGCCGGGCTGAAGCTCGACGCATTGCTGGCGCAAAGTGGCGTTTCACTCAAGGGGTTGGTGGTGCTCGACGTGGGACAGTCGACCGGTGGTTTTACCGACTGCGCCCTGAATCATGGCGCCGCCAGCGTCATTGGCGTCGAGGTCGGCCACGATCAACTGGTCGAGCCGCTCAAATCGGACCCGCGGGTGACCTGTCTCGAGGGCATCAATGCGCGCACGCTGACTCAGGCGACGCTGTCAGCGTACACGCCGAACGGGCCTGACGCGGTGGTGATGGACGTCTCCTTTATCTCCCAGACGCTGATCCTGCCGGCCCTCGCGGCGCTGATGCGTCCGGGCACGCCGCTGCTGTCGCTGGTCAAACCCCAGTTCGAGCTCTCCCCCGAGGCCATCAATACCAAGGGACTGGTCCGATCACTCGATGCCTACGACGACGTACGCGCCCGCGTTCTAACGTGCTGTCAGACCCACGGCCTTTCACCTGAGCTCTGGATCGACAGCCCGATCACCGGCGGCGACGGCAATCGGGAATTTCTGCTGTACGCTCGACGCCTCTGAGCGCATCGAGCGCTTTGCAGACCTCCATCACGTTGATGCCGGCGCGCCGTCGTCGGCGCCTTTTGAATCGACGCAGCGTGCCTGACCATCCCGACTATGAAGCCAGACATCCATCTGCTGAAATGCGATCCGAATGCCGGCCTCGCGGAAGGTGCGGTCCACGGTGCGGTTGAGTTCGTCGGTCACCGGCAGCCGATCGCCCAGGTCACTCACGTGTACGCGCACCTCGAAATCGAAGGCGTTGACACCGTAGGCCATGCAGAACACCAGCGGCTCCGGGTCTTTCAGTACACGCGGGTTGTCGGTACAGGCCGTCATCAATAGCCGATGCACCTGATCGAGATCAGCCCCGTGCGACACACCGAACTTCAGCACCACCCGGGTGATGTTGTCCGACAGCGACCAGTTGATCAGCCGGTCAGTGACGAACGTCTTGTTCGGGATGATGATTTCCTTGCGGTCGAAATCCGTGACCGTAGTCGCGCGGATGCGAATCCGGCTGACCACGCCATGAAGCTCACCAAGTGTAATGGTGTCACCGATGCGGATCGGGCGTTCGAACAGAATGATCAACCCCGAAATGAAGTTGGCAAAGATCTCCTGTAGCCCGAAGCCGAGCCCGACCCCGAGCGCGGCTACCAGCCACTGGAGCTTGCTCCAGGAGACTCCGAGCGAGCCGAGAGCGTACACAAAGCCACCCGCCACGATGACATACGATAACAGCGAGGTCGCCGCGTATGCGGTACCGGGCTTCAGCGACAGCCGTGACAGCACCATGACTTCCAAAAGCCCTGGGAGGTTACGCGCCATGACCGACGTCAGCCCGACCGTCGCCAACGCGATCAGAACATCCGCGACCGAAATATCGGTAGGTGTGCCGGTGGCGGCATCGGTTGGGTGAATCGTCCAGACCGTAACCGTATTCAGATACGACAGCACCGTCAGCAGATCAGCCCAGATGGCGTAAAGAATGGCGCTGAACGACAGCACCAGAATCAGCTTAGAAAGTCTCAGTGACTGCTGGTTGACCTGCTCCATATCAAGCGGCGGCTCCTCGATCATCTCGAGCCCGCCACCCTCGGCACCTTCCTGCACCTGTGCCCGTCGGCGAGCGACCGCCCGGCGGTAGGCAAGCCGCCGGGCCGCGACGGCAAGCCCGCGCACCACGCTTGCCTCCACCACGATCCACAGCGCAAAGATATAGAGCGTATTGATAAAGCGTCCGCAGAGTCTCAGGGCAGTGTATTCATAGCCAAGACACACCAGCACCGTCAGCGCCAGCGGCACGCAGGCAAGCGAGAGCCCCAAAAGCAATCGAAAGAGCCGCACCCCCATGTAGGGCGTATGCGCCAGCACCACTCGGGCCATGTACACACTCATGCCGATAAACCCGCCAATCAGCACGATGAGCGCCAGCGGGTGCTCGGCAAGCAGGCTCTCGGCCCGCTCGGCAAGCGTTGTGATCAAAATCACCGGCACCAGTGCGATACCAAGCCACAAAAGATAGCGACGAAGCAGCGCCACATACCCGGGCGCCCAGTGAAAGTGACGCTCGGCGACGCCATCGCGAACCAGGAGCCGTCGCATCAGCCCGAACACGCCCCAGGCAAGCGCCAGACGCAGAAACGCCTCGCCGAGCGACTGGGCAAGCCCTTGCCCGCCATAGAAAAGCCCGCCGCCGAGCGAGCCCATAAGCAGCGGCCCGGTCGAGGACAGCACCCAGTTCATCGAGATGGCTTTTGGAGTGTGGAGCTGACTGTCGCGCTTGAGGCGGCCGACCTCATTGTGAAGCACAAGAAGCCGCGCCTTGATCCGACGCCTGAAGAACGCAAGGGTCAGTGCAAGCCCGAGCGGCAAAACCATGAACCAGGCGTTGGCCGAGGGGCGCTGCCAAAGGCTTTTCATGGCGTCCATCCACTCCGGGTCGACAGCGTCCTGCCACACGGCACTTGGAAGCCCTGCCAGCCAGTTAAGCCCCAAGGGCTGGCCATTAGCCGCCCAGAACAGTTGCTCCTGAATGGTCTGGCGAACCGATTTTGAAATCGCGATCAGCTGCTGCTGACTGAGCTGCAGGTCGATCGCACGCCCCAGAAGGTTGCCATATTCCCGGTCGAGCTGGTCGACCACATCCCGGCGTGCCTGATAGAGCTCTCGAAGGCTTTGCTTGAGTTCGGCAGGCGTATTGGTGGCGTCGGCTTTTTTAAGCTGTTCTGCCAGATAGGTGTCGAGATTCGAGAGTTGATCGCGCGTCTGCGCCAGATCGAACTGCTTCAAACGAACCTGCCCGATTTCCTCATTGAGACCGCGCTCGATATCGACATCATCGAGCGTATTGCGCTGCTGGCGCAGCAGTTTCGACAGAAGCAAACTGCCGCGCACGGCTTCGATCTGTTCGTTGAGCGTGCGTTGCACCTGTCGCACCCGATCAAGCTCGGTGCTGGCCTCGATGCTTTCACGTATCAGGGTGTTGACCCGGTCCGTGGTGGTCAGAAGCTGCTGGCTGAGTTCACGGTTGCGGGCGCGGGCGGCGTCGATAATCGGCGAATCCATTCGGGCATCGCCCTCGGTGCGAGTGGCATCGACGATGGCCTGCTCGGACTGGTCGCGCCGCTTCTGATTGATCAGGGACTGCAACACCAGAAGTCGGTTGTTGAGCTGCTCGATCTGCCGGGCAAGCAACTCGCGCTGGGCCTGAGCCGTGTCTCGAAGCTGGGTGTTGTGTTCGAGCTGATACCGCTTGTAGCGAATTCGGGTCTCAAGCAGCACCTGACGGACCTGCTGCGCCTGACGCTTGAGGTCATCAGCGCCTTGTTCGCCGTCACGCGAGCGGCCCTGCCGCGAGGTCTCGATCGATTGAAGCTCGGCCTGCGCCTGACTGATGGTCGACTGCGCCCGTTCCGGCAGTGTCTGGGCATTGATGAGCGCGCGATTGATATCGGCAAGCGTGCTCTGATGCGACTTGAGTTCATCGACGGCCTTTTCGGCGCGCTGCGCCAACTCATCAAGCGACCTGCTGGCGAGTCCGTCGCGATCAACATCGTTCGCTCCCAGACTATCGAGCGCTCGTCGGTAGCGCTGTTCACGTTCGGCCGCGGTCGTGACACGCCGTTCGATCTGGTTGAACTGGTCCTTAATATCGGACAAGGCAAGCAGGTCATCCCGCGTGGCCTGAAGCTGCTCGATGCGCTCACGTTCGTCGGCCGTGGGTGAGGCCTTGTCGGTGAGCTTTTCAAGCTGTTGTTCGACGGTTGAGCGCTCGGGCAACGCCTGCGCCGCCTCGGCAAGCGATGCACGCGTACCGCTTAAAACCAGCACCACAATGGCGGTCATCATCATGATCGCACGACACAAGGACATAGCACCCTACTCACCTGAAAAGACAGGCCGTTATAGTACTGGCCGCCGAGACTCCATAAAAGTGGTGTCCCGATGCACGTCACACACTGCTCACGGCTTGAGCGCAACGTCAAGCGCCGGCTTAACAGCTAGGGTGAAGTCTTGGAAGGACATAGAGCTTGAACACGCGACTGGATATACTGCGCGCGTTCATATCATTTAAGGGGCGCAGGGCCCCTGCTTGTTATTCAGGGTAGGTGTCATGGCCTCTTATATTCGATCCGCCGCTGTTTCGTCGCTGGGGCTTCTTGCAGCCTCGGGCGCCACATGGGCCCAGCCGGCAGCCGACACGCCGGAAGGCCAGGTCAAGCAAGAAGTCGAGGTTCGTCGGGCGCTTGAAAGCGACGCGGAAAAAAACCCGCTGGCCATCATGGTTCATCGTCGCAACTATTTATTGCCGTGGACCTACAACACCCACCCCAATGCCGACAGCTTCCGCAACATCAATAGCGATGCCGGCATCGACCGAAACGAGGTCGAGTTTCAGCTCAGCTTCAAGATCAAGCTGCTGGATAACATGCTCTACCATAACGGCGATCTTTATTTCGGTTATACCCAGCGCTCGTGGTGGCAGGCCTACAACAATGACGCCTCTTCCCCCTTTCGCGAAACCAATTACGAGCCGGAAATCTTTGCCAACTTCGAAAACAGTCTGACCCTGTTTGGCTGGACCAACACCCTGAACCGTGTGGGCGCAGTGCACCAATCCAACGGCCGCAGCGACCCCCTGTCCAGAAGCTGGAACCGACTGTACGCTGAAAGCATTTTCCAGCGTGGCAGCTGGTGGTTCAGCGTCAAACCGTTCTGGCGCGTGCCTGAAAGCGCCGATGAAGACGATAACCCCGATATCGAGAATTACGTCGGTTACGCCGACGTCATGCTTGGCTATGCAAAAAATGGCCAGGAAGTGACCTGGTCGCTCAAGGGCAATCCGTCCAAGGGCCATTACGGCAACCAGATCGACTACTCATTTCCGCTTTATGACAAGCTCAGGGGCTTTCTAACCTATTACAACGGCTACGGCGAGAGCCTGATCGACTACGATCACTACACTCGCCGAGTCGGCCTTGGTGTCAGCTTCAACGCCTTTTCAGCCGGTCTGCCCCAGGCAACCGACCATGCTCCGCTGCCGATTCACGCCTCATCGCCTGCGACACCAAACGAGACGACCCGTCTTCGCAGTGAATTTCAGCGAAGCGCCAATGACAACCCGCTGGCAATCTCGGTCTACAAGCGCAACTACCTGCTGCCACTGACCTACAATTTCCGACCCAATCAGAAGTATTTCCGCAACATCGGCGATGGTGAAGAGGTTGACAACACCGAAGCGAAGTTCCAGTTGAGCTTCAAGGTCAAGGTGCTCGATAACATCTTCGAGGACAATGGTGATCTCTATTTCGGCTACACCCAACAGTCCTGGTGGCAGGCCTACAACGACGATGCCTCATCGCCGTTTCGAGAGACCAATTATGAACCCGAGGTCTTTGCAAGTTTCGACAACAACTGGACGCTATTTGGCTGGACCAACACGCTGAACCGCGTGGGTTTTGCCCATCAGTCCAACGGCCGCAGCGCCCCGCTTTCAAGAAGCTGGAATCGGGTTTATTTCTCCACCACGCTCCAACGCGGCAACTGGTGGGTGAGCGTCGAACCACACTGGCGTATTCCCGAAGATGACGGGCACGACGACAACCCGGATCTGGAACACTATATCGGTCACGCGGAAACCATGATCGGCTACACCAACAGTGGCTACGAAGTCACATGGACTGCCAAGGGCAACCCCAACACGGGCAAGTACGGCAACCAGGTCGACTATTCCTTTCCGCTTTATGGGAAGCTTCGTGGGTTCGTACAAGCCTATGAAGGCTATGGTGAAAGTCTGATCGACTACGATCATTACAGCCGGCGCATCGGCTTGGGCGTCAGTTTCAACGCATATCAGGCCGGGATGCCTGGATACATTGAACACTGAGAAGTCGGTGCTATGCTTGGTGAGCAACCTTACGTCAACGGAGGACATTACATGGCCATGCAACCGATCGATCCAAACGATCCGAAATCCAACGAAGTCAGCAAGGAACAGCTTTATGACGATCTGCGTCAGCTGTCACAGACCGTCGAAGAGCTGATGCAGGCCACAGCGGACGATTCCCGCGAAAATGTCTCCAAACTGCGTGAACGCGCCGAGCTTCGTTTGAACGAAGCCCGCGAGCGACTGAGCCAGAAAGGTGAAGTGGTACGCGAGCAGGCGATGGAAAAATTCGACTGCGCCGATCATTACGTTCACGAAAACCCCTGGTCCAGCGTCGGTATCGCCGCGGGTGTAGGTGTTGTCGTCGGTCTGTTGCTCGGGCGGCGCTGATGGCAGAACAAAACGGTCCCCTGGAACGTTTGTACGGCTCGGCGCGCAATGCGCTGAGCTCCCTCATCGGGGCAGGCGAAACTCGCCTGCGTCTTCTAGTGATCGAACTCGAGGAAGAGCGCGCTCGTTTAGTCGTCATGCTGCTGCTTTCCGGAATCGCGATGCTTTTGATCGCTTTCGGTATCGGCATGTTGATGCTGTTGATCATCGTGGCCTTCTGGGAAAGTCATCGACTCATGGCCATCGGCGTTTCATCGGGGGTCTTGATCGTACTTGGGCTTTTGTTTGCCTGGCGCGTCAAAGCCATCGCCAAACGACCGAGCTTTCTGAAATCGACGCTGCAGAACTTGGGTGAAGATCGCTATCACCTGGAGCAACGCCGTGAAACTTCTTGAACTCGAACGCCAACGCGAAGCCCTCCAGCATCAGATCATGCAGGACAGGCTGGATATCGTTCACGCAAGCCAGCAGTGGCGTGAAGCGAGCCAGCCCCTTGATCGAGCCTGGCTCAAGGTCGCCCGCTACAAAGGCGTTGCGTTGACGATGATCAGCTTGGGCACGGCATGGAAAGCACGCCGTAATCGCAAGCAAAGCCCGAAAAACAAGAAAGGGCTTGCAGGCGTCATGCGAAAAGTCATGCTCGGCTACACCCTTTACAATCGCGGCAAGGGGCTGATCAAGCGTTGAAACATCATTTTTTCAATGCATTACCGCATGCGACACCAGACGCCCAGGCCCATTGAAAGTTGTGGCCGCCCAGTTGGCCGGTCACATCAAGCACCTCGCCGATAAAATAGAGACCAGGCTGCAGCTTGGCTTCAAGGGTTTTTGACGAAACCTCATGCGTATTCACCCCGCCCAGAGTGACCTCAGCCGTTCGCCACCCTTCCGTACCTGATGGCGTAAGACGCATTGCATTGAGTAACGCACCGATCCGCTCACAGTGCGCATTGGAAAGCTCTGCAAAGGTGCATTCCAATTCGAACCACTCAGCCAATGCCCCAGCCAACCGCTGAGAAAGCTTCTCTTTAAGCCATGTCGACACCCGCCGCCTGGGCATACTCATGCGACGCTCCTTCAGGGTTTCAGAAGCATCGGTATCCGGCAGCCAGTTGATCGTAATCGGCGTACCGGCCTGCCAATGGGTCGATGCTTTCAATATCACCGGGCCGGATAAGCCGCGATGAGTCATCAGTAGCGGTTCACGATAATGAACACCCCCACATTCCACATCGACATCTGCCGTAATGCCGGCAAGCTCCGAAAATCGATCTTTCCAGAGGTCGCTGAAAGTAAACGGTACCAGTGCTGCAGTCGTTGGCAACACCTCGAGCCCGAACTGACGAGCAAGCTCATAGCCGAACCCACTTGCCCCCATCGACGGAATCGAAAGCCCTCCTGTTGCGACGACCAAAGAGCGTGCCACGACGCGCTCTTTCGGCGTCGCAAGGGTGTAGCATGCGTTTTCATCACACCAGTCGACACTCTCGATCGACGTCTTGAGCCGAAGCTCGACACCAGCCCAATCGCACTCTGTTAAAAGTACATCGAGAATGGCCTTGCTGGACGTGGCGCTAAACAGCTGACCTGCCGCCTTTTCGACGTACTCGACGCCATGACGCTCGATCAACTCGACAAAGTGCGCGGGCGTATAGCGCTTAAGCGCTGAAATGCAAAAATGGGGGTTTTGCGAGAAGAAATCAGTCGGCGCTGAATTGAGGTTCGTGAAGTTGCAGCGCCCCCCTCCGGACATAAGAATTTTTTTGCCGGGCTTGTTGGCATGGTCAAGCACCAGCACCGAACACCCCCGATAGCCCGCCGTCAAAGCGCACATCAGCCCGGCCGCGCCGGCACCGATAATAACGACGTCCCACGTCGAGTCATTCATATCGTGTCGTTGATCCATAAACTAAAAAAACGACGCTGCACTGGGCAGCGTCGTTTGTCATCAAATCCTACCGTGGTATTACTTGGAGGACGCGTCGGGCGGTGTTTCCACGTGGCCGCCAAACTGCTTGCGCATTGCTGACAGCAGTTTTTCGCCATAGGTATTGTCCGAGCGAGAGCGGAAGCGCGTGAACAGCGCCGCCGAAAGCACGTTGGCCGGCACCGCTTCCTCGATGGCCGCCTCAATGGTCCACCGGCCTTCGCCAGAATCGTTGACCTTACCGGTATATTGCTCAAGGTCGTTGTCTTCGGCCAGCGCGATCGACGTAAGATCCAAAAGCCATGAAGAGATGACGCTGCCGCGACGCCAAAGCTCGGCGATGTCGGCAAGCTCGAGGTCATAGCGCATGTTGTCGGGCAATTCTTCCTTGCCGCGGCTTTTCAGAATATCAAAACCTTCGGCAAACGCCTGCATCATGCCGTATTCAATGCCGTTATGGACCATCTTCACGAAGTGGCCCGAGCCGTTGGGTCCACAATACATGTACCCCTGCTCGACACGGGGGTCGCGAGTTTCGCGACGCGGGGTCTTGTCGATGTCACCCACACCCGGCGCCAGCGTTTCGAAAATCGGGTCAAGACGGTCGACGACGTTCTGCTCGCCTCCGATCATGAGGCAATAGCCACGCTCACGACCCCAGACACCGCCGGATACGCCAACGTCGATATAATGGATACCCGCTTCCTGGAGCGACTCCGCACGACGTACGTCATCCTTGAAATTGGCATTGCCGCCATCGATCAGAACGTCATCGCTTGAAAGCTTACCCTTCAGGGTTTCAACCGTCTGCTCGGTCACGTCACCGGCCGGCAGCATCAACCAGATGGCCCGGGGGGCCGGCAGTGCCTCGACCAGCTCGTCGAGCGAGGCTGCTGTCTGTGCGCCGTCATCACCAAGCGTTGCAACGGTGTCGGCATTGGCATCGAACACCACACATTCGTGTCCAGCATCCATTAAGCGCCGTGCGATGTTGGCCCCCATGCGGCCAAGCCCAATAATCCCTAATTTCACGAATACGCTCCTTGATTGCGCTCAGTAATAGGTCATCTGTCGGAGTCGACTCCGCGATGGCTTCATACTAGCAAAAAGTGCTTTTTTACGGCTATGCCCTTTCACCATTACAGCAGAAACCCTGAAAGGACACGCCTTTAATGTAACTTAACGCACATATAAGTAACTCTAGGAAACCGAACCTGCACAGCAGCCAACTCTAATTCGGGAGGATGATATGTGAAATATTTCCCGGGATGGATCCTATGGCTGCACCAAAAGAAAACCTTGTTGCCCTGGATGGCTTGCGCTTCGGCCTCGCCATCTATCTGGTTCTTTTTCACACCTTCAAGAACTATCCTGAAATCGAATCGATTCCCTGGCTTCACAGCCTGTTGAGTCTGGGCTTTTTCTCGACCAGTGCCTTTTTCGTACTGTCGGGCTTTTTGCTGACCCACGTCTACCTCGGACGCAAGCAACAGGCCATTGCCAAGCGCGATTTTTTCATAAAGCGCCTCACCTCGCTTTACCCGATCCATATCTTTGCACTGGTGCTTGCCATCCCGCTGGCAATGACAGCCTCCGGTAACCTTGGAAGCGTCATGGTCGACCATAACGTCAACGGATGGTCGAGCATCGCGCCGGATACAACCGCCTATGCACTGAGCTTCCAGGGCCTTTTGGCCAATATCGGGCTGAACCTGACGCTGCTGCAGGCGTGGAACCCATGCTACACGCTCTTCAACCAACCGGCATGGTCACTGTCAGCACTGCTGTTTTTCTACATCTGCTTCCCATATATGGCCCCCCGACTCAACGCGACGCGTCGGCCGACACTTTTGCTGGTTGCCGTTTGCACTCTCTACGCTCTGCCGGCGTTCTACATGTTTTTCAGCAACACGGTCACACCCATGGCCCACGGCTTGATGCACCGCAACCCGATTATTCGTCTGCCCGAGTTCCTCTCCGGTATTCTGCTCTACACCCTTTACCGCGCACGGCCGGCCTGGCTCTCGACCCTTTTAAGCCCGAATGGCAAGCGCGCGACCACCGTCTTCATCGTGGCCTGCTTCGTGGCAACCGCCCTGCTGTACCGTTTTGTCGGCGGTCAGTGGTACTACCTCGCTCATAATGGCCTGTTGCTGCCATCTCAGCTGGCGCTGGTCCTTCTCTGCGCCGACGCCAACTGGCAGCTCGGTACCACCGCACGTCAATGGCTGTCGCGTCTGGGCGTGGCGTCGCTTTCAATCTTTGCGCTGCATATTCCGCTTCAAATGGTCGCGTCCAAGGCTGAAAAGGTGTTGTACGCTGGCTGGGAGGTCATGACCACGTCCGCGCCGATTTCTGAACTTGCCCAAATTGCCATGAGCGCTGACCGTTCGATCTGGATGTACCCCATGTATATGGGCGTCTTGCTGATTAGCTGCATCCTGTTTCAGGAAAAGGTGGTCACCCGTACCCGCGATATGCTGAGAGCGCGCCTGCTCCCGCGCAAGCAGCGAAAAAGCGCCTACCCACACCATGCTGATTACAAATAAATAGATTGGATCCCGTTTCGCTTGGCGAAATGGGCATTCTTAAAAGAAAAAGCCAGGCTTAGCCTGGCTTTTTTGATTCCATCTTCTTTGATTACGATGTCAAAAACGTCTGCATCTGTTCACGCTGGACCTTTCTGGCAAACAGGTACGTTCGCGATTTGGCGGCTTCGGAAATCTGTCGATCATTTAAGTACTCGGGGCTGGCCTTGCCGCTTTCCCATTGAATATAGCGCCGGTCGTCGTTATCGAAATCAAGCCCAAGTTCGGCAAAAAGAATCTGCATGAAATGCTCATCCGAGCACCGCGTATGCTTGAGCCGTTTCATAAAGGCGTCATCGCACGCCGCATCAACAGCCTTCATGTCCGAGCATGTCATCGAAAACCACTGACTGCCCTTGAGCTCAGCCTCGGCGCCAAAATTGGAGCGCTTGGGTAGCAGCATAAGCTGAAGCTTTCGAAGCGCAAGAGACGTCAACCGATAGGCAAAGGTTCGGTTTTTCGGCGATTCACCAAAGGGCATATAACAGCGCATGCGCCACTCAAACTCGGGAAGCCGACGGGACTCAAGACTGGTTCGTCCCTGAAGGATTGACGCCCACTGGGCAGGCGGCAGGACCGGGAGGCAATCACCGCTCACCAAATGGAAGTACTCTGCCTCGGGAAAACACGTTAATGCAGAACGCATGAGGCGGCGCTCCGCTTCCACCAGCGATACGCCCGACCAGTTGACGCGTACCGGACGCTCAAGCACGACGACACGCTCGTTGCCGGCATAATGCTGACTCAGCGCCTGGTGCAACTGTTCCTGCTTGGCATCGATATGTACCACCACGCCGACCTCATGCTGACAGTAGTAATCAATCAAAAGCGCGAGCTGCTCTTTATCCTTGTGAGCCAGCATCATGACGACGTGCATCCAGTTCTCCTTGGGCAATTTCTGAGCGTCCGAGCAACACCGCGAGACTAAATCTCGGGGCATAGCCGACGAAAGACTAACGATAGGCGATGATTGTAAACAAACTCGGGCCAGCACAATATGCGCGATGAACCTTGCCGGCCGACACTCATGCCATGCTTATTCCCTTTCTTCGCTATGAACGCCCGATAGATCAAGCGTTTGGCGCACAAACGCCTGCACATCCCGTATCAGAATACGCCCACGCGGGCCGCTTGCGTGAACGCGCGCCAGAGGCACACCAAGCTCGCGGGCGTAGCGCCTCACCTTTGGCGCGGCGTGCGCTACTGGCGTGAACGTATCGACATCATCTGTCAGCATTATTTCGACCCTCAGCAGCAAAGCGGGGATGGCTTGTCGGCAACCATCGCAAAAGCCGTGCGCGCGTGCTCTAAAAGCTCGCTCGAAATGTCGCCGCGTCGATAAAGGGCATCCACGGCGGTGAAGGCGACGTGAAAGCGGTCCACTTCGAAAAACTGCCTGAGCTTTTCTCGAGTATCCGAGCGCCCGAACCCATCGGTGCCCAGCACGTAATACTCACCGGGCACCCACGCTCGAATCTGGTCGGCGTAAAGCTTCAAATAATCGGTCACGGCGATCACCGGACCCTCGTGCACTTCAAGCTGCTGCGTTACCCAGGGCGCCTCGAGCGAGGCATCAAATGTCCGCAATCGGCGCCGGTCGTACGCCAATCCCTCACGGCGAAGTTCGTTAAAGCTGGTCACACTCCAGACATTGGCCAAAATACCCAGCTCGGCCAGCAACTCGGCCGCCGCCTCGGCCTCGCGCAACAAGGTGCCTGAGCCCATCAGCTGAACAATTGGGGTATCTGTCGGGGCGCACGCCTTCAACAGATACATGCCTCGAATAATGCCCTCCTCGCAGCCTTCCGGCATCGGGGGATGAACGTAGGTTTCGTTCATCACGGTCAGGTAATAAAACCGCTCATTACCGTGTTCGAACATGTCCTTGAGACCGTGCTGAACGATGACCGCGATTTCATGGGCGTATGTTGGGTCGTAGCTGCGGCAGTTGGGAATGGCCGCGGCACTTAGATGACTGTGCCCGTCCTGATGCTGCAACCCTTCGCCATTGATGGTGGTACGCCCGGCCGTCCCGCCGACCAGAAATCCCCGGGCCAGCATATCGCCGGCGGCCCAGGCGAGATCGCCCACCCGCTGGAACCCGAACATGGCGTAGAAAATGTAAAACGGAATCAAAGTGGCGTCGTGATTGGCCCCGGCCGTGGCGGCAGCGATCCAGGAGGCCATCGCGCCCGCCTCGGTAATGCCCTCTTCCAGAATCTGGCCGCGCTGATCCTCACGGTAAGACATGAGCTGCCCGGCGTCGGCCGGCCGGTATTTCTGACCTTCGGACGCATAGATGCCAACCTGTCGAAAGAGCCCTTCCATGCCGAAGGTGCGCGCCTCGTCAGGCACGATCGGAACAAGGCTCGGCCCCAGCGCCTTGTGTTTGATCAACCCACTCAATACGCGCACGAACGCCATTGTGGTCGAGACCGCGCGCTCATTGGAGCCCTTCAACTGGCTGGCAAAGGCCTTGTCGGTCAACGGCGGAATTTCGAGCCTGCGACGGGCGGCGCGCCGGGTCGGCAGCGTCCCACCCAGCAGGGTTCTTCGCGCCATGAGGTAGTGGCGCTCCGGGGCATCCTCAGCCGGCCGGTAATACGGCATCCCCTGCTCGAGCTCAACATCCTCGATTGGAAGGGCCAGTCGATCACGAAGTGCCCGGCGCCCATCGACTGAGAGCGTCTTGATGTTATGCGCCTCCATGTCGGCCTCGCCGTTTTCAGGGCCCATGCCGTAGCCCTTGACGGTGTGGGCCAGAATGACGGTGGGTCGGCCATTATCGCCCTCGGTCGCACGCTTATAGGCGGCATGAATTTTTTTCGGATCATGCCCCCCTCGCTTGAGTTGCGCGATGGCCTCGTCAGAAAGCGCCGCCGTTCGCTCACTGAGCGTCGGCGATTTTCCGAAAAAATGCGTGCGCGTATAGACCGCACCCTGGGCCTTGAAGCTTTGATATTCGCCATCGACGGTGGTATCGAGGCAGTGCTGCAGGGCCCCGTCGTGATCGGCGGCGAACAGCGGGTCCCACTCGCTGCCCCACACGACCTTGATAACGTTCCAGCCGCTGCCCCGAAAGGTGCGCTCCAGTTCATCCATCACCCGATCGTTGCCACGCACAGGCCCGTCGAGGCGCTGAAGGTTGCAGTTGACCACGAAAATCAGATGCCCCAGCCGCTCTCGGCTGGCAAGCGGGAGCGCACCCAATGTTTCCACCTCATCGCATTCGCCATCGCCCAGAAATGCCCAGACCTTGCGGTCCTCGAGTGGCGTTATGCCGCGATGATCCAGATAGCGCATCAACCGTGCCTGATAGATGGCCTGTATCGGCCCGAGCCCCATGGAGACAGTCGAGAACTGCCAGTATTCCGGCATCAGATACGGATGCGGGTAGGACGACAGCCCACCGCCGCCCACCTCCTGGCGGAAGCGATCAAGCGTGGACTCATCGAGGCGGCCTTCCAGAAAGGAACGACTGTAGATGCCGGGGGCGATGTGGCCCTGAAAATACACCAGATCACCGCCATGACCAGGGCCTGGCGCACGAAAGAAGTGATTGAACCCCACCTCGTACAGCGTGCAGCTCGACATGAAACTCGCCAGGTGCCCACCCAGGCTTTTATCGTACTGATTGGCTCGCACCACCATGGCGATACTGTTCCAGCGAATTGCCGCACGCAGCCTGGATTCAAGCGCTAGATCGCCCGGGTAGGCCGGCTCCTGCGCCACCGGAATCGAATTGCGGTGCGGCGAATGCAGCTCGGTTGGCTCACCCCCCTGACGCATCGATTCCTCCGAGAGCATCTTGAGCACACTACGCGCTTCATCGTGGCCCTCGAAATGAATCAAGGAGCGCAACGCCTCCTGCCATTCCTGGTGCCCACTTTCTACGTACCGCTCAGCCATCTCTTGTTCTCCTGGTCCGTTCCAACGTCCCAAGACGCTAAGGTTGACCGGCCACGCCGACAATCCTAGTTTTTAAGAAACACCTTCCCTAAAACGAGAAAAACTTGAACCTCAATCACTTGAAACTCTTTCTGGCGGTGGCCGAGCAGGAATCGATTCTGGCCGCCTCCAGAGTACTGGGCATCCCCAACTCCACCCTTGCCCGCCAACTGAAAGCGTTCGAACGCCAGCTCGGTCAGCAACTGATTCTTCGAAGCACACGGCACTTGAGGCTGACGGCAGAAGGCCGAGCGCTGGCCGAACGCGCGCGCCCATTGATCGAGGAACTTGAAGACCTCGGCGACGACGTCAAGAGTCATCAGGGCACGCTCAGCGGCACCCTGACGGTCGCCATTCCCTCGGAATTCGGTGTGACATGGCTCAATGGCTGCATTGCGCAGTTCACCAAGGCGCATCCGAGCCTTGAGCTTGAATGCATTACCAGCATGGCGCCGCTGGACCCGGTTCGGCGTGACGTCCATGTGTCGATCGCCTACCACCGGGGCGACAAGGCCGACAGTACTCAAGTGATTCGACCGCTTCTGACCATGAAAAGCTCGGTGGTGATCGCGCCGTCCCTTCTGGGCGATCGCTCACCACCAGCCACGATCAAGGCCCTGGCTGGAGAGCCCTGCATTTCGACGTTGACCGCGCTCAAGGCCAATCCCTGGGTGTTTCTCGATGACAGGGGGCAGGCCGTAACGCTTCGAACGACCAGCCGCTACCGGGTCGACAGCAGCCAGATGCTGATCTCGGGTGCCCTGGCCGGCATCGGTTACGCCATCATTCCCACCGCGTTTTGCGAGCCGTATCTGGCCACGGGAGAACTGATCGAGCTGACGCTTGATCACACCCCGGCCCCGCTTGAAATCGTTGCGATCTACCCCGATCGCAACGGCATCTCGACGCGTACCCGCGCCTTTGTCGATCTGATCGAGGCCGAACTCAAACGAAGCGTCGGTGCCCTAGAGGTGCCGAGCTGAGCCGCGACCTCGCCCCCGCATCAAGTCAACCGCCGCCCATCAGACCACCGGCGTGCTCGGAACGAGGTCCAGCGTCGGGGCTCCCAAGCATGGGCGGCGCCTCATTGGAGGCGCTCTGCCACTTGGCATGCGTCAACGAAAGCCCAAGCGCCAGAATCAGTGCGCCGCCCGCCAGACTGATCCAGGCCGCCCAAGGCCTGCGATGCCTGGTTGGCCGCATGTGACGAGAGACCCAGTCGCGGGCAACCACGCTCAATAGCGCAAGGGCTGTTACGGTCAGCGCGGTTCCAAGCGACATCGCAAATACCGCAATCACGCCCCTCCCGAACTGATCGAGCAGCGCCGCTGCGCCCAAAAGCAACACGGCGCCACTGCAGGGTCGAACCCCGATCGACAGCACGGTCAGTAGCGCTACGCGCCAGTCACGGGCGGTATCCGGGCCAATGTGGTGCTCGTGGCCGCAGCCGCACTGAGGGCTGTGACGGTGGGCAGGCGTCGAAGGCGCAAATACCATCGAACCGAACGCCGGCGGAGAAAAACTCGAAGGCGCAGACATACTCGAAATGGACCGATCACGTTCGGTAATGGCCGTATCCGAGCCCGCCAGGGCGCGTCGCAGGCGAATCACCGAACGCCAGCACAGCCACACGCCAACCAGCGTCACCATCAGAAAGCTTGCAAGCTCCGCGTGCTCGACACTGCCCATTGCCTCTCTCGTCAACCACCCGAGCCCGAACACCAGTACGGCAATCAAGAGCACCGCCGTAAGCCCCTGAAGCAGGGAGGCCATGGCCGAAAGCCCGAGCGCTCGCCGCCACGCCCCACCCTGGGAGGCCAGATACGTGCTCAGAACGATCTTGCCATGCCCTGGCCCCGCTGCATGAAACACCCCGTACCCGAAACTGACGCCCAAGAGCGCACTCCATGCAGTCACATCCGGGGCGCGCTCGAGCGCCGAGATCGCATCGACCAGCGCGTGATAAAGCCGGCCCTGCCACACGACGATGCGCACCATCACCTGGTGGTGCCAGCCCGAGACGTAGCCAACGGCGCCAAGTGCGATCAACACGAAAAGCGGCCCCCAAAACGCAGTCTTCACGCTCACCCGGGGCATGAAATTTCCCCGGTCTCTGTAAAAAAGCGCCCTAGATCCGGCTCGCCCTGCTGCGTTCGATCAAGCATCGCGGCCTCCGCTACTTTTTTCGGATCAGGCGACGCCTCAATGATGGTCGTCGTGCAGCCCTTCGGCGCACCCCGAAGCTGCAGGGCAGAAGGCAGGGGCTCAGTGCCCTGCTCGTTGGCCTCGTGCAGCATCTCGATGTAATAGGTCGGGTCGAACACCTGATAGCGGAAGGTGCGGCCCGCCAGGCTGAGCGGCGCGGCAAGCGGAAGCGTGAACCTGAACACCAGACGCCGATCGCGGTAGCGGGTCGTCATCTCGGTCACCGGGGCCTGCGCGACGTCGCGCCCCTCCAGGCGCATCTGGGTGAGGTTGTGCTGTCGCGCGAGGTTATCGCGTATCTCGACCCCGAGCGCGTCAAGACGCGCCTCCAGAGACGCCGCCCCTGCCTCGCGCTGGATATCCTCCATCAGCACCTGACTGTAGAGCGGGTCCATTCGCCAGTGTTGATTCAGCGCCGTAAGCCGGCCCTGAGCGTCAAAGACGCCCTCGACGCTGATATCGACCCAGCCATGGGGGTGGGCCGCAGCAGCAAGCGGAAAGGCACCCCACACGCATGCGGCAAGTGCTGCGCGCCAACACGCGCGCTTGAGGCTAGAAACACGTTTCAAGGCATCCCCTCGATGATGTTCGGACGTGGTCAATAACGGCGAAGGCTCTGCGCACAATCTGATTCGATTGATAAAACACACGTCTGTTGTTGCACGCACGTTAGAACGACATTGCAATACTTAAAAGCAATACACGATTGCAAGACGTGTCCGCAGCGCCACGAGGAAGGTTATATCAAAACGCAAAAGCCTGAGCATCGGCTGTTCCAGCCCGCTTCAAAATGCCATGAACCACAAAGACACGCGACCTTTCGCGGCGCGCGAGCATATTGAACGTCCCAATAAAATTGCCCATTTTTCAGGCATAAAAAAAGCCAGCTCAAATGAGCTGGCTTTTTAAATTCTGTGGCGGAGGGGGAGGGATTCGAACCCTCGAAGCCTTTCGACTTACACACTTTCCAGGCGTGCTCCTTCGACCACTCGGACACCCCTCCGCATTTTTTTTGCCCTGAACGGTTACCCCTTCAGAACGGCGCACACTCTATCGCGTTCGACGCGCAATTGCAAGGCGCGTCATGCACTTGGCCACGACTCAACGAAGTCCTCGAGCGGACGCGGGGTCAGATCCCGCGTTCGGCCAGCCGGTTGCCCCACATACACAAACCCAACCAGCACGTCGTGTTCGCCAAGGCCAAGACCCTTGTGAACGACCGAATGGTAGGCGTAGGGGCCCGTCCGCCACATCGCCCCAAGGTGTTGGGCGTGCGCGGCCAAGAGTATGGCGTGGGCCGCGCAGCCGGCGGAGAGCAGCTGTTCGGAATTGGGGATCTTTGGCTGACCGGGCTTGATGGCAGCGACCACCGCGATCACCAGCGGCGCCCTGAGCGCCTTGGCGCGGGTGGCCTCGGAGCGTCGAGCATCGACGTCCGGGGTGTCGGCCCGCTCGGCCTCGGCCAAAAGATCGCCAAGCTGGCCGAGCGCGTTTTCACCGCGAATCTCGATCAGGCGCCAGGGAGTCAGCGCGCCATGATCCGGCGCCCGAAGGGCCGCGCGGTAGAGCGTCTCAATCTGCGCCGCCGTCGGCTCGGGCCAGGCAAGCTTACCCATGGACTGGCGCTCAAAAAGGAGTGTCAGTGCGTTCATGTCATCGGTTTCGGTCATTGTCTTCCCTACCCTGTCACTGGCGTACGAGCCGGATAAGCTCCGGCGCCGGGTGGCCCTGCGTCGCCCGCCAGGGGCTGATGTCGAGCCCGCCGCGGCGCACGTAGCGCGCCATGACCAGAAGCGATTCAGGAGCGGCGTGCGTCATCAGGTCCATGAAAATACTTTCGACGCAGTGCTCATGAAATTCCTGCTTGCTGCGGTAGGAAATCAGATAGGCAAGAAGCGCCTCATGATCGAGCGCCGGCCCGCGGTATTGAATCAAGACGCTGCCCCAATCGGGCTGACCGGTCACGGGGCAGTTCGATTTCAACAGATGCGAGTAAAGCGTCTCTTCGGCGTAGTCGGGGACAGTGCGAATCAGGCCGGCGTCGGGTTCATAGTTCGCGACCTCGATGTCGAGCTCATCCAGACACACTCCCGGAAGCGCACCGGGGGCCATCAGGGCGTCATCGACACCGAACAGGGCCACGCCGACCTCTTCACTGGCGGCGTGGCTTAAATCGCGCTCCAGGCACTCCCGCACCTCGACCGTGCTGCCAAAGCGGGTCTGGTTGAAGCTATTGAGATAGAGCTTCCAGGATTTGGACTCGATCAGACGCGGCGAATGCGCCGGCACGCTGAATCGTGCGATGGCAACCACCGGTTTGCCGCGGGCATTGAGCCAGGAAAGCTCGAAGGCCTGCCATTCATCGGCGCCGATGAACGGCAGCGCGCTGTCTTCGATGCCGAGCGGGCCGCGGTTGCCGGCGCGCTCGATCGGAAAGAGCAGCGTCGGGTCGTAGCGATCCGGATACTCGGAGACCTTGCCAAGCGGTGACGTCACCGGCTCACTTGAACTGAATACACTCACGAGAACGTTCCTTGCGTTAACTCAGCTTCGAATGCCCTGGCCACGCTTCAGAAGCCACAGCGCCAAGATGTAAAAAACAACGATGAACATGGAAATCGCGGCGATCGCGCCACCGGCGTTGATGTCGGACACGCCCAGAATGCCGTAACGGAACGTGTTCACCATGTAGAGGATCGGATTGATCATCGAGATGTTCTGCCAGATCTCGGGCAATGTGTGGATCGAATAGAACACGCCCCCCAGATAGGTCAGCGGGGTCAAAACGAAGATCGGCACGATCGAGATGTCATCGAATTTCTTCGCAAGCAGCGAGTTGATGAACCCACCGATCGAGAACAGCACCGCCGTCATCAGAACCACCAGCATGGTCAGAAACGGGTGATGCACCTGAACGTCGGTGAAAAAGAGCGACACGCCGGTGACAATCGCACCGACCGCCAGCCCGCGCGCCACACCACCGACGATAAAGCCCAGCAGGATCACCCAGTCCGGCATCGGCGACACCACCATTTCCTCGACGCTTCGCTGGAACTTGTTCGAGAAAAACGAGGACGCGACGTTCGAGTAGCTGTTGGTAATGACCGACATCATGATCAGCCCCGGCACGATGTAATCGATGTAGGGCACGCCGTCCATTTCGCCAACGCGGGCACCGATCAGGTTGCCGAAGATAATGAAGTACATTGTCATGGTAATCGACGGCGGCAGAAGCGTCTGTGGCCAGATCCGCATGAATCGGCGGATTTCCTTGGTCACGATGGTAAAGAACGCGACCCAGATCTGTCGCATGCTCATGAGCGAATCTCCCCTGCCTGATTCTGTTCGGCGACCAGATTGACGAATAATTCCTCGAGCCGGTTGGCTCGGTTGCGCATCGACACAACGTCAACGTGTGCGTCGTTGAGCGCCTTGAACACGTCGTTCAAACGCTGACCTTTCTTGACCGAGAGCTGCAGCTGGCTGTCGTCGTGAGCCACCCGCTCGAGACCTTCTATATCCGGCAGCGCCTCGACCGGCCCGGATACATCGAGAATGAAGGTTTCGGTGTCGAGTTCGGCCAGAAGCTCGCGCATGGTGGTGTTCTTGACGATTTCACCGTGATTGATGATCGCGATGTTGCGACACAGGTTCTCGGCTTCTTCCAGATAATGCGTGGTCAGGATGATGGTGGTGCCCTCTTCCCGATTGATCCGACGCATGTACTCCCACATGCTTCGTCGAAGCTCGATGTCGACCCCGGCGGTGGGCTCATCGAGAATCAGGAGCTTGGGGCGATGAATCAGCGCGCGCGCAATCATCAGGCGCCGTTTCATCCCACCGGAGAGCATCCGGGCGACGTTGTCGCGCTTGTCCCAGAGCCCCAGGTCTTCAAGAAGCTGACGCGCCCGCGGGCGCGCTTCGCGCATCGGCATGCCGTAGTAGCCGGCCTGAGTCAGCACGATGTCATAGACCTTCTCGAACTGATTGAAGTTGAACTCCTGAGGCACGACGCCCAGGTGGTATTTGGCCAGCGAAAAGTTGGTGTCGATGTCGACCCCGAACACCTTGACCTGCCCTGCGGTCTTGTTGACCAGCGAGCAGACGATGCCAAGCGTCGTGGACTTTCCGGCGCCGTTGGGGCCGAGCAAGGCGAAAAAATCGCCCTGGGGAACGTTTAAATCGATGCCTTTCAGCGCATGAAAGTCATTTCCGTAGACCTTGGTCAGTCCACGGATGGAAAGTGCCGGTTCGGCCATGAAAACATCCTATTGTTCAGTCGAGCGCACATCACACGCCGGGGAGGATAAGGTGGGCAGCCTACGCTGAAACGTTCTCCCTTGATTGACTGCGCGTGACGGATAGCCTATCGAAATACGATGGGTCCAAAGGATAGCACGCAAACCATGCTTTAAAAGGCGCGGTCTCGGCATCTGCCAATGAGATCAAAACTATGGGGTCAAATAGTTCCCGGCTTGAGGGCGGGTGCCTTTCTTACGCATGCTTTCGCACAGTACAAGAGGAGTGACCGGCTGGAGCGGGAAAGGAGATTCGAACTCCCGACCCTCGCCTTGGCAAGGCGATGCTCTACCACTGAGCTATTCCCGCATGCTTAAGCTGGTCGAACTGGCGCTGGTCAAGATGGCGTCCCATAGGGGGTTCGAACCCCTGTTACCGCCGTGAAAGGGCGGTGTCCTAGACCACTAGACGAATGGGACGCATTGGAGCGGGAAAGGAGATTCGAACTCCCGACCCTCGCCTTGGCAAGGCGATGCTCTACCACTGAGCTATTCCCGCTTGTTTTGACCTGGATCTGGATGGCGTCCCATAGGGGGTTCGAACCCCTGTTACCGCCGTGAAAGGGCGGTGTCCTAGACCACTAGACGAATGGGACACATTGGAGCGGGAAAGGAGATTCGAACTCCCGACCCTCGCCTTGGCAAGGCGATGCTCTACCACTGAGCTATTCCCGCAGATCCAAACTCTCAAGCTTCAAGTTGGCGTCCCATAGGGGGTTCGAACCCCTGTTACCGCCGTGAAAGGGCGGTGTCCTAGACCACTAGACGAATGGGACGTGGCTCTCGGCTCATCGAGTGGCGCGCATATTACCCACGGGCCACTCTGGTGTCAACACTTTCATCACTTTAAGTCTTTCAAATCAGTGACCATACTCTTCTTACACCAAGAGCCAGGAACGCGCCTGACGTTAGCACCAGGCCGCACCGCCCGGTACCTACGTCCTTTTCGTCACGGCTCGACCATCATCTCCGACGCACTACACGAGGTCTTTTGCATGGACAAGGTCAAAAAAACCGAACAACAGTGGCGTGAGCAGTTGAACGACGCCCAGTACCACGTCACCCGCGAAGCCGGCACCGAGCGCCCCTACACCGGCGACTATCAAGTCACGCCGGGCCACGGTATCTATCACTGCATCTGCTGCGACGCCCCGCTTTTTGAAAACGAGCACAAGTTCGAATCGCACTGCGGCTGGCCGAGCTTCGACCGGCCACTGGCCGATGCCGCCGTCGAGGAACACCACGACACCTCTCACGGCATGCGCCGTATCGAGGTGACCTGTCGGCGCTGTGACGCGCATCTGGGGCACGTATTTCCGGATGGGCCGCACGACACCACCGGCCTTCGCTACTGCATCAATTCGGTCGCACTCGACTATCATCCGGCGGAATGAGGCCACCCGGCAGAATAGGGATCGGCCGCTGGAATAATCCGGCGGCTCGTGAAACTCTGGTACCATGCCCGGCATCGATCTGCCCTTTTCAATGAGCAATTCAAAGGACACGTTATGCTGGGCTGGTTCCCCGGACACATGAACAAAGCGCGCCGCCAGATCAAGGAGGCGCTGCCTGAAATCGACGTTGTCATCGAAGTCCTCGATGCGCGCCTGCCCTACTCCAGCGCCAACCCGATGCTTGCCGAACTGACGGTGCACAAGCCGGTACTCAAGATCCTTTCCCGCGCCGATCTCGCCGACCCTGTGCGCACCCGCGAGTGGACCGATCATTTCGATGCCCAGCCGGACACCCGGGCGCTGGCCATCACCACCACCCAAACCCGCGAGCTGAAGCCAATTGCCAAGCTTTGCACCGAACTTGCCGGCCACATTCGCGAAGACCGCGATGTGCGCGTGATGGTGATGGGCATTCCAAACGTTGGTAAGTCGACTCTGATCAACGGCCTCGCCGGCCGCAAGATCGCCAAGGTCGGCAATGAGCCTGCCGTCACCAAGCGCCAGCAGAAGATTCGCATCGGCAATCGCATCGCGCTTACCGATACACCGGGGGTGCTGTGGCCCAAGATCGAGGATCAGGACAGCGCCTTTCGCCTTGCCGCCAGCGGCGCCATTCGAGACACCGCACTTGATTACGTCGAAGTCGGCACGGTAACGGCCGGCGAGCTCTTGAAGCGTTACCCCGAGGCCCTCAAGGCCCGCTACAAGCTCAAGGACGCAGAGCTTGAAAGTGGCGATGCGGTGGTGGCCGCCATCGCGCGAAGGCGCGGTGGGCTCAAGGGCGGCGGTGAACTCGATCTGCACCGCGGCGCCGAGGTACTCCTGCACGAGCTTCGCCATGGCACGCTCGGGCGCTTGACGCTTGAGGGTCCGGAAGACATTCGATCGCTCGAGGAGCTTCGAGCCGAGCGGGAAGCCGCCAAGGCCGCCGAACAGGGCGACGCGGCACAGAAGCGCGACTGACTCTTTTTTTGGCGCAAATGATCGCGGTATGCTGACTTAACGCGTACCGCGCGTTCGATTCCAGCCATCAACTTGTGAACGACATTCCATGCCAACCCCGATCCGCAAGTCCCATAAGCTCGACAACGTCTGCTACGACATTCGGGGGCCCGTCCTTGAGCACGCCAAACGGCTCGAAGATGAGGGCCATCGAATCCTCAAGCTCAATATCGGCAACCCGGCACCGTTCGGTTTCGAAGCGCCCGAGGAAATCCTTCAGGACGTGATGCGAAACCTGCCGACGGCGCAGGGCTACAGCGACTCAAAAGGGCTTTATTCGGCGCGCAAGGCGGTCATGCAGGAATGTCAGCGCAAGAACATTAAAGGCGTCGGGGTCGAGGACATCTTCATCGGCAACGGCGTCTCGGAGCTGATCACGATCTCGCTGCAGGCGCTTCTGGATGACGGCGATGAAGTGCTGGTGCCGATGCCGGATTACCCGCTCTGGACCGCCGCCACCAATATGGCCAGCGGCCACGCCGTGCACTACGCCTGCCGGGAAGAAAACGACTGGGAGCCGGACGTCGAGGACATTCGCGCCAAGATCACCTCGCGCACCAAGGCGCTTGTGGTGATCAACCCCAATAACCCGACCGGCGCGGTCTACAGCGACCACGTACTTAAAAACATTCTGGCCGTTGCCCGTGAGTTCGGTCTGATCGTGTTCTCCGATGAAATCTACGACAAGATTCTCTACGACGGCACCGAACACACCTCGACGGCGTCTCTGGCCAACGATGTGTTCGTGATCACCATGAATGGGCTCTCGAAGAGCTATCGCTGCGCCGGGTTTCGCTCCGGCTGGATGATCCTTTCCGGCGAGCGCCGCCACGCCCAGGATTTCATCGAAGGCCTCAACATGCTGGCCTCGATGCGCCTGTGCGCCAATGTGCCGGCACAAAACGCGATCCAGACCGCACTTGGCGGCTATCAGTCGATCAATGACCTGATACTGCCCGGCGGGCGGCTGCTTGCGCAGCGTGACATGGCGTGGGAAAAACTGACCGCCATTCCAGGCGTCACCTGCGTCAAGCCCAAGGGCGCGCTCTACATGTTCCCACGGCTTGACCCCGAGGTTTACGCCATCGAAGACGATCAGAAACTGGTGCTCGACCTGCTGCTTGAAGAGAAGATGCTGCTGGTTCAGGGCACCGCATTCAACTGGCCCTCACCGGATCACCTTCGGATCGTGACCCTGCCCTGGGTGGATCAGCTCGAGGAAGCCATCGACCGCCTCGGACGCTTTCTTGCCCGGCGTCGCTGACGCCTAAAGCGGTGCTTAATGACCGCTTGAAACCTTTTGTGACGCGCCTTATCTAAACAGATAGTCTTACTAAATGGATAGTCTGCTACAAGGCGCGCACACGCCTTCGTCCTTGACCGTGATCGAAAGGAGCTCCTCGCCATGATGAGGATTGTACTGTTTCTGGCCACCAACCTGGCTGTCGTGCTGGTTGCCAGCGTGACACTCCAGTTATTGGGTGTTCAAAGCTATCTGCAGGGCTCGGGCATCAACCTGACAAGCCTGCTTATCTTCTGTTTTGTCTTCGGCATGGCCGGCTCGCTGATTTCACTTCTGATGTCAAAGTGGATGGCCAAGCGCAGCACCGGCGCCCACATCATCACCCAGCCGCAAAACGCCACCGAACAGTGGCTGGTCGATACCGTAGCCGAGCTTTCCCAGGGCGCAGGCATCAAACCGCCCGAGGTCGGCATTTTCCCGGCGCAGCAGTCCAACGCCTTCGCCACCGGCTGGAACAAGAACGACGCGCTGGTGTGCGTTTCTGCAGGCCTTCTCAATAACATGCGACAGGAAGAAGTGCGCGCGGTTATCGGCCATGAAATCGGCCACGTCGCCAACGGCGACATGGTGACTCTCTCGCTGATTCAGGGCGTCTTGAACACCTTCGTGATGTTCTTCGCGCGCATTGCCGCCCACCTGATCGACAGCTTCCTGCGTCGTGACGACGAAGGCGGTGGTCTGGGCTTTTTCGGCTATATGGCAGTGGTGTTTGTGCTCGAGATCGTGTTCGGCATCGCCGCCTCGATCATCGTTGCCTGGTTCTCGCGCTGGCGTGAATACCGGGCCGATGCCGCCGGTGCCCGTCTGGCCGGCTCCGGTGCAATGATCAACGCCCTTTCGCGCCTGAAGCGTGAACACGAGCTGCCCGACCAGATGCCGGAAAGTCTGACCGCGTTTGCCATTACCACCGGCCAGACCCGCAAACTGATGGAGCAGCTTTTTGCCAGCCACCCGCCGCTGGATCAGCGCATCAATGCGCTGAAAGAGTCCGCATACCGTCAGTAATCCGGCAACACGCCTCGTGAAAAAGCGCCCTTCGGGGCGCTTTTTTAATGGGTCGTTTTTATAAGCTGTCGTCCACCCATTGAAACCCGAGCGCACGAATCGAGTCCGCCTGCTCACGCGACCCATAGGCAACGGTAGACCCGAACTCCCGGCGCTCTGGATACTCCTTGCGGTAGCGATCAAAGCCTGTAGCCACACCAAGGCGTCGGCAGTAGCGGTCAAAAAGATCCGCATCCCGGCGCACATCAAAGATGGCGTGTGAAAGCGCCTGCCATAGCCTCTGGGGCGACGCCTCAGCCTGCCCGACACCCAGAGTGGCCACCACGGGGGGCGCCAGTACATCGGCAAGCTCGACCTCGGCCGTGACACCCGCCCACTCCGTAAACGCTTCATACAGCATCATCGTGCCACGAAGACGGCCTTCGAGGCTGTAGCCCGCGATGTGCGGCGTGGCCAGATCGACCCGTTGACGCAGGGCGTCATCGATATCTGGCTCGTTTTCCCACACATCCAGCATGACCGTTAGATCTCCCGCGCGCTCAAGACGCGCACCAAGCGCGGCCGTATCGATGCAACTGCCCCGCCCTGCGTTCAAAAGCCAGGTTCCAGGCGAAAGTGCCTCGATGCGCGCCGCGCCCAGCAGATGATGGGTCGGATGGGCACCGTCACGAACGAGTGGCATATGACAGCAAATCACCGAGCAGCGCGCCAAAAGCTCATCAAGCGTCACAAAGTGTTCCGTATCGCCTTCCCGCTCGGCCCTGGGCGGGTCGCAAGCCAATACGGAAAGCCCAAGCGCTTCAAGGCGCGCCACCAGCCGCCCACCAACCTGCCCGGCGCCGACCACCCCGATGGTCTTATCGCTGATCTGACACTGCTCGCGCTGACACGCAAGCAACAGACTCGAGAGCACGTAGTCCACCACACCTTCCGCGTTGCAGCCCGGCGCGTGCACCGCAGGGATACCGGCGGCGCGCAAGCCCTCGAGGTCGAGATGGTCGGTGCCTATCGTGGCCGAACCGACAAACCGAACCGGCGTCCCCTCAAGCAGCGCCGGGTCGACCTGCGTCACCGAACGCACCAGCAGCACATCGGCGTGTAAAAGCTGGTCTCGGCTCACGTGGCGGCCATCCACACGAGTCACATGACCATGGCGCCCGAAGGTCGCTTCGATGCCGGGCATGTTCTGATCGGCGATGATGTTCATGGGGTTATCCTTTGCATGCGCAGGCTTGAATCGGTGTGCCGGCAGCTCAGGGTTTAGAGTGGCCGACAATGAAGTTACAATTCAGACGGTTATAATCAAAACGACGATGGCGACCCGCTGACGGCCCGCCCCTGTGGAGTGACTTGGGTGATTATTCGCTGGGAAAATGAACATGACTACGTGCTGGTGCATGTCCATCAGGACATGTTCGGCGACTGGATCGTCACCCGCGCCTGGGGCCAGATCGGCACGCAGTTCGGCGGCCTGAAGCATATGCTCGCCGACGGCTACGACCAGGCCATGCTGTGGGTGGAAGACATCGATCATATTCAGCTGTCGCGCCACTTCAAGAAGGTCCTGGAAACCCAGGACCACACGCCGGAAGCGCAGGACGCCATGCGTCAGCTCTCACTGCTCGACCCGTGACGAATGAAGAACACGTGATGAATGTTCGGCCGGCGCTTGAAGTCCGGGTCGAGCATCGAGGCCCCACCGGGCGTCACCGAGTACTGCCGCTCAATGGCTTCATCGAGCTTGAAGCGGCGAAGATTGTTTGAAAACAGCAGCACCCCGCCCGGCGCCAGCCGCGCCATCGCCCGCTTGATCAGTTCACCATGATCGCGCTGAATATCGAGCACCCCGGCCATTTTCTTGGAATTCGAAAACGTCGGCGGATCCATGAAGATCACATCGAATTGAGCCCGGGCACTTGAGAGCCACTCGAAGCAGTCAGCGCGCTCGAGCACGTGGCGCCTCAAATCCAATCGGTTCAGACGGTAGTTCTCTTCCGCCCAACTCAGGTAGGTATTGGACATGTCGACGCTGACCGACGACCGGGCACCGCCGAGAGCAGCATGCACCGTCGCGGTGGCCGTATAGCAGAACAGGTTCAACACGCGCGCGCCGTCGGCGTGCTCGCGCAGCCAGCGTCTGGCCGGACGGTGATCCAGGAAAAGCCCTGTATCCAGAAAGTCCTTCAAGTTGAGCTTGAATCGCGCGGGGCCTTCGGTTGCGATCACGCTGTGACGGCTTTTTCCCTGACGCTCATACTGCTCGCGGCCTTTCTGGGGTTTGCGGGTCTTCAAGTGGACGTTTTCAGGCGCCACCTCGAGTACCTGCGTCACGGCGCTGACGGCGTCCAGCAACCGGCGCTCGGCCTGAGCCGCATCAATGCTCTTGGGCGGGGCGTACTCCTGGATGTGCACGTGATCGCCGTAGATATCCACGGCCACCGCGAATTCGGGCATATCGGCGTCATACAGCCGGTAGCAGCCGATCTCCTTCGTGCGAACCCACTTCGAGAGCTGCTTGCGATTCTTGATCAGCCGATTGGCAAACATCTGCGCCTGCTCGCTCAGGCGCAGGCGGGGCGTCTCGGCTTTTTGAGCCGCGCCGTCCGTCTGGACAGGCTGCGGGCGCACGGAGCACAGAAGCAGCTTGCACTCGAGCGCGCCGTTTCGAAAGCTGTAGCGCTTGTCGGCCTTGAGCCCCATGCGGTGGCCAAGCTCGGGGTTGCCGGTAAAGACCGCCAGCTGCCAGTGCTCTCCGAGCGCCTTGGCCAACTGCCCCAGTGTTTCATACAGCGGAATCAGTTCGGGCACGTCACCGATACGCTCGCCGTAAGGCGGGTTGGTCATTATCCAGCCACTGCGTTCCTCGAGCCGATCCGGTGTCCACTCGGCAAGCGCACCGCGCTCGAACGTTACCAGGTGACTGACCCCGGCGCGCTTGGCGTTTGTACGGGCGGCCTCGACCGCACGAGGATCGCGATCAGCGCCGTGCAGCGTGAATCGGGCGCGCTTTAAATTACGCGAGGTGCTGGCCCGCGTTTCAGTCACGATCTCGGTCCAGAGCGCCGCGTCATGGCCTGCCCACTCGAGACAGCCAAACCGCTCCCGAAACGCGTTGGGGGCGGCTCGGGCCGCCATCAGCGCAGCCTCGATCACCAGCGTCCCCGAACCACACAGCGGGTCGAGCAAGGTGTCTTCCTCGCTCCGCGTCGGCCAGCCCGCCCGCACCAGAAGCGCTGCGGCCAGATTTTCCTTGAGCGGGGCCTGGCCGCCATCAAGCCGGTAGCCGCGAAGGTGCAGGCTGTCTCCGGCCATATCGAGGCCGATCATCAAACGCTCGCGATGAAAATGGGCGTAGATTCGGCTGTCGGCATGCTTGGGATCGACCTCAAGGCGCTCGTCGAAATGCGCGCTCCAGCGGTCATTGACGCCGTCCTTGATCTTTTGTGCGCCGAACATGGTGTGTCGAACTTCATCACTCTTGCCATGAAAATCGACGCGAATGCGCCGCCCGGGCAGCAGGACGTTTTCCCATGGAATCTGACGGCTGAGCGCTGTCAGGTCATCGCCGGTCACGGCGTCGCCATGGGCAAGCACCAAAATGATTCGATTGGCCAGGTACGAGCCGAGCAGCGCCTTGTAGAGCGTTGCCTGCGCCATCTGGGCAAAGACCGCCGCAGGCGCTGTACGCTCAACGGTTGCGCCCAATGCGGTCAGTTCATCGGACAGCAGTGATTCCAACCCCCAGGGGCAGGTCACGCAGTAAGTGTTAGAGTCGATCGAGGCGTCTGATGTCATGGTGCTAAGTTACCGGCTAAGAAAGGGTTTATCGATGTCGACCGCACGTATATTACAAAAAGAAGTAAACGGGCATATTCATATGACAATTTAATGTTCGACACTGGTTATCATTTTCGCTAAAGATGAAAGAGGTAGCTACCCAAACGCAAGTCGCGACGAACCACGCGATCGCCCCGAGGCGATCACTTTCTTGGTGACACAAGAGGTTATCCGATGAAACGTCAGAAACGAGATCGGCTACAGCGTGCTTTTTTCCAGGGCTACAAGGTCGGTGTGACCGGACGGTCTAAAGATTATTGCCCGAGCCAGGACGTCAACATTCGCGAGCAGTGGATGAGCGGTTGGCGTGAGGGCCGAGGTGACCAGTGGTCCGGCATGACCGGTATTTCCGGTATTCATAAAACCCCGATGGCGTATTGATTCCCTGAACCTCTACTCGTACACCGGCACGCAAGTGAACGCCAAACAAGGGTCCGCCTGTCAGCGGGCCCTTTCTTGTTGAGTGCACTTGCAAAGCGTTAAGCGCACTTGCACAGCACGGCCTGACCTGCGTCATTAATCGCGCTGATCACTCACCCAGTGCGCGACGACACTCTCCAACCAGCTCCGGCCCACGATAGATCAACCCCGAATAAAGCTGGACGAGATCGGCCCCGGCCCGACGCTTTTCGAGCGCGTCTGCGCCTGAGAGAATCCCGCCCACACCGATGATCGGCATGTCAGGCAACTCCGAGCGAAATCGTTCAATGATCCGCGTTGATGCTTCGCGCACCGGAGCACCAGACAGCCCACCCTGCTCACTGCCGTGCTCAAGCGTTGCCACCGTGCTTTTATCGACGGTGGTATTGGTCGCGATCAACCCATCGATCGCCTGCGCCTTGAGACACTGTGCAACCAGTACCACTTCCTCATCAGTCATGTCCGGCGCGATCTTGACCACCAGCGGTACTCGTCGGCCGGCCGCCTGGTCCAGTCGAGTGCACTGCTCGCGCAGCTGACCCAGCAAGCGGTCCAGATGATCGCCGAACTGAAGCGTTCGAAGCCCGGGCGTATTGGGCGATGAGATATTGACCGTAACGTAGTCGGCACTGCCATGAACCGCGTTCAAGGCGGTCAAATAATCGTGGACAGCGTCCTCGACCTCGGTGGTGAGGTTCTTGCCGATGTTGATGCCGATGACGCCGTCGTAGCGGCTGGCATCGACCTGGCGCACCAGATGCGCAACGCCTGCGTTATTGAACCCCATTCGATTGATGATCGCCTGACGCTCTGGCAACCGAAACAGTCGGGGTTTCGGGTTACCCGCCTGCGGTCTGGGCGTCACCGTGCCAACTTCAACGAACCCGAAGCCGAGCGCGCCGAGACCATCCAGATGATCGGCATTCTTGTCGAGGCCAGCGGCCAGCCCGACTCGGTTCGGAAAGCGCAGTCCCATGAGTTCGACCGGCGCACCGTCAGATTCGACGCCTGCCAGACGGTGACTCATGTTGAAACGATGCGCCTGATCGAGCATCGACAGGGTCAGACCGTGCGCGACTTCAGGGTCCAGACGAAATAGCCAGGGGCGTGCCAGCGAATACATGGCGGGAAACTCTCGGTTCAATGAACGAGCGCTGGAGTATACGGGGCCGAACGCCCGACGTCATCATCGAGCCGGCCCCGGGTACGCCCTGTCAGGACGCGTCTTGTTGACGAATGCGCAAGGTGAAGGAGTTGGTGCCGGAGTGCGCCGAGCCGTACTTCTGACCCTCGACGTGAACGGTATAGACACCGGGCTCGAGACGGGTCGTCAGATCGAAATCGCCATCGCCCCCGGTGCCGGCATCCTCGGCCACCACGCGACCGTTTTGGTCGAGCAGACGCACCTTGAGGCGGTAAGTGCCACGGTAACCGCCGAACGTGGCGCTTTCGACGTGCACCTGACCGGCCTTGACGACTTCGAACTTGAGCACATCGCCGTTGGTTCGAATCGGCACTTCGCGAACGATGGTGCGCTGCGCGGGCTCTGCCTCGGCATTCGCAGGCTGCGCACCTTCTGACTGAACAGGGGCGCTCGCGCGCTCGCGCTCGACGGAGGCGGCCTCGGGGGCACTTGCTGACGGCGCGCCCGCCTCACCAGAGCGTTCAGACACCGAACTGGAAGACGCCACGGCCGCAGACGAAGCCGCTGTAGCCGCCGGCGCCAGACGCGCGACCCGGTTACTGTCGGAAAGCCCCTGAGTGCGCCCGTCGTTTGACGCCATGTTGCGGACCCACACCGTGACCGACTGATTGCCATCACGGGCAGGGCTGAAGCGCTGGCCGGTAACCGTGACGGTATATTTACCGGGCGTCAGATGATGCGCGATGTCGAAACCACTCGAGTCATCGGAGCCCTCATCGCGTGCCAGCACATCGCCGTCTGCGTTCTTGAGCACCGCCGAAATACGGTAGTTGCCGCTTTCACCGGGGAAGCTTTGACTGCTGATTCGGTAGTCTCCGGCCTTGGCAACGTCGAAGTCGTGATCCACGGGGCGATCGCCCAGAAAGATGGTCTGACTCATGGCGTCACTGGACGGTTTCAAATAGCCCGAGACATCAACCTGACTCGCGGCATGCTCGGTTCGCTCAAGGGCCGGACTGTCGGCAAACACCGGTGTCGCCGCACTCAATACGCACATGCCGGCGCCCAGCATCCATGGAAAATAACGCACGTTCATGACTTCCTCACTGTTCGGGCCAAAGGGTTGGCGTTTTTATCGTACACCCGCAGATGACGCTGCCGACACCTTACTGGCCTCCCCCATCAAGCACAATGGCGTCGCCCACGTTGATCACATAACCCGCGCCGTGTTCAAGCACAGCATTTTCACCGAAAAAGGCCCCGGTCTGGTCGACGTTGCCCATTGTCGCGAGCGTCTTGAGTGGCTCCTTTCCAGCAACCACGCCGAGCGCCTGATCGACCGTTGTGATCTTGCAGCGCTTGCACGGCTTGCACAGCCTGAGAACGTACTGGCCGTGGCAGGCGGCAACGCCGGTCACGCCGTGTTCACTCCAGGCGGCCAGCTCATGACCCTTCAGCACGATGTTGGGCCGAAAGCGGTTCATCGAAAGGGGTGATTCTACGCCGATGCGCGCGTTGAGTGCCTCGAGCGAGGCCTCGAACGCCACCAGAAAGGGAAAGCCATCGGCAAACCCGGTACGGTGCACTTCGTCGGCTTTCAAAACATCGGGCTCAACCCGGCGCTGATTGTTCTCAGGCACCCGAATGAGCCTGAGCGCTTCCCCCTTGTGCGCCCCCAGCCGCTCGGTCAGCCAGCGCCCCACCTCATCGCCCTGGTCGATGCCCGTCACCCGCTCCTTGAAGAGCGTCGCCTCGACCGTTGGGCCATGGGCTGTCGTCGAAAGCTCAAACGTCTCGCCTCGGGCGTCGGAAAGCACAAGGCACTCACCCACAACGGACGCCGTGAGAGTGGCCATTGCCGGACAGACCCGCTGGGACATGAACTGACCCGACGTCTCAGTGATGACCATCCAGCGTCGGTCGAGCGCCAACCCCTCCCGGGTAAGCTCGGCCGACTCAAGCGCTACGCCCGCCATCGACTTCACCGGATAGATATAAAGTGCCGATACCTCCGCCATACCCGCCTCATTTTCCCGTTCAATAAAAACGGCGCTCACATGAGCGCCGTTGTTCACTTCGCATATCGACGCCCAGTATACCGGACGCGATTTGCGTTTTGGGCCAGGAGATTACTTGTCTTCGGCCAGCGCCGTCAGCGCGCGAAGCGCCACGGCGAACAGGGCGAAGTTAAGCTGGGTGCCCGCCTTGACCTCTTCGAGCAGATGGCACCAGCGCTGGACGTGGCGCTGATGACGTTCCATCCAGCACTTCACGCGCTCCTCGACGTTTTCAGGCGCGTCGTCGGCGCTCAGCACGCTCTTGGTCAGCGTTAGCTGCTGGCGATCCATGTCGTCACGCAGCACTTCGCGGGCCAGAGCTTCCCAGCCATCCTCGACCTCGAGGTTCTGAACCTGCTCGATCATCCAGGGCAGCTCGAGCCGCTCACCGATGAGGTAGTACGCCCGTGCCACTCGATCGAGGGAGCTGTCGTTCTGGCGCGAGGCCTCGATGATGCCAAGCCCTGCATAAAGGTGATCGATCGCCGCGATCGTTGACGCCACTTCGTCGGGCAGACCGTTGTCGAGGCAGCGTTCGCGTTTTTGCTCGAACTGCTCGAGCGCGTCGCCGCGCAGATGATCGCCGACTTCCTGACGCAGCTCCTTGAGCTTCGAGGAAGTGCGCTTGACCACATCCTGCACCGGCAAACCGCTGTTGCCGTGCTGGAGGAACCAGCGCGTGGACCGGCGAACCAGTTCCATCAGATCCCGCATGGCGTCGTACTGGATCTCGCTGGAGACGTCATAATCGAGCGCTTCGATGCTTTCCCACAGCTCAGGCAGTTCAAAGCCATCGCGCGCCATGACGTAGGCCTTGACCACATCGTCGGCGCCGCTGCTGGTGCTTTCCATCATCCGACGCACGAAGGCGATGCCCATGTGATCGACCACATCGTTGGCCACCTGTGTCGCCACGATCTCCTTCTTGAGGCGGTGGGCGTACATCTGATCCGGATAGCGCTCCTTGAGCGTTGCCGGGAACGCGTTCTCGACGAACGTTTCGATGTAGGGGTCTTCGGCGATGTCGGTCTTGTTGAGTGCGCTTTTCAGATCGCTTTTGGCGTAGGAGATCAGCACCGACAGCTCCGGATGGGTCAGCCCTTCTTCCTGCGCCGCACGTTCATCGAGCATCTCGTCACTTGGCAGCCCTTCAAGCTCACGGTCAAGCAGGCCCTCGCGTTCAAGCGCGTGAATAAAGCGCTTGTACGGGGCCAGATTGTCGCGGCTCATCTTGCTGGCAAGCGACAGCGCCTGGGTCTGGCGGTAGTTGTCCAGAATGACCAGATCCGCGACTTCTTCCGTCATGTTCTCAAGCAGCGAGTTGCGCTGTTTGTCGGTCATGTCGCCGGAGGCCACGATGTCATCGAGCAGAATCTTGACGTTGACCTCATGGTCAGAGCAGTTCACACCGCCCGCATTGTCGATGAAATCGGTATTGACGCGCACACCATGCATGGCAGCTTCACGACGGCCAAGCTGCGTCACGCCGAGGTTGCCCCCTTCACCGATCACGCGACAGCCGAGCTCGTTGCCGTTGACGCGAAGCGCGTCGTTGGCCTTGTCGCCCACGTCGGCATGCGTTTCCGCGCTGGATTTGATGTAGGTGCCGATGCCGCCGTTCCAGATCAGGTCGATCTGAGCCTTGAGCAACGCCTTGATCAGCTCCACCGGGGAAAGCCGGTCGGCCTCGATGCCAAAGCGTTCCTTCATTTCTTCGGTAATCGTGATCGACTTGGCGTCACGCGAGAACACGCCGCCGCCGTCCGAGATCAGATCGGTGTCATAGTCGTCCCAGCTCGACCGAGCCAGTTCGAACAGGCGCTTGCGCTCCTTGAACGAGGCGCTGACGTCCGGGTTCGGGTCGATAAAGATGTTGCGGTGGTTGAACGCCGCCACCAGCTCGATCTGCTCGGACAGCAGCATGCCATTGCCGAACACGTCGCCGGCCATGTCGCCGATGCCAAGCACGCTGAACGGGCTGGACTGGGTGTCATGCCCGAGCTCACGGAAGTGACGCTTGACCGATTCCCATGCGCCACGCGCGGTGATCGCCATCTTCTTGTGGTCATAGCCATGCTCGCCGCCGGAGGCAAATGCATCGCCCATCCAGAAGCCGTATTCCTCGGAAATCGAGTTGGCGATGTCGGAGAACGTGGCTGTGCCCTTGTCCGCCGCGACAACCAGATACGGGTCATCATCGTCATGGCGCACGACCTGCTTGGGTGGCGTGACCTTTTGATCGACCAGGTTGTCGGTGATGTCGAGCATGCCTCGAATCAGCGTCTTGTAGCAGGCGATGCCTTCCTTCTGGATCGCGTCACGGTCGCCACTGTCGGGCAATCGCTTGCAGACGAAGCCACCCTTGGCACCCACCGGCACGATGACCGCATTCTTGACCTGCTGGGCTTTAACAAGACCCAGGATTTCGGTGCGGAAATCCTCAAAGCGGTCGGACCAGCGCATGCCCCCGCGGGCGACCTTGCCACCGCGCAGGTGAACCCCTTCCATTCGCGGCGAATAGACAAAGATCTCGAACTGCGGCCGCGGCTTCGGTACATCGGGCAGCTTGCTGGTTTCGAGCTTGAAGGAAATATAATCCTTGGGCTGACCATCGTCGGTGGTCTGATAGAAGTTGGTGCGAAGCGAGGCCTGAATCAGCTCGACATAGCGCCGGAACAGTCGATCGTCGTTCAGGCTTGCGACGTCGTCGAGCATGCCTTCGATGTCCTCGACCAGCGAGGCTTCGTCCCGGTCTTCGACTTCAGGGTCAAAACGCACCTGGAACAGGGCCACCAGCTTGCGAGTAATGCCCGGGTAGTTGGTCAAGGTGTTGGCGATGTAGAGCTGGGACAGCCCGAAGCGCACCTGCTTCAGATAGCGGGCGTACGCACGCAGAAGCGCCACTTCCCGCCAGTTGAGCTCGGCGGCGATGATCAATCGGTTGAACGGGTCGCTTTCGGCTTCACCGGTCCAGACACGAGTGAACGCATCCTTGAAGGTGTCGCGCATCTTGTGCAGATCGACCGGCGTATCCTTGGGTCGTTCGAGATCGAAATCGTGAATCCAATAGGGGTGATCGGTGCGTTCGATGCCGTAGGGTCGCTCGCCCAGCACGCGAAGGCCCATGTCTTCAAGCAGCGGAAGCACATCCGACAGCGGCACCGGATGCGCCTTGTTGTAAAGCTTCAGGTTGACGCCCTGATTGTCTTCCTCGGCCTGGCGATAGATGCTCATCGCGACCGGCGCGCCCTCTTCGACTTCACTGATGTAGTTGATGTCGAGCACGGCAGCGCGCGGGCTGAAATCGTCCCGATAGCCCGGCGGGAACGCATCCTGATACAGGCCCATCATTTCGTTGGCCTGCTCTTCGCCCATACTTTCAACCATGGCGCTGTAGAGCTCGTCTCGCCAGCTGCGCGCCAGGTCGACCACTTTCTTCTCGAGCTGCTTGAGGTCGTATTCCGCCGGCTCGTCGCCATTGAAGCGCAGCATCAGCTGAATGCGCGCCAGCACCGACTCCGACAGATAGGTATTGAAATCGCCGAACGAGGCGTCGAGGTGCTCGCACAGCATTTCCTGGATCTTGACGCGAAGGTCGGTCGAGAACACATCACGCGGCACGAACACCAAACAGGAGTAGAACTTGCCGAACCGGTCTTCGCGAATGAACAGCCGAACCCGGCGACGCTCGCGGATGCTCAGGATCCCCATGGCCGTCTCGCAGAGTTCGGGCACCGACATCTGGAACAGGTCATCGCGCGGGAAGATTTCGAGAATCTGAAGCAGCTGCTTGCCGTTATGGCCCTTGGGATTGACCCCGGCTTCACGCATGACGGTATCGAGCTTGCGGCGAAGCACCGGAATGTTGCGCGGCGATTCGTTGTAGACCGAAAGCGTATAAAGCCCGAGGAAGCGGTGCTGACCGATCACGCGCCCCTGGTCGTCGAAGCGCTCGATGGTGATGTAATCGGGATAGGTCGGGCGATGGACCCGGGCATGGAAGGCGCTCTTGGCAAACGAAACCAGCTCCGGAATCAGCACGTATTCAGCGCTTCGCTGATCGATGTCCGGGTTCTTCGGTGGCGCTTCGCTGTAATGCGGCTTGTCCAGCGTCAGCACACCGAGCTCAGAGCCCTCAACCTTTTCAAGGCGGGGCACGTCGTCGTCATCGCGCACCACGTCATAGGCCTCATACCCCAAAAACGTGAAGCGGTCTTCAAGCATCCACTCAAGAAAGGCGCAGGCTTCATCGGCGTCTTTTTGGTCGATGTCACTCGGGTGTCGATCGCGCGTTTCCTCGATGGCCTTGTACACCTGCTCGCGCATGGCTTCAAAGCCATCAACGGCGCAGTGCACTTCATCGAGCGCGGCTTCAAGACTTTCCGCCAGATCATCAAGCGTTTCGTTGTTGCTGTGACGATCGATCTCGATGTAGATGACCGATTCCCGCGACACGCCCTCTTCTGCCTCTTCACGCGTGGCCCGAGTCAGTGACTCAAGCTGGCCATGCGCGTCACGCTCGACATCGAGCACCGAGTTGTGGATGGCGTGAACAGTGATGTTGCGGTGATTGAGTTCAATACGCACCGAGTCAACCAGAAACGGCATGTCGTGCTGGAGGATTTCGATGACCGTATGAGTCGATTGCCAGCCATGGCTTTCGAAGTTCGGGTTATAAACTCGAACCTTCGGCGAATTCGGGTCGTTGGCCCGAATGAAATGCCAAAGCGAGACGGTCGCGCCGTAGATGTCGTCCATACGCCGCTCGGACAGATCGTCGAGCGGCATGGTGGCGTAATAATCCCGAGCGAAGGAGACGACATCCTCGGCCTTATCGGCCGGGAGTCGTTCCCGAATACGCGACTCGAGATCCTTGAAAAACTCTTCCTTGTCTTTCCCCAGGACATGCTGCATCAGTCACCTCGATAGGGCTTGTGGGTGCGTGTATCACGCGATGTCCCTCAGCCTAATACAGACCAGCGTCAAGCCCCACCATTGATTCGATTTATCATGACCTATAACAAGGCGACATGGGGTCTAGCGCCGAATCAACAAAACGCCGCATTCGCAGTGATCGGTATAGGGAAACTGATCAAACAGCGCCATCCGCTCGATACGGTGCGTTTTTGAAAGCGCATCGAGGTTATCGCGCAGGGTGTCGGGATTGCAGGAGATATAAACAATGCGCTCGAATCGGGCGATTTCCTGACAGCTTGCCTCATCAAGACCCGCACGTGGGGGATCGACTAACACCGTGGTGAACTGATAGGTGTCCAGCGCCATCTCGCTGACGCGACGCCCGGTCTTCTCACCGGAAAGCGCCTGAGCGAAATCTTCGCTCGACATGCGTGCCACGTATACGTTCTCACACTCGTTGGCCGCAATATTGACCTGGGCCGAGGCCACCGAGGTGCGCGAAATTTCAGTGCCCAGCACGCGCCTGAACTTATCGGCAAGCGCAATCGTGAAGTTGCCGTTGCCGCAGTAGAGCTCGACCAGATCACCGTTTGCCTCGGCGCCACGTTCACATGTCGTCACCGAACGCGCCCACTCAAGCATGCGCTCACAGATGCGGGCGTTGGGCTGTGTAAAGCTATTCTCGACCTGCTGGTAGTGAAAGGTCTTGCCATCGACGGTGAGGTGCTCGGTCACATAATCGCGCGTCAGCACCAGGCGCTGCTTCCGCGAGCGCCCGATGATGGCCGCATCGAGGGCTGTTTCGAGCGCGCGGGCCTGCTCTGTCCAGTCGTCTCCAAGCTTTCGATGATAGACCAGTGTAATCAGCGCCTCGCCGTCGAGCGTGGTCAGGAATTCGACCTGAAACAGCTTGTGCCGCAGAACCGGGTTGTCGCGAACGGCGTCGACAAGCTGCGGCATCAGTTCATTGATGCGTCGGCTCGCGACCGGGTATTGGTCCATCCGTACGACCGTCTTGTTGCCACGATCAAGCGGGTCGACCTCGAACATGGCGTAATAAAGATCGTCTCCCTCGTGCCACATCCGAAATTCGGCGCGCATCCGGTATTCGGCGTCCGGGGAGGCAAATACTTCGAGCTCGGGCGGGTCGAACGGCTGGAACAGGGCCTCGATGCGCGCCGCTTTTTCAGCGAGCTGTTGTTCGTAGCGGCCGGGGTCAACTTGGGGAAGGGGCACGACAATAACCTCAATCGAAAAACATCAAACAGGGTTCAGAAAGCTTTAGAGCGCATGGAGGGCCCAGACCGGACCGACGACAGACGGCCCTTACGGTCGAGCGCTCGGCATCGGTTGCATACACCGACACTCGTTCAGCGTCACTGCGCGGGCCAGGCGGCAACAACGCCTCGACACGCCGGGCAATCGCAGCCCCGCTGTCGTACCAGATAATGTGGTCACCCAGAATCAGACGAAGTTGCGGCGTCAACAGCGGGAAATGCGTACAGCCGAGGACAACACCATGTAGGTCTTCGATGGCCTGCAAGGGCGCGAGCACGGCCTTGAGCGTATACGCAGAAACGGCGTCACCGGCCATGAACGATTCGGCTTCAGACACCAGCGCATCGCCATTGACCGGATGCACGATCGAGCGGCTTGAAAAACGCTCGATCAGGGTCTGAGTGTAGCGGCGCGACAGTGTGGCAGACGTTGCCAAAAGCGCAAGCGGTTTCCCGAGCGCCTGCTCGGCCGCGGGTTTGATCGCGGGCACGGTCCCGATTACGGGCACGGAAAGCCGCGCCCTCAGCGCCTCGAGCGCCAAAGTACTTGCGGTATTACAGGCAATGATCACCAGCTCGATCCGAAGCTCGGCGCAGGCCGTGCCGACCACCGCCAGAATACGCTCGGTAAGCCAGGCGTCCGGTTTAGTGCCATAAGGCAGCGCGGCGTTATCGCAAAGATAGTGCCAATGCTGACCCGGCACATGCGCTCGACAGGCCTCCAGCACGGACCACCCACCCATGCCGGAGTCGAACACTAAGATATTGGCCATGCTCCGATCGCGTCACATCAGAAGTTAAAGAAATGCGGGTCTTGACCGCGTACAGGCGGTGAAAGTTCTCGATCCGCGCTACTATTGTCGCTGCGCTGCACACAACGGCACAAGTACGCCTTTTAAGCAGTGACAAGATAACGCGCCGGCAAGCCCACCGCGCTTGCCGCAAAACGACCGTCACGACTACAGGGACAAGGCATGACCTTTCTTAAAAAATACGCCATCATCATCGCGATGGCTGTTCTGGCCGCTCTGGCCATCATTACCGCGGCAAATGTCGAGCACTCGGGTGCCTCGCATGAGTCGCCGAAACTCAGTCATTCATTGATCGAACAGTACGGCGGCACATTCCCGCGCCCGGACGCGGCCGAACAACCCGAACTCGACAAGACGTACAAAGTCATTTTCGACGTGGTAAGCCCTGTCAAGGACGCGACCAAGCCCCATGGCGGTCTGGAGCGTGTGGCGCGCGCGGTCAACATCTTCGGCGACGCCGGTGTTCCGCTCGACCATCTCGATTTCGTGGTCATCGTGCACAGCAAGGCCGCACCGTCGATCTTCAATGCCGACACCTACGAAGCCCGCGAAGGCGCGAAAAACCCGAATACCGGCTTGATCCAGGCACTGACCGACGCCGGCATCAAGGTGATCGTCTGCGGCCAGACCCTCAACCACCTGCGTCTTGAAGACGATCAAGTCGACTCCAACGTCATTATCGCTCCGGCGGCCCTGTCGACCCTTGCGATCTACGGCAACAAAGGGTATGCCTACGAGCAACTCTGAGTGTCTGAATGCCGATGCGCCCTCACCGGGGCGCGGTCGAAGCTACGCATTCACGAAAAAGGCCAGCGAATCGCTGGCCTTTTTTATGATCGCTCGTTTGCGAAAGTGATGCTGGGTTCAAGCATTCATCAGGCGGGTTCGGGCGCTTCCTTGAACTCGTGATAGAGCTCGGGGTAGTCCTGCTGCAGCTTTTCGAGGTAGCGATGGGCATTATCCGGCAGCGCTTCGCGAAGGCGCTCGTAGTCGGCTTCGTCGAGCTGTTCGATGATCAGGGGGAAAAGCTCGTGGCGTTCGCGGGTCAGGTAGTTCCGGTGCTCCTGCAGATAGGCCTTCAGATCATCGGAGAATTTGTCCATCGGCATGACTGCATCCATCAAAATCATGTCGAGGTCGTCGCTCAAGCGGCGAAGGTGGCGATACATGCGCTTGTAGTCGTCGGCCATGTCGCTTGCCAAGGCTTCGGTCGACGCATTCAACCCCTTGATGTGTTCACTGCAGAGGCTTTCCAAGGGGCTTGTGAATTCGCTCATGTAGTCAAGGATGTAATCCACCACTTCCCTGATCAGTCGAAAATCCGGGCGTTCACCTCGGGCCAATTTCTTTTGCTTCATCGATAAAACGCGAAGCAAGCGTGCCATGTTGGCGTGATCCCGGCGCAGTTGCATAAGCATGTCAGCGTCTCCTGGCTAGTGGCGTCCGAACCAGTCTAGGCCAGAAAAAATGAAAACTACATGACAGCCCCCTATCTTTTAGTAGGGGCAGCTAACGCTAGCTTTTCCGACAAGGCGTTATGAGTTTTCTCATCATTTTCAATTAAGACGTTCGCTGCCTCGGACTTTGGTTGTCCAGCGTTTCAAGCCAGGCCAACTTATCGCGAATGCGCTTTTCAAGCCCTCGATCCACCGGCTGATAATACCGGGTGCCGTAGAGCTCAGGCGGCAGATAGCGCTCGCCAGCGGCATAGGCATCCGGCTCATCGTGCGCGTAGCGATATTCTTCGCCGTGGCCAAGGCTGGTCATGAGCTTGGTCGGCGCATTTCGAAGATGCACAGGCACCTCGAACCCGGCCGTGGAGGCCACATGGGCTTTTGCCTGGTTATAAGCGGTGTAGGCGGCGTTGCTCTTTGGGGCGCACGCCAGATACAGGATGGCCTGGGCCACGGTGAGTTCGCCCTCGGGACTGCCAAGACGTTCCTGAACGTCCCAGGCATTAAGGGCAAGCGTCAACGCTCTCGGGTCGGCGTTGCCGATCTCCTCGCTTGCCATGCGCACGACGCGACGGGCGATATACAAGGGGTCGGCCCCGCCATCGAGCATTCGGCAGAACCAATAAAGGGCGGCATCCGGGGCACTGCCACGCACCGATTTGTGAAGTGCCGAAATCTGGTCGTAAAAAAGATCTCCGCCACGGTCGAGCCGACGCGTGCTTTCACTAAGCACCTCCTCGAGCACCGACTGATCAATGACTGACGCACCGGTCCCGCTGCGCGCCATGTCGACACTGATCTCGAGCAGATTGAGCGCGCGCCGGGCATCGCCATCGGCGGCCTGAGCCAGCATATTACGGGCATCTCCAGACGCCTCGACCGCAGCGGCAACCAGGTCCGGGTCGTCATCAAGGGCGCGGTCGATCACATGACGCAGCTCATCCTGAGTCAGCGCCTTTAGGACATGAACACGCGCTCGGGACAGCAGGGCGTTATTGAGCTCGAACGAGGGGTTTTCGGTGGTTGCGCCCACAAAGATGAACACGCCCTCCTCGATCCAGGGAAGAAACGCGTCCTGCTGAGCCTTGTTGAAGCGGTGCACCTCATCGACGAACAAGAGCGTACGAGAGCCTTGGTGACGGCGCTGCTGAGCCTGCTCGGCGGCCTGGCGGATTTCCTTGACCCCGGAGGAGACCGCGGACAAGGTCTCGAAGTGCGCACGTGTGTAGTGGGCCATCAGGCGGGCAAGCGTGGTCTTGCCGACGCCGGGTGGCCCCCAGAGAATCATGGAGTAGAGCTGATCCTGCTCGAGGGCACGCTTTAGCGGCTTGCCCTCGCCCAGAAGGTGGGTCTGTCCGATGTAGGCATCGAGATGCATCGGGCGCAGCCGGGCCGCCAATGGCTGACCCGGCGTCGGTGCATCGGCGAACAGATCGCTCATTGCCCCTCGCGGATCACATCGGCCCCGTCCGGCACCTTGAAATTGAATGTATCAGGCGAGATGCGCTCGTTGGGCGTCTGGTTGCTGAAGGTGATGTCGGTGCGTTGCCCGGTACTGTCTGAAAGGTCGAGCCCCGACAACGTCTCCCCCCGGAAGGTGAGCTCCATGCCTTCGAACAGACTATCGTTCGATTTCGGCGTCAGCGAAAAGATTTCAGTGCCGCCCTGCTGGCGCCTGGACACGCTGTAGTTTTGGGTCAGCTCGCTAGCCTGCCCCGAAAGCAACAGCGCCGGCGTATGAGTCACGCGCTCATCAAGCGGACGGATGGTGACCTGCTCCAGATCCGGGTCATACATGTAGACCTTCTGGCCATTGGATACAACGACCTGGCGATAGGGGGAGTTGACCTCCCAGCGGAATCGACCCGGACGGGACAGCCACATATGGCCTGACGAGTCCTGCTGGCTCGCGCCCTGTTCGTTCACGATATGCTGCTCGAAATCCGCCGAGTAACTGTTGAGTGGTTTGAGCAGTGTGGTCAGACGCTCGGCAGCGCTGTCGTCGGCAAAGGAGACAGACGACATCATCATCAGGCCCGCTGCTGCGGCCATGGTCAAAGTACGCTTCAAACTCTCACTCCTTAATATCGTTTAGTGGCCGCTGGACGGAGGTGACAACACTTCACGGCTGCCATTGGTGCCCATCGACGACACAACACCGGCCATTTCCATGGCCTCGACCAGTCTAGCGGCGCGGTTATAGCCAATCTTTAACTTGCGCTGAACCGCCGAGATGGAGGCCCGGCGCGACTCGATCACATACGCGACCGCCTCGTCGTACAGCGCATCCTGCTCGGCGTCATCGCTGTCACCGTCGGCTTCAAGCCCGGTCAGCGCATCGGCCGTTACTCCGCCGGAAAGAATCTCGTCGATGTACTCAGGTTCGCCTCGGCGCTTCCAGTCCTCGACAACACGGTGAACCTCGTCATCGTCCACGAAGGCGCCGTGGACACGAACGGGCATGCCTGCACCGGCTGGCAGATACAGCATGTCACCATGGCCTAGCAGGTGCTCGGCGCCGCCCTGATCAAGAATCGTACGCGAGTCGATTCGAGACGAGACCTGAAACGCGATTCGAGTCGGGATGTTCGCCTTGATCAGACCCGTTACCACGTCCACCGACGGGCGCTGGGTGGCAAGAATCAAATGAATCCCGGCGGCGCGCGCTTTTTGCGCCAGTCGTGCGATCAGCTCTTCCACTTTCTTGCCAACGATCATGAACATGTCGGCAAATTCATCGATTACAACCACGATGTAGGGCAGCTTTTCAAGCGTGGGCGGCGCCTGGTGCATTTCCCACGGCTGCGGCTCCCACAGGGGATCCTTGACCTGGGCGCCATGTGCTTCCGCCTCATCGAGCTTCGCATTGAAGCCTGAAATATTACGCACCCCCATGGCGGCCATCAGCTTGTAGCGCCGTTCCATTTCGGCAACGCACCAGCGCAGCGCGTTGGCGGCTTCCTTCATGTCGGTCACCACCGGTGCCAGCAGATGCGGAATGCCGTCATAAACCGACAGTTCGAGCATCTTGGGGTCGACCATGATCATGCGGACTTCTTCGGGCGTGGCCTTCAAAAGCATCGAGATCAACATGGCATTGACCCCGACCGACTTACCCGAACCAGTCGTACCGGCCACCAGCACGTGAGGCATCTTGTTAAGATCCGTCACTACCGAAGCGCCGCCGATGTCCTGACCCAACGCCATGGTAACCGGCGACGATGCGTCGGTATAAACCTCGGAATTGATGACCTCACGAAGCCGAATCATCGCGCGGTTCGGGTTCGGAATTTCGATGCCCACCGTTGGACGCCCCGGGATCACTTCGACGACGCGCACACTTTTGACCATCAAAGAGCGCGCAAGATCCTTGGCAAGGTTACTGATTTTTGAAACCTTGACACCCGCAGCCGGGCGGATTTCAAACCGCGTGATGACCGGGCCGGGCCATGTGTCCACCACTTCAGCCTTGACGCCATATTCCTTGAGGCGCACCTCGAGAAGCTCGGCCATGTCATCGAGCTGTTCAGGCGTATAGGTCGGCTCGTGGCTGTCCGGTGTTGTCAAAAGCTGATAGGACGGCAGCTTGCCGGTCGGCTCGGGCAGCCCATCGACCGTAGGTCGCTGGCTTTGAAGGTGCTCGACCGTCCAGAGCGTTGGCTGATCGTCAAGCGATGCGCGCTCTGGCTCGACAGCGCGAGGGGCCTCATCATATGGCTGTGGCTGTGGCTGTGGCTGTGGCTGTGGCTGTGGCTGTGGCTGTGGCTGTGGCTGTGGCTGTGGCTGTGGCTGTGGCTGTGGCTGTGGCTGTGGCTGTGGCTGTGGCTGTGGCTCAACCGAGTCTTGATCCCATGACGTCGATGCTTCAAATGGCGATGAAACCTCGTCATCGGCCGTGCTGACGGAGATTCGCTGATCGCTAGGCTCATCAGCGTCGTCTTTCGATACCGAAAACGGCGCAAACTCCGGCTCATCGTCAGAGGCACTCACCGAGACCATCGGGGATGATGCAGATGCGTCTTCATCGTCGGCATGGATCACTCGATCGGCGTACTGCTGCTCGGCCGCCTCGCCCTTCTCAAGCGACGGGGCCTCTTGAGGCTCGGACGACAAGTGAGAAGGTTCCGACGCAAACGACGACCGCAACGCCTGAACCGGTTCCGGGAGACCCTCTTCGACAGGCGTTGAAGCGCTACCCTGAGCACTGTCCAACTCATTATTTTCGTGTGCCTGATGCTCATCCGGGGCCTTCTCGGTCGGTGCGAGCATGGCATCAGGGATTCGTCGACGCGCCACATCGGCGTCCGGCTCACGACGCGGGCGAATGACAGGCGCATCGTTAAAGGCGTTCTCGTCCAGGGGTGTGGCTTCCGGCTCATCAGTCGCGTGGAAGGCATTACTTTTCACGCCAGGAGCCTCTGCGGGCTCAGACTCTGCGCTTTCAACTTCTCCGCGACCTGATTCAACAGTACGTGCTGATTTCCAAGTGCGTTCGGCGCCGGGTTCATGGTCTGAATCGCGCGCATCAGCAGCCGAGAACGGCAAGACAGATGCTTCGGCGCCAGACGAATCAAGACGGCTTGCAGTTATCGGTGAATCGAACCCCGCCGAGTCGCCCTCGTCACGCGTTGCCTTCATGCTGGGCCCGGTGGGCGCCTCTTCCCTGACAGAGCGCGCATGCTCGGTATCAGCGCGCGCACCTCGTCGCATCGAGGGCTTTTGAAGCGGTGCGTCCCAGGGAATATCGTCCTGATGCTCAGTAGCGCGAGCCTCGCCATTGCGTGCAGAATCGCTTGCCGGCGCGCTCAGTACGCGGCCATCGCCATGCGCCTCCCCTCTTGAATCACTCGAGGCCTCTTCACGCACTGGGTCTGCATGGCTGTCTTCAGCCTGATAAAGGTTTGGAACAGACCGTCGTGGGATCAACCGCTGCCATAGGGAGGGCTTGGCAGGAGCCAGCTCCGACTCGTCTTCCTCGTCGATCTGATCGTACGCTTCCTCAAGCTCCTCGTGAAAATCCCGCTCGGCATAGCTTGCGTAGCGAAGCTCTTCCTCTTCACGCTTGAGCCGACGCACTTCGCGCTTTTCAGCCATGCGATGTTGTAAAAGCCCAAGCTTCGATCTGGACCACCGAATAAACGCCACACTCTTCTTGCCGGTTTCATCGATGATGGTCCACCAGGACAGGCCGGTAAACAGCGGAAAACCACCCAGAAAGAACCCGATTGCGATCAGGGTAGCGCCATAGTGGCCGACCAGATCGTAGAGCCCCTGGGATAACCCGGTGCCGATAATGCCACCGGCGCCATTGGGCAGGTCGGCTTCAAGGGTATTGAAATGAACGGCACTCAAGGTGCAGGTGGCCAAAAGCACCAGTAAAAGCCCCGCCCCACGCGCGGCCAGCGCCGTCGGGTCCCAGGTGATGCGTGCCTGTTCCGTTCGAAGCAGACGCCAGGCGGCGTAGCCCAGCATACCCGGCCACCAGAGCGCGCTTAGGCCAAACAGGCTGTAAAGCACGTCCGATAACCAGGCGCCGATATGGCCCATCCAGTTTTGAACGTTGTCGGCATTACCGCTGTAGGACCAACTGGGGTCGGTCTGGGCGTAGCTGAAGAACGACAGCAGCAGAAACACACAGGCCAACAGCAACAAGATAACGATGCCTTCCTTGGTTGCCCCATGCAGGTGCGCTGTAAGTCGTTCAGCCTTTTGCCGTGCGCGAGCCGATCGTTCCCGGGTCTTCGCGCTCGACGTGCGTTGATTGGTACTGGACTGCTGTCGTTTCTTGGCGCTCAACCTGGCCATCCCCCTTTACACCACGATGCATCAAATGGATCGTAAACATCTTTATGCCGCAATCATACCGAGCCAGCTGCGCCCGGCACAGGCTTGATTCACTTTGCCAACCCGACAGTTACATGGTTTATTGCAATAAATACACACTGTTATCAATAGTTGACGCACTCGACAACTATTGTGGTTGCACCAGACGTCTCTAACGTCGGAGGTTTCAATGTTGCCATGGCTCGATTCGGACATCATCGAATTTCCGCCGGTTGATCAAGCGCTCGATGACCCCGATGGGCTACTGGCCGCGGGTGGCGCACTAACACCGGCCTGGCTTACCCAGGCCTATAGCCAGGGCATCTTTCCCTGGTTCAGTGACGGACAACCCATTTTATGGTGGTCACCAACCCCCAGGACGGTCTTGTTTCCCGCCGAGTTTCGACTTCGACGCAGTCTAGCCAAGCGCATTCGCAACTCAGGCTTCGATGTGCGAATAAATACAGCGTTTAATCGCGTCATCGACACCTGCGCTGCACCTCGCGCTGATGACGAAGGGACGTGGATTACCGATGAGATGCGCCTTGCCTACAAGCAGCTTCATACCCTGGGCATCGCGGCAAGCGTTGAAACATGGGATGGCGATCATCTCGTCGGCGGATTGTACGGCATCGCGCTCGGGGCGTGCTTTTTTGGCGAGTCCATGTTCTCGCTCAAACCAGACGCTTCAAAGATCGCTCTGGCCTACCTGACGCAGGAAGGGCCAAAACACGGGCTTGAACTGATCGACTGTCAAATGCATACCGCCCATCTGGCCTCGCTGGGCGCACGCCAAATCGCACGGCCAGAGTTTTTGAGATACCTTGATTCATGCACGCCTTCCAAAAGACAGGCGCGCTGGCTCTCAACTCTTGCCACGGCATCACAACAACAATAGTGGCCGATCAGGGGACAACGACTTGTGACCGATTCTACCCGCACGCTCAAACCTCAAGATCTGCGGTTCTTTCTGACAGCACCACACAATTGCAGTTATGTGGCCGAGCAGGAAGCGACCACGCTGTTCATGGATCCGGAACACGCCATCAACAAGGAAGTGTATAGCGCATTGACCCTGATGGGCTTTCGGCGAAGCGGCCAGCACTTGTATCGTCCCCACTGCGCCAGCTGCCAGGGATGTGTGTCCGTTCGTGTTCCAGTCGATGAGTTTTCACCAAATCGTACCCAGCGAAAGATCATTGGCCGTAACAAGGACTTGACCGTCCAATTTCGCGAAGCAAAATTCACCAACGAGCATTACGCACTATACAATCAGTACATTCGTGAAAAGCATTTCAACGGCGATATGTTTCCACCCTCGGTAGAACAGTACTGCTCTTTCCTTGCACGAGAGCATACCTTTTCGGCCTTCATTGAATTTCGCGATCAGGGCGTGCTGGTCGCGGTCGCCGCGATGGATTGCCTGTCGCATGGGCTATCCGCGATTTATACGTTCTATACGCCGGATCCTGCGTATGCAGCGCGCTCGCTTGGTACCTACGCCATTCTCTGGCAGATTCATGAAGCGCAACGCCAGGGGCTACCCTACGTCTATCTGGGCTACTGGATAGAGCAAAGCCGGAAGATGGCGTACAAGAAAAAGTTCACGCCGCTTGAGTATCTTGACGGTGGGCGCTGGAGAAAATTGCTCGAAACCTGACCCCTTTTTTGCCTAACCTGATCTCATCAGGCAAAATACCGCACGATAATTCAATACTCTTCATTTAATGAAGCGTTTGCTGCGTCTATACTATGAACGCAATTACTGGAGGAAATGCCAAACATGGCACGCGAAGATCATATTGAAATGGAAGGTGTCGTTGTCGACATGTTGCCAAACACCATGTTCCGTGTCGAACTGGAAAACGGCCACGTTGTAACGGCTCATATCTCGGGAAAAATGCGCAAAAACTACATTCGCATCCTGACCGGCGATAAGGTCAAGGTCGAACTGACTCCCTACGACCTGTCCAAGGGCCGCATCGTCTACCGCTCCCGCTAAGCCCCGCCGAAGCCCGGCCCCGGGCGCAGCCTGACACTTTATTCCAAGCATGCAAAAGCGCCCCGTCAATGACAGGGCGCTTTGTCGTTTACTTCTACTCTCTAGCGTCAGGCAACCTCGACCTCGGACGATAGGTTCAACCCTTCGTCGTCGACCGTTACGTGCACAGTACCGCCGTGGTCGGCGAGCTCTCCGAACAGAATCATTTCTGCCAGAGGTTTTTTCAGCTTGTCCTGAATCAGACGGGCCATGGGTCGCGCGCCCATCTCGGGGTCGTAGCCGTTCTCGGCAAGCCAGGAACGTGCCTCGTCCGACACATCAAGCTGCACCCGCTTCTCATCGAGTTGCGCCTGCAGTTCGACCAGGAACTTGTCGACCACGTTACGGACCACAGCCAGATCAAGTGCATGGAACTGGATGATGCCATCCAAACGGTTACGGAATTCCGGCGTAAAGGTGCGTCGAATCACTTCCATGGCGTCGGTTCGATGATCCTGCGTCTGGAAACCGATAGAGCGTCGAGATGACTCCTCAGCCCCGGCATTCGACGTCATGATCACGATCACGTTACGGAAGTCGGCTTCACGACCGTTGTTATCCGTCAACTTACCGTGGTCCATCACCTGCAGCAGAAGATTGAAGACTTCCGGATGCGCTTTTTCAATCTCATCGAGCAAAAGCACGCAATGCGGCGTTTTGGTGACAGCCTCGGTCAGAAGACCGCCCTGGTCGTACCCGACATATCCCGGGGGCGCACCAATCAAACGCGAGACGGCGTGACGCTCCATATACTCGGACATATCAAACCGAACCAGCTCGATCCCCATCAGATGGGACAGCTGACGCGCTACTTCCGTTTTACCTACCCCGGTAGGTCCTGCAAACAGGAAACTTCCTACTGGCTTATCGGGTGAGCTCAAGCCCGCGCGAGACAGCTTGATCGCAGAAGACAGGCTGGTAATAGCCTCATCCTGACCAAACACCAGCATTTTGAGGTCACGCTCGATGTTGGCCAGAAGCTTGCGATCAGAGCTAGTGACACTTTTCGGCGGGATACGCGCGATCGAGGCAACAATTGATTCGACCTGTTCCACGCCGATGGTATCGACACGTGCTTCTTGAGGCAGCAAGCGCTGATGCGCGCCGGCCTCGTCGATGACATCGATTGCCTTGTCAGGCAAATGGCGCTCGTTGATGTAGCGATCCGCCAGCCGCACGGCAGTCTCGATGGACTCATCGGTGTACTTGATCTGATGGTGCTCTTCGAAGCGGCCACGCAACCCTTTCAGGATACGAATGGCATCTTCGACCGAGGGCTCGAGTACATCCACCTTCTGGAAACGTCGCGCCAGCGCACGATCTTTTTCGAAAATACCTCGAAATTCCTGGAACGTAGTCGACCCGAGACAACGGAGCTCTCCGGAAGACAACAAAGGCTTCAGAAGATTCGAGGCGTCCATGACACCACCTGAGGCAGCACCCGCACCGATCACGGTATGAATCTCATCAATGAATAGAATCGAGTTCGGCTCTTTCTTGAGCTCATTGAGCAGGGCTTTCAAACGCTTTTCGAAGTCGCCGCGGTATTTCGTCCCCGCAAGCAGTGCCCCCATATCGAGGGAGTACACTACTGCATCGGCGATGACTTCCGGCACATCCTCTTCAACGATGCGCTTGGCAAGTCCTTCAGCGATGGCCGTCTTGCCGACGCCAGCCTCACCCACCAACAACGGGTTATTCTTGCGACGGCGCGCAAGGATTTGTACGACGCGCTCAAGCTCGTGATCTCGGCCAATCAATGGATCGATCTTGCCGAGCCGCGCCTGTTCGTTGAGATTGGTCGCGTATCCTTTCAGCGGATGAGAGCTGCTGTCGGAGCCACCCTCTTCAGCATCGTCGCTGGATTCTGTCGAACCCGGTTGCGGCTGTTCCTGATCGGAAACCTTGGAAATTCCGTGCGCCAGGTAGTTGACCGCATCGACGCGAGCAACGCTTTGATGCTTGAGGAAGTAGACCGCCTGGCTTTCCTGTTCAGAAAAGATGGCCACCAGAACGTTGGCGCCAGTGACTTCAGTCTTGCCAGACGACTGGACATGAAATACCGCTCGCTGCAGCACACGTTGAAACCCAAGCGTTGGCTGAGTTTCACGATCATCCTGACCCTCAGGAATCAGCGGCGTTGTGGAGTTGATGAAATCCTGTAAATCCGTGCGGAGCTTATCAATGTTGGCCCCACAGGCTCGGAGCACATCGGACGCAGAGGCATTATCAAGCAATGCCAGCAGGAGGTGTTCCACGGTCATGAACTCATGGCGCTTTGAGCGCGCCACGGTAAAGGCCGTATTCAGGGTCAGTTCAAGTTCTTTGCTCAACATGGCAGTCCCCTTCTTGCCGCACTCGGCGCTTCATTCGACCTGTTCGACATCGCACAATAGTGGATGTTGACATTCTCGAGCGTATTCGTTGACCTGATGACATTTGGTTTCCGCGACATCGCGCGTGTAGATTCCGCAGGTCGCCTGGCCTTGAGTATGGACGGCCAGCATGATCTGAACCGCTTTTTCATGATCCATGGCAAAAAAAGTCTGTAACACCTCAACCACGAACTCCATGGGAGTATAATCGTCATTGTGCAACACAACTTTATAAAGCGGTGGCTCCTTAAGCTCTGGATCACTTAACTGCTCTGCAACATCCTCTTCTTCGTTGCCGCCGGGTGTAGGGGGTGTCGTCATGGCAGCGTAGGTAGCGCCCTTAACTTTAAAGTCATGCATTTGAACGTATCTTCTTTGAACATAAGAGGCAAAATCGTTGAACACAAGCACCGATGACGCTCAGCTGCACCTATTCGTCGATCCTGCCAGGCGTTATCTAAAAGATGGTGGCCTACACTGCAAGATGCAACTGCTCTGAGTGAAATAAACATCGACGGCTTGATCTTGTTCGTCGCGATTGACGCTCGTTTTATCACACACCCACACGTTACATAAGCTGGATCAACACTCAGTTTGACCACGTTATCAAGGGACCGTTTCATTCGGACGCACCAGTGAGCACTCTTTATCTTTTACACAAGCCATTTCAGGTACTGTGCCAGTTTACTGATGACTCAGGCCGACCAACGCTTGCCGGGCTGATCGATGTGCCTGGCATCTATCCGGCCGGGCGTCTGGATTTCGACAGTGAAGGACTTTTACTGCTCACAGCCGATGGTCAGCTCAACCATCGCATCACTCACCCCGATCAAAAACAGGAAAAAACCTATTGGGTTCAGGTCGAAGGTGAGCCTGACGATCATGCCCTCAAAGCCCTCAAGCACGGCGTGATTTTGAAGGACGGGCCGACGCGCCCAGCCAAGGTCCGGCGATTGATTGCCCCCGAGGTCGGCGACCGACATCCGCCGGTCCGCCATCGGGCGAGCATCCCGACCTCCTGGCTTGAAATCACCATTACCGAGGGGCGCAACCGGCAGGTTCGCCGCATGACAGCTGCAATTGGCCATCCGACCCTGCGCCTTATTCGAACCCGTATCGGCCCGTGGTCGATCAAGGGCCTCGCATCGGGTGCCTGGCGCAGTGAAACACTGCACATGCCAACCACCCCCAAACGACGCGCCCACGCGCCTAAAAAAGGACTCAAACGATGACTCGCTGGCGCCCAAACACAACGGTTGCCGCCGTCATCGAGCAGGATGGCCGGTTTCTTCTGGTCGAGGAGCGACAGGGCGCGTCCACCGTCTTCAATCAGCCGGCCGGGCATCTTGAGGCCGGTGAGACCCTCATCGGCGCCGTTCACCGGGAAACGCTTGAGGAAAGTGGCTGGTCGATCGACATCGATCATTATCTCGGGCTTTATATCAACGAGGCGCCCAACGGCGTTACCTACCACAGCCATAGCTTTCTGGCGACGCCAAGGGCCGTTGAAACACACACGCTGGACTCGGTCATTATTGGCGTACACTGGTTTACACCTCAGGACATTCAAACCCTTCAACACCAAGGGCGACTGCGAAGCCCGCTCGTCTTGAGGCGCATTCAAGACACGCTCGCCGGCAAACGCTATCCGCTGGATCTCATCAATGAACCGCCCTACGCGCCGACGAGGGGTTAAGCCCGTACGCACCATCGGGTATAATCGCCCCAACTTCGCGTTCGAACCCGAGAGTATCTGTGCCTCATGACCTCTAGCTCCTCATCTCACCCGGCCCACACCAAAGTGATCGTAGGCATGTCCGGCGGCGTCGATTCGTCCGTATCGGCCTGGCTCCTGCTCGAACAGGGGTATCAGGTCGAGGGGCTGTTCATGAAGAACTGGGATGAAGACGACGGCACCGAGTACTGCACTGCCAAGGAAGATTTGGCCGATGCTCAGCGCGTGTGCGACACCCTCGGCATCACGCTTCACACGGCCAATTTTGCGGCCGATTACTGGGATAACGTCTTCGAGCATTTTCTTGCCGAATACAAGGCCGGACGCACGCCGAACCCGGACATCCTTTGCAACAAGGAAATCAAGTTCAAGGTCTTTCTCGAGTACGCAGAAATTCTGGGCGCGGACCTGATCGCGACGGGGCACTATGTCCGCCGCGGCGAGGCAGGCGGCCAAGCCGCACTGCTCAAGGGGCTCGATGCCAACAAGGATCAAAGCTATTTTCTGCACGCTGTGGGCAGTGACGCCATCGCACGCACGCTCTTTCCCGTGGGCGAGCTCGAAAAACCGGAGGTTCGTCGCATTGCCGAAGAGCAGGGTCTGGCCACCGCCCGCAAAAAGGACTCGACCGGTATCTGCTTCATCGGCGAGCGGCGCTTTCGTGACTTTTTAAGCCAGTATCTGCCGGCCCAGCCCGGCGTTATCGAAACCGACACCGGTGATCGCATCGGCGAACACATGGGCTTGATGTATTACACCCTCGGCCAGCGCCAGGGGCTCGGGATCGGCGGACTCGCCAAGTACAACGAAGACCCGTGGTACGTGGCGGCCAAGGATCTGGAACGCAATGTGCTTGTTGCCGTTCAAGGCAAGCACCATGACCTGCTGTACACCCAGGTCATCGTCACCGAATCCATCGACTGGGTTGCAGGTCACGCGCCCTCTGAGAACTTCGAAGCCACCGCCAAGGTTCGGTACCGCCAGACCGACCAGCCTTGCCGCGTAAGCGTCCATGACGACAACACTTTAACTGTTGTATTTGATGCCCCCCAACGTGCGGTCACACCGGGCCAGTCTCTCGTGCTCTATCAAGGCAAGCAGTGCCTCGGTGGTGGCGTGATCCAGAGCGCGTACAAACTCGAGAGCCAAGCGGCATGACGACTACCGAAGAACAGGCTCTGGCGCTTGCCGGTGTTTTCCAGGCCGCCGCCGTCGCCGACGAACTGGCCCGGACCGGTCACTGCGACGAGCGCGCCTGGCATACGCTACTGACCGCCACGCTCAATACCGACCCCAATACGTTCGAGGACGTCTACGGCGGTAATCACAACAATTTGAGACTTGGCATCAAAACGCTGTCGGAAGCCTTCACCCGCGCGCCACAGTCGCCCAACGTGATGCGTTACGCCTTCTCGATGGTGCTGCTGATGCAGAAATTTCAAAAGCACCCCGAAATGATGAATCAGGTCGGCCAGCGCCTGGAGCGCATTCGCGGTCAGGCCGACCACTTCGGGCTGACCCATGAAAACGTGGTGGCAAGCCTTGGGGAGCTTTATAAGGAAACCCTGTCGACGCTGAGCTACCGCATCGTTGTTCAAGGCGACCCCAGTCTGCTGCAAAGTCGCATGATGCCCGAGCGGGTGCGTGCGGTACTGCTGTCCGGCATTCGATTTGCTCTTTTATGGCATCAGCGCGGCGGACGTCGCTGGTCGCTTCTTTTTCAGCGTGGCAAGCTCAAGCGCGCACTCGATGCGCTGGACAGTCATTGACTGCGCCAGCCGACTTTCGTTTTCAAGACATGGAACAGACATGCACCTTTCATCTCTGACGGCCCTCTCTCCCATCGATGGCCGCTACGGCGACAAGACCGAGGCGCTTCGCCAACATTTCAGCGAGTTCGGCTTGATTCGAGCCCGCGTCATCGTCGAAGTACGCTGGCTCGAGCGGCTGGCCGACCACCCGAACATCCCCGAGGTAACACCCCTGTCCGACGATGCCCGAGCCTTCTTGAACCGCTTGATCGAAGAGTTCGACGAAGAGTCCGCCGCGCGCATCAAGGGCATCGAACGTACGACCAACCATGACGTCAAGGCAGTCGAGTACTTCCTTAAAGACCGTCTGGCCGAACACGATGAACTCGCACTCATTAGCGAGTTCGTCCATTTCGCCTGCACCAGCGAAGACATCAATAATCTCTCGCACGCACTCATGCTGAGAGGCGGACTCGACAGCGTGCTGCTGCCCTCGATGCGTGAAACCTACACGCGCATCAAGGCGCTCGCGCATGAGCACGCCGAACAGCCGATGCTTTCAAGAACCCATGGCCAGACGGCAAGCCCCACCACGCTCGGCAAGGAAATGGCCAATGTGGCAGCCCGCCTTGCCCGTCAGCTCGAGCAGATCGAGTCGATCCGCATGCTCGGCAAGATCAACGGCGCCGTCGGCAACTACAACGCGCACTTGACCACCTACCCCGATGTAGACTGGGCCGCCAATGCCGAAACGTTCGTGACGTCACTCGGGCTGACCTTCAACCCGTATACGACCCAGATCGAACCACACGATTACATTGCAGAGCTGTTCGACAGCATCTGCCGCTTCAACACCATTTTGATCGACTTCGATCGGGACGTCTGGGGCTATATTTCACTCGGTTACTTCAAGCAGCGCACCGTCGAAGGCGAAATCGGCTCCTCGACCATGCCGCACAAGGTCAACCCCATCGACTTTGAAAATTCCGAGGGCAACCTGGGGCTTTCCAACGCCATCCTGGGCCATCTGGCGCAAAAACTGCCCATTTCACGCTGGCAGCGTGACCTGACCGATTCCACGGTCCTCAGAAACCTCGGGGTCGGCCTGGCCCATGGTCTGATTGCCTATCAGGCGACGCTCAAGGGCATCGGCAAGCTCGAAGCCAATCCGGCGCGCCTGAACGAAGATCTCAACAACAGCTGGGAAGTACTGGCCGAACCGATTCAGACCGTCATGCGGCGCTACGGCATCGAAAAACCCTACGAAAAGCTCAAGGAGCTGACCCGTGGCAAGCGCATCGATCAGGCAGGTTTTGCCGCCTTCATCGATACGCTCGAGCTGCCTGATGACGTCAAGCTTGAACTGAAAGCGCTGACGCCAGAGCGCTATATCGGCAATGCCATTGCCCAGGCAAAAGCGCTTTAATGTTTCACCCCGCCGGGTCACCAAGGCCCGGCTTCACGCGACCGAAAACCATGACGTACGACGCCACCGCGCCATTGACCCTGCTTGGAAACCGCTCACCTGCTGAATTTCTGAGCGAGTACTGGCAGAAAAAGCCGCTTCTTATTCGAGGCGCCTATCCCGATTTTCAGGCCCCGCTCTCTCCCGATGAACTGGCAGGGCTTGCCTGTGAGGATGGCATCGAGGCTCGACTGGTAGAACAGTTCGGCCCGGACAAGACGTGGCAGCTCTCCCACGGCCCGTTCGATGAGGACACGTTCAGCCGCCTGGGCGAGCGCGACTGGTCGCTGCTGGTACAGGCCGTAGACCACTATGTGCCGGACGTTGCCGAGTTGATGGCGGATTTTCGGTTCATTCCCGCCTGGCGCCTCGATGACATCATGATCAGCTACGCGCCACCAGGCGGCAACGTTGGCCCTCACGTCGACAATTACGATGTCTTCCTGCTTCAGGCCAGCGGCACCCGGCGCTGGCAGCTGGGCGAATTCTGCGATGAAAACGCGCCCGTAATTCAGGGCATCGACCTCAAGATGCTCGAGCACTTTGAGGTAAGCGCAGGGCAGGACTGGGTGCTGGAGCCCGGCGATATGCTGTATCTGCCACCGAGGCTTGCTCATCATGGTGTCAGCGAAAGCAGTGACTGCATGACCATTTCAGTCGGCTTTCGCGCACCTTCCGCCGATGAAATGATCACCTCCTACGCCGATTTTCGAGGCGAGCAGCTCAGCGAGGAACAGCGTTACGGTGATGCTGACCTCACGGCGCCCTCGCATAGCGGTGAAATCGATGAACAGGCCCTCGCTCGCGCCCGCGAGATCATTCTTACTGCACTGGATGAGCCGTCAACGCTTGCCGCTTGGTTCGGGCGCTACATGACCCAGGCCCGCTACCCGGACCAGCTTGCCGAGCCGGAAACGACCACAACGGCCGACACGCTTCTAAATCGTCTGGAACAAGGCGAGGAAATCGAACGCAGCCTTGGCTCACGCTTCGCCTTTCATGGTCTTGATTCGACGCGCGCAACGCTTTTTGCCGATGGTGATGCCATCGAATGCGATCGTACGCTTGCAGAAGCAGTTGCCTCGACCGACCCACTGACTCAAGACCTGGTGCCAATGGATCATGGTGCTGCCGAGCTTCTGGCCGCACTGATCAACCGAGGTTCGCTTCACTGGCTCGACGACGATGACGCCTGACACCGTCACGATCGATCACGGCGATTGGGCAACCCTTGGCCACTGGTGTCGGCCGATTCGCACTGCGGTATTCGTTGACGAGCAAAAGATACCGCCTGCCGAGGAATGGGACGACGACGATCACACCGCCGTTCATTTCGTTTTGTTTGATCAGGGGGAAGCACTCGGCACGGCGCGCCTGCTGCCCGATGGTCACATCGGGCGCGTGGCCCTTTTGAAAAACAGCCGAGGCCGAGGGTTGGGTCACCGTTTAATGCATGACGTCATGGACCATGGAATGCGTCTTCACTCAAGGCTCGTTCTGTCAGCACAGACGCATGCGCTTGGCTTCTATGAACACCTCGGGTTTGTCGCAACCGGCGATGAGTTTTTGGAAGCGGGCATAGCGCATCGAACCATGGTCTACGCTGTCGAAGTGAACGATTGAGCAATCGGTGCGTCCAACTTCTGATGCATCGTTTATATCCGACCTGGAGCACACCTCATGAAACACTTGGCGACTACAGCCCTTGTCATCAGTCTTGCCGCACTCGGCGGTTGCGCCAATAGCGACATTTATTCCGGCGATGTATACAGCGGCCAGGACGCGAAGACTGCACGGTATGTGCACTACGGCACCGTATCGCAGGTACGTCCGGTCAAGATTCAAGCAGGCAACCAGAATGACAGCGGGTTTGGCGGTATAGGCGGCGCCCTGCTTGGGGGCGTGCTTGGAAGCCAGTTCGGTGGCGGCAGCGGACGCCTTTTAACATCGGCGGTCGGCGCGGTCGGCGGCGCAGTAGCCGGCTCGAAGATCGAGCAGTCTGCCAATCAGGTCAACGCCTACGAAATCCAGATCCAGCAGGATAACGGCGAGCAGGTCGTGGTCGTCCAAAAGGCGGATCATCCCTATTCAGTTGGCCAGCGCGTACGCTTGATCGGCTCCGGGAACGACCTTTCAGTCGCTCCCGAATAATCAGGGTCAAGGTGTAACTCCGCCTGGGGAACATGCGGACTGCGTAGGGCTTGTCCTATACTGGTTAGCCACCTAACCATAACGATCAGCCCACGCAGGAAAAGGACTCCCTATGCGCGCAAAGACTTTAGCTCTGCTGCTCCTTGCAGCCTCCCCATCGGCTCTGGCCGACGGCATTCTCACCCTGAAAGTCGATAACGATATATTTGCCAGCGGCGATGACGGTCATTACACCAATGGGCTGGAAGGTCAATGGACCTTCCGGCCCGCTGCCGACCACTGGACCCGCTCGTTGTCAGAGTCCCTTCCTGTATGGTCGCGCGGCACGCTGGATATGGCGAGTTACCGGTTCGGCCAACAAATCTATACCCCTGAAAATACCAGCGCGCACCAACTGATCGAAAGCGACCGCCCTTACGCAGGTTACTTGTATGCAGGCCTATCGCTTTTTCAGGACGAACGTGATGACACCCTTCGTCAAAGCGATTCCCTCTACATCGATATCGGTGTAGTTGGGCCGGCGGCAGGCGGTAAATTCATTCAAAACAACTTCCATCATTTGATCGACAGCGATAGAGCGGAAGGCTGGCATAACCAACTGAGCAACGAGCCAACGCTTGCCGTTGGCTGGAACCGCGCCTGGTGGCACCGTGGCTCGATAGGTAGCCTTGAAACCGAATATGGCCCCAACGTGGGCGTCACACTGGGCAATCTGTACGATTTTGCCGAAACCGGCTACATGGTTCGTGTCGGGCGTGGTCTATCCGATGTCTATGGTATTCCAAACGTTTCACCGTCACAGAGCGGGCGCACCTTCTTCACGCCAAACCGAGGCGGCTGGTACGTCTTTGCAGGCCTCACGGGGCGCTATGTTGCTCATAACATGCTGCTCGACGGCAATACCTTTGAAGACAGTGCCGAGGTCGACCGCCGCCCCTTAGTAGGTGACGCATTGACCGGGGTCGCGTTAACCTACGATCGCTGGAGTGTCGCCTTCACGGCCGTCTGGCGGACACATGAGTTTGAAGCGCAGGATGACAGCGACAAGTTTGGTTCATTGACCATCTCCACCTGGCTTTAAGTAACGCCCTCTGGCCTTAGGTGACAGCGCGGCAGGCACGTAACGTTGCTTACCGCGCTACGGCCAAGGCTCATGATTTAGCCACCCCTTATTATCTACCCTACTAGATTGCCCTCATGAACGATTACCATTCCCCGGCCTACGCCGACCTGTTTCAGCGCCATCAACTCGACGATTTCGAAGCCTTGTGGGCACTGTCTCTCACACCGGTCGATGCGCCCAACCTCGAGCGTGGCGGTCACTCTGAAGTATGCTTGCTGACGCTTGAGAATCAGCGTTTTTTCGTCAAGCGCCAAACAAACCATCTCGGTCGAAGCGTTCAGCGCCCTTTTGGCGAACCGACCTTCGCGCGTGAATTTAGAAACATTCAACTCTTTCAAAAACGGGGCATCCCGGCACTGGATGCGGCCTGGTTCGGTGAGCGCCGCTCGGGAAAATCCTGGCGTGCCATTCTGATCACACCTGCCCTGGATGGGCATGAAGACCTCGTCGATTTGAACGCGCGCTGGCAAACGCTCTCCGAGGAGACCCAATACGGCATCATCGATGCCAGTGCAGCTCTGCTACGCACTCTTCACGACAGCGGCTTGCTGCATGGCAGCCTTTACGCCAAGCATGTGTTCTTGGCGCAAACACCCTCAGGCTGGATCGCCCGCTTTATCGACCTCGAGAAATCCAGGCCCTTCTTTCGGCGCTCAGCAGAGCGTGTACGTGATCTTGATGTGTTCGCTCGCCGCCTTGATCAATGGCAAGAAAACGAGTGGCAGCGCTTTTTCAAGCATTACGCCGGGCCCGAAGGGCCCCAGTGGCGCCAAAAGCTCGATGCGCGCTTGGCACGTAAGCGTAAGAAATAACCTAGATCATCAAAAGCTATCAACCTGATAGTCAAAATCTTAGAAATAATACGTGACAGCACGAACACTGTTTCCTATGATGCACACATCGTTTAGAAACACCGTTCGCAAACACGATGACGGTGACCAGCATTCAAGGAGAACGACATGAAACTTTCTAAAATTATTTCTGTAACCATCCTCGCCGGTGCATCTACCGTTGCTGCGCAATCAGCACTCGCCTACGGCGCAGGCGACATCTTTGTTCGTGGTGATGTTTCCAAGACCGACGCAACTGCAACCGGTAACTACGAAGACGACACCGGCTGGACAGGTTCAATCGGCTACATGCCGATGGACAAACTGGGCGTGGCTCTGAGCACCAGCGACCGCACCAAGTTCGAGAACAAGGAAAACGGCTCCAGCTTCAAGGCGCGTCCTTACAGCCTGCTGGTCCAGTACTATCCGCTTGGCGGCACGGATGCCAAGGTTCAGCCTTATGTTGGTGGCGGTGCCACATACGTTCGCTTTAACGGCGAAGAAAATGGCCAGGCTGCTCTGGACGATTCCGAGTGGGGCTGGACTGGTCAGGCAGGTGTTGACCTCAACATCACCAACAACTGGGCTCTGAACGGTTTCGCTCAGTACACAGACGTAGATGCGACTGCCAGCAGCACTGGCAACCACATCGACATCGACCCGGTTACCGTTGGCGGCGGTGTTACTTACCGCTTCTAAGCCGGTCACATCGGTTATCGATCAAAGGCTGCCCCAGGGCAGCCTTTTTTTATGCGTATATTTTGACCGAGGCTTGCTCAGAGAAAAAGCTTGAGTAGAATGCTCAACTATCTTAACTAAATTTAATTTAGAAAAATGCGACAAAATGCCTCACGACATAATTCCCCCTAAACAGTAAGGTTATTTTTGAACAGCGTTCTTAAAAAAATGGCCTGTCATTCAAGGGGAATATATTGTGAAAATCGGTTCTATCGTACCGGCTCTGGCCGTGACCATTGGCGCAGCCGTCGTATCTCAGCCTGTCATGGCCTATGGCCAGGGTGATCTTTACACGCGCGTGGGTGTGGCCAAGGTGTCACCTAAAAGCGATAACGGTAACTTCAATGAACTAGCGCCCGGCAGCGACCTGGATGTCGACGACGAATCCGGCTTTGCCTTCACACTTGGCTATCGATTCCTCGATAAATGGGGCGTGGAACTTCTGGCCGCAGAGCGCTTCGAGCACGACATCAACTTAAATGGCGACAAGGTAGGCTCGACCAAGCACTTGCCCCCAACGCTGACGCTTCAGTACTACCCACTTGGTGGCACAGATGCACGCGTTCAGCCCTATGTCGGTGCAGGCGTCAATTACACACGGTTCTCAAGCGAGAAGCTCGAGGGCGGCGATCTGGACATGGACGACTCCTGGGGATACGCAGCTCAGGTCGGCGTCGATTTGCTGGTCAATGAGCACTGGGCCTTCAACGCCGCAGCCTGGTATCTGGACATTGACTCCGATACAACCGCAACCATCGGCGGCCAGAGCTATGACACCACGGTAAATATTGATCCGATCGTCGTCATGGGTGGGGTCAGCTACCGCTTTTAAGACAGCATTGCATATTATGAGGCGCTGAACATCAGCGCCTTTTTTGTCAGCGTTACGGCAATCTGAAATAATCGCGCCCCCTACGACCTTAGGCGCATGAACGATTACCGATATGCCTGATACTGCTTTGAAAACCGCTCTAAAACCAACAGATACTCTAGCCCTGGGGTTAATGACGTTTGCCCTGTTTCTCGGGGCTGGAAATCTTATCTTTCCACCCCAGGTCGGCCAACAGGCCGGTACAGACTTCTGGCCAGCCGCGCTTGGCTTTTTAACCACCGGGGTCGGCCTGCCCGTGCTTGGCATCGTGGCCGTCGCTGTGGCCGGCGGTGGGCTTGATCGTATTCTGTCACCCATCCCCAAGGCGGCAGCTACGCTTTTCGGGCTGTGCATTTATTTAAGCATCGGCCCGATGTTCGCCATGCCACGCACAGCAACCGTTGCCTATAACATGGGCGCAGCCCCTTTTCTGGAAGACCCTTCAGCTTACGTCCAGCCTTTGTACGTCGGCGTTTTTTTCCTGATCGCGGTTTCACTCTCCCTGATGCCCGGGCGATTGGTGGACGTCGTCGGTAAATGGATAACACCCATTCTGATTGCGCTTCTCGCAATTCTCGCCGGTGCCACTCTTCTCTTCCCACAGGGTGATTTCGGCTTGCCCTCTCCCGACTGGCATAGAAGTCCATTTGCCAAGGGAGTACAAAGCGGTTACCTGACCATGGATATGCTGGCCTCCATGGTGTTCGGTATCCTGATCACCAATGCCATTCGAAACAAGGGCATTGAAGCGCCGGCTCGGATAACACGGTATACCCTCTCGGCCGGCGCGATCGCAGGCGTGTGCCTGGCCGCGGTTTATCTGCCGCTCGCATTCATGGGCGCAACCAGCCATGAGGTGGCCCCCAATGCAGAAAGCGGCGCTCTGATTCCCGCCTACGTCGACGCGCTGCTTGGCCCTACCGGCGGCATTATTCTGGCGGTCGTGATCACACTGGCCTGCCTGACAACCGCAATCGGCCTTCTAACGGCCTGTGGCGAGTACTTCAATCGGTTAATGCCTGCCGTGCCCTACCGCGTCATTATCGTTGCGCTGGGAATTTCGGGAATCGCAGTGGCACTCCAGGGGCTTGGCACCTTGATCCAGGTGTCGGTTCCGGTATTGAGCGCACTTTATCCACTGGCCATCGTCGTTATTGCGCTGTCTCTGATTCGCCCATGGCTATCGCACCCCGCTCGGATGTTCAACACAGCGCTGGCGATCACGTTGCCCTTCGGGGCTCTGGAAGGCCTTCACGCCGCAGGCAAGCTCTCAACGCTTGGGCTGGCCTCGATGTATGAAGCATTGCCCTTGAGCGACGATCAGACCGTATGGCTTCTTCCCGCACTTGTCGGCATTGGCCTGGGCCTGGCTTTACAGAGACGGGCCTAGGGCGGCCCTGAATACCATCAATGCGTGCCGTTCATGACACCGTCGATACGCTCCAACGCCTGAATCAATGAAATACGAGTACTGTAGCGGTACTCCTTGAGGTACAGTTCCGCTGCAGGCGCAATGCTTGATGAGGCTGGAAGCGCGGCGTTGGCGTCCAACAGCGCATTGAGCTTTGGAATCAGTACAAAACGAAGCCATTGCGGCAGCGACATGGTGTCGACGCAAAACGGTGTCTGGCTTGCGAACGCCTGTGCAGCAGGTTGCTCAAGACGCCATAGATCAGCTGCCTTCATGGCCGCTTCAAGCGCCTCAACGGCCTGCTTCATTGAATCCTGTTGAGTCATCATTGTCCTTTAAATAGAAAGTTATGCACTGTCATGAACCATTCACAGTTATCCTGAATGAGCGTGTGGATAACTCGGGGAAAACCGGTCTCAGGCGAGCTCTGATGGCCCTTGGCGCGATCTGGTCATTTTTTAAACACTCAATGAACGCCGCGACCGGCGCTTCATCACTACAGGAGCATGCATCATGAGTTCCGCCCCTGTGACGCTTGGCAGCCTGTTCGAACAGGCTGGCATCGAGCCGCTCTACATTCATCTGGGCCGCGAGATCAGCCGATGCGATCACGCAACGTTTGAAGCGTTCGAGACCCAACAGGCCCCCTGGCCCTCACCCTGGCAACAGCGCGCTCATCTTGGCATCGTCTTCGAGCTTGAAGGCGCCTCTGCGTCAACTACCGTTGTCTGGTTCCTGGCGTTTCCGCTGGATGAGCAAGGCTTTCTCGACCCGGCGATGCGCGATGGGTTTATCCACCGCCTGCTGCATACGCTCGGCCAGCAGCCGCTGGATACGCTGGCCGCCTCCGAGGAGGTCGTGCCGCTGATGAAAGACAACCCACTTGCCTTCGAGCCCAGCGACCTATCGCTTGCTCTCTTTCATGCGCTGGTTGCTCGAGAGCAACACCGCCCAGCCAGTAGTCACTGTGAAATGGCCGAGGCCTATTTTAACGGCTCCATGGCCGATAGGCACTGGGAAGTCTTGGGTTGGCAGGGCGTGGCTGATTACGTCATGCGCCGAGACGGCGACAGTGAACGTCACCTCGCGCCCCGCCTCGATACTCTACCCGACCCGGCACTGGTTGCGCTCAATGCCTGTCTCGAATTTTGCCCCCCACTAAGCGGCGAACTGATCGAGGCCTTGAAACAGCGAAGCTTAAGCGCCTCGTCTTCGGAGGTAAGACAGAGCTGTCTCCGAGCGGGACTTGCAAGCGCACGACCCGAGGCGGCCGAGTGGGCCAATGACGTGCTCGAGAAAACGTCAGTAGACGATGAAACACTCGCTGTCCTTGCCGTACGCGGCTGGCATCATCTTGAGCATGAGACGAGGCTTCACCGGTTCCTCGACCAGCTGAGCAAGTCGTCTACACTGGATATGGCACAGTGGCTCAAATCGCTTGCTCTACTGCCAAGACTTCGCTTACCGCTGTTGATGATGCTGAAAAACGCACCAGATGACTCTTTGCTGGCACGCCGACTTGATCAATTGACGACGTGAGATCGCCATGACTTCACTGCCCTATGAGCCCCGTGCCATTGTTGGACGCCGGGAAATAGTCACGCTCCCCGAGCTTGAGCTTCGCCTACCCTGTAAGGTCGATACCGGTGCACGCACCTCGGCGCTCCATGCCGAAAACATTACGCCGTTTGAACGCAATGGCCATTGGTATGTCCGTTTCGACAGCTGGAGCGGCGATGGAGAAGGCGCATCTCGCCATTTCGAACTGCCGCTTTATGATCGACGTCAGGTTAAAAGCTCGAATGGCCACAGCGAAAATCGCTGCGTTATTCGCACTCTGATGGAATTGGGCGAGCTTTCCTACGATATCGAACTGACCCTGGTCGACCGTCAGGACATGCGGCACCCAATGTTATTGGGCCGGCGCGCCATGCGCCGTCTTTTAGTGGCGCCCGGCGCTTCTTTTCTCCATGGCTCGCCCTGACAGGCGTCCATTTGCAGGAGACGTACCATGCATATCGCTATCTTGTCTCGCAATCGCTCGCTGTATTCCACCAAACGCCTTGAAGAAGCGGCTCTGGAACGCGGGCATACGGTACGCATCATCGATACCCTGCGATGCTACATGAACATTGCCTCTCATCGCCCAACCATTCATTACAAGGGCGAGGAGCTCGAGCCCTTCGATGCGGTCATTCCTCGTATCGGAGCCTCGGTCACGTTCTATGGCTGCGCGGTTCTACGTCAGTTCGAGATGATGGGCACCTATGTTCTAAACGATTCGGTCGGGATCACCCGTTCGCGCGACAAGCTGCGCTCATTGCAGCTGCTTTCACGCAAGGGGTTGGGCCTGCCCGTGACCGGGTTCGCGCACTCACCGGATGATATTCCGGATCTGATCAAGATGGTCAAGGGTGCACCACTGGTCATCAAACTGCTCGAAGGCACTCAAGGCATCGGCGTGGTTCTCGCCGAGACCAACCAGGCGGCCGAAAGCGTCATCCAGGCCTTCATGGGCATGAAGGCCAACATCATGGTCCAGGAGTACATCAAGGAAGCGAAAGGCGCCGATCTGCGCTGTCTGGTCGTGGGCGAGAAGGTCGTTGCCGCGATGAAGCGCCAGGCCGCCGATGGGGAGTTTCGCTCCAACCTTCACCGCGGAGGAACGGCAAGCAGCATTCGAATCACTCCCGAAGAGCGCTCGACCGCCATTCGAGCCGCCAAGGCCATGGGGCTCAGAGTTGCCGGCGTGGATCTTTTACGTGCCAACCACGGCCCGGTCATCATGGAAGTGAATTCCTCACCAGGGCTTCAGGGCATCGAAACCACCACGCAGCGTGATATTGCCGGGCTGATCATAGAGCACATCGAGAAAAACGCATCGCACAAGCAAAAAGCACCGCCGAAACCTAAAGGTTAGGTTTTTCTTAATGGCGGGGTCTGGCAAACTATCCATTACTCGCCTTCATACTACTGCGTCACCGGAGGTGGCCGCGCATGTTTCTCGATAATCGCCAAGTGGCGATGGATAGCTTGCTGGAAGCTCTGGCCGACAGCCTCGATTATTTTCAGGATAACGTGGAGCGTTTGCGCCCCTCGATCAAGGACGCTCTAAAGCCTTATTTCGAACAGCGCACCGCCGATCTGAAGACGCTTCAATCCCAGAGCAAGACCTACCTGAATCTGCTGCCGCGCGATGCCGATGTCGAGCGCGATGACTACATGTGGCTATGGAGCCGACTCAAAAGCTTCGTAGGGGATGACAGCCAGGTCTTGATTAACGAGCTGCTCGAGCAGGAGCGCGTGTTGATGCAAGCCATTTCAACCGCTTTCACGCATGATTTGCCCGAGCAGATTGACCCGACGCTCGAGCGCATCTGGTCGGATTGCCGAGCACTTATTCGCGAATTGTATCAGCAGCAGAAAAAAGAGCGCGGCGAACGCCCACCTCGACAGCGCAGAGCCGGAAGACGGCGCTCGCAACAGCAGTAATCCTTCAATGAGCTCAATCGACCGATAATTCAATTATCGGTCGATTCGATCGGAAGCGCGGGCCCCAGAAAATGAGGCACCCGGTGCCATAGAAACAGATCCCCTACCGTGGCCGCTCGAGCAAGCCACTCTCTGACTCGCATTGATGCATCAAGGCGAGGACGATTCGCCTCAGCCACACACCCATACGCATCCAATCCGAGATGATTGGCAATGAACAATGCCCGTGGCAAGTGCCAATCCTGGGTAATCAAAACCGCTTTTGAGACCCTGAAGACCGAATGGGCGCGATACACGGTTTCAAAGGTACTGAAACCTGCAAAATCCATGGTCATTGAATGAGCGGGAACATGTTGAGCATGAAGCGCACGCCACATATAGCGCGGCTCATTGTAATAGCGGGTGCGATTATCGCCGGAAAGAAGAAGGTGATCGACGGTGCCAAGCCTTAAAAGCTGTGCGGCGGTATCAATCCGAGCATGAAAATGAGGATTCGAACCACCGCCTTTCAAGCCGTAGGAAGTACCGAAGACAACGCCGACAGGCGCGTGGGGGCATTCAAGCGCATCCTGTGTAATCTGGTCGCGTGTCGACAGAATGACCCAGGCGTTTAGGGCTGTCAGCACCGCAAACACGGTCATAAGCGCCCATGAGCCGCCCTTGACCACCATTACGGTCAGTCTTTTCATGCCGCCCTCACCCGCACCATGATCTGTCTACCGCGCTGGACTCAGAACATGCCCAGTTCCAGACGCGCCTCCTCGCTCATCATGTCACGGGACCACGGGGGACTAAAAACGATTTCGATATTGACCTTGGAAATTTGAGGCGCCCCGAGAATCTTGTGACGTGCATCTTCAGCAATGACCTCGCCCATACCGCAGCCAGGCGCCGTCAGCGTCATGCGAATATTAACCACGCGCTCGCCTGAAATCAGAGTATCAAGGCGACACCCATAGACAAGGCCAAGTTCAACGATATCGACCGGGATTTCCGGGTCAAAGCACGTATGAAGCTGCTTCCAGATAAACGCCTCGATCTCATCGTCGGTGGCGTCTTCATGAAGTGTGGGCCTTGGAAGAGAATCAAGGCCAAGTGCATCGAGCTTGTAGCCTTCAATCAGGTAAAGCCGGCCTTCCAGCAACACACTGACGGATGAGCCCATGGCCTGCATGACCTGTACAACCGCATCCTCTTCAAGGACAACCGGCTTTCCAAACGGAATCGAGATGGCTTCGACGGCACGCTGCAGAGGCATTTGCTGCCCCTTGGATACCCCATCCAGCGGGTTACTCATTGCCTCTCCTCAGCGCAGCATCTTGATGACGCGCCCAAGCGCATCGACGAATTGATCCGCTTCTTCGAGCGTATTGTAGACACCAAACGACGCTCGGCAGGTGGCATCAAGTCCGAACTTTTGCATCAGCGGCTGAGCGCAGTGATGCCCGGTACGAATTGCCACGCCGAACTGATCGATCAGAAGCCCGATGTCCTGCGAGTGCGCCCCTTCGACCACAAATGAAATCACGCCGCACTTGTTTGGCGCCGTACCAATCAAGGAAAGACCATCGATGGACTCAAGGCGCTGCGTGGTATGCGAAAGAAGCGTCTGCTCCCACTCGGTTACCAGCTCGAAATGCAGGTTGGTCAGCCACCGAATGGCCCGATCAAGTGCAATCGCCTCGCCAATGGCCGGCGTTCCAGCCTCGAACTTGTGAGGAGGTGCCGCGAACGTGGTGCCTTCCGTAAGCGTTACCTTGCTGATCATCTCACCGCCGCCTTGCCAGGGCGGCATCGCCTCGAGCAGCTCAAGACGACCGTATAACGCACCGATGCCGGTCGGCCCGTAAATCTTGTGGCCGGAAAAGGCGTAGAAGTCCGCGCCCAGCGCCTGTACATCGACACGCGCATGGGCCACCGCCTGGGCGCCATCGACCAGAATCAGCGCCCCCTGTGCATGAGCAAGCGCGGCAAGCTCACTGACAGGGTTGATGGTCCCAAGGGCATTGGATACATGATTGACCGCCACCAGTCGTGTCCGCTCATCGATCAGCGAACGCGCAGCGTCCAGGTCCAGAACGCCTCGCGCGTCGACAGGAATGACGCTTAGCGTGAACCCGAGCTCCGTCGATAACATCTGCCACGGCACGATGTTGGAGTGATGCTCCATCTCACTGATAACGACGCGATCACCAGCACGCAGGTTCGCACGGCCCCAGGTATTGGCCACCAGATTGATGGCCTCGGTGGTGCCGCGCGTGAACACGATTTCCTCAACGCGTTCGGCGTTCAGAAACTCCCGCACCGTATCACGCGCCCGCTCGAACGCCGCCGTGGCTTCATCCGCCAGGGAATGCAATCCCCGGTGAATGTTGGCGTTATAACGATTGAAGTAATCGCTGTAGGCCTCGAGCACCGGGGTCGGCGTTTGAGTGGTCGCTGCGTTATCGAGGTAAATCAGGGGCTTACCGTCATGCAGCAAACGCGAAAGTATCGGGAACTCGGCGCGAATCTCTTCGACATCCAACGCCAGCGTTGAGTCCATCGTCATGCGTCCTGTGCCTCCACCAAATCCTGAAGATTGAATCGGTCCGGCAACTTGCCGGCAACGGCCCGCTCAACGCGCAGGGCGATGTTCGGCTCGTTGACGCTATCGAGTACTTCACCGGCGAAGGCAAGCGTCAGCAAACCACGCGCCATGGCTTCATCGAGGCCACGGGCACGCATGGCGAACACTGCACGTTCATCGAGCTGACCGGTGGTCGTACCGTGCGAGCATAGAACGTCGTCGGCGTAGATCAGAAGCTCCGGCTTGGTGTCGATCTCGGCGCGATCGGAGAGCAACAGGTTGGCGTTGTTCTGATAGCCGCGCACCTGCTGGGCATCGCGCTTGATGTGCACCAGGCCGTTGAACACACCCCGGGCACGATCATCGAGAATACCCTTGTAGTTCTCGTTGGAATACGTACGCGGCGCGTTGTGATGCACCTTGGTGTGGTTGTCCATATGCTGGCGCCCACGGCCAAAGAACAGCCCATAGTAATCACAGACGGCATTTTCATCGTTGAGCTCGGCCACCAGATCGTTTCGCGCGATCGACCCGCCCAGATTCAGGTTGAACGAGCGGTAATGGCTGTCTCTCGCCTGCTCGATATGCACGCTTGCGATATGAAATTCCTGCGTACTGGCTTCCTGAAGCTTGTAGTGCACCAGGTGCGCTGCCTTCTCGACGAAAAGCTCACTGACCACGTTGGTCAGGTTGGCCGCGCCCTCTTCACCGATATAGTGCTCGATGATGGTGGCCTCGCTCTGGGAGCCCGCCTCGATGATCACGCGAGGGTGCGTCATGATCGGCGCATCCTGCTTTCGGGATACGAACAGCAGGTAGACTGGCTTGTCGAGCGCGACACGCCGGCCGATACGCACGATGGCGCCTTCGGCGGTGAACGCCGCATTCAGTGCTGAAAACGCAGAGAAATCAACGTTATTCAACCGCCCGAGCGCGCCACCGACGGCTTCGTGATTGCTGGCCAATGCCTGTGACAACGGCTCGACGCTGACGTCGCCTTCAAGCCCATCAAGGGAGGAAAGCTCGGCGCTGAACACACCATCGACGAACACCATCCGATACGCATCGATCTCAAGCATCATGGCATCGAGCTGAGCGCGATCGAAATCCGCATTATCGGTCAGCGCAAACTGCTGTTTGGCGATCGCTGAAACGTCGGTGTACTTCCACTCTTCGTTCTTGCGATTCGGAAAGCCGACCGCTTCGAAACGAGCAGCGCCGGCCTGGCGTCTTGCGGCGATCCAGCTCGGCTCGGCGTCAAGCTGCTTGCGGGCACCGAGCTGGTCGAGAAAGCCCTGTACTCCAGTCATGCAACGCTCCCTTCGGTGAGCCAGTCGTAACCGCGGTCTTCGACTTCAGTAGCAAGCGTCTTGTCGCCACTTTTGACGACGCGGCCGTCCATCAGAATATGCACCACATCGGGCTCGATGTGATTCAGAAGCCGCTGATAGTGGGTCACCATCAAGATGGAGCGGTCTTCGCTTCGAAGCGAATTGACGCCCTGAGACACGACCTTCATGGCATCGATATCGAGGCCGGAATCGATTTCATCAAGCAGGGCAAGCTTTGGCTGCAGCACCAGCATTTGCAGAATTTCGTTGCGCTTTTTCTCGCCGCCGGAAAATCCTTCGTTGACCGCGCGCTGCAGGAAGCTGTTGTCCATTTTCATGTAGGCAAGCTTTTCACGCACCAGCTTCATGAACTCCGGCGCCGGAATTTCACCTTCACCGCGCGCTTCGCGCTGTGCATTGAGCGCTGCTTTCAACAGATAGACGTTCTTGACGCCCGGGATCTCGACCGGGTACTGAAAGCCCATTAGAAGTCCGGCCCGCGCCCGGTCTTCCACCGCCATTTCCAGCAGATCCTCGCCTTCAAACGTGATGGTGCCCTGGGTCACTTCGTAGCCTTCATTGCCGGCCAGAACCGCGGAAAGCGTCGATTTTCCGGCACCGTTCGGCCCCATGATGGCGTGCACCTCACCCGGGTTGATGGTGAGGTTGATGCCCTTGAGGATCTCCGTGCCGTCGATGCTGGCGTGCAGGTCTTTAATCTCTAACATGTTCAAGCCTTGAATAGGGTGGCAACGCGTGCCGTTGAAACAGAAAATTGATGACGCGGCGATTAACCGACCGAGCCTTCCAGCGTCACGCTCAGAAGTGCTTCGGCCTCGACGGCGAATTCCATCGGCAACTCCTGGAACACGTCCTTGCAGAAGCCATTGACGATCATGTTCACAGCGTCTTCTTCATTGATGCCGCGGCTCTGGCAATAAAAGAGCTGATCTTCACCAATCTTCGAGGTTGTCGCTTCGTGCTCGACCATCGATTTACTGTTGCTGATTTCCTGATACGGGAAGGTATGCGCCCCGCACTGGTCGCCAATCAGCAAGGAATCGCACTGCGTGAAGTTACGCGCGTTCTCGGCTCTCGGCAGAATCTTGACCAGTCCACGATAGGCCTGATCGCTTTTGCCGGCTGCAATGCCTTTCGACACGATGGTCGATTTGGTGTTCTTGCCGATGTGAATCATCTTGGTACCGGTATCGGCCTGCTGACGCCCGTTGGTAACGGCCACCGAATAGAATTCACCGACGCTGTCATCACCGCGCAGCAGACAGGACGGGTACTTCCAGGTGATTGCAGAGCCTGTCTCGACCTGAGTCCAGCTGATCTTTGAACGATCGCCCCGGCAATCGCCGCGTTTGGTCACGAAGTTATAGATGCCGCCCTTGCCGTCCTCATCGCCGGGATACCAGTTCTGGACGGTGGAGTATTTGATGTAGGCATCGTCGAGGGCCACGAGTTCGACCACGGCCGCATGCAGCTGGTTTTCATCACGCTGGGGCGCGGTGCACCCTTCGAGGTAAGACACCTGAGCCTGCTTGTCGCAGATGATCAGCGTACGCTCGAACTGGCCGGTATTGGCGGCGTTGATACGGAAATAGGTCGAAAGCTCCATCGGGCACTCGACGCCTTCCGGCACGTAGACGAACGAGCCATCGGTGAACACGGCCGAATTGAGTGCTGCAAAGAAGTTATCGCCGCGCGAAACAACAGTGCCCAGGTACTGTTTGACCAGCTCTGGATGCTCACGGATGGCCTCTGAAATCGAACAGAAGATAACGCCCGCTTCAGCAAGCTTATCCTTGAACGTGGTCGTTACCGACACCGAATCGAACACCGCATCGACGGCAACACCTGCAAGCGCTGCGCGCTCATGCAGCGGGATACCGAGCTTTTCGTAGGTTTCGAGCAGTTTCGGATCAACTTCATCCAGACTCTGAGGCCGGTCTTCAGGCTTTTTTGGCGCACTGAAGTAGGAGATCGCCTGATAGTCGATTGGCGGATAGTCAAGGTGAGACCAGTCCGGCTCGCTCATTTTTTTCCACTGCTCGAACGCCTCGAGCCGCCAGTCGAGCATCCACTGGGGTTCTTCCTTTTTCTTCGAGATAAAGGCAATGGTGTCTTCGTTCAGTCCCGGCGGGGCCGTGTCGCTCTCGATGTCGGTCACGAACCCTTGGGTATATTCGCGCCGAACGAGCTGTTCCATTTCTTCGCTAGCCATGGTGCTCTCTCTCCCTGTCGGACGCGGCGGCCCGACCATCGTCTTACGTTGCCTAGGCGTCGCTGATGCTTGCCAGGGAAACACTTTGAATAGGCAGCATGACAGGCATCTTGATCGGCGTTTTCTGCGCCAGATCCGCCAGGGTCACGCTGTCCAGAAACTGTCTGATTGCCATGGAGACGCGTTGCCAGTTATCGGCCACGCCACAGGTGGCAGCAAGGCCACACTCGCCTTCTGCCTGACTGCATTCCGTCATGGCAACGGGCCCTTCTATGGCCTCGATGATCTCGCTGACCGAAATCTCGATGGGCGTTCGGGTCAACCGATACCCGCCCTGAGCACCCCGCCGTGATTGCAACAACCCTGCATGCATCAGCATCTTGAGCGTCTTGCTGACCGTGGGCCGAGGCACACCGACCGCCTCGGACAACTCGGCCGCTGCATGCGCCTGCTCGGGATAGCGCGCAATGTGCGCCATCACCACCGCAGCGTAGTCACTCATTTTGGAAAGTCGCAGCATGCGAAGTACCTCTCACAACATTGAGGACCATTCTAGTCCCCATTAAAAATGATGTGAAGGCGAATACGCATTATCGGACCGATAGACGCACGTTAATCGCACGTTCATGACCGTTAACCGAAATAAGAATACGTTTCAATTATATTTGCATCTTTGCCACAACAAAAAAATGCCCCGCAAGCGGGGCATCTTTGAAGCCGAATGGCTTATTCAGAGAACGGGTTACGCAGCACGATCGTTTCGTTGCGATCCGGCCCGGTCGAGATAATATCGATCGGGGTGCCAACCTGCTCTTCCAGATACCGAATGTACTGGCGCGCGTTGTCAGGCAATTCCTCGAGGCGCTTGATGCCGAGGGTCGACTCGCTCCAGCCCGGGAGATCCTCATACACCGGCTCGATGGCGCTGTAGCCTTCGGAATCGACCAGGTTATCGGTCAACTCGCCATCCTTGGTGCGATAGCCGATGCACACCCGAATGTTTTCAAGCCCGTCGAGTACGTCGAGCTTGGTCAGGCAAATGCCTGAAACCGAGTTGATCGCGACCGCATGGCGAAGCGCAACCGCGTCGAACCACCCGCAACGGCGTGCACGGCCGGTGGTGGCACCGAATTCATGACCTTTCTCGGCCAGGTGCTGACCGAACTCATCGAACAGCTCGGTCGGGAACGGGCCGGAGCCGACGCGTGTGGTGTAGGCCTTGGTGATCCCGAGCACGTAATCCAGATACAGCGGGCCAACACCAGACCCGGTGGCAGTGCCCCCGGCGGTAGTGTTGGAACTGGTCACGAAGGGATAGGTGCCATGGTCGATGTCAAGCAGTGAGCCCTGCGCGCCCTCGAACATGATGTTCTGACCGGACTTCCGAACCTCGTGCACCAGACTTACGGTGTCGCACACCATCGGGCGAAGCTCTTCGGCCATGGCCATGGCGTGATCGAGCACCTGCTGAAAATCGACAGGCTCTTCGCCGTGATAGTGCTGAAGCACGAAGTTGTGATAATCAAGCACCTCGCCGAGCTTGCTGGCAAAGCGTTCACGGTGAAGGATATCCCCCAGGCGCAGGCCACGGCGAGCGACCTTGTCTTCATAGGCCGGGCCAATGCCACGGCCGGTGGTGCCGATCTTGGCCACACCGCGTGCCTTTTCACGCGCCTGATCAAGCCGCACGTGATACGGCAGGATCAGCGGGCAGGCCGGCGACAGACGCAGGCGCTTTCGAACCGGCACGCCCTTTTCCTCGAGCTCCTTGATCTCATCGATCAGCGCCTCGGGCGACAGTACGACGCCGTTACCGATCACGCAGGTAACGTCATCGCGCAAGATGCCGGACGGAATCAAATGAAGCACGGTCTTCTCGCCGTCAATGACCAGCGTATGGCCGGCGTTATGACCGCCCTGGAATCGAACCACCGCAGCGGCGGATTCCGTGAGCAGGTCAACAACCTTACCCTTGCCTTCATCGCCCCACTGCGTGCCGAGTACTACAACGTTCTTGCCCATGACGTTCATCTCTACCGTTTGCTTGGTTAAAAAAAAAACGTTTGGCGTTTACTTCATCTCACTGATCGGCACGATGCCCCACTGTCCATCGCGCTTGATCAACGCACGATCGCAGCGATAGTGCGTCTCGAGTGCGCTGCCATCCTGACCCGGAAGTGCCTGCACCACGCGGACGCCTTCGCCTCGAAGCGTGCGGATGCGCGCCTGAAGCTCAGCATCGTTCTCGGCAGGCGCCCATACGCCATCCGCTGGCGGCTGCTGCTCGCTGAGCGAGGCGAGAAGCTTCAGATCCATGGAGCACCCTGTTGCCGGGCGTGGCCGGCCGAACGCACGTCCCGTGCCATCGTAGCGCCCGCCCTTGGCAAGCGCCTGACCATAGCCTGAAACGTGGGCAGCGAAGACCATACCGGTGTGGTACTGATAGCCACGAAGCTCAGCGAGGTCGAAATAAAGCGCCACGTCGCCGTGGCTCGCTTCGAGCCGTTGCTGGAGCTGAACCAGATAATCGAGCGCCGCCATGACCGAGGCCGACGCACCTGCAAACATCGTGCGCGCCTGATCGAGAATCTCGACGCCCCCATGAAGCCTTGGCAGCGCCTTGAGCATCGCCGCTAAAGCCGCATCAGCCACCTGCGCCTCGATCAGAGCGTCGCTGTCTCCGAGTGCCTTGCGTTCGATCGCCTCGAAGATGCGGCCGCGCGCCTGGGCGTCAAGACCGGCTTCTTCCATGAGCGCGCGATAGATGCCGATGTGGCCAATGGCGAGGTGGATATGACTCGCACCCGCAACGTCGAGACTTTCAAGCACCAGCTGAAGAATTTCGACGTCGGCATCGATACCTGAGTGCCCGAAGAGTTCGAGCCCGACCTGAACCGGGCTGCGTCCGCCCTGGTACTCATCGGCCTGCGCCCTGAGCACGTGCGCGCAGTAGCAAAGGCGAACCGCACCCTCGCGGTGAAGCGAGTGCGCATCCATGCGAGCAACCTGAGGCGTTACATCGGCACTGATGCCCATCATGCGGCCAGTATGCTGATCGGTCAGTTTGAAGGTCTGTATATCAAGATCGGAGCCCGTTCCGGTCAAAAGCGAGTCAAGAAACTCGACCGGCGGTGGTACGACCATGTCGTAGCCCCATCTGTAATAGGTATCGAGCAGCGTGCGCCGGAGCGATTCCATGCGCAGGGCTTGAGGTGGCAGTACTTCATCCATGCCATCAGGAAGAAGCCAGCGATCGGCGATGGTCATATGCTGTGTCCTGCTTTGAAACGTGGCCGTTGCCTCGATGCCGGCAACGCCCTCCCCTTGTTACTGGGTCTTTGTTCGTGAAGGCGCTTTTAAACGCACAAAAAAACCGGGCTGAAAGCCCGGTTTCGCTAAGAGTCTACCATGTTTTAACGGCAGGTGAACCCTTGAACGCCCATTCAGGGAGCGCTTGGTTGTTCGCCATTGGCGCCGTTGAAATACTGGAAGAACTTGCTGTCGGGGCTCAGCACCAACATGTTGTTGCTTTGCTTGCCGAAGCTGTCTCGATAGGACTCGAGCGAGCGGTAGAAGCGGAAGAAATCCTCGTTTTGCGTGTAGGCATTGGCGTAGATCGTTGCCGCCTGAGCATCGCCCTGACCGCGAATGGTCTCGGACTTCTCACGCGCATCAGCAAGCAGGGCCTTGCTCTGCTGATCGGCCTTGGCCTTGATTTCCTCGGCCTCCTGACGCCCTTCAGCGCGGTAACGCTGCGCCTCACGATGGCGCTCACTGCGCATTCGCTCGTAAACGGCCTGTGATACCTCACTCGGCAGGTCGATCCGCTTCACACGAATATCAAGGATGGCGACCCCAAGCTCGTTGCGCATGGCGGCATCGAGATCGTTGGTCGGCTTGTCCATGGTCTCTTCCTTGGTCGCCTCTTCCGTTTCCGGCTTGGCTTCCTTCTTCTGCTGGGCCGCAGCCACCGAGCGGTCAGCGACGATGTCACTGAGCTCAAGCTTACCGAACTCGTTACGAAGCCGCTCATCCACACGTGGCGCAATCAGGCGTTCCGCCATCTGCTCATCGCCGCTGGTCGCTTCGTAGTAGCTTTGCGGATCGATGATTTTCCACTTGACGTAGGAATCAACGATGACGGCTTTCTTGTCTTTCGTCAGGTAACGGCTGGCCGAGGCGTCAAGCGACATCACACGGCCATCGAACGTACGGACCGTATTGAGAAGCGGCCACTTGAAATGAAGTCCCGGCTGAATGTCGGCCTGAACCACCTCGCCGAAGCGCAGCTTGATGGCGCGCTGCGTCTCGTTGACGATGTACATGCTGCTGTTGGCGATCCAGGCCGCGACGGCCAGCACCGCGATGATCACCAGGGCGCGGTTGTTAAGCATTTAGCGGCCCTCCCGAAGCGTGGAGTTTCGGCTTGAAGACGAGTTGACGACATCGTTGGCAATTGACTTCAGCGCGGATGCATTGTCAGAGCCATTGATCGAGCCGGACGCGTTGGAACCACCGGCGTTCTGCCCAAGCTTATCAAGCGGCAGATACATCATGGCGTTACCGCCGCTGACATTGACCAGCGCCTTGTTGGTATGACTGAAGATATCGCTCATGGTATCGAGGTAGAGACGCTCACGTGTGATATCGGGCGCTTTTACATACGCCTCGTTGAGGCTCAGGAAGCGGTTGGCTTCACCCTGGGCCTGGGCGGTGGCGTTTCGGCTGTAGATATCAGCTTCACGCTCCATCCGATACGCTTCACCACGGGCTTGCGGCAGAACCGAATTGGCATAACCGCGCGCTTCATTGATCGACCGCTCGCGGTCTTCACGGGCGCGAATGACATCGTCGAAGGCATCCTGAACCTGATCCGGCGCAGACGTGCTTTCCACGTTGACGGCCTTGAGCTGGAGCCCAACGCCATAAGCATCAAGATAGGACTGAAGACGGGTGGTGACGTTGGAGGCGAGAAGCTCACGCCCGGACGTCAAAATGTCGTTCATCTCGGTTTGACCGGCCACGTAACGAAGGGCCGAATCGGTCGCGTTCTCGAGGCTCATTTCCGGTGCACGAACGTTCAGCACGTAATCACGCGGATTGGATACCACATACTGAACGGACATCTTCACCTTTACGATGTTCTCATCCTGCGTGAGCATCGAGGCCGTCTGCGTCAGCGAACGCACCTTGGTCACATTGACCTCGCGCACTTCGTCAACGAACGGTGCATTCCAGTGAAGGCCGGGCCCAACGGTCTCTGTGTACTCGCCGAATCGGAGCACAACGCCTCGCTCCGATTGGTCGACCAGATAGAATCCGGAGGCAAACCAGACGCCGGACAACACGACCACCACCAGTGCCGGAAGCGCAAACGCATTGCGTTTGTGATCGCCCCCATCGCCGCCCTGCTGGCCATTGCCATTATTGTTGCCGCCGCCATTTTTCTTGCCGAACAGGCCACCAAGCTTGTTCTGCAGGTCCTTCAGCGCCTCATCGAGATCCGGCGGGCCACCGTTGCCATTATTGTTCGGCCGGCGATCACCATTGTCATTGCGGCCACCGCCACCCCAGGGGTCGTTTGAATTGTTCTTGCCACCACCTGGCTCATTCCAAGCCATAGTCAGTCTCCACTAAACGAGTTGCCGGACGAAACGTCCTCAGAATGCGTCTTCGAAATACGATTGAGGCAGGTAGTCCTCGGGGTCTTCACCAGCCCTGGAGAGTAGCTGCAAGAAGTCCCGTTTAGGAAGGCGTATGGCCAATTGGGCATTTCCCTGCTCGTCGAACGCTTCCTCGCGCACGGCGTTGATGTCATGCAATTGAGCTCGTAACCACCCTTGCTTCGGCGTCAGAGACACCGAAACATCGACGATATCGACCCCAAGGCGCGCGGACAACGCTTCAAGAAGCAGATCCAGGCCCTGATTGTCGCGCGCCGAAAGCCAAACCGACTGCGGATCATGGTAATCGTCATGCTCAATGCGTGGGGACGAGCCTAACAGATCAATCTTGTTCATAACCTGAAGTTGAGGCACTTCGTTGGCCCCTATTTCGGTCAGAACCTTATTGACTTCTTCGATATTGGCTTCACGCTCCGGATCGGCCGCATCCACGACATGGATCAGAAGGTCCGCCTGAGCCGCCTCTTCAAGCGTTGCCTTGAAGGCTTCGACCAGCTTGTGTGGGAGGTGACGAATGAACCCGACCGTATCGGCCATGACCACAGGCCCCACGTCAGCGACTTCGAGCCGCCTGAGGGTTGGGTCGAGCGTTGCAAAGAGCTGGTCGGCTGCGTACACCTCGGAATTCGTGACGGTATTGAACAGCGTCGACTTGCCCGCGTTGGTGTAGCCAACCAGTGAAATCGATGGAATTTCACCGCGCTCACGCGCCCGACGATTCTGCTCGCGCTGCTTTCGAACCTTGTCGAGACGCTTGTTGATCGCCTTGATCCGCCCTCGAAGCAGCCGCCTATCGGTCTCGAGCTGGGTTTCACCGGGACCACGAAGCCCGATACCGCCCTTTTGCCGCTCAAGGTGCGTCCAGCCCCTGACAAGACGAGTGGACATGTACTCGAGCTGAGCGAGTTCCACCTGAAGCTTGCCTTCGTGCGTTCGAGCGCGCTGCGCGAAGATATCCAGAATCAGGCCGGTTCGGTCGAGTACGCGACATTTGAGCTCGCGCTCGAGGTTACGTTCCTGAGACGGGGACAAAGCGTGATTGAATAGAACGAGTTCCGCCTCATGGGCGGCGATGGTATCTCGAAGCTCATCGAGCTTGCCGGTACCAAGGAAGGTTTTGGGGTCGGGGTGTCGACGAGTGCCATTGACAAGTGCGGCGGGAGTCGCTCCCGCCGACCGCACCAGCTCCATGAATTCGCCGGCATCCTCGAACTGTTCTGCCGCCTGAAAATCGATATGAACCAGTACGGCTGTTTCACCTGAACCAGGACGTTCAAAGAACAAGTAAGCGCCTCTCTAAATCAGCTTTCCTGCCCGGGCTGCAGGGGAGTTTCCTGCGCCGGCAGGCGAACGTTACGGGACGGAACAACTGTCGAGATGGCGTGCTTGTACACCATCTGGCTGACCGTATTGCGCAGCAGGATAACGAACTGGTCAAAAGACTCGATCTGGCCTTGAAGCTTGATGCCGTTGACCAGAAAGATCGAAACCGGGATACGCTCTTTGCGCAAAACATTCAGGTACGGGTCTTGAAGGGATTGTCCTTTGGACATGTTGCTCTCCCAGTAGTAATTAGATTTTATGTGTTTTGGTAGTAATCGTGTCGACTCGCGCGCAAAGCGATTCACGTTGAAGTGACAGCATCACATGATGAGCGTGACCACTCATAGTACGCTAAGTGCCGGCACCACGCACGATTTTCAAGGCTGACGCCTCAACATCTTCAGCCTGAGGATCAATCCAGTGAGCGTGCTGCCAACGTCTGAGCCACGTCAACTGACGTTTGGCCAGCTGACGCGTAGCGACAACGCCCCGCTCCCTTAGCGTAGACCGATCGAATCGGCCGTCCAGGTATTCCCAGACCTGACGGTATCCCACGCTTTTCATGGCCGGCAGATCCGCATGAATCTCAGGGCGCGCTTTCAGTGCTTCGACTTCCTCGATAATGCCAAGTTCAAGCATCTGATCGAAACGCATGGCGATGCGCTCATGCAAAAGCGCCCGGCTACCGGGACAGACCACGATCGGCAGCGGCTCGAACGGAAGCGCCACCGCACTCTGGTCCTCCCAGTGCGATGTCAGGCTCCTGCCGGTCAGGCGATACACCTCAAGCGCCCGTGTCAGCCGCTGCGGGTCGTTGGGGTGAATACGCTCGGCGGCAACCGGATCGACGCGGGCCAGTTCCTCGTGAAGCGCACTCAGACCGCGCTGCTCGATATCACGCTGCAACTGCTCTCGCACCGCCGCGTCGGCCCCCGGCATGCTGGCAGCCCCATCGACCAGCACCTTGAAATACAGCATGGTGCCGCCTATCAATAACGGCGTTTGTCCGCGTTGCCACAGGGCATCGATCAAACCGAGCGCGTCGTCTCGAAACTCGGCCGCACTGTAAGGCTCAGAGGGGTCGCGTATGTCGATCAATCGGTGCGGCGCCCGGGCCAGCTCGTCTGCCGTGGGCTTGGCTGAGCCGATATCCATACCCCGATAGACCATGGCCGAATCAACGCTGATCAGCTCGAAACCGAGCCGCTCATGCAGCGCAATCGCTAGATCGGTCTTGCCGGCCGCCGTTGGCCCCATGATGAACGGTACATAGGGTTTGCCTGAGGGTGCACGCATCATTGCCCCCTCAGGAAAAGCTTATCGAGCTGACTCATCGTAAGCTCGGTCCAGGTCGGTCGACCGTGATTGCATTGGCCGCTGCGCTCGGTACGTTCCATATCGCGCAGCAGCGCGTTCATTTCAGGCACGGTCAACCGGCGATTGGCACGAACGCTGCCATGACAGGCCATGGTGGAGAGAATCTCGTTTAGATGCGCCTCCAGACGGTCGGAACGCCCGTAGCGGTCAAGCTCGGCCAGCATGTCGCGCACCAGCGGCTCCGGGTCGGCCTTGCCAAGCAGCGCCGGCGTCTGACGCACCAGAAGCGTTTCCGGCCCACCGGCGTCGAGCACGACACCGAGTCGGGCGAACGTGTCGACAAAGGTTTCGGCCACCTCGACCTGCGCCTCACTCACCGCGATCGAGACCGGCACCAGCAGCGGCTGCGCCTGAAGCTCGCCGGCAAGCCACTGGGTTTTCATCCGCTCGTAGGTGATGCGCTCATGCGCTGCGTGCATGTCCACCACCACCATGCCTCGCGCCGTCTGCGACAGGATGTAGACCCCGTGCAGCTGCGCAACGGCATACCCCATCGGAGGCACGTCGGGCGTGCTGTCCGACGCGTCATCGGCTCCATTGGTATTGCCCGGACTGATTCCAGATTCCAGATTGCCTGGAATGCCCGTTGAACGTGGCATTGCCGGTGGCTCTGATGCCTCAGATCCCTGGGATGTCTGGGGCGTCAGCAATCGGTCCTCGTGATCCGGATGCAACGCCCGGTAGCCCGCCATGAACTCACGCACCTTGCGCTCACCGAAGGGCCGTTCGGGCGGCGCGTCTCGAAGCGCCATCGACTGCTGATGCCCTTCGCCCGAGGTGGCCGAAGATGCCGGCGGCGACGTCTCTCGCTCGGTGGGCGCCTCGGCGGCCGCCAGCGTGTCCGGTGACTGGTTCGGGCGCACCTCGGCCAGCGAGCGATGCAGGCTCGAGAACAGAAAGTCATGTACGAGCCGACCGTCTCGAAAGCGAACTTCGTGCTTGGTCGGATGCACATTGACATCAACGACCGCCGGGTCGAGCTCCAGGTACAGCACAAACACCGGGTGGCGCCCGTGAAACAGCACATCGCGGTACGCCTGACGCACCGCGTGCGCCACCAGCTTGTCACGCACGATGCGCCCGTTGACGAAGAAGTACTGCTGATCCGCCTGAGCCCGAGTATGCGTGGGCAACCCCACCCAGCCACGCAAGCGAAGACCGGTAGCCTCTATATCGACACTCAGCGCATTTTTCAAGAACTCGCGCCCGAGCAGCTTGCCGATACGTTGCTCACCGGCCAGGTCACTATCACAGGCGGGCAGTTGATGCACCGGCTTCTGGTTGTGCGAAAGCGTCCAGCCAATGTCGAACCGCGATAGAGTCAGACGTCGGAAGACTTCTTCGATGTGATTGAACTCGGTCTTTTCGGTACGTAGAAACTTGCGCCGGGCAGGCGTGTTGAAAAACAGATCACGCACCGTAATGCTCGACCCACGCGGATGCGGGGCCGGGGTTACGCTTGAGGTCATCTCGCGGCCTTCGGCCACGACGCGCCACGCCTGACTGGTGTCGGTGTGGGTGTTGGAGAAAAGCTCCAGCCGCGAGACCGAACTGATCGCCGCCAACGCCTCGCCCCGAAAGCCAAGGCTTGCCACACCTTCCAGGTCATCAAGCGATTCGATCTTGCTGGTGGCGTGCCGTGACAGCGCCAGTGGTAGATCCTCAGGACCGATGCCACAGCCATTGTCACGCACTCTAAGAAGCTTGGCGCCGCCGGCCTCGATCTCGATATCGATGCGGGTTGCCCCGGCATCGATGGCGTTTTCGACCAGCTCCTTGAGCACCGACGCCGGCCGCTCCACCACCTCGCCGGCCGCGATCTGGTTGGCCAGTCGCGGCGGCAGCACCTGGATGCGGCGCTGGTGTTGCTGGGTAGCTGTACTCATAAACCCTCAGGGAATGTTCAAAATCTGACCGACCCGCAGCACATCCGAACTCAACCGATTTGCCTGCTTGAGGGCGAGAATCGATACGTTGAATCGGCCGGCAATCGACGACAGCGTATCGCCGGCGCTGACGCGGTACTCATCCCGAGCGCCGCCGCGCGCCTGATCACGCTGCCAGGCCAGTAGGCTGTCCGGCGGGGGCTGACGCTCGAAATGCGCCCGAATGCCGGCGTAGACCGCGTTCATCAGCTGTTGCTGGTGGCTGGCCTGTTGCAGAAGCCGCTCTTCGCTCGGATTGGTGATAAAGCCCGTCTCGACCAGAAGCGAGGGGATATCGGGGGATTTGAGCACGACAAACCCGGCCTGTTCGACCCGACCGTGACGAATCCGATTGACCCGCTCGATCTGGCGGAACACATCGGTGCCTGCGGCCAGCGAATCGTTGATGGTGGCGGTCATGCTCAAGTCAAGCAGCACCCCACGCAGCATTTCGTCCTTGTCGTCCAGGCTAAGATCGCCACCTACCCCACCGATCAGGTCAGAGTTGTTTTCACTTTTTGCAAGCCAGCGCGCGGATTCCGACGTGGCACCGTGCTGAGACAGCGCAAACACAGAACTGCCCCGCGCCGAACTCGACCGCGCGGCGTCAGCGTGCAGTGACACGAAGAAATCGGCGTGCCGATCCCGTGCGATGCGGGTGCGGCCCCGCAATGGGATGAATATGTCACGGTCACGGGTCAGGTACGCCTTGAAGCCGGGGGCGGCATTGAATGTCGCCGCCAGCCGTTTGGCCATCTGAAGCACCACCGTCTTTTCATACACGCCATGCGGGCCGACCGCGCCGGGGTCCTTGCCGCCGTGACCGGCATCCACCACCACCACGATATCGCGGCGAGGATGAGCAACGGCGGGCTTCCTTGATGCGGGCTCTGCGCGAGTGGCCGTGGTCGACGACCGTTTGGCCAGCGCCTCGGTTGCGGCGTTTTCACGGCTTCGAATGATCGCCTCGATCGGGTCGCCTTCATCACTGTCGCCGCCCTCGAGCACGACCTCCAGTCGGTAACCGTCGCTTCCAATCTTGCGAATCGGCGCCACCTCGAACGTCACGGCATGCGATAGATCGATTACGACCCGGAGATCGTTTTGATTGCGCGGCCCCGAGCGCACGGCCTTGATCAGCGCGCTCTTCGAGGCCGCCGCCTCGATCGAGCCGACCTTGCGCGTGTCCGAGAAGTCGGCCACCAACCGGGCGGGGTTATCCAGCGCAAACACATTGGTATCGGGCTTGCCGGCAAGATCGAACTCGAGCGCCGTCGTGCCGCCGGCATGCTTCACATCAAGCGATGTGAGCGTGGCGGCGAAGGCGGACTGCGCCAGCGCGATACCAACAATGACACACAGGGCTCGAATCGAACGTAACGCACCTACTCGCATAAAAATCCTAACGTGGCTTGGAAAGCGCCTCGAGCACATCACGCCCGTAGTCGGACGACGCAGAAAGCGTAGCGCGTCGTCCCTCGGCCATGACATCAAGGGTTACGGTAATATCGGGCGAAGCAAGCCAGCCTTCACCCCGACTTGGCCATTCGACAAGTTTCAGGCACTCGCCGTCGCCGAGCACGTCCCGCGCACCGAGAAACTCGAGCTCTTCTGGATCACCCAACCGGTAAAGATCGAAATGATAGATACGCGCCGTATCGAGCTCGTAGGGCTCCATCAGCGTATAAGTAGGGCTCTTGACCGCACCGTCGTGGCCATAGGCCGACAGAATGCCGCGGGTCAGCGTCGTCTTGCCGGCGCCAAGCTCACCCTCCAGATAGACAAGGCCACGACCGGCCAATGTCTGCCCCAGCCAGCGGCCAAATGCGACCTGCGCGGCTTCATCGTTAAGTAAAATAGTCATGATCAGGCGTCTTATTGCGGATTGGCCAATCGACGAGCGTAGGATGCCAGATCGGTCGCCAGCACACCACGCTCCCCGTCGTCGCGTGCGGCCTCATCGGCGGCCAGCGCGTGCAGAAGCGAGCCGTTGAGCGCCGCCTCCAGCGGCGACAGCCCCTGCGCCAGAAGCGCGGTGATGAAGCCGGTCAGGGTGTCTCCCATGCCGCCGGTCGCCATGCCAGGGTTGCCAAAGGCATTGAGATAGACCACCTCGTCGCCGGTCATCGGGCAAGTGCCTGCAATGAGCGTACCTGCCCCTTTCAGCAGCACCGTGCCGCCAAAGCGCGCCTTGAGCGCTCGCACCGCCGCCAGCCGGTCGGCCTGAATATCGGCAATAGACCACCCAAGCAGCGCCGCTGCCTCGCCAGGGTGCGGTGTCAGTACGTGCGGCGCGGTCGGCATCAGGTTCAGCGCCTGCATGACATGAAGGCCATCGGCATCGATCACGGCCGGCCGATTCGAGGCGAGCGCCGCCGCCATCAGACCCTCGCCCCAGGCGCCTCGCCCAAGACCCGGGCCGATCGCGATGACATCACAGGCCTCGAGCAGATCATGGATGTCATGGGCATTGCGGGTTGGACGCACCATTAGTTCCGGGCGACGGGTCAACGCCGGCGCCACATGCACCTCATCGGTGGCAAGACTTACAAGCCCTGCCCCGAGACGAGCGGCCGCTTCGGCCACCATGATCGATGCGCCGCCGTAGCCCGGCTGACCGCCGATCACGAGCGCGTGACCACATTGCCCCTTGTGGGTGCTGGGCTTGCGCGCCGGCAGGCGCTGACTCAAGCGATCCCGGCTTAAAAGCGTTGCCTGATAGTCGACGCCGTTCAGGTACTGGCCGACCTCGAGGCCTGCAAATACGCACTCACCGACGTGATCGACCGCGTCGCCCGTATAAAGGCCGAGCTTTCGCCCGATGAACGTCACGGTCAGCGACGCCACGATCGCGACATCGACCACCTGCCCGGTATCGGCATTGACGCCGGAAGGCACATCAAGTGACAACACCGGCACACCGGCGCCGTTGATGCGCTCGATAGCCGCATCGAACGGCGTACGCAGGGTGCCTGCAATACCGGTGCCCAATAGCGCATCGACAATCAGGGCGCCATCGAGCGCCACATCCGGTGACCACGGCGTCATGACGACACCCGCGGCACTCGCCAGCTGCCAGGCCTCGAGCGCCTCCCCCGAAAGCGCTGACTCGGGCTTAAGTGCAACGCACTGCACTCGGAGCCCGGACTGCCGCGCAAGCGCCGCCACCACAAAGCCATCGCCGCCGTTGTTGCCGCCCCCGCACAGAATCGACAGCGACCCGGCCTCGGGCCAGCGCTTTCGGATCAGGTTGAACGCCGCGTGCCCGGCGCGCTGCATCAGATCGAACCCGCTCGGGCCATGCTCCATGGCCTTTTGGTCCAGCGCGCGTGACTGTTCCGCGCTGTAAAGACGAATCGCACGTTCCATGAACTGCCTTTGCTCCTTGCCTTGCTCGTCCCGGTCGAAGGCCGACCAGCAACGCGTTACACTGTGTGGTTGCATACACCTACCGATCGCACCCCATCCTCATGGCAGACACGTCGTCGCTCGACCCCACCGCCCTTTCAAGGCACATCAAAGAGCTTGCACGCGAGCTGGGCTTCAGTGCCTGCGGCATTACCGGTGTCGATCTGGGCCAGCACGAGGCCTACCTCGAGGCGTGGCTCAAGGCCGGCCATCATGGCGAGATGGACTACATGCAAAAGCATGGCACAAAACGCACTCGGCCGGCAGAGTTGGTGCCGGAGACCCTGCGCGTGATCAGTGTCCGCATGGATTACCTGCCGCCGGAGGTCGAAAGCGCCAAACTGCTCGGTCAGCCCGAAAAAGCCTATGTGTCACGCTACGCTCTCGGGCGCGACTATCACAAACTGATTCGAAAGCGCCTGGACCAACTGGCGAAGCGCATTCAACGCGCGATCGGTCCCTTCGGGTATCGTGCGTTCGTGGATTCTGCACCGGTTATGGAGCGCGCACTTGCCCAGCGCGCCGGTCACGGCTGGTTCGGCAAGAACGCCATGATCATCAACCCAAAGTCCGGCTCGCTGTTCTTTCTTGGCGAGCTGTATACCGACCTGCCGCTACCGGTGGATGAGCCGTTCGAGCGCGAGCACTGCGGCTCCTGCAACCAGTGCAAGATCGCCTGCCCGACCGGCGCCATCGTCGATGACAAGATCATCGACGCCAGACGCTGTATTTCGTATCTGACCATCGAGCTGCACGGCGCCATTCCGCACGAATTTCGAAAACCGATGGGCAACCGTGTGTTTGGCTGCGATGACTGCCAGCTGGTCTGCCCGTTCACACGCTTTACCAAGCGAAGCGCGGAAACGGATTTTTCCCCGCGCCACGCTCTCGACCGCGCCGATCTGGTGACGCTTTTCAACTGGAGCGAGGCAGAGTTTCTTGAAAATACTGCCGGAAGCCCGATTCGACGCATCGGCTATGCGCGCTGGCTGCGCAATCTGGCGGTGGGGCTTGGCAATGCACCGACGTCCAGCGCCGTACTCAGCGCACTGAATGCCCGCCGCGCCTACCCATCTGCCCTGGTGCGAGAGCACGTCGCGTGGGCGCTCGAGCAACACCAGGCGCCCGAGCCACACACCATCGCACGCCTGCCGATGGCCACGGCCCAGGCAACGATCGATTAGAAAGGCCGTGCCTCAACCTACACACTGACCCTCATACATCGAGAAAGTGCGTTCGGTAATACGCCATTTCCTCGATTGACTCGCGAATGTCGTCCAGCGCCTGATGGGTGCCCTTTTTCTGAAATCCGTCGACGATGCCCGGTTTCCAGCGCCGCGCCAGCTCCTTGAGTGTGGAGACATCAATGTTGCGGTAGTGGAAGAAACGCTCGAGCGTTGGCATCTCGTACTGCATGAAGCGCCGGTCCTGATGCACGCTATTGCCACACATTGGCGAGGCGCCCTCCTTGACGTGTTCGGCCAGAAACTCGAGAGTCAGGCGTTCGGCGTCCGCGGTCGAGATATCGCTTTGTCGAACGCGCTCGATCAGACCGCTGTCGCCATGGGTTTTCTGGTTCCAGTCGTCCATCTTGTCAAGCTGTGCATCGCTTTGATGTACGGCCAGTACCGGGCCTTCGGCCACTACATTGAGGTCACTGTCGGTCACGATGGTGGCGATCTCGATAATGCGGTCCTCGGCCGGGTCCAGCCCGGTCATTTCCAGATCGATCCAGATCAGGCGGTCTTTAGCGGGGGTGCTCATGGGTACTCCGGGCAACGGTTACGCGCTCAAGGCAACCATTTGGCCTTGAGCGCTTCATGAATTGCGATGTCATCTCGGTGGCGTAAAGCGTACAATCAAGCACGTAATCAGACCAGCGAAGGACGCATGAGTCGACGAAAACTGAGCCGCCAGCAACAGTGGCGCATCGATAAGATTCAGGCCGAAAAGGCCAAACGAGCCGCCCGCAAGGACGAAAAGGCAAGCGCGGAAGACGACGCCGGCCGACTCGGCCCCGAGCGCGAGGGCCGCATCATCGCCCACTTCGGCCGCACGCTCGAAGTCGCCGACAACGATCACGGCCTGCATCAGTGCCATCAGCGTGCCAACATCGCTCAGCTTGTGACCGGCGACCGGGTCATTTTTCGACCCGGCATCGAGGACAACGGCGTGATCGAGACGCGGCTCGAGCGTACATCCACTCTCGAGCGCCCCGATGCCCGCGGCCAGCTCAAGCCGGTGGCGGCCAACGTCGACCGTATCCTGATCGTCTTTGCCGCCGAACCCGAACCGTACCCCAATCTAATCGACCGTTACCTGGTCGCCTGCGAGGCCACCGGCATTCAACCTGTACTGGTGCTCAACAAGACCGACCTGCTGCCCGACGATGGCGGCGAACTGATGCGCTGGCTCACCCGCTATGAAGCGCTTGGCTACGAGATTCTGCCTGCCTCGGTCAAGCGCGAACACGGGCTCGACGCCCTGACCGAGACCCTTGATGGGCTGACCACCGTGTTCGTTGGCCAATCAGGCGTTGGCAAATCCTCACTGATCGACGCGCTGCTGCCCGATGAGCTTTTAAGAATCGGGGCGCTGTCGGAAGACACCCGCAAGGGCAAGCACACGACGACCACCGCTCGGCTCTACCGCTTTCAAGACGGCGGCGAACTGATCGACTCCCCCGGCATTCGCGAGTTCGGGCTGACGCACTTGAGCGCGCAGGACATCACCGACGGCTTCGTCGAGTTTCGCCCCTTCGCAAGCCAGTGCAAGTTTCGCGACTGCCATCACGAGGAAGAGCCCGGCTGCGCCCTAAAAGCCGCCGTCGAACGTGGCGATATTCATCCCGAGCGGTTCACAAGCTACCAACAGATCAAGGCAAGTCTCGACGGCCCCGCGTACTGAGGGCTCTGAAGACTGAGCGTTCGGTCAGACAGACGTAAAAAACGCGGCGCCAGGGCGCCGCGTTTTTTCGGGGTCTTGCAAGCACCTCTCGGTGCTCACCGGCACCCTAGCCCTCCATCAACATCAGAATCGACAGCGCGAACAGCACCCACATGGTGGGCTTCACCTCACGCGCCTTGCCAACCCCGACCTTGACGATCACAAAGCTCAAGAACCCGAACACGACCCCGTGGGTGATCGAGTACGTCAGCGGAATCAGAATCATCGCGATGAATGCCGGAATGGCATCGTCCATCTCATACCAGTTGATCATGCGGATCGGGTCGAGCATGAACACGCCGACCATGATCAGCGCCGGCGCCGTTGCGATTGCCGGAACCAACGACAACAGCGGTGACAGAAACAGAAACGGCAGGAAAAGCATGGCTGCCACTACGGCCACCAGCCCCGTACGGCCACCCTGACTGATGCCGGCAGCGGATTCGACGTAGGCGTTGGCCGGGCTGGTGCCAAGCGGCGCCGAAATCAGCGCGGAGATGGCATCGATCACCATCGATTGGCGAATGTTGCGCGGCTCGCCGTTTTTATCCAGGAGTTTCCCGGCCTGACACACCCCCATGAACGTCGACAGCGCATCGAAGAAGATCGTGAACAAGATCACGAAGGTGAACGGCAAATAGGCCACATCGAGCGCCCCAAGGATATCGACCTTGAGCAGGCCGCTGAAATCGGGCCAGGCAAAGATGCCGTTGTAGTTCACAAGGGTCGAGGCACCGAGATACGCGCTCCCATCGCCCCACCAGCGCCCGATCGGCCAGGCAATCAGCGTAGTGAAGATGATGCCGATGATCAGCGCGCCCTGCACGCCGCGCGCGACCAGAAGCGCGGTCGCCGCCATGCCGATCAGAAAGGTCACGATCGGTGCGCTCATCGGCGCCATGGACACAACGGTTGCCGGGCTTGTGACCAGAAACTGCGCGTTGACCAAACCGATGGTGGTAATGAACAGGCCAATACCGCAGGCAATGGCGTACCTGAGCTGGGCGGGAATGGCGTCGATCACGTAACGGCGCACATTGAATACCGCAAGCACCGCAAAGATCACCCCTGCCCAGAAAACGCACCCAAGGGCGGTCTGCCAGGGGATGCCGGCGCCGAGCACCATGGTGTAGGTAAAAAGCGCATTGATGCCCATGCCCGGGGCCACCAGGATAGGGTTTCGCGCATAAAGGCCCATCATCAGACTTCCAAAGAAACTGATGATCACGGTCGCGGTCAGTGCACTGCTGAAGGGGATGCCTGCGTCACTCAGGATCGAGGGGTTGACCACAATGATGTACATGGCGGCGAGGAAGGTCGCAACGCCTGCCAGGATTTCCTGTTTCGGTGAGCTGCCCTGCGCTCTTATTGTAAATAGTCGGTCTAGCACGTGGTTCTCCAACGATGGAAAAAAGCAGCCGGCAGTATACCGACCCAGCGCCTTATCGGCACGGGCAGTTGTCCCTGTGCCCGCTTATTGGCTAGCCTTGGGCCATGACTTCCACCGAAAGGGATCGCCCATGAGCACCGAAGACAACCTGCTGCCACTGATCGTTGAGCCGGACACTCTCAACGACGTCTTGAGCGCCCCCTCGCTTTTGATCATCGATGTGCCTGCCAAGGCAGAAAGCTACGCGCAAGGCCATGTGCCGGGCGCCATCTTTCTGGACCACACCCGGTTGTTTGCCGGTGTCGATTCAGGCAAGACGCCGAACGATGTCCCGGAGCCCGAGGCGCTTACGAACCTGTTTTCCTCGCTGGGCCTGACCCGCGACACGCACGTCATCGCCTACGACGACGAAGGCGGCGGCTGGGCCGGACGCCTGCTGTGGACGCTCGAGCTGATGGGCCACACCCGCTATTCCTATTTGAACGGCGGCATTCATGCCTGGCGCGCGGCAGGCCTTGCCATGGATACCGCCCCGCACACGCCAAAGCCAAGCGACTACACGGCCGAGTTCAAGCATCCCGAGGTCATGATGGACGTCGATGCCATCAAGGCCGAGCTCGATAACGGCTCGCTTGCGGTCTGGGACGCACGCTCACCGGATGAATACGACGGCCTCAAGGGCAAGAACCGCCACCTCGGCCACATTCCGGGAGCGATCAATCTGGAGTGGACCGACGCCATGGACCCTGAGCGCCACTACCGCCTTCGCGACTACGCCGAACTCATCACCCTGCTCGGCGCCAAGGGCCTTGATCCAGAGATCCCGGTGGTCACTCACTGCCAGAGCCACCACCGAAGCGGGTTTACCTGGCTGGTCGGTCGGGCGCTCGGGTTCACGCACATCAGCGCCTACCCAGGCTCCTGGGCCGAGTGGGGCAACCGCGACGACACGCCCATCGAAAAAACGCACGACGCGTGACACCGATGCACTCCGGGATGCGATAATGCATCCCCTTTTCTTGTGGGACCTTTTATTGTGAATCGCGATCAGCTCTTTGCCTGGCTGCAGTATCCGCTGCCTCACCACCTCATTTCCCGGCTGGCCGGCCACCTGGCCGATTGCCCGACCCCGTGGCTCAAGAACGCCATGATCACTCAGTTCATCAAGACGTTCGACGTCGACATGAACGACGCTGTCCACAAGACACCGGGTGACTACCGTACCTTCAACGAGTTTTTCACCCGGCCGCTGGTCGAGGGCGCCCGCCCGATTGGCGCAGGCGTCGTCTCCCCGGCCGATGGCCTGCTGTCCCAGTGTGGCACGATCGAGGATGGGCATCTGATTCAGGCCAAGGGACACACCTACAGCGTGCGTTCTCTGCTCGGGGGCAACAAGAACGAGGCCGCCGCCTATCAGGACGGTCAGTTCGCAACGATCTACCTCTCACCGCGCGACTATCACCGCGTCCATATGCCGGTATCAGGTCGATTGGTCAGCACCCGCTATGTGCCGGGGCGCATCTTCTCGGTCAACCAGGCGACTGCACGGGAAGTACCTGGGCTTTTCGCCCGTAACGAACGTCTGGTCTGCCACTTCGAAACCGAGTTCGGCCCGATGGCCGTGGTGTTGATCGGTGCGATGATCGTGGCCGGCATCGAGACCGTCTGGTCCGGCCAGGTCACGCCCGGCGCCAAGACCCCGCAGGACTGCCGCTTCGACCAGGAAATAACGCTTGAAACCGGCGAGGAACTGGGCCGCTTCAAACTGGGCTCGTCCGTGGTGATGTGTCTGCCAGAGGGCGTGCGCTTTCACCCGGACGTCGATGCCGGCGACACCGTACGCATGGGCCAGTCGCTCGCGACGGTCGACCCGGCCTGACGCTCAAAGCCTGCGTCACTGCCTACAAAAAAGCCCCGCAGTGCGGGGCTTTTTCGACGTCGAAAGGCTCAAGACTCACTCACCGCTGTCGCGAATGTCCTTGACCTCATCGGCCGTGATTTCGGCGTCAGGGTTGCCAAAGGTGTCGGTCACGAAGTTGACCAGGGTAGCCACTTCCTCATCCGACAGCTGCGTCTTGAACGCCGGCATCAACAGCTCGCCGTGATTGTTCTCACGGTGCACGCCGTTCAGGATGACCTGAGTCAGGTTATCGAGCCTGGTCGTCCCAACCACGCTGTTGTGATAGAGCGACGGGTAGTAGCCATCCGGCGAGCCTGACCCGTCAGCCCCGTGGCAGGTCGCGCAGTTGCCCATGTAAAGCGAGGCGCCCGGCGCCTGCTTCTTCGCGGTGTCGAGGTCCAGCCCGCGAACCTGCACGTCGACCGGCGTCGGCTCCCCTTGGGTAAAGCGAGAGGTCTCTTCGGAAACACCCTCGTTGACCGCGGGCACGCTTCGAAGGTACGTCGCAATCGCCTGAAGGTCGCTGTCGCTCATGAAACGGAAGCTGTGCTCCACGGCTTCACCCATCGGCCCGGCGGCCTGCGCCTTGCCCTGAACCGCCCCGGTTTTCAGGTACTGAACGATCTCGGCATCGCTCCAGTTGCCGAGTCCGTCGATCGGGTCATTGGTGATGTTGAACGCGTGCCAGCCGCCAAGATCAGCGCCGGCAAGGAAGCCTTCTTCCTGCTCACTCGAGGCCTTTTCCTGCATCGCAAGGCCACGCGGGGTGTGACAGGTACTGCAGTGGGTCGCGCCCTGAACCAGATAGGCGCCGCGGTTCCAGGCGTCGCTCTTGTCGGCCTGCGGCTCGTAGACACCCTTGTCCATGAACATCCAGTTCCAGGCCGCCAGCGGCCAGCGCATGCTGAGCGGCCAGGGAATATCGCTTTCCTTGTTGGCCCGCTCGACCGGCGCCACCTCGTTCATGAAGTAGTCATAGAGCGCCTTGATGTCGGCGTCCGTCATCTTGGTATAGGCGGTGTAGGGCATCGCCGGATACAGATGATCGCCCTGCTTGTTGACGCCTTCGCGCAGCACCCGCGTGAAATCCTCGAGCGAGTAGTTGCCGATGCCGGTCTTGGTGTCCGGAGTGATGTTGGTCGAGTAGATGTCGCCCATCGGGGTCGGCATCGCAAGCCCGCCGGCAAACGGCGTGTTGTCATTGGTGGTATGACAGGCCGTGCAGTCTGCGGTGCGGGCGATATAGGCGCCCCGGCTCATCGGCTCGGACGCCTTGTGGCCTGATGTATCAGCGGCAAAGGCGGCCGGGCTTGAAAGCGTGCCGAGCGCAAGCGCAGCGCCGAGTGCGTGAGAAATGCGCATCAGACTTCCCCCTTCAGCGTATCGGCGATGCGAAGCGACAGCGCCGCGATCGTCAGCGTACAGTTGACCGTACCGACGGTCGGCATGGTGCCGGAGCTTGCGATGAACAGGTTGTCGTGATCATGTGTTCGACACTGACCGTCCACCACGCTGTCCTTGGGATCATCGCCCATCAGTACCGTGCCGCAGATGTGCTGGTTGTTGGCGAAGTCGTTGTGGAACTCGACCTGAGTGCCGCCCATGAGCCTCGCGATTTCAGCGTATTTTTCCTGAGTATGCACCGCGCTTCGGCGCACGTAGTCGTCGATGGCGTAGTGAAATTCCGGCTTCGGAATGCCGAGCGCGTCGGTTTCGGTGGCGCTTGGCTTGATGAAGTTTTCCGGATGCGGCAACAGTTCATGGAAGCTGTCGAACTGCACATAGCGCGAGGCGCGATCCCGAATCTCGGCGTCGAGCGCCTTGCCAAAGATCAGGCGGTCTTCGCTCAGAATCTTCTGGGCCATTACGTCGGTGCGCGACAGGTTCGACAAATGCAGCTTCTTGCCAGCGTACTCGGAGCGAAACTCGCCGTCGCGCCATCCGATGATCGAGGTCATCTCCTGCGCGCCGCGGCCCGGCCACAGCGGTTGATCGGCAAAGAAGCTGACCCCGGTACCGGGGTGGTCCATCAGGTTGCGCCCGACCTGACTCGAACTGTTGCCGATGTCCGACATCAGCATCAGCTTCGGCGTCTCGATCCCATTGGCCGCCAGCACGAACGCCTTGCCCTCGACCCGCACCGACTCGCCGGTGGGTGTCTTGTAATGTACTGCCGCGATCCTGTCGTTTTCGCCGCGTTCGATCTTGTAGACCACGGCCTTGTCGATCACCCGGGCGCCGGCCTCTTCGGCCTTTTCGACGTGAAAGATGCCGTTGTACATCGCGCCAATCGGGCAGATCGGCATGCAGTTGTTATTGCCACAGCAGGTCGGGCGGCCATCGTAGGGGCGGCTGTTACGCGCGACCGGCTCGGTCACCATGTAAAACCCGTTGGCATTGAGCCGGGTCTTGATGGTGCGCTCGTTGTAGGAGATCGGCAGCGGCGACATGGGATAGGGCTGGCTTCTGGGCGAGCCGAGCTCTTCATCGCCCGGCCCCCACACGCCCAGCTCTTCCTCGGCGCGCTGGTAGTAGTGCTCCAGGTCGTCATAGCCGATCGGCCAGTCACGGCCGACACCGTACTGGGATTTCAGCCGGAAATCGCTTGGCAGAAATCGCCAGGACGACGCCGCCCAGTGCCAGGTCGTACCGCCGACGGCGCGGATGTACTGCGCGTCATAGGCGTGTTCGCCCTTTTGAATCAGATAACCGTTATCGGGCGAGAATTCAGGATGTGGCGCGTACTCGGTCGATGGATACGGCTTCATGAAATCCATCTTGTCAGTCTGGTTCCGAAAGCGCTCGACGATGTCACCCCGGGGATAGCGCGGGCCCGCCTCCAATACCAGAACCGATTTCCCGGCAAGAGCCAGCTGATGCGCGACCAGACCGCCGGCGACGCCGGAGCCGACGATAACGACGTCGGCGCTATGCGTTGTTGCCATGATTACACATTCTCCGTGTCTGGTTGTTCGGCCCAAAAGCCCGGCTCGTTGGGGCAGTACGTGCGGATGACCAATACGTCATCGACGGCCTGGAACTGAAGTGCATGGCGGTAGGTCACGACACGGGCGTGCTCCCCTTCACCGACGATGCCGGTATACCACGCGCTCAGGATGCGCTTGGCCGTCTGTGCGACGGGAGAATCCGCATTACCGGCCAGCGCATTGAGACCGTTTTGCTCGAGCGCCTTGGAAAGTGCGTTCAGGTGCTCGGCGAAGCCGTCATCGGTTCGGGAAAGCGCGGTCATCAAAGCCCGCCCGACGGCGGGGTTCAATGCGCTCTTTTCGCATACCGCCTGCGACACGGTCATGAAGGTGCCGAGTTGGGCGGGAGTATTGGGCGCAGCCAGGGCGCCAAGCGGTGACACAAGCGCAGCCGCACCGGCTGCGCCCGCCAGGCTGTACCCCAGAAGCTGACGTCGGGTCATCTGACCCGACGACGTTCCGGCATGTTTGGAAGTCATGAACGTATATCTCTTGAGTGATCCATCACCGAGCATGGCTCGATGATCGAAAGAAAGACGGCCCGTTTCGGGCTCATTTTTGCTGTCTGTCTACGGTCGGGCGACCCTTGAACTATCGACACGCCTCCTGGGGCATCGAGAGCCTGGCCACCTCTTATATTGAACTAAAGTTTAATTACTTTGGTGTCGTTTCGAAACAACACCTTTCTAATACACTCAAAAACAGAGTAGACCACCTTCAGCAACGCGGGGTATCGAACGCCATCACGTCACTGACACACGCTCGGCCCTCGGCCAGCATGATCAGTCGATCCAGCCCGAGCGCCACACCGCAGGCCGGGGGCAGACCATATTCGAGGGCAGCCACAAGGTGGTGATCGGCCTCGACCGATGGCGCGCCAAGCGCGCGCCGCTCACGCTGATCGGCCTCGAACCGCTGACGCTGCTCACACGCATCGATCAGCTCGTCGTAGCCGTTGGCAAGTTCGATGCCCCGGACATACACCTCGAAGCGGGAAGCGACCTGACAGCCATCGGGGTCACTATGGCATTTCGCAAGCGCGGCCTGGCTTGCCGGGTACTCGGTCACGATATCAATCACGCCCTGACCCAGGTGCGGCTCCACCTCGAAGCTCATCAAAAGATCCAGGCAACTGTCGCGCGACCAGTCGGGGCAGGATTCGCCGAGATGCGGGGCCACCCGATCTTGAAGCGCGTCAAGCGACGCCGTCATCGGATCGAGCCCGACATGGCGCTGAAACAATGCGCGATAGGCATGTCGGCACCGGGGCAGATCCGCCTGAAGCACGTGCTCGATCAGATCACAGGTTTCCCCGATCAGCGCATCGAACGCCATGCCCGGGCGGTACCATTCGAGCATGGTAAACTCGAGGTTGTGCCTGCGCCCGACTTCGCCGTCTCGAAATACGCGCGCCAGTTGAAAGATCGGCCCGCTTCCTGCCGCCAAAAGCCGCTTCATATGTCCTTCAGGCGAGGTCTGGAGCCAGAGCTGCTCTTGGCCTGCGGGCGTGGTGGCCTCAAGCGACAAGGACGCCAAGTGCGGATCGGTACTGCCGCCATGGCCCAGTACCGGTGTTTCGACTTCAAGCACGCCTCGCGCCTTAAAAAACGCCCGCACCGATGCCAAGTGTCGCGCGCGCGCGCGCAGGGTTTCGATGTCGGCGCTCGGGCGCCAGGTGGAATCCGGGTGATCCACGGCCTTGAATCTCCTTGATCGTGAAGGCGAGAGAGCCGCCTACGAAAACGCCGGGCACAAGGCCCGGCGTCGGTATGACATGCGGTACGCGTGCTCAGGCGCGACCGACGTACTCCGCAGAGCGGGTGTCGATCTTGAGCACTTCACCTTCATTGATGAACAGCGGCACACGAACGACCGCGCCGGTCGAAAGCGTGGCAGGCTTCGAGCCGCCGTTGGCGGTATCGCCCTTGAGGCCCGGATCGGTTTCGGTCACTGTAAGCTCGATGAAGTTCGGCGGCGCGACCGAGATCGGGTTGTCGTTCCAGAGCGTGATGGTGTAGCTCACCTGCTCCTTCAACCACTTCTCGCTCTCGCCCACGGCTTTCTTGTCCGCCGCGTACTGCTCGAACGAACCGTCGGTCTTCATGAAGTGCCACATTTCGCCGTCGTTATAGAGATACTCCATGTCCAGGTCGAGCACGTCCGCCCCTTCGATGGATTCGCCGGACTTGAACGTGCGCTCCCAGACACGACCGGTCATCAGGTTACGCAGTTTGACCCGGTTGAACGCCTGGCCCTTGCCGGGTTTGACGAATTCGTTGTCGACGATGCTGCAGGGATCGCCATCCAGCATGACTTTCAGACCGGACTTGAATTCGTTGGTAGAATAGTTCGCCATAATGCCTCGCTCGGGCCGATCATGGGATCGGCCATGACTCAGTGACTCGACGTCGATGCGTCGTTGAATGAATTCATGATGCTCAAAGTGTGCCGATGATAACCCGAACTGTCCCTCTCGTGCAGGTCCCTGCCGTCGATGACTGGCGAATTCAGCTCAAGCAGGCCTACCGCACTCCGGCTGCGCTGCTGGACGCGCTCGGCCTTCCGGCGACGTTAATGGCAGATGCAGGTCAAGGGCATGCCCTGTTCTCGACCCGCGTCCCGGAGGCTTACGCGCGCCGCATGCGACCGGGCGACCCGAACGACCCGCTGCTTAGACAGGTGCTGCCGACTGGCCGTGAAACGGAACAGGTCGCAGGCTTCACCCAGGACCCGCTAGAGGAGGCCGAGCATACGCCGGCGCCCGGCATCATCCACAAATACCACGGGCGAGTGCTTTTCATCGTGTCAGGCGCCTGCGCGGTCAACTGCAGATACTGTTTCCGGAGGCATTTCCCCTATGGGGAACACACCCTTTCCCAAGCGCAATGGGATGAATCACTCGAGTATTTAAGACGCGACGCCAGCCTCAGAGAGGTCATCCTTTCCGGCGGTGACCCTCTCATCGCGCCGGACAACTACCTCGACGCGCTGATCGATAAGCTCGAGCGCATTCCACACCTCACCCGCCTTCGCGTGCACACACGGCTGCCCGTGGTCATCCCCGACCGGGTCACCGAGCAGTTACTGAAGGTATTGACCTCAAGCCGACTCAAGCCGGTGATGGTGCTGCACATCAATCACGCCAACGAGATCGACGACGCCATGGCGCACGCGTGCCAGCGACTGCGTGCAGCGGGTGTGACACTCTTGAACCAGAGCGTTCTGCTCGAGGGCGTCAACGACACCGTAGATGCTCTCGAGGCGCTGTCCGAACGGCTATTCGAAGTGGATGTTCGCCCCTACTATCTGCATGTGCTCGACAAGGTCGACGGCGCAGCCCACTTTCACGTTTCAGACGCCAGGGCCCATGAGCTCATGGATGCCCTTCAGGCGAGACTGCCCGGTTTCCTAGTGCCGACACTCGCTCGTGAGGAACCCAACAGACCCAACAAGACCCGGCTATAGCGGCTCGATGCGCCCCTCTTCCCAAAGGGCTTTTACGCCCGCAGGGGCCGCGTCCTCGGGGACATTCAGCTCTTCATCCGGCGACGCCTCGCCGTCTCGGTCCTTATAGAGACAGATTCGAAAATAGCGCTGATCGCCCCGCCCAGGGGATGCCTGCCGGCCGATGCGCTCGCCTTCATTGAGCCAGTGGCACAGCGCGTTCTGCTCATCCAAGCTGCATTCGACCACATCAAAAGTACGTGGACGCATTAACCCGGGCGCGGCAACCAGCCCGCCCTCTCGAGTAATGCAAACGCGTGTAAAACGGGATAAATCTTCAAAGCGAGTCATGAGTCCTCCTCAAGGCCCGATACCGACCTGTCTCCAACCGTTCATGACCGCTTCCGCCACCCGCTGTCCAAAGCGCTGCGTCGCGTGGGCCATCGTAAGCCCGGCGAAATCGATGAACTGGGCATCGCTTGCCAGCCGCTCGTCGGTCAATGTGTCGTACCAGATCTGGCCGGCGGTCTCCCAGCTGTTGCCACCCAGCTCCATCGCAATCAGATAGAACGCGTGGTTGGGGATGCCTGAATTGATGTGTACGCCGCCGTTGTCACTGCGCGTATTCACGAACTGATCCATGTGCGCAGGCTGCGGGTCCTTGCCAAGCATCGGGTCGTCGTAGGCCGTCCCCGGTGCTGCCATCGAGCGCAGCGCCTTACCGTTGACGCCCTCTGCCAGAAGATCCGCCCCGATCAGCCAGTCGGCCTGGGTCACGTCCTCACCGCGAGCGTACTGATTGACCATGACGCCGAACACATCGGAAATCGACTCGTTCAGCGCCCCGGGCTGATCACGGTATTCAAGGCCCGCCGTCAGCTCCGTCACCCCGTGAGTCAGTTCGTGCGCCACGACATCGAGCGCGCGGGTAAAGGGCAGGAACACCTCACCATCGCCATCACCGAACACCATCTGTTCGCCGTTCCAGAACGCGTTCTGATACGCCTGGCCGTAATGAACGGTTCCCAACAGCGCCATGCCCTCGCCATCGATCGAGTGGCGCCCCATCACATCATGAAAAAAGCGGTAGGTAGCACCGAGGTCTTCATAGGCCTGCACCACCTGAGCATCCTCGGGCGGCTCGCCCCCTTCCTCGAGCACCAGCTCACCGGGCAGACGCGTCTGCTGGTTGGCATCGAAGATATAGCGCGCCGGTGCGCCGGGGGCGCTGTCGGGGTAATTCTGATGAATGATGCTGGCCTTGGCCCGCGCCGACATCGGCTGGCGAAACTGCTGGTCGATCGACAGCGTGTTTTGAGCGCGTGATTTGAGATGGCCTGCGCCGTGGCGCGCCAGCGCATCAAGCATATGGGGTGGAATAACCGGTGCGTGCCGTGACGTCATGGAGGCGCCCCCTGAGCGTTGAGTGATCGGTCGTCGCCAAAGCGTCGATGGCGATCAGTCTAGTCAACCCAGGGGGATAACGCCCGCCCTTGCCTAGGCGGCGTTCAGCGGGGAGTTAATGCGAAGGAATTAGGATCGGCCGCCCCGCTCAAATCACCCAGCTGGGGGAAATCGGCCTTCTTGATGATGTCATCCATACGCATCTTGCGGCGCACGTTATACGCCACCTTGACCTGGCAGGGCTGCCCCTCATCGTCGTGACGCATGATCCAGGCGAGAAACCCGTTGGAAAACCGCACCAGCGAGCCAATCGGATAGAACCCGAATCGCTTGATGTAACGGTTGACCCATTGGTTATCGAATTTCTCGGATTGGCTGAAAATGTAGCGGTAGGCATCGATCACCTGCCACGCCGGACGATCCGCGCGATTGCGGGTCATGGCGTCGATCACATCGACCACCGCCGCCATGCGCGCTTCATCGGAAAGCGACGCAGCGTCCACGCCCGCAGGATAACCATTACCATCCAGACGCTCATTGATGCGGCAGACAATGTCTCGATAGACCCCGTTTGGCCCTTCTTCATTACCGATCAGGCGCTGCTCGATCAGCGAGACATGGCGATGCAACTCACTGCGCTGCGCCTCGGTCAACTTGCCCTTGGCCATCAACACATCGTGAGGGAGCATGGCCTTGCCCATGTCATGAATCAGTGCCCCGGCGGCCATTTCGACCGCACGGGCCTTGGCAAGCCCACCGAACATGGCAAGATCGGCAAGCTTTACCGCGACCGTGATCGAGTGCATGACCAGGGGCGACTGCCCCCGAATGCAGGCCACTTTATAGAGCACGTCCTGCCGGTCGGTTTCAAGCAGCTCGACCAGCGTATTGGCGCAGGAGGCAAGCTGCTCGTAGTTGAAGGCACCGCCGTTCGAGAGATCGACCATCTGAATGTTCAGATAGTCCGAGACCTGCTTGAGCGCCATGCCCGTTGCACAGGTCACCGTGCTTTTTTTGGGACTCAACTCAGGCACCGCCTGAACCTCACCGTTACTGGTCTGAAACAGCGGTGAAGGCCAAAGCGTGGAGCTTGTCTCATCGTCCTGCAGGTCGCGTCGAGCGGCCTCCCGCTCGATTTCACGCACGTACTGCCAAAGATTGCGCTCGAATTCCTGATAGGAGGCGGTGTATTGCAAACCGACCAGCGCCGTCATGTTTTCGGTATCGCTTCGAAGGTGGCGCACCACACAAGGTGCGTCGAAAGCCTCTTCATTGGGAAAGATCGCCCGAACGACCGGAAGCGATTGCCCGACCTTCAGGAGCACTGCGTCTTTCAGCGCCATCTCGATCAGACACCCGCCAATCGAGAGGTTCTTGAGCACCGCCATCAAGGGCGGCAGATCCTCGCGAGTCTTTATCTTTACCTTGACGTACATGCCGGCGCTGAGCTGTGCCCGAAAGAAGCTGCGCTCTCTTACGATATTGAGCTGGGCCGGCATGTCGCAGACCACGCCGATATTGGCGCCCCGTGTAACCACTCGGCCGGCCTTGAGGTCGTGAATCGAAATGGTTTCACTGGCGCGCCGGGCAATCAGCGAAAAGCGGCGGTTGTCTTCGGTGAGCTGTTTGATCGCTGAGCCGAGCGCCGAGATATCGAGTGCGAACACCTGGCGTTTGGTGTCGATATGGACAACGTCAACGGGGTGTCGATGGGCGTCTCCCTCGAGCTCGATGGTGATGTCATAGGTCTTGCCGGTCAGGCCACTCAGGGTATCGGCAACGCGACCGGGAGAGACAATGTCGATGGAGCGCTGGTCGGTCGATGGGGTCATCCGTTATGCATCCTTTGAGGTAGACTGCCCGGAAACAGGGAATGACCTCATTATCGACGCGACCAGCGAAAGCTTAAGGTGACTCGAGGGTCTCCAGATCCTGCCGGCGGTACCCGATCAAATACAGTACGGCGTCGAGCCCCAGCGTCGAAATCGACTGACGGGCCTGTTCGCGCACCAGCGGCTTTGCACGAAATGCGATGCCAAGGCCGGCGGTCGCCAGCATCTTGAGATCGTTGGCGCCATCGCCGACGGCAATGGTCTGCTCGAGGCAGATGCCCTCACGCTCGGCAATCTCGGCAAGCAGTTGCGCCTTGCGGTCGGCATCGACGATCGGCTCGGCCACCTCGCCTGTTACCTTGCCCTCCCGGATGATCAGCTCGTTGGCGTGTACCTCGTCAAAGCCCAGCCGCTTTTGAAGGTAATGGGCAAAATAGGTAAAGCCCCCGGAGAGAATCGCGGTGCGATAGCCAAGGCGCTTGAGCTGACGCATCAGTTCCTCGACGCCATCCATCAGCGGCAGGTTCTCGGCGATGTCTTCGAGCACCGACTCATCCAGCCCCGCGAGCTTGCTCATCCGCGCGCGAAAGCTCTGCTTGAAATCGAGCTCACCGCGCATGGCCCGCTCGGTAATTTCCGCCACCTCGTCACCCACGCCATGGCGCCGAGCGAGCTCATCGATCACTTCGGTCTTGATCAGGGTCGAGTCCATGTCAAAGCAGATCACACGCCGGTGCCGTCGCCAGATGCTGTCTTCCTGGATGGCAATATCGACACCGTGAGTGCTGCCCACATCCAGCGCCACGCGGCGAAGACCATCGATATCCACCTCGCCACGCAACCAGATCTCGACGCAGGCGCCCTTCTCCGTAACCTCGCCATCGAGCGACTCTCGACCGGACAGGCGATGAATCAATTCGATGGTCAGATCATGGGCCGCCGTCATGCGGCCGACCTCGCTTAACACCTGCGCCGGAAGCGTCGGTGCCAGAAGCGTCATGATCAACCTCGGCCGACCGGCGTTGTCACTCCAGCCTGCATAATCCTCGGGAGAGACCTGCACCGCCTGAACCGCAAGGCCGGTGCGTTCGCTGGCATGGTCGATCATGCCGGTGAGCGCCTCGGGCTGGGCGTAGTCGTCCTCGAGCGCCACCAGCGCCTCGAGGGTGACGATATCAAACGTCACGCTTTGATTGATGTCCAAAAGCCGGGCACCGGCCAGTGCCAGCGCCTCACCCAAGGCGGCAAGTTGGCCGGGACGGGCGCTGCCCGTCGCTCTGAAAAGCAGTCGTTGTGTCATGGCAATTCCTGAGTGCATACCGTGAGCGTTCACGACTCGACATCGAGTCGGTCAACTTTCTGGAAGCCCTTGGGCAGCTTGCTGCCCCGGCGTCCGCGCTCGCCTTGATAATAATCGAGTTCACTGCCCTTGAGCGTCATGGTCCGCTTGCCGGCATGCACCTTGAGCACACCGCCCTCCGGCACGATGACCATGTCGCGGACAAGCTCTTCGCGATTGGTGGCTCGAGAGCCCGGAATGTCGATCATCTTGCTGCCCTTGCCCTTGGTCATCTCCGGCAGTTCACTTAGTGAGAACAACAGAAGCCGACCTTCATTCGACACAAGCGCCAGACGAGACCGTTCGGTTTCAAGTGCTCGACACGGCGGCAGTATCGCGCAGCCCCTGGGCAGCGTCACGACCGCCTTGCCTGCCTTGTTGCGCCCGGTCATGTCACCAAGCGTGGTAATAAAACCATACCCGGCGTCGGAGGCCAGCACGTAGCGGGTCTCTGGAGCATCCAGCAGCACGGCCTCCATCTGCGCGCCCGAGGGCGGGGTAACACGGCCGGTCACCGGCTCACCCTGCCCTCGCGCCGACGGTAGATCGTGGGCAGAAAGTGTGTAGGCGCGCCCATTGTCATCCAGCAATACCAACGGCTGATTGGTCTTGCCACGGGCGTAGCGATGGAAGCGGTCACCCGACTTGAACGAGAGACTCGCAGGGTCGATGTCGTGACCTTTCGCCGAGCGAATCCAGCCTTTTTCGGAAAGCACCACCGTAACCGGGTCGGCGCCCAGCAGTTCGACTTCGGACAACGCCTTGGCGTCATCACGCTCGACCAACAGTGACCGGCGCTCATCGCCGTAGGCCTTGCCGTCGGCCTTGAGTTCCTTCTCGATCAGATTGGTCAGTGCATCTTCACTGCCCAGCAATTGCTCGAGCCGGTCGCGCTCAGCCATCAGCTCGTCCTGCTCGGCGCGAAGCTTGATTTCCTCGAGCTTGGCCAGATGACGAAGCCGCAGCTCGAGAATGGCCTCGGCCTGGCGCTCGCTGAGGCCAAACGCGGCAATCAATGCAGGCTTTGGCGCATCTTCCTCACGGATGATGCGGATCACCTCGTCGATATTGAGGTGCGCGGTCAAGAGCCCTTCGAGCAGATGAAGGCGATCGTTGACCTTGCCAAGACGATGTTCGAGCCTTCGTGTCACGGTCTGGCGACGATAGCTCAGCCACTCATCGAGCAGATCCGGCAGCGCCATGACTCGAGGTCGACCGTCAAGGCCGATCATGTTCATGTTGACCCGCGCGTTCTTCTCAAGATCCGTGGTGGCGAACAGGTGCGCCATCAGCGCATCGACATCGACCCGGTTCGAGCGCGGCACGATCACCAGTCGCGTCGGCTCGGCGTGGTCGGACTCATCACGAAGGTCCGCGACCATCGGCAGCTTCTTGGCCTGCATCTGGGCTGCGATCTGCTCGAGCACCTTGGCCCCGGAGACCTGATAAGGCAGCGCCTTGATCACGATGTCGTTGTCTTCACGCTCGAACCGAGCCCGCATCTTGACCGAGCCACGACCGGTCGAATACATCTTCAGGAGATCGGCGCGCGGGGTGATGATTTCGGCACTGGTTGGAAAGTCCGGCGCCGGCAGGTGCTTGCAGAGCGATTCAAGCGTACAGCCCGGGTGACGCAGGCGATGAATAACCGCCTTGACCACTTCGCGTACGTTGTGCGGTGGAATGTCGGTCGCCATGCCAACCGCAATGCCGGAGCCACCATTGAGCAGCACATGCGGCAGGCGCGCGGGCAGCACTTCAGGCTCGTTCATGGTGCCGTCGAAGTTTGGCGTCCAATCGACCGTGCCCTGACCAAGCTCGTCGAGCAGCACTTCTGAAAAGCGCGACAGCCGCGCCTCGGTGTAGCGCATGGCGGCAAAAGATTTGGGGTCATCGGGGCTGCCCCAGTTGCCCTGCCCGTCCACCAGCGGGTAGCGGTAACTGAAGGACTGCGCCATCAGCACCATCGCTTCATAGCACGCGCTGTCGCCGTGCGGATGGAACTTGCCGAGCACATCGCCCACGGTACGCGCCGATTTCTTGTACTTCGCCGAAGCGCTGAGCGAGAGCTCCCGCATGGCGTACACGATGCGGCGCTGCACGGGTTTAAGCCCGTCGCCGATGTGGGGCAGCGCTCGATCAAGGATGACGTACATGGAGTAATCCAGGTACGCCTTTTCGGTATAACTTCCAAGAGAAAGACGTTCGACGTCGCCCTCCTGCACATGAATATCCATGCTCATTGAGTTCATGCCTTGTTGGTCAAGCCTCGATCACCGGACTCAGGGTCCGGCGCCGCAGGATGTCGAAACTGGGTTAGCGGTACCGAGCCGTCCCGGCCAGAGGAAGGCGGCCATGGCACCCGGTGTCCGAAAGATGCGCCGTTAAAGTTCGATGTCGGCCATATTGCCGTAGCTCTCGAGCCAGGCCCGACGATCCGCCGAGCGCTTCTTGGCCAGTAGCTTGTCCAGAATGGCGTCGGTCTGATCGCCCGCCTCGCGGGTAAGCTGAACAAGTCGTCGGGTGTCCGCGGCCATGGTGGTTTCTCGAAGCTGGAGCGGGCTCATCTCGCCAAGCCCCTTGAAACGCTGAACGTTGGGCGTGCCGCGCTTGCCTTCAAGCTTTGCAAGAATCGCGCTTTTTTCGCTTTCATCGAGGGCATAATGCACTTCCTTGCCCAGATCGATCCGATACAGCGGCGGCATGGCCACGAACACATGGCCGGCATCGACCAGCGCCGGGAAATGACGCACGAACAGCGCGCACAAGAGCGTTGCGATGTGAAGGCCGTCCGAATCGGCATCGGCCAGGATGCACACCTTGTGATAGCGCAGTTTCTCAAGGTCTGGACTGCCGGGGTCAAGGCCGAGCGCCACGGCGATGTCATGGATTTCCTGCGAGGCGAGCACGTCGTGGGAGTCAACCTCCCAGGTGTTCATGATCTTGCCCTTGAGCGGCAGAATCGCCTGAGTGTCGCGGTCGCGCGCCTGCTTGGCGCTGCCGCCGGCGCTGTCCCCCTCGACCAGAAACAGCTCGCTGCGCGCTGGGTCCTGACCGCTGCAATCGGCAAGCTTTCCGGGCAGCGCCGGCCCCTGCGTGACCTTTTTACGGGCGACTTTCTTGGAGGAGCGCATACGGCGCTGGGCGGCGCTGATCACAAGCTCGGCAATCGCCTCACCGTCGGCGGTATGCTCGTTGAGCCACAGGGAGAAGGCGTCCTTGACCACCGCGGACACGAACGCCGCCACACTTCGAGACGACAGCCGTTCCTTGGTCTGGCCGGCGAACTGCGGGTCGTGCATCTTGACCGACAGCACGAAGGCGCAGCGCTCCCAGATGTCGTCGCCGGTCAACTTCACGTTCTTGGGAAGAAGGCCGCGGTAGTCGCAGAAATCCCGTAGCGCGTCGACCAGCCCGCTTCGAAAGCCGTTGACGTGGGTGCCGCCAAGGGGGGTCGGAATCAGGTTAACGTAGGACTCGAGCAGCGCATCGCCGCCTTCGGGCAACCACTGAATGGCCCAGTCGACCGCGTGGGACTCATCCTCGAAACTGCCCATGAACGGCGCGCTCGGCACCACCTCATAGCCATCGGTGGCTTGAGTGAGGTAATCCCGCAGACCGGCCTCGAACTGCCAGACCGTTTCGCTGCCGTCGGTGTCGACCAGCGTGACCTTGAGGCCCGGGCACAGCACGGCCTTGGCTCTGAGCAGATGGGAAAGCCTGGGCACCGAGACCTTGGCCACATCGAAATAGCCTGCTTCCGGCCAGAAACGTACGGTCGTACCCGTGGTTTTCTTGGGGCAGGTGCCAATCTGGTGCAGTTCTTCGGCTTTCTCGCCCTTCTCGAAAGCAATCGACTGCCGGATGCCACCGCGAAAGACCTCGACTTCAAGCCGGGTCGACAGCGCGTTGACCACCGATACCCCGACGCCGTGCAGACCGCCCGAGAACCGGTAGTTGGAGGTCGAGAACTTACCGCCGGCGTGCAGGCGAGTAAGGATCAGCTCGATGCCGCTCACACCGTGCTCGGGGTGAATATCGGTCGGCATGCCGCGACCGTCGTCGCTGACCTCGATGCCCCCATCGTCCATCAGCCGAATGGTGATCTCGTGGGCATGCCCGGCCAGCGCCTCATCGACACTGTTGTCCACGACTTCCTGAACCAGATGGTTCGGACGAGAGGTTTCGGTGTACATCCCAGGGCGTTTTCTGACGGGCTCGAGCCCCGAAAGCACCTCGATGGCACTGGCACTGTATTCGCTCATGACTTCCAGATGATTAAGACAAACATTGATTGATGGCGTCCTGACTCACGCGCAAGCCGCCGTGGGCGAGCACCTCGGGCAGAAACTCCGCGTAGCGGTCAAGCCCGTGCGTATCGCCTTCGCTGATCAATACACGCGCGCCGTTCAAAAAAGCCTCGGCGTCACGGTAATCCAGCGTTTCATCAGCGGTACCGAAAAGGGTCAGGCAGCGCTCGATTGCCGCGGGCCGTTCGAGCTCCATCGCGGCAAGCGCCTGCTCGAAACGCTCGGTAACGACGCAGATATCGCCGGTGTAGGGGTTTTCGTGCTCGGTGCCGACCCAGGCCCTGGCCAGGCGAGACGGCCGTACCGCCGGGTTAATCAGGGCAAGTGCAGCCACATCGAAACGGCTTGCCAAATAGAGACCCAGGAACCCGCCCAACGAACTGCCAACGATCAGCGTGCGCCCATTCAAGGCCTTGAGTTCAGCCTCGGCAGTGGAGTAGGCCCTGTCCGGGTCCGGCACCAGGTACGGTGCGCGAAACTCGGGTCGGGGCGTTGCCTGCTCGCAGGCCCTGCGCGTCAACGTGCATTTATGGGCCGTTGGATGACTGTTGAAGCCATGCAGATAGAGCACATTATCGACAGCATGCATGATGTCCACCCTCACGCTCTTTGGTCGAATACTGTACATGCAAACAGCACTTTCATACAACAGACCGCTGTGTTGGCAGCGGTCTGAAGGTGCCTGACGGCACGTCTGGTTCGCCGTTCACCGGCCGGGCTCAGCCGCGGTCAGTGTGGGCCCAGACGGTGTCGATCAAATGACGGGTGGAGGCGTCCATCGCGTCACTGCCCTTGCGAGTGCGCAGGATTTCCTCGGTCTCGTTGGCAATCTGCTTGCCAAGCTCGACGCCCCACTGGTCGAAGGAATCGATGTTCCAGACGGTGCCCTGAACGAACACCTTGTGCTCGTAGAGTGCAACCAGTGCCCCGAGCGTTTCAGGCGTGAGCTGCTCGATCAGAAGCGTCGAGGACGGCTGGTTGCCCTGATACCGCTTGTAGGCCGGCGCGTCCTGATTCCCCCCGCTGACCGCATCGTCACCGAGCATCAGTACGCGAGACTGGGCAAAGCAGTTCGACAGCGACAGGCGGTGCTGGGCTTTCAGGTCCTGACGCAGCTCTTCGTCTTCGATGTAATCGTAGCGCTCGATCGGAACGATGAAATCACAGGCCACTGACTGCGTTCCCTGGTGCAGCAGCTGATAGAACGCGTGCTGACCGTTCGGGCCGATCTCGCCCCAGATGACCGGGCAGGTCGAGTAGTCCACCAGCTCAGTGTCGTTGGTGACGGACTTCCCGTTGGATTCCATCTCGAGCTGCTGAAAATAGCCCGGCAGCGACTTGAGTCGACCGTCGTAGGGCAGTACCGCCAGTGAGCGGATATTCAGGAAGTTGACGTTCCAGATGCCAGCCAGACCGAACAGCACCGGCAGGTTGTCCTCGAGCGGCGCGGTACGGAAGTGCTCGTCCATTGAATGCGCGCCCGCCAGCAGGCGCTCGAAGCCTTCCATGCCGATGTGCAGCGCGATCGGAAGCCCGATACCGCTCCAGAGCGAATAACGGCCGCCCACCCAGTCCCAGAACAAAAGCTGGTTGTTCTCGTGAATGCCCCACTCGCTCATTTTCTCCGGCTTGGTCGATACGCCGATGAAGTGCTGCTGCTTGATGAACGCTTCCTTGGAGCCTTTCAGCGACCACTTGAGCCACTCGAGCGCCGTTTCGGCGTTCGACAGGGTGTCAATGGTGCCAAAGGATTTCGAGGACAGAATGAACAGCGTGGTTTCCGGATCGACCTTCGGCAACAGCTCCGCAAGCTGAGAACCGTCGATGGTCGAGGCGAAATGCACGTTCACGTGATGAATGTCGCGCGGGGCAAACGCATCAAGGGCGTTGGAGACCATCAGCGGGCCGAGGTCGGAGCCGCCCACACCGAGGTTGATCACGTCGGTGACCGGCTTGCCGGTCGCACCGCGCCACTGGCCGGCGTGAACCTTGTCGACCAGCACGGCCATGCGCTCGAGCGTTTCATGCACGTCAGCGGCCACGTTCTGGCCTTCCACGCGCAGCTCGGCGTCCTTCGGCAGGCGAAGTGCGGTATGCAGCGCCGGGCGATCTTCGGTCTTGTTGACCCGCTCTCCGGAAAAGAGCCCCTTGATGGCCTCCTTCATGCCGCTTTCTTCTGCAAGCGCCAGCAGGTGCTCGAGGGTCTTGGGCTGCATGCGCTGCTTGGACATGTCCAGCATGATGCCGGCGGCGCGCTTGGAAAACGTCTCAAAGCGCGCGTCCTGTGCGATCAGGTCGCGCAGGTGAACGTCTTTCATATCCTGATGGTAATGGGTTTCAAGTGCCTGCCAGGCACGTGTTTCACGAATCGACATTAAAGGTGCTCTCCTTGGACGTGCAGCAGGGAAGCCGTCAGCGTAGACTAGGGTCATTGACCCCATGTGACGGACGCCATCAATGGCGTTTCCCGTAATTCATTCCATATCTTAGGTATCATTTAGTCCTATGCCTGAGCCATCTTACCGCGACGCGCTCTTTACGACACCCCTCGACGAGGTTGCGAGTTTCTCGTTCGACGAGCAGGTCGTCCAATGCTTTCCTGACATGATCCGGCGATCGGTGCCCGGTTACGGCCAGATCATCGGCATGATCGGCGTCGTTGCCAAACGGTTCGTGCCCGAAGGCGGCCATATTCACGATCTCGGCTGTTCGCTCGGAGCCTGCACACTGGCCATCTGCCAGCAGCTTCCGCCCGAGGCGTTCACGCTCGATGCCATCGATCTCTCACCGGCCATGATCGCCCGTGCCCGTGACACGCTCGCGTCACATCACCCGATGCATCGCGTTCAGCTACGCGAGGGTGACATACGCTACATCGACTACGCCCCAAGCGACATGATCGTTTTGAACTTCACGCTGCAATTTCTGCCGCCCGAGGAACGCGACGCCGTGATCGCTCGCCTGGCCGAGGCCTTGAAACCCGGTGGCGTGCTGGTGCTGTCCGAGAAGGTTCGATTCGACAACGAGGACGCCGAACGGCTGTTGTTCGACCTGCACCACGATTTCAAGCGCGCCAACGGCTACAGCGACATGGAAATCAGCCAGAAGCGCAGCGCCCTCGAGGACGTCATGATCACGGATTCGATTTCGACCCACATTGACCGGCTCGAGCGTGCCGGCCTGGTCAGCGTGACCCCCTGGTTTCAACACCTGAACTTCGCCTCGCTCCTCGCCTTCAAGCCGGAGGCCGCATGACGCTCTCCAACCGCGAGCAGGCGCTGTATCAGGCCGTGCTCGATCAGGAACTGCCAACCTGGCTTGCCCGCCTGCCCGACCAGCTCGCCCACGGCCTCGACACCCGTCGCCACGGCGACCTGCCCGGCTGGCTGCGTATTCTCGACAAGTTTCCGGCGCTCGACGGCGTGCACATCGATTTGAACGCGCCCCACGTCACCATCGACGCTGCCCTGCCGGACGGGCTTCAAACGCGCTGCCATAACCTGCTTCAGGCGCTGGCCCCCTGGCGCAAGGGGCCGTACCGCGTCGGCACCACGGTGATCGACACCGAATGGCGCTCGGACTGGAAATGGGACCGCCTTGCCCCGCATTTGAGCGACCTAACCCATCGACGGGTGCTCGATGTCGGCGGCGGTAACGGCTATCACGGGTTCCGTATAGCCGGCGCCGGCGCCGCCTTCGTGCTGGTCATCGACCCCTCGCCGCGCTTTTACTGTCAGTTCCACGCCATCAAACAGCTCATGGGCACCCAGGCGCCCAACGTGCACTTCATCCCTGTGGGCATCGAAGACGTGCCCACGGGCCTCGCAAGCTTTGACACCACCTTCTCGATGGGCGTGCTCTACCACCGCCGTTCGCCGCTCGATCACCTGCTCGAACTGCGGGATACGCTGCGCCCCGGGGGTGAACTGGTGCTTGAGACGCTGGTGGTCGAAGGCGATGAAAACACGGTTTTGGTGCCTGGCGAGCGCTACGCGCAGATGCCCAACGTCTACTTCCTGCCCTCCTCCAGGGCGCTCGCACACTGGCTCGAACGCTGCGGCTTCAGCAACGTACGGGTCGTCGATGAAGCACCGACCTCACTTGAGGAGCAGCGCGCCACCGACTGGATGACCTATCAATCGCTCGAGGATTTCCTCGACCCCGAGGACCCCACTCGCACGGTCGAAGGCCACCCTGCGCCACGGCGCGCGGTGGTGATCGCCGAGCGTGACTGAACAAGCCGCCTTCGAACATGACCTGAAACGCCCGCTCCTGTGCTGCGGGCGTCCGTTCTTGAGCACGCATATCGATCATGATGAGGCCTCACCCTCACAGCCATTCAGGCCACGTCAGGAGCGCCTCATGAACACTGCCCTATTGATCATCGATGCCCAGGTATCCTTCACATCTCGGCCTTTCTGGGATCAGCGCCTTGCCGACTGCTGGATAGACAAGCAGCAGACACTATTGGATGCCACGGCCCGCGCCGGACTCCCTATCGTTGCGATCTTTCACACCGCACCAGAAAGCGGCGGCCCCTTCGATCCCGTCAACGGCCAGATACGCCCACTTGGTGAGCTGTCATTCACACCGACCGTCAGCCTGACCAAAACGGCGCACAACGCCTTTACCGACACCGGCCTCGATCGCCTCTTGAGACAGCGCAACATCACCCGCCTGCTCATCAGCGGCATTCGAACGGAGCAGTGCTGCGAAACCACTGCACGAGTTGCAAGCGACTTGGGATATGACGTCGACTTCATCAGCGACGCCACGCTGACCTTCCCCATGACTCGGGATGGGCGCACGTACTCTGCCGAAGCCATTCGCGCTCATACCGAACTCGCACTCGAAGGCAGGTTTGCGCGCATCCTTACCGTATCGACCGTATGCAGCGCGCTGGAACGAGGCATTGACGAACTGGAGCGGGACCGTGTCGGCTGAGTCAGCGTCGCCTCGAATTTCGATTCTGATGCTGCCCGGCCAGGTGCCTCTGGATTTGGCCGGGCCACTGCAAGTCTTTCTAAGCGCGGCCTCCCACAATGAACTCACGCTTCGCTTTATCGGCCCACATGCCTCGATCGACTGGTTCGGTGGCCTGTCCCTTTCAGGCATAGCGCCGCTACCCGAAACACTCGAAGAAACAGATCTTCTGATCGTGCCCGGCCACGACCGCAAGTATCTCGACCCTGCAACGCACAACGCCTGCCTTCATTGGCTCAGACACAACGCTCAGAACGCGACCATTATCATGGCGGTGTGCTCGGGTGCCCTGCTTCTGGGGCAGGCCGGGCTTCTTGACGGCCACCGCTGCACCACACATCACCGGCTGCGCGAGACGTTGCGCACGCTTGCCCCGAAAGCACTCATTCAGGACGACTGTATTTTTGTCGAGGATCGCCGCGTACTGACCAGCGCCGGCATTTCAACCGGCATCGATACCGCCCTGTATTGGGTTCAGCGCACGCTCGGCGCCAGAATCGCAATGGCAGTGGCTCGAGATATGGTGCTCTACCTGCGCCGAAGCGGTCAGGAGCCCCAATTGAGCCCATGGCTTGAAGGACGAAATCACGTACATGAACGCTTGCACCGGCTTCAGGACGAGCTTTGCAGCACCCTCGCTCACTCTTGGACGCTCGAAGCCATGTCCGAAAACGCCTGTATGAGCCCGCGCCAACTTACCCGGCTATTCACTCAGCACACAGGTTTCTCACCTCATTCGTGGCTAACCCGGCTCAGGCTAGCGCAGGCGCGCCAGTTGCTTCTGGAAACAAAACGTCCTATCGAACGCATTGCCGACGACGTCGGCCTGACGCCACGTCAACTTCGCCGACAATGGCAGCAACACTTCAAGGCTTCGCCCAGCGCGCTTCGCTCGACGCCTGATTCGCATGCTGATCCTGCATGAAGCATCTTTTCATCGATTGGCCTTGACGCTAGGGCTTTAATTGATAAAAATTCTCATTTATAAATGACATCCATTCCAGAATGCACGCGTCACGCTGTGGCGGGAGGGCCTTGCATGAACGACACCATTGCACTGCGCGCGGCCTACCACGAGGCACGCCTTCGCGCACCTCACTGGGATAGCTACCGCCTGGCACAGGCGCTCGGCGTAGATGAAGGGCGCTTGATGGCAGCCCGACTCGATGACACCGAAACGCTGGGAGAAGAGGTTCATGGCCTTTCGCTTACCCCATGCGACCTGGCCCTTGCCCTGCCCCGCCTTGGCCATTTGAGCATCAGTACCCGCAGCCAGTTTGCCACCCTGACAAGCCACACCAAGCGGATGACGGTACGCGGCAACGACCAAAGTGCGGTGTTGTCCGCGCATAATGGCCTTGCCATGCGCTGGCTACTGCCTCACTGGCACTGGGCCTGTCTGCGCCGGCGCTTTCAGGGGCGCTTTACCGAGGGCTGGGTGCTTCAGGTGTTCGACCGCTTCGGTACAGCGCTGCACACCTTGCACGGGCTGGACGTTCAGGCAACCGGCTGGTCGTGGCTACTGGACAAGACGCTCGATCAGGCCCCGACCTTTGTTCAGCGCATTGACACACCGGCTCAACACCTCGATCGAGCCCAGGTACTCAAGACATGGCCCACGGTTCAGCATGACGATGATTACCGCGCTCTACTGGAGCGCAGCGGTCTGACCGCCCTCGAACTCGACCGCCTGTTGGAAGGCCAGTACAGCCGGCAGTGCAGCCCGGACGACGTCGCACGCCTTGTAGACCAGTCGGTATCAGACACGCGCTGCGCCGAGTTTCTGCTGCCGACCGCGGCCGGGGTGCACCGGCATACCGCCCGGCTGTCACACTCGAGCCGCACGAGCACCCATTGGGATCTGGGCAGTGATGATGTTCGTCTGACCCTTGATATGACGGCGCTTGCAAGTCTTTGGCAGATTCAAGGCGGCATGGCGGGCAACGACGCCCGTATCGATGCCTTCGACCATGAAGGTGCGTTGATGGCCTCGCTGCGCCTGAGTGCCTGAGCACTTGAATGACTGAGTGCCTGAGAAAAATGGCACCAGCCGCACAGGCCGGCAAAACGAAAGCCCAGCGCTAAAAAACGCCCGGCCAAGGCCGGGCGTTTTCATGATGCGTACACCGTATCGAACGTGTCGCCGGGTTACCCCTTGAACAGCTCGCGAACGTCCTTTGCTTCCCAGTGCGGGAAGTATTTACGCACCAGCGCATTGAGCTCGACTTCAAACCCGCGCCAGTCAACGTCCTCGGCACGCGCGGTGGAGGTCAACGCCTCGGTCACCATACCGGCGCCAACGGTGACGTTGGTCAACCGGTCAATCACGATGAAACTGCCGGTGCCCGGGCTCTTGCGGTAGTTGTCGACCGGCACCGGCGCCGTCAGCTCCACATTGCAGCGGCCAATGGCGTTGAGCGCCAGCTCGCCGGCGGAGTGGTGCTCCAGCGTGTTGATGTCGATCTGGTACGCGATGTCCGTGATCTGACCGCTGACTTCTCGAGTGCCGATCTTGATGTCGTACACGCGGCCGGGAACCATGGCCTGATCATGCATCCAGACGATGTCGGCGGTGAAGGCATTGGATTCCGGCACGTTGGCCGAAACCTCAACCAGCCAGTCGCCGCGGGAAATGTCGATTTCGTCCTCAAGCGTGACGGTCACGGCCTGACCCGGATAGGCCACCTCGAGGTCGCCGTCGAAGGTCACCACACGCTCGACCGTGGAGGTCTTGCCGGAAGGCAGTGCCTTCACCTGCTGACCCGGGCGCAGAACGCCGGCCGCAAGCGTACCGCAGTAGCCGCGAAAATCGAGGTTCGGGCGGTTGACGTACTGCACCGGAAGGCGCAGGTCATCCAGGTTACTGTCGTGCTTGATCTCGACGGTTTCGAGCAGTGACAAAAGCGGCTGCCCCTCGAACCAGCTCATGTGCTCGCTCGGGTTGACCACATTGTCGCCATCGAGTGCAGACATCGGCACGAAGTGCACGTTCGGCGCATTGAGCTTGCCGGCAAACTGGCGGTATTCCTCGACGATCTCGTGGAAACGGGCCTCGCTGTACTCGACCAGATCCATCTTGTTGACCGCGATCACCAGGTGCTGAATGCCCAGCAGATCGGCGATAAAGCTGTGTCGGCGGGTCTGGGTCTGCACGCCATAGCGCGCATCGATCAGGATGACCGCAAGGCTTGCGGTGGAAGCACCGGTTGCCATGTTGCGGGTGTACTGCTCGTGTCCCGGCGTGTCGGCGATGATGAACTTGCGCTTGTCGGTCGAGAAGAAACGGTAGGCGACATCGATGGTGATGCCCTGCTCCCGTTCGGACTGAAGCCCGTCGACCAAAAGCGCCAGGTCGACCTTGTCGCCGGTGGTGCCACTTTTCTTGGAGTCACGAGTGATCGCCGCCAGCTGATCTTCATAGATCATCTTGGAATCGTGCAGAAGCCGCCCGATCAGGGTGGACTTGCCGTCATCGACGCTGCCGCAGGTAATGAAGCGCAGCAGGTCCTTGTTCTCGTGCTCTTTCAGATACTGCTCGATGTTCTCGGCAATGAGAGAAGATTGGTGTGCCATGATGCGCCTCTTAGAAATACCCTTCGCGTTTCTTGCGTTCCATGCTGCCGGACTGGTCGTGGTCGATGGCGCGACCCGAGCGCTCGGAGGTGCGGGTCAAAAGCATCTCCTGAATGATCTCGGGCAGTGTGGCCGCGGTCGATTCGACGGCACCGGTCAGCGGGTAGCAGCCAAGCGTTCTGAATCGGACCCACTTCTCTTCGGGCACCTCGCCCTCCTCGAGCGGCAGACGGTCGTCATCGACCATGATCTGCATGCCGTCGCGCTCGACCACCGGGCGCGGCGCGGAGAAGTACAGCGGCACGATCGGTATCGATTCCAGATAGATGTACTGCCAGATGTCGAGCTCGGTCCAGTTCGACAGCGGGAAAACGCGGATCGACTCGCCCTTGTTGACCTTGCCGTTGTAGATGTTCCAGAGCTCCGGACGCTGATTCTTCGGATCCCAGCGGTGATACTTGTCGCGGAAGGAGTAAACGCGTTCCTTGGCACGGGACGCCTCTTCATCGCGGCGCGCACCGCCAAAGGCGGCATCGAACCCGTACTTGTCCAGCGCCTGCTTGAGCGACTGGGTCTTCATGACGTCGGTGTACTTGGCGCTGCCGTGCTCGAAGGGGTTGATACCGGCGGCGCGGCCCTCTTCGTTGATGTGCTCAATCAGCTCCATGCCCGCATCGGCCGCCATCCGGTCGCGAAACTCGATCATTTCGCGGAACTTCCAGGTGGTGTTGACGTGCATCAGCGGAAAGGGGGGCGTGCCAGGGTAAAACGCCTTGCGCGCCAGGTGAAGCATCACCGACGAATCCTTGCCAATGGAATAAAGCATGACCGGATTACCGAATTCGGCGGCCACCTCACGAATAATATGAATCGACTCGGCTTCGAGCTGCTTCAAGTGCGTCTGGCGCTCTGGTGAAAGCATCGCGTTCAACCACCTCTGTGAGTAGACATGACGCGACAGGGAGCCCGGGCGCGACTCGAACACCCTGTCGGAATTTACGATCGTGCTGGATAAGGCGAAACGCAGCGTCGCTGCACACCGGTATTACAGCAGTGAGAGCATGCCACCGTACCCAAGCGCCTTCATAACGTCAAAGAATTAAATTTCATCGCGTTAGACGATAAAGGAATAAACCTACCCGTAGAGCAACGCCTCCTTTCCCCGGAGACGAGGCTGTTTACATGGAGACGCGTTCGACCCAGCTTGTCCATTCCTCACCGTCAATATCGACGATGCGATAGCCGGGGCGAGATGCCCCGTCGAGCTGGAATCGGTCGCTTCCGGGCAGGAACTGATCCGACGTCGCCGGCGTGGTCAATACATCGATGCCCTGAACGCTGCCGTGAAAGGCGTGATGGACGTGACCGGCGAGCACCAGTCTAACCTGCGGATTGGTCGAAAGAATGTGCCAGAACGCAGCTTCGTCGCGCAGCCGGATCTGATCCATCCATTCGGAGTTCACCGAGATCGGCGGATGGTGCATCGCGATCAGGGTTGGCCGGTCATCGGCTTCAAGCTTTCGTTCCAGGGCATCGATCTGCGCCTCGCCCAGCTCGCCGGCCACTTCCCCGCTCACGTGCGTATCGAGCAGCAAGGCCCGCCAGGGGCCGAGGTCGACCTCCTCGATCAGCGAGCGCGCCTCGCGCATGACCTGAAGGTTGTCATGATTGCCCGGCAACCAGAACCAGGGGCAGGCAAACCGCGACAGGAGCGAGACCGCCTGCTGGTAGGAGGCCGGCGAGTCGTCGTTGCTGATATCGCCGGTGACCAGCACCACATCCGGTCGCGCTGCGCGGGCCTCTTCAATGACCCGCTCGAGCTGCGTGGTGGCGAACCCGAGCCGATACAGGGCACGTGGGTCGGCGCTCAAATGACAATCGGTCAGCTGTAGAAGTCGCATGGGCCATCTATACCATCTGGAGGGCGTGAAACATCAGGCAGACATGCCGCCTTATCCGGGAAGGTCTGCAGTATGGCCGTGGGCCATGGCGTGGTCCAGCCATTCGCCCAGGAAGCGATTGAGCTGAAGCTTTTCATCGGGCTGGTGCATCTGGGCATTGGGGTAGCGGTAGCGCCCCTCGAAATGACGCAGCCGCTGGAAGTCCGTCACTTCCGCCATGCGCACATCATGATAGAGGTGCACCATCATTCTGGGCGTATCGATCATGTGATCGAGCACCCCGCTTTGATGCACACGCAGCATGGTGGTGTACGGCGCCTGCTCCAGCACTTCGATACGCAGAGTACCAAAGCGCTGAGACTGACCGGACAGCGCAATATCGCGCACATCGCCGGCTTCGGCGTCGCTGATCAATTTAAGCAGACGAATGTAATTGGCCGAACATTCGCCCTGCAATGACCTTAAGTCGGTTACGTAGGCCGTTCGTGTCAACGATTCCTCCTCGCGCGCAAACTTGCGCGTTCCTTCGACAGCCACTGCATTCCGATAATGGCCATCGCATTGTTCATCCGTCCCGCCATCAACATCTCCCATGCAGTGGGAAACGCAATGACGTGAACCTGAATATCCTCGTTTTCCTCATCAAGCCCGTGTACGCCACCCAGTTGGGTGCTGTCGACCAACGCACAGAACAACGTCACTTTCTCGGTACAGGCGCCGGGGCTCGGGTAATAGCTGTACAGCGTGATCAGATCCTCGACCTGACACCCCGCCTCCTCCTCGGCTTCCCGGCGGGCGGTTGCTTCAAGGCTCTCTTCCGATTTATCGACCAATCCCGCCACGGGCTCGATCAACCACGGTGAAACCTCGTCATCGAGCGCGCCTGCCCGGCACTGCTCGACCATGACGATGCTGTCCTGCACCGGGTCATACAAGATGACGCCGACCGCGTCGTGGCGCACATGCACCTCACGGGTGACCTCCGGGCTCATGCCGCCATCGAAGCGCGCGTGCCGGAAGCGGCGACGCTCGAGGGAGAAAAAACCCTCCTGCATGACGTCGAAGTCGACCACGTCGACGTCACTCTGGTCAAAGCGGGGCATGTAGGTCGTGGATTCACTCATGGCAACGGGCCTTATTCTGACAGCACAATACAACATCAACGCGAATGCCTATTATCGACACATATCGAAGGCCTCGCCAATCGAGGATCGGCGCGCCCGCGCTTGCAATGATCGACACCGCCCCATACATCGAAAACGTACACGGGCTCTCAGACACATCCAAAACGGGAACGTTTCAATGAAGGGACGCAACATGACGCGCTGGCGCGACCCGGCCAAGGATCCGCGTCAGGAAAAGAAAACCGACCTCATCACCCCAGAAGGCTTTGCCCGCATCGAAGGCTTGCTTGACCACCTGACCCGCGTGCGCCGCCCGGAGCTTTCAAGAAAGACCGGCGAAGCCGCCGCCCAGGGCGATCGCAGTGAAAACGCCGATTACACCTACAACAAGCGTGAGCTTAACAAGACCATCTCCCGCATCGCCTACCTACAAAAGCGTCTTGACGCCCTGACGGTGGTCGACCGGCTCCCGGACGATCAATCGAAGGTCTTCTTTGGCGCCTGGGTCACGCTCGAGGACGACGACGGCGAGGAAATGACGGTGCGGCTGGTCGGCCCCGATGAGACCGACAACAAAAAGCGCTGGGTCAGTGTCGATGCCCCGCTGGCGCGGGCGCTGCTCGGCAAACCGCTGGACGCCGATGTGGAAGTTGCCGCCCCCGGCGGCACCACCCGCTACATCATCACCGACATCCGCTACGAGACGTCGAAGGCCTGACCTCGGGCGTACTCGCGCCGCCGCCCGATCAGCGGCGGCGTTTCGGATAACGGCAGGCGTAGACCTTGAAGCGGCGATTGTCGGCCAGCACCTCGACCTCGTTGAACACCTCTTCCAGGGCGCTTTGGTACGGCAGAAACGCGTTCGCCACCAGATACAAAACGCCCTTCATCTTCAGTGCGGCAGCGGTCTGTTGAATCATGCGCCGGGTCGGCTCGAGCGTGATTTCCCGCTCCTGATGAAACGGCGGATTGGTCAGAATCGCATGAAATCGGCCATCCACCTCGCCCAGCATGTCGCTTGCGATCACTCGACCCTCAAGGCCGTTGGCTGAAAGGGTCTGACGGGTGGATTCCAGCGCGAAGTGATTGACATCGCAGGCCGTCACATTCGCGCCCTGGCGCGCCGCGAACGCCGCGATGATGCCATCGCCGCAGCCCACATCCAGCACCTCGCCGGTCAGTTCCGGTACATGTTCGAGCATCAGCGTCGTGCCGTCATCGACCTTGCCGTGGCCGAACACCCCCGGGTGCGACTTGAGCGTCAACGCGTCGAACTCTACAGCGCTGAACGACTCGGCCGGCGTGACAGCGCGCGCCTCGGTCTTGAACAATGAACACCGGCGCGCGTTATCCAGCCGCTCGCTTTCAAGCCCGAGCCCTTCGAGCAGCTTCGGCAGCCGCTTGATGCCGCCCTGATGCTCGCCAACGATGTCGATCGACGCACCTTCACCAAGGCCATTACACAAAGTTTGCAGCCACCAGAGGCCCAGCGCCTGCGCCTTGGGCCAGAACAGCAGCGCCTGATCAAACGGTGCGTCCGGCAGCTCGATGCCCTCGAACACCATGATGCCGCGTGCCCGGTAATGGTTGGCGATGGCGTGATCCGCCGTCCAGACCGCCGCACCGGGCGCGACATCACCGCCTTCAGGCGGCGCGATCCACAGCGCCGCGGCGTAATGGCCGGTCTCTTGACGAGCCAGCAGTTGAAAGACAGGTCGGTCTTCGCTCATGACGCCTCCGGGCGCTGTAAACAGTAATGAAGGTAGCGGCCAAGCCGCCAGTAGGGTTCCTGAGCGCCGAAGCGCGTCTCGAGTTCCAGAAGCTCCTCGAGCGTCTTGTCATCGGGGGCGCGCTCGCGCAGGTAATCATGAAAGACCCGAATGCCCGCAACTGCCCGACACTCGAATCCGGCCGCGGTGATCCACTGACTGACCTGATCGTGGGTCATCGGTGAAATGGGGGTAAGCCGCTTGTGACGCCCCTTGCCGGCCAGATTGCGGTCTTCCACCACCCGGGTGGTATTGCCCTTGACGATGTTCGAGAACCTCAGCGCATCGAGGTTAAACACCATCAGTGACAGCCAGCCGCCGGGTTTGACCTGTGAGTACAGAAGTGGCAGCGCCTCTTCCGGATGCGCCATCCACTCGAGCATCGCGTGGCACAGCACCAGATCGAACGGCTCGGCCGCACTTCGGGCAAAGGTTTGAAGGTCGGACTGAACGCAGGGGATGTCGTCACCGAGCGCGGCCCTTGCAAAAGTGAGCATATCCATGGACGGCTCAACCAGCACCGGCGAAAGCCCTTGTGCCCTGGCCCACGCGCTCATCTGCCCAAGCCCGCCGCCGATATCCAACACGCGCTGGCCCGGCTCGAGCGGAATATGTTCCTGAATGTGCGCCTGCACCCGCGCCAGTCGCAGTTTCCCGCGGGACGCACCGTACATCGTCTCGGCGAATTTTTCGGCCAGCCCGTCGAAATACCGATCGGTTCCCGGCTGATAGCCGCGCTCATCGCCCATCGCACTCATCCTTTAGGAAAACGCGCGCATTGTAGGCCCGCCCGCCCGTGAACACCAGACGCCGCCTTTTACATGCAAACAGCTTCTGCCTATAATGCGCACCCCGTGCCCCCATAGCTCAGCTGGATAGAGCGTCCCCCTCCTAAGGGGAAGGTCTCAGGTTCGAATCCTGATGGGGGCGCCAATTAAATCAAACACTTAACCTCCCGCTTCACATCTTAAAGCTTTTAAAACGCTTTTCGCCCCCAACAGCGCCCCCAACACAATTGCTTGCTAGACCGAATAGAATTTTGATTCGTTCACATCTCTAAAAACTCTAATTAAAAAGCGCCAACCAACCTGATCGCCGAGCTGCGACTTCAAAAATGCGCCTAAAAAGCGTGCTTATCAGAACTTCAGCATGCAACGTGCTACTTACAATACCGGCTATACAAACAAGTCGCGCAGCTGCCCAATGAATCCGATAAACGACAACGATACTCAAAATCTGGTTGCTCAGCGCATCGAGCAGCTTCGTCCATTAATTCTCGATACCACTCTCCGCAACGCTCTACTAAATACGGTGTTCAGTGACAAGTCGCATAGCCATATTCGATTCATTGACATTACGCCCCAGTCACTCTACCTGCGTTTAGCACAGGGCAGCCGGCTGATGCTGGAGCCGCTACCCGATCCGGAAGATGAGCTCCCTGACGAGCATACTGCTGAATTTCAAAGACACCTTGCCGAGCAGCAAAATAGCGACGAACGCTATTTGACGCAGTTACAACATAATGAGAAGGCTGATCTAAAGGACAGCGAGCGCGATAGTCAAAACGAAAAGGCCTTACGTGAACTCAAGGATCGTATTCGTCATCAATTAAAACTACCGGCCCGCGTCAATACACAAGGCACGTTGGAACCGGCCACTCTTGCACGGTTACATGGTTTCAATCCCTCATATGACCTTCCCGAACCCGATCTGATAAATCCTAGCTCTGGCAAAAACAGCCAGAAACGAGTACAGACGCTAATGTTTCCAAAACGTTTGGAGCTAAGAGCGACACGTATTCGGGAGCGGGGCCGGTCCAGCATGCAGGAAACTGGAATGCAGGTACTTCAATGTGCCATTGGCTTTCTGGAAATGCAGGACAATGTCTCTAGCAAGGTTACCTTTGCCCCACTGGTGCTAATGCCTATCACGATCAGTGAATGCAAAACTCCTCACGGACTTGAACACCATATTGAATGCGATGAGTCTCAGCCCACTGGAAACGCCGTTCTCAGCTACAAGCTGCATAATGAGTTCGGACTGCGACTGCCTCCTCCCCAGCTCAACGAGGAAGGTTTATTCGATATCGAGGATTATTATCGTCAGATTGAATCGCTCAAACCAAAAACATTCGTAAAATGGCAAGTTCGTCGTCAGGCCGCCGCCGGGGTCTGGGCGGTACAAAGCTTGATCATGTATGAAGATGCAGGTGCGCAGGAGTGGCAAACAACAGAGGACACTCTAATCTCGCGGCTACTGGGTAACTACCAGGTCGCGGGAGAACCTCGTCAGTTTCTACTGGAGCATGCAGTCGACGAGCCTGAAATTGAGCAATGCGTGCCATTACTAGTATCAGATGCCGATTCAAGCCAATACAGCGCTATTGTTGATGTCATGCAAGGGACTGACTTGGCGTTGGAAGGGCCTCCAGGAACCGGTAAGTCTCAGACAATCGTCAATGCCATTGCGGCAGCACTTTCTTCAGGGCGGAAAATACTATTTATAGCCGAAAAACAGGCCGCTTTAGAAGTCGTTAACTCTCGACTTGATGCCATGGGGCTAGGCAGCTTCATTCTCAACTTGCAAGCCAACAAAACGCGTGAGCAGATAAAAACCTCACTATGCGAACGCCTAGAGATGCAAGCCTCACCACACTCTTCAGCAGGTCTAGAGGAGATAGTCGCGGAATACCGTGAAGTGCGTTCGGCATTGGCTGATTATATTAATCTTTTAACCAGCCCCTACCGCCAAACTGGACTAACAATACACGATGTTCTTGGCCGCGGCATAACCGCCCAAGCGGTACTGGCACTCTTGCCTAGAGAGCTACGTAGTTACCGAGTAGAAGGTGTATCTCAATGGAGCGATCAACAACTTGATCAGCTGGCCAGCCATGCTGAAAACTATGCTGACCTACTGGAAACTCTATCAGACACCTCCCAGCATTGGCACTTTGTCCAGACAGGGACACTAGATCGTTTTTCGATAGATTCTTTACTTGAACTAGCAGGTACGGCTCGCGACACACACGAAGCCTTACAAGTACAAAGTAAAAATCTACTTGATACGGGACTATCCCAGCTCCCAGCTTTAGAAAGTGCTCAGGGAATCCTTTCATTACTGAGTACGGCGCGTGAGGCATTTGCCAAATGTGATCCTGGCTTGCTGCGTACTCTACTGAACGATCCTAAGGCTTCTAAACGTATCAATAACTTCCTGGAAATGCTCCACAGCTATGATCAGCTGACCAATGAGCTAGGCGAAATCGCAATACCCGTGCCAAGCGGACTTGATGCCACTTTAAACAGCATCATCGAGCAAGCCGAAAAGTTAAATTTAACGAAGATTACCGACGCTCATATTGATGAACACCGTAGTGCTTGTCAGGCAAAACTCGAGCATGCTCGCCAAATCTGTCAAACGTTTGACAACCTTAACGCCCTAGTAGATTTGAACGGCATGAATGTCGCCACAATTTTGGCCATGGGTTCTTTGCTTATTAGCCAGCCCCCCGAGGCTATCGAACGACTCGGTGAACTCGACAAATCAGATCGCGAAGCACGAGCAGTGAGCGAAGTCAGTCATCATATAGCTAGTCTTGAGACTCAGAACCAGAAACTATCCAACAGCTTCGACTTCTCTCAGCCCATGACTGCAGCTCAATTTAGTAACGCACTGGCAGAGCTTCGAAACAAGGGCGCACTATCGTTCATATTTCCAAAACTGCGCCAAACACGTCGTATGCTGAAAAGCACGCTGCTCGATCCTACAGGCTATAGCGATAAGCGCATGCTGGCGGAACTACCGGAATTAACCTCCTATTTAGCCGACCTCGAAACATTTGAGGCCGACGAACAATACACCCGGTATAGCTGGTTTCGCGGAATGCGTACCGACATCAATATACTGGTCAATTTGCACACATATCGGCAGGAAGCACAAAAGCTCGCACTGGAGCACCGCTCACCACGCTTAGAGACCCTCTTGTTGGATACGCCTGCTCAGCGTTTGAGCATAATGGCCAAACTTTTTTCAGAAATTGATAGTCAGGTACCTGAGGAGATTTTATCTCTTCCCTCACTAGCCGAGCTGCCAACTTTTATTAAGACCCTTAACCAAACTCTCGAAGACATCGACTCCTTGGACGAGCAGATTACCGAAGGACTTATATCTCTGGGACAAAATCACGAAGCACGCAATAGCGTGCCGAGCTTACGTAGCCTCTATAATCAACTGCAAAAACGCGAAGCTCTAGCCGAGACTATTGAGCGTCATGATGCTGCGCTGTTACTGGAAACCAATTTTGACGGTATATCCACAGATCGTCAGGTTGCCAACAATGAGAGAGTTGTAGCCGAATCTCTTCAAGCTTTTCCGACACTGGCTCCGGTTGTGCTTGAGCACATGACTTCCAGCGAGCACCTTGCAAGTTTTGAAGCCTCAATTGCGAGCTGGACTGAAACGCATGAAGCATATGATGAACAGCTGGCGCGCCTAGAGCGGGATACGCATGCTACACGCAGCGAGTGGGGCTTCGATCCTCTTGACCCAGCTTCTGGTGCTCTACTAGCTGGCATGTCTAATGATAACGTGGCATTAGATGCCCATGCCCGACGCAACGATGAGCGCGGCCGAATGACCGGATGGGGAATCGACCCTCTAATCAAGGCCTGTGATGACGGCATCATAGCGTCAGATGCATTTGTCGAAGTGATTAAAGCCACCGTATCGCTATCGATGGCCCGGGACATACACGAGCAATACCGTGAAAAGCTAACCCGTTTCCGAGGCAAACGGCTCGACGATCTGCGCGATAGATTAGCGAAGCTCGACCGACGCATTCTGGAACTGAGCCGTGATCGTCTAGTTAGTCAACTCATAGAACAAGCCGATCCACCCTCTGGCTACAGCGGCGGGCGTGTTTCAGAGCGCACAGAACTAAGCTTGATTCAGCATGTCACTCGGCTTAAGCGCAACACCATTTCTCCGCGAGCCTTAACCGATCGAGCAGGTGAGGCGCTGCGTGAACTCAAGCCCTGTTGGCTAATGTCACCGCTGGCGGTAGCCGCTTACCTGCCTCGAATTCAGGGTCTTTTTGACTTGGTAGTAATAGACGAGGGCTCCCAGATGCGCCCCGAGAACGCATTAGGCGGGCTATTGCGAGCCAAGCAGGCATTAGTCGTCGGAGATACTGAGCAGTTGCCGCCAACCAATAACTTCCGAAAACTCGGTAACGTGGTTGTGGACGATGAGGAAGAAAATGATGACACCCTCACCTCGGAATCAATTCTGGACGTTGCAAACCTTACTCTCCCCTCACGTCGACGGCTGCGCTGGCACTATCGCAGTCGCCATGAGAGCTTGATCGCGTTCTGTAACCGTCATATCTACAAAGATGATCTAGTTATCTTCCCTTCGCCCACACCTTTTGCGGTCGGGCTCGGGGTCAGTCAAGTATTCGTCGAAGATGGACTTTACAAAAGCAGTCTCAATCAGCGCGAAGCCCAGGTAATGGTCAGCCACATCTTACGCTTTATGTCTGATCATCCCGAACGGTCGCTAGGCGTTGTGGTACTCAACAACAAGCAGCAGACCCTCCTGCAAGACGAATACGATGCTATGCGTCAGCATTCCACTATCGCTCAGCGATATGAGGATCATTGGCAGAGCGAGCGAGGCGGACTGGAGCCATTCTTTATCAAGAACCTGGAAAATGTCCAAGGCGATGAGCGTGACGTTATATTCATTGGCACCGTATTCGGTCCCGAGGAAATAGGCGGTAAGGTCATGAATCGCTTCGGCAACCTAAGCGGTGCTGTCGGTCGCCGGCGCTTGAATGTGCTGTTCACCCGAGCCAAGAGTCAAATTGTGACCTTCACCTCAATGAAGCCTAACGACATTAAAGGCACTCGAGATAGCGCGCCTGGTAGCTGGATGCTACGAAAGTGGCTGGAGTATTCAGCTACTGGTGAGCTTGAAGCAGGTGAGGCAAATGGCGCAGAACCGGATTCCGACTTTGAGCGTCATGTCATTCAAGTAATTCGTGCCCTGGGTTACGAGGCCATACCCCAAGTCGGAGCAAAAGGTTTTTTCATCGACATAGGTGTACGACACCCTGATTACCCCTATGGCTATTTGTTGGGTGTGGAATGTGATGGGGCAAGTTATCACTCTTCTCGTTCTGCTCGCGATCGAGACCGTCTGCGACAAGAAATCCTAGAAGCCAAGGGATGGCAGTTGCATCGGATATGGTCAACCGACTGGTTCACTGATCCACTCAGCGAACGTGATCGACTTAAAACCGTGCTTGACGCCAGGCTGGCGGAACTAAAACACCGCATCACAACCGCCAGTGATAATGGGCCTAGTAATTTTATGCTTGAGCAGACAGCTAACAACGAAGAATTCGAAAACTTACAGCACATTGTTCCGGATTAAGAACAGGCTTGTCGGCAATACTTTATCGAAGGCATACACTGTTAACGTTTGGAAAACAATTAGAGCGGGCGAGTATTCGTCCGCTCTAACCTCTTGTCGAAAATCGACAATCAGAAAAGAGAACCATCGTCTTCCATGGATTGCACCATTCGCTCAAGAAAATCGCGGAGAATCTGCGGGATACCAATGAGCATCTGTAGGTCATTGTGACGAAGGCGTCCCATTGTCTGTGATGAAAAAATAATCTTTTTGATCATCTGCCCCCGTTGATCGGAAAATTCGTAACAGCATGCCGTGGCTCACTCCTGCTCGACTATCAAGAACCGAGAAGTAAGCATTACCTTTTCTAAAGAACCTAACCCTCCTCGAACGTATCAATTTTAAACAACGACTTAAGTCTAATTATAAAATCAGTAGAAACTCTAGATTCATCGATTCTATTAAGGCACTATTAATTCCAGTTGCATGCAAATGAATCGAACCGGCTACTTAATAAAAGTTTAGGTTCGAATCAATTTGGTCCTTTCGACAAGGTCGTATGCAAAAAGCAATTAAGGCATGACATGCCTTAATGAGCGCAAGATGTGCTCTTGATCAGTCAATACATCATGGTCGTATATCAATCATCTCTTGATAAATCAGAGATTTTGTAATACGGAAACAGCGTGCACTTCGTCCTGTTTTAACTCCATGATAAATCGAAGAGTACTTATCATGAGTCAACATATTGCTGTCGTAACGCAAGATTCTTACATCGCCTATCCTGCTACCCTCAAATTCCTTTCAGAGCATTTCGGAGTTACCTCTGAAGAGCTTGCGGCTTGGCTTTGGCTAGGCCAAGAAGATGGAGGGATAACGGCTTACCGCAACGCTAACGAGCTATACCACCCGACCGAAGTCCTTTTTTTGAAGGATGAGCCTCAGGATTTACTTTCATTACTGGGGTCCTGCTGGTTTAAACAAAGTGACCTTGAAAGGTTTAAACCTTCTCACAGATTTATTTCAGGAAAAGCCTTAAAGAAAAGGTGGGAAAGTAAGTTAGAAATCCCTGTCGAATGTTTTATTCAGGCAAAAATCGAAGAAAGCAGGTTATTGGATTTTCCTATCCTGACTAACTCTTCATCGAAACTTGCTTTAGGTGATTTTGATAACACTCTTTTCTTGGTCGATCACATTGAAGCTATCGAACTTGAAGATATGAGTATAAATGACTTCTTATCGTCGGTAATTGAAGACTCGAGCCAAAAAGCCATAGACCGTCATAATTCAGAGCGAGCCCAAAAGGCCAGTATTGCCAGGCATAGTCAACCCGGAGGAAACCGGGATAAACAACAAAAAGTTCGAAAAGCATGGGCTTCAGGTAAGTATCGTGCTCGCGACCAATGCGCAGAAGAAATATCTTTTGCGATAGGTTGTTCCTTTTCAACCGCACGTAAGGCGCTTCGAGGAACTCCCAACCCTGAAAATTGGGTTAAAATAAATTAAAATAAAATACTACCAAGAAAAAGACATAACGCATCGGAAGAGATACCCTAACTCAAATGGGTATCTCTTTTTGTATTTATAAATACAATTATTCCTCTATGCGCGCCTCGCATTTTAAATGCTTCATTAGGCTCTTTCTGGAACTCGGATCTTACACAGATTTTGTCAATATAGACTAAACCCACTGTGTGTCTTTAAACGACGGGACCGCTTGTAATAACAAACATATAACCGATACTTACTTGAACCAACCTGCCTACGTAAGCCACAACCGAGCGGCTGATCTTTTACGCTGGCTTTATCAATGTCTCATTTACTCTCTCCATTAGCTCCTAAGGCCGTTTTTTTGACGTTGAATCAATCATCTCGGTCAAGTTCGATCGTGCTATTCACGCAGCAAAGAGGCTGCACCTAAAAGCCTCAACCCCAAAGCACTATCAATATGTCACTAATAAAAAGCTGGTAGACGGTCTTCCTGAGCCGTAAATGTCCAGCAAGTCGCTCTTCATAGCATCAAAACAAAGGACGCCATCTAGCATCCGCCATCCTGTTCTGAACCGAAAACGAACAGTGACCTACTGTAATGCCCACCTATCTAGTGAATACAAACAGCGTAATAAAAGGTTATTTACATAAAGGTTCTAGCCGCTGCTAAGCAGAGGCTAACCGATGCTTTGTAGAGACCGTTCTCAAGATAAAAGAAAACCGCAAAAATCCCTGTGTCTTCCAACAAGACCCAAGGAGATCATCGTATGACCAACAAGATACTTCGACTTCCGGATGTCATGAACTATACCGGCTTGGCTCGAAGCACTATTTACCTTCGCATTGCGGAAAATAACTTTCCCAAACCTATTCCACTGGGTGGAAAGGCCGTTGGCTGGCTTGAAAAAGAGATCGACGAATGGATCGAATGGCAAATGGATGACCGATAAACCCAGCCAACCTCAAAAAATACAGTTCATTCATTAAGGAAGTAGAAAATGAACGAGCAAAAAAAATTGCCCGACTCAAAAGAGAGCCGGGCAAAAATAGAAGTGTGTTCAGAACCAAATTATACATCTGAGTACCTCATTAAAAAAGGTATCTCATTCGATGACTTAAACGCTCATACGAGCACTTGCATTCAAATGAAAGGACAAGTGCTATACCGCGAAATAATCGACGCATCAGGTAGACCTAAAGGCTTTGAAAGGATCTGGCCAGATGGCACCAAGAAAGTCACATACGGTGCAACTGTAAAAGGCTCTTTCACCCCGTTCGGATTTAGCTGGCAAGACTGGCCGACTCTACGAGGAGAACTGATTGTCTGTGCAGGTCTTGCAGATGGCTATCGAATTCATACCGCGACCAATATCCCTGTTGCATGTGGGGTGGGTGAAAACAATCTGAAATCGATTGCTGACTCTCTCTTCACCTGCTTTTCCCATGCTCAAATCATCGTGGCCGCAGACAACGATGAAGCCGGCATCAGGGCAGCCAAAAGAACTGGTCGTAAATGGATTATTCCAAAGGAGATGCCTGATGCCACCTAAAGATTGGTCTGATATGTATCAAGCTCAAGGTAACGAAGCGATCCGAGAGCATTTTCGTGGCAAATACCATGAGCCCGATAACCCGTGCGGAACCTACGGAACTGACGGAACGACCAGTGATGATCAGGCTCCTCCTGGTTCTGTATGCCATCAGGAGGACGGAACCAGCGGAACCCCTGAGCGGCCATACTTCAGTGTTCATGAAGAGCCGTTTCAATGTGACGGCAAAGCCCTGGGCGCAGGCGTATGGTTTCACGATATAAAAAGGGGGCAGCCCGTTGACCAATGGGTTTGCTCACCCTTATACGTCGAAGCCATAACTTCTTGCGAAGGCGCGGATTTTGGAAGGCTGGTTTACTTCCGTAATAGTCTTGGCCAATGGCAACAATGGTCCATGCCCATGAGCCTGATGGCTGGATCAGGGGAGATCTTACGAGCCGAACTGCTCAGCCTTGGGCTCGAAATCAGCCCGGTTTCCCATGGTTTACTGAATCAATATCTGCAAAAGCATAAACCGAAACGTAAGGTGGTAGCGGCCACCTCTACTGGCTGGAACTCACCTAGCCTGTTTGTAATGCCGCGCCGCAACATCGGATCAGGAGACGTTATTTATCAAAGCGAAACCGCGAACGCTGACGATTATTGCAAGTCAGGAACGCTCAAAAAATGGAAAGCCGAGATCGGCAATTTTTGCTTGGGCAACCCAATCCTTATGCTTTCAATCGGTGCGGCGTTGGCAGGACCGTTACTGCATCACTTGAATCGCCAAGGGGGTGGATTTCATTTAAAAGGCGATAGCTCAACCGGAAAAACCACAGGTTTGATCGCCGCTGCGTCAGTGTGGGGTAAGCCGGAACGGTTCGTTCGAACCTGGTGTGCTACTGCTAACGGTCTGGAAGGTGTAGCCAGCCAACGCAATGACACACTGCTTGCGCTGGATGAAATAGGCGAGGCCTTACCGAAAGAGCTCGGCAATATCGTCTACTCCCTGGCTAATGGTGTAGGCAAGGCAAGAGCCACTAAAGCGGGCATGGCCAGAGCAACAAGGCAATGGCGCATCATGATTTTGTCTTCAGGTGAAACAAGCCTGAACAGCCAAATGCAGGCTTTCGGGAGGCAGACAAGGGCTGGGCAGGAAATAAGGCTGCTCGATACTTCTGCACACCGTACCTTCGGCGCTTGGGATGACCTGCATGGAAGAGAAGACGGTAAGTCATTTTCAAACGCCATACAGAAGTCAGCTTCAAACCACTACGGTCATGCCGGGCCGAGATTCGTTGAGCAGCTTATCGATTCGGGCAAGATTGATCAGTTGCCCGAAATGCTGGCGAACCTGACAAATCAGTTTCAAGCGTTTTCAGGGCAGGAAGAGCGCGCTGCTGAACGGTTTGCGATAGTAGCTCTGGCCGGTGAGCTGGCCGCCAGCTTTGGCATTTTCGACATGCCAGAAGGTGAGCCAACCAAAAACATGGTGCAGTTGTTTAATCGATGGCGTCAGGAGCGGGGAAAGGGCCAGTCTGAAGGCAATCGCATTCTCCAGAGTCTGAGCGATTTCTTGACTAGACATGGCGACAGCCTGTTTTCAGACATCGCTGATAGCAACACACATGTACGAGATCGAGCCGGCTGGTGGAAGGAAACCGCTCTGGGAAGAATATGGCTCTTTACTTCCGAGGGATTAAGGCGCGCTGTTCCCGGCTATGAGATAGGTCGAATTACTCAAGCTTTAGAACAGGCTGGTTGGCTGGCGGAGCGCGGCGGCCGCGAACGTGCCAAAAGGGTGAAAGTGAATAACCGCCCTTTATGGCTTTACCATGTTCGTGAACCGGACTCATAACCGATAACCCAAGGGTTCCGCACGTTCCGTGCAATCAGTGCGCTGCGGAACCCTATAAAGCCCGTTGTTACTAAGCGTTCCGCTGGTTCTGTCGGTTCCGTTCAATTCTTCACCTCTTATATTGAACGGCAATCCCGGCGCCCATCTACGTTGACCTTCTATCCTGGCTTACTCGCCCCACCAACTCTGCATAGCTCATCATCAGGGTGATTATTAATATATTGAGATTAACAACAAATACCCCGTACCGCTCTCTTCAAGTACATTCATCTCAAGGCAGTAGATCAGCTGATTACTGTGAGACCCACTCGCGGTCTTTCTCAGTAATAATCGGGCGGATGTTGCCAGACTCATCTTCATAGAGCGTGGTCACAACACAGAGCGGATCGTTTGGGATCTTCTGTTGAACGGCTATGGGCTCGGGGCCAGAGAAGTCAGGGAGTAATGGCAACTCATCTTCAACGCTTTTGAAGACTTCCTCGAAGAGCTGAGCATTCGGATCATTCAGTGTGTTGAGAGAAGTGAACCCGGCTTTTTCCTCATCTCCGACATAGATCTTGAACCGGTCTGGCACGTTAAGTCTTTCGGCTGTCAGGTAGTCAGTGCGTGAGGCTGTTTTCAGAAAGTCGAGCTTTTCCTGATCCGTTCCTTCGATGTTGTACGCTCTGCCTGACAAGGCATAGATGGCTTCAGTTCCAGAGTCACAAAACGCCCACAGGTTGAATACCAGTTCCGCTTGCATGTACCTCATTCCTTGATAACAAATGACTTTGATGGCTTATGTGGCAACAGGATCATCGCATGGATGCTGATGCGTAGACGCTTTGGCCGCCCCCGAAGTAGCTCATCATGATGTGCTGGAAGGCCGTCTCACATTTCTCCTCGTAGATATTCTCATCAAAGCTTTCGGGCAGCCCACGGTCGAAAACGATCTCTAGTGTGCGCCGTACATCACCTTTTGCCTTCGCCTTCTTGCGCCAGTCCAGTACGAGTTTTTCCCTGTTGAGGGTCTCTAGTAGCTCCCGACACATGACCTTCACCTGAGCCACTTCCTTATCGGTCATCTCTGGCGCGGACTTGGTGATGATGTCGAACAACGCCAGCTCTTCTTCAGACAGTCCTTCACGTATAGCCCGCTGATCTTCGTACTGAAGGTCATCCGTGATTGTCATGAGCTGATTGAATAGAACCTCGACGTTGATGCTCCCCTCGTTGTAACGGTCGATCAGCTTCTGGAGCTTCTCCATGAGATCGGTACGAGTGGGATTCTGGGCAATCATGGTCTCCAGCTTCCGATTCAGCAGCGCTTTGAGCTTCTCTGCCTCTGTCCGCTTTTTGCCCTTGTCGAACTTCTCCCTGAGCTTCTCAAAGTCGATCTGGCTGAGATCATAGAGAGGCTTGTCGTCTTCATCTTCGATGATATACGGCACTGGCGCGACTGACCTGTCCAGCAGATCATCTACATCCTTCATGACTTGCGATATGTCGACTTCAGGCACCCGCGACTTGATCTTCTGAGCCAGCACCGACATTAGCACTGCATCAGGAGCCAGATTGTTGGCTTCGGGGTCGGGAAGAATCGCTCGATAGACTCTGGAGATGGTACGAGCAAGGTTCATGAATGCCTTCTTAGTCTCATCGCTCTCCAGCAGCTTCTCTACGCCATCATCCAGCAAAGCCACTTTCTGGAAGCCCTCGGCGGCCTTGATTGCTTCCGGATTAATATGGCGTTCGCTGAGGAAGGCCACGGCTCGGGCCAATAGATGCTTGAGGTGCTCCCGTAGCTCTGACTTGTCCTTGATAGGCTCGTCATCACCACCTGATCCAGCGTTATCACCTCCGTAGATCGACAACGCTTCCTGGAGCTTTCTAAACACGCCAACGTAGTCGACGATCAGCCCTGCCTCTTTGTTCGAATACTTGCGATTCGCCCTGGCGATAGTCTGCATCAGGGTGTGGTTCTTCATTGGCTTGTCGAGGTAGATCGTCGAGCATGACGGCACATCAAAACCCGTGATCCACATGGCGCAGACAAAGACCATTCTCAGCGGGTCAGCTGAATCCTTGAACTTTTCATCGAGGTCTTCATTCGCCATCCGCTTGCGATGGGGCATGATGTCTAGCCCTTTATCGCTCAGCTCCTTGACCTCGTTCTGCGACTGAGAGACCACCACTGCCATGTCAGTCTCTGTCATGACCTGAATGCGGTGTTCAAGCAACTCCTGGCGATCTTCAGGGGCTGTAGGTAGTTCGGCCTTGAGTTGGGCCCAGTGAGCGTTCCATTGCTCCTGAACCTTGTCGTACATCCGAACGGCGGTAGCCTTGTCGATGCACACCATCATCGCCTTGCCCTGATGGCCGCGCCCAACGAAGTGCTGAACTAGATCCTTGGCGATAGCATCCAAGCGATCACCGCGTGTGATCAGGTGATACTCACGGCCAAAGACCCGCTCAACTTTTCTCTCCTGCTCTTCGTCCAGCTCCGCCTCTTCAAGCAGCTTTGTCAGGTCTTCGTTGAGGTTCTCATTGATCAGCTGAAGCTCGGGGATACGGTTTTCATAGTAAAGAGGCACCGTTGCCCCATCCGCGATGGACTGGCCGAAGTCATAGACCGAGATGTAGTCACCGAAGACCTCTTTGGTCTTTTCCTCACCAGCCATGAGCGGCGTACCCGTGAAACCCAGAAACGCAGCATGAGGCAGCGCTGTCCTCATATTCATGGCCAGTGTGTCGTACTGAGAGCGGTGCGCCTCATCGGTGATAACGATGATGTCCTGACGGTCGGACAGCTTCGGATAGGGCTCGCCCTTCTTGGTGCCAAACTTCTGAATCAGTGTGAAGACATAGCGATGGTCTTCGATGAGGAGTTGCTTTAGATGCGCGCCACTTTCGGCATGAGCTTCTACTTCCTTGACTACTCCTGTCGCGGCGAAGGTCTTGTAGATTTGCTCATCCAGCTCATTGCGATCAGTGATGATCACGAACGTCCAGTTGCCGGTGATCTTGCGATGGATCTTCTGGGTGAAGAACACCATCGACAGCGATTTACCTGATCCCTGCGTATGCCAGAACACACCGAGCCGCCCTGCCTCGTCCTTAGGACGGTTTTTGACGCGCTGAAGCTCTGAGATGGCCTTGTTGACCCCAAGATACTGGTGATTCTTGGCGATCTTCTTGATGGTGCCACCTGCCGCCTCTTCGAAAACCGTGAAGTTTTCGACGATATCCATCAACCTTTCCGGCTCAGCGATACCACGGATGGCCGTCTCAAGAGACACCACGCCTTTCTCGCCCTCGTCGTTGATTCGCTTCCACTTGAACAGATGCTCCCAGCCCGAGAAGGTGCTGCCCACTACAGTCTCGGAGCCGTTGGATAGCATCAGCGCAGCGTTATAAGTGAACAGCTGAGGAATCACCGAGCGGTAGTCGGTCAGGTTGTTATCGTAGGCTGCCTTGAGGGTCTTGTGGCTGGCTTTCAGCTCGATGAACAGTAGAGGAAGCCCGTTCACGAAGCCGATCAGATCAGTACGCCGGGTATGGTAATCACCCCTGATCCAGAATTGTGAGACAAGCAGAAAGTCATTGCTTAGAGATTCCTTCCAATCGATGACATCGACCGTCTCGTTGACGGTATCGCCATGCTCGTCCGTAGTCTCAACCTTTACGCCGTGCTTCAGAAGCTGGTAGACCTCCAGATTGGCATTCAGTGGGAGCAGCTTGGAGCGGTCTCGTGTCAGCTCTTCGATAGCCTTTTCGAAAGCATCACTGGACAAAGATGGGTTGAGTCTTTCCAGCGCAGTCCGTAGCCGCGATACCAGTACCACATCCTGCTGCGTCTGCCGTCCCTCGCTTGATACTGTTCCAGACCACTCGTTGTAGAGGTTGAGGGTATCCCAGCCCAATTCAGCAAAAAGCTCGATAGCGGGCTGCTCAATCAGGGCATCTTCAGAGTATGCATAAGCGGGAGACGGCGGGGGTGTCATGCGGCTTCGACCTCCTTGCGGTCAGGCATGGTTATATCAGAGACATCCGTCTCGCCAGAGACCAGCTTGGGAAGCAGCAGATCACGTTGAGCGCGGAGATTGGTATTCTTCTTTGAAAGCTTGCGAATCTGCTTGAAGCATGGTGCAACGAAGTTTTGAAAGGCATTCAACGTAGCGTCATCAGGCTGGACTACAGGTAGCTCTATAAGACTTTCTACACGTACTCTCTGTCTGCCAGTAGCGCCAGACATGCTCTTGATAGCAACGTCACGAAATCGATCACTTCTAGCTAGCAAGTAAGTCATCTCAGGGCACAATCGGACAGAGCGCATCACAATAAATTCGGTGGAGCCACAAGCAGTTGCTTGTTCTTCGGGTAAGAAGTCCACAAACCCAGTTTTACCGTTTTCAAGGCAAGGCGTTATCCGAGCGACCAGAGTGTCACCGTTCTGAAACTTTGCTCCACTGTTGCCTGTCTTTTTTTCCAAGGGACCAACAGCCATGCCCGATTCTGATAAGGCTCCCATAGGGACAAACCACTTCTCACCTTCTTTCAGAACCTTGGTTTTTGGATTTAAGGTTACAACTTCATCAAGTCGACGAACCTCCCACCCTTCCGGAATCTTTCCAAGCTCACTCTCCTTAAAGCTCATCCCTTCATGACCCGGAAACCGAAAGTAGATGAACCATTCCTCGTATAACCGTCGGGCCATCTCTTCTAGGATCTCAATGCGACGCGTGTTGTTTTCTATGAGGTCATCGTAGGCTGAGAGGATGGATGCGATCTGACGCTGCGTACTCAATGTTGGGAGTGAGATCCTGAGCTTTTTAGCATCTGGAACTCTCATGTGCTCTACGGTCGAGCCTGACCCTAATGCTTTTATTTGTGTTTGAAGATGATATCCCTGAAAAGCGTACAGTAAGAACCTATTGTCCAGCTTCTCAGGATTTGCTCTGTAAGATACAAGGCGCTGCCCCAAGAAAACTCTTTCATCGCTTCTTAACATTCCCACTTCGCCAAGTGGAGCCTCTCGGGTAAGAATCACATCGCCTTTCTGTGGTTTTTGTCTTCTGATCCACTTGTCGTATGTTTCTTTATCAACAAATTTGACTTGATCTAGAGAAACCCATCCGTCACGGACATTAGTCGTCCGTATCATCTTATAAGGCGTAGCGTAGTCAACACTTGGAGCTGTTTTATTTACACAGTCCATTATCGATTCGCAAACATCATACAGAGGTACTTCATGCCAGTTAGGGTCGCAGCTCATGAAGGGGTCTCCATGATCCGGGCAATGTTTTGGGAGATGATCGATTGTAGTTCTTGAGACTCGGAGTTTAGAACCTCAAGCTCTTCAGATAGCTCTTCAAACCTTTCCAAAAAATCTACGTCATCACCCTCTCTTGCTGATGCTCCAACATAACGTCCCGGATTCAATGACCACCCTTGCGCCTCGATATCCTTCCGAGTAGCCAGCTTGCATAGACCTGGAATGTCCTTATAGCCATTGTCTAGCCCCTTCTCAGACAACAGCGCATCACTCCCCTGATCCAACTCCAGGGCTTCCCCACGGTAAAGGCGTACGATGTTGGCTAGAAACTCGATCTGTTCCGGTAGCCAGTCACGATGTGCTCGGTCGACTTGGCGATAGATATGACGAGCATCGATAAACAGAACTTTGTCAGCTCGATCTGTTTCGACTTTGGCTCGGTCGAAAAACCACAGAGTGCAAGGCAACGTCACCGTATAGAAAAAGTTCGGTCCTACCGAAACGATGACGTCTACCGCTTTGCTTTCGATCAACTGCTGGCGGATTGTCTGTTCACTGGCACGGGCATCACCTGCCGAGTTCGCCATGACGAAGCCAGCACGGCCAGTCGGTGTTAGAGAGGCATAGAAAAGCTGAATCCAGAGATAGTTGGCATTGCCGGTCTTGGGTATCCCGAATGGAAAGCGTGGGTCTCCTTCCAGACGCTCTCGATCCACTCCGGAGACGTTGAACGGTGGGTTGGCCATGACGAAGTCAAAGCGTCCCCCCAGCTTATCGGCTGCATGGAAGGGATCTTCGTAGTAGGTATTGGCTATTCGCACATCGCCTGAGAGGCCATGCACTGCCAAGTTCATCTTGTTCAAGTTGACGGTAGTCTGATCTTTCTCGGTACCGAAAATCGAGATCTCACTCATCGCTGTCTTGTGGTGACGCTTTACGAAATCAGCAGAGTGAACAAACATACCGCCGGAACCACAGGCAGGGTCGTATATCCGCCCCTCGAAAGGCTCCAGCACCTCCACAATCAGTTTAACGATGGACTCAGGGGTATAGAATACACCGCCCTTCTGGCCTTCCTTGAGTGCAAACTCGCCAAGAAAATACTCATAAATCTTGCCGAAGGCGTCACCTGATAGGTCCACCGGGCCAAGCTGTTTGAGCAGCTCCATCAATACCCAGTTTTCAAGGCGTATGTAGGTGCGGGGTAAGGCTCCCTTGAGATCGGGGTTCTCTTCCTCTATGGCCTTCATGGCCTCGTTGATGGCCTTGCCGATATTGTCGCCTTCGGTGAGCGACTGCAGGTAGGAGAACCGAGCAATCTCCGGCAAGAAAACCACGCCTTCAGCTTGATAATCAGCCTTGCTCACCTTGCGTCGGCCACCTGAGCCAATCGGCCCAAGTTTTTCCTCAGCGGCAGCGTAGGTCTTCTCAGCAAAACGCAGGAAAATCAAACCCAGTACAGGAGCTGAAAACTCAGCGGGCTTGAGCCCTGTGTTGGCCCACAGTTGGTCAGCCGCAGCCCACAGGCGCTTACCGGTATCTCCGTTAACCAATGAAACCTCCGATGCAATGTTTATTCGTTACGACGAGCCAGCATGTAGCGCTTTAATGAAGACCATCATCGCAATAATGCATAAAACTACTGGCTATATCTTTATGGTAAGTGAATTAAGTAATTACGTAGAAGATACCAAGCAACATGAGGCTCCAGCCATCTTTAGGCTTTCGGTAAATTTCTGCCAATCAAACACTAGCCTTATATGGAACTGGGCAATCGATTGGACTAAAAGACAAAGAGTTATCTTACACGCGCAAAGCGTTCGACGCAGTGCGGTCCAGACCCAGTGACGCCATCTGTGCCGAACAGGCTCCAGGCAGCACTTTGAATTGAAAGGCTATTATCGGCTCGTTAGAGTAACGCCTAAATCAAAATAACTTAATAAAGCCGCCCTCCCACCGCTGGACGATAACTACATGGCCAAAATCATCCCCGCGCTTTCCACCATTTCGAGAATGACCTCCGGAGAGCGGCGGCTGGGTAGGCGCCTTGAGAGCTTTCTGGAAGACGATTATCTGATCTGGTACGACATCCCGATCGGTCGAAAAAGCCGCTACCCGGATTTCATCATTTTGCACCCGAGCCGAGGTTTGCTTTTTCTGGAGGTAAAGGACTGGAAGCTCGATACCATTCAAACGATCGACAAGGAAAGCGCGCTCCTCAATACGCAAAAAGGGCAAGTCCGAGACAGCAATCCGCTCGCGCAAGCTAGACAGCGTACCCACGAGACTCTGGATCAGATGAAAGGGGATCCGCAGCTAAGCCAGACCGCTGCTCGATACCAAGGAAAACTGTGCTTTCCGTACACGTATGGCGCCGTGTTCACCAACATCACTCGCAAGCAGTGGAACGGCATTATGAGTGAGGGGGCACAGGAGCGGATTCTTCCCGCACACCGCGTGATCTTTCAGGATGAGATGCTTGAAAAGACGGACAGCGAAGTGTTCCAGCAGCAGCTTTGGAACATGTTCGAGCACAATTTCGGGTCAACCCTGAGCGTGCCACAAATTGATAGAATCCGATGGCACCTTTTTCCCGAAGTTCGCATTGGTGGGCCAAGCCTCGACCTATTCGATAATGAAAGTGATGAGACCGCGGCTGAAACGCTGGTTCCGGATATCGTGCGCATCATGGATATTCAGCAGGAACAGCTGGCCAGAAGCCTCGGCAGCGGTCACCGCGTCATTCATGGCGTGGCCGGGTCCGGAAAGACACTGATACTGGGATACCGCTGTTTGTATCTGGCGCAGACAGTGCAAAAACCGATCCTGGTGCTGTGTTTTAACGTGACGTTGGCGGCCCGGCTGCGGCACTTTCTTGCTGAAAAAGGCGTCGGCGACAAGGTACACATCCACCATTTTCACGAATGGTGCGCTCTGCAGCTCAAGACCTATCACGTTTCTGTGGTGAAAAACGGCAAGAAGTTTTTCGAGTGCCAGGTTGAAAGCGTGATTCAGGGAGTGGAGCAGTCATGGATTCCCAGAGCACAGTACAGCGCCCTACTCATCGATGAAGGTCACGACTTCGAGCAGGAATGGCTCAAGCTGGTGGTGCAGATGATTGACCCTGAGCTTGATTCCTTGTTGCTTCTTTACGATGACGCTCAATCCATCTACCGGAAAAACTCGTTTGGTTTCCCGCTATCAGCTGCGGGCATTCAAGCGCGCGGGCGTACAACCATCCTCAAGCTCAACTATCGAAATACACGTGAGATCCTGACCTTTGCCTATGATTTCGCAAAGGAGTTCATCCAGGCTCAGGACGCTGATGATGATCATATCCCGCTGATCACCCCCGAGGTAGCGGGCATTAGCGGGCCTCACCCCGTCTTCCGAAAAAAGAAAACGCTGGAGGAAGAAGGCCGTTTTCTCGCACGCTGCATTCTTCAGTGGCAGGAAAAAGGGGTTGAGCTCAATACCATTGCCATCGTGTACCCACACAATAACGTTGGCCACTTCTTCCAAAAGTTTTTAGAGGACGAAGGCATTCCTAGCGTTTGCCTTTCTGGCAAAGAGGATAAGCGCGCGTACAACCCCGAGGCTAATCAAGTCGTACTGCTCAGTCGACACAGCAGCAAGGGTCTAGAGTTTGATACTGTCCTGCTGTGCGGCATTGGAGAATTGGCGGACAACGATGAACAAAAGGCGCAGGAGGCACGGCTTTTGTATGTCGGGATGACCAGAGCGCGTAAACAACTATTGATTACGAGCAGTAAGAAAAACTGGTTTACCGAGAAACTTGAGAAATTGAGTGCCCCGATCAATCAAAAACACGGCACGCAGGTTTCAGAACCCGCCTAAAACCAGACCAGTAGAAACGCTTGATGCGCATTCAAAGTATCTAACGCGCGCCTAGAAATACTATGTTGCCCTGAGGCTCGGCCTCGGCAGCCTCTGATACTGCCTGCCCCCAGCGCTCCCATACATCGGCCTGCATCTGGTAACGCTTGCTTTTGTTATAGGTGCCGAGCAACTTCGGGGGCGCATGCGCCAGCATGGCATCCACCAGCAAAGGGTCTGCCATGAATGTTTCCGTCCACATGGTGGCCACCGACCGCCTCAAATCATGCACCGTAAAATGATCGAGATGGTAAAGAGGTGCGGAGGGGTCATGCTCCTTGCGGTTGCGACCCTGCAACTTGGCAACGGCCGAAGTAACCGTGTCGTAATGTATTGGCCTTCCAGGGCTTCGATTTGACTCGAACACAAACTCGCTGCTCGAAAACCGGCGCTGTTCGGTCAATATTGATCGCGCTAGAGCAGAGAGATGAATCCGATGCTCTCGGCCACTTTTCGTGCGTTCAGCGGGAATCGTCCAAGTCTCCTTTTTGACCTCTGACCACTGCATCGATGCAACCTCTGCACGTCTGGCGCCCGTCAGCATCAGCAGCTTTATGGCATTGGCCACTGAAGACGAAAGAACGACAGAGGAAGCAACACCTTCTACCACACGCTGCTTTTCATTAATTGACTCCCAAAGCACCTTGATTTCGGCCAGATTGAGATGACGCTCGCGAGGTTTACCGGGGCGCGCCTTGATCTTTGCAGGCTTGAGGCCAGCTGCCGGGTTGTCCTGGATTTGCTCTCGGTCTTCACAGTAATCGAGTAGCTGGCGCAACAGGGTAAGGCACTGGCGCCCTTCTTCTCTCGTTCGGGTAGAGACCTTCTCCAACACTTCGATCAGGTACCTTCGCGTCATGTCTCGAACGTATGCGCCACCCAATGGCTCTTTCAAGTAAAGCCGCCAGCGCCCTCTTTGCTTGGCTACCGTTCGCGCTGTAGGTGCCTTGCCAGAGCGTGCAGGAGCTGACGCATAAAACTCTATCCAACGCTCAAAGGCATCATCCATGGTCCAGGCGGTTTGATTACGCGCCTTTTCTGCCTTGCGGTGCTTTCGGGGGTCAATGCCCTGCCTTAACAGCTCAGCCGCTTCGCGATGCGCTTTTCGCGCCTCGGCCAAGCCCATCTGTGGGTAGCTACCCAGCTGTTGCTCGACAGTTTTATCGGCGTCTCTATAGCGGTAAATCCAGCGTTTTGCCTCGCGCTCAATTCGAGCCTCCAAGGCAAGTCCACCATACCCGCTATTGGATACCGTAAGCCGTGCCTTTTTCTTTCCTGCAGGCACAGAGAAGTTTTCGACGCCCTTGGACGTGGTTATCGCTTTTCGTTTCCCTGTGATCTCAGTCACTTGCCTTCTCCAGATGCCCAATTTTTGGACCCCAACAGCGCCCCCAACAAGATCACTGTATAGCGCTGTATACCCTTGGACAACCCTGGACGACTCACAAGCAATAAAATAACTTAAGCCACTGATTAATGTATAAATTTTATACATTATTAGACCTAGATAGATGCGTCTGGATTCGGCAAAAAAACCTCACCTTGACGCTCCTAAGGGGAAGGTCTCAGGTTCGAATCCTGATGGGGGCGCCACCTGACGTTCCTGACACGTCCAAGCGGTTCCAAAAAAACCCTTAAATTCAAAGAAGTAACCTTAAAACCATTCCCAGAAAGTCCAGGCCATTCCTACCTAATCCGGCATACTCATGGTATACGTTGTGGACTAACCCACTGTTCGAAGAATGTCGGTATGCCACGATGCCTCTAACTGCCCAACAAGTCTCGAAAAGTAAGCCAGGGGACAAAGTCATCACCCTGTCCGATGGGTCGGGATTAGAACTCAGGATTTCTCCAAATGGCCGCAAGGGATGGCGCTTTCGCTACGTGCGTCCCAATGGAAAGCGCAACATGATCAGTTTTGGGACATACCCTGAAACTACACTCGCAGAGGCCCGGGAAAAGCGCATTGATGCAAGACGGCTTATAGCCAAAGGCATCGATCCCGCCGAAGAAAGAAAGCGTGAGCAGAATGAGCATCAGGAGATCGTGCGCAATAAGTTCATCACGCTTGCCCAGGAATGGCACACAACGGGCGCCACCGCCCTCTTCGCACGTTTGCCTTTCTGGCTCTCTACCCGTGCCGCGTTTCATCGGTCAGTTCGATATAACTCGATTCACCCTCACCGCAGGCGCTCATACGAATAAACGCCCTCGGACGTATCGACGACGCCACTCACACGCCGCAGCATGGCCCTCGTGAGAAACAAGGGGTTGGCAATGCGCAATGAGGCCGGCCTTCGTTGCAAAACCTGTTGGCGCGTTAGTCAGGTTCTTCGGCGTTCTTTCCAACTGAAGACCTTGCCGTGTGAAGAGACAACAGATACTCGCACCGTACTGGTCACCGTATCGCAGAACTCATGCCCCAAGGCCACCGATCATCGCTTACGAGATGAGCATACGCTGAGTGCGGTGCATGTCACTCATGATTGACGAGACGACCCACAAATGATGTCGCCGTCTATCCTGATGCAACGTTCTGCCCCAGAATGGGGCACTTTTTTGGCTCTCAAGGGAATGTTGTGGCATGTCATCGGTAAGCTATACGAAGAAGGGGTCTCAGGCGGCACTGGCACTGGTGGGGCTGTTGCTGGTAGCGATCAATCTGAGGCCGGCGCTGACCAGCGTCTCTCCCGTCCTTAAAAATATCGCCGAGGGGCTGTCGCTGTCTCCCGCCGCCCTGGGGGTTCTGACCACACTGCCGGTGGTCTGTCTTGGGCTTGCCGCGCCGCTGGCCCCCAAACTGTCACGACGTATTGGCCCCGAGCGCACCATCTTCATCATTCTCATCTTGCTGGCTGTGATACTGCTGGCCCGGCCCGTGACCGGCACGCTGGGGCTTTTCGTGTTCACCGCGCTGGCAGGTGCCTGTATCGGGATCATGAATGTTTTGCTGCCCGGCATCGTCAAACGCGACTTCCCCGCCCGGGTCAGCCTCATGACCGGCCTTTATACCGTGGCACTCAATCTGGGCGCCTCGCTGGCCGCCGGGGCGACCGAGCCGCTGCGTCAGGCCTTCGGTAACCAGTGGCAACCGTCGCTGGCCTTCTGGCTGATCCCGGCCGTGATCGCCGCGCTGGTCTGGATTCCGCAACTTCGGATCAATCACATTCCCCGCGTACGCCAACGGGACGGCCATTCCCTGTATCGCAACGCTCTGGCCTGGCAGGTGACGCTGTTCATGGGGCTGCAGTCATCGCTGGCCTACACGGTGTTCGGCTGGCTGCCAACCATTTTGCAGGATCGCGGTGTAACACCGGTCACGGCCGGTTTGGCGCTGTCGGTCTCGATCCTGTGCCAGGTCATTACCGCCATTGTGGCGCCCCTGATCGGCGGTCGCATGAACGATCAGCGGGCGGTATTGATCAGCGTGATGCTGCTTACCCTGTGCGGCCTGGCGGGCTGTCTGTATGCGCCCATTCAGAGTGTATGGCTGTGGGTGGTGATTCTGGGCCTGGGTCAGGGCGGCACATTCAGCATGGCGCTGACGCTTCTGGCGCTGCGCGCGCCGGATGCCGACACCGCCGCCGAACTCTCCGGCATGGCGCAGGGCTTTGGCTATGTGTTGGCCGCCTTCGGCCCACTGCTGGTCGGGCTGTTGCACGACTGGTCGGGCGGCTGGGATGTGGTCGGCATTCTGCTCGGGCTGATCGGGCTGGGAGCAATGATCGTGGCCCTCGGCGCCGGGCGCAACCAACTGGTCAGACAGCCCGACTGAGCATCCTGTCATGGGCCCGGGGCGCTTTATGAGCGCTCCGTGGCTCGCGCCCTCCTCGCCTGCGCCTTCCTGTAACACCGTCAGGTCGTCCCGTATAGCGGCCCTCATTGGATCAAGCGTCTTCTCCCAAAGGAAGACCAGATCGACGCGCCGCAGCCCCCGAAACCTGCACGCGATCCATTCAGGATCGATGCCCCGCGCCTCCCATATCACCGTGGAACCTCACACCTGCTGCTCATAGGCAAGGAAGGCTCAAGCCTGACGTCATTCACGCCAGGTCGAACAGAAGAACCTCCGAAGCGTCGTGGCCAATAACGGTAATGGGCTCACCCGGTTGAAACGCGGCAGCGTCTCCGGCTGAAAGCCGTTGGCCGTTGATCTCGGCCGTTCCGCGCGCCACGTGCAGCCAGGCGTGGCGAACCTCTGGGGATGTTATTTGCTCGCCGGCGTCAAACCGTCCGACGTAGAGGTTGGCGTTCTGGTTCAAGCGAACCGAGCCATCACGGCCATCCTCGGAGAGCACCAACCGCCAGCGGCCGCGGCGTTCGTCTTCGGAAAAGTGCTTCTGTTCGTAGCTCGGCTCAACGTTCTGCCGATTCGGCTCAATCCAGATCTGCAGAAAATGAAGCTCATCAGTGTCTGAGTGGTTGAACTCACTGTGGCGCACGCCGGTGCCGGCGGACATGCGCTGCACATCACCCGGGCGCATGACCGCGCCGTTGCCCATGCTGTCCTTGTGGGCCATGGTGCCGCTCAAAACAAAGGAAATGATTTCCATGTTCCGATGCGGGTGGGTGCCGAACCCGGCGCCGCCCTGAACGCGGTCTTCGTTGATGACGCGAAGGCTTCTGAACCCCATGTGCTCGGGGTCGAAATAATCGGCAAATGAAAAGGTATGGCGGGAGCGCAGCCAGCCGTGATCGGCAAGACCGCGTTCATTGGTACGTCGAAGGATCATTGTGGTACCTCGCTTGAGCGCAGCGACCACCCGGCCGATGCGCGTCTTTAATGGCGATCGTGGCACGGGGATCGTGGACGTGATAAGCACGCTTATCACTTTAATGACCCGATCGTATTCTTCTCACGTGATCGAATAAAAGAGGCATTTTTAGATCATTACGCTCGATTTTTTCGAAAACCGATCTCAAGCGCCTCTGTCCAAAAACGCTTCTGGCGAAGCCGTGAGCGCGTATTTCCATTCGGGCGGCGCGGCTTTAATCCATTGCCCAAGTTCAGTCAATCAGCGCGCTGACCGACTACGACTATTGTCCAGGCCAGCGCACGCGAGATCACGCGGTGATCTATAAACCCGGTTCGCCCAACGCCGATATATAAAGCATCAACGACCATCACCGAAGGCCAGGTCAGCCTCAGGATCGGTGACATACGCAGGGATGGGTCAACGGGTCGTTTATCTCACGACCGTATCGAGGGCAGCACCATGGTGACATGCATCAGTGATATCAACGACCGGTTCGACTACGCCGATGAAGTGCCGGACTGCATGGGCAGTTTCGAGTGTGTTCCCTGCGGCCGCGCGCAGAATTACAGCGAACTGACCTACATCTACATGCAGTTTCTGGCGCCGAAAATCGCCGCCAATGAATGCAGCGAACAGGACGCGCTCGACGCACTCGAGAAAGCGTGCACGGAGCTTCCGACTCCGCGCTCACGGTCAGACTTCTACGCGTTTCTGGAAGAAGAGCTCAATATCGACCTGGATTACTGAGCCGCGTTTAACGCACGCGATATATCGAAAAACCGCGCCTTGGGCGCGGTTTTTTTGTGCACGTCATTTGGCCGGCTCTCTTACAGAAAAAGGACCGCCGCGTGTGCGACGATCCTTTGATAGTACCCTTCCGGTCTCAGGATCTGACGATCTCGAGTCCCATGGCTGCTGCGTTTAGAACGTTTCCCATTCATCGACTTCGGTAGTCGATGCAGGTGCCTTGTAGCTCTGGCTTTTGGATGCGACAACTGGCTTGCTCGCAGCCTTGTGAGCCGGGGTGTGCCTGGCGATGACCGGCGCCGACGGCTGATGCTGTGTCGGCCGCTTGGCAGACGTGCGTGCGGCGGGCGCGGGCGCATGACGCGTCATACCGCCATCGGCCACCTTGAAGAAGGCAACCTGCTCACGCAGCAACCGAGCGCTATCCTCCATCGACCGGCTGGCCGCGGCCGCTTCTTCCACCAACGCCGCGTTCTGCTGAGTAACGCCGTCCATCTGCGAGATTGCCTGGTTGACCTGCTCAATACCGGTCGACTGTTCGCGACTGGCCGCCGCAATCTCGGCAACGATGCCGGTCATCTTGTTGATGCTCTCGACAATGCCCCCAAGCGTCTGACCCGAGCGGTCCACCAGCTCGGCGCCGTTGGCGACCTTGGAAACGCTGTCATCGACCAGCGCCTTGATTTCGCGCGCGGCATCGGCACTTCGGCTCGAGAGCGTTCGCACTTCACTGGCAACGACTGCAAAGCCTCGGCCCTGCTCACCGGCCCGGGCAGCTTCGACCGCGGCGTTCAGCGCAAGCAGGTTGGTCTGAAACGCGATCGAGTCGATCAGCCCGACGATCTCGGCAATCTTCTGACTCGAGGTGCTGATTTCATTCATGGCAAGCGTGGTCTGCTCGACTACCTGGCTGCCTTCGCTCGCCTGTTTGCGCACATTCAGTGCCAGCTGATTGGCCTGGGCGGCGTTGTCGGCGTTCTGTTTGACGGTCGAGGTCATCTCTTCCATGGAGGCCGCGGTTTCCTCGAGGCTTGCCGCCTGATCCTGGGTGCGACGAGACAAGTCATCATTGCCCGAGGCGATCTGGCTGGAGGCAGACCCGACCGACTCCGCATTCACGCGAACATCGTTGACCACATGCGCAAGCTGCGTCTGCATCGCATCGAGGCTTTGAAGCAAGGTGGCGAATTCGTCGCGGCCCGTGACCTCAATTCGGTTGTCCAACTTACCCTGAGCGATGGATTCGGAGACTTCGCCGGCGCGCTTGAGCGGCGCCATGATGCCTCTTACCAGGAACCAGGCGATGACCGCCATCAGCACCAGTGCAGACACAATGGCAGCGATGATGATGCTTAGAGATTGAGACGTATTGGCAAGACTATCAGTGTAGGCGCGCTCGGACTGCCGGGCATTGATCTCAAGAAGGTTCTCGAGCTCAGCGGACAGTTTTTCGAAATTGCCACGCGTTTGCTGAATGGTTGGCGTAAGCTCGAAATTTCCCTGGCTCATATCGGTGGCCACCTGCCGATACAGGGACCAATAGGTCGCAAGCGAGGCATCCAGACGGTCGGCAATGGCTTTTTCATCTGGGGAGGTAACCTGAGTGGTGCTGTATTCCTGCCAGGCGCGATCCGTCTCGTTCTTGTATTGTTTTTCGTAATTATTGAGAACGTCCGTGGCGGTCTGCTCACTCCGGTCGGCGCGGGCCTTGAACGAATCAATCCGTGACCAGTTGATGTTCTTTCGGATGCTTGCAAGGTTCTGCATCGGCAATACATTGCCCTTGTAGACGGACTCCAGATTCTTGTTGCTGCCATTCATGCCAAAGACACCCACGGCACCAATGACCAACATGACAACGCCCATGACCACCATGGTCGCTATGAGCTTGTACTTCACACTGCGATTTAGACCGAACATGCTGGCCACTCCCGAAATGAACGTCGTATAGAGAAACGGCCATGGGGGCCGCATGACGTTCGTATCGGCGCAGCACATGGATTCTGAAACGCGCTTGGCTTGAAAACGCATTGTCACGCCAGACTGCCTTCTCACATCAAGCGCGACAGTTCTGCTCTTTTCCATACGCAAAGCCTGCCAATGACATCAAGGCGTGCCACTATGAAGCTTTCACGCTGAACAGGTATGCCTCATGAGTCTTGCTCGACTAACCCAGTGCCGACACTGGGTATTTGATATGGATGGCACGCTGACGGTGGGCGTACATGATTTTCAATACATTCGCCGTGCGCTCGATATCCCCCCGGATCGTGACATCCTTGAATACCTTGAGGCACTGCCCGACTCCCGGCGCGAAGCAAGTCATGCCTGGCTCATGGCACACGAGCGCCAGCTGGCGCTTGGCGCCACTGCGGCTCGAGGTGCCAAGGCACTGATACGTGCACTGCGCGTGCGGGGCGATCATTTGGGCATTCTGACCCGTAATGCCCGTGAGCTTGCCCACACCACACTCCAGGCGATCGAGCTGTCAGATGTGTTTGCCATTGAGAATGTACTGGGGCGCGAGTGCGCGCCGCCCAAGCCCCATCCTGGCGGTCTCGAGCACTTCTTCATCCGCTGGGACATCGAACCCGCCCGGGTAATCATGGTCGGCGATAGCCCACTTGATATGCAGTGTGGTCGCGCCGCAGGCGCAGGTACTCTTTTGATCAACACACCGGAGAACCCATGCCCTGAGGCAGTGGATCATCATCTTGATGACTGTGAAGCGCTGCTGACGGCGTTGCAACTGGGCTAGCCATCAAGAGTCTGTCGCGCTCCTTACACCCACCCCATCCACTCCGGAGGCGGTATGCGTGTTTCTTGCACAAGAACACTAATGGCGGTGGCGGTGGCACTGTCACTTGCCTGCACTCAAGCGCGTGCTGACAACCTTCCAAACCAGGTTCGCGCACAAATTGATGCTCAGTGTTCGATAAACGAGCGCGAACTGACGCCAAAGCAGTTTTCAACCGGTAAGTCCGGCACACTCTGGCTGGTGCCCTGTGATGTGGGGGCCTATCAAACCGGCTATCAAGTGGTCTACCAGTCAGAGAACGGCCCGCCGCGACGATTGCTTTTTGCGAAATGGCAGGAGTACAGCTGGACGGGCAGCACAACCGTTTTTGATCCCACATTCGACCCTGAAACCGGAGTATTAAGAGATCAATACAAGGATCGTGGGGTGGGCGATTGTGGTGGCATACGGGTCTGGCAGTGGCGTGAGGAGGCGTTCAAGCTTTTAACTTATCGCGCCCGCAGCTGCAAGAACCCCGGGGCTTCCTTCCCGGTGGTGTTTCAAGCACCGCCCGAGACGTCTTAAAATCGCCTGAGTGAACAGATATACAGTCGGCGCGGAACGTAAACCGCCGGACCTTGAACGTCCGGCGATTCTATCCCTTTCGGCGACATGAATTTAACTGCCAGCGTCCAGAGACATCTGCACCTTATGCACTTCGTTGCTGGAGGGTTGACCGATCATCTCGTCATAGGGGGTCTGCTGTACGAAATAAAATGGCACGTTCTTGATCCCATCCACCTCGCTCAGCAATTCTTTGGCATTGGCAACCGAGGTTGGCTTTAGGGTCGAGCCATCCTTTTTGGTCAATACGGTCACATCATCGTTTTGAACGGCTTTCAAGAGAAAGATGTCCCCTTCCATCGATTCAACCTGAACTTCATCGATGTCACCGCTGGCAATCAAACGGGTAAATTCATCAAATGTCATGGGGTCCGTACATCCTGTCGTTTTGGAATGGGCCGAACTCGGTACGCGGCGTGCGTCCATAGCCGGAAAATCGCATTCTTGAAAAGATAGGCGGCGCCTGAAGCGTGTCAATGCCCGCCACGCTGGGGCTTTGCATATCAGAAAATGGTATTTGAATATCTTTCTTATGAAAGGCTGGCGCACTTCTTCAGGAATAAACAAAAGTATTGATTGACTCAGAACGATACGACGCGCACTATGGGCTCCGTTGGTAGCAAGACGCAGTATATAGTCAGTTGCAGTCGAATCATTCGGTAGCCTGGTCATATTTTCACGTTTTGCCCACTATCTCGGGTATTTCCCGGCAATCGCACTAAAAGCGCATAGCGCAAAGGAATTCGATCATGGCAACTGGCACAGTTAAGTGGTTCAACGACACTAAAGGCTTCGGTTTCATTTCTCCTTCTGAAGGCGGCGACGACCTGTTCGCTCACTTCTCTGAAATCCAAGCAGACGGTTTCAAATCCCTGCAAGACGGTCAACAGGTTTCCTTTGACGTCACTCAGGGTAAAAAAGGTCTTCAGGCGTCTAACATTAAGCCGCTCTAAGCGCTTGACGTAACGCTAGATCTTTAAAAGGCCGGGCCCGCACATGTGGGCCCGGCCTTTTTGTATGCCGCACGCTTAAAAAATACCGCTCTACCTCTACCTCTACCTCTACCTCTACCTCTACCTCTACCTCTACCTCTACCTCTACCTCTACCTCTACCTCTACCTCTACCTCTACCTCTACCTCTACCTCTACCTCTACCTCTACCTCTACCTATCATCATTTAAAAACGAGCCAGGCCGGTACGCAAGTCATGCCACCGACCGAGACGTTCGCTCATCGCCCGCGCTCATGCGCGTTCAAAAGCTCCATTGCCAGCGCGCGACCGGTCGCCGTTAAATTGAGCATCTGACCGACTTGGGTGATATATCCCTGATCCAGCCCTCGCAAAATGACCTGCCTGGCGCGGCCATCGCTCCAATGAAGATGCTCCCGCAGCGCCTTGACGACATTCTCTTCCTGCTGTGCGTGGCTGTCTTCGTGGTTGTAAAGGTGCACCGCAAGCGTTCGGGTCTCATTAAGCCCACGCTGACCTCGACGCACCAGAACCTGCGCCACCACCCCGTGACGCGGGCCAATCAAAAATGCAAGCAGCAAGAAAATGCCAGTCATTACGGCCATCATTCCGCCGATTGATACGTCCCATCGAACCGCCAGGGCGTAGCCGGCAACGCTTGCCGCAATCGACATCACCATGCCATAGCCGAGCATGCGCATCACGCTGTCCGTCAGGAGATAGGCACTGGCGGGAATCACAATCACGAACGCGACAAAGAGCACCGCTCCCACCGCATCGAACGCCGCCACGGCAGTTCCACTGGTTAAAAAAAGCAGCCCATAGAACAGGAGCCCTGGCGCGAAACCGAGTGCGCGCGCCAGCGCTTCATCGAAGGTGGCAAGCTTCAGTTCCTTGAAAAAAAGACCGACAAACAAGGCGTTGATCAGCGTCATGCCCCCCATGGCCAATAGCGCCTGAGGAACATCCACCCCACCAAGCGTTACGGTATCGAGCCACACGAACCCGATCTCACCAAGCAGTACAGTGTGGGTATCGATATGCACATTGCCGGCATACAGGTTCAGTAACAGCACACCGATCGAAAACAGCAGCGGAAAGACCAGCCCGATCGCGGCGTCCTGCTTGACCCGTTTCGAATGAATCAATGCCTGGGTCAGAAAAACCGTCAAGATGCCGGTAAGCGCGGCACCGAAAATCTGCAATGGTCCGCTTTGAACGTGCGCGACCAACCACACCACGATGATACCGAACACGATCGAATGACTGATCGCATCCGCCAGCATACTGGTGCCGCGCAGCACTAGAAACGTACCGACCAGCGTCGAGGCCATACCGACCAGCGCACCGACCAGCACGATGACGGTGCCGGGATCATCAAGCCAGGCCATCATGAGCTCGCCCCTCCCTGCTCCACGGCCATAAGGATACGCTCGGCCTCCTGCTGCCCTTCAAGCGTCAGCTGCCAGTAACGCGGCTGACGTGAGGCTTGGGTCGAGAGCGTAACCATGCCGCGCTGTGCAAGCACCTTGAGCGCCGGCCGAACCGCCGTGCCATGCACCCCCTCGAGCAATCCCTGCTCGGCATAGAACGCGTGATCATCATGGCGTGAGGCCAGCCGATGAAGTGTGGTCAACACATGCTGGTGGTGAAGCTCTCGGCGCTGGCGCACGCGAAGGAGCCACGACCAGACAAGCCCACGCCCCGGCGCGAACAACAGCGAGGCCATTACCAGAAGCGAGACCACGATAATGATCAGCGGGCCGGTAGCCAGCCCGCGCCCGAGTGTGCTTGCAAGAGCCCCGGAAAGGCCCGCAACCATACCGAACACCGCAGCAAGGGGCACCATGACCTCAAGCCGGCGACTCCATTGGCGCGCCGCCACCGCAGGCGCAATGATCATAGCCGCCATCAGCACTACGCCAACCATTTGAAGCCCGACCACCACCGCAAGCGCGATCATGACCGTCAGTACCGTTTCCAGTAACAGCACGGGCAGGCCCTGGGTCGAAGCAAACCCGGGGTCAAAACAAACCAGCTTGAACTCTTTCCAGCACAGCCCGACCAGAATCAGCGCGATGGCCGTAATGGCGGCCATCACCCATAGATCGCTTCGAAGAGTGGCGGCGGCCTGACCGAAAAGAAACGCGTCAAGCCCACCCTGGGCCGCATTGCCGGTGCCCTGAATGTAGCTCAGAAGCACAACGCCGAGCGCGAAGAAGGTGCTGAGCACAATTCCGAGCGCGGCATCCGTTTTCAATCGGCTATAGCGCGTCAGCGCCATCACCAGAAGCGCGGCCAGCGTGCCGGTGAACAGCGCCCCCAAAAGCAGGCTACCCATGTGGCGAGCACCGGTCACGATAAACCCCAGACAGATACCCGGAAGTGCAGCGTGAGACAGCGTATCGCCCAACAGGCTCTGCTTTCTGAGTACCGCAAAGCTTCCGAGCACGCCGCTGATCAGGCCGAGAAACAACGCCCCGAGAGCCACGTTTTGCAGCGTGTAGTCCCCCAATAGCGCCATTAGAGTCATGATTTTGCCCCGGTATCAGAGGCCAAAACGCTGTCCAGAAGCGCAATCTGGCCGCCATAGGCGCGCTTGAGGTTCTCGGCGGTGTACACCTCTTCGACCGGCCCCTGTGCGATGACACGAACATTCAAGATCAACATCCAATCAAAGTAGGAGCGCACTGTCTGGAGGTCGTGATGCACCACGATCACGGTCTTGCCAGCATCTCGAAGCGTTCTGAGGATATTGACGATTGCCCGCTCAGTGGGTGCATCGACGCCCGCCATGGGCTCATCGAGAAAGTAGATGTCGGCATTTTGAATCAGCGCTCGGGCAAGAAAGACGCGCTGCTGTTGACCGCCGGAGAGCTGGCTTATCTGGCGCTGAGCGAAGGCCTGCATGCCAACCTGCTCGAGTGCATCCATCGCGCGTGCGCGCTCTCGTCGGCCCGGCCATCGACACCACCCAAGCTGGCCGTAAAGACCCATGGTGACGACGTCGAGCGCGGTCGTCGGAAAATCCCAATCGACGCTCGAGCGCTGGGGCACATACCCCACGCGTTTTCGAATGGCCTTGTAGGGCCGGCCGAACAGCGTGACGTGACCCGCGATCGGGGGCGCGAGCCCGAGCACACTCTTGATCAGCGTGCTTTTCCCTGCCCCGTTGGGGCCAACGATGGCGGCCATCACGCCGGGGGGTATGTCGAAATCGATGTCCCACAGTACCGGCTTGGCGTGGTAGCTCACGGTCAGATCCTCGACGTGCAGCGCGAGATCCGGTTCGTGCAGATCAGTTGACATCATGCGCTCCCATGGCGGTGTCCTGTGGCATAAGATCGGCAAGCTCGTTTGGAAGAGGCGCAGGCCGGCCACCGAGCGCGGTCACGATGCGTTGGGTATTGGCGTAGAGCATGCCAATGTAAGTGCCTTCGAATCGCCCGGTCTCGCCCATGGCATCGGAATAGAGCTCGCCCCCGACCTCGATGGTCTGGCCCTTTTGCCGCGCCGCTTCGATTACCGAGCGAATCGTACGCGGGCTGATCGTGCTCTCGACAAACATGGCCGGCACCTGGCGTTCGGCCACCACGTTTGCCATGGCGCGAATATCGGCGATCCCGGTTTCGGTTTCGGTGCTGATGCCTTGGATGCCTTCGACGTCGATGCCGTAGGCTCGGCCGTAATAGTTGAAGGCGTCGTGGGCAGTCACCAGGATACGCTGCTGTTCCGGGATCGTTTTAATAGAGCGGGTAATCCAGTCGTCGAGCGCGCTCAAACGCATGCGATAGGTTTCGGCGTTGGCTGCGATGGTATCAGCGCACTCCGGGCGCTGTGCCTTGATCGCCTCGGCAATCGTTGGCACCAGCGCGCCCCAGAGTTCGACATCCATCCAAAGGTGCGGGTCAGTGCCATAGGCATCATTGACGCGGATGAGCCGGTCAGGGGCGATAGCCCGCTCGGACACCGCAAGCGTTGGGCGGCGCTGCTTGAAGCGTTCGAGCACGGACGCCAGCTTTCCTTCAAGCGAATACCCCGAATACAAGATGAGGTCGGCGTTGTTCAGAGTGGGGACATCGCTTGCACGCGCCTGATAGGTGTGCGGGTCGATGCCGGGGCCCATCAGGGATACAACATCGACGCAGCGCCCGCCGATGTTTTCCGTGACATCCCCAAGCATGCCGATGGTGGTAACCACATTGAGCGGCGCCGGTGACGCGGCTACGCCGAGCGAACACCCAAGCAGCCACCCCGCCATCAGAACTCCTGAAACGCGCCCCATAAATTCACCCTGGTTAAATCATGTTCCCGAGATTGTTATTTGTAGCACCGGTTAATATGGCGAGAAATATTCACCTCAGCTTAAATTAAGATATCCGAGTCATCTCTCACCCTGCTACAACGCCAGGCAGAGTTTCAGCCATATCTCATCTACGCTTGCCGTACGCTTTTCATTTCGTCAAAGGATATGACGCATGACCACTCCGACCCCGGACATCCGACGCACGCTTCTGGCCGCGATCCTTCTAGGCATCGGCTTCATGGCCGCCATTGATGAGGTTATCTTTCACCAGTTACTGGTCTGGCATCATTTTGTCGAAAGCGACAGCACCGTAGCCGCCATTGTCTCCGATGGCGTATTGCATACGCTCGAACTGGTGCTCCTGGTCACCGGAGGCGCGCTGATGCTGAGGCTTCACGAAACTCACCGCCACGCACCGGGCTATCGCGGCCCTGGCTTCCTGTTGGGCATGGGCGGATTTCAAGTGTTCGATGGCATCATCGATCACAAGGTGCTGGGCCTTCACCAGGTTCGCTACGTCGATAACCTCTGGCTTTATGACCTGGCCTGGAACGGATTCGGTCTACTGCTGATTGTGGTGGGTTATGTACTGCTCAAGCGGGCCAAACGTGGGCAGGCCTTTAGTCAACGCACATGATCATCCTACGCGTTCTCATTGCGCTGATCGGCGTCGCGTACCTGATGGCGGCCTGGAGACAGCGTCGTCATGGCACCAGCTGGCCCGTCTCGCGTACGGCGCTATTCATCGGGGGCATCGTTACGCTCGAATTTGGCCTGTCACCTCAACTCATGCACTACGCACATGACGACGTTCACATGCACATGTTTCAGCACTTGCTGATCGGCATGTATGCCCCACTCGCGCTGGTCTTTGCCCGCCCGATGACGCTGCTTTTAAAAACGCTGACGCCGGCACAAAGCCGCCACGTCGTCGCCTTTCTCGCCAACCGACTCGTGCGTCTTTGGTGCCACCCGCTTACAAGCGCCGTGTTCAACGTTGGCGGCATGGCGCTTTTATACCTGACCGGGCTCTATGCGCTTCAGCTTCACACGCCGTCACTGTCGCTCTTGGTTCACCTGCACTTTATCGTTGCCGGATGCCTGTTCACCTGGGCGGTGGCCGGCCCGGACCCCGCGCCTCATCGCCCGAGCCTTTCGACGCGGTTTGCGGTACTGGTCAGCGCCATGGCCTGTCATGCAGTGCTTGGAAAATGGATGTATTTCGTAGAGGCACCCGTGATCGCTGGCGCCACGACAATGCACATTCAGCACGCGGCGCAGTGGATGTTCTATGGCGGGGAATTGGCCGAGGCTGTTTTGGTGTTCGTGCTGGTCAGGCAGTGGCTCGCCAAACCGGTAACGGGAGCCCATCAAGCCCCCACCACGGCATTGAGCGCCGAACGGCGCTCAAGCATGGGGGTATCATGAAGGACTGATTCAGATCAGGAACTTGCCACGGGCGCTCGACGTTGGAACACGCCCTTGACGGCCCAGCACAGCGCATAAAGCACGCTGATGAACGCAAGCGCTGTAATGGCACTTGGAATGCCTGCCGTCATACCGGCAATGGCCGACACTACCAGAGGACTGATGAACTGACCGATGTAGAGCGCGCCGGTGAAAAAGCCCATGCCGCGACCGCGTGTACGCTGATTGAGCGCCCCCATGACCGGCGCCATCGAATTTGGAACCAACATGCCCGCACCAACGCCATGAATGACCACCGCGACGATCACCATGGTGTAACTCGGCGCCCGAACCAACAGCAGAAGACCCACTGCAAGCAGTATCAATAGCAGCGTATTACAGCCGGAAACACCGAGCGTGCGACGCGCCAGCGGCCAGCTAAGCGCACCAACCAGAGAAGCCAAAAGCCCGATACCGGTCGCAAGCCCAATCATGGTGCTGGAGGTAATGCCCATGCTCACCAGCAGCCCGGGCGTCTGTACCGGCACGACCATGCTCAGGATCATGCCGAAGCACACCAGCGCATAGCCACCTAAAAGCGTCGACATTGCGACCGGACCATCCTGGCTCGGCTGATGCGCCTCGCTTTTTGCCTTGCGTGGCTCCCACAGCACCTTGGCGATAAACGGCACCAGAAGCAGTGGCAGCAAATACAGATAGAACGGCGTACGCCAGCTGTGCTCACCCAGTGCTCCACCCACCACGAAGAAAAGCGCACCGACCAGCGCAATGGCAACGACCTGACGATTAACGTATCTAAGCCGCTGCTCGCCGTACCAGTAATCGGCAATCAGCGCCGTACAGCAGGTCATGATGATGGCCTCGGAGGCCCCGAACAGCAGCCGGACACCGACGATGGCCATTAGTTGATCGAGAACCGCAGGCAGTGCACCCAGCAAACTATAGAGCAATGCACCAAGCACCAGCAGCTTGACTCGGCCATACCGGTCGGCAAGCCAGCCGGCGATGGGCGCGAAAAAGGCAATCGCTAGTGCGGGCCCGGTCAGCGCCATGGCCACCCAGAGCGCAGCGTCCGGCATCGACGGCGCAAAATGCGCCGTCATCTTGGGAAGCACCGGGGCGACCATCACAGAGCCAACAATGGTCAGACTGCTGGCAAGCACGATGACCCAGCCTTCGGGGGCTCCGGGTTTTTTTTCAGTTATGGACGTCATGTTGGCCACCTCTTAGAAGCTGTGAGCGATACGAAGTGCGACGTTATAGCCTTCTGCTCGATTGCGAGCACCGAACTCCTTGTAGGCATGGAACCAAACGGTTGGAAGGCCTGGCTTGAAGAAGCTGACGGCCGGGCCAAGTGCCCAGACACGGGCGCGATTGCCATCGTAAATCGTATCCGCATCACCCTTGTCGTCGGTGATCTGATGGTAGTAGTACCCCCCAAGACCCACGGTATAGCTATCTACATGCTGGCCGATGGCGAACTCATTTTTGTATTCGATGCCACTGCGATAATCGGTATCGGGGTTTTCGGTGTTGATGTCGAACTGGGAGAGGGTCGAAAATTCAAGCCCAGTATCGGTGATGTAGCTGAAACCAAAAATCGGAGAGAATGCCCAGTGGTTGACGCCTGGGTTGATCAACCGGTCCTTATCGTAATCCCCGGTCGGTGCCTGCACCTGAAACTGCGCCGTGACGCCCATGTTCGGGGCTGGGTTCCAGGCCAGTATCAGTGGTGTGACCTGCAGGTCGGCCTGACGGAAAACACTGGCGCTGTCGCTGAATACGGTGGTGCCGTTGACGTTGACATCAAGCTCGGCGTTCATTCTTGTAAAGGGCATGACCCCACTGAAACCGTAGCGCCCTCCAAACAGCGTCTGGTCGGTCATGTGGATGTAAGCCAGACCGATCGATAGCACATCGATCGAGACGTCATTATCGGCCCGGTTGCCGCTGGCATCACGAAGGTTATCAGTGGTGTAGTACGAAGTTCGAAGCCCAAAGGTTCCATAAGGAGTTGCTGGGGGGAGAAAGCCGGAGCCGAATTCGTAGACGCCCATGGGCGTTGTTGGCGAACCATTTTCGGTGGCATAAGCGGAAGCGGCGGTCAAAAAGCCAGCACACGCAGTTAGAGTAACAAGCGCTCGTTTCATGAAATGCACCTCGGTCTTTGTGATTGTTGTGCATTTCACTGTATGGAGCGTTGAGCGGCGGGCGTTATCCGCATTTGGCACAATCACACTACCTCTTTAGTCGCCCTGCCCAGGCGTTTTCCCCGCACCGAGAGGCGTGCCGCGACCGTGAATTTGACCAGCCGCGACACCTATCGATATCTATCGACACCTAGACTCTAGAAGCTTTGAGCGACGCGCATGGCGATGTTGTAGCCCTGGGTGCGATTGCGTGCACCGAATTCCTTATAGGCGTGGAACCAGACCGAAGGCAGGCCCGGCTTGAAGAAACTGACGGCGGGCCCAAGCGCCCAGACCCGCGCTCGATTGCCATCCTGACTGCCCAGGGAATCGCCCTTGTCATCGGTAATCTGGTGGTAGTAATACCCGCCAAGCCCGACGGTATAGCTTTCAATATGCTGCCCAATGGCGAATTCGTTACGGTACTCGGTGCCGCTGCGGTAATGGGTATCGGGGTTTTCGGTGTTGATGTCGAACTGGGACAGCGTCGACAGCTCAAGCCCGCTCGCCGTGATGTAACTGATGCCAAGAATTGGTGAAAATGCCCAGTGATTAAGCCCCGGACTAATCAGGCGGTCTTCATCGTAGTCACCGGTAGGCGCCTGGATCTGAAACTGCGCTGTCACCCCCATGTTGGGCGCCGGGTTCCAGGCAAGCATGAGCGGAAGAAGCTGAAGGTCGGCCTGGCGGAACACACTGGCGTCATCGCTGAATACGGTGGTGCCATTGATATTGACATCAAGGTCGGCATCCATCTTGAAAAACGGCATGACGGCGCCGAATCCGTACCGGCCGCCAAACAGGGTTTGATCGGTCATACGGATGTAGGCCACACCAACGGAAAACACGTCGATAGAGAGGTCATTGTCGGACCGGTCGCCGTTATTGAGGCGCAGGTCGTCGGTGGTGTAATAGGCCGTTCGAAGCCCGAAGGTCCCGGTCGGTGTTGCAGGCGGCAGAAAGCCCGACCCGAAGGTATAAGTCCCCATGGCAGTGGTCGGCGACCCGTTTTCAGTCGCATGAGCAGAGGTGGCCGCAAACAGGCCGAGACAGGCTGACAGTGCAACGAACGTATATTTCATGAATAGACGCACCCTTTTTATTCATTGTTGGCGCTTGCGATACCATTCGGCTCTACAAAGCCTGTTTCCAAGGACAGATCGAAACGGTGTGTCGACAGAACGCGCTGGAGGTTAGACGCATCCAAACAGCACAGCCTCAACGAGGCCCCTATATTAGGCGATGCCTCTGGATGCATGAGGAGCTATCGGCCTCGAAAACCGCGTACCTGAGGTCGCTTCGACGAAAGTGAGCCTGTCCGGCGATCAATCTCAACGAGCGTATGCCGCCAGGCATAGCTATAGAAGGCGCTTGCGCCCCTTGAGAAGACCGTTCCAGTAGTACCTGGGCATCAGCTGCGTTTTGACCCACCATGCAAGCCGGGAAGGTTCCGTGCTGCCAACAAGCCACTGGGGCAAGCTCGGCTGAAGTTCACCGCTGTAGTCAAACTCCGCCAGCACGACTCGACCGTGCTCGACCGTTAGAGGACAGGCGCCATAGCCGTCATATTTCTGCTTGGGCATAGCGCCTCGTAACACGGCAAGAACGTTGTCGGTCACGACCGGCATCTGCGCGCGCACCGCCGCCGCCGTCTTGGCGTTGCCTGTTCCGCAGACATCACCAATGCCGAAAATAGTTGGAAAATAGGTGTGCTGGAGCGTACCGGGATCAACATCAAGCCAGCCCCCGGAATCGGCCAGACCACAATCGCTGATAAGCGCGGGCGCGCACTGGGGCGGCACGACATGCAGCATGTCAAAGCGCGCTTCGTATTCTCGAAGCCCCTGGTCACCCTGATAGCGGAAAAACGCTTGGCGGTGCGTACCGTCCACGGCAACCAGCTCTTCCTGCGAGTGATGCGAAATGCCGTAATGCTCAAGGTACTTGGAAAGAACGGGCACAAAGGCATCAATGCCGAAAAGAGACGCCCTTGAGTTGTGAAAATGGACGTCGACGTTCGATAACACGCCCGCTTTTCGCCAGTGATCGCAGGCCAGGTACATGGTCTTTTGAGGAGCACCGGCGCACTTGATCGTCTCCAGAGGCTGTGTAAACAGCGCACGGCCCGTCGTCAGAGCCTGAATATTTTGCCAGGTGTACGGCGAAAGCTCCGGCATGTAATTGGAAGATACGCCGTTCGAGCCAAGCGTTTCTTCAAGTCCCTCGATCCCTTTCCAATTGAGAGTAAGACCCATTGCAATGATCAGCACCCGGTACTGAAGCTGCTGACCGCTGCCCAGCGCAATCCAGCGCCGACGAGGTGCGATTGTTCTAACCCGCTGCTGATACCAGATCACATCGTCGGGCAGCACCTGGATCATGGGACGATGCGTCTGCTCGTAGGGCATCAGGCCAGCGCCGACCAAAGTCCAGCCGGGCTGATAGTAATGGTTCGCCGAAGGCTCAACGACCGCGATTTCAAGCCTGGGATGGCGTTTCAAAAGGCTTGCCGCAGCAGCAATACCCGCAGTCCCCCCACCGACGATGACGACGTCGTAAACATGATGCGATGACTTGTTTTTAAGCGTACTCATGATAGTCCCTCACGGTTCGGATCTGCTCGCATCACACAGGCCCGGTACGGCGCACATGCATCTTCTTGTTTTATATTCACCATAGCTTAACAATCACGCCTCATGAAAGTGTTCACGACAATGGTCTGGGCGTACTTACAACGCAACAAGGCAATGGTCGTGTTGATCGGTGTCATACACTCACGTTCTTGAGGGCATAAGAAGAGACTACTTCACTGGAGCGGCCGCAGTGGACACACTAGCGTGTAGATAAGCAAACACTATCCAAAACAAGGACGCCCCATGGACTCAAAACCCGAGCTGGATGACGCGGCGCTGGAATTCGCCGCTCGGATTTTCGACGCCGCCAGAAACGGCAATACCGAGCAATTTCGCCAGTGGTTCGCACAGGGCCTGCCGTCGGACATGCGAAACCATAACGGCGACAGCCTATTGATGCTTGCAAGCTACCACGGTCATCACGACACCACTCGGCTTCTGCTCGAACACGGTGCAGACCCTGAACTCTATAACCTCAAGGGTCAGAACCCCTTATCGGGCGCTGCGTTCAAGGGCGATCTCGAAATGGTGGACATCCTCCTCAATGGCGGCGCCCGGGTCGACGGCAGCACGGAAGATGGCCAAACGCCACTGATGTTTGCGGCCATGTTCAACCACCCGGCCGTCGTGACGCGACTGATTGAACGCGGCGCCGATACAACCCGGACCGACCGCCAGGGAAAAACGGCAAAGGCACTGGCCGAAGCCATGGGCGCGCCCGACACACCGCCCCTGTTGACGTCCTGAACCGCGCGCTAACGTCGCACCCCGCAACGATTGTTGACATGGCGCGTGCGCGCTACTATCGCTCTGCCCCGGTTTCGACCGCCGTTGAGTGATTGAAGTACGCGCGATGAGGTGTTCCCTACGCAGGCCTGCCCCAAATCTTGCCTGGATTGCGATTCTGGCTATGGCGCTGCTGTTTGCAGCGCCGGTGGTCAGTCAGACACTGCACTCGCTGGACCGAGCGTCCGCCTCGTCACATTCAAACATGACGATGGCGCACTCAGCACATGACGAACGGGCAAGCGATCATCATTCCGCGCTGATCGCCTGTGGGTACTGCGTGCTGTTTGCACACGTGCCGACCTTACCGCTTGGCGTATTCACGCCGCCCGCCTTCCCCGAATTTGCCCGAGACCTCATCCCGCGCGGGCCTCCGGTTGAAGTGCGCGCCCCTTTACCCTATCGACCGAGCCTTCCACGCGCGCCACCTCGTTCTCGTCTCTGAATCCGCATGCCTTCGATTAATTTCGATCGTTTTCATCTTCAGACAGCGAGAAATCATGACTCGACACGCTTCTTCGTCGAACGCCCAAGCGCGTCCGACCCCCTTGCGCGCGCTTATCCTGCGACTGCATTTCTACATCGGGCTGTTCATTGCCCCGTTCATGCTGGTTGCGGCCATCAGCGGAACGCTTTATGCCCTGACGCCTCAGCTCGAAGCCTTTATCTATCACGACGAGCTGACCGCCACTCGACAAGGCACCCCCAAACCGCTCGATCAACAAATCGAGCGTGCCCAACGCGCCCTCGGCACCACCGAGCTCCCCGTGGCCGTGCGTCCAGCCCCCGAGCCCGGCACGACCACACGGATCATGTTCAACGATGCCTCACTGGGTGAGTATGAGCATCGCGCGGTGTTCGTTGACCCCGTAACGCTCGAGATCAAGGGTAGCCTGCCGGCGTACGGCACCAGCGGAACGCTGGCCCTTCGAATTACGCTCGACAAGTTTCACCGCGCCCTGCTGCTGGGCGATACCGGCAGGCTCTACAGCGAGCTTGCCGCCTCCTGGCTCTGGATTGCCGCACTGGGCGGGCTGGCACTTTGGCTCACCAGGCCCTCGCGCGCGGCCACGTCACCAGAGACTCGCCGCACCACGCTGAATCGATGGCACCGCTGGCTCGGCGGCGCGCTGATGCTCGGCCTTCTGTTCTTTTCCGCCACAGGGCTAACCTGGTCAAAGTGGGCCGGCGGCAACATTGCCGAACTAAGGCATACGTTCGGCTGGGCCACGCCAAGCGTGTCTCTTGCGCTGTCCGGGTCTGCGCCGGAACACGGCCACCAGCATCATTCAACAATGACGCATGATGAGATGGCGTCCGGTACGCCGGCCACGTTCGCACGGCTCATGGCCCAGGCGCGAGCGGCCGGACTCGATAGCGGCCACCTCGAGATTCAGGCCAAGCCAGCAGGAACAGCCTGGAAAGTGCGCGAAATCGACCGGCGCTGGCCGACCAATGTCGATGAGGCGGCGTTCGATCCCACCACAGGTCGACTGGTCGACCTTGTGCGTTTCGAGCAATACCCTCTGGCGGCCAAGCTAACCCGCTGGGGCATCGATGCACACATGGGCATCTTGTTCGGGTGGCTGAACCAATTGATTCTGGCAACGGTCGGGCTCGGCCTTGCCACCATGATCGTGCTCGGGTATCGCATGTGGTGGCTAAGGCGCGTGCGTGCGGTTCAAGCGCAGCATGGGGCGCGCACCCTGATCACGCTATGGCGGGCGCTCTCGATCAAGGCACGCCTTGTGACCGCTGCTGCACTGGCGGTGTTCGGCTGGATCTTGCCGGTACTTGGTGTCAGTGCGGTAATCATGCTGATCCTTGATGCCTTGATCGTCGGGCGCGCCAGATCCGAAACGGACACAGCCTCGGGCTGACGCAGACTAGCACTTAAATTCTGCCGAATCGGCGCTGCCTATACGGTGGCGCCAAGCCGCACATAAATGAGAATTAGATGTGTTTACCGGTACAACTAGAATCGTCACCCGAGCGGTTTACACGATCTCACACGCGAGAGTGAACATTGCCTTATTTTGAGGCGCGCCCCGTGGTTATTCGGTCGAAAGCGCTTACAATCGCCTCCGCACTGCGCGCTTCGATCTTGAAAACCATGCTCATGGACTGCCCTTGATGCCTAAAACAGCCTTGATTATCGATAATGTGGCTGACCTTCCTCGCTTGAACACGCTGTTTGTCGACCGCGGTTTTGACGTGTCGACAGCCGAGGGTATGCATGATCTTGCTTACCGGCCTGCCTACCTCGAGGTAGACCTGATCGTCTTGAACCTGAACCTGGGCCCATTCTCGGGCATCGACGTTCTTGATCTCTTGCAGGAAAGAAGAATCGATTCAGCGATCATGTTGATCAGCGATGGGGACACACCGTCTGCCGGGGCTCTATTGCGCGCAGGGCTTGAGCGCGGCCTGCGTATGCTCGGCCTGATGCCCAGAACCGTCTCGGCAGCGACACTCGAGCAACTCCTTGCCCCCCTCGAGACGACCCAGCGCCCCTTGACCGCGCTGGACATCGACCAGGGGCTCGCCCAGCAGGAGTTCGCCCTGGAGTATCAGCCCAAGTTCGATCTTGAAAGCAACACCCCCTGCGGGTTCGAGGCGTTGCTGCGGTGGCATATTCCCGAACGCGGCCCGGTGCCTCCCTCGCGGTTCATTGCACTGGCAGAGCGCGACGAGCGGATCATCAGTCTCAGCTGGTACGCCATCGACCGCGCCTGGGCGCTGCACGCGCGGCTCATCAAACAGGGTTACCGACTCAACATTGCCGTCAACATTCCGCCGCCGCTTCTGGGCGAACCCAATGTGCTTGAGCGCATGGATCAACTGGCACGACGCCATCAGTGCTCGCCAAAGGGCATGGTGCTTGAAATCACCGAAACCTCGATCATCGAGTCGATCAGCTACGCTCGGCACATGCTCGAAGGGTTCCGGGCACGCGGGTTTCAACTGTCACTGGACGACTTTGGCACCGGCTACTCCTCGATGACCCAGCTCGCCCACCTCCCTTATGACGAGCTCAAGCTCGATAGAAGCTTCATTGCCCAGTGCCATGAAGGCGACGCCGAAGCGATCACACGGTCGATCGTCGAACTGGGCCAGCGCCTGGGGCTTCGGGTCGTGGCCGAGGGCATCGAAACCCATGAACAGTTCCAGTTTCTGAAAACGCTAGGGTGTGATTGCGGTCAGGGCTTTCATCTGGCACGCCCCATGCCCGAACACGATGTGGAAACCTGGCTGTCATCATGGGCGCTCTCGACATCCCTGACACCTTGATCATCCCCGCTTCCCCCCAGCCCATGAACCGGCAGCGCCCAACCGGATAAAGATAGCGTCACCGCCACCGTTAAAGCAGTATCTGATACGTAATGCGGGCGGCACCGATGAAGCATTCCCTACAACTCTTGTTGATCGACCGGGACAAGGACGCGCTGGCCTCGCTGATGGCGATGCTCGAGGCGACCCAGCTTCCGCTTGGCATCGTGTGTGCCTCAAGCTTTTCGGAAGCGGGCAAGAAGCTCGTTTCACATACCTTCGATTGCGTTCTGGTCGAAAATGAAACGGTTAGCCTCCTCCACAGCGACCTGAAAACCACCATTCACCGTCACCAAAGTGCTCCGTTCACACTGATCGTGCTCAGCAAGCACGCCGACTCACGCCTTGCAGGCCAGGTACTTGAACTTGGTGCGTTTGACTACCTGGACAAGGACGATATCAACGTCTCTCAGCTTCGTATCGTATTGGCGCGCTGTCGCACGTGGCTTGGCCAGGAGCGCGAGCGCATGGCGACCGAGCAGCGGCTACGCTCGCTTGCAGAGGGCATTCCTCAACTGGTCTGGAGCTGTGCGCCCAATGGCAAGATCGATTATCTAAGCCAACAGTGGGCCGACTATACCGGCGTCACGTTTGCCCACGACCTGCAGGTGGCGTGGTTTACCCGCATTCATTCCGATGATCGTGACCGGTTTGTCGAGGCGTGGAAAAACGCGCTGGAAACTCAACAGGATTTCCAACTGCTGTGTCGCATCAAGCGCCACGATAATGCCTTTCGGTGGTTCGATACCCGCGTGACCGCCCGGAAAAACGACCTCGGTCAGATCACGCAATGGATCGGCAGCCACACCGACATCACTGAAATCGAAGAAGCTCGATTGAGTCAGGCCAAGCTCGCCGCCATCGTCGAGCACTCTCAGGACGCCATTATCGGTCATGATCTGCACGGCCGCATCACGAGCTGGAACAAGGCCGCCGAGCAGCTTTTTCAATACAGCGCGCACGAGGCGTTGGGACGCACCCTGACCGACCTCACCGTGCCGGCGCCCTTTCTCGACGATTTCAAGCAACACCTGCATATGCTGAACCATTCGAACAGCTACGAACCCCACTATGAGACTCAGCGCCAACGACGGGATGGGACGTTGATCGATGTCTCGATCACCTCCTCGCTGGTCAGAACGCTTGATGGTCGTGTCGAGGGGGCCGCCAAGATTGTACGAGATATTACTGATCGCAAACGATTCAGCGCTCAGCAGCAAGCCTCTCTGCAGGAAAAGGAGACCCTGCTCAAGGAGGTCTACCACCGAGTCAAGAATAACCTTCAGGTCATCGGCAGCCTCTTCAACATGCAGATTCGCCAGTTGCCGGAGGGAACGGCCAGAAACGTACTCAAGGACAGCGCCGACCGCGTCAAGGCCATGGCCCTGGTGCACGAAAAGCTTTATCAGTCGGCGTCGCTGTCCTCGATCAATCTAAAAAACTACATCGAAGAGCTCTGCACCAATCTTGCCTCGACCACCGGGGCCAACTCACGGCGTATTACGATCAATGCACAGGTCGACTCTATCCCCGTCGGACTCGAAACCGCGGTACCGCTGGGACTTTTGCTCAATGAGCTTCTGACCAACAGCCTGAAACACGGCTTTCCGAATGAGAATGGCGGTGAGGTACAGGTCATGGGCCGCTGCCTTGGCAGCGGGCTTCTTCGGATCGACGTCACCGACAACGGTATCGGATTCGACCCTGAGGCCACCTCAACGGAATCGCTGGGGCTCAAGCTCATTCGCATCCTCGGCCGACAACTGACGGCCGAGCTTTCGATCGAGTCGGCGGAAGGCACACGATGCACACTGACACTCCCGCTTCCACCCTCCAAAAACTGAGCGTTTGGCCGTTAGTTACCGCAGTAACGTTTTTTTGCCCCTTTTCAAGAGTACGTGACCATGACCCCAGCGCTTCCGTCATGCCTTGATGCGTCCAGAGACACCGCTCGCGATACACACGCCGGTGGCTGGCGTCTGCTGATCGTGGAGGATGAAGCCATCGTCGCCGAAGACCTGGCCGAACAGCTTATAGGGCTGGGGTATGACGTCTGTGGAATCGCGGACAACGGCGAAGAAGCGATCAAGCTTGCCAATGACCATTTGCCACAGCTTGTGCTTATGGATGTGGTCATCAAGGGCGACATCGACGGCATCGAGACGGCGGCTCGAATGAATCGCGATCATGATCTCGCGATCATCTTTCTAACGGCCTACAGCGATTCGGAAACGGTGCGCCGGGCCACGGAAACCGCGCCCTATGGGTTTCTGACCAAGCCTTATCAAATCAAGGAAATCAAGGCCGCACTCGATATTGCAGCCTACAAGTACACGCTCGAACAGGGGCTAAAGGAGTCCGAGCGCTGGTTTTCATCCATGCTTCGCTGCACCTGCGATGCCATCATTGCAGTTGACCACTCAGGCGAGATCATCTTTGCAAACCAGGCCGCCGCCGCCCTGTTTACGCTTACTCAAGGGGAGTTTGCAGGGCGTGCCTTCGACCAGCTCGTCATGTTTGTCCCTTCAGACGTCGCCAGACTAACCTCCCCACTCCAACTGGATACTCAAAACGTTACCAATGCCTTCATTCGTTTCGGGGAAACGCTTGAACTGCCTAACGGTCAGCGGTTGCCGGTCGATGTCTCTGCGGCACCCATCCGAGATACCAAGGGCGAATCATCGGCAACGCTTATTTCACTGCGCAATGTCAGCGAGCGCTTTGCGGCCGAATACGCGCTGCGTCAAAGCGAGGAAAGCTTTCGGACCGCGTTCGAAATGGCCCCTAACGGAATGGCGCTGGTAAGTGTCAACGGCCAGTTTCTTCATGCCAACCAGGCACTTAGCCGTCTACTAAACCTTGAACTGGATAGCTTATGCCAGAAGACCCAGGCCGATGTCACCCTGGCCGAAGACTTGGCCGGCGAGGAACGCCAGCTTCTCAACCTGTTCATCGAAGGCATTCCCTCGGTTCAGTTCGAAAAGCGCTATATCACGGCCCAAGGCACCGCGACCTGGGCGCTGGTCAGTGTGTCACTGATTCGACAATCGGATACCGCGCTCTGCTACCTCTATCAAGTGCATGACCTTACGCTTAGAAAGGAGTACGAGCTTCATCTGGCGCGCCAGGCCATGACCGACGGCCTTACCGGCCTGCCCAACCGAACGGCACTCATGACCGAGCTTGAGCGGTTGATCGCACGCAGCAAGCGTCGGGACCAAAAATTCGCCGTGCTGTTTGTGGATCTGGATTACTTCAAGCAGGTCAATGACACCTATGGTCATGAAACCGGGGATCAGCTGCTCACAGCCGTTGCCTCCAGCCTTAGAACACTGGTGCGGGCCTCGGACTTCGTTGCGCGCCTCTCAGGCGATGAGTTCATTATCCTGCTGACCGATTTGGTCAATGCCGAACAGGTTCGCCCTGTAGTCAAGAAGCTGCTGTCGCAGTTTTCACGGCCATTTTCGATCGGCAACCGCCAGTTGCAGTGTGGCTTGAGTATTGGCATCAGCATGTACCCTGACGACCATCAGGAGCCTGAAAAACTGCTTCAACTGGCCGACAACGCGCTTTATCAGGTCAAGGCCGAAGGGCGAGGGGCCAGCCAGTTCTATCGTCAGGAATTCACACATCACCTGAATGCGCGAATGAACCTGGACGATGAGCTCGAAAAGGCGGTCAATCGGCAGGAGTTCGAACTTTTCTATCAACCAATCGTGCCGCTGGATGCCACCCATTCGATCAAGGCAGAAGCATTGATTCGGTGGCGCCATCCGACACGCGGACTGGTCGGCCCCTTCGAATTCATCAACCAACTCGAAGACAGCGGTATGATCGTCGAGCTCGGCCGCTGGATCATTCGCACCGCATGCCAGCACGCAACATGCTGGCCTCGTGTCCACGGCCAGGCACCTGAGGTCAGTGTCAATATTTCCGCCAGGCAGTTCCGCTTCGACGATCTGGTCGGCACCATCTCAGCGGCACTTTCAGACAGCGGCCTTCCGCCCGAAAAACTCTGCATCGAAATCACCGAGAAGCTGTTGATGATCGATTCGGACGCGACGCTTGCCACCATCGATGCCTTGAAAGCGCTTGGCGTTAAGGTGGCCATCGACGATTTCGGCATCGGATACTCGTCGCTGTCCTACATTCGCCGCTTCCAACCGGACAACCTGAAAATCGATCGGGAATTCGTTCAGGGCATCGACACCAGCGAATACGATCAGCGCCTACTCGCAGCAATCATCGCAATGGGCGATCAACTGCATATTTCGATTACCGCAGAAGGCGTCGAGACCGGCCTGCAGCGCAATTACCTTCATGAACACCATTGCGGGTATATACAGGGGTATTTCTACTCAAAACCCTTGGCGGAGACCGAGTTCAGGCTGTGGCTCGAACACACGGCTCCTGCCGTGGTGGCCTCCCCTTACTGGCAGCCGACCTGAACGAGGCAATCAGGTTTTCTGGATAACCTCGGAGTGTCGCTTGAACGTCAGCTCCAATCGGCGGCATAACCCTTCCGTCAAATCAAGACGATCCTTACTGATACCGTCATCACCTTTCATCTGAGCGAGCAGTACCTCGGAGGCCTTGCGAAAGTCATCATCAACATCACCCCAGGCGCACTTTTGGTAGGCAAGTGCGAGTGCGCGCTGCCAGCGACGTGAGGCGGCTTTCAATCGTGGGTCGTCATACTCCGAGAGATAGGAGTGCAGCCGCATCGACACATGCCCGAGATTGAGCCCCGTCAGCCCGAGATCCAACAGGTTACGGCGCTCTTCAGGAAGATGTGCGTCATAGCCTGCCAACCGCTGAAGGCGCTCAGCCATGCGCCCGTTGAACCAGTGCTCACTGTGTTCCTTTTCGCGCTGCCAGAGATGCCGAAGATCGTCCGCGGTCGCGCTAATCAAGCGCCTGCGCATGATCTTGACGCTGGGTGAGCCGATCATCCGGAAAAGCGCCCACAGGATGACCAGCCCGAGCACGACCACCAACCCCCTGTTCAGTGTACTTGCGATGTTGAAACTCATGGAATTGCTGGGCATCGTAAGAATGGTATAAATGATGCAAAACCCAAGGCCGTAGGCGCGCGTTTGGGCATTGGCAATGGCCATCAGCCCCAGAAACAAGGGGGGGCCGAAAATCAGCATCAGCATTTCAAAATCGCGAGGCGCGCCGGCCAATAGCACATTGCCGAAGATCAACGCCGCCGGAAATGCGATGAGCGCGCCTACAAGCACCTGTTTGAGCATGGGTGCCGGCGCCGGAAAACGAGCGAACATGATGCTGAAAATGACGGGCAGCACCATCATCAATACCGCTGAAGAATTGCCACTCGCGACCCAGACCAGCGTTCCTATCGCAAACGCGACACCGGTTCTGAGGCCGGTCAAAAGGCCTAAAAGCAGATCGCGGTAGGTAGAGAGACTGGGGGCTTTAAGCTTGGTCCGCTCGGCATTGACGATGGCCTTGTTGGCCTGAAGCATCAAGATCGAGTATGCCACCATTTCCCGCATACTGTGGAGCACGCGCTGTTGAAGCGGCGTAAGCGTTGTTTCCTGCTTGATGTGCTGAATACGACGTCTGAGTGTCTGAGCCATATCACGCGCTTCTTTTTCAGACGACGTTTCTCGCATTGCCCGAAACGTACACCGGAGCTCGTCCAACACCTCCTTCGTCGTACCATCCATGCTCTCGGGCGCATGCCGCATCAGTCGCCCGAGGATCTGAATATCGGCAACCAGCGTCAATGTCCGCTGGGCCAGAACATTGGCAGCGCGCACCCGCCCTGCCCCCGCAGGCCCCTCATACACCATGGCACTGCTGTCATTATCAAGTGCCACTACAGCCTGGATAGTGTCGATCACGCTTTGACGCGCAGTATTGGGGTCGGCCTCCAGAGACAGCTGCTGCTCCAGACAATTGAAGGCAGAATTGACCACCGTTCGAGCGTGGGCGGTGATGATGTCGCGCACTCTTGCAGGCCAGAGCAACATGCTGACAAGCGTGGCGCAGGTTGCCCCCAGGGCAATTTCACTGACTCGGGCAACAGCGGTATCGAAGACACTAAAGCTTGACGGCGCGTTGCTGTACACCAGCGACAACAGAACAATCAGTGCAGCCGTGGCTCCTGAAATGGCAAAGCCATAGGTCAGGTTGAAGTTTCGAACGAGCGCGGAACCCGCGGCGTTAAGAGACAGCCATACCATCAGAACCATCAAGGCAATACCCGGCGACTGCATGAACAGCGCCATGATGGCAATGCCCGCAGCGCCGCCGACCAGGGTGCCTCCGATCTGGCAAAGCCCCTTTTCGATGACCAGGCCGCTTTGAGGTCTGATCTGAAGAAATACGGCCGAAATGAGCGCCCAATAGGGCCGCTCCAGATTCATTTCCATGGCGAGAAAGAGCGCCAAGGCCATGGCGATTACACCCTTGAGGGCGAATTGAAGCACCGCCCTTTCCGGCAGTAGATAGAGCCTGAGCAGCGGAGGCATGCTCATTCCTCGTGGCCTGTCACCGCCCGAGAGGGCTCAGCGTCGCCTTGAAGAACCTGAATGCTCGCCGTCATACCTGCACTCAGATGAAGATTATCGGGTACATCATCAAAGACGATATCGACAGGAATGCGTTGAGCGAGCCGTACCCACGTGTACGTCTGCTGAACTTGCGGTAACAGCTGACCGTCCGGCGTGGTGTTCTGGTTGGAAATACCATGCCCGATACTTGCAACATGGCCCATGATGGTGGCTCCGCCACTCATCAGGTGAACACGAGCTTTATCACCGACCTTGATCGAGGGAATCTTGGTCTCCTCGAAGTAGCCGGTAACGTAATATGACCCCTTCTCCACCACGGAAAGCACCGACTTTCCTTGCGTCACGTAATTGCCTTCACGCAGTTGCAGGTTGATGATCGAGCCAGAAACCGGCGAGGTCACCGTTGCACGAGCGAGATCGATCTTGTCTGACGCCAGTTTCGCAAGCGCCTGCTGATAGTTGGCCTTGGCAATATCGGCCTGAATCCGGGCAGACTCTAAATCTTCCGAACTAATGGCGTTTTTGCTGAGCGCACTGCGCCGCTCGAACTGATGCTGGGCCTGCTCCCAGGCGTATTTCTGATGACGCACGCTGGCCTCATCCTGATCGACCATTGCCTGATAGCGCGTGTCATTGATCTTGAACAACACATCACCAGAACTTACCGAGGCGTTATCACGGACATTGAGCTTGCTCACCCAGCCAGACACATCGGGCGCAACAGTAACAATGTGCGCACGAACACGGCCATCCCGCGTCCAGGGCGAGTACATGTAATACTGCCAAAGCCAGATTCCGGCAATGACCGCCAGAACGACGATCGCGAGCGTAATAAAGATTCTAAGCGACTTTTTCATGCGGGAGACTATCCGAACGCACCCAACCAGTACGTAATACCGGCAAGGATGCAAATATAGAGCGCAACATCGAACCACGCTTCCTTCCACACCCAGCGCTCGAGCACTGTTTTATGCATCACGAAGCGAATGATGAATGTTGCAATGAAACTAAGTATGCAAAAAAGAATTAACGGGCTGAAGTAGACGCCACCCCAGGCCAGCTCATGCAATAACATCGACGAGCCTCATCTCATCAACCACCCTGCCGTGCGGCTACGTGTTCCTCGAAATCGAAAGGGAGTGTAGCACGACCACTGAATCACTGAACAAACCGATACCTGTTTCGCACTCGAAACCAAAAAAGCCGGCCCCTTTGGGGCCGGCTCTATAGAGTGATCAAGCAGTTACGCAAGAATCAACTTAGAAGCTGTAGGCAACACCGGTAGCAACGCCGTTGTTGGCGTCGTCTTGACGGTCATAAACAGCGCCTTCAACCCAGACGTACATCTGATTGCTCAGGTTGTAGGTCGCACCGATCATAGCTTCGTTATAGGTCTCGTCGCTCTGATTGCCGATACCGTTAAAGCCACGCGGATCAAGTGTTGCAACCGCATCGCCTTCAGCATCCACGTACTGGTAAGCGCCGTAGATGTCGCCCTTGCCGTAACCCCAGCGTGCGCCAATGCCGTAACGGTTAACGTCGGCGTTGTCGTTCCAGTCCGCATCAAGGCGTGACGCTTTAACCGCGACACGCAGGGTGTTGATAGTGTAGGCAACGTTCAAACCGAACAGGTCGCCATAATCGCGCTCGCCACCGGTACCCGGTTGGAACTTGAAGTTATTCAAGTTGTCATAGGAAGCAGCAAGAGTAAGGCCGCCAACGGTGTAGCGAAGTCCACCGAACAGGGAGGCGCTGCTATCGTCATCAAGGACGAATTGGCCAGTGCCGTCATTCAGGTCGTTATTTACAGGAGAGTTGTCTGCTGCTTCACCATCACCCTTATACTGTGTACCGATGGCAAACTGAAGACCACCAAACATCGGCGAAGTGTAGGTGATCTTGTCACTTTCGTATTCGCTGCCGACAAGATCGCTCTGCTCATCGGTCATATCGAAGTATTCGTTGTTGGACACCGGATCCGCAATCCAGTCGTCAAACAGGGAATCCCAGGAGCCGACACGCAGGTCACCGAAGTTACCAGTCAGACCGACGTAAGCCTGGTCGCCCGTAGTCAGACCAGAATTGTTGCCACCGTCGCCACTTTCATAATTGGCGTAGGCGCCTTTTTGCTTATCGGCTTCGAATTCAAATTCAGCACGGAAATAAGCGGTCAAACCGTTATCAAGAACGTGCTCGCCTTTAACACCCAGCGTAGAGCCGTTGTCGAAGAGATCGCTTTCGGTGGAATCACCGTTATCGATGTTACGCAGGCCAAGCTGAACGTTACCGTAGAGGTCCAGCTTGGAGCCGTCCTGATTGTAAACCGTTGCTGCCTGAGCGCCAGTTGCAGCCACACCCAACACACCGGCAATCGCAGTCGCTAATAGCGTCTTTTTCATTTTGAGTTCCTTAAAAAGCTTACTGTTCGATTGTCTGCTTTCTTATTGATTTGCAGAAGATTGCTCCCCACCTCTCCGGGCGTTGGAGCTTTGTTATTTATTGCTCGCAGACGTACCTTATAACGGCCCTACCCCGAACGCAACTAGAAAAAAACAGTGTTTTCGATGTTTTTTAGACTGCGTTTTAGCCGTTATTCCGGTGTGCAAAGTGCCATGTTTTTATGACATTTTTATGAAAAATCATTTTAAATCGAGTAGTTATAGAACATCGTTATCGAACAGTGATCATTTAAAAGTCCGATAAATAGTTCCGTACACGATTATTAGACTTTAGTCCAAATAAAGTCAGTGGCCCTGCAAATGATTTGCAAGCGCAGAAAGTTTTTTATTCATTCGCTCCTGCTCCGCCCTGGCCTGCCGCTCTTTCTGGCGCGACTGTAATCCTTCGAGTTTCGTAAGCGCGTGTGCGGCCTCTTCCTGAGTAATAACACCACAACTCTTGCCGTGTAGGTCGACACGCTCTCTGCCTTCGCGAATCGATTTCAGATACCGAGGCAAGTTGACGTAACACGCCAGCGCACGACGTAACAGTTTGGTGGAGACGTTGTAGTGACGAGCGAGTTCTGTATGAATACCCACTTGAAGCGGCTTGGTATGGCCCTTGAAAAACGCAGCCGGGAAGCGGCTGTACCACTCTTCAAGAAGCGAGTGCGGGGTGTACAGCGCGTCGTCGTTTGCGGTGGGCGTCTCAGCGCCAACGTCTTTCGGATCGCTGGCGGCCATAACCTCGTCCGGCTGTGAGTGCACCGATTCTTCCTGGTGTTCAGCAGGGGCTGAAGAAGGCAACGGCGTTTCAGGATCCGCTGCCTCGCTGGCCGGCGCCCGGGTAGGGGCTTCAGCTACTCGGGCATTGCTGGAGGCATTGGCAGGAGCAAGCGCTTCGATGCGAGAGCGAAGCACCCTGTTTTCCGCTTCGAGGGCCCGAATACGGGCCTTGGCCTGCTCGAGCTGTTGCCAGGCATTGATGGATGTATGCTCGAGCGCATCGACCAGCGCTTCAAATCGGTTACTCATGAGGACCTCCCGTCGCCATGTCGAAAGCGCCTTTCGGCTTAGAGTTCACGTTCGTAGATCACGAACGCATAATCGGGCTGTTGTTCGCTGGGTGCACCTGGCATGCGCTCGACCTCATGCCAGGCTTCGGTCGAAAACTCCGGAAACCAGGTATCGCCGTTAACATCCACATCCACTTCGGTCAGATAAAGACGCGAGGCCAACGGCAGGGTCTGCGCATAGATGTTGCCACCACCGATGACCATAATTTCCTCGCTACCATCGAGCATCGCCTGATTGTCCGCCACATCCAGTGCCGACATGAGGTCGTTGCACACGCGAACGCCCTCATGGGAAAAGTCCGGATTACGCGTGACCACGATATTGAGTCGGTTCGGCAGGGGTTTGCCAATCGACTCGAACGTCGCCCGACCCATCACGATGGGCTTGCCCTGTGTCCTTGCCTTGAAAAACTTAAGGTCTTCCGGAAGATACCAGGGCAGGTTTCCTTCGACCCCAATCACTCGATTGCGGTCAACGGCAGCAATCAACGCAATCGGCACGAAAAATTCCGGTGTCTCAGTGCTCATACAGCCACCTCGGCCTTGATGTGAGGATGCGGGTCATAGCCCTTGATCGCGATGTCATCAAACGTAAAGTCGAAAATGTTCTTCACGGAAGAATTCAATTCAAGCGTCGGTTTCGTGCGCGGCGTTCGACTCAACTGTTCGCGCGCCTGCGCCAGATGGTTCGAATAAAGATGTGCGTCGCCCAGCGTGTGGATGAACTCGCCAACCCCAAGATCACACACCTGCGCCACCATGTGGGTCAAAAGCGCATAACTTGCGATGTTGAACGGCACGCCCAGAAAGATGTCCGCGCTTCGCTGGTAAAGCTGACACGAGAGTTTGCCGTCGGCCACATAGAACTGGAAAAGCGCATGGCAGGGTGGCAGCTTCATCTCATCGATCAGCGCCGGATTCCAGGCCGAGACGATCAACCGGCGTGAATCCGGTGACGTCTTGATCATGTCGATGACCTGTTCGATCTGGTCCACATGGCCGCCGCGGTAATCCGGCCAGCTTCGCCACTGGTAGCCATATACCGGTCCGAGCTCGCCCTGCTCATCGGCCCACTCATCCCAGATTCGAACCTGATTGGCTTTTAGATAGGCGATGTTGGTATCGCCACTCAAGAACCAGAGCAGTTCGTGAATGATCGAACGCAAGTGCAGCTTCTTGGTCGTGACGAGGGGAAACCCTTCGCTAAGATCGAATCTCATCTGATGACCGAACACCGAGCGCGTTCCGACACCGGTCCGGTCGCTCTTTTCTGTACCGTCATTCAGTACACGCTGCATCAAATCAAGATAGGGCGTCATGGTAACTCGTTTACTCACTGGCTGATTCGGCCGCCGGAGACGGCCGGTCCACGGTTTGTCGACGTGACCATATAATCAACCACACACCACCGAGCAGCATGGGTACGCACAAAAGCTGCCCCATGGTCATCCACCCGAAGGCGATAAATCCGAGCTGGGGATCGGGGCGGCGGAAGAATTCCACGGAAAACCGAAAAGTGCCGTAGAGTAGCAAAAACAGGCCTGAAACGAGACCCCGCTTGCGCGGCTTGAGCGAGACCAACCAAAGAACGATAAAAAGAACGATCCCTTCAAGAATAAACTCATAAAGCGCCGAAGGGTGCCGCGGCTCGGGGCCGTACTTGGGATAATCCATCGCCCAGGGCACATCCGTGATTCGGCCCGGTAACTCCTGATTGATGAAGTTGCCCAACCGGCCTGCGCCAAGCCCGATCGGCACCAGAGGTGCAATGAAATCGGTCAGCTGGAAAAAGGCCAGGCGGTGACGCCGCGCAAACAGGAGCGCTGCGATTAACACGCCAATCAGCCCGCCATGAAAGCTCATGCCCCCATCCCAGACCTTGAACGCCCAGAGCGGATCGGCCGCCAACGCGTCCCACCCATAAAACAGCACATAGCCCAGGCGCCCGCCCAGCACCACCCCGAGTGCGCCGTAGAAAATCATGTCGCCGACCTGATCCTTGGTCAGGCCCAATCGATCCGCACGATAGCGCGCCAACACCCACGCACCGGCAAACCCGACAACATACATCAAGCCATACCAGTGAATGGCAAGCGGACCAATGGAAATTAAAACAGGATCGAAATTCGGATAATGGAGCATGTAAACGCCTTTAGCTGATCAAAAACTTCAACGCCATCACAATTAAAAGTGCGGCAAACGCCCGCTTGAGCCAGCGCTCGGGCAGGAAATGGGCGGCGCGCGCACCAAAGCGGGCTGTCCAGGCACTCATGAGTACGATGCCGATAAAGGCAGGCCAGTAAACATAGCCCGTAGCCCAGGGGGGAAGCCCTGCGTGAGACCACCCAACGACAATGGCGGTTAACGCACCAATAATGGCAATCGGCACACCACAGGCGGACGAGGTGCCGACAGCCGAGCGCATTGGCACACCGCGCCATTCGAGAAACGGCACCGAAAGCGTGCCTCCGCCGACGCCAAACAGAGCAGACAGTGCGCCAATCACCCCGCCTGCACCAAGCATGCCCGGCCTTGAAGGCAGGGCTTCGTGGCCTCGCGCAATGCTTGGTGAAAAGAGCAGCTTGGTCGCCACCAGCAGAAAGAAGATGCTCAAAAGCATCGACATGATCGCCCCGGAAAGCTGCCCACCGATTACGACGCCCAGCATGGCGCCGAACACTAGCCCGGGAAGGAGTAATTTAAGACAGTCAAAGCGCACGCTTTCACGCTTGAAATGCGCGTTTGCCGATGACAGCGACGTAATGGCGATTGTTGCAAGCGAGGTGCCGGTCGCCATATGAACGATCACCGAGGACGGAAACCCGAGGGCCTCGAACGTCAGCGCAAGCAGCGGCACAATGATTACCCCGCCACCGATGCCGAACAGGCCCGCCATGAACCCTGCCAACGCACCGATTCCCAGAAAAACGATAAAACTCAACGCTCGGACTCCACTTCGATAAAGGCTGAGACAAAGAAAAAGCGCCAGATCAGGCGCTCCTCTCGATTTGAAGCAGTGTTACTCTTCCCGTGGTGGCATTAGATGTGACAGCCCCCACTGACTCATTCGCTGATTCAGCTGCCGATGAACCAGGGCCGGCGTCGGCTGGGCCAGCGCCTCTTGAACAAGCGTCTTGGCCGATTCAAGACTCACTCGACGAATGGCTGCCCGGACCCGCGGCAGATTAGGCGCATTCATGGAAAGCGCCGTGTAGCCCATTCCCATCAGCATCAGCGCACCCGCCGGATCGCCGGCCAACTCACCACAGACCGATACCGGTATATCGAGTCGCCTGGACTCGCGAGCCACATGATCAAGCGCTCGCAGTACCGATGGGTGGCAGGCATCATAAAGCGATGACACCCGGGCGTTATTACGATCAACGGCAAGCAGATACTGTGTGAGGTCGTTACTGCCCACTGAAAAGAAATCGACCAGTTGAGCCAGCGCATCAAGCTGATAGAGCACGGCCGGCACTTCAATCATGACACCCACGAGTGGCCGTTCGATCTTGACGCCATCATGGGTCAGCTCTTCGGTCACGCGGTCCATCAACTTCAGTACCGACAGCACTTCTTCCACACACGATACCATCGGCAACAGAATGCGCAGGTTATTGAGCCCTTCGGCGGCGCGCAGCATCGCACGCAGCTGAACCATGAGCACTTCAGGGTGGTCAAGCGTCACGCGAATGCCGCGCCACCCGAGAAAGGGGTTGTCTTCTTCAATGGGAAAGTACGGCAAATCCTTGTCGCCACCGATATCCAGCGTGCGCATGACGACAGGATGCGGCGCAAAGCCTTCGAGCTGATCCCGATAGAGCCTGAGCTGCTCCTGCTCACTTGGAAAGCGCTGATGCATCATGAAGGGAACTTCGGTGCGATAAAGCCCGACGCCATCGACCTTGGCCTTGAGCGACCCGACCGCTTCAAGCGACAGGCCAGTATTAACCATGAGCTTCACGGAATGGCCGTCTTCCGTTTCACCGGGAAGAAACTGTTCATCCTCGAGCATGCGCGTGAGCGCTCTTTCCTCGTTGATCAACGTGACGTAACGGCTTTCCATCTCGGCATCAGGGCGGACCATCAGCTTGCCGCGATGGCCATCCACCACCAGCCGCGTATGCGCAAGCCGCGACAGTGGAAGATCATTCATGCCAAGCACCGCAGGAATACCCATAGCGCGCGCTAGAATCGCCACATGGGAAGTGCTGGACCCTCGCGTTGCCACCAGCGCCGCCAGCTTGTCTCGAGGTATCTCACCAAGCTGCGCTGCACTGATTTCATCGCCCACCAGGATGGTGTTGTCTGGATAAACAACCGGTTCCATGGCGCTTTCCTGCTGTAGATACCCAAGCACCCGGCGCCCGAGATCTCGGATATCGGCAGCGCGCTCTTTCAGGTAATCGTCGTCGACGCGCTCCAGATATTGAACGTGGCGTTTGACGACCTTTGCCAGCGCACTGGACGCACTCCAGCCTTCACGAATACGCTTTTCGACCTCCTGGCCAAGCGAGTGCTCGCCAAGCATTTGCTGATAGACGTCGAAAAGGGCCTGCTCCTGCGCGGAAATACGGCTAGCCAGGCGTTCGGAGGCGGTCTGGATATCGGCGCGTACACCGCGAATTGCCTGATTGAACCGACCTACCTCAGCCTCGATATCGGTCACTCGGCGATCAGGCACTGCGTTCAGATCGGCAGGCGGCACCACAACATGCGCCTCACCAATGGCAAGACCAGGCGAGGCGGCCACACCGGAAAGCACCGCCGAGCCCTCGAACTCACCCAGACGGGCAAGTGCACCGGAGGCAAGTGCCTGAACAAGCACTCCCGCAAGCTGCGCTGCCATGGTGATGAGAAAGGCCTCTTCGCCTTCATCGAAGCGCCGATTGTCGCGCTGTTGAACCACCAGCACACCAAGCACCTTGCGCTGGTGAATGATCGGCACCCCGAGAAAGCTCGAGTATCGTTCTTCCCCGGTTTCTTCAAAGTATCGAAAGTGCGGATGCGCAGGCGCGTTTTCCAGATTCAAGGGCTCTTCGCGGCTACCCACCAGCCCAACCAGGCCCTCGCCAGGTTTCATCGCAACCTGACCGATCGCACTGGCATTCAAGCCAATGGTATCCATCAAGACAAAGCATTGACGCTCGCTGTCCAGCAGATACACCGAGCAGACATCGGTTTTCATCGCCTTTCGAATGCGGCGCACGATAATGGATAACGCCGAATCGAGACTGGTTGCGCTATTGACCTCCTGAACAATTCGCCTGAGCACCGTTAGCATGGAAGAAACAATATCCTTTTATTTCGATCAGCGCCCCGGTAAGAAAAAGGATCGCCTGTCTTTTGTTATCGAACGCCTGCGTGTCGTATCACTACCGCATTCTGACAAGGAAGGCGGGGGGCCAGTTCACGCAATGCTCGCCGATAAACTTCCCGTTTGAAGGGAACAACCTGACCAAGCGGGTACCAATAGCTTACCCAACGCCATCCATCGAATTCGGGCTTGGGCGTGGTATCGACACAGATACTTGTTTCCTGACACCGAATACGAAGCAGAAACCACTTCTGCTTCTGGCCAATGCACAACGGTTTCGAGCGGGTCCGGATCATGCGCTGCGGAAGGCGATAACGCAGCCAGCCGCGTGTGCATCCGATGATATCGACATCACGTTCACATAACCCGATCTCTTCTTTCAGTTCTCGAAACAGCGCCTGCTCGGGCGACTCATTCGGTTTGATACCTCCTTGCGGAAATTGCCAAGCATCTTGCCCTACCCGACGCGCCCAAAGCACCTGCCCTCTCGAGTTGGCAATGATGATGCCAACATTGGGGCGGAAGCCATCCGGGTCGATCACGAGTATCACCTTTGAATATTTTAATTGAGTTCATTCTTCCACAAAGCTTTAAAGGCCATCAACCAGCCTGGTCACGTATTAAACAATAACCATCTTTGCCATAATCATGAACGTCAGAGATCCATTATAACCAACCGGAACAGGAGTCGTTCGTGCGACTGGCCATCTTTGATCTAGATAATACCCTGCTGGCAGGAGATAGCGACCACACGTGGGGGGAATTTCTGATAGAGCAAGGCGCTGTAGACGAAAAGACCTACCGCGACGCCAATGACCGCTTTCATCAGAATTACGTTGAGGGCACCTTGAACCTCGATGACTACCTGAACTTTTCGCTGGCGCCCTTGGCCGAGCACCCCATCGAGCAACTCAATGCCTGGCATCAGCAGTTCATGGCCTCCAAGATCGAGCCGATCATTCTGGCTCGTGGTGAGGAGCTTCTGGCAAGCCACCGCGCCCAAGGCGATTATCTTTTGATCATCACAGCCACCAACCGGTTCATTACCGGCCCGATCGCCGAGCGACTTGGCGTCGATGATTTGATCGCCATTGAGGTCGAGGAGAAGGAGGATGGTTATACCGGTCGCTACAGCGGGGTGCCAAGCTTCCGGGAAGGCAAGGTAGAACGCTTGACCATGTGGCTTGAACAAAACGGCATGACACTCGAAGATGCCTATTTCTACAGCGACTCTCAAAACGATCTGCCGCTGCTTCAAAAGGTCGACCATCCTGTCGCGGTCGACCCGGACGACCAGCTACGCCAGCATGCGATCGATGCAGGCTGGCGCATCATCAGCTTGAGAGATAGTTGACTGCCAGCCCCTTAAGGCGCGCTGGAGGCGTCTTGAGGGGTTTGGGTATGAACCGCATGAAGACGAGCGATCAAGGCATCTTCCAGCTCGAAACGCTCCCGCAGCCCACGCTCGAGTCGCGCGAGCCACCCTGGCAACTGGCGTTGATTGGCATTGAACGCTGCCTCATTGGCGTAGGCGTCGTTGAAATCGAGCACAAGCTGGGTCGAAGGATCCAGATTGGCCAGTAGTTGATGGCCGGCGTCCAGCCCGTCCTGATCACCGAACAGCTGACACTCTTCGTAAAGTTTGGGATAGAGCTCGAAATGCCCAAGGCTTACGTAATCAGTAAGCTCTTCCCCGAAACGATCCAACGCCATCCGATCCATATGCTCGAGATCACTGTCACCCTGTGATTGAAGAGCATCGAAGCTTTCAAGCAAGCTCAAACGCTGCCCCAGCCACCGATCAATCAGACTATGCACACCGCCCCAACAGGCCTGAGCCCGGGCTACCTGTGTCAACATGATGAACTGCCCTCAGTTCTTCAAACTCAATGCGCGGGCGCGCGCACGCTTCGAACCATGGCCGTGATAATCAAGACCGCCAGAACACAGAAGCCGATCAGCGTCCAGGCAGGCAGGGTCATACCAAGCCACCTGAAACTTACTTCAGCACACTCGCCCGATCCGGACAATACCTGTGAAATCACGTTCCAGAGCGGCAGCACCTCGAGCATGTAATCAAGACCCGGCCCGCAGGTGGGCACCTGATCCGGCGGCAGCGTCTGAAGCCATGTATGGCGCGCAGCGATACCGATACCAACCAGGATGGAAACAAGGCCCAGACCACCATAAATGGCCCCTGCCTTACCCCTGGGATTATGCACTGCACCTATGACCAAAAAAATCAGCGCCACTAACACGGCAATGCGCTGAAAGATGCACAGCGGGCACGGCTCAAGACCGAACCCGTGCTGCATGACCATGGCCGTTCCCAGCATCAGTACGCAAAATCCCGCACTGATCAAATACCAGGTCCGCGTTGTCTGTTCGAGCACCCACTGTTTCATTCGATCAACCATCAAAGTAAAGGATTAACGCGCATTAGTCCGCCTTGGCGACGCGAGGTTCACTGGCCTGTTCGAAATAATGCCCAAGAAACTCATCGAAAGACGGCTCATGCTCGCCATCCAGATCCCGCTGCTGCGAATGCGACGTTTCTGAAAGCTGAGTAAACAGCGCCTCACGTGCGCGATCCATCGGCTCGGCCATGAAATGTTCTGCGTGCATCTTGGCGCGTTCGACGCTCCAGTCCGTGAATTCACACTCTCGAGCGGTCAACTCTTCATACATGCGCCCGGCAGGTGTCGATTCCGGATGGTCAAGGCGCGGTTTCAGTCGAGAAAGCGCCTGTTGATGCGAGCCGGCATCATCGCCCTCGTCCAGAAGTTCTGCCACCTGTTCAAGGCCCGGCCACAGCGCGTGCATCTGGGCATTGATCGACACTTCCCTGCCCTCGATCAGCAAGGTGAGATCGGGGTCTCGGCCATTGGCCACAACCCGAGCCCGGTTGAGATCGAGTTGATCGCATTCGGCATCGGACACCTTGGGGCTCGGTGACAGAAGACACCAGACCAGGAACGTATCGAGAAAACGAATCTCATCTTCGCTGATGCCCAATGGGTCAAATGGGTCGAGATCGAGACAACGCACCTCGATATACTCAACGCCCCCGGCTTCAAGTGCCTGGGTAGGCGTTTCGTTATGCTTGGCGACCCGTTTTGGACGAATATCGCTGTAGTATTCGTTTTCGATTTGAAGAATATTTGTGCTGAGCTGGCGCCACTGCCCCTGCTCATCCTTCACGCCCTTCGCCTCATAGGCCGGCCATTTGGCAGAAATCGCATGGCGCAGGGTATTGATGTAATTTTCAAGCGAGTTGAAACAGATCTTGAGCTGATCCTGCACCTTGTTCTGGTAGCCCAGGTCACTCATGCGAAGGCTCGATGCAAACGGTGACAGCCGCGTCCGCTTACCGTGACGCGGTAACGCGGATTCACGCCCATCGAGAAAGCTCTCGTCGATAGCCGGCGATCCACCAAACAGATACAAGAGCAGCCAGCTGTTGCGGCGGAAGTTACGAATCAGATCGAAATAACGGCGTGAGCGGTACGTCGACCGTGCAAGGTGTTCGCTGCCCTCCATTGACTGGAGCACAGGCCATAGCTCGTCCGGCAGCGAAAAGTTGTAATGAATGCCGGCAATGGACTGCATGATGCGGCCATAGCGAAGATCGAGACCACGCCGGTACACCTGTTTCATCTTTCCGATGTTGGACGAACCATAATCGGCGATCGGCACACTGTCGTTGCCGTTGAGACGACTTGGCATGCTGGCCGGCCACACCCACTCCCCGTCGAGGTAACGGTAAGTATAGCGGTGAAGATCACCCAGAAACGCCAGCGCATCCTTGGGCCTGCAATATACCGGCGTGATGTATTCCAGAAGCGACTCGGAATAATCCGTGGTGATGTGCGGATGCGTCAGCTTGGCGCCCAATCCCTCGGGGTGAAAGCGAGCGCTGATTCGGCCATCGTGATCGACCCTCAACCCCTCTTTTTCGATACCCCGCCGGATTCGACGAAACATACCCTGACGCGCGGTCGAACGCAGCAGGTCCAGCTGGCTTTGAAATGACTCAGACAAGAGGCGGCACCTTTCTTTCCGCGAGGGCGAACCCTCATGTTTCGGAGCAAGCTCAAGGGCTTTGCGATAAAAAAAACAGACCCGTCAAACGGGTCTGGAACTGCTGACCATTATGGCGCGCCACAGCCTGCTTTCAAGAAAACATCACTGCCGCTTGGCGCCTGCCTTTAAAAGCGCCTCGCCCAACGCCCCCACCGATCCGGTCGAATTCGACTTCTCGGCAGGTTTATGTCTGGACCGCGCCGACGCCTTTTGATGCTTACCATCATCGCCGCGAGCCGAGACGGCTTCCGGCGTATCGTTCAAGCGCATCGACAACCCAACACGCTTTCGCGCGAGGTCGATCTCCATCACCTTGACGCGCACGATATCGCCAGCCTTTACCACTTCACGCGGATCCTTGACGAACCGATCCGACAGCGCAGAGATATGCACCAGGCCATCCTGATGAACCCCGATATCCACGAACGCGCCGAAGTGCGTTACATTCGTGACCGCGCCCTCGAGAATCATGCCGGGTTCAAGGTCATTGAGCGTTTCAACGCCCTCCTGAAACTCGGCGAACCGAAACTCCGGCCGCGGGTCTCGGCCCGGTTTCACCAATTCTTTCAAAATATCTGTAACCGTTGGTAGCCCGAATCGCTCATCGGTAAACTCCGCCGGTCGAAGATTGCCTAAAAACGCAGCGTCCCCGACCAGGCTCCCAAGCGCACGGCCATGCGCCTTGGCGATACGCTCAACCACCGGATACGCTTCCGGATGAACCGCAGAACCATCCAGCGGGTTATCGCCATTGGAGATCCGTAAGAATCCGGCACACTGCTCGAACGTCTTGGGCCCAAGCCGCCCAACCTTCAAAAGCTGAGTCCGCGAGCCGAATGCCCCGTTCTGGTCACGCCAGGCCACGATATTATCGGCCAGGTTAGCGTTAAGCCCCGAGACGCGCTTAAGCAACGCACTCGAGGCCGTATTGAGGTCGACCCCGACACCATTAACACAGTCTTCAACCACCGCATCCAAAGAGCGTGACAACTGGAGTTGTGAAACGTCGTGCTGATACTGACCGACACCGATTGACTTCGGATCGATCTTGACCAGCTCGGCAAGCGGATCCTGCAGCCGCCGCGCGATTGAAATCGCTCCTCGAATCGTGACGTCAAGGTCGGGAAATTCCTGAGCGGCAAGCTCGGAGGCCGAATAGACCGAGGCGCCGGCTTCACTGACCACGACCTTGCTGACGCTGCGCCCCTTCTCGCCAAGCGCTGCAACCACTTCGCCGGCCAGTTTATCGGTCTCACGGCTGGCTGTTCCATTGCCGATCGCAATCAGTTCGATATCAAATTTCTCACACAGCGCGATTAACGCCGCTCTAGCCTGATCCCAGCGCTTTTGCGGCGCGTGAGGATAGAGCGTGTCGTGCGCCACGACCTTGCCCGTAGCATCGATGGCCGCCACCTTGATGCCGGTCCGAAGCCCCGGATCAAGCCCGAGCGTCGGCTTGGCGCCGGCCGGAGCGGCCAAGAGCAAATCGTTCAGGTTCTCGGCAAAGACAGTAATCGCCTCCAGCTCGGCCCGCTCACGGAGTTTGCCAAGAAGCTCGGTTTCAAGCTGGGTATAGAGTTTGACTCGCCAGGTCCAACGAACGACCTCCTTGAGCCAAGTGTCCGCCGGGCGCTTTTGATCGGTGATGCCTGCGTGCCGTGCAATTATCCCCTCGGCGGGATGACTGACGCTCTCATCGGCATTGTCGAGGTCAATCTTTAACGCCAGCACGCCCTCATTTCGACCGCGAAACATCGCAAGTGCCCGGTGAGACGGCACGCGGTTCAAAGGCTCCTGATGCTCGAAGTAATCGGAAAACTTGGCGCCTTCGGCCTTTTTGTCAGCGACCCCCTGAGAGACCAGTACGCCGTCTTCCCACAGGCGCTCTCGAAGCGTACCGACCAATTCCGCCTGTTCCGAAAACCGCTCCATCAGAATCTGCTTGGCACCGTCGAGGGCGTCCTTGACCGTCGCCACGCCTTCAGTGCTGCCAAGATAGGGCTCAGCCGCCGACTCCGGCGTCTGCTGAGGGTCGTTCAACAGGCTGTCGGCCAACGGCTCCAGCCCCGCCTCGCGCGCTATCTGAGCCTTGGTGCGGCGTTTTTTACGATAAGGGAGATACAGGTCCTCAAGGCGCTGTTTGGTATCGGCGTCAATAATGGCGCGTCGCAGTGTATCGTCGAGCTTGCCCTGCTCATCGATCGAGGCAAGTACACTGTCACGGCGCTCATCGAGCTCTCTTAGGTAGCGAACACGCTCTTCCAGCGTGCGCAGCTGACCATCGTCGAGCCCGCCGGTTGCCTCCTTCCGATAGCGTGCCACGAACGGCACGGTCGCACCGTCATCGAGCAGCGCCATCGCAGCCGCAACCTGCTTGGGCTGCACGTTCAACTCTTGCGCGACACGCGTCGCAACATTCCGATCCATAGCCGTCATAGTCACCACTGTTTCCAATTTCAGACCGGTCGACACCCTATCACACAATGCTCTAAATCATGCGCCTGCTCTAAAGCCTCTCTCGGGCGCGGTCGATACTTAAAACACTACCTTCGTCCTATCTCGAGCCATCGCATGCGCCATGGCGCGCTCTGTGAGGAATAGCCTATGTCGACTCGCTTCCACAGCCTGAAGTTCAAATATGGCGCCGCGTTCATAAGCGTTGCCCTGCTCATGATCATCGTAACGGGCCTTTCCGAATACATGCTCGAATCGGTCAAGCAGCGCATGAACGAATTCAGCGGAAAGTTCAACACCTCGATTTCCGCGGTATTGAACGCCGACCGGGATCTCTATCAAGCCCACACCGCCGAGCTGAATTATCTCCAGTCCACACCGGGCACCGAGCGCGCTCAAGGCTACAAGGCCACCTTTGAAGAGAACGCGCAGCAGGCGTTCGATCGCATGCAGGTTTATAAAAACACGCTGTCCGATTACCCGGAACTGATTACGCCTCTGGCCGACTTCGAGGCCCGATTCGATCAGTGGAAACAGGTGGCCGATGAGGTTCTAACGCTTCATGCCGCCGGAAACAGCGAACAGGCACTTGCCCTGAGCCGGGGCGCGTATCAGACCCAGTTCGATCAGTTAAGAGCGCTTTACGACCTTGCCGGTGAAAGCGCTGGCGCGAAGACCGATGCACTCGGTGCCGAGACGCTCGAGCGCGTCGGTTTTTTTGAAGTGATGATCTTGATCGTTGCTTTGCTCGCCACCACCCTGGCCATCGCCATCGCCATCGTCGGCCCCCGCCGTCTGACAAAAAGCATTCAGGCATTGATTGACCGGGTCGAGGACATTACCCGTGGTGAGGGGGATTTAACCCAACGGCTCTCAACCGATCGCAAGGATGAACTGGGCAAGATGGCTCAGGCATTCAACCATTTTATCGATCACATTGATCGCACGCTTGGCGGCATTCGTACAAGTTCCGACAATGTCCGCAGCACGTCGAAGGAAATTGCCCGCAGCAGCAGTGACATGGCTGCCCGCACGGAGAAAACGGCCGCCAACCTTCAGCAGACCACCGCTTCGATGGAGGACATCACAAGCGCGGTCAACAAGACCTCTCAAGCCGCGCGGGATGCAAGCACGCTTGCCGACAGTACAGCCCAACTGACACGAGGCGGACAGAAAGCGATCGAGCAGGTCGAACACACCGTCGCGGCAATCAACGACTCCTCGGTCAAGGCAAGCGACATCATCACACTGATCGATGGCATCGCATTCCAAACCAATCTGCTGGCATTGAACGCATCGGTCGAGGCCGCCCGCGCCGGAGAGCACGGACGTGGCTTCGCGGTTGTCGCTCATGAAGTACGTACACTTTCAGGTCGCGTCAGCGATGCCTCTCACAACATCCGTGAGCTAATGGAAACGTCGGTGGAAAACGCCAGAAATGGCACGGAGCTGGTCAAGCAGGCCAGTGAGGCCATGGCGTCGATTCTGAACAGTGTTGAAGAGGTCAATGACATCATCAACCGCATCAGCGTAGAGAGCCAGAGCCAGAGCGAAGGCGTCAGCCAGATCAATCACGCCATCAACGAACTCGACCACATCACTCAGCAAAATGCGGCCATGGTGGAAGAATCAAGTGCCGCGGCCGCCGACATGAGCGAACAGGCGACAAAGCTCCACGAGGTTATCGGAAGCTTCAAGCTGAGCAGTCACGCCAACACCGGGGCATCGTCAGCCAAGGCCCCGGCGCATTCACGGCCGCGCGCTGCCTCGCCCTCTGTTAACTCACAGAAACCGGCAGGAACTTATGCGCCCAAAGCACCTCAGTCAGTGAATAAGCGCGAACACGCTCCCTTACGCCCCGCACCCGCTGCAAAGCCTGCAAGCACCACCGTCATGACTTCGGATGACGATGACTGGACCGAATTCTAGGCATCACCACGGCAGAACTCGAGCGATGAGTTCTTGCCACTAGGGAGCCGGTGACGTACAGGCCGGCCGCACAAAATCAAAAAAGGGGCGGCACATCATGTGCCGCCCCTTTTTCTCTTTCTGTCTTCCTCATGAACCATCGAGGAAGTACGTCATCAGTGCTCGAGCTGTGGCCCGGCCTGAATCACATCGTCTTCGACACCTTCGAACTTGGTGAAGTTTGCCGTGAACTTCTCGATCAATGACTGTGCCTGCGCCTCGAACGCTGCCTTGTCTTCCCACGCATCGCGTGGGTTGAGCAGCGTCGTGTCTACACCCTGCACGGCTTTCGGAACGTCAAGGTTCAACCCGGGCACCCGCTGCGTTTCGGCATGGGCCAGGTCGCCGCTCTGAATGGCGGCGATGATGCTGCGCGTGGTGGGAATGCTGAAGCGCTCGCCGCCCTGACCGTAGGCCCCGCCGGTCCAGCCGGTGTTGACCAGGTAAACGCGCGAGCCGAAGGCTTCAATGCGCTTCATCAAAAGCTCGGCGTACACGTGTGCCGGACGAGGGAAAAACGGGGCGCCAAAACAGGTCGAGAACGTGGTTTCAAGCGAGGACGTCGATCCGATTTCGGTCGAGCCGACCTTGGCGGTGTAGCCCGACAGGAAATGGTACGCAGCCGCCTCGGGCGACAGCACCGACACCGGCGGCAGTACACCGCTCATGTCGCAGGTCAGAAAGACGATCGCACTCGGCTCCCCTGCACGGTTTTCATGCACGCGCTTTTCAACAAACTCAAGCGGGTACGCAGCCCGGGCGTTCTGGGTCAGTGACGTATCGTCATAATCGGTGTCGCGCGCGTCACCCAGAACCACGTTTTCGAGCACGGTGCCGTAGCGGATTGCCCGCCAGATAATCGGCTCATTCTTTTCAGACAGATTGATGGTCTTGGCGTAGCAGCCGCCTTCGAAGTTGAAGACCGTCCCCTCGCCCCAGCCATGTTCATCATCGCCGATCAGGTAGCGAGACGGGTCCGCAGACAGCGTTGTCTTGCCCGTACCGGACAGCCCGAAGAACAGTGTCGTCTGGCCGTCCTCGCCCACGTTCGCGCTGCAGTGCATCGGAAGCACGTCCTTTTCGGGCAGCAGGAAGTTCTGAACCGAGAACATGGCCTTTTTCATTTCGCCGGCATAGCGCATACCCGCGATCAATACGCGACGACGCGCGAAATTGATCATGACGGTACCGTCGCTGTTGGTGTTGTCACGGCCGGGTTCACACACAAACGTCGGGGCGCTCAGGACTTCCCATTCGCGCTTGCCTTTCGGGTTATAGGCCTCGGGACGCACAAACAGGTTACGGCCGAACAGCGCATGCCAGGCAAATTCAGTACGCAGACGGATGGGCAGATAGTGCTCGGGATCGGAGCCAACATGAAGCTCGTTGAGGTAGGTCTCGCGCTCGGCCATGTGATCCTCGACGCGCTCCCACAGGGCATCGAACGTGGCGGGCGTGGCCGGCTGGTTGACGTCACCCCAATCGATGTATTCGCTGGTGGAAGGCTCATCGACGATAAAGCGATCTTTCGGGGAACGACCGGTTCGATGTCCGGTTTCGGCAACCAGGGCACCGTTGACCGAGAGCCGTGCTTCATCGCGTGAAAGCGCGTGCTCTACCAACTCAGGTACCGTCAGATTGACGTGCGGCTTTGCCGAACTGTCCAGTTGTGTCGTCATGTGATTCCTCGGCCGTGAGGCCTCTCTCTCTCGTTAACACATTAAGTACGTGGCTCTCAGGCCACGCTTTATGCCATTAAAGGCTTTTTATAGACGCCATTGCCGATGAGCAGAACTCATCGGCAAGCCGGGGTCAGTATGGCAAAAAAGCACATGAGCTGAAATAACGTAATGAGCAGGACGTCCCGTTATGCACAACTTGAACGGGGTATGCACGGCAGAAAAGGCGCCACATGCCCTCAGTGAACAGTGGGCGGGGGCGCGTCCGGCGCATCAATCAGTTGCTCGACGTCTGCCGCAGAGAAGTGATAGTGCGTATTGCAAAAATGACACTGGGTATCGATCTGATGCTGCGCCTCGATCGTTGCTCGAAGCTCGTCCTCACCCAGATTCAAAAGCGCGGATGCAAATCGCTCGCGCGAACAGGTGCACCCGAATTCAACGGGAAACGGGTCGAAAATGCGGGTCGTTTCCTCATGATATAACCGGTAGAGCAGCTCTTTCGGTTCAAGCATCAGAAGTTCATCGCGCTTGACGGTTTCAGCAAGCTTGACGGTTCGATTCCAGGCATCCGGGTCATCGGTGCGCCCATCTTCAGGAAGCTTCTGTAGAAGAATGCCACCCGCCCTTGCCTGGTCTGCCTCGAGCCAGAGTCTGGTCGGCAGCTGCTCGGACTGAGCGAAATATGTCTCCAGACATTCGGCCAGGGTGTCATGCTCGAGTTGGACGATCCCCTGATAGCGCTTCCCTTCCCTGGGGTCCAGCGTAATGACGATATGCCCTTCCCCCACCAGTTCAGCAAGCGATGGCGCCTCAGACAGCTCGGCCTGCTCATCGAAGCGGGCAATCGCTCGAAGGGTTTGCGCATTGCCTTCAAGCCCCGGGTTGGACTCGGCCATTAAAAGCGTTGCCGGCCCGCTGCCTCGCACTTCGAGGCTGACCACGCCATCGAGCTTGATGGTCGAGGTCAAAAGCGCGACAGCGCCGAGCAGCTCGCCGAGCTGACGCTCGATCGGTGCCGGGTAGTCGTGGCGAGCGATAACGTTTGAAAAGGTGTCCTCGAGCGTGACGACTTCGCCCCGCACGTCGGTATTGTCAAAAATGAAGCGTTGAATGTGATCCATAACTGTCTCGTGTTGGCCCTCGCGCTAGTCCTGAAACCCATCGCGCTGAAAGCGCTGGATGGAGCGGCGTTCGCGCTTGTCTGGGCGATTCTTGGGCGGCTGCATGGCTTGTTTGTTGGCGCGTCGCTGTTCGGCGTTGCGTGTTCGGCGTGCCTCACTGGCAGCGGTCTCGGCATAGAGGGCCTGCGCCTCCGGTGCGCCTCGGCGCTGCTCCGACAGCGCAACCACTTCGACGTCCAGCATATCGAATCCTTGCGGCACCGAAATGACGGCACCAATCTCGACCTGCTTACTGGTCTTGGTTCGTGCACCGTTGTAGTGAACCTTGCCGCCTTCGATCGCCTTCTTGGCAAGCCCACGTGTCTTGAAAAAACGGGCGGCCCAAAGCCATTTGTCCAGTCGTATCGCCTGTTCGCTCATACTGCCTCCCTGGTTGCCATGCCTGACATATGAGGGCGCGCGGACTGGATCACAAGGCATCCACCATCAGCGCCTGGAAGCGATCAAGTGCAACGAATTCCTGAAGCTCCTTCACTGGTGAACGGCTGTTGGGTTGCAAAATGCCCAAAAGGTATTGAACGCCGTGCTCACGGGCGGCCTCGAGAACATGGACGTTATCGTCGATCAGAAGCGTTCGCGCCGGATCAAGACCGAGCCTGTCTTCCAGCAGCATCCAGAATTCGGCCGACTCCTTGGCATGCCCAAGGTCCGCCGAGGAAACAATGTCATCGAGGTAGACATCGAGGCCGGTCAAAGGAAGCTTTAGCTCAAGACTTCGGCGATCGGCATTAGTGGCCAATATGACCTTCGGATGACGCACCTTGAGCCATTCCAGAAAGTCCCGTGCATCGCTTCGAAATCCGATGAGATGGGCGACTTCCTGCTTGAGCGCCACAATGTCCACATCAAGCTCTCGCGACCAATAGTCCAGGCTGTAACCGTTCAGGGTGCCGTGCTCTGCGCGAATACGTGTCACCAGCGTCTCAAACGAGGCTTCGTCCAGCTTTTTAAGCTCCCGATAGCGCCGAGGCAGGTGCTCCAGCCAGAAATGGCTGTCGAAGTGAAGGTCCAGAAGCGTGCCGTCCATATCGAGCAGCACGGTATCGATGGCGTTCCAGTCAAGCATGGGGGGTGTCCTTATAAGCGAAATACCATTGAGCCTCCTTTTTAACCCTGACATTAAAGCGCTTCAAACCGATCACCCCCCATTTTTTCGATAAGCCTGGCCGGGGCGCCTCCTGAGCAACCATCTTATGAAACACCTATTTTCTGAAGCACCATTGTCTCAAGCCATGCAAGCGCTGCGAAAGCCAAAGCGATTGGCTACCATGAAGCACACTTGGTTTATAGGAAAGACATGCGATGCCGGATGAAAAGAAACCCCGAATCGAGGCCCTTGAGACCGTTGCGGAAAGCGCACTGTTTCGCATCGAGGCGATGGATCTCACTTTCAGCAATGGCAACACGCGTCGATTCGAGCGCCTTCGCGGCCGCGGCAAGGGCGCCGGCGCGGTGATGATCGTTGCCCTTTCAGATCCCGAGCATGTTTTACTCGTTCGCGAGTACGCCGCCGGCATCGATGAGTATGCGCTTGGCCTGCCCAAGGGCGTAATCGATCAGGGGGAGGATGTTCTGACAGCGGCCAACCGGGAGCTCAAGGAAGAATGCGGTTTTGGTGCTCATGTTCTGGAGCAGCTGACCGAACTCTCTCTGGCCCCCAATTACATGTCCCACCGCATCCAGGTCGTTCTTGCTCAGGAGCTCTATGAAGAACGCCTTGATGGCGATGAGCCAGAGCCCCTGGAGACAGTGCGGGTACGCCTCGATGAGCTGGGTGAACTTTTAACCCGCGCGGATGTACACGAAGGCCGCTCGATCGCGGCGCTGTTCATGGCACGAGAATACCTTCGCGCACGTGAAGAAAATGATGCGTCCTGGTGGTAACTGCGTTGTCTCCTACGGTGTCCCAGAATAAAAAAAAGCCCGCGTTGAGCGGGCTTTTTCGTACAGCGTTGGAACGGCACGCTGGAATGCTTACTGGGCGGTGTCGTTGCCCATGCCTTCCTGAGTCTGCATTTCTGCAGAGTGACCCTGGCGGCCTGTTTGGGTTTCAGGTTGCTGCTGGACATCACCATTATCGAGCGCGGTACCTTCGTCCTGCATGGCAGCAGAGTGACCTTGGCGACCGGTCATATCATTATTGGTGCCTTCCTCGATGCTGCTGTGTGCAGCATCGCCACTCATGTGCGAGCCCTGCTCTGAATGAGAGATATGATCTGAATCAGTGGCTTTACTGCCCATGTACTCCTGACCATCGCCGGTCGGAGACACATCATTCTGACCGGTCTGTGCAGCGAACGCCTGCATGGTCGGCAGAGTCAGAGCAGCGCAAAATGCAGTAGCAATCAGCTTTTTCATGGTTCCTTCCTTGAGCTTTGATCGAAAATCGGCGTTTCAGTTAACAAATGGTGATTTTCCCTGTTTCTTCAAGTCTGGCCATCCTTACGCCATGGCTTGAAACATCCGATGTGGGAGTCTCACTGACGTCCTGTCCGCGGATCACCAAAACATGATCTCATGTTAGACAAGACATCAACTTCTGTCAAAGTCTTGTACAAACAATGATGCGTGTACTTGGTTTCTTTTTATAGACGGTTTTGAGACCCACCGCCTCCTTTTTACCCGGCCATTGCGCGCTCTTAAGTTAGACCGTGTACTTTCTCTCCCGAATATCCAGCGATCCCCGCATTTCTCATGCCCCAAAAAAAGCCCGCTCTAGGCGGGCTTTTTCAGAACGTGATGGTTGAGCGCGTGGGCTTAACGATCCTCGAGCTTATCGAGATCGCGCACGGCGCCCCGGTCAGCAGACGTTGCAAGCATGGCGTAGGCCTTGAGCGCAGCCGAAACTCGACGCACACGCTGAATGCTCGGTTTCCACGCCTGGGCGCCGCGGTCTTCCATCGCCTGACGACGATGGGCCAACTCTTCCATGGGAAGGTCAACGTTGATAGTTCGATTGGGAATATCGATCTTGATGATGTCCCCGCTTTCAACCAGACCAATCGCACCGCCGGCAGCGGCCTCGGGCGATACGTGGCCGATGGAAAGCCCGGAGGTACCGCCGGAGAAGCGACCGTCGGTCATCAACGCACACGCCTTGCCAAGCCCCTTGGACTTCAAATACGACGTCGGATACAGCATTTCCTGCATGCCGGGGCCGCCTTTCGGGCCTTCATAGCGAATGACGATGACTTCGCCTTCCTTCACCTTGCCCTCGAGAATGTGCTCGACGGCTTGATCCTGCGACTCCACCACGTGCGCCGAGCCCTCGAACACCAAAATGGAATCGTCGACACCGGCGGTTTTCACCACGCAGCCACTTTCAGCGATGTTGCCGTAGAGCACGGCCAGACCACCCTCTTTCGAGAACGCATGCTCAAGACTTCGAATGCAGCCATTGGCGCGGTCGCCGTCAAGCGAGGGCCAGCGTGAAGACTGGGAAAACGCCTCCTGAGTGCGAATGCCGCCGGGGCCGGCCTTGAAGTATTCGATCACCTCAGGCGTGGGATTTCGCATGATGTCCCACTCCTCGAGTGCCTCGGCGAGGCTATCGCCGTACACCGTCGGCACGGACGTATCGAGCACGCCCGCCCGGTCGAGTTCACCAAGAATCCCCATGATGCCGCCCGCACGGTGGCAGTCTTCCATATGGTATTTCTGGGTATTGGGGGCCAGCTTGCAAAGCTGCGGCACTTCCCTAGACAGCGTATCGATGTCGCTCATCGTGAAATCGACCTCGGCTTCCTGCGCTGCTGCCAGCAGGTGCAGGATGGTGTTGGTCGAGCCGCCCATGGCGATGTCAAGCGTCATGGCGTTTCTGAACGCGGCCTTTGAGCCGATGGCGCGCGGCAGCAGATGGGCCTCATCGTTTTCGTAATAGCGCTTGGCAAGCTCAACGATACGATGGCCGGCCGTTTCAAAGAGGCGCCGGCGGTCACTGTGGGTCGCAAGCGTAGTGCCGTTGCCCGGCAGCGCGAGGCCGAGGGCTTCGGTCAGACAGTTCATGGAGTTGGCCGTGAACATGCCCGAACAGCTGCCGCAGGTCGGGCAGGCGCTGCGCTCGACCTCGTTGAGCGTTTCATCATCGACGCTGTCGTCGGCGGCCATGACCATGGCGTCGACCAGGTCGAGCCCGTGATTCAAAAGCTTGGTCTTGCCTGCTTCCATCGGGCCGCCGGAAACGAAGATGACCGGTACGTTGAGGCGCATGGCCGCCATCAACATTCCGGGCGTGATCTTGTCGCAGTTGGAAATGCAGACCAGCGCATCGGCGCAATGGGCGTTGACCATGTACTCGACGCTGTCGGCGATGATGTCGCGGCTTGGCAGCGAATACAGCATGCCGTCGTGGCCCATGGCGATGCCGTCATCGACTGCGATGGTATTGAATTCCTTGGCCACACCGCCGGCCTTTTCGATCTCGCGCGCGACCAGCTGGCCCATGTCCTTCAGGTGGACGTGTCCGGGCACGAACTGGGTGAAGGAGTTCGCGACCGCGATGATCGGCTTCTGAAAATCGTCGTCGTTCATGCCGGTCGCGCGCCATAGCGCACGGGCACCGGCCATGTTGCGCCCCTGGGTCGTCGTTCTAGAGCGGTATTCAGGCATGATGTCCTCATCGTTATCGTCGTGGGGTTGGCCGGATAGGATCAATGTGTCCGTGCATGCCCCGGCGTTCATCAGCCTGGAGCGGCCTCTCTTGACTGGAGGTTCTAGCCACGCTCGATCTTCTGGCACAACGCCCTGGCACCTGGGTGCCGTGTGTCTCAGCGGTCGGACATTTTGTCACGCTTGACCCAACCGTTACCAGTGGCCTGTCGCCACTGGCCTCTCAAGGTACGCAGCCTCCGAGCATCCCCGTTATGCTAAAGGCGTATTCATCACGGATCAGGAGAGAACCATGGGGTCATCGGTTGTATTCATCACCGGCGCCACGTCCGGCTTCGGTCGCGCCTGTGCCTATCGCTTCGCCGACGCCGGCTGGTCGCTCATCATCAGCGGTCGCCGTAAATCGCGTCTGGACGAGCTCGAGCGCGAACTGGGCGCGCGCGTTCCGGTGCACAGCATCGAGCTGGACGTGCGCGAAAGCGACGCCATAACGGCCGCGGTCACGGCCCTTCCGGAAACGTTCAAGCGCGTAACCTGCCTGGTCAATAACGCGGGGCTCGCCCTCGGCGCCGGCCCCGCGCAGGAGTCAAAGCTCGATGACTGGCACACCATGATCGACACCAACGTCACCGGCCTGGTCAATGTTACCCACGCGCTACTGCCCACGCTGATCGAGAGTGGTGCCGGCGCAAGCATCGTCAATCTGGGTTCGGTTGCCGGGCAGTGGCCCTACCCCGGCAGCAATGTGTACGGTGCCTCGAAAGCGTTTGTGAAACAGTTCTCGCTGAACCTTCGCTGCGACCTGCTCGGCACCGGTGTCCGGGTAACCGACATCGCTCCCGGCATGGCCGAAAGCGAGTTCACGCTGGTGCGCATGGGCAACGACCAGAACGCCTATGACCGGCTCTACAACGACACCACTCCGCTGCAACCGGAAGACATCGCCGAGCAGGTGTTCTATGTGGCAACGCTCCCCGCCCACATCAACATCAATCGGCTCGAAGTGATGCCGGTGCGCCAGGCATGGCAGAACTTTGCGGTCGACCGCGACACCTGAGCACTGACCGCTGAACGACACACATGAATGAGAAAAGCCACCCGAAGGTGGCTTTTTCATGGCGGTATCGGCTGGGAGAATCAGCCGAACACGACCCTTGATACGTCACGGTAGGTCTTGGCGAAGTGAACCGTCATGCCGTCTTTAAGGAAATCGGGCAGTTCGTCGTAGTCGCGCTGATTGGCTTCCGGCAGCACCAGCTCGAAAATCGAGCTGCGCCGGGCCGCAATGACCTTTTCTCGAATACCGCCCACCGGCAGTACCTGCCCTGTCAGGGTGATCTCGCCGGTCATCGCCAGCGGCCGGTCGATTTCCTTGCCACGTGCCAGTGACAAAAGCGCCGTCGTCATGGTCACGCCCGCGGACGGGCCATCCTTCGGCGTTGCCCCTTCCGGCACGTGCATATGCACGAAGGCCTCATCGAAAAAGCCTTTCGGTGCGCCGTACTCTTCCAGATGCGCCACCGCGAAACTGTAGGAGATGTTGGCCGATTCCTGCATGACATCGCCAAGCTTGCCGGTCAGCTTCAGCCCGCGTGACAGCGAATGAACGCAGCTTGCCTCGATCGGAAGCGTCGCCCCGCCCATCGAGGTCCAGGCAAGGCCCGTGACCACGCCGACCCCACGCAATACCTTCTCCTTGCGAAACGTCGGTGCGCCGAGAAAGTCCTGAAGGTTGTTGATCGAGACCTTGACCGTTTCCTCGTCACCTTCAAGCAGCCTCACTGCGGCCTTTCGCACGATGCGATGAAGCTGCTTTTCGAGCTGGCGCACACCGGATTCTCGCGCGTAGCCTTCGATAACCTGCTTGAGTGCAGCATCGGTCAGATTGATGCGCTTTTTCGGAATGTTGTCGCGCTTTAAAAGCCGCGGCCACAGATAGTTGCGCGCAATAGAGAACTTTTCCTCACCGATGTAGCCCGACAGCCGAATCTGCTCCATGCGATCGATCAAGGGCCCAGGGATGCTGTCGAGCTGATTGGCGGTGCAGATGAACAGCACCTTGGACAGATCGAGGCGCACATCGAGGTAGTGGTCCAGAAACTCGGAATTTTGCTCCGGGTCCAGCACTTCCAGAAGCGCCGAGGCGGGGTCGCCCTGAAACGACTGACCGAGCTTGTCGATCTCATCGAGCATGATGACCGGGTTTTGAACCTCGATCTCCTTCAGAGACTGCACCAGCTTGCCCGGCATTGCGCCGATGTAGGTGCGCCGATGCCCCTTGATCTCGGCCTCATCGCGCATACCGCCGACCGAGAACCGATAGAACTTGCGGTTGAGCGCCTCGGCGACCGAGCGGCCGATGGAGGTCTTGCCCACACCCGGTGGGCCGACCAGCAACAGGATCGAGCCGCCGACGTCACCCTTGAACGTGCCCTCGGCCAGAAACTCGATGATGCGCTCTTTCACATCGTGAAGGCCGTCGTGGTCCCGGTTGAGCACCTCGCGGGCATGGGCCAGATCGAGCTGGTCCTCTGAAAACACGCCCCAGGGGATCGAGGTCAGCCAGTCGAGGTAGTTGCGGGTGGTGCCGTACTCCGGTGAGCCGGTCTCGAGCGTCGAGAGCTTATCAAGCTCTTCCTCGATGCGGGTGAGTACCTTGGGCGGCACCACCAAATCCTCAAGGCGGTAGCGGAAGGTATCGACGTCGTTATCCCGGTCATCCTTCGAGATGCCGAGTTCCTTCTGGATGACCTTCAGCTGCTCACGCAGAAAGAACTTGCGCTGATGCTCCTGCATCTGGGAGTTGACCTGCTCGGAGATCTCGCTTTGAAGCTGCGCGACGTCGATTTCCTTTCGAAGCAGCGGAAGCACCGCCTGCATCCGCTCAAGCACCGGCAACGTCTCGAGCACGTCCTGCAATTCCGGCCCCTTGGCAGAGGTGATGGCAGCGGCAAAATCGGTCAACGGCCCCGGCTCGTTCGGGCTAAAATGATTCAGATAGTGCTTGAGCTCTTCGCCATAAAGCGGGTTAAGTGGCAACAGCTCCTTGATGCCATTGATCACCGACATCGCATACGCCCGGGTCTCGTCGCTGTCCTTGTCGAGCGCTTCTTTCGGGTAGCTGACCTCAACCAGATACGGCGGCGTCTTGGAGAGCCAGCGCGCGATCTTGAACCGGCGAAGGCCCTGGGCAATAAACTGGATCTGCTCGTTGGCCTGCTTGGCCTGATGCACCTTCACTGCGGTACCAAACGCCGGAAAGTCCTCAAACGAGAGCTCATCGCTTTCAGCGTCGCCGACAAAGGCCACCCCCACCATGTGGTGCGAGGTCTTGGCCACTTCCTGAATGGTCTCGCTCCAGCGATTTTGATTGATCAAAAGCGGCTGGACCTGCGCCGGAAAGAACGGGCGATTGTGAATCGGCAGCAGGTACAGGCGATCGGGCAGGGAGTCACTCGAGGCCACCAGCCCTCGGCCGGTGGAGCTTGGCGCGTTGCCGTTTTCGTCGGTATCGTCGATCAGTACTTCCGGGTCTTCGTTGTGATCACTCATGCCTTCCCCTTTAAAACGGTCGAACCGGTCGGCTCTTTTCCTAGTACACCCAATATGGGCGCACCGGCGCTTTATCAAGCAGCCTAAACGATCAGGGCGCGCATCGAAGCCGATGCGCGCCCTGTCGTGAGCCCAACGAAGGAGTCTAGTCGCCGAGGCGAGTAAATTCCCGATCGTTGACGTAAAGCGTCCGATCAGAAAGCGTAAAGACGAGCTTGGACTGGTCCGGCGCCCCGACGATCAACGATACGATCGGCGGCGCATTCTCAAGGGTAAGCTTACCCTTGAGCCGCTTAAGCAATGCACGTTGACCGACGTCGGTCGCCAATGCATCGGCCGGCAGGCTCTGAACGTCGCTGCCGTCAAAATCGACCGTGCCTTCAGCGGTGATCGGCTTATTGAACAGCGGCCCCTCGAAGCGAAGCGTCGAGAGCGTCCAGGTCGGCGAGCTCGACAACGCCTTGAGCACCGACGGCGTCAGATCACGCAGCGCGCGAGCATCGACATCACCCTGCGCCCACTCGGGATGCTGGTCCAAAAGCGCCTTGGCGCCGTACCAGCCATCCGCGTTCACGTCACTTAAAGAGCTGTTCATAGTGAGATTGCCAAGACTCTGCCCGGCGGTCGACATGTCAGTAAGCTCGGCCTGTACGGTCTGGTCGAGCATCTTGTCATGATGCGTGAGCCGACTGGATAGCTGCGTGGTCTTGACGGTCACCGGCATCAGCTGTTCGGCGCTCAACCGGGCGTCGTTGATGGTCATGTTAACCCGACGCTCCATGACTGCCGGACGACCTTCCTGCGTCGCATCGAAATGGGTGTTGCCAAGCGTCAACTCACCCGAGAAATCCCGATAGCCAAGGGCACCAAACGAGCCATCGACGTGCCACTGTTTCTGCTCGAGATTGGCCTCGATCGACAGGCCATCGAGACTCATGTGCTGCGCGCCGGTGTCGGCCTTGAGATCGGGCACATCGAGCGTCAGCGTCGCGCCCTGATCCAGATGCGAGAAGGTGGAATGGAACCGGGCCTTGTCGCCGCCGGCCAGAAGCGTCGAGAACACGTAGGGCGTATCACTCTCGGTCTTTGCATCGAGTGTTCCCTCGACTTCGGTCGAGAGCAGACCATGATGCGCGGTGTAGGGTGCAGTCACGGTCAAGGGCGGCTGATCGGATTCGCCTGTGGTGCGCGCGCTCAACGTGCCCGTCGAGGAGAAGAAGCCACGCTCGACGTCGGTTGCCTCGAGATCAAGTTGCGGCATCTCGGCGTTGATCCGCTGGATCTGGGCATTCAACTGCTCATCGAACATGTAGCTGCTGTAGGCGGTACCGCCAAGCCAGACACCGAGCCCAACCACGACAAGGCCACCAAGACTTGCGCCAAGTTTCTTGTTCATACCTGCTCCAGATCAAATAGGGCGGGACATGGCCGCGTCACATCATTGCAGCCAGAACCAGAGGTGCATGGTGCTCCAGGCGTATACGCCTGCCAGCACGTCATCGAACATGATGCCGAAGCCGCCGGCAACGCGGCGGTCCACGGTACGAATCGGCCAGGGTTTGATGATGTCGAATACTCGAAACACCACAAAGCCCCAGAGCGCCGATTGCCAGGAAAACGGAACCGCGGCCATGGTCAGCCAGTAACCGACGAACTCATCCCAGACAATGCCCGAGTGGTCGTGCACGCCCAGGTCGCGCGAGGTCTTGCCGCACAGATAGATCCCCACCAGCATCGTGACCACCAAAATGCCGAGATAGTACGGCAGCGTCAGTGAACTCATCAGCCAGTAGAACGGGATGGCGGCCAGGGTACCGAACGTGCCTGGGGCGAACGGCACCGTGCCGCTGCCAAGGCCGAAGGCCAGAAAATGTACCGGATTGCGCCAGACACTCTTTGGAGCCGGAGTCATGATGTTTCTCCGAAGTGGCGCCACCCACCGGGGTTATCCGGCCCGCCGTCGATCGCGTTTGTATGCGCCGACAGTTTGCCGATGTAAATGAGCTCGTGCCCGAGTGCGGCAGCCGCTTGATGCGCCTCGCCGAGTCGAGCCGGCGCGACCGAGACCAGCAGTTCGTAATCATCGCCCCCATGCCAGAAGGCCTGCGACCGCTCATTCGCATCCAGTGACGCAAGCGATGGCGCATAGGCCGAGTCGGGTACGCTGAGCTCGGCGCCAAGCCCACTTGCGCGGCAAAGATGGGAAAGATCGGCCCAGAGCCCGTCGGAAAGATCGATGGCAGCATTGGCGCAGGTGCGCAGACGCTCGCCGAGCCTTGTCCGTGGCACGGGGTAAAGGTAGGCGGCAAGGGCCGATGTCTTACAGTCGCGCTCACCGCGCTGCCAGGCCTTGAGTCCAGCGTTGGCGCCGCCGAGCGGGCCGGTCAACAGAAGATGATCACCATCCGCGCCCCCGTGGCGCATCAACGCCTGGCCGATGGGCACTTCGCCCATGACGGTGATGGCAATGGACAGCGGCCCGCGGGTGATGTCGCCGCCGACAAGCGCGATGCCATGGCGATGCGCCAGCGCATGCAGCCCCTCGGCGAACGCATCGACCCACGCAGTGTCGGCCTCGGGCAGAGTCAACGCGAGCGTGAACCACCGAGGCGTCGCGCCCATCGCGGCAAGGTCGCTCAGATTGACCGCAAGCGCCCGATGACCAATGGCGTGCGCCGGGGCATCTGCCGGAAAATGCACGTCAACGTTTGAGGTATCGGTACTGACCACCAGCCGGTGGCCCGGCGTAGGCACAAGCAGCGCACCATCGTCGCCCGGCCCCAGCTCGACACCGGCATCCGCGCAAGCGAAACGATCATAGCCATCGCGCTCGCCCGAGAGGCTCTTGAGCACGTGTCGCTGAATCAGTTCGAACTCACCCGGTGACGTCATTATCGACTCGCACTCAGCGCCGTCGCGCCTGGACTTCTGCACTTCGCAGCGTCAGGGCCAGACGATCGAGAATGGAGTTGACGAATTTGTGGCCGTCGGTGGCGCCGAAGGACTTGGCCAGTTCTACCCCTTCGTTGATCACGACGCGATACGGCACCTCGAAGCGCTTGGCAAGCTCATACGTTTCAAGTCGCAGGATCGCAAGCTCGACCTGATCAAGCTCTTCAAGCTTGCGATCAAGGAGCGGCGCCAGAAGCTGGTCGACTTCATCACTGAAGCGCGCGGCCCCATGAAGAAGCTCGTGAAAAAGCGCCAGATCGGCAATCTTCATCACCTCAGCCCAGTTTTCGTGCGGAGCCATGTCTTCATCAGGCTCTTGGCTTCGAAACTCTGTCTCAAGCTGACGGATCGGCTTGTCAGTCAACTGCCACTGATACAGACACTGAACGGTCAGCTCGCGTGCTGCGCGGCGCGCCAGCTGGGATTTCGATGGCGCCTTGCCCGAACGTGCCTGACTCACTGATCACCCCCAACCTGAATACCACCGCTGAGCTGGCGCAGAAGCGACACCATTTCCATCGCGGCCATCGCCGCCTCGGTGCCCTTGTTACCGGCCTTGGTGCCGGCACGCTCGATGGCCTGCTCGATGCTGTTGACCGTCAGAACGCCATTGGCAACGGGTGTATCGAACTCAAGCTGCAAGCGGCCAATGCCACTGTTGCACTCACCGGCCACATATTCGAAATGCGGTGTCCCGCCGCGGATTACCGCGCCGAGCGCGATCACGGCGTCCGGCTCCAGAAAGGTCAGCGCCCGCTTGACCGCGAGCGGAAGCTCCCAGGCACCCGGCACATGAATCAGGTCGATGTTTTCTTCGCTGACGCCGTGGCGTACCAGAGCGTCAACCGCCCCTTCCACCAGGCTATCGACCACGTGATGATTGAAGCGACCCACCACGATGGCATAGCGCCCATCCACGTCGGTAAAGCGGCCTTCTACTTGTGCAATCGGTTGCATTACTCAGTTTCCTTGCCGGCGTCTAAAGGCGCCGGTCGATCTTTGTCGGGATAAAGGGGGGCTATTCTAACGGCTGTTTGGCGTCGAGGGTATCGCCTGCGACCTGTTCGACCACTTCAAGCCCGAAACCGGACAGTGCCGAGAAGCGCCAGGGTGAACTCAAAAGGCGCATTCGGCCCACACCGAGCGTCGTCAGAATCTGTGCGCCGGTGCCCACTGTCAGATACCCGCCGCTGCCATCGGAGACGCTGTCTCGAGGCACTCGCCTGCGCTCGAAGAAGATATCGAGTCGGTCGGCCAGATCCCCACCCACTTCACGTGTATCGAGCAGCACGAGCACGCCGCACTCAGTGTGGGCGATTTCCTGAAGCGCTTCGCTTGCGCTCCAGCCCGTGCGTTTTCCCTCGCGCTTGAGCATCAGAAGATCGCGCATCGCGTCAGCCACGTGGACGCGCACCGTGGTCAGCCGGTCGGGCGTGGGCGTGCCCTTGACCAGCGCCAGATGATGAGTCTTCAGGGTTTCATCAAAGAAGCGGTGCAGCATGAACTCGCCTGCCGTCGTCTCGACCGGCTCTTCGTCGACGGGCTCGACCGTTTTCTCGTTGAGCATGCGGTAGTGGATCAGATCGGCGATGGTGCCGATGCGAATGCCGTGGCGTTCGGCGAACGCCTCGAGCTCCGGCCGGCGCGCCATGCTGCCATCGTCATTCATGATCTCACAGATCACACCCACCGGTGAAAACCCCGCCATGGCCGCGAGGTCGCACGCGGCCTCGGTATGGCCTGCCCGGCGCAGAACGCCTCCGTTTTCGGCCATCAGCGGAAAAATGTGGCCGGGCTGAACGATGTCGTCCTCGGTCGCACCGCGGGCGGCAGCGGCTCGGACCGTTCTTGCTCGATCCGCCGCCGAAATGCCGGTGGTGACGCCGGTGGCGGCCTCGATCGACACCGTGAATTTGGTGCCAAAGCCCGAGCCGTTACGCTTGACCATCAAATCCAGCCCGAGCTGGGTGCAGCGCGCGGGCGTCATCGGCATGCAGATCAAGCCACAGGCATGGCGGGCCATGAAGTTGATGTGGCTGGCCTCGACGCATTCCGCCGCCATGATGAGATCACCTTCGTTCTCTCGATCCTCATCGTCCATGAGAATCACCATCTTGCCTTGCCGAATGTCATCGACAAGTTCTTGAATCGGCGAAAGGGCCATGCGCTCTCCTAAAAAATCAAACTCATCATGACGACGAGCCACAGACTACTCGTAACGAAACGGTTCTGCCAAGGCGCGCTTATTCAAGCCGCGTATTGGCTACCGCTTCCGGCCGCGCAAGAATTCGCCAATCGCTTCCGAAGGCGCGGACGTCTTCGATCAACAGTCGACGCTGATCGCTCATCTTGGCCAGCGGTCCAAGCTCGAACAGCGGCCGGGCCTGCCCGCCCATGAGCGTTGGCGCCATGAACAGGTGAAGTTCGTCCACCAGCCCAAGTGTCAGCGCCTCACCGGCAAGGGTGGCCCCGGTTTCAAGAAGAATGTCATTGCACGCCTCCTGGTCACCCAGATAACGCCACAGCGCCACGAGATCGACTCGGCCCTCGGCATTGGCCGGCAGCACCAGACAACTGGCCCCCGCCTGCTCGAGCGCTGAGCGCTTGTCGGCATCGGTCGACGTGGTCGCAACAAGGGTCGCGCCCGGCTCGCTCAGGCACTGAGCGTCAACCGGCATGCGAAGTGTGCTGTCGACCACGACCCGCAAGGGCTGACGGTAGCTTCGTCCGGGCTCGCATGGCACGGCAGCGACGCCGTCCGGCTCGGCGCGAACGGTCAGACGGCTGTCGTCATCGAGGATGGAACCGATGCCGGTTACCACAGCGCTTGAGCTTGCGCGAAGCCGTTGAACCTCGCATCGCGCCGCGGCGCCAGTGATCCACTGGGATTCGCCGCTTGCCATGGCGGTTCGGCCATCGAGACTCATCGCCATCTTGAGCCGGGTATACGGCAAGCGCCCGGTCATGCGGGCAATGAAACCTCGATTGAGCGCACGCGCCTCCTCCTCGAGCACACCCTCGACCACCTCGATGCCGGCATCACGACACATCTGGAAGCCGCGCCCGGCCACCTGAGGGTTCGGGTCCGTCATCGCAACGACCAGCCGCGCGATGCCGGCGTCGATCAACGCCTTGGAACACGGCGGGGTTCGACCGTAATGAGAGCATGGCTCGAGAGTAACGTAGGCCGTCGCCCCGCGAACCCGATCGCCGGCTGCCATGATGGCGTGAATCTCGGCATGGGGTTCACCCGCCCACATGTGGGCGCCCTCCCCCACGATCTCGCCTTCCCGGACCAGCACACATCCCACCCGAGGATTGGGGTCGGTGGTGTAGCGGCCGCGCTCGGCAAGCCGAATCGCGTGGGCCATGTAGAAAGCATCGGTTCGAGACTGAGCGGACATTACTGCAGTTCCTGAAAAACATGTGACGCGACCGTACGAGCGCGGCTAGCGCCGCGCTGCGACAACGTGTCGCTAGGAAAGATCGCCGGTAAGGCGTTCAATTTCAGCGCGAAATTCGTCGAGGTCCTGAAACCGACGGTAGACCGACGCAAAGCGAATGTAGGCCACCTGATCGAGCTTTCGAAGCTGCTCCATGACGGCCTCGCCCACGATGCGGGCGGCAACTTCCCGCTCGCCGCGTGCACGCAGGGTCTGGCGCACGCGAACGATGGCCGCCTCGATCGCCTCGGCGCTGACGGGCCGCTTTTCGAGCGCACGCATCATGCCGGCGCGCAGCTTGTGCTCATCGAAGCTTTCGCGCGAGCCGTCGCCCTTGATCACGCGGGGCATGATCAGCTCGGCGGTCTCATAGGTCGTGAAGCGCTCGCCGCAGGCAAGGCACTGGCGACGTCGTCGAACCTGATCACCCTCGGCCACCAGCCGCGAGTCGGACACCTTGGTTTCGTGGGTACCGCAAAAAGGGCAGTGCATCGGCAGACTTCCGATGAATAACGATGAACAACGGCGTCAGGCGTTCAAATCGATCGACGTCTGAGCCACGTGATGAATCGCATTGTACCCCGCCTGACGGGATGGGGAAAATTACACGACCGGCGCGGCCTCTCCAAAGTGGGGTCGCTCAACATTCTTGACCACCTAGGAGCGTACCCATGGATATTCTGTCCTGGTTCTTTACCGGCCTTTTAACCGGCTTTCTGTTCAACGTCGTCGTTCCCCGCCGAGGGGCGCTCGGCTTTCTCGGCAGCATGGGCGCCGGCGCCCTCGGTGGCGTCGGTCTCGCCTTCATCGCCTCCATTGCCGGCCTACTCCCTGAGGGCGCGTTCAGTGAGCTCGGCGTGGCGCTTGCGTTCGCGGGCGCGCTCGGTTTCAACATGGTGTGCGCAAGTTACCGCCTCGTCAGCGGACGCTGAGTGAGCGGCCGTTGAACGCCCATGCGTCTGCCGTTGAGCACAATGAATTGCCATTGCCTTAAAGCCCGCCTAGGGTAAGAGCGCATCCACAACTCGGTTCACGCTCACTCAAGGAGGACTCATGGGCATCATTGCATGGATAGTGTTCGGTCTTATCGCAGGCGCCATCGCCAAACTGCTCATGCCGGGCAAGGATCCGGGCGGGTGCATCGTCACCATCGTGATCGGCATCGTCGGGGCGGTGGTCGGTGGCTGGATCGGCTCGGCGCTTGGCTTCGGCGATGTGACCGGATTCAATGTTGGAAGCTTCGCCATTGCCGTGCTCGGCGCCGTGATCCTGCTGGTGCTTTACCGGCTGATCAAGCGCTAACGCACCTGATGCGCTTGCAGTGCACTAAAAAAACGGCCCCGTTCAAGGGGCCGTTTTTGATGGCGGCGGCGCGATTGCGCCGCTCATTCTTGGTTGTGCGTCTTGACCAGACTCGCCATGGTCGTGGTGGCCAGCACACAGACGATAACGGCAAGTGAGGTCCAGGTCGAAATGTGCGGCGCCCAGGCGATCGACTCGCCCCCATTGAGAAACGGCAGCGTGTTCTCGGTCATCGCGTGGAAGATCAGCTTGAGACCAATGAACGCAAGAATAACCGAGAGCCCAACCCCCAGATAAACCAGACGGTTCAACAACCCTCCCAACAGGAAGTAGAGCTGCAAGAGCCCCAACAGCGCAAAGGCGTTGGTGGTGAACACGATGTAAGGCTCATTGGTCAGGCCGTAGATGGCAGGAATGGAGTCGAGCGCGAACAGCACATCGGTCAGGCCAAGCGCCAGCACCACTAGAAACAAGGGGGTGACGACACGCTTGCCATCGATCTTGGCGAAAAGCTTGTTGCCGTGAAACGTCTCGGTTGCCGACAGGTGCTTCTGCGCGAACTTGACCACCGCGTTCGGCTCGTATTCGTCGTCTTCCTTGCCGTGAGACAGCGACTCGAGCGCAAGCTTGACCGCGGTGTACAGAAGAAACAGACCAAAGATATAAAACACCCAGCTGAACTGGTTGATGGCCGCCGCCCCCACGGCAATGAAAATACCGCGGAGAATCAGGGCGATCACGATGCCGATCAAAAGCGCCTTCTGCTGAAACTCCCTGGGTACGCCGAATTTCGCCATGATGATCGCGAACACGAACAGGTTGTCCACCGACAGGCTCTTTTCGGTGATGAACCCGGCCAGAAACTCACCGCCGTGCCCATGCCCCCAGACCGTCCAGACCCCGGCGCAAAAGACCAGCGCCAGCGCGACGTAGAAAATCGACCACAGCGCAGCCTCTTTCATCGAGGGCGCGTGCGCTTTTCGAGTATGTGCAAAAAAATCGAATACAAAGAGTGCGGCGAAGCCCGCGATCGTGACTTCCCAGACCCAGACGGGGACATCCATTTTCAAACCTCCGGTAAAGCAGTAAGTACCATGAACCCCATGGCTGGCTACCGGAGGTCTCTTCCGCAGCGAAATGCTGCCGAAGGCACCGGGGTGATGAACCCGTGATGACGACACCTTCGTAGACGGGAATACTCCCCTCCTGACGCGGCTCAAGTCTCGTCGAGACCGCCCTCACATGCAAGCGTCGCCCCCTTTAAATCCGCTTAACCGCGAACAGGCCCGGCAGTCGCCGTCCCCGTGACCAGACGCTACAGTTACCAATGACTAATGCACGGGCTTACCATAACAATAAGGCACCAGGAGTCAGTCATGACCTTGAAGGACACCTCCGTTACCCCATTGAATGAACACCAGTTCACCGAGCGCGCCAGTGCGCTCTTGCGTTTTGTCTATGGCGAGGCACGCGCCGTCGGCGTACTCAGGCGGCTGATGCAGCTGATCGAGCGCTACGCAGACGCGTTCGACACCACCCCCAGACCGCTCTGGAGCGAACGAAGTCAGGTATTGATCACCTACGGCAACACCGTGAGCGCCGCCGACCCGGATGTGTTTCCGCTTAATGAACTGAACCGCTTTCTCGGTGAACGGCTCAATGACACCTTCAGCGCCGTGCACATCCTGCCCTTTTTCTCCTGGAGTTCCGACGACGGCTTTTCCATCACCCACTACCTCGAGGTCAGCCCGGATCTGGGCGACTGGGCCGACGTTCGACGAATCGCCGAAGGCCACAACCTGATGCTGGATTTGGTGATCAACCACGTCTCGCGTGAATCGCTCTGGTTTGCCGACTACATTGCCGGCACCCAGCCCGGGCGCGACTACTTCATCGAACTGCCGGCCAACACCGACGTTTCCAGAGTCACACGCCCGCGCAATACGCCACTTCTGGTGCCGGTCTCGACCCGGCGTGGCACGCGCCACGTATGGGCGACGTTCTCCGACGATCAGATCGATCTCAACTTCGAAAACCCAGACGTCCTGATCGAAATGCTTGGCGTACTGCTCAACTACCTGAGCCAGGGCGCCCGCATCGTGCGACTCGACGCCATCGCCTTTTTATGGAAAGAGCTCGGTACGGCCTGCATTCACCTGCCCCAGACCCACGCCATCGTCAAACTGATTCGGGCCGTATTCGACTACCTCGTGCCGGGCGTGCTGTTGATCACCGAAACCAACGTGCCGCACCATGAAAACCTGAGTTATTTCGGCGACGGCGATGAAGCCCATCTGGTGTATCAGTTCACCCTGCCGCCGCTTCTGGTGCACACACTCAGTACCGGCGACGCCGCCCCGTTGACCGAGTGGGCGGCAACGCTTCCCCCCCTGCCTGCGGGATGCACCTACTTCAATTTTACTGCAAGCCACGATGGCATCGGCGTGCGCGCGCTTGAAGGTCTGCTGCCCGAGCACGACATCAGCCAATTGCTTGAGCTCATGAAGCGCTTTGGCGGCCACGTCAGCATGAAAACCGGCCCGGACGGTGAGGACTCGCCTTATGAAATCAACATCACCTACTTCGATGCCATGAAAGGCACCCGCAAGGGCGAAGACCCGTGGCAGATCGGTCGGTTTCTGTGCAGCCAGACCATCATGATGGGGCTTCAGGGCATTCCGGGCGTCTATCTTCACAGCCTCACCGCCACCGGCAACGACACCAACGGCGTTCAACGCACCGGGCACCTGCGCGCCATCAACCGCAAACGCTGGCAGCGCGACACGCTCGAGCATCTGCTTGATTCGCCCACCACCCCGACGCGAATCGTGTTCGAGCGCTTGACCGAGCGCTTGAAACTCCGGCGGGCGGAGCCGTGCTTCCACCCGGACGTACCTCAGAAAATTCTGGAACTCTCCCCGCAGGTGTTCGCCTTTCTGCGCGGCCCGCTTGAAAATGGCCGACGCTTGCTGGCCCTTCACAACGTCTCCGACCAGCCCCAGGCCATCACCTTGCCAGACGGCCTAAAAGGGCGCGGCTGGACCGATCTGATCGATAATCTGGCCTCGCCCGATGACGAGAAACTGCTGCTCAAGCCCTATCGCAGCGCCTGGCTTGTCAGCCAGAGCTGACTCTATCGAGTCAGCTCACCATTAAAAAAGGGCCGTTCGGCCCTTTTTTAATGCATGGTTCGTGTCGGCATAGCGCCTTTGACCGCTCACACGTCGCCGCTGTTGTCCTGCTCGACGGCGTCATGCAGACGCTCAAGCAGCGCCGGAAACGCCGACTGCACCCGGCTCCAGCTCGCGATGAACGGCTTGTCACGCGGGTTTTTGAGAAACGCGTCACCGGCGTCCATGATCGCCTGGGCGAACAGCTCGACGGCCTGCTCCTCACTGTGACGGTCGACCTTGAGACCGTTCATCATCGCGTCGTTGTAGTAGCTTTCGATCAGGTCGAGCGCGGTGCGGTAGTAGGTCGCTTTCAGGGTGCGGAAATCCTCTTCGTGAATGATCACGCCAAGCGTTGCCAGCTTGCGATAGAGCGCCTTGGCGATGTCCAGACTCATGCGGTTGAGCCCGGCGCTTGCGTCCTCGGGTGACAGCGGCTGATGCTTGTGATCGTAGGTATCGGCGATATCGACCTGACACAGCCGTTTGGTCGAGTAGTTGCGGTGAACCTCCGACAGCACCCCGATTTCAAGTCCCCAGTCGCTTGGAATTCGAATGTCGTTGAGCACCGAGGCCCGCATCGAAAACTCGCCCGACAGCGGATAGCGGTAGCTGTCGAGGTAGTTCAGGTAATCAAGCGGCCCATACATCTTTTTGAGCGCTCGAAGCATCGGTGTGACCATCAGGCGCCCGACCCGGCCATTGAGCTTGCCGCCAGCAACCCGGGCGTAATAGCCCTTGCAGAACTCGTAGTTGAACCGCGGGTTGGCGATCGGATACATCATCCGTGCCAGAAGCGTGCGGTCGTAGGTGACGATATCGCAGTCGTGCAGCCCGATCGCCTCCGAGCGGCCAGAGGCCAGGGCGTAGCCCGAGCAGAACCAGACGTTACGCCCCTTGCCCGGGGCCTGCGGCGCCAGCTCTTCCTTGGCCAGATCCTGGTCGATTGCGCTCAGGCGCGGCCCATCGTTCCAGAGGATGCGGTGGTGCTGGGGAAGCCGCGAGAAAAAATCCCGCGCATGCAGAAACTGGTCACGGTCGGCGCGGTCGAGGCCGATGATGATCTCATCGATATAATCGATCTCTTTCAACTGATCGACGATGCGCGTAAGCGCCGGGCCTTCAAGCTCCGAGTACAGCGACGGCAGGATCAGCCCCATCGGGCGACGCTTCGAAAACTGCTTGAGCTCGCTTTCAAGCGCCTCGACCGGGCGATTGCCCAGATTGTGGAAATTGGTGATGATGCCGTTTTGGTAGAAGTCGCTCATCGATCCGCCTCCTTGTCATGTCCCAGCCAATGATCAAGCCCTTCGGCCCAGCCGGCAGGCCCCGAATGCTGCGTCATGTAGGCGCCCTCAACCTCAAGCACGCGGCCATGATCGTTTCGAATCGCCACGGCGCGGTCACAGGCCTTAAGCATTGATACATCGTTTTCACCATCGCCAAGGGCGATCGAGCGCACGCTCTGCTCAAAGATCGCTTCGTGACGCTCGCACAACCAACGCACGGCCGCCCCCTTGTTGACCTCCTCGCCCAACACATGATGAAAGCGCCCGCCCCGCGTCAATGAAAGGCCGGTGCCGGCGAGCAGCTGTTGAAAGTGGGTCAGTTGATCGGGCGTATCTTCCCAGACGATCGGCTCGGAGCCCTGGCGGTCGCGCGCACGCTCGGCCGCCTGCTCATCGAGCCCTGTCCGCTCGACTACCTCCTGAAGCGTCATGTCCCCGAAGCCCCGAAAGCTCAAGCGCTCCTGAGACCGTACGGCCTCGAGCACGTCTCGTATCCGGGTGTAGTCCGCGCCCAGATGAACCACGGCCCAGCCGCTGTCATCGACCGCTTCATTCAGGCACCACTCCGGCGGCAGGATGACAGCACTGCCGTTTTCGACGATATACGGTGCGTAGAGGTCAAGCTCCTGGCGAAGCGTTGCGACCTCGGCGCGGGTCTTGCTGGTATTGATGATGACGGGGATGGCCTTGTCGCGCAGGCGATCAAGCCAGGGCGCGGCGGACTGCCAATCGTAGTTGTCGTGATCGAGCAGCGAGCCGTCCAGATCGGTAAAAACAAGTAACGTGTCGTGCGATAAAACCATAAATGCGCGCCCTGGGTTGTGGTGTTGTCGAGGCGTCTGGCGTACTTAAGCATAGACTTCTTAAAGCATGGAGCTTAATCAAGCATAGACTCACGACATCACTTTAGGCACGCACCGGCTAGTCACGGCGCGCGCTGGAGGCAATAAGCGCCTTGATGCCGGCCCGGGTCGCGTCATCGCTTGCCACGCTCTCAAAACGCAGATCGGCACGCGTCAATGCCCGCTCATAAAGCGGCGTGAGCTGGCTTGAGCCGATCAGACACACGGTCGTACCGTGCGGCAGGCGCGCACGCATGGTCGCCACTTCCGAGCCGATCAACACCCCGGACAGAAAGCTTCCGACCTGCTCGGCGGCAAGCCCTGTATAAAGATGACGGCTTCGCGCCTCAAAAAGTGCATGCAGCACGCCCTCTTCGGCGCCGCCACGGGCAAGGCCCTGATCGAAGGCGGATTCATCAAACGTCGCGTCATCGCGGGCAGGCTCACCGGGCAGCGTGTGGTAGCGCACCGCGTGGTACAGCTCGCCGGTCATGAAGGTCGAAAAGCGCACCAGCGTGTCACCCTCAAGCTCGGCCCACTTGCTGTGGGTGCCCGGCACGCAGAACCAGCGCGCCTCGGCGCTTGAAAGCGCGCGAGCCCCGAAAAGCTGCACTTCCTCGCCGCGCATCACATCCACTACGCCGTCACCGTCCGCCTCGAGCCATTTGACGCCGGGCACGATAAAGGCGTTGTCGAGACCGGGCGCCGGCAGGCAGTGGCGGGCCAGTTCATCGAGCGTGACCGGCAGCGACAGCTGCGGCGCCTCGGCCCAGCCACGCTTGGCACCGACCATGCCCGACAGATAGATCGGCGTGGCCTCACTCTCACGCCAACCCGCCACCTGACGCGCCAGATAGTGGGGAAACTCGGACTGGCTCAACGCCTTGATGCCGGCGTCGGCCCGGCGCTCCTCGAGGCACGCCCCGCTTTCGGCATCGACCAGAAACGCCCGAAAGTTGCTGGTGCCCCAGTCCACCACGATGTAGCGCGCCTCGCTCACTGATCGACCTCCCGCTGAAGCCCTTCGAGCTTGCCGGAAAGCTCCTGAAGCCGCTGCCATTCAGCGACGATTTCACGGGCAGTCTCGCCGACTTCACGCGCGGCCTTGCCCGGGGTGTAAAGCATGCTGCCATAGCCGAACCCATTCACGCCGGCGGCATGCCACTCCCCCATGGTGTCAATACCGATGCCACCAACCGCCAGTACGGGCACGCGTGACGGCAGCACCGACTTGATGTCTTTCAGGTAATCGCAGCCAAAGCGCGCCGCGGGGAACAGCTTGAGGCCGGTCGCACCGTGCTTGATGGCCTGAAACGCCTCGGACGGCGTCGCGCAGCCGACCAGGCTGTAAAGCCCGGCATCATCGGCGGCCTCGATCACCTCGGGGTCGGTGTTGGGCGTAACCATCAGCTCCGCGCCCGTCTCTTTCAGCCGCTTGACGTCGCCGGTATGCAACACGGTGCCCGCGCCGACGATAACGTTACTGGGCGCGCGCTTGACCAGTGCCTCGATCGACGTCCAGGGCGAGGGTGAATTGAGCGGTACTTCGATAAAGCGCACCCCGGCCTCGACCAGGGCGTCGCACACCTCATCGACCTCGGCCGGCTTGATGCCGCGCAAAATGGCGACCAGAGGGCGGTCGTTCAGCGCCTCGTGAAATAAAGACATGATTTCTCCTTGGCGATATCAGGCTCTGTTGGCCATCGAGCGTGCACTCAGGCGCGCCCGACAGTGACCTTCACACGGTTCAAACAACGTATCGTGCCCGGATTACCACTCGGCGATGCTGCCATCGTCGTGGGTCCAGACCGGGTTGCGCCAGCGGTGCCCCACTTTGGAGCGCTCCTCGACAAACGCCTCATCGATCTCGACCCCAAGGCCTGGGCCGTCGGGAATGGCCAGATAGCCGTCATCGATGGCGAGCGCCGACTTGTCCACCAGGTAATCGAGCACGTCGTTGCCCTGATTGTAGTGAATCCCCATGCTCTGTTCCTGGATGAACGCATTGTGCGAGACCGCGTCCAGATGCAGCGAGGCCGCAAGGGTCAAGGGCCCGAGCGGACAGTGCGGTGCAAGTGCGACATCATGACACGAGGCCAGCGAGGCAATCTTGAGGCCTTCCGAGATACCACCGCAGTGGGAGAGATCGGGCTGGATGATATCGACCATGCCGTCTGCCAGCAGATCGCGGAACTGATAGCGTGTATGCAGGCGCTCGCCGGTAGCGATGGGGTAGCCGAGGTTGCCGGCGATGTGCTTGAGCGAGGGCAGATGCTCGGGCAGGACCGGCTCCTCGACGAACATCGGCCGGTACGGCTCGAGTTCCTTGAGCAGAATCTTGGCCATCGGGCGATGCACGCGGCCGTGGAAATCGATGCCGATGCCGACATCCATGCCGACCGCTTCGCGGGCCTCGGCGATGCGGGCCACGGCCTCATCGACCTTGGTGTAGCTATCGACCATCGCCATCTCGGCGGTGCCGTTCATCTTGAAGGCGGTGAAGCCCTTGTCCACCAGGGCCTTCGCGCCGGCGCCGACGTCGTTGGGCTTGTCACCGCCGGTCCAGGCGTACATCCGCATCTTGTCGCGCACGCGCCCGCCCAAAAGCTGGTAGACCGGCACGCCCAGATCGCGCCCCTTCAAATCCCAAAGCGCCTGATCGATGCCGGCGATCGCGCTCATCAGAATCGGGCCACCGCGGTAGAATCCCGCGCGGTAGAGCGTGTTCCACAGGTGCTCGATGCGCCGCGGGTCCTGGCCGATCAAATAGTCGGAAAGCTCATGCACCGCCGCTTCCACGGTGGCGGCGCGCCCTTCGATGACCGGCTCACCCCAGCCGTAGGCGCCCTCGTCGGTCTCGATCTTGAGAAAGAGCCAGCGCGGTGGAATCTGCCAGGTTTTCAGGCGGGTAATCTTCATGAATGCCTCGGGAAATAACGTGGAATATAAATAGCGCGTAAGTCGGGCGGATTGCTATTCAAGCGACGCGCCCGGGCCATCGCGCAGGTCTTCGGCGGTATGGGACAGCAACTCGCGAGCGGCCTCGCAGGCCTCGCTCCGCTCCTGACGGCGAATCGCCTCCATCACACGCCGATGGCAGCCGACACTTTCGCGCATCGCCTCAACGCTTCGACGGGTACGGGCGACCTGAGCGTGGATGATGGGTTTGAGCATGTGTGAAAGCTGCGTCCAGATGACGTTGTGGGTCGCGGCGTACACCGCCTCATGAAAGGCCACATCGTACTCATCGTGGCTTGCGCCCTGACAATGATGGTCAGGGGCGTCGATGGTTGCAGCCATGCCGCCAAGCGCTCGCTCGATCGCGACCAGATCCTCGGCGGTGGCGTGCGTGGCAGCCTCCATGGTCACGAACGGCTCGACCGACTCTCGAAACCGCAGCAGATCGTCCATGTAGAACGCGCTGGCCTCGGTGTAATGGGTCAGCCAATGGGTGACGCGCGGGTCAAGCAACTGCCACTCGCTCGGCGCACGCACCCGCGTGCCCTGCCCCGAGATGCGCACCAGAATGCCGGTATCCACCAGCGTCTGTAGCGCGCTTCGGGCCGTACTGCGACTGACCTGATGCGTACTGCAGATGTCGATTTCACGCGGCAGGAAGCTGCCGGGGGGATAGGTGCCGTCGAAAATGGCGCCAGCCAGCTTCTCGAGCAAGTCGTCACGGTTTTGCGCGCCCGCCATGGTGGTATCGTCTCTCCGGGAAAGGCCTACATCAATACCTTATGTCGGACATAGCTGCAAGCCAACGCATGCTAGACCATAGTGGGACACGCCCGTGACGCCCGCGCTCAGAGCGCCCCGCGAATCGCCTTGCACGCCGCCATAAGGTTGGCAACCGCGGGCCGGGCCTCCTCGGCCCGACACACCAGGGCGATGCCCGAGACCAGGGGTCGACCGGTCAGCCGGTGGTAGCTGACCCCAGGCGCATGCACCGAGGCGATCGACTCCGGCACGATGGCCACGCCAAAGCCTGCCGCGACCATGTTGATCGAGGAAGAAATCTGCGGCGATTGCTGGGCCAGACGCGGCGTAACCCCGGCCGCCTGGCATTTAAGCAGGATGCTGTCGTAGAGCTTGGGCCCGAGCGAGCGCGGAAACAGGATCAGCGCATCGTTTGAAAGCTCCGACAGCGCAATGTCGTCTCGGTCTGCCAGCGCGTGCCCTGGCGGCAGCACCAGGCGCATGTCTTCCTCGACCAGCACCTCATACCGATAGCGGCCGTGATCGAGATCGAACGGCAGGCGCACCAGCGCACAATCGAGTTCGGCGTTATTGATCGAGGCCGCAAGCGTTGGCGTATTGCTCTCGACCGGGTCGATCTGCACCCCGGGATAGCGGTGGCGATACGTTCGCATCAGCTGGGCAACGCCTGGGTGAAAGACCGCCGAGCCCGCGAACCCGACCGACAACCGCCCACCCGTGCCGGCCGCCGTTGCCAGTGCCTGCCCCCTGGCCGCTTCAAGGTCGGCAAGCACGCGCTGAACGTCACTGCGAAACTGTTCGCCGGCCTCTGTGAGGGTGACCGAGCGTCGATCGCGGTGAAAAAGCGGCGTACCCAGGCTCGCTTCCAGCTTTCGAATCTGCTGGCTGAGCGGCGGCTGGGCCATTCCCAGCCGTTCGGCGGCGCGGGTAAAGTTCAAGGTCTCGGCAACGGCCAGAAAATAGCGGAGCTGACGCAGTTCCATATCCAAAACGTCTCACAGAAAGCAATTTGATATATTAGACATTCTTTTCGAGAGCCACCATGATGCCTTGATCAAACAATGACTCCATACCGTTCGCCCTCTGACCCAAAACGCTCAAGGATGCGTGCGACGGCCGCCGCCCATAAGCGCAGGCCTTCCCGCCCGGCGTTCGCTGATGCGCAGGAACCCTCATGACCGACGCCTCACGTGCCTCCTCGGCCCTGACACCCGACACCCCCGTCGATGCCTTCATCGACCACCTCAAACGTGTGGTCGGCGATAAACACGTACTGACCAAGGACGCCGCCACCCGGCGCTACCGCACCGGCTTTCGCTTCGGCACCGGCCCGGTCACCGCCGTGGTGCGCCCCGGCTCGCTGGTCGAGCAGTGGCGCATTTTAAAGGCCTGCATCGACACCGATCGCATCGTCATCACCCAGGCCGCCAACACCGGGCTGACGGGGGGCTCCACCCCGGATGGCAACGACTACGACCGCGAGATCGTAATCATCAACACGCTGCGCCTTGCCCATATTCAGCTGATCGACGAGGGGCGACAGGCGCTGTGCCTGCCCGGCGCCACCCTCGATCAGCTCGAGAAGGCGCTCGCCCCGCTTGGACGTGAACCTCATTCGGTTATTGGCTCATCGTGTCTCGGTGCCTCGGTGTTCGGCGGCGTGTGCAACAACTCCGGCGGCTCGCTGGTCAAGCGCGGCCCGGCCTACACCGAGCTTGCGCTCTACGCCCGCGTGCGCGAGGACGGCGCCCTTGAGCTGGTCAATCATCTGGGAATCACGCTGGGCCAGGGCGAGCCGGAAACACTGCTTGAGCGCGTCGAGCGCGGCGAGTTCCGGCCTGATGACATCGAACTTGACCGAGGTGTGGCCTCTGACCCCGATTATCAAAACCACGTTCGAGACATTGACGCAGACACCCCGGCCCGCTTCAACAACGACCCCCGCAGGCTTTATGAGGCCTCCGGCTCTGCCGGCAAGCTGATGGTGTTTGCCCTGCGCCTCGACACCTTTCCGATGGAAAAGAACACGCAGGTGTTCTATCTCGGCACCAACGACCCTGACCAGCTGACCGAGCTTCGGCGCACCGTACTGCGCGAGTTCGACACGCTCCCGGTGGCCGGGGAGTACATGCACCGGGACGCCTACGACATTGCCGAGCGCTACGGCAAGGATACGTTCCTGACCATCGCCCGTTTCGGTACGCACCGATTGCCGACGCTGTTCAAATGGAAAAGCACGCTCGACTCACTCGCCGGGCGCGTTCCGGGTTTGCCGGAAAACCTCTCCGATCACGTACTGCAGCGCCTCGGCCGGTTCTTTCCCGCGCATCTGCCCGCGCGGATGACCGAGTACCGCAACCGGTTCGAACACCACCTGCTGCTGAAAGTCTCCGAAGAAAGCCTCGAGCAAACCCGCAGGACGCTCGCGCACCTGTTCGACGGCACTCAAGGGGCGTATTTCGAATGCACGCCCGAGGAAGGCAAGAAGGCGTTTCTGCATCGCTTCGCCGCCGCCGGCGCTGCGGTGCGCTACCGAATCATCCACAGCGAAGACGTCGAAGACATCGTCGCGCTCGACATCGCGCTCAAGCGCAACGAACGCCAGTGGCTCGAGCAACTGCCGGAGGCGGTCGACCGCCCGTTGATTCACAAGCTCTACTACGGGCACTTTTTCTGTCACGTGATGCATCAGGATTACATTGTTGCCAAGGGCACCGACTGTCTCGCCCTCGAGCACGAGATGTGGAAGCTGCTCGACGCCCGTGGCGCCGAATACCCGGCCGAGCACAACGTCGGCCATCTTTACACCGCGAAGCCGGCGCTCACCTCGTTCTATCGAGATCTTGACCCGTGCAACTGCTTCAACCCCGGTATCGGCCAGACCAGCAAGCACCGGGGCTGGAAAGAAGACGCCAGCGCCCCGCACACCCCATCCACCTGAGCGCTCTCCAGAAAACGTCACGTCTGAAACGAAAAAACCCTGCCATTGGCAGGGTTTTATGAATTGTGCGCCGGTTGCGCTCAGCACATTTGTGCGGTCTTGGGCGGCTCATAGCCGGAGCCGTGATCATCGTGGGTGCGGTCGTTGGCGAAAATAGCTCCGAATACCAGCAGCAGCGCGAAGAAGATTCCCAGTTGCATATCGATCCCATCCTTGTCTTGTGTAAGGGCGCGTTAAAGCGCGTGACAAGGACGTTAATTTGTTTCCGAGCTGCAAAATGTGCCGATCGCGCGAGGTTGACGCAAAACCACGCGCCGGCATGATGCCGATTTACATCTTTAAAAACAGAAAGTTGCATTACCCTGAACCAATGACAGCCTACCGACCTACTCCCAACCGAATCCATGACATCACCTTCGGAATTTATCATTCCATGAAGGCGTTTTTAGTAGGTTAAATACGGCGTACATAGCATGGTGCCGATGTGCGCATCGGCTCATCGGCACTGTTTTAAAGCATGAGGATTCGAGCGTTAAAGGCTTAGCATTTATTTCAATCAGGCATTAAAAAAGCCCACCCGAGTGGGTGAGCCTTTCGCAACCGCCCTGCCGGATCAATCAAGGGCCAGAGGCACGGCCTCGAGCCATCGCGCATCGCGCTGACCGAATACGATAAACCACGGGTTCAAGAGCTCGGCCTTCTGGTTATAGGCAAGTGGGGAACGCGTTTTAGCCTCGAGCACATCACCGCCGGCCGCGCGCACCACCGCGTGGGCGGCGGCAGTGTCCCACTCGCTGGTCGGGGCGAAGCGCGGGTAAAGATCCGCCAGGCCTTCGGCCACCAGACACAGCTTGATCGAACTGCCCATCGACACGCGCTCATGGGCTGGCAAGCGCTGGCACAAAGCCTCGAGCACGTCGCCCCCATGGCGCCGGCTGGCAACGATCTGCCAGGGCGTCCCGCTTTCAGGCGAGGGTAACTCGCGCACACGAATCGGTGTCGTATCGCCCCTCCCAACGCGCTTGAATGCCCCGCCCTCGGTACTGCCCCACCAGCTCGTCTCCAATACCGGCGCATGGACGATGCCGAACACCGGCTCGCCGTCTTCGATCAACGCGACGTTCAACGTGAACTCGCCGTTTTTGCTGATGAACTCCTTGGTGCCATCGAGCGGGTCGATCAGGAAGTAACGCGCCCACGCTCTTCGGGTCTCGAACGCGATGTCGGCGTCCTCTTCGGACAGGATTGGAACACCCGGGCATGTATCGTTCAGAAGCGCCACCAATGCGTGATGGGCGGCCATATCGGCCTCGGTCACCGGGCTGTCATCGGCCTTGATCGAGACATCAAACTCGCGCTCATAAATCGCCATGACCTGCCGGCCGGCCTCGATCACACCCTCGAGCAGGCGCGCGCATTGGGTCTCTGTCAGATTGAATCGAGCGGTCATGGAACTTACCTCTGAGGTGTAGGTCATGGATGGGAAGTCGTCGCTGACGCGCCAGACCACCCCTCGAACGCATTGAGATACCACTGCACGGTCTCAAGAAGGCCCGCCTCCAGCGTCACGGAGGGCTGCCACCCCAACGCGACGGTCTTGCGGTGGTCAAGCGCGTAGCGCACATCATGGCCCGGCCGATCTTCAACCGGCGTAATCAGGCGTTCATGACTTACGCCCGGCGTCGGAACCAGGCGATCAAGCTGGCGGCACAGCGTCTCGACCAGAACCCGGTTACTCGTTTCCTGGCCGCTTCCGATCAGATAACGCTTGCCGATGCGGCCGCGTTCCAGTACGCACATGAGCGCACGAACATGATCGGTCACATGCAACCAGTCCCGTGTTTGAGCGCCGTTGCCGTACAGCGGAATGGGCGTTCCCGCCAGGGCATTGAGGATCGTTTTCGGAATCAACTTTTCCGGAAACTGATACGGCCCGTAATTGTTGGAGGCGTGAGTGATGATGGCTGGAATGCCATAGGTGCGCCCCCACGCCTGAACCAGATGATCGGATGCGGCCTTGCTGGCCGAATACGGTGAACTGGGCCGGTATGGCGAGTGCTCATCGAACGGCCGCGCCGTGAGCGCCAGATCACCGAAGACCTCATCAGTCGAGACATGAATCAGCCGAAACTCCGCCCGCCGGGCTTCGTTATTGGCCAGATAGCGCCGAAGCGCCTCGAGTATTGAAAAAGTACCGGAGACATTGGACTGCATGAATGGCGCCGGCCCATCGATGGAGCGATCAACGTGCGACTCCGCCGCCAGATGGATCACCGCATCAGGAGCAAACACCTCAATGGCCTCATGAAGCGCCGCCTCCTCGGTGATGTCGAGTTTCAGGAAACCGTAACGCGGATGATCGCCTCGAGGAAGCGAGGCCAGATTGCCGGCGTAGGTCAGTTTGTCGACATTGAGCACATGGTGCTCGGTTTCATCGAGGAGGTGGCGCACCAGCGCACTGCCGATAAACCCCGCACCACCTGTAACCAACAATTTTTGTGCCGCGCCTGCTATTGAAGCGCGCATCGAGCGCATCATCAGGCCGAGGTATCCACCGGGTCAAACGACTTGACCAGATCATCAATCGCCTTGAGCTGTGCAAGAAACGGCTCGAGCTTGGCAAGCGGCAACGCACTCGGACCATCGCACTTGGCGTTGGCCGGATCCGGGTGGGCTTCCAGAAACAGCCCCGCCAGACCGGTTGCCATACCGGCACGGGCCAGCTCCAGCACCTGATCGCGCCGGCCACCCGAGGCCGCACCCAGCGGGTCGCGGCACTGAAGCGCGTGGGTCACGTCGAAAATGATCGGGCGGTTGTTGGTGACCTTTTTCATCACACCGAAGCCCAGCATATCGACCACGAGATTGTCGTAGCCGAAATTGGCGCCGCGCTCACACAGGATGATCTGATCGTTGCCGCACTCGGCGAATTTATCCGCCACGTTTTTCATCTGATGCGGGCTCAGAAACTGCGGCTTTTTCACGTTGATCGGCTTGCCGGTTTTGGCCATCGCCTCGACAAGATCAGTCTGGCGTGCCAGAAACGCCGGCAGCTGGAGCACATCCAATACCTCGGCGGCAGGGGCTGCCTGCTCGACTTCATGAATGTCTGAAATGACCGGCACCCCGAATTCCTCCTTCACCTTTTGAAGGATTCGAAGCCCCTCATCAAGCCCCGGCCCGCGAAACGAGTGGATGGAGGACCGGTTGGCCTTATCGAACGAGGCCTTGAAGACGTAGGGAATGCCGAGCCGCTGGGTTACATCGACGTAGTGTTCGCAGGCATTCATGACAAACGATTCACTCTCGATGACGTTGACGCCGCCAAAAAGTGTAAACGGGGAGTCGTTATTCAACGTGAAGGAGGCGGCGGAGCCGGATAGTTCGATGGGCATTCGTGATTTCCTGAATGGATGCTACGGATGATCTGACAACGGAGAACCTAACACTCACGCCGTCGACTGACATAAAAAGCGCAATAACATGGGGCCGCGCGCTCAGCAGGCATTCTTGTCGATGAACATCTTACAGGCCGTCAGAAAAATGATCTTCAAATCCAGCAGCATTGACCAATTTTCGATGTACCAAAGATCGCACTCGATGCGCTTTTTAAGCCCGGTGTCACCGCGCCAACCGTTGACCTGCGCCCACCCGGTAATGCCGGCCTTCATCATGTGCTTTTGCATGTAGCCAGGAATTTCACTTCGGAACTGCTCGACGAATACCGTGCGCTCTGGCCTTGGCCCCACAATCGACATGTCGCCCTTGAGAACGTTAATGAACTGAGGCAACTCATCCAAACTGGTTCGTCTCAAAAAGCGTCCGAACGATGTCACGGGCTTCGCACTCGCCTTGCCCCAAAGTACGCCACCCCCTTCACAGGAAGCAGCCATCGTTCTGAACTTGAGCATTCGAAACGGTTTACCGTTCCAGCTCACTCGCTCCTGTGAATAAAGGACTGGCCCACGCGAACTCAACTTGACGCCAAGTGCGAGCAAGAGCATCAACGGTGAGAGAACCACTAGAAACAGTGCCGACAGCATCAGATCCTCGAGCCGTTTCTTGACCACGCTCGCCCCGGACATCGGAGAGCAGGTGATGTCGAGCATCAGAAGGTCGGAGATCTGTGAAATATTGTGATTGATCAGGCGAAAATCGCGCATATCCGGCATGTAGCGGATATTCGAAGATGTCAGTGACAGGTCCTCGAGGATTGCCTTGACTTCGCTTCCTCGCTCGAGCGGCAAACATAACCAGACCTCCCGCTCGGTGACCTCAAGAGGCTCGCCGCGGTGGTAATACTCGATATCCGACTGGAAATGCGCGAACGGGTACTCATCCTCCCCCTCAAGAAGAATCACCCGCCCCACATCGAACCCGCAGGAGGGGTTATTCATCACACTCATCATCGCGGTATAACAGGACTGTGTATCCCCGATAATCAGTACTTCTCGCCGGTTTCTACCCGAAAGCCTCAACCGATTGATGAGCGGATACGCCATCCCCCTGATCATCACCGATGAGAAAAACGAGATCGCAATGAACAGTGCAATCCAGATGCGTGAATAAAGCTCGGATAAATCGAAAAAATACAAGATGAACGTAAGCGATAGGCCAACGAGTGCGTAGGCCATGCCTATCTGAAGTATCAACCGGTGGCGAAATTTACCCCGCCAGGACTGATAAACCTTCATTACAGGAAAAATGATGGCCACCAGCAGCAGAAACACCAGTACGGCCCAGGAATAGCGCTCTACCTCGATGTGCCAAGCCTTGAACCGAAACAGATAGGCAAGCCAGCCGCCAAACAGCACCGCGCCCCAATCAGCCAGACGCGCAAGCGCCATGGTATAGGTGTCATACCCATTGATGGACTTTACAGTACGCTCACGAGACATTGATCATCGGCTCACAGCACCAAATTTTATCATTTATACACAAGCGTACCGTTACAGCGCTCCAACACGCCGTTTTCGATCATCGAATCGATGTAACGCTGAGCCTGCCCTTTATCACCGTTCAGCAGGAACCGATACGACACCTTAAGCAGATAGCTGATCGATTTTGCGGTATTGGAGTAACTGATGTTGGGTGGATCGATACTGCAATCGAACTTCTTCACGGGCACACGCCACTCACCATAGTTTTCGGTCAAATAGCGATCGGCATTATCCGGGCCGAGCACCGCTTCATCACCGAGAGTATATTCAGACACCCCGAAATCGAGATTGTCCCAGCGGTGAATCGCCGAGCCATGCCACAAGAGCTCTTCCTCCCGAACATGCACGAAGACATCGACGACCAGGCCGGTCTCGTGTTTAAGCTTGACCAGAATCGGCTTGGCCATACGGTGGTAGCGAACCTCGCCCTCATGCGCTGTACGATACAGGCACTGACTGCTCGACTTGATCGACCAGTGGCTCGACTTGGAGACCGCCTCGGTGAGGGCATCAATATCGAATTCTTCATAGAGTACGCCTAGATCAAGATCGTAATCGTGGCCTAGAAAATCCCCTTCGCGTACCGCGCCCAAAAACGTGCCGCTGATTACGAACCACTGCCAGCCAAGCGACTGCATCAAGGTCTTGCTGTCCTTGAGGGCACTATAGGCATGGCGCTTATCGAAAGAATCCTTGAGCTTCTTGAAGCGGATCGGATTATCGACGTCGATGCGCTGGCTCATCAGTTGGTCGAGCTCCTGCGCGGCGTTATTGACCGAATCCTGAAACATGCGGTCGTATTCAAATAGCGCATCACCTGGCTCGAGCGTGAACTCGAGCTCGGACTCAAACGCCTTGTTGATCACGCCACTGGCGAGATCGGCGCACCAAACATTACGTTCGACACCACTGACATGCCGGTTATTCTTGAGCCACTCGACCAACGCCGTTGAGGCATCCCGACCCAGGCACTCGGACACATCGAAGAAATAGTCAGAGCGCAGCTTTAAAGGCAACCAGCTTACGTGCGTCGCCCAAATAAGCCGTCGTACGGCAATCTTGATGCCGTTCTCTTCAAATGCCAGTGCGTGCGTATCCGCCCGGTACGCTTTAGGCAACCTCAGAAAAGTGAGGTACGCGCTCGAGCACCATGCAAAGAAGACCTTAAACCATTTCGGTTTCGGCGCATTAAGAAACCGCAGCAGGCGATAGGATTTTTCGAGTTCAATATTCATATAAAACCTGGTTATTCAAGGTCACGTCGAAGCAAGTCTAACACTTCAAAAGCTTTCACTAAATCTTGCTGAGGTATCGATAAAAAGTTCTTCAATGAGCGTTTAAGCTCGGTTGTCGAAATATCCTGAGTGCGCGGTAGATACTTTACCTCGCAAAATTCTTTTAGAAAATCAAACTTACCGACCCAGTCTTCACCAATAGCAAATATATCTATACCATAATTTAAAACATCATCCTTTTTTTGGCCCCAGCTTTCTTCAGGAATAACTTGATTAACAAACTTTATATTCTTAACAATCTTTGCACGCTGCTCAAAAGGAATTAAAACCTTTTTCCCTTTTTCCGCGTTAAACTCATCTGTCGACACACCTACAATCACCTCGTCTGCCATTCCTGACAGCCGTTCCAAAAGATTGAGGTGGCCAACATGGAACATATCGAATGTTCCATACGTTATTATCTTTGTCATTTAAAAACCTTCAACTTTATTTTTTTGACCACCCTATAAAAAGACCAAGCGTAGTAGCTCCCTGAATAAGCTATTAAACGCTTCCAGATTGAAATACCCTCTAATCCAGCAACATGCCTGAAGCCAATTTTCTTTCTAGAAAAAAAACCCATTTCCCTAACAAATACAGCTCGGCTCTCTTTCGGCACCCTCCTGGAAGACAGCACATTAAAAAAATGACTAACTGATTTAGACTTTACAATATCCAGAAAAACGCCCCCTGTTTCCAACGAGTCACTTATGGCTTGAGAATACGCATTGAAAATATCGTGATGCGCAGTACTGCTCTTTTTCAATGTTGACTCAGGATGTTGTACATACGTATACAATATAGAACTATATACTTTAATCTCAGACGCGCGGGTTATACATTTAAATGACCAATCAAGATCTTCGTAAATACCATACCGAAAGTAAATATTATTCTTTAATATAAAGCTTCGTGAGCAGAGTTTATTCCAAGAGACATTGAAGTTATAAAAAAGCAACCTGCGTTTACTAATGTCATCCTTAGATAATACCTGCCCATCCAATTCTCTGAGCAAATGACTCGATTTATTTTCAACGACACGACCATCAGGATATTCTCGCTGATGATTATATATAACGAGATCACTCTGCTCGGAGCATGACAAGGATAAAAGAGAAGCTAAATCCCAATCATCATCGATATCGAGAAACCCAAGGTAATCCCCCCTTGCAAGAGAGATCCCTTTATTGCGAGCTGGGCCAGGACCCTTGCCCTCACTCTGGGTGATCCGAACCGGTAAAGACGGACTCATCTTTAGCTGCTGAGTCAGCATAGCCAGTGTGCCGTCTGTACTGTGATCATCAATAAAGACAGCCTCCCACTTCCCAATGGGAAGCGAGGTCAATTTTCTGACAGCAGATTCAACGAAGTGTTCAGCGTTGAATACAGGTATGATTATTGTTAGTTTTATTTCCATGAAATTATCCGAGCTTTAAGATTTCTTCATAAACTCGCTCACATGCTTTGCCTTTTTCATAGGGAAACATTTCTTTAGCTCTGCATCTATATTTTTCAGGCATAACAAACCCATTCATTTGCTCTTTTTCTATATGTAACTTGACTTCTTGAGGCTCTGAAAAAACCGGCCCTAAACCATGAACACTATAATCAAAATAGCCTAAAGAGGTTGTATGCCCGCCTGAATATATACTATCTCGACCAGTTTGATAGTAAACTACAGGCTTTTCCAGAAACCCCATTTCAAATGCCACCGACGAATAGTCGGTTATAATCATATCTGATCGAACAAACAAATCTTGAATCGATCCAAAATCTTTCGGACTAACAATATTAACCCCATCTAACCTAAAAAAACTTGAATATGCCTGTAAGTTTGAATGGGGACAAAAATCTATTTGAACCAAGCCAGACTTCACACATTCCATATTTGACAAACACTTAAGCAATGAAACCCAATCTTTATAGAAAAAAGATTCGAAGAAAATAGGATTCACACTTGCATTATTGCTTAAAGGTTTGATAGCCCCAACAAGAGATTTACGCCATGTAGGCATAATAACAACTCTTTTAACTTCACTTCGCTCTTTATGTTCTTGCTTGACAGAAAGAGAATCGTGTCTGGGAAGACCAGTAAGAACCACCTCTTTTTTTGAAAATTTGTATCTATTAAAATCTCCACCAATAGATTCAAATTCATCTACCGAAGCAGTTAAAAATAAATCTATATCTTTATTATTAAGCCAAAAAGAAAGATCATTCTGAATAACACCGTGCTGCAAAAAAATAAATTTATACTTAATTATATCCTTATAAAAAACAGGCCTCATTACATTAAAGATATATTCATCGGCGTGCGAAGAAATTAAGTAAATACATGAAAGCAAAAGCTGCTTATGCTCAAAAGAGTTATACTCTATTAAATTAAAACCCTCTTTTTTTAGCCGCCCCCAATCTTGAGAACCTTTACTTAAAACATAATAAGCATTAACGCCTTGATGTTTTTTTATAACATACCGATAAAGATGCTCAGCATTATCATCAGCACTACTACCTCGATCAATAAACAGCCAAGAATCTTTAAACCTTTTGCTTAAAAAGCCTGTATCATAAAATGATCTATGTACTTTTTTTGAAAGCTCATTAGTTCTTGAAGGGGCTTTATTTTTAGCCAAATGAGATTTATCTATATATTTTGAGACAAATCTATTCAACTTTCTAGAGCCTTTGAACTCTAAAAACTCATCATCCAAGCAAATTTGTAAAAAAGGACTTTCGTTTAAAGGAAGCCAAACTACTACTTCATATGCTAAAACCTCCTCAAGAAAATCTATTACCTTAATTTTTTTAAATTCAGGAAAAATTTGAATGCTTGAAGAATAAAAACTCAACCTGTCCGCTAAGTTTTCAACAGCCCTAATTTTTATACCTAATAGCCTTGCACTTTCATCATAATCAAAAGCTTCTGCAAAGACATTTTCTTTTAGTTCATTATATGCGCCTATAAACGACAAAAAATAATACTTAAAGACCTCACTGAAATGAGGCACATTTGCATTTATTATATGTTCCAAAGGGATTTCTTTAAGCATTGACCTTAAGCTTTCCCTATAGAACACTAATAAGTCATCACTAAACCCGCTTAACTCAAGAAGACCTTTATTAACGAACTTACCAAAATTCCATAAGGCATCATATATCAAAACGTTAGAAACCCACTTCGGAATATACCCTTTTATTTCTAAAGCTTCATTTATGAGCCTCATGTTACCGAATTCGATCTGTTCCTTATATTTTTCTTCCTTAGACCAAACATTGCCCATTAAGGAACTTTGATTTCTGCGTTTACGATAAAAGTAGTGTGCCTCTTTAACCACACCCATGGTTTCGTTTGATTTGAGGATAAACATAGAAGCAAAAAGAGCATCTTCAAAAGACGGCTTCACATCCAAAAATCGCAGATTATTATTGTTAATAACATCCATATTATAGAAAGCATGACTTGCCGATAGCTGAAGACCAAGATCGTGACCTTCATTTATATCAAAAACCTTGCTCCCACCTTTAAATTTAAAGTCAAGCGGATGCGAATAATCGTATTTCCCTGTTTCTTCCCAATACACAAGTAACCTACAAGAAATCAAATCAGGAAAAACATTTAGACTTTCACATCTAGTTAAAAAACAATTAAACTCTAAAAGATAATCCCAACCTAAAATATCATCAGAGTCACAAAACGTGACCCATTTAGAGCTTACTTTTTCTAAACCAGCATTTCTCGCCGAGGCTGGGCCTCCATTTGATTTACTAATAACTTCAAAAATGCGCGGATACTTCTCCCTCCATTCATTGCAAATTTCCAATGAACGATCAGTAGACCCGTCATCGACAAGAATAACACTTAAATTATTATTTATATTAACCTTCTGCCTTATAATAGAAGATAAAAACTCTTCCAAATACTCTTCAACATTATAGACAGCTGAAACAATAGTAATCGAGTCCCTAATACTCAAGTTGAAACTCAGATTTTCCCCTCTATAAAAGAACCCTTCCTGCCTCAATTTATTTTCTATATCATCCTTGCGCTTTACCTCTCTTCTTTTTTTAGAAAAATAATTATAAGTCTTCTTTGAAAGATTTAGCACATCGCACCTCAAATAAACTTGCTAAGATAAATATTTTCTATGGAAAATCGCTGAACGGCTTGAAAAAGCTGTCTAGCAAGCAAAAGAGCCAATATTGCCCCATAAACCCCATCAGATGATAAATACATCTGAGCAACCAATACTATAAACACGATCAGATAGTTGCTGGAGGCCACGTACTCTATGAACTGGCGCTTATGCAGTTTGAGAAACGTAATTCGCTCATCGTCGTGAATATAGAAAGCACGCTCAACAAAAAACGCCAAGTTCAAGGCTGTGACAAGCCAGATTGAAAGTGTTAGAAGTGGATTTATAACAATTAAAATTGTACTGGTCACAAAAAACACCAGAACATCCGAAAAGGCTTTGGAGGTATGATTGTGTAGCCGCTTAAGCTTATTATAATCCACCTCACCATAGCCTTTTATTCCATGCTTATTTTTCTCGAAATACAGAATATCTTTATCAATTAAAGATCGAAAAAGTATACCGAATCCAAGGTGCGCAAAATAAACCAATGGCACCATGATAATAAGAAATATCAAAAACTCATCGTAACTAACAAATGCTTCAACCGGGCCAAGATAACTCGGCATATTTTCGCTCGAAAGCATTATCAAGACCTTGATCGGCAGGAAAAATGCAACCGTTTGCAACAGCCTTGAAATCGCTAGCGAAAGGCAGCCCCAAAAGTAGTTTTTACCTTTAGTTGCCAGAAAAAACCGGATGATTAAAAATATATTAAATATATGCTTGTTCAGGTTTTTCAAAACATGTTCCAAAATCTTGTAAAATACCGTTTAAAAGACTGAGCATCTCGGGTGCTTTTTTTAAAATCAAGACATTAAAATCTTGTCTTTCATCGGTTATGAAAATTTCAACATCACGCCTGGTCTCTTTGTCTTGAGAAGACCGCAGTGTGTCGCCACGATTTGATGTTAGCCTTGCATGCTATAAAGCCGACTTGATAAATGCTATCAGCCGATCCCCATACCGCGTGAGGTTCTGCTCCTGCATAAGCTGCGCTCGAGCGCGCTGACCGATGCGCCGGCGCAGTTCAGCGTCATTGGCCCACTCGATCAGGATTTGCGCGGCCTCTTCCGGATCGATCACCTGAGCGGAGACCAGCTCGTCCCTGCTCGGTGAATACACCTCGCTCGGGCCCTGTACGCAAAGCTCGCTGTACTTTTTGAGCGCATCTCTTGGTCGGGTCGGCTCGATGATGGCGCCGTTGGCGGCGTCCATTAACGCCTCCGGCAGGCCATCGACGTTACTGACAAGCGTCGGCAGGCCATAGGCCATCGCCTCCTGCGCTACCAGCCCGAACGGTTCACGCCAGGAGGGGCAAATGAAGACATCGAGCTCGGTGTAAAACGCCGACATGTCGTTGACCAGCCCGCAGAAGCGCACGTTGTCCTGAAGTTGCCACCGCTCAACCCATTCACGCAGCACCGGCTCGAGCGGCCCCTCCCCGGCGATCCAAAGCTCGGCCTCGGGAAGCTCAGCCTGAACACCACGAAAGGTCTCGAGCGCGACCATCGGCGCTTTTAAGCCTTTAAGGCGGCCCGCAAACCCGAGCCGAAAGCGCCCTTCTGCGTGTTCGGCGATGCGTTCCGGCACCTCGATGGCGTTGTGCAAGGTCAGCGCCGGTACATGCTCGGAAAGCCCGCAGCGAAGTTGAAGCATGCGATAGGCGGCATGGGAAACCGCGACCACGCCGGAAAGACGCTCAAGGTAGTCATCGACCTCGCGCGTTTTCGGCGCGGTCCAGGAAGTGCCGTGCTCATAATGAAAAACCGGATGGCGCTCAAGCATCGGGAGCGGGTTACCCGCCAGCTTGTTCCAGACAAGAATGGCCTGCGGGTCGATACGCTCGATCAGTGTTTTCTGATGCCAGCCGCGAAGGCCCAGAAGCTCAGGCAGCTTGAGTGTCGAGGGCCCCTTGATGTTGTGAATCGGGTAGCCCCGGGCACTCAGCTCATCGCGCAGAAACGGATGCACCTGTTCGGTTTGCAGCAACACATCCAACGCCATCGCGCGCTTGTATTCGGTCACAAACCGAAGAAAATAGCGCTCCACACCTCCCAGATTCTTAAGACTGACAAGGTGCGCCATTCTGGGCGGCGATGGTGCGTCGTTGCTCATGATAGGGTTACCGACTGGGAGTGATTGACCTGTCACACTATATCATGAGGGCTTGATGAGACACCTGCCGAAGACGGTTTTCACCAGCCGATGGTTCGAGCGAAAATGCGTTCGCGCTCGTCGGGCACTTCCCGCCCTGGATAACGCCTACGTACGCTTCAATCTGCCCGGTTTCACGCCGACGGCCGATGAGGCCGCCCCGGCGTCAAAGGCCCTGGCGGCGCTTAAGCAGGCTGACCACGCCGAGTACCGTGAAGGCGCCGCACCGCGCATTTTGTGGATGTACTGGAACACACCGGTCGATGAGGCACCGGAGGTAGTTCGGCTGGCGATTGCCTCCTGGCAGGCGCTCAACCCCGAGTATGAAGTGCGCGTGCTTACCGATGACACGATGGTTGAAATACTCGGTGTTGATCTCTTTTCGGTATTCACGTTAAGCCGCATCAAGCTGACGCTCGCCATGAAGACCGACGTACTCCGGCTGTACCTTCTGAGCGTGTACGGCGGCGTGTGGGTGGATGCCACCGTCTTTTGCCTTCAGCCATTGGAGAAGTGGCTACCCGAGGCGCGCGCGCCGCTCGATCTTTTTACCTTTCGCCACCCCACGGAAAGAAGCCGGCCTGTGGAGGCGTGGTTCATCGCGGCAAGCCCGGGGCATCCAGTGGTCAAAAGCACACTGGCCCTGTTCGTCGATCATTTATTCGCACCGAGAACCGCCGCGCTGTTTGTCTCCAATAACCGAAAGGATCTGAAAAAACTCGGGGTACACTCGAACCACCCTGAACGGCTCTACGCCGATACGGTTACTGCGGCCGAAGGCTACGGGTTCATGCCCTATTTTTCAGTGGGCTACTTCTTCAATGAAAGCATGCGGCGTCATTGGCACGTCCATGAGATCGAGGTATTTCTGGCGCTGCCGAACCGTCATCTTTCTCACACGAAGATCGAGGGGCTGGAGCAGGCGGTCGTCTCCAAGGAGACCTACAAGAAGACGCACCAGCAAAGCGAGGCGTATGCGGCCAAAAAGGCGCACCTTCAATCACTCTTGAACACGCCTGCACGCTAGGAACGGGCGCATTCAAGGCTTGAAACCAAATCACAGGCATTAAAAAAGCCGCACGGTGTGCGGCTTTTTTGAACAACGCGCCCGGTAGCGGGCGCGCGGTTTAATGCATCGCGTCGATCAGGAGTAGACCGGCAGACGCTTGCAGATTTCCTCGACCTTGCCACGCACCTGATTCTCGATCTCGGTGGTGTCTTCGCCCTTGCCGAGCACGTCAAGAATGTCGCAGATCCAGCCGGTAAGTTCGCGGCAGTCGTCGACCTTGAAGCCACGCGTGGTAACAGCCGGCGTACCGATACGAAGACCGGACGTGACGAACGGGCTTTGCGGGTCGTTCGGCACGGCGTTCTTGTTGACGGTGATGTGGGCACGGCCAAGTGCCGCGTCCGCGTCCTTGCCGGTCACGCCCTGCTTGACCAGAGACAGCAGGAAGAGGTGGTCCTTGGTGCCGCCGGAGACGACATCGAAGCCGCGCTCGACAAACACTTCCGCCATGACCTTGGCGTTGTCCAGCACCTGCTGCTGATACTGTTTGAAGTCAGACGAGAGTGCTTCCTTGAAGCACACGGCCTTGCCGGCGATGACGTGCATCAGCGGGCCGCCCTGACCGCCCGGGAATACGGCAGAATCAAGCTTCTTGTAGAGGTCCTTGTCGCCGCAGGCAGACAGGATCAGGCCGCCACGCGGGCCACGAAGGGTCTTGTGCGTGGTGGTGGTAACGACGTGGGCGTGCTTGAGCGGGCTCGGGTAGAGACCCGCCGCGACCAGACCGGCCACGTGCGCCATGTCGACGAACAGATACGCACCGACGTTATCGGCGATCTCGCGGAACTTGCTCCAGTCGATGATCTGGGAATACGCCGAGAAGCCGGCGATGATCATCTTGGGCTTGTGTTCTTCGGCCAGACGCGCAACTTCGTCGTAATCGATCAGACCTTCGTCGTTCAGGCCATACTGGACGGCGTTGTAGTGCTTGCCGGAGAAGTTCGGCTTGGCGCCGTGCGTCAGGTGGCCGCCCGCGTCGAGGCTCATGCCGAGTACGGTGTCGCCCGGCTTGACCAGCGCCTGGAACACGGCGCTGTTGGCCTGGGAGCCGGCGTGCGGCTGAACGTTGGCGTAGTCGCACTCGAACAGTTCACAGGCGCGGTCGATCGCAAGCGTCTCGACCTTGTCGACGAATTCGCAGCCGCCATAGTAGCGCTTGCCGGGATACCCTTCAGCGTACTTGTTGGTCAGAAGCGAACCCTGCGCTTCGACAACGCGCGGGCTGGTGTAGTTTTCAGAGGCGATAAGCTCGATGTGCGCTTCCTGACGCGCCTCTTCTTCATTCATTGCGCTGGCCAGTACGTCGTCGTATCCGGCGATGGTCATATCACGGCTGAACATGCAATTGATCCTTAACAAAGCGGGCGACTGTAAATCGTGGACGGCCATGATAGCGCAGCTCATTTTCCGATTCACTTGAAACCACCTCATCGAGATTGCCGATGTCGCTCATGCATCGGGTGTGCGTCGCTTCCTCTTCATGACTGCTCGAGCTGACCCAGACTGGTCATCGGCGGCTGCCTGCGAAGGTCGCGCCCGAGCACCCAGCCAAGGCCCCCTACCAGCGCCATACCTGCACTGGGAAGCCCCATCCACAAAAGCGGGTGCGTCCGAACCGGCAGGTCGAGCCAGAAGGCGTAGAGCGCGGCGGTGCCGCCCTCCACCAGCACTGCGGCCATCACTCCGCTGAGCCCGCCCAGCCAGAGAAACTCCGCACCGTGCGCCTTCGAGAGATACCCAGACTGCGCCCCGAATACCCTGAGCAGAGCGCCTTCATGAGTGCGCTCGGGGCGCGACGCCGCCAGCGCCGCAAAAAGCACCGCAACGCCTGCCGCCCCCACGAACAGGAGAATGAATAAAATCGCACGGGCGACCTGAGAGAGCATGCGATCGACTTGATTCAGGATCACGCCAATGTCCAGAAACGACACCGACGGGAACTGCTTGACCACCTGCCCCAGCGCATCACGCTTGTCCGACGGCAGGTAAAAGGCAGTGATAAAGCTGTGACTGAAGCCCTCGAGCACGCCCGGCGGAAAGATCACGAAGAAATTGGGCTGGAAGCTTTCCCAGTCGACCTTGCGAATGCTGGTGATGCGCCCGGTCACGTCTGAACCGCCAATATCAAACGTCAGCGTATCGCCGAGGCTCAGATCAAACCGGGTCGCCAGCCGCTCGGCCATCGAGATCGGCACAACACCCTCGCCCGCCACGGCATCAGGGGCGAACCACTGGCCCTGGGTCACCTCATTGGTGTCGGGCAGCGCCTCGCGCCAGGTCAAATTGAGCTCGCGGCGAAGGTTGCCGTCTTCACGGGCCTTCTCCGGCACCACCTCCCGCGGCGACCGGTCGTTGATTGCAACGATTCGCCCGCGCACCAGCGGGTAAACGTCGCTTCGACTGGTCGTCAGTGTATCCAGCGCGTTCGTGAAGTCAGCGCGCTCGCTGGGCTGGATGTTGATCGCGAACTGGTTGGGCGCGTCCGCCGGCAGGCGGTTCTGCCAATCATCGAGCAAGTCGGCACGCACCAGCGTAATGAACCCGACCGCGGCAAGCGTCACCGAAAACGCAACCATCTGCCCCTGGCTTGAGCGGGTGCGCTGGGCAAGCTGTCGCGCGCCCATTCGCCATGGGCCATGAAACCGGTAGGAGAGCCGCCCGAGCCCACGAAGCAACACGGCGCTGACCGCCCACAACCCGAACAGGGCAATGAACCCCAGCACAAGCACCCAGAACGACAGCATCAGATCCTTGCTGAAAAGCCACAAAAGCGCGCCGAACACCAGACTCGCCACCAGCACCACCCAAAGCGCCGAGACCGGCATCGGGTCGAGCTCGTGACGCAGCACCTTCAGCGCGCTGACGTTCTTGAGCCTCAAGAGCGTCGGGCCGGCGAACCCCGCAAGCATCGCCACCGCCGTCAGTACTCCAAGCGCCAGCGGCATGATGCCCGGTGGCGGCAGCGCAAGCGTCAGCATCGCGGCCAGCAGACTCAAAAGTGCCTCCTGACCCAGCCAGCCCAGTGCTGCCCCAAGTATTGATGCCACCAGCGCCAGCCAACCGAGCTGATACAAGAAGAGCGCCGTGAACTGACGCCGTTGACTACCGAAGCAGCGAAGCAGTGCCACTGTCATAAGATGACGCTCGACGTAGCGTCGGGTAGCCATCGCCACCGCAACGCCTGCCAGCAGTACTGCGGCAAGCCCCGCCAGACTCAGGTATTTCTGGGTACGCTCGAGCGTGCGACCAAGCCGTGGGCTGTCGTGCTCGACGTCCATCACGCGAATGCTTTGATCGCGCAGCGAATCAAGCCACGGCTGAATGGCCTCGACCGCCCCACTTTCGCCCCGCCCCATCAAACGATAGGTCACCCGGGCGCCGGGATGGATCAAATCGGCGTGTTCAAGCGTTGCCTGAGACAGCAGGATGTGGGGATTGAGATTGGCAAGCCCGACCCGTTGATCCGGCTCGCGCTCGATGAAGCCAGCCACACGCACGCGGGTCTGGCCGAGCTGGAAATCATCGCCAAGGCCCGCCTCGAGCCGGCGGCCGAGTCGCGCATCGATCCAGACCTCACCCACTGCCGGCGGCCCGGTCTTTTGCACCTCACCGGCGGCGGTTCTGATGGTGAGCGTGCCGTAGAGCGGGTAGTCACTGTCGACGGTCTTGAGGCTCGAGAGCTGAAAGGCGCCCTGGCGGCTTGCCATCGAGACCATCTGAGTCTGCTCACTGGTCTTGAACCCCCCTTCGCGCAAACGGGTGACGTCGACCTGTTCGAACGGCGCCCCCTTGACCAGCACCACGTCACCGCCAAGGAGCTGCCCGGCCTGGCGGGCCATGCCCTGAGTCACGCGGTCGAGGAAGAAACCGATCATGGTGGTGGCGGCCACCGCAATGATCATGGCCAGAAACAGCGCGCGAACGTCCGCCGCTCGTAAATCGCGCCAGAGACTCTTGAGCGCCAGTCGTGCCATCTGCATCAAAGGTTCTCCCACGGGATCAACGCGCCGTCGGCAAGCGTCAGTTGCCGCGCGCACTGGCGGGCAAGCTCGGTGTCGTGTGTGACCACGATCAGCGTGGTGCCCTGATCTCGATTGAGCGAGAACAGAAGCTCCGCCACCGATTGCCCCGTGTGCTGATCAAGGTTGCCGGTAGGCTCATCGGCGAACACCAGCTTCGGCTCGGTCACGAACGCCCGCGCGATCGCCACGCGCTGCTGCTCGCCGCCGGAAAGCTGGCGCGGCAGGTGGTCGAGCCGGTCACTTAGCCCCACCCGCTCGAGCCAGGTTTTGGCTCGGGCACTTTTGTCGCGCGCCTCGGTCAATTCAAGCGGCAGCATCACGTTCTCGAGCGCCGTGAGCGTCGGCAGCAGTTGAAAGTTCTGGAACACAAAACCCACCTGCCCGGCGCGAAGCTTGGCCCGGCCGTCTTCATCGGCCCTGGAAAGCGCGGTATCGAACAGGTAAAGCTCGCCGCCGCTTGGCTGATCAAGACCTGCCAGCAAACTTAAAAGCGTTGATTTCCCCGCGCCGGATCGGCCTAGAATGGCAAGACAGTCGCCGGGGGCCACGTCCAGATCGAGCGCATCGATCACGGTCAGCGTGCGGCTCCCCGAGCGCACCTGCTTGGAGAGTCCGACTGCCCGCAGGATCGTGGGCGTGGCCGGCTCATGCCCCGAAGGCTCCCGTGTTGCGGATTCATGCGTCACAGACTCACGTATCGAAGAAAAGGATCGAGACATGTTGAAAACACTCCTGACATCGACCGGGTCATCACGGCCAGAATGGACGCGCCCTCGGTGGGCCGCGGCGTTGATTCTCGCATTGGGCTTGGCAGCAACCGGCGCGGCGCGGGCCGAAACCATACTGGTGTTCGGCGATAGCCTGAGCGCTGCGCACAACATGCCGACCGACAAGGGCTGGGTGCATCTCCTGCAGCAGCGCCTCGGCGACAAGGACAAGGTCATCAACGCAAGCATCAGCGGTGAAACCACCTCGGGTGGGTTGGAGCGGCTGCCCAAGGCGTTAGAGCAGTTTGATCCCGACATCGTGCTGCTGGAGCTTGGCGGTAATGATGGCCTTCGTGGGCTGCCCCCCGCCCAGATTCAGTCTCGGCTCGACAAGATGATCCAGTTGATCCAGGACCACCCGGCGCGCGTCGGTTTGCTCGGCATCATGGTGCCGCCCAATTACGGCCAGAACTACTCGACGGCCTTCAAGAACATCTACCCCACACTTGCCGAAAAATACGGCCTGCCGCTCGAGCCGTTCATGCTCGACGGCGTGGCGCTCGATGACGACCTGATGCAGGATGACGCCATTCATCCCAACGCCCGCGCACAGCCCAAGGTGCTCGATAATGTGTGGAGTGTAGTCGACGAACTCTTGAGTCTGCCGCCTGCGTCCAAATCATCTTAAGCCGTCGTTTAGACGGTGCGCCCATGCATGTACTGCTCGTTTAAGGACACTCAATGGTTGATGCCACGACTTCTCTGGTTGCCGCCTACCGACTCGATGGGCTCGGCGGTGGTCAGCTTCTGGAACACGATGACTTGAATCGCATCTGGCAAACCGACCCGGCACCGGTCTGGATGCATCTTGATTTCACGCATGGCGATGCGCCGCACTTCCTGCAGGATATCGCCGACCTGCATGAAGATGTGATCGAGGCTCTTTTGGAAGAACAGACGCGCCCCCGGGTCGGGCGCTTTGTCGGTGGGCTTGTCACCACGCTTCGAGGCATCAATTTGAACCCGGGTGCTGCGCCCGATGACATGATCTCGCTTCGCGTGTGGCTTACGAACAACCGCTTGATCACACTGAGACGGCGCCCACTGCAATCGATTTCACTGGTGAGGAACTACCTGCACGACGGCGAAGGCCCCCGAAATGTGTCGGAGCTTTTGGCGTCGATGACCGACGCCATGATCGATAAGGTCGGTGAACTGGACCACGACCTGGACGACCGGCTTGGGCAGCTGGAGGAGTGTCAGCTCAACGATGAGCTGATCGACGACGATGAGCTTTTGAAGCTTCGCCGCTCGCTGATCACGCTCAGGCGCTTCATGGAGCCTCAGTGTGACTGCTTGAACCGGCTGGCCAGTGAACCGGGCTACGTCGAGGAGACCGCCCGGCTCTGGCTCAGGGAATCCGCCAACCAGCTTCAACGCTACGTCGAAGACACCAAGGCGATGCAGGAGCGCTCGATGATGCTGCAGGAGCAGCTCAACAGTGAGCGCTCCGAGCAACTCAACGACCGCATGTACGTGCTGTCGGTCATTACCGCCATCTTCCTGCCCCTTGGCTTTCTGACCGGGCTTCTGGGCATCAACGTCGGCGGCATTCCAGGCGCCGACAACCATTACGGCTTTACGGTGTTTGTCGGACTGATCGTGCTCGTGATCCTGTTACAGCTTTGGCTGCTGCGCCGAAAACGCTGGTTCTGATCACCGATCCACATGGCCGAGATCGCGCTCGGGATCGAGCCGGTCTCGGACCAGCCGTTTGATTTCCTTCACGGCTGGAAAGCCGTTATCGCGCTTGCGGTCCCAAAGCAGTTCTCCGTTGGCCAGAATATCGAAATGCCCGCCGTGACTGGGTGCAAGCGACACTTCGTCAAGATCTTCACCAAACGTCTGTAAAAGCTCCTGAGCATACCAGGCCGCCCGCAGCAGCCAGTGACACTGTGTACAATAATGGATCGTGATGCGCATGGCTCTTACCGCCTTTTAAAATTTGACTATGCTTGCTCGCCTACTTTAGCGATGCACCGCCATGAGAGACAAGGAAGCCACATGGCCACCGATACCCAAGATACTCCCCCTCAAGATAGTACGCTTACCCGCGCCTTCGAAGCGTTAACCCATGATGAAGATGCCCGTACCTGCAAGGATATTCCCGACAGCGCCTGCAACCAACAGCCCGGCAACTTTATAAAGCAGCTTCTTGGCTCGCTTGGCAACAAGCTGGCCGATGAACTGGCAAGCGCCCGACTGATTCTGCCCTGGCTTCTGGGAGCACTGGGCGCCCCGGGCTGGATGGTCGGGCTCCTGGTACCGATTCGCGAGGCCGGCGCGCTGCTGCCGCAGGTGCTGGTGGCGGGGCTGATTCGCCCGCTGCCACAAAGAAAGTATGTCTGGGCGAGCGGCAGCGCCATTCAGGCCGCGGCCGCCTTTGCCCTGGCGCTGGTTGCGCTGTGGGGCGGCGGAAGCGTGGGCGGGACGATGGTGCTTGTGGCACTGGTGATACTGTCACTGGCGCGCGGCGTGACCTCCATCGCCACCAAGGATGTACTTGGAAAAACCATCGACAAGCAAAAACGCGGTCAGCTCATGGGTTGGAGTGGCAGCCTTGCCGGGGGCGCAACGCTTGCCGCCGGCGCCATTCTCATCGCACTGGGGAATCAGCCAAGCCGCGCCGCGCTGGTCGTGTTGCTGGTGATCGCGAGCATTGGCTGGCTTGTAAATGCCCTCTGCGCGCTGCGCCTTAAAGAAGAAGACGGCGCAACAGAGGGCGGCAGCACCGCCTTTGCCACATTGAAAGACGGCGTCAAGGCACTCAAGCGCGACAGGGAGTTTCGCCGCTTCAACCTGGCGCGCACCCTGCTGCTCGGCAGTGCGCTCGCGCTGCCCTACATGGCCCTGCTTGCCCAGAACAACAGCGACGAGAACCTGAAGGGGCTTGGCGTTTTAATTCTGATTTCAGGCATTGCCAGCATGATCGCGAGCCCCCTCTGGGGCAAACGCGCCGACCGCGGCAGCCACCTCGTCATGAGAAACGGCGGACTGATCGCCGCAGCAGCCGCCTTTCTTGCCGCTCTTGCGGCGCTGTTGCCCTTTGCATGGACTCAGACAGTCTGGCCCTTCGCACTACTGTACGCAGTGATGATCATCGCGCACACCGGCATCCGCCTTGGCCGCAAGACGTACGTGGTGGATCTGGCCGGGCAGAAGCAGCGAGCGCTGTATGTTGCGATGTCCAACACGTTGACCGGCATATTGCTTCTGGTGTTCGGTGCGGTTATCGGCGTAACGGCACACCTGATCGGTAGCGCGTGGACATTAATTTTGCTTACATTGAGCCTTATTATTGCGGCCATGCTCGCTCAACGTCTTCATAATGTTGAACAATAACGGCGCACACCACGCCTCATACGTCGTGGCAGGCCGGGATGGCCTGCACGATGGAAGAACGACCGCACTTATCATCAAGGATCCACGACTCCATGCAACGACCCCACATGATCAGCCCTGAACTTCTCGAGCGCGTCATCAACTCTTCTGATGACGGCATCGTGGTCGCCGAGCAGGAGGGCAACGAAAATATTCTTATCTACGTCAACCAGGGCTTCGAGCGTCTGACCGGGTACAGCGCCGACGACATCCTCTATCGAGACTGCCGCTTTCTTCAAAACGGCGATGCCCAGCAGCCCGGGCTCGACCGCATTCGGGATGCGCTGGCGGAAGGCAAGTTCTGTCGCGAAGTCATTCGAAACTACAGAAAGGATGGCAGCCTGTTCTGGAACGAGCTTTCGATCACACCGGTCTACGATGAAGGCGATGAGCTTCAGTACTTCATCGGGGTTCAAAAGGACGTCACCGACACCATCGAGGCGCGCCAGGAACTGGACAGACTGCGGGATCAGATCAACACCGACCACAAGGGCTAATCTGTTTACATACCGCAAAGTCAAGTAACTTTTTGAAAAGGTATTGCATCCGCGCATCAGTCACGTTATATAGCCAGTCAGGAACCTGGCTTAGGAGGTGAACCCATGAGTTCAGAAGAGCTACACCTCGATCATGACGAACTGAGCGACGATGCCGTCAATGACGACGAGTTCGAACTGACAAAACCCCGCAAGAGTGATCCCAAGGCCAGGCGGCGCCTTGAGTCGCTGCTTGAAGAACGCAGGCTTCAGCGAGACATTACCGACGACTGGTTGCTGGACGATGATGATGACATCGACGAGGATGTCGAAGAAGAGTAGCACCCAAAACGCCAACGACGGCCGCCTTGCGCGGCCGTTATCATTTACAGCCCGACATTTACGACGATTTTGTCGTCAAGTTCGTACTGCGGCTGGCCTTGATGCCATGCGCGCTCTATCATCGCCCTCTAGTGAGGCCAAGAGCCCCTACCCCACTTCCTGACAACGGTATTGGAATCTCATGGCGCAATACGTCTATACCATGAACCGGGTCGGCAAGATCGTGCCGCCCAAACGTGAAATCCTCAAGGATATTTCCCTGTCGTTCTTCCCAGGCGCCAAGATCGGCGTGTTGGGCCTGAACGGATCCGGCAAATCCTCATTGCTGCGCATCATGGCAGGCGTTGACACCGAATATAACGGTGAAGCCCGCCCGATGCCGAATCTGAACGTAGGGTATCTGCCGCAGGAACCCGTGCTGGATGATTCAAAGACTGTCCGTGAGGTGGTCGAGGAATCCGTCGCTCATATTCACGAGGCCCAGACCAAGCTCGACGAGGTCTATATGGCCTACGCCGACCCCGACGCCGATTTCGACGCGCTGGCCGCCGAACAGGCCCGGCTCGAAAACCTGATCGAGGCAAGCGATGCCCACAACCTCGAGCGCAAGCTCGAAGTGGCCGCCGACGCTCTGCGCCTGCCGCCGTGGGATGCGAGCATCGCCAACCTCTCAGGCGGTGAGCGTCGTCGTGTGGCGCTGTGTCGTCTACTGCTGTCAAGCCCGGACATGCTGCTGCTTGATGAGCCGACCAACCACCTGGACGCCGAATCGGTCGCCTGGCTCGAGCGCTTTCTGGTCGAGTACCCCGGCACCGTTGTTGCGGTTACCCACGACCGCTACTTCCTCGATAACGCGGCCGGCTGGATTCTTGAGCTTGACCGCGGCCGCGGCATTCCGTTTGAAGGCAACTATTCCAACTGGCTCGAAGCCAAGGAAAAGCGTCTCGAGCAGGAAGCCAAGCAGGAAGCCTCGCGCCAGAAGGCAATCAAGCAGGAGCTCGAGTGGGTTCGCCAGAACCCGAAGGGCCGCCAGGCCAAGAACAAGGCGCGTCTTAATCGCTTCGATGAGATGCAGTCCGGCGACTTCCAAAAGCGCAACGAGACCAACGAGATCTACATTCCGCCCGGCCCGCGCCTTGGCGATAAGGTCATCGAGTTCCATAACGTCACCAAGAGCTTTGAAGGCAAGGTGCTGTTTGAAGACCTCTCCTTCCAGGTGCCGCCCGGCGCCATCGTCGGTATTGTCGGCGGCAACGGTGCGGGCAAGTCGACCCTGTTCAAGCTGGTGGCCGGCATGGAACAGCCCGATGCCGGTAATGTCGTCATCGGTGACACCGTCGACATCGCCTACGTCGAGCAGCTCCGTGACAAGATGAAGGACGACCAGACTGTCTGGGAGGCCGTATCCGACGGTCACGACATGCTAAGCATCAATGGCTATGAGGTCTCCTCACGCGCCTACGTCGGTCGCTTCAACTTCAAGGGCACCGATCAGCAGAAGTACCTGAAAGACCTGTCCGGCGGTGAGCGCGGACGACTTCAGTTGGCGCAGACCCTGAAACAGGGCGCCAACGTACTGCTGCTCGATGAGCCCTCGAACGATTTGGACATCGAGACCCTGCGCGCGCTCGAAGAAGCGCTGCTGGCGTTTCCGGGCTGCGCGATGGTGATCTCGCACGACCGCTGGTTCCTCGACCGCATCGCGACGCACATTCTCGCCTACGAAGGCGATTCGAGCGTCACCTTCTTCGAAGGCAACTACAGCGAGTACGAGGCGGATTATCACAAGCGCGTCGGCAACGACACGCCCAAGCGCACCAAGTACAAGCGCATCGACGCCTGATCGACGCCTTGCCTGCAAAAACGCCCCGTCTCGACGGGGCGTTTTTCATAGCGGAGTCATCGACGCACTCTCAATACAGCGACGGGTCGCTCTTGTTCGGCCGTGTCTTGAAGCGCCGATGCAGCCACAGATACTGCTCGGGGTGCTTTCGAATCGCCTGCTCGATGAACGCATTGATGCGTGCCGCGTCCGCCACTTCATCGCCGGTCGGGAAATTCTCGATCGCCGGCAGGTACTCGAGTGTATAGGTGTAGTCGTCCGGGTTACGGTGGAACATCAGCGGCATCACCGGCGCCCCGGTCATCCGGGCGATTTTCGCCGTCAACTTGATCGTGGCCGCCTCGACCCCGAAAAACGGCGCGAACACGCTGGCCTCACGTCCGAAATCCTGATCCGGCGAATACCATACCGCATGGCCTGCCTTGATGCGCCGAACCACACCACGGAGATCGTGACGGTCGATCGCGGCGCCGAAGATGCGCCGGCGCGCCTTGGTCATGAAGGTTTCAAACACCGGGTTATCGTGGGGGCGATAGACCACATCGGCATCAAAAAAGAGCGAGTGCAGCGCACCGCCAAGATCAAGCGTCGAGAAGTGAATCCCGATGATCAGAACGCCCTTCCCCTGCGCCTTGGCCTCTTCCATGTGCTCAAGGCCCTTGAAGGCCACTCGATGACGCATGTGTTCAGGGTCGCGACACCACCCGGTGGCCGTCTCCAGAATACCGATGCCATTGGCATGAAAGGTCTCGCGCACCCGCCGTGCACGCGCCGCATCGTCGAGCTCGGGGAAGCACAGCGCCAGATTGGTCTCGGTGATGTGTCGACGACGCTTGGCAAACCGCCAGACCAGCTCACCCAACCCCTTGCCGACCCAAAGCTTCACGCGCCAGGGCAGCCAGGCGGCCAGACGCATCAATCCGATGGCGCACCAGGTTGGCCAATACCTCGGGTGGGCATGACTTTTCGGGCGTGTTCGCTTTTTCTTACCCATGGGCTGTCCAGTTCACTTAAAAAAACGCTCATTGTAGAGCGCACGCGGGCGCACTTCGAGCACCAGGCGCGTTCATGTCGTCAGATAGCGACGCGGTACGCGAGGCAGCACCCCGGTAAGAAGCGTATAGCTGATGGTCTCGCAGTGTCTGGCCACATCATCGACGTGGAGAGCTTCCCCCGTCGCGGCGTTCCCCCAAAGCGTCACGCGTGCGCCGACCGACACCTCGGGAAGGTCGGTAACATCGACGGTCATCATGTCCATCGAGACGCGCCCGGCAAGGGGTGCCCGCTGCCCGTCGACCAGAACGGGCGTACCATCGGGGGCGTGGCGATCATACCCGTCGCCATAGCCACAGGCGATGACCGCGATACGGCTAGGGCGCGCCGTTTTAAAGCGACCGCCATAGCCGACCGGCTCGCCGGGCCCAAGCGTTCGAAGGGCAATTACTTCGGTCTCAAGCGTCATGACGGGCTTTAGCTGCTGACTGAGTTTGGTCGCTCGTTCAAGCGGGTCAGCGCCGTAGAGCATGATACCGGGCCGGTTCCAGGCACCATGTGCCTCAGAATGCACAAGCGTTGCCGGCGAATTCGCAAAGCTCACCGGGGCGTCGAGCCGACGGGCTACGGTACGAGCCTTTTCAAGCTGTTCGACAAACTGGGGCGAACGCTCGAGATCCGCCGAGGCAAAGTGCGTCATCAGATGACGCTGATGGACGTTTTCCATCACCCCAAGCGCATGCCAGGTCGGCTCGACCTCATCAAGTGAGAAACCAAGCCGATGCATGCCGGAATCGAGCTTGACCCATACCGTAATCGGCCGGACAAGCGATGCGTTGGCAAGCGCCTCAATCTGCCACTGACTGTGTACGACACACCAGTAGTTACGCTCGGCAATACGCGGAAGTTCGGAGGCGTTAAAAAACCCTTCGAGCAGGGCGATCGGCTGAGTGATGCCCCCGTTTCGAAGACGGTCGGCCTCTTCGATGCTTGCCACCGCGAACGCCGGCGCCAGATCCGAAAGTGCCCGGGCGCACTCGAGCGCGCCGTGCCCGTAGGCATCGGCCTTCATGACGGCAAGCGTTTGGCTTTCAGGGGCACAGGCACAGGCCAGTTGATAGTTGTGCCGCAGGGCTGCCAGATCGATATATGCCGTTAAAGGCCGGGCCATGACGTAACTCCACAGTAAAATACGCCGTTATTGTCGCGTCAGACCCGGCGCGCGACAAGCGCCTAGCGCTCGGGTGTGAGCCGAGCCGGTGTTACGGCGCCGAATACGTTGGAGTCCTGATCGACGGTACTGATCTCGCGGCTCAGAAGATCCTGATCGTTACTGCGATCGGAAATGTCGAGCTGCACGGCCTTGTCGGCGTCGAGCCACTTGTTGAGTGCCTCGAGCGTGCCCTGATCCAGGACACCGGCGGCCTGACGCAGATTCAGCATATCGAGGATATAGTCATAGCGTGCGTCGGCGTAGTTCGACATCGCGGTGTAGAAATCCTGTTCGGCGTCCAGGACATCGACGATGTTGTAAGTGCCGACCTGGTAGCCCTGACGTCTGGCATCGAGCGAGCTGCGCGCTGAGGCGATCGCCTTTTTCTGTGCCGCAATGCTGTAGATCGCGTTATTGACCTGCGCGTAATAGGAACGGGCGTTTTGAACCGCGGTTCGAAGCTGATCCTCAGCCTGAAACTGGGTCTGTTCGAGCGTATAGGTATTGGCGCGAACCTGAGCACTGGTCGATCCGCCGGAGAAAATCGGCACGTTGACCTGCACCCCAAAGGTCGTGTCACCGGAGTGGCCGCGAATGTAATCCTGATTGGACTTGCTGTAATCGTAGTTGGCAAAGGCACTTACCACCGGCAGGTGCCCGGCGCGCGCGGTTTTGACATCGGCGCGGGCTGCCTTGACCGCAGCTTTTGCGGCCAGCAGCGTGATGTTTTGAGTCGCTGCCATGCTTGCCCAGTCGTCACGGGAGCTGGGCTTGGGCCGCTCGATCGGAAGATCGCTCTTGAGCGTATCGATCGAGGCGTATTGCTTGCCGGTCAGCTGCTCAAGGCTTTCAAACGCCACTTCAAGCGCGCTCTCCTGAGAGATCCGCTGAGCACGGGCACTGTCATAGGACGACTCGGCCGAACGCACCGCGGGAATCGCGACCACACCGACCTCGAACTGCTGACGAACCTGCTCGAACTCACGCTGCAGCGCACGTTCCTGCGCGCGGTAGGTCTCAAGCAGCTCATGCGCTCTCAGCACTTCGAAATAGGCTTCAGCCACATTGTAGAAGAGCTGCTGACGGTCACCGGCAAGCGTCAGCGCCTGCTGAGCCGTCGAGCGTTCGGCCGCCTCGAGCTGAAACCAGTTGGTTGCATCGAACAGCGACTGAGTCAGCTGAACATTGGCCGACGTGGCGCCGTAGTCGTCATCGCTGCCTCGGGCCGCGGCCGTACCGCCCCCGGCCGTCGCGGCACCGGCGCTTGAATCCGGGCTCGAGATCACGTGATAACGCGTATGCGTTGCAGACGCCGTGATCTGGGGCAACAGGTCGCCGCGCTGCACATCTTCCTGAGCCTCGGTGCTGTCGTACCCGGCACGGGAGGCGGCGTAGTTTGCGTTGTTGCTCATCGCATCGCGGGTAATGGACATCAGGTCGGCGGCCTGTACCTGGGTCGAGGCGGCAAGCGCCACGGCCAATGAGAGCGCCTTGATTCTTGGCATGGGAATAAGTTCCTGTAACGGCTTTGCGCATTGATAGACGGCGGCTTCGAACAGCTCGCATCGCGCTCGAGCGCATTGATCAGACATACATACAAGAATGCATGTTGGTTTCTCTATAGTCTATCGCGTCATGGTGCAAATAAAAAAGCATTCTCCGAACGAGAACGGGCGGACCCAAGGTCCGCCCGTTTTAGCAATCATTGCACCGTCGCAAGGTGCGGCTTAATGCTGATCGAAGATCGATTCGAGAGAAAGCCCCTGCCCTTCCAGCATCTTGCGCAGCTTCTTGAGCGCCTCGACCTGAATCTGGCGAACCCGCTCGCGGGTCAGACCGATTTCGGCACCGACGTCTTCAAGCGTTGCAGGCTCATGCCCACGCAGTCCGAAACGACGTACCACGACTTCCATCTGCTTCTGGGTAAGCTCGGCGAGCCACTCATCCACGTGCGCCTTGACGTCGAAATCGACCAGATCGGATTCCGGCCCGGATTCATTTTCATCGGCGATGGTGTCGATCAGAGGCTTGTCGCTTTCACTGCCTACCGGATAGTCGACCGAAGATACGCGCTCATTGAGCCCGAGCATCTTCTTAACGGTCTCAACAGGCTTGTCGAGATGTGCGGCAATCTCTTCAGCGGTCGGCTCATGGTCAAGTTTCTGTGTCAGCTCGCGCGAGGCGCGCAGATAGACGTTCATTTCCTTGACGACATGAATCGGCAGACGAATCGTACGGGTCTGGTTCATCAGCGCCCGCTCGATGGTCTGGCGAATCCACCAGGTGGCATAGGTAGAAAATCGGAACCCGCGCTCGGGATCGAATTTTTCCACGGCGCGAATAAGCCCCAGATTGCCTTCCTCGATCAGATCGAGCAGCGTAAGACCACGGTTGAGATAGCGCCTTGAGATCTTGACGACCAGGCGAAGGTTGGATTCGATCATGCGCTGGCGCCCGGCCGGGTCACCTTTCTGCGCAAGACGGCCGTAAAACACCTCTTCTTCAGGTGTCAGAAGCGGGGAGAACCCGATTTCGTTCAAATAGATCTGAGTGGCGTCCAGACTTTGGCTGGACTGTTTTTCATCGCGATTGAGAGCCTTCTCAAACGCGCTTTCTTCCTCGGCGACGTCATTGTCATCAAGATTCAGTTCCGCGTCGGCGTCTTCAAGATTTACGTCCTGTAGATCTCGTTCTGCTACCGTCATAGCTATTACCCCTTTTCGTTCAAAGCTTCCATTGCCCAGAATCGGGTATCGACGTTGCTTTATTATTGTGTCTTCTTAATGACGGGGCGCCTGGGTAGTCGATCACGCCCCGTATCGTATCACCCTTGGTCCGGTAGATAGTTCATCGGATCCTGTGGCTGACCGTCCTTGCGAATTTCGAAATGAAGCGCAACGCGGTCGGCATCGCTGTTCCCCATCGTCGCAATGGTCTGTCCGGCACTGACCACGTCGTTTTCCTTCACCTTCAAGGTATCGTTGTGGGCGTACGCGCTCAGGAAATGATCATTGTGTTTGAGGATGACAAGGTTGCCGTAGCCGCGGACACCGCTGCCTGCGTAAACAACGATACCTGGGCCAGCCGCCGTCACAGGTTGCCCCTTTTGACCGGCAATATCAATGCCTGCTGTTATGTTTCTCTTGTCTTCGAACGTACCGACGATTTGACCCTTGGAAGGCCACTGCCACTGCACGTTCTTGACCGGCGAATACTCCTGTTTGGCGGGCTTTGACTGCTCGACAGCGCCGGCCACCTGAGTGCCGAGCTCGTTGCCGGCGCTGTCGGTGGATGCACCATCTGCATGCGGGCTGGCCGCCTCGATAGGTGTTGCACTGATGCCGTTCGAGTCGGATTCATCGCTTCCGGACAGCAGCCAGGAATCGTCCGAATCATCCGCACCGCCCCCATTGAGCGGCGTGGTCTTGGCGCCCTGCGGCGCATTGCCGCTGTCTGAAGGCATACCGCCCCCCGCGCCGGCCTCATTGAGTTTCAGCGTCTGACCGGGACGAAGGTTATAGGGCGGCTCGAGGCCATTGAGCATCGCAAGCGTTCGGAAATCGCTGTCGTGCTGCCAGGCGATACTGTAAAGGGTATCGCCGCGGCGTACATTGTACGATGCGGGCTTGGTCGCCTGCCCCTGGTCGAAGGAGCGGTCCGAAATCTGAGCGGGGTTGGTGCTTGTGGCACAGCCGGCAAGGGCGCCAAACGCCGCCAGGGCACCGATGACGATATAGGTTTTCATGACTTCACTTCTCTCCTGATGCGTCTGAGGGAGCATTGCGTTCACCAAGGGCCACGACCAGCGCGACGCCGACAGCCATCAGCGCGAACGCCAACACCCACTGAGGGTCGCTGCCGGTCACCGCACCGTAATGGTTCGGCCACAAGAGCTGGTGGTCTAGCGGAATCTTGTCGCCATTGTCGGCCAGCCGATACGCACTCAATGTTTTCCAGGGCCAGAGGGTCGGCAACGACCCGAGGATGAACCCGATCAACAGTTGCAGGGTCATGGCATGGTGGTGCTTGAACAGCCACGACAGAACCCGTGAAAAGGTAAAAAGACCGACCAGACAGCCGAGCGCGAACTTGACGATCAGCATCAAATCGAAACTTTTGATGCCGCCCATGACCGTGCCATACATACCCATGGTCAACAAAAGAAAACTGCCGGATACGCCAGGCAACAGCATGGCACTGATCGCGATGGCGCCGGCGATAAACAGCATCCATCCGCCGTCATTACCTGCAGGCAGCAGTGACGGCAGGTAATAGGCAAGGGCCACCCCGGCCACCAGCGCCACTAGATGCGCAGGGTTCCAGTGCGTCAACCGCCGAGCAACGACATAGGCCGAGGCCAGCACCAGCCCGAAGAAGAACGCATTGAGCAGCAGCGGGTAGGCGTCCATCAGATAGGTCACCAGGTGTGCAACCGTCACCAGGCTCGTCAGGATGCCAAGCATCAGTGGAATCAAAAAGCCGAAGTTCAAAAACTCAAGCATGCGAAGCGTTCCGCCCTCGCGCCAGACACCGATCGCCTCCGGCCCGAACCGCCGGATCGTATGTATAAGCTCTTCATAGATGCCGGTAATGAAGGCGATGGTGCCTCCGGAGACGCCGGGCACGGCATCAGCCGCGCCCATCCCTGCGCCTTTGAGATACAGCGTTAACGCACGATTCACCCTTCTCTCCTTGTGATGTCGGGACCGATAAAAGTCATGTCAGGTTCAAGGCCCCGAGCCAATTCTGAACGTCGCCGATGGCGCTGTGGCGGGTAAGGTCGGTCATCAAGGGCGTCACCGAGATCAAGCCCTGATCGATGGCGGCGAAGTCGGTATCATCACCGTCATCGGCGTTTTCACCGGCAAGCGCAATCCAGTAGCGCGGCCGCCCGCGCGGGTCACGTACTTCAAGTGGCTGGTCGCTCGGCCCGCGATGGCCAAGACGGGTCACACGAATGCCCTTGATCGCCGCCCACGGCAGATCCGGCACGTTGACATTGAGCAGGCTTCTGGGCGGAAGCGTCAGATGGCCGGTTTGTTCGATCAACATCCTGGCCGCCCTGGCCGCCGAATCGAAGTGTGTCTTACCGCACAGCGAGACCGCCATGGCCGGAAGGCCGAGCGAGCGCCCCTCCATGGCCGCAGCGACCGTGCCGGAATAGAGCACGTCATCGCCCAGATTGCCGCCATGGTTGATTCCCGAGACCACCATATCCGGCGTCGGTTCCCAAAGTTCTCGCACACCCAGGTACACACAGTCCGCAGGCGTCCCATCGACGTAGTAATACCCGTTGTCCAATTGTCCTACCGACAGCGGGCGCGTCAGTGTAAGCGCATTGCTTGCGCCACTCTTGTCTCGATCGGGCGCAACGACCCGCACATGAAAGGCATCCGATAGCGCATCACTTAGCGCCTTGAGTCCGGGCGCATGAACGCCATCGTCGTTGGACAGCAGCAATTGCTTCATAGAGCCTCTCCAGAAAGCGGGCGGTAGTTGGCTATCAGCGAGGGATGATCGATCAACTCTCTGAGCACCGAGGTTGCAAACGCCCCGCTTGGCAGCGCGAACGACACCCACACGCCGTCACTGCTTGAGGTGAACTCGAGCGTATCGGGCATGACACGAAGCGCCCGCCGACGCGTCTCGGCGCCAGCGCGGGCGATGCCGTCCGCCAGATCTCGGAAGGCGTCGATCACGCGGGTTTCGAGTGCGAGCGCCTCGCCACGCGATTCACCTGGACGCTTGCCGGGCATCGGGCCGGTTGGATGAAGATCACAGGCCTTGACGCGCTCGACCACGCTGGCGTCCGGCGTATCACAGGCAAACTGACTTTGAGTCCCCTCGAGCATCAGCACATCGCCCTCGAGCGCCTGCGCCCAGTTGCCCGACCGAACCCGCTCGGCCAACACTTCATTGAACAGAAAACTTCGAGCGGCAGAAAGCAGCATGCCCTGACGATCGTCCCGCTTGCGCCAGCCACGCGCCATCAGATTGCGCGCCCGTATCAGGTTGCTCCATTGATGCCCGAAGCGCTGCGGCCCGAAATAATTCGGCACGCCCCACGTCAGTATCTGCCGGCCCCGTGTCTCGAGCGCGGCCACATCAAGCTCACCGCGCAGGTGGATCGCAAAGCGATTGGCCCGGTGCACGCCGCGTTTCAGCTTGCGCGGATGACGCGACTGCCGCACCAGTTGCCCACCGGCCTGCTCGACCAGCTCACACGGGGCCACGGGCACATCCGTGCCGGGCAGCCACAGCGAAAACCACTGCCGGGTCAACGCCGTTCGGTCCTTTTGCCCGCTCACGCCGACATCCCGCGGCTGAATGCCAGCGCCATGGGCCAGGCGGCGCGCCATCTCCTGGGTAGAAAGGTCAGTCTTCTCAATAAACAGCCAGAGGTGCTCGCCCTCGCCTTCCGGCTCGAACCCGAGTTCCTCACTTACCTTGAACGCCTGCGCGGTCTGGCGGTACTCCGCAAAACCGATCGGTTCACCGTGAACGCGGGGCCAATCGAGTGATGCCATCAGGTCGACGCCAACAGCACGACGGCTTCCGCCGCAATGCCCTCCTTGCGCCCGGTGAACCCAAGCCGTTCGGTAGTGGTAGCCTTGACGTTGACCTGATCAAGACTCACGCCAAGATCAAACGCCAGCACCTCGCGCATGGCCTGGATGTGGCCGGCAAGCTTCGGCGCCTGCGCCATGACGGTGGCGTCCAGATTGCCGAGGCGGTAGCCCTTGGCCTGCACCTGCCGGTAGACCTGCTTGAGCAGCTCCCGGCTATCAGCACCCTCATAGGCTGCGTCGGTATCCGGGAAGTGGTGGCCGATGTCGCCAAGCGCGCAGGCCCCAAGCAGCGCATCGGCGATCGCGTGAAGCAGCACGTCACCGTCGGAGTGGGCCACGAACCCTTGCTCAAACGGCACCTGAACGCCACCGATCATCAGATGATCGCCCGGACCGAAGCGGTGAACATCGAAACCGTGCCCAATGCGTAATGTCATGTCATTCCTCGCGAATCGGTAGATGGGGTCGACTGCGCGGCCAGGATGGCCTCGGCCAGTGCCAGGTCCTCGGGGTGGGTAACCTTGATGTTGTCACGCCGGCCCGGCACCAGTTGCGGCGAGCGGCCAAGCGCCTCGACGGCGGAGGCCTCATCGGTAATGCCTTCGTTACCGTGCTGGCTCGCCCTGTACAGGGCCTCGCTGAGTAGGCCATAGCGAAAGCCCTGCGGGGTCAGGGCGTGATAGAGCCGCTCGCGCGATTCGGTTCGAAGCACCCGTGCGCCTTCGCCTGCGCGCTTCATGGTGTCAGCAACAGGCGTTGCCAGTAGCGCACCATCGGGGGAAGCCTGCGCCGCGGCCTTGAGCGCGAGAAGGTCGGCGACGGTGACACAGGGCCTTGCGACATCATGAACCAGCACCAGATCATCCTCGTGGGCGCAGCCCTTTAGCGCGTCGAGCGCCTGTCTTACGGTGTCGGCGCGGGAGTTTCCACCGGGGGCGCGCCGCCAGCGCAGGCCGTCCAGCCAGCTCGAATCGAACCAGGGGTCCCCGGCGCTCAGACCAAGCACCAGCTCAGCGCCCTCGAATGCCATCGACAATCGCTCGAGGGTGCGCTTCATCAGCGGCTCGCCGGCAAGGGTTAAGTACTGTTTGGGGCGGTCGGCGTTCATGCGGGCGCCCACGCCTGCCGCCGGCACGATGATGTAGAGCGTCATTGGTCAGGCTCCGCCGGCGCCTTGGCCGCTTCCTTGGTCGCGTCAACCGTCACACCCGGCACCCAGAAAAACTGCTCGTCACCGCGCACCATACCGAGGTCGTTGCGGGCACGCTCTTCGACCGCGCCAAGGCCATCCTTGAGATCGATCACCTCGGCAGCCAACCGATCGTTTCGCGCCTTTAAAACGTCATTGGCGCTTTCGATCGAGTCGGCCCGGGCCGTCACGCGATGCCATTCAAGCAACCCACCGTCACTGAACCACAGGTGGTACTGCAAAAGTGCCAGCAGAACCACCAGGGCGATAGAAAGCCATTTGAGCATGAACCATCCACTGTTTATTACCGAAGGCAGCGCCGGGCGCTGCCGATATGCCGCGCGATTATGCCATCATCGATGCGCGATCGCAGCGCTTGCCATCACACGGCCCGATGCACCGCTAGAACATGCCCTTGCGGTCACGCTTGTCCATGGTGCTGGTATGAAGCGGGAACTTACCGGTGGGGCGGTCCTCGAAGAAGTGCTCAAGGGTGCGCACGATTGTGGGAAAGGCCAGGTGATCCCAGGGAATGTCCTGCTCATCAAAGAGCGCTACCTCAAGACTTTCAGGGCCGGCCGCAAACTCGGGGCCGGCCTCGGCCCGAAAGATCATGTAGACCTGATTGATGTGTGGCAGGTCGATCAGTGTATAGAGATGACCGACCTTGACGTCGGCCTGCGCCTCTTCCCAGGTTTCGCGCCAGGCGGCCTGCTCGGTGGTTTCGCCGTTTTCCATGTAGCCTGCCGGCAGGGTCCAGTAACCATGACGCGGCTCGATGGCCCGGCGGCACAGCAGCACCTTGCCCTCATGCACGGGAATCGTGCCGGCAACGATACGTGGATTCTGGTAGTGCACCGTGCCACAGTGATGGCATAGATAACGCGGGCGATCATCACCGCTCGGGACTTCAAACGAGACAGATGCGCCACAGTGGCTGCAGTAGTTCATCAGGCGCTCCAGAGCGGCAGACGGATTAAGTAGACAGGCATGTTAAAGACCTTACAGCAGCGACTGCAAGCACACACCCCCCTCGAGATCAATGAGCCGCGCCCGCGTGCGGCGGTGCTCATTCCAATCTGCGATGAGGCGCCGCCTCGCCTTTTGTTGACGCTTCGAAACGCTCGGCTATCGAGCCATCCAGGCCAGGTAGCGTTCCCCGGCGGCAAGCTTGACCCGGGCGAGACCCTGCTCGAATGCGCACTTCGGGAAACCGAGGAGGAAGTCGGCCTTCACCGGGAACACATCGAGGTGCTTGGGCGGCTGAGCGACTGCATTTCCGTCAACGGCCTGATCGTAACGCCGTTTGTTGCCCGTATTCCCGCACGCCCGACCTTGACCCTCAACCCGGCCGAGATCGAACGTGCCCTGTACTTGCCGATCAACCGATTGATCGACGATGATCGCGCCTACACCGACGCCATCGCGCTCGATGATTCACGCACTCTGTTCGTGCCCAGCTACGCCGTTGACGGCGCGCACCTTTGGGGGCTCTCGGCCATGATGGTGGTCGAACTGCTCACGATCGGGTTCGACGCCGCCCTGAGCCTCGACACTCCGCCCAAGCGGGGTGAGCTGCGCACTCGCAGTGCCCGCAGGCCACCCCCTTACTCCGAGACGCCCGATGACTGACGCCTTTGCACCGGATGCCACCTACCACCCGTGGGACACTCTGATCGATTCACTGGTCGACACCGGCTACGGCGTTATCCACAACGCCCTACCGCCGCCTGAAATCGACGCGCTGCTTGAGGAGTTCGAGCACCTGCGCCATCACGACCAGCTTCAACGCGCCGGCATTGGCCGCGGCAAAGAGCACCAGCTTCGTGACGATATTCGTGGCGACAGCATCTATTGGTTGAACCATAACGGGCCGGCCCAGGCGCGCTACCTCGAACGGATGGCCGCGTTCAAGGACGCCCTGAACTACGCCCTCTTTCTCGGCCTGTTCGAGTTCGAGGCGCATTTTGCCCGCTACCCGGCCGGAAGTTTTTACAAAACGCACGTCGATAGCCTGCAAGGCCGCGCCAATCGGATGGTATCGACCGTTTTATATCTGAACCAGGACTGGCCAGCCGATGCCGGCGGCGAAATGGTGATCTACGACCCCAACGCGCCTGAACGCGAACTCGAGCGCGTGATTCCCACGGCCAATACGCTGGTGTGTTTCCTTTCGGAAACCATCCCTCATGAAGTGCGCCCGACGACGCGCCCGCGCGCAAGCATTGCAGGCTGGTACCGGCGAAATGCGTCCCTGAACGGAGTCGTGGATCCAGCACGCTGACCCGATGTCTTTTGAAGCGGTCTCACACACTTCCTGTTGTTCTGTTGCCAAGGAGTTATTGCATGTCCCACGCCCCTTTGACGTACTGGATCGATCAACCGGCGCACCGCCGATGGCTGTCACGCCACGGGCAACATCTGCTCGACTTCGGCAAGGCGGCCCGGCTTCCCGACGGCGGATTCGGCTGGCTCGATGAGGCGGGCCGTCTCGACAATGCCTGCCGACCACAAACGCTGGTCACGGCGCGCATGACTCACACCTACGCGCTCGCCGCCCTTCAGGGCCTGCCCGGTGCGACCATGCTGGTTGATCATGGGCTTCGTGCGCTCGAGACGATGTTCTTCGACCATGAAGCCGGGGGCTGGTTTTCAGAGGCGCAGGAGGCCGGCGCCAGCAGCAACAAGGAAGCCTACCTTCATGCGTTCGTGGCTCTGGCTGCGGCATCGGCAACACTTGCCGGGCGCGCAGGCGCGCGCGAACTCTTGGAGCGCGCGTGCCACACCATCGAGACCCATTTCTGGAGCGATGAGGAAGGGGCGATGCGCGAAAACTCGGACCGATTCTGGCAGGAAAGTGAAGCCTACCGAGGCGCCAACAGCAACATGCACTCGGTCGAGGCCTTTCTCGCCATTGCCGACGCACTCGATGAGCCGCTATGGCGACAACGGGCGCTCTCGATCGCCCACCGGCTCATCCATGAACACGCCGCCAGCGCTGGCTATCACGTGATCGAACACTTCACCGACGACTGGCAACCGCACAAGGAATACAACAAGGACACCCCCGCCGATGCGTTTCGGCCCTACGGCGTTACCCCGGGCCACGGCCTTGAATGGTCGCGCCTTTTGCTGAACCTCGAGGCGGCCCTGCTTGCCAACGGTGAGCATGCACCGGCCTGGCTTGCCGAAGACGCCGTGGCCATTTTTGATGCTGCAACGAGGGGGTGGGCCGCCGACGGCCAGCCCGGGTTTGTCTATACGCTCGATTTCGAGGCCAGGCCCGTGGTTTGCGCCCGAATGCACTGGGTGCCGGCCGAGGGCGTGCTTGCCGCCGCCGCGCTTCTGGCCCGCACCGGCGACGCCCGGTTCGAACACTGGTATCGCACCTGGTGGGATTACATCGACCTTTACCTGATCGATCAGGAGAAAGGCAGCTGGCACCACGAGCTTGACGCGCAGAATCGGCCCGCCAGCGGCACGTGGTCAGGAAAGCCCGACATCTATCACGCCTACCAGACCACGTTATTTCCCAGGTTACCGCTGGCGCCTACGGCCGCACGATGGCTTGGCCATCACCCGCAAAGCCACCTGTGAGCCCACTTACGCCATGGCGCGAAAACGGCACTTGAGGACGCACTAGTCGCGGCGACGGCGCTTGAGCCAGTAAAGCGCCCCGCCGCCCAGCACGACCATGATCCACTGAACGAACGGCGTGATTAAAAACGTAAAGCCACCATCGTTACGCGGATTCAGGAAAAGCACATCGGCGTACGCGTACAGCCCGGTCACGCCCACCAGAGCAATCAACGCCAGAAGCGCTCTGGGCGCCACGTCGGTCAACACGTAGCGCTTGAGCGTCCAGAGCAATAGGTACGGCGATACCCCCCACACCATGAAAATGATCGCCCCCGCGCCAATCGACTGACCGCCGCCGGCCAGAAGCGCCATCCAAAGTGTCGCGATGGCCAGGATCAAAAGAAACGCCTTGTGTGCACCTGCCATTGATCATCCCCGCCCTGTTCATAGATGTTATTCGAATGCATCCTACGCGCCCGCGAACGCGACACAAGACGACAGGGGCGCAAAAGCGCGTTATTTTCAGTAAAGTAGGTAGATACAGAGGCGCTTGACCGCCCGAAATCACAACGACGAGGCCTTGAATGCTGACACGACTGGACCATCTGGTATTAAACGTACGTGACATCGAACGCACCGTTGATTTCTACACGCGGGTGCTCGGCTTCGAGGTGCGCTACGGCGATAACGGTCGAACGGCATTGGTCACCGGTGACCTGCAGATCAAACTCCACGGCCCCGACTTCGAGGCGACGCCGAAGGCCAATGCGCCCGCGTCCGGCAGCATGGACCTGTGCTTTATCACCACGCTCGACGACGATGAACTCACCCGGCACTTCGACACCCTCGACGTCGCGCTCGAAGAAGGCCCGGTGCATCGCCACGGCGCAGCCGGTGCGCTGGTTTCCTATTACCTTCGTGATCCCGACGGCAACCTGATCGAGCTTGCACGGCCCAGACGCACCGCCGATTCCGTTTAACCGCTACTGCCAGTGCCTTTACGATGACCGACTCGCACACCGTCTCCTTGAAAGCGCGCCTACAGGCGCGCCTGATTCACGGGCTTTGGAAAACACTTGCCCGTTGGCGCCCACCGACCCTGTGGCGGCTGAGCCGATGCCTGGAGCCCCTCTACCGAGCGCTGGCCCCCCGTGAGCGGCGCGTCACTCGCATCAATTTAAAGGCCGCCTACCCGGACATGGACAAGGCCACGCACCGCCGCTTGACGCGAGACAGCCTGACCCATTCGATCGCGACCATCATGGAGCTCGGATTTGCCTGGATCGGCGAGGCACGCAAGGTGGAAACGGCCATTCACGCGGTGCACGGTCGCGAACTGCTGGATGACGCTCGGGCAAGCGGACGTGGCGTTATCGTACTCGCCCCTCATTTTGGCAACTGGGAAGTCTTGAACTTCTGGCTCTCAAGCCACTTTCCCTTTACCGCCATGTACGAGCCTCCGAAGATTGCGCCGCTGGATCCCGTGATTCGGGCCGGACGCGAGCGTAAGGGCGCGGCGCTGGTACCGACCAACTCACGCGGCGTCGCTGCGCTCTTGAAGGCGCTGAAACGCTGCGAGGCGATCGGCATTTTGCCCGACCAGGTGCCAAGCTGGGGCAGCGGCGTCTTTGCCGATTTCTTCGGTCGGCCCGCCTACACTGCCACCTTGCTGCCAAAACTGGTCGCCCGCACCGATGCCCGCGTAGTGGTGGGTGTCGCCCGCCGAAAAACCGACGCCACCGGCGGTTTCGAGATTCATTTTCTCCGGGCCGATGAGCGCGTCTACGACCCTGATGAAACGGTGTCGGCCGCGGGCGTCAACGCCTGCGTCGAGGCCGCGATCGCGCTCGACCCCACCCAGTACCAATGGGAATACAAGCGCTTTCGTCGAACGCCCGGCCAACAGGAAAACAGCCCGGGCTGGAAAGAACAGCGCCTTTACAGCAACAAGCACCGCTGACGCTCAAGCGTGGGCGGCCTCAAAGCCCCTCGAAACGGCCCGCCTGATAGTCGGCGATGGCGCGTCGAATCTCATCGGCGCTGGTCATGACAAAGGGCCCGTGCATGACCACGGGTTCCTCGATCGGCTCGGCGTGCCCGATGATCACCCGAGCGTCCGATACGGCATCGATCACGACACCCTCGCCCTCACGGTCAAATTCGACGAGATGATGCGCCTCAAGCACATCGTCACCGCAGGTCAGCTCACCGTCCACGATATAGAAAAAGAGCTGCCGCCCTCTTGGTACAGGCACGTGCAGGTGGGCACCGCGTGACAGCGCAATAACGCCGAGCATCACGTCGGTGAGGGATTGGATCGGGCCCTGATGCGCTTCATGCGCGCCCGAAATCAGCGTCATCGTACTGCCATCACCCAGATCGAGCGTGGGCAAATCCCGAGCCTCAAGCCCCTTATACGCCGGCGGCGTCATCTTGAGACGACTGGGCAGGTTGATCCAGAGCTGGAGAATCTCGAGCGCGCCCCCGCGTCGCTTGAAGTCCTCCGGTGAACGTTCGGAGTGCACGATTCCCCGGCCCGCCGTCATCCACTGAACGCCGCCTGCGTGAATCACGCTTTGATGATCAGAACTGTCGGCGTGCTCAAGCACTCCATCGAGCACGAACGTCACCGTCTCGAACCCGCGATGCGGGTGCGGTCCGAACGGCAGGCCGTCATTATGGGCCGGATAGGTCTGAGGCCCGTGATGGTTGAGAAAGAGAAACGGATCGAGTTGGTCGACGCCGGGCCCGGGCAGGGGTCGGCGCGTCATCAGATCGCCGATGTCGTCACGGTAGGCGGGGTGACAGGCGATCATCCGCCGAGGCACGAATTCAGACATGAGCTGGCTCTCGCATAAAACGCAGTTCGGCCGCACGATATACAGTGCGGCCAGGTATCAATAGCGACCTTTTGAGCCGCGCCCGCAGTCAGTCCCGGAAGTTGGTGTATTGCAACGGCAGATCCGGCCCCTCTTCCCCTTTCAACAGCGCAATCGCCTCCTGAAGGTCGTCGCGTTTCTTGCCGGACACCCGCACCTTGTCGCCCTGAATCGCCGGTTGCACCTTGAGCTTGGCGCCCTTCAGCAGCTTGACGATCCGCTTGGCATCCTCCTGCTCGAGGCCCTGCTTGAGATCGACTGCCTGGCGCGCCTTGACGCCTGAAAGCTCGGGTTCCTGGATGTCCATGCACCGGGCATCGATGCCACGGGCAATCAGTTTTGCCCGGAGCACATCGATCATCTGTTGCAGTTGAAAATCGACTTCAGCCTCGACCTGAACGCGCTCGCCCTCAAGCGTGTACTGCGCTTTCACACCCCGGAAATCGAACCGATTTTGAATCTCTCGGTTGGCCTGATCAACGGCGTTGGTCGCTTCGTGGCTGTCGAATTCGGAAACGATATCGAAAGATGGCATAACGTTAATTTACCTTTTGCACTAACAACCAGATTAAAAATTAAAAACACACATTTAATTACAAAGTACTACAAAAACAATCTGAAGTTACCTAAGTCTTAGGTAACAAATTTTAAATATAAATTGCGTATATTCTCTTAAATTTCGATTCATCTAAGCGCAAACTCCAATAATGTTTGAAAAGAAACTCATAATATAAATAATGGGCACGCACTTTTCCCAGCACCTTCAATAACGATACGCTTATGACTTCTGCTTCTCCCATCGCCAAATCCAGCAAGCCCCGCTATCAATGGATGGATGCCATGCGCGGCCTGGCTATCTGCCTGGTCGTTTATTTTCATGGTACCGCCACTTTACCGGCAAAACTTGAAGATACATCGCCTATATTTGAAGCATTCGCACTTCCCATGCAACCACTGCGTATGCCGTTGCTCATGTTTTTATCCGGCCTATTGCTTATTGGTTCCGTAAAGAAAGGCCCTAGAAAATTTTTCTCCGGCAAGGTTCAACATATTTTATACCCCTACATTGTATGGACCTTGGTCATGGTTGGCGTCTATAAGATGCGCGAAATCATGCTCGGCAAGGATGGACTCGATTTTGTCCATGCTGTGCTTACAGGGGGGGCAGATCACCTCTGGTTCTTGCACATGCTGTTTCTATTTTATCTTGCCGCCTACTTCCTGATGCATATTCGACCCTGGTTCGGGCTCGTTTTATCCATCGCGCTTTATATTCCGTTCTGGTTGATGGAATACGAGAATCTCCGCTTTTTCCACCACGCCATCTTTTTCATGCTCGGTGGATGGGCAGGCTGCCACATTGCGAAAACCGTTGAGCTCTTGAAACAGCTCCATTGGAGCATTGCCGGAGCGATGTTCATTGCCGGCATGGTCTTTTTTATTGACGGCATGTACGACTATGAGTGGCCTGACGTCTACTTTTTGGACTTTACCGTGGCGGCACTCGCAATCATCCCTGGAGCGATAAAAGCGATGATGTGGGTAAGTACAACCCGGATATCACCGCCGCTTGAGTGGATGGGCAAGAACTCGCTGCCGATCTACATGGTTCACTGGCCACTGATGTATGCATCCCCTGTCTTCATTGCCAAGTTCTACTCCGGCAACCCTGACATCATGCTGGTCTTTTTTATCGCAGGGGTCCTGGCAATGTGTTGTGCAACCGCGTACTTATCCAAAAAGTTTGTACTGGTGTCTCTACTGTTCTCCAGTAAGGCCTGGGGTGAGCTTTACACCTCGATAAAATATTCCAGATCCGGTGTTGCCAGCACAGCCGACTCTTAAACTCGTTTTGAACGTTATTCTAGACAAATCAGCGTCCGCGCTGATTTGTCTAATTGCGCATATTCCATCACGCCCTATTAATGCCGCTACAGCATTACCATCGCATACATTGATCTCAAGCCATTAACGTTATTTGCCCGCATTTAAATGACATTTCCATGCCTACCTGTATGGAAACATCGCACTCTTTTTTCGATTTAAAAAAATAGATACGGCGTCGACTTGACCCGTTATTGCGGCTCACCCAGACTGAGCGCCACGCACAGACAGTGCGCTAACGCTTGACGGGGTGCCGGTGGAACCGGCTGAGATCACTTTGTGTCGCAACGCGATACCACGGTGGATCCCGATGAACCTGATCCGGCTAATACCGGCGTAGGGATCAAGCGGCGATACCACGCCTCCCATGACGTCGTTCGCCTCCCCGATCCTGCGCTCCAGCCGGCATTGATTGCCAACGGGAGCACACATGACCACCCCTCAGTTTCTATCCGAATCCGCTCGCGTCGATGAGGCCGCCATCCAGCCGCTGCCAGCATCGCGCAAGACCTACCTTCAGGGCTCGCGCGCCGATATTCAGGTGCCGTTTCGCGAAATCACGCTTTCTCCGACCACCACCTCGGGCGCGCATGAAGAGAACCCGCCCGTGCTGGTCTATGACACCTCAGGCCCCTACACCGACCCCGCCGCCTCGATCGACATTCGAAAGGGCCTGCCGGAACTGCGTCGTGCCTGGATCGATGAGCGCGGCGACACCGAACGCTTGAGCGGCCTGTCCTCGAACTACGGCAAGCAGCGCGCCAATGACCCGCGCACCACCACCCTTCGCTTCGACTTAAAACGCACGCCCTACCGCGCCAAGGCCGGCCGTAATGTCAGTCAGCTTCATTACGCCCGCCGGGGCATCATCACACCGGAAATGGAGTTCGTTGCGCTGCGGGAAAATCAGCGCCGACAGACACTGGGCTCGGAGGAAGTGGAGCGTCTTTTGAACCAGCAGCATGCAGGTGAGGGCTTTGGTGCGGTACTGCCGGAAGAAATCACGCCTGAGTTCGTGCGGGAAGAAATCGCCCGGGGCCGCGCGATCATCCCCGCCAACATCAACCACCCTGAAACCGAGCCGATGATCATCGGGCGCAATTTCCTGGTCAAGATCAACGGCAACCTCGGCAACTCTGCGGTCACTTCTTCGATCGAGGACGAAGTCGACAAGATGACCTGGGGTATTCGCTGGGGCGCCGACACCATCATGGATCTCTCCACCGGCCAGAACATTCACGAAACCCGGGAGTGGATTCTGCGCAATTCGCCGGTGCCGATCGGCACGGTCCCGATCTATCAGGCGCTTGAAAAGGTAAACGGCGTGGCCGAACACCTGACCTGGGAGATCTTTCGCGACACCCTCATCGAGCAGGCAGAACAGGGCGTTGACTACTTCACCATTCACGCAGGCGTTCGGTTGCATCACGTACCGATGAGCGCCAAGCGCCTGACCGGCATTGTCTCGCGTGGCGGCTCGATCATGGCGAAGTGGTGCCTGGCCCATCACCAGGAAAGCTTTCTCTACACGCATTTCGAAGAAATCTGCGACATCATGAAAGCCTATGACGTGTCGTTCTCGCTCGGCGATGGCTTACGGCCCGGCTCGATCTACGACGCCAATGATGAAGCCCAGTTTGCCGAGCTCGAAACCCTGGGGGAGCTCACCCAGATCGCCTGGAAGCACGACGTTCAGGTCATGATCGAGGGCCCGGGCCACGTGCCGATGCACCTGATCAAGGAAAACATGGACAAGCAGCTCGAGTGCTGCGATGAGGCGCCCTTTTATACCCTTGGGCCACTAACCACCGACATCGCCCCGGGCTATGACCACATCACCTCCGGCATCGGGGCCGCCCAGATCGGCTGGTACGGCTGCGCGATGCTCTGCTACGTCACGCCAAAGGAGCATCTGGGCCTGCCCAACAAGGACGACGTCAAGACCGGCATCATCACCTACAAGATTGCCGCTCACGCCGCCGATCTGGCCAAGGGGCATCCGGGCGCCCAGCGCCGAGACAACGCGCTGTCGAAAGCCCGGTTCGAATTCCGCTGGGAGGATCAGTTCAATCTTGCCCTGGACCCCGACACGGCGCGCGCCTTTCATGATGAAACCCTGCCGAAGGATTCCGCCAAGGTGGCGCACTTTTGCTCGATGTGCGGGCCGAAATTCTGCTCGATGAAAATCAGCCAGGAAGTGCGCGATTACGCGCGCGACAATAATCTCGACGGCGACGAGCAGGCCATGCGCGAGGGCATGAAGGAGCAGGCCGAGAAATTTCGCCAGACCGGCAGCAAGCTCTATCGTGAAGTCTAGGCACATGCGTACTTAAGCGAGTCGATCCACCGGCCGTTATCGGTTTTATAGATAGCGGCCGACGAGAGCTTGCCTCCCAAGACTTTGAATCTCGCCGTAAAGAGGCGCAAAATGCGTCATGCTGCACTGCAAACAAGCAGGCAGAGCGGCACTGCCCCAGCAGGCAGCGTCGGCAGACGAAGCGGCGCCTTGTTATCTCACCGCTTTTAACCGGCACGTGCCGCGATCAGTGCTTTACTTTGGTACGTATAATAAAGCAATTGTCTCGGCCACATGATTTCAGGATTTGACATTGACACACGCTATGAATGAGTCCGTAGACGTCGTTCTGGTCGGCGCCGGCGTCATGAGTGCGACGCTTGCCACCCTCTTGCAGGCGCTCGAGCCTGAAAGCCGGATTGAAATTCTGGAACGACTGGACAGCACCGCCAGCGAAAGCTCGTTTGCCTGGAATAACGCAGGTACCGGGCATGCCGCTCTGTGCGAGTTGAACTACACCCCTCAAGCCGATGATGGCTCGGTCAGTATCGACAAGGCCGTCAGCATCAACACCATGTTCGAGGAGTCCAAGCAGCTCTGGAGCTACTTCGTCGAACAGGGGGACCTGGGCGACCCGCGCGACTTCATTCATCCGGTACCGCACATGAGCTTCGTGCGCGGGCAAAAGGATGTGAATTTTCTTCACGCCCGCTTCGAGGCTCTGAAAGCACATCACTGCTTTGCAGACATGAGCTACACCGAAGACCGCGCCCAGATCGAGCAGTGGGCCCCGCTTTTGCTCGATGGCCGCAACGATAACGAAGCATTGGCTGCCACGCGCGCCGAAGGCGGCACCGACGTCGATTTCGGCGCGCTGACCCGCATGATGCTAAAACGCCTCGAGGCGTTTCCAGACGAGCAGGTCCGCGTCAGCACCGGCCAAAGTGTGACCGACTTGAAACGAAGTGACGACGGCCGCTGGACGGTCTCCGTCGAAACATCAGACGGCAAGACGCGTACGCTCACCGCCAAGTTTGTCTTTCTCGGTGCAGGTGGGGCGGCGCTTCATCTGCTTCAGAAAAGCGAGATCCCAGAAGCCAGTGGTTACGGCGGCTTCCCGGTCAGCGGCCAGTGGCTTCGCTGTGACAAGCCCGAGATCGTCGAGCGTCACCTGGCCAAGGTCTACAGCAAGGCACCGGTCGGCTCCCCGCCGATGTCGGTACCGCATCTGGACACTCGAAACGTCGATGGCTCACCGTCGCTTCTGTTCGGGCCGTTTGCAGGCTTTACCACCAAGTTTTTGAAAACCGGCTCGGTGTTTGACCTGGTCAAATCCGTTCGCGGCTCCAATCTCTCGCCCATGCTGTCGGTTGCAAAAAACAACTTCGATCTTCTCAAGTATCTGATCGAGCAGGTGCGCCAGTCTCATACCGACCGTGTCGATGCACTGCGCGACTTTTTCCCCAACGCACGTGATGACGACTGGCGCCTTGAAGTGGCCGGCCAGCGTGTTCAGATCATCAAGAAAGATCCGGAAAAAGGCGGCATTCTGCAGTTCGGAACCGAAGTCGTTGCTGCAGGCGACGGCTCACTGGCAGCACTGCTGGGCGCCTCGCCTGGCGCCTCTACCGCGACCTCGATCATGCTGGGGCTGCTTGAGCAGTGCTTCCCCGAGAAGTGCCAGTCGCCTGAATGGCAGGAACGTTTGAACGCGATCGTGCCGGCCCGCGCCAAGACACTTGCAAGCCAGGCCGAAACGCTTAATGAGGTGCGCCACCGAACCCACCAGACGCTGAAACTCAACGACCCGACCGTCTAGCGGTGTCTCCTCTGGTACGTAAGCGCGTACCCTAGATATAAAAACGCCCGACCGGAGATAACCCGGTCGGGCGTTTTTACTGGAACAGTCTTGCGCTGATCGAATTACCGAAAAACCAGACGCCGCGTCATGACGATGCCCACCACCACCAGCGCAATGCCCGGCAGGGTCAACATGGCGTACGTGCTTTCGCGGGTAATCGCGAACAGGCCCCATTTCTGAATGAAGACCGGTGCAATGATCAGGATAAGCCCTGCCATGATCATGCCGGCGCTTTTCGCGTATCCCTTGATCAGAAGAGTCAACGACGACACCAACAGCGCAATGACGGTCGTGACCAGCATCATGATCAACCAGGCTGAAGCCATCATGAGCGCGCCTCCTTTTCAAGATCACGCCTGAACGCCAGCTTGAAGCAGGACGCAAGCATGGTGACCGATACAATCATGAACCCAAGACACAGCGGGAGCAGCACACTGTAGGCGTGCTCATAGACCTGAAACAGTGTGATCGAGTCCCACCGGGCAATCAGATCTATGTGCTCGAAAAAGCGCAGCATGTCGATTGGACCGCTGGAGGTCGCCACGACCGCGATATAAGCCGCGTCCGCCAAGAGCACAAGTAACCCGAGCAGCGAAGCCGCCCCCAAGCCTTTTTGCCCCCGCTTGAACAGCGTCAGGGCCCAGTAGGCCAGGGAGGCAAGCACCACCACGGCCACGAGCGTGGCCAACCACGGCGCGGCTGCAACAGCGCCGAACGCCGCCTGTTTGGCGTCGTAGGTTCTGATCACCCCGACCGTCGTTTGCGCCCAGGCCGGGGCGCCCACTACCATCAGCCCTGCAGCACTGGCTGCGTTTTTCCACATAACCGTCTTGCCTCGATGCGATTCTCAAGAAACGGCCACAAGCCTAAAGTAATCCCGCCGCGATGTAATCCCTCATCGCGCATCAAGCCTTGCGTGCAATGACATTGAGCCGCTCGGCAAGGCGCTCCGGCATTTCCATCGGCAGAAGGTGCCCATATCCTTCAAACACCTCGAGCGAGGCATTTTCAAGCATGGGCATGACCAGCGTACGCTGTGTTTCAGGTGGAAGAGAGGGGTCCCGGTCGCCGACAAGCACCCACGTCGGTACCGCAAGTACGCCGATCTCATCGCGCATGTCCTCGGCGTAGGTCGTGCTCGGCCAGGCGCGCCAGGCCTGTGGGTGAGCGTTCATGGCATCTGTAACGGCTGCGTTGTAAAGCGCGGCATCGAGCTCGACACCAATGGCCCCATCGATGAACGCACGCGCCTGAGCCTCGCTGAAATCGAACCCGAGTTGAAATCGCTGCTCTTCCTCGCTGACCGGCTGCGGCCCAACCGGTGCCGGTGCGACCAGAACCAGCGCGTTCAGCCAGTCAGGCCGCTCGGCGGCAAGCATCATGGCAATGCGCCCGGAAAACGAGTGCCCCACAAGGATGACGTTCTCGAGCACCAGCCGCTCGATGCTGTCGCGGGCGTGGCGAGCCATCAAGTGACTGTCGTAACCAGAGTCGTCTCGCGCATCGCCGAACCCGGGCATATCGAGTGTGACGACTCTAAATGACGGGTCGAGGCGATCGATAACGTGCTGCCACTCACGGTGGGAGCTCCCGAAAAAATGCATCAGTACAAGCGTAGGGCGTCCTTGCCCACGGTCACTCGCGATCGTCATGCGTCCCTGTCCTTTACTGAAAAGAAAATGTCCATAAAGCGTAGCGGGCTTTCAAGGCCGCCACATGACACTCACGTGCGCACCCATAAAAAAGGCAGCCCGGAGGCTGCCTTTTCACATCGCTTTAGAAAGCATCACGCGATCAGGTGTGTCGATGATCTTCTTTCTTTTCAGAACGCTTGAACTTTTCGCCGGCCTGATTCTGATCACGCTCGCCTTTTTTCTCAAGGTCATGATCGTCGGTAACTTCACCGGTTTTTTCCTGAATCTTGCCGCCGACCTTGTCGACCAGCTCTTCGGCCTTGGACCGCTTGTCGTCTGACTCTGACATCCATGTTCTCCTTGGTTCAATGCGCTCCCGAATGGCATCGGGAGAAACTTTTGACTGTACACCTAGAGCTTAGAATGAAAACGCCGCCAACGAAACAGAGCATCCGAGGAGAATAGTCGCACCCTCGGTAGCCGAACTTACACCGCGAAGCGCTCCTTGAGATAACGATTGATGTCGTCGGACTCATACATCCATTCCTCGCGGCCGCCGTCATGGACGATTTTCAGGCACGGCACCTTGACGCGCCCTCCGCCACGCTCGAGTTCTTCACGCGCTCCGGCGTCCTTTTGAGTATTTTTCATACTGATGGGCAGCGCGAGACCGTGAATCTGCTTCTTGACCTTGATGCAAAACGGGCAGGAAGCGAATTGATAAAGCGTCAATTGTCGACACGCGGCATCGACCTTGGCCTGTTCTTCCTTTGAGCGAGTAACGGGCTTGGGCTTGGAAAGCGCAGCGTACGCCAGCATGAAGGGCATCAACAGACGCCGCAAAGCCCTGAAGAAAAAGCGGATAACAACGTTCATGGGAGCTCCCGATGATCGGCTCGATAGCAAGAAGGACGCGATGAAAACGAGCCAGTGTACCAGTACACCCATCGAGCACAACTCACACCGGTTCGACGGATTCAACGGCTTCAAGGTCCACAATTCGAGTGTGATTGAGTGTCACTTTCCAGCGACGAATCACCACCTGCTCGCCTTCCATGGTGCGAATCACAAGGTTGACCTGATAGCGCTTCTCCACATCGAAGCGTTGAATTGCCCCATCCTCGACGTCGAATACCTGATAACGGCCCGGGTCCATTAGTCGAGCAATCGACTGGAGATCAAGCGTGATCACTTCACGCGTGCGCTCGTAGCCGCTTAGAAACCGCTTTGGTGTATGCGAGGATCGGCTCTTGTAATGCAGAACGTGCTCATCTCGCTTGGTTACATTGCCCTTGCGGGCACGCCGAATGGCCTCGGGCAGCTTCGGATAGCGGGTGTAATCGAACCACTCGAGCGAGCGCCCCACCATATCCCCACTGAAATTGTCGAAATACTGCCGACGCCACTTGGGCCGCCCGCGCCTGAGCCAGCGCCAGAGTGTGTTGCGAAGGTCGTCCTTGAAGACCTCGCGCGCGGCATACATCAGCGCGACCACCAGCACAAAGCGAAGCGTCAGATCGCCAAGCAGTGTCCGCGCCTCGAACATCAGCATCGACACCACCACCATGACCATCCCCGCCGCCAGCGCCTTGACCCCTTTCTGCTCGAACCGTCCGAGCTCGACCCGTTTCTCCTTGAGTGTGACCGGATACTCGATCAAGCGTCTGAGAAGACGCATCTTGTTGGACATTCGAGACGGACTGGCCATCGCGCGCTCGGAGTTGTATCGACGCTCGCGCCGATACTGGTTTTCCTGCTTGGCCACGTTGATCAACGCCATGCGCCCGGAGCGGGAATCCTCCTGCTCCTCAATGCTTGCCGCCAGCGACAGCATGGTCTGCTCGGTCAGCCAGGAGAGGTAGTTGTCGATATTGATGAAGTATTTGCCAAGCCGCTCTTCGTCCGGTTTCTGGCGCCTGAGCCGCCTCAGAATGCTTTGACACAGCTCGGTCAGCTCATCAAGCTCTGACGATGTCATGGCCTCCTTGCCTTCAAGCGCCCGGGTGCGCTGCTCAAGGGCAACCGCGTATTGAAAGGCATAAAGACTCAGCCCCGACCGATAGCGCTCGGGCGAGAGCTGCGTTCGGCGCGCCAGCCGGCTGTGAATCAGCGGCAGCTCGTGACGCGTGCTGTAATAGGTGCGCTTGATGTGAAGTGCGCCGTGATAGAACTCGCTTTCAGACACCACTTCGGCGCTGAACCCAAGCTCCCCCGGCAAGAAAAGATAGAAGTCGAATTCGTGCGAAGGCTCATCACCCAGAATGCGCGAAATGCGCAGCGAAAAACCTTCTCGATGGTCTACGTTGATCAACCGTTACTCGGTGGTCGGCCCAAAACATCTAGTCTAGCGTACTGAGCGGAAAGAGCATGTAGAAGCAACTCCCCTCCCCCTTGCTGGAACTGAATCCGATCCGCCCGCCCATGCCTTCAGTGAGCTCCTTGCTGAGCGCAAGCCCGATGCCAAGCCCATTGTGACGACGTGTGGTCGACCCATCAGACTGAACAAAGCGCTGAAACACATAGGCCTTGAATTCATTGTCGATGCCGACCCCCTGATCGATCACACTGAGCCGGACTTCGCCATCCAGGCGCTCGCCGACAAGCTCGACGACAGAGCCTGTGGGCGAGAATCGAATGGCGTTATCGATAAAGCAGGCAAACACCTGATCGATCCGCTTGGCATCAACGCGAATTAACGCACGCCGGGCGCAAACAACCTGGAGCGTGATGCCGGACTTGTGGGCCAGCTCACGGTGACGTTCAACCTGACGCTCGAGCAGCGGCTCAATGTCGAGCACATCGAACTCGAACGTCATCTGGCCACTGGTAATGCGCTCCATATCCAGAAGGCTTTCCACCAGCGATTGCAGCTTGAAGCTGCTGTCGTGGGCCACTTTAACCATTTCGATGGCTCTTTCAGGCAACGCACCGAGCACGCCTGCGCTCAACATGCCAAGCGAGGCATTGATCGACGTCAGCGGCGTTCGAAGCTCATGGCTTACCGAGGAAATAAACTCACTTTTAAGTTCGGCCAGTCGGTGGCGCTCGGAGGTATCCATGATCTGAACGATGAACTGGCGCGGAGTGTCATCACTTTCCGGAATGATCGCGCAGCGCATGTCGCCCCATAACCCCCTGCCATCCGCTCCCCGGAACCGACCTTCGAGCTGATAGAACGTGGTGTTGGTCTGGGCAAGAAGCTCACGGCCCATCGCCTTGGCCTTGGCCCAGTCGTCCGGATGCATCAGTTCCTTGAACGCCCGGGTGCGCCAGGTCTCGGTGTCATAGCCGAACAGGGCCGGAAACGCATCGTTGGCTTCGGTAATGTGGCCGTCGAAATCGGTCAGCGCCATTGCAATGGGTGCAGTCGAAAACGCTTGATTAAACTGCTTGCGAGAGGCCTTGAGGGCGTGTTCGCTGATCACGCGAGCGGTCACGTCGTGCATGATCGCGACCGCACCGAGTGGTATTCCTTCCATCGAGACAATGGGGTCTGCGTTGGCGGATACGTGTCGAAGGGGGTGGCCCTTGCGCGCGATGACCATTGGGGCGCCGCGAACGGATTCGCCGTTGAGCGCCCGTATGAGCGGGATACGCTCGAGTGCCAGCGGCGTTTGGCCATCGGCCTCGAACAGATCGTAGTACTCGCTCCACTGCTCGGGGGGCAGGCTTCGAATGTCCGCACCGTGCCATTGAAGCGCGGTTTCATTGAACACTGTCAGCTCCCCTTGCGCGTTGCACGCCACCACTCCGGCCGAGACCGCGCCCATGATGCGCCGATACATGGCCCGTTCGGCCTCGACCGCAACGTGGCCCTGACGCTGCCCGGTTACATCCGAGAGAATGCCGTACCACTTCACCCCGCTTCCAAACCGCTCCGGCATCGCTTCGATGTAAAACCAGAACGCTGCGCCATCGAGGGTGACCTGCACACACACCTGCATTAGCGTCAGGGCACGGCAGGAGGCGATTAGGGACCGCACCAGCAGATGGCGGTCACTTCGTGACATCTTGGTCAGCAAATAACCGGGATCGTCGCGCAGGGTCGATTTCGCAATCCCAGAAAGCGATGGCATCGAGGCACTGATAAACGGTAGCCACAAACGCCCGACGTTGTACTCAAGCTCGAACAGCGCCCCCGGCACCCGATTGGTCAGGTTGGAAAACCGCCCGGCAAGACGCTGATAACTGTTGCGACTTTGGCGAAGCTCAAGCAACTGAACGATCTGGCCGGCCAGAATCTCAAGCGTATGACGTTGAATATCGTTGAGCACGCGCGGTTTGGTATCAATGACACAGAGCGTCCCGAGCGCGAAGCCATTGGCGCTTTTGAGCGGCATGCCGGCGTAGAAGCGAATGAACGGCGGGCCGGTCACCAGGGGGTTGTTGGCAAGGTGGGGCGTTTCGTGGGTGTCTTCAATTTCATAAAGCGCGCCCTGCAGGATGGCAAAGCCGCAAAACGCCATCTCTCTTGGGGTCTCGGTCACATCGAGGCCAATGCAGCTCTTGAACCATTGGCGCTTTTCATCAAGCAGGGAAATGAGTGCAATCGGCGTGTCGCAGATCGCACGGGCAAGCTCGGTCAATCCGTCGAAATCGGCTTCGGCGGGGGTATCGAGAATCTTGAACAGCTCGAGCTCTTCAAGCCGTTGCGCCTCATCTGCCGGCAAGGGCGCAGGCTTGTAATCGGTGGATTCATTCATCGTCGATGCCCTGTTTTCTCAACTACATTCGATACACCAAGCATCGGTATAACGAAGAAAAACTGAAGATGGCAGACGGTGTTTCAGGGGCATTTATTCAAAAAAAATTATATTTTCTGTAATGATACACCCTGAAAAAAAGCAATTTTTCTTATTATCCCTCAGTGATCGGTCACGTTTCACAGAAGCTGAAACGACAGCGCCTGAGCGATAGTGACCACCGCAATAACCAGCATGCTTAAAAATGTGGCCGCCGTGATCAGCGCCGCTTGCACCTTCGAACACCTGTGCGCCTGAGCGACGCCGACCACCGTGAGATACCACCCGAATACGATCAGCCCCATCTTGATAAACGACATCACAAGCGCGGCTGCCTGACCGCTGACCGCGTCACCCACGGTAAAATAATTCATGCCGGTCAACGCGATCTGGGTGAGCTCGAGCAGCAGCACCAAACACAGCGGCACATTCGACCAGAGCAGCACCTTGAACAGATCAAGTGCCGTACCCCGCCCGCCAAGTGCTCGACCCATCATCGTAGTAAGCGCCACCATCAACGCCATGCCGAGTACGCCGGAAGCAGCGCCCCCAAGCACCACCAGCCCCACGATGGCCATCAGACCATGCGTCAGTCCGATCCCGGCAAGACTTGCGGTTTCAATGCTCCACACCCATCCCATGCTGAGGATGAGCACCATCGCATACGCTCGGGGCGCAGCGATCTTGAGCAGATCAGTCATGGTATGGCGAGGCGTCAGCCATAACGCAATCCATGGGCTGGATCGTCTCTGGGCGAGGTAGGACGTTCGGGTCAATCGAGCACCTTTTGAATGTTTGCGTATCATGTCGCCAAGCGACTCAGGTACTTTAATCGGCCGATACCAAGCTATGCTTTGATCTAACGGATTTTCTGATTGGATACCCGACATGCCCGAGCGCAGTACTGCCACCGACAAACATGACGCCGCCACCTCTGCCGTGACGCCCATGCAACTGCCGCTCAAGGCAATGCTGTCAGCGCTTTGGCGCGTCAAGGGGCTGATGACCGACACCTACGCGAACATGGTGGCCGCAAGCATCGCCTTCTACGGCTTGCTGGCCATTTTTCCCGCCATTGCGGCTTTGATTTCTCTGTGGGGGCTGATTTCAGATCCCGCGGCCGTTCAGAATCAGATCGATGCCATGAGCGGTTTCGTGCCTCAGGAGGCGGTATCCATCGTCAGTCAGCAGGCGTTGAAGGTAAGTTCCAACCCACAAACCGGAATGAGCCTGACCGCGATCGGGGGGCTGCTGTTTACGTTCTACAGTGCCTCGAAAGGCGTGCGGGGGTTCATGGCCGGGCTTAACATCATGTACGGCGAGAGTGAGCACCGCGGCCTGATCCGCCAGACGCTGACCAACGTCATCCTTACCATGGCGCTGGTGGCGTCAACGATCGTGACGCTCGGCGCCCTGGCGCTTGTGCCACTGGTTCTGCACTTCCTGCCGATTCACGGTGCAATCGAATGGATCGTTCTGTCGCTTCGCTGGCCACTGCTTCTGATGCTGGTGATGTTCTCACTGGCTCTTTTATACCGCTTCGCGCCGGATCGTCGCAGTGCCCGCTGGCAGTGGCTGACGCCCGGCGCATTCGCCGCCACCGTTCTCTGGCTGGTGGGCTCGATCGGTTTTTCGGTCTATGTGCGCAATTTTTCGAACTACAACGAAACCTATGGCTCACTCGGAGCCGTGGTGATCCTTTTGATGTGGTTCTGGCTTTCGGCCTACATCGTTTTACTTGGCGCAGGCATCAACCGGGAGTTCGAACGGGAAACACGGGAAGACACAACGGTTGGTGAGGATCGCCCGCTCGGGGAGCGCAACGCGTTCGCCGCCGATACGCTGGCCGGGTCGGAAATCGAGAAAAAAGACTGACCTGTTTAACGAATGCGTCACATAAACTACATTGAGATGTACATGCAGGATGCATGCAATACGCGAAAGGAGAAAAAGCGATGTCTATGAAAACCCGTTTGCTGGGCATGACCCTTGTAACTGTCACCACCTTTGGCGCCACCAGCGCGATTGCGGCGGATACCACCAATGTGCAAGGGCTTTACAGTGCCGATGAACTGATGGACGCCGATGTCTATCTGAAATCGGACAGCAACCGCGAAATCGGCGACGTGGAAGACATTCTGCTCGGCGAAGACATGAGCGTCCAGGCGATTGTCATCGATGCAGAAGGACTTGATAAGGAAGGTAACTACGTCATCAAGAAAGGCGACTTCACGGTTCAGACCAGCCCGGATGACAACCTGGACAACATCGAGTATCGCGTGACGGTCGACATGGATGAAAAGGCCATTGCCGACCAGCCGCAGTACACCAACGACTGGTGGCAGTCCTCCAAGGCGCAGGCAGCCGACGCGTGGGATCACACCAAGAAAGGCGCACAGAGCGCCTGGAACAGCACCAAGTCTGCAACGGCCAATCTGCTTGATAGCGCAAGCGACGCCATCGACAACTGAGTTATGTTCTCGCACGAAAAAGCCCGCCTTGAGCGGGCTTTTTTATATGACCACGGTGCACCGAAAAACACGGCACAGTCGCGTGAACACCCGGACTACTGCCTTGGAATCAAGACCTGATCAAGCCGATAGATGCGCCCCGACGTGAACGCCTGAACAGCCTGCGCCTCGACGCCGCTGACTCGAAGCGCGCCCGATTCGGCTTCGATTATAAGCGATTGGCCCTGGTTGGATCCCAGCGCATGGCGCTGTTTCGCTTCCTTCGGCGCGATGTTTCCGGCCACCAGGTGCAGGTTCAACACATCACGTAACCGGTCTCGGTTGCTGCTTGAAAACAACTTGCTCTTGTCGGGCACATCAAGCCGTGCGAATGCCTCGTTTGTCGGCGCAAACACCGTCACCGGGTGCGCCGTATCCGCACCCTTGAGCTTGTCGTCGAGCCCCGTGAGTTCGAGCCCCTTAACAAAGCGCGAATACTGTGGCGTCGACTCAAGCGTCGTCCACAGGGCGGAATCCGCCTGCGCGGTAAGCGATGTCAGCCCGAGGCACACCGCGATGAACACCTTCCTTGCTGATTTCATGTCCTCTCTCCCTGTTGCAGATAAGACGTCGGCCACCCTTCCTTGCATCGCTCAAGCCATCAGGACGACGCCACCTTGAACGGCAGCGCCTGGGCGGCCTCGCCACGCACGTCGTCCATCACCGAACGTTCACGCTCGAGAAAATCCGCCACTGCCTGATGAAAGCGCGCGTCCCTAAGCCAGTGCAGCGAGTAGGTCGTTATAGGTTCGAACCCGCGTGCGATCTTGTGTTCCCCCTGGGTGCCAGGGTCGAACCGGGTAAACCCATGTCGAATGCAGTACTCGATGCCCTGATAGTAACAGGCCTCGAAATGCAGGCTGTCTGCTTGCACCTCGCTGCCCCAGTAGCGCCCATACAGCGTGGTTTCGCCCTTGAAATAAAGGGCCGCCGCGACCGGACGTTCAGCCACACGCGCCTGAATCAGCATCAAGCGCTCCGGCATGGTGGCCAGAAGCCGCTTGAAAAATGCGTCGCTGAGATACGGTGACTGCCCCCGTTCGAAATAGGTGATCTGATAACAGCGATAAAAGTGAGTGATCGCGGCCTCATCGATGGCCTCGCCATCCAGACAGTGAAGCGTGATGCCCTGCTCGGCCACCTTTCGACGCTCCCGGCGCACTTCCTTTCGGCGCTTGGAGGTCATCAGACCGAGAAACGCCTCAAACGTCTCATACCCACGATTGAACCAGTGATACTGCATGCCATGACGCATCAGAAGCTCGGGAAAATGCTGTTGCCATAGCCGTGTTTCGGCGTGATCCGGAAACAGCAGATGCCAGCCGGAACCGGCATGCGTTCGAATCGAACTCGACACAAGCTCGAGCGCGCACTCGGGCGCGATATGATCGGCAAGAACAAGGCGCGGCCCGGTGCTTGGCGTGTAGGGGATCGCCGAGATCTGCTTGGGGTAGTAGACCTGCCCTGCACGCTCCCAGACATCTGCCCACTGCCAATCGAAGATGTACTCCCCGTAGGAGTGGGCTTTATCGAAGCTCGGCAGAAAGCCGACCAGCGTGTCGTGCTCCATCAACACCCGATGACATGGAGACCATCCGGTATCTTCGCTGACATCACCGGTGAGCTCCAGGGCACTTAAAAAGGCGTGGCGCATGAAGGGGTAATCCGGGTCGACCAGAGCGTCCCAGGCAGAGCGCTCTATTTCGTCAACGCCCTTGATCTCGCGAAGTTCGAGTGTCATAACTGTCTGCCACGTTTACTGTTGAGCCAATCACTTTGGCCAATCACACCTGAATCACCATGACCCTACCTGACAAACACGCCTCGACCAATGTCATGGCCCTTGTGGCCTTCGGACTGAGCCTTCTGTCCTTTTTCGTCGCACCGGCCTGCCTCGGTAGCATCGTCTGCGGCCATGTCGCCCGGGCTCAGATACGGCGCAGCCACGAAAACGGAGACAGCTGGGCGGTGGCGGGCCTGGTCATCGGCTATCTCATGTTGCTTGCCTCGGTGGCCGGTCTTCTGGTGTTCGGCGGTGTCATATTGACGTTTTTTGGCATCGCGGCGCTGGCGTGAGCCTGCGCCATGCATCATTCAACTTAGACGCACGCCACCGATGACGCTAAGCTCGCTCATCGATATCACGGCAGGACACCCAAGGTCAGATGCTCGATTCAATACTGGACAACGATTTCTACAAGTTCACCATGCAAAACGCCGTGGTGAAGCTCTTCCCGAACGCGCACGCCCGCTACAGCTTCATCAACCGGGGGCAACACAGCTTTCCACCGGGGTTTGCCCAAGAGCTTCGCCGGGCCGTCGATGAAATGGCCCACCTTCGATTGACCGAAGACGAGCGGGGCTATCTGGAAACCACCTGCCCCTACCTCGACCCGACCTATCACGATTTTCTGCAAGGCTTTCGCTTCGACCCGAGCGAAGTCAGCATTGAGCAGCATGGCGATCAGATCGAGGTGCATGTCGAAGGGCTCTGGTATCGCACCATCCTGTGGGAAGTGCCGTTGATGGCGCTGATCAGCGAGCTTTGGTATACCTGCCGCGGCGTGGTGCGGATCGAGGATGACGCCATCGTCGAGCGCACGCGCCAGAAGATCGAACATTACAGCCATATCGGTGTGCGTATCGCCGAATTCGGCACCCGTCGACGGCACTCCTTCAAGGTGCATGACACCGTGGTCGATGCGCTCGCTCGCTTCGGTCAAGGCAGCTTCACCGGCACCAGTAACGTCTATCTGGCAATGAAACATGATGTCAAACCACTCGGCACTCATGCCCATGAGTGGTTCATGTTTCACGCCGCGCGTTTCGGCTTCAAGATGGCCAACATCCTGGCACTGGAACACTGGGTCAACGTCTACCGGGGTGATCTCGGTATCGCGCTGTCCGATACCTTCACGACCCAGGCCTTTTTCGAAAGCTTCGACAAGATGTTCGCCAAACTGTTCGACGGCGTGCGTCACGACAGTGGCGACCCCATCGCGTTTGCACGTGCAACCATCGAGCATTACGAAAGCCTGGGCATCGACCCCTTGAGCAAGACCATCATCTTTTCCGACGGGCTCGACCCGGACAAGGTCGATAACATTGCCCGGTTCTGTACGGGCCGTATCGGCATGTCGTTTGGCATCGGCACCAACTTCACCAACGATGTCGATGTCGAACCCATGAACATCGTGGTGAAGATGACCGCCACACGCCCACAGGGGCAGCAGTGGATGCCGGTCATCAAGCTTTCTGATGTGCGGGAAAAAAATACCGGCGACCCGGAAATGATCACACTGGCGCGAAAGGTGCTTTCACTCGATGAGTGACCCGGCGCAGAAGACACCGCAAGCGCGCAGAAAGCGCCCTTGCGGCCACGAGGTACTGACAAGTAGTACCTGCTTACTGTGAGCTCGGGCGCCCGGCGCCGCTTGAAAAGACCTTGTTGAACAGGTTCAACATGACCTGCCAAGAGGCGGCGTCAGCGGCGGGGCTGTAGGCCAGCGGCAAGCCGAATTTTTCCGCTTTTGCATCAACGTAGGGGTTGGTAAAGGCGTGCTTGGCACCTGGGTACTGGATGAGCGTGACGTCAGTATCCACCGACTCATAGGTTTCCAAAAGCGCGGCAAGGTCTTCCTGCTTGACCAGCTCATCGTCCAGGCCGTTCTGAATCAACACACGCCCATCAAAATGGGTTGGCGTCTGAACGACCTGGCCGGGACTGCCGTGAAAGCTGACGACCGCTCTGAACGGCATGCCATCGAGCGCGGCATTAAGCACGACGCCACCGCCGAAACAGTAACCGATGGCGGCCACCCGGTCTGGGTCGACGCCGCCTTCGGTTTTCAGAATATCCGTAGCCGCACGCAAATTGGCCTCGGCCGCCGACCAGTCACTCATGACCGCCTTTGAAAACGCGCCGGCCTCATCGGGGTGCTCGGCGGTCTTGCCACTGCCGTACATATCCACCGCCATCGCCACGTACCCGAGCGCAGCCAGTTCCTCGGCGCGCTGGCGAACGTACTCGGTCTGCCCCCACCACTCATGCACCAAAAGAATGCCCGGCCGATTGCCTTCGGCCTTGGTATCACGGGCAAGAAAGCCGGTGTAGCTTTCGCCGTTGACGCTGTAGGTCACTTCATTGGTGTGCACGTCCGGGCCGATGTTTCCGATCACACTGCCCTCGGCCCCATAGGCACCGACACTGGCCATCAAAAACCCGATCCCAAATACTGTCGTTTTCATCGTGTCTTCTTCCCCTTGTTTGACATGGCCGCACCGGCTTGAAATGACCATGCAGACCTGAAATCACCATACAGGCTTGAAATCACATGGGCGAATACGCCTGAGCGCTCACGCACCGCGCCGACCCGCGCACAGCAAAACGCCGCGCAAGCGCGGCGTTGTTCAGGCTCGTCGACGAGGTTTCTGCTCTTCCTTGAAAGCGTCATCGTCGGCGCGCCGACGTGAGGCCTCGACCAGTGCAGCCAGATGGTCGTGCGTCATGACCACTTGCTCGGGCCGCTCGGCGTCTTCCCACAGCACATCAATAATTGGATAGTCACCGCACTGATCAATTCCGGTGACCTTGCCGGACCGATCACACCGGCTGTCTTTCAAAATCGCTCCCAATAACTGAGAAACGCCACAAACATAGTGTTTCATGGGCCCAGGCCTTCGGTCATGTTCAACACGACCGCTTTTGTAATGTTAAGAATGTGTAACCGTATAGACCGATGGTTTGTCAAGCCATCCTCGAATAAGTTTCGCTACTTCTACACATTACAAAGCCCAAGTCAATCAAGGCGCGCACTGTGACCACCACGTCGCCAGCGCCTCAAGGCTGTCTACAGTATGAGTCGGCGCCAGCGCCTCGTCCTCGATCACGGAGCAGTCACGGTGCACCCAGGCTGCATTGAGGCCCACATGGCGCGCGCCCTGAATGTCCCAGGCATTACTCGATACTAACCAGGTAGTGTCCGGGCTGGACCCCATTGTCCGCATCAAGTGCAGATAGACCTGAGGGTCTGGCTTGAAGCGCTTGATGTCATCGACGCTTACCAGCGCATCGAACTGATCGATAAGCCCTGCCTGGGTAAGCACATTCCGCATGGCATCAGCAGTGCCATTGGAAAACGCCACCATGGTCACGTCTTGTGCCCGTAACGCCTTGAGCCCCGCCAGCGTGTCGCTGTGCGGTGGGAGCGTGCCATAGCCCTTCAATATAGCTTTGCGCTGCGCCTCATCCAGGTGATGCCCGCCCTCTTTTAGTACCGCATCGAGCGCATCCTGCGTACAGAGTGCGAAATCGACATAACGCCCCATCAAGCCTCGCCGAAAGGCCAAATTCAATTGACGCGCTCGCCAGGCCTCGCTCACCGCCTCGGCCTGATCGCCAAGCGCGTCGCGCATCATGTCGGCAAGTGCCCCCGTGTCGAGCAGCGTTCCATATACATCGAACGCTAGCACCGGGCGCAAGGCTTTCTCCGTGGTCATATCCCCTCCCTGGATAACTGGGCCATAAAAAAAGGCAGCCCAGGGCTGCCTTTTTTCTAGAAGAGCTAGAAGCATAGAGCGCTTACCAGGTCTTCGCCATCGCAAGCGCGGTATCGAGCATACGGTTGGAGAAGCCCCACTCGTTGTCGTACCAGGCCATGACCTTGACCAGATTACCTGACACACGAGTGTGGTTCTGATCGAAGATGGACGAGTTGGCGTTGTGGTTGAAATCGATCGAGACCAGCGGCTTGCTATTGACGTCGAGAATCGGAGACGCCTCGGCTGCCTTGGCCACCAACGCGTTGATCTCTTCCTTGGTGGTCTCTCGAGACGCGGTGAACGTCAGATCCACCACGGAAACGTTGATTACCGGGACACGAACCGCGAAGCCATCGAGCTTACCGTTCAGATCCGGAAGCACCTTGCCCACGGCCGCGGCGGCGCCGGTCTTGGTCGGGATCATGGAGTGCGTGGCGCTTCGCGCACGGAACGGATCCTTGTGGTACACGTCAGCCAGGTTCTGGTCATTGGTATAGGCATGAATGGTCGTCATCAAACCGGTTTCAATGCCGACGCCTTCGTGAAGCGCCTTGGCAACCGGCGCCAGGCAGTTGGTGGTGCAGGAGGCGTTGGAGACCACCTTGTGTTCGGCGGTAAGCGTTTCGTCGTTGACGCCGAAGACGATGGTGGCGTCCGCATCCGGGCTCGGCGCCGAAATCAGCACGCGGCTCGCGCCAGCTTCGAGGTGCTTGCCGGCCGCCTCACGGGTGGTAAAGATGCCGGTGCATTCCATGACCAGATCGACCTTAAGGCTACCCCACGGCAGTTGCGTCGGATCGCGTTCGGCCAGAATGCGGATCTTGTCGCCATCGACGCTCAGGTTCTCGTCATCATGAGACACGGCGAAATTGAAGTGACCGTGGGTCGTATCGTGTTCGAGCAGGTGGGCGTTCAGTTCAGGGTCGCCCAGATCATTGATGGCCACGACTTCAACCTGATCCCGGTATCCATTTTCATACAGCGCTCTGAGGACGTTTCGACCGATTCGACCAAAGCCGTTGATTGCTACGCGCAAAGTCATTTCCTGCTTCCTCCTGATTCCATAGATGATCGCTGTACTGCCAAGGACGACGGTGTAGTCCTACTACACTTCCCTCACCGCCACGTGCGTCCTTATTGCAAAATTCTGCGTATCAAAGTAGACCAAAATGCCCTTTTTTGAAACATTACTACGAAACGAGGGCAATCTCGACCCAAAACGGGGCATTATTCCCCCCTCTTTTTTGCTAAATTTACACAATAAGCTAGTCAAACTACACCACCTTGAGCCGAGGAACACCATGACCGTGCATGATACCGTCGCGAAGGTCACCGAGCGCATCGAACAACGCAGCCAGCAACGACGCGAGCGCTACGAACGTCTCATGGAGCAACAGCACGCCGATGGCGTTCATCGGGGCGAATTGTCCTGCGGCAACCTGGCGCACGGATTTGCCGCCTGCGGTGCAACCGACAAGGAACGGCTCAAGCTGACCAACAGCGTCAACGTCGGCATCGTCTCCTCGTACAACGACATGCTGTCGGCCCACCAGCCCTTCAAGGATTACCCGGTCCTGATCAAGCAGGCCGCACACGCGATGGGGTCAACCGCACAGTTCGCAGGTGGCGTGCCCGCGATGTGCGATGGTGTGACTCAGGGCCAGCCCGGTATGGAGCTGTCGCTGTTCTCCCGGGACGTGATTGCGATGTCCACGGCCATTGCGCTGTCACACAACATGTTCGACGCTGCCGTTTATCTTGGTATCTGCGACAAGATCGTGCCAGGGCTCTTCATCGGCGCAGCCCGCTTCGGTCACCTGCCGGCCATCTTCATTCCCGGCGGGCCGATGCCGTCAGGACTTCCCAACAAGGAAAAGGCGCGCATTCGCCAGCTGTTTGCCGAGGGCAAGGTCGGACGCGACAAGCTGCTCGAAGCGGAGTCCGAGTCCTACCACAGCCCCGGCACGTGCACGTTCTACGGCACCGCCAACTCCAATCAGATGATGATCGAGCTGATGGGGCTTCACCTGCCGGGCGCCTCGTTCGTCAATCCGAATACGCCGCTGCGCGACGCGCTTACCGAATACGCCACCGAGCAGGCCATTCGTAATACCGAACTGAGCGGCACCTATCGCCCGTTCTACAAACAGATTACTGCCAAGGCGATCGTGAATGCGCTGGTCGGCTTGCTGGCCTCAGGCGGTTCCACCAACCACACTATGCATTTGATCGCCATGGCCGCCGCCGCCGGCATCACTCTGACCTGGGATGACTTTCACGATTTGTCCGAAGTGGTTCCGAGCCTGACCCGCATCTACCCGAACGGCCAGGCCGACATCAACCACTTCCAGGCCGCTGGCGGCACCAGCTTTCTGATTCGCACCCTGCTCGACGCCGGCCTGATGCACGAAGACATCGACACCGTCTTCGGCACCACCATGGCCGATTATGTCAAGGAACCGTTTCTGGAAGACGGTAAACTGGTCTGGCGTGAAGGGCCGACGGCCTCGCTCGACGAAGACGTACTGCGAAGCTGCGACAATCCGTTTGCCCCGACCGGTGGGCTGCGCGTGCTCGAGGGCAACCTGGGTCGCGGCGTCATCAAGGTCTCGGCCATCGAGCCGGACAAGCGGTTCGTCGAGGCGCCCGCTCGAATCTTCAGTGATCAGAACCAGCTGAAGGCCGCCTTCGACCAGGGTGAGCTCGATCGTGACGTGGTCGTGGTCGTCCGGTTTCAAGGGCCGCGAGCCAACGGCATGCCTGAACTTCACAAGCTCACGCCTTACCTTGGCGTGCTTCAAGACCGCGGTTACAAAGTAGCACTCGTGACCGATGGCCGAATGTCCGGCGCATCGGGTAAAGTACCTGCCGCGATACACATGACACCCGAAGCGCTGGATGGCGGACCGCTTGCCAAGCTCAAGGACGGCGACATCGTTCGTCTCGACCCCGACAACTGCGAACTGAGCGCACGGGTGGACAGCGACGAATGGGCCAGCCGTGAATGTCATCGCGAAAGCGTTGATCACTACCATCACGGCATGGGCCGAGAGCTGTTCGTCGGACTGCGTACCATGGTCGGCGGAGCGGAAGAAGGCGCCTGCAATTTCGGCAGCTTCGGGGATATCGAAGGAGAAAGTAAATGACACGCCCAGCTCTGGTCGGCGACATCGGGGGCACCAATGCCCGTTTTGCGTTGGTCACTCCCGGCAGTTTCGATCTGCACGACATCGAAACGCTTCCCTGCGCCGATTACGCCAATCTGGACGATGCCGTTCGCGCCTATCTCGAGAAGGTTGGCAGCAAGGCGCCCAAGGAAGCCTGCCTGGCGTTTGCCTGCCCCGTTCACGATGACACGGTCAAGATGACCAACAACCCGTGGCGGTTCAGCAAGCGCGCAATGAAGGAAGAACTCGGCCTCGATAACTTCAAGGCCATCAACGATTTCACCGCGATGGCGCTCGGTCTGCCCCACATTCCCGAAGAAGATCTGATCCAGATTGGCGGCGGACACAGTGAAAGCGGGCGCGCGCGACTTGTGATCGGCCCCGGCACCGGCCTGGGTGTTGCCGGCCTCGCGCCCAGCCAACGCTATTGGATACCGCTCTCGGCCGAGGGTGGCCACGCAAGTTTCGCCCCGACCGATGATTTCGAAGTGAAGCTTCTGTGCTGGTTCCGTGAACAATACGGTCGCGTCTCCATCGAGCGCATCCTGTGCGGTCAGGGCCTTTTGGACCTCTACCGGGCGCTGTGCGAATTTGCAGGCATTACGGCGACGCTCGATTCACCGGCAGCCGTGACCGACGCCGCCCGTGAGGGCAACGAGCAGGCCAAGGGCGCCATCATGCTCTTTTGCAAGATCCTGGGCGACGCCACCGGCGACGCCGCGCTGACCCTTGGTGCCCGCGGCGGTGTCTATCTGTGCGGTGGCGTGCTTCCCCGCATTCTCGACTTCCTTCAGGAAAGCGACTTCCGCCGGGCCTTCGCCGACAAGGGCCGCATGGGGCACTACACTGACAGCATCGCCACCTGGGTCGTCAAAGCCAAGTGGACAGGACTTCTGGGTGCCGCCGAAGCACTGCACAATGAGGAGGTGTCATGAGCGAGTCGCTCTCAGCGCTCATCGAACAGACACAAGGTCGGCGCGACGCGACGTGGCACGACTTTTCGGTTCACGTCATCAATGAAGCATGGGGCAGCCTTGTGGTTGCCCATCAAGGCGCCCAGCTTCTGCACTTCGCGCCCAAGGGTCAGCGCAACTGGCTCTGGACCACCCCTACGCCCAAACCTGCTCCGGGCGCCATTCGCGGCGGTATACCGCTGTGCTGGCCATGGTTCGGTGACGCCGATACTGCCGGTGAACCGGCCCATGGGCGTGCACGAACCGCAACGTGGCGCCTCGACGCCGTCGATGAGCATGAAGAAGGCGTTGAGCTGCATCTGACGCCGACGGAGCCGCTCGATTCGCAGCTCACGCCGCGCGTGGTCATTCAGGCCAATGCAAAACGACTTAACGTCGAGCTGATCACGGAACACACCGGCGACACGCCCACGAGCTTCACCCAGGCCCTGCACACGTATCTAAGCGTCGATGACGCCTTCGACGTCCGCATTGAAGGCCTGGCCGGTGCGCGCTATCTCGACAAGCTCGAGGGGTTCAAGGAAAAGACCCAACAGGGTGAGCTCGGCATTCGCGGCGGGCTTGATCGCATCTATCACTCAAGCCGCCCCCTGTTGCTGCGCTCGGGCTCGGCTCAGCGCCGCATTGCCAAGCAGGGCAGCGATTCAAGCGTGGTCTGGCATCCGGGCGATCAACGCCCTGGCGACATCCCCGCCGAGGAAAGCACGCACTTTGTCTGCGTGGAAGCCGCATGCACTCAGCTTGACCGTGTCTGGCTTGCCCCCGGCAGCCAACATCTTCTCTCCCAGCATCTCTCGCTCGAGGAATGAGCCATGGCCGCTCTCGCGCCCTTGATCATCAGCCTTCGCCAGCTTCACCACTACGATGAACTGCAAACCACCCACGCGCTCGCCGATTGGATCGAAGCCCGCGTCGACGAAGGGCTGACCTGGTTCTGCCTGGCCCCGACCTACGGCGACGGCGAACATCAGGCACGCTTTGGCCAGGCACTGCTGAGCCGCCCGGGGCTCTCATCCAAGGTTAACGTGATGGTCAAGGCCGGCATCGTGCCGGCCCATCTCGATACCTCCGGTCGGCACGTCAAGCACTACGACACCGGCTCCAATACGCTGGCCCACGTCATCGACCACCAGCTTGAAATGCTGAATCTCGAGCGCATCGAGCTGTTTCACCTGCATCGCCCAGACCCGCTGATGGACCATGCAACGGTCGGTCATGTGCTTGATGAGGGCATCGCTTCAGGCAAGCTCGGCCACATCGGTGTGTCGCATTTTCTACCGGCCCAGTGGCGCAGGCTTCAGACCGCCATGAGTACACCGATTCGCTGCGGCGAACTCGAACTCTCGATCCCCCGCTCCGAAGCGCTGTTCGATGGGTTATGGGACGCAATGTGCGTCGACAACATCATGCCGCTTGCCTGCTCGCCGCTCTGTGGCGGCCGGCTGTTCGAAAGCCTTCTGGGCTCACTGCTGGCCGAGCGGGCTCAGGACTACGGCGTCAGTGCGGCCAGTCTCGCCATGGCCTGGCTCAACACCCTGCCCCATGCACCCACCCCGGTGGTCGGCACGCTTAAACCCGCGCACCTTCGAACGCTTCTTGACCACGCAAGCCTCCAGCTCGACCGCGTCACCTGGTTCGAACTTCTTGAGGCCGCCCGCGCCCACCGCGTCTTCTGATCACGCGCGACGATCTACTTTTTCGCCAGCCAAAAAAAAGCCCGTTGACCAAATGGTCAACGGGCGAAAACAACAGCCGAGGCTGTCGAGAGAGAGTCGGTGCGCTCAGTGGCGCTTCAAGAACTCTGCGGTTTCCTGGGCCAGCTTTCGAATACCGTCCCAGTCCTCATTCTCAATCATGTCTTTCGGCATCACCCAGGATCCACCCACGCACATGACGTTGCGAAGTTTGAGGTAATTACCTGCGTTGTCTGGCGTAATGCCGCCGGTCGGACAGAACTTCACGTCACGAAGCGGGCCTGCCAGCGCTTTCAGTGCCGGTACGCCGCCACTGGCTTCCGCCGGGAAAAACTTGAAGCGACGATAGCCGTACTGCCAGCCGTTGAGAAGCTCAGTGGCCGTGCTGATGCCTGGCAGAAGCGGCACCGGACTTTGAATGCCGTACTCGAACAGACGGTCGGTGGTGCCGGGTGTGACCACAAAATCGACGCCTGCGTCTTCGGCAAGCTTGTACTGTTCGGGCGTCAGTACTGTACCGGCCCCGATGCTGGCTTCCGGCAACGCGTCGCGCAGACGATGCAGCGCTTCGAGCGCACAATCGGTTCGAAGTGTTACCTCAAGTACCGGCAAGCCACCATCGTAGAGCGCCTTGCACAGCGGCACCGCGTCTTCGATGCGATTGATGGTCAACACCGGGATCACTTCACAGCGCTGGCAAATGCTGTCGATTTCGGCGGTACGGGTGGCGGGCAGCTGCTTGTCCACTGTCATGAAATTCTCCTGTCTAGGTGCCGGGCTCAAGGCGCCCAGTAAAGCGAAAGAGGCTCGGTCATGAAGGCGCGGATCGGAAGCTCCCGCGCGTCGTCACTGCTGAACGCTGTTGAAAATACGCGGCGCTTGTCCATGCCTGTGACGTGCACGTAGCGGCGCCTGGAATCCAAAAGAGCCTGGCGACTGAACGACATTCGCGCCTGGGTCACGCTTGGCGCATGCGCGGCAAGCAGCCTCCGAGTCGTCGTGAGACCGTGCTCGAGTTCAGGGCTATCCGGGAACAGCGACGCCGTGTGGCCGTCACCGCCCATACCGAGAATCACCACGCTTGCCGGCCAGTGAAGCTCACCAACCTGCTGCTCGAGCGCATCCACGCCGGCCTCGGGTGTGTCGGCGTCGTTGACCAGCGGGTGAAACAGCGCCGTGGCTGCCTCGTTTGCGATCAGATGCGTACGGACAAGCCGGGTATTGCTGTCATCGTGAGCCTCGTCGACCCAGCGCTCATCCGCAAGGGTCACATCCACTCTGGACCACTCGAGCCGCTTTTGCGACAGCGCCTTGAAAAAGGGCACCGGCGTCGACCCACCCGAAACGATCAGCGTCGCTCGACTTTGATGCTCGAGATCCTCACGCAAGGCCGCCGCAACGGCCTCGGCAAGTGATTCGGCCAGCGCCTGGCGCGGCTCAATGGTCTGCTCGGTCGAATCAGTAGTCTTCATACCAGGAGTACCCATCCTTAGTGATCATTGCAATGGAAGACACCGGCCCCCAGGAGCCTGCCGGATAGCGCTTGGGCGCAACACCGCGCTTCTCCCAGCCTTCGATCAGCGTATCCACCCACCGCCAGGCGTACTCGACCTCATCACGGCGAACGAACAGATACTGCTGCCCTTTCATGACCTCAAGCAGCAGTCGCTCGTAGGCGTCCGGGATACGGGCCTGCGGAAACGCAGTGTGGAAGTCCAGGTTAAGCGGGCCCTGACGCAGGCGCATGCCCTTGTCCAGACCGCTGTCCTTGGTCAGCACCTGCAGCGAGATACCCTCTTCCGGCTGGAGCTTGATCACCAGCTTGTTCGAGGCCAGTGAGCGCTGGTCGGGGTCAAAGATGTAGTGCGACTGCGGCCGGAAGTGAATCACGATCTGAGACAGCTTCTGCGGCATGCGCTTGCCGGTTCTTAGATAGAACGGCACACCGGCCCAACGCCAGTTGGACACTTCTGTCTTGAAGGCCACGAAGGTTTCGGTGCGGCTCTCGGTGTTGGCGTCTTCTTCCTCGAGATAGCCAGGCACCTGCTTGCCGTTCACCGAGCCGGAGACGTACTGCCCGCGCACCACATCGGTATCGAGCATGTCGCCCTCGATCGGGCGCAGCGCCTTGAGCACCTTGACCTTTTCATCTCGGATACTGTCGGAGTCGAGATTCGATGGCGGATCCATCGCGATCATGCACAGAAGCTGCATCAGATGGTTTTGAACCATATCCCGCAACTGACCGGCCTGATCGAAATACCCCCAGCGCCCCTCGATGCCGACCGTTTCCGCAACCGTGATCTCGACATGGGAAATCTTGCTTTGATTCCACTGGTCGCCGAACAGCGGATTGGCAAACCGCAACGCCAGAAGGTTTTGAACCGTTTCCTTACCGAGGTAATGGTCGATTCGATAAATGCTTGACTCATCGAAGACCGCACCGATGGCATCGTTGATCTCGATGGAGGTATCCAGGTCATAGCCGATCGGTTTTTCGACCACGACGCGACTGCGCTCATCCAGGCAGTTGGCACCGCTCAGGTGCTTGCAGATATCCCCATAGAGGCTTGCCGGTACCGAGAGGTAGATGACCATCGGCACCTCGCGGCCATCGCGCCAGTCGGTAATCCGGCTGTAGCCCTCGAGGGTAGTGAAATCGACCTGTGCGTAATCGAGCCGCTCAAGAAAACGCACCATGCTTTCTTCGGTACGCTCACTGGCATCGACACGATGCTCGAGCGCATCGCGCACACGAGCCCGAAATGCATCGGGTTCATAGTCCTGACGCGCAAGCCCGAGAATGCGGGTTTCATCGGCCAGGAGCCCTTCGCGATCCAGGTGATACAGCGCGACATACAGCTTGCGCAACGCAAGATCGCCAAGAGCACCGAATAATGCGAGGTCGACGGCCTGGGTCTCTTCAGTCATTCGACACTCCCATTGGACTAGTTAATTTACGCGCAACGTTAGCCATAACACGGGGTCCTCGCAACAATTTTTCGTAAACTTACCAAAAAAAGACGCTTGAAGCTGGGCTTCGTTGTCCTGATACAGCATTAGGCGCTAGCATGCTGACCTTACGTAGTAATTTCACCACAATAATCTGGGCAACTCTTTGTTGCCTTCATGCAAGCAGCGAGTGACAGCGTGGCCCACGACCTTCTTTCAAAAATACGCCTGCGCCTGGACGATCTGAATCGCTCCGAACGCAAGGTCGCCGATGTCATTCTAGGCGACCCCGACGCCGCGACCGGGCTCAGTATCGCCATTCTGGCCCAGCACGCCGGTGTTAGCGAACCAACCGTCAACCGCTTTTGCCGCAACTTCGACACCAAGGGTTACCCTGATTTCAAGATCAAGCTAGCGCAAAGCCTAGCCGGGGGCACGCCTTACATCAGCCAGAGTGTGGCCCACGATGATGACACGGCGACCTACACCAATAAAATCTTTGGTGCCAACATTCAGGCACTCGATGAAGCGCGCCGGGCGCTGGACAGCAAATTGATCGAGCGCATGGTGGATTACTTAATCCAGGCCAAGCAGATCAGCTTCTTTGGGCTTGGCGCCTCAGGGCCGGTGGCGTTCGACGCCCAGCACAAGTTCTTTCGTTTCAATCTGCCCGTGACAGCCTACGATGACGTTCTCATGCAGCGCATGGTCGCCGCCGCGTCACGAACAGGCGACGTCATCGTTATCATCTCCAATACCGGACGCACGCGCGATCTGGTCGACATTGCGCTTGAGGCGCGTCAGAACGGTGCCACGGTGCTCGGTCTTACCTCGGCGGACTCACCGCTTTCAAGGGAGTGCACGGAAAGCCTGGCGGTTGCCTGCGCCGAGGACACCGACCACTACATGCCGATGACCTCGCGCATGATTCATCTGGCGCTGATCGATGTGCTTGCCACCGGCGTCACGCTCCGTCGCGGCCCTGACTTCCTCCCTCACCTCAAAAAGATCAAGGACAGCCTCAAGCCAACGCGCTTCCCGCTCGACTGATCGCTGTGCCGATCCGACGCTTTAGCCCCATGGTCTAATACGGCAACGTCATCGGCTTCTCTATGCTGAAGCTTAACATCAGCACAATGTCTAATCGCATGTCGTCTGGAAACCTTTTCCCGATTCGGACATAGTCCCCCCGCCCTGTGACAGTCACAGATCAAGACCAAGGTCTACAGGGCCATTTACACGTTTAGAGACACGCAAAGACAAGGAGTCGCCTCATGGCTGGTAGCCCAGGCCCTGCCCCGTCCAGCGGGCAGGATCACAAACCCGATGCGGTTGCACACGCAGACATCGTTCCGATGGTCTGGTTCAGCTGCGGGTTGGCCGCACTGGCCGGCCTGCTGTTCGGTATGGACATCGGCGTCATTTCAGGCGCTCTGCCTTTCATCAAGCAGGAATTTCACCTCTCTACCGGCATGGAAGGCTGGATCGTAAGCTCGATGATGGTGGGCGCAGCCGTCGGCGCCTTTTTTGCCGGCGGCATTTCAAACCGCTTTGGCCGCCGCAAGGCCATGCTCTACAGCGCGGTGTTGTTCTTTTTCGGGGCACTGGTGGCGGTGGTCGCCATGAATACGACACTGCTGGTTGTCGCTCGCATCATGCTGGGGCTCGCCGTGGGCGTGGCGTCGTTCACCGCGCCACTGTATCTCTCGGAAGTTGCCCCTGAGCGTATTCGCGGCACCACCATTTCGTTCTATCAGCTGATGGTTACCGTCGGTATCTTGGCGGCGTTCGTCTCGAATCTGGCGTTCAGCTACATCGAAAGCTGGCGCTGGATGTTCGGTGTATTGATGATTCCGGCCGGCATGCTGTTTCTTGGGGTCTTGATGGTGCCCAACAGCCCACGCTGGCTGGCGGCGCATGATCGTTTCGACGAAGCACGCAACGTACTGAACAAGCTGCGCGGCAGCCGGGAAGAGATCGAATACGAGATCAAGGAAATCCAGGAAAGCCTTGAACAGGAAGAGCAAAGCCGAGGCTTTGACATGTTCAAGGAAAACCCCAACTTCCGGCGTTCGGTTCTGCTTGGCGTCTCGCTTCAGATTGTTCAGCAGTTCACCGGCATGAACGCGATCATGTATTTCGCGCCGCAGATTTTTGAAGCCTCCGGCTTCGAAGGCACCGCCGCACAGCTCTGGAGCACGGTCGCAACCGGTTTGGTTAACGTACTGGCCACCTTTATTGCCATCGGCTTTGTTGACCGCCTCGGCCGCAAGCCGATCCTTTATGCCGGCTTTTCGATCATGGCGATCAGTATGGCCGTGCTGGCAACGATTCTCGGCATCGGCCCAAGCACCAGCTTCCTTCAGTACACGGCCATGGGCGCACTGCTGGTGTTCGTCGCAGGTTTTGCGATGTCGGCCGGCCCGCTGATCTGGACGCTCTGCGCCGAGATTCAGCCCCTTCGTGGCCGCGACTTCGGCATCAGCGCCTCGACGGTTGCGAACTGGGTCGGCAACTTTGCCGTCGGCCAGTTCTTCCCGATCATGCTGGTCGGCATCGGTGGCACGATGACGTTCGGTATTCTGGCGGCGCTAAACCTTCTATTCATCGTCTTCACGCTGCTCTTGATTCCGGAAACCAAGGGCATATCGCTTGAAAAGATCGAGAAGAACCTCATGGGCGGCAAGGCGCTTCGCGACATCGGCGCCTAACGATCTCGGCCTCCAGCGACAAGCTCCGCACGGTAAAACGCCGCCTTGTAAGGCGGCGTTTTTCGTGGAAGCGGCGTCGTATGAGAGGCGCCTGCGTGTACTCAGTACGGATGGAACAGCTGCAGGTTGAAACTCGAGGGGGTGGCCGGTGTCCCGTCCTTTCGAGTCACGAACGTGAAGACAAAGCCGTGATAAGCCTTGTACTTTTCGGCACCACTGTAGGCATGCAAATACTCGATGCCGGCAAGCTCGATGTCGCCGTCATCGACGGTAACCGTCACGATCGGATCGCGAAATTCATACTCGCCCTTGTTGAACGACAGCTCGATCACACCTTCCTTGCGCTCTTGATTGGTTGGAAAGAACCCGACGCCGGGCGCATCCTTGTCACCCTTTCGCCACTTCACGAACTGAGGCATGCCGGTCAGCGCCTCATGTACCTTGCCGTTCCTGGTAACCTGCTCGGAGTGACCGATCATGCCCGGACGAGTTGCATTGACCTCATACTCGTCCCAGAGCGTCGCCTCTTCCTTGTGCTTGCCCTTGTCGTTTTTCGTCGCACTCGGATTAACGCGCGCAGCAAAACGCAGCTTGCCTTTCCATACGCCCGCCTCATTGTGCTCGGGATCGGCATCGAAATGAACGTGGCCCTTGGCGCTGGTATGACGAAACACCAGTGGCTGAGCGTCCTTGTGCGCCTTCGAATACCCGCTTTGAATCACGAACGGAACCTTGCCCATCCAGGCATCGGTTTCCTGGCAAATATGATTGGGCGAGATGCGCGTGGCAGACCCGGTGGACGAGCGCACCACCAGATCGCCGTCGGCCGCCGAAACGCCACCCATCGCCTGGTTGTGTTCACCGGCGCTGAAGATGTCTTTCCAGCCGTACACCAGATAGTTGGCAGAAGCGAAGCAGTTGATGATCTGCTGCTTCATGCTGGTTCGAACGGCCGGCCAGTCCGACTCGCCGCCGTTGCGCTTTTCCCACCAGTTTCCGATGAAATTCGAGCCATGAATGACCTTGGCAAGAATCGCGTCGCCCTTGATGGCCTCGAAAATATTGTCCTGAAAGGTGGCGCCATACAGCTCACCGTCAAACACCACACCATTGTCGACGTAGTTGAACTCGTTACCGACCAGACGCACGGTCGTCGAGGGCGAGGACTGACCTTTCTGCTCTCGCACGCGCATCCCATAGTCACAGCCGACGAACGCACACTGGAGCACGTTGAAGTTGACCGCCCCCTTGGGTACCAAAATCCCGACGCTCAGTGTCTTGAAGAAGACGTTTTGAATGGTGGTGTTGTAGCCGTACGCTTCCAGCGCCACCGCATCCTTCTTGCTCTTGCCATTGAACGTGAGCGAGGCCACTTCCGGGCCGCAGCGCCGAAACATTGGGCCCTCGAGCGAGTAATGCGGCATCAAACACGCCTCGTCGTCACCGCTGTTCATGCGGGTTCGGCCGGGGCCCTTCAAATTTCTGCCGTGAAGATCCACTGTCTTTGCGATGCGGTAGGTGCCCGGCGGGACATAGATGGTTCGCCCCCACTGCGAGCGCGCAACCTTTGCAAACGCCGTCGAACTGTCGCGACGCCCGGAGGGGTCGGCGCCCCAGTACAGGACGTTTGCACGCACATCGGCGTCCATCGCCTGTTGACGGTCGCCGCCGTCAGCCGCCTGAACCCGAGGCGCCAATACACTGCCAATGACCGCGGCCGGCAGCAGCGTCATCGACCCGCGTAGAAACGCACGCCGTTTATCGTTACCCGAAGACGAACTCATCGAAAGCCTACTCCTTACCCATGATTGGAACGCGAATTGAGTCATCGTGCTTGATTGTGGCCGCCGCTTCCATGCCGAGATGCCCGGTTAAAGCACGGTCGACCGACGCCGTTAAGGACGTCACAAGTTGGTGATCACACACTGGGTGCGTACAATAGCCCGCCTCTAATACTTCAAGCGACCCTTCTGCTCATGCGCGTAGATTTGCCCCTCGACAATGACACGGTCGGCGGCCCGATCGTTGTGGACTGGCGCGGCTGGCTGCCCGATGGTTCAGTAACCGACCCACGGGTAATGGTCGAAGAAAAGCCGCCTGCGCACGGCGTGCCTGCCATGCTCAAGCGTCGGCTGACGCCGGTCGGCCGGGCGCTGTGCGACATGCTCGGCGCACTCAAGGCCGCCGACGACGAGGCGCCGATCGTTCACGCCTCCCAGCACGGTGACGGACAGCGCCCGCTCGATATGCTCGACACCATCGCAGACGGCGAGCCGGTATCTCCGACCCGGTTCAGTCTGTCGGTACATAACGCGCTGGCAGGCGTCTATTCGATTGCCTTCCATCACCAGGGTTCCATTTCAGCCATTTCGGCCACCGGCGAAGAGTGGCCGGCGCTGATTCAAGAAGCCGAAGGCTTTCTGGCGGAAGGTGCGCCTCGCGTGGTGGTGGTATGGAGCGACAGCACCATCCCTGAACGCTATCGCGCCGAAGATCGCTGCGCCGAGCACCCCTCGGCCGTGGCCGTGGTGCTTGAGCGCCAGGGGCACGAACCGGCGCTTCCCGCCCGGAGTCTGTCCGCCGGAAAGAGGTTCGGAAGAGCGCAGCCCGATCACCTGATCAATGAACTGATGGCGCACACGCCGCGCGACCGTTGAGGGATGCTCGGCGGTGCGTCTCATGACACACTATTACACGCTCGTACCCGGCACCCTCGCACTGCCCTTACGTCCGAGCGGATCGACCATTACACAAGAGGATCTGCCATGTCAGACACGTCACTGACACCGCTGGAACACGAACTGGCCGAGCTTATCATCGACACACTCGAACTCGAGGATGTGAGTGTCGACGATATCGACCCCGATGAGCCGCTGTTTGGCGATGGGCTCGGCCTTGACTCGATCGACGCGCTCGAACTCGGCCTTGCGCTTCAAAAGCGCTACGGCATCAAGCTCGACAGCGACGCCGAGGAAAATCAGACCCACTTTGCAAGCCTTCGCCATCTGGCCGCGCTGGTCGAGGCCCGCCGGGCGTCCTGATCGACATGATCAAATCACCGCCGACCTCGCCACTGTTGATGCTGGTGTCATTGCTGGGCGTGCTCTACCCGGTGGCCATGCTGTTACTGCTGCCGCACCTGAACAGCCTGGCCCTGGCGCTGATCGGGGTCGGCCTGATGCTGGTTCGTGGCGTACTCACGCACCGACTCTGGCTTCACCTGGGGCTGGCGCTCCCGCTGGTCGCGATCGTCCTGTTCGGCTCAAGTGAGCTTGGAATGAGGCTCTACCCCGTGATGGGTAATGCACTGATGCTTTTTATCTTCGCAGGCAGCCTGCGCGGGCCGATGCCCATCATCGAGCGTCTGGCCCGGCTCAAGGAGCCCGACCTGCCCGAGGCGGGCGTGCGCTATACGCGTCAGGTCACAAGGGTCTGGTGTGCGTTTTTTACGATCAACATGATCATCGCGGCTCTGACGGCGCTCTTCGCCGACATCGAACTCTGGACACTCTATAACGGCGTCATCAGTTACTGCCTCACCGGTGCCCTGTTTGCCGGTGAATGGCTGGTTCGACATCACGTCCGCCGGAGAGCAACCTCATGACGGCCATGACCGAGCAACACTTTCTGAGTGCCCCGTGGCAATGGGCTTCTCACCTGCCACAGGTGGCAACGTCCGGTGCGTGTCAGCGCGATCACGCCGACTTCTGTCGAGACGTCGCCCGCTGGCAACAAGCACCACTCGAGCGCGGCCAGGACGCGATTCTGGTCGACCCCGACCCGTGGTCGTTTACCTGTGCGCTGCTGGCCTGCTGGCATCGAGGCGTGCGCGTGATACTCCCCAACGATGGCCAGCCGGATACGCTTGCCGCCCTGGCCAAAGACGGAGCACGCCTGATCGGCGCCCAGGGATGGACGCCACCCTCGGACACCGTCGTGGGCACGCCCGCCTGGGGCACGCTTTCGGCCGAGTCGGTGGCCATCGACATCTTTACCTCTGGCTCGAGCGGCACGCCCCAGCGCCTGGCGAAGACCTTTCGCCAGCTGGCGCATGAAACCTGCGCCTTCAGTAATACCTTTCCACTTGACTACGGCGTGGTGGTCAGTCAGGTCAGCCTGCATCACATCTACGGGCTCTCCGCCGCGCTTTTGCGTGCACTGACCGAAGGGCTGCCGTTTTCATTAACGCCGTGTCGATTTCCGGAAGACGTTCACCACTACCTGCACGCAACCTCGGTGGCCGCACTGGTTAGCTCCCCGGCACAGCTCGAACGTCTGCCCGAGGCACTTGAGGCAAACGACCGGCCGCCCCAGCAGGTCTTCTCATCGGGGGCACCACTGTCTCAGAACGCGGCCGTGCATGCGCGTCGACAGCTCGGCTGCACCATTACGGAGATCTACGGAAGCTCCGAAACCGGTGCCATTGCCTGGCGAGACCGCACTGTCGACTCTCATTGGCAGCCTTTCGACGACACTGACGTGCGTGCAGACGGTGAGCTTTTGTGCCTTCGCTCTCCCCGTCTTGCTACACCTGGCTGGGTTACCCATGCCGATCGGGTGCGTTTTATCGATGCGCGCCGCTTTGAGCTGCTTGGGCGCGCCGACCGGATCGTAAAGGTTGGCGGCAAGCGGATTTCACTCGAGGCGCTGGAACGTACGCTTGCCCAGCAACCGAACGTCCTAAAGGCGCACTGCGTTCAGCCCCGAAGCGCCAACGACCGTATTGCCGCAATCGTGCAGCTCACACCACAGGCCGTGCCGCACACCAGTGCCGAGCGCAAGGCGCTAATACAGGCACTCAGAGACGGTCTTCAGGACGCCTTTGAAACCATCGCCCTGCCTCGCTATTTCCGCTTCGTTGAACACTGGCCTGTCAACGCCCAGGGCAAGCTCACCCGGGCAACGATCATGCGGCTATTTCAGGATCTTGAGAACCGCGATGTGCCACGCTGGCTCGGATGCACCGAGGCCCCGAATGACATCTGTCACATCACGTACGAAATTCCGGAACACCTGCGGGCCCTGGAGGGGCATTTTCCGGGGCTTCCGATCGTGCCAGGCGTTGCGCTGGTGCACTGGGCCCTGCAGGAAGCGAGAACCCGCTGGCCGGACACCCTCGCAACCGGGGCACTCGAACGGCTTAAGTTCCCAACCCCGGTGCGTCCGGGCATGCGCATCACGCTGACGCTTGAGCACACCGCCACCCGCCTTGCGTTCACCATTCGCTCTCAGGGTGGCCAGCATGCCAGTGGCCGACTTCGCCTCGAGGAGACCGCACATGACTGACGCGCGCGCCTGCATCGTAGTTCCGGTCTTCAATCACGAAGGCGCCATCGTGGGCACCTGCGAGCGCCTGAAGGCACTGTCGCTGCCGATTCTGCTCGTCGACGACGGTAGTCACGCGATCTGCGCCGACGTGCTCGACAAGCTGGCCCTGCGGCACGCCCACATTCATTTGATTCGTCTGGCGCAAAATTCAGGCAAGGGCGCTGCGGTCCGCGCCGGGCTCTTTGCCGCGTTCGAGCGTGGCTATACGCATGCGCTGCAGGTTGATGCCGACGGCCAGCACGAGGTCGATGATCTGCCGGGGCTTCTCGAAAGCATGCGTGAAACCCCCAGGACCCTGCTGGTCGGTATTCCCGAATTCGACGACAGCGTGCCGATGCACCGCTTCATCTGTCGCTACATTACGCACGTGTGGGTCTGGTTCAACACGCTCTCACTCAAGATCGTCGACAGCATGTGCGGCGTGCGCCTTTACCCGCTTGCCCAGGTGGCGCCGATGCTCAAGCGCTACCCCTGTGGTGATCGAATGGATTTCGACACCGAAGTTCTGGTGCGCTGGCACTGGCTTGGCGGCGACATCCAAAATCACCGCATTCGCGTACGCTACCCTCAGGATGGCGTCTCGCACTTTCGTCTCTGGCGCGACAACGTGATTCTCGCCCGCATGCACTGCCGCCTGACGCTTGGCATGCTGGTCCGCGCGCCTTCACTCCTGTTTCGAAAACGTACCCCATGACTCAAAAACACTGGTCCGAGGTCAAGGAATCCGGCTCCGTTACCGGCATGAATCTGATGCTGTCGATTCATCGCCGTCTGGGCGATCGTGGCTACGACGCTATCCTGTTTTTCGTAAGCATCTACTACTGGTTTCGCAACCCGTTGGCCCGGCGGGCATCACGTCAGTACCAAAAGCGCCTTCGCGCCGCCTACCCGGCGCTCAAACTGCCGATGCTGCCAACGCTTCGCCATTTCATGGCGTTCGGTATCGCCATGCGCGACAAGGTGCGCGCGCTTCACGGCGACATTCCAAGAGAGCAGGTCACGATGGTCGACCGTGACACCCTGCGCGCAGCCATCGAGAGCGGCCAGGGCGGGCTCATGATGGTGTCGCACCTTGGAAATCATGAGATCTGTCAGGCGCTCTCCGCCCTTAGACACGACCTCAAACTCAGCGTACTCATGCACACTCAGCACGCTCAGCGGTTCAATACGCTCTTGAATCAGGGCACTGGACCGCGCCCGGATGTGATCGAAGTCACTCACATCGGCCCGGAGACCGCCCAGCGGCTTCAGGCACGCATCGACGAGGGCGGCTTCGTGGTGATCGCCGGTGATCGCGAGCCGATCGGTTTGAACGGCCGCACGCGGGACGTGTCGTTTCTCGGCCACGACGCCCGCTTCCCAGAAGGCGGATTCTGGCTGGCGAGCCTGCTTCGCTGCCCGACCTACTTCCTTCTGTGCGCCCGGGATAAACGCCAGTACAACGTGCATTTCGAAGCGCTGGGAGATGCACGAGACCTCAAGCGCCGCGACCGCGCCCAGTGGATCACCGATCAACTGACGCGCTACGCCGGACGCCTGGAACATTACTGCGCGCGCTACCCGCTTGAATGGTTCAACTTCTACCCGTTCTGGGCCACGCCGACGACGAACACGACCTCGACCACGGCACCCACGGAACCGGGCGCCGGTTCGCCACTCTAATCGACATCCCCGGCAGGAGACTCTCATGCCTCGCCTGAGTGCCACCCTCGATGTAGATGTACCCTTTTTTGACGTCGACGCCATGGACATCGTCTGGCACGGCCATTACGTCAAATACTTCGAGCTTGCGCGCTGCGCGCTGCTCGAGCGCATCGACTACAACTACCCCCAGATGAAGGCCTCGGGCATCGAATGGCCGGTGGTGGATCTTCGCATTCGCTACCCGCGCCCGGCCCGGTTCAATCAACGCCTTCAGGTACGGGCGACCCTGACGGACTGGGAAAGCCGGCTTCGCATCGCCTATGAGGTCGTCGACGCGGAAAGTGGTGCTCGTCTGACCCGGGGCCATACGGTTCAGGTGCCCGTCGACATGGCCTCCGGCAAACGTCTGCCACACTGCCCTGATGCCCTACTGACTCGGCTGGAGAATGTCACATGATGTCTCGTATCACTCGCCTGATCCTGATCTGCACGACGCTTGCACTGCCAATTAACGCCCTGGCCGCCGAGCTCGACCTGAACACGCTGACCCAGACGCTGAGTACCGCCGACCACGTTGAAGGACGCTTCGTACAAAAGCGTTATCTCCACGACATGGAGACCACCCTGACCAGCCACGGCACCTATCAATTCGACCGGGGTGAACAGGTCATTTGGACGTTGACCGACCCGGTTCAGGAGACGCTGACCCTCGATGATGACGGCATGCAGCGAAACGGCACCGCCATCAAGGATAGCCCTGCAGGCGTGGCACGACTGATCATGCAGCTGCTCAATGGCGACTTCGCCGCGCTTGAATCACGCTTTGATATCGCCCTTACCGGCAGCGACGCCGACTGGCAGGCTCGGCTGACGCCGAACTCGGACGCCATGCGACGCTACTTGAAACGCATCACACTGACCGGCGGCGACACGCTGTCGCATCTCGAAATGGCCTTGAGCGATGGCGACACGCTCAGCATCGACCTGACCCAGACTCGCCCATGACACCCAAAACCCACACACGCCTGGCCTGGTTCTGGGCGCTGACGCTTCTGGGCTGCGTCGTGCTTGCCGGCTGGATGATCACCCATGGCGTTCGGTTCGACACCCGGGTCACCGCGCTTCTGCCCGACACCCACCAGTCGGCTCGAGTACAACAGGCCAACGCCCAGCTTGGCAGCCAGTTTCAGGACCGGTTCGTACTGATGGTCAAAAGCGACGATCTACCAGGCAGCGTCAAGGCCCTGGCAGAACGTCTCGAACAAAGCCCCGCCGTGGAAAGGCTCCAGTGGCGCCCGGGAGATTTCGACACCGGCGACCCGGTGGCCCTTCTTGGCCCGGCGCGCTACCGCCTGCTTGACGAAGACCTTCGCAAGAAGATCGATGCCGGGGATTATCAGGCCATCGAACAGCGCGCCCTGCGCCAGCTCTTCATGCCCGACGGCCTGGACCAGCACCCGATCCGAGACCCCTACGGTCTTCTGGACCGCTGGCTTGCAGGCACCATGGCGTTGCCGTTTCGGACCGACTCGAACCTGATCACCCTGACCCATGAAGGCAGCCGATATGCAGTCCTGATCGGCACGCTCGAAGGTAATCCGTTTTCACAATCGACCCAGAGCACGCTGCATCAGGCGATCAACTCGGTCACGGCGGCGCACCCCGACATGACGCTCCTGCGCTCGGGGATGATCTTTCACGCGTACGAAGGTGCTCAGCAGGCCCGGCAGGAAATCTCGACCTTTGGCCTTGGCGCGTTGATCGGCCTGCTGCTGATCCTTTGGCTGGTGTTTCGCTCACCGAAGACCATGGCCACGCTGATGGTGCCGCTGTTGGCCGGCGGCCTGTTCGCCCTGGCGGCGACGCTCCTGGTGTTCGGGCGATTGCACCTTCTGACCATCGCCTTCGGCACCAGTCTGATCGGTATCGCGATCGACTACGCTATTCACATGCAGTGCGCTCGCGCCGCGCTCGGCCAGCGCTTTGCGCTAAGGCCCATGCTGCCCGGGCTTGCGCTCGGGCTGTTCTCAAGCGTTCTGGCCTTTGCAGCACAGGCGCTGACCCCGATGCCAGGGCTTCGCCAGATGGCGTTCTTTGCCGCGACAGGATTGATCGGCGCCTGGCTGACGGTCGTGCTGTGGCTGCCTCGGGTCACGCTTAAAACAACGCCGAGCGCCGCTGCCGCCGCGGATCGCCTGTGGTCGCTTTTCTGTGCGTTCAAGGGCCGGCTGACGGTCGCGTGGGCCCTGGTCGGCGTGGTGCTTGCGCTCTCGATCATTGGCGTGCGCCTGCACACCAACGACAGCCTTCAACTGCTGACCACTTCGTCCTCGCCGCTTTTGAAGGACGAGCAGCAGGTGCAATCGATACTCGGGCGCGATACCGGCAGCCGCTATCTTTTACTGAGTGCGGCAACCCCCGAGCAGTGGCAGGCCCGCGCCGAAATGCTCGAGCCGCTTCTCAAACGGCTGGTCAAGAACGGCCACCTCGGTGGCTATGAGCTTCTGACCGACCATGTGCCCTCAAGCGCCCATCAGGACGACAACCTCGAGCGCACCCGCACGCTCTACGACAAGACACTGGCCTCACTGTACGGCCAGGCCGGCCTGCCATCGTCGTTGATCCAAAAAGCGCAGGCACGGCTCGTCAACCCGCCGCACCTGACGCTGGAGGCCTGGCTTGAAAGCCCGCTTGGCCAAAGCGACCGCCGCCTCTGGCTTGGCCACAGTGACACAGAGGCGGGCGTTGCCGGTGTCATACCGCTGAAAGGCGCACTGGATGACGCCGGGCTTGCCGCGCTCGAACGCGCCGCCCGGCACGCACCGTATTTAAGCTACGAAGACCGCGTTGCCCGCATCGCGACTGTGCTCGGCGAGCTTCGACGTACCATCGCAGGGTGGGTTGGTGGCGCCTTCGTTGTACTGGCCGCACTGCTCGCGCTTCGCTATCGACGACGCACCTGGCGGGTCATGGCGCCGGCTGCGGGCGGTGTGCTGATCACGCTTGCCGTACTTGCCCTTGCGGGCACCCCGGTGAATCTCTTTCATCAACTGGCGCTGTTGCTCGTGATCGGCCTCGGGCTTGATGCCGGCATCTTCATGGCCGAGCACCGTGCGCGCCACGCCTGGCTTGCGATCACGCTTTCAAGTGCCTCGAGCCTTCTGGCCTTCGGGCTATTGGCGTTCAGCGCCACACCCGTGTTACACCATATCGGTCTGACCTCGCTGATCGGTTTGCTCAGCGTGTGGCTGCTGGTTCCCCTGGTTCAACCTCATACCCTCGATTTACCGGAGACACCGCATTGACTTCGACGGCGAGTGATTCAACCGACATTGCCATCATCGGCGCTGGCCCGGCCGGCGCCATCGCCGCCAAATGCCTGTGTGACCGGGGCTTTCGCGTACGTGTGATCGAAGCGGCTCAGTTTCCCCGCTTCACCATCGGCGAGAGCCTGTTGCCTCAGTGCATGGAAGACCTGGCCGCGGCGGGCCTTTTGGACACCGTCAACGACGGCGGCTATCAGCGAAAGAACGGTGCCCGGTTCAGCCAGGACGAACACGTGGTGGATATCGATTTTCGTGACAAGTTCAGCGACGGCCCCGGCGAGACGTTTCAGGTCGAGCGTGCCGAATTCGATCACCGACTGATTCAGGCGGCCATCGAAGCCGGCGCCGAGGTTCGCTTCGGCGCTCGGGTCAACGGATTTACGCCGGACGCGAACGCACCGTCTCTCGATATCACGCCGGATGACGGCGCGCCCTACCGACTCGATGCCCGTTTCGTCATCGACGCAAGCGGCCCGGGCCGTGTGCTGGCACGGCTTTGTGGTCTGAGCCGTGACCCGGCGCTTTCTCCGAGAACGGCCGTGTTCGCCCACCTTCACGACAACATCACGGCCCCCGGCTATGACCGTGAAAAGATTCTGTTGGGTGCCCATCACAGCGCCGCTGAGCGCTGGTTCTGGCTGATTCCGTTTTCAAACGGCAGGGCCTCGCTCGGCTTCGTCGAACCAAGTGACCGCCTACCCCAGCTTGGCGACAGCGCAGAAGACCGCTACCGCGCACTGTGGGCAAGTTTCCCCGAACTCAAGCGCCTTTTGGAACACGCAGAACTCCTGCGTACGCCGGGCGAGATTCAAGGGTACTCCGCCAATGTCACCGCGCTGACCGGCCCCGGTTACGCCATCGCCGGCAATGCCGGTGAGTTCCTGGACCCGATCTTTTCATCAGGCGTGACCATCGCCCTGCGTTCGGGCCGACGCGCGGCCGAGCTTGCCGCCCGCGAGCTTAACGGCGAGGCGGTCGACTGGCGCACTGAGTACGAGCAGCCCCTGCGACACGGCATCGATGTGTTTCGCGCCTTTGTCGAGGCCTGGTACGACGGCACGCTTCAAACCATCATTTTTCACCCGAACCCGCCTGTGTATCTGAAACGCATGATCAGTGCGGTGCTGGCCGGCTACGCCTGGGACACAGCCAATCCCTTCGTGGCCAATCCGCGCAAGCATCTGGGTACGCTTTTGGATCTGTGTCGCAAGGAGAGCGCCTGATGCGTCGACAGCTTGTTACCTTGGCGCTGAGCGCCCTGCTTGCCGGTCTGGCCGGCTGCGCCGTGCCCTCCGTGTCGCCCCATCCGGTGCTTGAGCACCCGGATGCTCCGACCACCGAGACGCGGCTTTTGACGATCGAACCCGAGTCGGCCCCGGATGAGCGCCAGCAGCTTCTAAGCGTACTGAAACTCAAAGATCACAGCCTGACCGTGGTGGTGGCAACGCCTACCGGCCAGCGCTTGTTCACGCTCAAGGATGACCAAAACGGCGCCCGCTTCACCCAGACGCTGACCGACCCGCCGTTTCCGGCAAGCTGGCTGGCGTCTCGGTTGGAATGGAGCCTGTGGCCGCTGGACGCCCTCAACACCGCCTGGCTTGGCAGCGACTGGTCCGCGGTCGAAACGCCGCAGGATTCCGGGCGCGTGCGCCGCATTCAAGAAGGCGATGAGACCGTTGCGACCATTCGCTATCAAAATGACCGCCTGATTTCCAACGCCCCCGTGACGCTTGAGGATCACCAGACGCGTCATCGCATCACCATTGCCCCGCTGTCGGAGCGCAGCCCATGACGTCAAATGCCCCGTTCTGTCGCCTGTCGCGCCCAGGCATTGCCTCCTGTTTCGGCAGCAACCTCGACGACATCGCCCATGCCCTCGCCCACGGTGTGCGTGGCCTCTCACAGGTGGACCGCTATACACCGGGCACGCCGCTGAGCCTCGGCCCGGTGACTCAGGCCCTGCCGGAAGAGAGCGACTGGCCCTTCAACCACCGAAGCCGCAACAACCGACTGATCAAGGCCGCGCTCGACGCGCTCGGCGACCAGCTCCCGGCGCTGCTTGACCGAGTCGCCCCCGAGCGCATCGGCGTCATCATGGGCAGCAGCACCTCAGGTGTCAGCGAGACCGAGGACGCGATCGCCCGCACCGGCGCCGGCAACGATTTCGATGACCAGTACTGCTACTACCGGCAGGAACTGGGCGCGCCCTCGGCGTTCATCGCCGAGCACCTCGGGCTCAAGGGGCCGCAGTGGACCATCTCGACGGCATGCACCTCAGGAGCGCGCGCCTTGAGCGCCGCCCGACGACTGCTGGCCACCGGCCGCTGTGATGCGGTCATCGCCGGTGGCGCCGACACGCTCTGCAACCTGACCGTACACGGATTTTCCTCGCTCGATGCGGTCAGCCCGACGCCGTGCCTGCCGTTTTCACAATACCGTCGCGGCATCAACATCGGCGAGGCGGCGGCGCTGTTCATCGTGACCCGCGATGAGGGCGGCATTCAGCTGACCGGCTACGGCGAAACCTCGGACGCCCATCACATCTCGGCGCCACACCCGGATGGCGACGGCGCGGCCCGTGCCATGCAACGCGCGCTCGACATGGCCGGACGCACGCCCACCGACATCGGCTACCTGAACGCCCACGGCACCGCGACGCCGCATAATGACGCCATGGAAGCCCGAGCGATTCATCGTGTGTTTGGCGACGTAGCCGTGCCGGTCAGCGCGACCAAGGCGTTGACCGGCCATACCCTGGGCGCAGCCGGCACGCTTGAGGCGGCGTTTTGCTGGCTGGCGCTCGAGCGCCAGTTGCTTCCGCTGCACGTTTTCGACGGGGCATTCGATAGCGCCCTGCCGCCGCTTGCACTGGTTGATAACGCCACCCCCGCGGCGCCGCTTCGTGCCGCCATGAGTAACGTCTTCGCCTTCGGTGGCAACAACGCGACCCTGTTGCTGGAGCGCACGTCATGACGGGTTTTCCACGCCCTATTGCAGAGTGTGTCCCGCACCAGGGGCCAATGTGCCTGCTCGATCAGGTCGAGGCGGCAAGCGCCGAGACCCTGACCGCCCGCGTGACGCCCACGCCGGGTGCGCTGTTTGCCGATGAAGTGGGCATCGACGCCTGCGTTGGGCTCGAGTGGATCGCTCAGGCCATCGCCGCCTGGGGCTATCTCACCGCTGAGGAAGCCGGCACGCCCAAAAAAGGGCTACTTCTGGGGGCCAAGCGCTATCAACCAAGCGTCACGCATTTCGAGTACGGCCGTACTTATCGCGTCACCATCGAACCGGAGTTCGTGGCCGACAACGGCCTTGGCACGTTCAATGGCGCGATCTGGCTCGACGACACCTGCGTGGCCCAGGGCAACCTACGTATCTTTCAACCCGATAACCCGGAGGCCTTGACCGCGTGAGTGATAACACCCTCTCTTCCCGAACCATGTTAGTGACCGGTGCCGGCCGCGGCATTGGCCGAGCAATTGCGCTGCGTCTGGCCGCCGATGGCTTCGACATCGCTGTCCACTACCGCCAAAGCGACGAGCAGGCACGTGACGTGGCCGATGAAATTCGCACCCTCGGTCGTCATGCCCGTTTGATCCAGTTCGACCTGAAAGACCGCGAGGCCGCCCGGGCGGCGCTCGAGGCTGATATGGACGAGTTCGGCGCCTACTACGGTGTGATTCTCAACGCAGGCCTGAGTGCGGACGCGCCGTTTCCGGGCATGACCGACGATCAGTGGGACAGCGTACTGGAGACGAACCTCGACGGGTTCTACGCCGTATTGAGGCCCGTTGTAATGCCGATGGTGCAGGCAAAGACCGGCGGTCGCATCGTGACGCTGTCCTCGGCGGCTGGCGTGATCGGCCAGCGCGGCCAGGTCAATTACAGCGCGTCGAAAGGCGGGCTGATCGGAGCGACCAAGGCCCTTGCGATGGAGCTTGCCAAGCGTAAGATCACGGTCAACTGTGTCGCCCCGGGCTGGATCGAAAGCGACATGACCGACGCGATCGACCGAGCCCACATCAAGTCGCAGGTGCCGATGCAGCGCATCGGTGTCCCCGAGGACGTCGCAGGCGTTGTCAGTTTTCTTTGCTCAAAAGACGCCGCCTACGTTACCCGTCAGGTCCTGGCCGTCAACGGCGGCATGTTCTAGAGCGATACGTTCAAAAAAACGGGGGGCGCCGACGCCAACAAGGGCGCCTACCGACACCAAGGAGAGGATACGCACGATGCGATATCGAACACTGACAGGCTCGATGATGGGCCTGGCACTTGCAGGGCTGATGATGACCACCCCCGCCCAAGCGCGTGACACGACCTATTATCTGCCGTTCAAGGATGTGCTTTCACTGCCCCAGGCGCGGGAAAAACTCGACCCGTCCATCAGGCTTTACTTCGGCAACCAAATCCATCCTGAGGTCGAGGCGCGCCACAACGGCTACTACGTCGATCGCAAGACCAGCTCCGTCACCAAGACCGATGAGGAAGCCTGCCGCTGGGTGGCGCTTTCGGCCTTGATCGATCTGCAGGAGCGGGCGCGCTTTGTCGGCGCCAACGCCGTTACCAACATCAGTAGCTATTACAACAAGCAGGAATACGTCGACGACAACAAGTACGAATGTCATGCCGGCAATGTCGTGGCGGGCGTCGCGCTCAAGGGCAAGATGGTCACCCTGCCCGTTCAGTGATGTCTCGGGCGAGGCACCTGCCTCGCCCTTCTCATGACTTTTCCCCTACTCCCATTTCTCACATAATGCCGCCCTTGCTCTGGGTGGACTGCCCAGATGCGCCCTAAAACGATAAGGATGCTTCATGGCAGTACGACTTTTGAAAAACACCGGCCTGCAGGTGGTCATTGCGATGATCATCGGGGTGCTGACCGGCATCGCGCTCGGTAAAGACGCTTCGATGTTCGCACCGCTCGGGGATCTGTTCATTCACCTGATCACCATGCTGGTCGTTCCGCTGATCGCGGTCGCGATTATTTCCGGCGCGGCAGGCCTCGGCAACAGCTCATCGGCCGGTCGCATGGGGGCGCTGACGCTCGGCTTCTTTCTGACAAGCAGCGCCATCGCGGTCGGCCTGGCCTTGCTTCTGGGCGAGCTGCTTCATCCAGGCGTCGGGGTCGATCTAAGTCAGAGCCTGTCCAACGAGTACGCCGATAAAGGCAACGTGCCAGGGTTTTGGGACACACTCCTTGGCATGGTACCCACCAACATCTTTGCGGCCTTGAGTCAGGCCAACATCCTGCAGATTCTGGTGTTTTGCATGTTCTTCGGGCTGGCGCTGACGCGTGTGGACAAGACCCGCGTCGCGCCCCTGCTCGATGGCCTGCAGACGGTCATGGACGCGTTTATCTGGATGATCAAGGTCGTGATGTATCTCGCACCCATCGGTGTATTCGGCCTGATGGCCGACGCCGTAGGCACCTTCGGCTTCGGTGTGCTCGAATCGGTCAGTCGACTGGTCGGAGTCTATTTTGTCGGTCTTTTGATCTTCGGGCTGGTGGTGTATCCACTTATCGTGCGCTTTTGCTCGGATCTGTCGCTCAAGGTCTTTTTCAGCCGGATGAAAAAGCCTCAGGTCGTTGCGCTCTCGACCGCCTCCAGCATGGCCACGCTGCCGATCAATATGGAAGTGGCCGAGAAGGAGCTGGGGCTTTCCAATGAAACCTGCTCATTCGTTTTGCCACTGGGGGCCACCATCAATATGGCCGGCAACGCGATCTATTATGGCCTCGCAGCGGTATTTTTCGCCCAGGTCTTCGGCGTTGATCTAAGCCTTGGCGCGTACGGTGCGATTATCTTTACCGCAACGATCGGTGCCATCGGTCAAGCGGGCGTGCCAGGCCCCTCCTTTCTGGTGGTGGCGGTATTGATCGCGGCCGGTATTCCGACCGAAGGCCTCCCGCTTCTGATCGCGCTCGACCGCATCTTCGACATGACCCGCACGGCGCTGAACGTCACCGGTGATGTGGTGGGTGCCGCAGTGGTCGATAAGTGGGGACGAAAAAACGCCTGACAAGCACGTCAAAAAAACCCGCCGATTGGCGGGTTTTTTTAAGTCGTACGTCTCAGTTTTGCTCGATCATTGGGGTCAGATCCTTTGAAACCGCCTCGAGCACGGTCTTCCACTGCAGGTACGGCTGTGCCGCCCGCCCGTTGACCAGCACGGAAAACGCCCCCCAGCGGCCACTCTTGGTCCGGAAATAGCCACCGATGGCGCGTACGGGCACCGGCTCGTTAAGCGTTCCGGTCTTGATCATGACGTTGTTCTGAAAGCTGTCGCTGCCGCGCCGGATAAAGCGCATCGGGCCGTTGACCGGTGTTTGCATTCCGGCCACGAACACTGGAAACAGCGCCGGGCGATGATACATCGCGTCCAATAGCGCCACCACACCGTGGGCAGACGTCTTGTTTTGAGGCGTCAATCCGCTGCCGCTCAGCAGTGTGACGGGGCCGTGATCCGGGATGGTCGCGGTAAAGCGCTCAAGCGCAGTGCTTGCGTTGGCAAGCGTTGCCGGCTTGATTGCAGAAAGATTGAGCGCCAGCGTATCGGCCATGAAGTTGTTGGAATAGTTCATCATGCGAAGCAGGAGTTCCTGCATCGTGGGCCCATCGACGGAAGAAAGCACCTTGGCCTGAGGCCCCGGCCGGCTGGATGTCACCGAGCCCTCGCCACCGACCTTGATGCCGGCCTGCTCGAGCAGATCCGACAGCGTATAGAGACTTTGCTGCGCGGGGTCGGCGCTGGCCCGGTAGACGTTTCGCGGGTAGGAATCGGCCGCGATCTGTCCTTTCAGATTCAGCGTATCGATCGAGCCGGTCGTGACCCGCTGCCCGGATACCGACGTTGCGCCACTCGCACGTACGGTGGTAATGCTGCTGTCGACCCGGGGCAAGGGCTTGACGCCGAAACAGCCGCTAACGCGGGCTGGATCACCGATGGCCTTGCCTGGATAGACTCGAACGCACCAGTTGGCGAAATCGACCGCGGCGGATGAAAGCAGCGCATCATAGGCATGGCGCGAGGACGTTCTGGCTCGGCAGCGATCGGTGCTCACACACGGCACCGGCCCAAACTGCCACTGACTGACCAACAGATTGCCACGAATGCGCTTGATGCCGAGCTGCTTGAGCCCCTGCACCAGCATCCAGTAATCGTTTGACGTCAGCCCCGGGTCGCCGTCGCCTTCGAGGATCAGATCACCGCGCACCACGCCCTGCTCGATAACACCGTTGGTGACCAGCCGAGTGGTGAAGCGTTTCTGAGGGCCGAACCGATCAAGCGCTGCAGCGGAGATGTAGAGCTTGCTGACCGAGGCCGGCGTCAGCAGGGTTCTTGGCGCCACCGAGCCAAGCGAGGTGTTCGTGTCCAGAAGTTCGGCGCTTGCACTGACATTGAACCCTTTGTCGCCCAATGCCTTGACGGCGTCGAAGCCGGCGGCCTGAGCGATCACCGGTGCCATGACCAAGAGTACCGCGCCTACCCAGCGTACTGCGTTACTGCGTCCCTGCATGATTGAGCTCCCTGCGTATGTTCACCGCGACAGCTTACTGATCGATTCAGAAGAAGGACAGAAGGTTCTATTAGAAAGCTAAGGCAGAAGGCTTATGTCGAACGTTAAATCGGCGTGAAGTCGCCACAGGGTCTGACCACTCAGGTCGTATTTGCGCTCGAACGGCGTCAAATACGCACCGCCTGGCGAAAACGCAGCCACATCAGGCGACGCGGAGGCATTGGCAAGCGTCAGTGCCTGCGCAAACTCCGTGACATAGAGCTGCCAGTTCGAGCGCAGCTCGAGTCGCCCACCGAGACCAACCAGCGCCGGAAAAACTGGGTGCCCGTGCCAACGCATCTTCAAGTGGCGCGCTTTTGGATACGGATTGGGGTAAAGCAGAAAATGGTGTGTCGGTTGCCACCGGGCTGCCAGCGCCAGGCGCCAGATATCCACCAGATCGGCCCGGACCAGCCGGGCGTTGTCCGGTACCGGGCCGTGGTCGCGGCTTAATCGGTCGGCGCTGCGATCAATGCCGATCACCCAGTGATCCGGAAATCGCTCGGCAAGTTTTCGAGTGGAGACGCCGACACCGCAGCCGGAATCCAGAATCAGGGGCGCCTGGGCGCTCGAGATCGACTCGGTCACGTCATCGAATGCGGCCTGGGAATGTGCAGCGATCGGGCGCTGCCAATGCGCGCCCAGAGCTCTGGACACACGCGCCTGAAGCTTGTCGTGAACGCCTGTCTGATTGGTGAAAATGGGGGAAGAATCTGCCTTCATTGCCTCGGGTCCAAACCAGCAAAACTCGCATGATACGCCGGATGGGCAAGCCCTGGCAGCCCGGGCATTTCTTAAGCCTCGGCTCAGCATGACGCGAGCGTGCGTGCGATGCTATCATCGCAGGATTGTACGCCCATGACAGCATGATGACTGCACGGGCGATCGTCGATATGAACGTTTTACGAGGGACGCGGCTTGTCACAGTTACCGGTGATCGTCGGCATGGGCGGCATCAACGCTGCCGGCAGAACCTCGAGCCATCAATCCTACAAACGTACGGTGTTAGACGCGCTCCCCGATGCGGAAAAGCGCTATACGCTGACGGGCCTTGCCACGCTCATGGCGCGTGCGTCCTTCGAGGATGGCCAATGGATCGATGCCGATGGCTCTTCCATGGATCAAGAGACGATGATTGCACGTCATCGCGACTGGATTCTTGCGCATACCAACATTCGCCGGATCGAAGATCCACAGTTCGGTGACCATGGGATTGCGGCCAACAAGAAGGCGCAGCTGTCGCTCGAGACCCCTCTGACGTTCATGCTCAGCCGGCGCCAACTGCCCGACCCGCCGCCAGCGCACTGGGATGTTCGCGACATCGACAAGCGAAAGGTCGAAGTAACGGTGCCTGCCGGGCCACTGGATCTGCTATTGCCCGAGAACCGCGACGCTCTGGTCAAAAGCGCCGGTCAACTGCCGACCGGGTTCGAGCCGAGCGCGTTCTATCGAAGCGTGCACCACCCGCGTGGGCTTGCCATGACCATTTTTGGCGCCTCGGACTGCCTCGGCCAGAGCGGCTTCGAGTGGCAGACCATCATCGACCGGCTCGACCCGGACGAGGTGGCCGTCTACGCCAGCAACTCCATCGGACAGCTCGATCAAAACGGTTGGGGTGGCCTGCTGCAAAGCTTTGTCACCGGCCAGCGCGCCACGTCCAAGCAGATGCCGCTTGGTTACGGCCAGATGCCGGCCGACTTCCTCAATGCCTATGTGCTTGGAAGTGTCGGCGCAACCGGCGGCATGCTGGGCGCCTGCGCGACGTTTCTTTATAACCTGCGCCTGGCCACCGAAGACATCAAGCACGGCCGCCGACGAGTGGTCATGGTAGGCACCTCTGACGCCCCCATCACGCCTGAAGTGGTCGAGGGCTTTCGCGTGATGAGTGCGCTGGCCGACGATGCAAGCCTCAAGGCCTTGGACGCGCTGGAGCTTCTTACCGATGAGGACTACCAGCGCGCATCGCGTCCGTTCGCCCTCAACTGCGGCTTTACCATCGCCGAGTCGGCCCAGTTCATTCTACTGATGGATGATGGGCTTGCGCTTGAACTGGGCGCCCAGATTCTTGGATCAGTGCCGGATGTGTTCGTCAATGCCGACGGCTGGAAGCGTTCGATTTCCGCCCCCGGCATCGGCAATTACGTCACGCTCGGTAAAAGCGTCAGCCTTGCTCGAGACATTCTCGGTGATACCGCGATTCGCCAGCGCAGTTATCTCCATGCGCACGGCACAAGCACTCCCAAGAATCGCATCACCGAGTCCCACGTGTTTGATACCGTGGCGCGCGCGTTCGGCATCGAGCAGTGGCCGGTGGCCGCAATTAAATCGTTTATCGGACACTCTCAGGGCAGTGCGCCGGGCGATCAGATCGCAAGCGCCCTCGGCACGTTCGAGTACGGCCTGATGCCCGGCATCGAATCGATCGATGCGATCGCCGACGACGTGGTCGCCGACCGCTTGGCCTTTTCATTCTCGACCCGCCCAATTGAGGCCGATGTGAGCTTCGTCAATGCCAAGGGCTTCGGGGGCAATAACGCTACCGCACCGATTCTGTCACCCGAGGTCACCGAGCGACTTCTCACCAAGCGCCACGGCGAGAAGGCCATGACACAATGGCGCCATCGACGCGATGAGCGGCTTGCCGATGCGGCCAACTACGAGACACGCGCGCAACAGGGCCACTTCGAGCCCTGCTATCGATTCGGTGAAGGCGTGCTGGATGGTCACGAACTCGAGATGCGTGATGACGCACTCGATATTCCCGGTTATGCACACCCGGTATCACTGAAAGCGAACAACCCGTTCGGTCGATTGGATGGCGAATAAATGGCTCGCGCCCCTTTCTTTCGTCTAGGATGCATCAGGATGCCAGGATCGGTACCGCAATGAGGCAAGGCATGAACATTGCAGTCTACCCCGGGACCTTCGATCCCATTACCAACGGTCATACGGATTTGATCGAACGGGCAGCGCGCCTGTTCGACAAGATCGTGGTGGCTGTTGCGGCAAGCCCAGGCAAGAAACCGGCACTGGAGCTCGATACGCGCGTCACACTTGCGCGAAATGTGCTTGAAAGCCTGGATAACGTCGAAGTCGTCGGGTTCAGCTGCCTGCTGACCGAACTGATCGAACAGCATCACGGCCGAATCATTTTGCGTGGCTTGCGGGCAGTATCGGATTTCGAATACGAACTTCAGCTTGCCAACATGAACCGTGCGCAGGCGCCGCATATCGAGAGCCTGTTTTTGACGCCGGAAGTTCAGAACTCCTACATTTCGTCGACGATCGTGCGCGAAATTGCACGGCTTGGAGGCGATGTCACGGCCATGGTGCATCCAGTTGTCGCCAGCGCGCTTCAGCAACACTTTCACTGACCCCATTTGACACCCGGCGGCCCCATGGCCGCCTGACCACGAGGTACTCAGTCATGTCCTTGATGATCACCGATGAGTGCATCAACTGTGACGTTTGCGAACCGGAATGCCCTAACGGGGCGATCTCTCCGGGGGAAGAAATCTATGTCATCGACCCGAGCCTTTGCACCGAGTGCGTGGGGCATTTCGATGAGCCTCAGTGCCAGCAGGTGTGCCCGGTCGACTGTATTCCACTCGACCCCGAGCGCGAGGAAACCCGAGACGCCCTGATGGAGAAGTATCAGCGCATCGTGGCCGCCGGCTAACAGCAGCTCTGCGTCGCGTATAAAAAAACGGCCACCCTGAGGTGGCCGTTTTCGTTGCCTCTGATGCAAGACAAACCATCTAAAAGGCGTAGGTCGCCAGCACTTCGACAATCTGGGATGGCTCGTCACGCCCGAAAATGTCTTCGGCGCCCTCATCGGGCAAGGCGACACCGTAGATGCCCGAGAGCGTCAAACGCTCGCTGACGCGCCAGTTGGCGTAAACATCCAGCTCCTTTGCAAACTCGTCGCTGCCAGCCCCGGCAACGTCTGCATCATCGAGGCGAAAGCGATAGGCCAGAAGCCCCGTTTCCAGATCGTCTCTCGGGGCGATCGAAGCTTTCAGCATGCCGACCTTCAAGTTGCTGTTGAACAGCATGTATTCACCGACAACCTCCCCCATGAACCAGTTACCCCAACCGCCTGCGAATTCGTAGAACAATGTATCGTAGCGTGGGCTGAACTCGGCGTAGCGATAGGCCACTTCGGGCCGCCAGGGCGTTTCGGTAAAGGTGTAGGTACTCTGGAGATACCAGGCGTGCTCGCTGAGATTTTGGGCATCGTTGCGCTCGTGCACGTACTGACCCCCGAGCGCCCAGCCCGGCAGGCGTTCAAGAGGCTTGCCCTTGAGCCGTACGTTCCAGACCGACATGCCGTCGCGGCTCTGTGTGTCGCTGTCTTCGATCTTCAAATAGGCACCGCCCAGCTTGGCGCGCTCGGCAAACGTATAGGACGCATTGATGCCATTGAGGGTTGTTTCAACGTCCGGGCCGCCCTGCTTGTACTTGTCGGCCTCAAGGCGAAACAGATCGGCATGAACGCCGCCCGAGTCAAATGAGGCCACAGCCGCGTTCTTGAACCCCTGGCTTGCGCCGATGTAGTAGCCGCCATATTTTCCAGTGTCGGTGAATCCATCCCCGATCAAAAAACCCTCGCCAAACATGAACTGCTGTCGGCCGAGTGACAGCGTGATGGCGTCGTCGTCCAGCGCATCAAAAAGCGCACCGCTTTGCCAACCGACGTAGGCGCGATCGATCCGGGCGTTTTCGGGATGACCAGGCGTCGCCCCCGACGCATCGCCGTACCTGTTGCCCCGGGTCATGCTGGTGACCGCGGTCAGCCCTGCGAACACCTTGCTCCGCCCCGTATCGAGTTCAGCGCGAAGCGTGGGCATCGCCGTGGCCTCCCACCAGCCGGGGTTTTGCCGTGTAGGCGAGCCTCCGATCGAGCGTGTGGCGCCGAAATTGGCGTTTTTGGTCGCAGCGCCAAACGCGAACGCCTTGAACCCGCCATAAAGCCGAACCCCTGAATCACTTTCATACAGCGTATGTGGCGCAGAAGGCTCCTGAATACCGGGGTCGATGTAATCCAGATCGGTTACTGCTGCCTGCGCTGACGCTGTCATCACCATGCCGGCCTCGAGTGCGCTGAGCCAGAGGATGGCGTGACGTGCGCGTGTCCTGATTGCTCGTTGTTGCATTACCTAGTCCAAAAACGGAGCCGAAGGCTCGGCTCGAAGTAAAACCTCATCACACTGCCTCGCTTCGATGGGTTTCTCATGAAAAAACAAAAGCGTAGACCGTTCGATCCGATAATGACGTACCATTTCTTTATTGTTGCCGGCCCTTTGCTCGCTCGGCCCTTTCGGCTTTCGCTTTGACTACGCTGGACATTCTGATGCTCTCGACATCACCAAACGCTTTCGCCAAGGTGTGGCGGCTTTCATGGCCGATCATTCTTTCCAATATTACGGTGCCCTTGCTGGGCCTGGTCGACACGGCAGTGGTCGGTCACTTGAGCGATGCGCGCTATCTGGCTGCGGTCACTCTCGGGGCGACGCTTTTCAGTTTTCTGTTCTGGGGCTTTGGCTTTTTAAGAATGGGAACGACCGGACTGACGTCACAAGCGGTTGGGCGCGAGGATTCAAGCGCCGTGCGGCATCTTATTGGGCAATCGCTGCTCATGGCCCTTGGGATCGGCCTGGCCCTGATCGCATTTTCAACGCCCTTGATCGAGTTCGGGCTCTGGCTGCTTCAAGGGTCATCCGACACTCAAGCACTCGCCGCCAGCTACGCCCATATTCGAATCCTCTCGGCGCCGGCAGTCCTTGCCAATTACGCCATCATCGGCTGGTTTTTAGGGCAGCAGAACAGCCGCGTCACCCTGCTTTTAATGGTCACCAGCAATACGATCAATATCGTGCTGGATCTGTGGTTTGTGCTTGGTTTTGGCCTCAAGAGCGATGGCGTTGCCACCGCCACCGTCATTGCCGATTATTCGGCCTGCACGCTCGGGCTCTTGCTGGTCGCGCGCCAGCTTGCCTCGGTAGGCGGGCACTGGCAGCCGGAGCGTCTGTTTCGATGGCGTGCTTATGGCGAACTCTTTCGAGTCAATCACCATCTGTTCGTACGCACCTTGTGCCTATTGTTCGCGATGGCTTTTTTCACCGCGCAGGGCGCCCGCATGGATACGGTGACGCTTGCGGCCAACGCGGTATTGATGCAGCTGGTCATGATGACCTCCTATGGGCTGGACGGGTTTGCCAATGCAGCGGAGGCTCTGACCGGCAAGGCTGTCGGCGCCGGTGACTGGGACGCGTTCGGTCGCGACGTTCGCGCCTGTACTCTGTTCTCGCTACTGACGGCGGTCACGGCGTCCCTAGCCTTTCTGGGATTCGGGAATGAGCTGATCGGGCTTTTAACCGACATCGATGAGGTTCGAGACTATGCCGCGACCTACCTGCCGTGGGTAATCATCCTGCCGCTCGTGGCGGTATGGAGCTATTTGCTGGACGGCATTTTCATCGGCGCCATTCAGACTCGGGCCATGCGCGACACCATGGTGATATCGCTTGCCATCTATCTTGCGTGCTGGCTGATGACCCGCCCGCTCGACAATACCGGCCTCTGGCTTTCCTTTACGATGTTCATGCTGGTGAGATCGGCAAGCCTTGGGCTGGTTTATCGTCGCAAACGACGCGCGCAATGGTGTCGCTCTTCGTCATCACCCTAGGAAATGACCCGCGAGGCACTTTCATTAAGCAACAATAGATTAATTTAGATTACAATCATCTGACTCCATACGACCAGGGGTTTAGGCATGCGCTTGATCGGCCATCTACACACATTTAGTTTTCGACGGTTTCTTCTAAATGACCGCTACACCCTGTTCACACTGGGTCTTTTGGCGGTGCTGCTTGGGTATAGCCAGATTTCTTCGGGTTATACTGCCTGGCGGCCGATGCACTACCTGAGCCTCCATACGCTGGTGGAAATGGCCGCTATTATCTTGGCGCTGATGGCAGTGGCCGCACTGATCATGGGCTATCAGCGACAGATTCCTAGAGCGATCGTGCTGATGGCAACGCTTTATGGCCTTTCTGCACTGTTTGACCTATTACACACGCTGACCTTCCCCGGCATGCCTGCCTTTCTGGGTCAGCCGGCCTCGATGGATTTAACGCTACGCTACTGGATACTGGGCCGATTCTGCTCGGTCGGGGCGCTCTTGATCGCAGGGCTTGCAGGCGCGGCCCTGTGGCCTGCGCGAAGCCGTTGGTATGGCTGTGGTCTCGGTGCGCTCTTTTTCATGGCGACCTGCCTCATTGTCATGCAAGGCACGGCCCTGCCGGTGCTTTACGAGGACGGCAAAGGCCTGACAACCGTCAAGATTATGGTCGAGTGGACCTTCGTGGTGGCAAGCCTGTGCGCAGGCGTCATTCTTTACTTCAATCGCAAATTATCGAACTTTGTCGATACCCGGCAACTTGCAGCAGCGGCATGGATCACCGGGCTTTCGGAAATCTGTTTCACGCTTTATGCATCGTCCTATGACGGTTACAGCCTCATTGGCCATGTCTATAAGCTAATGGCCTACGCTCTGGTCTTTCGAGCCACCTTTCTTGCAAGCCTCAAACAACCCTACAGCCAACTGGCTCAGACCAAGCAGGCGCTCGCCCACGCAGAGCAGCGCTGGCAATACGCCCTTCATGGGTCGAAAACCGGCGTATGGGACTACGACGTCTTGAAGAACGACGCCTACCACTCGCCACAAACTCATCGCATGCTTGGCCATACCAACCTGGAGATTCTGAACGGGCCAGCCGAGCATATATGGGCGCAGGTACATCCTGACGACCTCCCCGGCCTGAAGCAGGTCTGCCATAGACATTTATATGATGGCGCTCCTGCAATTCACCACGAACACCGCCTCCTCGATGCCCATGGCCACTGGGTATGGGTTGAAGTTCACGGCCAGGCCATGGAGCACGATGCCAAGCATAATCCCCTTCGTGTGGTCGGCACGATCACCATCATCGACCAGCGAAAGGCGCAGGAGTGGAAACTCGAACAGACACAAGGACGGCTTCAAGCCATGTTCGATGCCTCCCCTCTCGGGATGGCTCTGATCGATGCAGAGGGTACTATTCAGGAATCGAATTCCGCCATGGCCGAACTCTTTCCTCATACCCAGGCGCCCTTGAAAAAAGCCCGGCTGTTCAATGGCCTTGACGGGAAGGATGTTCGACGGCTGCTCGTCGACTGGCGAGAGTACATCGCGCCTCCGAGAGAGGCGTATTTTCCGGTTACGTTTCGACGCGAATATCAGCTGGATACCGCAGCAGGCTCTAACCGCTGGATCGAATGGAATCTGCTGGCGCTGGCCAATGAACCGCTTTATCTGGTGCTTGCCGAAGACATCAACGAACGCCGCCACGCAACCGATCTACTGACCGAAAACGCGGCACTCTATCAGGGCATTTTCGAAAGCGGCAATGCCATAAAACTGCTGATCGACCCGGTTCATGGCGCCATATACGATGCAAACCCACTGGCCGCGGATTATTACGGTCATGACCTCTCAACCCTTCGCACAATGACGATTCAGGCGCTGAGCGGGGAACCCGAAAGCAACGTCAAACAGCGTCTCATGCAGGCACAGCTGCATTCGATCCTGCAGTTCGAGACCACGCACCGTACGGCCCACGGCGAATACCGCGCCGTGGAGGTGCATATAGGCCCCGTGCGTATCGAAGGTGACTTACTGATGTTTTGCATCGTTCATGACATCGAAGACCGAAAACGTGCCGAACAAGCACTCAGCAGGGCCAATGCGCGCCTCAAGACCCAAAGCCTTAGTCGCAAGCAACTCACGTCTCTTAGTAAACGAATGCATGGCGCAACGACGTTCGAGGCCGTCGCCTCGGTCATTACGCAGGACATACCCTCTTGCTTTCCAGGCACCCAAGGTGTTCTTCACCTGACGATCGACGAGCTGAGTGACCCCACCGAGCGTGAATGGGCGCCTGACATACCTCTCAACGTTACATTTACGGTGCTTGAGGACATCATGATCGGTGAACGGTGTATTGGCTCACTCGAGCTCGACACCCCACTCGAGGACGCGGTCGACCAGGAATGGCTACAGCAATACGCCCGCGACTGCATCAACTCGATGATTCTTGCGGTCTTGAATCTAAGGCTTCGAGAACGTCTGCATCAGGAAGCTTACCGGGACCCGCTAACCAAACTCTACAATCGCCGTCAGCTTGACCGCGAGCTTCCGGCTCGACTGAGCGCGGCTTCTGACACGTTGCCACTGACACTGGTCTTTCTGGACATCGATCACTTCAAGACCTTGAACGACACCTATGGCCACGACATGGGCGATGAAGTGCTTAGGCGCCTGGCAGGCATGATCGAGCGGTGCCTAGGCGCGACGGATATGGCCTGTCGCTTCGGCGGTGAGGAGTTCGTACTGATTTTGAGCAATGAATCCATGGAGGGGGCACACAGAAGGGTTCAAAGTCTTCTTGACGGAGTCATGTCAGAAAAAGTGGCGTCAAACGGCCATGTGGTGGAGGGGTTCAGTTTCTCGGCAGGCATAGCTCAAGCCACGCATGCAACACTCGATCCAGCCATTTTGATAGAGCGCGCCGATAGCGCGCTCTATCAGGCCAAGGCACAGGGACGCGCTCGAATCGTCTGTTCGGCTGAGCACTCCCTGTCTCATAGCCGCTGATCGCCCCTCGCTGAATTCACCAACCCATCGCCAACAATAACGGCTCAGTCAGAACCACCTTGTGGTTCAACGCCGGCTAAAACCGTTCATCACTCCCGACGTGTTGACGTCGGATGCGCGGTGCTCCGTGGCGAAGGCAAATCCTTGTACTCATTTGCCATACGCGACGAAAAGCGTCGGGGATAGAGGCTCAATCGCTCGTTTTGACAGAACACCCGCTGTTCCGACGTCTGCCAATGGCAGATATAGGCCGATCCCGAGGAGGAACGCACGCTATTGGTTACCTTTGTCATAAGCATCCCGCTAAGGTTTGGATATTGTTGTCGTCCTGTTTTTACTTTAGCGAACACTGTGCTCTTTGAAAGTATCAGCTCTCCCCTTTTTTAATGCGATCTTGTCACATAAAGAGCTTCTCATATTCCATGCAACTATACTCCCACCGCAGTATCACTCGCTGATGCCAACCAATACGCGATAGTTGCTGTTCTTTAACGCGATAGTTGGTGTTCTTTAGAGCGGTGCGTGTCTAGACTGGCGTTTGATCAGTTTACGCATCAAAGGAGCTTGCATGGCTACAACCACGTCTCAGCGGGACAGACTTCACGCCTGGTGGGATACATTCATCATTGTCGTGGTTGCACTCAACCTGCTGCTGATCCTGTTCGACAGCCTGTACGGTCTGGCCCCGGTCGCTTCGTTAATTGATAGCGGGCCGGCTTGGCTTGCAGAGAATGCGCGCTATCTGCACCAGAACTTTGTGGCCATTGACCTCTATTTCGTCGCGTTTCTGATTCTTGATGTTCTGGCCGGCTGGCTGGTCGCGATCAGGGAGCGTCGCTACCACCGCTGGTTTTTCTATCCCTTTATTCATTGGTACGACGTGCTGGGGTGCATCCCGGTAAGCGGCTTTCGTTTGCTCCGTGTGCTGCGCGTCATCGGTCTGGCAGTGCGCCTTCAGCGCATGGGCGCCATCGATATTCGCCAATGGCCAATCTACAACTTCGTGCACAAGTACTATCAGATCCTGATGGAAGAGCTTTCTGACCGAGTTGCGGTCAAGCTACTGACCAATGTGCAGTATGAATTGACCAACAATGGCGAGCTGGTCGAGCGCATTACCAACGATGTTTTACTGCCCCGCAAGGACGCACTGGTGGACGATCTGGCCGACCGGGCCAGCCGCCTGATCCTTACCAGCTACGGCAAGCACCGTGATGACATTTTGGAGGCGGTCGATGCGGTTATCGCGGGGAGCGTCTCGACCAACCCCGATATTGCCAAGTTGCGGCAACTACCGATGGGCGACCAGATTGCAAAGGGATTGGAACGAAGCCTCGCCCAGGCGCTTATCGGCCTGATCGACAGCGGCGTACGCCAGATCAATCAAACGGGGTCAAGAACGCTTGCCAGGGAGCTTTTAAGCAGTGGTTTCGACGCCTGGGTCGAAGACTCCACCCACGCCAACCGAGAGGTCGAGCAAGTCATGGTCGAGGTTATCGAGGTCATCAAGCACCAGATTCAGACCCAGCAATGGAAGTTTGAATACGGCGTTGGCACCCACGATAACGACCGGGATCAACGTAACCCGAAATAGCGACGGAACAACCAGTCTCGTAGCCGGGCAGGAACGGCAACCATGAGTGGCAGCAATACACCGCCGTTGCCCACACGAATCAAGGCGGGACGGCGGCGCTTTTTAAGTGCCTTGATCAGCCGGGCGGCAAGCGTACTGGCCGGCGTCGAGGACAACAGCTCGGAAGAAGCCGCACGCCGGTCAATGCCTTTTTTATAGACCTGCCAGGCCGAGTGACTGGACTGGCGCGCGGCCAGCTCAGAACGTGCCCGCTTGCCAAACCGTGATTCGATCGCGCCCGGTCGAACCAGAATGACATCGACGCCGAGCGGGGCGAGCTCCATACGCATGGCATCGTTCAACCGATGAAGCGCTGCCTTGGACGCACAGTACACGCCGCCATAGGGCGAGCTTACCTCCCCCGCCACGCTGCCTATGTTGACCACCACGCCGCGCGCCGTGCGCAGCAGAGGCAGGCACGCCTTGGCCAGTAGAATCGGGGCAAACACATTGGTTTCGAACTGATCTCGAAGCGCCTTCGCCTCGAAGTCAAGCACCGGCCCCATGGCGCCGAATCCGGCGTTGTTGATCAGCAGATCGAGCCCTCGCGCCTTTGACGCCGCCGAGTCACCAAGCGATGCGATCAGCGCGTCGATACCGTCTTTGTCGGTTACATCCAAAAGAACAACCGTTGCCCCCAAACGCTCGAGCGTGGCTTTATCCTCATCACGACGTACCGTCGCGATGACCTCATAGCCCGTATCCAATAGCGCACTCACCAACGCCTGTCCGATGCCGCTTGAGCATCCGGTAACCAGCGCTCGAGGCGCTTTCAACTGACTCATGCCATCGTCCCCGCTCTATTTTCGATACATAAGCATCTACTGTTCGCGATACATCAGATGCCCAACTAAGGTTAACGAACTACCGTCATTTCGCGAATATTTCGCGTCGCCGTACCCGTAAGGGTATGGCGTCTTCTTACGTCTATCGCATAGAGGTGCCTCATGGACGAGACCTCCACCACCTTTTCAAACGACCTTCATGGCACTCAGGACCACGCGTCATCCCCCGGTGGCGGCTGGCTTGCCTTGAAAGCGGTCGAACAGCACATGCTGCGCCAGCGTATCCCCTTCAAGGGCAACCAGCTTCTTTTAAAGATGAACAAGCCCGATGGGTTTGACTGCCCAAGCTGTGCATGGCCGGACCCGGTCAAGCCGCACATGGCCGAATTCTGTGAAAACGGCGCCAAGGCCGTCGCATGGGAAGCGACCCATAAGCGCACGGGGCCTGAGTTTTTTGAAAAACACACGGTCACCGAGCTGCTCGAATGGTCTGATCACGCACTGGAAGACCAGGGGCGCCTGACCCACCCAATGCGCTACAACGCCGCATCCGACAAGTACGAAGCCGTCGAGTGGGATCAGGCCATCGCCGAGATCGGGGCTGAATTAAAGGCCATCGACGACCCCAACGACGTCGAGTTTTACACCTCCGGGCGCGCCTCGAACGAAGCGGCCTTCATGTTTCAACTGCTCGGGCGTCTCTACGGCACCAACAACTTCCCCGACTGCTCGAACATGTGCCATGAGACCACCACCGTCTCCCTGCCCATGAGCCTGGGCGTCGGCAAGGCCACAACTACGCTCGATGATTTCGACCACGCCGACGCCGTCTTCATTTTCGGCCAGAACGCCGGCACCAACAGTCCGCGAATGATGGGCGAGCTTTTCAACCTTGTTCATCGGGGTGGCAAGGTGGTGACGTTCAATCCGCTGCGCGAGAAGGCGCTGGTCAAGTTCGCAAACCCTCAAAGCCCGGCCGACATGATGCGCCCCAACGGCACCGACATCAGTAGCCAGTACTATCAGTTGCGCATCGGGGGTGACATTGCAGCCATTCAAGGCATGTGCAAGGCCCTGATCGAAGCCGATGACGAGGCCCAGGCGCATGGCGAGAAGCCGGTACTTGACCACGAATTCATCGAAGCGCATACCCATGGGTTCGAAGCGTTCGTCGACTATTGCAGAGGGCTTTCCTGGCACACGCTCGAGGCCCATTCTGGTCTTGGTGAACATGAACTGAGAGACGCCGCGGACACGTACCGTCGCAGCGAGCGCGTCATCGCCTGCTGGGGCATGGGCATTACCCAGCACCGTTACGGCGGCGACGCGATTCATCAGATCATCAATCTGCTGCTCTTGCGGGGCAACATCGGCAAGCGTGGCGCTGGGGCCTGCCCGGTTCGAGGCCACTCCAACGTTCAAGGCGATCGAACGGTAGGCATTTTCCATAAACCTACCGAAGAGATGCTTTCAGGCCTCGACAAGGCCTTCGACATCACCTGCCCGCGTGAACACGGCCACGATGTGGCTCTGTGCTGCGAAGCGATTTTGCGCGGTGACGTCAAAGCGTTTGTTGGCCTCGGTGGCAACTTCTTTCGCGCCATTGCCGACCAGGAACGTGTAATGGCCGCAACGCTCGATAAGCTTGACCTGACCGTTCAGATCTCGACCAAACTTAACCGAAGCCATCTGATTCATGGCAAGAAGGCCTATATTTTGCCGTGTCTTGGCAAGACTGAACGGGACGTCAAGGCTGGACTGCCCCAGGCAAGTACAGTTGAAGACGGCATGTGCATGGTGCACGCCTCGACCGGCGAGCTTGAGCCGGCCTCTTCTCGCTTGCGCTCGGAAGTCACGATCATCAGCGACATCGCACGTGCTACATTGCCCGTTTATCCCAAGGTGGACTGGGCCTGGATGAGCGAGGATCACGACCGCATTCGCGACAAGATCGAGGCAGTGTTTCCCGATGTCTTCACGAACTTCAACGAGCGCATCAAGACGCCCGGTGGCTTCCACCTCTATAACGCCGCCCGAGAGCGGGTGTGGCTTACCGACACGGACCGGGCCAACTTCCTGTTCGATGCCGCGCGACTGGACTCAAGCATGTCCGCGCCCGAGGCGACACATTTTCAGCTTTTGACGACCCGCGGTCATGACCAGTTCAACACCACCGTCTACTCACTGGATGATCGCTACCGCGACATCTACGGCACACGGATGGTAGCGATGATGAACCCGGACGACATGGCAAAATATGGTCTGGAGGCAGGCAACAAGATCGCCTTTTCAACGGTTGCAGAAGATGGCATCGCCCGTCGAGTGGCCGGCTTCCAAGTTGTGCCTTACGACATTCCAAGCGGCTGTATCGCAAGCTATTACCCCGAAACCAACCCTCTCATTCCCATTGGCTATCGGGATGAGCGCAGCAACACCATTGCTGGAAAATCGGTTCCGGTCACCATCGAGTTGATGGATACCCAGGAAATAGAGAAGCAGACCGGTTTGCTCGCGACGGGGTAACTGAACGCGCAGGACCTTCGAAAAAAGCGCGCCTTTTAAGGCGCGCTTTTGCATCGTATAAAGTAATTTAAGCCAACGTCGATACAAGTAGAGCAACCCACGTTCAATCGTAGGAACCTTGAATGCTCGCCTCGACGCCGCCAGGCTCCCCCTCCCACAATATCCTCTATGCGCGTCAGCCGATTTTCGATCGCGAAGGCCAGCTTCACGGGTTTGAATTCTTGTTTCGTCACACCGATGGCAAGGGCTTATCAGACGGCACCGATGCCCATCAGGCCACCTGTACCGTTTTGCTCAACGCCTTTCTCGACACTTCCATTGAGCACGCCTGCGACGACACCCGCGCCTACATCAATTTTACCGAGGAAACGCTCGAGTCCGAGGTGCCCTTCGACACACGCCACTTGGTGATCGAAGTGCTCGAAGACGTTCCCCAGACCGAAGCCATGGTCGAGCGCCTCAAGTACTACAAGGGGCTTGGACACACGCTGGCACTGGACGACTACGCCCTGAAGGATGCCAATCATGCCTTTGTGCCACTGGTGGATATCATCAAGGTCGACTTTCCAGCCTATGACGATGACATGGCATTGTTGCGCGTGGTGACCGCTCTGAAACGGCGTAACCCGAGGGCGAAACTGCTGGCGGAGAAGGTGGAAACCCAAAAAGACTTCGAGCTTTGCCGACTGGCGGGCTTCGATTTTTTTCAAGGCTATTTCCTGGCGCGCCCCACGCTGATCGAAGGCAAGCACCGTCTGGTTCAAGGCACTGCCGCCTCAAGCCTTGAGCTTCTTGCGCTGTTCCAGGAGTCTGACGTGCACGCAACCGAGGTCGCTCGCATCATTCAGCAGGACCCCGTACTAAGTGTTCGCCTTTTAAAGCTGGTCAACTCGGCGCATCACCAGCGCTCGACCGAGATCGCCTCCATAAAGCAGGCCATTATCCTGCTTGGACTTGAACGCATCCGGCAGCTGGCCTGCCTCATGGCCCTTGCACAGCTCAACGTCAGTTCAGCGCTTCCCAAGCTGGCGCTGACTCGCGCGTTTTTTTGCCAGAGCCTGGCGGCCGCTCACTTTGCCGAGGGCATCAGCGACAGCGCGTTCACGGTGGGCCTTTTTTCGTATCTGGACGCCTTTTTCAAGACCCCGCTCACACACATTCTGGATGCTCTGCCCCTGCATGCCGACATCACGCGGGCCCTGACTCATCACGAAGGCACGCTTGGGCTCTTGCTCGAGACAACGCGCTATTATGAAAACGGTCAGTGGAGCTCTATCCGCTGGACGACCCTGCTCGACCATGGCATCACCCCCGACCTTATCCACCGCGCCTATATGCAGGCTCTGGAAAGCGCCAAGGTGCCGCTGCTTTAAAGCGCAGCTCACCGCCTTTCGTTTGAAAACATCAGCCACCACGACGTAGCGATTTGTTAAAAACGCGCCTGCAACGGATAGGGTGGCGCGTTCAATGGTCATAGCCTTCGCTTCAACGACGAACGGCCATTGAGGAACCCACATGCTTGTTTCCGTGCAAGGACTGCGCGCCCTGGCGGCCTGGCTGGTCGTCTTCCATCACTTCATGCAGGTCTTTTTCGACTTCAAGTCCTCGACGCTGATGGGCCATCTGTTATCGACCCGCGGCCAGGTCGGCGTGGATTTGTTCTTTATCATCAGCGGGTTCGTGATCTACGTGTCCACGGCAGGCAAGCATATGCCGACCACGACCTTCCTGATACACCGCCTCGCTCGCATTGCCCCAGCCTACTGGCTATTCACGCTGATCACTGCCGCGATCATTGCCTTTGCAGGCGATGTGATGCCGGTCTATGGCGTGAGCGTCAAGGAACTGATCTATTCGCTGCTGTTTCTGCCGTCTCAGAACCCGGGCGGCTTCGGCCTCTACCCGATTCTTCCGGTGGGATGGTCGCTCAACTTCGAAATGCTGTTCTACACGATCTTTGCGCTGTCGTTCGCAGTCAACGAGCGCTATCGACTGTGGCTGGTATTGGCGCTCGTCACCCTGGTCTGCCCTATTCTTGCCCACCAGCCCTTCGTCAGCAGCTTCTATACCGACCCCATGGTCTATGAGTTCGTCTTCGGTCTCGGCCTTGGCATGCTCTATCGAAGGAATCGCCTGCCCGAAGGCCTGTGGGTGCCTTTGGCAACCATTGCGATATCGACCGCGTTCCTTCTTAATTTTGACGACCAGACACCGTACCGCTTGTTCACCTGGGGCATTCCGAGCGTCTTGATCGTCAGCAGCGTGATCGCCATGGAGCCGTGGTTTCGAAGGCATCGGTGGCTGAAACACATGGGCGACTGGTCCTATTCGGTCTACCTGGTGCACATCATCGTGCTCTGGAGCAGCGACTATCTGCTTAGACAGCGGCTTGATTTGAGCCCCTACCTCACCTTTGCCCTGTGCATCCCGGCAATCATGGTGCTTTCCTGGTTGAGCTTCGAGCTGATCGAGAAACGGGTTTCAGGCTGGATCAAGCGTCGCCTGACCTGATACCGGACCATCGCTGCGTGTTTCGAAAAAAAACGCCGCCCCGAAAACCGGGGCGGCGTTTTTATGAGGGAAATACCCTCACAGCCGATCTACAGACGTCTCAATCAGGGGCGTGCAAGAAACCGTGGCGCTGGCGCATCGGGCACGTTTGATCGTACTCGGTCGAGCCGCTCGAACAGTTCGGCATGATCCGGCGCCGTCAGATTGATATGGCCAATCTTTCGGCCCGCCCGCTCTTCCTTGCCGTAACGGTGCAGGTGGGCATCGGGCTCGCTCAACACCGCCTCTGTGTCGACGTCCTTTCCGATCAGGTTGATCATGCAGGTCGGATGCAGCGCTCGCGTCGACCCGAGCGGCAATCCCTGGATCGCTCGAAGATGGTTTTCGAACTGGCTGGTAACCGCGCCGTCTTGCGTCCAGTGGCCGGAATTATGCACCCGCGGGGCCATCTCATTGGCAAGCAATGTGCCATCGGCGTTCTGGAAAAGCTCAAGCGTCAGAACGCCGACGTACTCGAGCGCGTCAAGCAGTGCCCGAATATACGCCTCGGCCTGGCGCTGCACTGCCTCGGACACATCCGGCATCGGCGCCATCGAATACCGCAGAATGCCTTCGTGGTGATGGTTTTCAGCCATCGGATAGAATGCAAGCTCTCCGGTTCGGCTTCGCACCGCAATGATGGACACCTCACGCTCGAACTCGACGAAGGCTTCCACCACAAGCTGCTGATGGCCGATCGCGTTCCACGCATCAAACGCTTCGTCGGGCGCGCGCAGCACGGCCTGGCCCTTGCCGTCATAACCTTCGGTCACGGACTTGGCAACCACCGGCGCCCCAAGCGCCTTCACTGCCGCTTCAAGCTCGGCGGCACTGCCGACCAGACGATACGCAGGTGTTGGAATGGAAAGGCTCGAGAACAGCGCTTTTTCTTCACCGCGATGCTGACACACCTTGAGTGCGCGATTGGATGGAAAGACGGGCATCTTGGCTTCGAGCGCCTCAACAAGCGCCACATCCAGATGCTCGAACTCATAAGTGATCAGGTCGGACGCCTCGGAAAACGCCGCAACGGCCTCCGAGTCACTGCCGGTCAGAACATGACCGATGTCGGCACTTGGCCGCCCGCCCGGGTCAAGAAATGAAAAACGGTTGCCCAACGGATACCCCGCCAAAGCGAGCATCTGCCCCAACTGGCCTGCTCCCAAGATCCCTATACGCATGCGCTTTACACCAGAAGCCGAAAAGTGAACATCAATAAATTTCAGAGGCCATTATACACGGGGATCCGGCGTATCGAGTACGGCCTGAGTCTGCTCAGCCCGAAACGCGTCCACGGCCTCTCGCACTGAAGCGTCGTGCGTGCCAACGATCTGAGCGGCCAGTAGACCGGCGTTCTTGGCCCCGGCCTTGCCAATCGCCAGCGTACCAACGGCCACCCCACCCGGCATCTGAGCGATGGAAAGCAGTGAATCCAGCCCCTTGAGCGACTTGGATTCCACCGGAACGCCAAGAACCGGCACCGGCGTTTGGGACGCCACCATGCCCGGCAGGTGCGCCGCGCCGCCAGCACCGGCGATGATGACCTCGAGACCACGCTCGGCGGCGCCTTTTGCATACTCAAACAGCAGATCCGGGGTTCGATGCGCCGAGACCACCTTGACCTCAAACTCAACGCCAAGCCGCTCCAGCATCTGGGTGGCGTGTTCCATTACCGGCCAATCCGATGTTGACCCCATGATGACTCCGACTCTAGGTGCCATGGCGCTTCTCCATTGATCAATAACGCACCGAGCCGTGCCTTGGATCAGCCGACTGGATGCCAGAACGTACAATTAGGGAAACGGCGCAGGATAGCGCTTAAACGGATGGGAGAAAAGGCGCTTAAAGGCACATGATGACCGTCAGTACGGCAAGCCCTGCAACTACCGCGGCTCCCCCGAGCGCAGGGAGAATCGAAGAGCGCGTCGCCCGCTCTGACGTAGCCAGTGCCCCGGGTTGATCGTCACTTAGATAGGAAGACAGCCCAACGACCTGAGCAAGCATCTGACACGCCTGTTCGGGAGGCGTCATCGATTCAGGCTCGAACCAGGGCGCGGGCTGATCGACACAGAGCTCAGGCAGCAGATACGCGCAGTCGCTCATGAACATGAGCCGGTGATTGAGTACCGAATTCTCGGCAAGCCATTCTCGCCCGGGAAAGGTGTCGGGTAGATTGCCGGAATCCACGTGGTATTCCCGAAACGGTCGGCCGACCAGATAGTCGTGCTGACGCCCAAGAATCTGAAACCGGTACGGCTGGCCGTTGAATGTCACCCGAGCCAGGTAGGGAAAGGCGCTGTCGGAGAATGAGGGGGTGTAATCGGTCAGCTGGTTGCTGTTTTCGATACGACAGGCCAAGGTGTCCCAGAGGCCATGAGTCAACCACTCGGTGGCAAACCCGTGATCGCTGTGCTGGTTCCAGGCCAGGCGCTGGGTGATCACCTGAACCAGGTAGCGATACATTCCCTCGGGCACCGGATAGCGCCCCGGCTGCAACGGCAGCGCCCCATGACCGGCCATACGCTCGGGGTCGAACCTCAATACCCCAAGAAGGCTGATGCGCGCTTCATGCTCATCGATGAAATAGAGCTTCAAGGGCGTCATGCACGACCTTGACGTATCCTGACTCACGACCAGCTCGCTCGGCACCTGTTTCGTTACCTGCTGAACGAACGCAGCCACTGTATCGAAATACGCACGGGGATAATGAGTGCCGGATCGCTTGATCATGGGAGCTACGCTGTATGTAAAGGGGTGGTACCGCTATAACGACCATCTGCGCATTTTTTTCAGCTATCGACAAAACCCATACCGGCGAAGGCCCATGTGAAAGTGATTGCGATGCGCCTGGTTGTACTCGGGCCCGAGTACCGTACCGAACACGTCACAGGCCCCATCAAACGCCTGATGCCAAAATAGCCCGCGCTCGCCGCCATCGTCCCATTCACGCTCAAGTGTCAATCGACGCCCATCGTCCAGCACCACACCCGCCAGGTCGAACGCATCAGCCGTGGCGTGCTCGCTGCGCCGCCCTTCGGGCCGGTTGTACACGTTTCGACAGGCAAAGCTTCCGTAATGCACGACCTGGCGTACAGGGCTGCCAAGGGTTCGTTCGGCGATGGGCTGTAGCCGATGACGCTCGAACATCAGCCACCTGACCGCCAACGGGCAGCTTGCCAGAAAGGACGCATTGAACCGCACGCCGGTTTCAAATACGCGAGCGGCCCGCTCGAGCCGACACTGACCCAGCTCGAGGGGTTTTTGAGCCACAATGTTCAGCTCAGAACGGTCGTTTTGCTCCTGCGCCAGGGTTTCCCAGCACCGGTCGGCGTCGCCTTCAAGCCGTGCCAGTTTCCACCGAGTCATCCAGGTGATCGGATCCTTGATCGCAAGCGGGGCGAAGGGGTTGTAGGCGGGGGGAACCGGTGACCATTTAGCCTGTGCATACATGCCCCAAAGCAGGACACCCATCAAGATGACGCCGATTGCCAATAGCCAACGCATAGGCTTTCCTCGCTGTTTAACACAGCATAGCCAAGGCACTGCGCATAAAAAATCCCATGCAGGGCATGGGATTGGAAGGAGTGTGCTGTCTGACGTCACATCGGCGTCACAACAACGGTTCGAGTCTGGCGTCTCGAACACCGCCATATGTTAGCCTGCTAACGCTTAACACCCTAATAGCTAAAACAAATCGCTGTAATTATCTATAGCTATCTGTCGTATCTTTTACGATTCCTGATCGCTCGAATGGCCGTTACGCTCGGTATTGATGCGTCGATTGACGGTGCGCGGTGAGCGCTTGATGCGCTCGCCCACATTGCCGGACAGCTCATCGGCTTCAAAGATATCCGCACCCACAGGCGTCTCATCGTGGCGACGATAAAGATGCGTCAACATGGCCTTGCGGTCGCTTCGAAGCTCCTTGAGCAGCACATACAGCATGGCGTACACGATAAAGGTAAACGGAAGCGCCGAAAGTACCGAGGCCGACTGCAGCCCCTTGAGCCCGCCTGCCACCAGAAGCGTCAAACAGATCGCCGCGATCAGAACGCCCCACACGATGCGCTTATAAAGCGGCGGATTGAGCGAGCCGTTATCCGTCATCTGAGACACGATGTAGGACGCGGAATCGGCCGAGGTCACCAGAAAGATAAAGATCAAAATCATCGCGATGAACGACAGCACGCCCGAAAACGGCATTAGATCGAACATCTTGAACAGCGCCGTGGTGATGTTGCTGTCGGTTGCTTCAGCAAGCTGCGCGCCCTGAAACAGATCCATGTGCAGCGCCGCGCCGCCAAATACCCCGATCCAGAGACACGCAAGCAGCGGTGGCACGATCAACACCCCAAAGACGTACTCCTTGATTGTGCGCCCGCGAGACACCCGCGCAACGAACGTCCCGACGAACGGCGACCAGGCAATTACCCAGGCCCAGTAGAACACGGTCCAGGAGCTCGCCCAGTCCTCACCGCCATAGGGTGACATGCGAAGGCTCATGCCAATGAAATTCTGAAGATAATCCCCGATGCCCATGGTAATGGTCTGAAGGATCGCGATGGTCGGGCCGGTGAACAGCACATAGAACATCAGGCCAAGGCACAGCCCCATATTGAGATTGGACAGTCGCTTGATGCCCTTATCGAGCCCGGAGGCCGCCGAGGCCATGTAACACAGAAACATCGCCCCTGTGATGATGAACTGCCACAGCATGCCCTCGGGAACCCCGAAGACGAAGTGCAGACCACCGTTGATCTGAAGCACGGCAAGTCCAATGGAGGTGGCCACCCCCATTACGGTCGCAACGACCGCGAACACATCGAGCGCATCACCCACTCGACGCCCTTTTGGCAGCTTGGCCGTGAGCGGCGATAAAACGGTCGAGACCATGCCACTTTGCCCTTTTCGAAACTGGGTGTAGGCGATGATCAACCCAACGATTGAAAACGCCGCCCACTGATGCACGCCCCAGTTGAAAAACGCATATTGAATGGCCAAGCGCGCGGATTCCGGCGTTTTTCCGTCGACGTCACCAAACGGCGGCGCCATGAAATGCGTCATTGGCTCAGCCATGCCGTAAAACACCAGCCCAACCCCGAAGCCGGCCGCCAGGAGCATACTGACCCAGGAAAAGAAGCTGTAGGTCGGCTTGCTTTCCTGAGGCCCCAGGCGAATCTTTCCGTACTTGCTGAACGCAAGTGCCAGCAAAAAGATCACGAAGCCAAATACGGAGAAAAGATAGAACCAGCCAAAGATGTGGGTCACCCAACCAAGGGCGGTATTGGCGTAATTGCCGAACTGCTCCGGCATGAGCGCCCCTATCGCGACCAGACACGCGATGACCAGCGCTGAGGTATAAAACACTCGATGGGATTTTTGAGTGGAAGCCATAAGCGTTGCTTGTCCTCCTGTTGTTATTTGTGGGTAGCCCGTCTGTCGATATACACCCGCCAAGTACCCAGACAGACGTTCCTATCACTTTGCCGCGCTGCCCTTTTCTTCGTTATTCATGAGTAAACTCACTAAAGGCCAACGTGCTGAAGACTCAAGTGCTGAAGGCCAAAAGTGGATCCATTGAAGGATTCAAACGAAACAAGGGGGTGCACTAGGCACCCCCCTGTCGGATCCGCTTACCGCGGCAAATTACATAACAACTATAGCGAACTATCGACTTTTATCCATAACGACCTGTTATGTAGTCCTCGGTCTGTTTTTTCGCCGGCTGAGTGAAAATCTGGTCGGTCTGGCCGCACTCGACCAGCTCACCCAGATACATGAACGCCGTGATATCAGAGACACGCGCCGCCTGCTGCATGTTGTGCGTCACGATGGCGATGGTGTATTCCTTCTTGAGCTCGTTGATCAGATCCTCGATGTAGCCCGTCGAGATCGGATCCAGCGCCGAGGTCGGCTCATCCAGCAGAATGACCTCCGGCTTGACCGCAATCGTTCGCGCGATACAAAGGCGCTGCTGCTGGCCACCGGAGAGCGCCTGGCCGTTGTTCTTGAGCTTGTCCTTGACCTCATCCCACAGCGCGGCGCGCTTCAGCGCCCATTCGACCCGCTCGTCCATGTCCCGGCTCGACAGCCGCTCATAGAGCTTCACACCAAAGGCAACGTTGTCATACACCGACATCGGGAACGGCGTCGGCTTCTGGAACACCATGCCAATGCGCGCACGCAGCAGGTTGATGTCGATGCGCTTGTCATTGATGTTCTGACCGTTGAGCAGCAGCTCGCCCTCGGTCTTGAGGCCGGGGTAGAGGTCGTGAATCCGGTTGAAGCACCGCAAGAGCGTCGATTTGCCACAGCCGGATGGACCGATGAACGCGGTGACCTGATTGGCCGGAATCGACAACGAAATGTCTTTAAGCGCTTGGAAGTCACCGTAATAGAAGTTCAGGTTGTTAACCTGCAACTTGGTCGGATACGCCGACTGATCCACCGCCGCGCGCTCCGGTATCGTATGACTGAATGTCGTCGTCATGGCGTTGGCCCCTGTGCGCGAATACGCATACGTTTCTTTTGATTGAGTCGTCATCACTCTATTACCCCTTGCGCCGTTCGGAAACGACACGCGCCACAATGTTCAAAAGCAAAATCGCCACGGTCAGGATCAGCGCCCCCGCCCAGGCAAGTTCGACCTGACGCGGAATGAACGAATTGATGGTCATGTTCTGATAAAGCGTCATCGGCAGGTTCGGCATCTCGGAATTGAGATCGAAGAAATTCCACTGATTCGAATTGAGCGAGGTGAAGATCAGTGGTGCGGTCTCGCCGCTGATGCGTGCGCACCCAAGCAGAATGCCCGTGATGATTCCGGCACGCGCTCCGCTGTAGCAGACCTTGCAGACCACCAGCCAGCGATGCGCGCCAAGTGCCGATGCCGCCTCTCGAAGCGAATTGGGCACAAGCTTCAGCATGTCTTCGGTCGAGCGAATCACCACCGGAATGATCAGAACCGCCAGCGCCGCGACCCCGGCCCACCCGGAGAAGTGGCCGCTCGGCAGCACCAGAATGGCGTAGATATAAAGCCCGACGATGATCGAGGGCGCCGACAGCAGCACATCATTGATGAACCGAATAAAGCTCGCCAGCCGCGACTTGCCGCCGTACTCGGCAAGCCAGGTACCGGCGGCCACACCGACGATGGTACCCACAATCGTTGCAAGCGTGGTCATGATCAAACTGCCGAGAATGGCGTTACCAAGCCCGCCACCTGTCATCTTGGTGCGCTCGGTAAACACCGAAAGCTCAAGCGCCGAGGCGCCCTTGGTGACCAGACTGAACAGAATCAGCAAAAGCCAGATAATACCGAAGGCCGCAGCCGCCATGCAGAACGCCATCACCACGCGGTTGAACAGGCGACGACGCCGATAGACCGGGTTCGACGGCGTTAGATGCGGTGAACTCTCACTCATGGTGCGCTCTGTCATTTCGGCGCCCTCCGGTCCATCCGATTGAGCATCACGCGGGCAATCGCCAGCACGATGAAGGTAATGACGAACAGCATCAGGCCAAGCGCCAGAAGCGCCGAGCGCTGAAGGCCGTCCGCTTCCGGAAACTGGTTGGCGATCAGCGCCGCGATCGACGTGCCCTGCCCGGTTACTGTCGGGTTGAAGAACAGGTTATTACCGATGACAAACGTCACGGCCATGGTCTCACCCAGCGCTCGGCCAAGCCCGAGAATCACGCCACCGACCAGCCCGCCCTTCACCGACGGGAAAATAACGCTCCGGGTCACCTCCCAGGTGGTGCAGCCAAGGCCATAGGCCGATTCGCGCACCATTGGCGGCACGGTCAGCATCACATCCCGCGTGATGGCCGTGATGAAGGGAATGATCATCACCGCAAGAATCAGACCTGCGGTTGCAAGGCCGGTACCGGCCGGGAAGATGGTCGGAAAATGGCTTTGAAGGAACGGGGCCAGAACCTCCACACCCCACATGCCATAAATGATCGAGGGAACACCGGCGAGCAGCTCGACGGTCGTCCCGAGCGGACGCCTGAGCGCCGCCGGACACTTCTCGGTCAAAAAGATCGCGATGCCCATGGAGACCGGTACGGCGATCGCGATGGCAATGCCTGAGGTCACCAGCGTTCCATAAATGGCCGGCAACGCACCGAAACGGTCCAGGTTGGCCGCCCAGCGGTCCTCGGTAAAGAAATGCCAGCCGAATTCGGACAGTGCCGGCCAACCCGAGATGGCCAGTGACATCATGATGGTTCCCAGAAGCAGCAGAACCAGCAGTGCAAAACCTCGGGTCGTGTGTTCGAACAGACCATCGAGGCGGCGGTTGCGCTTGACGGCGGATTGTTCGGTTGGCGTCGCGCCGAGCGTTACATCCTCGGACGCGCCAGACGTCGATTGGGTCACTGCATTACCCTCTTGCAACCAAAGTGACACATGAAACTTCTCTTATACAAAAACGCCGTGGCCGCAAGGCCACAGCGTCTTCATGACTCACGGCGTGGCTTACTTGGTCCAGACCTGCTCGCCGCTCTGGCTCTTGATCTGTGACCAGACGTCCTGACGGATCATGCTGGAAACGTTGTCGGGAATCGGAACGTAGTCGAGCTTGGTCGCGGCGTCGTTGCCGTTCTTGTAGGCCCAGTCGAAGAACTTGAGCGCCTGCTTGGCCGCCTGCGGGTTCTGAACGTCGGTGTGCATCAGGATGAATGAGGCACCCACGATCGGCCAGCTCTGACCACCCGGCTGATCGGTCAGCACCAGATAAAGGCCATCGGCATTTTTCCAGTCGGCATTGGAGGCAGCCGCCTTGAAGCTTTCGATACCGGCGGTCACGAAGTTGCCGGATTTATTCTCGAGCTGAGCGACCTTCAGGTTGTTCTGGTGGGCGTAGGCGTACTCGACGTAGCCGATCCCGCCCGGCGTACCGGCGACCTGATTGGCAACACCTGCGTTGGCCTTGGCGCCGACACCTGCAGGCCAGGCAACGGACTTGCCTTCACCGACATTGTTGGCGAAATCACTGCTGACCTGTGCCAGGTAGTGCGTGAAGAGGAAGTTGGTGCCAGAGCCTTCTGCGCGATAGACCGGCGTGATCTGGGTGTCCGGCAGATCCATGTCTGGGTTCAGCTTGGCGATGGCGTCGTCATTCCAGTTTGAGATTTCGCCCATGTAGATCTTGGCAAGGGTTTCGCCATCGAGCTTGATCTTGGTGCCATCGATGCCCGGCACGTTCACGACCGGCACGACGCCGCCCATGATCTGCGGCCACTGAACCAGGTTGTTTTCCTTGAGCTCGGAAGGCTTCATCGGCGCATCGCTTGCACCAAAGGTGACCGTGCGCGCGGTGATCTGCTTGATGCCGCCGCCTGAGCCGATGGCCTGATAGTTAAGGCCGACGCCCGTTGCGTCCTGATAGGCGTCAGCCCACTGGGAGTAGACCGGGTACGGGAAGGTCGCACCTGCGCCAGTGATCGTGTCGGCGGCCATGGCCGAGGCCGAACCCAGCACGAGGGTCGAGGTGACAAGCGTTGCAGCAACGTTCTTCAACATCTTGGGTAGCTCCCTGATAGAGGCAACAGATGGCATATGAGGTGGCGCGTTTGAGAGCGCTTCGTTTCGTTGCCGCTTAAGGTAGCAACCCAATATGTCAGTTTTGTGTCAGCCACCCCCAAGCCCCCGACGCGCTCACTCCGGCACAGCGTCTCCAAGCTGCCAGTATTCGATCGGACGCTTGACGCAAAAGAGCTCGATCGCCTCGCCCGTGACCGCCTCGATCAGCGCATCGGCCTTGTCGGGGTCGAGCACGAACATCACCTCTTCCGGCCGATCATTGAGCTCGAAAAAGTGCGCGCTGTGGTAGCGATGGTCGTTGCCGCGGCTATCAAGCGCGGTTCGGCGCGTATAACGCTCGATGCCGTGGGCCTTGGCAAGTTCGATCACCCGGTCAAGTACCGGCGTGCCGTGGGCCTTGCGCCCTTCCGGAGCCATGAAGGCCACTTCAAATCCGTTCATCCTGTCGCTCCTGTCATCATCCATCGAATCAACTTGACCGTGGCGAACCCAAGCCCGGTCATGCACAGCGCCCCAACCACGTGAAGCGCGATACCGGCAAGCGCCGTCAGATACCGACCCGACTGAAGCAGGCTCCACATTTCGGCCGAAAACGTTGAAAACGTCGTCAATGCTCCAAGAAATCCGGTCACGACGAACAGTTTCAACGCCGGCGGCAGCTCCGGCAGCGCCATGAAACACGCAAGTGCCATGCCGATCAGCCACGACCCCAGCCAGTTGGCGATCAAGGTGCCCGGCGGAATGGCAGGAAACAGGGCGTTGAGCATCAATCCCAACCCCCACCGAAGATTGGCGCCCAGTGCCGCACCCAGCCCGATGGCAAGCATCGAATACCACATAGCGTTCTCACTTCAATTGCATCGCTGAAGGTAAATTGCATCGTTGAAGGCAATGCGCCTTGCCCATCAAAAGGATAAGCTGGATTTAAGCTACGTTCGGTTAAATGCGCAACTCCGGCGATTCAACGCCATTCATTCGATAAATCGCATGCATTGTCATTAGTGGCATATTCTCGCCTCTTCGTAACCATTCATGGTAATTTAACCGACTTTGAATATAGCGCGCCCCTTCCCGGGCTCTCGTCGACCTGCGCAAGACGCCAGACATGCTGAAATGCCTACGCCCGCTGAACTCCCCCACATCGCTCTCACCGCTGCAGCAGCGGCTCTATAACACGTTCTGGTACGTCAACGTTCTGGCACTACTTGCACTGGTGCCCTACCTGATCATCGATTTGTTCATCGCGCCCTATCTCTGGGCCTTTCATGCGCTGGCCTCGGTGCTTCTGCTGTGCTCGCAGGTGCTGTTGCATCAAGGGTATTTGAAGGTATCTCAATTAATGTCGCTGCTGACCAGCCTTGGCATCGTAACGCTTGCCTTTCTGGCCTTCGGCGGCGACAGCGGCATGGAGTACTACTACTTCCCGATCATGGTGGCGGCCGCGGCCAGTAGCGTCTGGCCGATATGGCGGCGCATCGTGCTGACGGCCGTTATCGCAACGCTTACGTTGATCCTGATGCTGCCCTCGTTCTACGCCCCCTGGCTCACGCTCGAGCCGAACATCCTGTTGAGCGTGCGCTTCTATAACATGGCCATGGCCAGCACGATGCTGATATTCATCATGTTTCGGGCACGGACCCTGATGGAGCTTCTCGGCCGGGACGCCGACATCGACCCCCTCACTCATACCCTTAATCGGCGCGCCTTCTTTCTCGCCGCAAGACGGCTTCAACGCCGCCGCCAGCGTTTTGCCCTGCTTCTGCTGGATCTGGATCACTTCAAATCGATCAACGACCGCTTTGGCCATGACGTCGGCGACCAGGCCCTGATTCACGTCGCCGCGCTGATGAAACAGCACACCCGGCGCCACCGTGACGCCCTTGGCCGCTATGGAGGGGAGGAGTTCGTGCTGATGCTCCAAGGGGCGTCAAAAGAGCACGCGCTTCGCATCAGTCAGGCACTGTGCGCGACCATCGCCGAGACGCCGTTTACCTATCGAGGGCACACCCTTGCGATGACCGTCTCGATCGGCGTCAGCCTGTCCGATGAATCAAGCGATCTGGATACCGTGCTTTCCCTGGCGGACCAGCGGCTTTATCAGGCCAAGAGCGCAGGACGAAATCGGGCCATCATGTAGATGGCCCGATCGGTGCGGTAGGTGGAACCAGGGCGTGGCTCAGGCACGCCAGAATCAGCGGCGCTCGCGAATGGTGCGTTCGTGTTCGTCGAGGAACGGGCGCTCGGCCGGGTCGATTCGATCCATGCCGGACACCACGCGGTGCCAGTACGGATACTGCGGCGCCTGCTGGGTCAAACGGTCGAGGCGCTCGGTTTCTGAGTCGTCAAGTTCGAGCTCGACCGCAGCAAGATCGTCTTTCAGATGCGCATCCGACCGCGCGCCAATGATCAGAGCCGTCACGCCCGGACGATCCTTGAGCCACGACAGGCAGACCCGGGCAATGGAGCACTCATGCGCGGCGCCGATCTCGGCCATCGCTTCGATGATATCGAGCGCACGCTCCATGTCGTGTACGTAGGGTTCCGGCCACCCTGAGCCCTGACGCGTGTTTTCAGACGTTGCCTGACCGCGGCGAACGCTTCCGGCCAGAAGCCCCTCGCCCATCGGCCCCCACACGAGCGTACCGACGTTCTGATCGAGCGCCATCGGCATCAGCTCGTACTCAGCCTCGCGGGATTCCGGCGTGTAGTAGATCTGCTGCGAGACCGGACGCATCCAGCCGTTCAGATCTGCGGCTCCCAGCGTTTTCATCATTTGCCAAGCGGTATAGTTCGAGGTGCCGAAATAACGGATCTTGCCGCTTCGAACCAGATGGTCGAGCGCCTCGAGCGTTTCCTCGACCGGCGTCACGCCATCCCAGTTATGAATCTGATACAGATCGAGATGATCGGTGCCAAGCCGTTTGAGGCTGGCCTCGACGCCGTTGATGATGTGGTAGCGCGACGCGCCGCTGGCATTGGGATCGTCACTCAAGGGGCTTCGCACCTTGGACGCCAGCAAAATATCCTGACGCTTGCTGCCAAGCGCCTGCCCGACCAGCTCTTCCGTAAGCCCAAACGAGTAAAGATCGGCGGTATCCACCATATTGACGCCGGCATCAAAGGCAAGGCCCATATGCCGTTTGACGTCATCAAGCCCAAGGCCGCCGCATTTCTCGAAGCCGCCACGGCCTCCGTAAGGCACCGTGCCAAGTACCAGCTCTGACACCATGAGCCCTGAATTTCCGAGCGGACGATAACGCATAGTCTTGGCCTCCTTGCCACTTAAGTCGAAGACCTCAGTCTGGCAAAGACACGGTGTTTCTCAAGGCGATCTCATGATCGGCCCCGGCCGGGGTGACGAACGCCCAATTCCCTGAGCTGTTCGGTCTGATTGACCAGACTGCCCTGCCCGTCCTTCAAGCGATTGAGCGCCTGCTGGTGGCTTTTTTGCGCGCGGGTGAGCTGCTCGCCAACGTCCTCGAGGCTTGAAACGAAGCCGTGGAACTTGCCCAGCAGCCGCTCGGCGCGCTCTGTGATCGCCCGGGCGTTTTCATTCTGACGCTCCAGCCGCCAGAGATTGGCCACCGTCCTCAGGCTTGCAAGCAACGTCGTCGGCGTGACCAGCACGATGTGGCGATCAAACGCAAACTGAAAAAGGGTTGGGTCATGCTCGAAGGCCAGTGCGAACGCCGGCTCCACGGGCATGAACAAAAACACCATGTCCGGTGAGTTAAGCCCGTGAAGTGCGGCGTAATCCTTGCGGGCAAGCCGCTCGACGTGTTGACGCACTGCGGCGAGATGGCGCTTCAATGCGTCACGACGCGCAGACTCCTCCTCGCATTCAATGAACGCCAGATAATCCACCAGCGACACCTTGGCATCGACGATCAGGTGCCGGCCTTCCGGGAGATCGATGATGACGTCAGGGCGGGCTCGCCCCTGCTCCCCGGTAAGGGCGACCTCGCGGCGATACTCATGCCCCTTTCGAAGCCCGGAACGCTCCAGCACGGTCTCAAGAAGCATTTCGCCCCAGTTGCCCTGCTGCTTGCGATCGCCCTTCAAGGCCTTGGTGAGGTTGGCGGCGTCGTCACTCATCTGACGGTTGAGACTGGCCAGCTGGTCGATCTGGGTACGAAGACGCACCTGCTCGCGCTGCTCATCGCTGTGAAGTGTTTCGAGCCGTCGCTGAAAGTGACCGACCTGCTCCCGGAACGGCCCCAAGAGCGCCTCGAGGCTCTGACGGCTGCGGTCATCGAACTGGCGGCTGCGCTCGTCGAAAATGCGCCCGGCCAGATGTTCGAACTCCTGGGTGAGCCGGGCTCTGGCCTGCTTCAGCTCATCGAGCTGAGCCGCGTGATGGGCCTGGGCCTGTTCATGGCGTGACTCGAGCACGGCCAGCTGCGTTTCGGCGTCATGGCGGGCACGGGCGTCCTGAACCGCCTGCGCGCTCAGCGTCTTGAACTCCTGACGCACGTCTTTCAGGGTTTGCTGACTCTGCTCCAGAAGCGCGTCGCGCTCGGCAAGCAGCCGCTCGGTTTCGTTGCACTCCTGGGTCTTGTGATCAAGCGCCTCCTCGCACTGACCGAGTGTCTCGCCAAGCTCGACAATTCGCCGGCGCAATAGCCACACCGGCACCAGCGCACCGCACAGGAGCCCCGCAATCATCGCGACAACCAGCGCTAACGCATCATTTGACATGGCCGACTTCCATTTGAAACGTAGGGGATGAGGTGTCCGAGAGTGTATCAGCGAACTATCAAATCGGTGCCTGTCACGCCGCGCCCTTGAATCGAGTCTTCGTTATCCCAACCCATTTTAATGAGCACGGGCAAAGCGTCCTGATGGCGTCTACGATAATGAGCACGCTATCGATTCATGGAGGAAAGAGATGGAAACGATCACGCTACCGAACAGCGACCTCACCGGCAGCCGCATCGCACTTGGCACCTGGGCCATCGGCGGCTGGATGTGGGGCGGCACCGACGAAAAGCAGTCGATCGATACGGTCAAAAGCGCGGTCGAGCGCGGAATTACCACCATCGACACCGCCCCGGTCTATGGCTTTGGCGAGTCCGAAACGCTGGTCGGCAAGGCGCTCAAGCAGCATGGCCTGCGCGATCAGGTGTTGCTTGCCACCAAGTGCGGCCTCAACTGGACCGAAGACAGCGCCGTCTACCGCGACGCGACACAGTCGCGCCTGACGCAGGAAGTCGAGGACAGCCTTCGTCGCCTTCAGACCGACCGCATCGATCTGTATCAGCTGCACTGGCCCGACCCCACCGTCGAAATCGACGAGGTGGCCCATACCCTGCAAACGCTCAAGGAACAGGGCAAGATTCGCGCGGTCGGCGTCAGCAATTTCAGCGTCGATCAAATGAACGCCTTCAACCGCGTCTGCCCGCTGAGCACGATCCAGCCACCCTACAACCTGTTCGAGCGCGACATTGAACGCGACATTCTGCCAGCTGCGCGTGACGCCAACATCGGCACGCTCACCTACGGCGCGCTCTGTCGCGGACTGCTGTCCGGCAAGATGCGCGAAGACACCACCTTCGATGGCGATGACCTTCGAAACAACGACCCCAAGTTCCAAAAGGGCCGCTTCGAGCAGTACCTGAAGGCCGTCAAGCGCCTCGACGACTACGCCCGCGAGCACTACGACAAGACCGTGCTCGAGCTGTCGCTTCGCTGGCTTCTGGATCAGGACGGCGTCTCCATCGCGCTTTGGGGCGCACGCCGCCCGGATCAGCTCGACCCGGCCGGCAACGTCATGGGCTGGTCGCTCGATCAAAACGCCAAGCGCGACATCGATGCCATCTTGGATGACTGCATCACTGACCCGGTCGGCCCGGAATTCATGGCGCCGCCCACGCGTAACGACTAGGGTTTACCCGCCCGGACGCGTCAAGGCGCGTCCGGTTTCCGAGACACATACCGACATGACACAAGGAGTAGTTTCATGACTCAGTCTCTTAAAGGCGTTCGCGTTGCCATTCTCGCAAGCGATGGGTTCGAGGAATCCGAACTCAGCGTCCCCCGCGCCGAGCTGGACGCAGCCGGCATCGAAACCCACATCATCGCGCCGGAACACGGCCACATTACCGCGTGGGCCGAAACCGAGTGGGGCGAGAAATACCACGTCGACAAGACCCTCGATGAGGTCAGCGCCGACGACTACGCCGCCCTGATGCTGCCCGGTGGTGTCATCAATCCCGACACGCTCAGACAGAACGAGAAGGCACAGGCCTTCGTGCGCGGCTTTTTCAAGGCCGGCAAGCCCGTCGGTGCCATCTGCCACGCACCGTGGATTCTGATCAATGCAGGCGTGGTCGACGGCCGTCGCATGACCTCCATTCCTTCGATCTCAAAGGACCTGATCAACGCAGGCGCCGAGTGGGAAGATTCAGAAGTGGTCTGCGACAACGCGCTGGTCACCAGCCGCAAGCCCTCTGATCTCGACGCCTTCTGCAGCAAGCTGATCGAAGAGATCGATGAAGGCCGTCACAGCAAGCAGCACGCTTGATAGAGCGCTCTAGATCATCACAGCGCACCAAGTTACAGCACCCTAAGTTACAGCACCCCATCATCACGGACGATAAACGGAGCTAGATTCATGTCAGAGCTGAAAGGCACCAAGGTCGCGATTCTCGCCACACATGGCTTCGAGGAATCCGAGCTTACCTCGCCGAAAAAGGCACTCGAAGCGCAAGGTATTGAAGTGCACGTCGTTGCCCCCGAACGCGGCAGCATCCGCGCCTGGGCCGAAACGGACTGGGGCGCCGAGTATCCGGTCGACAAGACCCTCGATGAGGTCAGCGCCGACGACTACGACGCACTGCAACTTCCGGGCGGGCTGTTCAACCCCGATACCCTGCGCGGCAACGAGCAGGCACTCGAATTCACTCGCGCGTTTTTCAAGGCCGGAAAGCCCGTCGGGGCGATCTGCCACGCGCCGTGGATTCTGATCAACGCAGAAGTCGTCGAAGGCCGCCGGCTGACGTCGGTCGCCTCGGTTTCACAGGATCTAACGAACGCAGGCGCGAAGTGGGAAGACGCCGAAGTCGTCTGCGACAGCGCCCTGGTCACCAGCCGCACGCCGGCCGACCTGAACGCGTTCAATGCCAAATTGATCGAGGAAATCAAGGAAGGCAAACATCGCAAGCAGCACGCCTGATGCGATCACTTCCTTGACTGAAATGAAAACGGGCGCCCAAGGGCGCCCGTTTTTTTAGTGAGACCGTCGAGGGTTCATCGCCCATTCAAACCGGTCGATCACCTCCTCCGCCACCGGCGGCGTTCGAAGCGATACCCACACAAACACCGGCAGATTCAGTAAAAGCCCCCAGAACCCCGCGTGAATATCCAGGGGGTTGCGCCAGATCACCGTGAACAAAAGCGTCACCACGAACCCGCTTAAAAGCCCAGCATAGACACCCACCGTCGAGGCCCGCGGCCACAGGAACATGCCGATGAACGCCGGCACCACCTGAGCGGCAAACCCAAGCCCCACCAGCAGGATCATCACCAGATTCGACGGCTCCGTGATCGCAACCGGCGCGACAATGCCCGCCATGATCACAATCAAGAGCCCACGCGCCAGACGCGCGGTGGCGTCATCGCTCAGACCGGTCATGGGCTTGACCACGTCATTGGCCCAGGTAAGCGCCGTCGAGTGCAGAAACGGCTCGCACGAGGACATCGCGGCCGCAAGCGTCCCCGCTCCCAGAAGCCCCGCGAGCCAAACCGGCATGCTTGTGAGCGCCAGCTCGAGCGCGACGGTATCGGCGCGCGAAAGCTCGGGGAGCGCCCATACCCCGATGAACCCAACCACCACCATCGGCAAAATGATCACGTAGTAGCTTGGAAGCCAGGTGGCACTTCGTCGAAGCGCTCCGGCGCTTTTGGCGCTCATCCACTGCACCCAGACCGGGGGCATGAACGAGATCATCGAGACCACGATCGCGGTGGTCCAAAACGAAAAGCTCATTGAGCCATCCGCGCCCGGAAGGGTCAGGTACTCGGGGCGCTCGCGCTGAAACCGCTCGAATACCGCGCCAAACTGCCAGCTTCCGGTGAACTGATGCGTCGCCCACAGCCCGACCCACCAGGCCACGATCAGCATCAATCCGCCCTGGAACGCATTGGTCAGCCCAATGGCCCGCTGGCCACTCACAACGAGATAGATCGCCATTACACCAAGCACCAGCCAGACCGCCGCCGACACCGGAAGTGCGCCCCCGCTGAACACGTTCAGAATGTAGGCCGCGCCGATCGTCTGAAGTACCGCGTACGAGAGCGTACCGATCGACATGACAAGCGCTGCCAGCGCCCCGAGCCCCGCGCTCTGATAGCGGTCCCGGATGGCACTGGCCTGGGTCACATGGCCAAAGGCGTTGCCGAGCCGCCACACTTTCGGGCCAACGTACCAGGCCACCAGCGCGAGATAGGAGAGATAGACCACCACATAAAAGACCGGAACGCCCTTGCTGTACGCCCAGCCGGGGGCGCCCATGAAGGTATAGGCACTGATGCTTCCGGCACCGATCAGCAGATACAGCGTGACCGAGCCCATGCTGCGCCCGGCCACTGCCCACTGCTCAAGCCGCGCCATGCTGTGGCCATGACGCGCATAAAGCCCGATACCCAGCGCAACGATCAGATACCCGACCGTGATCAGAAACGGCGTTTCAGTCATCGTCGCCTCGCCCACAGATCCGATTCCCGATCACCATTGCAAGGGTCGAGGCGCCAACAATCACATACGCCCACACCGCGAGCAACGGAAGACCCGCGACCAGCACTGGCCGGTTGACCCAGGCCACCACCGGCCAAAGCCCCGACACGATCACCAAAAGAAACAGCCCGACGCACAGCCAGCCACCGCGTGTGCTCGGCCGCATGAGTGCCAAAGGTTTTTTCACGTACCACTCCCGCTTAACAGTCTTTAGGGCGCCATTGTCGGAAAGCGCGAGGCGTGATGCTACCCGGGCATGTCAAAAACCGGCGTCTGAGTCCCCTGGTACGTAGCACGCATCATCGGCTCGGCTCCGATGGCCTAAAGCTGCCCGGGCCCAACGCCGTTATACGGGCCACCCTAATCTTGGCTCATGCCCTGGCCTTACGGAGATCGTCATGCTGAATGCGTTAACCCGTCTTGCCCGTTCACCGCTCAAGAAAGAAATCACGATTGTTCATACCGACCCAGACCGACTGGCAGCCGATGCGCGCAAGCTTTCAAGCGCTCGGGTGATTTTCGGGTTCGTTTCGCCCACGTGCGATATGGCGCGTGTTCATCGAACGCTTTCAGAGGCAGCGCCCGAGGCAACGCTGATGCTGAGCCTGAGCGCCGGGACGCTTCTGAGCCAAACGGATCAGCCGCTCTATCTGTCGGCCGAAAGCCAGAGCATCGTGCTTCAGGGCTGGCACAACGATCTGGTCGACTCACTGCATGTGGTTCGAGTGCCGCTTCACTGCGAAGACATAAAGAGCGGCCAGCCCCGGCTGTCGCTCGATGAGCGTGTGACGCGAATCCGCCAGGAAGTCGAGCGCATTCGAGTGCCGTTCGAGATGGACCATACCGACACCGTCGCCATCACGCTGGTCGATGGGCTTTCCAACAGCGAAAACTTCTTGATGCGCGCCATATACGACAGTCGCCGCTTTCCGATCATGTTCGTTGGCGGCTCATCCGGCGGCCCGCTCGATTTCAGCTACACCTGTCTTGCAGATCGTCAGGGCGTGTTCGAAAACCACGCATTGATCGGCTTCGTGAAACTCAAGAAACCCTATCGGTATTCGGTATTCGGTATTTAAGTCGCAGAATTTCAAGGCGACACCCACCCGTTTCACCGTCGGCGAGAGCCGGCCGGAGCTTCGCACCCTGACCAGCGTGGTCGACCCCAACAGTGGGCGTCTCATGAACTTCGTGTCGGCGCTGTGTGCCCGATTCAATTGCGAAGCCCATCAGCTCGAGCACTACCTTAAAAGCTACACCTTCGCCATTCGCATCAACGGCGAGCTGTATATCCGCTCGATCCTGAAGTTCGACGTCGAGGCCGGCTGCGCGCATTTCGCCTGTGACCTGGCCTGCGGTGATGAGCTGGTCATGGTTCAGCCGACCGATTTCTGCGCCCAGACCGACGCCGACTTCAAGGCTCATCATGAGGGCAAGGGGCGGCTGGTTGGCGGCCTTCTCAACGACTGCATTCTGCGCCGTCTCAACAATGACCAGGCGCTCGCGCACCTTGATACCTTCGACCCACACCGGGTATGCGGTTTCTCGACCTTTGGCGAGTTGCTTGGCGTCAACATCAACCAGACGCTTTCTGCACTGCTGATCTACGACCCCGCGCCCACGTTCAAGGATACCTACACCTCTGAATTCGTGACGCACTACTCGGATTTCTCAAACTATTTCAATGAAACCGAGCTCAAGCGGCTCTACATGATGGATCGGATGAAATCACTTCTGATCGATAATCTGACCGACTACCGCCGGTTTACCGAAAGCATCATGCAGGACTTCCCCGAGTTTCAGGCGTCGATGACCACCTTTGCCGACACACTCGATGAGGTGACTCAACTCGTACTCAAGTTTTCAAACGACATGAGCAGGAACTCAGCCACCTCTGCCGAAGTCAGCGAGCGCGTTCATGAGTTGAATACCAATACGGCTCAGGCCAACGATCTGCTCGGCATCATTCATGGCATCGCGCAGCAGACCAACCTCCTGGCGCTCAATGCTGCCGTCGAGGCCGCCCGTGCCGGTGAACATGGCCGCGGCTTCGCCGTGGTGGCCGAGGAAGTACGATCACTTGCCATCAAGACCCAGGACAGCCTGACCCAGATCACCGACGTCATCGGGGCGGTTCATGGGTCGGTCGGCACCGTCAGCGACCGGCTCGAACACATGGCAGCACTGGTGGCAGAATTTACGCTTCAGGGAAATCAGATCCAACAGACCGTGACCGCCTCCTGCGCAGAGGCCGATCAATCAAAGCAAGGGCTCGATCAGATGCTTACGCGTACCGCAAGCATTCATCAGCGAATGGAGCAGGACGCCGAGCACATGGAAGACATCCTCAAACTGAGCCGCCTGCACTGAGCCCTGGAAAAATTTGCCCAAATCAGCGCTCTAAACCAGACTGAATCAGACAGAAAGCCATTGGTTAAGGAGAACCGATATGACGACGATGATTGTGGTAGCCGATGCAGCCCGTGCACGTATTTTCATGCACGATGCAGGCCTGATGAAAGAAGCCGACGCTCTGGTGCACCCTGAAAGCCGCGAACATACGGGCGATCTCAGAACCGGCGGTAAGGGCGATTCGGGCAATGGCCCCCACCAGCGTCAGACCGGCGACGACGGCGCCACTTCCGACAAGCACGCCGAATTTTTCGCCAAGGAAGTAGCAGAGTATATGAAGAAGGCCCACGATCAGGGCAAGGCGGATCGGCTTATCATCGCGGCAGCGCCCAAGTTCCTCGGCGCACTGCGTCAGAAGATGGACAAGTCGTTGGCTCAATGCGTCGATCAAAGCGTCGACAAGGACCTCTCCAGCGCCAGCGCCGAGGAAATTCGTGACAAGCTGGTACCGAAAGCCACCCTCGCCTGATATGAGCACGAAAACAGCTCATGAGACGTACCGCCCAAACGTAAAAAAGCCCGCGATTGCGGGCTTTTTTACAGCGGCACTGATCAATACTTACTTGATCTTGGCTTCGCGGTAGACAACGTGCTTGCGAACGACCGGGTCGTACTTTTTGAACTCAAGCTTGTCTGGGGTATTACGCTTGTTCTTCTTGGTGGTATAGAAGTGGCCTGTACCAGCAGAAGAAACGAGTTTAATCTTGTCACGCATGTCAGCGCTCTCCGAAAAAGGTCGTTGGGTTAGACGCGTTCGCCGCGGCTGCGCAGATCAGAAAGAACAGACTCGATGCCTTTCTTATCGATAACGCGCATGCCTTTGGAAGAAACACGCAGTTTAACGAAACGCTTTTCAGACTCGACCCAGAAGCGATGCGTGTGCAGATTGGGCACGAACCGGCGACGCGTCTTGCGCTGAGAGTGTGAAACGTTGTTACCGGTCACCGGACGCTTACCGGTAACCTGACAAACCTGGGACATGGAAGCCTCCAAACCGTAAGCGCTGAACGCTTATGTAGGTATTAGGGTGATAGTGTCGGGCAAACCGGGAAGTGGCAGGCGCAGGCCTTATGCCCTGTACTCAAAGGGCGTACTTTATACCAGACACCCCACCCTCAAGCAACCCGAGGGCTTGGTTTTCCCTAAAAAAAGGCCGGTTTTCCCTAAAAAAGCGGGACCGGAAACGCTACAGCCAACCCCGCTCGGCAAACGAGACAACCTCACCATCACCGACCACGAAATGATCGAGCACGCGAATATCGAACAAACTGAGCGCATCCTTGAGGATGCGCGTGATCGAACGGTCCGCGTCACTGGGTTCGGCCACGCCCGAGGGGTGGTTGTGCGCAAAGATCACAGCACCCGCATGAAGGGCCAGTGCCCGCTTGGCCACTTCCCTCGGGTAGACGCTTGCCGCATCGAGCGTGCCGGTAAAGAGTTGCTCGAACTTGATCACCCGATGTTGGGTATCAAGAAACAGCGCAGCAAACACCTCGTGGCTGAGGTCACGCAGGTGCGCCGATAGAAACCGACGCACCAGCAAGGGGGACGTCAGCGCATCCCCCCGGCTCAACGTGGTTTCAAGGTGGCGTTTTGAAAGCTCGAGCACCGCCTGAAGCTGAACGTACTTAGCCTGCCCAAGGCCATGCGCCTCACAGAATGTGGCCTCATCGGCGTCAAGCAAAGGCCTTAATCCACCGAAGCGCGTCAGAAGATCTCGCGCCAGATCCACTGCAGAGCGCCCCTTGACGCCGACACGCAGGAAAATGGCCAGAAGCTCTGCATCACTCAGCGCATCCGGCCCCATCGTCAACAGTTTTTCCCGGGGGCGCTCACCCTCGGGCCAATGGCAGATCCCCATGCAACTTACCTCGCACACAGTGTGAAGGTAAGTATCGACATCAGTTGCCTATTTCTTCAGACGGCAAGCACATACAGCAAAGCACTCACGGGAGCGTATTGGGAGGAGTCCAGGCCCGAAGGGCTGCCTTGCGCGCCGCCGATTTCTGCTCGGGCGTCAATGACCAGTCACCCTCATAAAGCGCACCTTCCCAGGCCCCGTAGGTCGGGTTAGGCAACAAAATGAAGCGCCGGCCGAACAGCGCCTGATCGGACTGCGCCGCCTGGCGACGACTTGAGGCGCTGTCGTAGGCACTTCGGAAGTCGGCCAGATTATCGCCCATCAGCAGTACCACCTTATGCTCGGCAAGTGCCTGGTCGCGGCGAGCCTGCTTGTCGGAGTCGTCGGTCTTGAGCAGTAGCCTTGAGGGCGACAATTGCGGAAAGCCGAGCACGGCGAGGGTATCGTGTGTCGCTTGCCACCCAACGTGATCGCGGTTGGTGATGTAATAGACCGCAACGCCCTTTTGATCGGCGTAGTTGAGGAAGTCCACCGCCCCCGGCATCGCATGCGCCTGTCTACTTTCCATCCAGCGTTGCCACAGCTCGTCGCTGTACGCCGTATCCTTGCCGACCAGATACGCCTCGAATGCGCTGTTGTCGATGATGGTCTCATCGGCGTCCACGATTATCGCAAGCGGTTTGTCACCGGCCTTGTGATACTCAAGCGCCCGATCGAGCCGGTCACGGGCCACATTGAACGCCTGATAACTCAAGGCCTGGTATTCGGCCGCGCTTTGCATCCACGCGGTTGCCATCACCAACTGCTCGTTGAGCTCTTGATTGGTATAGGAAGACGCGCTCTTGTCAGGCGGCGCCGAGGCGCAGCCACTCAATAGACCGAGCGTCATCACGGCGAACGTACAGGATCGTGCCAGCGTCATGGTCACCTCACAAAGGGTCGGGTCGGTTCGGGTTGGCTTGAACATCACGGTTAAAGACAGCATAGCGGCTCACATGAGCGTTGCATCATGAACCATGACGGTCACTCACTGCGGTGCTAAGGTAGACGCCTGATCCCAAGGAACTCTCACTGATATGTCTTCGTTGACCGGCCAGCGGATCCTGCTTGGCGTAAGCGGTGGTATCGCGGCCTACAAAAGCGCGGTGCTTGCGCGCCTGATGAAGAAGGCGGGCGCTGAGGTACGTGTCGTCATGACCGAGGGCGCACAGGCGTTCGTGACCCCCATGACCTTCCAGGCCCTGACGGGCGAACCCGTTCGAACCACCCTGCTCGACTCGGACGCCGAAGCGGGCATGGGCCACATCGAGCTGGCGCGCTGGGCTGACCTCATTGTCATCGCGCCGGCAAGCGCCGATCTCATGGCGCGCCTGGCAAACGGCATGGCCAATGACCTGCTGACCACGCTGTGTCTTGCAAGCCCGGCCAAGCGCTATTTGGCGCCTGCGATGAATCAGGCCATGTGGGCGCATCCGGCAACACGGGAAAACCTCGCTCGCCTCACAGGCCATGGCTGGCAGATGCTTGGCCCGGACAGCGGCGAACAGGCCTGCGGCGATGTCGGCAGCGGCCGAATGCTCGAACCCGAAGCGATCATGGCCGAGCTCGAACGTGAACGTGCGACACAGCCAGAAGATTTTGCCCAGCGCACCGTGATCGTCACGGCCGGCCCCACGGTCGAGGCCATCGACCCGGTGCGTTACCTCACCAACAAAAGCAGCGGCAAGATGGGCTTTGCACTGGCCGAAGCCGCTCGCGCCCGTGGGGCACGCGTTATCCTGATTGCAGGGCCGGTCACACTCGACACGCCGTCAGGCGTTGAGCGCGTCAATGTTCAAAGCGCGCGCGACATGCTGGACGCCGCCTGTCGCTACGCCATTGATGCCGATATCTTCATCGGCTGCGCGGCGGTGGCCGATTACCGCGTAGCGACGCCTGCTGAGCACAAGCTCAAGAAAACGCCCGGTTCAACCGGGCTGACGCTTGAACTGGTCGAGAACCCGGACATCATCGCAACGGTCGCGGCACTGCCGGCCCGGCCCTTCATGGTGGGCTTTGCCGCCGAAACGCGTGAGCTAGAGCGCTTTGCCACCGACAAGCTCGCGCGCAAGGGACTCGACATGATCGCCGCCAACGACGTGCTCGCGCCGGATCTCGGCTTTGGGAGCGATCACAACGCCGTCACGCTCTACTGGCAGGACGGCGACAGCCCTCGCCACGAAGCACTGCCCCCGGCCACCAAACGAACACTGGCCCATGGTATTCTTTCGCGTCTTATGGCGAACTTCAGCGCCAAGGCATCATTTGACGACAGGACTCCCCATGGACAGACCGAGGCTTAAAGCCAAGATTCTCGACCCGCGCGTGCATGATTTCCCACTGCCCCACTACGCCACCGAAGGCAGTGCCGGCATGGACATGCGGGCCATGCTCGATGCGCCGCTCACCCTCGCCCCAGGCGAATGCGAACTCGTGCACACGGGCCTTGCCGTCTACATCGACGATGCCCGTTATGCCGGAATGGTGCTGCCCCGCTCGGGCCTTGGCCACAAGAAAGGCATCGTGCTTGGCAACCTGGTCGGCCTGATCGACTCCGACTACCAGGGCGAGCTGATGATTTCGGTGTGGAACCGGGGTAACGAGCACGTCACGCTCGAACACGGCGAGCGCATCGCACAATATGTTCTCGTTCCGGTCATGCAGGCCGAGCTCGATCTGGTCGAGGACTTCGAAGACAGCCTCCGAGGTGCTGGCGGCTTCGGCCATTCCGGCCGCCATTGACCGCGTGACTCAACGAGTTCGACCATCATGAACGACGCTTTTGCCAGTATTTTCAGGGCCTATGACATTCGAGGCATCGTGGACGAGGCCCTGACGATCGACGGCGCCCGCCTGATCGGCAAGGCCATCGGCAGCGAAGCGATTCACCGGGGTGAACATCGCCTGGCGGTTGCACGTGACGGCCGCGTGTCCGGCCCGGACATGACAGACGCCCTGATTGACGGCCTTATCAGCACCGGCATCGATGTCATCGACATCGGCATGGTGCCGACACCGGTGCTTTATTTCGCCACGCACCACCTCATGCAGTGCCAGTCCGGCGTGGCCGTTACGGCAAGCCATAACCCGTCGAACTACAACGGCTTCAAGATCGTGCTGAACGGCGAGGCGCTGTCAAATGAAGCCATCACTCGCCTGCATGAGCGCATCGTTCAAGGCGCGTTCGCAAAGGGGCACGGTCAGCGCATCGCCCACGACCTCTCGCCCATCTACACCCAGCGCATCCTCGATGACGTGCACCTCGAGCGCCCGCTCAAGGCCGTGGTGGATTGCGGCAACGGCGTGGGCGGCGAACTTGGCCCTTCCATTCTCGCCGCGCTTGGCGTCGAAGTAGTGCCGATGTACGAAACCATCGATGGCACCTTCCCAAACCACGCCCCCGACCCCGGCAAGCTCGAAAACCTGAGCGATCTGGTGGAGCGGGTGCGCCTTGAAGGCGCTGACCTCGGCATTGCCTTTGACGGTGACGCCGACCGCATCGGCGTAGTTACCCCAAGCGGCGAGATCATCTACCCGGACCGGCTGCTCATGGCGCTGGCCGAGGACCTGCTTTCTCGCACGCCGGGGGCAGGCGTGGTGTTCGACATCAAGTGCACCTCGAATCTGGCCCGCATCGTTTCCGAGGCCGGTGGCGACCCGGAGATGTGGTACACCGGGCACTCGCTGATCAAGGCGCGCATGCGCGAAACCGGCGCGCTGCTTGGCGGCGAGATGAGCGGCCACGTGTTCTTCAAGGAGCGCTGGTACGGCTTCGACGACGGCATCTACGCCGCCGCTCGCGTGCTGGAACTGCTGTCGAGACAGCCTGAGGACGCCGATGCGTTTTTCGCTCGCTACCCGCAGGATCTGTGCACGTCCGAACTCAACGTGAGCGTGACCGACGCCGAAAAGTTCGCACTGGTCGAACGGTTTGCCACCACCACGGACTTCGGGCCGGATGCCACCAAGACCCTCCTTGATGGCATTCGGGTCGACTACCCCGATGGCTGGGGCCTGTGCCGGGCGTCCAATACGACGCCTGCCCTGGTGTTTCGCTTCGAGGGCAAAAGCCAGGCTGCGCTGGCCCGCATTCAGGACTGCTTCCGGGCCGCGCTCACAGTTACCGCGCCGCATGCCGTCCCCACGTTCTAAAGGCCATCGCCGCGCACGCTGGAGCAGAACGCGCCCTCAAACAGCGCGTTCTGCTCGCCCTGCAACTTGAGCGACCACGTTATTCAATCGACCACGCAACCGACTCAAATATTCACTCTATTCGAACACTCAGTCCATTCGAACACTCAACCGCCACACTCAGGAAGGTTCCATGAATTCACACGAGCGCGACCCGGCTCAGGTCGTCAAGATTCTTTCCGAAGCCCTGCCCTATATTCAACGCTTTTCCGGCAAGACCGTGGTGGTCAAGTACGGCGGCAATGCCATGACCGATGACACCCTGATCGACTCCTTCGCCCGGGACATCGTTCTTCTGAAGGAGGTCGGCCTGAACCCCATCGTCGTTCACGGCGGCGGACCCCAGATCGGCCAATTGCTCGAGCGGCTCAAGATCGAGTCCCGCTTCGTCGAAGGCATGCGCGTGACCGACTCGGAAACCATGGACGTGGTGGAAATGGTGCTTGGCGGCCTGGTCAACAAGAGCATCGTCAACCAGATCAACCAGGCCGGCGGCAAGGCGATCGGTGTGACGGGCAAGGACAACGCCCAGATTCGCGCCCGTCAGCTCAAGGTCCAGCGTTACAGCCCGGAGCTTGCCGCGCCTGAAATCATCGACATCGGCCATGTCGGTGAGGTGGAACACATCTCGACGGATTTGATCGACATGCTCTCCCAGGCCGATTACATCCCGGTCATCGCCCCTATCGGTGTGGATGAGCACGGCGCCTCCTACAACATTAACGCTGACCTGGTCGCCGGCAAGGTGGCAGAAGCGCTCAATGCCGAGAAACTGATGCTGCTGACCAATGTGGCCGGGTTGATGAACGCCCAGGGCGAGGTCATGACGGGGCTTTCGACCCAGGATGTGGACCGGCTGATCGAGGATGGCACCATCTATGGCGGCATGCTTCCAAAGATTCGCTGCGCGCTGGATGCAGTCAAGCAGGGCGTCAACAGTGCCGTTATTGTCGATGGGCGCGTCGCGCACGCCATCCTGCTCGAAATCTTCACCAACTCGGGCGTGGGGACGCTGATTACCGACAACGCCTGAATCTTGCGGGCTTTTAGCCCGCTCTGATGTCTCAAGCAGGGAACAACGGCGTATGGCCACTACTAAAAAAGGCGCCGAACGGCGTGAACAGATCCTTCAGGCACTGGCGAAAATGCTTGAAAGCGATGATGGCAAGCGGATTACTACGGCCTCGCTTGCAAGCGAGGTCGGTGTTTCGGAAGCTGCGCTTTACCGCCACTTTCCAAGCAAGTCAAAGATGTTCGAGGCGTTGATCGACTACATTGAAACCATTGTGTTCGAGCGCCTTACGGTCATTGCCCGCGATGATCTACCGATCGACCAGCGCTGCCATCATACCCTGAAACTGGTGATTGGCTTTGCCGAGAAAAACCCGGGACTGTGCCGTCTGATGACCGGCGAGGCCCTGGTCGGAGAAACAGCGCGACTCAAACCACGCATGCAGCAGTTCTTTGATCGCATCGAAACACAGCTGAAACAGAGCCTACGTGAAGCTCAGGCCAGTGAGCAGGCGCGCCTTCCGATGACGGTCGGCGCCTGTGCGCACCTGCTCATGACGCATCTGGAAGGCCGTATTACGCGGTATTCGAGAAGCCGGTTCCGGCACTCGCCCGCTGAGCACTGGGACGAGCAATGGGCCATTCTTTCCTCGGCCGTGTTCGCCCCCGAGCGTGCCCACCTGGCGCTCTAGGCTCGCGCTTCATGAACGTCAGCCTTTGGGCGAGACCAGACGGGTCGCGAAGGTCTGGGCGTCGACCGGCGTTCCGAAATAGTACCCTTGCAGCACGTGGCAGTCCTGTTCACGCAGATACTGCCACTGCTGCTCGGTTTCCACCCCTTCGACAATCACTTCAAGTGACAGCGCATGCGCCATGCTGATCACGGCCTTGATCACGCCGCGCTCTGGCGTACGTTCCGGCACACCGTCGACGAACCGCTTGTCGATCTTGAGCCGGTCGATCGGAAGCGACGCCAGATACGCAAGCGAGGAGTAGCCGGTACCGAAATCGTCCAGCGCAATTGCCACGCCCTTGGCACGCAGCGCTTCGAGCACATGGTGGCTGACCGTCAGATCTCGAATCAATTGAGTTTCGGTGACTTCAAGCTCCAGCCGATCCGGCGTCAGATCGAACCGCGCCAGTAGAATGGCTACCTGATCGACCAGCGTCGACGTCAGTTGCAAGGTGGAGACGTTGACCGAAACCCGCGGGACAATGATGCCTTTATCGTCCCACTCCGCGATCTGCTCACAAACGGTAGCCAGGCTCCAGCGCCCCAGTTCGGCGATCAACCCAAGCTCTTCGGCCAGGGGAATGAAGCGCTCGGGGGAAATTTCACCAAGGGTGTCGTGGTACCAGCGCATCAGTGACTCCGCTCCGATCACACGACCATCCTCGGCACTGACCTGCGCCTGGTAGAACATGGACAGCTCATCACGCATCAACGCGCACCGAAGCGCCTGCTCAAGCTTCAGGGGGGCACTGTCTTCTTCATAGAGGCCAACGCTGTACTCCGCGTGCAACCGGTTGTGCGCCCGCGCGTGCTGGAGTGCTAGCCGGGCATGACGCAGCAAGGCGTCCGCCCCCTTGTGGGTATCCGTGGCAACGCCTGCGGTAATATCGACGGTGACCGACTGACGGCCCAGCCAGTACTCGGGCTTGAGCGTCGCCATCAACCGCGCCAGTACGCCGTGACGGCGTTCGGCGTCCGGGAGATAAACCGCAAATTCGTCAGCGCTCAGGCGGGTCAACATGGCATCGGTGGACACACATGCCCGGATGCGCTCGGCCACCTGTTTCAAGAGCGAGTCACCGGCCTGATAGCCAAGACTGTAATTGATCGCGCTATAGCGAACGATATCGAAATAGAGCAAGGCCCCGGGTTCTTGTTCCCGCGTCGCGTTTTCCAGGTATTCAAGAAATGGCAGACGATGCAGAAAGCCGGTGATGGCATCGTGTTCTGCGGCGTGCGCCAGATGTTGCTGGCGGCGCTGGTGGCCGGTCATATCAAGCAAAACGCCCTCGAGCGTATCGCCGCTGGCCCGGCGTCTTAATACCCCACGATCCAATACCCAGGTGATCGGCCGGTGCCAGCCAAGCCCCGGCGCCAATCGATAGAGGATCTCATAGCGCTGATTGTCTTCCGAAAGCGCTGCCAATGTCTGGTGCCAATGTTCACGGTCTTCGGGATGCACCAGCATCTCGAAGCCAGCTCGCTGGTGCAACGCCTGCGTTTGGCCATTCAATAGCACATTGGCGCCCTGACTCAGAAAACAAAGTGTCTTGGAATTGCGCGACAGGCAGTACACGGCGCCTGGCAAGCGGTCGACAATGGCCTCGGCCAATGCCTGACGCGAATCCTGCCCGTCACCCTCTGAGCAATAGGGAGTTACAGTAAGCGGGTCATGCTCCGCCTTGATGTGAGAGAGCCACCACTGCCGAAGTTTCACGTTGCCGGGCCTCTATTACCTTTCTTGTTATGGACTTCTACCCTGCCCGCACCAAATTCGGAAGCGATAATTAGTAGATTGACATAAAAAAGCCCGGCTCTTACGAGACCGGGCGTTCTGATTACAAGGCATAACGTCGCATCATGCAGCGGCGTTATCCTCGATCATGTAGGACTTGAGCTTTTTCATGGCGTTCTTTTCAAGCTGTCGGATACGCTCGGCAGAGACGCCGTATGTGTCAGCAAGCTCATGAAGCGTTGCCTTATGCTCAGCCAGCCAGCGGCGCTGCAGAATGTCTTTCGAGCGCTCATCGAGCTGAGAGATGGCATAGGCCAGTCGACGAGAGGAATCCTCTTCCCAGTCCGAATTTTCAAGCAGTTCAGCCGGGTTCAGCTCGCTGTTTTCGAGATAGCTCGCTGGCGCCTGCGATGTCGCCTGTTCATCGTCTTCACCCGGCGCGTAATCAAAGCCTGCATCGTGCGCGGAAAGACGGCTCTCCATTTCCCGTACAACACCGGGCTTCACGTTCAAGTCAGACGCGATGGCATCGACTTCATCGTTGTTGAGCCAGGCAAGACGCTTTTTAGAACCACGCAGGTTGAAAAAGAGCTTACGCTGAGCCTTGGTCGTCGCGATCTTGACGATACGCCAGTTGCGAAGCACGAATTCATGAATTTCGGCCTTGATCCAATGCACCGCGAACGAGACCAAGCGAACGCCCTGAGCCGGATCGAAGCGTTTGACCGCCTTCATCAGACCGACGTTACCTTCCTGAATCAGATCCGCCTGAGCCAGACCATAACCTGAATAGCTGCGCGCGATGTATACAACAAAGCGCAGATGTGACATGACAAGACGCCGCGCCGCTTCGAGGTCGTTTTCCTCGTGCAGTCGCACCGCCAGTGAATGCTCCTCTTCTGCCGACAACACCGGAATGCCGTTAACGATCTGAATATACCCGTTAAGGTCATTGCCTGGTGACAAATTCCCGATAGGCTGAAGACTATTGCTCATGTGCACCGGGTCTCCACGTTGCCCTTACAATGCGTTGCTTCTTTAGAAGACAAAACGCGATTAAAGTTCCCTTGACCCGCCAGTATAACGTATTTGCGCCTAAACGCTAAAGAGGCCTCGTTTCACTTGGGCGTCATGTGTGACAAATGTCGGCCAACAGCAATGAACGCGCCAAGCCAGCCAAGTAGCGTACTGACGATCAGTAGAAACAGGGAACCCTCAAAACCAAGTGACGGCACGGCCCACTGACCGCCATAACTTTCAGCCAATGCCGTCAATGGGGCAGAAAGCCAAGCCATTCCGGCGGCAAGCAAAATCAGAGAAGCAATGCCGCCGCCGAGCCCAAGCCAGGCCCCACTGTAGAGAAACGGCCGTCGAACGAAGGCATGCGTCGCTCCGATGAGCGTGATGACCTCGATTTCCTCTCGTCGATTTTCGACCGACAGTCGAATTGTATTACCCACGATCAAGATCACGCCCAGTGCGAAAAGTGCCCCAAACGACAGCACTACGCGCTGACCGAGCGTCGACAGCTGCTTCAACCGCTCGAGCCACTGCATGTCCACCTGCGCCTCGTCCACCTTCGGCATCTGCTTGAGCGCAAGCGACAGCGCCGAGACCGCCTCGGGGGTCTGAGTCACGGGTTTTACGATCAACGCCGCCGGCAATGGATTCTTATCCAGCCCGCTCAGGGCGTCACCGAGGCCAAGGGTTTTCTGAAATTGCTCAAGCCCCTGCTCGGGCGTTACCAGAGTTACAGAGCCGACATCATCGCGGGCGCGAACGCGCTCCAGAAGCGAGCTTGCATCGACGTCGCTGGCCGAAGGTGTCATGTAAACCGTGAGCTGGGCGGTGTCTGACAGGTTGCGATCAAGCACCTGCGCACTGCCTAGAAGCAGCCAGAGCGCTGCGGGCAGCACCAGAGCCACCGCGATCGCCATCAGCGTCATCGCCGTGCCGATCGGGCGCTGTTTCAAACGGTGCAGAGCATCCCGCGCCGTTTGACGGTGGTGTGCCTGCCAGGCAAGACGCTGCCGCTCAAAGGACGATTGCTGATTACGTGCGCCCTGGCGCGTACGACGTCCCTTTTTCATGAACCCATCCCCTCATCGCCCACGAGACGCCCCTCGCGAAGCCGTAATACGCGATGCTTAAGCCGCGCGATCAAGGCCAGATCGTGACTTGCGATCAGAACCGTCGTACCAATGCGATTGAAATCCTCGAACAGCCGCATGATGTCTGCAGAGAGCTGCGGGTCCAGGTTACCGGTCGGCTCATCGGCCAGCAGAAGCGCTGGCTTGTGCACTACCGCGCGCGCAATGCCGATCCGCTGCTGCTCACCGCCGGAGAGTTCGATGGGCAACGCCTTTTCGCGATGAAGCAGCCCGACCTTATCCAGTGCCGCACGCACCCGACGCGCTACCTCATCGGCCGTGAACCCTTGAATCGACAAAGGTAAGGCGACGTTTTCGAACACGCTTCGATCAAACAGCAGCTGATGGTTTTGAAATACCACCCCGAGCTGACGTCGATAGAACGGAATCTGGGCGTTTCCAAGCCGACCAAGATCGTGCCCGGCCACCACGATTCGGCCTCGAGACGGCCGCTCGAGGCACGTCAAAAGCTTAAGAACCGAGCTCTTGCCCGCGCCGGAATGCCCGGTCAGAAACACCATCTCGCCACGAGACAGGCGGAAGTTCACATCCGCCAGCGCCTCGAAACGCCCTCCGTAACGCTTCCCTACGTGTTCGAAGGCAATCATCGGTTACGACTCGTCTTCCTGGGTAAACAGCGCCTTGACGAAGTCATCCGCCTTGAACGGCCGTAGATCATCAAGCGTTTCGCCCACCCCGATATAGCGAATCGGGGTCTTCAGCTGCTTGGCAAGTGCAAAGATCACGCCGCCCTTGGCGGTGCCGTCGAGCTTGGTCAGCGTGATGCCGGTCACCGGAACGGCTTCGTTGAAGGTCTGGGCCTGGCTGATCGCGTTTTGCCCGGTGCCGGCATCGAGCACCAGCATCACTTCATGTGGCGCGGTGGCATCGAGCTTGGCCATCACGCGCTGCACTTTCTTGAGCTCTTCCATCAGATGCGACTTGTTGTGCAGTCGACCTGCGGTGTCGGCAATCAGGATATCAACGCCACGCGCCTTGGCGGCCTCGACCGCATCGTAGATGACAGAGGCACTGTCAGAGCCGGTGTGCTGAGCGATGACCGGCACACGGTTACGCTCGCCCCACACCTTGAGCTGCTCGACCGCAGCGGCACGGAACGTATCACCTGCAGCCAGCATGACGCTTCGACCCTGAGCCTGATAGCGCTTGGTCAGCTTGCCGATGGTGGTGGTCTTGCCCACACCGTTGACGCCGACCATCAGGATCACGAACGGCCCCTTGCCCTTTTCAGGCAGACGCAAGGGCGCAGTCACCGGCGCAAGTACGGCCGTAAGCTCCGATTGAAGCGCCTCATACAGCGCATCGGAATCGGCCAGCTCCTTACGAGACGCCCGCGCCGACAGGTTATCCATGATTTCGGTGGTCGCCTCGATGCCGACGTCCGCCATCAGAAGTCGGGTTTCCAGCTCCTCGAGAACGTCGTCGTCGATCTGTTTCTTGCCAAGCAGAAGCGTTGCAAGGCCACCGGTCAGATTGGATCGGGTCTTGCCAAGCCCCTTGCGAACACGAGAAAACCAGCCCTTGCGCTCAGGCTCGGCGGAATTCGCCTGCTCAGGCGCCGTTTCCACCGGGTCGAACATTGCCGGCAGATCATCGGGCTTCGGTGCCGCAGGAACCTCTACCCTGGCACGTACTGGCTCGGGTTCGGGTTCGGGTTCGGGTTCGGGTTCGGGTTCGGGTTCGGGTTCGGGTTCGGGTTCGGGTTCGGGTTCGGGTTCGGGTTCGGGTTCGGGTTCGGGTTCGACAGAGCGTAGCTCCGGCTCGACCGGGTCCGCCGCAGGTGCCAAAGGCTCTGCATGAGGCGCTTCGTCACGGTCTGGTGCGGGGCGTGTGGTGTCAGTGGTTGCGCGCGCGGCATCGGCTGCCTCGGTTTCCCGGCGCAAAACCTCTTCCCAGGTAGGCTCGTCGGAACGGGCCTCGGGCGTCTGCTCGGGCTCCTCGGCAGGCTGTCGTTCAGAGTCGACTGGCCGCTGCTCAGGCGTTACAGGTGGCTGCTCGGGCTCAACAACTGGAGACGCATCTTCAGCATGTGAGGCCGTATCCTCATCTTGAGACTCTTGAGAAAGGCGCTGCTGCTCCTGCTCTTTCTCCTGCTGGGCTTGCTTTTGCTTTTTGCGTTTAAAAAAACCGAACATAGATGGCTGTCTTTGATTGTCGATTCGTCACACCATAGTGGAGTCGTGGCCACTATGCGCAAATGGATGGCGTCGATGCGCCCGAAAACTGGGGCGAATGGCAAACCACCGCCATCCTACCACTGTGTCGTGCTCACGGGTACAATGCGCGCCATGACTCGACACCGCTCCCGCTCTCCATCCAAACCGGCCCGCCACGGTAAACTTCGCCTCATCGGCGGAGATTTCAAACGGCGCCAGCTTCCGATCCTGGACCGCCCGGGCTTGAGGCCCACACCGGATCGCGTCAGGGAAACCCTGTTCAACTGGATCGGCCCTCTAGGTGGCGCTCATGTGCTCGATGCCTTCGCCGGCAGCGGCGCGCTCGGCCTTGAAGCCCTGTCGCGAGGCGCAGCCTCGCTCACACTGATCGAAAAGGACCGTCAGGCCGCGCGCCAGCTCGAGGACAACCTGACAACGCTTGACGTTCGAGAGCGCGCAACACTTCATCGCCTCGACGCACTGGCCTGGCTGGACTCGGCCGAACCGATGCCCTATGGCCTGGTCTTTCTTGACCCTCCATTCGGTCAGGGGCTTGCCGACCCCATCTGCGCCCTTTTGGAACGTGGCGGCTGGCTTACCGAACAGGCAATGATCTATCTCGAAGTCGAACAGGCATTGGTTCCGAACGTGCCGGCGCACTGGCGGCTTGAAAAACAGACACGCGCCGGGGAAACCCAGGCCCGACTGTATCGCCGCACGCCTCTTGCCGAGGGGGATACAGACGCGTAGTCTTTCCGCCAGACGCAGCGCGTCAGGTCAAAAAGGACGATCAGGAGAGGTCGATGAGTATAGAATTGTTTGATCAACTCGAACAGAAAGTCAGTACAGCGGTCGACACCATCGAAATGCTACGCATGGAAGTGGAAGAGCTGCGTCAGGAAAACGAACAGCTCAAGAGCGAGCGCACTCAGTGGGAAAGTCGCTTGAACGGCATCCTGGCGCGTTTTCAGGAATTCGACGCACAGCCTGCACAGGCCGAAGCGACTCACAGCTGAGGCGCTAGGCCGATGATGTCGTATCCAGATCACAAAGCGGGTACGACATCAAAACCCCATCTTCCCGCTCTGCCCCGTCGGCCGGGTAATACCCCGGACGCACGCCGTCCTGAATGAAGCCTCGCTTGACGTAGACACCAATGGCAGCCGCATTGCCGGCCCGCACCTCGAGCAGGAGCCGCTCCTTTCCGAGCGCCCGCCCGGAATCAACCCCGCGCATGACCAACATGGACGCTACGCCGCGCCGTCGCCGCTCCGGCGCCACGACGATCAGTTCAATTTCAGCATCGAAGGGCTGAAGACCGAGCACCAGCACACCGATCAATGCCCCATCTTCCCAGACGCCCCAGACTTCATGCTCCGGGCTACCCAGCGCCCGCACGAAATGGACCTTTGACCAGGCGCTTTCATGGCACCGTTGGTCCAGCGCCACGATGTCCTCGAGGTCACTGAGTGTGGCCTGTCGCACGTCGTACATTGATTCATTCATCCAAACGTTGCGCTCGCTCATCTGTTGATCCATGCCACCACTCATGCCACGGCTCAAGCCCTGCCCAAAGCGCGCGCTTGGCGTCGGCCGTATCAAGTTCACCCAGTGCAGGGCCCTGCCAGACCGGCAGCGTTAACAGCGTACTGTGCTCATCCTCAACCCCCAGCACACTCGAAAGCGTGTCATCGGAGCCGAACGTCAACACGCGCTCGATGAACCAGCCACGCTCCTGCCGACCGCGGATAAACGCACGGACGCCGTCCTGCGCATCGCCGAGCGGGTCGTGACACAAGAGCCCTTCGACGATCGGCCACTCGAATGATTCGAACGCGATCGGCTGACTCGGAAAGATGCGCCGAGCCGCCAGCAACGCACGCAGTAGCGCCTGATGCCGAGGCGAGATCTCGCCCCCGAGCGCGACGATCAACCAGCGCCCCTCGAGCGCCGCCACCGACCAGGAAAACGCCAGCGGTGCTTGAGTGGGCTCCGAAGGCACTGCTTCAGTGACCGACTCGCGCTTTTCGTCCTCGGGAAGCTCGATGCGCTCCTCAAGCAAGGCCCGCGCCGAGCGTGGTGACGCGGACGACGTATCGTCAGCCTGGGCCTGCCCAGGCTGAGACGGCGCGGTTACAGGTGCCGTGTGGGCAGGCGTCGTATGGACAGGCGCATCGGCTCGGCTGGCATCGCGCAGCGCCTCGACCCCTTGACGCGGCCCACGCTCGACGGCCTCGGGTAGCGCCCACTCGCAGGCCTGGGTCGGCTCTGCAAACGGCAAGCGATAGCGGGCCTCCCACGTGGGAAGCCCCATTGCCTCAAGGTACTGGCGGCGCTGCGGTTCACTGACCATGGACGTCCATTACTGTCCGGCGCCCATGCAGTTCGGCGATTCAGGACGCGCCTTGCCTCGGGCTTCCCATTCGCTTGGCGTATAGAGATGAAGCGCCAGGGCGTGCACCGGGCCCGCCAACTCATCGGAGAGCATGCCGTAGATGCGCTGATGACGCTTGACCTGAGTAAAGCCCTCGAACGCCTCGGAGACCAGAGTCACCTTGAAGTGCGTTTCCGAATTCGGTGGCACATGATGCTTGTGGCTTTCGTTCTCCACCTGCAAGACGTCCGGGTTCAAGTCCTTCAATTTTTGTTCTATGACTTCCTGGATGCGCATTGAATCACCCCTGCTGGTTGAACATGTCGTGCGTTATGTGTGCTTCGCGGGTCGCTTTTTTACTCGTTATCGGCAAGGGCCCGGGCACGCGTCAGACGCGATGCGCTGAGTGCCAGCGCGATCAGGGCCGCCACGATGGCCACGTTCAGCGCAAGCGTGATGAGCCCTGCGTGCGAGGTCTCGATGATTATTCCAGATAGCGCCAGCGCAACCAAGGCAGCACCCAACGACTGGCCGAACGTACGAACGCTTGCCATCACTCCGGCGGCGGTGCCGCTTTGCGCCCGCGGCAGGCTGCCCATCAGCTCACGGTTGTTGGGCGACTGATACAACCCGAACCCGAAACCACAAAGCGCCGTGCGCCAGACTACGTCCCACATTGGCGCTGACGATGAGAGCGTGGCCAGAGCAATGACGCCTGCGATAAAGACGATGATACCACCGGTACAGACCAGTGGCGGCGAGAACTTGTCTGCAAGCCGTCCGGCCCGAGGCGCAGTGAACATGATGGCCAGCGGCCAGGGGGTGAACAGAAGCGCCGATTCGAGCGGCGTATAGCCAAGCTCGCTCTGAAGCAGAAACGGCACGCTCAGAAACGCCATCGACTGAGAGACCCAGGCGAAAAACGACGTCACCGCCGCCATCGAGAACCGCGCCTGCCTGAAAATGCCCAGCGGCAAGAGCGGGTAATCGATCCGCTGCTGACGCCGGATAAAGGCCGCGCCGGCGATGAACCCCACCGCCAGATAGACCGCCCAGCTCATGCTCCCCTCTCGACGCAGCTCATCCACCCCGATAACCAGCCCGCCGAGCATCAGCGCCGAAAGCACCGCACCCAGAACATCGAAGGGCGCACCGTTGCCCTCTGAACGCGGCAGATAGCGCAGGGTCAGAACCAGTGCGGCGGCCCCCATCGGCAGGTTGATCAAAAACAAGAGCGGCCAGTCACCGAGCGCCAGAAGCACACCGCCAAGCGTAGGCCCTGCGGCCACCCCGGTTGCCACCACCATCGAGGACACCCCGAGCGCGCTGCCAAGCAGCCGCGACGGAAAAACCGAGCGATAAAGCGCCGGCCCCAGACTCATCATGGCCGCGGCGCCCAACCCCTGAAACGCGCGAAAGACGATCAGCGTTGTCAGAGAATTCGACAGCGCACACCCAAGTGAGCTTGCAACGAAGACGATCAGCCCGCCAATGTAGATCCGCCAGGCGCCAATTCGGTAACTCAGCGCCGCGAACGTCAAGATGGCGGCAGCGCCGGTCAGCTGATAGACGTTGACGATCCAGATCGCGTCCGAGGAAGAGACATCGAGGGTCTCTGAAATGGTGGGCAGCGCCACGTTGACGATGTTCATATCGAGCACTGCCATCAACGAGCACAGCATCAATGCAGCCATCGCCAAGGCCCGGGCGCGCGGCGGTAAGCCGTCGTCGTCCGGTTTGGAGGAGAGTAAGTGTTTCACGTGATACCGTTTCTCATTTTCATTTGAAATGAGAAGGCATCTTAATCGTCCTGACCCTCATTGACAAAGTCATCGCCCATGTCATCGCTTGATAGCGGTGACGCGCCGTCAAGGTCCACGGTCAGGTAGCTGTACTCGAGACGCACGAACTCCTTGAACAGTGCCCAATCACGCGGTGCAGGCCACTGGGTTTCGTCGTCCTCCCAGGCACCGAACTCGTGCTCGAGGATGTCGACAAAGCGCTCGTGAACATAGGCGTGCAAGGCATTCTCGGTATCCATCTCCGGAATGAGGTACACGGTGCTTTCGCGCTCGACGTCGTCAAGAAGAAGATCCTCATCGCCCTCGGTGGGCTCCAGAGAATTGATCCAATCGATGAACGCCTGGGTCGGACGAACGCTCAAGGCCGAACGATTGACCAGATGCATGGTGTACTCCTTGCGTTAAAAGCGATGGAGCGCCCTCGGTTTCGAGGGCGCTCAGGCACACACAGGGTAGCGGTCGCGCCGCCCCGTGCCAAGCACCGTCATCCGGCAGGCGTTACCCCGCCTGGGGACGCATGGCCGGGAACAGCAGCACATCCCGAATGGAGGGGGCATTGGCCAGGAACATGACCAGCCGATCGATACCGATACCCTCACCGGCCGTCGGCGGCATACCATACTCAAGCGCCCGGATGTAATCGGCGTCATAGTACATCGCCTCTACATCGCCGGCGTCCTTCTCTGCCACCTGCGCCTGGAACCGCTCGGCCTGATCTTCGGCGTCGTTGAGCTCCGAGAAGCCGTTGGCGATTTCACGCCCGCCAATGAAGAACTCGAAGCGGTCGGTCACGAACGGGTCACGGTCGTTTCGACGCGCAAGCGGGCTGACTTCGGCCGGGTACTCGGTGATGAACGTCGGGCGGTCCAGCCGGTGTTCGGCAACCTCCTCGAAGATCTCGGTCTGCACCTTGCCAAGGCCCCAGCCGGGCTTGACGTCGATGCCGAGTCGTCCGGCAAGCGCCGTCGCGGCCTCGAGCGATTCAAGCTCAGTCGCCTCGATGCCCTCGCCGTACTTGAGAATCGAGTCCTTCAGCGTCAGCCGATCAAACGACTGGGCCAGGTCATAATCGGTGCCCTGATAATGCACGGTGGTCGAGCCCAGCACCTTTTGCGCCACCTCACGCAGGAGCGTCTCGGTCAGATCGATCAGCGCGGTGTAGTCGGCGTAGGCCCAATAGAATTCAAGCATGGTGAATTCAGGGTTGTGCCGCGTCGACAGCCCCTCGTTACGGAAGTTGCGGTTGATCTCGAACACTCGTTCGAAGCCGCCGACCACCAGCCGCTTCAGATACAGCTCCGGCGCGATGCGAAGATACATGTCGATGTCGAGCGCATTATGGTGGGTGACAAACGGTCGCGCCGTTGCGCCGCCGGGAATCGGCTGCAGCATCGGCGTTTCCACTTCCATGAAGGCGCGCTCGTTGAAGAACTGGCGGATCGCGGCGATCACGCCGGCGCGAATCCGGAACGTATCGCGCACTTCCGGGTTCATGATCAGATCGACGTAGCGCTGTCGGTAACGCGCTTCCTGATCGGTCAGGCCATGAAACTTGTCGGGCAGCGGGCGCAGGCTCTTGGTCAAAAGCCGAGCCTCAACCATCATCACGTACAGGTCGCCCTTGCCGGATTTATGCACGGGGCCATGGCCATAGACGATGTCGCCGATGTCCCAGCTCTTGATGTCCTCGAGCACGTCCGTTGGCAGCCCTTTCTTGTCAACGTAGAGCTGAATCTGGCCGGACACGTCCTGAATCACGATGAAGGGCCCGCGCTTTCGCATGATGCGCCCGGCCACTTTCGCGTGACGGTCTTTTTGCTCGAGCTCGGGCTTTTCGAACGCGCCAAGCTCGGCCTGCAGGTCCGCCGCCAGATCGTCGCGGGCGACGTCGTTCGGAAACGCGCTGGTGCCCTCGCTTGAGGCCTGCTCTCGCCGCGCGCTCAGTTTGGCCCGACGCTCACTGATCAGGTGATTGTCGTCGGCCTCGAATGATGAAGTGTCCTGTTCTGACATGGTCTGTCCTGTTGATGAACCCTGAGCGTCTTGCCGATGCCCGGTTTACAGCCCCTGCTTGAGGCTCGCCACGATGAATTGGTCAAGATCGCCATCGAGCACTTTTTCGCAGTTGCTCGACTGCACGCCGGTCCGCAGATCCTTGATCCGCTGATCGTCCAGCACGTAGGAGCGAATCTGGCTGCCCCACCCGATGTCGGCCTTGCTCTCCTCGGCCTCCTGCTTGGCGGCGTTGCGCTTTTGCATCTCGAGTTCCCAGAGCTTCGCCTTCAACTGTTTCATGGCGAAGTCACGGTTGGCGTGCTGACTGCGCTGGCTCTGACACGACACCACGACCCCCGTGGGTTCATGGGTAATTCGCACCGCCGAGTCGGTGGTGTTGACGTGCTGACCGCCTGCCCCGCTCGAGCGGTAGGTGTCGACACGAAGATCCGAGGGGTTGATCTCGATCTCGAAGCTGTCATCGACTTCCGGCGACAGGAACACGGAGGCGAACGAGGTATGACGACGGCCGCCGGAATCGAACGGGCTCTTTCTCACCAGGCGATGCACGCCGGTTTCGGTGCGAAGCCAGCCAAAGGCGTACTCGCCCTGAATATGAATGGTGGCGGACTTGATGCCGGCCACATCGCCGGCCGAGAGCTCGGTAAGCTCGGCCTTGAAACCGTGATGCTCGGCCCAGCGCAGATACATGCGCAGCAGGATATTGGCCCAATCCTGCGCCTCGGTGCCGCCGGAGCCGGACTGAATATCGAGGTAGGCATTGTTGGCGTCCATCTCGCCCGAGAACATCCGACGAAATTCCAACTTCTCGAGCTGTGTCTCGAGACGGTCGAGCTCGGCGCGCACCTCTTCGACCGTGCCCTCGTCCTCTTCCATCACCGCCAGTTCCAACAGCTCCTCGTTGTCACTGACGCCTTGCGTCAGGCCATCGAGCGTTGCCACCACATTTTCGAGCTGCGCGCGCTCGCGCCCGAGCTTCTGGGCGTAGTCCGGGTCGTTCCAGACGTTCGGGTTTTCAAGCTCCCGGGTTACTTCTTCCAGCCGATCCTTCTTTTCGGCATAGTCAAAGATACCCCCTCAGGACGTCTGTCCGTTCGGACAGGTCCTTGATGTGCTGATAAATCGGGTTGATCTCTTGCATGATCGTCCTCTGTTGCCACGGGCCCGTCCTGCGGGCGAAAGGACGCCATTGTAGCCAAGGCGCTGCCCTGGCGTCATCCGCGAGCGCTTGATCGGGCTAGAAAAGTCAGGCCCGTCAAGCCCCACCCCCGACCACCGACGCTCATCAAGTCACTCGACACGAACCACGCATTTCGCCCGAGCGCCTGTCTATACTGGGCACCGGGTTCATTATCTTTTCAGGGAATCGATCATGTACAAGAAGAAGACACATCAAGCCCTTGCACTCGCTCTCGGGCTTGGGGCAGCGCCACTCACGATGGCGGCGACCCTCAACGTCGGCATCAGCGGCGACCCCTCCTCGCTCGATCCGGCCAAGATCACCGGCGGCGTGTGGGAAGAGGACATCCTGCGCGACATCTACGAAGGGCTGGTGTCGATCAGCGCCGACGGCGAAGTCATCCCGGGCGTTGCCAACTCGTGGGAGATCAGCGAGGACGGCACCACCTACACGTTTCATCTAAGAGACGACGCCAAGTGGTCAGACGGCACGGCCGTGACCGCAGACGACTTCGTCGCCGGGCTTCGCCACCAGCTCGACCCCGAAACGGCCGCCAACTACGCACAGCGCCTTTACCCGCTCAAGAACGCCCAGGCGATCAACGCCGGCGACAAGCCTCTCGACAGCCTCGGTGCCGAATCGAAAGACGACGGCAAAACGCTGGTCCTGACCCTGAGCGAGCCTACGGCGTACTTCTTCAAATCGCTGGTGCTGCCGATCGGCTACCCGATTCCAGCCCACCTCAAGAAGGAATACGGCGCCAAATGGAGCGATATCGGCCATATCGAGACCAACGGCGCGTTCAAGCCGGCCAAGTGGGTCTCGCACTCCGAGCTGACCACCGTCAAGAACCCGCATTTCCATGACGCCGACGCCGTCAGCCTCGAGGGCGTCGACTACTTCCCGATGGAAGACAAGAACGCCGGCATTCAACGCTTTCGTGCCGGCGAGCTCGACATCCTGCGCGATTTCCCCGCCTCGCGGTATCAGTGGCTCAAGAAAAACCTCGCGGAGGCGACCCAGCTTTACCCATCGCTTGGCACCTATTACTACGTCTACAACCTGAAGGACGGCTCACCGGTCACGGATGTGCGCGTACGCAAGGCATTGAGTCTTGCCATCAACCGCGAGGTCATCGCCGAGAAACTGCTCGATGGCGCCGTCACGCCCGCGACCACCCTGGTTCCGCCCGGCACCAGCCACTATGACGCCCAGCCGCAGCCAGGGCTTGATGCCCCGTATGCGGCGCGCCTGAAAACCGCCAAGGCATTGATGGAAGAAGCCGGCCACGGCCCGGACAAACCGCTGGAGCTCACGCTTCGCTATAACTCGAGCGATGAGCACAAGCGCATTGCCGTCGCCGTCGCGGCCATGTGGAAACAGCTCGGGGTCAAGGCACAGCTTCAAAACACCGAGGCCAACGTGCACTACGCCGATCTGATGGCCGGCAAGTTCGAGGTGGGTCGCGCCGCCTGGATCTCGAGCATCGATGATGCCCAGAACTTCCTGCAACTGCTGCTTCAGAAATCGAACAACTACGGGGACTACCAGAACACCGAGTATCAGTCATTGATGGCAAGATCGGACACCGAGCAGGACGCCGATGCCCGTGAAAGTTTGATGGAGCGCGCCGAAACACTGGCGCTTTCAGAGTACCCGCTCACGCCGATCTACACCTACAGCTCGCGCAACCTGGTCAACCCGGACCTTGAAGGCTGGGCCAACAACGCCCTCGACATGCACCCCGCTCGCTGGATGTCCATCGAGAAGTAAGTACGATGAGCGCGCGGCCGTTTTGGCCGCGCGCGTTTGCCTGTAGACCCGCTAGTACGCCGTTAGCTTATAAGGCTCGGGCGACACCAGCGATTCGAGCTCACCGAGCTGTGCGAAATCGACGCGCTCCAGCACAAGGTTCAACACCACGTCCTGCTGACGGAGATCGCGGACCACTCGTACCCGCGTTGGCTGCCCCGACTGATCAAGACGCATCACCCACGCCAGATACCCGCGCGAAAACCGCACCAAGCTGCCGATCGGATAGAACCCGTGGCGCTGCACGTAGCGAGTGACCCAGTGCCGCTCGAACTGCTCCGGACGCTGATAAACGAATCGATACGCCTCCATCGCCGTGCTCGCCCGGCGATCGCCTCTCGGGCGCATCATCGCATCGATCACATCGATCACCGCCGCCATTTTCGACAGCGGCGTCAGCGCCTCGGCCTCGAGTCCATCGGGATAGCCAGAGCCATCCAGGCGCTCGTTGATGCCCTGAATGATTTCAAGGCACATGGCCTTTTCAATCTGCGCCGTAGTCTTGAGCGCCTCAAGCAACACCGGCACATGCTGGCGAAACCGGTGACGGCGGTCAGCCTCGAACTCCCCATCGAGCGTTGGAAACTCAGGCCCGATCATCATCGCCTTGCCCATGTCGTGTACAAGCGCGGCAAGCATCGCCGAACGAGCCCGCGACGCATGCTCGGGCTCGGCCAGCATCAAATCGCACAGCCGGCACGACACGCAAAGCGAATGCTGAACCCACTGCGGCTCATCGGAAAGACACCCGAGCGCGTAGAACACCTGCTGACGATTGTGTTTGAGAAGCTGGATCAATCGGTCGGCACTCTTGGCAAGGGCGCGCTCAGGCAGTGGCGTCTTTTGCTGCAACGCCAACAGATAAAGGTGCTGCGTCCGCACGATATCCCGCAGATCATCGACCATCGGTGAGCGCACCTCGACAGGCCGGCCCCGGGTGCGGCGCTGCCCTTTCCTTGCAGCCGTTGAAACGTAGAGCGCCGACGCCCCGGCAAACTGCATGGCCTCCCCGTTTCGCCAGGCCACTTCGCGCTCCGTTTCGCTTAGAATGTGCATCAACTGCTGCACCTGCGCCTGAGCGAGATTTAAAAAGGCAAGCCCAACCCGAGCGTGGTGAGAGGCGGCCAACGGCCTGATGTAGCGAATCTCCGCCGCCCCCTCAAACCGCTCCTCGCTTGGAAACACCATCGACAGTGATACCGTCATGCCCACTCGGAGTGGATCACACCGCGACAGCGGCAACTCCATCATGCATCCACCGTTCGAGATGTCGCCGAGCCGCCCCCGTATTGCCGCCTGTCCCTCTAAACACATCAGCTCGAGCGGCACCTTCATGCCAGACGTCAACGGAATACGAGCACTCTGGCGCTTCGAATCTGTATTAAGCGCCTCCGGAAGCCCGGTCTCGAGCACTCGGCCATCCTCGACATGGCGCGTCCGTTGGATGCAAAGGCCGCTGAAGCGCACCACCTGCTGTGCGCTCTCGGCAATCAGTATCAGGCGCCCTGATTCCATGAAGGCCGCCTCCAACCCCGGCATGTTCGTGACGCGAATCTGAAGGCATTTTTCCGCATGATCGAAAAACTCGAAACGCGCGGGATAACGTGTTTCGGAATGATCTTCGAAACAGACGGAGATACTGCATGGTTGGTACGCTAACCCATCGAGAGCGTGCATGATGGAAAGAGGATCGCGAAGCTCGACTGATCCACCCTCCTCCAAGGAAGGCGTCGTCGCAGATGGCTCTGCCATTGAGAATTCCCTGTACCGAAAAAGCGGGTGACGCTTATTTTCACTATCGGCCAGGGTGAATTATCGCTTTATGGCGCCAAAAACATTCAAAAAAACTCAATTAGCGTATAAAACATCGCATCCGCTATCTCAGCCCTATGGCGCTGTTACCGCAAAGGGCTTGAGTGAACACGCTGAGTTTTAGGTGAAGAACCCGCCCGCAAAATAGCCCTCTCTTAAAACGGGGCAAGGTCTTTACTCCCAATATTGTTATGAAATAACATAATTAAAAACCAAGGAGGATTTATGAAATCAGGCATTCACCCCGAGTACCGTAAGGTCGTTTTCTACGACACCAGCGCCGATGTGTACTTCAAGACCGGCTCGACCATGTCTTCCAGCGAGACCATCGAGTGGGAAGACGGTAATAGCTACCCGCTGATCCGGCTGGATATCTCCTCGGCGTCGCACCCGTTTTATACCGGCAAGCAGCGCTCGGTCGGCACCGAAGGGCGCGCCGCGCAGTTCAAGCGCCGCTTCGGAAGCCTTGGGGCGCGCCGCAGTTGAGACGTCCCCGTGCCTCTCCTTTTTAAAGACCCGGCGACGGGTCTTTTTTTATGCGCACGTCGCTCCCCTTCTGCCTGATCGGCCGTCGGCTTTGATCGCATCGGATCATTAGGGATATCTGGACAAGGCGCATTTTCTGACTGTATGGTCAACTTCGGTCATATACTAAGCACCATAACAATCGTTGACCCGGGCCATACCCGACCAGAACACAACAATCAGTCAGGATACTCTGCCATGAAAACCCCATTTCAACGGTTCGCAGGCGCGTTTGCCGCAACTGCGCTGCTTTCCGCAACGCCTGTCTGGGCGCAGACGCTCAACATCGGAGTCATCGGCGAACTCGCCTCCTTCGATACCTCTCAGGTCTCGGGCGGCACCTGGGAATCGGATGTGTTGCTCGATGTGTTTGAAGGCCTTGTGACCCAGAATCCGGAGGGTGAGGCAATCCCGGGCGTTGCGACCGACTGGGACATCTCCGACGACGGCCGAACCTACACCTTTCACCTGCGAGACGACGCGAAATGGTCCGACGGCACGCCGGTCACCGCAGGCGATTTCGTCTTCGGCTGGCGCCATCTCCTGAACCCGAAAAACGCCTCCAAGTACGCCTATAACCTGTACCCGATCAAGAACGCCCGCGCGGTCAATACCGGCGAACTGCCGCCGGACGCGCTCGGCGTGGTCGCAAAAGAAAACGGCAAGACCCTCGAAGTCACGCTTAACGAGCCGACGCCCTACTTCATCGAACTTCTGACCCACTACACCGCCATGCCGCTACCAAGGCACACGGTCGAGAAATACGGCCGCGACTGGACCGACATGGACCACATCGTGACCAACGGCGCGTTCAAGCCGGTCGAATGGGTGTCTCAGTCGCGCATCACTGCGGTCAAGAATCCCGAGTACTACGACGCCCGGGATGTCGCGCTCGACAAGATCAACTACTACAGCACCGAAGACCGCAACGCCGGCATCTCCCGCTTTCGCGCTGGAGAGCTCGATGTGCTGCGCGAGTACCCCTCGAGCCGCTATCAGTGGCTTGAGGAGAACTTGCCCGAGGCCACGCACATGAGCCCGATGCTTGGCAGTTACTACTACGTGTTCAATCAGCGCCAGGGGGAGCCCACGGCCGACCCGAAGGTGCGCGAAGCGCTCAATCTGGCGATTCGCCATCAGGTACTGGCCAAGCAGATCATGGCCGGCACCTTCCTGCCGGCCTACGCCTTCGTACCACCGGGCGTGCACCACTACACCCATCAGGAGCTGCCGTTCAAGGGGCAATCGATGGACGAGCGCATGGCGCGGGCAAGCGCCTTGATGAAGGAGGCAGGCTACGGGCCGAACAACCCGCTCGACCTCACGCTGCGCTACAACTCAAGCGATGAACACAAGAAGATCGCCATTGCCGTCGCGGCGATGTGGAAACCGCTCGGAGTGCGCGTGCACATGCAGCAGGCCGAGGCCACCGTGCACTATCAGGCCATCGCCCAGGGCGATTTCGACGTCGCCCGCGCCGGCTGGGTCGCCGACTACAACGACGCCGAGAATTTTCTGGCGCTACTGGGTACTGGCGCCGGCAACAATTACGGCGCCTACTCGAGCCAGGCGTTCGACCAGAAAATGACCAAGGCCTCGACCACCCTCGATGCCGGCAAACGCGAAGCGCTGCTGCAGGATGCCGAGCGCATTGCCATCGATGACAACGCCGCCGCACCACTGCTTTATTACGTCACCCGCAACCTGGTCAATCCGGCGCTTACCGGCTGGCAGGACAACCCGGTGGACGACCATCTCTCTCGCTGGGTGAGTTTCACACCCTGACGCGTCGTAAAGGACTTGGCCGTTTCGCGCGTCTCCTTCTCGCGAAGCGGCCGACAGCTCGCTAGGATAAGCGCGCGCTTACTTCTTTCATGATGACGTTGACCAAAGCTCAGGAGATGCCTTCGATGCGCCCTCACGTTCTTTCCCTTCTCGGTCGCCGACTGCTCGGTGCGACCTTCGTGCTCGGGCTCGGCCTTGCCCCGGCGATGGCCGATACCCTGCGGGTCGGCACCCAGGGTGATCCCGCCTCGCTCGACACCGCCCACATCGGTGGCAGCGTGTGGGAAAACGACATTCTGGGCGACATTTACGAAGGCCTGGTGACGCTCTCGCCGGAGGGCCAGTACATCCCCGGCGCTGCCAAATCCTGGCAGGTCAGCGACGATGGCCTGACCTGGACGTTCACCCTCAGAGACGACGCCCGCTGGTCCGACGGCGAACCGGTGGTGGCGGACGATTTCAAGCGCGCCTTTACCCGTTTGATGACGCCAAGCAACGCCGCCGTCTACGCGAGTCTCTTCTATCCGATCAAGAACGGCCGCGCGATCACGGAAGGCACCGCCGCCTCGGAGACCCTCGGTGTGGACGCGCCGGACGCGCGCACGGTGGTGTTTCACCTGGAGCGGCCCACGCCCTACTTCGAGGCGCTTCTGGCCAACATCGCCGCCTCGCCGGTGCCGACCCACGTACTGGATCAGTTTGGCGATCACTGGGCAGAACCCGAGCACATCGTCACCAATGGCGCGTTCACTCCGACCGACTGGGTGGCCAACGACCATCTGAGCACGCAGAAAAACACCTATTTTCATGACGCCGCGAGCGTCTCGCTCGACGGTGTCACGTTTTATCCGATCGAAAACCGCAATACCGGCTTGAGACGGTTCCGTGCCGGTGAGTTCGACCTCGTTCGCGATTTCCCCCCCGAGCGGTATGAGGCGCTGAAGGAGCAGCTGCCGGGCGCGGTGCATCTGGCGCCCCAGCTTGCCAATTACTATTTCGCGCTCAACCAGCGCGACGGCCACCCCACCGCCGATGCGCGGGTGCGCGAGGCGCTCAACCTTGCGGTACGACGCGACATCATCACTGACAAGATCATGAACGGGACCGTCACCGCCGCCCGCGGCTTCGTGCCCGACGGCGTGAATCAGTACGATGCCCAGTCCATGCCGGGGCTTGAGGCGCCGATGGATGAGCGCATGACGCGCGCCAAGCGCCTTCTGAGCGAGGCCGGCTACGGCCCGGACCGCCCGCTCGAGCTGACGCTTCGCTACTCCACCACCGAGGCCAACAAGCGCATCGCGATCGCGCTGGCCTCGATGTGGAAACCGCTCGGCATCAAGACCTCGTTGATCAACGCCGAAGGCCGCGTGCACTACGCAGACCTCGCCGCGGGCAAGTTCGATGTCGGCCGCGCCAGCTGGGTTGCCGATTTTGACGATGCGGCCAACTTCCTCGGCATCCTCGAGCAGGGCGCAGCCAAGAACTACGGCGGCTATCAAAGCGATGCGTTCGATGATCTGATGGCGCGCGCCGCGCGCACCCAGGACCCGGAGACCCGCCAGACCCTGCTCGAGCGCGCCGAACGGCAGATGCTTGGGGACTACGCCTTGATCCCGATCTACATCGACACCTCGCGCAATCTGGTGAACCCGAAGCTCACGGGCTTTGCCGACAACGCCCTGAACCGCCACCTGTCGCGGTGGATCAAGTTCAACGAGTCGGACCACTGACCGGCCGTGCGCACCGACGGGCCTCAATAGCGACACACTCAATAACAACAAGCGCAATAACGACAAGGGAGTCTTTCATGGCCGTTCACTGGCGCACGCTGCTTACCGCACTGCCTCTTCTTTTGAGCCTGGGCACCGCCCAGGCCGCCACGCTTCACGTGGATAACGAAGGCGAACCCGGCTCGCTCGATCCGCAAAAATCGGCGAATCACTGGGATTCACGGATTCAAAAGGCGATGTTCGATCGCCTGGTCGACACCGCCGCCGATGGCCGCCTGATTCCAGGACTGGCCTCGCGCTGGGACGTATCCGATGACGGCACCGTCTACACCTTTCACCTGCGAGACGCGCGCTGGTCCGATGGCACACCGATCACCGCCGAGGACGCCGTGTTCAGCCTCCGCCGGCTGTTGATGCCGGCCACCGCCAACCACAACGCCAACCTCTATTACGCGATCCATAACGCGCGGGCGGTCAACCGCGGTGAGCGGGCGCCGGAGGCGCTCGGCGTCAAGGCCCTCGACGCCCACACGCTCGAGATCACGCTTGATCACCCGAGCGGCTACTTCCTGCAGGCCATGGCCATGGGCGAGGCCGCGCCGCTGCCGCGCCACGTTTTAAGCACCACTAAGCGCTGGATCGTTCCGGGCGACACCGTGGTCAGCGGTGCATTTACGCTTGGCGAGTGGCACCCGCAGTCGCAGCTCACACTCGAGAAAAACCCCGCGTTCTACGCCGCCGACACCGTCGCGCTTGACCGCGTGGTGATGTACCCGCTCGAGGACACCAACGACGCCATTCGTAGGTTTCGAAACGATCAGATCGATCTGTCGTTTGCCCAGGTGCCCTCGAGCCGAATCGACTGGGTGCGCGCCCAAAGGCCCGACGCGCTTCGCACGGCGCCGTGGGCCGGCGAATATTTCTACATGTTCAACCTGCGCGACGGCGCCCTGGCCGACGCCCGTGTCCGCAAGGCGCTGAACCTGGTCGTCCGGCGCGAGATCATCACCGACAAGGTGCTCGGCACCGGCATGCGCCCAAGTCATCGCTTCGTGCCCGAGGCCATGAGTGGCGCGGACGGCGTTACCATGCCAGGGCTCGATGCCCCCTACGCCGAGCGCGCCGAAAAGGCCAGGGCCCTGATGCGCGAGGCCGGCTACGGCCCGGACACCCCGCTCACGCTGACCCTTCGCTACAACACCGATGACGACCACAAGAAAGTCGCCGTCGCGGTGGCGGCGATGTGGAAACCGCTCGGGGTCACTGTCGAGCTCTACAACTCGGAAGGTGCGGTGCACTACGCCGCGATCAAGCAGTGCCAGTTCGACGTCGCCCGCTACGGCATGGTCGCGACCGTCAACGACCCGATCGACCTGGTCGGAAGCTACGCCGCAGGCGGCAGTGCTGCGGCCGCCAGCGGCTATCAAAACGCCCGGCTTGACGCGCTCATCGAAAAAAGCGCTCACATCGCCAATGCGGCGGACAGACGAAAGGTGCTCGGACAGGCCGAACAAACGCTTCTGGACGACTACGCGGTACTTCCCATTTTTGACTACGTCTCGAACCACCTGGTCTCCCCCAGGGTGCAGGGCTTTGAAGACAACGTCATGGATGAGCATCCGCTGCGGTTTCTGTCCCTTGCGTCCCCATCCACCCCCTCACACTCTGGAGAATGACATGGCACCGAGTGCACGACGCCATGGAGGCCACCGTCCATGCTGAGCTACACCCTGAAACGGCTGGCCTTTGCCGTGCCTACGCTTCTGGTCGTGATCACGATCTCGTTTTTTTTGATGCGTGCAGCGCCTGGCGGCCCGTTTGACGGCGAACGGCAGCTACCGCCTGAAATCGAGGCCAACCTCAAGGCGGCCTATCATCTTGATGAACCCCTGCCGATGCAGTACCTGCGCTACATGGGCAACCTGGCTCAGGGCGATTTCGGGCCGTCGTTCAAGTACAAGGATTTCTCGGTCACCGAGCTGATCATGCAGGGCTTTCCCGTAAGCCTTGAAATCGGCGGGCTCGCGATCGGCCTTGCGCTTTTGATCGGGCTGCCGCTTGGCGTGATCGCCGCGCTCAAACGCAACAGCACCATCGATTATCTGGTGATGTCGCTGGCGCTTGGCGGCATCGCGGTACCGAACTTCGTGATCGCGCCGATCATGGCGCTGGTGTTCGGGGTGCTGCTCGGCTGGCTGCCGGCCGGCGGCTGGAACGGCGGCGCCCTGCCCAACCTGGTGCTGCCGGTGATCGCGCTGTCGATTCAGCAGATCGCCTACATCGCCCGCATGATGCGCGCCTCGATGATCGAAACCATGGGCAGCCACTTCATCCGCACCGCCCGCGCCAAGGGCCTTTCGGAAGTGCAGGTGGTGCTGCGCCACGCGCTTCGCCCCTCGCTTTTGCCGGTAGTGTCATATCTCGGCCCGGCGATTGCCGCCATCGTCACCGGCTCGGTGGTGATCGAGCAGATTTTCGGCATCCCGGGCATCGGCCGCTACTTCGTGCAGGGCGCGCTCAACCGCGACTACACCCTGGTGATGGGCACGGTGGTGTTCTACGGCGCGCTGATCGTGCTGATGAACCTGCTGGTGGATCTGCTGTATTCCGCCCTTGACCCCCAGATTCGATACGACGACTGATTCGCCATGAAGACAAACCGCGAGAGCGCCTCATGACCTCGACAACGACCCCCTACCGCGGCGAGCACGACGATACGCCGCTGCCCGCCGGCGGCCCCAACCCACCAGCCGGGCCTGACAAGAACACCGGCGAGAGCCTCGGCCGCGAAGCCTGGCGCCGGCTCAAGCAGAACAAGGCCGCCATGGCGAGCCTTGTGATTCTCACGCTGATGGCGCTGGTCTGCTTCATCGGTCCGCATCTGCTGCCCTGGGCGCTCGATGAAGTCGACTGGAGCAACTTCCAGACCGCCCCCTCGCTTGAAAACGGCCACTATTTCGGCACCGACGCCAACGGCCGCGACATTCTGGTGCGCACCCTGTTCGGCGGCCAGGTTTCGCTGTCGGTGGCGCTGGTGGCCACCTTTGTCTCGCTGGTGATCGGCGTACTCTACGGGGCGGTGGCCGGTTACGTCGGCGGGCGCACCGACAACCTGATGATGCGCTTCGTCGACATCATGTACTCGCTGCCGTTCATGTTCCTGGTGATTCTTTTGATGGTGGTGTTCGGCCGCAATATCTTCTTGATCTACGCCGCCATTGGCGCGGTGGAATGGCTCGACATGGCGCGCATCGTGCGCGGCCAGACGCTCGCACTCAAGCGCCGCGAGTTCATCGAGGCCGCCCATGCGTTAGGCGTTGGCGGGCCGACCATCGTGCGGCGCCACCTGATCCCCAACACTCTCGGTCCGGTCATCATCTACGTCACCCTGACCGTGCCCAAGGTCATCCTGCTGGAAAGCTTTCTGTCGTTTCTGGGCCTTGGCGTGCAGGAGCCGCTTACCAGCTGGGGCGTGTTGATCAGCGAAGGCAAGGACATGATGGAAAGCGCGCCGTGGATGCTGATCGTGCCGTCACTCTTTCTGGCCGTGACGCTTTTTTGTCTCAACTTTCTCGGCGACGGGCTGCGCGACGCCCTCGACCCGAAAACCCGCTGATCGGAGGCCACCGTGTCTGCACTGCTTGAACTCGCTCACCTGAGCGTCACCTTCGATCTGCCCACCGGCCCGGTCACCGCGGTCAAGGACGTAAGCCTTGAGGTCAAGGCCGGCGAAACCGTCGCCCTGGTCGGCGAATCCGGCTCCGGCAAGTCGGTCACCTCCACCGCCATCATGCGCCTGCTGCCGGAACTTGCCTGCATCGAGGGCGAGATCCGCTTCGATGGCAAGACCCTGACAAAGCTCAAGGACCGCGACATTCGCGCACTGCGCGGCAACGACATCGGCATGGTGTTTCAGGAGCCGATGACCTCGCTCAACCCGATGCACCGCATCGAGCGCCAGATTCGTGAAGTGCTCGAAAAGCACACCAAGCTTCGCGGCGACAAGGCGCGGGCGCGGGTGCTTGAACTGTTGACCCAGGTCGGCATTCCCGAGCCCGAGCGGCGGATGAACAGCTACCCCCATGAGCTCTCCGGCGGCCAGCGCCAGCGCGTGGTGATCGCGATGGCGATCGCCTGCGAGCCGAAGCTCTTGATTGCCGATGAGCCGACCACCGCGCTCGACGTCACCGTACAGGCCCAGATCCTGGAACTGCTCGGTGAGCTTCAGGCGCGCTACGGCCTCGCGATCCTGTTCATCACCCACGATTTGAACTTGGTCCGCCACGTCGCCGACCGGGTCTGCGTGATGCAGCACGGCGATCTGGTCGAGCAGGGGCCGACCCGTGAGGTCTTCGCCAGTCCGAGCCACGACTACACCCGCATGCTGCTCGCCGCCGAGCCCGACGGCGTCAAGGCCCCGGTGGCAGACGCCGCCCCCGTCGTGCTCGATGCCCGCGACGTTCACGTGCGCTTCACCACCAAGCGCCATCTCTTTCGCCCGGATGAAACATTCGAGGCCGTACGCGGCATCGACCTTCGCGTTCGCCGCGGCCAGACCGTCGGCATCGTCGGCGAATCCGGCTCGGGCAAATCGACCCTTGGCCGGGCGCTGTTAAGACTCTTGCCAAGCACCGGGCAGATCGAATTCGACGAAATGGCGCTGCAGCCGCTCGATCAGAAAGCGCTGCGCCCGCTTAGAAAACGCTTTCAGGTGGTGTTTCAGGACCCGTTCGGCTCGCTGTCACCGCGGATGACGGTCGGCGAGATCATCAGCGAAGGGCTCAAGGTGCACTTTCCGGAGCTTTCCCGGCGCGAGCGCGAGGCCCGCGTGATCGAGGCGCTTAACGAGGTAAAGCTCGACCCGGCCATGCGGGCGCGCTACCCCCATGAATTTTCAGGCGGCCAGCGCCAGCGCATCGCCATCGCCCGTGCGCTGGTGCTGAAACCGGAATTTCTGCTGCTCGATGAGCCAACCTCGGCACTCGACCGCTCGGTGCAGGTGACGGTAGTGAACCTTCTGCGCGAGCTTCAAAAGAAACATGGGCTTACGTACGTGTTCATCAGCCACGATCTCTCGGTGGTGCGGGCGATGTCCGACACCGTGTTGGTGATGAAAGACGGCGCCGTCGTGGAACAGGGCCCGTCAGAAGCCATCTTCACCGCGCCCCGCGTCGACTACACCAAGAAATTGATCGAGGCGTCGTTCATCGACCGCGTCGCCTGAGATCGACCGATTCGGGCATTGGCCCGAGCCGACGGCCCTCACCGGTCGTCGGTCGCCCTTCGCGGCGCACACCGCGAAGGCTCTTTTGCACGACAGACAGTCGTGAAGCCGTTTAAACGACACACAACAAGGAACAGACGCATGACACGTCGCCCCCTCCTCTGGCCTGCCCTCGGGTTTCTGGCCGCCGCCGCCCTCGCCGGCTGCGCCCATGACGCGCCGCTTTTTGGCCCTGGCGGCTTCGATGACGCCAAGACCGATACCGCCAACGCCGAGCGCCGGGCCGAGTTCGACCGCCTCGACACCGATGGCAACGGCGTGATCGACCCGACCGAAGCGGCAAGCGACAGTGCCGATGAGGCGCTGCCGTTCAATCGGCTCGACACCAATCAGGATCGAAAGATCTCCCGTCAGGAGTTCATGGACGCCGAGCTCGACTGACCCCCACGTTTTCCCTAAAAAAAAGAAGTTGAAGGATATTCATGGTTTCTTCCAAGACGGTACGTATCGCCGGCCTCGGCCTTGCAACGTTTTTCATCGCCCAACAGGCACAGGCGTTCATCGCCTACGAAACCCCCAAGGATCGGCTCACGATCAGCGGGCGCATCGCAGGCGGCAGTACCTTCGTCAATAACGTCGATGACGATCACAATTTCACCAACGCAGGCTCGCGCGTTCGACTCATCCACGAGCACAATTTTGAGGGCGGCTGGTCATCGATTGCCCGCGCCGAATGGGGCTTCGATCCGTTTTTCGAACACGGCGACGACGACCACTACAAGCGCCTGCTCTACGCAGGGCTCAGCAACGACGAGTACGGCACGGTACTGATCGGCAAGCAGTACTCGGTCTGGTACGACCTGGTGGCGGTGTCGACCGACTGGTTCTGGTACAACGGCGCGACCGCCCAGGGCTCGTTTGCAGGACGCTCGGGCGATGGCGGCTTCGAGGGCACCGGCCGCGCCGACAACGCCATCTCCTACCGCAACACCTTCGGCGACTGGAGCGTCGGGGTGCTCTATCAGAGCGATGAGGATCACGCCCACGGCGAACGCACGCCCGTTTATGGTCAAATCGGCGGCCAGCGCGTGGTCACCGGGTTCAACTCCGCGACCAACGGCCTCGAGCGCGACTACACCGGTCAGGTGGCGGTGAACTACCAGGCCACCGACGACTGGTCCGTCGGTGCAACCTACTCCCACTCGGCGATCGATCAGTACCGAAACAGCGGCAAGCAGGCACAGAACGTCAACGCCTGGCTGCTCGGCACCCGCTGGACGCCGGGCAACTGGTACTTCGCCCTGACCGGGGGCACCTACCGCAACCTGATTCGCTCGAGCACGTTCTCAGGCGTGGATGAGGCTGACGGCATCATCGATGAAGCCCACGGCTATGAAGGCGCCGCGTTTTATAACCTCAAGGGCTACACGCCCGGCACCGTTCAGCTCTACAGCGGCTTCAACCGGCTGGAAGACGCAGGCTCCGACGCCCGCAGTGCGTTTTACCTCCTGGGTGCAGCGTGGCTGACCTTCAACGACAACCTGATTCTCGCGGTCGAACACACCTTCGATGACAGCAAGGACGCCGAAGGCGGCGACGACGCCGGTAACGACGCAACCGTTCTGTTCGCGCGCTACAACTTCTAAGCGCTTACGTCTAGGCGCTTACATATAGGCGCCACGCCCTGCCGTCGCGTGCCGAACCTCCCGCTCGGCGCGCGACGGCGCAGCGATTGACAGCGCCGCCCGCCCCGGAAAAGATGGCCTCTTCTTTGTTTCCACGAGGCGGCTCATGCCCTCCCTTCCTTTGCAGAAGGCTCGAGCACTGCTCGAGCAGTACCCCGACATCGAGACCGTCGATGTCCTCATCAGCGACCTCAACGGCGTGATGCGTGGCAAGCGCCTGCCCCGAGACGGCCTGCTCAAGGCCTGCACTCAGGGCATTCAGCTTCCCGCCTCGCTGTTTGCCCTCGACATCTGCGGCAACACCATCGAGGAAACCGGCCTTGGGCTTGATTCCGGCGACGGTGACCGCACCTGCTGGCCCCTGGCCGACACGTTCGCCCCGACGCCCTGGCGCCCGGGTCGGGCTCAGGTGCTTATGAGCATGTTCGAGCCCGACGGCACCGCGTTTTTTGCAGACCCGCGCCACGTGCTGGCGCAGACGCTTTCGCGGTTTAGCGAGCGCGGGCTTACGCCGGTGGTGGCGCTCGAGCTCGAGTTCTATCTGGTCGAGCGCCGGCGTGACGCCCGTGGGCGCATTCATCCGCCCTGCGCCCCAAGCACCGGCGAACGCGCCGTACAGAGTCAGCTCTACGCCATGAACGAGCTCGATGAGTACGCAGGTGTGCTTGAAGACATTCAGGCCGCGGCCCGCGCCCAGGGGCTGCCGCTCGACAGCGCATTGAAGGAATGCGCGCCGGGCCAGTTCGAGATCAACCTGATTCACTCGAGCGACGCTCTCGCCGCCGCCGACAGCGCGGTACTGCTCAAGCGCCTGATTCGCGGCGTCGCCGAGCAACACGACCTTGAGGCCACCTTCATGGCCAAGCCCTTCGGCGATGAAGCCGGAAGCGGCGCTCACGTGCACATAAGCCTTGAAGACGCCCACGGCACCAACCTCTTCGCCGCCGATAACGGCGCGCCCACCGGAAGCGACACACTCGGCCACGCCATCGGCGGGCTGCTCGAGCTGATGCCTGCGTCAATGGCAGTGCTCGCCCCCAACCTGAATTCGTTTCGCCGGTTTCAGCCCGGGCTTTATGTCCCAATGGCGCCGTCGTGGGGGGTGGACAATCGCTCGGTGGCGATCCGGATCCCGTCAGGCCCCGACCACGCCCGTCGGCTCGAACACCGCGTGGCAGGCGCCGACGCCAACCCCTACCTGCTGCTTGCAACGCTTCTGGCATCGATTCTTTACGGGCTTGATCACCGGGCGGCGCCCGGCGCACCCATTGCCGGCAACGCCTATACCCAGCTCGCACCCAGTCTCACCAACAGCTGGCGCGAGGCCCTGAGCCTGTTCGAACACAGCGACGCCCTGAAAGCGGCACTTGGGGAGGCGTTTCATTTTGTCTACTGCGCCAATCGGCGCGCCGAGCGCGAGCAGGCGATGGCTCGGGTCAGTACGCTTGAGTACGACTGGTATCTACGCCACGTGTAGGGAATGCATGGGATAGGGCCACGCTACCAGCCGAGCCGGTCGCGCAGCTGGTAGTACCAGGCGCCCAGCGCGCTCAGCGGCACGCTGAACGTACGCCCGCCTGGCAGCCGACGGTGCGCAATGCCTGCAAAGGCATCGAAGCGGCTGCCATCGCCGGCAAGCGCCTCGGCCACCAGACATCCGGCCAGGTGGGAACAGGTCACGCCGTGACCGGAATAGCCCTGCGCGTAATAAACGCTCGCCTCCACTCGGCCGAACTGGGGCAATCGGTTGAGCGTCAGCAGGAAATTGCCGCTCCAGGCGTAGTCGATCCGAACGTCCGAGAGCTCCGGAAAGGTGGTCAAAAGCTTGGGGCGAATCGCGCCTTCGATGCTGTCCGGATCCTGACCGCCGTAACTCACGCCCCCACCGTAGAGCAGGCGTTGATCCGCCGTCAGCCGGTAGTAGTCCAGCAGGTAGTTGCAGTCTTCCACCGCGCGGTCGGTCGGAAGCAGTGCCCGGGCCTGCGCGTCGGTGAGCGGCTCGGTGGTAATGATCTGCGTGCTGGCGGGCATCGAACGGCGCTCCATGTCGGGCAGTAACCCGCTCATGTAGGCGTTGCCGGCCAGCACCACCTTGCTCGCCCGCACCTCGCCGCGCTCGGTACGCACGCACGCGGGCTCGCCCGGCGTGACCGAGATGACCGGTGAGCCCTCAAAGACGCGCCCGCCCTGGGCTTCGAACGCCCGCACCTGCCCGAGCAGCAGATTGAGCGGGTGCAGGTGCCCGCCGGAATGATCGATCAGCACGCCGGTGTAGCGCTTGCTGCCCACCTCACGCCGGTAGGCATCACGGCCCAGAAGCTCGAGCTCTGAGTGGCCATAGCGCGCCCAAAGTGCCCGATGGTCCTTGAGGCCCTGCCACTGGCGCTCGGTGCAGGCGGCGAACAGATTGCCCTCTTTCAAATCGCAGTCGATGGCGTAGCGCGTGATGCGCTCACGAATGATGCGGTTGCCCTCGAACGCCATGCTCCCGAGCGCCCGCGCGGTCTCAGCGCCGTAACGGGCCTCGATCACGTCCATGTCCCGGCTGTAGCTGTTGACGATCTGGCCGCCATTGCGCCCGGAGGCCCCGAACCCGAGCTGCTCGGCCTCGAGCAGTACCACATCGAACCCGCGCTCGATGAGATGCAGCGCCGTGGACACGCCCGTGAACCCGCCTCCGACCACACACACATCGCAGTCAAGCGCGCCCTCGAGCGGCGCATGTTGTGAGGCATCACTCGCGGTGGCGGCGTAGTAGGACAGAGGGAGGCGAGATGCGCTCATGGCAGGCTCCGGTAAAGACGCACGATAAGTGACCGCGCGTGAGATCGAACTACGCGCGAACTGGAAACACCCAGGGGGGCCGAGCATATCAAGTCCGCCCGCCTTGTACATTGCCACGGCTCCAGCCACGCCGGCGATGCTACACTGGGTTCGCCGTTTTCTAATTCAAGCGAGGTCACGATGTCTGGCAGGTTCTCATTACGCGCCGTGTGTGCAGGCGTTGCACTGACGTGCACCGCCTCAATGGGCTGGGCCGCCGAGCCCCCCGCCTCATCCACATCCACCAGACCCTCAGCCCCATCCACCGAAGGGCAGTGGTCACTCGGCGACCTCTACGCCTCGCCCGAGGCCTGGCAGGCGCAGTTCAAGCGCACCGCCAGGGACGTCGATGCCCTCTCGCGTTTTAAAGGCCAGCTTACCGAGTCGCCCGAAAAGCTCGCCAGAGCGCTTGACGCCATCGGCGAGGTGGAAAAGACCACGGCGCGCCTGGCGGTCTTTGCAAGCCTCACCGCCGATGAAAACCTCAGTGACAACCGCGCTCAGGAACGCCAGAACCGCATAACGCAGCTCGGGGCGCGACTCGACAGCGTGACCGGCTTCGTGACCCCGGCGCTTGCCGAGATGCCGCCCGAAACGCTGGCCGATTGGGCGACTCGCCCGGTGCTTGCCGACTACCGCTATCGCCTGACCCGCATCAGCGAGCAGGCACCGCACATTCTCGGCGCCGAAACCGAGTCCGCGCTGGCGGCGCTGGCGCCCGTAACCTCCTCGGAAGAAAGCTACTCGCTGCTGTCAAACGCTGATATTCCCTGGCCCGAAATCACCGTCAACGGTGACCTCCGCCGCCTTGACAGCGCCGGCTACGCTGCGCTCAGAAAAAGCGACGACCGTGCGGTACGAAAGCAGGTCTTCGATACGTTCTGGGCCACATGGCAGACCTACGCGACCACCTTCGGGGCGCTCTTGAACAAGGAAGTGACCGCGCACGTCACCAGCGCGCGCCTGCACCACTACGACAGCGCCCTCGACGCCGCGCTCTCGAGCAATGACATCCCGGTCGGGGTCTACGATCAACTGGTGGCCTCGGCCAACGCGCACCTGGATAGCCTCCATCGCTATCTAAAGCTCAGGCAGCGCCTGCTTGGCGTCGAGACACTGCGCTACTACGACATCTATCCGCCGCTGATTGCCCGTGCCCCGGAGTTCGATCTGAATCAGGCCAAGGCGCTGACGCGTGAGGCCACCCAACCGCTTGGGCAGGCGTATCAGGGGCTGTTAAAAGAGGCCACCGACGCCGACTGGACCAGCGCCTACCCGGCCAGGGGCAAACGCTCGGGGGCCTACATGAACGGCGCGGCCTACGATGTGCACCCGTATGTCCTGATGAATTTCAACGGCCACTACAGCGACGTCTCGACCTACGCGCATGAGTGGGGCCATGGCGTGCATTCGATGCTCACAAGCAGCCACCAGCCCTGGGCGAGCGCCGATTATCCAATTTTCACCGCCGAAGTGGCGTCCACCGTCAACGAGTTTTTGCTGATCGATCACATGATCGCCTCGGCCGACACGCCAAGCCTCAAGCTCTACTACCTCGGTCAGGCGCTCGAATCGCTTCGCGCGACGTTTTTCCGCCAGACCCAGTTCGCCGAGTTCGAACGCGCCATTCACCAAAGCGTCGAGCACGGCGACTCACTCTCGGGCGAGCGGCTGAACCGCATGTACGGCGCACTGCTTGAAAAATACTACGGCGTCGATAAGGGCGTGATGCAGATCGACCCGGCCTACCACGTTGAATGGGCCTACGTGCCGCACTTCTATTACAACTTCTACGTCTATCAGTACGCGACCTCCATCACTGCCGCCTACGCGATCGCCCGCGAGCTCGAGGCCGGAAACCTCGACGCGCGCACGGCCTACCTCAACATGCTAAAGCGTGGCGGCAGTGACAGCGGCTACCGGTTGATCAAGGCAACCGGCGTGGATCTGGCAACGCCTGCGCCCTACGACGCCCTGATGGGCTACATGAACGACCTGATCGATCAGGCCAATGCGCTTTTGGACAAGCACCCGGAACTGGGCGCGCAGTAATTGACGCAAAACGCCCGGCAGGTGCCGGGCGTTGGGTCGTGTCTTGATGTAGCACGTGGTGGGCGAAGGGCTTGAACGCCCCCCTTAGAAGCGCCAGGTCACCTGCGCACCGAAGCCATGGCCATCGCTGTCGTAGCCGGCGTCATAGGTGCCGCGCTGCGGGTTGCTCTGGCTGACGCTCACGCTCTCTTCGTTGAAGTAGCTGTAGGAAACATCGAAGGTCAGCGTATCGGTGGGCTGCCAGCCGGCGCCGAGTGAGTAGATCCAGCGGTCGCCGGTCGGGACACGCACCGTGCGGGTGGCGCCATCCATCGGCGACTCGTCATAGGCAACGCCTGCACGCACTACCCAGGCCGGGTCGAGCTGATAGCTTGCACCGACGGCGTACATCCAGGTGTCGTCCCAGTTTTCAGGCTCCTGAATGTCGTTCACCCGCGGATTGCTGTTTTCGACGTAGAGCTCATCGAAGCGGCTCCAGTGCGTCCAGGTGGCGCTTGCCATGACCGTCCAGCGCGGGTCGAGCTTCTGCGTCAGCGAGAGCTCAACCGATTCCGGCAGGGTGATGTCGAGCTTGGCATCGCTTCGCGCCGACACCACGTTGAAGGTCGCGCTGTCGAGCGTGTTGTTGTAGGTGGTGTGGCCTTCCAGGCTGTAATCGACCTTCGAGCGGTAGGCGAGACCGAGCGTCGTGGCCTTGGTCGGCTGATACATCAGACCGATGTTATAGCCCCAGGCCTGATCATCGCCCTCAACCTTGACGTCGCCTTCATTGGTCGGGTCGAGCGGATTGGCCGTGGCCGCGCCCAGCTTGCCGTCGATCCAGTTGTAGGTCACGCCGAGGCCGAGCGACCACTGATCGTTGAACCTGTAGGAAAGCGTGGGCTGCGCCGTGACCACTTCGACGCGACTGTAGTCACCGAAGTAGCGGCCCTGGAAGTCGTCGCTGTAATCGGTGATCAGGCCGAACGGCACATAGACCCCGAACCCAAAGGTCCAGCGCTTGTCGAGCGGCACCACGACGTAGCCGAACGGGATCGCCTCGCCCGGAATCATGTCGCCGTCGCTCTCGCCGGAGACCGGAAGGCCAGTCAGCGGCTGACCCGAGTCTCGGGTGGTGATGTCGCTTGAGAGGTTCAAGTAGACCGTACCGACGGTCAGTTGTGCCTGGTCAAGAAACGACATGCCGGCTGGGTTGTTGAACACGGTAGCCGCGTTGGTCGGTGTCGAGGCCCGGCCGGCGAAGCTGGTGCCCTGGGTCACCACGTCCTGCTCGTTGAGCTGAAAACCGCCTGCCCAGACCGGCCAGCATGCCCCGAGTCCGATCAGTCCTGCGCTTAGGTGTAGCGTCTTCTTTTTCATGGTCATGTCCCTTGCTCACGCGGCGCTTGCCATTCAAACGGGCGTTTACCGCAATCTCTTATGTTTTGGAAGAACCTGACCTTCCGGTCAATCCCGACCTTGGCCGCACGACCAAGGTCGGCCGACATTCATATCGATGCGCAGCGCTTGACCTTTGTGTTACCCAAAGGTTTTAAACTGCAGGCCTATTCGACACGAGGTCGGCGCGATGAAAAAAGTCAGCGAAGTGGCAAAAGCCGCCGGTGTCACGGCCGAAACCGTGCGCCACTATACCCGAGAGGGCTTAATTAGTTCGACTAGAAACCCGAATAATGGCTACCAACTTTATGATGATGAGGCGCTAAGACGCCTGCGCTTCATTCAGCAGGCCCGCACGCTCGGCTTCAGCCTGAAAGACATTCACGACATTCTGGCCCATACCGAACACGGCGATTCGCCCTGCCCGTTGGTGCGTGATCTTTTAAAGGAACGGCTGCCACAGGTGCGCGAGGAAATACGAGCGCTGGAGCAGCTTGCCAAGCGTATGGAAGACGCATTGGAGAGCTGGTCAAGCATGCCGAACGCCGCCCCGAACGGCCACACGCTCTGTCAGTTGATCGAGCACTGGGAAGCGCCCGCTGACGAACCGACGCCCGACGCGCCATCCACGCAGGGAGACAGGCAATGACCTTCGAATCCACCCCGCACCAGATGCAGTTCGAGCTTGAGGGCCTTTCCTGCCAGGGCTGCGTCAAGACGCTCCGGCGCGGCCTCGAGGCCATGGACAATCAGGCAACGATCACGCTCGATACTCGCCACCTTGTCATCGGGTCCACCAAGCCCCGAGAAGTCATCGAGCGCACCGTGGCGGACGCTGGATTCACCGCGCGCCCGGCCACACGCACACGCCAGGTCGCGACCATGAACTGCCAGGGCTGCGTCTCGAAAATGCGTCGCGCGGTCCAGGCCCTCGATCCCGAGGCTGCCATCAAGGGCGAGCCGGCTCAAAAACGGCTTACGATCACCTCCGTTGCGCCTGACACCGACATCGACCGCGTACTTACAGAGGCCGGCCACCCACCGGCCGCTGAGCCCTTGGACGCAGAGCCTGTCGAACCGGGAAATGCCCCCACGGCCGCCCGCGAGCCTATCGACACGACGCCTGTCGTCGAAAACCAGGGGGCGCAGACGCTGGAACTGGCCCTGACCGGCATCACCTGCGCCGGCTGTGTGGCCACCATCCAGAACGCTCTGGACCGCGCCGACGGCGTGGACCACGCGACGGTCAACTTCGCCAGCCGCAGCGCCCAGGTTTCGACCCGGCTGTCGCCCGAGGCGCTTGTGCGCGTTATCGAGGACGCCGGCTATGGCGCGAGCGTGGCCGAAAGCGCCGACGCACTCGACGCCGCGCAAAGCGACAACGCCACCAAAGAATTTCGGCACAAGGTGCGAGACAGCGCGCTCGCCCTGGTGCCGGGCGCGCTGCTCATGGGGCTGATGTTCGTGCACATGCCGGCGTTTTCCGGCGCCGAGCGTCTTGGGTGGCTCGGTGTGGGCCTTTTGGTGCTCGCGCTCATGGCCACCGCCGGGCGCGGCTTTTTTACCGCAGCGTTCAAGGCCGTACGCCACCATCAGGCCAACATGGATCTGCTGGTGGCACTTGGCAGCGCTTCGGCCTGGGGCTACTCGATGGCCGTGGTCGCTCGGCCCGAACTCTTTCCCGACAGTGCCCGCCACCTCTACTTCGAGGCGCCGCTGATGATCATCGGGCTGATCAGCGCCGGGCAGGCGCTGGAGGTGCGCTCACGCGGCAAGACCTCTCAGGCCCTGCGGGCGCTTCTGGACCTTCGGCCATCGACCGCGCGCCGAATCGGCCCCAACGGAGACGAGAATGTTGAGATTGAGCGCATCGCGGTCGGCGACCGGCTGCGGGTACGCCCGGGCGAGCGCGTGCCGGTCGATGGCGTGATCGAGGAAGGGCAAAGTCGGCTTGATGAGTCGATGTTGACCGGCGAGCCGGTGCCGGTGTCCAAGCGCGTCGGCGATACCCTCACCAGTGGCACCCTCAATGATCAGGGTACGTTGATCTACCGCGCCACTCAGGTCGGGCGTGACACGACGCTTTCACGCATCATCGGTCAGGTGCGCGACGCCCAGAACTCCCGGCCGCCGATCAGTCGGCTCGCCGACCGGGTCGCCGCCGTGTTCGTGCCCGCGGTCATGATTGCAGCGGTACTCGCCGCTCTTGTCTGGTACAACCTCGGCCCCGAGCCGCAGGTGATGCACATGCTGATTGTCGCCACCTCGGTGCTGATCATCGCCTGCCCCTGCGCACTCGGGCTTGCCACGCCGATTTCGACCATGATCGGGGTCGGCCGCGGCGCGACCATGGGGGTGCTGATTCGAGACGGCGACGCCCTTCAAAGCGCCAGCCGGCTGGATACGCTGGTCGTCGACAAGACCGGGACACTGACCCAGGGCAAGCCCTCGGTCATCGATCACTGGCGTGCGAACGAAGGCGACAGTACCGCGGCGGTAGTCAAGGCGCTCGAAGCTCGCTCGGAGCATCCGCTTGCGCGTGCGCTCTCGGCGTTCGAGCCGGTTCAGGCGGCCTGCGATACCGAGATGGTCGATATCACCTCGGTCACATCTCGCGGTATGGCCGGACACGACGCGGCCGGCCGGCACTGGCGCATCGGCAACCGGGCGTTCATGGGGGAACACGGGGTCGCCCTGACCGACGGCGAGCCAGTCCTCGAACGCTGGCGAGCGCAGGCCCCTACGGTTGTGTACGTTGCCTGCGATGAGCGCCTCACCGCGCTCTATGCCATCGCCGACCCGATTCGCTCGGACGCGGTGGACGCCGTGGCACGGCTGAAAGCGCGTGGTCTCATGCTTGTGATGCTGACCGGGGACAACCGAGCCACCGCCGAAGCCGTCGCCCGCGCGCTCGACATCGATGAGGTTCGAGCCGAATGCCGCCCGGAGGACAAGCTCGAGGCCATAAAAGCCTACCAGCGCCAGGGCAAGCGCGTCGGCATGGTCGGTGACGGCATCAACGACGCACCGGCGCTCGCTCAGGCCGACGTCGGCTTTGCCATCGGTACCGGTACCGACGTTGCGCTCAAATCGGCCGGCATGGCGCTGATGCGCGATAGCCTTCATGGGGTCGCCGACGCCATCGCGCTGAGCCGGGCAACGCTTACCAACATCAAGCAGAATCTGTGGGGTGCGTTCGGCTACAACACGCTCGGTATCCCGATCGCCGCCGGTGCGCTCTATCCGCTGACCCACACGCTGCTGTCACCAATGGTCGCGGCGCTTGCCATGTCACTGTCCTCAGTGACCGTGGTCAGTAACGCCAACCGGTTGCGACGCGTTAGCTTGAACCAGGAGACACGCTCATGACATTTTTCGTCAACGCCTGCGGGCTACTTCTGATTACCGCGATCATCGGCTGGTTCTGGGGCCCCTCGCTTACGCGCCGCGGAAAGAAACCGTAGTGACGACCTAGGGCTTGAGGCGGGTCGACGAGGCGCGCTTTCGTTTTCTGAGGTGGCGCTTGCCACAGACGTGCGGGCGGCACCAGCGCCGCCCATGCCCGTGATCGATGAAAAACCAGCTGCAGCCATCACACTGCCGTACTTGATCAAGCGCGTGAGTTCGAAGAAACGCCTCGATTTCGAGGGCAATGGCGTCTTCCCACCGCGACGGCGACATCGAGGCGACACGCCACTCCATGCACTTACCTGATTCCATGCACTTACCTGATTCCATGTACTCGCCTGATTCCATGCACTCACCTGACTGGCCCAGGTGCGCCCGTCCAAGTGCCTGACTCAAGCGCGCATTGAGCGCATCCCCCAAACGCACCTGGGGCGTGCCATTCACGTGCGCCTGCACGTGCTCGTAAAAAAGCTGCTGGAGCGTCAGGATGTCATGCAGTATCCGCGCATGACGGTCGGCGCTTTCACCGGTTTCAAACAGTTCTCGCCATGCACGGCTGAGCACGCCTGATGCCTCGAACCAGGCCATGAGCGCCGGCCAGTCTCTCAAGCGATTGTGCCGGCGACTGCGGCCGGGATCGTCCACCGTATTCAGAAAATCAAGCGCCGGATGCCCGGCAATGACATCGCGTTGGGGCCAGAGCACTTTCGTTGAACGGGACATGACGCCTCCTTGACGATATCAACAGAGTATCCCCTGGTCGGCGAAGAAACCATGACAGTCACCGCGCCACGCCCATCGTGCGCATATGTGCACAGCCCGCCGGACCGATCATGCCCCGGCCCTTGAGCGCCCTCATGCGCACGCCCCTCTGCTAGTCTGAAATCACGCTCAGCAACAAGGAGACCGACATGACATCGACCGCGCCCCCGCTCGGCCACGTGCTTGAAAGCGTGCTCTACACCGAGAACATGGCTCGCGCGCAGCAGTTTTTCGAAACCGTGATGGGTCTCGAGTCGTTTCGACGCGATGAGCGCTTCACCAGCTACCCCACCGGCAACACCATGCTGCTGCTTTTTCAGAAGGGGCAGACCGGTGACACCGTCGTACTGCCCGAGGGCATGGGCACCATCCCGCCGCACGATGGCAGTGGACGCACCCATTTGGCCTTTGCCATCGAGGCAGAGAGCCTGCCGGCCTGGGAAACCCATCTCACGGCGCACCGTGTCGAGATTGAAGGGCGGACCCACTGGCCCGGTGGAAGCGACAGCATCTATTTCCGTGACCCCGACGGGCACTTACTGGAGCTGGCAACACCAGGGCTCTGGCCCAATTACTGAGCCGCCTGGAAATCAGATTCAGCTTTCGCCGCGGTAACGCTCAGGGCGGTGGTTGATCATCACGATGGCGTTCAAGGCAACCGCCCCGACCACCGAGAGCGCGACCTTTTCAGGCGGCAGTACAAAAAGCGCCGCGACCATCAGGGCGATGTCGATGGCAAGCTGGATGTGACCTGCGCGGGCGATGTGGCGATCCTGAAGATAGAGGGCGAGGATATTGATGCCGCCGAGGCTGCCCCGGTGGCGAAAGAGCGCGAGAATGCCGAGCCCGATCAACGAGCCTCCCACCAGCGCCGCGTACAGCGGCTGAACGTGGGTTGGGCCCAGCCAGTGCGGCATTGCCATCGAGAACAGCGACAGCAGCGCAATGGCGGTAAAGGTCTTGAGGGTGAAGGCAACCCCCATCCGCACGAAGGCCAGCCAGTAGAACGGAATGTTGACGAGGAAGAAGATCGGGCCGAAGTTCCAGCCGGTCACGTAGCTGACTAAAAGCGCAAGGCCTGCAGTGGAGCCGATCAGAAGCTCGGCATCGCTGTAGAACTGGATGCCGAGGGCGGTAAGACTGACGCCGATCAAAATTGCCAGCGCGTCCTCCCAGGGTCGATGGTGAAGTACCGAGTGCATCATGATGATGTCCTTTATTGTTGTGCCACATGGGTGGTGGTTATCCGGGCTTCGCTTGTGGCGCGGCCCCACAACAAACCTACTCAGCCTCTTACGCCCTGTCGAGCGCTGTTACCGCCTCCATATGCTCGACCATCAGCTGGATCGATTCCCGCCCTCGAAAGCGGTTACGGTTGAGCTTGAACGCCACACGCACCCGATCGTCGACCGCCACCGGCAGCGCATCGCCCGGGTCGACCGCCCGGAATCGAATTGCCTTGATCAAGGCCCCGCCGGCCTCCAGCGTCAGCATCAAATGGTTGCCCTCACTGCCGACCAGCCGGGCCTGATCCACTCGAAATTCGCCTTCAAACACCGGGGCATCGAATTCACGCCCGAACGGCGCCAGATGCGCAAGCTCATCAAGCGTTGCCAGGCTCATCTGCGCCGGGGCCAGTTCGCCGTCGCATAGAATGCGGGGGTACAGCGGCCGGGTACCGAGCTGTTCATCCACCGCCTGAACGATCGCGCGCGTGAACGCCGCCACCGCATCGATGGGCAGCCCCACCCCGGCCGCGCCGCTGTGACCGCCGAATCGCGGCAGCGCCTCGGGCGCAAGCTCGAACGCACGCTGAAGCGCGTCGCGAAGGTGCACACCGTCCACCGAGCGGCCAGAGCCGGTGAGCATGCCGGGGTCGGCGGCCGGCGTCAGCACAAAGGCCGGCCGACCGTAGGCCTGCACCAGGCGCGAAGCCACAATCCCCTGCACCCCGGCGTGGCCCTCTTCAAGGAAGACCACCAGCACCCGCGCCTCATCCCGAATCGCCGGCTGCACCCGAGCCCGCGCGGTCTCGACCATGGTCTGCTCGATTGTCTTGCGGGCCTGGTTGTCCTGGTCGAGCAGCGTCAGGTACTCGCGGGCAACGTCGTCGCGCTCGGCCAGCATGAAATGAAGCGCCGCGTAGGGGTCATCGAGGCGGGAGCGCGCATTGATGCGCGGGCCCATCTGAAACGCCAGCGTCTCGGCATCGAACGGCGTGCTGTCCGGCCCCAGCCGCTCGGCCATCACGCGCCAGCACGGCGCGTCCATCCGATTGATCAGAGAAAGTCCGAGGGTGACCACGGCGCGGTTGATTGCGCTGTCACCGAGCGAGACGCAGTCGGCCACGGTCCCTAGCGCCACGTAGGACAACCACGGCGACAGCTTGGGCGACTCGGCCTCGAGCTGTCCCCGCTTGATCAGCACCGAACGGGTCAGCGACATCACCAGCCACGACACCATGCAGCCGGCAATGGTGGTGTCGGGGTAGTCGCAGTCCGCGCGCGAGGGATTGACCACCGAGTGGGCCGAGCGCGGCGGGCCGTCGACGGGCAGTGCGTGGTGATCGGTCACCACCACGTCGATGCCGGCCGCTGCAAGCTGGGCAAGCCGCGCCTCATCGGACGAGCCGCAATCGGCGCTGATGATGAGACTTGGACGTGGCGTCAGCGCCAGCGTCTTGTCCACCAGCGGTTGGGAAATGCCGTAGCCGTCCTGAATGCGGTGGCCGATCAGGCTGTGAAGACGCGCCCGCGGCACACCGAAGAGCTCATTGAGCGTTCGAAGGATCACCACGTGGGAGGTGATGCCATCAACGTCGTAATCGGTCAGGATACCGATGTGCTCACCGGCCTCGACCGCCTGGGCAATGCGGGCCGCCGCCCGCGGCGCATCGATCAGCCGCTCGGGATGGGCGATGTGTCGAAGGCTCGGATTGACCAGCGCCTCGACCGGTGCCCTGGGCGTATCAAGCCTGCCGGCAAGAATCCGGGACTGAAGCTCGGACAGCCCAAACGCCTGCGCCTCGCGATACACGGACTCATTCAAAACGCGCCGGGTGATGCGCGGCGTCACGCTGGAGGAAGTCGGGGTCATTGGGTACCTGGATCGAACGCGGGCGTTTCACCCTCGCTTGCCGCGAGAGTGAAACGGGTGACTCGTGGTTAGCGCCTGAACGCGCTCAGCGGCGATGCTCGGCCACGAAGCGCTGGACGGCCTCGAGCTCGGCCGGCAGCACCTCATAGCGCTCATCGCGCTCGAGAAGATCCGCCATCGATGGCGGCAGGGGCGCGCCTTCGAAACCGGCCTTGACCACGGCGTCCTCGAACTTGGCCGGGTGGGCCGTGGCAAGCGTGACCATCGGGGTGGTCTGATCCCAGCGCTTGGCTTCGGCGGCATAGAAGCCGGTGGCGGTGTGCGGGTCAAGCAGTTCGCCGGTACGCTCGAACGCGTCTCGAATCACATCGATGATGCCTTCATCTGAAAGCGTTGCGCTGTCAAAGCGCTCACGAAGGCGAGACAGCGGCGCGTCGGCAAGCGCTGCCGGCTCCTGCTGGAACCGCTCGAGCAGCGCACGCACTTGCGCGCCATCACGGTTGTAGGCGTCAAACAGCAGCCGTTCGAAGTTGGACGACACGACGATGTCCATCGAGGGCGCAAGCGTTGCCAGAAGCGCCTTCTTGGAGAAGTCGTTGTCGGCAAGCGTGCGGTGCAGGATATCGTTGGCGTTGGTCGCGATCACAAACTGCTTGACCGGCAGGCCCATCTGGCTTGCGGTGAACCCGGCGTAGAGGTTACCGAAGTTGGCAGACGGCACGGTGAAGCTGACCTCACGGTGCGGCGCGCCGAGATTGACGGCGGCGTACACGTAATAAACGATCTGGGCCATGATCCGCGCCCAGTTGATCGAGTTGACCGCGATCAGGCGGGTGCCGTTCAGGAAGTCCTGGTCGGCAAAGCTGCCCTTGACGATTGCCTGGGCGTCATCGAAGTTGCCCTCGATGGCGATGTTGAAGACGTTGTCAGACAGCACCGTGGTCATCTGGCGCCGCTGCACTTCAGAGACCCGCTGATGCGGATGCAGGATGAAGATGTCCAGATGATCGCTGTGCCGGCAGCCTTCGATCGCGGCCGAGCCGGTATCGCCGGACGTCGCCCCCATGATGACGCCCTTCTCGCCCCGCTTTTCAAGAAAATGGTTCAGAAGCCGGCCAAGCAGCTGCAGGGCGACGTCCTTGAACGCAAGCGTCGGGCCGTGGAACAGCTCGAGCAGGTAGTGGTTCGGGCCAAGCTGAACGCTTGGGACCACGGCGTCGTGCTTGAAGGTCGCGTAGCTTTCATCGATCAGCCGGCGAAACGTGGCGTCGTCGATGCTGTCACCGACGAAGGGTTTCATGACCCGAAACGCCACTTCACTGTAGGGACGACCTGCCATGTCAGAAAGCTCGTCGGCACTGAACTGCGGCAGGGTTTCCGGCACGTACAGGCCGCCATCGCTTGCAAGGCCTGTTAGCAGCACTTCCTCGAAATCGAGAGCGGGGGCTGTTCCCCGCGTACTGATATAACGCATCGTTGATCTCACGGTTACCGCGCCGAGCCGGCGCGGGCATCATCAGGCGTTGTCGTCGAGGTTTTCCACACGAATGCGCGTAACACTTCCGGCCACGTCGGCCAGCGCTTCGAGCTGGCGGATCGCCTCGTTCATGCTGGATTCGCGGGTGCGGTGCGTCATCATGATGATCGGCACCAGTTCGCCCTCGGTCGCTTCCTTCTGGATCAGCGCTTCGATGCTGATGCCCTGTTCGGAGAGGATCGAGGCGACCCGGGCCAATACGCCGGGGCGGTCGACGGCCTGAAGGCGCAGGTAGTAGGCGGTGACGATGTTTTCCATCGGCAGTACCTGCGGAGCCGCTTCGCCCTGCTCGTTGATGCCGCTGAAGGCCAGATACGGTGTGCGGTACTTGTGTTCGGTGGCCATGTCACGCGCCACGTCCAGAAGGTCCGCGACGACTGCAGAAGCCGTCGGTTCGGCACCGGCACCGGCGCCGTAATAGAGCGTGGGACCTACGGCATCACCCATGATCTCGATGGCGTTCTTGACGCCATGCACATTGGCAAGCAGGCGCTGCTTGGGCAGAAGCGTCGGATGCACGCGAAGCTCGATGCCCTCTTCGGTGCGGCACGAGATGCCCAGGTGCTTGATGGTGTAGCCAAGGTTGTCGGCCTGTTCGATGTCTTCGCTGGTGATCTGCGAGATGCCTTCGGTGTAGGCCTTCTCGAACTGAAGCGGCACGCCGTAGGCGATGGACGCAAGAATCGTCAGCTTGTGCGCGGCGTCGATGCCCTCGACATCAAAGGTCGGGTCGGCTTCGGCGTAGCCGAGCGCCTGCGCTTCGGCCAGAACGTCGTCGAAATCGCGGCCGTCTTCACTCATGTGCGTCAGGATGAAGTTGCCGGTGCCGTTGATGATGCCAGCAAGCCACTGGATCTTGTTGCCACCAAGGCCTTCACGCAGAGACTTGATGACCGGAATCCCTCCGGCGACCGCAGCCTCGAACGCAACGATCACGCCCTTTTCGGCCGCAGCCTGAAAGATTTCGTTGCCGTGAACGGCGATCAGCGCCTTGTTGGCGGTCACGACGTGCTTGCCATTATCGATGGCTTCAAGCACCAGTTGACGGGCAACGTCGTAGCCGCCAATCAGTTCGACCACCACGTCGATCTCGGGATTGCGCGCAACCTCGAACACATCGCGGGTAATATTGATCCCGGTCAGGTCGCAATCGGGGTTGTCACGACGCGCGCCAACCTGTTCGACCACGATCGGCCGTCCGGCACGGCGCGCGATTTCATCGGCATTGCGCATGAGCACATTGAATGTGCCACTGCCTACCGTGCCTAGACCACAGATTCCTACCTTGACCGGTTCCAACGTTGTCATCGTTTTGCTACCCAACCGTGTGTCCAAAAAGGATCGAATCGATCCGCGTCTCTAAATCTAAATAAGGGTCGACCAGTGTAACGTCAAAGCCGCCGGCAATGAATGCCGCGCGCGCGATGAGTTACGAGTTATCGATCATGTCGATCAATCGCTCGGCCGGCAGATACCCGGCAATCAGCTCACCGTTTGGCAGCATGATCGCAGGCGTCCCCTGCACGCCAACCTGCTGGCCGAGCCGATACTGCTGGGCCACCTTGCTGGTGCAGCCGCTCTTGCCACGCTTGCCGTCGCCGTTCATGGCAGCCGTCATCGCCTCGGTCTTGTTGGCCGAGCACCAGACGTTTGCCAGTTCCTCGGCGCCTTTCGAGTTCATCCCTGCCCGCGGGAAGGCAAGATAGCGCACCTCGATCCCGGCCTTGTTGAGCATCGGCACATCCTCGTGCAGCTTGTGACAGTAAGGGCATGTGGTGTCGGTAAACACCGTGATCACGTGCTTGACCTTACCGGCGGGCTTGAACACCACCATGTTCTTTTCATCGACGTTGTCGATCATCGCCTGACGGGCATTGGCCTGTTTCTGTTTGGTCAGATTGACCAGGCCCTTGTCGGTGTTCTTGTACAGATCGCCCACCAGCAGATAATGACCCTGATCGTCGGTATAAAAGGTTTCACCCGAGGTCAGCTGGACCTCGTTGATGCCCGGCAGGGGTGAGCTCGCAACCGACTGGACCGGCATTTTCTTGCCGTTGACGACCAGCTTGTCGGCAAGGTCTGTCGTGTCCGCCATCGCCTGATGAGCCGTCAGTGCCAGTAAGCCGCCAAGCATCAGGCGGCCGATGTAGGTGCGTGAGATCATGTCAACCTCTTGGATGATGAGTGGCGTGCAGGGCTTCCAGACGCGCCTGCGCGACGTGGGTGTAGATCTGGGTCGTAGAGAGGTCACTGTGCCCTAAAAGTTCCTGAACGACACGCAAATGTGCCCCGTGATTGAGAAGGTGGGTGGCAAAGGCGTGTCTAAGCGTATGCGGCGACAGGGGTTTGCGAATGCCGGCCGTGAGTGCGTGGCGCTTGATGCGGTGCCAGAAGGTCTGGCGGGTCATGAAGTTATCACCGCGGCCCGGAAAGAGCGGGTCGCGCGTGATCACCGACATCAGTGCCGGCCGACCCACCCGAAGATAGAGGGTCAACCAGTCGATGGCGGCTTCGCCCATGGGCACCAGCCGCTCCTTGTCGCCCTTGCCGTGCACCCGCACCACCCCTTGTCGCAGGTTAAGATCGTTGACCCGAAGACCCACAAGCTCACTGACTCGAAGACCACAGGCGTACAGAAGCTCGAGCATCGCTCGATCCCTGAGCCCGAGCGGCTCGTCGGTATCGGGCGCCTCGAGCAGCGCGTCAACGTCGGCCTCATCCAGCGTATCCGGAAGATCGGGCCGCACCTTCGGCATCGCGACCCGACCGACCGGATCATGATCGATGATCGCTTCTCGAAGCCCCCAGCGATAGAACCTGCGAAGACTCGACAGTAGCCGAGCGTTGGAGCGCTCGCTGTAGCCGTGTGCCAGGCGCTCGCTGAAAAAACGCTCAACGTTGTCTTGGCGTGCCTCGAGCAGCAACGCCTGCTGCTGCTCGAGAAAGCGCAGCCAGTGCCTCAAATCGGTGCGGTAGGCCGAAAGCGTATGGGCGCTTGCGCCCCGTTCGAGCCAGAGCGCGTCGAGAAAGGTGTCGATCAACGGATCATGCTCGGCCATTGCCACTCCTTGCGCGTGCGCTTCAAAAGATGCGATGAGCGCATAAAAAAAGCCCCGCGGCAATCATGCCAGCGGGGCCTTGCTGTCGGCCAGTGTTCAAACCGGCCTCGCGTAATGACGCGATTAAGACAGCTTTTCCTTGATGCGTGCGGACTTACCGCTGCGCTCACGGAGATAGTACAGTTTGGCCTGACGAACGTCACCGCGACGCTTGACGGAGATGCTGTCAACGACCGGGCTGTACGTCTGGAAGGTACGCTCGACGCCAACGCCGTGAGAGATCTTGCGCACGGTGAATGCAGAGTTCAGGCCACGGTTACGCTTACCGATCACCACGCCTTCGAACGCCTGAAGACGCTCGCGGCTGCCTTCGACAACCTTGACTTGTACCACAACGGTGTCACCCGGGCCGAACGCAGGAACGTCTTTGTTCATCTGCTCGTTTTCGATTGCCTGGATCACCTTGTTCTTGCTGCTCATGACTTGCTCCTAAACTGTTCTTTGATGCCCACCGATTAATGCACGGCAGGCGTTGATCCCGGCGCTCGAAAACGCGGGAGTCACCTTGTGGATGACACATCCTGTCGGCTTCACCGAACTCGCCCTGATGTCGACCGCTCACCGGGCTAGGAGGATGCACCGCCGTCGCTGTCTGCGACGTAGTCCTTCTTGAACGCCTCGAGCAGGGAAAGTTCCTCCTTGCCAAGCGTTCGGTCATCAAGCAATTCCGGGCGTCTGAGCCAGGTTCGGCCCAGTGACTGCTTGAGCCGCCACTTGCGAATTTCGCCGTGGTTGCCGCTCAGAAGCACGTCCGGAACGCGCTTGCCGTCGATTTCTTCCGGCCGGGTGTAGTGGGGGCAATCCAGCAGCCCATCGGCAAAGGAATCCTCCTCGGCCGACCCTTGATGCCCAAGCACTCCCGGCACAAGCCGAGCAACGGCATCAATCAACACCATGGCCGGCAGTTCGCCGCCACTTAGAACGTAATCACCAACCGACCACTCTTCATCGATGTCGGCCTCGATCACGCGCTCATCGACCCCTTCATACCGCCCGGCGACCAGAATCAGCTTTTCTCGGCCCGATAACTCTCGCGCCCCTTGCTGATCCAGTGTCCGCCCCTGCGGCGACAGATAAATAACGCGCGCAGGCGTGGCGTCCTCGCCGTGATCGCGCGCTGCGGCCCGAGCATCGGCAATGGCTGAGCGCAGCGTGTCGACTTTCATCAACATGCCAGGCCCGCCACCATAGGGCCGATCATCCACGGTGCGGTGCCGGTCAGTGGCGTAGTCGCGGGGGTTCCAGAAGCGAACGCTCAAAAGCCCCTTGTCGACTGCTCGCCCGGTCACGCCGTGGCGCGTCAGCGCCTCGAACATGTCCGGAAACAGCGACACAACGCCTATCCACACAGCACACACCCCATCGGATGTTGGCTCCGGCGCATGTTAAAACTCCGGATCCCAGTCCACGGTCATGACGCCCTGCTCCAGATCGATGCGCTGAACCACGCCATCGATATAGGGCAAAAGCCGTTCACGCTTGTCCAGACTGTCCGCATCGCCCTTGACCACCAGTACGTCATTGGCACCGGTTTCGAACAGATACTCGATTCGGCCAAGCACATCGCCGGACACGGTAACGACCGAGAGACCTTCAATCTGATACCAATAGAATTCATCCGTACCGAGCGGCTCGAGCTTCTGAGTAGGCAGCCAGATCGTGGCGCCAGCCAACGCTTCGGCATCGGTGCGTGAATCCACCCCGTCCAGAAACACGACCAGACCCTTGCCCTGCGGGCGCCCCTGGCGAACGCGCATGGAAGTCAACGACTCTCCCGTGCCGACCAGCCAGTCAGGGTACTGAAAGATATTCTCGATGGGACTGGTGTAGGAATACACCTTGAGGCCGCCCTTGACGCCATGAGGGCTTGTCAACGTGCCAAGCTGCACCCGCTCGGAAGCACTCTTGTCACCTTGTACGGACGTCTTCAGGGCTGACATCGATCTTACGCCTCGGACGGCGCGGCTTTGCGAGCTTCTTTGACCAGCTCACGCACGCGGTCAGACAGCTGTGCGCCCTGGCTTTCCCAGTGAGCAACGCGGTCCAGATCAAGACGCAGGCGCTCTTCACCACCACGGGCAACCGGGTTGAAGAAGCCAAGACGCTCGATGAAGCTGCCGTCACGCTTGCGGCGCGAATCGGTAACGTTGACTTGGTAGAACGGACGCTTCTTGGCGCCGCCACGAGCTAAACGAATGGTAACCATATCGCTCAATTCCTTTGGTTAAAGACGATCAGGGCAGTTTTGCCCGGCTGAAACACTCACGTGCCCGCATGATGCGGGCACGTAGGTTTGAGGCCGCCGTATTTTACGGGAAACTTCAAGACTTGGGAACCACAAGGCAGGCGTTATTTACGGAAGGAGCCTCCCGGGCCACCGCCCATGGGCCCCCCCATTTGACCGCCGCCCATGCCGCCGCTTCCGCCCATCATGGAGCTCATGCCGCGCATCATCTTCTGCATACCGCCTTTCTTGCCCATCTTTTTCATCATCTTCTGCATCTGCTTGTGCTGCTTGAGAAGACGATTGACGTCAGCGATCTGCGTACCGGAGCCGGCACTGATGCGGCGTTTGCGCGAGCCGGTAATGAGTTCTGGCTTGCGGCGCTCTTTCGGCGTCATCGAGTTGATCATCGCCTCGAGCTTGCCAAATTCCTTCTCGCTGGCCTGTCCCTTGGCAAGCTCAGCCATCTGCCCCATGCCGGGGAGCTTATCCATCAGGCTGCCCATGCCGCCCATCTGCTTGAGCTGCTGGAGCTGATCGCGAAAGTCTTCCAGATCGAAGCTCTGGCCTTTCTTGATCTTCTTGGAAAGCTGATCGGCCTTTTTCTTGTCAACGGTACGCTCGGCTTCCTCGATCAGACTGAGGACGTCACCCATGCCGAGAATGCGCGAGGCGATACGATCGGGGTAGAACGGCTCGAGCGCGTCGGTCTTCTCACCAATCCCGAGGAACTTGATCGGTTTGCCGGTAATGTGTCGCACCGACAAGGCGGCACCGCCACGGGCGTCACCGTCGACCTTGGTCAGGATCACACCGGTCAGCGGCAGCGCCTCGTGAAACGCCTTGGCCGTGTTGGCCGCATCCTGGCCGGTCATGGCGTCGACCACGAACAAGGTTTCCTGCGGCGATACCGCCTTATGCAGGTCCTTGATCTCGGTCATCATGTTTTCATCGATGTGCAAACGCCCGGCCGTATCGACCAGTACGACATCGTGGAACTTGATGCCCGCGTGCTTGATGGCCGCGTTGGCGATATCGACCGGCTTCTGAGAGCTGTGCGACGGGAAGAAGTCGACCCCAACCTCGGACGCCAGTGTTTCGAGCTGGTCGATCGCGGCGGGACGATAGATGTCTGCCGAGACCACCAGCACCTTTTTCTTCTCGCGCTCACGCAGGTACTTGGCAAGTTTCGCCACGGAGGTGGTCTTGCCCGCCCCCTGCAAACCCGCCATCAAGATGATCGCGGGCTGCTTGCGACCGAGCTCGAGCGGCACATTCGCCTCGCCCATGATCGATTCCAGCTCCTGCTGGACGATCTTGACGAACTGCTGGCCCGGCGACAGGCTTTTTGAAACTTCCTGACCCACGGCGCGCTCGCGCACCTGATCGACAAAGGCTTTCACCACCGCCAGTGACACGTCCGCTTCCAAAAGTGCACGACGCACTTCCCGCAGGGTGTCCTTGATGTTGTCTTCGGTAAGTTTCGCCTGCCCGGAAATCGATCTGAGCGTGTGCGACAGGCGATCTGTCAAGCTGTCAAACATAAGCCTCTCCGGCAAGGAAGCACCGCGTGCAACGACGCGACGCCTGGGTAATTTCGTAATTTGCGGCGATTATACGCACATGACGAGACGGCCTCCATGGGTGCGGCGTCGATTGGCCGCAATGAACGGGCCGATACGTCGGATGTCTTGGCCTCAAGGTTGCGTTATAGTGGCCTTGACGTAGTTTCCGCCGATCTGTTCGATTCCATAAGGATAACGCTTGTGATACCGGCGCTGCCCTTCGCCCTAGCCGCCACCGTCCTCTATTTCAGTGCAGGCCTGTGGCAAGCCATGGCGCTTGCCCGTCGCGTGGCCTTGAGACCCCACCCCATTCAATTTCTCGGAGGATTGGGCGCGGTCAGCCATGCCGTTGTCGTGTATTTCTCGATCAACGCCACCCATGGCGTCAATCTGGGCCTTTCCGAAAGCGCATCACTCGCCTGCTGGATGATGGCCGCTCTATTGATCGTCATCAGTCTGTTCAAGCCCATCATCGCAGCCGCCGCGGTCCTGCTGCCGGTTGCAGGGCTTTCAGTGATGGCCGTGGTGAGTCTTCCGGGCAACATGATCGAGTCCGGGTTCACACCAGGCATTCTGGTGCACATCGCCACCTCAATCCTTGCCTATGCGCTCTTAAGCATTGCCGCCGTGTTGTCCATCCTGCTGGCCTTTCAGCAGCACGCACTCAAGAAACACCACCTTCGCGGTATCGTTCAGGTATTGCCGCCTTTGGTGCGAATGGAGCGGTTGCTGTTCGAGGCCATCGGTTGGGGCATGTTCTTTTTGAGTCTGGCCATCGTTTCAGGCTTTCTGTTCGTCGACAACCTGTTCGCCCAGCACCTGATCCATAAAACGGTTCTGTCGCTGATGGCCTGGGTATTGTTCGGCGTCTTGCTCTGGGGGCACCACCAAAAGGGCTGGCGTGGCCAGCGCGCGGTGCGATGGACGCTCGCCGGCAGCGCGCTGCTGCTGATGGCGTACCTCGGCAGCAAGCTTGCCATGACCCTGATTTATTGAGCCGCAGCCCGAGCCGCGGCTTGACAGGCCTGCCCTGAATCCATAAAACCAGCTTCTGCTTTGTTATTGAGGATGCGTAAACGTTGAGCGACGACACTCCGTTAGGGTTGATGTTCACCCTGCTCATACTGCTCATTGCCCTGTCGGCGTTTTTTTCAAGCTCCGAAACCGGAATGATGTCCATCAACCGCTACCGTCTGAGCCACCAGAGCAAGGCCGGTGACAAGGGCGCCAAGCGGGTCATGAAACTGCTTGGACGACCGGATCGCCTGATCGGGGTTATCCTGATCGGTAACAATTTCGTCAATAACCTTGCCGCCTCGATCGCAACCATCATTGCCATTCATGTCTTTGGCGAGGTGTCAGGCCCGGCCATTTCCACCGCCGTACTGACGCTGGTCGTGCTGATCTTTGCCGAGGTCACGCCAAAAACGCTGGCCGCCGTCAAACCCGAGCGCATCGCCTTTCCCGCCTCGATCATTCTCGAACCGCTTTTAAAAATACTCTACCCGCTGGTGTGGCTGGTCAACGGCATATCCAACGGCCTGTTGCGCCTGATCGGCATCAAGGACGTTTCCGGCGGCGCCTCGAGCCTGACTCGAGACGAGCTTCGAACGGTGGTGCATGAAGCCGGCTCGCTGATTCCCAGACGCCACCAGTCGATGTTGATTTCGATCCTCGATCTGGAAAACGTGACGGTCAACGACATCATGGTGCCGCGCCACGAAGTGGTCGGGCTCGATCTGGAAGAGCCGCTCGAGACGCTACTGTCGGAAATTCGCTCAAGCCAGCACACCCGCCTGCCCGTGTTCAAGGGCGACATCAACAACATCATCGGCATCCTGCATTTACGCAATGCCGCCCGCTTTCTGTCCAGAAGCGAGGTCACCAAGGCCTCGATCGTGCAGGAGGCCCGCGAACCCTACTTCATTCCTGAGTCCACACCACTTCATACTCAGCTGCTGAACTTTCAGCAGCAAAAGCGCCGCATTGGTATTGTGGTTGACGAGTACGGCGACATTCAGGGACTTGCGACGCTTGAGGACATTCTCGAGGAGATCGTGGGCGAATTCACGACCGACGTGTCCGGCACCCATCAGGACATTCAGCTCCAAAACGATGGCAGCTACGTCATCGAGGGCACCGCCAATATCCGCGAAGTCAACAAGGTGCTCGGATGGCAGATGCCGACCGACGGCCCGAAGACGCTCAATGGCCTGATCCTCGAACAGCTCGAATCCTTCCCGGACGCTACCGCCTGCCTTCAGATCGGCACGACCCGCATGGAGATTCTTGACGTCAAGGACAACCTGATCACGGCGGCCCGCTGCTGGCAGGCCACCGTGCGCCGGCCGCTAAGGGAAGAGCCTTGAAACACTGCACGTCAAGGGCTGATTCAGGTTTATTGCAAGCCAAGCCAGTACGCTAGAGCGCTTTAGAAGAAATGGAGCACTCCATGCCTTTTGACGCGCACCAAAACCGATCGGCCCAGCGGGCGCTGATGGCCCAGTTATCGGGTTGGAGCATGGGCATGGCATTTGCGCTGTCGTCGCTTACGGTCGCGGCAGCGCCGTGCAGCGCAGGCCTTTCTCAAGACGATGTCTTGCATCTCACGCGATCGGGCCACATCAAGGCATTTCCTGCCATACTGGAAAAAGCACGCCACCACCATAGCGGCAAGCTGCTTGAAGCCGAACTCGAGTGCGATGCCAAGGGGCGCTACGTCTATGAGATCGAACTTCTTGACCAGGACGGCATGGTCTGGGAGCTTAAGTTTAACGCCGTTACCGGCGATTACATTACCGCCAACGAGGAAGAGTAAGTTATGCGGCTTCTTTTGGTAGAAGACAACGTGCCGCTCGCGGACGAACTCAACGCGCTGTTCAGCCGTAACGGATACGCGGTCGACTGGTACACAGACGGCCGCGACGCGGCCAACATGGCCGTGAAGGAACCGTATGACGTCATCGTGCTGGATCTCGGCCTGCCTGGCCGACCAGGCCTGAGCCTTCTTGAAGAATGGCGAGAAGCCGGGCTCGATATTCCGATCCTGATCCTGACAGCCCGCTCGAGCTGGAGCGAACGCATCACCGGGCTTCGCGCCGGGGCCGATGATTACCTGCCCAAACCGTTTCATCCCGACGAGCTGATTTTAAGGCTTCAGGCTCTGGTTCGACGCCGTCATGGTCAACGCCCGTCCCCGACGCTCAACGTCGGCGGCGTGACGCTTGATGAAAACAGTCAGACTGCGATTCGCGACAGCAACGGCACGCCTGTAAGCCTCACCCGCGCCGAATTCGCCATCATGCGCTATCTGATGCACCACCCGGAGCATGTCATTTCCAAGGATCGTCTACTCGATCATTTGTATGACAGTGAGCATGAACGCAATCCGAACGTGGTCGAAGTCCACATCAACCACCTGCGACAGAAGCTCGGCCGCGGCATCATCGTGACCCAGCGAGGGCAAGGCTACCGCTTTGGTGGCGACACCACGCCATGATGTCGCTGACGCGTCGACTTGATCTGGGGCTTTTGATTGCAAGCCTTCTGGTCATGCTGCTGCTGTCTCAGGGCAGCGTGCTGCTGTTCGACCATGTCACTCGAAACTACCTGGGCGAACGCCTTCAGGAAGATGCTGAAAACCTGATCGCCACCCCGACGCTTGACGACTTGAAGCACGATCCCAACCCCGAAAGTCTTCGAGCGTCGTTCAACCGCGTCTACTCGGGGCACTACTTCTCGATTCGGATCGACGGCGGCCAGGCCGTTCGCTCACGCTCGCTTTGGGATTACCAGATCGGCACGCACGGCGATGGACTGGTGCCCGGCCTCGCCGACGGCCCGGGCAATCAGAAGCTGCTGGTCTGGAGCGGCACCTACCAGCGCGGCGGCCACACGCTCGACGTAACGACAGCGCTCGATTACACCCCGGTCACCGAACGCCTGTCCTGGCTTCGCTGGTCGATCTGGGGCTTTGGTGGCGCCATGGCAGGCCTTCTGGTACTGATTCAGCGCCGGGTCATCCGACTCGGACTCAAGCCGCTTGACCGCCTGCAGCGCGAACTCGCTCAGCTGCACGAAGGCCAGCGCATGACACTTGAAACCCCGATGCCGGATGAAATCGCACCAGTGGTCACCGAGCTCAACCATCAGCTCAGCCGAATCGAACAAGTGCTCAACCGCTCGCGCGACGGGATTGCCAACCTCGGGCACGCTCTAAAAACCCCGCTTGCGGTCATGGAAGCACTACTGGGCCGTGAAGAGCTGGATCATCTTCCAGACATCAAACAGGGGCTACGCCATCGCCTCGATGATATTCACCGCCTGATCGAGCGCGAACTTCAGCGCGCTCGGCTCGATACCGGCGAAGTCTCTGCCGCCGCCCGATTCAAGCCCGAAAGCGACCTGCCACCGCTGTTGGACACCTTGCGTGAAATTCATGGCGCGCGGGTCCGCTTTTGCGTGACGGGCGACCGTCCGGCGTCACTGCCCTGGGACCGCGACGAAGTGCTGGAAGTGCTTGGCAACCTGCTCGATAACGCTGGAAAGTGGGCGACCAGTCAGGCGCGCCTGACGCTTTCGACCACCAGTCAGGCGCTAACGCTTCAAATCGACGACGATGGACCAGGTATTGCACCGGAATATCGAGGCGACGTTCTCAATCGAGGCACGCGTCTGGACGAACAGGTAGCAGGGCACGGCCTTGGGCTCGGGATCGTTGAGCAGATCGTCGGCCATCACGGCGGAACGCTGACGCTCGATGACAGCGAGCTCGGCGGGCTCAGGGCATCGATCACACTGCCCTGGCCTACCTCCTCGACTGCCAAAACCTAGCGCGGCTCGCCTGCCAAAAACTAGTGCGGCCGGCGCAAGGGCGGCGTACTTGCATTAAGATCGCCCTCCTCCTTGAGCGCGACGACGCGATCTCTAAGCGCCTCACGCCCAGCATCCGGCGCCATAGCCTCACCAAAATGCAGACACACCTTGGCGCGAACGCGCCGAGGAAAGCCCTTGAAGGGGCCGCCGCCCTGACGTGAGGTCCAGGAGCCCCAAAGCCCCGACAGCGACGCCGGCACGACCGGCACCGGGTCTCGCCGGAGAATCAGGTCAATACCGCGGCGAAACTCGTGCACCTGACCATCACGAGTCAGGCGTCCTTCCGGAAAAAGCATCACCACCTCGCCATTGGCAAGCGCCTCACTGACCTGATCAAGCGCACGGCGCATCCCCTTTGGGTCGCTTCGTTCGGACTCGACCGGAATGGCGCCTGCCATGCGGAAAAACCAGTTGAGCCAGGGCGACTCATAAATCGGCTTATCCATCAGAAATCGGAGCGGCCTGGAGCTTGCACCGCCCAGTACCAGCGCATCCATGAAACTTACGTGATTGCAGACAATCAGCGCAGGGCCGGTAGCAGGAATGTTGCGTCGGCCGGTCAATCGCAGGCGATACCAGATATGGATCGTTAAAAAGATCACGATACGCATCAACGGGCGCGGATGACGCGTTGCCACACTGACCGCGATCATCAGCGACAACAGTGACAGCAGGCCGAACAGCAGATTCAAGGACGCCTGAAACACGCCAAGCATCACCAGCCCGAAGACCGCCGCTGCGATCATGAACAGTGCGTTCAGAAGATTATTGGCCGCGATCATGCGTGCACGCTGACCGTCCGGGCTTCGAAGCTGAATCAGGGTGTACAGCGGCACGATATAAAGCCCGCCACCAAGCCCGATCATCATCAACTTGAACAGCATCAACCAGAATGCCCCCATCCCCAGGAGCGCCTCGAGCGACAACGGCGCACCAGCGAACGGCTCGGTCAGTGCGAACCACCCACCACCCAGCGCGATAATGCCCGCCCCGAGTGGCACCAGGCCAATTTCGAGCCGGCCGGCCGACAGGCGCGCGCAGACGAACGAGCCGAGCCCGATTCCGACAGCGAACGCCCCCAGTAGAAAGCTGAAGGCCTTTTCAGGCCCCATTACCACATCCTTGGTCCACTGCGGCAATTGGGTGAGGTAACAGGTACCGAGAAACCAGAACAGGCTTATGCCCACCAGCGCCTGGAAAATGCCACGCGCATGCCAGGCATCGCGCATGACCGAGACCGACTCTCGAATCGGGCGCCATACGATGGACTGTTTTTGCGCCGGCGGCGCCGAGGGAATGGCGTGGCTGATCATGACGCCCACCAGCGCGACCGACCAGAGACACAGCGCCGGCAGCCAGCCACCTCCTTCGCCGGTGATGACAAAGGCCGAAGCCAGCGTGCCAAAAAGAATGGCAAGAAACGTACCCATCTCGACCCAGGCGTTGCCACCTACCAACTCATGCCGGCCTAGATGCTGCGGCAGGATTGCGTACTTGACCGGCCCGAACAGCGCCGACTGTACGCCCATCATGAACAGAAGCCCGAGAAGCGCCGCGTACGAATCGGTCAACAGCGCCCATGCCGCCCCGGTCATGGTCATAAGCTCCAGCCACTTGAGCCCAACGATCAATTGGCGCTTGTCGAGAGCATCGGCAAGCGTTCCGCCAAGAGCGGAGAACAACAAAAACGGCAGAATGAACAGGCCTGCGGCCAGATTGTTGACCGTACCGGCGTCCCAGCCGCGCTCGGGCACGGCCACGAACGTCACCAGCAAAAGCAACACGTTCTTGAAAAGATTGTCGTTGAAGGCACCCAGCGCCTGCGTCCAGAAAAAAGGCGCAAATCGCCGGTGAATCATCATGTCAGCGCTCACGCTCACTCCTTGTGGTAACGCAACCCCTTGATGATGGTGCCCAGGAGTTGATCCAGGAGTTCATCGACTTCAAGCGGCGCACCCTCCCACGAGCCAAGGCGTCGCGCTAGCCCAAGCTGCACCAGGCCGTGTACGCTCCCCCACAGCGAACGCGCCATGCGGTTGGCTTCAATAGCGGCCAGATCCGGCTGTATCTCGCGAAGCGTCTGCTCGACGCGAACGAACAATTGTTCGATCATCATATTCTGACGCTGATCAAGCTCGCCCTCCTGGGCCAGCGGATGTTCGAACAGAAGCTGCCATCGATAGGGGTGCTCGTGCGCAAACTGCCAGTAGAACTTGGCTAGACGATGAATCCGTTGCCCCGGGTCAGCGCAGGTATAATCGGCATCGATGCGCTCGCGCAGATCGTTGAGCGTGTCGATATTGACGTATTGAAGCAGATTGCTGAAGCTGCCATAGAGCTTTAAAAGCGTGCTGGGGGCACACCCGACTTCTCGGGCGATCGAGCGAAGTGACAATGCGTGAATCGGTTGTGTCTTGAGCCATTCATCGCATGCCGCCATCACTCGCGCATGCAGCTCCTCAGGCGCATGCTGTCGTGGACGGGCCATTGCATTCCCCTAGTATAATTATCATCGAACAGCGTTTTCATACAGCATATCGCTCCGTTACCTAAACGCAAGCGCTTTGTGCGCTGGGGTAACGCAACCCCCTTATCATGCAAGGAAGTGTTATGGCAGGCCGACTCTGGGTGGGCGATTTCGCACTGCCCTCAAGCCTTTCGCCGCTCAATGTGCGCCACCCGCGAAGAGAAAGCCCCAACATGGCGCCGCGTCAGCCGATCACCGTTGTGCGCAGACTCGATGAGGGCCTGGTTCAGGACGAATGCTTCTGGGGGCTGACACCCTCCTGGCTCAAGGTGCTCGACCACGCCCCGCACTGCGCGCGGGCCGAATCCCTGTTCGAGCGCGCGATGTTCAAGGAGGCGATCGCCACACGCCGATGCCTGATCCCGGTCTCCGGCATTTATGTGTGGAAACCGCAGCCCAAGCGCAAGCAGCCCTTTTTAGTGGTTCACGCCAAGCGCCGCCCCCTTCTTCTGGCCGCGCTCTGGACCCGGTTCGAGCAATCGATCGTACAACAGGACAGCTGTGCACTGATCACCGTGCCAGCGATCGACCACCTTGACGCGTTGACAGACCGTCTACCGGCGATGATCGCGCCCCACGCGGCCCGAAAATGGCTTGATCCAGAACTCGAGCTGTCCCACGTCTCCCAGATGCTTGCCCGCCCTTATCCGGAACCGATTGGCGCCTATCCGGTCTCAACACTGGTCAATGATCCCGCCCATCAGGATCGACAATGCACACACCCGACCGGCCCGTTCATCACCGATGCATCCTCATGAGCTCTAGAGTGACCCAACCCCGCTCCATACGTATCGCGGCGCTATTGAGCCTCTGGCTTGGCTGCACCGCGGCTGCGCACGCAGACGCGATTCATAAAAGCCCGAACGATCCGAGGAAGTATCACGCCTTCACGCTCGATAACGGCGTGCACGTCATTACCGTGCACGACCCGAACGCCGAGCGCGCCGCAGTCGCCATGAACGTCGATGTCGGCAGCAAGGAAGACCCGAACGCGCGCCCCGGGCTTGCCCACTTCACCGAGCACATGCTGTTTCTGGGAACGAAGACGCACCCGGCCCCGGAGGGGTTCGACACGTTCATCAGCCAGCATGGGGGGGACAACAACGCCTATACCTCGCTGACCGACACCAATTACCACGCGACCATCGAGCCTGATGCGCTGGAGCCGCTGCTGGCCCGATTCGGTGAATTCTTTGCAGCGCCGCGGCTCGACGCCGACCACGTCGACCGAGAGCGCCACGCCGTCAACGCCGAATACCAAATGCGTCGCCACGACGACAACGCTCGGCTGCGTGATGTTCTTTCACAGCGCATGAACCAGGACCATCCTGCCAGTCGGTTCACCATTGGCTCGCTCGACACGCTCAGTGGCCCCCCGAGTGAGCTTCGACGTGCGGTCGAGCGCTTTTTCACGCGCTACTACCGGGGCGATAACATGACGCTTGCGATCAGTGGCCCACAGCCTTCCCACCGCCTCGAGCAGTGGGCACGGCGCTATTTCAGCGCTGTCAGGAAGGCGTCGCCGCAGCACCGGGACGATACGAGCGCGCCGCTGCCACCGCTGATGGCTGAAAACGCCCTGCCTCAGGCACTTCGTGTAAAGACACTGGAGCAGCAGCGGCAGGTGCGCTTTCTGTTTCCGATTCAGGATCCAACGCAATCGCCGACCGACAACGCGGTCTCCTACATCGCCAGTCTGATCGGTGACGAGGGCCCCGGGAGCCTGCTGGCCGCCCTGAAAGCGCGCGGCTGGGCCAACGCGCTGTCGGCCGGCACCGTGTCAAGTGACGGCACCAATGCGTTTTTCTCCGTACGCGTCGCCCTGACCGCCGAGGGCGCCCGGCATATTGCCCACATTCAGGCCAGCATGTTCGAGGTTATCCAGCGCATCGAGCATTCAGGGCTTGACCGCTGGCGCCTGAACGAACAGCGCCGCCTGACGGATCAGCAGTTCACGTTCGAATCCCTGCCAAGCCCAAGCGCGCTGGTGGGCTACCTATCGAGCGCGGCAGGCACCTATACCGACAAAAACCTTCGCCGCGGCCCCTACATCACCGGTGAGTTCAATGCCCCGCGCCTTCGAGCGGTGCTTGCCAGGCTGCGGCCCGACCGTCTCCTTCGCATCTACAGCGGACCCGAGGTCGACGGTGATTGCCAGAGCCCCTGGTTCGACACGCGCTATCAGGTCGTACAGCCGGCCCACTGGCAAAAGGCCGACGCGCTGTCAGGGCTTTCGCTTCCGATGCCGAACCCCTACATCGCGACCGACCTGACCCAGCGAACGCTCGAGACGACACCACCGACACAGCTTTCGACACCTGAGGGCATGACGGCCTGGTACCACGGCACAACCCGATTCGGTACGCCCAAAAGCAGCTGGCACCTAAGCCTTCAAAGCCCGCTGACCAGCCAAAGCGCGCGCGGACAAATGGCGACAACCCTGCTCAGCCAATGGTTGATCGATAGCCTTGGCCGGACCCTCTATCAGGCCTCGCTCGCCGGCCAGTCGATCGGCGCTTACGCGCACGCGCGCGGCCTGACGATTCAGGTCGAGGGCTGGCGCGACCGTCAGGACGTCATTCTGGGCACCCTGATTCATCAACTTAAACAGGGTGAACTAACTGACACCGACATCGCACGCCTGAAGCAGAATCTGCTCGACGGGTTCGAGAGTCAGGCGCAGGCACCTGCCTATCAACAGCTTCAGCAGCGCATGGCCCAGACAGGCCTTTCGCCCGCCTTTTCGACCGACGAGCAGAAAGCCGCGCTGAGCGCACTGACGGCTGAGGACCTTCGCGCCTTTAGAATTCAATTTCTTGAGCGCCTGCATCTGGATGCGCTGGCGGTCGGAAACCTGACCCGGCCACAGGCCGAGCACACACTGGGGATGATTCAACAACGGCTCCGGCCAACGCTTGGCTCTAACGCCATCCCTTCACTTGCCGCAATGCGCCCGACCCGAGCCCAGCCTCCCTGGTCGGTACCGGTCGAGGACCCCAATCATGCGGCACTGACGTATCTGGTCTGGCCTGACGCCAATGACACCAGTCGTGCGGCGGCGGCAGTCCTTGGGGCATGGCTTGAAAGCCCGTTCTACAGCATGCTCAGAACCAGGGAACAACTGGGGTATCTGGTGTCGGCAGGGTATCAGCCGTTGATCGACGTCCCGCGTCTGGCGTTTGTGGTGCAATCCCCCAAGACCTCGGGCATTGATCTATCACACCGCATCGACCGCTTCATCAACGCTCAAACCCCGCCAGCCACGCCCGCAGAGCTTGCCCCCTTCAAGCAAAGCGTGCTTCACGCCTTGAAGCAGCCTGCGCTTACCCTGTCGGAACTGGCCAATCGACACTGGCAAGCGCAGGCGTTTGGTCAGCTCGGTAACGACCCACGAACGCGCCTGATCGACGCAGTCAGTGCGCTGACACCGGCCACGCTCCAGCACGAATGGCGTCAGGTGATGCGCGAACCAGCGTTCAAGCTGATCGCCGACCCCGCCGGCTCAAACACAAAACCGCAGACCCCGCCGCCTCCGGCCTGGGCCGCCATCGACGTCATACCTGAAGCACCCTCGAAAACGCGGGAGATCACGGAAACGGCCCATGAGGCCGCCCTGAACATCACGAGCCCCTAAACGCATAGAGCGCGCCAATTGGCGCGCTCTATGCGGCTTGATCCCACAGAACGGCTTCGTCGGACGCGAAGGCTTAGCCGAACGCGTCTTCCGGCATCATCGCCTCGACGTAAAGCACGAGCTCTTCGAGAATGTGGCGCTTGCTCTCTTCGAGTTCACTCTGGTTGTAGCGCTCGATCAACCGGGCGAAATCCCTGAGCGTTAGCGACGAGAGCTGCGGCGAATTCATGCGCTCCCAGCGAAAGCGATCCCACTGGGCCTTTTCCTCGCCAGAAAGCGTTTCGGGGTAGTTGCGTGCCCGGTAACGAAAAAGCATTTCTTCAAGGCGCGGGTCCTGAAACGAGGGTGACCACTGAGTCAACGCCTCCGGTTCTGCTTCACGAACTTTCGCCATCTCGCGCTTGTCGGTGCTGCCGAAGAATGCGCCCCCATAAAGCATAAGATCCGGATCCTGCACCGAATCCCCCGGCGGCTCACTGAAGACCGCCCGTGCCTTCTCGGCCACGTCAGTTCGCCCAGCCAACCCCTGCCAGTGCTGCTCGGCCGTAGCCTTGTCGATCGAGAGACGTTCGGCGACGCGCTCATCAACCACCGAGATGGGCATCACCACCGGCGAGCGGTTGATGTGAATCACCTTGAGTGGAATGCGGGTGGTGCCTTCACTCAACTCCTCGGCGCTTGCGAACACGCGCGCCCGGATGTCATCGGCAGAAAGCTCGAACAAGGGTGCCGGATCGACGGCAAGATCATAGACGATCACGCCGTTGGGGTTGGTCGGGTGCTTGGCCAGCGGCACGATCAAGGCGCTGCAGCCTCGTGCGGCCGGGTAGCGTCTCGAGACATGAAGCATCGGTTTCTGGCGCGTGATATCGAGCTTCTCAGACACCACATGCTTGCTCTTGAGCGACAGAAGGTAGTCAAAGAGCTTGGCGTTTTTCGACTTCAAGAGCTTGGCAAGCTCGATGGTTGCATACACATCCGCCAGCGCGTCGTGGGCATTGCCGTGATCGATACCGTTGGCGGCGCTCAGGTGCTCAAGCTTGAAGCTCGGCACGCCCGGCTCACGCTCAGGCCATTCAATTCCATCAGGCCTCAACGCATAAAAGGCCCTGACCGCATCGATCAGATCCCAGCGGGAATTGCCGTTTTGCCACTCGCGGGCATAGGGGTCGATGAAATTACGGTAAAACAGGTGCCGGCTGATTTCATCGTCGAAGCGCAGCGTATTGTAGCCCAGGGCGCAGGTGTTCGACGTCTGCATCAATTCATTGATGCGGCCAGCAAACTCGGCCTCCGGCATGCCTTCACGCCGCGCTTTCTGGGGCGTGATGCCGGTCAGCAGACAGGCGTCCGGATGCGGCAGGTAGTCATCCGCCGGCTGGCAGTACCAAATGACAGGCTCACCGATAACGTTGAAATCATCATCGGTTCGAATCGCGGCAAACTGCGACGGCCGATCCCTGCGTGGGTCGGCGCCGAAGGTTTCATAGTCGTGGAACAGGAAACTCGAAGTCACCCGGCCTCCTTTCGATGCATCAAAGGGTCAGGTGTCGTCCTTGCTGTTGGGCAAGGTCACGTTGAGTTCGAGAATGGAACAGTCATCTTCGCTGTCGAGCGTGATGTTCACCGCATCCTGATCCACGGACACGTAGCGTCGAATGACTTCCAAAAGCTCCTGCTCAAGCATCGGCATGTAATCAGGCTGCCCACGGTGGCCCCGTTGATGGGCCACGATGATTTGAAGGCGCTCCTTGGCGACCGATGCGGATTTCTTGCGCTCTCGCTTGAGAAAATCGAGAAGTTTCACCGGCGCCCTCCAAACATTCGACTCAGGAAGCTTTTCTTCTGCGCTTCGTGGAATCTAAGCGGCACATCTTCGCCCAAAAGCCGAGACACCGTGTCGGCGTAGGCCTGGCCTGCATCGCTGTCATCGTCGTGGGTGACCGGCACGCCCTGGTTCGAGGCGCGAAGCACCGCCTCGGACTCAGGAATCAGGCCGAGCAGCTTGATGGAGAGAATTTCGGTGATGTCGTTGAGATTGAGCATATCGCCATGATCGACGCGGTGCGGGTTGTAGCGCGTGATCAAAAGATGCTCCTTGACCTGCTCCTTGCCCTGCTCGGCCAGACGTGTCTTGGACCCCAAGAGCCCGAGAATGCGGTCGGAGTCGCGCACCGAGGAGACTTCGGGGTTGGTCACGACGATGGCTTCGTCAGCGTAATACATGGCCAACTGCGCGCCGCGCTCGATGCCGGCGGGCGAGTCACAGATGATATAATCGAACTCGTCTTTCAGGTTGTTCAAGATCTGCTCGACGCCTTCCGGTGTCAGAGCATCCTTGTCACGCGTCTGAGAGGCGGGAAGGATGAACAGGTTTTCGGTGCGCTTGTCGCGAATCATCGCCTGATTGAGCGTGGCCTCGCCCTGGATGACGTTGACCAGGTCATAGACGACCCGACGCTCGCACCCCATGATCAAGTCGAGGTTACGAAGGCCCACGTCGAAATCGATCACGATCGTCTTGTTGCCACGAAGCGCCAGACCTGTCGCGATGGCTGCCGCGCTGGTTGTTTTACCCACTCCGCCCTTGCCGGAGGTCACTACGATAATCTTAGCCAAAATCACATTCCTATGCTGACGTTAAACGCGATGACGGCTGGCCAAACGCCAGCGTCGGGCTCACAGCGCCTCAATATGTAAATGGTCTTTTTCCAGATAGACCTGAATGGCCTTGCCAAGCAGCACCGGGTCGATGTCCTCGAGCCGCTTGTAGTTGCCGCTGACGGAAAGAAGCTCGGCGTGAAGCTCGTGGCAGAACACGCCCACGTCGGTGTCTCCATGAATGCCTGCCAACGCGCGACCGCGCAATGGGCCATAAACGTGGATGCTGCCTGCGGCGAGAATTTCCGCACCGGCATTGACCGCACCCACCACGACAAGATCCCCTTCCGGTGCACTGATCTGCTGACCGGAACGCACGGTGCCTCGGTAGACCCGGCCACCATGAGCCACGAGGGTCTCCGCCGCCACAGGCTCGGCAACAGCGGGCTCGGCATCTGGCACCGGGGCGAGCGTGTGCGTGCGCGCCTCAACCGGTGGAAACCAGCCAAGCCCAAGCGCCCACGCCGATTGTTTGGCGCTTTCGCCGCCGCCGCGCACGGCCACCGGCAACAGCTTATGCGACCGACAGATCGCGCAGAGCCGCTCAAGGGCCAGGTTCGGTCCATCGACCTTCTCGACGCTCAACACCACCGGAGTGTGCTGGAAAAACGCCGGAGATTGACTGACCTTGCCACTGAGCTGAGCCTCGACCTCTTCGGGGTCTGCACTGGACAACTCCATGACCGTCATCGGCAACATACCGCCTTTAAAGGTGAAGGCCGTATTTTCTCTGTCCACGTTAAGGCTCATGCCATGCTCCACGTTGGCTGACGTTTTTCATATCAAGGCCCTGCCCTGCGTGCTTTTGGCGGCTAACGCTATAGGCAAGTCCCTGCAAACGCAATCGATGATACGGCCTCGACAGAACAATGTCAGGTGTTGCCAGCATGCGACAGTTTATCGGGGCGTCCTGCGCGATATGGCAACGGTCTTTTGCTTAAAATGCATGGCGCTGCCATGTAAACTCGTCGCATCAATAAATATTACGGTCGTGTCGGGCCTTTGCGGTTCCCAGACGCGCCTCTCTCGCTCAGGACAGTTCATGTTTGGATTTTTCAGCCGTTTTTTCGCCCCTGCGTGGCGACATCCCGATCCCAAGCGTCGCCGAAAGGCCATTGACGATCTCGACCCCGAACAGAACAGAGCCGCGCTCGAGCATCTACTCGACGATAGTGCAACCCAGGTCCGAGACGCCGCACTGCTCAAGCTCGATGATCCCGAGCGCTTCATTGAACGTTTGGAACACCAACAGAACGACGTTATTCAGGCACGGTTGATCAAGCACCTGAACGGCAGTGCCGCCGGCGCTCTTTCGCTGGAAACCCGTCAGAAGCTGCTTGAAACGCTGAGTGAGCCGGCCCTTTTGAAAACCGTGGCCTTCAACGCCGACAATCAGCAGCTGCGCCTGACGGCCCTCGAGCGTCTGCGCGATGAATCGGACCTGATCGAGCAGGCCTGCCACAACAAGGTGGCGGCCGTCCGTCACGCCGCGGCGCAGCGTGTAGAAAGCGATCAGGGTCTTGAGCAGTTGATCAAGCTCTCGACTCGAGACCGCAACATCGTACGTCTTGCACGCAACCGGTTGAATGAGCGTCAGCAGAACGCGCGCGAACTCAAGGCGCGCCATGAACAGCGCGAATACTGCATTGGCCTGATCGAAAAGCTCGCCAGAGGCAGCTGGGAACCTCAATACGAAGCCCGTCATCGTCATGTCCTAAGGGAATGGGATCAACTTGCAAGCGAGGCAGATGCCGACCAAAGTGCGCGCTTCAAGGCCGCACATCATCAGTGCGAAGAAACCATTCGGGCGCATTACAACGCGCAATTGGCGGCCGAGGAAAAGTCCCGCGCCGAAACCGAGGAGCGCGAGGCGCGAACGGCCACCATCGAGGCGCTCGATAATGCCCTGGATCATCTGAAACGGGAGCCGCACCCGCGACGTCAGGACATCGACAGTCTGCTGGCGCTCAGACGCCTTCAGGCCGAGCGCTGGATCAATCTAAGCGAGGACAACGCGCCCGCCCCAAGCGTACAGGCACACTATCTCGAGCGCCTGGCCACCATCGACTGTCTGGTCAACACCTGGCAGACCCTCGATGAGCACCGCACCCAAATCGAGCAGGCGCTTGATCAAAGCGACATGGATGCGCTTGCGACTCATCGCCAAGCGATCGATTGGCCCCGCGAGTATCCGCTACCGCTTCTGCTTCAGGAAGTGGACACGGCGCTGGCCACGCACGCCGCTCCGAACACCGACACGGCTTCCGACGATGAGGCCCGGGCCGAATCCGAACACATCGCCAAACAAGCCGAGCAGCTCGAACAGCTGATCGAATCGGGCGAATTGCAAAGCGCCACGCGCCTTTTCGATGTCTTGCAGGCTCGCCACGCCAAGCTCGACGCCCGATTCCAGAAGCAGCACGCCGCCCACATCAAGCGGCTCAAGGCGCGCATTGCCGAACTTCGGGACTGGCGAAGCTTCGTGGCCGCGCCCAAACGCGAGCATTTGTGCCAGGCCATGGAGGAGTTGGCTCACTCCGATGAGGCCGAGACCAACCGAGAACAACGCCATCGCCAGCTCGTCAGTGAATGGAAACAGCTCGGCAGTGCCGCTGCCTCTCGCGAGCTTTCCCAGCGGTTTCGTAGCGCCTCAGACCAGGTGCGAAAAAATCTTGAAGGCTATTATCAGCACCTGGATCAGCAGCGCACACTGAACAAGCAGTACTGCGAGGCCCTGTGTGACCAGCTCGAGCAACTGATCGACAACGCCGACCAACTGGCTGACCCGGACGCGCTTCGCACCATCCGAAACAAGGCCCGAGAAGAGTGGCGCACGTATTCGCCGCTGCCCCGGGAAGACGTGGCAACCCTTCGCCATCGATTTGGCCTTGCGCTTCAGGGTGTACAGACACTCATTGATCAAAAGGCCCGCGGCATTGCCGAACAGAAACAGGCCCTGGTCGAGCAAGCGGAGCAACTTCTGACCGACGAGCGGGACATCGAACAGCGTACCCGGATCGCCAAGGACCTCCAGAAACAGTGGCGCAGCCTCGGGCGTGCACCAAAAGGCGATGAGCAACGGCTTTGGAAGCAGTTTCGAAACGTCTGTGACCGGCTGTTCGAGTGGCGGGACAGCGAGCGCACGACGCGCAAGGGTGCACAGGACCAGCAGCTCGACGCACTGCAGGCCTTGATCGACCGTGTGGATCAGTGGCATCCGACGCGGCTTGAGGACAGCGCCTATCTGGATCAGGTCGAGCAGGAACTGGAAGAATATCAACCACTGCCCAGAGGCCGACGCAGCGAGGGCATGCTGAAACGCTGGAACGGCATCGTTCGGCGCCGACGTGAAGAACTCGACTCACTGGCAAATGACGAGCTCAAGCAACGCTGGCATGCCTGGCAGCCTCTGCTTGAAGCCCACGTCGAGGCCGACGAAGCACGAATGCAGGGCGACACGTTCGAAGACGTTGGCTCATTGACCCTTGAACCGCCGCTGACCAAACAGGCCCAGCGCGCACATCAGGCCCGCAATCTCAATCGACGTCATGGCACCCCCACCGAAGACGACACGCTTCAGCGGCTCAAGGTGCATCTGGCGCTCATGGCAAATGCACCGATCAGTGCCGACGACAATGACCGTCGACTCGACATCCAGGTCGCACGTCTTAACGATAACGTCGGCCAGGAATACCAGCTGAGCGACGAATTCTCACAGTGGTTGTGCCAGTTGATTGCGACCGGGCCAGTAACGCGCACCCAGTGGGCACGCCTCAAATCCGAGCTGGATCAGCTGGTCACCCAGCTTGATTTCCATCAATGAACTCTTTTTGCCAACAAATGGTTGACGCCGGCCTGAAAATCCGTATTATACAGCCACGTCGATGCGGGGTGGAGCAGCCTGGTAGCTCGTCGGGCTCATAACCCGAAGGTCGTCGGTTCAAATCCGGCCCCCGCTACCAAATATGAAAAAGCCGACTCATTTTTTGAGTCGGCTTTTTTTACGTCTCAATAAAATCATCACACCTGCCCAAATCTAGACCAGGCGCGACTTAGTCCGGGTCGTTGGCCGCCTCCTGTAAACCTCCGCCGCTCTTTCCGAACATATGATACTTCAGATACGCCGCCTCGCGGTGCCGGCGTGCGCTGTACGCATCCCCAAAGTCCACCAGCTCGGTAATCATGCCCATCCAGTTATGGGTCAGTGCATAGGTCCAGAACCGCGGAGTACGGTGGGCCAAGTTGGGGCCGTACTGAACGGCGAGACTGACAACTACCGTTGCCGCGGCTGACGGCAAGGCAGTCCATCCTTTTTCAGGCGACGCATTCTGCTGCGCGTCGAAGCGGTCAGCAACGTCTTTGATGATCGCGCCGTAAACGGCTCGGTCCAGCTGAGTCACTTCCTTTTCGGTCAACGTAAGCGGTGCATTCTCCAGCGCCTCGGCGGCCTTGTGCTGCTTGAGCCCGACATAGGGCGCAAGCTTTTCGATCAACCCTCGCGAAAGCGCCAGCCCGGCCAGACGCTCCATCGACATTTGGCCGATATCGACACCATGCGCCACCGTCACGCCGCTGTTGCTTTGTCCGAGCATGGGCACACAGGCCGTGGTCGGGTCCCCGGCCTGCTCGAGCGCATGGATGAACTCGAAATCGATGGCGGCGGTATATACGAGGGTTTCTGTAGGGAAAGATGCCTGAGTCATTCGTGTGCTCCTGGGTCGGTAGATTCACTACCAACTTAATGAGCGAATCGGCACAATTCAGCCAATCTTGCGTGTCCTAAGTTCCCTTACACATCCTGGCCGATCGGCGCATCGAACGAGAGCGCCTGACCGCTTGCATCGCTTTGCTTGGCAAGCTCAAGAAGCCGCATGACTTGAAGTGCGCTGCCCAGACTGACCGGCGACTCGCCGCCTCTGAGCGCATCGCGTACGCCCTGATAGAAGGCCGGGTAATTGCCCGGTTGAGTGGGCACGGTCTCGCGTACAAACGCTCCATTTTGAAGGCGCACAATCTCACCGGGCGTGGCGTCATGCCCCCAGCCGTCAAACGTCGGCCGAGCTCCACGGCGTAGCATGCTCTCTTGAGGATCAAGCCCGTAGATAGTGAAGCTGCCCTCGGTGCCATGAAGCGAAAATCTCGGTGTCGGCGCACAGGCAACCGTAGTGCTGTGCAGAATGACTCGAAAGTCATCATAGCGAAGCACCACATGGAAATAGTCCGTTGCCTGCGCCTGATCGCGCAACGCCCCCAGATCAGCGAAGACCGAACGCGGCGGCCCAAACAACTCAAGCGCCTGATCGCCCAGATGGGCCCCCAGGTCCATCCAGACACCGCTGCCCTCGCCCGGCTGCTCACGCCATTTTGACGCGTCTACAGCAGGTCGAAAGCGGTCGAAATGCGACTCGAACTGGGTGAGCGCGCCAAGCGTGCCCTGCTCGATGAGCTGTCGGACTGTCAAGAAATCGCCATCCCAGCGCCGATTGTGGAAAACGATGGCCTGCTTGCCAGTTGCCTCACTGATCTCCTTTACCTTGAGCGCCTCGGAGTAGTTCAGCGCGAACGGCTTATCGATTACCACGTGCTTGCCCGCCTGCATCGCCCGGATGGCCAGATCGGCGTGGGTATCGTTAGGGCTTGCCACCACCACCAGCTCGATCTCGGGATGCGCAAGCACCTCATCAACACTACCCACCGAAGCGTTCGGATAGGCCCTTTTGACCTTATCGTTCTGCCGTGTTGCCACCGTATGCAATGAAAGGCCTTCAGTGGTCGTAATCAGCGGCGCGTGAAACGCCGTGCCGGCCAATCCAAAGCCAATCATTCCGACGTTAATCGCGTTGGTCATGAGTTCTTCCTTGGTCTTTTGTCATTGCGCTGTATTCCTGCCGCGAGCATTCACTAAACTACGGTTGAATTCAGCGCTGTCCGACAGCATTAAAGTGATCACGAACATACCCAGTTAGGAAGGTGCCATGCAAATAGTCGACCCCCGCACCGGGGCTCCGATGGAGAACCCCGCAGAAACCTCCGGCCACCGCGCCGGCGCCCAGGATGTCGATGACGCCAGCATCATCGTGACCGTGGACATGAGTAACTTCCAGCAGGTCGTTCTGGAAGGCTCAATGAATACGCCGGTCCTGCTCGAGTGCCTATCAAGCGGCAACGACGAGTGCCAACGCCTGACCCCCGTACTTGAAAAACTGGCCCGCGAATACAAGGGCGCGTTCATTCTGGCCAAGCTCGATATCGACTCCGAGCCTCAGATTGCCGCGCAGCTGGGTGTTCGCGCCGCGCCGGACGTCAAACTCATCGCTCAGGGTCAGCTTTATGATCAGTTCCAGGGCGCTCTGCCCGAACAGAAGATCCGCGAGTGGCTTGGTCAGTACCTTGAAGCGCCGCAGGATACGGGCTTAAGCACCCAGGCTCAGGCCGAACAAGCCGTTGAGCAAGGCGATACGGCAACAGCCAAGACGCTCTATCAGCAACTGATCAATGAATCGCCAAATCATCATGAGTACAAGATCGATTACGCGGGCGTTCTAACCGCTGAGGGCGACTTCGCGCAGGCGCTCGAGATTCTCGATGCACTCCCCCCCGAAGACCGTGATAGCTCAAAAGGCCGCGGTGTACGCGCCCGCATCGAGTTCGCCAAGGAAGCGCCCTCGCGTGAGGACGTGGATGCGCTCGGCGCACGAGACGACAGCGAAGCGCAGTTTTTGCAGGCGCAGTTCGCGCTCGGCCAGGGGCAGTACGAACCGGCGCTCGAGGCTCTGCTCACGCTGATGCAGAAAGACCGAAGCTACGGCGACGACATCGCACGCAAAACGCTTCTGCGCGTGTTCGATGCCCTCGGCAAGGAGCACGCTCTGACCACAACCTACCGCCGCCGTATGTTTACACTGCTTTATTGAGCACAAACGGGCCCGATCGGGCCCGTTTCAATGCACAGGGGCATCTCGCGGTTAGCGCAGCACCGTGTCCATCCGCTCGAGCGCGGCCTGAAGGGTTTCAAGCGAGGTACCGAAGTTAATACGCACGAAGCCCGGCCAGCCGAAATCGGCGCCATCCGACAGCCCAACACGGGCCTTATCCAAGAGCGCCTTCTGCGGGACATCGCCAAGCCCTGCCTCTCGAAGATCGAGCCAGCCTAGATAGGTCGATTCAGGCTTGGCCCAGCTGACGCCCGGCCAGGCAGCGACGTAGCGGTCGATCAACTCGGCGTTGCCTGCAAGCACATCAAGCAGTGCCTGACGCCACGGCTCACCGTGCTCAAACGCGGCTTGAGCAGCCACCAGCCCCATGACATTGTCGGAAGGCATCAATCCCAGACAGGCTCTCTTGAATCGTTTTCTGAGCCCGTCGTCGGCGATGACTGCACAAGCACTGGTCAACCCCGCCACATTGAAGGTCTTCGAGGGCGCCCAGAGCGTGATCGTACGCTCGGCAAGTCGAGGTTCTGCCTTAATCAGAGGTACGTGAGCACGACCTGTGTCATGGATCAGATCACAGTGAAGTTCATCGGAGCACACCCATAGATCGTACCTCTCGACCAGCGCTGCCAGCTCGGCAAGTTCCTGACTGTCGAACACATGCCCGGTCGGGTTGTGTGGATGACAAAGCAGTAGCATTCGCGTGCGCGGCGTAATGGCGCGCTCCAGCGCCGTGATATCCAGTCGCCACTGCGGGTCCTCCGCCGTTGGCGCACGCAGGGCGGCCGTCTGGGTATGACGTCCGACATTTTCCGCGATGTGAAGAAACGGAGGGTAGATCGGCGTCAGTGTCAGGATGTCATCGCCGAGTTCGGTCAGCGCCTGCGCCGCGATATGAAGCGCCGGCACCACGCCCGGCAGCCAGTGCTGCCAGGCGGGTTCGAGCGTTAGCCCATAATGGCGCGCGCTCCAGTCGCACAGCGTGCGCTTCAATGCATCGGAGGCGAAGGTGTAGCCGAACACACCGTGCTTGACCCGTGCCTCCAGCGCCTCGATAACAGGCTCTGGCGAGCGAAAATCCATATCGGCCACCCACAGCGGCAGCACATCCTCGTCAAAGCGGCTCCACTTGGTCGAGCCCATGTGACGACGCGTCGTCACCGTCGTAAAATCGAAGTCCGTACGCTCGCTTGCCATACAATTACGCCCTTAATGTTTCTTTTCTCGGATACTGCCATGACCGATGCTCAAACGCCTCAGTTCTATCACAGCGCCATGCAGGGGCTATCGCACCTGGTCGGCCATTGGCTGCGGATCGGCGACGCAAGCGCCGACCGTCTCGCGATTATCCTTGCCGATACCGCGCGCCTGACCAAGCTCGGACAACCGGAGGATAACCCCACCGGCGAACAACTCAAGGCCTGGAGCCAGGGTGAGACACCGCCGCTTTGGGCGGCCAAGGCCGCGCTCTTTCTCATTACTCAGATGCCTCAGCGCCCCGTGCCAACCACCGACGTCGAGTGCGCTGCGTGGGCCTACACCTGGCTTCGAATCCGTAGCTACCAAAGCGTTGCAGCCGCCATGAACCCCCTACCCGCCCATCTCCACCCCCTGCTTGAAGCGGCGCTTGACACCGCCTGGGGCGACCTTCACTCCCAGCGGCTGATCTAGCCGGTCATGAGCGCCTGGGGCGGCGCGAGCTCGGCTGAAAGCCGGGAGGCTTCGCGCTAAGCCAGGTGACAAACTCGGCAATGTCTGGGTGCGTCATCAGCGCCGCGCGCGTGGCATACTGCTCAGCCATCGCTTGTTCGCTGAGCACCACGTGGATATGGCGATGACAGGGCCGACACAGCCACAGAATGGCCGTATGCATCTGCTCCTTGCTGTAGCGCTTTCGAAAGCGTTTCTTGCGGTGTACGGTTCGGGGAATCAGATGATGCTTGGTCAACGCGTCAACGGCTCGACCGCACAACTCGCAGCACTCCGGCCGTGGCGGCACCGCATACGATGATGTCATCTCATCCATGACAGCTCCACTAAATGGTCTAGCCCCACTGTAGCTGGCGGGCCATCGGTTTACATCTTCTCAAGGGCCAGGACCTCATGACACCTGCCATTCGCTATCTTGAACATGCGCGCATCGCACATCAGATGCACCGCTTCACGACCGACAGCGCACATGGCGGCAATTATGGGGCCGCCGCCGCCGAGGCGCTCGGCGTGCCGTCTGAGCGGGTATTCAAGACCCTGATGACCGATCTCGGCGGCAAAACGCTTGCCATGGCCCTAGTCCCGGTATCGCATACGCTTGACTTGAAAGCGCTGGCGAAAGCGGCCAAGGTGAAAAAAGCCGTTATGGCCCCGACCGAGCGCGCTGAAAAGGCCACCGGCTATGTGGTCGGCGGCATCAGTCCGCTGGGCCAGAAGCAGCGCCACGCGGCCTTCATCGATCAAAGCGCACAGACCTTCGACACCATTTTCGTAAGCGGCGGGCAACGCGGGCTTGATATCGAACTCGGCCCGAACGATTTGATCCAATGCCTGAACGCACTCTGTGCGCCGCTGGCTCGTCGCTGAATCGGCTGCGGCCTGACGGTAAACGTGACAGCCGCGCCGATCACCGCACCCTGCGCGAGGACGCCAACATGCCCATTTCGTTCGATCTTTGGCTCGACCCTGACGACACCCCGCTGCACCGGCGTATCGAGCGTGAACTCGAGCACTACTTCCTCGAGCGCTTTGCCGATTACCCGCACATCCGCTTGCCGGTGTCGCAAACCCACGACTATGATGCGCCCTTCAACCGGCTCTATAGCGCCCTGATCGAGCGCGCCCGCGCGTATTGCCTGCGGGAATGGCAGTATTCACCCAGCCCGATCCAGCTCAATCAGGCCTTTTTTCGAGCAGTGTCCCGCTCACCCAAGTTCATAATCGAAGACGAAACCCATCCCCGATGATCCATCACACCGACAACCGCCCGACCGAGGCACAACTGACCTGTATCGAACGTCAGCTCGGCAGAGCGCCCAACGGCATTCAAGCCGTCAGTGCCGAAAACGACCATGGCACACCGCTGGTACTGCGCATGCATTCGCTGGTCGATGGCAAGCCCTTTCCAACGCTTTACTGGCTGAGCAGTCAGACTCTCAAGGTCGAGCTGTCTCGGCTTGAAGCGCAGGGCGTCATCAAGGCACTTGAAGACGCCCTCGCTGAGGACACCGAGTTCATGGCCCGTTACCGCGCGAGTCACGAGGACTACGTTCAAAAGCGCTGGCACTACATGACTGACGACGTGCGCCAGGCCATCGTTGACGGCGGATTCGAACCCCTGATGCGTGAGCGCGGCGTGGGAGGCATTACCAACTGGTCACAGGTCCGCTGTCTGCACACGCAATACGCCCATCATCTCTGTGGCGACAACGCGATCGGTCAGTGGATCGATCAGCACTATCCAGACATTGCCGCCTGCGCACTTGATGAGCGCTAACGATCAGCCGTTATTCCTTCACTAGTGATCCACATCGATAATTCATCTGTACCTTCTAGGAGCTTTCATGACGAGCATCTGTGTCTATCTCGGCTCGCGCAACGGCAATGATGAGCAGTGGGGAGCGCTTGCCGAAGCGACCGGTCGCGCCATCGCCAAACGCGGTTGGCGCCTGGTTTATGGCGGTGGGCGTGCAGGGCTCATGGGTCGCTGCGCCGATGGCGCACTCGCCGCGGGTGGCGAGGTGGTCGGCGTCATCCCCGAACAGCTCGTCGCCCGCGAAATGGCGCATTTCGGGCTGACCGAGCTGCACCGGGTCTCGAACATGCATGAACGCAAGGCCATGATGGCGGACCTGGCCGATGGGTTCGTCACCCTGCCCGGCGGCATCGGCACGCTCGAGGAGCTGTTCGAGACCTGGACCTGGCGCTACCTTCAACTGCACAACAAGCCATTGGGGCTGGTCGATCAGAACGCCTTCTTTACGCCACTGTTATCCTTTCTGGATAACGCCGTGGCAGCAGGATTTCTGGACGCAAGCACACGTCAGGCATTGGTTGCGGCCGAAACGCCCGAGGCGCTGTTGGATAACCTGTTCGATACGCCATGATGACCGCAGGCTCTTGCCACATCTACTCCACCGCTTCATAAGGAGCCACCATGTACGCCATTGCGATAAACCAGGGCCAACTCGACTGGGTCGAACACGAGACCCCCGAACTGGGTGACACCGAGGTTCGAATCGAGGTTGCCTGGGCAGGTATGAACCGCGCCGACAGCATGCAGCGCCAGGGCAACTACCCACCCCCGCCCGGCGCCTCCGAGATCCCCGGGCTCGAGGTCAGCGGCGTGATCGGTGAGGTCGGGCAGCACGTGACTCAGTTCAAGCCGGGTGACCGGGTCTGCGCCCTGCTGGCCGGGGGCGGCTACGCTGAACACGTCATAGTCTCCGAGCAGCAGGTGCTGCCGGTGCCGGACTCACTGTCTCTTCGTGACGCAGCCGCCATACCTGAAGTGTTCGCGACCGCATGGCTTAACCTTTTCATGGAAGCAAAGGCCACGCCGGGCGAGCGCATCGTGCTTCACGCAGGCGCCAGTAGCGTCGGTACCGCCGCCATTCAACTGTGCAAGAGCCTGGGTAACCCGTGCTTCGTGACCGCCGGCAGTGACGAGAAAATCAAGGCGTGCATCGAGCTTGGCGCGGAAGACGGTGCGAACCGTCACAGCGAGGATCTGGTCGAGCGGATTACCCAGTGGGGCGGCGCGGATGTCGTACTGGACCCGGTTGGCGGTGACTACCTGACAAAAAACCAGCAGATCCTGAACCAGGACGGCCGACTCGTGATGATCGGCGTCATGGGGGGCACCAAGGAAACGCTTGATCTTGCCACGCTTCTGTTCAAGCGTCAGCGTGTGATCGGCTCGACCCTGCGCTCGCGCCCCGAAGATCAAAAAGGCGCCATCTTGAAAGAGATGCAGAACTACGTCTGGCCACGTCTGGAAAACGGAGAGATCACCCCGGTCATCGACCGTGAGTGGCCAATCGAGCAGGCGCAGGAGGCGATGACGTACATGGAAAGCAATGGGGGGATGGGCAAGATTCTGCTCAAGGTCGCCGAGCGCTGAGCCTTGCCGCTCAGTCAGTGCCGGAGAGCGTTCGTTCGTACGTTAACTGCAGAAGACGGGCGTCCTCTCCGGCCCGGTGTCGCCGAATCGAGGCACTGTCGATCATCGCCTCCTTGGTCGACATCCAGCGTTCAAGCTGCTGCTCGTTCAATAATCGTCGAAGACTTTCGAGCCGGAACCGGGGCAGCAGACTGGCGCAATCAAACAGCAGCGACACCCACGTGTTATCGAATCCCCAGCTGTCGCTGTAGGCAAGCCGACAATCACCGAGCTCGTCATTGAGCCACTGCGCGACGTCTCGCACCGGGTAGCCCTCACGCATCAAGCGTTCGCGGGAAATACCATGAAGAAGCTCTGCCTTCGGGTCCCAGTGGGTCCACTCCGCGCAGGGCTGGATAAGAAAGGCACAGGTACTGGCATCGGCACGTGCAATGCCGATTTCGATCGGATAGCTGCCCCGACCGAAACCCGAGGCTTCAACATCAAGAATGATTGGAAGCTTCACACGCGCCCACCTTTGCTAGAAACATCAAGAGGCATCGATCATGCCTCTTTCCCTAGCCTAGCGGCTGGGTTCCTTTCAGGCGAGTGACCTAATGCACATGCTCCACGCCGCTTAAGCTTTCGACGCGGCTGGCCTCGGACGATGGCTGCCCCAGGTCATCCCAGTAATCGGCTCGGACATCGTTCACCTGAAGCCCCAGTTGACCGTTGCGATAGGCACGGGCAAGGCGGTCCGCCGCCGGCGCATAGCCTGCTTCTGCCGCACGTGCATACCAGGTCACGGCTCGGGATTCCCGTGCCACATACTGATTGCACCCGAACTCGAAGATTCGCCCGGCCTGAAACTGCGCCTGAACGTCGCCGGCTTCAGCGGCCTGAAGCACCATATGGGCGCCCTTGGCCTTTTCCTGCGCGGTGACACCGCATCGAAACAGCATCAGACCGTACAAGGACTGCGCATCGACAAGTCCTGCGTTGGCACACCGTTTGAATAACCGCATGCTCAATCGATGACAACGGGGCGATGGGCGACCCCGGTTGGCATGGAGCAACCGCTCGGCTATTCGATATTCCATTCGCGCAAAGAGGGTAGCAGCCTGCAACATGGCGACTCACCTTGAAACCGTGAACAAAGCTGTTCGACACGCGCCATCGTATCCGTGACGGCCTTGGTGTTCGAACCGAATCAGCAGGCTCTTTCGCTCGATGCCCCGGCGAGCGACCCCTGAGCCTGCAACGCATGCTGGCCGCCATTATGGCGGGCAGGCCGCGCAATATACGCCTGAGATGACGTATTCTCAACCCCCAAAATTGCCGGTTTTTGACGCCGCCGCTACCATGGGGATCACATCACTCATTGCATAAGAGCGTTCCATGAAAAAGAGACCGTTAGGTGACAGTGGCATCGACGTTACGCCACTGTGTTTGGGCACCATGACGTTTGGTGAGCAAAACACCGAGGCAGAGGCTCATCAGCAGCTTGATCGCGCGCTCGACGCCGGCATCAATTTCATCGACACCGCCGAAATGTATCCGGTACCCCCCAAGGGGGAAACCCAGGGTCGAACGGAAGCCTACATCGGAAGCTGGCTTAAAAAACGTGGGCGGCGCGATGACATCGTACTGGCCAGCAAGGCCACAGGCGCCGGACGCCATATGACGCACCTGCGGGGCGGCCCGAAACTTGACCGCAACAATATTCATAAGGCCATCGATGACAGCCTGGCTCGACTCAACACCGACTATCTCGACCTTTACCAGCTCCACTGGCCGGATCGACAAGCCAATTATTTCGGAAAGCTTGGCTATACGCCGCAGGACGACACCGAGGCTACGCCTATCGAGGACACTCTGAGGGCGCTGAAAGAACTGGTGGATGCCGGCAAGGTACGGACCATCGGGCTTTCCAATGAAACGCCCTGGGGCGTAATGACCTTTTTACACCTGGCGGACAAGCTGGGGCTTCCTCGGGTCGTCAGCGTGCAAAACCCGTATAATCTGCTCAACCGCAGCTATGAAGTCGGTCTTGCCGAGATCAGCCACCGAGAGCGAGTAGGCCTTCTCGCCTACTCGCCACTGGCGTTTGGTGTTCTCTCCGGCAAATACCTCGGGGGCATGAAACCCGAAAACGCACGACTGACCCTGTTCGAACGTTTCCAGCGCTACACCTCAACGCTTGCTGACGAGGCCACATGGGCCTACGTCGACATCGCGCGCCGATTCGGGCTCGACCCGGCGCAGATGGCGCTGGCGTATGTAACCTCACGACCCTTTGTGACCAGCAATATCATCGGCGCTACCACCATGGCGCAGCTCGAGAGCAACCTGCAAAGTGCAGAGCTTGAGCTGAGCGATGAGGTCATCGAGGCAATCGAGGGTGTTCATCAGCGTCTACCCAACCCAAGCCCATGATTGCGCTTGATTTATTAACTCGCGTGCCTAATACGGCGGGTATGACGCAAATAGCTTAAAGCAATCTGTACGACCACTCGCCGGCATGGGCGGGTGGTATACTATAGCTTTTACGAATCGGATAAAGGTGAGCCTCATGCTGAGCGTCATTTCGCCGGCGAAAACCCTCGATTTCGAGACGCCCCCTGCCACAGCTACGTGCACGTACCCTGACCACCTCGATGACAGCGCTCGGTTGATCGATCGTCTTAAAGAGTACACTCCCGAACAGCTTGCAACGTTGATGGGGCTCAGCGATAAACTGGCCGGGCTGAATGTGGCTCGCTACGCCGAGTGGCAGCGTCCGTTTACCCAGGATAATGCCAAGCAGGCGGTACTGGCCTTTCAGGGCGATGTCTATCAAGGGCTCGACGCACCGTCCTGGTCGCAGGATGATTTCGATTGGGCACAATCACACCTTCGAATTCTATCGGGTCTCTATGGACTGTTGCGACCACTCGATCTGATACAGCCTTATCGGCTCGAGATGGGCACCAAGCTTGCCAATGAACGAGGAAAGGACCTCTACGCGTTCTGGACCCGCGTTCTGAGCGATCATCTCGAGGCCGCCTTGCTCGAAAGCGGTTCGAACGTCTTGATCAACCTGGCCTCCAACGAGTATTTCAAGGCCGTTGATAAGACGCGACTGTCGGCCCGCATCATCACGCCGGTGTTCAAGGACGAAAAGAATGGATCGTTCAAGATCATCAGCTTCTATGCCAAGAAAGCACGTGGATTGATGGGCGACTGGATGATCCGTCATCGCCTTGACGATCCAGAAGCGCTCAAGGCATTCGACGTGGATGGGTATCAATTCAGCGCCTCAATGAGTCAAGGCGATGAATGGGTATTCATCCGAGAAGAAGCTTCACGTTAACGCCGGGCATTTTGCCCTTACCACCACCTCAGGAGTAGCGATGAAACACCTGCTCATTACGTTCATGGTCGCGTTCATGACCTTCGGGGTCGCCGTCGACCACGCTGACGCCAAACGACTTGGCGGCGGCAAGAGCTTCGGCTCATATTCACGCTCGGCTCAATCAAGCAGCACAGCGAGCTCAAGAGCCACCACCCCACCCAGACAGGCCACCGCACCCAATAGCCGCCTGTCGCGCTTTGCAGGGCCCTTTGCAGGCATTCTCGCAGGCGGCCTTCTTGCATCGCTGTTCTTCGGCGGCGCATTCGATGGCATTCGCATAATGGACATGCTGCTGATCGCGCTTGTCGCCTTCATCGCCTTCAAGTTTCTGCGCCGCCGGCGTCACGCCATGGCCGGCCATCAGGACAACACTCAGGACTGGCGCCAGACCCGCACCGCGGAACAGCCCATGTCCTCAGGTGGCTCCAATGCGGGCGGCGCCGTACCGGGCACTCAAAACGCAACACCGGACTGGTTCAACAAAGAGCAGTTTCTCCAGGGTGCCAAGGAGCATTTCACGGCCTTGCAGCGCGCCTGGGACACTAACGACCTGCAAAAGATTCAGGAGTACGTCACTCCCGAGCTTTATAACCTGCTCCGTAAGGAGCGCGCAGAGCAACCGGTCAACAATGAAACTCAAATCGAGAAACTGTTCGTTGAACTGGGCAGCATTCAGGAGTTTGGCCAGGACGCTGAAGCAACGGTTCTTTTCCACGGCCTGATCAAGGAGGAAGGGGAAGTCAGCGAGTTCAATGAAACCTGGCACCTTACTCGCAAGCTCAAGGATGGCGCACCGTGGTACATCCAGGGTATCGAACAGAACCGGTAATTCCTGTTCGAGGTGACACAAAAAAGGCCAGCATAAGCTGGCCTTTTTCAGTTCTAGGAAACGGGATCAGTGGTCGGTAGACTTTTCGACTTCATCACCCATTTCTTCAACTTTGTCCTGAGTTGCTTCTGCTGCATTGTCAGTGTGCTCTTCAATCGCATCGCCTGCGTTATCGGCGTGCTCTTCGATTGAATCGCCTGCGTTCTCTGCAGACTCCTGAGTTTGCTCGGCAGCGTTATCGATATTCTGCCCTGCTTCCTCTGCCGGGCCGTCGTCGCTGTCACAGGCGGCTACTGCAGTTGCCATTACAAGCGCAAAAAAGATTCCAGTCAGTTTTTTCATTGATCTCGTCCTTGTGTTGTACAGAAAGCATCCGTGCATGGCATGCACGAGCCGTACTGTAACCTTTATTCTATACAAAAAAAAACCTCAGCACGAAAAGTACCGAGGCTCCCATCAATGTCGTGCTTGCAGCGTCAGCTACTGCACCCCTTCATTGGACCATTTTTGATTAGAATCAACTATTAAGCTTTAGCCGCACGACCAAAGTTTACTGAAGCAGAAACTCAAAGGTTCTCACGGTATCAGTATCAACGACCTAATAGGGGCCTTACGCACGGCGGCATATTTCAGGCATAAAAAAAGGCCCCGATCGACTGATCGGGGCCTTGGTATAGATGCCTGACGATGACCTACTCTCGCATGGAGAAGCTCCACACTACCATCGGCGCGGGGTGGTTTCACTTCCGAGTTCGGCATGGGATCGGGTGGTTCCCACCT
>NZ_JAMLJI010000004.1:0-457726 GCF_023712105.1 Larsenimonas suaedae
GGAAGTGAAACCACCCCGCGCCGATGGTAGTGTGGAGCTTCTCCATGCGAGAGTAGGTCATCGTCAGGCATCTATACCAAGGCCCCGATCAGTCGATCGGGGCCTTTTTTTATGCCTGAAATACAGGGCCGTGCGTGCGCACAGCCATCAAGCCACATATCTTTATCGCTGGTACACTAAAGGCTCTTTTTCACGATGCCGCAAGGAGCACCGCCAATCATGACCACTGATGTCGTCATACTCGCCGCTGGGCAAGGAAGCCGCATGAAGTCCACCCTGCCTAAAGTGCTACACCCCTTGGCAGGTAAACCGATGGTTCAGCATGTTGTGGATGCCGCGAAATCCATCGGAGAGGCCACGTTGCATGTTGTGGTTGGCCATGGCGCTGAACGGGTTGAGAAAACACTTTCGGATCAGAACATCCGCTTTGCGCTTCAAAAAGAGCAAAAGGGAACAGGCCATGCCGTTGCCCAAACGCTTGAGAATCTTGGCGATGGCCCGGTATTGGTGCTCTATGGTGATGTGCCGCTTATCAAGTCGGAAACGCTGGCCGCGCTGCTGGAGAAAGTCGATGACGATCATCTGGGCCTTTTAACCGTGACCGTTGATGACCCGTCCGGGTATGGGCGTATCGTGCGTGAAAACGGCGCGGTGACTTCCATTGTCGAGCAAAAGGACGCGACGGATGCGCAAAAGGCCATTCAGGAATGCAACACGGGTATTCTTGCGACAACCGGCAAGAAGCTCAAGCAATGGCTTCCGGCGCTTTCCTCGAACAACGCCCAGGGCGAATACTATCTGACAGACATCATCGCCATGGCAGCTGGCGAAGGTGTGGCCATCACGACCGCCGAACCCATGAACGAGCATGAGGTACAGGGCGTAAATGATCGTGTTCAGCTCGCCCATCTGGAACGTATTCATCAGAAGGCACAAGCTGAAACACTGATGCGCAGCGGTGCAAGCCTTGCCGATCCAAACCGCATTGATGTCCGAGGCCGGTTGAGCGTTGGTCAGGACGTCTTTATCGACGTAGGCTGCGTCTTCGAAGGGGACGTGGTGCTTGAAGATGGCGTGCATGTTGGGCCATATACGCTTATCAAGAACAGTGTTATCAAGCAGCACACAGTCATTGCAGCGCACAGTATTGTTGAGTCGGCGCAGGTTGGTGAAGAGGCAACGATTGGGCCGTTTGCGCGCCTGCGGCCGGGGACGGAGCTGGCCGATCAGGCCAAGGTCGGCAATTTCGTCGAGACCAAGAACGCCAAGGTCGGAAAGGGCAGCAAGATCAATCACCTGAGCTACATTGGCGATGCTGAACTTGGCAGCGATGTGAACGTGGGCGCAGGCACCATCACGTGCAATTACGATGGCGTCAACAAACACAAGACGCTTATTGGCAATGGCGCGTTCATTGGCTCGAACACCGCGCTGGTTGCGCCAGTGGACGTTGGTCACGGCGCGACCATCGCGGCGGGCTCTACCATCACTGACCGGGTCAGCGAAGATGCGCTTGCGATTGCGCGTGGTCGTCAGGTCGAGAAGAATGACTGGGTCAGACCGGCCAAAAAGTAAGCGCTAAAAAAAGCCGGGGCATTGAGCCCCGGCTTTTTTATATGCTCGTGAATGCCATCGAGCACGATGACATCTGAAGCGGCGTGTCAGGAATCCAGTTTCTTGGTGTCCAGACCGCTGATGTCGGTGTGTCGAATATCCAGCCCCTTGACCAGATAGATGACGGATTCAGCCAGATTGTTGGCGTGATCGCCAATACGTTCCAATGCTCGAAGTACCCACATGATATTAAGGATAGACCCGATTGAGCGAGGGTCTTCCATCATGAAGGTGACCAGCGAGCGCATTGAACTTCGGTACTCACTGTCGACCGCTTCGTCAGTATGCAGGACCTGAATCGACAACTCCGTATCAAAGCGTGCAAACGCGGTCAGCGCGTTTCTAAGCATCTCCCGGACCTGCTGGCCGATACGTCGCACTTCGACAAACCCGTGATTGGTGTGGCCTTCCTCAATCAAAGACAGCGCGTTTCGCGCGATCTTGTTAGCTTCATCGCCGATGCGTTCGAGATCCGAAGCTGTTCGGGTCACCGCCAGGACAAGTCGAAGGTCAGATGCTGCCGGCTGACGACGAGCGATGATGTGCGTGCACTCATCGTCGATGCGCAGCTGCATTTCGTTGACTTCCTGATCCTTCCTGCACACTTCCTGGGCTTGATGCGCATGGCCTTCGAGCAGGGCGTCGATGGCATCTTGAACCTGCCGTTCCACCAAACCGCCCATGGCCATCAGGTGGGTCTTCAAAGCCTCCAGTTCCTGATTGAACTGACTGGAGATATGTTGGCTGTGCCGGCCGCTGTCGATATCCATAACTCATCCTGCTGCCATAAAAGAGGCGGTTGAGTGCCATAGTAATGGCAGAACATGTTATTCGATCAATATGACAATTGTTTGACACTCAAAGCACGTCGAGCTTGGCAAAGCCCAGAACCAGCCATTTGTCACCGTGCTCTTCGAAGCTTACATGCACCCGAGCGCGGTCACCCTCACCCTCACCATCGATGATGATGCCCTCACCGAACATCGGATGGCGAACGCGCTGGCCAACGCTCAACTGCGTTCCCGACGCCCTGGCGCCCTGGGTTGGGGTTGGCCGATGTGACACCGGGCGCGAGACCTGCCCCCGCAGGCGGATTTCCTCGAGTGCCTCATCCGGCAGTTCGCGGATAAAGCGAGAGGGGCGCTGATAGGTTTCCTTGCCGTGCAATCGGCGCATTTCCGCGTGCGTCAGGTAGAGTTGCTGCATGGCACGCGTGACGCCAACGTAGCAGAGCCGTCGCTCTTCCTCGAGCCGCCCGGGTTCCTCGAGCGACATCTTGTGCGGAAACAAGCCTTCTTCAACGCCTGCGATGAACACCACTGGAAACTCAAGGCCCTTGGCCGAGTGTAATGTCATCATCTGAACGGCATCCTCGAATTCGCCGGCCTCATGATCACCTGCATCGAGTGCCGCTTCTGCCAGAAACGTCGCCAGGCCGTTGTCAGCCTCAGGCAGCGCCTCAGTATCGGCAAATGGATCCTGGGTGCCGGTATTCTTGGCGGCGCTGACCAGCTCCTGCAGGTTTTCGACGCGCGCCTGACCCTTTTCACCCTTTTCGGCCCGGTGATGCTCGACCAGACCGGTCGTCGTGATCACATGATCGATCTGTTCATGAAGACTGACGCCTGCGGTGTCGTTGTCCATCGACTCGATCAGATCGGTGAACTGGCTGACTGCACTGGCCGCCCGACCCTTGAGCAGCTTATGAGCCGTCGCCTCATGCAGGGCCTGCCACAGTGACATATCCTGTTCACGGGCGATCATGCGAAGCTGCTCGATCGTGCGGGTGCCGATGCCGCGGGCAGGAACATTGATGATGCGCTCGAGCGAGGCGTCATCGTCGCGATTGATCAAAAGGCGCAGATACGCCAGCGCGTTCTTGATCTCGAGGCGTTCGTAGAAACGCTGTCCGCCGTAGATGCGATAGGGCACGCCTGCACGAATAAGCGCCTCCTCCAATACGCGTGACTGCGCATTTGAGCGATAAAGGATCGCGATGTCCTTGCGCGAGATGCCCTTCTTGGCGTGTTTTTGAATGGTGTCGACGATGAAGCGTGCTTCATCCAGGTCGTTGAATCCGGAGTACACGGCGATCTTTTCGCCGTTGTCGACGTCGGTCCAAAGCTCCTTGCCCATGCGCCCGGCGTTATTGCGAATCAGATGGTTTGCAGCATCGAGGATGACGTTGGTAGAGCGGTAATTGCGTTCTAGCCGAACCACCTCGGTATTGGCAAACTCGGTTCGAAACCGGTCGAGGTTCTCGACCCGAGCGCCACGCCATCCATAAATTGATTGATCATCATCCCCGACGATCGTCAGGCATTCACGCTGGCCGGCTAGGAGCTTGAGCCAGGCGTATTGGAGCGTATTGGTGTCCTGAAACTCATCGACCAATAGATGCGCGAATCGCTCCTGATAATGAGCGAGAAGCCGCGGGTTATCACGTAGAAGCTCCAGGCTTCTCAGCAGAAGTTCGCCGAAATCGACCAGCCCGCCACGCTCGCAGGCCGCTTGATAAAGCTCGTAGAGCTCCACCATCTGCATCATGTAGCTGTCGCCGTGCGCATCGATCTGTGGCGGGCGAAGACCTTCTTCCTTGCAGCCTCCAATGAAATACATCACCTGCTTGGGCGGATAACGCTCATCGTCGATGTTGTATTCCTTGATCAGCCGCTTGATCAAGCGAAGCTGATCATCGGGGTCGATGATCTGAAAGTGCTCTTGAAGCTTGGCATCCTGCCAGTGAGTGCGCAGCAGTCGGTGAGAAATCGAGTGGAAGGTGCCGACCCACATGCCTCGAAGTGAGACGTCCAGCAGAGCTTCGAGACGGGTACGCATCTCGCGTGCGGCCTTGTTGGTAAAGGTGACCGCCATGATCGAAAAGGGGGAGAGGTGCTCGTTATGCATCAGCCAGGCGATGCGGTGAACCAGCACCCGGGTCTTGCCGGAACCGGCGCCGGCAAGCACCAGCAGGTTGCCCTGCGGCGCGCTGACGGCGCGGCACTGGTCCGAATTGAGGGCGTCGAGTAAAGGCGATGAATCCGTCATGAAAGGCCGTCGGCAGAAGGTGACTGAATGCCCTTACCTTACCATACCCGTCAGTGGTTGCTGTTGCCCTCGGGCACGCGCAGTGGCGCGAGGCTGCGTTTTACCGCCCGGACCTTTTCATCGAGCTGAGGGCCCTTCGACTTTGCCACGCCCACCGCAAGAATATCGATTACGACCAGGTGGACGATACGAGAGGTCATCGGCGTATACACTTCGCTGTCTTCGCGCACATCGATGTAGAGTGGCAGGTTGACCGCGTGGGCCAGCGGGGAATTCTTGGGGCAGAGCCCGATGACGGTCGCGCCAGCCTCGCGCGCCAGATCGACGCTGCTGAGCAGTGAGCTTGTGCGCCCGGTCTGTGAGATCGCCACTACCACATCACCTTCGCCAAGCGTTACCGCTGACATGTTCTGCATGTGCGGGTCAGCGTAGGCGGCGGTTGAAACCTGAAGCCTGAAGAACTTGTGCTGCGCGTCGGAGGCCACGGCGCCGGATGCGCCGAACCCATAGAATTCGACCCGGTTGGCGTTGGTCAGGGCGTGAATGGCCTGACTGATGGACTCGGGATTCATTCGATCGCGGACGGACAGCAGAATACCTACGGTTGAATCGAAGATACCGTTGGTGAATTCAGCCACATCGTGGCTGTCATCCATGGAAAACTGAGCGAATTGCGCACCGGTTGCGAGCATCTGGGCCAGCCGCAGCTTGAAATCCTGGAAGCCGTCGCACCCCAGTGCCCGGCAAAAGCGGATAACGGTGGGCTCGCTCACGCCAGCGTTCTTGGCGATGTCGGCAATACGCATGTGGATGGCTTCTTCAGGGTGGCGCAGCACGTAGCGCGCCACCTTCTGTTCGGAGCGTCTGAAATCGGGCAGACGTTCCCTCAGCTCATCAAACAGGGCAAGACTCACGGTAGCTCCCAATGCATAAATTTGGCTCGGCTAACGTCATTATACTGTCAATAACGCTATAGTAATGTTGCAGCGCCTCGTTCACGACGAGACAGCCGTCCGGATGATGCGTCACATAGTACTGTTAAACGGACCTTAACGTTAGGCGAAAACGCTGTTTTAGATAGGCCCTTTTAACAGATAGAACCGTCGTTCGGTTGGCACTGTTCATAGATCCCCCAAGGGAGAGTTGATCATGCACAAGGGCGAACAGCTTGCAACCATCAAGGCCGAGCTTCTGGACATTTATATGGCACTTGAAGCCGAGCAACACGAAAAACGCAAGCAAACGGCAGAAATGCGGTATGTGAAGGCTCGCAAGGGCATCGAGCAGCATCGCGAAGAACGTCGTTTGGAGCGCGATCTAAAAGACATCAATGAAGAGGCGGCTCGACGAAAACGCCGTCTCTCCTGAACTTGCCCTGCCCAAGTCAGGGCAGGGCTTTCAACACCAGCTCGACGCGTCGATTCTCGGCGCGTCCGGACGGTTTGTCATTGTCGGCCACAGGATGGGTCGATGCCAACCCGACCGCACGCAGTCGCTCACCATCAATCCCTCGCGTTCTCAACAAACGCACCACCGAACTTGCCCGTGCCGTCGACAGCTCCCAGTTCGAGGGGAAGCGCTCGGTCGAAATTGGCCGACTGTCCGTATGCCCTTCAACCGAAATTGATCCCTTGAACTGACTGAGTCCCGGCACCAGCCTATCAAGCAAGCGCTCGCCGCTGTCCGATATATCAACGTCACCGCTTGAGAAAAGCACCTGATTTTGAATGCGCACGGTAACGCCCTGAGGTGTCGGGCTAACCAGTACGCCCTCAAGCGCCGGGAACATGTCCTCGAGCCGATCCACTGCCGGCACGGACTCGCTTGCCAGAGTGGGCTCTGACTCGGCGCTGCGTGCCGGCGTGATCGGAGGTGTGAACGCGCTGGAGGGCGCTGTGACCAATCCCACCGCCATAAGCGCTTCCGGAGACAGCGCAAAGACGTGAGCAGAAGGCGCGGGCCGCTCCCCGGGCGTTTCGACGATGGCCTGACGTGCAGGTTTCGCAGGCCCGACCACTTCGCCATTGACCATCGGTTGAATGCCCCGGTGCAAGGGCATGATGCCGCCAGTCATCGGCGCTTCGATCGGGGGTTCCGGCTCATCCGCTGGCCGATTGAACATCAGCAGGATGATGAACAGCATGATCAGAAGTGTCAGTACGTCCAGATAGCTTATGAGCCATCCGGCCTGCTCGATGGGGCTTTCGGCATCGTCCAGCGCATCGTGCTTGGCGCCGGCGCGCCGAACGGGTTCAACCTCTGATTGAGCATCAAGACGCTTGGCGAACATGGGGGGCTTTCTCCATGGAACGGTGTTCACCGAGTTCATCCTGATCGCGGTATTCCGCGATGAACGACTGAAGTGTGGCCTCGATGAAGGAGGGCAGTCGGCGGCGGCACAGCATCGAGACGCCTTCAAGCACCATGTTCATGGTAATGACGCGCCGCTCGGTGCGGCGTTCGAGCTTGACCGCAATCGGTTTGAACACCAGATTCGCCAGCAGAATGCCGTAAAAGGTCGTCAGCAGCGCGATGCCCATGCTGGGGCCGATGACGGAGATATCACCGGTTTCCATCACGCTCAGCATGTTGATAAGGCCCACAAGTGTCCCCAGCATACCGAACGCCGGCGCGTAGGCGGCCATGGTGCGAAAGATCTGCGCTTCGGCCCGTTCCCGCGCCTTGAGCCGGGCGATGCGCCAGCGCATAAGGTCAAGAATCTCCTCTTCCTTGATGTTGTCGATGACGAGACTGATGCCGGTTTTCAGAAACGGGTTGCGGGTCTGCTCCAGCATTTTTTCGATATTACGCCCCTGACCGTGCATCCACTGGCGAGACAGATTCACAAGCTCGGCGATGTCTTCCTGCACGTGGTCGTCTTCACGGCGAAAGATGGCCGGAAGCGATGAAAACACACGCGAGAGTTCCTTCAGCGGAAAGCTCAGAAAGGTTGCCGCCAGCGTGCCGGCGATCACGATCGATAGACCGGGAATATTCAGGAAGGCAAGGGGAGAGTCAGCGCCATAGGCCAGAACGGCCACCAGGAGCAACACACCGACGGACAGCCCGATGAGCGTCGAGGCATTGATCGGAAGTCGGCTGAGTTTAAGCACGGAAGAAGTCAGTTTGTTTGACATGAAAGCCCCATACCTCGGTGGAGGTAGTCATCAAGACGGTAGGGCTATCCTATCCAACCAGGCATGAACGTCAGGCCAAGAAAAAGGGCCGACAAGCCCGCCTTATCGGCAGAACGTGTCGACCCTTGAGTCGCAGCGTCGCGGCTAACTCAGTGCAGCAAGCCGAAGATGAACACGGCCGCCACACCAATTGGCGTAATGAAGCGCGAAATGGCGTACCAGACCGAGAACGCACCGCTCGACATGTTGAGCTGGGTTCTGAGCTCGTCGCGCTGCATGTACCAGCCCACGAATATAATAGTGGCCAGCCCCGTCAGCGGCAGCATGATCTTGCTGGTCAGATAATCCAGCAGATCGAAGATGGTTTTACCCTCAAACATCGCGAACACGCCCAGCGGATGAACGCCCGACCAGAGGTTGAACGACAGCACGGTGGCGATCCCCAGTGCCCAGGTCGCAAGGCCGGCGGCGATGGTGGCCCCGGTTCGGCTCAGCGGGCTTTTCTCTTCAAGCCACTCAACGATTGGTTCCAACAGTGAAATCGACGATGTCCAGGCGGCGAACACCAGCAAAACGAAGAATAAAATGCCGAAGAACCAGCCTCCGGACATCTGCCCGAACGCGAGTGGCAGCGTCTGGAAAATCAGGCCGGGGCCGGCAGCAGCGTCGAGGCCGTTACTGAACACGATCGGGAAGATCGCAAGACCGGCCATCAGCGCGATGACGGTATCCATGACCGCAACAACGACGGCCGTGCGGCCGATGTTGACATCATCCGACAGATACGAGCCGTACGCCATCATGATGCCCATGCCAAGGCTTAGCGTGAAAAACGCGTGTCCCAGTGCGGCAAGTACCGTTTCGCCGGTCAGTTTCGATAGATCCGGCATCAAAAGGTACGACGCGCCCTCTGCAAAACCGGGCGTGGTCGCGGCGTAGAGCACCATGACCAGCAAAAGGATGCCAAGTGCCGGCATCAATGTCTTGGCCGCTCGCTCGAGACCGCCCGCGACACCGCCGATGACGACCCCGACCGTCATGATCATGAAGACGCTGTGCCAGCCCAGAAGCGCCGTGGGGCTTTCAAGCAGTCCACCAAAGAGGCCGCCGACGCTGTCATTGTCCAGCCCGCCGAAGGTGTTGGTCACGGCGTACTTCACGTAGGCCAATGCCCAGCCACCGATCACGCTATAAAAGGAAAGGATCAGATACGCGCCGAGAATACCGGCGAGTCCGACCAGCGCCCAGGCCGGTGAGCGTTTCAGGCGGCCTGAAATCTGCTGCATGGTCGACATGGGGTTTTTCTGTCCGAGCCGGCCGAGCATCCACTCGGACATCAAAATCGGCAAACCGATCAGCGCGATACAGATCAGATAGACCAGCACGAACGCGCCACCGCCGCTTTCGCCGGTCATGTACGGGAATTTCCAGATGTTGCCCAGGCCGACAGACGACCCGACCGCAGCCAGCAAAAACGCAACACGAGAAGACCACTGCGCGTGGGTATGGGATTTTTGAGACATCACTTCACCCTGTTTGTCGAAGGCGCGTCCTCACGACCGCCTCTGTTGTTATGTTTGTTATGTCACCAAGCCAGTATGGATCCTGCATATAGGCTTGCATAACGCTTCTGATCGGCGCGGGTAATCGCCTTTAACCACATGGCACCTTGGCTCGATGCCATGATCAAGAAGCAGTGGCGCGAAGTATACGCCAAGCCGCCCGGGCACTTTAAGCATGAACTCTCAAAAGAGCTCCGCGCAATATCGGGCGGTTTATTCAAGATAACGTCACGTTGATAGCACGATGGCGTCGTTTTTTGATTAAGTGTCTGATGGCGCTCATCACGCGTTCAAAAGAGCGACGTTTGTTTATCGGCGGGGAATTCCGGTAATTCAGGCAGCACCACGGTCTCACTCAACCTGTTCCAGAATGTGCGCGCCCAGGCCGGGGCCAGGATGTTATCGGGGGTGTGAACGAAGAAATAAGGTTTTTTCCCCTGATTTATCCACAGGTTCAGCTGAGAAATCCACGGTTCAAAAAAGTGAGTGTTCGCTTTCTCATCGAAGTGACCGATGAAGCGAACGATGGGGTGGTCGCCTGTGGAGAGCACATGCAGCGGGCGTCGAGGTTTTTCCTGTTGCGCTTTTGTCAAGCCTCGATTGGAAACATCCGTGCTTGAAAATAGCGGACGTACGTCCAGCATCACTCGATCGGCATTGAAAGTTATCAACAATCGGTTGAGTTGACGCTCGGCATCGCCCTTGTGGAAAAATTCGAGCGCCCGTACCTCGATAGCACACCCGATATCGTCGGGCCAGCGTGCAAGCAGTCGCTCGAGCTTTAAAAGCTCACTGGCGCCGAAATCCCGTGGCAGTTGCACCATCACCGGGCCGATGCGCGGCCCCAGAACTCTAAGTGCCTCGAGAAACGCCAGGCAGCCATCGATGTCGTTCAGGCGGCGTTCGTGCGTTAGAAGCTGAGGCAGTTTAAAGCAGAATCGAAACGTCTCCGGGGTTTGGGCCGCCCAGTTCTCCAATGTCCGCTGAGCCGGTGTGCCGCTGTAGAATGTGGTGTTTCCTTCAACTGCACCGAATACGCTCGCGTACTCCTCGAGCGCATGCTGCATCGGGGTCGTTCGGGCCAGGAAGTGACCTTTCCACTCCTCATACGACCACATGGGAAGGCCAAGTCTTAGCGGGGCCGCTGGATAATCGGTCATCAGCGAACGCGTCGAGGCGCGAACGGATGCGACGGCTTGACGAGTGACTCCTGCGCCGCGATCAGTTGAAGTTCGCGTTCGCCCGACGCGAACGTCGCCGAGAACACGTCATACACGGACGCCGCCGTGCGTGCCAGAGCGTCTTCCGGGGCAAGTGCGTTCATGCGATGCGCCAGATACAGCGCACTGGTCAGATCGCCTGCCCCGTTCGGCGGGGTTTCAAAATGAAGCCGGGGCGTGGCCAGCTCCCAGCTGCCTTCGGCCGTATCGACCATCATCGCGATGTGCCCCTCGGGCAATTCGTCGATGTCGAGTGAGGTTACTACCACCTCGGCAGGCCCTCGTGCGCGCAGCGCGCGGGTCGCCTCGAGCGCATCCTGACGCGTTTCAATCGTAGTGCCGGTGAGAAAGCCCAGTTCGAACTGATTGGGTGTGGTGATGGTGGCGCGAGGGATCGCGTGTTCGCGAATCCAGTCGGGCAATCCATCTTTTACGAAAAAGCCGCGCCCGACATCGCCCATGACCGGATCGCAGCAGTAGATCGCATCAGGGTGATGACGGCGAATGCGCTCGAGTGCCGTCAGTACCACGTCACCGGTATGCTCATCGCCCAGGTACCCGCTCAAAAGCGCGGTCATGTTCGAAAGTGCCCCGAGGGTTTCCATGCCATTCAATACCTCGAGCAGGTGATCCGGTGAAAAGACCGTGCCCGAAAAATGGCCGTAACCCGTGTGGTTTGAAAACTGGACGGTATGCAGGGCCGAAACATCGAAGCCCAGGCGCTGAAGCGGAAAAACCGCAGCGCGATTGCCGACATGACCGAAGGCGACGTGGCTTTGAATGGAGAGCAGATGAGGCATGGCGGATAAGCGACTAAGGCAGTGAGTGAGTCCTGCACTATGCCGAGGATCGCACCAAGTATAAAGCCTCGACGCCGCAGAGTGCGGCGCCGAGGCTTTAAAGGCTAAGCCTGGGGGGCTTACTCGACCGTAACGCTCTTGGCGAGGTTACGGGGCTGGTCCACATCGGTGCCTTTCAACACGGCCACATGATAGGACAGCAGCTGCAGCGGCAGCGTATATAGAAGCGGTGCGACGTGTTCATCGACCGCCGGCAGGCGCATCACGTGCACGTGATCGTCTTCCTTGAAGCTTACGTGCTCGTCGGCGAACACGAACAGCTCGCCACCACGGGCGCGAACTTCCTGCAGGTTCGATTTGAGCTTTTCGAGCAGCTCATCGTTCGGCGCCACCGCGATGACCGGCATATCGGCATCGACCAGGGCCAGCGGGCCATGTTTCAGCTCGCCTGCCGGGTACGCTTCAGCGTGGATGTAGGAAATTTCCTTGAGCTTCAGCGCACCTTCAAGCGCGATCGGGAACATCGGGCCACGGCCAAGGAACAGGGCGTGATGCTTCTCGGCAAACGCCGCAGACAGCTTCTCGATCGCCCCATCCATCGCAAGGCCTTTCTCAAAAAGGCCCGGCAGGGCGCGGAGTGCCTTGACGATGTCGGCCTGAACGTCGTCATCGCCTTGTTTGACGTTTCGAAGTGCCAGCGTCAAAAGCATCATGGAGATGAGCTGTGAAGTGAAGGCCTTGGTCGAAGCCACACCGATTTCAGGGCCGGCATGGGTCATCAGGCACAAATCGGATTCCCGCACCAGCGAGCTGCCCGGAACGTTACAGATGGCAAGGCTTGCCAGATACCCGCCCTTGCTGGCGGCGTAGCGCAATGCGGCGAGTGTATCGGCGGTTTCACCGGATTGAGACAGGGTCACGAACAGCGTGCCTTCGGGCACGACCACCTCGCGGTAGCGGTATTCCGAGGCCACTTCGACCTGAGTCGGGATGCCGGCCAGTTTCTCGATCCAGTAACGTGCAACGAGCCCCGCATGATAGCTGGTGCCGCAGGCGACGATCTGGATGTTTTTGACGTGAGACAGCATGTCGTCAGCGTCGGCGCCAAAGCAGCGCGGAAACACGTGGTGATCGCTGAGACGGCCTTCAAGCGTGGCGGCGATGACGCTTGCCTGCTCGTGAATCTCTTTCAGCATGAAGTGGCGATAGTTGCCTTTTGAGGCCGCGCCGTCACCGTGCTCGAACTTGGTGATTTCACGGGACACCTGCTCACCGGCGTGATCGAAGACCTGAATATTGCCCTGATGACGCAGGCGAACCACATCGCCTTCCTGCAGATAGATGAAGCGGTCGGTGACTTGCAGCAGTGCCAGCGGGTCGGAGGCCAGGAAAGCTTCCTCGATACCGACGCCCACGACCAGCGGGCTGCCCTTGCGAGCGCCGATCAGGGTGTCGGGCTGGTCGGCGTGAATGACGCCGAGCGCATAGGCGCCATCAAGGCCACTGACAATGTTTTGAACTGCTTCGAGCAGATCGCCGGTTTTATCGAACTCACGGGCCAGCAGGTGGGCGATAACTTCGGTGTCGGTCTCTGACGTGAAAACGTAGCCTTCGCCTTCGAGCGATTCCTTGATGGCTTCGAAGTTTTCGATAATGCCATTGTGCACTACGGCCAGCTTGTCACCGGACTGATGCGGATGCGCGTTGTGCTCGGACGGCCGGCCGTGGGTGGCCCAACGGGTATGCGCGATGCCGGCGTGACCGGACAGGGCGCTTTCCAGAAGCTTGTCTTCGAGCGCGGCAACCTTGCCCATCGCACGGGTGCGATTCAGCGTGGCCTGATCGTCGAGAATCGCCATACCGGCGGAATCATAGCCCCGATATTCCAGTCGCTTGAGGCCTTCCAGCAGGATGTTTTGAACCTGGCGTTGAGCCATGGCGCCAACGATGCCACACATAAGTACACTCCTTGTTCTTGATGGACACGATGCGGTTCAGTGCGTGGTGGACGCACGAATGACTCGAACACCGTGTGTTGCAATGGATTCTAGATGGCCGTCACTGAGACCGTCATCGGTGATGAAGACATCAATGCAGGACCAGGGCAGTTCGAGATTGTGCATGCGCCGACCGACCTTGTCGGATTCCGCCATCACCACCACCTCGCGTGCGGTTTCCGCCATGACCTGAGATAACCCCAGCAGCTCGTTGAACGTGGTAGTACCCCGTTCGACATCGATGCCGTCTGCCCCGATAAAGAGCTGATCGAAATCGTAGGCCTTGAGCACGCCTTCGGCGACCTGACCCTGAAACGATTCCGAGTGCGGATCCCAGGTACCGCCGGTCATCAGGAGCGTCGGTTCGCGCTCGAGCCCGCGAAGCTGGTGGGCGATCGAGAGTGAGTTCGTCATGACGACCAGACCCATCAGGGGTTCGAGCAGCGGAATCAGTGCCGCTGTCGTACTCCCACTGTCGATGATCAGGCGGTTATGATCCTTGATGGTTGCCGCTGCGGCACGCGCAATGGCCTGCTTCTGCTTTGAAAGTCGAGGCGGCTGTTCGGCCAGTTCAGACGGCAGGGGAATCGCGCCACCGTAGCGTCTGAGCAGCAGGCCGTTTTTCTCGAGCGCCGCCAGATCCTTGCGGATAGTGACCTCTGAGGTATGAAAACGGCGCGCGAGTTCATCGACGCTCGCTTCTTGCTGGGCGTTGACGAACTCCACGATACTGCGTCGGCGTTGCGGGGTGTTTCGCTTGGCTAGCACTTCCGTCACGATGACTGCCTTGTTTTGAGATGAAAGTAATAATGATTACTTCGAAAGAAAAATTCAACGCTCGATTTTGTAAATGCGACAATAGGCACAAAAGCCTGGTCGTATCAGATCCCGATAAAAGGAAGGCAACGCTATGCTTGAATCGGTAGGCATGTTGGAAAAAGGGCTTCGGATGGTGCTGAAGCCCGGATGTCGGCGCTACGTTGTGGTGCCGCTGCTGCTTAATCTGGTGGTGTACAGCCTGCTGCTTGGCTGGCTCTTTACCCAGTTCGGCGGTTGGATGGACTACTGGATGGCGCAGGTGCCGGCGTGGCTTTCATGGCTTGAGTGGTTGATCTGGCCGCTGGTGGTGGTCTCGCTGCTGATCGTCGCGTTCTATACCTTCAACCTGTTTGCCACGTTGATCGCGGCGCCCTTTTACGGCTTTCTTGCCGAGCGTCTGGATGAAGAACTGACGGGGCGCCCGATCAATGACCCCCGAAGCCTCACGCGCCAGGCCCTCGATAGCCTTGGGCGAGAACTCAAGAAGCTTGGGTACTTCCTGCCTCGCGTGGCTGTCCTGGTCGTGATTGGGTTCATCCCCGTCATCAACGTGGCAGCCCCCTTTCTATGGGCACTGTTTTCGGCCTGGAGCATGGCGATTCAATATCTGGATTATCCGATGGACCTTCATCGCGTCAGCTTTACCGACATGCGCGGTCGCCTTCGGACGAAATGGTGGCAATCCCTGACGTTCGGTGGCGTCGTCACACTTGGGCTCATGATTCCGTTGGTGAATCTTTTGATGATGCCGGCGGCGGTCGCCGCCGCGGTCATGATGTGGAACCGTCATTACTGCGCGCTGCTTCCTCACGATGCCAAGCCGGTACAAAAGAGCGCGCGATGATCAGGCTTTGATTAGGGGTTATCGCCGCACCCCGGCCCCCCTGTTCAAGGCGATACTGGAATGATTACCGGGGCGGCGCAGCGGCGGTGCTGCGCCGAATTACCAGCCGATGGGGAAGCGTTTGATGAGGCGTTACGTTTCTCTTGCCTTCGATGACCTCAATCAGCCGGGCAACGGCTTCCTGGCCGAACCGTTCGGCCGGCTGCGAGATGGTGGTAAGCGGCGGGTCGATGAATGAGGCAAACTCGATGTCATCGAATCCCGCGACCGAGATGTCCCCCGGCACGCGAAGCCCGGCTTCCTTGAAACATTGAACGGCGCCAATCGCCATTTCATCGCTTTCGCAGACGACCGCTGTTGGGCGGTTCGCATGATCGACCAGGTGCCTGGCGGCCTCGAATCCGGAGCGCGGGGTGAAGTTGCCTGGCAGAAACAGGCCGGGGTCGGCCTCGAGTCCTGCGGCCTCGAGCGCCTCTTGATAGCCTGCATTTCGTTCTCGAGTCAGAGGGCTCTGGCCGGGGCCCTGGATCATCGCGATGCGGCGATGGCCCAGCTCGATAAGATGCCGTGTCAGCTCGTAGGTGGCGCCACGGTTATCGATGCCAACGGTTGGGCACGGGGCGTTATCCAAAAGCTCACAGGCGTTGACCATGGGTGGGGTGGGGTCGTCGTCTGAAAACGGATTGAACGCCCGTAGCTGGATTATCCCATCCGCCTGTCGCGACGACACAAGCCTTGCATAGTCGCGTTCAACCTCATCCTGCCCTTGGGTATTGCACAGCAGGACGCTGTATCCGGCCTTTCGCGCCGTTTCCTGAATGCCGCTGATGACGCGGGCATAGAATGTATTGGCAATCGTTGGCACCAGCACGACCAGGTTATGGGTGCGCTGTGAGCGAAACTTGACGGCCATCTGATTGGGTCTGTACCCCGCGCGTTCGACCGCATCCAGCACCTTGGCACGCGTTTTGGGTGAGACCATCTCGGGTGTAGCCAGACTCCGTGACACCGTCGCGACCGAGACCCCGGCAAGCTCGGCTACCTTGCGAATATTAGACATGAAAGCCGCCTGCGTTCACTGCATTTCCCCACGTGCGAGCCATTGATTTCCGTTCAGGACAAGCTTAACGGATTTCAGGGTAAGGCTCATAGATTCCACGCCAACGCCTGAAGCGTCAACTTTGGTCTGATTGACCAGTTTACTGCTGAAAACCTACATTCTATCGCGCTGTAACCGGTTACAATTTTATTTTAAGGGGCCAGCTCAAACCCTCACGCCCCGATTGAACTCAACGGAGAACAACGATATGGCGCAACCCTTGATGCCTGTTCGCATGGGAATGATTGGTGGCGGTGACGGCGCTTTTATCGGCAAGGTGCATCGACTGGCCGCGGCGCTAGATGGGCACATTGAGCTGGTCAGTGGCAGTTTCAGCCGAACCGATGACAACAATCGCCGTACCGGCGCCTTGTGTGGGCTTTCTCCTGAGCGCGTACACACCGATTGGCGTGCGCTTCTGGAGGCCGAGCGCCAGCTTCCGGAAGATCAGCGTATGCAGATGGTCGCGATCGTGACCCCGAATCATCTGCATGTGCCCATGGCGGTTGCCGCGCTCGAAGCCGGGTTTCATGTGATGTCGGAAAAACCGGCGGGGCTATCACTTGAGCAGACCCAGGCCTTGCCACAAGCCCTTGCCGACAGTGGGCGTCTGTATGGCCTGTCGCACACCTATCTGGGCTATCCACTGGTGTGGCAGGCCAGGGATATGGTTGCGCGCAATGAACTCGGGGCGCTTCGAAAGATTCATGTCGAGTACCCGCAGGGGTGGCTTGCCGATCAGCCCGAGGCGCAGGGCAACAAGCAGGCCGCCTGGCGTACTGATCCTGCATTTTCCGGCGCGAGCGGATGCATGGCAGACATTGGTACTCATGCGTTCGGGCTGGCCGAGTTTGTCTCTGGGCATCGCATCGATGCCCTGTGCGCCGCGCTCGGCATTCACGCCGAGGGGCGCCAACTCGATGACGACGGCGATGTGCTGTTCAAAACCGCAGAAGGGGCCAGCGGGACATTGACCGTGAGCCAGGTCTGTACCGGTGAAGAGAATGGCCTGCGTCTGAGAATCCACGGCGAGACCGGCAGTCTCGAGTGGTGTCAGATGGCGCCCAATAGTTTGATTCATCGCCGTGCACAGGCGCCGATGCAGATTTTTAGAGGCGGCATCGACCAACCCGGTCTATGCGATGAGGCTCGGCGTCGCTTTCGTCTACCAGGCGGGCATCCGGAAGGGTATCTGGAGGCCTTGGCCAACCTCTACAGCGATTTCGCACACGCCATTCGTGCTCAAAACGCACACGACGCCGAGGGCGTGCCAACGCTTGCATCCGGCCTTCGCGGCATGGCGTTCATCGAGGCCGTCACCGCCAGTCATCGAAGCAGTGAAAAATGGACATCGGTAACCGATACAGACGCGTACCTCGAGGCTCAGCGTCGCCAAGCGACCCAAGGAGAATAACGTCATGACACAGGAAACATCTCGAGGCATACGCGGGCCGGGCCTCTTTCTGGCGCAGTTTCTGGATGAGGCTGCCCCGTTTGATCGGTTGGACACCCTGGCCGGGTGGGCGGCAGAGAAAGGGTACTGCGGTGTTCAGCTTCCAAGCGGAGATGCGCGCTGTATGGATCTGACACTTGCCGCCGAAAGCCAAACGTACTGCGATGAGCTCAAGGGCACCTGTGAGGCTGCGGGCGTCGAGATCACCGAGCTGTCGGCTCACATACAGGGTCAGCTGGTCGCGGTTCATCCGGCCTGCAATGAGCTGTTCGATACCTTTGCCCCCAAGGCGCTTCAGGGGGACCCCAAGGCACGGACCGAATGGGCGGTCGAACAGATGCACCTGGTCGCACGTGCAAGCGAGCGGCTGGGACTGACTTCGGCGGCGGCGTTTTCCGGCGCGCTGCTCTGGCCCTTTCTTTACCCGTGGCCGCAGCGACCGCCCGGGCTGGTGGACGAGGGGTTTGCCGAACTGACAAAACGATGGCGGCCGATCCTGGACCGCTTCGATGAGGCCGGCGTGGATCTTTGTTTCGAGCTGCACCCCGGTGAAGATCTGCACGATGGCGCAACGTTCGAGCGGTTTCTGGACGGCGTCGATCACCACCCTCGGGCCAAGATCCTGTACGACCCGAGCCATCTGTTGCTTCAGCAACTCGACTACCTCGGGTTTATCGACCGCTATCACGACCGCATCGGCATGTTTCACGTCAAGGACGCGGAATTCCGGCCTGATGCTCGAAGCGGCGTCTACGGCGGGTATCAGGACTGGATCGACCGTCCGGGCCGCTTTCGCTCGCTCGGTGACGGTCAGATCGATTTCAAGACCATCTTCAGCAAGCTGACCCAGTACGGCTACGACGGCTGGGCGGTGCTCGAGTGGGAATGCTGTCTGAAAGAGGCCACGCAAGGGGCGGTCGAAGGCGCGGACTTCATCAAATCCCACCTGATTCAGCGCGCCGAGAAGGCGTTCGATGATTTCGCAGGCGGAGAAAGCAGTCCTGCGCGTAACCGGCTGCTGCTCGGGCTGGACGCTGCCAACTGATCTGGGCGTTCGCCCCTTGACCAACACTACAACAGCGAGGCCACGGCATGATTCGATCCAGGCTCGGCATCATGATGTTTCTGCAGTTCTTTATCTGGGGCGGCTGGTTCGTCACGCTCGGTACCTTCATGGCCAACAATCTCGAGGCCACCGGCGGTGAGATTGGCATGGCGTTTTCGACCCAATCCTGGGGCGCAATCATTGCCCCCTTTATCATCGGATTGATTGCCGACCGTTACTTCAATGCCGAACGCATTCTCGGCGTGCTTCATCTGGCCGGCGCCGTCTTGATGTTCGGCCTGTACACCTCGACCGACTTCTCGACGTTTTACCCGCTCGTGCTTGCCTACATGGTGCTCTATATGCCGACGCTTGCGCTGGTCAATTCGGTATCATTTCGGCAGATGGAAGACCCGGGCCGCGAGTTCGCACGCATTCGCGTATGGGGCACGATTGGCTGGATCGTGGCAGGTCTAATGATCAGCTTCGTATTTTCATGGGATTCCACAGCCGCCATCGAGGCGGGTCTTCTGCGCTACACCTTCCTGATGTGTGCCATCGCCTCCCTTGCGCTCGGCTTGTATAGCTTCACCCTGCCAGCGACACCCCCGGTGGCTGGCGGTGGTGGGCTTCGAGAGATGCTTGGGCTCGATGCGCTGACGCTGCTCAAGGATCGAAACTACGCGGTGTTTTTCATGGCCTCGGTTTTGATCTGTATACCGCTTGCGTTTTATTACCAGAACGCCAATCCGTTTCTGGCTGAAATCGGGGTTGAAAACCCGACGGGCAAGATGACGCTAGGTCAGATCTCGGAAGTGCTGTTCATGCTGCTTTTGCCGGTATTCATTCAGCGTTTCGGCATCAAGATCACACTGTTGATCGGCATGCTGGCCTGGGCCGTACGGTATGTGCTGTTCGCGTTCGGCAACGCCGACGATGGGATCATCCTGCTGCTGATCGGGATTGCCCTGCATGGGGTGTGCTACGACTTCTTCTTCGTCTCGGGGCAAATCTATACCGACCAGCGGGCCGGTGAGCGTTTCAAGAGTGCAGCCCAGGGCATGATCACGCTTGCAACCTACGGCGTGGGCATGCTGATCGGCTTTTGGGTGGCCGGTCAGATTACCGAGCGGTTCGTGATGGCGGATGGCCATGACTGGCAAGGCATCTGGTTGTTTCCTGCGTGCTTCGCACTCGGCGTGTTGGTGCTATTCGCTTTCATGTTTCGTGGCAAGCGATAAGCATCGATTCACTGTGTAGTCGTTTTAAAGCTCAGGCGCCGAGTTCGACCCCTTGGTGCCTGTGGCTGATGTTAGCGCCACGTTTGTAAATAGGATCACACCGTTGACAGATGAATTAACGAGTGTGTGCCCGCTCAAAAAAGACACAATTAGAACTCGGAAAATTAAAATTTATAAAAGTTAAATTTAGTTAAAACAAGCGTTTAATACACGTGGATGACTAAGGATATTGGTACTTTCAATTATTAATTATTCTAATTTAAGCCGATAGAAATGAATTGAATTTAATATTGGCTGCTCCGTTTTTTGCGATTTAAAAATTTAATCCTCATAAAACAACGTCTTAAGAGAAATTCCTTTCCGTGTCTTTGTGTTAACTTTTGTTAATTTTTAGTTTGCTTATAATGGCTTAAGTAGATAGGTGGAATTTATTTAATCTTGATTAAAGAGAGAAGTGTGGGATAGCCTTCGCAAAACTTAACAGCTGCTTATGTAGAATTTCCGAGGGTCAGGATGGCTAAGAACGACGGTACCGTCGCGCCGAAAGAGCGCATCAACATCAAATATGTGCCTTCGGCAGGCGATCAGGAAGGCGAGACGGAGCTTCCCCTCAAGCTGATGGTCGTCGGCGATTTCAAGGGAGGCGAGGAAGAGACCCCGCTTGAAGAGCGTAAAGTGCTTTCTGTCGACAAGAACAATTTCTCGTCGGTCATGAAAGAGACGGGACTCACCTTGACCACAGCGGTGCCCAACCGTCTGGAAGACAGTGAAGGCGACGAGCCTAAGGAACTGCCCGTTGAACTCAAGATCGACAGTCTTGCCGATTTCGAGCCGGACAGCATCGCGCGCCAGATGCCGGAACTCAAGAAGCTGATCGAGCTTAGAGAAGCGCTGGTGGCCCTCAAGGGACCGCTCGGCAATGTTCCGGCGTTTCGAAGCCGCCTTCAGGAGCTTCTGGGGGACGACAACGCCCGCGAGCAGCTGCTCAAGGAACTCGATCTGCTCGATGATTCGTCCAGCGCCCAGTAACCGTTTTAGCGCCCGCTTTCCCAAGGAGTCCTTCCGTGGCTAACACCGCAAAAGAGAACACGTCCTCCAGCGTGAGTGAAGAGCAGTCCTCGCTGCTTGATCAGGTCATGTCGCAAACGCGCATGAACCCGAACGAAGAAGGCTATGACACTGCCAAGAAAGGCGTGGCTGAGTTCGTACGTCAGCTGCTTCAAAGCGGCGACGAGCAGAGCAAGGTCAGCAAGGGGCTTGTCGACAACATGATCGTCGAGCTGGACCGTCGCATCGGCGCGCAGGTCGATGAAGTTCTCCACGATGAACAGTTCCAGGAGCTCGAGTCCAGCTGGCGCGGCCTTAAGCTGATGGTCGATCGCACCGATTTCCGCGAGAACATCAAGATCGACGTCCTGCACGCCACGAAAGATGAGCTGCTCGAGGATTTCGAATTTGCCCCCGAAATCACCCAGAGTGGCCTTTATCAGCACGTGTACGCCGCAGGATATGGCCAGTTCGGCGGCGAGCCGGTTGGCGCGATTATCGGCAACTACGCATTCACACCGTCGTCTCGCGACATGAAGCTTTTGCAGTACACCTCCTCGGTCGGTGCGATGTCCCACGCGCCGTTCTTGTCCTCGGTGGCGCCAAGTTTCTTCAATATCGATAGCTTCGAACAGCTTCCGCATATCAAGGATGTAAAGTCGATCTTCGAAGGGCCGCGCTACGCCAAATGGCGTGCCCTGCGCGAATCCGAGGATTCGCGCTATCTCGGCCTGACCGCGCCGCGCTTTCTGCTGCGCTCGCCCTACGACCCGGACGAGAATCCGGTCAAGAGCTTCAATTACAAGGAGCAGGCCGGTGGCGAGCACGACAACTATCTCTGGGGCAACACGGCGTTCCTTCTGGGCACACGCCTGACTGACAGCTTCGCCAAGTATCGCTGGTGCCCGAACATCATCGGCCCGCAAAGCGGTGGTGCGGTCGAGGATCTGCCGGTGCATCACTATGAGGCTTTCGGTCAACTGCAAAGCAAGATTCCGACCGAGGTGCTGATCACCGACCGTCGTGAATACGAGCTGGCCGATGAAGGGTTCATCAGCCTGACCATGCGCAAGGGCTCCGACAATGCGGCCTTCTTCTCGGCCAATTCGGTTCAGAAACCGAAAGCGTTCCCCAACACCAAGGAAGGCAAGGAAGCCGAGACCAACTACAAGTTGGGCACCCAGCTGCCGTATATGTTCATCATCAACCGCCTGGCGCATTACGTGAAAGTGCTTCAGCGTGAACAGATCGGTGGCTACAAGGAGCGTCAGGACCTCGAGCGCGAACTCAACAAGTGGATTCGCCAGTACGTCGCCGACCAGGAAAATCCGCCGGCGGACGTACGTAGCCGTCGTCCGCTGCGTGCGGCCTCGATCGAGGTCTCCGACGTTGAGGGCGAGCCGGGCTGGTACAAGGTGTCCATGGCGGTGCGCCCGCACTTCAAGTACATGGGTGCCAATTTCGAGCTGTCACTGGTTGGCCGTCTCGACAAGGACTGATCGATAGAACGAAACGCCTCCGCCCCCGGGCGGAGGCGCAAGACTTACTTGATGCCAGGAGTGTTTCACGGTGGAAGCACCTGCAAAAGGCGCCCTGGGGGCCAGTCTGTTTGAACGCATCAACACCGCACCTGCGGGAGGCTCGGTCACGACCGAGTCGTCGCAGTTTTACAAGACGGTGGAATCGATCAAGCACCATCTGGTCAGGCTGCTCAACAGCCATCCCGGAAACTGTGAAAGTCGCCCCACTCTGGGCTTGATGGACTTTAACGATGCCACGGTAGGCACCTTGGATCTGGAGCTTACGATTCAGCGCGCGATCAAGAGCTGTATCGAGCGTTTCGAACCGAGAGTCGACAATGTGGATGTCCGGGTCATGCCCCGTGACGAACCGCTGTCGCTGCGCTTTCAGATCCGGGCCAATGTGCGTGTTCCCGATGACATGGGCCGCGCGACGATCGATCTAGTCCTTAACGACAAGCGTTACCGCTGCCTGGAATAAACGCCTCCAGCGCGGTTCGCACCATGATTTATATCCCCCACGTGGGCGGTAGGGAACAGTCACGTCATGCTGAATCGCTATTATCGCGACGAGCTGAACTTTTTACGTCTCCAGGGACGCGAGTTCGCCGAAGCGCATCCTCAATTAAGCCGGTTTCTTTCCGAACGCAGTGCCGACCCAGACGTTGAACGCTTGCTTGAAGGCTTCGCGTTTCTGACCGGTCGCATGCAGGAAAAGGTCGAGGATGAATTTCCCGAGCTGACGCACTCGCTGATCAGTCTCTTGTGGCCGAACTATCTTCGCCCCGTGCCCAGCGCCACCATCGTTCGTTTTGACCCGAAACTGCACGCCCTCAATGGCAAGCAGACCATTGCACAGGGCACGGCGCTTCTGAGCGAACCGGTGGATGGCACGGCGTGTGAATTCCGCACCTGCCGGGACGTGACTGTCTATCCGATCACGCATCAGGGTGTCGAGGCCGAGCACTCTCAAACGGCGTCGGTCATCGAGCTGAAACTTGGCGTGCACTCGGATCAGCCGCTTCATAAGCTGGGGCTCGAGAGCCTGCGCCTTCACATGGGCGGCGACAACTACACTGCCCAGACCCTGCTGTTGTGGTTGAATCATCATCTCGGTGCAGTGGAGGTCGAGGCCAACGGCCAGTCCCGTCGCCTTCCGGCCAGTGCCATTGCACCGGTCGGCTTCAAGGAAACCGATGCGCTGCTGCCGTACCCGCGCAATGCGTATCAGGGCTATCGTATTCTTCAGGAATACCTGTGCTTCCCGGAAACGTTCCTGTTTTTCGACATCAACGAGCTGTCCCGCTATCTCCCCCGCGAAAAGGCCGATTCGCTGACCCTGAGGTTTCGCTTCACACGCACGCTGCCGGTGGACGCACGTGTGCGCGACGAGCACTTTCAGCTTTACTGCGCTCCTGCGATCAACCTGTTCGACCATGACGGCGAGCCGGTCGATCTCGATGGCGAGCAGACCGAATACCGCGTGCGCCCCAACGGTCGCAAACCCGCGCACTTCGAGGTGTTCAGCGTCGAGCGCGTGCAGGGGTGGCTTGATGGCGCCCGGGGGCGTGGCAATACTCATGCCCGCCAGTACACGCCGTTTGAAAGCTTTCAGCATCAGTTCCAGCAGAATGAAAAACCGACGGGCTATTTCCGGGTGCGTGTTCGAAACAGCGCGCGCTCCGATGGCTTCGATCATCACATTGCCTTTGTGCGTGACGACGAGGAAGCCTGCCTTGGAATGCACGAGGCGATTTCATTAAAGCTCAAGTGCACCAACCGCCAGTTGCCCGAGCGCCTGACGATCGGCGACATCACCACGCCGACCGAATCGAGTCCGACCTTCGCGACCTTCAGAAACATCACGCGGCCCTCGCTGCCCCTGCGGCCGACGCTTGATGGTCGCCTGCTCTGGCATCTGATTTCGAACCTGTCGCTCAATTACTCCTCGCTGCTCGACCGCGACGCACTCAGCGCGGTGCTGTCAGCGTATGACTTCAAGGCCCTGATCGACCGTCAGGCCGAGCAGGCTTCCAGGCTGCGCCTCCAGGGGATCTTGAGCATCGACACCGCACCGGTGGATCGCATGTATCGAGGGCGGCCGGTACGTGGCATTCGCTCGGTCGTCACGCTGGATCAGAACGCCTTTGCCTCCGAAGGCGATCTCTACCTGTTCGGCACGGTGCTTGCGCAATTTTTCGCGCTCTACGCAAGCATCAATGCGTTTCATGAACTGCACGTCATCAATCACAGCAATCAGGAGCGTTACCAGTGGGCCCCGCTCTCCGGCCAGCAACCGCTGATCTAATCAGCGAGGCGGTGCTGGAACGAGCGCCGCACTACAGCTTTTTCCAGCTGGTGGAGCTTTTGCATCGGCTGCACGGCGACGATCTCGAGCGCGACGCGCTCGAGACGCCCACGTTCTCGCGCCTGCGCTTTACCGCCTGTGGCTCGCTCGGCTTTCCGGCAAGCGATGTGCGCCGGGCGCGTCGCACGATTGCGCTGTCGACAGGCATGCCGTGCTATTGGGTCGAGGTCAATTTCTTCGGGCTTCAGGGGGCCCAGTCGCCGCTGCCCGGCTTCTATCTGGAGTCGCTGGCGCATGAGTACGCCCACCGCGAGGGCGCGCTCGGCGACTTCCTGAACTTCTTCAACCACCGTCTCCTGAGCCAGCTGCATCTGATGTGGCGAAAGTACCGCTACTACGTGCGCTTTCAGGACGGCGGGCAGGACGGTTTTTCTCGCGCCGTATTTTCCCTGTTCGGGCTTGGCGATGAGCGGCTTCGCCACGACAGCACCGTCAACTGGAGCAAGATGCTTGCCTATACCGGTCTGCTGGCCGGCCGCTCGCGCTCGCCTCAGGTGGTCAGCGGCATCGTGGCGCACTGCTTCGACCTCGAGGAAGTCGAGATCGAACAGTTCAAGCCCCGCTGGATCGAGATTCCGCCCGATCAGCGCACCGCGCTCGGTGGTGCCAACGCCGCACTCGGCATCTCGACGGTCGCCGGCGAGCGGGTCAGCGACATCGGCAGCAAGTTCGCCCTCTGCTTCAAGAATCTATCGCTTGACCGCTTCAAGGACTTTCTGCCCAACGGCAAGGATTTCACCGCGCTGAGTCAGCTCATGGACATGACGATGCGCGAGCAGCTCGCCTTCGATCTCGAACTCGAACTCAAGCCGCACGAGATCAAACCCATGCAGCTCGGCGACGGCACCAGTTGTCAGCTCGGATGGACCACTTTTGTTAACCCGGATACGACCCGACCGTTGGAACGCGTCCGTATCCAGATCAGACGGTGACCTCATGAAGGGAAAACACCCCCAATACGATCTCACGCTGGTCGTGATCAACAGTCAGTTGCTCGAGGGCGGCTCCACCAGTTCCCACGTGTTCGGGCCGGAAGGCGGCACACTGGGAAGCTCGCCCAGCGACGACTGGCTGCTTCAGGATCGTGAACGCACCATTCGCCCCTCGCACGCCCAGATCAAGCGCGTCGACGGCCAGTTCTGTCTGGTCGACCTGTCAGGCCACACCTTTATCAATAACGCGACCAGTCAGATCGGGCGCCATAGAAGCGTGGTGCTCCGAGACGGCGACGAGTTGAGCGTCGGGCGTTACACGCTTCGAGTGCATCACGGCAACTGGAGCGCCGAGCCCCCCGGCTCGGCGCCACTGAGCGATCTCGTCGACGAGGAAACCACGCAGCTCACACGAGACGGTGACCCGATCAAGGCCACATCGAGGCGTGCACAGGACGATCCCCTCGACGCGCTCGGCGATGTCAATCCGGCCGCCAGCGCCGAGGACCCCATGCTTGCGCTCAACCATCGGGGCGGCGCTGAGACCGCCTCATCCTCGGAATCAAACGGTTGGCTCGATGACGCCGATGACGAATGGCTCCGGGACGCGCCGAGCGCCATGGAAGACAACCAGAATCGCAGCGAGGCGGCCATGGGATTGCCTCGCATCGAGTCAGGGCGTGCGAGCACGTCTTCGACCTCTACATATTCCACTCAACAACCGACGTACAACCGCGCCGAGGGTGCCGCTATGGACGACAAGCTACTTCACGAACTCGAACAAACCGTCGGCGAACAGCTGCACGACCACTGGTCGGACCAGGACGCCGGGCGCTCTCGCCACATCGGCGCCGACCCGTTGCTTCGAGGCCTCGGCGCGCCGCTGTCGTTCAAGGACACTGAAGAGCAACAGCGGTTTCTGCACGAAGCCGGGGCGACGCTTCGGTCGCTGGTCGAGGGCATGCTGGAGCTGAACGCGTCACAGGGCGACGGACGTTACTCGCTGCGCGACCGCCGGCTGCAGCCGATCGAAGATAACCCGCTTCGCCTCGGTCAGGGCTATGAGCAGACCATCCATACGCTGTTTTCCGCCGAGCGCAGCCCTGTTCACCTGTCGGCCCCGGCGGCTGTTCGGGAATCGCTCGATCAGCAGCGCCGCCATCAGCAGGCCGTCGAGGACGCCATCGGTCAGGCGCTCGGCGCCATTCTGGACGCATTCTCGCCGGACGCGCTGCTCAAGCGCTTTCACGCCTATCGGCGCAGCGACATGACCCCTGCCGAGGAGAGCGCCTGGGCATGGGACATGTATCAACACTACTACCGCGAGCTGACCTCCAACCGACAGCAGGGCTTCGAAAAGCTGTTTTGGGAGGTATTCGAGCAGGGCTACGACCGCAGCGTACGAGAGCTTCAAAAGGACGCCGGCCAGCGAGGTGAATCGTCGTGAAACGCCTTGTCATGCTTTTGCTGGTCGCGGTGACGCTGGCCGGCTGCAGCACGGCCTACAACGCCGTGACCAAGACCGGTCGCGTGCTCTGGAACCCCTCGGTGCAGGTCGGTGCCGACACCGAACAGGCCAGCACCGTCGATCTGAGCATGGTGGCCGAGTCGGACATGAATGCTGACGGTAACGGCCTTGGCGCGCCCATGTCGTTTCAGGTGCTTCAGCTCAAGGACGATTCGAAGCTGATGGCGGCCGATTACGCCGAGGTCAGCGACGATCTCGAGAACGCGCTCGGCACCAACTACATCGACCACGACGACTTCGCGCTGCTGCCGCGTCAGTTCAAGTTCTACGAATCGTTCGATGTGGATCCGGAGACCCGGTTTATCGGGGTCATCGCCTACTACAACGACCCGGATCACGCCGAATGGAAGAAAGTGGTACGCATCCGACCCAAGGGCCATCGCTATCACATCCTCGTGCATCTGCGAAATCACACGGTCGAGCTGCGGCGTGAATACTAGGAAGGTGTCTGATGTCGAGTCGTAATCGAGTCATCTGGAACGAGGGGCTATTCATCAAGCCCCAGCATTTCCAGCAACAAAGTCGCGCGCTGGAAGCGCAGCTCAATGAACGTCTGAGTGGCGTCAGCCGCTATCTCTACGGGTTCACGGCGCTCGAACTCAACGCAGAGTACCTGAGCTTCGGCCGCATTGCCCTGGCCCGTGCCGAGGGCGTGTTCCCCGACGGCACCGCGTTCTCGCTGCCCCATGACGACGCTCTGCCGGACCCGCTCGAGATTCATGACGGGTCGGTGGCCAATCAGATCGTTTATCTGGCGCTGCCGATGGTCAGCGACAGCCTGGGCGAGGTGCAGTGGCCGGAGTCCGGCGTGTCGGCGCGGTTTTCCCACACCACTCGCCCGGTACGTGATCTGCATTCGGAAAGCGGTGATTACGTCGATCTCGATCTGGCGCAGGTCGCCCCACGGCTGATGCTCGAGCGCGACGACCGCAGCGCCTACGCAACGCTTGCCGTCGGCCGCATTCTCGAAAAGCGCGCCGATGGCAGCCTGGTGATGGATCAAAACTTTTTCCCGACGCTCTTGAACGTACTCGCTGCGCCCGTGCTGCACCGCTTTGTCGGTGAAATGGCGGGCCTGATGCGCGAGCGTGCTCGCAACATCGCCAACCGCATCTCTGCGCCGAGTCAGGGCAGTGTGGCCGATGTGTCGGATTTTATGCTGCTGCAACTGCTCAATCGCACCCATCCGCAGTTTCAGCACCTTTCACGGCTCAGTCATCTGCACCCCGAGCGGCTGTTCGAGACGCTGGTCAGTACCTGTGGCGAGCTGATGACGTTTACCGACGAATCGCGGCTGCCGCAGGAATACCCGAGCTACGATCACGACTACCCCGAGGCGACCTTTTCGCCCTTGATGCTGACCATGCGTCAGGCGCTCTCGACCGTGCTCGAATCCCGCGCGGTGGCCATTCAGCTGCAAAAACGCCGCTACGGCCTGATGGTCGCACCGCTGACGGACACCTCGCTGCTGGATTCGGCCGAGTTCATTCTGGCAGTGCGCGCCGAGATGCCGCTTGAGCGGCTGCGCAAGCAGTTCGTGCAGCAGACCAAGATCGCCTCCGTCGAGCGCATTCGCGATCTGATCAGCCTTCAGCTGCCGGGCGTGCCGCTGACGCCGCTGCCGGTCGCGCCACGCCAGCTGCCCTACCACGCAGGCTACACCTACTTCCAGCTCGACCGTCAGAGCCAGGCGTGGGACATGCTGAGAAACGCCAGCGGTTTTGCCTTCCATGTGGCCGGTGAGTTCCCCGGTCTCGAACTTCAGTTCTGGGCGATCAGGAGTTGACCATGAGTGATCTCGATGCCTATCAGAGCGCGCGGGCCAAGCGCGCGCCGAAGGATCCCAGCGACGTCTCCGAGCGCAGCCTCGATCGAGTTCTGCACAGTCACGCTCATCAGCTCGACGACGACGAAGACTTCTGGTTTCGCCTGCGCGGCCACAACCTCAATGACCTGATCGATGCAGCCACCCCCCTGATGGGCATGGTCATCCGCATTCGCCAGCTCGATGAGTACACCGACATCGAAGGACTCTACGAGCAGGTCGTCAACGAAATCATGGCGATCGAGGTGGAGTTGACCGAGAAGGGCTACGACCGGCCGACGCTTCTGGCCTACCGCTACGTGCTGTGCTCCTTCATTGATGAAGCGGTCATGGGCACACGCTGGGGTGGTCAGAGCGCCTGGGCCGAGCACTCGCTTCTGACCCGGTTTCACAACGAAACCTGGGGCGGTGAAAAGGTGTTCTCGATTCTGGCCCGCCTTCAGAAGGAGCCGGATCGCTACCGCGAGATGCTCCAGTTCATCTACATGTGCCTCTGCCTCGGCTTCGAAGGCCGCTACAAGGTCATGCCCGACGGGCACGAAGAGTGCGAGCAGATCATTCGAGCGCTCGGCGAGCAGCTCCGCGAGCACATCGCCGACGACGACACGCGCTCGGACCAACTGACCAGCCCGCTCGATAACGTGGCCGACGCCCGCTATCGGCCGGACCGCCAGATGCCGGTCTGGGGCGTGTTCGCGATCTTTGCAGGCGTCATGGTCGCCATTTACCTCGGCCTGTCGCTGACGCTTGGCAGCCACAGCCACGACGTGATTTCCACGCTCAACCAGATCACCAGCTAGGAGCGCCCATGATTCGGGTCGAACTGCCGGCACTGATTCGCCGGCTCAATCCCTTTACCCACCAGGCTCTGGAAGCGGCGGCCAGCCTCTGCGCCGAGCGTCAGGGCGCCGAGATCACGGTCGAGCACCTGATGTACGCCCTGGCCGACATGCCGCTGTCGGACATCCGCTGCTGCCTGGCGCTTCACGACATCGACCCGCAGTCGCTCAAGCAGGCGCTGGCCGGGGGCTTTGCCGATCAGCCGACCACCGCCGAGCCGTACCCGGTGTTCTCGCCGCTTCTGATCGAAGTGCTGCAGGACGCCTGGCTTCTGGCCTCGACCGAGTTCGGCCACAGCGAGCTTCGAAGCGGTGCCGTATTCGTGACTGTATTGATGAACGCGCAGCGCTATCTGTCACGGGGCGCGTTCGACCTGCTCTCGGTCTTTAACCGCGAGACCCTGAAGCGCGAGTTCGACCGCATTACCGCCGACTCCGCGGAAACGCCGGTCGACACGCCGGCCTCGGGCCAGGGCAGTGCGCCCGCCGCGCAGAGCGGTGACAGCGCGCTGGCCCGCTTTGGCACCAACACCACGCAAGCGGCACGGGAAGGCCGGCTCGACCCGGTGCTCGGCCGCGACCGTGAGGTCGATCAGATGATCGATATTCTCTGTCGCCGCCGCAAGAACAACCCGATCGCCATCGGCGAGGCCGGCGTTGGCAAGAGCGCGCTGGTCGAAGGGCTTGCCCTTCGCATCAGCGAGGGGCTGGTGCCGGCCTCGCTCAAGGACGTCGACCTGATCACACTGGATCTCGGCGCGCTGCAGGCCGGCGCCTCGGTCAAGGGCGAGTTCGAAAAGCGGCTCAAGGCCGTGATCGATGAGGTCAAGAACGCCAGCAAGCCGGTGATCCTGTTCATCGATGAAGCCCACACCCTGATCGGTGCCGGCAATCAGGAAGGCAGCGGCGACGCCGCCAACCTTCTGAAGCCCGCGCTTGCGCGAGGCGAGCTTCGTACGGTCGCCGCCACCACCTGGAGTGAGTACAAGAAGTACATCGAGAAGGACCCGGCGCTGACGCGTCGCTTTCAGCCGGTGGTACTCGGCGAGCCGACCCAGGAGCAGGCGCTGCACATCATGCGTGGCCTGCGTGACGTCTACGAGCGTGCCCACCGCGTGCTGATCGGTGACAGCGGCCTTCGAGCGGCGGTCGCCATGTCCGCGCGCTACGTTGCCGGCCGACAGTTGCCGGACAAGGCCATTGACGTGCTCGACACCGCCTGTGCCCGTGTGGCGCAAGCCATCGACGCGCCGCCGCGTCAGATCAGTCACTTGAAAAGCGAGCGCGTGCAGTGCGCTCGCGAGCATGAACAGCTCGAACGCGAACGTCTGTTCGGCCGGGCCGTCGAGCCCGAGCTTCTTGACGCGCTGACCCGCCGGATCGAAACGATCGATTGCGAGCTCGCCACCCTCGACGAGGCCTGGCAGACCCAGCGGGCGCTGGTGCGCCGTATTCTCGACGTTCACGAGCAGCTTCTCGACATGGACGCGGCGCCGGCTGCAGAGGCCACGGAACCGACGGCCGCTGACGAGGTACTGGCGGCGGCCGAGGCTGCCGCCGGCGAACTCGAAGGCGTCAGGGATCGTGACGCTCTCGTTACCGAGCTTGGCGCGCTCGAAACCGAACTCGAACAGCTTCAAAACGAGCACGCGCTGGTGCATGGCAGCGTCGAGGAGGCGCAGATCGCTCAGGTCATCGGCGATTGGACCGGGATTCCGGTCGAGCGCATGACCAGCGATGAGCTCTCGAAGCTGACCGAACTGCCCGACTTTCTGACCGAGCGCATCAAGGGCCAGAACGTGGCCATCGAGCGCATTCATCGTCATCTGGTCACTGCCCGCGCCGACCTGCGGCGTCCGGGCCGGCCGATGGGGGCGTTTCTGCTGGTGGGCCCAAGCGGCGTCGGCAAGACCGAAACCGTGGTACAGCTTGCCGAGCGGCTCTACGGCGGCCAGCAGTTCTTGACCACCATCAACATGTCCGAGTACCAGGAAAAGCACACCGTTTCGCGCCTGATCGGTTCGCCGCCCGGCTACGTCGGCTACGGCGAGGGCGGCCTTCTGACCGAAGCCATTCGTCAGAAACCCTATTCGGTGGTGCTGCTCGATGAGGTCGAAAAGGCCCATCCCGAAGTGCTTAACCTGTTCTATCAGGCCTTCGACAAGGGCGAGCTGTCCGACGGCGAAGGGCGTCAGATCGACTGCCAGAACGTGGTGTTCTTCATGACCTCGAACCTCGGGTTCGAACAGATCGTGGCGCACGCCGACAACACCGACGCCATGGACGATGCGCTCTATCCGGTGCTGGCCGACTTCTTCAAGCCGGCGCTGCTGGCCCGTATGGAAGTGGTGCCGTATCTGCCGCTTGCCGAGGCAACGCTTGCCGAGATCGTCACTGCCAAGCTCGACACCCTCGCCGCCCGCATTCGCACGCGCTACAAGGCCGAGGTGAGCTATGGCGACGGGCTGGAAGCGGCGATTCTCGCCCGGGCGACCCGGTCGGAAAACGGCGCGCGGATGCTCGAGTCGATCATTGAGGGCGACATGCTGCCGCCGGTCTCGAGTGCATTGCTCGAGCATCTGGCCAACGAAACACCGGTGCGCCGCGTCGTGCTCGGGGTCGAGGAGGGCGCCTTCACGGCTGCGATCGACTAGGCCGAGGCGAATACGATGAACGTCTGGATGTCACCACACGCACCGACCAACATGGAGCAGGGCCTCGAAAGCGCCCTGGCCATGGCTCGAGCCGCCTCGCCCCGCGAGGTGCGCTCGGTGCTGGGTGCCGACATGAGCACGCTGTTCGGTCTGTATCGGGTGGACTGCTGGGTGATGACGGCGGATCAGCGGGCGCTGGTGCTTGATGGCGAAAACGAGCTGTTCCTCTGCGACGACTTTCGCCACCCCTACGCTCATGCGCTGCGCCAGCGACGTGGCATGCGCCTGAACGACGTCGCGCGTCAGCCGCGGCTCGATCACCCCGGGTTTCAGCGGCAGGTGCGCGCCGTGCCGCACAACACCGACCTGTACCTCTGGACACTGGCCCCGGACGCCGCCCAGGCGCCGCTTGGCGTGCTGGCCTGCTGGGGCAGTTCTGAAAGCATCGACGTTTTGATCGAAAGCGATGCGGCTCGGGTGCTGGTGGATTTGGGCGCCTTTCACTGGCAGCAGCAAAAGCGCTCGGAAGACGCGCGCCGTCGCGAGCACACGCTTCGAAGCTCGCTGGTCACGCTTCGCGAGGACGAGCGCCGACGCACGGCCGCCCACGGCCTCGGCGAGCAGGTCATCGGTCAGTCAGAGGCGATGGTGGCGCTGCGCCAGCAGATCGTGCGCGCAGCAGAAACCAGCATGTCGGTGCTGCTCGAGGGCGAAACCGGCACAGGCAAGGACGTCATCGCCCGTGCACTGCACTCGTGCTCGCCCCGCGCCGACAAGCCCTTCGTCGCGATCAACTGCGCCGCGATCCCTGAGTCGCTGTTGGAATCCGAGCTGTTCGGTCACGTCAAGGGCGCGTTCTCGGGCGCGAGTGAAAACCGACAGGGGCTGATCAAACAGGCCGATGGCGGCACGCTGTTTCTCGATGAAATCGGGGACATGCCGCTGGATCTCCAGGCCAAGCTGCTGCGGGTGCTCGAAAGCGGTCACTTTCGCCCGCTCGGGGCCACCGAGGAACAGCAGTCCTCGTTTCGCGTGATCGCGGCGACCCATCAGCCGCTTCGCGAAAAGATCAACGACGGGCTGTTCCGGGCGGATCTGTTCTACCGCCTGGGGCAGTTTCCGCTGCGCGTGCCGGCGCTTGCGGCGCGCAAGGGCGACATCGAGCTGCTGGCGCGCACCTTCGTTCGCCGTTTCTGTGAGCAGGAGCGGCGTCCGGTGGTGGGGCTTTCGAGTGCGGCGCTATCTGCCCTCGATGGGCGCACCTTTCCGGGCAACGTGCGCGAACTCAAGAACGTGATCGAGTACGCGCTGGCGATGACGCCGCCTGGACAGGACATCGACGTCACCGCGCTCGAGGCCCGGGAAGATGCCCAGGGCGTCGAGGAAGGTCAGGACGCCGAGACGGCGCTGGCGCTCGAGGCCGTGACCGACCTGCGTCAGGCCGCGCGTCAGTTCGAGGCCTCGGTCATTCGGGCGCGGTTGGCGCGCTTTGACGGCAACCGGGCAATGACAGCGGAAAGTCTCAATCTTCCGAAACGAACCCTGGCGCACAAGTGTCAGCAATTTCGCATTGGTGAGGAGTAACAGGGCATGAGTGTCTTGACCCCATGCAGGATCGTCGCGCTGGTGGCGCTTGCGTTTTTGACGCTTGCGGCGCTGCCGGCGCAAGCCGAAACGTCGGAAACCGCCGCGCCGCTGGATACGGGCGCAGATGAGGCCGGCCTCGAACGCCAGGCGCGTGAATGCGCGGCCATTGGCTCGCGGCTTGCGCGGCTTAAATGCTTCGACGATCTGTTCCCGGGCAATCCGGCCACGATGGCGAGCTCCCGGACGACCGAGAGCGTCGATGCGCCCGTCATCGCCCAGCCGCCGTTCTGGCAGGACGCCAAGGCCCTCGAGGGCAAGCGCACCGATCAGAGCGCGCCGTTTCTCGAAAAGCGCTGGGCAAGCGACGGCGGGTTCGAGGGCAACATGATGATGACCGCGCCGGCGCTTGGCACCACGCCGCCGAGGCCGCTGCTGGTCATCGGCTGCGTCGACAACATCACAAGGCTTCAGTTCGACGTCGATGCGCCACTGTCGCGCACGCGCATTCCGGTACGGCTTCAGGGCGATCGCGGCAGCATCGAGCAGACCTGGCGGCTGACCGACAACGGCTACGCCGTCAGTGCCGGGCGGGGGTTGCCGGCCATCGACACGCTCAAGTGGATGCTGCGTCAGTCAAGCATCGAACTCAGCAGCAGCGAAAGCGCGCTGAATGGGCTGGTGTTCGAGCTGGGCGATCTGGCCAACCGCATCAAGCCGATGCGCTCACTGTGTCATTGGTAGGGATGAAGCGCTCATGAAAGCCATCGAAGATCACGCCTACGTCGAGCGGGTGCTGGCACCTCTTGGAGACCCGCCCGCCGGCGAGCGACTCGAGGACGATCCGGACTACGACTTCCTCGACGCGCAGATGATGAAGCTCGGCACCATGCAGCACCAGGAGATCGACTTTGCCAAGGTCGAATCCACCGCGGTGATGCTGCTTGAAACGCGCAGCAAGGACCTGAAGGTGTTGTCGCATCTTCTTTACTGCCTGCAGCGTGAGCACAGCGGCGAACGTTTCGCGCTCTCGCTTTTGCTGCTCAATCGCGCGCTCGAGCAGTTCTGGGAGACGGCCTGGCCGTTCAAGGGACCCAAGGGCAAGCGCGGCCGGGCACGACTGTTTACCCAGGTCATGCAGCGGGCGAGCCAGGACGTCGAGGCGCTCGACTTCAACCCCTCGATCGGCGATGGCGTCGGGTTCGCGCTCGAACAGCTCACCGCGCTCGAGGCCCACGCCGAGGCGCACGGACTGCCGGATGATGAATTCGGCACGCTGCTTCGCGCCCTGAACACCAAGGCGCGTGAAACCGCGCCGGCCGAGCCGACCCAGACCGCCGACGCCCACGCAGAGCAATCGGCCGCAGCCCCCGCGGCTGCCCCGGCGCAGGCGGCACCGGCCCAGCCGAGCGCTGCCAGCACGCAGGCTCAGCCGGCGCTCGATGTGTCGCTCTCCGGTGGCAACGAACGGGCCAACCGGCAGGCGCTTTTGAAGGTGGCCGATCACCTGAACGAGGCAAGCGTATCGGACCCGCTGGGCTACCGGCTGCGCCGACACGCGGTGTGGGCCTCGATCACCTCGCTTCCGCTGACGAAGGACGGCGTGAAGACCGAGCTGATGGCGGTGTCCCGGGACCGCGTGGCCGATTACGAGGACGCGCTGGCCAAGGGCGCCGACCTCGAGCTTTGGCACAAGATCGAGGCCAGCCTTGCTGCCAGCCCGTACTGGCTCGATGGCCATGCACTGTCGGCGCAGGCCGCCATGCAGCTTGGGCACACGCGTTGCGCCGAGGCCATCGCCGATGAAGTGCGCCTCTTTCTGGACCGCCTCGAGGGCATCGAGGCGCTGACGTTCAAGGACGGCACGCCGTTCTTGAGTGACGACACCAGGTACTGGCTCGATCAGCAGGGCGCCAAGAAGGGCGGCAGCGCCGGCGGCAGCGGCGATGCCTGGTTCGATGCGCTCGACACCGCCGAGGGGCTGCTTGAAAGCGACGGTGTTGCGCCGGCGCTGGCGCTTCTGGAAGACGGCCTCAAAACGGCCAAGTCGCCCAGGGCCCAGTTCTACTGGCGGCTGGTGATGGCGGAGCTGATGGTCAGCGCCGGGTTCGGGGTGATGGCAAGCCATCAGTTCGAGACGCTGGCGCGCGAACTCGAGGGGGTTGCGCTGGATCAGTGGGAGCCGGATCTGCTGGAGCGCATCGAAAAGGCGCGCGATCGGGCTGCTCGGGAACGCAGCTGATTTTGAACACACGTGAACGACGACGTACGTAAAGGGTAGGAACGAACATGTTCTGGAGAGCGTTAGGGTGGTTTAACCGCGTCAGGCCTTGGGCACGCAAGCTCGGCAAGGCGTTTCAAAGCACCAGCAGCCTGCTGCTGGCGTTGCTGCTTGCGATCGTGCTGGCCGCCATCTGGTGGCTCGGGCCACTGATTCCGCTCAGCGGCGGACACCCGCTGGCGCCGACCCAGACGCGGTTACTGGTCTGTCTGGGGCTGGTGCTGGTCGTTGCGCTCTGGTGGGGGCAGCGTCAGGCCAAGAAAGTGCGAGCCATGGCCGATGAGCGCGCGCACGAAAGCCACCTCAAGGACGACCCGATCGCGGCGGACATCGAGCATCAGGAAGAAGTGCTCGAGCACATGCAAGGCGAGCTCAAGGCGCATCTGGGCTCGCAGGAGTATCTGTACAAGCTGCCGTGGTATCTGGTCATGGGCGTTGAAAACGCCGGCAAGACCAGCCTCGTCAACCGCTCCGGCCAGCGCTTTTCGCTGACGCATGTGATGAAGGCGCAGAGCCAGGCCGATCAGGGCCGCTACGGCTTCGACTGGTGGGTCAGCGATCAGGCGGTACTGATCGACCCCGATGGCGAGCTTCTGACCCAGCGCGCGCTTCAGGGCGATACCCCGGGTGAGCTCGAACGTCGGCTCTGGACCCACTTTCTCGGCTGGCTCGAGCGGACCCGCAGCCGCCGCCCGCTCAACGGTGTGGTGCTGGTGGTCGATCTGGCCCAACTTTCCCACGCCCGCGTGTCGGTTCGAAAGGCCTACGCCCATCTTCTGCGTGCGCGCATTCAGGAGCTGATGGATACGCTCTCCACGCGCCTGCCGATCTACGTGACGTTTTCGAAGATCGACCTGCTCCACGGCTTCGATACCTTCTTCCGGCATTACTCCCGCCAGGAGCGCCGTGAGCCGCTGGGCTTCACCTTTACGCCGGAGACCATTCGTCAGTCCGACGCGTGGCAGCGCGAATTCGTCGATGGCTTCGATGGCATGGTCGAGCACCTCAATGCGCGGCTGCCCGGCATGCTCGCCGATTGCCGCGACGACGCCGAGCGCGAGGCGCTGTTCTGCTTCATGCGTCAGATGGCCGGTCTCAAGGACGTGCTGTCGGACTTTTTGAGCGAAACGCTTGGCAGCGACCGCTACTCAACCGACGCCATGGTGCGCGGCACCTACTTCACCTCGGTCTATCAGCAGGGCGTGCCGGAAGACCCGTTCGTCGACGCCGCCGCCCGCCGCTATGGCATGCGCGAGCGCGTGCAGGCCGCACACCGGGCCGCGCGCTCGGGGCTTTATTTCACCGAAGACCTGTTCACGCGGATCATCTACCCGGAATCCGGCCTTGCCGGTGACAACGGCCGCGTGCGCCGCGACCGTGAGCGGGCGCTGTGGCTGGCCGCCGTGACCTGCTGTGTGGGTGGGGCGGTGCTTCTTGGCGGCTGGTGGCACTTCTACCAGAAAAACGCCTATGCGGCGGATGTGGTCGAGAACAGCGCTCAGCAGTTCGTGGAAAATCGCCCGGTCACTACCGACGGCAGCGACCCGAGCGGGCACGCGCTGCTGCCGGCACTCGATGAACTGCGTCAGGCCACCAACGCCTTCGGCGATTACCGTGACCACGTGCCGCTGGTGTCCGAGCTTGGGCTCTATCAGGGCCGGCGCATCGGCCCGGCCGCCGAGAAGGCCTACGTCGACATGCTCGAGTACCGCTTCCTGCCGGCGCTGATGATCGGCGTGACCGACGCCATGAACCGCGCCCCCGCCGACAGCGAAGAGAAGATGAAGCAGCTGCGCATTCTGCGGATGCTCTCTGACGCCAGCGGCCGACGCGACGCCATGGTCAAGACCTACATGGCCCAGGCGTGGCAGAACCGCTTCCCCGGTCGCGCCGACGTGCAGAACCGGCTGATGGCGCATCTGGATTACGCCCTCGACCATACCGATCTGGTCGGCGATCAGCGCCGGGGAGATTCGAAGGCCGATGTGGCCATGTCCACCTTCGGGCGCAGCATTCAGGCCGCGCAGGCCGAGCTTGGTGACGAGCCGATCGCGAACCGGGTCTACGCCTCGCTCAAGGCGCAAAGTGAAAGCCAGCTGCCGGCGCCGCTGGATCTGCGCTCGACCATCGGCACCAGCTTCTCGGTGGTGTTCGATTCCGACGCCGAGTCGCGCTCGGCCTACCGCATTCCGCGCATGCTGACCGACCGCGGATTCGAGAACTACTTCCTCGGCCGGCTCGATGACGCCACCGAACTTGCCCTGATCGACACCTGGGCGCTGGGCCGTCGGGACGACACCGACTTCAGCCAGCAGGACCGCGAGCGGCTTCGCAATCAGCTGCGCGATGCCTACGCCGCCGACTACAGCAACACCTGGGAGACGGCGCTCGATTCGCTCGAGATCGCGCACTTCGATGACATCGATCAGGCCGTGCTGGTGCTCGATACCCTGACCGGCAGCGGCCAGCCGCTGACGCGGCTTCTGGCCACGGTGCAGGACAACACCGAGCTCTACCCCGAGCTTCCAACCGACGACCAGGCCGCTCGCGAAGCGCTCAAGAAAACCACGCGCTATCAGCTTGCAAGCCAGATCGACCGCCGGTTCGCCTCGATCAACGACCTGAACGGCTCCGACGACAGCCGGCAGAACGCCAACATCGACGACGTGCGCAAGGCCATCGACAACCTTCGAGGCTACATGCGCAAGATCGCCGACGACAGCGACCAGGATCGAGCCGCGTTCCGGGCCGCCAAGGCGCGTTTGTCGCTGTCGGACGCCGACCCGATCTTCACCCTGCACCGCATTGCCGGCGACGCGCCGCAGCCGTTGGGCGACATGCTCAATTCGCTGGCCGATCAGAGCTGGAAAGTGGTGCTCAACGCCGCGCTCAAGCATCTCGAGCACAGCTGGGTCGAGGACGTGGTCTCGCCGTTCAATCAGCAGATCGCCGGGCGCTACCCGATGAACCGCAACGCCTCGCGTGAAGTCAGCCTTCAGGCCTTCGATGCGTTCTTCAAACCGGGCGGCACCCTCGACAGCTTCTACACCAAGAACCTGAAGCCCTTCATCGAGGACAACCCGGATTCGATCAAGGACGCCGACGGCAATCTCTTGATCCGTGAAGACGTACTGACCGCCTTCCAGCGGGCCAAGCGGATTCGGGACGCCTTCTTCGACGGCCAGGGCGCGCTCAACGCCGAGTTCACCCTGACGCCGATGAGCCTCAGCAACGATCAGCGCCGCGCGATCGTAAGCGTCGACGGCCAGCTGCTGGACTACAACCACGGCGGTGAGAACACCGTGCCGATGATCTGGCCGAACACGCTCAGATCGCTCAACGAGTCTCGGGTGACCCTGATTCCGGCGCAGGTCAATCGCTCGCCGAGAAGCATTCGTACCGATGGCCCGTGGGCGTGGTTCCACCTGATCGATCACGCTCGGGTGACCGGTGCCAGCGAGCGGCGGGTCGATCTGCGCTTTGACGTCAACGGCGGCCAGGTGACCTACCGGCTCAATGCCAACCAGGCACCCAACCCGTTCACGCGGCCGGTACTGCGCGGCTTCGCGCTGCCCAATACGCTTTATTGATCAAGCGGTGTCGATCGGTTGATCGACCGTGGCGGCGGGGCTTTCCCGCCGCCCATGACATGACTTGGCGCGAGTTGCCATACAACTCGATCATGGTTAAAGGAGACCACCATGTTTGCACGGCTTACCGAGCTGCTGCGGCGCGACAGACCCAGGGCCGCGGCGCCGGAGACGGCGCCTGCGCCCAAACGGGCAAGCTCTCGGTTGGATGAGGCTCGACTCGAAGACCTCGACTGGTTCATGACGGCGATCGAGCACGCCGCCCGCGCCGGGCACTCGCCGTGGTCGCTCACGCGGCGCGAGCAGTCCGACGTTCTGCGTCAGACCCTCGAGCTCACGCTCCGGCGCGGCCTCTGGCTTCAAAACGAGTACGGCGCGGTCGAGCGCTGGCAGGGGCGGGTGTTGTCCTACCGGCTTGGCGAGAACGCGCCTATTGGAATGGCGCTTCTGACCCGGCCCGACGACGACGCCGCCTGGCAGGTGCGGTTTTTCGCCATCGACCCGGAGTGGCAGACCCGCGGCCACGCGGTCTCGATGCTGATGGAAATTCGCGCGTACTTTCGCGAGCTTCCGCTGCGCACGCGCGTGCCCGAGACCTGCGAGACCGCGATTCACGCGCTCGAGCACGCAGGCTTCGAGAACATGCACATCGATGCCAATAATATCGTCTCGCTCGAAGCCTCGGCTCAGATGAAATAAGAACGCCATGAACGAAAGACCGAGATGAACGAAAGAACGAGATGAAATGAACCCCCGGATGACGTTTGAACCCGCGCCCCGCGCACTGACGAACCAAGGAGACCGCCCATGGGCCGCAAGGTAGTACTGGTCGGAGACATCGGCACCGACCACGACGGCTATCATCCCTCACCGGTGATCGCCGGCAGTTCGAGTGTTTTGATGGACGGCAAGCCGGTCGCGCGTCAGGGCGACCCGCTCCAACCCCACGACAAGCCGAACCATTCGCCGCACCCGCGCTTTGTCGCCGCCGGCACCGCCGACATTCTGGTCGATGGCAAGCCCATCGCGCTGACCGACGACGCGGTGGACTGTGGCGGTGTATTGATCGGCTCCGGCAGCGGCGAGGGCGGTTGAGCCGCGCCGCACTTTTTTATTCATGACGCACGACTGTATTCATGACTCACGACTTAACGCAGTAACGGCGAGCGAAGGACAGGCCCATGGCGGATTCAACCGGACTCCAGTACACGATGACCCTTCCGGGGCTGACGGCCGACGCCGTCGCCGTGGTTTCGTTCGAGCTGACCGAGGGGCTTTCCGAGCCGTTCGAGCTGACGGTGCATTTGGCCTGCGAGCAGAGCGGGCTCACGGCCGAGGCGATGCTCGATAAGCCCGCCACGCTTTCCCTGTACCGAAACGGCGTGTGTCAGCGCACGGTCAGCGGCGTGGTCAGCGCCTTTACCCGCGGTGCCACCGGCGCGCGCCGCACTCGCTACGTGGTCGAGGTGCGCCCGGCGCTGTGGCGGCTGTCGCTCAGGCAGAATTCGCGCATCTTCCAGCACGCCACGCCGCAGGCCATTATCGCAACGCTTCTGGAAGAGCGCGGCATCACCGACGCCAAGTTCATGCTGAGCGCGACCCCGCTCGAGCGTGAGTACTGCGTGCAGTACCGCGAGAACGACCTTGCCTTCATCGAGCGCCTCGCCGCCGAGGAAGGGCTCTTCTACTTCCACACGTTCGAAAACGGCCAGCATCAGCTCTATTTCACCGACGACGTGGCCAGCCTTCCGTGGGTGGCGGTGGCCGAACTCAACGCCAACAGCGGCGGCGCCTCGCACACCGAACAATCGCTGTTCACCTTCCGCCACGCCTGGCAGCTCGCCCACGACGAGGTAACGCTCAAGGACTACACTTTCAAGCGGCCGCGCTACGACCTCGCCTTCAACGAGCAGCCGACCCAACAGACCGGCCGAGAGGAGGAAGGCGACACCGGCGAGCCGCGGTACCCCTTCTACGACTACCCCGGCCGGTTCAAGCGTGACGCCACCGGGGAGCCTTACACCCGCACGCGGATGGAGTATTTGACCCGCGAGGCCGATACGGCGATGGCCACCGGCAACCTGATGATGCTGATGGGCGGCAGCCGCGTGACGCTCGCCGGTGCCTACCCGAGCACCGACAACACCGACTGGAGCGTGATTCGGGTCAAACACACCGGCCGGCAGGATCAGGCGCTGGAAGAAGACGCCGGCGGCGCTGGCGCAGACGGCACGTTTTACGAGAACCGCCTGACGCTTTTGCCGGGGGATCGCCCCTGGCGGCCCGCCCCCGAGCCCAAACCCCGGGTCGATGGCCCGCAGATCGCGGTGGTCACCGGGCCGAAGGGCGAGGAGATCTACACCGACGAACACGGCCGGGTGAAGGTGCAGTTCCCCTGGGACCGCTACGGCAAGGGCGATGAGACCACATCTGCGTTTCTGCGCGTCTCGCAGGACTGGGCCAGCGGCAGCTACGGCATGATGACGCTGCCGCGCATCGGCCATGAAGTGATCGTCTCGTTTCTGGAAGGCGACCCCGATCAGCCCATCGTCACCGGGCGCACCTACCACGCCGTCAACGTGGCGCCGTACCCGCTGCCCGCCCACAAGACGGTGAGCGTCTGGCGCACCCAGACCCACAAGGGCGAAGGCTTCAACGAGCTGCGTTTCGAAGACGCGCAAGACAGCGAGCAGATTCGCTGGCACGCCCAGAAGGACATGAGCGTGCACGTCACCAACGACCGGCTCGACGAGGTCAAGCGCAACAGCGACCTCACCATCAAGCGCAACCTCACCGCCAAGCTCGACGCCAGTGACCATCATCGGGTGGCCGGCGAACGGCGGATCAAGGTCGACGGCAATGATCATCAGACTATTGATGCCACCGCACATGAGCACATCGGCGCCAGCCATCTTCTCGAGGCCGGCACCGAAGTGCACCACGAGGCCGGGGTGAAACTGGTGGTCGAGGCCGGCGCCGAGATCACGCTAAAGGCCGGCGGCGGCTTCATCACCATCAACGCAAGCGGCGTGACCATCGGCGGCAACGTCAAGATGAACGCCGGCGGCAGCCCCGGAAGCGGCACCCCCGCCGCCCCCGAGCCGCCCGAGCCGGTCGAGGCGCTGGCCAACGCCAATGTCTCGCCCAATGACTACGCGGTGGAAGCCTCGCTGATCCCCCTGTGTGGCAAGCTAAAGGACGGCGGCTGTACGAGCACCGATGAGGCCCCCGATAGCCCCTGTGCCCGTGAGGACTGCCCATGGCGGTAACCCCCCTCTGGCAGAAAAGCCGGACGCTGCCGGACCCCAGAGCCGCCCATCCGCGTGGGCACACGCGGCTGTGGCACTGGGTGATCGACCCGCGTCGCGCACCGCGAGAGGCGCGCGCGCTGCACGCCCTCGAGGATGCCCGCGAGATCTTCCCGCTGCTTGCCGGCACCCCGCTTGCCGACCTTCAGGCCAGTGGCCCGCTGTGGGTGCAGGTGCCGGGTGACGGCCCCGGTTTCGACGCCTGTATGGCGCTTGCCGAACGTGCCCGCGGCGGCTGGTGTTTTCTGCCAGAGACCGACGTGTTCGAGACGCTGCTTGCGCAGTTGCAGGGGCTGCTGATTCTGCCGGACCCCCTGGGCGGTGAGTCCGCACTTCACATCGAAGACCCGGCGACGATCAGTGCGCTCTTGATGGCGGCCACCGAACGCGAGCGCGCCGCGTTCACAGGCCCGCTCGGCGAGCTTGTCACCCCGACCCCGCACGGAGCGTGGCGCCACTGGTTTCCAAGCGAGGCCGAGCCGAGCCCAAGACGCGCGCTCACTCGCACGCTTCATGCCGCGCTGAACGATGCCCACCGGCGCTGGTGGCTCGCCGAGAGGCAGGCGCTCGAGCTCGATGACATCAGTGACGACGCGCTTGGCAGACTTTCGCGACTGAACGCCTCTGGCATTACGCAGCGCAGACATCTCATGCGGCTCATGCCGCTGATCATCGATGACCGGCCGTGGACATCGGCGGTCGAGGCGGTGCTTGACGGCCCTCAGCCCGGCTGGCAAAAGGTTCAGGCGCTTGCCGAACGACTTGATAACGTGACCCAGGATTAAGCGCGTCTCGAGCAGAAACGCGCACAGCGAACAGGCAGGTAGATATGGCGGATGACACGGAGTATACGGTCAAGGATGGTGATGACCTCACCCATATTGCCGAGGAGCACGGTCTCTCGGTCGATGAGTTGGCGGCTCAAAATCCAGACATCGAGAACGTGGATCTGATTTATCCGGAGCAGAAAATACGCCTGCGTGAGCGAAAGGAAATTCAAGAAGCGGCGAAGCAGGATCAATCCGAAGGCAGTATAAGCTCACCCATCTCTCTTCAGGAGCCTGGCGAGCCGCCGACCGATTCGGCGGTTGCCGAGGAGCCCGCGCACGGCTGTAAGCCTGCAAAGTTTGTCGATGTTATTCACATTACCGGCACCTCGACGTTTTACCTTCTGCCGGAGCAGGCCTCGAATGACCTGCACGAAGCGGCCAATGCGCTCACACAGGCGGCGGCGCAATCGGGAACAGCGCGTATCCAGGCGCTGGAAAGCGAGGCGGGCATCATCAGCTACTTGTTGCCAGCTTCCGAAGGCTCGTTTCTTAGCGAGTCGGAGCGTAAGCAGTACAACCAGCTAACGTATGAGATCAATGATTTCAATAGTGATATTGATGAGCTGGATCGACGAATCGAGTCGGCCAGCATGGAAGACTTACCTCTCTTGGCGCAACAGAAAGGGGCTATTCGAACTAAAATCAGGCGCCATGAAAGAACGCTCCGGAATTTGCGCAAAACAGCGCGCACCTTGGCTACGGAAAATGGCTATACCATCGACGGTAACGCGTTTTATGGCCCATGGGTCGATGAAATAAAGGCGGCACTGGAAGCGTACAAGCAGAGCCGTAGCACGCTGGTAAAGTTTTGCCTTGAAGGCCCTGCCAAAACGTATCTGGATACGCTTTCGAGAACTAGCGGTCAGGATTTTGGCGATCTTGAATCGATCAATGGCATTATCTCCGCGTATCAAGAGCTGAGCGCCGCCTGTGAGAACGACAAGGCAAAATCTGTGTGCGTTGCACCGATGGGCCGGATCAACACCATACGGAAGATTCTAGATGCTGTTCAAAAACGCTATGCCGACAGCATTATAAAACTTGGCGATCTCGGCATTGCGGTACCGGAACTGGCGCTTGCCGGAGATGAGGGAAGCGGGACATCTGAATTCGGCGAATTCAACAAGACGCTGCTCGAACTGCACGCGATCAGTGAACAATTGAAAGCCAAGGTCAAGGATTGGTCGATCGCGACCGGGCGGGCTGCGCCTATTCCGATGTTCGTGTTCAAAAAAGAGCGTGAAAAGTACCGAGCTACAAAAGACACACTGGACCGGCAATTCAACGCCGCCAAGGCCAGGGTTAAAAACACCGTACCGCGCCGGACGCTGTTCTGGCACACCGATATCGAAGACAGCCGCTACGCGCTGGGGTACAAGCCAACGCCGATTAGCCTGCTGGTCAAGAAGGGCTACCCGCTCAGGGAATTCACCTCGCCCAAGCTCTCTCGCCCACTGGCCCACGTAAGCTTAAAGCAGCTGCCGATGACCGACGACGAAGCTGACGCCATCGCGGCCGCGCTCGACCAGGATGGCATTCTGCCCGCCAACCCCCGAAGCTTCGACGAATCGGCCCTGGGGCTATGGCTCAGGAACCGAGGGGCGCTTGCGGTCAGTATCCGTGATGAATGGTTCAACGAACTCGGCTTTTTCGAGGCCAGTACCTTTATCGCCGACATCAAGAAAAGCCACGACATCAGCTGCCTGGATGGTCAGGAAGGGGCGTGGGGCGATGCGCTCGAGCGCATGCTGTTCGAAGCACAGGAAGATAACCTCTACCGATTCTTCGACGTCTCGGCACAGGCCCAATACAGCCGCCTGTTCGGGGTGATCGACAGTGAACTGAACCAGCGCATCGACGACCGGGTCACTGCCCTGGTCGAACTGCCCGGCCGTAACCCCCAGACGGCGCCCTCATTCGAGTTCGCGACCTTCGAAGGCAGCGTGGGCGATGCCAGCAGCCCCGCCGGGGTCGAGCGCAAAGCGCGGAACGGCCTACAGAGCGATACGTTCGACCCGGGCACAGTCGATGACGACGGCAACCGCCGCCGCGAGTGGCAGACGGCGCAGTCCAGCACCACCGAGGCCTCGGCCAAGCAGTCGTTCGAGATCAAGGGCGCGTTCAATCTGGCCAAGGGCGAGATCGAGCTGGGCTCGCTCGAACTGCCCACCCGGGCTCAGGCCCGGCAGAACCCGATCAAGGTCGAGCTCGACAATACCGCCCACGGCGTGATTCAGCGCGACCTCGGCGCGTACACGCTCGAGTGGAACCTGGTTGCCAAGGGGCTGGCCGCCGTCAGCGTTCAGCTTTCCGAATCGGTCGGCATTTCAGTCGACCCCACCAGTGGGGGCGCTTCGCTCCAGGGCATCGAGTTTGCCGGCGGTGCAAGCCTCGAAGGGCAGCTCTACGCCGGGGTCAGTCTCGCACTCGAAAGCACCCACAGCCTGAACTGGTGCCCGCCGTCGGACGCCTACGAGCACCTGCCGGCCTACGCCGCCCACAAGCGCCTGACCGGAGAAACACAGGCCGAGCTGGACTGGACATCGCTGGCCCGGGCCACGTTCAGCGGGGAAGCCGGCGCTGGGGCCGGTGGCAGCATCGACTTCGCGCTCAAGCTCGAGCATGGCCGGCTGATCTTCGAATCCAAGCTCAAGGCCTTCTGTGGTGCCGGGGTGGCGGGCAAGGTCTCGGTGGCGCTTGATCTAGAGCGGCTGGACTTCTGGATGCTGCTGATCAACCAGGCCATGATCGACAACCGCAACAAGGTGCCGGCCTGGATTCACGAGGACGCCGGCACGTTCCTGGAAAACATCGGCTTTGCCGCCGCCGCCTTCGGCATCGAACTGGCCCTGCTGATCGGCCACAACGTGCAGGCGCTGCAGGACATGATCGACACCCTTCGGCGGGGGGATCGAAGCGGCATGATCGCCTACAAGATCGTCACCGATGACGCGCATCAGGACGAGTTCAAGCACTGGATGATCCGGTTCATGCCCGGCGCGTTGGGGCCGTTGCTTAATCTGCTGACGAGTGAGCCAGCTTCTTTTGATCCGGGAGATGGGTATGCTCATTCAAAGGATGAAGCGTTGGTATACCAACAAAAAGCGATGTACCTCTGTGCCAACTGGCTGTATGAGGCCGCGCGTTACGGTGATTTTGATAACGTGTGCTATGGATTCAATGACTTTAGTAACCCAAATCCGGCACAGACATTGTATACCGAGGCCATGTTTCGAATGAACGTGCAAGGAGATAAAGCCCGGTCGGGCTATTTAATGGATTTTTACGATTCGAGAGATAAGATAAAAGATTTTATGAATAATAATTTAGATAGGTCTGGTTATGATAACCTACCTCGGGAAGCTCAGTCGGTAGCTGATAGTTATCATTACCTAAAATTTTATAAACTTTTTGAACGATTAGCACCTTTGGAAAGCTCTGAAATGGATCAGTACGGCTATGGTAGAGGTTGATTATGTCGAGTAGAAAAAAAATGGCAGCATTTTTATTTTTGTTTGTTCTTTTTTCAGAATTTGTAAGTGCGGATGGAAAGCTTGAGGATGGTGTTTATTTATACAATATCGATAGTGAAAAAAGTGCTATCCCATATCTCCGTTCAGAAGCGAAAGAAGGGGATTCAATTGCACAAAGGCTTTTGGCTTATAAGTTATCTTATATGGGCTCAATGACTAGTGAGTCTTTAAAATGGTATCTTGCTTCCGCTGAGAATGGCGATCTTTATTCTATGATTGCCCTTGGCCGTGTTGACGCCTGTAAATCCTCTAATTTCTGCTCTCCCGATAATGGCGGTTGGTTTGATTATTTTATAAAAGAAGCTAAGAGTCGCTCGGAAAGTAATGACGGAAAAGCAATGAGGGCTTTAAGTTATTATTATGGGTTAATAGGGGACAATGATGAAAAATATAGATGGTTAAAAAGGTCGGCGAAGTCCGGGTACGCTAGAGCTCAATATGATTTAGCAATGGAGATAAAGAAAGGAAAAGGATTTTATTGGAGTGAAACCAGTAGAAATAAAGATGTAGAGGAATGGTACAAGAAGTCTTCTGATAATGGTTTTTATCCAGCAACAATTGCTTTAAGTAGTCTTTATTTCAATGTTGAAAAATATAAGGAAGGAAAAAATCTACTCCATGAGGCATTTGATGATGGCTTCGTTGGCGCTTTTGATGTGATGTATAGGTGTACATCTGGGATGTCGCTAAGGTACAGAGATTTAGTATGTGGGGATCTGAAAGTTAACAAGCCGGAAGCGTGGGGTATAATGTTATATATGAATGATTATGGAGTATATGTCGACGAAGCATCTGAATATGAAGATAGTTTCACTTATGAAGAAAGGAAAGAAGCCGAAAAATACTATCAAGAGCTGAAATCTAAAATTCCCAGGCTCTTCGGTCAGCGCGTCGTCTATTGATTAAAAGCCCTTCGGGGCTTTTTTTATAGCTCAATACAGCTGCCTGTTCGGGATGATCGACAGCGAACTTAATTAGCGCATCGACGACCGGGTCACTGCCCTGGTCGAACTGCCCGGCCGTACCCCCCCAGACGGCGCCCTCGTTCGAGTTCGCGACCTTCGAAGGCTGTGTAGACGGCATCGACTATATCGAGGGCGAGCTGGGCGCGCAAAGCAGCGGCGAAGCGTTCGCGGGCGCGAGCGTGACCGCAGAAATGTGCGTGTCGCTCAACTGGTGCCCGCCGGCCGATCTGCAAGACCAGCTTCCGGTATTGAATGCCCATCAGCGTCTGCTGGGCGAGAGCGATATCTCCCTCCGTGGCTGGCGGCCGTTGGCGGTGGCCAAACTGGCTGGAGAGGCCAGCTGGGGCGTGGGGGTCAGCTTCGATTTCGAGCTGATCGTCCGCAACGGGCGGTTTCACTTCCGGTTCAAGCTCAAGGCGGTGATGGGTGAAGGCATGGGCGGCAGTGTCGATGTCGAACTGGACCTCGACCGCCTCGACATCTGGCTGTTGATGGTCAACCAGGCCGTGCTCGACAGCGCCGACGATACGCTCGAATGGGTGCAGCCCGAAGCCCGCTCGGCACTGGCCAAGATCGGCTACTTCATCGTCACCGCCGGGTTCGAAGTCGCGGCGCTGCTTGCACACAACCTGCAAGCGCTGGACGACGCCTACGACCGCTTTACCACCCCCGAACGCAGCGGCATCATCGCCTACCAGATAGTTAGTGACGACAGCCACGACAGAGAATTTCGGGCTTGGGTGATCCGGCTACTGCCCGAAGCGCTGGGGGCGTTATTGGAGACGCTGATCAGTCGCTCGCAGGCCTTTGATCTTAGAGGAGGGGCAAACGTTGAGGAAGTCGACGCATTGCTTTTACAGCAGCAAGCGATCGTCAAGATCATGAAATGGCTTATCGAGGCAGCGAAGGATGGCGATTTTGACGGCACGCATTATGGCTTTGGAAATTCGAGCACACGTAATCCCGCGCAGAAGCTGTTCCGCAATGCTGTCATCTCGATGAAGGATATGGCGATGTATGGGGTTGGGATTGCTCCTGAGCAAGTCGCGCCTGAGGATATAAACTACGGATCCAACCTAGGGAGAATAAGTAATTTTATAAATAATTCTCCAGATGAAGGAGATGAAATGCAATATATTAGAATAAAAGATGATTTCTACTGGTCTAAAGAGAAATTGTCCGCCGGAGGTGATCTGTGAGATTTTTTGTTTTTATTTTCATGATGAGTTTTGCAGTAACAAGCTTTGCACTAAGCAAAGAAGCTATTGAAAGTAAAGAGAAGGCAGTCTCTATTTATAATTTAAGGGATAAGGTTGAATCTGGGCGATATTTCTTGCCAGCAGCCAAAGAGGGTGATCCTTCGTCACAGTATTATTATGCGGTTTCTATCATTTCGAGGGATGGTGGTTTATCAAATGAAGCTATCAAGTGGTTAGATAAATCTGCAAATAATGGAAACCTTAGCGCGATGTTTAGGTTAACAGGCTACGAACTTTGTGCATACGGTAAGTCCTGCCCTCCTAAAGGAAAAGACTGGTTTGATTATGCGGAAAATGAGGCCAAGAAAAGAGCTGAAAAAGGTGATGGAAAGGCCATGTACGTACTTGCGATAGGTTACCTAAATAATGAAAAAGATAACTTATATTATAAGTGGATAGAAAAATCAGCCAAGGCAGAGTATTCGCGTGGTCAGTATGTATGGGCTAAATCCATAAGTAGTGGGCAAGGGTTTTACTTTACAGATTCTGGTCGTAAAGAAGACGCAGCGAAATGGGCCAAAAAAGCGTTTGAAAATGGCTTTCCAGTTGGAGGCTACTTTTATTCTTTGTTAAATAAGGATTCAGTTAATAGCAAGGAGTATATGTTTGAATCTGCTAAAGAAGGCTACGCGCGAGCAATGGATACATTCGCACTTTGCCTTCTTGATGCTGAAAAATTTAAATGTAAAGGCTACGGCGATGACAATAAGCCAAAAGCGATCGCAATCTTTAAATACCTCAAAGAAGTTGGAGGGAGCAATGCCAAATCATCTTACGAATATGCTTTGCGTCTTGTTACAGATAAGGATAAGAACGAATCTAAAAAATACGACTCATGGGTGAGAGAGACATTTAAATATCCATCCTATTTTGAGTATATCGAATAATAGAAATTAAAAGCGCACATATAATTTTATATGTGCGCTTTTTTGCATCGGGTCATCGTTAAATCGTCATTGGCGATGCCTGGTGTGAATGCCAATTCATCGATATCTACAAGTATTCCCTATCAATCGACGGTGAATTCAACCTCGCCAAGGGCACCCTGACCCTGCCCAGCGTGGCGTTGCCACAACGCGAGACGGCCGAGCAGCATCCGTTTCGTGTGCCCTGAGGACGGATAGCGGGCGCGAGCAGCGATGTTTCAGGACCTTCAACCTTGAGATCGAGGCCTCTCTGAACGCCGCCTTCGGGCGGCTTTTTTACGATAAGCCCACCCATCAAATGCGTTAGATACCGCTCAGGAGTCGAGCCTGGCCGCGGGCAGTAGCTTCCGGGCTACAGCCAGTGACGCCCTCGAGAGCGCACAGCACTTGTTCGATTAATCGCTTCTATAGAAAAGGACGACGCACCCATGACGGATGAAATGACCCACTATGCCGATACGGCCTACAGCGTGGACTGGCTGCCGCCTCAGCCGCCAGGACCGGACCAGAGCAAGAAGCTGAAAAAGGAAATGACCATTGCGCGTGTACCCTGGGGCAGCTACGTGGGTATCAACGCAACAAAATATTTCAAGAGCTCCAACGCGTATTGGGTTGAACTTCTTAGGTATCATGGCGAAAAAGCTTTTTTAAAAAATGGATTTTATTATAGTGAAAAAAAAATAAATATTTCGAGCTCTAAAAAAAAGAAGTCAGGCTTTTCAAATAGAATGGAGCGATTCGCTACCGCACTCTCGAGGGCACTGAATTTTAAGGATAACGTAGGTAAAGTTCTAATAATACCTTTTGCATTTTTTGGGCTTTTTTTTCTTTTGAAGTTGGACTTTTATGGTTTTTTTAAATCTTTTTTGGTGCCGTTGGCTTTTTTTTATGCATTTCATGTTTATTATGTAAGAGTGGTTGAGAGAAAGGATTTAACAAGGTATTTTGAGGATAATGAGTGGCGTGATCGGCTCAGCTTTAGCCGCGTAGATGGCATGCTATATTTTAATTATAAGCCTTATCCGTTTCATGAGTTTGATGCTTATTTGCAACGAGAAGTTAGTCAATACAATACGACGCACTATTTAGTGTTACATCATCGCTATCCCGAAAAAAGCTACGATGAAACTTTAAAAGTAAGTCCTAGTTTTACAGTCGGCTCAGGTTTTCCGTCCGAATGTTATGCGTCGTGGGATACGCTTCAGCGCTATATGGACGTTAACCAGCCATTGCCCGATATTCCCGTGCTTGAGATGTTTCGTCACCGCGACCCGACCACACGGGCGTATGACGCCGCCGGCAAACGTGGGCGCCCCGAGCGGTACTGGCGCGATTTTTACCTGAACGCCAGCCAGGAAGAGATCGAGAAGCTGTGTGAGGAACAGGCCAGAAAGGTACGAAGCGCCCCATGGTCCGGCCGGCCGGACGCGATGGAGCTGTCGATTCAGGGCTACCGCAACCAGCGTACCGCCGAGCCGAAGGACATCGACCGGTTCAGCACCTTCCTGCGCAGCACGCCGGAATTCGTTGACCACCCCGAAGCGCAGAAAAACACCGATTCAAGCGACGATGCTTCAAACGAACCCTCTGAAAACGACGAACCGCCGCGGAAGTCTTGAGTGAGACTCAAAACGCCGCATTGAACGGAAAACGCCACCCGAGGGTGGCGTTTTTTATGGGCAGGCGCCGGTGAGTTGCGTCAGTCGGTGTTCTTTTCCGGCATTAGCGGCACCTGCGCGTTCTGGCCGGGGCCGGACCCGGCGCTGCCGCCTGAGTTCATCTTGATCGAGGGGCCGACGATGGTCACGCCGGAGGGGTCGAGCTTGATGAAGCTGCCGCCGGCGCTGAGCGAGAGGGTCTGGCCGGCGCTCAGCACCACCTTGTGGCCGCCTTTATGGTGCACGGTCGCCGCCTCCATCAGCCAGCTGGTGGAGGCCCTGGTGTGGCGGGTGGCGCCGATGGTGTGGCTCATGTCGCCACTGACCTGCACCCGGCGCTCGCCCTTGACGGTGAGGTCCTCGCGGCCATCAATGCGGGTCTTCGATATGTTGCCGGTGGTCGAGTGGTGGGTGTTCTGCACGTCGTCGTGGCGGTCGTGCTCGGTGATGAGCTCGAGGTCCTTCTGGGCGTGCTGCCAGATGTGTTCGCTGCCGCTTTTGTCCTCGAAGCGCAGGGCGTTGTAGCCCTCGCCCTGGTGGGTCTGGGTGCGCCAGAGGGTCTGGGTCTTGTTGTCCGGCAGCGGCGCGGGCACGGTATTGGCGGCGTTGTAGGTGCGCCCGGTGATGATGGGCTGATCCGGGTCGCCTTCCAGAAACGAGACGATCACTTCGTGGCCGATGCGCGGCAGCGTGACCATGCCGTAGCCGCCGCCGGCCCAGCCATGGGCGACCCGAACCCAGGCGCTCGGCTGTTCGTCGCGATCCCACGGGAACACCACCTTGACCCGGCCAAACTCGTCGGTGGTGATCTCATCGCCTTCACTGCCGGTCACGCGGGCGATCTGTGGGCCTTCGACCCGCGGCTTGGGCGTGGGGGTGGCCTGCCAGGTCGCGGTGGCCGGAATCAGGTAAGTGTCGTTCTGATAGAAGGTGTCGCCGCTGTCCTGGCCGCCGGCGTCCTCCTCGAGCGCCTGATCCTGCCGGCCCTGGTGGGTAACAGTGGTAATCAGCCAGCGCTGGTTGTCGGCAGCCTCGACGCTGCCGTCGAGAGTGAACGCGTGGCCGGCGCTGAAGCCCGGCAGGTTACCGGTGACGAAGGCGGTGTCGGCGTCGCGGCGCAGGTACTGCTGGCGCGTATTGGCGTAGGGCGCGCCGCTGGCGTCCTTCTTGAAGCGGCCGGGGTAGTCGAAGTGTTCGTAGTCGTCCTGCTGGCCGTTGAGCGTCGAGGCCTGCGCGGTGTGGTCAAGAGCGTAGGCCGGGCGCTTGAAGGTGTAATCCTTGAGTTCCGAGCGAGACGGCGCGACGCGGGCGGTGCGTGAAAATGCCCACAAAAGCGGCGTGGGCGCGCGGCCGCCGGCGTTGGTGTTGAGGGTGGCGCTGCCAAGCGCCGGGGCGCTGGCCAGCGTGTCGGTAATCACCAGCGTGTGTGCGCTTTTCGTGAAGGTGTGGTAGTAGACCCAGCCTTCCTCGGCGGCGAGGCGTTCGAAAAACGCCAGATCGGTCTCGCTGTACTGCACGCAGTACTCCCGCACTTCCCCCGGGGCGCTGACGTTGAACTGCACATCGGTGATGCCCGCGTTACTTAAAAGCGTCTGGGCGATGGCCTGCGGCGTCTGCTGCTGGAAAAACCGCGAGGTCTGGGTGAGCGAGAGCTGCCACAGCGCCGGGCGCAGGATCAGGCGGTAGCGCGTGCGACGATGGCCGGTGGTGCCGCGGGTAACCTCGGAAATCACGCCGTGAAAGGCGCGGGCGACCGTGCCGTTTTGGAAGACCTCGAGCGTGGCGGCCTGCCCCAGAAGTGAGTCATCGAGCGGGGTGTGCTGGCTTGCAAGCTCTGCCGTCAGCGAAAACGGGGTGCTCAGCGCTTCCTCGCATCGAAACCCCGCGACCACGACATCGTCGGGGTTACCGGGCAGGGTGAGGGTCATCTGGAGTCCGGTGGCATCGGTCATGGGAGCCTCGCATTGGGGTCGGGCCTGGGTCGGCGGCGGTGCCGGGCATCGGCGTGTGTCACGCGTGGCGGTCGGTCTCTGCGCGCACTGCGCGGTGACAGGAAACCACTGTCATTTCAAAAGCACAAATGCCGCGCCCGAGGGCGCGGCAAGGATCAGGCCGGGGCCTGAGACCACGGGGCGCTTACGCTTCGAGCGGAGCGCGCCAGTCGTCGGAACCGCTGGTGCCGGAAACGGTGTGCTCCCAGTCGACCTTGCGGTACGCCATGGAGATGTCGATGAGCTGAGTGAACTCGGACTTCTGCAGATCCTGGGCGTGCGGCATCTTGAAGTCGATGTCGACGATGGTGGCGTCGGTCAGCGTGGTGGTGAAGTAGTGCTCCTGACGGCCTTCAACAGAAGTGCGGTACCACTTCAGCGCGACGTTCGGCAGCATTTCACCGGAGGCGAGGGCGTTGTAAAGCAGCGGCACGGCCTTGTTCAGCGCAACGGTAATGATGAACGGCTTGTGCACGCGCTGGCCGGAGGGCTGGCCGGACTGCGGGTCGGTCGGCACGGTGACGTTGTGCTTGAATTCCTGCACCAGCATCTCGTCTTCGTGGCCTTCAACGTAGATGTTGCCGACGGAGTCGGAAGTGAAGGCGCCGGCGGTGATGTTGCCCTGGGTCTGGCCCTGAATCGAGATATAGCAAGGTGTTGGCATGAGTCTGCTCTTCCTTTGATATGAATGAACGGTGCGTACCGGTTAAGGAGCAATCGGCGTGCCAGTATTTATTTTCCATTTATTATCAATCGCTTACTTTTTATTGCGTAAGCGCGCCCCGCGCAGGCGTGCAACTTGTTGCCCGCGCGGTGAGCAATAAGTTGCCCGGTGGGCAAGCGGTTGCCCGGCGGCTGTTAAGCCGCGTAACCGACCCGCCTTTGGTCGAATAGAGACCAAAGTGTGCTGCGCTTTGTCTGACAAATGCGCTATCGATTATAGGCGGGGTCATAGATAAGACGGATAAAACATGGCCCTGACCGATAGGATTCTTCGATGGGAGCAGCTCATGGCAAGACCGACCGACGACGCCAGCCCTTGGCAGGCGATTCAACGCAACCCGACCTTTCAAACCCTGGTCGAGCGCCGCGGGCGCTTCGCGACGCGACTGTCGCTGATCATGATGGCGCTGTACTTCACCTTCATCCTATTGATCGCCTTTGCTCCGGGAGTACTTGGCATGCCGCTCGGAAGCGGGACGGTCATCACCCTCGGTATCCCGATCGGGCTTGGCCTGATCGTGGTGGCTATCGTGCTGACCGGCATCTACGTGCGCCGCGCCAATGGGGAGTTTGACCGGCTGACCGCCGAGATTCTGGATGACGTCAAGAAGCAGCGCACGGGGGGTGGGCATGGTGATTAATCGACAACGTCTTTTATGGGCTCTGTGGCTGGTGTTGGTCGGCGCGCTGGTACTGACACCGCAGATCGTGTTTGCCGACGCCATCACGGGGTCGGTCGAGAAACGCAGCATCAACGTCTCGGCCATCGTGCTGTTTTTGGTGTTCGTGGCGGCAACGCTTGTGATTACGTGGTGGGCATCGAAACAGAACCGCACCGCGTCGGATTATTACGCCGCCGGCGGCAAGATCACCGGCTTTCAGAACGGGCTGGCGATTTCGGGGGATTTCATGTCGGCGGCGTCCTTTCTGGGCATCTCCGCGTTGGTGTTTACCTCGGGCTACGATGGGTTGATCTACTCGATGGGCTTTCTGGTCGGCTGGCCGATCATCATGTTCCTGATCGCCGAGCGGCTGCGTAATCTGGGCCGCTATACCTTTGCCGATGTGGCCTCGTTCCGCCTCGGCAAGCGCCCCGTGCGGACGCTCTCGGCGTTTGGCTCGCTTGCGGTGGTGGCGCTTTATCTGATTGCGCAGGTGGTTGGGGCAGGCAAGCTGATTCAGCTGTTGTTCGGACTCGATTACGTGATCGCGGTGGTCGCGGTGGGCGTGCTGATGGTGTGCTACGTGCTGTTCGGCGGCATGCTGGCGACCACCTGGGTTCAGATGATCAAGGCCGCGATTTTGCTGTTCGGCGCGACCTTCATGGCGTTGATGGTGCTGGCGCACGTGGATTTCAGCCTCGAGGGCCTGTTCCAGCAGGCGGTCGATGTGCACGACAACGGCGCAGCGATCATGAGCCCGGGCGGGCTGGTGGATGACCCGATCTCGGCGATCTCGCTGGGCCTTGCCTTGATGTTCGGCACCGCCGGGCTTCCGCACATTCTGATGCGCTTTTTCACCGTGAGTGACGCCAAGGAGGCGCGCAAGAGCGTGTTCGTGGCGACCGGCTTCATCGGCTACTTCTACATTCTGACCTTCATCATCGGCTTCGGCGCGATCATTCTGGTCAGCACCAATCCGACCTTCATGGACGACACCGGGGCGATCATCGGCGGCACCAACATGGTGGCGGTGCATCTGGCCGAGGCGGTCGGCGGCAGCCTGTTCTTGGGCTTCATTTCCGCAGTCGCCTTCGCGACCATTCTGGCGGTGGTGGCGGGGCTTGCGCTTGCCGGGGCATCGGCCATCTCGCATGACCTCTACGCGGGCGTCCTCAAAAATGATAACGCCGATGAAGCGAAAGAAGTGCGGATCTCCAAGATCACCGTGCTGGTGCTTGGGGTGGTGTCGATCGTTCTGGGGATCGCATTCGAAACCCAGAACGTCGCCTTCATGGTGGGGCTTGCGTTTTCGATCGCGGCGAGCTGTAACTTCCCGGTGCTGCTGCTTTCGATGTACTGGAAGCGGCTCACGACCCGCGGGGCGGTGATCGGTGGCGGGCTGGGGCTTCTGACCGCGATCGCGCTGGTGATTCTCGGGCCGACGGTGTGGGTGCAGGTGTTCGGCTATGAAAATGCGATCTACCCCTACAAGTACCCGGCGCTCTTCTCGATGGCGGTCGCGTTCATCGGTATCTGGCTGTTCTCGATCACCGACAACTCCGAGCGGGCGCGGCTCGAACGTGAGGCGTTCGACGCTCAGTTCGTTCGCTCCCAGACCGGGCTTGGCGCCCACGGCGCGGTCGATCACTGAGTCATTTCAAGACCAATGACGGCGCCCCTTCGGGGGCGCTTTTTTTGGCGCGTACCGTGCGTGAGTGGCGCCCCCTGCCCGGGAGTTATAGGGTGACAGGACTGAACCGCACCGATTCACGATTCACGACCCGGCGAGACGCCGAGGGAAGCGCCCATGACTCCGCAGGACCTACTGGCCGAACTGGTGAGCTTTGACACCGTCTCGCGCCATTCCAATCTCGAGCTGATCGAGTACATCGAGCGTTATCTGAATGCGTTTGGGGTGACCAGCCAGCGCATCGAAAGCGATGACGGCTCCAAGGCCAATCTCCTGGCCCGCATCGGGCCGAACGTCGAGGGCGGGGTGGTGCTGTCCGGCCACACCGACGTGGTGCCGGTCGATGGCCAGCCGTGGTCGAGCGAGCCGTTCACGCTGACCGAGCGCGACGGCAAGCTCTACGGGCGTGGCAGCTGTGACATGAAAGGCTTTATCGCCTGCGCGCTGGCCGAGGTGCCAACGTGGGTAACGCTTAATCTGACCCGGCCGATCTGGCTGGCGTTTTCCTATGACGAGGAAGTCGGCTGTGTCGGCGCCCCTCGGATGATCGAGCGTCTGGTCGCCGAGTGCCCGCGCCCGGCCGCAGTGATTGTCGGCGAGCCGACGATGATGCGCCCGGTCACGCAGCAAAAGGGCATTACCTCGCTTCGAACCACGGTGACCGGGGTCGAGGCGCACTCGAGCCAGGTCGATCAGGGCATCTCCGCGATTCACGTTGCGGCGCGGCTGGTTGCGAAGATCGAGGACATCATGGTCGAGCGTCAGGCGGCCGGCTGCTGCAACGAGGCGTTCAATGTGGCGCACTCGAGCCTGCACGTCGGCAAGATTCAGGGCGGCACCGCGATCAACATCATGGCGCGCGAGTGCAGCTTTGACTGGGAAATTCGCCACCTGCCGGAAGAAACGTTCGAGGCCGTGTTCGAGCACGTGCGCGCCTACAGCGAGTCGCTCGAGTCGACGCTCAAGGCGCGTGACGCGCGCGCAGCGATTACCACCGAGTTTCTGACGCACACCGTGCCGGGGCTTGCCGGCAGCGAGAACCTCCGGGCGATCGCGCTGTGCGATGCACTCCTTGGCAAGACGCCCCTCGACGCGGTGGCCTACGCAACCGAGGCTGGCCAGTTTCAGAACGCCGGCATCGAGGCGATTATCTGCGGGCCTGGCAGCATCACCCAGGCGCACCAGCCCGATGAGTACATTACCTGCGAGCAGCTGGCGCTCGGCGCTGACTTCATGCGCCGTCTTGGCCCGCACCTGACCGAGGCGCCTGCATGACGAATACGCCGTGAGCGCCTTCGGAGGCGATAGGCACAGAGGTGATCGGCACAGAGGTAATAGACATAGAGGCGATAAACATCAGGCATAAAAAAACGGCCACCCCGAATGGGGTGGCCGTTTCGTTGATACGCAAGGCTTGGCTCAGCACTCGACGGCGTTGACCGCCAGACCGCCCTTGGACGTTTCCTTGTACTTGTCCTGCATGTCGCGGCCGGTATCGCGCATGGTGCGGATAACCTTGTCGAGCGAGATGAAGTGCTGGCCGTCGCCACGAAGCGCAAGCTGTGCGGCGTTGATCGCCTTGACGGTCGCGATGGCGTTGCGCTCGATGCAGGGCACCTGCACCAGACCACCGACCGGGTCGCAGGTCAGGCCAAGGTTGTGCTCGAGGCCGATTTCCGCGGCGTTCTCGACCTGCTCGGGCGTGCCGCCCATCACTTCGGCAAGCCCGGCCGCAGCCATGGCGCAGGCCGAACCGACTTCACCCTGGCAGCCGACTTCGGCGCCGGAGATGGAGGCGTTTTTCTTGCACAGTACGCCGATCGCGCCGGCGGCGAGCAGGAAGTCGACCGCATCACGCTCGCTCGCGCCCTGCTGGAACTTCATGTAGTAGTGCAGTACCGCCGGAATGATGCCGGCCGCGCCATTGGTGGGCGCGGTGACCATGCGGCCACCGGCGGCGTTTTCTTCATTGACGGCGAGGGCGAAGATGTTGACCCACTCCATCGCCGAGAAGGTGGAGGCGATCAGACACGGATCGTTTTCCGCCTTTTCAAGCCGCTGGTGCAGCGTGCGGGCGCGTCGGCGCACGTTGAGCCCGCCCGGCAGAATACCTTCATTGGTCAGGCCATTCTGAATGCATTCGCACATGGCGCCCCAGATGGTCCAGAGCTTGCTGCGCACTTCCTCTTCGCTGCGCCAGACCAGCTCGTTGGCCATCATCAGCTCGCTGATGCGCATGTTGTGCGTCTTGCAAAGGTTCAGCAGTTCGACGGCAGTGTCGAAGTTGTAGGGCAGTGTCACGTCGGTATCGAGCGGTGTGTCACCTGCCTGCGCCTGAGCTTCGTCGATGATGAAGCCGCCGCCGATCGAGTAATACGTGTTTTCGTACAGCAGATCGCCGTTCGCGCCGTAGGCGTGCAGCGACATCGCATTGGGGTGGTAGGGCATCGGGTCATCGAAGAACTGCATGTCCCGCTCCCATACGAACTCGGCCGTGGTCTCACGACCGAGCTGCAGCTGGCCGTCGGCCTTGAGCGCGGCGATGGACGGATTGATGATGTCCGGATCGATGCTGTCGGGGCGCTCGCCCATCAGGCCCATGATCACGGCGTTATCGGTGCCGTGACCTACGCCGGTCGAGGAAAGCGAGCCGAAGAGCTTCGCTTCGACGCGATGGACGTCCTGCAGCAGGTGCTTCTCCCGCAGGGTCTTTTGATAGTCGAAGGCCGCTTGCATGGGGCCAACGGTATGAGAACTCGAGGGCCCGACACCGATCTTGAACAGTTCGAATACGCTGATTGGCATTGAAACCTGCTCCTGTCTTGTTATCACCCGCTACCGCGTAGGTAACGGGCCGAATGAGCGGAGAGCGGCGCGTCTGCGCCGTCAGTGTTTTAAAATCACGGTCCGTCCGGCGTGCAGGAACACACGCCGTTCGATGTGGTACCCAATGGCACGCGCAAGCGTCAGACACTCGACGTCGCGGCCCTTGACCACCAGGTCCTCGGGGTAGTGAGCGTGATCCACGGCATCGACCCCTTGGGCGATGATGGGACCTTCATCCAGGTCGTCGTTGATGTAGTGCGCGGTGGCACCCACCAGCTTGACGCCCTTTTCATAGGCTTGGTGATACGGCTTGGCGCCTCTGAAGCCGGGGAGCAACGAGTGATGAATGTTGATGGCTCGGCCGCTTAGACGGTGGCAGAGCTCCGGCGACAGCACCTGCATGTAGCGCGCAAGCACCACCAGTTCGGCATCGACCTCATCGATCAAGGCCCGGATGCGCGCTTCCTGCGCCCGCTTGGTGTCGGGCGTGACCGGGAAGTGGTAATAGGGCAGCCCGTGCCACTGGGCCAATGGCTCAAGATCCCGGTGGTTCGAGACGATGCCCTTGATGTCCAGCGGCAGCTGGCCGGTGCGGTGGCGATAGAGCAGATCGTTCAGGCAGTGATCGGCCTTGGAGACCATGATCAACGTCTTGACCCGCTTGTCGGCGGGCGTCAGTTCGAACGTCATGGCAAAGGGCGCGGCACGCTCTGAAAAGGCCGTTTCGAACTCGGCCTGATCGAAGGTTGCCGTGTCGTCTGCGGTGAACGCCGCCCGAATGAAGAATCGGCCGGCGCGCGGGTCATCGAACGAGCTGATTTCGGTGATGTAGCAGCGTCGCTCCTTGAGAAAGCGGGTCACTACATCGACTGAACCGAGCTGGCTTTCGCACTGCGCTGAAAGTATCCAGGTAGACGCTTTTGCCGTCATGACGCCTCCACTCCTTGCCAAAACGCCGTCGTGCACGCACGTACGACGCCCTCCGTGTCCAGGAACTCGGAAGTTTAAAAAAACAGAAACTGGAAAAAAGGCCGACCCGGACGGGCCGGCCTTTACAGGGTCAGGCGCGCTCTTGCGTCACACCGTATTCGGCGGCTGCGTCGAGCAGCCAGCGGTAGGTGTAGTCGGCGAAGCTGCGACGCACGACCAGTTCCCAGTGATCCTCGGCCGGGCGCCGAATGATGGCGGTGGCCTTGGCAAAGACCGTGGTCACGCCCTTGCCGACCGGGAACGCGGACGGATGCACGTCATAGACCACGGACTTCATCAGCACTTCCCGAGCGTTGGTGCCGGACAGCGTCAGAACGGTCTGGCCGCCGCTGACGTTGACGATGCTGAAGTGCGCATCACCGAGCGCCTTGCGAAGCTTGGCTTCGAGCTCGAACTCTTCGCCACCGGGCACGATCACCAGCCACTCGTCCGGGCCAAGCCACTGAACCGAGTGCGTGCCGGCATCGTTCTGGGTCATCGTGTTCGGGCGGCCCGGCAGGGCGATACCGAGAACGTCACGAACGGCTTCGTCGAGCACGATGGCACCGCCGCGCAGGATCAGGTGACCCAGAAACGCCTTCTCGGCGATGCGCACGCCGGGGTTTGGCCCGGCGGGGCGTGATTCATGGTGCTGGTGTGTCCATGCCATCGGCGACTCGGCGCCTTCCTGACTGACCGGACGGCAATCGAATTCTTTGATATTAGACATTTTGACGCTCCCACTTGGGATCAAGAAATACCGGGCTGACGATTTCTGCTTCATGCACCGTGCCATCGACCATCGGCATGTAGACGGTCTGACCCATGCGCTCGTGACCACCCTTGACGACCGCAAGTGCGATGCCGTGCTTCAGGTGCGCACTGTAGTAGCTTGACGTCACGTGGCCGACCATGGTCATCGGGATCGACTGGTTCGGGTCGAACACGATCTGGGCGCCTTCCTCGAGCACCACGCTTGGGTCCTTCGGCTTGAGGCCAACAAACTGCTTGCGGTCCTTGCGCGAGGTGTCGGGACGCGTCAGAGCGCGCTTGCCGATCCACTCGAACGGCTTGTCGTAGCCCACGGCCCACTGAAGACCAAGGTCTTCCGGCGTGACGGAACCATCGGTGTCCTGACCGGCGATGATCAGACCCTTCTCGGCACGCAGTACGTGCATGGTTTCGGTGCCGTACGGGGTCAGGCCGTATTTCTCGCCCTTGTCGAACAGCTCGAGCCAGACCTTCATGGCGTAGTTGGCTTGAACGTTGATCTCGTAGGCCAGCTCGCCGGTGAACGAGATTCGGAAGATGCGCGCCGGTACGCCGGCCACGGTGCCTTCCTTCCAATCCATGAACTTGAACGACTCACGGTCCAGATCCAGATCGGTGGTCACTTCTTCCATCAGCTTCCGCGCGTCCGGGCCGGTCACGGTCATGGTGGCCCAGTGATCGGTTACGGAGGTGAAGTAGACGTCGAGTTCCGGCCATTCGGTCTGATGCCAGACTTCCAGCCACTCGAGCACGGACGCCGCGCCGCCAGTGGTGGTGGTCATCAGGAAGTGGTTCTCGCCGAGGCAGCTGGTGGTACCGTCGTCCATCAGCATGCCGTCGTCTTTACACATCAGGCCGTAACGAACGCGACCCGGCGCGAGCTTGGCCCACTTGTTGGTGTAGACGCGGTTGAGGAATTCACGAGCGTCCGGACCCTGGATGTCGATCTTGCCGAGGGTGGAGGCGTCCAGAATGCCGATTTTCTCGCGCACCGCGAGGCACTCGCGGTTCACGGCCTCGTGCATCGTTTCCTTCTTGCCGTTGACGGTTTTCGGGAAGTACCACGGGCGCTTCCACTGACCGACGTCCTCGAATTCAGCGCCGTGCTCGACGTGCCACTGATGCATGGCGGTGTAACGCTCGGGGTCGAACAGCTCACGGCAGTGACGGCCGGCGATGGCGCCGAAGGTGACCGGCGTGTAGTTCGGGCGGAACACGGTGGTGCCGACTTCCGGGATGCTGCGCTTCAGGATGCGCGCGGCAATCGCCATGCCGTTGATGTTGCCGAGCTTGCCCTGGTCGGTGCCGAAGCCGAGCGCGGTGTAGCGCTTGACGTGCTCGATGGACTCGAAGCCTTCACGGGTCGCGATGTCGATGGCAGAGGCCGTGACGTCGTTCTGGAAGTCGACGAACTGCTTGGGCGCACGCAGCGTGTCCTTGGTGTGTGGCACCTGGTAAAGCTCGCAGCTCGGGCCTTCCTTGAGGGCGTCGACCTTCGGCGCTTCGGTTTTCTTGCTGCCGTCGAGGCTGCCGAGATCGCTGAGTGCCTGTTCGGCGGCGGCGGCGGCGTTTTCGAGCACGCTTTTCAGATCGAAGGTGCCGGTGACGCTGCCAGCAGGTGTCAGACCACGAACGTCGCCGGGGACGAAACCAAGCACGTCGTCACGCCACTGCGGACGGGTACCGGTGTGCGAGGACAGGTGCACGACCGGGCTGTAGCCACCGGAGCTTGCGATGGTGTCGCACTCGATGTCCTGAACCTTGCCGGTGACCTTGAAGCCCTGCGGATCGATTTCGGCAACGCATGCGCCAGAGACGCGGTTGGTGCCCTTGCCTTCGATCACGGCACTGCCGGTGATGATCTTGATGCCGAGGTCACGGGCCTGATCGATCAGGCTGCCTTCGGGCGATTTGCGCGCATCGACGATGGCGGCGACCTTGCGGCCGGCTTCGTGCCAGTCAAGTGCTGCGCGATAGGCGTGGTCGTTGGTGGTCGTGAGGACCAGCGTGTTGCCCGGTACCACACCGTAGCGACGGATGTAGGTCGAGACAGCGCCGGCGACCATGTTGCCCGGAACGTCGTTGTTGGCATAAACCAGCGGACGCTCGTGCGTGCCGGAGGCCAGAATCACGCGCTTGGCGCGAACGCGGTGCATGCGCGAGCGAACCTGCGGGCGGCCGTTGATCGGCGTGGCGCGGTCCCAGACATGCTCGGTGCGGCGCTCGTGCAGGGTCACGAAGTTGTGATCGTGCAGGCCGTTGGCGGTGGTGCGCGGCAGCAGTTCGACGTTGTCGAGCTGTGTCAGTTCCTCGAGCACCTCGGCGACCCAGCGTGCGGCCGGCTTGCCGTCGATCAGCTCGCGGCTGTCGAGCAGGGCGCCGCCCATTTCTTCCTGTTCGTCGCAGACAATGACGCGCACGCCACTGCGACCGGCAGACAGCGCCGACATCAGACCCGCCGCGCCGGCACCGACGATCAGAACGTCGCAGTGCTGGTTCAGGTGGTCATAGGTGTCCGGATCGTTTTCACGCGGGCTGCGGCCAAGACCGGCGCCCTTGCGGATGTACTTTTCGTACGTCATCCACATGGAGGCCGGGGCCATGAAGGTCTTGTAGTAGAAGCCCGGCGGCATGAACCCACCGCCCATCTTGCCGACCATGCCCATCAGGTCGCGCTGAACGTTGGGCCAGCCGTTGGTGCTCTTGGCGACGAGGCCTTCATAGAGCGCCTGCTGAGTGGCACGCACGTTCGGCACCTGAGTGGACTCGGTCGAACCAAGCTGCACCAGCGCATTGGGCTCTTCGGCACCTGCGGCGACGACGCCACGCGGACGCGAGTACTTGAAACTGCGGTTGACGATGTCGACGCCGTTGGCGAGCAGGGCCGAGGCCAGTGTGTCGCCTTCAAAGCCTGTGTAACGGGTGCCGTTGTAGGTGAACGTGAGCGGCCGCTTACGGTCGATGCGTCCACCCTTGGCAAGACGATTAGCCTGTGTCATGCCTGTTCCTCCTCGTTCAGTGATTCGCTCTCGGGACGTGCGCCAACGGTCTGCCAGCCGCTTGTTTCTGCCTGGACGCCGGACTGACGTTTCAGGTCCCCAACGTTTTCAGCGGTAACCGACGGGCGCTCACCCATCTTGTACGTCTCGTAGATTTCATAAGTTGCGGAGTTGCGCGTCATGTTGAAGAACTTGCGGCAACCGACCGCGTGCAGCCACATCTCGTGGTGAACGCCGCGCTCGTTATCACGGAAGAACAGGTAGCCGCCCCATTCGTCGTCGGTGCTGTTCGCCGGGTCCGCCGGACGGCGCAGGTGCGCCTGACCGCTCGGGTGGAACTCTTCTTCTTCGCGGTACTCGTCGCAGTACGGGCAATAGATATGAAACATGCTGCAATCTCCTCAGTGAGCGACGCCAGCGGCACCGTGTTCGTCCACCAGTGCGCCCGTATTGAAACGGTCGATCGAAAATGGCGCGGCAATGGGGTGGGCTTCGTTCTTGGCAAGCGTTGCCGCGAAGATATGACCGGAACCTGGCGTGGCCTTGAAGCCACCGGTACCCCAACCGCAGTTGAAGAACATGCCCTTGACCGGCGTTGCCGAGATGATCGGGCTGGCGTCCGGGCAGGTATCGACGACACCACCCCACTGACGGTTCATGCGGACACGCGAGAAGATCGGGAACATCTCGACGATGGCCTGAAGCGTATGCTCGACCGTCGTGTAGCTGCCGCGCTGACCGTAGCCGACGTAGCCATCGATACCGGCGCCGATGACCAGGTCACCCTTGTCCGACTGGCTGACGTAGCCGTGAACGTGGTTGGACATGACCACGGTGTCGAGGACCGGCTTGAGCGGCTCGGAGACCAGGGCCTGCAGCGGGTGCGACTCGAGCGGCAGCTTGAAGCCGGCCATCTTGGCAAGTACGCCCGAGTTACCGGCCGCGACGCAGCCCACGGTCTTGGCTTCGATGTCACCGCGGTTGGTGTGCACGCCATAGACGCGGCCGTCACGGATCTTGAAGCCGGTCACTTCGGTGTTCTGCAGAAGGTCAACGCCCATGGCGTCGGCTGCACGGGCAAAGCCCCAGGCGACGGCGTCGTGACGCGCAACACCACCACGTGGCTGCCAGGAGGCGCCCATGACCGGGTAACGTGCGTTCTTGGAGCAGTCGAGAATCGGAACGATGTCCTGCACGCCCTTGGCGTCGAGCACTTCACCGTCGACGCCGTTCAAGCGGTTGGCGTTGACGCGGCGCTGGATGTCGCGCATGTCCTGCAGGGTGTGGCCCAGGTTGAGGACGCCACGCTGGGAGAACATGACGTTGTAGTTCAAGTCCTGCGACAGACCTTCCCACAGCTTCATCGAGTGCTCGAACATCGCTGCGGCTTCGTCCCACAGGTAGTTGGAACGAACGATGGTGGTGTTACGCGCGGTGTTACCGCCGCCCAACCAGCCTTTCTCGATCACGGCAACGTTGGTGATGCCGTGTTCCTTGGCCAGGTAGTAGGCCGTGGCCAGCCCGTGACCGCCGCCGCCGACGATGATGACGTCGTACTGCTTCTTGGGCGTTGGGTTGCGCCATTGACGCTCCCAGTTCTCATGGTGGCTCATCGCATGCTTGACGAGCCCGAATCCTGAATAACGCTTCATGTTTATCTCCAAAGAACGCCGATCCGTTCTTGTCAGGCAATCAGAGGGCGGTGGCGTTTTCGTCGGCCATCGCGGAAGTTTTGGCGTCCCCGTAGACGGGGTAACGAGCGCAAAGGCGTGCGACCTGGTCGCGAACCTCGGCTTCGACCGCCTCGGTGGCATCGCCCTGTTCGAGCGCATCGAGTACGTCGCAGATCCAGCCAGCAAGCTGCACACAGTCGGCTTCGACCATGCCGCGGGTCGTGATGGCCGGTGTGCCGATACGAAGACCGGAGGTCACGAACGGGCTCTGCGGATCGTTGGGTACGGTGTTCTTGTTGACCGTGATGTGCGCGCGACCGAGCGCGGCGTCGGCGTCCTTGCCGGTAATGCCCTGCTTGATCAGCGACACGAGGAACAGGTGATCGTTGGTGCCACCGGACACCACGTCAAAGCCTCGCTCGATGAAGGTCTCGGCCATGACCTGAGCATTGGCCAGCACCTGACGCTGATAGTTGACGAAGTCCTGACACATCGCTTCCTTGAACGCCACGGCCTTGGCCGCGATGACGTGCATCAGGGGGCCGCCCTGCTGGCCGGGGAATACGGCCGCATTGAGCTTCTTGTACAGGTCGGCGTCGCCATTGGCTGAAAGAATCATGCCGCCACGCGGGCCGCGCAGGGTCTTGTGCGTGGTGGTGGTCACGACGTGGGCGTGGGGCAGCGGGCTCGGGTAGAGGTCCGCCGCGACCAGGCCGGCCACGTGAGCCATGTCGACCAGCAGCCACGCACCGACGTTGTCGGCAATGGAGCGGAACCGGCGCCAGTCGATCACGCGCGAATAGGCAGAAAAGCCCGCGATGATCAGCTTGGGCTGGTGTTCGTTGGCCAGGCGCTCGACGTCGTCGTAGTCGATTTCGCCGGTCTCGGGGTCGAGGCCGTATTGAATGGCGTTGTAGTGCTTGCCGGAAAAGTTCGGCGCCGCGCCGTGGGTCAGGTGGCCACCGTGGGCAAGGCTCATGCCGAGCACGGTGTCGCCGGGCTTGACCAGCGCCATGAAGACCGCTGCGTTCGCCTGGGCACCGGAGTGCGGCTGAACGTTGGCGTAGTCGGCCCCGAACAGGTCGCAGGCGCGCTCGATCGCCAGCTGCTCGGCCTTGTCGACGAACTCGCAGCCGCCATAGTAGCGACGGCCCGGATAGCCTTCGGCGTACTTGTTGGTAAGCTGTGAGCCCTGGGCCTGCATCACCGCCCGACTGGTGTAGTTTTCGGACGCGATCAGCTCGATGTGCGCTTCCTGGCGCTCGACCTCTTCGGTGATGGCGGCCGTGATCAAGGGATCAAAGACGTTCAGATCATCATGGTTCATGGAAGTACCCGGCATCTTGTGATTGTTCGGCCCAAGCGGCCTTGCAGGCGGGACTTGGACAATGCGCGTCGGCTGGCGCCGATTCCGGTGGGATGGCGCGTCCGTGATGGGCTCATCATTGGCTGGATCGAGAGGCAAATGATTGAACGTTTGCGTCAGTTCTTTTGTAAGAAACCACGAATGACGCTAATTTTTTGAATTTGCGTCATTTTTTGGTAACAAAGCGCGTTATTCATTAGTCGTGCATGTCGCGCTGAGATACACCGATGTCGCGGCTGTTATCGGTCGCTGTGGTCGTCGATGTGCAGGAAGAAGGGGTCTACCAGCGGCGTGTGCGCCGTTTTTGAACGTTTGCGCAATTCCGACGGGGAGACGCCGAAGGCGTCGCGGAAATGACGCGAGAAATGGGCGGTGTCGGAAAAGCCGCAGCGGTCGCCGATGTCGGTGACGCTTGCCTGAGTGTAGCTCAATAACCAGTACCCGTAGCGAAGGCGCAGGTCGCGGGCAAATTTCTGTGGGCTCATGCCGAGCTGATCGCGAAAGCGGCGCTCGAGGCTCCGTCGGGAGGTGTTGAGCCGGCTGGCCAGCTCATCGACGCTCAGGATGGTACCGAGGTGCTGCTCAAGCGTCGAAATGGCCCGTCGCACCAGCGGGTCGACCACCCGGTTGAAGATCACGGGCTGAGGCTGGGGGTGCGAGGCCTCCCGGGGCTCATCGATCAGCATGATGTGCAGGCTTTTTCGTGCCCATGAGCGGCCCAGATGGCGCTCGATCAGATACGCCGCCAGGTCGGCGGAAGCGATGCCGCCGGCGCAGGTCAGGCGGTCGCCGTCGTCCAGGTAGAGCTGATCGGCGACCGGCTCGATGTCGGGGTAGCGCGAGGCCAGGTCGCGGTGATGGTACCAGCTGATGCAGCAGCGCCGGCCCTCCATCAGCCCGGCCTGAATCAGCGGGAAGGCCCCGGTGCAGATACCGATCAGCGGCACGCCCTTGTCGGCGGCGAGGCGAAGATAGGCGAGGGCGTCCGGGTCCTGCGGGTCGTCGTGCTCCTCGTCTGACAGCACCCCGCCGATCACGACGATGTAATCGAAGCGCTCGGGGGCGCTCAAGGGCTCGCAGTCGGTCATGACCGCGCCGCAGCTGGAGGTGACGTTCTGGCCCTGAGTGGTCATGAAACGCCACTGACAGTGCACCTGCCGGCTCCGGTCGCCGTCATCGGCGGCCAGGCGCAGGCAGTCGACGAACGCCGAGAAGGGCAGCATGGTGAAACGCTGCAACAGAACGAACCCCACCGACAGGGGCGCGCATTGGGGCGCACTGGCATCTAACAGCATGACTCGGCCATCCGGGGACACGTTGATCCGTATTGTTGTTGTCGTGGCACCAAGGCGGCAGGCGCGCGGTGCAGTTGTTGGGCGACAAGAATAGTGCGGACGGCAAGGCGGTGTCGATACGCTCTTCAGCTCGATGCGTGCTTCAGGGCGAGGGGCTCACCCGAACGGTCGGGCTGCCGTCAGTCTCCTCAAGCCCCGGCGCATGATCGAGGCGGCGCTCATGGTCATCGAACAGGTGACATGGGCCATCGATGGCGAGGCGAATGGGCCCGTCGGCGATAACGCCTTCGGCCTTGAGTTCGGCCATCGGTCGACGCGCCGTCACCGGTGTATCGTGGCCGGGCAGACGCACATGCACCAGCGCCTCGGTGCCAAGCGGCTCGATCAGATCGACCGTGCCGGACAGCGCGCCGTCTGCGTCCAGGCGCAGATGTTCCGGGCGAATGCCCAGCGTTCGGGCCTGCGCAAGCACCGCGTTTGAGCCCGTAAGCTGACGGTGACCGCGTAGAAAGGCCAAACCGCCCTCATGATGCACCGGCAGCAGGTTCATGGCCGGTGAGCCGATGAATCGGGCCACGAAGCAGCTGGCCGGACGTTCGAACAGCGCCATCGGCGTGCCGATCTGCTCGATCCGCCCGTCTCGCATCACCACCAGTCGGTCTGCAAGCGTCATGGCCTCCACCTGATCGTGGGTGACGTAAAGCATGCTGGCCCCGAGGCGCTTTTGCAGCCGGCGGATTTCGAGGCGCATCTGCACTCTGAGCGCGGCGTCCAGGTTCGACAGCGGCTCATCGAACAGAAACACCCTGGGTTCTCTCACGATCGCTCGGCCCATGGCGACGCGCTGGCGCTGGCCGCCGGAAAGCTGTTTCGGCCGCCGGTCGAGCAGATGCTCGATGCCAAGCAGGGTGGCGGCTTCCTTGACCCGGCGCGAGATTTCCGCCCGCGGCCGCTTTTGAAGCGTGAGCGCGTAGGCCATGTTGCCGAATACGCTCATGTGCGGGTAGAGCGCGTAGTTCTGAAACACCATCGCCACGTCGCGCCTGGCGGGCTCGAGCGTGTTGGCCGGTTGGTCGCCAAGCGTCAGCGTACCGCCGCTGATCGATTCGAGCCCGGCCACCATGCGCAGAAGCGTCGATTTCCCGCAGCCGGACGGCCCGACCAGTACCATCAGTTCGCCATCCTCGAGGGTCAGGTCGATACCGTGCACGGCGCGCTGGCCGCCGGGATAGGTTTTCGTGAGCTGCTCGCAGGCAAGCGTTGCCATGTCAGGGCCTCCTTGGGGGCGGGGTCATTTATCGAGGTCGGTCAGCCCGCGCACGAAAAACCGCTGGAAGGCAATGATGACGGCGACCGGCGGCAGAATCGTCAATACGGCCATGGCGGTGGCAAGCTGCCACGGCGGCAGGGTGTCGGTGGCCTGTACGAAGTTCTTGAGACTGATGACGGCGGTGGCGTGCTCGGGGGAGTTGGCCGCGAGCAGCGGCCACAGGTACTGGTTCCAGCCGTAGAGGAACATGATCACAAAAAGCGCCGCAAGATTGGTCCTTGAAAGCGGTATGACGAAATCCTTTAAAAAGCGCAGTGGCCCGGCGCCGTCGAGCCGGGCAGCCTCGATCAGCTCCTGAGGCAGGCTCATGAAGCTCTGGCGCAGTAGAAAGGTCGCGGTGGCCGAGGCGATCAGCGGCAGGATCATGCCGGCGTAGGTGTCGATCAGGCCAAAGCGGGCCACCACGCTGTAGGTCGGGACGATGCGCACCTCGATCGGCAGCATCAGCGTTACGAAAATCAGCCAGAAACACAGCGTGCGGCACGGAAATCGAAAGAAGACGATGGCGTAGGCGGCCAGCAGTGAAATGGCGATCTTACCCACTGCGATGCCCAGCGCCATGATCAGGGAATTCAACAAGAGCCGGAGCGCGCTGACGCCGAGCCCGCTGATGGGCTCGCTCAGAAGCTGCCAGTAGTTGGCAAGCCCTTCGTCTCCAAACCACAAAGGCGCCACGCCGCTTTGAAGCGCGCCCGCGCTGTGGGTTGACGCAGTGAGGGCGAGCCAGACCGGCAGGCCGAACACGAGCACGCCGAGCACTAAAATCACATGAGTGAGCCGGTCAAGACCCGGGCGGGAGTAGCGCATCAGTACTGCACCTGGCGTTCGATGTAGCGAAACTGGACGACGGTGAGTAGCCCCACCAAAGCCATCAACAGCACCGACTGTGCGCTCGAGCTTCCAAGGTCTCGGGCGACGAAGCCGTCTTCATAGAGTTTGTAGACCAGCGTGCGCGTTGCCCCGCCCGGCCCGCCAAGGGTGGTGTTGTCGATGGTGGCGAAGGTTTCGAACAGTACGTAGACGGTGTTCATCACCAGCAGAAAGAACGCGGTGGGCGAGAGCAGCGGCAGCGTGATGGTCGCAAAACGCTTGAAGGGGCCGGCGCCGTCGATGGCGGCGGCCTCGAGCAGCGAGGCCGGAATCATCTGAAGGCCTGCCAGAAAGAACACGAAGTTGTAGCTCATCTGCTGCCAGACCGAGGCGATCACCACCAGCAAGAGCGCTTGAGTCGGGTCGAGGTGCACGTTCCAGTGCACGCCGATCAGCGCGAGCCCGTGCGACAGCACACCGAGCACCGGGTCGAACATGAACAGCCACAAGAGCCCCGCTACTGCCGGGGCGACGGCGTAGGGCCAGGTCAGAAGCACCCGGTAGAGTTTCGAGCCGCGAAGAACCCGGTCGGCCAGCACCGCAAACAGCAGTGCCAACCCCATGGCGCCGGCCGCAACCGCGATGCTGAAGATCAGTGTGACGCCGGCGGCGCGCCAATACTCGGCGGTTGCCAGCACACGCTCGAAATTGGCAAGACCGACAAAGCGTTCGCCGAGGCCGAAGGCGTCCTGTACGTAAAACGCCTGACGCAGCGAGGCAAACGCGGGCCAGAAGAAAAACAGGGCGACGATGACGAGCTGCGGCGCGAGCAGAAGCCATGGGGTCAGGCGGTGACGTTCGAATACGGTCATGACGACGTTCGCAGGCGACGTGCGCCGCCCGCGACCTTGATCAGAGGGTTACTGGCCGACGCTTTGCTGAAATTGCGTCAACTGCGCGTTGCCCCGCTTTGCGGCGTTATCCAGTGCCTCGGGCACGGAGTCGCGGCCGTTGAAGGCGTTTTCCAGCGCGTCAGCAATGATGTTTCGAATCTGCGGCATGTTGCCAAGGCGCAGGCCGCGACCGTTGTCGTTCGGGGTGCCGCGGGTCAGCTGATTGATCGCCACGTCCGCGCCGGGGGTCTTGTCATAAAAGCCTTGCTGCTTGAGGCGCTCGAACGCGGCGGTGGTGATCGGCACATAGCCGGTAAAGCTTGCCCAATCGGCCTGAACCTCGGGCGAGGCGACGAAGTTCAGGAACCTGGCCACGCCCTTGTAGACCTCGTCGCGTTGACCCTTCATGACCCACAGCGACGCGCCACCGATGATCGAGTTCTTCGGCTGATTGATCGCCTCCTGATCGAAGGGCATCGGCGCGATGGCGAATTCGAAGTTGTCGGCCGAGGCGTCCTTGATGCCGGCCTGGGAGGCGGATGATGTGGTCAGCATCGCGCAGCGACCGGACTGAAAGCGCTTGGTGCCATCATCGCCGCGGCCGCCGTATTCGAACGCGTGCGTTTTTTGCCAGTCGGCGAGCTGCTGGATGTGGGCGACGGTCTCGGGCTGCTGATTGAACACCATCCGGGTGTCGGTGCCGTCGAAGCCGTTGGCCTTGGTGGCGAAGGGCAGGTCGTTGATCGCGCTGAAGTTCTCAAGCTGAGTCCAGCTCGGCCAGGCGGTGGTCAGGCCGCACTCGGACGCGCCGCTTTCCACCAGTGTCCGGGCATCGTCGCCCAGCTCGTTCCAGGTCTTCGGCGGCGCGTCGATGCCGGCTTTCTTGAACGCGTCCTTGTTGTAGTAGAGCACCGGGGTCGAGGAGTTGAACGGCATCGACAGCATGTGGCCGTCGGCGCTGGTGTAATAGCTTTTCACCGCCGGCAGGAAGGCGTTGGGATCAAACGGCGTGTCGGTGTCCTTCATCAGCTCATGAACCGGGTAGATCGCGCCCTTGGCGCTCATCATGGTCGCGGTGCCGACCTCGAACACCTGAGTGATGGCCGGCGCCTTGTTCGCGCGGAAGGCCGCGATGGTGGCGGTCAGGTTGTCGCTGTAGCTGCCCTTGTAGACCGGCTTGACCACGTACTGATCCTGGGAGGCGTTGAACGCATCGGCGATCTCATTGACCTTGTCGCCCAGCACGCCTTCCATGGCGTGCCACCAGGTGATGGTGGTCGCGGCGTGTACAGGTGTTGCAAGGGGCGCGGTGGCCAGAATCAGGGCAGACAGTAGACGGTTGAAGCGCACGAGGTATCTCCGGGCGGGCAGGTGAGAAAAATCTCATACGAGCGTAAGTCGGCAAGATGTCAGCCCGGTGGCGCCTTGATGACAGTGTGATGTCACCGCCGCGGGCTACGCACGATGTGCTGTAGTTGAGCTACCCCCTCTAACAGATAGGCCTCGTGGGCTAATTGAGGCCGTGGCTTGCGAAGTGAACCGGTAAAAGGGGTGGTTAAAGTGCACCACTTAGGTCGATGGTGGTGTAATTTGGCAACGCCCGGTTCCGCGATGGTCTGGTTTATAGAACGACGCATCGCGGGCATTCTGTCGTTATTGAAACCGTTCCCATTCGACGTGATTGACGCAATTGACGTATTGACGTGACATCCGTCGAGCCTGGGACGGCCCCGTCCAAGGAGCTGCCTCGTGTCGCCTTCCCGTTCAACGCCCCGGCCCACCATTATTGATGTCGCCCGGGACGCCGGTGTTTCGAAAACCAGCGTCTCTCGCTACTTCGGCGCGGAGCGCACGCTGTTGTCGGAGTCGATGCGCTCGCGCATCGAGGCGTCGATTACCCGGCTTGAATTTCGGCCCGACCGCATCGCAAGTAGCCTGCGCGGACGCAAGACCGGACTGATCGGCATGCTGGTTGCCGACCTTCGAAACCCCTATACGGTCGCGATGGTGCATGGGGCCGAGCTTGCCTGCCGCGAGCGTGGTTATGCGCTTCTGGTGTTCAATACCGACAACGACGACGCCCTCGAGCGGCGCCACCTCGATATTCTTCAGGGCTACAGCATCGAAGGGCTGATCATCAATACCCGCGGGCAGAACCTGATGCCCCTGCAGCAGAGTCTCGCCTCGGGCCTGCCGATGGTGCTGGTCGACCGCCACATGCCGGGCCTTGAGTGCGACATGGTGGGCCTCGATAACGCGCACGCCGTCACGCTTGCGCTCTCGCACTTGAGCGAGCAGGGGTTTCAACACGTGATGCTGGTCACGGAGCCGGTTGCGGGCATCAGTTCCCGTGAGGAGCGGGTGGCGGCGTTTGACGTTGAGGCGGGCCGGTTGGGGCTTGGCCATCAGGTGCTTGAACTCGAACTCGGCGATAACGCTGAGCGGCTCGACCGCGCCGTGGGGGCGTGGCTCGAGCGCGGTGAGCGCCCCCAGGCGCTATTGTCGGCCAATGGCGTGGTGACGCTTGCGCTGTGCCAGGCGCTGTCACGGCTTGGCGCGCAGTCGTTTGAGCGCGCCGGACTGATCGGCATCGATGAGCTCGAATGGTGTTCGCTGGTGGGGCCCGGCATTTCGACCATTGCCCAGCCGGTCGAGGCCATCGGCGCCCAGGCCGTCGAGCGGCTTTGGACCCGGATCGAGGGGGCCACGGACGCCCCATGTCAGGTTGTGCTCGAGGGCGAACTGACGCTGCGCGGCTCGACCATGGCGGCTGTCCGGTCCTAGCCCCGCGTGGGACGGCGTCGAATCAATCAAACGTGTCATTGGGAACGTTCCCAGTGGCGAGCATCAATCAAAGGGGTGGTGGCACGACGGCCAACCCCGCAGGACAGGCAGTAGCGATCATGAGTGATGGTGTGTGGGTATGCACCTCCGCGTTCGGGCGTACAGCGGGCAGCGCCAACGGGCAGATTCAGGCCGTTGAGTGGATCGCGGCGTCGGGCGCGCAAGGGGTGGAGATTCGTGAGGAGCTGCTCGATGAGCGCCCCGGCATGTTGGCCTCGCTTGCCGATGCGCTGCGACGCAGTGGGCTATCGACCGTCTATTCCTGCGCCCGGCCGCTTTTTTCAGACAACGGCCAGCTTGACGGTGACCGCTTTCTGGCCGCCTGTGAGCGGGCGGTCAGGCTCGGTATACGCCGGATCAAGGTGGGGCTTGGCAACCTGTCGCTCGACGGGCTCGACTCGGCGCTGCCTGCGCTTGTCGCGCTGTTCGAGCCCCTCGAGGTCGGGGTGTCGATCGAAAACGATCAGACCCCCGGCGGCGGCGACCCCCGCCATCACCAGGCGCTGCATCAGGCGCTGGCAGAGCGACTGCCGCCCTCGAGCCGGCCGCACGCCACGCTCGATCTCGGCAACGGATGCTGGACCGGCCATGACCTCGATGACAGCGCCCGGCGCCTCGCGCCCTGGCTTGGCTACGTGCACTGCAAGCAGGGCGTCTGGCGCGACGGGCAGTGGCACGCGTCGGCGCCGGATGAGGCCACCCTCGCGCACTGGGCAACCCTCTGGGTCAACTGGCCGGCCAATCTGGCTCGTGCGATCGAATTTCCCGTGACGCCGGACGCCTTGAGCACCTGGGTTTCGACGTTGTCCACTCTTTCAAGCAGCGGATCCGCTGCCCCCGATACGGCAGCCGCACGCTGTCAGGAGCGTATTTCATGACTAGATCGACGACATTCGATGTAATTGCCTTCGGTGAAACCATGGCGATGATGGTGGCCGATGACCCCGGCGAACTGGCCGAGGTCACCCGGTTTACCAAGCGCATTGCGGGGGCGGACAACAATGTCGCCATCGGCCTTGCCCGGCTCGGGTTGACGGTTGGGTGGGTCAGCCGCGTCGGCGATGACAGTTTCGGCCGCTTTATCCGCCAGACGCTGGCCAGCGAAGGGCTCGATGTCTCACGGTTGAGCACCGATGAGCGCCACCCCACCGGATTTCAGCTGAAGTCGCGCCGCGACGACGGCGGCGACCCGGCGGTGGAGTATTTCCGGCGTGGCTCGGCGGCAAGCCATATGGGGCCGGAAGACGTGCCGGAGTCGCTGCTTTCGAGCGCCCGGCATCTGCACTGCACCGGCATTCCGCCCGCGCTCGGCGAGGGCCCGCTCGCGCTCAGTGAGCACGCGATGAAAACCATGCGCCGCGTGGGCGGGTCGGTGTCGTTCGACCCCAATTTGCGGCCGTCGCTCTGGAAGGACCGCGAGACCATGCGTCATCACCTGAACCGGCTGGCGTCGCTTGCCGATGTGGTGCTGCCCGGCCTTTCCGAGGGCGAGATTCTGACCGGCGAGTCGACGCCTCAGGGCGTGGCCGAATTCTATCTGTCCCGGGGCGTGCGTGAGGTGGTCATCAAGCTTGGCCCCGAGGGGGCGTGGTATCAGAACGACTCCACCGGGTTCATGGTGCCGGGCGTCAAGGTCGACCGGGTGGTCGATACGGTCGGTGCCGGCGATGGCTTCGCGACCGGTTTCGTCAGCGCCTGGCTCGAGGGCCTGCCTGCCGAGCAGTGCGTGGCTCGAGCCAACCAGATCGGTGCGTTTGCGGTACAGGTCAGCGGCGACATGGAAGGCCTGCCGACCCGAGACGCGCTCGAGCGTGCGATGGCCTCGTAACGCACCCGACCGGCTGGCGCGAGCCCGCCGGTCACTTCTCCCCAGCCAGATCATGACAAGGAGTCAGCAATGAGCGCGCGCTTACCCGTACGGCGTTGGTGGTATCTGATGCCGATCGTTTTCATCACCTATTCATTGGCCTATGTCGACCGGGCCAACTATGGCTTTGCGGCCGCCGGCGGCATGGCGGAGGATCTTGGCATCACGCCTGCGATGTCCTCGCTTTTGGGGTCGCTGTTCTTTTTAGGGTATTTCTTCTGCCAGGTACCGGGCACCATCTACGCCGAAAAACGCAGCGCCAAGGTATTGATCTTCTGGTGTCTGATCGCCTGGAGCGGGTTGGCCACGCTGACCGGGGTCATTCCCAACGCCTACGCCCTGATCGTGGTGCGTTTTCTGCTCGGGGTGACCGAGGCGGCGGTAATGCCGGCGATGCTGGTCTATCTGAGCCACTGGTTTACCCGCGCCGAGCGCTCGCGCGCCAACACCTTTTTGATCCTCGGTAACCCGGTCACAATCCTTTGGATGTCGGTGCTGTCGGGCTACATCATCGAGCACGCCGACTGGCGCTGGATGTTCATCATCGAGGGCGTGCCCGGACTTATCTGGGCGGTGTGCTGGTGGTTTCTGGTGGTCGACAGGCCCGAGCAGGCCACCTGGCTTCGAGAGGACCAGAAAGCGCAACTGGCCGAGGCGTTCGAGGCCGAGCAGCAGGATCTGAAACCGGTCAAGAACTACGCGAGCGCGTTCAAGAATCCCAAGGTGCTGCTGCTGTGCGTGCAGTACTTCTGCTGGAGCGTCGGCGTCTACGGCTTCGTTCTATGGCTGCCCTCGATGCTCTCGAAGGCCGGCAGCCTCGACATCGTCGAGACCGGCTGGCTCTCGGCCGGGCCGTATGTTGCCGCGGTGATCGGAATGCTGGTGGTGTCGTGGGGCTCGGACAAGTGCCTCAACCGGCGCGGGTTCGTATGGCCGCCGCTGGCGATTGCCGGGGTCGCGTTTCTGGGGTCCTTCCTGCTCGGGCCGAGCCATTTCTGGTGGTCCTACGCGCTGCTGGTGGTCGCGGGCTTCGGTCTTTACGCGCCCTACGGCCCATTTTTCGCGATCATTCCCGAGATTCTGCCGCGAAACGTCGCCGGTGGCGCCATTGCACTGGTGAACTCGCTCGGCGCGCTCGGCGGCTTCATCGGCGCCTACGGTGTCGGGTACCTGAACGGCATCACCGGCAGCTCCGCCACGTCCTACGTGGCCATGGGCGGGTTCCTGCTGGCGGCAGCGGCGTTGACGCTGTGCGTGAAGCCCGCCACCGAGAAAGCCCCCAAGGGCTACACCGTGGCGGCAAGCGCTGCGCGATGAACATGTATTATCTGGTTTGAACAAGGAGCAGCCCGATGGCAGACACCACTACGCCCCCCGAGAAGAAAACGGTCATTGTTTATAAGCGCCCGCTGGCGCCAGACCTGATGGCGCAGCTCGAGCAGCGCTTCACGGTGCTCGATTTCACCTGCGTTACCGACCTGACCGAGGACGCCGATTTCCTCGAGGCGCTGCCGCGCGCTCATGGATTGATCGGTGCAAGCGTCAAGCTTGACCGTGAGTTGCTTGCGCGTGCTGAGCGGCTGGAGGCGATTTCGAGCATTTCGGTAGGCGTCGACAACTATGACATCGCGTATCTGAACGAGCGCGACATTGTCTTGTGCCATACCCCGGACGTGTTGACCGAGACCACCGCGGACACCGCGTTCCTGCTGATTCTTTCCGCGGCGCGGCGCGGAGTCGAGCTTGCCAACATGGTCAGAAAGGGCGAATGGACCGAGAGCGTCAAGGAACCTCAGTTCGGCGTCGATGTGCACCACAAGACGCTCGGCATTGTCGGCATGGGCCGTATCGGTCAGGCGATCGGGCGGCGCGCGAAGTTTGGCTTCGGCATGACGGTCAACTACCACAATCGCTCGCGCCATGAGATCGTTGAGCAGGAGCTCGACGCGACCTGGCTCGAGTTCGAGACACTGCTTGAGCGCTCCGACATCGTCTGCGTGACGGTGCCGCTGTCAGACGCTACCCGGAAGATGTTCGATCAAAAGGCGTTCGAGACCATGGGCGCCGAGTGCATTTTCGTCAACATCTCCCGCGGCGGTGTGGTGGATGAGCCGGCGCTGATCGAGGCGCTTCAAAACGGCACCATCCGTGCGGCGGGCCTTGATGTGTTCGAAACGGAACCGCTGCCGGCGGATTCGCCGCTAACGCGTCTCGATAACGCCGTCACTTTGCCGCACATTGGCTCGGCCACTCATGAGACCCGCTTCGCGATGGCAGAACTTGCGGTTCAGAACCTGATCCAGAGCCTTCAGGGCGACCGCCCGCAGGCGCCCTACAACTGGGACGCGCTTGACCGAGGCTAGGCGACGGATCAGACGTCACTAGAACGACACACGCCGGGGCTTGCCCCGGCGTGTGTCGTTTCAAGGGCTTAGCCCGCGTGATCGCTGGTCGTTTCTGCCGGTGACGCGCCGAGCATCAGAAGGGCCACGGCGGCAATTGCGGCGCCGAGCGCCATGGTGATGGCCACGCCCTGAAGGCCGAAATCCAGCGTGAAGAGGATGCCGACCACGATCGGTGACAGCGCGGCGCCACCCCTGCCGACCCCGATGGCAAAGCCGGTGCCCGAGGCGCGCTGGGCGGTCGGGAAACGCTGGGCAAACAGCGCATAAAGGCCCACCACCCCTGCGTTGGTGCAAAAGCCGGTCACCCCGACGATCAGCGAGACTTCGCTCAGCGAGTCCGCGCCCCGGCCAAACAGGATAACCATGACGACCGACAGGCACAGCGCCGCGATGGTGACCTTGCGGATCGGCAGATAGCGGCCCAGAAGCCCCAGCAGTATGCCACCGAGCGCGCCGCCGATATTGGCCCAAATCAGTACGCCTGCGGCGTTGGCAGCGTCAAAGCCCATGCCCACGACGATCTCCGGCACCCACTTGATGATGAAGTAGAAGGTGGCGATGTGCATGAAGTAAGCCAGCGTCAACAGCAGCGTGGTGCGAATCAGCCCCGGTTTGAAGATCGCCAGCAGCGAGCCGTCGCTTTGATCGGCGGGCAGCTCCGGCAGGTGCGCGACCGTTGGATGACCGAGTCTTCGCATTTCACGGTTGATGCGCTCGAGGGCGTTCGGGGGGCGGCGCTGGCAGAGATACGGCACGGTTTCCTTGAGCAGCAGGAAGGTCAGCGGAATCATCAGTGCCGTCACCCCGGCGCCGAAGAAGAACACGGCGCGCCAGTCGAACAGGCGCAAAAGCTGGGCGGCGACGGTGCCGCCGATGATGGCGCCCAGCGGGTAGCCAATGGCCATCAGCGACACGCACAGATTGCGGCTCTTGCGGTTGGCGTACTCGGCGGCGGTCGCGTTGATCGAGGCCAGCATGCCGCCGATACCGACGCCGGTGAGCACGCGCCAGGTGGCAAGTTCGGTCACGCTTGCCGCCATGGCCGACATCAGCATGCCAATCGTCATCAAAAGCAGGCAGCCCAGATTGGCCGGCCGGCGCCCGATTCGGTCGGTCAGACCGCCCAGCAGGATCGAGCCCAGTGCCATGCCGATCAGCTCCATGGCCAGTACCACCCCCAGCTCGGCGCGATTGATGCCCCATTCGGCCACGATGCCAGGCGCGGCGAAGCTGATGGCGAGCACATCGAACCCATCGAGCGCATTGAGGGTGACGGTCGCGGCGACGGCCAGAATCTGGGCGCGCCCCATCGGGGCGTCGTCGATCAGCTGGCGTGGGTCGGCGTGAACGTGGGCGGTGGTGTCGGGTGTCATGCAGGACTCCTCGTTGTTGTTATTGCATGCCCATGCATCAGAGGGGCAGTCGATCGGTCAGGGCGCTTGTATCAGGGCGCTGCCGCGCAGGCGCTCGAGCCGCGCCGGGTGCTCGAGGACGGTGTCGAGATTGCGTTGGGCAAGGCGTGCGTGCTCGCGCGCGATCTGTTCGGCACGGGCGCCTTCGCCGTGGGTGATGGCATCGACCAGGCAGCGGTGCTGGTCGTTGGCGATGAGCAGGCTTCGATGCGCCGAGGGCGAGTGGGCGTAGCTCATGACAAACGCGCTGGGTGAGGCGAAGGGCAGGTGTTCGATGCGCGCCAGCGCTTCGGCCAGTGCCATGTTGTCGGCCAGTGCGATCAGGTGCTGGTGAAATGCGCTGTTGAGCGTCGTGTACTGCGAGAGGGCGTCTTCATCTAGGACGGGATGCGTCACAAGGGCGTCGATGCGGTCAACGAGCTGGCGCAAGGGCTCGAGCCGGGTCGCGGATGGGCGTGCCTCGGCGGCCTGACGCGCGGCCAGCCCCTCGAGGGTGCCTCGAAGCTCGATGGTCTGCTTGAGGTACTCGGGCGAGAAGCTTCGCACCGCGTAGCCGCCCCGGTCCGCGCGCTCGAGAAGTCCTTCATGGGCGAGGCGGCTGAGCGCTTCTCGAAGGGGCGTTCGGGAAACGCTCAGCCGGTCGGCCAGTGAGGCCTCCCACAGACGCTCACCCGCACACAGGGTGCCGTCGAGAATCCAGCTTCGAAGGGTGAGCAGCACACTCACTGACTGGCGCATGATCGGGCCGCTCGAGGGAACATGGACCGCCGCATCGCTTGCCTCCACAGGTGAAAAACACGTCGCCATGTATACACATGTATCGGGCAAGCGAGGAATTCGCGACCTTTTCGGGCCAAATTTGGTCTAAAGCACTAGGCCTCAAGCAGCGTGTATACATTGAGCCGCTCGGTACGTATGACGAGGCGCGCAACAGGCGCCATCCTCTTCTATAGGCGCCACCCCTTCTACCCATCGCGAGGACGTCATGAACAACGAATCGTTTGAATCCACTCGGCCAGATGAGTTGACCCCTTTCATCGGGCACCACGTCATCTACACCTACGACAACGGTTGGCAATACGAGCTGTATCTCAAGAACGCCGACACCATCGACTACCGCATTCACGGCGGCATGGTCGGAGGCCGATGGGTCAAGGATCAGAAAGTGCATCTGGCTCGATTGAGCGACGAGGTGTGCAAGGTGTCCTGGCATGAGCCAACCGGCACGTCGGTCAGCCTGGCGCTCAATCTGTCCGAGCGGCGAGTGCACGGCATCATCTTCTTTCCGCGCTGGGTCGCCGAGCATCCGGAGCGTACGGTCTGCTATCAGAACGACCATCTGGAGGCGATGGTGCGTTACCGGGACGCCGGGCCAACCTATCCCTATCTGATCATCGATGAGTTCGCCACGCTCACCTTCAAGGACTGCCCGGGGCCGAACGACGAACGGGTGATCGCGTGTGCGCCCGAGGCATTGCCCGAGGGGTTTGCCGACCGTCGGCAGTGAGTCTGAACCGGATCTGCGCGGCTAGCGCGGAAGCGCCTCCGGTCGGTAGCGTTCGAGCAGCGCCCAGAGAATCGCTGCGGTTTGCGTGTCCGGCTCGCCCGAGTAATCGGCGGGCCGGAAGTGCATCTGAAAGGCGCGGGTGGCGGCGCGGGCCTGGTCGGTCAATCGGTCGGTCGGCGAGACGGCGTAGCCGTAGGCCGAGAGGGCACCCAGAAACTGTGCGAGCGACGGCGGCTCACGCTCGAAGCGCGCACGAAAGTGGTCGACGTCTTCGGGGTTGGGCCAGGCGCCGATGCCGGCGCGGTAAAGCCGATACCACGGAAACGCCGGCCCCGGGTCGACCTTGCGGGTCGGGGCGATGTCCGAGTGGCCGACGATGGCGGTCGGGTCGAGGCCGTAGCGTCGGGAGATATCGCGGGCGAGCGCGATCACGGCGTTGATCTGGTCGACGGAGTAGGGGGCCCAGCCATTGAGCGTGCCCTCCCGCGGGCCTTCGTTGACGATCTCGATCCCGATCGAACTGTCATTGAGGTGGGTTCTGCCCTGCCAGGCGCTGACGCCTGCGTGCCAGGCCCGGCGTGATTCCGGCACCATCTGAAGCACGATGGGGGTGTCGCCCCGACGTTCGGGCGAGCGGGTGATCAAATAATGCACGCTGACGTTTGGGCCCTGAAGGGCGCGAAATGCGGCCGCGTTGTCGTCGCTTGTGAAATGAAGCACCAGAAAGCGCACGCGTGAATTGCTGACGTTAGCCGGATAGTGGTGATCGACCAGATAGCCCGCCCGCGCGTCCAGCGGATGCGACTGGCTCAAGCGGTCCGGCGGGCCGGGCGCCAACAGCGGCGGCGCCTGATAGGGGTGCCACTCGGTGGGAAGCGTTAGCGAGCTACTGGCGCAGCCCGTTATCAGCGCCACGAGGGCGATGAGGCTTGCCGGTCTTGTAAGCGAGTAGAGCATGCGGCGTCGGTGTCAGTGAATGCAGAGCCCGAACTCTAGCATGCTTACATCTGCTGCGGTTTCTTGGGGGCCGTGGGGGCCTCTGCGGCCTGGTCGCTGCCGCTGGCGGCACTGCCGCCGGAGTTCAGCTTGATGGTCGGGCCCGACATGGTAACGCCGGAGGGGTCGAGCTTGATGAAGCTGCCGCCGGCTTCGATGGTGAGTTCGGTGCCAGCATCGATCACCACGTTCTGGCCAGCCTTGACGTGAATCTCGCGCCCGGCCTTGGTTAGCCAGGCCTTGCCGGCCTTGATGTGCAGCGTGCCATCGACGGTCAGGCTGGTGTTGCCCTGAACGTGTTCGCGGCGCTCGCCCTTGACCGTGTGATGTTCATCGGCACCGATGGACGTGAATCGATCGGCTTTTACGTACCGTGTGGCGTCGTTATTGATCTGCTCGGTCCGGTCATTGAGCGTGACCGTTTCCAGGTTGCGCTGGGTATGTACGTAGATGTGTTCGTTGCCTTGGCGGTCTTCGAACTGAAGCTCGTTGTAGCCTTCGCCCTGATGTGTCTTGGTGCGCACCACGCTTCGGGTCTTGTGATCGGGCAGTGCGTACGGCGGCGTGCTTTCCGCGTTGTAGGTGCGCCCGGTGATGATGGGCTGATCCGGGTCGCCTTCAAGGAAGGTGACGATGACTTCGTGGCCTATACGAGGCAGCGCCATCATGCCGTAGCCGGGACCGGCCCACCCCTGGGCAACGCGCAGGTACGCACTGGCCTGGGTTTCACGGTCCCACGGGAATAGAACGCGCACGCGACCAAACTCGTCGCAATCGATTTCCTCGCCTTCCTCGCCGACCACTACCGCGATTTGCGGACCGGTGACGAGGGGCTTGGTAATGGGGGTTGCTGCCCATCGGCGTGAGGCAGGAACCAGCGTTGCGGTGTTGTTGTAACGCGTGCCCTGGCTTTGGTGGTGGCCGACGGCGTCTTCTGCCGTGGCTTGATCCTGCTGGCCGTCATGGTGGACGTCGATCACGGCAAAGCTGCCATCGCCTGCGGCCTCGTCACCATCGAGCTGGAGCCGACGCCCGCTCGAGAGCGCGGCGATGGAGCTGCGTGCAGTCGCCGTCTCGGCGTCACGTTGCAGATAGTCGAGTCGCGCTTGCGTGAATGGCGTGCCGGAGGCGTCTTTCTTGAACCGGCCGGGGTAGTCGAAATGTTCGAAGGTGCCGTGGGTGGTGGCGTCATGCTCGGCCAGAAACTGCAGGCTGTAGTCGGGCTTTCGAAACGTGTAGTCCTTCAGAACGACGGTCGTCGTTGCCAGTCGCTGGCCGGCATTGAAAGCGTAAACGTAGGGGGCGCTGCCCTGACCGCCACTTTTAACATTGATTTCGAAGCGCCCGAGGCTTGGCAGACTGCCGAGATCGTCGGTAAAGACCAGCGTGTGGCTGGTGCCGGCCTCGCCCATCGCGTAGTCATGGTAATAGACAAGGCCTTCTTCGGCGGCCAGCCGCTCGACAAAGTGAAGGTCGGTCTCGCGGTACTGTACGCAGTACTCGCGAAGCTCCAGTTGACGGGCGACGTCGAAGCGCACCTGCGTGACGCCTGCGTCGGACAGGAGCGTCGTGATGATGCCCCTGGGGTCGTTCTGTTGAAAGATCCGGGAGTTCTGGGTCAGAGACAGACGCCACATCGAGGGGCGCATGATGACTCGATAGCGTGTGCGGCGCGCGCCGGTGATGCCCCGCTCGAACAGGGTCACGATGCCATCGAAGGTGCGCACGGTGGCGCCGTCGCGGTAGACGGTGAGCTGGACGCCGGTATCGAGAACGGTCGCGGCATCGAGGTCTGCGTCGGTGCTTTCGAACTCGATGTCGAGCGCCAATGGTGCCGAGAGGGCGTCGGTACCGCTGAAGCGTACGACCGAAAGGGCGGCGGCCGCGTCATCGGATGACCCGTTGCCCTCGCCCTGACTCAGCGCGGTCAGCACCATCGAAAATTGAAGTCCCGTTTGATTCGCCACGTCGAACTCCCGTGTTGTCGGCAACCCTGGTCGGCAACCGTTGTCGGTCAACGCGCTGTGCGTTTCATCCAGCCGGTGTACTGAAAGGCACAGGACGCTGTCTATGGATCATGAATATATGGGCCATGAATACAGGCCGTTAGAATGCGGAAAAGACGCCGTGCGGTAAAGCGCACGGCGTCGAGTGCGAGCAATGGGCCCGTTGAGCCCTTGAGCGTAAGAACTTACGCTTCGAGCGGGGCGCGCCAGTCGTCGGAACCGCTGGTGCCGGAAACGGTGTGCTCCCAGTCGACCTTGCGGTACGCCATGGAGATGTCGATGAGCTGAGTGAACTCGGACTTCTGCAGATCCTGGGCGTGCGGCATCTTGAAGTCGATGTCGACGATGGTGGCGTCGGTCAGCGTGGTGGTGAAGTAGTGCTCCTGACGGCCTTCGACGGAGGTGCGGTACCACTTCAGCGCGACGTTCGGCAGCATTTCACCGGAGGCGAGGGCGTTGTAAAGCAGCGGCACGGCCTTGTTCAGTGCAACGGTAATGATGAACGGCTTGTGCACACGCTGGCCGGAGGGCTGGCCGGACTGCGGGTCGGTCGGCACGGTGACGTTGTGCTTGAATTCCTGCACCAGCATCTCGTCTTCGTGGCCTTCAACGTAGATGTTGCCGACGGAGTCGGAAGTGAAGGCGCCAGCGGTGATGTTGCCCTGGGTCTGGCCCTGAATCGAGATATAGCAAGGTGTTGGCATGGTAAAGCTCCAATAAAAGCGTGGATGTCCGTTGGGGACCGCTTATAAAGGGGCAATTTATATGCCATATCTGTTTTTGTTTTTAAAATCAAATGCTTAATGATTTTTTTGAGGCTGTTTGGCGCGGTCGGGCAAGATGTTGCTCGACTCGGCAGGCAACAAATCGCCCGCGGGCAAGTTCTTGCTGCTTTCCTGTTACCTCACGTAAGACGCGATGACCCTGCGGCCAGTCGCGATGCCGGAAAGACACAACGGAAGGTGGCGCCCTGGCCGACGTCGCTTTCGATTTCAAGACGGGCGTCATGGCGCAGCAGTACGTGCTTGACGATGGCGAGGCCGAGACCGGTGCCGCCGCTTTGAGTCGACCGGCTCTTGTCGACGCGGTAGAACCGTTCGGTCAGCCGGCTCAGATGCGTCTTGGGAATGCCGTCGCCGTCGTCGATAACCTCAACCATCGCACCGCGAGGGTGGTCCAGGTAACGCAGGGTAATGGTGGTGCCGTCCGGGGTGTAGCGCACTGCATTGATCACCAGGTTCGACAGCGCGCTTCGAAGCTCGTTGGCATCGCCCAATATCGTCCGGTGCTCATCAAGTGACAGGGTGAACTGGTGGCGGCCGTTCGAGAGTGAGGCGGCGTCGGTGTGGATCTCCCGGCACAGGGCGGCGATATCGACCGGCTGGCGTTCGGTCTGCCGTTCGCTGGTTTCGAGTCGGGAGAGCGTCAGTAGGTCATCGACCAGGCTCTGCATGCGTCGTGTCTGGCTTTGCATCTGGCCGAAGGCGCGCTTGAGGCGCGGCGGTACAGGGCTTTCCTGCTGGTCGGCCTGATCCAGAAAGGTTTCAAGGTAACCCGAGACCACGGTCAGTGGCGTTCGAAGCTCGTGAGAGACATTGGCGACGAAGTCGCGCCTTGTCTGCTCGAGGCGTTGGAGCCGCGTGACGTCGCGGGCGAGCACCAGGCGTTCGTTATCGCCGAACACCGTGATGCGGGCCTCGATGGTACGCCCGTCATGCGCCGGCGATGAGAGAAAGACAGGCTCGCTGTAATCGGCCTGGTTGAAGTACTGGATAAAGGCCGGGTCACGCAGGTAATTGGTGATGTGGTGGCCGCGGTCGTGGCGGGCGTCAAGGCCAAGCATCCGCTCGGCAGCACTGTTCCACCAGTCCAGGTGACCTGCCCGGTCGAGCATGACGATGCCATCCTGCATCGCTTCCGAGGACTCCTCGACCCGGGTCAGCACGCGGCGAAGCCGGCCTTGAAGTTGCGCCTGGCTTTTCTGATAGCGATAGAGACGGTCGAACAGATCCCCCCACACACCGTCGCCGGAAGGCGGCTTTTGCATGACCGGTGCTTCAAGCCAGCCGTAGAGCTTTTTCAGGTGCCAGAGCGTAAAGGTCATATGCACGGCAAGCCCCAGCGCGACGCCCCAGCCGCCTGCGCCGATCAAAAGGCCCAGCAGTCCGAACCCGATCACGAGGTAGGAAAGCCGCCATATTTCGTTGGTCCAGTAATGCATGGTGGGGGCGGTCGCCTAGTGCTGGGTTGAAAACCGATAGCCGGTGCCACGCACGGTCTGGATCAACTGTTGATAGGGGTCACCAAGCGCCTTTCGAAGCCGGCGGATGTGCACGTCGACCGTGCGTTCCTCGACGTAGACATTGCCGCCCCAGACCTTGTCGAGCAGTTGGGCGCGCGTATAGGCACGCTCCTGGTGGGTCATGAAGAACTGAAGCAAACGGTATTCAGTAGGGCCGATGTCGATCAGCTGGCCGGCGCCGCTAACGCGGTGACTCGAGGGGTCAAGGCGCAGACCATCAACCTCGACGGCCTCTTCGACGCCCTTGGGCGTCGTGCGCCGGAGGACGGCCTTGAGCCGGGCGATCAGTTCTCGCGGGGAGAACGGCTTGACGATGTAGTCGTCGGCGCCGCTTTCAAGCCCCATGACCTTGTTGTCTTCTTCACCCTTGGCCGTCAGCAGAATCACGGGTACTTCGGCCGTGGCGGAATCGCGCTTGAGCCGGCGTGCGAGTTCGATACCGCTGAGGCCAGGCATCATCCAGTCGAGCAGCACCAGATCCGGCTGGTCATCGACGATCAGGGCATGTGCATCCTGAGCGTTGTCGGCCTCGAGGACCTTGAAGTCGGCCATTTCGAGTGCGATAGCCACCATTTCGCGAATTGCGGCTTCGTCATCGACGATCAGAACAGTTTTCGACATGAGTCGCCTCTTTTATTGAGTGCGCAGTACGTCGTGGTGTGGGTACGTGCGGCGGTATTGATGACAAGGCGATGACAGTTTTAACGCTTGGGTGTGACAGCAATATGACACACGGAGCCAGGGGCGAGAAGAGGGGCGGTGAGGCGTTCGGGAAGGGGCGTTATTCAGAAGCGGCCGCCTCTCGCGGCGAAACGAGAGACGGCGTGGGGCACGTGTCGGGCCGGATTGCGCTTAGGGCCAGACCGAGAGCGCGATGCCTGCAAACAGCAGCACGCCGCTCCAGTGGTTATTCAAAAAGGCCTTGAAGCAGCCTTCACGGGTGCGGGTCCAGGTGAGTTGCTGCTGATAGAGAAAGGTCACCGCGATGCCGACAAGTCCGAGCCAGTAAAACCCGTCAAGCCCGGCGGCAAGGCCGAGCATGAACAAAAGCCCCAGCACCAGAAGCTGCAACAGGCCGATGATCAGCCGGTCCTGTGCGCCAAACAGTACGGCCGTGGATTTGATGCCGACCTTCAGGTCGTCGTTGCGATCGACCATGGCGTACTGGGTGTCATAGACCAGGGTCCAGGCGACGTTTGCGAAGAACAGCCACCAGGCAATGGCGGGCACGCTTTCCTGTACGGCGCCGAACGCCATCGGAATGCCCCAGCCGAACGCCGCCCCGAGGACCGCCTGCGGGAAGTGGGTGTAGCGCTTCATGAAAGGGTAGATTGCCGCTAGCGCGGCCGCCCCCAGCGACAGCCAGATGGTAAAGGCGTTGGTAAAGCAGACCAGAACGAACGCCAGCACCAACAGCGCGGCGAACAGAATCAGCGCCTCTCTGGCAGAAATACGCCCGGTGGCAAGCGGCCGGGCACGGGTACGCTCGACATGGCCGTCGAAATTGCGGTCGGCGTAATCGTTGATCACACAGCCGGCCGCGCGCATGACGTACACCCCGAGAATGAAGATGATCAGCGTGCTGCGCTCGGGCTGGCCGTTTGACGCCAGAAACAGCGCGGCAAGCGTTGGCCACATCAAAAGCCAGGTGCCGATGGGGCGGTCGAGCCGCATCAGCTTCAAGAAGTCGGGCAGGCGCTGAAACGGGGGCGGTAAGGACATCATGACGCGGCGTAAGCTCCCTTGGGTGGGTAATGATGAACGATGACACTGAAGGTGCATGGCGTCGGGTGAGTCTAACGCATCATCGGCTTGGGGTGGGCAGTCGGCAGGCCGTGGTCATGGCGGGCAGGAAGAATTCCTGCACCAAAAGCGTGATGTCCGGGTGCTGGAACACGGACCGGCGCCCGGCAATTGCGCCGACCCCCAGCGGGTCGTATGTGGTGAGTTCGAGCATCGAGCGGTGGGTAGCGCTTTGTCGAAAGAGCCAGTGGCCCAGCGGCGTTCGCCCCATGCGCGCCAGTAGCGCCTCGGCGCGGGCGGTCGGCAGTGCCAGTGAGCGCGCATAAACCCAGGGCGTGTCGCCGCAGTCGAGCGTGACCTCGCGTACGCGCACATGACGCCGGCAGGCAAGCCCCAGACGCTGTTGTTCATCCGGATGGGGGCGCTCGAACGCTTCGTTGAGCACCGTGACGCCGAGCGGCGACGGCATGGCGTGCTCGAGCCGCGCGGTCAGCGAATCCTCGCTTGCAAGCCAGGGGCCCCAGCGGGCATCGAGGGTGGCCGGCCATGGCGTAAGGGCGTGCCAGGGAGAAAAACGGGGCATCGGGTCTGCTCACGGTGAACGAGGTGCGGTATGACGCGGTGAGTATAGAGCTTGAGCCCCGTCTTCCCAATGGGTAGCCTCTGGGGCCGCCCTGACGCTTGCCATCTCGGCGCCTAAATTGCGTTACGCTAAGGTTGCGCTGGCGGTGTCGGGGCAGAGGTTGCTAGGCTAGAGCGTGCTCGTCACGCGGCCAACGCCTTTGTAGGTCGTGCCCGGGTAAGCAAACCGGGCGGTCAAGAGAAAACAACAGTGCACGCGGCATCGACTGCCATGTATCGCACGACTTAGGAGACATTATGCGTAAGCCCGAACTTGCTGCAGCAATCGCGGAACAAGCCGACCTGTCCAAGGACAAGGCCGGTCAAGTGCTCAATGTGATTCTCGATGAGATCACGGGCCAGGTTGCTAAAGGTGAAGATGTCACGCTGATCGGCTTTGGGTCGTTCACTGTGCGCGAGCGTGCAGCGCGCACCGGCAAAAACCCTCAGACGGGCCAGGCGCTCGAGATTCCGGCCAGCAAGACCGTGGCGTTCAAGCCCGGCAAGAAGCTCAAGGACGCAGTTCAGTAAGTACGCTATCGATGCCGGCATTCGCCGGCATTTTTTATAGCGCTGTGGCACTGGGCGTACGCGCCTGTTTGGCCTAGGCTTTAGAGGGTGTCGGCCTGGGAGAACGCCAATGAAATACCGATTCGTACTGTGGTTTTTAGGGCAACTTTTAAAGCGTGCGCATCGGCGCTCACCGGAGTTTCGCGACAACCTCGAAAAAAAGGGGCCGTTCAGCTTCGGCATCGGCCTTGACGACGATCCAGACGTTGGACGCCATTACACGCTTGCACCCAAAGGGGTCGATAGCGGCGAGGGCGTGCCGGTCACGACCGACCTCGAGCTTCGTTTTCAAGACACCACCACCGCCGTTTCCTTTCTCAAGCGCCCCAGCGCCCGCCACTTCCGAACGCTTTTGATGGCGCACCGCCTGCGTTTGGTGGGCAGCGTGCGCGATCTCGAACGGCTTCAAGCGCTTTTGAAGCACGTGCGCAAGTGAGCGTGGCCCTCGACGGGGCTAGACCTGCCCGTAGCGGTCAGCGCCGCGACCGACCCAGCGGTTGATCAGCGCGCTCTGGCGCGCATCATCCTGCTCGAGCGCCTCGGCGCAGGCTCGAACGGTTGGAAGCAACCCCTTGTCTCGCGTCAGATCGGCCACTTTTAGATCAACAAGCCCGGTTTGGCGTGTGCCCAGCACCTCGCCAGGGCCGCGCAGCGCCAGATCCTGTTCGGCGATCTTGAAGCCGTCGTTGGTGTCGCGCATGACGCCAAGCCGCGCCTTGCCCTGATTCGACAGCGGCGGATGATAGAGCAGTACGCAAAAACTCTGGGTCGAGCCGCGCCCGACGCGTCCACGCAGCTGGTGGAGCTGGGCAAGCCCGAGTCGTTCGGGGTTTTCGATGATCATTAGGCTTGCGTTGGGAACATCAACACCGACCTCGATGACGGTGGTTGCCACCAATAGATCCAGCTCCCCGGCCTTGAACGCCTGCATCACAGTGGCTTTTTCAGCCGCCTTCATCCGCCCATGAACCAGGCCGATGGTCAGGTCCGGCAGTGCGTCCTGAAGTCGGATGTGGGTGCTTTGCGCCGCCTCCGACTGAAGCGCGTCGGAGTCCTCGATAAGCGTGCAGACCCAGTAAGCCTGACGCCCCTCGAGGCAGGCTTCACGAATACGCTCGATGACCTCGTCGCGGCGCTCATTGGGCATCGCGACGGTGCGCACCGGCGTTCGCCCGGGCGGCAATTCATCAATGACCGACACATCAAGGTCGGCGTAGGCGCTCATGGCAAGCGTTCGCGGGATCGGGGTGGCGGTCATGATCAACTGATGCGGCGTTACGCCCTCGGCCTCGCCTTTCTCGCGCAGGGCAAGGCGCTGATGGACCCCGAAGCGGTGCTGCTCGTCGATGACGGCAAGGCCCAGCCGTTTGAACTGAACGTCGTCCTGAAACAGCGCATGGGTGCCCACCGCGATCTGAACGCGGCCATTGGCAAAGCCTTCCTTGACGTCAAGACGCGCCTTGCCCTTGAGCTTGCCGGCAAGCCAGCCGACCTCCAGCCCAAGCGGCGTCAGCCAGTTTGAGAGCGTTTGGTAGTGCTGTTCGGCGAGCAGTTCGGTCGGCGCCATCAGCGCGGCCTGATAGCCGTTGGCCACGGCGCTGAGCATCGCCATGGCGGCCACCACGGTCTTGCCCGAGCCCACATCCCCCTGAACGAGCCGAAGCATTGGCGCGCCATGGGCAAGATCCTGATGGATTTCGTTGAGCACGCGCTGCTGCGCGCCAGTGAGTGCGAAGGGAAGGCCCGCGAGAAAGCGCGCCTCGAGTCCGGCACCGGAGTGCAGGCGCGGGGCGCTGTCGCGCTGAATGCGCTGCCGGATCTGACGCAGGCTCAGCTGGTGAGCCAGCATTTCCTCCAGCGCCAGCCGCGATACCATCGGGTGGGTGCCGTCGATCAGCTGATCGAGCGAGACCTCGGGCGGAGGGCGATGAATCAGTGCCAGGGCGTCATGGAGCGTCGGCAGCGAAAACCGCGCGCGCAGAGCATCGCCGAGCAGTTCAGGCAGCGTGTCTGGGTCGTGCTCGAACGCCTCCAGCGCCTGCTGCATCAGGGCGCGCAGCTTGGTCTGCGGCAACCCTTCGGTGGTCGGGTAGATCGGCGTCAGGGTCTCCTCGACCGGCGCTGCCGCGTTCGAGGTCAGCACCCGGTACTCCGGATGATAGAACTCGAGGCCGGTACTGCCCGCACGGGCCTCGCCGAAGCAGCGCACATGCGTGCCCCGCTCGAACTGCTTGAGCTGAGCCTGACTGAAATGGAAAAACCGCAACGATACGATGCCGGTCGGGTCTTTCAGGCGGACCAGAAGGCTCTGTCGCCGACCCTTGACCAGCTCCGAGGCCGTGACCGTGCCTTCAATCACCGCTTCGCGGCCACTGGTCAGGTGTGCAATGGCGGTAACCTGGGTGCGGTCCTGATAGCGGTGCGGCAGATGAAACAGAAAGTCGGAAACGGTTTCGATGCCAAGACGCGCCAGTTTCTCGGTCAAGGCCGGCCCGACGCCCTTCAGACTGGACGCGGGCTGTGCAAGCGTCGCCCGATCCGTCATGCAGTCTCGGTGCCGTTAGCGGCCTGGCACTGCTTGATGGCGTTGGTCAATGCATCGATGGCCTTGGGTCGGGGGAAGCTTGCCCGCCAGGCCACCGCCACGCGTCGGCTCGGCGCCGGTTCACTGAACGGGCGACTGTCGAGCATGCCGCTCTCGTAGTGGCTGGTACCGGTGGCGGAGTTCGGCAGGATGGTAATGCCAAGGCCCGAGGCGACCATGTGGCGAATGGTTTCAAGAGACCCGCCCTCGGCGATCAGCGTATTGGTGGGGCTATTGAGCTGGGCGTTGAGCGCCGGACAGGTCTCGAGGATCTGATCCCTGAAACAGTGCCCCTCGCCCAGCAGCAGCAGTCGCTCTTCAAGCAGCCATTCCTTGTCGATGGTGTCGTGTTTCAACCAGGCGTGGTCGGCGGGCAGCAGAACCTCGAAGGCCTCTTCATAGATGACCTTGGTCAGCACATCGGGCTCGTTGAACGGCAGAGCCACCACGATGACGTCGAGTTCGCCACTTCGAAGCTTGCGTCGAAGCTCCCCTGTGAAATTCTCTTCGATATAAAGCGGCATCTTTGGCGCCAGTTTTGAAAGCGCCGGCACCAGATGGGGAAACAGATAGGGGCCAATGGTGTAGATCGCGCCGACTCGCAAAGGGCTTGAGAGCTGATCCTTGCCTTCCGAGGCGAGTTCCTTGATCACGCTTGCCTGTTCCAGTACACGCTGAGCCTGCTGGATGATTTTCTCGCCGAGCGGCGTCACCTGCACGGTGGATTTGCTGCGCTCGAACAAGGCAACTCCAAGCTCTTCCTCGAGCTTCTTGACCGCCACGGACAGAGTGGGTTGGGAGACAAAACAGTGCTCTGCCGCTCGGCCGAAGTGCCGTTCCTGCGCCAAGGTTACGATGTAGCGAAGTTCTGTTAGAGTCATGTGCTGGCCTTAAAAGAGTGCCTGAATGCAGGGATGGCAGTTCAGGTGATGGTCAGTGCGACCTAACACCATGATATCCGTACAGTTGTAACAGGGAGTAGTGAAAAGGTGAATATAACAACGCTTATTCTGGGCTGTGGCGATGTCGGGACGCGGGTCGGCAAGGCGCTGATCGAGCGTGGTCATCGCGTTATCGGGGGGCGCCGTTCAGCGCAGGCCCTCGAGGGCACCGGTATCGAGCCCCTGGCACTGGATATTAATGATAGTTCAGCGCTATCGAATTTGCCGGATGCGGATATCGTACTTTATATCCTGAGCGCCGACCGTTTCGAAGAGAGCGCGTACGAGGCGGCCTACCACGATGGACTGGATCATGTGCTGAGCGAGTTCGAAGCGCGCAAGCACACGCCCAAGCATGTTTTCTTTGCCTCATCCACGTCGGTGTACGGGCAAAGCGAGGGTGAAACCGTCAATGAAGACAGCCCCATCGAACCGACAGGCTTTGCCGGCAAGTGGCTTCATCGCGCCGAACAGCGGCTGCAGACCAGCCCGCTGCCCGGTACGACCGTGCGGTTTTCAGGCATCTATGGCCCGGGCCGTGAGCGGTTGATCAATCAGGTGCGTGAAGGGCGTATCGCGCCGAAGTCGCCGGCCATGTACTCCAATCGCATCCATCGGGACGACTGCGCGGGCGTGCTGACGTTTCTGATCGAAAAGACGCTTGAGGGCGAAACGCTCGAGCCGGTCTATCTGGCAAGCGACAAGGAAGCGGCGCCGATTCATGACGTGATGCTGTGGCTTGGCAAGGCCATGGGCGTCGAGTCCCACGACATCATTCAATCGCCGCTCAGGCGCCGTGCCAGCAAGCGCTGCGACAGTGCGCTCCTTCAGACCACCGGGTACGAGTTCATCTACCCGACCTTCCGTGAAGGCTACCGCGAGGTACTGAAAGCCGCGGGACTGCCCTGCACGCAGTGAGCGGCCACCGCCGACACAAAAAAAGCGCGTCCTGGACGCGCTTTTTTTTAGGGCCATCAACCGCGCTTTAGCGGTCGACGCGTCGGCGAGTTCAGTCGCCGATGACCATGACGCCTTCGGCTTCGACCTGGCTGCCCTTGGGCAGCGCACGCACACCGATGGCTGCACGCGCCGGGTACGGCTCTGAAAAGTACTCTTGCATGATCGCGTTGACCTTGGCGAAGTTATCCAGATCGGTGAGGTACAGGTTGAGCTTGACGATGTCGCTCAGCGAGCCTGCGGCCTCTTCGCACACGGCGGACAAATTCTTGAAGACCTGATGCGTCTGGGCTTCGATGTCGCCGCCGACGAGCTCCATGGTTTGCGGGTCGAGCGGAATCTGACCGGACAGGTACACCGTGTTGCCGGCCTTGATGGCCTGGGAATAGGGGCCGATGGCGGCCGGTGCGCTTTCTGTCTTGATTGCAGCCTTGTTGCTCATGAATGCGTCTCCAGTTGGGTTATTGTCGAATCGATGCATTCGGAAAGCGGGTCGCGCTCAGGCGCCGCTGTCCGTGGTTGGTCTTGTTGTTGTACACCGGCTGTTGTAAGCCGGCTGTTGTAAGCTGACTGTCGTAAACGCGCGCGACGGCGCGCCTTAATTGGTCAAACGCACCACTTTGCTGACATGGGGCAGATGGCGGATGCGTTTGATGATTCGTGCAAGCTGTACCCGGCTTTGAACCGAAATCACGAGATTGACGATCGAGAGCTTGGCGTCGCGCTCCTCGATGCCGATCCGCTCGACATTGGCGTCGCCGTCGTTGATCAGACTCGCCAGCTGCGCGATCAACCCGCGCTGCGTTTCGATCTCGAGCCGCAACGCGACCGGGAAATCCTGCTCGATGGTATCGGCCCACACCAGCGGGAAGCACTTCTCGGGATCGCTTCGAAGATCGCCCAGGTTCTTGCAGTCATGGCGGTGAACCACGATCCCCTTGCCGGTGCTGACGTGGCCAATGATCGGGTCACCCGGCAGCGGGTAGCAGCAGCGGGCAAAACTGATCGCGGTGTTGGCGTCGCTTCCAATCACGATCGGGGCGTTGGCGCTGTCAAACGAGGTATCGTCGTTGGCCGCGCCGCCGTGGGCAAGCGTGCGCGCCACCGGGTAGGCCATGCGGTTGCCAAGGCCGATGCTGTCGAGCAGGTCGTCGAGGGAGGCGAGCTGATTGGCGCTCAAATAATGGTCGATGCGCGCGGAATCGAGCGTGTCGAGTTTGGCATTGAAGCCCTGAAGCGCCTTGTTGAGCAGGCGCTGGCCGAGTGCGACCGAGTCTCGCCGCTTTTGATGCTTCAAGTGGTGGCGCACGGCCGAACGGGCCTTGGCCGTTACCACGAACGACAGCCAGGCTGAATTGGGGCGCGCGCCGGGGGCGGTGATGATCTCGACCGTCTGACCGCTTTGCAGCACGGTGGACAGCGGCGCCAGGTAGCGATCGATGCGACAGGCGATGCAGCTGTTGCCGATGTCGGTGTGAACGCTGTAGGCGAAATCGACCGCAGTGGCACCGCGCGGCAGTTCGGTAATGTCGCCCTTGGGCGTGAAGATGTAGATGTCGTCCGGGAACAGGTCGTTTTTGACGTGTTCGATGAATTCCAGCGGGTTGCCTGCCCGGCGCTGCATCTCAAGCAGCCCCTTGATCCACTCGCGCGCGCGCGCGTGGCTTCCGACCGCGATCGGACGATCGGTCTGGCCGGCCTTGTAAAGCCAGTGCGCCGCGATGCCGTTGTTGGCCATCGCCTCCATTTCACGGGTCCGGATCTGAACTTCGATCGGAATCCCGTTCATGCCGAACAGCGTCGTATGAAGACTCTGATAGCCATTGGCTTTCGGAATGGCGATGTAGTCCTTGAAGCGGCCGGGCACGGGCTTGTAGAGGTTGTGCACGGCGCCGAGGATGCGGTAGCAGGTGTCGACCTGATCGGTGATGATGCGAAAGCCGAACACGTCCATCAGTTCGTTGAAGGACTTGTGCTGGTCGCGCATCTTGGTATAGATCGACAGCAGGTGCTTCTGGCGGCCGATGACGGTACCGGTCATGCCTTCCTGATCCAGACACTGCTGAAGCGTGCCCTGAATCTCGCGCATCATGCTGCGGCGGTGGCCACGGGCCTTGGTGACCGCACGCTGGATGCGCTCCGAGCGCATGGGGTAGATGGCCTGGAATGACAGATCTTCGAGTTCAACGCGGATGGTGTTGATGCCGAGACGGCTGGCAATGCGGGCGTAGATCTCAAGCGTTTCGCGAGCGATCCGGCGCTTCTTGTCGGGCCTGAGTGCCCCGAGGGTGCGCATGTTGTGCAGGCGGTCGGCAAGCTTGACGATGATGACGCGAATGTCGCGTGACATCGCAAGCACCATCTTCTGGAAGTTTTCCGCCTGCGCGACCGCCTTGTCCTCGAACGTGATCTGGGTCAGCTTCGAGACGCCATCGACGAGTTCGGTCACTTCTTCCCCGAACTCGCGGGCGAGTGCCGTCTTGGGCACACCGGTATCTTCGATGACGTCATGCAGCATGGCGGCCATCAGGCTCTGATAGTCCATGTGCATGTTGGCCAGAATGTTCGCCACCGCTAACGGGTGTGTGACGTACGGCTCGCCCGAGCGGCGGCGCTGGCCATCGTGGGCCTGTTCGGCGTAGTAGAAGGCGCGTTTGACCTGGCGAATTTCTTCCTGAGGCAGATAGCCGTCCAGTCGGTCCGCCAGATCATCGATAGTGAACATAAGTCGCCTTTCTGACCGTTGGCCCGTTGATCAGACGTCTTGGGGCTGTTGCGGACGCGGGCGAGGGGCCGGCGCTTCGGTCGGCTCGTCGAGTACGCTCGGCCCGACTTTCTGAGCGGCGATTTCGCGCAGTGCCATGACGGTGGGCTTGTCGTTTTCCCAGTCCAGTTCGCTGTTGCGGCTACCACGAGCGAGCTGACGCGCGCGCTTGGTGGCGACCATCACCAGTTGGAAACGGTTATCAACGTAGTCGAGGCAATCTTCGACGGTAACTCGTGCCATAGGTAATCTACCTGATCGTTTAAATGTGTGACGACATCGTCAGACGGTGCTCTTGCCGTGCCGCAGCTCAGGGATAAAACAAGCCCGGCGCGGCAAAAGACGTATGTTCGGGGGGAAATCGAGTCTACTCGACTGGCGGCTCGTGTGACAAGAGCTCGCTGAGCAGCGCCCCGCGGGTGGTCTGAATGCGCGCGCGTCGGCAGCGCTCGGCGCGAATGATGCTCGAGAGCTCTTCGAGGGCCTCGTCGAAGCGGTCGTTGATGACGACGTAATCGAACTCGTCGAAATGCGACATCTCACTGATGGCGTCACGCATGCGGCGATCGATGGTCGCGGCGTCGTCCTGCCCGCGGCTTGAAAGACGAAACCGCAGTGCCTCTCGCGAGGGCGGGAGAATGAAGATCGAGCGGGCATCGGGGCGCTGCTCGCGCACCTGCTGCGCACCCTGCCAGTCGATTTCAAGAATCACATCCTCGCCGGCAAGCAGCCGGGTTTCGACGGCCGGGCGTGAGGTGCCGTAGTGCCGGTCGAATACCCAGGCGTGCTCGAAGAACTCGCCCCGCGCGATCATGGCCTCGAACTCGGACTCGGCCACGAAGTGGTAATTGACCCCGTTTTCTTCCCCCGGGCGCATGGCGCGGGTGGTGTGCGAGACAGACACGCCGATGTGATCGGTGCGCTGGAGCAAGGCGCTGACCAGGCTGGTCTTTCCGGCGCCCGAGGGGGCGGAAACGATGTAGAGCTGGCCGGGTTCTTTGGGCGTGGGCGTATCGGTCATGGCGGTCTTGGTCGCTGAAATGAAAACGGAAAGCGCCCAGTATCGCACAGCAGGTGCATCGGGCGCAGCCCGGCCGCTTGGCCGGGGCTATTATAGGGCGAATTCGTCGTTCAAGGGCACCTGAGCCAGTTTGGCCATGGCGTGGCGATACGCGTCGACGCGTGCGGGGTACTGAACCCCCTCGACCAGAGACAGCTGGCGAAGGGTAGCGAACAGCTCGATATCATCCTGCGACAGCACGCCATTGACGGCCTCGGTCGACTGGATCATCGGCTCCAGCTCGTTGAGCCAGCGCTCGAGATCGATCAGGTGCGTGCTGGTTTGATCGCGCAGCTCATCAAAGCGCCCGAACGCCGCTTCCTTTTTCTCGGTGAAGTAGGCGCGGGCTTCAGGCGTTGCGAACTCCCCGAACGGCGCCTGGGGCACACGGGGAATCACCAGCGCCAGTACGGTGTCACTTGTGGCCTTCAGCCAGCGGGCAAGCTCGGGGTTGCGCGGCCCATCGAGCACAGGCGCACCGTGTGTACGGTCGATTTCTTCGATGATGTCCTGACTTTTGCCCAGAAAGGAGCCGTCGTCGCGCTCAAGAATCGGCAGGGATTTGACCCCGGTCATGCGGCGTGGCGTCTCTTCGTCGTCATTGAGCAGAATCTCGAGCTCAAAGGGCACGTCTTTCAGACCGAAGATCATGCGGGCCTTGACGCAAAACGGGCAGTGATCGTAGACGTAGAGTTTCATGAGCCCTCGCAGAATGAGTGTTGATCATGAAAGCCTAGCCAACCGCGGGCGCTGGGGCCAAGGCTCACGTCTGGTCAAGCATCGGATAGTGCCGGAAGATGCCATTTTCGTTGAAGGGCTGGCGTCTTGGTGAGTCGAGGTAGTCTCTAAGTCGCGGGTGCGTCCTGACGGCCGTGATCACGCGGTCGAGCCCGGCCACCGTGGGGTGGATGTCCGCCATCGCATTGGGGAAGGCGTAGCGCAGGCCCATCATGACCTGAAAGAGCGAGGTGTCGACGTAGCTCAATCGATCGCCGACCAGATGACAGTCACTGACGGGGTTGTTGTCGAGGATTTGCTCGAAGTAGCCCAGAAACAGCGGCAGCCGATCCTGCAGAAAGGTCACGGCTCGGCGGCGGGCTTCAGTCTTTTGCTCGTCGAAGTAAAGCGATGGGCCGAGCGGGTGATGGGTGTCGTGTATTTCGGCAACAAAGTCGGTCAGGGTCAGTTGCAGACTATGGGCCCAGTCCCGGGCGTAGGAATCGTCAGGTACGAGTTCAAGCTCGGGGCCGAGCGTTCTAAGAATGTTGGCGACGTGAGAAATCACTCGAGTCTCACTGACCAGAAACGGGGGCGCAAAGGGTGGGGTGGCCGTGGCTTCACCGTTTAGAAAGGCCTCGATCTGCTCGAGACCGTCCGGCTCACGCCCTACATCCCGATAGGTGGCTCCGCCTGCTTCCAGGGCAAGGCGCACGAACTCTCCTCGCCCGGGAATGCTTGGCCAATAGTAAAGCGCGTACTGCATACGATTCTCCTTTGGTATCGCCAGTCGCCAGCTTAGCGAGGGGATGGCCCGGCTGCGAGCCGGGCGTGCGCTTATGCCACCATGGTCGAGCGCGTGGTAGCGTAGTGACCTCGACCGAGTGCTTCACAACCGACGACATTCGAGGTTTTTCATGACCGCAGTGCTGGCCATATTGCCCATTTTCGGGCTGATTCTATTGGGATATATCCTTGGTCGTCGGCAATGGGTCGCGGTCGAGCAGCTCGAGGGGCTTCGTCAGGTCACGTTCAAGGTGTTCATGCCCTGCCTTCTGTTTTCGGGCATCGCGCGGGCATCACTGAGCGAGGCGCTGTCGCCGTGGCTGATCGCGGCATATTTTCTGCCGGCCATGCTCGTCTTCGCGGGGCTCAATCTCTGGACATACCGGCGGGCGGGCACCCCCACCGTATTTGGGCTTGCGGGGGCGTATTCGAACAATATTCTGGTCGGTCTTCCCGTCGTCACGGCGCTGTTCGGTCATTCGGGCATGGTGTTCGTCTTTGCGATCCTGGCGTTTCACAACGTGATTACCTTCACCGCGCACTCGCTCTTTCTGTCCCTTTTTGACCCGGAGCGCCGCGGGTTTTCACCGCGCACGATGCTCAAGACGCTCGCCAACCCGCTCGTGATCGGGATGGCGCTTGGCGGCGTCGTCAACGTCCTGGCGCTTCCGCTGCCGGACACCCTCTGGACCATGCTCGACTGGCTCGCGCGCGCGGCGTTGCCGTGTGCGCTGATCTTTCTGGGGGCGGGCCTCACCCGCTATCGGTTTCGACCGAGGCTCGAGGTCTGGGGCGTGTGTGCGACCAAGCTGCTGGTGTTTCCGACGCTGGTGGCCCTTGTTACCTCGGTGCTGCCCGGGCTTGGCGATACGGCGCGTCAGGTGCTGATTCTGCTTGCGGCGGGTCCGATCGGGGTCAATGTACTGGCGTTCGTCGCACCGGGGGATCAACAGCGCGATCTTGGCGCCTGCATCTTTCTGTCGACGATCGGGGCGGCGCTGACGCTTCCGGTCTGGGGGCTATGGCTTCATGGCTAAGCACACAGAGCCACTCATGTGAGATAACACTTAATTACACTTGAGCAGATTGTGAGCCTCTACAATCGGCGGACGTAACGTTCATTCACTCTTGGGATCAGGCGGGCGACACTCATGATAAAACGAAAGATGGCCTATGCGGTGACCGCAGTCGCGCTGGTAGGCGCGCTACAGGGATGCGGCGACAACAACTATCCAAAGGAGGCACGGCTCGACATTCCAGAGCAGGCGCTGTCCAGATTGACGTCGTCCACTGACGCTCGGATCCACTATTTCTCGCAGGACGACATTGCCTCGGCCAAGGCGCTGGTGGCCGATGTCGGGACGCTCGAGTCGTTCGTGCGCGACACGACCGTGCTTGAAACGCCCAAGCTCTCGACGCTTGACGACAAGGCGATCAACCAGCCGGCCAAGGCGCTGGTTAAGGCGCGCAAGGAGGCCGAATCGGCGTGGGGGAAGCAGGTTGATTCTCAGCGCACGGCGCTGAATCAGGAACTCTCCAACGCCAAGGACACGCTGAGCGATACAAAGGCGGTCGAGCAGGACATGCTCGAGGAAATCAAGGTGCCCAAGGAGCGGCTCGAGGCGATCGAGGCGCAGATCGACAAGGCACAGACGCGTGCCCAGGCGCTTGCAAGCGAGGCCATCGAGGCCTGGAACACGAACATCGTCAAACAGGAAATTCCGGTCCGAACGCTGTCGCCGCGTACGGGCGTGTACGGCTACACCGCGCGCTCGGGCCCGTGTAAGGAATACGATGGCCGGGTGACGGTAGACCGTCAGCAGCAAGACGGCCGCTGTTATTACCTGTCGCTGCCCAACAAGGCGCTGAAGGACCTCTCCGGCACCCAGGTCTACGTCGATAATTTCGATGAGTACCGCGCCCTTCAGGACAAGATCGGCAGTTATCGCAATGAAGACGGGTCGCTGCGCGGTCAGCGTCAGAGCGCGCAGCAGTCGCTGCGGGATGCAAAGATTGTCGCGGAGAACAAGTTCGGGCCGATGAGAGCACTGAACAATCGCCTTGGCCGCACTCAAAGCGAGATCGAACGCCTCGAGCGGGATCTCGAGCGGGTCGATTCGCCGCAACAGAAACAGCGCTTCGTGCGTAACGCGCAATCAAGCGAGGCTCAGGCGCTGGTCGAGGCCCAAAACGCCCTCGTTGAGCAGCGCGCAGCCAAACTGGTTGAAGACTCGAAGTACAGCGAGGCTCGGCTTGATGAGCCCTTCGATCTTGACGGAGGGGCTGACGTACTGGCGCTGGTCATGACCACCGAGGGCGGTGGATCCTCGATGTTTTCCCAGCCCAAATACCTTTATAAGCTCATCGATGCTCGCTGGCCGGTGCCCTCGGCCGATGAGGATGTGCTGACCATCGACATGGACGGCATTCGCTCGGCGCGCACCGACCAGCGCTTCAATCAGGGCGTGATTGCTGCGCTGGCAGCCCTGCCGGACGACCGCACGGACTGAGCCACATGGCGACGGCACCGGGCGTCTGGTGCCGTCGTCAATGCGTCACGCCTTCGAAACTCAGGCTTTTTTGAAAATGTCGGCGGGCCTGAAGCGCCAGCTCGATGCAGGCAAACAGCATCAGCAGATACCCCAGAAGCTCTATATTCTCCTCAACGCCGCTTTTGATGCGATAGGCATAGTCCGAGCCGAGCACGGCCTGCCATACCACCTTACGCCCCAACAGTCGTGAAAAGACGTAGGTTGTCAGAAAGCCGCCCATGAACAGGCCAAAGGCCTGAGTCGCGAAAAAGCGCTGGCACTCCTGCGCAAGTGTCGCGCGCTGCCGCCAGGTGTAAACGAGGGTGGGCAGAGCAACCGCGGCGACCAGCACTTGCCATAGACCATCCATCATCTGATCAAACAGAAAATCCTGTTCGCGAATCAATGACGCGAGCAGCCATCCGGCCATGAGCACGACGCCTTGCCGGTACAATGGGAAGCGGCGCGCCCAAATAAGCACCACGACCGACAGCGCAAGCGCGACGCTCTGGGCCACCTCGACAAATGAGGTCTCGCTGAAACGGGGCATGGCGTCAACGGTCAGCGTCCAGAGTTCGAGCTGGCAGATCAGCGCCAGGATCAGAGCGTAGCCAAGGTAGCGGGCAAGGGTCAGTGAAACGCGCGAGGCGAGCATGTCCTGAGGTAAAGCGTGGTAGCGCATGACGCACCTATATTGTGAGCATGCTAACTATAATACCTAAGAAAGCCTTAAGAATTCTATGCTCGTTGCTGCCTTTCGGTGTGTGGGTTCAAGCGGTTTCCGGTTTTGGCTTCTGAGCCATCGGGCATCAGTCACTCACGCGTTCTCCGGCACCGATTTAACGTAGGTATAGTTCTCGATGTCGGGATTGAACGTGTTTTGCACCCGTTCGACGCGCTCGAAGCCGTTGGCGTCGTAGAATTGATAGGTGCATAGACTGTCGGAGTAGAGGTAGTACTTGCACGCGCCGCGGGCGTGCAGGAACGTCTCGAACTGGCGAATAAGGGTCGAGCCCACCCGGCGGCGGCGATAGCGCGGTCGAGTGCTGAAAAAGACCAGCTCGCTGTCGCAGTCCGAAACGGCTCTTGATTTTGGCGGCAGCGCCTCGAGACTTTGTTCCAGATCGTCCAGCACGTTTTGGCCCTCGGGCGTGCGTGACAAGGCCGCATCGGCGGCTTCAAGCCATGGGTCGGGGTCGAAGTGCAGCGCCTTTTTCACCGCCTTTCGCGTCGTACCCATCAGCACACCGCAGAGCTCACCCTCGCACTCGGCGATGTCGATGTGGTTCGCGTTATGCAGGTCCTTGGCCAGAAAGAGTATGGCCATGTGGCGAAGCGCCTCTCGGTCCGTGACGGAGGTGAAAAGGCTCAGATTCATGGTGTCCAGAAACAGCTCGACAATGGCTTTGAAGTCGTCTGTGGTGGCGGGTCGGTAATGGATGTTCAAGGCGATGACCTGTTCTAAAAGGTGTCGATACGATCGACGAGATCGTATCGACACTTTACGCCACGCCGCTACGTGGGATCACCTCAGTTCGCTTTGAGCGCGGCCTCGATCCCCTGAAGCGCGGCCAGACCCTTGAGTCGGCCGATCAGCGGATACCCGGGGCGCATCGAGCGGTTTAGGTCGTCGAGCATGTGATGGCCGTGATCCGGTCGCATCGGAATCGAGGCGTTGCGGCGCCGCTCCTCGGTAAGAAGCGCCTGGATGACGCCGGTCATGTCGACATCGCCGTCCAAGTGGTCGGCTTCATGAAACGAGCGGCCGTCGCGTTCGCGGCGGGTCGAGCGCAGGTGGGCAAAGTGAATGTTCGGCCCAAAGCGGGCCGCCATGGCCACCAGGTTATTGTCGGCGCGCACGCCGTAGGAGCCGGTGCAGAGTGTAATGCCGTTGTTTGGGCTGGGGGCGGCGTCGAGAAGCCAGGCGACGTCATCAGCGGTAGACACAATGCGAGGCAGCCCGAACAGCGGATAGGGCGGGTCATCCGGGTGAATGGCAAGACGTACGCCCGCCGCTTCGGCGGCGGGCACAACCGCGCGCAGAAAGTAGGCAAGGTTGTCGCGCAGCCGTGCGTGATCGATGCCGTCGTACGCCGCGATGGCGGATCGGAACTGACTCAGCGTGTAGTGTTCTTCCGCGCCGGGGAGCCCTGCAATCAGGGTGTGGATAAGCGCATTCTGTTGCGCGTGAGTCAGGTTATCCACATGGGCTTTAGCCCGCGCCACGGTGTCAGGGGCGTAGTCCTGATCGGCGCCGGGACGTTTTAGCAGGAAGAGATCGAAGGCCGCGCAGGCGATCGCGTCGAAGCGAAGGGCGGTCGCGCCGCTGGGCAGCGGCCAGGCCAGCTCGGTTCGGGTCCAGTCCAGCACCGGCATGAAGTTGTAGCACACCGTATCGATGCCCTGTGCCCCCAGATTGGCAAGGGTCTCGCAGTAATGCGCGATGTGTGTGTCCCGCTCGGGCAGGCCCTGCTTGATCGCCTCGCTGACCGGCACGCTTTCAACCACTGACCAGTCAAGGCCTGCGCGTTCGATAAGCGCCTTGCGCCCTTGTATCGCGGCCTCGGTCCACACTTCACCGGTGGGCACTTCGTGAAGGGCGGTCACGATGCCGGTCGCGCCGGTCTGTCGAATGTCATTGAGCGTGATCGGATCACTTGGTCCAAACCAGCGCCAGGTGGCCTTCATGATGCACCCTCCTCGACGGCGCGGGCCGATTCGGCCTCCAGCGTCTGCGTGATCGTCTCGGTGACGCCCCGCGTGCGCAGTGCGACCAGAAGGCGAACGAGCTGCTGGATAATCTGTTCGTTGCCGGCAAGCGCGGCCGGGAAGATCGAGCGCGTGTTCAGCATTGCGCGCACCAGCGCGTCTTCCTCGTCCTCGTGGTGCTCGTGAAGCTCTGTCAGAGTCTCGGCCATCGGGTCATCGAGGCGGTGCGGCTGGCCCTGCTCGTTCTGGCCTGCGGTGAACTGGATCCAGCCGGCGATGCCCAGAAGCGTTGCTGGCGTCGGCGTTTTGGCCTGAAGCTGCGTCACCATGCCGGAGAGCCAGCGCTGTGGCAGCTTCTGTGAGCCGTCCATCGCGATCTGAAGCAGACGATGCTCGAGGCTGTCGTTGGCAAAGCGGTCAAGAAGTGCGGTGATGTAGCGCTCGAGGTCGACGCCTTCGGGCAGGGTCAGCGTCGGGGCAGCCTCATGACGCATGTACTGCGACAGCAGCGCCCTGAACGCCGGCTGCGCGACCGCGTTGGCGACGGTGTCGATGCCTGCAAGCCCGCCCAGATACGCCAAGAGCGAATGACTGCCGTTGAGAAGACGTAGTTTCATGGTTTCGAACGGGGCGACGTCGTCGACCATTTGCACGCCTTCATGTTCCCAGTCGGGGCGCCCGCCCGGAAAACGATCCTCGATCACCCATTGGCTGAAGGCTTCACAGACCACGGCGGCCGGGTCCTCGATGCCAAGGCTCATCAGCCGCTGATGGTCCTCTCCGGTCATCGCCGGGACGATGCGGTCGACCATGCTGCTGGGAAAGGCGACCTGGGCCTCGATCCAGTCGGCCAGTGCACCGTCGAGATGACGGGCCAGCTGCACGACGGCCTTGCGTGTGCGCTCACCGTTGCCTGGCATGTTGTCGCAGCTGACCACCGTGAACGGCGCCTCGCCCGCGCGGTGTCGACGGCCGAGTGCGTGCACGAGCATGCCGAGGGCCGTATGCGGGTCGTCGGGGTGAGCGATGTCGTGGGCGACCGGCTCGGCCTGCTCCATTAGATCGCCCGTGGCCGGGTCGAGGTAGTAGCCCTTTTCGGTGATCGTGAGGGTCACGATACGAATGGCGGGGTCGCTCATGGCCTCGAACAGGCGGGCCCGGTCCGTGCCATCGGGGCCTGCGTACAGCGCCTCGACGATTGAGCGAACCTCGCGGGAGACGCCCCGCTCACGCCGTTCGAATTCAGCAACGTGATAACGATGGCCGCAGTTGGTGAGCTGATCGACCAACGCCTTGTTGGAGCGGATGTTGGCGCTGATGATGCCCCAGTCGCCGCCGCCGTGGCGAGCCATCAGGCGCTCCAGGTAGACCGCCTGATGCGCCCTGTGGAAAGCGCCCAGCCCGAGATGGACAATGCCGGCCCGGGGCGTGGGGTAGAGGCTCGAAATGGACGTCAGAGTCATGTCATTTTCCCATCAAGAGGTTAGGCAGCCAAAGCGACAGCGCCGGAATGTAGGCGACCAGCAACAGCACCGTGAGATTGCAGATCAGAAACGGCACGATGGCCCGGGCCACTGACAGCATCGGAAGCTTGCCGATGCCCGAGACGATGAACAGGCACACGCCGAGCGGCGGGGTGGACAGACCGATCATCAGGTTCAATACCGCCATCAGCCCGAAATGCACCGGGTCCATGCCGACGCCGGTCGCTACGCCCAGAAGCGCAGGGAACAGGATGATCAGGGCGGCGATGGTCTCCATGAAGGTGCCCACCGCGAGCAGAATCAGGTTGATGATCAAAATCACGACCAGCGGGTTATCACTGAACGAGAGGATGTGTTCCGCCACCATCTGCGGCACTTGCTGGCTGGTCAGAATCCAGCCGAACAGGTTGGCCATGCCGACCAGAATCATCAGCGAGGCTGACGTCAGCACGGTATCGACCAGCAGTTTCGGCAGGTTCGACCAGTTGAGCCCCTTGTAGACGAACAGGCCAATCACGAAGGCGTAAAGGCTTGCAACGATCGAGGCTTCGGTTGGCGTGAACAACCCGCCGATGATGCCGTAGAGGATGATGAAGGTCATCAGAAGCGCCCAGAACGCGCTGCGGCCTTCCTTGATGATCTCCTTGACGCTTGCCCGCTTCTGTTTCGGGTAATTGCGCTTCACCGCCAGGATATAAACCGTGATCATCATCGCCACGCCCAGAAGCAGCCCCGGAATGGCGCCGGCCAGGAACATGCGGCCGACCGACACGCCCGAGAGCGAGCCTGCGATGATCATCGGCACGCTTGGCGGAATGATCGGGCCAATGGTCGAGGAGGCCGCGGTAACGGCTGCCGCAAAGGGCTTGTCGTAGCCGGCCTTGTGCATGCCCGGAATCATCACCGAACCGATGCTCGCGGCATCGGCCGCGGCGGTGCCTGAAATGCCGCCGAAGATCATCGAGCCGCCCACGTTGGCAAGGCCGAGCCCGCCGCGGATATGACCGACCAGTGCGTTCGAGAACCGCACGATGTGGTCGGTGATGTTGCCGACGTTCATCAGGTTACCGGCGAGCACGAAGCCTGGAATGCACAGCAGCACGAACGAATCCAGCCCGCCATAGAGGCGCTGGGGAATGATGGTCAGCGGAATGCCTTCCATCATCAGATAGCTCAATGAGGCGATGCCCAGGGAAAAGGCAATCGGAATGCCGATCAGCATCAGGACCAGAAACAGTCCGAACAGCATCAGGATTTCCATCAGGTGTGCTCCTTGCTGCCACGCACGAACGCGACCCCGGCTTCGATAACGCCCAGCGCGCCATAGACCGCGCTCAGGCCGAACAGAATGGCCGTGGCCGAAAAGATATAGATCATCGGAATACCGAGGGTGGGGGAGGTCTGAAACGCCCCGATCTGCGCATACGTCCAGGCATAGGGCAGGACGACGGCGGAAAACACCGCGAGCACCAGTGAAGTCACACCGCGCAGCGCCATCTGGGCGCGAAACCCGAGCGTGTGTTGAAACAGCTCGACACCGACATGGCGGTGCTGACGCAGCACCAGACCGCTCGAGACCGCGATCATGTGAATGAACAGATACCGCGACAGCTCTTCGGTCCAGACCGGAGACGATGGCAGGGCCACACGGGCCACGATCTGAAGGATAACCACGGCGGCAATCGCCAGAAGCCCCAGCACAGCCAGGGTGGCGAACAGGCGATCAAGCCCTCGGATAAGTGCGCCGACCGGTCCGCCCATCGGCGGAATCGCGGCGTAGGCGGGCAGCGCATCGAGCGCTGCAACGTCGGTCGAATCGGACATGGGACGCTCCTTGCACGCGCCCCGGCGGATGCCGGGGCGAAGGCATTACAGGTTCTGAAGGCGTTACAGGTTCTGAATGGCCTTGTAGAGCTCGAGCTGCTCGTCGTTGAGCGCCTTTTCGACCGCCGGACGCGCCTTCTCGGCAAACGCCGCTTCATCGGCATCGACGAACGTCATGCCTTTCTCTTCAAGTGCGCTCTTGAGGCGCGCCTGATCCTTCTCGAACAGCGTGGCCTCATACGACTGCATGTCACGGCCTGCCTTGAGCACGACCTGCTGAAGGTCTTCAGGCATCGATTCGAGCTTGCGCTTGCCGATCACGACATAGATCCAGCTGCGGACATGGTTGGTCATGTTCACGTACTGCTGAACTTCGTTGAAGCTGGCACTTTCGATCAACGACAGCGGGTTTTCCTGACCGTCGATGGTGTTTTGCTGAAGCGAGGTAAACACTTCACCGAACGCCATTGGTGTCGGCTTGGCACCGAGTGCCTGCCAGGTCTTCACGAACAGCGGCACGTTCGGAACACGCAGACGCAGGCCATCGAGGTCGTCGGGCGTTTTGATCGGCCGGTTGGAGGTCAGCTCACGCGGGCCGCGTTCGAACCAGGCGATCGGCACCAGGCCGGTGCGCTGTTCGATCTGATCGGTGATCTTCTTGCCGATGTCGCCGTCAACGGCCTGTTCCAGCTGCTCTTCACTCTTGAAGGCGTACGGCACGGCCATCAGCGCGGCCAGCGGCGCCCAGTTCTGAAGGCTCTCACCAGTGATGGTCATGTCGGCGGTGCCGAGCTGGATGCTGTTGATGACCTCCATCTCACCGCCAAGCTGATCGTTGGGGAAGATCTGAACGTCGATGCGGCCGTTGGAGTTTTCCTCGACTTCCTTCTTGAAGTGCTCGGCGGCCTTGTTCCAGATGTTGTCCTTGTTGGCCAGGTGGCCGAACTTCAGCGTGTAATCGGCGGCGTGGGCCGAGGCGCTCAGTACGGCGGCACCAAGCAATGTGGTAGCAAGCAGGCGTTTCAACATGGTCTCTCTCCCGAGGTTCTTTGTTCATGACGCGTGGGCGTCATGGCTGTTGTGTCATCGGCAGATACTGCCGTCTCACGGGTTGTTGTCGGGCCGGTCATGGCCGGCCTCATTTTATTGGGCGCTGTGCGCCGAGCCTTGCAGGGAAAATCGGTCACTCAAGTGTCGTGTCGATCTCGATCAGAACCTTGCGGGTCTGTTCCGGGTGCTGCTCGATCAGCGACAGCGCCTCCGGCATGGCCTCAAACGGCATGCGATGGCTGATCAGGCGCGAGGCATCGAGTCGGCCCGTCTCCAGAAGCTCGATCACGGTAGGGAACTGCCGGCTATTGAGCCGCGAGCCCACAAGCGTCAGTTCCTTCTTGATCACCTCGAGCTGCACCAGCTCGCTCGCGGCACTGCTGAAGCCGAGAAGCCCCAGGCGCCCGGCGGCGGACGCCATCCGAACCATTTGCGGTAAAAGCGCAGGGTGGCAGGCGGCGTCGACGATCAGGTTCATGCCCTCGCCGTCGGTAAGCGCATCGACTCGGGCTTCGAGGTCGTCCCGGGCGCTATTGATGGTGTGGGTGGCGCCCAGCTCAATCGCGGCGTCGAGCCGGTCATCGAGGATGTCGGCGACCGTGATGCGTTCAATGCCAAGCGCACGCGCCACCTGCAATACCGTCATGCCGATGACGCCGGCGCCGACAATCAACAGGCTGTCGCCTGCATGAACGCCCATGTTCGACAGGACGTTGGAGGCAATCGAGTAGGGCTCGACCAGCGCAGCCTGATCGAGCGGGATCGACTCCGGCACGTGATAGAGGTTGGCGGCCGGCACGCGGACGTACTGCTCGAAGCCGCCATCGCGGTGAACGCCGATCACGTTCAGGGCTCGACAGACGTTCGGGCGATTGATGCGACACGGATAGCACGTGCCGCAGCTGATGACCGGGTCGACGCAGACCCGTTCACCTTCCGTCCAGCCGGTCACGCCGTCGCCGACTGTTGCAACGGTTCCTGAGAATTCGTGACCGATCACACGCGGGTAGCGCACGAACGCGTTATCGCCGTGCAGGATGTGCATGTCCGAGCCGCAGATCCCCACGAACGCGACCTTGATCTCGACCTCGCCTGCCGCCGGGGCCGGGCGCTCGCGCTCGATAAGGCTTGCCTCATGGGGGGCGCGTACTTCAAAAACCTTCATTGCCGTCTCCTCATCCGGCGCCGTCTTGGCGCCGTGATTGCATCCGTGGTTGCAGGCGTTACCAGTGCCAGAGCGTGCCGTCTTCAAGCCGATTGACCGGTAGGCTCGCGGGCTTGTAGGGGTAACGGGCGGCGGCGTCCTCATCGATGTCGACGCCGTGACCGGGCGCTTCGCCCGCAATGAAGTGGCCGTTTTCGAAGCGGTAGTCGTGCGGGAAGACCTCGTCGGTCAAAGGGTCATGGGCCATGTGTTCCTGAATGCCGAAGTTGGGCACCCAGGTGTCAAAGTGAACCGCTGCGCCAAGGCAGACAGGCGACAGGTCGGTTGGGCCATGGAAGCCGGTGCGAATGTGATAGAGCCCGGCAAAGTCGGCCAGCCGCCGCAGGCCGGTAATGCCGCCGCCGTGACTGAGCGGTGTTCGGATGTAGTCGATCCACTGGTTTTCGATCATCTCGCGGTAGTCGTGGATCGAGTTGAAGACTTCCCCGATCGCCAGCGGCGTGGTGGTGTGCTGGCGGATCAGCTTCATGCTTTCCTGATTTTCTGCCGGAACACAGTCCTCCAGCCAGAACAGGTGATAGGGTTCGACCGCCTTGCCAAGGCGCGCCGCCTCGATCGGAGTGAGCCGGTGGTGCACGTCGTGCAGCACGTGAAGCTCATCGCCGAAGCGCTCGCGCACCGCCTTGAACAGCTTCGGCGCGTGGTTGAGGTATTTCTCGGTGCTCCAGGAGTGCTCGGCCGGGATCGCGGCGTCGGCCGGCTCGTAGCGCTCACCGGGGGTCTTGGCCACGCCATAGATGGTCTTGATGCCGGGCACGCCGGCCTGAACGCGCACGGCCTTGTAGCCGAGGTCGACGTGCTTTTGCACTTCCTCGAGGCAGGTCTCGATGTCCTGCCCGGTGCAGTGGGCGTAGGTCATCACCCGCTCGCGGCTCTTGCCGCCGAGCAGTTGATACAGCGGCATGTTGGCGGCCTTGGCCTTGATGTCCCAAAGCGCCAGATCGACGGCCGAGATCGCCGACATGGTGACCGGACCGCGACGCCAGTAGGCACCACGATAGAGGTAGTGCCAGATGTCTTCGATCTGGTGAGCGTCGCGGCCGATCAGGGCGGGCAGGACGTGTTCGTCGAGGTAGGCCACCACGGCCTTTTCGCGCCCGTTCAAGGTGGCATCACCGATGCCGTACAGCCCGCTGTCGGTCTTGATCTTGAGCGTGACGAAGTTACGCCCGGGCGAGCTGACGATGGTATAGGCTTCGGTGATCTTCATCCGACGTTCTCCTGGTCGTGTCCCGCGCCTGCAGTGGCGAAGGTCTTTTGGGCTTCATCGTCAAACAGCGCCGGATAGTGCGCCTTGACGTTCGGCAGCGATTTCAGAATTTCGCGCATGTGCGCGCGCATCATGCGCTCGGCACCGACGATGTCTGCGGTAGTGATGGCCTCGATGATCGCCGTGTGCTGATCGATCAGAATGTCGAGCGGGGTAGTGTTCGGCATGCTCAGATAACGCACTCGGTCGAGCTGAGCCTTGGCGTCCTGGGTGATGCGCCAGGCCATGTTGTGACCGGCAGCGCGCGCGAGCGTGTGATGAAACGCCTCATCGAGGGCATAGAAACGCTCGCTGTCGCCGGTGGTCTGGCATCTGCGCTGACGCACCAGCAGGTCATCGAGCTCACGGGCCATCGCCTCGCTCAGGCCATGCTCGGCGCAGGCGCGCACGACCGCCACTTCGATGGCCTCGCGGATGAACTGGGCTTCGAGCACGGCAGCTTCTGATATGGGCACCACAAAGGTGCCGCGCTGCGGGCGCACCTCGACCAGCCCGGCCTCGGACAGGCGAATGAACGCCTCGCGCACGGGTTGGCGGCTGACATCGAAGGTGTCCGCAATTTCCTTTTCAGAGAGGGCCTGGCCCGGCTCGAGCGTCATGTGAATGATCGCGTCGCGCAGTACCGTGATCAGGCGCTGGCGAACCGAGCCTTCGGTGATGTCGTTCCAGAGTGTGCGCAGAGACGTCGGCATGGTGGTGTCCTTTTCAATGCTTACTAGTATGGTAGTTGGATTAGGTGGCGCACATTCCCCTTTAGGGCAATCGACCAAAGTGTAACGATCACACCAGGTATAACGATCACACTAGGTATAACGATCACGCCGAAGTAACGATTCATCGAAGGCAGCGAGCGGACGAGCCGCATGGTCCAGAACGGCAGGGGTATACAGGCGCGGCCTCTGGGGTTAATATATTTATATATCTCTATATATAAAGGATCCACCCATGACGGATACCCACACCTCCCTGTCCGCGCCGCTGTTCGAGCCGTTGACGGTCAACGGCACCACGTTCCCCAATCGCATCGCCATGGCGCCGATGACGCGCAACATGTCGCCTGGTGGCGTGCCGGGCGCAGATGTGGCCGAGTATTACGAACGCCGTGCCCGCGGCGGCGTGGGCCTCATCATCACTGAAGGCACCTACATCGACCACCCTGGCGCCAACGGCTACCCGAACGTGCCCGCCTTTCACGGTGCGGGCCTCGAGGGCTGGAAGGACGTGGTCGAGCGGGTACACGCCGCCGGCGGCATGATCGCGCCGCAGCTCTGGCACGTGGGGCGCGAGCGCCGACCAGGCACCGAGCCGGACGCCGACGTCCCGGGGTTCGGGCCGATGGCGGTCGTCGAAGACGGCGTTGAGGTCGTGCGCGCGATGACCGAAGACGACATTCAGGACGTGGTGGCCTCGTTCGCCCGGGCCGCGTTCGAGGCCAAGCGCCTGGGCTTCGATGCCCTCGAGCTGCACGGTGCTCACGGGTACCTGATCGATCAGTTTCTGTGGGCAGAAAGTAACCAGCGCACCGACGCCTACGGCGGAAGCGTCGAAAATCGACTGCGGTTTCCACGCATGATCGTTCAGGCGGTGCGCAATGTGGTTGGGCCGGACTTCCCGATCATCTTCCGGTTTTCCCAGTGGAAGCTTGCGGACTACCACGCTCGCATCGCCGAGACTCCGGAAGCGCTCGGTGCGCTGTTGCGACCGCTTGCCGACGACGGCGTCGACATGTTTCACGCAAGCACGCGCCGCATGTGGGAGCCGGGCTTTGCCGGAAGCGAGCTGACCCTTGCCCAGTGGACGCAGGAACTGACCGGTAAACCGGTGATCGCGGTCGGAAGCATCGGCCTCGACAAGACCTTCCGCACCGGGCACTTCACCCGTGAGGAGGACCCGACCTCCAAGAGCCGGGTGGACGTCAGGCAGCTCGCCGATCAGCGCGCGCGGGAAGAGTTCGACATGATCGCGGTAGGGCGGGCGCTGTTGTCCGACCCCGATTGGGCGGGCAAGGTGCGTGATGAGCGTCTGGATGAGCTGATCGATTTCGACCGCGCCGCGCTCGACGAACTGGTGCGCTGAACTAAGGTCGGGTCGGGTAGCCTCGGCAGCCCGGCCCGGAGTGCGTATACTGGGCCGGCCTTCATTCTGGGGTCGTGATCATGGACATCAATACGGTGATAAGCGCGCTGGCCAACCCCGTGCGCCTGGACATACTGAGCTGGCTCAAGGCGCCCGAGCGCCACTTTCCGCCCCAAAAGGACACCGCGCCCGAGGGCGGCATTTGCGTCAGCCACATTCGCGAGAAGACCGGTCTGTCTCAGCCGACCATCTCGCTCTATCTTTCCACGCTCTCCCGCGCCGGGCTGGTCTCTTCCCAACGCGTCGGCCAGTGGACCTACTACCGCTATGAGCGCGACACCGCCCAGGCGTTTCTCGACGCCATGGCCGAGCGTCTTTAGGGCCTGGCGCGCTAGAGCGTGTCGACGTTGTCTCTGACCCAGCGGGCGCGGGCAAGTGTCGCCTTGCGCTTGCCCTCGTTCTGGCGGTCCCAGTTGCGGTACATCATTTTCATGCGGTGATTCCCCTCGAACCGGTCGCGGTTGCGGTCAAGAAACGCCCAATAGAGGCTGTTGAACGGACAGCTGTCGTCCTCGCTTGTGGTTTTGACGTTGTACGTGCAGTGCGCGCAGTAATCGCCCTGGCGGTCGATGTAGCGCCCGCTGGCGGCGTAGGGCTTTGAACCCATCACGCCGCCGTCGGCGTGCAGTGCCATCCCGAGCGTATTGGGCAGCTCGACCCACTCGAACGCATCCACGAACACGGCCAGGTACCACTCGCACACCTCACGCGGATTAACCCCAAGCAGCAGGGCGAAGTTGCCGGTCACCATCAGTCGTTGAATGTGATGGGCGTAGCCGTAGCGCTCGATGCCGCCCACGACTTCCCGAATGCAGTGCATGTCGGTGTGGCCACCCCAGTAACTCCAGGGCAGTGCCTTGCGGGCGTTCAGATGGTTGCGCTCGGCGTAGTCCGGCATCAGCTGCCAGTAGAGCCCACGCACGTATTCCCGCCAGCCGAGAATCTGACGGATGAAGCCTTCGACGGCGTTGAGCGGCGCCGCGCCCTCCTTATAGGCCCGTTCGGCGCGCTGGCAGACGTCCAGCGGGTCGAGCAGGCCAAGATTCAACGATGAGGAAATGAGCGCGTGAAACAGAAAGGGCTGGCCGTCGGTGAGGGCGTCCTGGAAGTCACCGAAGCCGGGCAGGGCGTCGTCGATGAAGGTCTCGAGCAGGCGTTCGGCCTCGTCATGGGTGGTCGGCCAGTTGAAATCGTCGAGGGCGCCGAAGTGATCGCCGAAACGTGCATCGATCTGGCGGGCAAGCGTTCTGGTCGCCTCGCTCATCTCGAATCGAGGGTGCTCGGGCAGGGGGGGCTTGCCGTCGTAGGCGCGTCGGTTATCGGCGTCGAAGTTCCACTGCCCGCCGGTCGGCGAGCCGTCCGAGTTCATCAAAAGCCCGGTGCGCTTACGCATCTCGCGGTAGAAATACTCCATCCGCCACGCCTTGCGCCCCTCGCTCCACGTCTTGAAAAAGGAAAGTGGGGCGATGAAGCGGGTGTCGGCGCGAATCTCGACGTCTTCCACCGGCAGTTCGCTCTGCCAGCGCCGCATCGTCCGATGCAGCCGGTGCTCGCCGCAGTGGGTCAGAATGACCCGGTCGTAGTGCTTGCGCGCAAGCTCATGGCGCACGACGTCCTCGAGCGAGTCGGCCTCGACGGCGCTGTCGATCTTTCGATAGATCACTGATTTGCCCTGCTGCTCGAGCCGCGCTGCAAAGGCGCGCATGGCCGCGAAGATCAGCAGGATCTTCTGGGGATGGTGCGGGACGTAGCGCGCTTCCTGCTCGACCTCCGCCATCAGGACTCGGTCGGTGTCCGGCTCGAAATCATCAAAGGCGGGCAGACGGTTGCTGAGCTGATCGCCCAGAAGAACTACGAGAGAGGCCATGGCATATCCTGTCCGGGGTATGCGACAAGGGTAGCCGGAAATGGCGCCGCCGGGGCGGCGCCTTGCGTTTAGTCGGTTGGGCGCTTGGTCATGACGTTGCCGTCCTTGTCCTCAAACGTGCGGCCCCAGCCGGTGATCGCGGCGAACAGCATGATGGCAAGCAGCAGCCAGCCCTGGAACACGAACGGGAACACCGAGGTCGGTGACACGATCGGCAGCCAATCGTAGGTGGCCTGCATCGAGCTGATCGTTGCCCAGCCCAGAAGTACCGGTGCGCCCCACGGGAAAATGTAGCCAAGCGCCGATGTGACGGCGTCGAGCATGTTGGCGCGGCGGTAGCGGTGGATGCGATAGCGCGTGCCCAGCTCGCGCACGAACGGCGCGGCGGCGATTTCGGCGGCGGTATTGATGGTGATGGCGCTGTTCAGCGCTGCAACCAGCCCCCAGATCGCAAGCTCCGCCCGGCGTACCGAGTTCTTGATCCAGCGCATCAGAAGCTCGGTGATGCGCTCCATCGTGCCACCGAGCGTCATCAGGTGCGCCGCACCGACGATCAGTAGAATCAGCACCGCCATGTTCAGATAGCCCTTCACGCCGCGCACCAGGGCGCCGGTCATGTCGCCGTTGGCGTCGACGCCGAGCAGCTCGGAAGGCGCGGCAAGGCCGGTCGCGATCATCAGGGCGCAGCCGGTCAGAATGCCCCAGGTCAGCGAGGTCAGAAGGTGCTGACCACGAAGGGCCAAAACCAGGACCAGCGCGAAGGGCGCCAGCATGATCAGGCCCTGGGGGTCGGTGTTGGCCTGCATCGCTGCCAGTGCTTCCGGGCCTGAAAGCTCGGCGTCGCTGCCGCCAAACAGCACCAGAAGAATGAGCGTGGGAATGCCCGCCATGATCGAGTACTTGAATCGGCTTCTCACCACGCCGGGTACGTCGGCGTCCTGAGTGGTGGCGGAGACGATGGTGGTATCAGATACCGGTGCGAGGTTATCGCCGAAGATGGCGCCGGACAGAATCGCTGCAAACAGCATCACCGGGTCACCGCCGACCGCGATGCCGGCCGGGTACAGGAACGTGCAAAAGGCCACGACGGTGCCGTAGCCGGTGCCCACCGCGCTTGAAAACACCGCCGCCAACAAAAACGCCAGCCCCACGAACAGCCCGCCTGTGGTGTTTGAAATGCTGCCGAGCCAGATCAGGCCCTCGACCAGCCCGCCGGTTTGCAGCACCTGCGCGAACATGCCCGCATAGAACCAGGCGATGAGCGCGACCACCCCGATCGGTTGTGTCAGACCGCTGAACAGGCCCTCGGCGTAGGCGTGCCATCGGCTCTTGCAAAAAAAGAGACCAAGTGTGAGACCGAACAGCGCGCCCATGATCAGGCCGATTTCGGTGGCAAAGCCCAGCACGCTGATCGTGATGGCCCATACGACGAAAAAGAGCAAAGGGATGGCGGCGCCCCAGACGCCCAAACGGAAGGTAAGCGTTGGGGATCGAGTTTCGCCCTGGGCGGCCTCGGTGACTGGCGATGATGACATGGTGGGTTCCTGCACGCGGCGTGTCGATGTGAACGAGGGGTCATGAGTGAGCACGCGCCGTGCATGGCGCGCGCTCGGGGCGGCTCGGGTCAGCCGGCCCGTCCGATTCGGGCCGGCAAGTCTACCAGCAGAGCGCGTGCGGCCCAATCATTGAGCCGGGGTGAAGGCCTCCACGGGTGTGCAGACTCAGTAGCAGGGTTCCAGCGTGCAGTTGATGTTGAACTCGGCCACGCTCGAATTGTTGGGCAGGTTCAGAAGCAGAACGACCGAGGCGGCGATGGCGTTGGGATCGATCTTCTCGGCGTTTGGCATGTCGGCGTTCTGGGTCATGTCGGTGTTGACCATGCCGGGGCAGACGGCGGTTGCGCGGATACCATCGTCCCAGCCGAGCTGGCGCAGTGAATGCGTAAGCGCAACCGTTGCGTGCTTGGTCATGGCGTAAAGCCCGGCGCCTGCCGATTTCACGCGAAGCCCGGACAGCGAGGCCAAAAGAATCACCCGGCCACAGCCGTGGGCCTTCAAGGGTTCCCAGGCGGCCTGGGCCAGCCGGCGCGGCGCCTTGACGTTGACTTCCATCATGGCGTCGAGGTCGTCATCGCAGGCCTCGATGACATTTTTGGGCGTCATGATGCCGGCGGACGGAATCAGCGCGTCGATGCGGCCGAACCGGGCGAGCGCCTCCTCGACCCAGGCCTGTTCCTGACCTTTTGTCGCGTCGTAGGCGAACAGGTGGCAACGGCCTTCGTCGTCCCATTTCGGGCGCTTAGGCGTGCGCATGCCGAGCGAGAGCTGCCAGCCCTGGTGGTAGAGGTATTCGGCAATGGCGGCGCCGATGCCACGATTGGCACCGGAAATGAGGGCAACGCGAGTGTCCATGCGGTCTCCTTGAAACGGTCTCGATACGTGAGGCTCGGCGGTGGCCGACGTGCGCCTCACTCTAGAGGCTTGGGGCCGGAGCTGCCATAGGCAATAGACACTTTGGTGGCAGGTCTAGATCAGCGCCATGCTGTACTGGGCCTGTTCGAGTGCAAGGAGCTGCTCCTTGATCGTCATGCCGCCGTTGTAGCCGGTAAGCTTGCCATCGGCGCCAATGACGCGATGGCAGGGAATCACGATCGGCAGGGGATTTTTATGGTTGGCCATGCCGACGGCGCGTGCCGCTGTCGGTTGACCGATGGCCTGTGCAATTTCGCCATAGCTTCGGGTCTCGCCCCATGGGATGGCCTTGAGTGCCTGCCAGACGAGCTGTTGAAAGGGCGTGCCCTGAGGCTCGAGCGGCACCGTGAAATCGTGGTATTGCCCGCCGAGGTAGGCCGCAAGCTCTCTGGCCGCCAGATCCAGCACCGGATGGTGTTCGTCCTCGAGGGTGGTGGGGTCTTGCGGGGTGTCGCCAAGAAAGCGGATGTGGGTGAGGGCACGGTGGTTGGCGGTCAGGGAAATGGCGCCGATGGGGGTGTCGATCAGGGTCAGTTGGGCGGTGCTCATGGCCGTCTCCGAATAACGGGGTGCTATCAGCGTAGCACCCGCTCACCGGTGTCCCATGCGGCTTTTGTCGGGGCCTCGAGCGCATTGTCTGACACTCGAGGCACTCAGCGAACGCGGTGGGCACCGCCGCGAAGCGGTTCAAGCAAGGGCGAGAGGCCGTTGTGGTCGATCTCGTGCATGAGCGCCAGCAGCCGGCCGAGTTCGCCGTTCGGGAAGCCCTCGCGGGCGAACCAGTTCAGGTAGTGGCCGGGCAGGTCGGCCAGCAGCCGGCCTTCGTACTTGCCAAACGGCATCTTCCACTGGACCAGCTTGGTTAGATCGTCAGGGTTCATGGTGCGTACAGTCACTTTTTAGACTCGTTGCGCCGGAGTCGAGAGGTCACCCCGGTCTCCGGCGCGAACAGGGATTACCAGGTCACGCAGATCTTGCCTAAATGATCGGCGCTTTGCTGGTAGGCGAAGGCATCGGCCAGTGTCTCGAGCCCGTCGTAGGTTCGATCGATCACCGGGCGTACATCGCTTGCCTCCAGCGCGGCGATGTACGCCTTTTGCATCTGGCGGTTGCCAACGATCAGACCCTGCAAGCGAACCTGCTTGCGCATCAGGGTGGCGGTCGGCACCTCGCCCTGAAGTCCGGTCAACACGCCGATCAGCGAGATATGCCCGCCGACGCGCACCGCCTCGATGGATTGGGCAAGCGTGCCCGGCCCACCGAGCTCGATCACGTGATCGGCCCCTTCGCCGCCGGTCAGCTCGAGCACTTTGCCCGCCCACTCGGGGTGCGTGGTGTAGTTGATGGTGTGGGTCGCGCCCAGCGTTCTGGCCCGTTCAAGCTTGTCGTCGCTCGAAGAGGTCACGATGACCGTGGCGCCCATCAGGCGTGCGATCTGAATCGCGGCAATCGACACGCCGCCGGTCCCAAGGGTCAGTACGGTGTCGCCGGCCTTGAGGCCGCCGTCGTGAACCAGCGCCCGCCAGGCGGTAAGGCCTGCGGTGGTCAGTGTGGCGGCTTCGGCGTGGCTCCAGCCGGCGGGTGCCCTGGTGAAGGCAGCAGCGTCTCGGACAACGGCGTCGGCGGCCATGCCGTCAACGCCGTCACCCGGGGTCTGTGCGAAGCCGCCGACCGGGGTGGTGGCAGGGCCTGCGGGCCACTGTGGGAAGAAGCACGACACGACGTGATCACCCACGGCGAAGTCGGTCACGCCGTCGCCGATGGCCTCCACCACGCCGGCACCGTCGGACATCAGGAGTCGTCCATCCTCGGTCGGGCTCTGGCCGCTGGCGACGATCAGGTCATGAAAATTGAGCGACGTGGCGTGAATGGCCACCCGAATCTGGCCCGGTCCGGGCATGCCGGGGTCGTCGATGTCGCGGATGCGAATATGGTCGAGCCCACCGGGCGCGCTGAGTGTGGCTGCCTTCATGAAGCCTCCGTAAATCCTGGTCTATGTGCTTGAACTGCGGGCGACGCTCAGTGTAGTCAAGCCGGGCCGGCTCAGTAATCGACCTTGCCCCTGAGCTGCTTGCGAGCGCCGCGCTTGGTTTTGCTGTCGACGCGTTTTCGTTTGGCGCTTTTGCTCGGGCGCGTGGCCTTGCGCGGCTTGTCGGAATAGAGCACCGGGCGAATCAATTCCTTGAGTCGGGCGAGGGCGTCGTCCCGGTTCTGCTCCTGGGTGCGGTACTGCTGGGCCTTGATGATGATCACGCCGTCCTGGGTCACGCGGCGGTCGCGCAGGGCCAGCAGTTTTTCCTTGATGCCCGGATGCAGGCTGGAGGCATTGATGTCGAATCGAAGATGGATGGCGGAGGCGACCTTGTTGACGTTCTGGCCACCGGCGCCTTGAGCGCGAATGGCGCTCAGCTCGATTTCATGATCGGGGATCGTTACGTTGCGCGAGACCTCGAGCGGCATGCAGGGCACCTCTTGTTATCGACAATAAAAACAGCGGCGAGCGGATGAACGAATAAATGAATAAACGCGGACGGCGATGACCTGCCTACCAGCCAAGCCAGATGGTATGTCGCGCGCCCTTGCCGGGGCGGTGCGCGCGTACCGTATGCTCCTCGACGCAGAGTCCGGCCCGCTTCAGGCGCTCGCTGAAGGCCGGGTCCATGCCGGCCGACCAGATCGCGACCACGCCGTCGTTGGTGAGGGCGCGCTGGATCGTCTCGAGGCCCTGTGCGTTGTAGAGGCGGTCGTTGTCCTTGCGGGTCAGGCCTTCCGGGCCGTTATCGACGTCGAGCATGATGGCGTCGAACTCGCCCGGGCTCTGCTCGAGTACCGTCACCACATCCTCGATGAGAATCCGGCAGCGCGGGTCATTGATCGGGTGGCCGGCGGCGCTGCCGAGCGGGCCCCGGTTCCAGTCCACCACACCCGGTACCAGCTCGGCGACCACCACTTCGGCGTGGTCGGGGAGGCTCTTTAGCGCCGCGGCGAGGGTGAATCCCATGCCAAGCCCACCGACCAGCACACGAATCGGCGCGCGATCGGCCACACGCGTACAGGCAAGCTCAGCGAGGGCGTCTTCGGAGCCGTGCAGGCGGCTGTTCATCAATTCGCCGGGCTTGCCGGCAATGCGAATCGAAAATTCATCGTCACGTTGCAGAAGCCGCAGGTGGCCGCGGCCTCCGGGAATGGCTGCGGTATCGATTTCGGTCAGTTTGGCCATGGGCTCGCCTGTCGGAGTGGAAACCTGTCGGAGTGGAAAAAAGCGCTCAGTGCGCGCGCGGCACCAGATGGATCGCGCGCTCCTCGAGGCATTCAGGGCTTGCGACGTCAAAATCGCGGCAGTTCTGAGGGCGTCGGGTATGGATCGTGCACAGCATGGTGTTGCGATCAACCGCCGCGCACCAGCCGTCGTCCTCACGGCGCATGACCAGACCGCCCCAGGCGTCTTCCTCGGTCAGATGCAGGGGAAGGCCGCGGTCCAGATCATCGCCATCGAGAATAACCTCGAGCCGGCAGCAGCAGGCTTCGCAGTTGAAGCAGCTGACGTCTTCCACGGGACGTGGGTCGTGGGCGCGGGCGGTGTCCGACATGAGGGGCATCCTGTAATGGCGGCTCTTTAGAACCGGTCCGATCGTGAGACGCGCAGGATACCTTGAACGCAGCGGTTTGTCCGAATCGCTGACCACACGATATGTGTGATTACACTCGGCGTGTCGAGGTGACTCGCCGGTGCTCGGTGGTGCCTGGCAGCGCCTTCATGAAGGCCAACAGGCCCGAACGATCGAGGGGCTTGCTGCACAGATAGCCCTGATAGTGATGGCCGCCCAGTTCCCTGATGAAGTCGAGCTGCGCCGGGGTTTCGATGCCTTCGGCCACCACGTGCAGCTCGAGTGCGTGCGCCAGCGCCATGACGGCTTTGACGATGGCGGCCTCTTGAGCGCTTGTGGTGACGCCCATCATGAAGGTGCGGTCGATCTTGAGCGTCTGGATCGGCAGGCGTCTGAGTTGGGCAAGGTTTGAGTACCCGGTACCGAAATCGTCGATGGCAAACGTCAGGCCGAGGGCGCGCAGTTCGGTCAGGGTGACCCGCGCGTGCTCGGGGTTATGCACCAGCGCGCTCTCGGTCAGCTCAAGCTCGAGGCGCTCGGCGGGAAAGCCGGTCTCCTCCAGAATACGGGTGAGCTTGCGTGTGAACTGGCGGTCGTCGAGTTGCAGTGCCGAGACATTGACCGCAACGGACAGGGGCCGTTCGAAGGGGGCGTCGGTCCCAAAGCACTGGCAGGCCGTACGCAGAACCCACTGACCCAGCGGCACGATCAACCCGGTCGCTTCGGCCACCGGGATTATCTCGTCCGGCGTGACCCGGCCAAGCTCGTCGTCCTCCCAGCGCAGCAGGGCCTCGACGCCCTCGATGAGACCTGAGCGAAGATTCACCTTGGGCTGGTAGGCAAGCGACAGGCCATCGGTTGTGAGGGCCAGTCTAAGACGCCGCTCGATGGCCGAGTGGCGTTCGGCCTGAGAGGACATGGCCGGCTCATAGAGTTGAAAGCGATTGCCGCCGCTGGCGCTGGCACTGCTCATGGCGGTGTCGGCGTAGATCATCAGCGCGTGACGGTCGGCGGCCTGATCCGGATAGAGGCTAAGGCCGATACTGGCCGACAATGAAATGAGGTGGTCTTCGATGTGAAAGGGGCGGCTAAGCGCGCCGACCAGCTGCTGAGCGAGCGTCTGATAGGTGTCGAGGTCGGTGCTGCCCGACACCAGCACCATGAACTCATCGCCACCGCCCCGGGCCACGGTGTCGTGTGCGCCTACCGCGTTTTGTAAGCGGTTGGCCACGGCGCGCAGCACCGCGTCACCGAGGCGGTGGCCGAAGGTGTCGTTGATGGCTCTGAACCGGTCCAGATTGATGAACAGGACTGCCAGCCCGTCCGCGACCGGCAGCTGGGCATCGAGACGCTCCTCGAACAAAATGCGGTTCGGAAGGTGCGTCAGGGGATCCCGGTGAACACGGTCCTTCAGATCAAGGTTGGCTTGATGCAAGGACGCCGCGAGCCGGGCATTGCGTGAGCCCAGATGAGCGTCGTAGATCGCCATCATCAACGCGGCCAGCAGGATGCACGTGGCGATCACGGCCGTTGTGATGGCAAGCTCCACGGGCGTAATGCCGCTTTGAACGTGCGCCATGATGCTGTTCGGCATGATCGCGGCGGCCATGCCGGTGTAGTGCATACCGGAAATGCCAACGGCCATGACCATCGCCGCTGACAGGCGTTGCCATAAGGGGGCACGGCCGGTGGCCGGTGACAGATAAAAGGATAGCCACAGGGCAACGCCTGAGGCCGAAACCGCAATGGCCGCGGACAGCAGGAAGAGGCCAGGACGATAGGCAATGGCTTCGGTAGTAATCATTGCCATCATGCCGACGTAATGCATCAGGCAGATGCCGACACCCATGACCATCGACCCCGCGATCAGCCTGAATCGATTGAGCTGCCCGGTCTGCACGATAAACAGGGCCAGGGCCGACGTCAGGATGGCGGCGCCCAGAGACACCGCCGTCAGCGCCAGGTTGTAGCCTGCGTATTCGGCGGTATCCATGGCAAGCATTCCGATGAAATGCATGGCCCAGATGCCGGTACCCATGGCAAAGGCGCCGCCGCCGAGCCAGACCAGGCTGGCCCGCCCTGTCGTGACGCGAACGCGCCCGGCCAGATCAAGCGCGGTCAAAGAGGCCAGACCCGCCACGGCAAAGGATAAAACGACCAGGCTAATGTTATACGTCGCAGCAAAGTAGCCCATTCACAAGACTCTGTACGTTGAAATAACCCGCGGGCATTTCATTGATTCTGGTTGTTATCTCAGACAGCTAATGTCGACCGATGGCGCTTAATATTTAGAGCGGTCAATCAGCGTCGCCGGTGCGAATGTGGCCCCAGTAGTACCAGAACAAATGTCGCCCAACAATTAATTAATTTAATGCGTGTTGTTTTCAATAAGATATTATTTTATTTTAATTGATGTTGTTTTTTTATAATTTTATTTTTTTTAGATTTCGTTCATGTTTGTTTTTTTGAGGTGGGGTTTAACTTTAAAAATAATTAAATATTGATTTTTTGTTCCCGTTTCGAGGCTGTTTATTCTCAATTGAAGGCGCATATAGGCGTGTAAGTTGTGGCACGTAATTATGCTGCTGAAGTGGTGATGCTTTTACTTTGCTGAGAGGAGGCGTAACGAAAAGCATATATCGTATCTACTTAATAAGTGATTTTGCTCATAACCTTATGATTTACTGATGCCAAGCGGTAACGATTTTTTTCATCGACTGGAGCTTCTGGTTCATGGCGCCTTCCTCCAATTTCGAGTTTCTGGCAGAGCACGACCCCCTTCTTGTCGAGCTGGCGACCGCTGCGGAATGCAGTTTTTCGAGCGATCCCAATACCACCCTGATAAAGCTGCGCCAGTTGGGTGAGGCCATCGCCCAGCATATTGCGGCCCTCTCCGGCATCGCGTTTGACGGGCAGACCAGCCAGGCCGACCTGCTCTACCGTCTGAACCGCGAGCTGCGCCTGGAGCCCCAGGTCAATGAGCTTTTTCATACCCTGCGCATCGCCCGGGAACTGGCGATCTGGTTTCATCAACCCTCCGGTTCTGCGGATACGCGCTTCAAGCCCTGCCCTTTCGTGGCGCCTGCTGTGTCAATCAGTCGACAGACCGTATCGAGCGAAGAGCGCATATAGCTCGATCAGCGTTTAATGAGGTCGGCTGAAAGACGCTGACTGTGTTCCTGGTCGGAATTAATGAGCTATTCATGAGGCGTTCTACCCCGATCACTCGGCTGGGTTAGAAAACAATTCATGTTGAATTCCAATATTAGTAACCTGTTTGATCTGAGGTAGTCTGACGGATATAGGGTTTCCCACTGTTGATGCAGAGGATAATTGCGCGTGGCCAGCAGCAACTTCGATTTTCTGGAACATCACGATGAGCTTTTGGTTCGTCTGGCTCGAACCGCCGAAGCCTGCTTCGTTCCTGACCCCAATACCACCTTGCTCAAAATGCGTCAGCTTGGTGAAGAGTTGGCGAGAACCATCGCATCCCGCCTGGGCGTAGACTCAGGCAGTGATATCAAACAGATCGATCTACTGCGAGAGCTCGATAACACCCTTCGTCTGGATCAACAGATAAAAGACGCGTTTCACAGTTTGAGAAAGCTGGGTAACTGCGCCGCCCACGATGTGACGTCATCCAATCACCGGGATGCATTAAAAGCGCTTCAGGTAGGGCATGCGCTGGCCATGTGGTTTCATCTCCAATTTGGTGGTGCAAAGGCCCAGGGCTTTAAAACCAAGGCATTCATGAAGCCCGAGGATCCTTCTGCCAGAGTTCGGAGTCTCGAAGAACAGATTCTGGAACTTCAGAAGCAACACCTTTCCACCAAGGATCGTCTTACCCAAACCGAAGCACTTAAAGAAGCAGAGGCCCTGAAGGCCGATGCTGAAAGACAGCGTGCCGAGCGCATGGCGACCGAAAGCAAGGTGTGGGAAGACGTGGCCGCCGAGCATGAAGCGACCCTTGAAAGGTACCGGGCCAAGATGAATGCCGCGAACATTCACTATTTTCGTACATTCACACAACAGCCACCGGAAGAGCAGGCTGTACAAATCAGTAGCGTCGAGAAGTCGACGCTGCAGCTCAGTGAAGTGGAAACTCGCGTCCTGATCGATGAGCAGCTTATCGAAGCGGGCTGGAACGCGGACAGCGTCAATCTCACGTATTCTGCTGGCGCGCGCCCTGTACCCAACCAAGACCGGGCCATTGCCGAATGGCCGACTGCCTTCGGCCCCGCCGACTATGTCCTCTTTATGGGGCTGGTACCTGTCGCCGTAGTGGAGGCTAAAAAGAGCGCCAAAAACGTCTACAGCAGCATCGACCAGGCCAAGCGTTATGCCAGGGGGCTACAGGAAAAAGAGGCGTTTACCATTGAAACGCACTACGGCGAGTTTCGTGTGCCGTTGGTGTTTGCAACCAACGGCCGGCCCTATCTGAAACAACTGGAGCAGGAAAGTGGTATCTGGTTTCTGGACGTGCGAGACAACACCAACCGACGTCGAGCGCTCAACGGCTGGTATTCGCCACAGGAAATAAAAACCTATCTTCGACAAACTCCTCAGCAGGCTGAAGATGAATTGGAGGCCATGGGGTTCGACTATCACCTTGCCCTGCGCGACTACCAGATCAAGGCCATTCGAGCGGTCGAGCAGCGTATCAGGCAGGGGGAAAACACAGCTCTGGTTGCCATGGCAACCGGCACAGGCAAGACCAAAACAGCCATTGCCATGGTCTACCGGTTTCTCAAGGCCGAACGTTTCCGCCGTGTCCTTTTTCTGGTGGATCGGTCTGCGCTGGGCGTTCAGGCCACCGATGACTTCGGTGAAGTACGGCTGGAAAACCTCAATACCTTCGCAGAAACCTTTGACGTCATGGGAATGGCGCCCAACAAGACACCCAAGGCAATACCGGAGGACGCTACCAAGGTGCATGTCGCGACGGTCCAGGGGCTGGTCAAGCGACTCCTTTATCCATCCGATGGCGCAGCGCGACCCGGTGTTGGTCAATATGACTGCATCATCGTGGATGAATGCCACCGCGGCTATCTGCTGGATCGTGAACTCGGCGAGACCGAGTTGGTGTTTCGAGATCAGAAGGACTACCAGTCAAAGTATCGCAGCGTCATCGACTACTTCGATGCCTTCAAGATTGGCCTGACAGCGACCCCCGCCCTGCACACGACCGATATTTTTGGTGCGCCTGCGTTTACCTACAGCTACACGGAAGCCGTGCTGGATGGCTACCTCAACGATCACCTTCCGCCCATTCGAATACGTACAAAACTGTCCGAAGAGGGCATCTCCTACAAGGTGAATGAAGAGGTCAAGGTTTACGACGTCTCCACTAACGCAATCGAAACCTATAACACGCCTGACGAGCTGAACTTTGATGTCAGCGATTTCAACCGCAAGGTGATCGCGCCCGAGTTCACAGGCGTCGTTACTCGGTGGTTGATCGAAAGCGACTCAATTGACCCTTACTCACCGGCGAAAACGCTGGTCTTCTGCGTAACAGACAAGCATGCCGATGAAGTGGTGGAAGCATTCAAGGCCGCTATCGAACATTATCACGGTGTCGTTGAAGACGACGCCGTGCAGAAGATTACCGGGGCCAGTGACAAGCCGCTGGAAAAGATTCGAAGCTACAAAAACGACCGATTGCCCAATATTGCCGTCACGGTCGATTTGATGACGACAGGGGTCGATGTGCCCGCCATCTCTAATCTGGTGTTTCTGCGCCGGGTGAATAGCCGAATTCTGTTTGAACAGATGCTGGGCCGTGCGACTCGGCTATGCCCTGATATCAGCAAGGGGCCGTTTCGAATCTACGACGCCGTGGATATCTACAAGCAGCTTGAAAACGTGAACACCATGAAGCCGGTGGCCACCAAGGCGGATATTGACTTCAAGGATCTTGAAGATGACATGACGCGCGACAGCGCCCCAGAGCTTCAGGACCTGGCTCGGAAACAGTTCATCTCAAAGCTGCAGGTCAAAAAGAATTATCTGCTCCCCGAGCAGGCGGACAAATTCGAAACCATTGCTGGCAAGCCCCCTGGTGAATTTGCCCGGGAGCTCAAGACCATGCCGGTCTCGCAACTGGCCAGATGGTTCACCAATAACCCGGGGCTTGGCGAGCTTCTTGATGCCAAAGTGACCAGTGGAGGCCATTGGCGGCCTGATGTCGTGATTCACGAAGGCGAGGATGAGGTGACTGGCACCACGACGGGCTATGGCGCCGGACAGAAACCGGAAGACTACCTGAAAGCCTTCGAAGCGTACGTCAACGCCAACAGCAATCGACTGGCGGCGCTTCAAACCGTGATTCATCGCCCGTGGGAGCTCACTCGGCAAAGCCTGAAAGAGCTCGCCGTCGAACTCGAGCGCAACAAGTTTCGCGAGCAGGATCTGCAGATCGCCTGGGGGGAACTGACCCAGGAAGAGATTGCCGCCAGGATCATCGGGTTCATTCGCCGAGCGGCACTGGGCGAGCCTCTGGTCCCCTGGGAGCAACGGGTTGATAATGCGCTGGAAACGATTCTCGAGAGTCAGCCCTGGAAGACCCCGCAGCGCGATTGGCTCAAGCTGATCGCAAAGCAAATGAAGGCCACCCTCATCGTGGATGAAGCCGCGCTGAATCAGGGGCCATTCAAAGCCCAGGGCGGCATCAAACGCGCCAATAAGCTTTTTGACCGGCCCGTCACCGATATTCTCACACAGTTCAACCAAGCGCTCTGGGCGTGACCCGAAGCGCCAACCACATGAAGTCGATGCCGCATATGAATACCCCCAACCTCGTCGCCAAGCTCTGGAATCTCTGTAATCTGCTGCGCGACGATGGCGTGACCTATCACGAATACATCACCGAGCTGACCTATCTGGTCTTTCTCAAGATGGTGGAAGAAACCGGCCAGGATGAGCTGTTGCCGGCCGACAACACCTGGACGGACCTCGAGCACCAGAACTCCGCCAGCCGGCTGGAGTTCTACAAGAAAATGCTGGTCGATCTCGGCAACCACGGCTCCCAGATCACCCAGGCCATCTACAACAACGCCCACACCGTCATCCGCAAACCGGCAACGCTTGACAAGCTGGTCACCGAAATCGACAAGCTCGATTGGTACAGTGCCCGCCAGGAAGGTCTGGGCGATATGTACGAAGGTCTGCTCGAGATCAACGCCAGCGAGAAGAAGTCCGGCGCGGGCCAATACTTCACTCCGCGTGTTCTGATCAACGCCATGGTCACGCTGATGCAGCCGACTCTGGACGATGTGATCGTGGATCCGACGGCCGGCACCGGCGGCTTTCTGATCAGCGCCCACCATCGTATCTGTGCCACCAACGACGTCGACGCATTGGATGAAGCGGCCTACGACCGCTACCAGCATAAAACCTTCTTCGGCATGGAGTTCGTGCCGGATACTCGCCGCCTGGCGTTGATGAATCTGATGCTGCACGACATCGCCATCGACGATCACCACGCCGGCATCCTGTTTGGCGATACCCTCAGCAACGAAGGCAAGCAACTGCCCAAGGCCTCACTGCTGCTTGCCAACCCGCCCTTTGGCACCAAGCAGGGCGGTGGTCTCCCCACCAGGGATGATCTGCTGTTCTACAGCGGCAACAAGCAGCTGGCGTTTTTGCACTTGATGTATCACATAATGCTCAAGCCCGGCGGCCGCGCCGCCGTGGTACTGCCGGACAACGTGCTGTTCGAGGCCGGCACAGGCGCTCAGATACGCCGCGACCTGATGGAAAAGTGCAACCTGCACACCATTCTGCGCCTGCCCACCGGCATCTTTTACGCCGCAGGCGTCAAAACCAACGTGCTGTTTTTCTCAAAGCCGGAAGACCCCACTCAGGACAAGGGCAACACGAAACACGTCTGGGTCTATGACCTGCGTACCAACATGCCGAGCTTCGGCAAGCGCACCCCCTTCACGGAAAAGCACCTCGAACCGTTCGAAGCCGTGTTCGGTAGTGATCCCAACGGCCAAAGCCCCCGCCAGGAAGGCGAGTGGTCGTTCAACGCGGATGACATTGCCGTTGATCTTGATGCCACGGAGGAAAACCAGGGCGTAAATGACGACCGCCTCGCCAAATCCCGCTGGCGCTGCTTCTCCCGCGAGTGGATTCGCGACACCAAGGGGGGTTCGCTCGACATCAGCTGGCTCAAGGACAAGGACAGCGTCGATGCCGCTGACCTACCCGCGCCCGAGGTGCTGGCCGGGGAAGCCATGAGCGAACTGGTACAGGCGCTGGGCGAGCTGGACGGGCTGATGCGCGCGCTGGGCGCCGAGGATGAGGCTGATGGGCAACGGGTGTTGGTGCAGGAAATGATGGGTAGGGGGGAATGATGCCTTTTATTCCAGCAGAATGGGTGCGGATAAAAGCGGCAACTGGTTTTAGTCAAATTTCTACAACAGGAAAGAAGGTTAAAACTAAAGACTGTTTAAAGGTTGGTAAATTCCCTGTTATTGATCAAGGGCAAAGTGCGGTTGCAGGTTACGTTGATGATCCTAATAAATTGATCACCATATCTAAACCGATAATTGTATTCGGCGATCATACTCGAGCAATAAAGTGGGTCGATTTTAATTTTGTGCCTGGGGCGGATGGTACTAAAGTCCTTCAACCAGATATGTATCTCTTGCCACGTTTCGCATATTTTCAAATGCGAGCGTTAGAAATACCCGATAAAGGTTACTCACGACATTTTAAATTTCTAAAAGAGCTGGACTTTGCAGTTCCCCCCCCCGCCGAACAAAAGGTCATCGCAGACACCCTCGACACCCTGCTGGCGCAAGTGGACAGCACCAAAGCCCGCCTCGAACGTATTCCCGAGATTCTCAAGCGCTTTCGCCAATCCGTGCTCGCTGCGGCGGTGAGTGGGCGGTTGACGGAGGAGTGGCGAAATTCCCAAAGGTTGACTGATTGGTTGAAAACCAATTTAGGTGAGTTAGTCGACAAAGTTGAAGCAGGTAAAAACCTAAAATGTATCGAAGTGCCACCTAATAAAAATGAATATGGGATCATTAAAATTAGTGCTGTTACTTGGGGGGTTTACGATGAAGATCAGAGCAAAACTCTGCCCGATAAAAATCAGTTTCTTGAAACACGAAGAATAAAAATAGGCGACTTTCTGATATCTCGAGCTAATACAATAGAGCTGTTAGGCAATCCTGTTATCGTTCATAAAGTAACAAGAAATCTTATGCTTAGCGATAAAGTGCTTCGTCTTCAGATGAACGATGAAGACAAGCGATGGGTTGATATGTTCCTCCGTTCCATAGCTGGTCGTAAAGAAGTACAAGACCGTTCAACTGGCAATCAGATGTCGATGCGTAATATCGGGCAAAAAGCACTTTTGCAGATTCCAATACCCAAACCTTCCTATGAAGAACAAACCGAAATAGTTCGCCGGGTCGATCAGCTCTTCGCCTATGCCGACACCGTCGAGCGCCAGGTCAATAGCGCCTTGGAGCGCGTTAACCAGCTCACCCAATCCATCCTCTCTAAAGCCTTTCGCGGCGAGCTGACCGCGCAATGGCGAGCCGATAACCCTGAGCTGATCAGTGGTGACAACAGCGCCGAGGCGCTGCTGGAACGCATCCAGGCCGAGCGCGCGGCGCAGGCGCCGAAAAAACGCACGCGGAAAAAGGCGACGACATGAGTCAGGCGGCATCCTCAGCGTCTCAGGCCGAGCGCATTCTGTCGTTCTGGCACAAGGTCGAGTTTTTCGAGTCCACCGAGCTCAAGGGCATCGACCACGGCCAAGGGGCGATCCACTACCGTAGCGACGAGCTGGTGGACGCCCCGAACAGTCTGCCCTGGTTGGACCGCCAGACGATACGCCGAGCGGGCGCCCAGTACCGGGTAGGCAACGCCTACCGCTTCAAGCTCTATCTGGGACTTTTCCGCCGTCAGGAAATTTTCGAGGTGGCCCGTAAGGCTTACCCGGAGCAGAGCGAGGCCTGGATGGAGCGCAGCCGCGACGAGGGGCTGACCTGCTCGCTGACCGCCATGGTCAAGGAAGACGGCACACTGGATCGGCAGAGTATCGAAATCTCCACTGCCCCTTGGGTGCTGGGCGCGCTGCAGCAAGGCACCCTCGACGCTGTCACCCTTGATGCGTTCGAGGCGGCCACCGAGGTGTTTCGCGAGCGGTTGACCACGATTCTTACCGTGGCGGACAACCTCAAAAGTGAACACGGTTTGCCGCCAGTCTTGAGTACTTTCGAGATCATCGAGATGCTCAAGGCGATGCAAGGCTGGACCGCCTTTGCGCCGCAAAGCGAGGCCCCGGCCCTAGTGGTTCAGCTGCTGCCCGGCCACAGCGGCAACGCAGAACATCCTGGCGACATGGTTTCTATTGGAAGCGAGACGTGGACGCCGCTCGCGCAGCTTTCCGCGCGCCTCGACGCGCCGGAAGATGGCGCTGCCGAGACGACCGCAGGTGACAGCGCCGCTGAGCTGTCCACCGCCATCAACGAGATCGCCATTCTCAACAGCTTTTTCATCCGCGATCTGGAAACGATTCTGTGCCAGCTGAAAGATCGGCCTCTGGCCCCCGGCTCGCCGCTGGCCCGCTACCTTTCCGGCGAGGTACCGCGTCACCCTGATCTGCTGCTGCCAGAAGGCCGTGCGCTGTTGATGGAACAGCTTTCCCCCCGGCGCATGCCCGCCGGGCGCTGGCCGGGGGAAGACGCACACTCGATGAGTCTGATGCAGCAGTTCGCCATCAACACCATCGACCAGGAACTGGAAGATGGCGGCCTGTACTCCGTTAACGGCCCCCCCGGTACCGGCAAAACGACGATGCTGCGCGACCTAGTGGCGCGCAACATCACCAAGCGCGCGGAGGTGCTGGCCGCGCTGGGCTCGCCGGGCGCTGCCTTCGGTGAGAATCTGACGGTCAAGCTCGACGATCAGCTAAAGCCCATCAAGACGCTGATTCCCGAACTTGCCGGCTTCGAGATGGTGGTGGCCTCCAGCAACAACGCCGCGGTGGAAAACGTCACCCAGGAGCTGCCGCAAACAAAGGCGCTGGGCGATGCATACCAGGCGCTTTCGTACCTGAAACCAGTGGGCCAGAAACTCGCGGCCAGCCATGAGCCGCGCGGCAGCAAGCTTTATGTCGAGGCGTTGGCACCGGACAAGGCATGCTGGGGGCTGATCGCCACGGCGCTTGGTAATAAAAGCAATCGCACAACCTTTGGTGAGCGGATCTTTTTCAAGCCTATAGATCAGTGTGAGGCTGAAGGTGAGGCCGAGCACTACAGAACGTTGGTGCCTGCGCTCAAGGCGCTCGCCGAGAAGGGCGGTGCGCTCGAGGATTTTCGCGCCGCGCAGCGTGCGTTCAATGAGGCCAAAAAGCGGGTCGAGGCGGCGCACCAGGATATCGCTCGGCTGCAGGCGCTGAAGCAGCTAGTGCGTCAAACCGAGGAGGGCCGCCGCCGGGCCGAGATCGACCGCCGCCTGGCGAGCCGAGTGGCGCTCTGGCGAGGCAAGCGGCAGGCGGTAAAGGTGGCGCTTTGGCCCATCACGGCGTATTGCCGCCACCGCGCCCAGTTGAAACAGCTTGCCCAGCGAGAACGGCGTGCTGCTCAGCAGGCGGAGGTAAGTGAGCAGCGCCTGGCATCGCTCGAGAAACGGCTGAACGCTGAGCGCGAGGCGTGTCACACCCTCGAGACCAGGTATCAGGACGTACTGCTGCCCGATGAGATGCTGGACCTGGACGCGGCCGAGGTGCAGCGCACGTCCTTTGGCCACTGCAAGGCACTCAACGAGGCCCGAGGACAGCTGACCGCGCGCGCGTTCGAGCTGCATCAGGCGTGGCTGGTGGCCGCCTACGCCGACAAGAAAAACCAGCTCTGGGCAACCATCAGCTCATTGATGGCGCTGCTCAACGGAAGTATTGATGACCGCGAGGCCGCCAAGGCGTTGTGGCAGATGCTGTTTTTAATCGTGCCGGTGGTGTCGTCAACGTTTGCCTCCATCGCGAATCAATTCAGGGCGCTGGGCGAGGGGGAGATCGGCTGGCTGTTCGTGGACGAAGCGGGCCAGGCTCCGCCGCAGCAGGCAGCGGGTGCTCTCTGGCGCGCCAAACGCGCCGTGGTGGTGGGCGATCCGCTACAGATCGAGCCCGTCTTCACCGTGCCGGCCGGTTTGGTCGAGGCAATGGCCAAGGGCGAGTTCGAGCGCGACTGGTATAAGTGGTCGCCCACGGTGTCGTCGGTTCAGGTCGTGGCGGATCGCGCCAACCCGTACGGCACCAACGAAATTTCCGATGAACTTTGGGTCGGAAGCCCCTTGCGCGTCCACCGACGCTGTGACGAGCCGATGTTCAGTATCGCCAACCGCATCGCCTACAACGACAAGATGCTCCACGGCAATGACGACCTGGTGCCGGGGCCGGGCGACAGCCGCTGGTTCGATGTCGAAGGCGAGGTAAGCGGCAAGCATTTCGTTCCTGCTCAGGCGGCAAAGGTCGCCGGTATGCTCAAGCGCCATATCGACAAAACCGGAGAGCTCCCGAGTGTCTATGTGATCTCACCTTTCAAGGCCGTGGCGCAAGGCTTGCAGACAGAACTGGCCAACCGGCTTGATGCGACTGCCTTCGGCGGCGCCAGTGCGCTACGCGACTGGCTCAAGGCACGGGTGGGCACCGTTCATACCTTTCAGGGCAAGGAGGAGGACAGCGTCATTCTGGTGCTGGGGCTATCGAGTGAGTCACCAGGGGCCGCGAACTGGGCAAGCGCTAAACCTAACCTCCTCAACGTGGCGCTCACCCGTGCCAAGAAACGCGTTTATGTCGTGGGCAGTACCGAGATCTGGGGCAGTAAACAGTATTTTTCCGAAGCCTCCGAGAAGCTGCCGTCTTAGGCAGTTTTCGATTAGCCACCCGCTTCTTTGATCCGATGAAAAAAAGCGCCCTTCGAGGCGCTTTTTTTAGTGGCTTTCCTTTTCTTTCAACGATTTACTCGGCAGCGCTCATGCCAGCGCGTCATTCTCGTGATGTGATAACCGGTGGTTTCAAGGCGACTGCTCCCGCTTCAACAGCCGCTGGCGCAGCGCTGGGCTGCGTGGCAGCAGGCCGACGGTCAGCCCGAAGGGGCGAAAGGCGCGGTTCAGCAGCGCAAGCGACGGGCTGCCCTTGTCGGTTTCGATGTCCGAGAGCGTTCGGCGGCTGATGCTGGCAAGTGCTGCGTAGTCGGTCTGGTTCATGCCCAGTACCTCACGGCGCAGTTTTTTGAGCACGGCGCCGGGCGTGGTCTTCCCGGTCAAGAGCCGCTCGACCATCTCGAGCAGCAGCGTTTCGCGCTCGGCCGGCGTCAACTGTTGTGTCATGTCAGCCCCCACTGTTCAAGGCGCTGATCCAGCCGGGCCAGGCCGATGGCAGGATGTTTGAGAATCGAGTCCGGCACACCGCGGGTGGCCAGCCGCTGTTCGAGGCCGAGCAGTTGCCTACAAAGCGTCCGTAGCTCATCGAGCATGGTGTCCTCCGGGACATGATGCGACAGCGCCCGTGCAATCGCCTGCCAGTCAAACTGGCCGCCTTCTTCATAGGGGGCTCCCCAGCGGGTGGTGCGGATTACCCCCTCGGGGTCGGCTTTCATCGGGGCAAAATCGTAGATGGGCGCCAGAGCCATACCGTCCGGGCGCTTGATGAGCGCCGTATTGCGTCCATGGTTATCGGAATTGCCAAAGACCACGTTCAAAAGATCCCGTTTGACCAGCTCGATGACGACAGGGGTGGCTTCGAAGTCCGCGCCGGCTTCCGTGACGCGATACTGCTGCCCGAGCCGCTCGATCACTGTCTCGATCACGTCAAACATGTTGAGCGCCGCGCCAGGGCCTTTTTTCATGACCGAATAGAGGGATTCGAGCCCGAACAGGGTCCGCCGACCGCTCTGGAAGGCAACATCAAAGCGCGGCAGCCATAGGGAGGGATATTGCGATCCCTCTTCCAGTCGCATGGTGCGGGTCTCGATGGTGTTCATCCCAAGAGCGGCCAGTTCCTGATAGAAGTGGTACTCGGCCCGCAGAATATCGCAATCGATGGCAGTCCGGCGGTTTCTCGGAAACTTGACCAGATAATGATGATCCTTGCAGAGCGGGTCGTCCTGCCAGGTATCGATCCACGCCTCATCGTTGTCGGTACAGCGCAGTATCAGCTTGGGCGCCTCTCCGCCCGCGCCGGTCGCGCCGCCACTGGCGGCGCCCATCTGCTGGGCGTATTCAAGAAAATCCGTATGGCGCTCGACCACATCGCGTACCGGAAAGCGTAGCCGGGTCAATTGGCCGGTCTCGGGCCTTGTCGGTACGGCTTCCTTGATACGCAGATTACCGACCGGCGCAATGGTGCCGTGTCGCAGCAGTTCGGCATCCTGCGCGCCGGTGGAGAGATGATCGATACCCAGCTGCGCGATCCAGTAACGGCGGCTGGCACCGGCCGGCATGATGTCATCGATAAAAGCGAACCAGGGGCAGGCATGAAACTGCTCCATCAGGCGCACCGGGTAGTTGATGCTACAGGCGTGCTCATTATCCTGTTCCATCCAGGCTACGGCGTAGCCCTGGTCATAGCCTAGTGTGGCGGTGCTGCGCCGTCCTTTTTCAGGCTCGGACAACGTCAATGTAGCCGCGTCGTGCCATTGATCGTGATGGAAGATTTGAAGCGTTAGCAGCATGATGCCCTCGTTGAGCAAAAAAATGCTCATCATGAAACTAGAAACACGATATTGAGCAAAATAATGCTCAACGTAAATAGTTTTTATAAGTTTTGAGCGCTATTCTGCTCAAGAGAGAAGGTCGAATCCGAGATTGCATCGGGTAAAACCTACAAGCCCGGCATCTGCCGGGCTGTTTTGATTTCAGTAGAGCGCCTGTCAAAGCGGGTCAGTCAAAGGCATCGAGTGCGAGGTAGTCGCTTTCCTGCGTTTTGATCTCCTGGCCCAGCGCATCGATCTCTTCGCTGACGGCGCTGAAATGAGGCCGCGCGGCAAGCTCCGAAAGCCAGGCATTGATGCGTGGGTAGGCGCCGAATCGATAGCCGACGGCCTTGATCTGATACAGCTCGCAGCCGATTGCCAGATCGGCAAGCGTCGGGTGCTCGCCGCCAGGCAGCATTGGGGCAGCGTCGGGCGCGTGTGATCGCTCAAGCTGAGCCTCGAGCGTGACAAGGCCCGGCGTCAGGCCGTCCTGCAGCGGTGCGTGCGGGCAGGCTATAGATTTACGGATTATAGATAGAGCCGGCTGACAAGCTCGGTACGGTTGGTGACATTGAGCTTGCGGTAGAGGTGATCAAGGTGCGTCTTGACCGTGGACGGCGCGATGCCGAGTTCGCGGGCCATGGCCTTGTTGCTCAGGCCCTGGCGCAGCAGCGGTACGAGCTGGGCCTCGCGCTCTGTAAGTGCCGCGGGCACCGGTTCAACCAGCGCCGGGGCGGGTTCGAAAACGCGCTGGGCGACCGCCAGTTGCAGCATTTCCTGAAGCGATTGCAGGGTGTCGAGCTCGTGGGCGGTAAACCGGCCAAACCGTGATTTTCGAAGAAGCGAGATGCCAAGCACCGGGCGGTTCTGGGTGTAGAACAGCACTTCGGTGACATCGACAACGTCGTGTTGGCTCAGAAAGGTCTGATAGCCCTCGTTGTGTTGGCGCGATTGAAGCGCCTGCGCGTCACGAAGCGGCACGACCTGACGGCCGAGGCGCTGACAGAAACCGGGCTGAAGCGGGTCAAGATGGCGGTAGCGACTGAGGTAGCTATCGTGCATCTGATCGTGCCCGCCGTGCAGCTGGAAATCGCAGGCACTGAGGCCATCATCGATGCGGTAGAACGCCGCGAGCGAGGCAGGCACGGCGCGCGTGAATGCGTTCAGACAGTACGCGCCAAGGTCTTTTGGAGACTGCATGGCTGGCCGACTCCCTGTTGGTCGAGATCACCAACATAACGAGCCGGCCGTGTGGGGGCAACGTGAATTTGTCGCCACGGGGGCCTTTTGACGGCTCAGCCGAGGGCGGTCACGCTTTCCGGCAGCAGGGCGCCGCCATCGACAATGATGGTCTGGCCGGTAATGTATTTAGCCAGATCGGACCCCAGAAACAGCATGGCGTTGGCGATGTCTTCGGGCGCGCCGAGATGGCCGAGCGGAATGCCGCGCTCAAGGCTTCGGCTGAGTTCGTCGTCGCCGAGGTTGTCCATCGCAGGCGTTCGGATCATGCCCGGTTCAACGCCGTTGATGCGGATGCCGGAGCCACCCATCTCGAGCGCGGTGTTACGAATGAAGCCGTTGACCGCAGCCTTGGAGGCGGCGTAATGGCTAAGCCCCGGGTAGGCGACCCGGTTGCCGGTAACGGACGAGGTGCACAGGATCACGCCCTTGCCCTGCTGCTCGAAGCGCGGAAGCAGTGCCTGCGTCATCCAGAACAGCGACTGCACGTTGACGGCAAAGGTGCGCTCGACCCGCTCGCGGGTGAGTTCCTTGAATGGGGTCAGCGGGAAGTAGCCGGCGTTGTGCACCAGCACGTCGATCGGCTCGCTTGCCTCGATCATGGCGCGGGTGGCGGTCTCATCGGAAAGGTCGACGCCGTAGGCCGTGACCTGGTGGCCGCCAGCCGTCAGTCGCTCGGCCACGCTTCTGGCCTGTTCTTCGTTGATGTCGGCAAGCGTGATGCGGGCGCCGGCTTCGGCAAAGCGGGTCACGATGGCTTCACCGATGCCCTGGGCGCCGCCGGTCACCAGTACGTGCTGGCCGCTGTAATCGATGCTGATACTCATGAACGGACTCCTTTTGGCAAATTCAGGGCGGCCGGGCCGTGACTGGCCGGGTCGCCCTCAATGATCGTCCCTGTCAGAGGGCTTCGAACGGCAGGGTCGGGGTGTCAACCACGTGGGAGCCGCCGTCGGCCATGATCATGCTGCCGGTAATGATGGCCGAGGCCGGGCCGATCAGGAAGTCGCAGATGCTGGCGATTTCCTCGGCGCTTGCCGGCCGACGCAGCGGGACGTTCTGGGTCACGCGGGCGTAGGCGTCATCGAGCGACTCGTTGTAGTGCGCCATCAATGGCTGCATTTCCTCGTCGGCCATCGGTGTTCGAATCCAGCCCGGGCAGACACAGTTGACGCGTACGCCCTTGGGTCCGAAATCGCGGGCCATCGAGCGCGTCAGCCCGACAATCGCATGCTTGGCGGTGGTATAGCCGCACACCTCACCGCCGGCCTGGAACGAGGCCAACGACCCCAGAAGCACGATGGTGCCCTGCTGTTTCATCAGGTGCGGCAGGCAGGCGCGCGCGCTGTAGAACGCGGTGTCCAGATTCAGGCGCATCGACAGCTGCCAGTCGTCGTCGGTCATCTCGGTGGCCGTCCCCAGGCCATGGCCGCCGGCGCTCGAGATCAGGCTGTCGATGCGACCGTAGGTCTCGAGAATCTTCTGGCAGAAGCCTTCCCAGTCTGACGAGCTGGCGGCGTCGCCCGAGAGCGCAAGCCCGCCGGTTTCCTCGGCCAGTGCTTCAAGCGGTGCCTTGCGGCGCCCGATCAGGACGACGTTGTGGCCGAGCGCGGCCTGCTGGCGCGCGCAGGCCTCACCCACACCGGTGCCGGCACCGGTAATGACGATGGTCCGTTTTTCAGTGCTCATCGGGATACTCCGTTTCGTTCAGACGCTGGCAGTAGGAGGCCATCGGGAAGTTGGCAAGCGGGGCGTCTTCGGTGTCACCGACGCCGAAGATCTTGCCGTCACTGCGATGGTTCTGCTCGTCGATCATGACGATGCCAAGCGTCGGTACGATCTTTTCACGCCAGATGAACAGATACAGGTCATCGGTGATCTTGTAATAGTGGCAGCGGTCGGTGTCGCACAGGTTTTTTTCCACACCCTTGAGGCAGTGCCAGGTGTAGAAGTTCTCGTTGAGGTAGACGTGCTCGTATACCTCGGTCGGGCTGTAGCGATAGAGGTTACGCACCCCGATGAGCTCGTCGGTGACGGCGTGCGGGCAAACGCCCTCGCTGTAGGCCTGGTTGACGGCGCCGTGGCTGATCTCGACGTTGACGTCGGTCAGGGCACGTCCACCGAGGGCACGCTCGTAAAGGCCGGTCTTGATGGTCTCGAACGTGGGCAGCGTGCCGATGACCTGGGTGTAGCTGTCGCTCAGGGTGTCGAGCACCACGGTGTAGGAGGTGGTCGGCTTTTGGCGCTCATCCAGCCAGTCCAGCAGGTAAACGCCCTGACGCAGTGACGTGATGCGGACCTGAACCGGGTCGCCATCGTCGACGCGAAGCTGATCCTGGTCGACGTCGAGGCTTCGGACGCCGCCGCTGGCGTCATGGAGTTCGATCTTCTTGCCGCTGAGGTCGGCGGAATTGTCGAGGGCGTAGGAGCCGGTCTCGAAGCCTTTCTCGAGGCCGGTGACCGAGATCCAGTCGGTGTGCGAAGAAGGTGTTGTCATGGTGTGATCTCCTGAAACCGAGTAAGGGGTACGGCACTACATGGCCGTCAACGCTTTTTATCCTCTGTGCTGGCCGGGTCGAGGGCTATCCCCCGAATGGGGGAGGGCGACCATGGTCGAGTCAGCCTGAGGCCGAGGGCAGGCAGGGGAAAATTTCTGGCACCCCCGAACAAGAACGAACGAACGCCAGGGTGCAGATTGAGAGTCAGTTTGTCCGTGTACGCCAAACAATAATTAGATCGGCCAGGAGAACACTCATCATGACAGGCACTTCAAAGACAGGGGCAGTGCCCCGATCAGTCAGCGCCACGGAGCCACGCATCGGCTTCAAGACCATGATCGCGATCTGTGTGGGAACCGTGGTGGTGCAGGGCGCCATGGCATCCGCGCTGTTGGGGTTCGGCATCGGGGGCGTGAGTTTTCTGGCCGCCATGCTGGTGGCGACGCTACTCGCCGTTTGTAACGCGATGACGTTTTCGGAACTTTCCCTGATGTACCCGCAGGCGGGCACGCTTGCGACCTACACCCAGAAGGCCATCGGTCATTTTCCGGCGATCGTGTCGGTCTATGCAGGTTATGTGGTGGTGGCGATCTTTGCGATTCCGGCCGAATTCCTGCTGGTGGATGCGCTTTTGCAGGCGCTGTTCCCTGAAACACTGCCCTCACACGTCGTGCCGATTCTTTTGCTGGCAACGCTTGCCGTGCTCAACATTCTTGGCACGGACGTGTTCGCCAAGCTTCAGAACGTGTTCACCTTTGCCATGATCGTCGCCATCTTTCTCGTCGGCGCCACGGCACTGATTCAGTCGCCTTCACCGGAGGTGGCTCAAGCCGCGGCAGGCATCGACTCGGGCATCGGCGGTATTGTCGATGGCAGTTTCATCGGCCTGGTGGCGCTTGCGATGTGGATGTTCGTTGGCTGCGAGTTTGTCTGCCCGATGATCAATGACGTTCGCCAGCCCGAAAAGCGCATCCCCCGGGCCATGTTCCTGTCGCTTGGCATCGTGTTCGTGCTGTTCTCGCTGTTTTGTCTGGGCGCCGGGCATTATCTGTCGACCGAGACATTAACCACTTCGCCGCTGCCGTATCTCGATCTGGTCGATGGTGTGTTTGGCCAGGCCGGGTTGATCATCGCGACCGTGATGGGCATTACCGCGACCTGCAGTACGGTCAATACGGTGCTCGCAGCGGTACCGCGGATGATTTCGGGCATGGCCGAGAACGGCCAGGCGTTTGCCATCATGGGCAAGATGCATCCGCGCTATGACACGCCCTGGGTCAGCATCGTCTTTCTGGCGGTTGCCGTGCTCATTCCCTTCCTGCTGATTCAGCCCGAGCAGATCATTTCGCTGGTGATCGCGGCCGCGACCAGCTGGCTTCTGGCCTACATCGTCGCGCACATCGATGTGATCGTTCTGCGTCGACGCCGGCCCGAGCATCGCCGACCGTACCGCACGCCGTTCTACCCGCTGCCGCAGATCGTCGGCATCGTCGGGATGGCTTACGTGGCCGCCAACGCCTCGCCCTCACCGGACATGACCGCCCTGATCTATACGCTGCTCGGGGTGGTGCTGGGCATTGTCAGTCTGATCGCGATCGTCTGGGTCAAGTTCAAGATGAAGAAAGGGCTGTTCGAGCCGGACATGAGCGATTGATGACCCGGGTATGACGCTGCGCCTGCGGGTGTTTCTGGACTCCTCTTGCGCGTCTGTATTCAGGCGCGCTTTTTTTGTGTGGCCGGCAAGGGGTCCATAAGAGTGGGCTCAAAAAGGAGGCTGCAAGGACGTGGCGCAAGGCAGCGACAGAAAAATTTCTGGCATGAGCAAACAAGAATGGCCTGCTCATCCGGCGCATCTTGAGAGGGTCGGCACGTGGCGCCGCCGTGGTGTCTGCTGACACTTAATTTCAGATGTGCTCCCTGGAGGTTACTTATCATGCTCGACACCACGACAGCGACGCCGGTGGCCTCGGCCGGCGAGCCGGTACGGCAGGCCATCGGCTTCAAGACCATGATTGCGGTCTGCGTGGGATGCGTGGTCGTTCAAGGCGCCATGGCGTCTGCATTGATGGGCTTTGGTCTTGGGGGCGTGAGCTTTTTGGCGGCCATGCTGGTGGCTGCGCTGTTCGCCCTGTGTAACGCCATGAGTTTCTCGGAACTCTCGCTGATGTATCCGCAGGCGGGCACGCTTGCGACCTATACCCAGAAGGCCATCGGCCACTTTCCGGCAATCGTTTCGGTCTTTTCAGGCTATGTGGTGGTGGCGATGTTTGGGCTCTCCGCCGAGCTTCTATTGGTCGATGCCCTGCTTCAGACGCTGTTTCCCGAGGCGCTGCCGCCGCATCTGGTGCCGTTATTGTTGCTGGGCGCGCTTGCCCTGCTCAACATTCTGGGCACCGACGTATTCGCCAGGCTTCAGAACGTGTTCACCTTCGCAATGATTGCCGCCATTTTGATCGTCGGGGCGACTGCGCTTATCAAGACACCGACGTCGAGCGTGGCCGAGGCCGCGGCGGGCATCGGCTGGGGCGCCGGCGGTATTGTCGATGGCAGCTTCATCGGGCTGGTGGCGCTTGCCATGTGGCTGTTCGTTGGCTGCGAGTTCATCTGCCCGATGATCAACGACATTCGCCAGCCCGAAAAGCGCATTCCCCGGGCCATGTTCCTGTCGCTCGGCATCATTTTCGTACTGTTCACGCTGTTCTGTCTGGGTGCCGGGCACTATCTCTCGAGCGAGACCATGACCACCTCGGCGCTGCCTTATCTCGATCTGGTCGATGGTGTGTTCGGTCAGGCCGGATTGATCATCGCGACCGTGATGGGGCTGACCGCGACCTGCAGTACGGTCAATACCGTGCTGGCCTCGGTGCCGCGCATGCTGTCCGGCATGGCCGACAACGGCCAGGCGTTTGGCATCATGGGCAAACGGCACCCACGCTATGACACCCCGTGGGTCGGCATCCTGTTTCTGGCCGCGATCGTTGCCATTCCCTTCATGCTGGTCAAGCCGGACAACATCGTCATCCTGTTGATCGGGGCTTCCACCAGCTGGCTTCTGGCCTACATCGTCGCGCACGTCGATGTGATGGTGCTGCGTCGCCGTCGGCCCGGCCATCGCCGCCCGTATCGCACGCCGTTCTATCCGCTGCCGCAACTGCTGGGCATCGTCGGCATGGGCTATGTGGCCGCCAATGCATCGCCGTCCCCGGACATGACCGGGCTGGTCTACACCCTGCTCGGGGTGGTGCTGGGCATCGTCAGTCTGATCGCGCTGGTCTGGGTCAAGTTCAAGATGAAAAAGAGGCTGTTCGAGCCGGATATGAGCGAGTAGGCGGGTGCGCCCCTGCCGCGGTGGTAGGCGGCGTGCTGGCACGGCGGATCATGCGTACGTCGGTCGAAGGTCGCACTCAGAATCGGGCGGGGCGGCCGTTAGTCATTGGGATCGAGCTTTTGTACTTCGCTGAGCAGGTTCATCAGCGTGCGGTATTTCTCGGGGCCGAGGTGCTGCTGGATCTTTTGATACTGACGCATCATTTCATCCTTCATGCTTTCAAGCAGCTCGTTGCCCTTGGGCGTCAGCGTGACACACAGCCGGCGTTGATCGGTTTCGGGCTTCCAGCGATGCACCAGGCCGTTTTGCTCGAGCCGCATGAGAACGCCGGTCAGGCTCGGGCGCAGAATGCAGGCGCGTTCGGCCAGCTGGTAACTCTCGAGCGTCTGTTTATCGGCCTGCCACAGAATACGAATAACGCGCCACTGCTGCTCGGTGATGTTGTTGCGGTTGAGGTGCGGCCTGAAAAAATCCATGGCGGATTCGCGGGCCTGAAGCAGGGCCAGGGTCAGGGAAGGAGTCGGACGCGCCATGTTCTGCCTTGTCTGGGAAGTCACTGAAGGAATCGTATCCTGACGTCTGAGGCCGACACTGTCGAGACCCCTGCTACGAATATAGGGCGTCGACCTTGGTCGCGCGGTGCGTGCGCCTGGGCCGAGCCGGGCGTTGACCGTTTCGAGGCTTAAGACGTTACCGACCATGGTGCATGGTGCCCTTATCAGGTTTCTGGGAGGATCAAGCGACCGGGAATCACACGTCAGGGAATAAAACGTCGCCAGAAAATCAAAACAACAGGAAGCCTGCGCCTTTGTCGATGGATCCTGCACCTTTATCGATGGATCGCGGCAGCAGCCTATAGGGAATTTGCGACGGCTTCGCACTTACACTCGTTCAACGAGGATGCGTTCATGGCCATATTGACCACTCCATGCCTGGAATTGGCCCCCGCCTCAAGGGTCATTCGACACCAAACTTACAGCGTCCAGCAGCACGTTGCGGGGTATCAGGGCTGGGACCTGCACGTCATGCAGCTGTCGGAAGGCCGCTTTGATGGCGAGATCACCTTCGTCGACCTGGAAGGCTTGCGGGTGGTCAGGGACCAGAGCAGCCAGGCCATGCTCAAGCAGGGCGGCGTCAACAGCGCGTCCATCAGTTTCAGCTTTCCACTGACACGACCGAAGACGCCGTTGATCTGTCAGGGTAAAAGCTATCCCGACGCCGGCATACTGGCCATTCGAGGCGGGGAGCTTCCTGAGATTCGCGTGGCGGCGGGCCTTGATCTGTTGTCGATGAGCATCGATTCTCCTTACCTCGCCACCTTGCTGCACGGCCCGGATGCGCCGATCGATACGCTGCTGACCGGCCCCAATTACTTGCCGACCACGACGAACTACCAGACGCTTGCACAGCTTTTTGAGCTGACCTGTACGACGTTATCGCGCAAGCCATCACCTGCGGTGATTCGAGAGCTGCGAGACACCTTTGTCGGCCACATGCTTGATGCACTCGAGCACGGTGAGATCGAGAAGGTGACGCCTTCAGCGCGAAAGCGTGTGGTCGACCGTGCCCGCGACGTCATCACCGCCCACGACAACGAACCCATCGCCATTCCCTCCCTGTGCCACCAGATCGGCGTCAGCCGTCGCAAGCTTCAATACTGTTTTCAGGAGTGCATTGGTGTGAGCCCCTACACCTACGTGCGCCTGTTTCGACTCAACGCCATTCATCGGGCGCTGACTTACGGTGATGAGGACATGCGTGTGCAGGACGAGGCCGCGCGCTGGGGCTTTTTCCATCTGGGCCGGTTTTCGATGGAGTATCGCCGGCTGTTCGGTGAACGGCCTTCCGATACCCTCAATCGTGCGCGTGGAAATCGTGCCATATCCGGATAACGACTCGTCGTGATCGAGTCATAAGCTGAAGCATGACCTCAGCGAATGAAGGAGCCGGCGATGACGACAGTGCACTACTCGGTCAAGCCTCGTTCCAGGGTAGACCTCTCGGGCCGGCCTCGCGGCGATCGACCTCATCGCATGAGGGGCGCCTCAGTGTGCAGTCTGCGGCCATGCAGTACCACGGTTTCATCAAGGGGGCGTCATGACCATGCCATCCTCGAGCAGCGCGCTCAGCGCGCGTGACACTTCCCTGCTGCTGTGCAGCAGCCTGGCGCTGGTCGGCTCCCTGCTGGTAAGCCCCATGATGCCGCGGCTGATGGCGTCGGTCATGCCTTCGCTCAATATACCGTCTGCCTGGTACTCGTTGGTCTCATCGACTCCCGCTCTGACCATTGCGCTGTTCGCGCCATTTGCCGGCTGGCTTGCCGATCGCATCGACCGAAAATACCTGTTGGTGGGCGCGCTTTCGGCCTATGGCGTGCTGGGTGTGCTTCCGATCTGGCTTGATAGCCTTGAAGGCGTTATCGGGTCGAGGCTTGCGTTCGGCGCCTGTGAGGCTGTGGTGTTGACCGTCTGCCTTGCCTTGATCGCCGATCACGTTCAAGGCCCTCGACGACTACGCCTTGTGGGACAACAGGCGGTTGTTGTATCGCTTGCGGGCACGTTCCTGTATGGCTTTGTCGCCGGGGCGGGCGCCGCGACCTGGCAGATGCCGTTTTATCTGTACGTGCTGGCGCTGCCGTTGGTGCCTTTGATTATCAAGCGGGTAAAGACATCGGCCGTTGATCAGCACATGGCACTGCCTCATCGGTCCAACCTGTCTGCGCTGATGGCGGGGTGCGCTCTAATCGCGACGGGCATGATGCTGAGTTACGCGGTCCCTCAAGCGTTGCCGACAGTTATGGCCTCTCTTTCCATCGAGTCGAATGCGCTGAGCGTGCTTGCCATCACGACCGGTCTTTTTTGTTCGCTGCTGGGGGCGCTGCTGTGGCGCCCGGCGCATGCCGTGTTCGGTAGCCTGGGGTGTTGCGCACTGCTTTTTGTGCTGATGGCCATCGGGTTTGTCGCGCTGACGATTACCGCGGACTACGTATCGCTGGTCGTCGCGATCGCGATCCACGGGATTGGTGTTGGCCTTTTGGTGCCGACGGCCCTGGTGCTGGCCATGAACGCTTTGACGCCGTCAACGCGAGGGCGTGGGCTTGGGCTGTTCATTGGCTCTCTTTATTTCGGCCAGGGGCTGAGCTTCGTAGTAGTGCTCGTGGCCGCCGGCCTCGGCGGTAGCGTCGAGGGCGGCATGGTGACTCTGGCTGCCTTGGCTGCGGTATGTGCCCTGGGTTCTGGTTTATTCGCGCTTAAGGTTTCAAGCGCATCATCATCAACGTGCACCAACGCAATTTTGGGTGACTCAGGAGAGTGACAATGACACAAGACGTTCAACATCTACTGGACACACATGACGGCCTGGGCCTTGCGCAATGCGTCAAAACGGGCGACGTCACCGGCGAGCAGCTGCTTGATGGCGTGATCGAGCGCCTTGAGAAGGTCGAGCCGAGCATCAATGCCGTGGTCGACCGACTTTATGACGCGGCGCGCGCGGAAAGCCGCAAGCCTCATGCGGCCGGCCAGCCCTTTGCCGGGGTGCCGACGCTGGTCAAGGACCTCTTCTCACCGCTTGAAGGCGCCCGCATGACACAAGGCTCCGTCGTCGGTGGGGACGTCAAGGCCGAGTTCGACGCCGAAGCCGTGGCGCGTCTGCGTCGTGCGGGCTGCCTGTTGATGGGCACCAGCACCTCGCCGGAATTCGGCACGTCCTACACCACCGAATCCACCCGTCATGGCGCCACGCGCAACCCCTGGGACCTCGAGCGCAGTGCCGGCGGTTCCAGCGGTGGCGCGGCGGCGCTGGTGGCGGCACGGGTCGTGCCCTTTGCCCACGGCAACGATGGCGGCGGGTCGCTGCGGGTGCCGTCCTCCTGCTGTGGCGTGTTCGGGCTTAAGCCAAGCCGCGGGCTGCTGCCCTCCGGGCCGATGGCCGGTGAAGGCTGGGGCGGCATGGGTACGTCTCACGCGATCACCCGCTCGGTGCGCGACAGCGCTGCCCTTCTGGATGCGACTGCGGGCACGGACCTGGGCGCGCCCTATGCTGCGCCGGTGAGTCAGAACACCTATCTGAGCGCGACCCAGCGGGCGCCGGGCCGTTTGCGCATCGGCCTGATCGATGGGCCGGAGATCTCATCTGACGCTGCCGACTCGGTTCGTCACACCATTGCGCTGTGTGAATCGCTCGGCCATCAGGTGGATACGGTCAAGCTGCCGCTTGACTGGGATGAATTCTACAGCCGCTGCTTCGACATCATCGGGCCCAGCACCCAGGAGCTGCTCGATACGATCGGCGGCATGCGCGGCCAGGCGGTCAAGGAAGAGGAAATCGAGCCACGCACGAGGGTCATGCTGCGTGAGCGCGGTCACCTTGATGCCACGCAGTACGTCTCCGCGATCAATTACATCCATGCGCTCGGACGCAAGGTCGCAACGACCATGCTGGAGTTCGACGTACTGCTGTCGCCGACACTTGCCCGCAAGCCGCCGGTCATCGGTACGCTCGACGCGTTCGATGACTCACTCTCGCTTGATGACGTCATCCAGGCCTTCCACAGCTACTGCCCGTTCACGGCGCTGTTCAATGCCACCGGTCAGCCGGCCATGTCGGTGCCGCTTTACTGGACCGAGGACGGCCTGCCGCTGGGCAGTCACTTTGCCGGCCGGTTCGGCGAAGAGGGTCGGCTGTTCTCACTGGCCGCGCAACTCGAGGCCGAGCAGCCGTGGGCCGGGCGCATTCCGCCGACCAATGCCTGCGCGCGCTGAGTCGCACTGCATGTTGCATCGCTAAACGACACCGGGCACTGCCCGGTGTTTTTTCAGGTGGGCCGAGGCACTTATAACAAAAGGGCAGTTAACAACAAGGCAGTTAACAACAAGGCAGTCAACAACAAGAATCGAGTCAGGAGGCGGGACATGACACGCATCATGGCAATCTCTCTATGTATTTTTGGCCTTCAGGCCGCAAGCGCCTGCGCTGCACAGAACGCCACGCAGGACGTCGCGGATCGGGTGTACATGAACGGCATCATCCATACCCAGGATGACGCGCGCACGAAGGCTCAGGCGGTCGCGATCAAAAACGGCACGTTCGTCGCGGTCGGGCGCGATCAGGACCTCAAGCGCTATATCGGCCCCGGCACCGAGGTGATGGATCTGCAGGGGAAAACGGTCATGCCCGGCATCATCGATGCCCACGGCCACTACGTGCGCGGATTCAAGCGTGAGCTGTTCAACTGTGATTTCCCGAGCAGCACTCCGGCGGCGGCCATTGCCGAGAAAGTCGAGGCCTGCGTTGAGCGGGCAAAGCCCGGCGAATGGGTTGTGGGTGGGGCTTGGGCCTCGAGCTACGCCAGTACCGGCACCGTCAATAAGGCCGTGCTGGATGCGGTGTCGCCCGATAATCCGGTCTATCTGCTCGATGACACTGGCCACAACGGCTACGTCAATTCAAGGGCGCTGGCGGCGGCCGGATTTACCAAAGAGAAAGCCCGCCAGATGCCTGCGATCGTCACCGATGACAGCGGCGAGCCCACCGGCATTCTGCAGGAAGACGCCGCCGGCGCGCTGACCCGCATCATCCCGCCCATGAGCGATGAGAACTACCAGGCGGTGGTCAAGCACGCGGTCGAGAGGGCCAATCGCTACGGCATTACCACCTTTGTAGAAGCGCGCACCGACCGACCCACGATTCGGGCCTATCACGATGTGGATGAAATGCACGGGCTGACGGCGCGGGTGGTGGCCTTTCTCCAGTACGGCACCGACTTCAACGAATCCCGCGAGACACAGCGCGAAACGCTCGATCAGCACCAGCGCTATCAGTCCAGAAACGTGGAGGCCAATAACGCCAAGTTCTACCTCGACGGCGTACCGCCAGCGTTTACTGCGGCCCTTTTAAGCCCCTATCAGGTCGATGCACTGCATGAGCATCATTTGCCGGACGATTTTCGCGGCACGCTTCGCATGAGCCCGGATACGCTGCGAAAGGACGCCATCGCGCTGGATCAACAGGGCATTACCCTCAAGTTTCACGCCGCAGGCGATGCGGCGGTGCGTGAGGCGCTGGATACGCTTGAGGCCGTGCGCAGGGCCAACCCCGACGGCCACCTTCACCACTCCATTGCCCATGTCGGCATGGCAAGCCCAAACGATTTGCCCCGGTTCAAGACGCTTGATGTCACGGCTGACATCGCCCCGCCGATCTGGGTCAAGGGGCCCTACAGCGACACCATGACCGAGGTGCTGGGCACGGCGCGCTACGCGCGAACGCCGCCCACGGCGGAGCTTTTGAAGGCCGGCGCGGTGATCGCCTATGGCTCCGACTGGCCTTCCATTGCCGCCTCGATCAACCCCTGGCCGTCGCTGGCCTCGATGGTGCACCGCGATATCGGCCCCGAGCAGAGCATTCCGCTTGAGGCCGCAATCGATACGATGACCCGCGGCGGCGCCTGGTCGGTCAATAAATCGGCCGAGATCGGCTCGATCGAGCCGGGCAAATCGGCCGACATGGTCGTTATCGACCGCGACCCGTTTGCCATTTCGGCCGATGACATCGCAGACATTGAGGTGCTGTCGACGGTATTTCGCGGCAAGACGGTTTATCAGCGTGATCGAGTGGGTGAATAGACGCGCGGTGCACCGGGGCCAGTCAAAAAAACGCCCCGGCCTTCGAGAGAGGGCCGGGGCGATGTCGATCAGGTGCGTTATGCGGGTGGGTTATTTGATCCCCATGCACAGGTACTTGACCTCGAGGTAGTCCTCGATGCCGTAGTGCGAGCCTTCGCGGCCGACGCCGGAGGCCTTGATGCCGCCAAACGGCGCGACTTCGGTCGAAATGATGCCCTCGTTGATGCCGACCATGCCGTATTCGAGCGCCTCGCCCATGCGCCAGCAGCGGCCTATGTTCTGGGTGTAGACGTAAGCGGCCAGACCAAACGGGGTGTCGTTGGCCATGTCGATGGCCTGCTGCTCGGTCGTGAAGCGAAACAGCGGCGCGAGCGGGCCAAAGGTCTCTTCACTGGCCACGTCCATGTCAGGCGTCACGTCACCGAGCACGGTCGGCTCGAAGAAGCTGCCGCCGAGTGCGTGGGGCTTGCCGCCACACAGAACGCTCGCGCCGTGCTGGACGGCGTTGTCGATGTGGGCCTGTACCTTCTCGACCGCCTTCTGGTTGATCAGCGGGCCTTGCTGGGCACCGTCTTCTTCGGCGGGGGCGACCTTGAGCGCGTTGACCGCCGCGACCAGCTTCTCGCTGAAGGCGTCATAAACCGCGTCGTGGACCAGGATGCGGTTGGTGCAGACGCAGGTCTGGCCGCTGTTGCGGAATTTTGAGGCGATCGCGCCGTCGACGGCGGCGTCGAGGTCGGCATCGTCAAAGACGATGAACGGCGCGTTACCGCCAAGCTCCATACTGACCTTCTTGATGGTGCCGGCGCACTCTTCCATCAGCTGGCGGCCAATCTCGGTGGAGCCGGTAAAGGAGAGCTTGCGGATAGTCTCGCTGTGGGTGAGTTCGGTGCCGATGTCTCCCGCGCGCCCGGCGACCACATTGAACACACCCGCCGGCACGCCCGCGCGCTCGGCAAGTTCAGCCAGTGCCAGCGCGGAAAGCGGCGTTTCGGAGGCCGGTTTAAGCACCATGGTGCACCCGGCGGCCAGCGCCGGGCCCGCCTTGCGGGTGATCATCGCGATCGGGAAGTTCCACGGCGTGATGGCCGCGACCACCCCTACCGGCTGCTTGATCACGACCAGCCGGCGGTCGGGCTTGTCGTTTGGGATCACATCGCCGTAGATGCGCTTGCCTTCCTCGGCGAACCACTCGATGAAGCTGGCGCCGTAGTCGACCTCACCGCGGCTTTCGGCCAGCGGTTTTCCCTGTTCCGCACTCAGGATGCGGGCGAGGTCTTCCTTGTGCTCCTGCATCAGCGCAAACCAGCGCTTGAGGATCAGCGAGCGGGCTTTGGCGGTCATGTCGCGCCAGGCCGGAAGCGCGTTGTTGGCGGCCTCGATGGCGCGCTGGGTTTCGGCCTTGCCGACGCGGGCAACGGTTGCCACGGTGTCGCCGTTGGCCGGGTTGGTGACATCAAAGGTATCGCCGCTGTCGGCGTCGAGCCATTGGCCATCAATGTAGGCCTGCTGGCGGAGAAGACGGGCATCTGTAAGGTTCATGAGTCGTCCTGGCGTTAGGGGCGGATAGGGCCCGGCCGGGGTCGGCCGAGCCTCGATAAACAAAAAGTGTCGAGGCGCTGGCTCAGTACACCGAGGAAGTCGGCAGTTCCGGGCCGTCGCCGTCCTTGAACTCGCCGGCAAGCGTTCTCAGGGCGCCCATCAATAGGCTGGTATCCACGCCCACCGCCACGAAGGTGGCGCCAAGCTCGAGATAGCGCCGGGCGAGCGTCTTGTTGGCCGATAGAATGCCGGCGGCCTTGCCGGCCGCTTGAATACGGCCGATGCCGTCTTCGATGGCGGATTGCACCTCGTCATGCCCCGGGTCGCCGCGATGACCGAGCGAGGCGCTTAAATCGGCCGGGCCGATGAAGACGCCGTCGACGCCTTCCACGGCGGCGATGTCATCGAGGTTCTCGAGCCCCTGTTTGGTCTCGATCTGAACCAGCAGGCAGACCTCGTCATCGGCGCGGTCGAGGTAGCCCGGAATCGAGTTCCAGCGCGACGCGCGGGCCAGCGCACTGCCGACCCCGCGAATGCCGTCCGGCGGGTAGCGGGTGGCGCGCACCAGCTCGCGGGCCTGCTCGGCGGTATCGACCATCGGCACTAAAAGGGTCTGAACGCCGATGTCGAGGTACTGCTTGATGGTCGCGGCGTCCCCCACCGGCGGGCGGGCGATCGGCTGAACCGGGTAGGGCGCCACGGCCTGAAGCTGTTCGAGGATGGTGCGCAGATCGTTCGGGGCGTGCTCGCCGTCAATCAGGAGCCAGTCGAAGCCTGCGTTGGCGGCAAGCTCGGCGCAGTAGCCGTTGGCAAGCCCGAGCCATAGGCCGATCTGGGCCTCCTTGCGGGCAAGGGCCTGTTTGAAGGTGTTGATGGGCATATCCATGGGGCGCTCCTCGCGTGGTGTGACGTGACATCAGAAAGACACATGACATCGTCAAGGCGTATTACATCGGAAAGACGTATTACATCGGAAAGACGGCGTTGATCTGGCCGGTGCCGGAGCTTCCGAACGGGGCGGTGAGGATTTCGGCCGGGCGATCATAGCCCTCGCCAAGCACGCCCATCAGCATGGCGGTGTCGTGCATGCCGCCTTCGCCGTAGCAGTGGCCGGCGTACTCCGGCAGCATGGTGCGAAAGTCGTCGAACTTGCCCTCGCGCCACATCTCGACCACCCGAATGTCCATCTGGCGGTCGAACTCCCGCGACCAGCGGTGCATGTTTTCCTTGGCCTGGTTGTTGTCGGTGAAGCGGTGGGACAGCGACCCGGAGGCCAGCACCATGACCTTGTGATCGCTTGCCTCGATCGCCTCGCGCACCGCCTTGCCGAAACGAATGCTGTCGTTCAAATCGTGCCAGGCGTCCCAGGCCGCGATGGACACCACCTTGAAGGCGTCCTCCTCGGCGGTATCCATGTGCATGTAGCGCATCGGCACCAGGGTGCCGTATTCGAGCTTGAGGCTCTCGATGTTGTGCGCCATGGTGCGAATGTCGGACTGATTGGCATGCTCGGCGATCGCCTGGCCAAGTTCAGGGCAGCCGTCGTACTTGTAGGCCATGTTCTGGATGAAATGCGGCAATTCGTTGCTGGTGTACACGCCTTCGAAATGATCGCCGCAGTTGATGTGGTAGCCGCTGTTGACCAGCCAGTGGGTGTCGAACACCACGGCGACGTCTGCACCGAGCTCGCGGGCGCGCCGGCCGATTTCCTTGTGGCCGGCGATGGCCTCGGCGCGACAGCCGTAGTGCTCGCCCGGCTGCTCCGAGAGATACATCGAGGGCACGTGTGTGATCTTGGCGGCAAGTACGAGTTCACCCATGAGAAAATTCCTTGAAGCGGACGTGCGGGGCCGAAGGCCCTGGGCACGAGTCAGGCAGTGCCATGGAGTGGCGTGCCCGTCGGTGGTTAATATAGAGGCCTGTCGGGCGATTGCCCCGCGTAAGCCCAGGAGCGCAGCCATGGCGTTGGACCCTATCCCCAACATCACGATCGGCCAGGAATACGATCAGCGATACGCCGATGCGACGGTGCACTACGATGCCCTCGGTCGCATGGCGGATTTCTACGGCCGAAACATGCCGGTGCATCATCACGACCGCTTCTTTCAGGTGCACTATGTCAAACGTGGCATGGTGCGGGTCTATCTGGACGAGCGGCAGTTTCACCAGCAAGGCCCGATGTTCTTTCTGACCCCGCCGACCGTACCGCACTCCTTCACCACCGAAGATGGCAGTGATGGCCACGTGCTGACGGTTCGCCAGCAGCTGGTGTGGTCGCTGCTCGAGGAGCTTCCAGAACTCGGCGACGCCTCGGCGGTGGCGCCCGTGTGTGTGGCAACCGGCCGGGTGAACGACGAGGCCCGGCTTGACGTCAACCGCATCGAGCGGCTGTTCGACGAGCTTCGGCTCGAGTTCGAGGCCGACCGGCCGGGCCGGGAAGGCGCGCTGACCACGCTGACGCGACTGATCTTCGTGAGCCTCTTTCGGCTGTCGGCCAATTCGCTGACCGCCCAGAGCGTGCGTCACGACGACCTGTCGCTGTTTCACCGCTTCAATCTGGAGATCGAGGCCCATTACACCGCGCACTGGACGCTTGCCGACTACGCCCGTGCGCTCAATGTGACCGAGGCCCGGCTCAACAGCGTCTGCCGCCGCATCGCGGGCGTGCCCAGCAAGCGCGTGGTGCACGACCGGGTGATGCAGGAAGCGCGTCGCCTTCTGACCTTCACCCGCATGAGCGTAAACGAGATCGGCTATCAGCTCGGGTTTCAGGACCCGGGCTATTTCTGTCGATTCTTTGCACGTCATGCAGCCACCACCCCCTCTGGGTATCGTCGCGATCAGCCGGGCCATCGGTAGCGTGCCTGCCGCCTAGTCGAACGTCAGCGAAACGCTGCCGAACGCCCCGTAATCGGCCTCGATCCGGCTGCCAGAGGGGCATTCCACCGGGCCAATGAACGAGCCCGACAGGATGACCTGGCCGGCTTCGATCCGCTGACCGTAGGTCGCCATGCGCCGCGCAAGCCACACAAGACCCGTGACCGGGTCGTCCAGTACGCCTGCGCCAAGCCCGGTGGCCACCACGTCGTCGTTGTGCTTGACGATCGAGCCGACCCAGCGCAGGTCGAGCGCGCTCGGGTCATGACGCTCGGTCCCCAGCACGATGCCGGCGTTGGCGGCGTTGTCGGAGACGGTGTCGAAGATCACACGAGTCTGGCCGGTCTCCTCGTCCTTTCGAACGATGCGGGTATCGAGAATCTCGATCGCCGGCGTCACGTACTCGGTCGCGGCCAGCACGTCCTCGCGGGTGACGTCACCCTCAAGCGGCGCCTTCATCACAAACGCGATCTCGGCCTCGATGCGGGGCTGAATGAAGTGGCCCTTTGGAATCACGGCGCCGGTGTCATAGCGCATGTAGTCATAGAGCACGCCGCTGTCGGGGGTGTCGATGCCGAGCGCGTCCTGCATGACCTTCGAGGTCAGCCCGATTTTCCAGCCGAGAATGGCGTGATCCCGGGTCTTTCGTGTCATCTGAGCGGTCTGGATCGCGTAGGCATCATCAAGCGTCATGCCCGGATAGCGCTTCGAGAGAAGACCGATCTGTTTTCTGGATGCTTCCGCCGCCAGCAGGTCGTCGGCGGCGGCCGCAATCTGCGCGTCAGTCAGTGCCATGCTCGTCCTCCACGCCATTGGTCAGCGTGCCGATGCCGTCCGCCTCGATTTCGATCACATCGCCCGGCTTGAGCCAGATCGGCGGATCAAAGCGCGCACCGGCGCCGGTCGGCGTGCCGCAGACAATCACGTCGCCCGGCACCAGGGTGGTGAAGGTCGAGACGTAATTCACGATGTAGCGGAAATCGAACATCATTCGCGAGGTGCGATCGTTCTGGCGAACCTCGCCGTTGACGCGGGTGGTCAGTTCGATGTCATCAAGCTGATCGGCACGCTTGAACGGTACAAGCCAGGGGCCGATGGCACCGGTGGCGTCGAAGTTCTTGCCTTGCGTGACGTTGAACTTGGCGTGGCGGACCCAGTCGCGAATGGTGCCTTCGTTGCAAAGCGTGAGTGCGGCGATGTGCTCGTAGGCCTTTTCGCGGGAAATCCGGCGGCCGCCCTTGCCGATCACGATGGTGACTTCGCCCTCATAGTCGAGCTGCTCACTTTCCGGCGGACGCACCAGGTTCTCGTTATGGCCGACAAAGCTTCTCGGGAAGCGGATGAACAGCGACGGCTTGCTCGGGGCGGCCTGGCCGTCCTTGTATTCCTCGTTGCGCGAGGGGAAGTTGACGCCGACGCAGATCAGCTTTTCCGGATTGGCGATCGGGATCAGGTAGGTGACGTCTTCCTCGCGGTAGCTCGGGCTGCGGCCTTCGGCAACGGTCAGAAGCTCGTCGATGGCGCCGGCCTCGATCACTTCCTTGAGCCCCTTGAAGCGGCTGCCGAATTCCGGCGTCAGATCGACGATGCCATCGTCGGTCACGACCCCGAAACGGTCGGCGCCGTTGGCACGAAAGGACGCGAGACGAGGGGGAAGGGCGTTACTCATGGGCTATCTCCTGACGGCCCGAGCAGTCTCGGGCCCTTTGAATCATGGGTGCGACGTGTGTGACGGTCGGTTATACAACTGCCTTTTGGCTCAGGGCGCGACGATCGGCGTGGCGTTGAGCTGGGCGTCCCTGGGGTCGAGGTTTTCAAACTCGGAGCCGTGCTCGAACCAGGACCGCGGTGCCGCAGCGCCCCACAGCGTCTGGCGCTGCGGATCCTTCAGATCCCACTTGATCGCTTCCAGATCCGGATCGACGGTCTGGTAGTCCGAGCAGTAGATCTCGATGCGGTGGCCGTCCGGGTCGAGAATATAGAGGAAGAAGGCGTTGGAAATGCCGTGACGGCCCGGGCCACGCTCGATGTTGTCAACGTAGCCGGTGGTGGCCATCAAATCGCACAGATCGATGATATTAAGCGGTGTTGGCACCCAGAAGGCGGTGTGGTGTAGGCGCGGGCCGCGGCCGTTGGTGAAGGCCATGTCGTGTACGCCGCCCTTGCGGTGGGTCCAGGCCGCCCACAGCTTGCCGCTTTCCTCGTCTTCGGTGTATTCGGTCACGCGGAAGCCGAGCTGGTTGTAGAACGCGACCGCCTCATCGACGTCCGGCGAGAACAGGTTGAAGTGGTCGATGCGCAGCGGCTTGACGCCCTTGTAGAGCGCGTACTGCTGATGAATCGGGGCCAGCCGGTCCATCTTGAAGTACAGCTCGATTGGCACGTCGAAGCAGTCGGTGGTGCGAAGCGTGCGGCCCTGATAGGGGCGTTCGACCCACTCGACCGGATGGCCGTTCTTTTTGAACCAGTCGTGGGCCTTGTCGAGCTCGCCCTCGTCGAACACCTTGAACGACAGTGATTTAATCGTCGCGCTGTCGCTTTTTTCCAGCACAAGGCAGTGGTGGCCGCGTTCTTCCATGGCCCGCAGATAGATGCGGTTATCGTCTTCATCGGTGACCTGAAGGCCGAGCGTATCGACGTAGAAGTGACGGCTCTTGGCCAGGTCACTGACGCCAAACACCACGTGGCTCAGGCGAATGATGTTGAAGTCGGGGTAAAGATTGGGCGTTGGAATAGGCATGATGAGACTCCTGATGTTGGACAATAAATGTTCGTCAGGCAGGGCGGCGTAGGCCGCCCTGCGTGGTGACATCACCCGAGCTTCGGCACCTTGTGGGCCTTGCGCGGGAAGGAGACGTTGACGGTCTCCATGTAGAAGTCGAACGACCAGTCACCGCCGTCGCGGCCGATGCCGGACGATTTCACGCCGCCAAACGGCGACTCCAGGTGACGGACGTTTTCGGAGTTGACCCAGATCATGCCGGCTTCCAGCTCATCGGTCAGGCGCATGGCGCGGTCGAGGTCGTTGGTCCAGAGGTAGGCGGCAAGGCCGTACTGAGTGTCGTTGGCCAGGCGCAGCGCTTCCTCTTCATCCTTGAACGAAATGGCGGTCAGTACCGGGCCGAAGATTTCTTCCTGGGCGACCGTCATGTCGTTGGTGGCGTTGGTAAAGAGCGTCGGGCGCACGAAGCAGCCTTCATCGCCGGCCTTCTCGCCGCCGGCGGCAATGGTGGCCCCTTCTTCACGGGCCTTGTCGAAGTACGACAGTACCTTCTCTTCGTGCTCGGGGTGAATCAGCGGGCCGACGACGGTGTCGGGGTCGAGCGGATGGCCGACCTTTACGCCGTTGGCGACTTCCGCCACGCGGCGGGTGACTTCCTCGTAAATGCTTTCCTGCACCAAAAGGCGTGAGGAGGACGTGCAGCGCTCCCCGTTGAGCGAGTAGATCATGAAGGTAGCCGCGTTGACGGCGCGCTCGATGTCGGCGTCGTCGAACACGATGACCGGGTTCTTGCCGCCAAGCTCGAAGTGGAAGCGTTTAAGCGTCGGTGCGGCCTGCGCCATGATCAGCTGACCGGTGCGGCTTTCGCCGACAAAGGCGACCGCCTTGATGCCGGGGTGTTCGGTCAGGGCCTTGCCTGCGTCTTCGCCCATGCCGTTGACCAGGTTGAGAACGCCTTTGGGGAGTCCGGCTTCCTCGGCGATTTCAACCAGGAGCTTGGCAGTCATCGGCGAGAACTCGGCCGGCTTGTGCACCACGGTGCAGCCAGAGGCCAGCGCCGGCGCGATTTTCCAGGTCGAGAGCATGAACGGCGTGTTCCACGGCGTAATGACGCCGATCGGCCCCAGCGGGCGCTTGGAGGTCACGTTCATCTGGGTGTCGTTTCGAAGGGACAGCCCGTCCTCGGCCTGCGGCGCCCGGTCGGCGAAGAAGCGGAAGTTGGCCGCCCCGCGCACTGCCGCCTTCGACATGAAGCGAAGCGACTGGCCGGTGTCCATGCACTCGGTAAAGGCGATTTCCTCGGCGCGGGCCTCGATGGCTTCCGCGACCTTGATCAGAATCTCGCGGCGTTCCTTGCCGGGCGTCTTGCTCCAGGTCTTGAACGCCTTTTCCGCAGCCTTCACGGCGCGGTCGATGTCACTGGCACCGCCGTGGGCGACGTCGGCAAGCGGGGCGAGATCGACCGGAGAGATCGTTTCGAACGTCTTGCCGGAATCGGCAGGCACCGATTCGCCGTTGATGTGGTTCAAAACACCCTGTTCGCGAAAACGCTTCATGTAGTCCTGCGCGCGGGCGATGTTGTCGTTCAATTGGCTCATCAAGAATCCTCCAGAGGGGGCGTGGGGCTCACTGTTTGGACAGCCGGGTGTGGATCGGGGTGTCTTTCCAGCTCAGCGCGGCATCGATTTCGCGGATTTCAAGCGACAGGGCGAAATGTGGCGTTGAAAGCGGGGTGGCAAGTGCGCTCTGTACGGCCGCGAACAATTGCTCGCCGGCGGCCTTCAGGTCGTGCTCGGCGCGGCCGCTGCCCACGCTCAGGGTCATTGCCAGAAAGTCGTTGTCCGGGTGGTCGTCCGCCACGATGCAGTGATCCGCGGCAAAGGCACGGACGCGAATGCCGGCCAGCGGAAAGAGATCGGACTCCGCCATCACCTGGTAGGCGGCGCGGCAGACCTCGCGTACATCGACGCGCTGTTCGAGACCGGGTGAGTATTCGATATGCAAATGAGGCACGTCGTTCTCCTTGAAAGCCTGCGGTGTGTGCAAACGACCAGGTCAGACTTGAATCGTTAACATATTAACAATGATCCGTCGGTTTCCTGTCAAGCGTCTGCGCCTAATCATTTCGATGTATACGATGTGGGTTCAGACAGGGCGGCTTCAATTGCGCCCAACAGCCGATATAGACGGTCAGCGCCCCGGATCGTTCACAGATTAACGAGTTCGTTAGGCGCTTGGATGACATGCCGACCAAGGTAGGGGGTGTATTTATGAAAAGTACAATCGAGTCCGCGTAAAACACATCCTCATCGACCCTGGCGGTCTTCAGCATGGAAGGGGTCAGGGCTTTCGAGCGTGCCTTGCGAGGCAATCACCGCGTGTGTCATGCGTCCAGCCGGAGCCGAGTCGATCACTGAGGAGAAGACCATGCAATTTCACCATCACGGTTATGTATCGGGTGACCCCCGCGTTCAACCCGCGCTCGGCGAGGGGCTCGAGCGAAGCGATGCGCTGCCTGATGAGGTAGACGTATTGATCGTTGGCACCGGGCCTGCCGGCATGATCATGGCCGCGCAGCTGGCGCAGTTCCCCCACATTCGCACCCGCATCATCGAGCGCCGTGCCGGCCGGCTCGAGATCGGCCACGCCGACGGCATTCAGGCGCGAAGCGTCGAGACCTTTCAGGCCTTCGGCTTTGCCGGTCGCATCACCGCCGAGGCGTATCGCATCACCGAAATGGCGTTCTGGAAGCCGGACCCGGATCAGCCCGAGCACATCATTCGCACCGCCCGTACGCTTGATGACCCGGAAGGCATCAGCGAATTTCCTCACCTGATCGTTAACCAGGCCCGCGTGCTCGACTATCTGGCTGAATCCGCCGCCAATGGTCCGGCGCGTATCCGCCCGGACTTCGGCATCGAGTTCAAGGGGCTTGAGGTCGACGGGGAGGGTGACTACCCCGTAAGCGTCGCGCTCAAGCACGTTGCCGGCCCGGATGAGGGTCGTGAGCGTACGGTGCGGGCCAAGTACGTGGTCGGCTGTGATGGCGCGCGAAGCGGTGTGCGTAGCGCCATCGGCTGCACTCTTGCCGGAGACCAGGCCAACCACGCCTGGGGCGTGATGGACGTGCTGGCGCGCACCGATTTTCCCGACATCCGCACCAAATGTGCCATCCAGTCGCATTCCGGGGGCAGCATCCTGTTGATTCCGCGCGAGGGCGGGCATCTGTTTCGCATGTACGTCGATCTCGGCGAGGTGCCGGCCGATGGCGGAAGCGCCGTGCGCAATACGCCGATCGAGCAGATCATCGCCAAGGCCAATGACATTCTCACGCCCTACACCCTCGACGTTAAAGACGTGGCCTGGCACAGCGTCTACGAGGTTGGTCATCGGCTGACCGACCGCTTCGACGACGTTAAAAACCCCGATTCAGGGCGTCTGCCGCGGGTCTTCATTACGGGTGATGCCTGCCACACCCACAGCGCCAAGGCCGGTCAGGGCATGAACGTCTCGATGCAGGACGGGTTCAACCTGGGTTGGAAGCTCGGCTACGTGCTCTCGAACCGAAGCCCGGCGAGTCTGCTCTCGACCTATTCCGCCGAGCGTCAGGTGGTGGCCAAGAATCTGATCGATTTCGACAAGCAGTGGTCGACGATGATGGCCAAGCGCCCGGAAGAGTTCGAAAACCCGGGAGAACTGGAAGAGTTCTACACCCGCACCATCGAGTTTCCGGCCGGCTTCATGACCGAGTATGAGCCGTCACTGATCACCAACGACGCCGATCATCAGGCGCTGGCGACCGGCTTTCCCATCGGCAAGCGCTTCAAGTCGGCGATGGTCTCACGCGTGTGCGATGGCAACCCGTTGCAGCTTGGGCATCAGGCCAAGGCCGATGGCCGGTGGCGCCTTTACGTGTTTGCCGACGCCGCCACCCCCGAGGCGGACTCGAAGACCCGAAGCCTTGCCGAATGGCTGGCGCATTCAAGCGACTCGCCGCTCAATGCCTCGTTCCCCAATGGCAGTTCATGGATCGATTGGTTCGACATCAAGGTGATCTATCAGCAGCGCCATGAGGACATCGCCATTCAGGAGGTGCCGAGCGTGTTCACGCCCGAGGTGGGGCCATTCGAGCTGATTGATCTCGAAAACGTGTTCGGCGTGGCCCCGGGTGACGATATTTTCGACGCCCGTGGCATCGACCGTGACGGCGCAGTAGTGGTGGTGCGCCCCGATCAGTACGTGGCCGATGTGCTGCCACTCTCCCACGCCGACCGCCTCTCCGAGCTGTTCCTGCGGCTTCAGGCGTAATCCAAAAGGCAACCATTATGACGCCCCCGCGCCCCGGTTCGTGTGTGATGCACGCGCCGGGGCGTTTACGTTCAAAAGCCGGTGCCCGTTTGAAAGATACAATCGAGACGGCCGTGTGGGTCGCATGGACTGTCTCTGTACACAAAGTCGAATAGTTAACTTGTTAATAAAAACTTAGCGTGATTGGCATTCAAAACGCAGCGGTTATTGGCGACGCCTTGCAAGGCACGGTTACTGCGAGGCCGCTGACGCCGATTCCGTTTATCCCTTTTTCGTGGAGGTCACATGACTACGCCGCTGACAGCTCGCCCCGCCCCCGTGGCAGATTGGGTCGATATCAAGACGCTTTATGACGATCCGTACCCGATCTACGAGCGCCTTCGTCGTGAGGGCGGTGTGCACTGGGTGCCAAGCGTCAATCGCTATCTGATCACAAGCTACGAGGCCGTGATTGCCACCGAGCATGATCAGGAAACGTTTTCGGCCAATGAAACGGACTCGCTGCAGATTCGGGCCATGGGGCATTCGATGCTGCGCCGTGACGATCCCGAGCACTACCGCGAGCGCCGACAGTGGCAGAGCGTGTTCAAGCCAAACGCTGTCAAAAACGTCTGGACGCAGACCTTTCACGAAAAGGGCCGTGAGCAGCTGGCCCGCTTGATCGACAAGGGGCCGGGGGCGGATCTGATCTGGGATTTTTCGGCGCCCTTCGCGGCGGAGTGCCTCAAATCACTGCTCGGGCTTTATAACGCCTCGGCCGAGGATCTGCAGCGCTGGTCGCAGACCCTGATCGACGCCACCGGCAACTACGCCGATGACCCCGACGTGTGGGCCGCCGGCAAGCGCTCGTTCGATGAGGTCGATGTGGCACTTGATGAGATGCTCGAGTGGCACCTCCATAACCGTGATCACTCGCTGCTGTCGTCGCTGTTGTCCTCACCCGAAGAGCAGATGCCGATTGAAAAGATTCGCGCCAACATCAAGATGAGCATCGGCGGCGGGCTGAACGAGCCGCGTGATGCCCTTGGTGTGGCGGCGTGGGCGATGCTGACTCACCCAGACCAGCGCAAGGCGGTAGAGCGCGACCCGGCGCTCTGGTCGACGGTGTTCGATGAGACCATTCGCTGGATTGCCCCCATCGGGCTTTATTCGCGTCAGACCACCAAAAGGACCGTGCTGGCCGGGGTCGAGCTGCCCGCGGGCGCACGTCTTGGCATCTGTATTCTCTCGGCCAACCGCGATGAGTCGATCTGGGACCGTGCAGATGAGTTCGACATTCACCGCGAGGTGAAACCGCATCTGGCGTTCAGCAAGGGCACGCATGTGTGTCTCGGCGCGCGGGCGGCGCGGGCCGAAGTGGCCGATGTAGCGCTTCCGCTGCTGTTTGGTCATCTAAACGGGCTGTCGATCGATCCTGATAACGCCCCAGCCGTCGGGGGCTGGGTGTTTCGCGGCATGCTGTCGCTGCCGGCGACCTGGCATGACGTCAAGCCGCTCGACGCGGGGCCGGTCTCCGTTGCGGTCGGGGGCGTCACGCCCTCGCAGACGGAAACCGAGGCGTGCCCGCACGTGGCCATTGTCGGCTCTGGGCCGGCGGGCTGTTTCACTGCCAGGGAGCTTTCGCGGCGTCTGCCCGGTGCCCGTATTGATCTGATCGACCGGCTGCCGGTGCCCTATGGGCTGCTTCGCTACGGTGTCGCTGGCGATCACCAGGGCACCAAGGCGGTGGCACGCCAGTTTGACCGTTTGTTCGATTCCCCCAACGTGCGCTTTGTCGGTAACACCACCATCGGCGATCAGGTCGCCTTTGAGGATCTGCGCGCCGGCTACGATGCGGTGGTGCTGGCAAGTGGGGTGCACGCCGACCGGGCGCTCGGTATTCCGGGCGAGACGCTTACCGGGGTCTGGGGCGCGGGCGGCATCACCCGAAGGCTCAACGGCCACCCGAATGAAACCGAGACCCCGACCCTAGGTCGGCGTGTGGCGATTGTCGGGCAGGGCAATGTGGCCATCGACGTGCTGCGGCTGCTGTCGGTTCGGTCAAAAGACCTCGAGGGCAGCGATATTGACGAGGCCGTGCACGGGGCGCTGACGCGCGACATCGATACGCTTCACATCATCGGGCGCTCGAGCGCCGAAAAGGCGCGCTTCGACCCGGTCATGATTCGCGAACTGGGCCGCTTCTCGGGCATTCGCCACTGCGTGCATGGCGTCGAGCTTGACCGCGTGCCGGAAGGCAAGGATGCCCGATTGGACGCCTTGCGCACGCTGCCGGGCGTCGCGGGTGTCGAGGTCGACGGTACCGTGCGCATGAAAGTTGACTGGTGGTTCGAGACGGTGCCCGAGCAGATCGACGGGCAGGCGAAGGTCGAAGGCGTGGCGCTGCGTCACGGCGGCGACGTCGTCTCGCTTGAGGTGGACTCGGTCGTTACCGCCATCGGTTTTGTGCCCGACCCGGAAAATGCCATTTCCAGGGCACTGGCTGAGCTTCCGAGCGCGTCCGAGAGTGGGCGTATCGAAGCCGGGCTGTATCTGGCCGGTTGGCTGCGCCGCAGCGCCCGCGGCACGATCCCTGACCAGCGCACCGATGCCCGGGCGCTGGCCGGGGTGATCGGCGCCGACATCGCCTCCGGCGACATTGCCTGTACGCGACAAGGGCTTGCGCCGCATGTGGAGGCCACCGACATCGATGGCTGGCGGCGGATCGATCAGCGCGAGCGCAGCGACGCCACGCCCGACCGCGTACGCACCAAGCTGTGCACGTTCGAGGCGCTTTTAAGCTCGGCGCGGGACACCTCGATCGTCATCGATCGGGCGACCGACGGGGCGGCCGGTGAGGGCGACAGTCTGGGGGATCTCTCGGTCAGCATTCTATTTGGCACCGAATCCGGCAACGCCGAGCTTGTCGCCGAGGAGCTCGAGCAGGCGCTTGAAGGCCGCTGCACGGTGGACATCGCCGATCTGGGAGACATTGAGCCGGACGATCTTGCCCCCGAGCGGTTTTACCTCATCATCTGTTCGACCTACGGCGACGGCGACGTGCCGGGCGGGGCGAATGCGTTCTATCAGGCGCTGCGTGAGCGCGCACCGGACCTTGAAGGCATTCGCTTTGCAAGTTTTGGGCTTGGCGACAGCAGCTACGCCAAGACCTACTCCCGGGGCAGTGAGCTGCTTACCGAGGCGTTGACTGCCTGCGGTGCAAGGCGCATCGGTGAGTACGGCCGCCATGATGCCAGCGGGTCGCTGTCGGCGTCCGATGTGGCGCTTGATTGGGCCGAGGGCGTGTTGGTTCTGGCGGCGAGCGAGTCTTCGACGCCCGCGTAAGCGCGGCTGCCGATTGCGTTGTTATCATATTAACGTCTAATCATTAATTTATTAATGAGTTGGTAGACTGAGCGCCCGGTGACCGACAAGAGGCGATCTCATGACACCACGTATGACCCGCGGCGCGCTCAAGCACTGCCAGCGTGTGCTGCTGCTCGGGGTCGGCCTGGCCCTCGGGGCGGCAAGCCCGTCGGCGTCGGCCGTGACCACGCTTCGCATCACGCACTTTCTGCCCGCGGTTGCAAGCGTGCAGCGTCAGGTGCTCGACCCCTGGTGCGATGAGCTTGAAGCGCGTTCAGGTCACGAGATTCGCTGCCAGATCTACCCCTCGATGCAGCTCGGGGGGATTCCCTCTCAACTGCCCGACATGGTGCGAAACGGCGTGGTGGACATCGCCTGGACGGCGCTTGGCTACTCCGCCGGGCGCTTTCCTCGAAGCGAGGCGCTGGAGCTTCCGTTCATGCTGCCCGCCGGCGGCGACGAGGGCAGCCGAATCGCCTGGGCCTTTACCCAGGGGCCGGCGCGCAAGGATTTCGCCGACTACCACGTACTGGCCGTGCACAGCGACGGCGGTGCGGTTTTCCATTCACGCGATACGCTCATTTACGACGCTGCCGACATGGCCGGGCTGAAGCTTCGCGCGCCGACCCGAATGGCGTCTCGAATGATCGATGCGCTTGGTGCCTCGGCGGTCAGCATGCCGCCGGCCCAGATTGCCGACACCCTCGCCAAGGGCGTGATCAACGGCGCCTCGGCCGGGTGGGAGGTGGTGCCGCCGACCAAGCTCGATGAAGTCACCCGCTATCACACCGAACCGGCCGCGCATCAGGCAACCCCCACCGTGACCGTACTGGCGTTTCTGATGAACAAGCAAAGCTATGAGCGCCTGCCCGACAAGGCCCGAGCGGCGCTGGACGCACTCAGCGGCGAGGGGCTCTCGCGTCGGTTCGGCAAGGCCTGGGACGATGCCATCGTCCGTGTGCGTGCCAAGGTCAAAAACGACCCCGACCAGACTGTCATCACCCTTGATGATGCGGCCTATAACGGCATGCGTGACGCCTCGCGCTCGGTGACCGAGGACTGGATGGCCTCACGCGAGGGCGGGGTCGACCGGGCGGCACTGGTGCGCGCACTTGAAGCGCTCGTCGAACAAAAAGAGCCGGCGCTTGAGTGACGCCGCGCGGCTGGCCCGGCCGGCAGGGCTTAAATGAGATGAAGCGCTTTCGGATGAGATGAAGCGCTTTCGGGAGACAGACATGATCAAACCGTTACTCACGCGCCTCGCGGCCGGACTTGCGCTGGTGGGCGGGCTACTGCTGCTCGGCGCCATTGCGCTTTCGCTGACCTCGATGGTCGGGCGCAGGCTCTGGGCTGCTCCCATCACCGGCGACATGGAGCTTTTGCAAATGACGATGGCGGTGGCGGTGGCCTGCTTTTTGCCGCTGTGTGAAATCAACGACCGCCACATTCGGGTGGATATCGTCGCAACGGTATTGCCGGCCGGCGTCAATCGCGCGCTGCTGGTGATCTCGCATTTGATGCTGGCCTGCGTCAGTGCGCTGCTTTTGTGGCGTACGGCGCTGATGACGCAGGACAGTTTTCTTTTTAACGCGCAAAGCGTGCAGCTTGGCCTGCCCGAAGGGGCCTTTCAGGTTGCGATGCTGCCGGGGCTTACCCTGATGAGCGTGTGTGCGCTGTATCAGAGCGTGCATCACTTGATCCGCGAGGACGCGCCAGCGCTGATCGAGGAGGAGGGCCTTTAATGGAAGGACTGACGATGGGCGCGGTGGCGCTTGGCGTGATGCTGTTGCTGCTTGGCTGCCGCCTGCATGTGGGGGTAGGGATGCTGCTGGCCGGCGCCCTGTGTTATCTGCTGGTCTACGGCGATGTTCACGCGCTGCTCTATACCCTTAACAATCTGGTCTACGCGCGGTTCTCAAGCTATGACCTGGCAGTGATCCCGATTTTTGTGTTGATGGGTCAGTTCGCGATTCACGGTGGACTCTCGGCGACGCTCTTTCAGGCCAGTGCCAAGTGGATCGGCCACTGGCGGGGCGGGCTTGCGATGTCGGCGGCCGGGGCCTGTGCGGGTTTCGGTGCCATCTGCGGCTCCTCGCTTGCCACCGCCACCACCATGAGTCAGGTGGCGCTGCCGGAGCTTGAGCGTCACCGCTACACCAAGCGGCTGGCCACCGGCACCATCGCCGCCGCAGGCACGCTTGGCATCCTGATTCCGCCATCGGTGCCGCTGATCGTCTACGCCGTGCTGACCCACACCTCGATCGCGACGCTGTTCATGGCGGCGGTGCTGCCGGGGCTGGTGGCGGTGGTGGGCTACTTCGCGGTGATTCGGCTGATGGCGGTGCGCTCGATGACGGATGTCGAGGCATCACCCCGCTACTCGTGGGCCGAGCGGCTGGCGAGTCTTCGGGACATCGCGCCGGTGCTGGTGATCTTCATCGTGGTGATCTTCGGGCTGTATGGCGGCTGGGCGAACCTGACCGAGGCGGCCTCGCTCGGGGCGGCGGCCTGTGGCGTTTATGCCCTGTGGCGCGGCATGCGCTGGGCCGGGCTTTACAAGAGCCTGGTGGGCACCGCAGAGGCGAGCGCGATGATCTATCTGGTGGTGATCGGGGCCGATCTCCTGAACAGTGGGCTGGCGCTCGGCCAACTGCCGGCGGCGCTGGCCGAGTGGGTGCTTGGCAGCGGCCTTGCCCCGCTTGCAGTGCTTTTGGTGATTCTCGCGATCTATCTGGTGCTTGGCTGCATGATGGATTCGCTGTCGATGATTCTGCTGACCATTCCGATCTTCTTCCCGATCATCATGCAGCTCGATCTTTTCGGCCTGACCGGGCCGGAAAAGGCGATCTGGTTCGGAATCGTTGCGCTGATGGTGGTGGAAATCGGGCTGATTACGCCGCCAATGGGGATGAATCTGTTCATCGTGCAGAAGTACAGCCACAACACCTCACTTGGCACGGTCAGTCGCGGCATCGTGCCGTTTCTGGGCGCGGACATGGTGCGCATCGCGGTGGTGGTGTTCGTGCCGGCGCTCTCGCTGGTGTGGCTCGGTTAGCCGTTCAAGCGTCACCCCGAAACGACCGGCCTTCGCGCCGGTCGTTGTCGTTTGGATCGGTCTTTTGTTCAGGCCGGCGTGTGGATCGGCATTCGGGCCGGCCTTTCGGGCGAGGCGGCAGGGCCGGGCAGGTTTTCGTCAAGGGCAGACAAGAGCGGCGAGGGCCGGCTCGCTAGCCTGTGACGAGCGGCCTGTGTCACGGCATCAAGGCCCATTCAGGCGACATCGAACAATAAGCACCGACACAACGACTCACGCACCAACACCACGACGCACGCACCAACACAACAATAAGGGACGACTGCCTCATGACTACGACACGCTACCGCCCCGTGCTGCCGACGCTCGCCGCCAGCACGATCATCACGCTGACGCTCTGTGGCAATGCCTCGGCGCTCGAGCTTTATGACAACGCAAAGACCAAGATCAACCTGAACGTCACCGGGGTGGCGGGGGCGTTTCACAGTCAGAAAGGGTATGCCCAGTCGGAGACGGCCGAGGCGGGCGGCCGGGACTGGCAGGAAGGCTTCATCAAGTACGGCCTTGATGCCACCCATACGCTGTCCCCCACGGCGGGTTCGCTCTACGCCAATGTGGCCTGGACCTCGAGCGGCACATGGGGCCAGGGCGACGCGGCAGGATTCACGACCGGCGATGAGCGGCGAACGCATCTTGAGGACCTCGCCGTTGGCTGGAAATCCGGCGAGCTGATTCCAGCGCTTGGCACCGACGGGCTCGATGTGTCGGTGGGTCGTCAATACATTCAGGTCGGCGACGGGTTCTTGATTTCAGGCGACTCGCTCAATTTCGGCGAGGGGGTGCTTGGCGGTGATCTGGACCGTGGCGGAGCCTACTATCTTGCCGCGCGGCAGTCCTTTGAGAAGACCGCCGTGGTGAGACTCGGCGGCGATACGGGCTGGCGGGGCGATCTGATGTGGCTCAAATCCGGTAACCGGGCGCAGGCCAAACCCGAGATGGCGGTGGGCACGCTCGAGCACGTGACCGATGACGCAACGCTCGGGGCGACCTACATCAAGGTGCTCGATACCGACCGCGATTTCGCGTTTCTCTACCCGGACCGGGAAGACACCAGGGTCTATAGCGTCTACGGCCACGGCAATGCCGGGGTCGAGAACCTGTTTTTGGCCGGTCAGTTCGCCTGGCAGGAAAAAGGCAACGGTGCCGATGAAAACGCCTGGTACGCGGAAGCCGGCTGGACGTTCAGTGATCTGGCCTGGTCGCCCTACGTGAGCTACCGCTTCAGCCGGTTCTCCGACGGCTATGACCCGCTGTTCTACGGCAACGGCCGTGCGCTCGGCACCTGGTTCCAGGGCGAGGTGGCGGCGAACTACGCAGGCCCCTTCGCCACCAACGCCCGCATTCATCAGGTCACGTTGTCACTCACGCCTGCCGATAATCTAGGTCTTGGCTTGCTGGCGTACCGCTTCGATACCCTCGATACCAATCAGGGGCCGAACCTTGATGGTAACGAGATCGACCTCTATGGCACCTGGACGATCAACGACCATTGGTGGGTGATGCCGCTCGTTGGCCGTTACGACCCGGACTCCCCCGCCTCACGCGGCGGGTCACAGCTTGGCGGCAGTGGCTCGAACTACTACACCCAGCTGTTGGTCGGGTTTAATTTCTGATCGGGCAAGGCACGCGCCCTAAGGGACAAACCTCGGCAGACAGCGTCATGCACCCGGCAGCCACTGGCAAGTCGTCGGGTGCGTGGCGCATTAGCCTAACGATATACAGCTCTTTTCAACACAGAACCGCTGTTTGACGTCGAGTTTCTCACGCGTTGCTGGTGGCACCCGGTACTGGGTGGCCCTTGAATGGCGCACCGCTCGATGCTCAATCGCGCAGGAGATCGCTCATGAGTCAGGACACTGCATCACAGGCCGTACAGGACTTCTTAACGCGGGCGACGGGCTCGTTCATCGATGGCGCCTTTTTGAGTGAAGGCAACGCCCGCGATGTGCTGGACCCCTCGACCGGCAAGCCGCTGACCCAGGTGGCCGAAGGCGACGCCGCGCTTGCAGACCGCGCAGTTGCCTTGACCAAGGAAAGCTTCGAGGACGGCCGCTGGAGCAGCATGACCCCGGCGGCGCGTGAGCGCATTCTGCTGCGTTTTGCCGATCTTCTGGAGGCGAACGCCGACGAACTCGCCCAGATCGAAACCCTCAACCAGGGCAAGTCGATCAACATCGCCCGTGGCGTCGATGTCGGCTTCTCGATCGATTTCATCCGCTACATGGCCGGGTGGACCACCAAGCTCGAGGGCAGCACCCGCGAAGTGTCCATCGGCATGCCGGAAGGCGCGAAGTTCAACGTTTATACCCTGCGTCAGCCCATTGGCGTCGTGGCGGCCATCGTTCCGTGGAACTTCCCGATGATGATTGCGCTCTGGAAGCTGGTGCCGGCACTGGCGGCAGGCTGCACGGTCGTGCTCAAGCCCGCCTCCGAGACGCCCTTGAGCGTTCTGCGCCTGGCTGAACTCGCAATCGAGGCCGGTGTGCCGAAGGGCGTGTTCAACGTGGTGCTGGGTTCCGGGTCAACGGTCGGCACGCGTCTGTCCGAGCATCCGGACGTCAAGAAGGTCACGTTCACCGGCAGCACCGAAATCGGCAAGCAGATCGGTCATGCGGCGGTCGAGCACATGGCGCACTTCTCGCTGGAACTGGGTGGCAAGAACCCGATGCTGGTGCTTGAAGACGCCGACGTCGAAAAGGCGGTCAACGGTGCGCTGATGGGCGGGCTGATCAATCAGGGGCAGGTCTGTGCGGCCGCGTCGCGCTTTTATGTGCATCGAAGCATTCATGACGCCTTCTGCGAGCAGCTCGCCAAGGCCGTCGATTCCATGCACGCAGGCCCCGGCATCGATCCCGACGCGCAGGTCAATCCGCTGGTGTCCAAGCGTCAGCAGGACAGCGTTCAGGGCTACATCGACCGCGCGCGCGATCAGGGCGCCAAGGTGCATGTCGGCAACAAGGTACCAACTGAGGGCTTCTACGTGTCGCCCACCGTGGTCAGTGGTGCGACCCATGACATGGAAATCGCGCGGGAAGAGGTGTTTGGCCCGGTGTTGACCGTGATTGCCTTCGACGACGAGGAAGACGCGCTTAAAATGGTCAATGACAGCGACCTGGGCCTGGCTGCGAGCCTCTGGACCGAGAGCCTATCCAAGGCGATGGCGATGACACCACGCATCGAGGCCGGCACCGTCTGGGTCAACACCCACGTGACGCTTGACCCGGCCATGCCGTTTGGCGGCCTCAAGATGTCGGGCATTGGCAAGGAATTCGGCCCGGAAGCGGTCAACGCCTACACCGAACTCAAATCAATCTGCATCGCGTACTGACCATGTCTCGAGCCGGCCCCGATCGTTTGTTCGGGTGCCGGCCCGAACCCGGCTTGAACCCGACTCGAATATAGGTGGCGGCTCAGGTCGCGACCTCATGTAGCGCAGGTTATGCACTTTGCTGGTGCAGCACCTCGATGCCTCTCGTCTTTCTCGTCTCGCCGCCCGTCTCTTTACTCAGGTCAGCGTCATCTCTTGGCTCAGGTCAGCGTCATCTCTTCGATCAGGCCGCGCTTTGGTCTCAGGCCGCGTATTCCAGACGTGCCCGGCGGTATTCCCGCGGTGAACTTTGGAACTCGCGCTTGAAGGAGCGGCTGAAGTGCGCTGAATCGGTGAAGCCCCATTTATAGGCGATCTGGGTGATCGAGCGCTTGACCAGAATCGGGCTTGCCAGTTCCTCGGCGCAGCGCGCCAACCGGCGGCGCTGAACGTAGCGGCATACGGTTTCACCGTGCTGTTCGAACAGACGGTAGAGCTGGCGTACCGACATGTGAAAGGCCGCGGCCAGACGCTCCGGGCCGAGGTCGTCTTCATGCAGGTGCTGATCGATGAACTGCTGCACGCAGATGAACAGCGTGCCATCGGCCGGTTCCATGAAGGATGGGGTAAGCGCCTGATGCTGGTGGATGGCCGGCAACAGCGCGACCAGCGACTCCGAGACGCCGCGTTCACGCGCCTCGGTCGCGGCCAGCGGCTCGGTGATCATCCGATTGACCACCAGCTGCAGGATCTGACTGCTGGCGCAGTCTGCGGTGATCTTCATGAACGGAATCTTGGTATCGCCGAAGCGCTTGGCGACCGCACTGCGACATAGATGCAGTGAATCGTGCTCGATCAGGCCGTGGGGGATGATGTCGCAGGCCTCGACCGAATCCATCAGCGCCATTTCGCCGGGGCGCAATGTGATGGCGACGTCGTTTTGAATCAGGGTGGCGTGCCCCTGTTTTTGCACCACCAGGAAACAGAAACGGTCCTCATCGCGGTGTTGCGGGCGACGATTGGTAATCTTTTCTGCGTTCGTGACGATGTTTGCAATATCGATTCCGCCATTGGAGCGGCTTGAAACACTGCCCTGAAAGCTTCGGCGGTCTCTGGGTTTGGAATCGAAATTGCCACATGTTTGCCTTACGGCGCCAAGCCAGGCATCGAACGACAGCGAGGTTGCATTCGTGGTTAGCATTGGGTCACCATATTCATTAACATTTTAATGGTTCAATCGACTCTAAAGAAAAAAACGAACCGACACCACCATCCATTGGTCAAGCACACCCTTGGTCGAATGGAGGGGGGGTAGCAATAATGCAAACTTCATGCCATGACCACGAGCGATGCGCCCGAAGGAGTCATTCATGACCATTACACTGCATCACTGCCTTGATGCCACCGAGCATGCCCAGCGTCTGGACGGCTGGCAGCAGGAATCCAGCCAGATCGAGGCCGGCTGTTTTTCCGGCGAGATCGTGGATGTTGTCAGCCGCGAGGTGCGTCTTTTCCGGGAAAGCGCCAATCTGGAGCTGTCTCAGCGCATGCATTTTCCCGAGTCGCAGTGGCACCTGGTCACGCCGATACGCTGGTCCAACAGTGACCTGTACAGCAGCGACGCGGTGACCGTGTTGCCAAGCTGTGACCAGTTCTGGAGTGTGGCGCCATCGAACTACGACCTGTTGGTGGCCTCCATCGACCGAAGCCGACACCCCTGGCTTGGCCGCGATGAGCATCGCTTGCGCCGGCTCGAGGTGCCGAAGGAGCTTTTGAATCAGGTGCGCGGGCAGTGGCAGGGCATGACCGATTACCTGCGCCAGCGCCCCGCCCACGAGCTGATGACGCCGACGCTTCAGCAGTCGCTGATGCGCCAGCTCGAGGACAGCATCGAGCTACTGTTGAGTGAGTGTGTGCTGGCCTTTGAGCCGGACGTCAGCAACTATCGCACCCGGCGCTACATTGTCGACCGCTGCCAGGCGTTGCTGCGCAGCCAGCCCGAAGACCCACCGTCCCTGATGGCGCTGTGTGACCAGCTGAAGATTTCACGCCGGACGCTTCAATACAGTTTTCAGGCTGAAGTGGGGCAGTCACCGGTCAACTACCTGCGGGCGCTGCGGCTCAACGCGGTGCGCCGAAACCTGCTTCAAGACCCGACCCAGCGCCTGGCCGACGCCGCCGCCGGCCAGGGTTTTTTTCATCAGAGCTACTTCTGTCGCGAATACCGGCGCCTGTTTCAGGAGCTGCCTTCGGCCACCCGCGACCGGGCGCTCGAAGCGGCCCGACCGAGCGTGGCCTAGCGGTCTGCAAGTGTACGGTCGAGCTGGAACCGGCCGGCCTAGAAGCGGCCGAACCGGTAGGGGCGCGGATCGATGAGCGGCTCGCTGTTCATGACCAGATCCGCCGCAAGCTGACCGGCGGCCGGCGAGGTTCCGAACCCGTGGCCGGAGAAGCCGGTGGCAAGCGTCAGCCCCGGAACGCCGGGCACGGCATCGATGACCGGGTTTGAATCCGGCGTAATGTCGATCATCCCCGCCCAGGACTCTTCCACGCTCATGTTCTCGAATGCAGGCCAGGCCGCGGACAGGTTGCGATACGCCTCATCATTGAGCTTTTGGTTGATCGGCGGGTCGATGGTGCGCACCTGTTCGAACGGCGATTTGCCGTTTTTCCAGCGCCGCGGCATCGTCAGATCCCGCCAGAAATGCTTGCCCATCGAGATCTGCATCAGCCCCCACTGCGCGCGCAGTGCGCTCAGATACTTCGAGCCGACCAGCAGGTGATCGAGTGTGAGCGGGGCGTCCAGCGCGCCGCGCTGGGTCACGATAAACCCGCCATCCTTGTGTTTTCTGAACGAGAAGTCCGGCCCGCCGACGGCGGCGTCAGTGGGGCCGTTCATGGCGGTGGTACGAACCACCGACAGAATCAGAGGCAGCGTCGGCAGCGAAATACCGATGTTGCCCAGAAACCGTCGGGAGCCCATGCCGCCGGCCAGCAGAACCTGATCGCAGCGAATCTCGCCGCGCTCGGTCACAACGCCACTGACCTTGCCGCCGGCGCGGGTGAGGTTGCGCACCGCGCAGTGCTCGACAATTACCGCACCGCGCTTGATGGCGGCGCGGGCGATGGCGCTGGAGGCAAGCGTCGGCTCGGCGCAGCCGTCGGACGGCGTGAAAATGGCCCCGGCCCAGTCGCCGCGACCGCCCGGCACCTGCGCATCGACCTCGCGTGCGCTCAGAATTTTCGAATCAAGCGACAGGCTCGAGACCGACTTGAGCCAGGCTTCGTGCACGGCGAGCTGATCCGGCGTGCGCGAGAGAAACATGATGCCGGACTGGCGATAGCCGACATCGCCTCCGGTACGCTCATTCATCGTGGCCCACAGCCGGTCGGAGGCCAGCGCCAGTGGCACATCCTCCTTGTGCCGGCTGGTCTTTCGAATCCAGCCCAGGTTGCGGGAAGACTGTTCGCCGGCGATGCGGCCCTTTTCCAGAACCGTGACGGAGACGCCGCGCTCGGCGAGCGTCAGGGCGGCGGTCAGGCCGATGATGCCGCCCCCGATGATGACCACGGTGGTCGATTCGGGAAAATCAGTGGAAGTCTCGACGGGTGCGATTTTCGGTGCCATGAACGCGTCCTGATCGGTCGGTGACCCAACGCAGTACGACCGGACAGGCCGGTCGTACTGCGTTGACTCGAAGTTAAGGGGGCAAACGCTGCCTCACTGAGCGGAGGTGTCGATCCGGGTGGTTTCGGCGCGGCCGGCGCCACGGTACGCGGTCACTTCCAGCTCGACCTTGTAGACCTCAGAGCCGAGCGGCGGGCAGGTCACGGTGATGACCGGGTCAACGCCGCGCATGGTTTCGCCGAACAGCGTCATGACGGTTTCGGTGTCGGCCGGGTTCTGAATGAATATTTTCGCGGACACCACATCGGCAAGGTTACTGTCGACGGCGGCAAGGCCGCGCTCGATGTTGGCAAACACCTGCTTCAACTGCTCGCTGACGTCGTCGGGAATTTCCTTGGTGTCCGGGTTGCGCCCGGCGGTATTGGATACAAGGATCCAGTTATCTACAGCCACCACGCGAGAATAGCTGGCGTGGTCTTCGAATTTGGAACCGGTCTTGACCTTGGTAATCGTCGTCATTGGACTGCGCTCGTTTTGATATCGATGAAGGGGCGGGCACCGGCGCACGGCGCGGTGCCCGCAGGTTGGGCGAGCGGCGCTTACTTGAGCGCGGGCTCGTCCCACAGATTGAGGGATACGCCGATGCCCTGTTCCACGGCCTTGCGGTAGACAACCGTTGCCCAGGCGACGTCCTCGACCGGCATGCCGCCGACCGACATCATGATGATTTCGTCGTCGCTCTGACGCCCCGGGCTATCGCCGGAGACGATCGCGCCGAGGTCTTCAAGCGCGCTGGCCTCAAGCGTACCGGCGTGAATCATGTCCATGAACTTTACACCGACCAGCGGAATGCAGTTGTGCGCGGGCTTGGGGACTTCCTCGTACCAGGCTTCATACAGGCCGGTGTCATCGAGTACCTTGCGTACGTCCGGCGCTTCCATGCCGGCATCGAAGTTGCACGGCGCGGGCATGGCCAGAAACGCACCGGGCTTGACCCACTCACGTTTGACCATCGGGTACTTGTCCGGGTTGCCGACTTCGCCGGAGGCGCAGTAGGTCACGATGTCGGCATCGCGTACTACCGCTTCTTCGGTGTCGACGATCTCGACGCTGACCTGCGGGTAGTGCTCGCTTGCCCACTCGACAAAGCCGGTGATGTTCTTCTCGCTGCGGCCCTTGAGCTTGATGGTGTCGATGTCAGGGCAGACCGCCATGAACGCCGCCACGCTGGTACGACCCATCACGCCCGGGCCCAGAAGGCCAATGACGCGGGAATCCTTGCGCGCCAGATGGCGGGCGCCAACGCCTGGCACCGCGCCGGTGCGGTAGGCCGACAGCAGGTTCGCTGACATGTACGCCAGCGGTGCGGCGGTGTCGGGGTCGGTCAGCGTGAACATCAGAATCGAGCGGGGCAGGCCCTTTTCGCGGTTGGCGATGTTGGAGCCGTACCACTTCACGCCGGAGGTGCAGAAGCTGCCGCCTAAATAGGCCGGCATCGCCATCATGCGGCGATCCGCGGTCGGCTTCGGCATGGTCGGAAAGGGCGATTCTTCCGGGAACATGATCATCGCGCCGTGGGAGTCATTGTTCGGCCCGGCCATGCGGTAATCACCGATGTGCAGCAGGTGGAAGACCTCTTCCATGGTGTCCACACAGGCGGCCATGTCGGTAACGCCGGCCCGGATCATGTCCTGCTCGGAGAGGTAGATGAAATCGATCTTGGTATTGTTGTTCATTGTGCGCGTCCCTCAACGAATGCGTGTTCGAATGCGATGCATTCCATAGTGCGTATCGGCACGCGAAGGCGTTAGCACAGATCGGCAACTCGATGACAAACGTCGACCAATGGCTAAACGAGCGGGCGTACTCCAATACACCAGCGCCCGTTTGCCATTAGGTTAAAGCCCTTAAATTCAGTTGGTTAGGGTGTTTGTGACGTGGCACAGGCGCAAGAAACGCCCCGCCAGCTCACCACGCCGATACTGCGTACCCGCTCAGCGAACGCCAGCGCGGTAGCTGTCCGGCTCGAGCCAGAGTTGCCCATAGAGGTCGCCTTTCAGGCAAAAAAGCCGGGGGTTCTTGCGGAAATTGAAAAGCCGAAATAGATGGTAGTGCTCGGCGTTATCACGAGCGCACTCGAGCTCGTTGGGGGTAATGAAAAACGGGGTTTCCTTGGCAAAGGCGGTGGTTTTGACCTCGATCAATCGTTCATCACCGTTGGCGTCAAACGAGCGCACATCGAAGCCCAGCCCATCGCCTTGAGTCACGGCAACGTGCTCGACGCGCTCGGCAAGCGCCCCTTGGCCGGCCTGAGTCAGGCGGTGTTTCTCCAAGCGCACCACTAGCTGCTCACCGGCAAGGCCGAGTTCGCGGTTGCGGCGCTCCCGAGCTAAGTAATCGCGTTTTTGTGGCGTTCGCACCGTATACGCGGCGCCGGCTTCTTTGACACGCGTTTGAGGCGGGCTCGTCTCGGGCGGCTCGACGATCATTCGCTCATCCACCGTGTGCATGGCATCGATCACCGGGCGGTCGGTGGCGGAGCGTGCCGCGCGGTCAAATAGCTCTGTACTCAGCAAATAGCGCTCGACCGCCTCGACCAGACTCTGCTGATAGTTGCTTCGGGGTTTGTAGCCCTCGACGTAGGGGCAATCGGCGTCGCGCAAGACCGCGCTGATGTTGCTGTGTTTGAACTCGATCGCACCCTTGGAGCGCCCCTCGAGCTTTTCAATGAGTTTCTCGTTGAGTTTGCTCTTGGTGTAGCGCTGGCCGCTGAGTTCTGCGATGAGCATCTCGCGGTACGTAATGACGGTGGCCTCGACTTCCGCGTCACTCCAAGGTGTCGGTCGGCTCATGCTGGCGCTCATTTTTTGATCCAAATCCGTACAGTTAAAAATGGCTACGGCGCTGAAACATCATTTTTTGCGCCATCGGCTCATAAAAGATTTTGCCTTGTCGTTCAGCCCGTGTTCACTGAAGTCGCTTGAGCGTGTTTTTAGGTAACTGCCTGCGTCGCGTGCTCGCGTCAGTGTGTCGGTCAGTGCAGCGTTCAAGCGGTCGTGATCGATAAGTTGCGCAAGGCCAGGCCGATTTTTGAGTGCCTCGTTCACGGCCGTGAGTTCGCTTTGATAAGTGACAGGGTGCACGCCACACACTGTTATGACCTTGAGAGTATCCGCAAGCCGCTGCTCCGGTAAGCTTGCCGAGCTTATGGCGCGCAAGCGGGTGTCGCATTCTTCGAAAAAGAGCGCGTCATCGCTCAAGCGCCACCTAAGATATTCCCCCAACTCTCCGCGGGGCATTGATTGACTTCGCTGCTGAGACACCGTGCGTTTATGCTGCAGGGCTTCGCGCAGCCGGGCAATTAGGGCCGAGATAAGATGATGCGTCTTCGCTTCCCACTGGTGATGCGCCGCACCCTTGATCGACGTGTTTAGTCGCGTTTTTACATTGGGCGTTATCATCTGACTAAGAATCGGAGCCCCTTTGCCTAGGCAAAGGGCTCCAGCTGGGCCAAACACCCAAAAGCCTATCCCGGAGCCGGCCGCGCTCGCACCTGCAGCAAGGCCTGTTCGTATTGCGCCATCCAGTAGAATCTGTTCCAGCGTCTGACGAAAGCTGAGTTCGTTTTTCCGGTAGGCCAGTACGCCCCGGGCGGTGCTGATGATGGCCGCCATGCTAATCACATCATGATCGAGCAAATGAGCGCCGGCTGTCAGAGAGTCACGAGTGATCTGCTCGATCAGTTCGCCGCTCAAGCCATCGATGAAGAAAACTTGGTCAGCCCACTGTTCCGGTATGTGGTCTCTTAGCTCTTCGTTGGCAATGACCGGGTAGGAGTAGTGTTCGAAATGCTCGGCGATGCCGGCAGGTGTGGCGTGGAACTTGACTTGTACGGGGTGCCCGTCCACCAGTAGATCCCAGCCGGACTGGTTCGAAACCTCCGGCAGGCTGACCGTGTGACCGGCATCGATAAGTTGTGCTGCTACGGCTTGCTCGGCCACATACCCTTTTAGCTGACTCACGGCGCCAAGGCGCGCTCCGTCACTGCCGGTAAGGATGTGTTCGGCAAGCTGTGCGAAGCTCCATTCATTGTCGATAGCGTCCAGTCGCGAAAAATCGGCAGCGGCGATAACATGAGGATTGATCGCGGCCAGCGTATACAGGGCGTCTCCGAGTGTGAGCGTGGCCATCGCTGCGGCATTTTGCAGCTCAGTCGTGGCTGTACTGTTTGCTGGATGCGCTTCGTCACCGGCTTTAGGATGCTCAGAACGTAAGGGACGGGTTGAATGGCGCAGTACTGACTTAGGCGGCGCCGCAGGCGCTTGCGCATAGAGCGATCCTAGCCGACGCCATTGCTGGTAATACTTATCGAGCCCTCCCTTTGCCAGCTCGTCGTTTTTATAAAGCGTGGCAATGCACGCAAAGCAGTCCGGCAGGCGTTCGAGCCCTGAGGGGCCGCTCAGCTTGCTTTGCAAGGCAAGCATGGCCGCAACGCGCGCAGCGATGGCTGCACGTACTCGTTTAGTTGCGGAAGTGAGCAGCCAGTAGCCGCCTCCGCCCGCCACGCCCAACACCGTGATTGGATTCGAAAGTACCGAAACAAAGGACACCAACCCAGTCCCACTGACCAACGGGATGAAGGCAGAGGCTTGGGCGGCTAGTACGTAGGTTGAGAACCCGCCGGCACTGGCGCCTATACCGAACGCGCCCAATGAGCCGCCAAGCAAGAACGTGTTTCGAAGAGCGGCATCGTTATAGCGATCAGCCTCGGTCTGTTGGAGCAGCCGATCCATATCCTGAGTGCCCAGATCATCGAGTGCGGTAATGGAGCGCATGAGCAGGGTTCGCCGGTCTTCGGCGCTTGGGGCATCCTCTTCGTCGGTAAGAGACGCCTCGAGCAGCTCATCCAGTACGGGCAACACGATGTCATCAAGCGTTAGCGCGGGGCGATCTTTTTTTGTCCACCCTTTCTTATAAAGAACGCGTTGGCCGGACTTGAGTGTTCCTGGCGGGTCGAGCGCATGGATCAGAGCCGCGGTGACGTCATCGGCCAATGGCGTGCAGCCGCGCACCGATGCAGCAAGCGCGGGCTCAAGGTCAAGGGCGGTGCGAAGCCTTACCCACAAAAGAGCACGCAGCTCGTCGTTACTGTAGGCCGAGCCATGCCAGTTACGCTGGCATTGGCTGAGCTCCTGCGCGCTTTCCTCAAGCTCCGGAGCCGGCAGGGCAGGCAAGCCAGTATCTGCATCATCTTTGTGCCGCCACTGCTCGACACGTTGCCCCAAGCGCTTAATGTGCTCGCGGGTTTGATCACTTAAGTGCGCAAGCCGTTGTTGCCAGCGGCTGTCATCGAAGAGGGCAAGGCACGTGCAAAGCAGCGTGCGATCGGCGCCACTTAGGCCTACCAGAAGATCAGTTGGCGAGAAAAGCGGGGCAGAGGGCGTAGACAAGTCAGGTGTGCACATGGCGGAGCCTTTTACTGGCAAGCGGAATGGAGCGGTTGATTCTGCTCGGATTCATGACACTATTTGCCCCATTATTTATTCATGCTTACGCATGTGCCGCTTGCTCGATTCGCGCGACACCTTTATTCGTGCGACTTACTCTCAGGACCTTTTCAATGCCATTAACTCTCTCCCAGCTCAAGCGTGCCATGCCGGATTACGAGAATCGCAAGCAGTGGCTGGCTGAGCGCGGCATGGAAGTGGAGGGGATTTGATGGTCATGACCAATGACGCAGCAGGGATCGGTAATGCGCGCGGGTTCAGTGATTTCGTAGTGTATGTCGACGAAAGTGGCGACCACGGTATGACCAATATCGATCCCAATTATCCGGTCTTCGTACTGGCCTTTTGTATCTTTTACAAAAACCACTATCTATCTAACGTTGTTCCGGCGCTTCAGCAGCTGAAATTCGATTACTTCGGTCATGATCTCGTTATTTTGCACGAACACGAGATTCGCAAGGAAAAGGGCGATTTTAGGCTGTTTAGAAATAGAGCAGACAAACAGGCATTCATGGGGCGGCTGAGTACGCTGATCGATCAGAGCAACTTCATCCTTGCCTCTTGCGTGATCGAAAAGCACCGACTGTATCACCGGGAGGAGATAGATAATCCGTACCATTTGGCGCTCAAGCACTGCCTGGAAACGCTCTTTGATTTTGTGAAGGAAAAAGGCCAGGAAACACTGACGACCCATGTGATCGTCGAAAAGCGTGGCGCGAAAGAGGATGACGAGCTCGAGCTGGAGTTTCGCCGTATCTGCGACGGCGATAATAAATATCAACGTGACCTACCGTTCAGCATTCGCATGGCGGCAAAAACCAGTAATTCAGCGGGGTTACAGTTGGCGGATCTAGTGGCGCGGCCCATCGGTCGGCATGTGCTCAAGCCGGAACAGCCCAATCAGGCCTTCGGTGTTTTGCGAGCCAAGTTTTACTGCGAGGGCGGTCGAAACACGGTTGGAAATGGTTACGATCAGTGGGGACTCAAGCATTTACCCTGAGTATTTTCATCGTCTAGATAGCGAAAAACCCCGATGAGACTCACCGAGGTTTAGACGCCGACCGGGCACTCCCAGTCCATTTGCATCGAAGTTTGAGTGATACTCGCGCGTTAAGTCAACTCAAATACGCAGTGAAAGGCTCACATATATACGCGCTTAAACCACAGAAGGTAATGTCGCCTCTAGGCTGGTGGTTAATCGACTCTTGGATATTTCACATCGGCCCAACGTTATAGCCCCGCCTGACTATCCTTGAGGTGTGATGTTTCAAGGAGCCTTTATGAAAACCTTCGCGCTTTCCCGAGGGGATCAAAGCCGCGGCACCCCCGATGTTGCCGGCTTTTTCGATCCGCGCACGTTCAGTGTCCAATACGTTGTAAGCGACGCCGCCACAAACCGCTGCGCGATCATTGATCCGGTGCTCGATTTTGACGAAAAGTCCGGCGCGACCGCCACGCACCAAGCCGATGCGCTGCTGGCTTACATCGAGCAGGAAGGGCTTGAACTCGAGTGGATTCTGGATACCCACCCGCACGCTGATCACTTCTCCGCCGCGCGCTATCTCCATGAGAAAACCGGGGCGCCGACCGCCATCGGCCGACCCGTGATGGACGTGCAGACCCTTTGGAAAAAAATCTACAACTGGCCGGATCTAAACGACGATGGCAGCCAGTGGGAGCATCTGTTCGATGACGGCGACACCTTTACCCTCGGTGAGCTCAAGTGTCGCGTGATGCATTCCCCGGGCCATACGCTTGCCTCGATCACCTATGTGATCGGGGATGCGGCCTTCGTTCACGACACGTTGTTCCAGCCCGATTTCGGCACCGCCCGGGCCGATTTTCCCGGCGGAAGTGCGCGCGAGCTTTGGCAGTCGATCCAGGCCATTTTGACGCTGCCTGATGAGACGCGGCTCTTTACCGGGCACGACTACATGCCGGAGGGGCGCGCTCCCGAGTGGGAAAGCACCGTACGCGAGCAGCGCGAAACCAACAAACATCGCCTGGATGACAGCAGTGAGGCGGAGTACGTTGAGCTGCGTGAGCGGCGCGACCGCGAACTGCCGATGCCCAAGCTGATGCTGTTCGCGCTGCAGGTCAACATTCTAGGCGGGCGCCTGCCCGAGCCGGAGAGTAACGGCACCCGCTATTTGAAAGTGCCGCTTGATGCGCTTGATGGGCCTGACTGGACGTAAGCACGTGCATTGCGCGGATGCTCGCGGCTTGGGCCAGAGACTCGGTCAGTTTTTGCCGTGGTAGCGTCGATGCAGGGCGTGAATCTCCTGCGCCAGCGCCGGGTAGGGGCCGTCTACGGGAATACCGGGGGCGACCTCGGTAATGGCGAGAGGCTTCAACGGCGGTGCCTCAACGCCCAGCTCTTCAAGCCAGGTGGTGAGCTGGCGGGTGGAGCTTGCGTACACGATGCGCCCGAGCTTGACCCACGCGTGCGCCGCGGCGCACATGGGGCAGTGCTCTCCGGAGGTAAAGACCGTCGCCTGATAACGCTCGTCCTCACCAAGATGCTGCGCGGCCCAACGTGCCAGCTCGAACTCCGGGTGTTGAGTGGCGTCGCCACCGCCCACCCGGTTACGGGCTTCCTTGAGGAGGCGGCCGTTGCGATCGACCAGAACCGAGCCAAAGGGCTCATCCCCCGCTTCCAGCGCTTCCGTTGCAAGCGCGATGCATCGCTTCAGGAAGTGGATGTCGTCATCGTGGGTCATAAAAGCCCTTCATGTGCTGAGAGTAAATGCAGGCCGGCCCAGCCGCTTGCGGGAGGGCGGGTACTTGCCTCACTCCATATTCTGAATCTGTTCCCGCATCTGTTCGATCAGCACTTTAAGCTCCACCGCGCAGCGGGTGGTGTCGGTGACGACCGCCTTGGAGGAGAGCGTATTGGCTTCGCGATTGAGTTCCTGCATCAGGAAGTCGAGCCGGCGGCCGACGGGGCCTTTTTGCGTGAGCTGGCGCTCGACTTCATCCACATGGGTTTCGAGCCGGTCGAGTTCTTCTGCTACATCGGATTTCTGCGCGAGCAGCGCCATTTCGGCTTCAAGTCGGGCGGGGTCGAGTTCGGCCTTGGCCTGCTCGAGCCGCTCGAGGATGAGTTGGCGCTGGCGCTCGAGCACGGCGGGCAGGTGGGCGCGTACGTCCGCGACCTGTGCGCGAATGCCGGTCAGGCGCTCGCGAATCAGCTCTGCCAAACGCTCGCCTTCGCGGGCGCGGCCTTCGAGGAAATCGGTCATTGCGTGGTCAAACAGCGCGAGCGCCTCGGCGTGGAGCGCGTCGTTATCGACGCCTTCGGAGGCCGTGACGCCGGGGTAGTCCAGCAGCGCCAGAGTGCTGGGCATGCTGCTTTGCGGGAGCCTGCGTTGAATGGCTTCCATGGTCTGGGCCAGGGTTTCGAGCCGGGTGTGGTTGATGGTCAGGCTCTTGGCGGTGTCGTCCTGCTCGAAGCGCAGGTGGCATTCGATCTTGCCGCGCGCGACCGCTTTTCTGAGCTTTTCCCGGTAGTGCGGCTCGAGGTTTCTCAAGGTTTCCGGCAGGCGGAAGTGCGGCTCGAGATAGCGCTGGTTGACCGAGCGCAGCTCGAGGCTCAGCGTGCCCCAGGGCGTTTCACGGTGTTGGCGGGTGAAGGCGGTCATGCTGTGCGCCATGGGAGCACTCCTTGTGATCAAACGTCAGGCGGTCGACCTCGGTCGACTCAGGTTGTGGCGCAGTGTAACGGATTAACGCGCCCAAGCGTGTAGAATGGGCGTACTTCGACGGCGCGCTGCGCTTACTTACTGACAGATGAGGTTTTCCAATGCGCCCAAGTGGACGTACCCCCGATGCCCTGCGCGAGATCAAGCTGACCCGTGAATTCACCCGCTACGCCGAAGGCTCGGTGCTGGTGGAGTTCGGCCATACCCGAGTGCTTTGCAACGCAAGCGTGGAGGCCGGGGTGCCGCGCTGGCTTCGGGGCAAGAATCAGGGCTGGGTGACGGCGGAGTACGGCATGCTCCCGCGCGCGACCCATACCCGAGGCGGGCGTGAAGCATCGCGCGGCAAGCAGGGCGGGCGCACGCTCGAGATTCAGCGCTTGATCGGGCGTAGCCTGCGCGCGGCGGTGGATCTTAAAAAGCTCGGCGAGTTCACCATTACGGTGGATTGTGATGTGCTTCAGGCCGATGGCGGCACGCGCACGGCAGCGATCACCGGCGGCTGCGTGGCGCTGATGGAGGCGATCCGCCACATGCAGCGCAAGCGCCAGATCAAGAGTGACCCGTTCAAGCAGCTGGTCAGCTCGGTCTCGGTCGGTATCTACAAGGGCACACCGGTGCTGGATCTGGATTACGACGAGGACTCCAACGCCGACACCGATCTCAACGTGGTGATGACCGAAGATGGCGGGTTGATCGAGGTGCAGGGCACCGCCGAGCAGGCGCCGTTTTCACGGCTTGAGCTGAACGCGATGCTGGATCTGGCCGAGAAGGGCGGCAAGGATCTGTTTGTGCATCAGCGTCAGGCGCTGGACGTGCGCGAGTAATCAGACGCGTTTGGCGTCACACCCCTGATCTGGCTGATCGATACAACAACGCCAGCCCGAGAGCTGGCGTTGTCGGCGAGGGACCGTCGCGCTTACAGAGGCAGATCGTATTCAACGATCAGGGGCGCATGCTCTGAGAACGTGGCGTTGGTGTCGACCCAGGCGTTCTTGATGGTGCGCTGAAGGTTGGGGCCGACGACCTGATAGTCCAGCCGCCAGCCGTCCTGACGCTGGCGCGGCAGGTCGCTGTCGAGCTTGGGCCAGTAAGTGTAGTGGCCGCCGTCGCGCTTGATCTCACGGAAGGTGTCGATGAAGCCCAGCGGCCCGAACACCTGATCCATGAACGCGCGCTCTTCCGGGCGAAAGCCCGGGGTGCCCTGATAATCGGCCCAGTGGGCCAGATCGATGGTCTTGTGGGCGATGTTCCAGGTGCCGCAGAGGATGTATTCGCGGCGCTTGCGGCTCAGCTTGGTCAGATACTCGGTGTATTGCGTGATGAAGCGCTGCTTGGCGTGCGGCTCTTCGGGCATCAAAAACGAGACCACGCTGAACTTGTCGTAGTCGGCCTGCAGAAAGCGGCCTTCGTTGTCGCACTGCTCGAAGCCGAGCCCGTACATGATGGCCTTCGGAATCTGCTTGCAGTAGATCCCCACGCCCGACACGCCGTCTTCTTCGGCATCGAGAAAATAGCCTTCGTAGCCTGAGGGGTACAAAAGCGCTTCCTCGAACTCGAAGCTTTTTTCCTTGAGGTTCTGAATACAGATGACGTCGGCGTCCTGCTCGGCGATCCAGTCGAGCAATCCCCGCTCGACGGCACCTCGGATACCATTGACGTTGATGCTGGCGATTTTCATACGTGGTCCCTTGTTTTTCGCGCGTGTATGATACCCGAGCTTTGACCGTTTTGGTAAACCGACTGGCTCATCAAAGGGAACGACATGCTTGACTATCAGCGAGAATTCATCGAATTCGCCATTTCCGAAAACGCACTCTCGTTCGGCGAGTTCACTTTGAAGTCCGGTCGGATCAGTCCTTATTTTTTCAATGCCGGCTGTTTTCATACCGGTCGAGCACTGGACATGCTCGGTCGATGCTACGCCAATGCCATTGAACGTGCCGGGCTCGATATCGATGTGATTTTCGGGCCGGCCTACAAGGGCATTCCGCTGGCATCGGTCACGAGCCTGTCGCTTGCCACCCACCATGACCGCAATTTGCCCTTTGCGTTCAATCGCAAGGAAGCCAAGGATCACGGTGAAGGCGGGCAGATCGTCGGCGCCGAGCTCGCCGGCCGCATCGCCATCATCGATGATGTGATTACGGCGGGCACCGCCATCCGTGAAGTCATGGCGCTGATAAACGGTGCCGGAGCCACTGCCGCCGGCGTCATCGTGGCGCTGGATCGTCAGGAACGCGGTCAGGGTGAAACGAGCGCCATTCAAGAGGTCGAGGCGGAGTTCGGTATGCCGGTCGTGCCGATCGTGACGCTGGATCTCATACTAGAGTACCTTGAAACGTACGCCGGGGAGTCGCTTCAGGGTCACGCCGAAGCCATTCGTGACTACCGCGCCCGCTATGGTGTCGAGCGCTCGAGCTGATCAGGCGGCTACCGACGTTGTTTCTACCGACTTCATTCAAGGATGACACACCATGAAAAAAATTCTCTCATGCGCCGCAGGCCTCGGGCTAGCGTTCGCCGCAACGAATTCCTTTGCCCTGAGCCTGAACGCCAACACCAGCTCCAACGGCACTCAGGTCAACGCCTCGCAAGGCCTGTTCCCGGGGCTTGACGCTGGCATCGGTTATTTTGAAACCGACGACAACGGCCACACCAACAAGGCCTACTCCGGCTCGTTGATGTTCTCGCCCTACACACCGCTGGTCGATCTGAGCGTCGGCGCCCGTTATCAGTACTGGGATGCCCATCGGGGCCACGGCGGCGGTGTCGGCCTTGGCGGTTCGGCGTTCGTCGATACTCCGATTCCGCGCGTCTCGGTCGGCGGCTACGGCTTCTATACTCCGGAAGGCCTGAGCCACGGCGACTACGAAAAAGGCTATGAGTACGGCGCCCAGCTTCGGGCAACGCTTCTGGCCAATACCTACGGCTACGTCGGCTATCGCTATGTGCGCGCCGATTTCGATGGTCATGACACCTCGACCCTCGACAGCGGCCCGGTCTTTGGGGTGAGCGTCGGCTTCTGATGCTCGACATCGTGCTCTATCAGCCGGAGATTCCGCCGAACACCGGCAACATCATCCGGCTGTGCGCCAATACGGGGTTTCGCCTGCATCTGATCGAGCCGCTCGGGTTCGTGCTTGATGACAAGCGCCTGCGCCGCGCCGGGCTCGATTACCACGAATGGGCGCGGGTGCAGGTCCACGTCGACTTTGACGCGTTCATGGCCTCCGTTGCGCCGGCGCGCGTGTTCGCGGTCTCGACCCGCGGGCGCACCTCGTACACCGAGGCGGGGTTCCAGTCAGGAGATGCGCTGGTGTTCGGCCCCGAAACCCGGGGCCTGCCGCAGGCCATGATCGATGCGTTGCCGGAAGCTCAGCGGCTTCGCATTCCGATGCTGCCGGAAAGCCGCAGCCTGAACCTGTCGAACGCCTGTGCGGTGATCGTGTTCGATGCCTGGCGTCAGCTCGGTTTCGAGGGCGCGGTGGATCTCGACAGGGGCGCGTGAGCGCCTCAGCCGCGTATCGATCAGCCCAGCAGTGAGCGCAGCCCGGCGATGGCGCTGGCGCCGCGCTCGCGTTTCTTCTCCGGGTCGTCCTTGTCGGGGCGGCCTTCCCACTCCAGATCCTCTTCCGGCAGTTCGTCCAGAAAGCGGCTCGGGGTGCAGTTCATCATCTCCCCGAACGCCTTGCGCTGGCGGGCAAGGGTCAGGGTCAGCGTCTGGCGGGCACGGGTGATCGCCACGTAGGCCAGCCGCCGCTCTTCCTCGATGTCGCCGTTTTCGATCGAATTGCGATGAGGCAAAAGCTCTTCTTCAAGCCCCATCACGTAGACGTGGGGAAACTCGAGGCCCTTGGAGGCGTGCATGGTCAGAAGCTGCACGCGGTCGGCGTCGTCTTCCTGCGCCTGTTGATCGAGAATGTCGCGCAGCACCAGCCGTGAAATCGCGGCCTCGACGCTGTCGGTCTCGTCGTCGCTCTCGACATCGCCGTTGTCATCGGCCTCGCGCTGCATCGATTGTTCGAGCTGGTCGATCAAAATCCAGACGTTGGCCATCCGTTTGTCGGCGATCTGCGGGGCGCTGGCGTTCTGGTAGAGCCAGGCCTCGTAGTCCATTTCCAGAAACATCTGGCGGATGGCGGCGATGGATTCACCCTGATCCATTCGCTTGCGCACGCCGTCGATGAAATGCGCGAACCGGCCCAGACGCTCGATGGCCCGTTCGGGCAGCACTTCACCGAGCCCCATCTCATGGCAGGCCGAAAACAGGCTGACGCGGCGCTCGCCGGCGTAGTTGGCGAGCTTTTCAAGCGTGGTCGGGCCGATCTCGCGGCGCGGCACGTTGACCACCCGCAGGAAGGCGTTGTCGTCGTCGGGGTTGATCAGCACCCGCAGGTAGGCCATCGCGTCCTTGATCTCGTTGCGCGAGAAAAACGAAGTGCCGCCGGAGAGCTTGTAGGGAATCTGGTAGTGCTGAAGCTTCAGCTCCAAAAGCCGGGCCTGAAAGTTGCCACGATAGAGCACCGCGAAATCGCGCCACTGGGCGGATTCCTTGATCCGCCGGGTCAGCATTTCACTGGCGACCCGCTCGGCCTCGGCCTCCTCGTTGCGGGTGAGCAGCACCCGAATCGCCTCGCCTCGGCCCTTGTCCGACCACAGCGTCTTTTCATAGACGTGCGGGTTATTACTGATCAGCGTGTTGGCGGCCTTGAGGATGATCGAAGTAGACCGATAGTTCTGCTCGAGCTTGATGACCTTGAGGCTCGGAAAGTCTTCCCCGAGCTGAATCAGGTTCTCAGGCCGCGCGCCGCGCCAGGCGTAGATCGACTGATCGTCGTCGCCGACCACGGTAAAGTTCTGGCGCTCGGCCATCAGCATTCGCACCAGCTGGTACTGGCTCGAGTTGGTGTCCTGATACTCATCGACCAGCATGTAGTGAATGCGCCGGCGCCACTTGGCCAGCACCTCCGGATGACGCTCGAACAGGGTCACCGGCAGCAGGATCAGGTCGTCGAAATCCACCGCGTTGTAGGCTTTCAGATGGCGCACATAGTGCTCGTAGATGCGGGCGGCGAAAGCCTCGTCTTCGGTCTCGGCGTGAGAGATCGCCTTGCCCGGCAGTACCAGATCGTTCTTCCACTGGGAGATCAGGCCCTGCACCTTTGATATCTGCTCGGCATCGACCTGAGCGTCCTTGTGCATCAGATCCTTCAGCAGGGTCTTGGCGTCTTCTGGGTCGAACAGCGAAAAGCCCGGGCGCAGGCCGAGGGTCTTGAGTTCGGCGCGGATGACGTTGAGCCCGAGGGTGTGAAAGGTCGAGACCGTAAGCCCATGACCGCTCTTGCCCGGCAGCATCGACTGCACCCGCTCTTTCATCTCGCGGGCGGCCTTGTTGGTGAAGGTTACGGCGGCGATGCGTCGCGCGCTCATGCCGCATTCCTGCACCAGGTAGGCAATCTTGGTCGTGATCACGCTGGTCTTGCCGGAACCTGCGCCCGCAAGCACCAGGCACGGCCCCTCGATGGCGTGCACGGCCTCGCGCTGGCGTGGGTTGAGGCCGTTGATTCGGTCGCGGATATCGGACATGGCGCACCACCTGTCGAAGTCGGGAGATCGAGCGGAAAGCGCACTATTATGAGGGATCGTACCCAGCGAGGCGAGCGGCGTTCGATTCGGCTCAGGAGATCACAGCATGCAGTTGACCCGTGTCACGACAGCGCACCCGGCCGTGTGCGCATTGATCGAGTTTCACCTGGAGCACATGGCCGCAACCAGCCCGCCCGAGAGTCGGCACGCGCTTGGGCTCGAGCAGTACTCAGCTTCCGAGATCGCCCTCTATGGTCTGTGGCTGGGTGAGGATCTGGCTGGCATCGGGGCACTGAAACCGCTCGGGGCAGGCGAGGGTGAACTCAAGTCGATGCGCACAGCCCCCGCGTTTCTTCGGCGGGGCGTGGCGCGGTGTTTGCTTGCGCACTTGATCGATGAGGCAACACGGCTCGGCTATCACTGTTTAAGACTTGAAACCGGCGCGCAACCGTATTTCGATCCGGCCCGGCGCTTGTATCAGGCATTCGGCTTCGAGCCTTGCCCGGCCTTCGCCGCCTACACCGACGATCCGAACTCGCAGTACATGATGAAGCGGCTGACATGAGGGTGCAGCGTTTATGAAAAAACGATTCTTCTGAATAACAGCGCTACGTTCGCAAACGCGACGTCGGCATGTGACTGAGCGAAGCCTCAAGGACAACGGCTTGCGCGCCGTAAATGTTATGTTATAACGTTTTGTAGTTCGGGCGCTGTCTTGCCCGGTATTCGTACTCTTGGGAGGTTTCATGAAGACACGTGCTGCAATTGCCTGGGCGCCGAATCAGCCGCTCGAATTCGAGGAGGTCGACCTCGAAGGCCCGAAAGCGGGCGAGGTGCTGGTGCGCATCGTGACCACCAGCCTCTGCCATACCGACATGTTCACGCTCTCCGGCAAGGACCCGGAAGGCCTCTTTCCCTGTGTGCTTGGCCACGAGGGCGTCGGCATCGTCGAAGAGGTTGGCAAGGGGGTGACCTCGGTGGTGCCGGGCGATCACATCATTCCGCTTTACACGCCGGAAGACCCGAACTGCCCCTACATCCAGTCCGGCAAGACCAACCTCTGCCAGACCATTCGAAAGACCCAGGGGCAGGGCCTGATGCCGGATGGCACCAGCCGCTTTTCATACAAGGGCAAGACGCTCAGGCACTACATGGGCACCAGCACCTTCAGCGAATACACGGTGCTGCCTGAAATCGCGGTGGCCAAGATCAACAAGGATGCGCCGCTTGCCAAGGCAAGCGTGATGGGCTGCGCGGTGCCGACCGGCATGGGGGCGGTGCGCAACACGGCCAAGGTGCAGCCGGGCGACACGGTTGCGGTGTTCGGGCTCGGTGCCGTCGGCATGGCGGTGATTCAGGGCGCGAAGCTTCAGGGCGCGGGCCGCATCATCGGCATCGACGTCAACCCGGCCAAGTTCGCGCTGGCAGAATCGCTCGGGGCGACCGAGTGCCTCAACCCGGACGACTACCACGAGCCGCTGCATGAAGTGATCATCGACATGACCAACGGCGGGGTCGATTTCTCGTTCGAGTGTGTGGGCAACGTGCGCCTGATGCGCGCCGCGCTCGAGTGCTGCCACAAGGGCTGGGGTGAGAGCATCATCATCGGTGTGGCCGGCGCCGGCGAGGAGATCGCCACCCGCCCGTTCCAGCTGGTGACCGGGCGTGTCTGGAAAGGCTCGGCGTTCGGCGGCGTGCTCGGGCGCTCGGAACTTCCGGGCATGGTCGATGAGTGGCTGTCGGGGCGATTCGACGTCGACCCCTACATCACTCACAACATGGAGCACGACCAGCTCAATACCGCCTTTGATCTGTTGAAGCGCGGCGAGGCGATTCGCTCGGTGATTCACTACCAGCCGCAGGAAACCATGGTCGGCGAGCTTGCAGGCGTTGTCGTCGAGAAAAGCAACCACACCCCTGAGCCGGTCTAGGCTCGGTCTACTTGATTCATTCGATCCACTCGACCCCGGCCGCCTGCGGCTCGGGGTCGCTCTGCGTTACGTCTTCGGTCGAGGTGCGCTACACTGCGCGCCTTTCGGCGGCTCGGCCCGCCTTCGATCGGAGAACCCTGCCATGTCCCTGCCCAACTGCCCGGCCTGCAACGGCGAATACGTCTACGAAGACGGCCCGCTTTTGATCTGCCCCGAATGCGCCCACGAGTGGAACCCGAGTGAGGCCAGCGCGGACGACGACACGCCCGTGGTCAAGGACGCCAACGGCAACCTGCTCAGTGACGGCGACGCCGTGACGGTGATCAAGGATTTGAAGATCAAGGGCTCGAGCCAGGTCGTGAAGGTCGGCACCAAGGTCAAGAGCATCCGATTGGTCGAGGGCGATCACGACATCGACTGCAAGATCGATGGCATCGGCCCGATGAAGCTCAAGTCCGAGTTCGTCAAGAAGGCCTAGGTCCGGTAGGTCTGATGACCGTCCGGCTCACCGACGCCGGGCGGCGCGGCGTTTTTTTGCCGGCGCCGAATCAGCCGGGTAATGGTGATGGCGTTGGCAAGAATCACCATGGCCTCGGCCGTGACCCCACCGATGGACCCCGCCAACAGGTGACTGGCCAGCCAGAACGCCGCCGCAAGCGCCATACACACACGCAGCGCAACGCCCTTGAGCAGAAACATGCTGACGGTGCCGACCAGCATGGCCACGAGCGCAGGGGCGTCAGCAAGGCTCTGCCAGGTCAGCCACGCGGCAAGAGCGCTTGCGATCAATACCGCCATCATCACCCCGCGATGGCCCGGATAACGGCGCGCAAGGGCAATGCGCACCATCACCAGCACCGACAGGATGGATGCCGTCCAGCTCTGAAAGAATGCGAACTGCAGCGCGAACGCGGCGTTGGCGAGCAGCAGCAGCGCCATCAGGCGGTCATCGCGGGTATTTAAAAATGCGAGGATGCACAGCACCAGCGAGGCAAGCCCGAAGAACTGACCGGCGAGGTCGGTAAGTGACTCGAACATGGGAGTATCCTGTCGACGGTTGGGCCACAGCGGGGCCGAACCTGCACCGTAGCACGCGCACTCCCGCCCTGCCGCACAGACGCCCGGCATTGCGACCGCGTGTCATGACATGACGTGGTGATCGCACTCAACGCATAACGCCGCCCGGAGAGGGCGGCGTTATGCGTTTTGAGGTCTGGCCCGGGTCAGCGGGCGCCGGAGCCTGTGAAGACGGTCTTGATGGTTCTGATGATGATCAACACGTCCATCCAGAACGAGAACTTGCGGATGTAGTAGAAATCGTACTCGAGCTTGCGCTTTGACCCCTCGACCTCGGACACATACCCCTGCTCGATCTGGGCCCAGCCGGTGATGCCCGGGCGCACGACGTGACGATAGCGAAAGAAGGGAATGTCCTTTTCATAGGCGGCGGTCAGTGACGGCGTTTCCGGGCGCGGGCCGATCAGGCTCATGTCACCTTTCAAGACGTTGAAGATCTGCGGCAGCTCATCGATGCGGTACTTGCGCAACACGCGCCCGACGCGGGTGATCCTCGGGTCTTCGACGCCGGCAGTCGGGGTCTGGTTCTCGGGGTTTACGTACATGCTTCGAAGCTTGTAGACGTCGAACTCGATGCCCTGAAAGCCTGCGCGTTTCTGCTTGAAAAACACCGGGCCCGGATCATCGCGCTTGATCATGATGGCCGCGATGGCAATGGGCGGCAGAACCAGCGGCAGCATGATGAGCGCCACCACGAAATCCGCTGCGCGCTTGATGAGCTCATAGGTGTTGTTGGTCACCATCAGCCCATAGCGGTTCTGATAGATGTGCTCGAGCCCGACCTTGCCGGTCAGTTCCTCGTGAAACCGCTGGGCATCGTGCACCGGAATGCGCTGGATCATGCAGTCAGCCAGAAACCGCTGCCACTCGGGGCTTAATGCGCTCTTGAGATCGACCACGATGCCATCGATGCGCAGGTCTCTCAGATCCGGCTGCTGAAGCCAGCGCCAGTCGACCACGTTCTGCGTGCAGAAATCCTCCACCTGACCGATGGGCACCACGGCGATCTTTCGCACCCGATAACGGTTGCCGATCCAGTAACCGGTATAGGCCGCCGCCAGTGAGAGGGCGTAGGACATCAGCATCGGTTCGAGCGAGAAATCGAGCTGGACCGTGGTCAGCAACAGGCCCATCAGAAAGTAGGTGATGGTCATGAACGGCAGGATGTAGATAAGCGCTCTCGTGCCCGGAAAGCGTGAAATGGCGTGCACCGCGCTGGTCGCGATCAGGTAGGCAATGCCGCTTGCCATGATGGTGGTCATCGCGCCCTGGCTGTTCCACTGCCAGCCCCAGGTTAGAAGCGCCGGAATGACCGTGGTCAGCACGAACCCCAGGACCAGATTGGTGCGAAAGCTCAGAAGGATCCGTTCGTACCAGCGAGAGTGGCGAAGTCTGCCGTAGTCGGATTGGTAGGTCATTTGCATTTTTTTATTCCCACGCGATCCCCTGATCACGTTCCTTGTTGGATATCTGCACGTTACGGTCAGAAGCCATCTTCGGTCGGGCCGGGAATCGTGCCTCGATGATATGCCTGAGTCGGTCTCCAACATGCGCTCGATGCACATAATTACTCGAACACTGCCGATGTTTTTATAGGACTTTGAGTCCGCAACAAGACCTGCCTGAAGATAATCTTTATTTAGCGAATGAGAAAGAGAGTGGGCGGGTTAAAAGCACAATTGGCATATCTTTTGGGTAATTTTCAGCGCGAATCTCAATAAATGGTCAAAGATATTTGTAGATATTTCGTCGACCGTCTGTAGAGAATTAAAAATAAGTTCATTCTCAATGATGACTAACATAAACGCCATTTTTTAGATGCCGCGTAATCCCTTGTATTTTTTGTGGAGAATATGCGTAAAGCCTTGTGCTACGTGGTCTGAGCCGAAAAGGGGGTTCTGCGCATCGTGCGCGCATCGGCACAGTTCCAGGGCGTTATAATGTTACTTTAAGTTTCAGGTAAAAGTGATTACGGCGACACATAGAGATCCTAAATAATTAAAATAAAGGGAGAATTTCACCTTGGTTATTATCGCAATTTATCTAATGTTTATAGTGCCTTTATTGGTCTTCATGGTTGGGGCGGCAAAAGTGTCGTCAGACAGCGACCGATTTGTAACGCAACGGTTTCCACTGAAAGAAGACATAATATTGTAATGGTTATATTGAACTAAAGTCTATTTTATTGGGTGCGTTATTATAAATAGACATTTTTAAAAAATATAAAATTACTTATTGATAAAAGACTTGATTAAAAAGGATAAATCATTGCCTCTGCGGCGTTTTCCCACGTGTTTTTCGAAGTATTGATGCGGTGTGGCAAATCATTTTGAGTGTCATCCACAGCGGTGGCGGCCCTGCCATCGCTGTGGATAATCCGCGTTATGGATATAACCCGCCTTATGGATAGAAAGCGCCTGGAAGCCACACTGTGAAGGCGCGCGCTATACCGTTTCCCAAAGCGTAGGCTCGGGGGCGTCGAGCGCTGCCTTGACGATCTCTAAGGCCTTGGCAAGCTGCGCCCGGTCATTGGCGGCGCTCAGGCACAGCCTGACGGCCTGAGGGGCGGCCGTAGCCCCGACGCAAAACGCCTCGCCGGAGGTCACGCGCACGTTCTGGCGTTGAAGCTCATCGATTAGCTGGCTGGCACGAAGCCCTGCCGGCATGTGAATCCACAGATAGAACCCCCCTTCAGCGCCTTGTATTCGATGGCCGTTCAATGCCTCGAGGGCCATGCGGTAGCGGGCCGACAGCTCTGCGGTCTGCCAGTCGAGCAGGGCGTCGGCGTCGCCGTGTTCGATCCAGGCGCAGGCAACGCTTGCCATCAACGGCGGCGGCATCCAGCTCTGGGCCCTGAGCGCGGCATTCAATCGACCATGCAGCACGCTGGGCGCGCGCAGCACCCCTGCGCGCAAGCCGCCGCCCAGAAGCTTGGCGACCGAAAACAGATACACCGTGCGCTCCGGCGCAAGCCGGTACAGCGGCGTACCGCGCCGCTTGTTCGGCGCCATGTAAAGCACCCCATCCTCGATCAGCCACACGTCCTTTTCCCGCGCGAACGCCACCAGCGCCTCTCGCCGCGCCTGACTCATGGCCACCGTGGTCGGGTTGTGGTGCTCGGGCATCACGTAGATGGCCTTGAACGGCTGCTGCTCAAAGCGCCGCCTGAGCGCCGCGACGTCGATGCCGTCCTCATCGAGGCCCACCGTTGCGGTTTTCAGATGAAGCTGCTGCACGGCGCTGATCAGCCCCGGATAGCTCAGTTCCTCGCACGCGATCCGCTCCCCCGGCGCCAACAGTGCCAGCAGTGAAATGAAGATGCCGTGCATGCCGCCTTGCGTGATCACCAGCTCCTCGGCCTCGACCGGAAGCTCGAGCGCCTCGGTCATCCAGGTGGCAAAGCGCTGACGACACGCCGCCATGCCGCTTTCCGGCTGATAGCTCAAGAGCTCGGCCAGCGTATCGCCTGCGGCGTTGACGTGCGCCAGCGCCCGCTGGAAATGACGCACGCGTTCAGGCGTGGGCGGCGGCAGCGACAGGCTCAAGTCGATGGTGCCCTGTGACTCGCTCGGCAGCACATGCCCGAACGCCGCCGGGCCGCTCGGGCTGTGCACGTAGGTGCCACTGCCGACACGGCCCTCGACCAGGCCGCGCCGTTCGGCGTCGCCGTAGCCCCGGGTAATGGTGCCGATCGTCACGCCGAGCGCGTCGGCCAGCTGGCGTTGAGGCGGGAGTCTATCGCCGGGCGCCAGATCGCCCCGATGGATGGCGTGTTCGATGGCATTCGCCAGCGCCTTGTAGCGCGGGCCGGTCGGTTCGAGATCGGGAGTCCAGATTGTCATGGTGACAATAAATCCGTTGACGCGAATATTGGCGGGATTATGCTCGTAATTGTCCCCTTGTTGAAGGGGGTGTCTTGAAATTGTACCCATACAATCAAGGAGCATCGCATGTCCGCCACTGTCCGTCAGTTCGATCACGCCCCCTATCAGCACGTCATCACGGCCGAAGTTCGCGCCGTGGCCGAGCACGCCGTGGCCGTGGATTGCACCGTGTTCTATCCGTGCGGCGGCGGTCAGATGGGCGATACCGGCATGCTCCGTGACGAAGCCGGCCACTCGATGCCGGTGGTCGATACGGTCAAGGGCGAGCAGGGCCTGATCTGGCACCGCCTTGACGGCGAACTGCCCGCGGTTGGCGCGCGTGTTGAACTCGAGCTCGACTGGGCGCGACGTTATCGGCTGATGCAGATGCACACCGCGATGCACCTTCTTTCGGTGGCGGTGCCGTTTCCCGTCACCGGCGGGCAGATGACCCCGGACAAGGGCCGGCTTGACTTCGACGTCGCCGGTGACGCCCTCGACAAGGCGGCGATTACCGAGCGCATCAACGGCTGGATCACCGAGGACCTGCCGGTAAGCGTCGAATGGATCACGGCCGAGGCGCTTGCCGCCAATCCGGAGCTTGTGAAGACGGTCGGTGTGGCCCCGCCCACCGATGGCGGCCAGGTGCGGCTGGTGTGCATCGGCGAGATCGACCGCCAGCCCTGCGGCGGCACTCACGTGGCCCGAACCGGTGAAATTGCCCCGATCACGGTCAAGAGCATCAAGAACCGCGGGGCGCGCAACCGCCGCATCACGCTTGAATGGCAGCCCACCGGGGAAGGAGGTACGTCATGAGTGGATTGTCGCTGTCAGGGCTGGCCTCGCTTCTTTTGTTCGCGGTGTCGATGACCGGCACGCCTGGGCCGAACAACGTGATGTTGACGGCCTCCGGCGCACGGTTTGGCTATAAACGCACGCTGCCGCACATTCTTGGCATCATGGCCGGCGGGTTCAGCCTGTTTGTTGCGCTGGCGCTGGGGTTTGGCGCGTTGTTCGAGCGGGTGCCGGAGCTTCAGGCGATTCTCAAATGGGTCGGGGCGGCGTACCTGTTGTATCTGGCGCTGAAGATCGCCACCGCACCGCCGCCGGCGCTCGAGCACGCCGATACCGCCCGGCCCCAGAGCTTCTGGCAGGCGTTCGCGTTTCAGTACGTCAACCCGAAGGTGTGGGTGATGGGCATGGCGCTGATGGCGACGTTTTTGCCCCACGAAGGCGTGCTGTGGCTGAACGCCATAAGCATTGCGCTTTTGATGGAGCTGGTGGCCTTCCCCTGCATTTCAATGTGGGCCGGCTTCGGCATGGCAATCTCGCGCTTTCTGACCACCCCGACTCAGTGGCGCGTGTTCAATGGTGTGATGGGCCTGATGACCGCCGCCTGCGTGCTGTTCATTGTGGGCTGAGGTGCGCGCCACACGCACGCCCTGAAGGCGCTGGCAGATGCCGGCGCCTTTTTGTTACCTGTCACATTTACGGGTTGGCCTATTTACGGGTTGGCCTATTGGCTGGTTGGCCCGAATCGGTGCGTCTGTCACACGCCGAGGGCGTGCACCCGCTCGATCGCTCGCTCGGTCAGCGCGAGATCATCCCGGGCCAGCGCGTCGAGCCAGGCCGAGGCAAAGCTTGCCGGCCCTTCGGCGCGGGCCTCGGCAAGTTCGGCGGCAATCGCGGCGTGAAGGTGGGCTGCCGCCAACGCCTCGAACGGCTCATCACTGACCGCGCCGTACGCCGCCATCAACGCCCCCAGAACACAGCCGGTGCCGGTTACCCTGGGCTGCCAGGCGCTGCCGCCGGTGAGCTGCCAGTGACCCAGCTCGGTCAGGAGGTGATCCTGCTGGCCCGAGATCGCAACGCCTTTCGAATAGGAGAGCAGCGCGTTTGCCGCCTCGGTTGCGTCCTCGACCGTATGTTGGGTGTCAACGCCGCGGCCGGTGATCGCTTCATCGGCCAGCGCCATGATCTCGGAGGCGTTGCCGCGCACGGCCGTTGGTTGGTACTCAAGCAGCGCATGGGCGGCAGTGCGACGAAACCGGGTAGCGCCGACGCCGACCGGGTCCAGCACCCACGGGCGATGATCCGCGGCCGCCACGCGCACCGAGCGGGTCATGGCCTCGAGCGATTCCTGAGTGGGGGTGCCGAGATTGATCAGAAGGGCATCGGCCGAGGCGGTCATCTGTTCGGCGTCGTCTGGGTGATCAGTCATGACCGGGGCCGCGCCGATCGCCAGCAGGGCGTTGGCCATCGGTGTCACCGTGACGCGGTTGGTCAGGCAGTGCACCAGCGGCGCGCGGGTCTTCAAGGTCTCGAGCAGCGCACTGGGATCGAAGCGAGTACCCATCGAATTCTCCTTTTTCGATATGAATCAGGTGGTGTACAGCATAGCTGCTATCGAATCCGACCTGGCGCGCTATGCTTTCAGCATACCGACTCGCGTCAAGCTACCGACTCGCCCCGAGACACCGACCCACTGATGGAACCGACGGCATGACCCTGACTCGAACCGTGACCAATCCTGAGCGCGAGCGTGGCTACAGCCCGCTTGAAAACTACGCTGCCATCGGCGAGGGCCGCTCGGTGGCGCTGGTGAACATGGATGGCGCGATCGACTGGTGGTGCGCCCCCACCATGGACCGTTCGCCGCTGTTCGACCGGCTGCTTGATGCCGAGCACGGCGGTCATTTTGTGCTCACGCCCCGTGGCCCCTACCGGGCGGAGCGCCGCTACCGGCACAACAGCAACGTGCTGGAAACCACCTTCATTACCGAAAACGGCTCGGCCCGCGTGACCGAATCGATCAATAGCAATACCGCCGGCCGCCTGCCCTGGTGTGAACTGGCGCGCCGGGTCGACGGCGTGGAAGGGGAGGTCGAGTTCGACATTCAGTTCGTGCCGGGCACGCAGGTTCAAACCGTCAGCCCCTGGCTTCAAACCACCACGCTCGGTGAGGTCTACAACATCGGCCCGCTGATGGTGATGGTGCGCCACAGCGACGATGTGCACGTGACCGAGGCCTCCGACCGCGCGCTGACGGCGTGCCTGACGGCCCGTGAAGGCGTGCGCTCGATGGTGGCACTGCTGGCCGCCGAGGGCGAGCCGCTGGCGGTGCCGTCGATCGACAAGATCGACGAGCGCATCGACGTCAGCGATTTCGCCTGGCGCGACTGGGCCGAAAAGCTCGATTACGACGGCGACTACAAGCAGTGCGTGCTGCGCTCGGCGCTGGCGCTCAAGTTCCTGCTGTACTCCCCGAGTGGCGCCATCGCCGCCGCCGCGACCACCTCGCTTCCCGAGGGCATTGGCGGTGAGAAAAACTACGACTACCGCTACGCCTGGGTGCGCGACGCCTGTCTTGTCATCAAGGCGTTCGTACACGCAGGCGCTCTGGAGGAGTGCAAGGCCGCGTTTTCGTGGTTGACCGCCACCATTCATCGCCATGGGCCGAACATGCGCGCCTGCTATACGCTGGAAGGTGGGCTGGTGCCGGCCGAGCGCTACCCCGAACTCGAAGGCTACATGGGCTCGCGCCCGGTGCGGGTCGGCAACAACGCCAAGGACCAGCTTCAGACCAGCATGTACGGCGATATGCTGGCCACCGCGTCGCTGTTCATCGAGGCAGGCCATGTGATCGACATCGCCACCGCCAGGCTTCTGGGCGATCTCGCCAATCAATGCGCCGACCGCTGGCAGCAGAAGGACTGCGGCATCTGGGAGCTGCCGGAAACGCACCACTACACCCATTCCAAGATGGCGTGCTGGCTGGCGCTTGATCACGCCGTGCGTCTGGCGGACGACGGCCACATCGAGCCGACCTGGAAAGCACGCTGGCAGCGCGAGCGTGACCGCATTGCCGAGTGGGTCGAGGCGAACTGCTGGTCGCCCGCGCGTCAGGCCTATGTGTTCTACCCGGGCACCGAAAAGCTCGACGCCGCCATGTGCCTGACCCACCGCTTCGGCACGGGCGTCAACCCTGAGCGGATGGCGCTGACCTACCGTGCGATTCGAGAGGAGCTGGGCTCAGGCGCGCTGCTGCACCGTTATTCCGGCGCCGCGCAGGAGGAGGGCGCGTTTCTGGCCTGTTCGTTCTGGATGGTCGAGGCGCTGGGCGCTACCGGCGACTGCGAGGAGGCGCACAAGCTGATGCAGGGGGTCACCGAACTCAGCAACAATAACCTCGGCTTGATGCATGAAATGATCGACCCCGACAGCGGCCGGGCCCTGGGCAACTTCCCGCAGGGCCTCAGTCATCTGGCGTTGATCTGCGCCGCCAACGTGCTTTCCGGCGGCAAGAGCGAATCGACCGATTAGGCGCTGACGAACGCGCTCTCGCCGATGAGTGCGCGCAGGTGGCGCTCGATTTCGAACACGTGCGGGTCCTCGTCGTTCAACTCGCGCAGGGAATCGGCGAGCTTCAACAGATACTCGCGGTTCGGGCCGCTTGGCCCCTCGGACACCGCGATGTGCGCGGCAATTTCCGCCTCGCTCGCCTCGCCGAGCCAGGCGGCGTTGTCCGGTCCGGCCCAGTAGACAATGCTGTCGGTCATTTCGTTGGTGTCGAACGTCATCGAGATGGTGCGCCGTAGGTAGCCGTTCTTCTCGCGCACATCGAGGCTATCGAACACCTCCGGTGTGACCAGATACCCCATGCCCCAGCAGGTGGCCTCGGGCGATTCGATCAGCGTCGCCACCCGCCCCGGCGCTTCGGGCGTGCCGCGGTGATCGTGAGAGCCCTGCCAGAACCGGCGCTCATAGCCGCTGATCCACGCCGGGCGGCGCTGAAGGTACTCGAAGCCCGCCTTGAAGATCAGCGAGCCGTAGCCGAACAGCCAGACGGGTTTATCGCCATCAAACGCGCTGTTCTGGCGGTTTATCTCGGTGGTGTCGTGTGCCATGGAGTCTCTAACCGTTGAGCGAAGGGGTATGCACCCTATCAAAAAAAGCGCCCGTCGGGGCGCTGTGTTCAGTCAGTGCTAATGGACGTTACTGGCTCGGAAGCTCGACCCCACTCTGGCCGACCATATACTCCACCGCCGCCTTCACCTGTGCTTCACTCAAGCTTGAATTGCCGCCTTTCGCCGGCATGCCGCCCACGCCCTTGATGGCGTTGTCATAAAGCGTATCCATGCCGTGGCTCTCGACCAGGTGCTGCCAGGTTTTGGTATCACCGACGGTTGGCGCACCGCCGCCCCCGCTGTGGCACATCGCGCAATTATCCTGATACACCGATTCGCCCTCGGGCGCGGCCAGGGCCAGTGGTGCCAGCAGCAGCGCACCCAGCGCCAGCGATAAACTCTGTGTTCGCATCCTCGATTCTCCGTGTCGCGGTCATGAAACGGGCCACTCAAGCGGCCTCTTGGTACTGCTACTATAGAGCACGCGCCGAGGCCCCGCGTGGTTCGTGACATGGACAACGCCTGGGGATATCCGTACAATGCCACGCGTCGCTGCAACGGCGACCTCGCGCGCCCATAGCTCAGCTGGATAGAGTACTGCCCTCCGAAGGCAGGGGTCGAAGGTTCGAATCCTTCTGGGCGCGCCACTTCTATTATTTCTCCCCTGAAAATCCCCTTCTTTATATTCAAGCGCGATTACTGTGCCTGCCAGCGTGCGTCTGTGTTTTGAGTTGAGCCTGTTTTCTCAATGCTCATATGGCTTGAAGCGTATCGAAGCCTCATGGGTATGTACCCCTGTTCGAAGAGTGCCGCTATACCACGATGCCGCTAACTGTCCGAAAAATAGAAGCAACTAAGCCAGGCCCTAAACCGATCACCCTGATCGATGGGTCGGGATTACAACTTGTGATTTCGCCTAAAGGCAGCCGTGGATGGCGTTTGCGCTATACCCGTCCTAATGGGAAACGGAACATGATGAGCCTGGGTAGCTATCCCGAGGTCACACTTGCTCAAGCGCGAGAAAAACGCACCGATGCACGTCGGCTGCTAGCGCAAGGTATTGATCCTGTAGAGCAGCGCCAGCAAGAGAAACGGGAGCAGCAGTACTCACAGGAAAGTACGTTTCGTGTTTTGGCTCATGAATGGCATGCAACGATGGCCCCTCGATGGAAAGTGACATCAAAGCGTGCCAAGGAAAGCCTCAGGGCACTCGAAAACTACATTTTTCCTTATGTTGGTGATAAGGCTATCGAAGGGATCAAACCGCTGGAATGGCTCGAGCTATTGAAGAGGATCGAGCAGGCGGGCAAGTTCGAGCAGCGGCGTAAGGTCCACTCCTTTTGTCGTGATATCTATCGCTTTGCCATTATCACTGGGCGTGCCTCTACTAATCCGCTTTCTGAGCTTTCCAGTGCTCTCATCCCACACAAGCAAAAGAGCTTTCCTCACGTTTCCCAGGAGGAACTGCCGGAATTGGTCAATGCTATCGAGAGCTACCATAATCCCCTCGTGCGAATTGGCCTGACACTGCTACTGATGACCGCGTTACGACCGGGCGAAATGCGCCAGGCTCGTTGGGAAGAAATCGATTTTCAGGACGCAACCTGGAGCCTGCCTTCTGACCGGGTGAAGATGGGTAGGGCGCATCGTGTTCCATTACCTACGCAAGCTTTGGCGGAGTTGAGAAAGCTCCATATGATGACTGGCCAATATGGCCTGCTATTCCCTGGGCGTAACGATCCGGCCAAGCCGCTCTCTGATGCAGCTTTTGGCATGGCGCTCAAGCGTATGGGCTTTGAGGGGCGTCATGTCCCGCATGGCACTCGGCATGTGGTAGCCACCGGGCTCAAGGAGATGGGCTACCCCGGAGAATGGATCGAGATGCAACTTTCACATAAGCTGCCGGGCATCCAGGGCGTCTATACCCATGCCGAGCATATGGCGCCGGAGCAACGGCCAGCGATGATGCAGGCATGGGCTAATTGGCTCGAGTCTTTCAAGGTCTAAAAAGAACTGTTGCAAGGCAATCTTTCTCGGCTTGATAAGTCAGAATAAGCCGTAGGTGATGACGTTTTGTTATAGCTATACGAAAGGTGTCCTTTGGTCCGATCATTCCAATCGGAGGTGGCCCTGGCTGAGCTTCTTGGCTTTCTATAGGATCACCAAACAGCCCAATGGCCTCGGAACGAGAGGTCGTGGAATTAAGCCCTAGTGGTAGACTGCCTGAAAACTCTTCCCCATTTTTTAAGCGTGCTCTGACCGTGATCAGGACGCGATCCAAAGCCATTGTTTCGTCCCAAAAAGTAAGCTCAACCCCTTCAAATGCGTGATAAGTCGACCATTCGCTATCAGGGAAGGTCTTGGTAAGCTGTTTAGGTTCTATAACACCACCGTCAACTAGTGCTTGATGCTGCTGGCCGATCGATTTTGCAAATTCGATTAATTTGTCTGCTTCAGTATTCATTATTAACGCCCTTGTGATCGATGTAACTCATGCAGCTGACTTCTTACAGCCTCAATTTCTTCTTCTGAGAAACCCTGGTCTGATAGAGCATCAGATATAGCGTTCACATTGCTATCAACTGTCTTGTGTATATCTTGAGCATCTGACAGTTGCCTAGCTCTAGTGTTTCTCCCGCCATAGGTCTCGCTAGCGCGCTGATGGACTTCTCTCGGAATTGCTACACTAGGTGCTTCATTGCTTATTGCTTTCAATTCAGCTTCTGACAAGTCCGAATTGTTCGATAAAGCATTACGTTCGATGGCTTTCCGAGAGGGTATGTGATCTATATCGAGACCATCACCTTTGCTTCGTTTTGCCATATCGCTGTAGGTGCCAACTTCCAGCGGCTGTACAGGTTTGTTGAATACAATATAAAGCGGCTGAACGCCGCTATCGGCAGGGAAAACAATAATGGCATCTTTAGAGTCGACTTCGTGACTAGGCAGCGCTGTAGAGCTTCCGCCGACATTATCTGAAATAGGAAAGACCGTAATACCACTTTGCATATCTGGGCTAACATCTGGATATTCGGTACTTAATGGTTGAACTGGGCCCTCGTTCGGTGTCCATGTGAAGGTGATACCACTTACCTCAGCTTCAAACTTTTGGCCAGCTTGGGTCGCCTGTATTACTGGTACCTGCTCAATACCTGAACCGGGGGATGTGTGTATACCACTGACCTGTAGAAGACCTTGATTATCTCGTCTAATTTGGAATCGTACTCGAGTTTCAGCAGTGCCCCCGATTTTGTTATTCAGTTCTTGAGCGCCTTGAATGGTTCCATCGCCCATTTGTGTAGGTTGGAAAATACCGGCTATTAGAAAGCCACCTGGTGTCATTCGGGCTGCTTTGGCTGTCCAACTTCCTAATCTAGCTGCCGCCTGTGTTAACACCTTGCCAGTACTGTTGACTAACCCTCCAAGCGATATTTCACCTGTTGCTGAAGCTGTTCCAGCCAGTACTGCCATCGAACCGCTATTAGACGAAGGCTCAGAAGTAGCGCATACATCAGTGCATTCGATTCCCACACTTCTCGAGCGTGCAAAAACAGGAGTTATTACCTTCTCTGCGTTTGCTTTACTGGTATCAGGAGTATACGTCGAGGAAGCTGACCCGCCGGAAGAGTTCACAGGGCTTCCACGATATCGTCGGCTTTCCAGAGCATGAGGATTTAAACCTCGTGCATTAAGGCGGCTCACTTCTGCTCTAACAAATGGTGCTCGGCGATTATCGGGAATAACCCATTTAGAGCCATTCCAGCGTACTAGCCGAGTTATTTTGTAAGGGTCTCCTGGTCGATTGATCAGAAACATTGCACCCTGAGCGACCGAATTTTTTATAGCCCGACGCATCGAGTTGATGTTTTGGTTGGATGAAGAATGACCACTTAGCTTGGAATAAAGCGCGGTTATGTCGTAATCCGATAACTCATTTAAACGGCTAGAAGCAAAAAACGGATCCTCGATCAGAGGTATATCGACCTCATCAAGCTCGAAAGGGGATATAAGGCGCATAGTTAGTAAACACTAATTAGTCAAAGTCAGTTCAGCATATCAGCGTCGGCTTGGTTTCCAAATATGCCGCAAATCCGATGAGGGCCACGGATAGAGACCTAGCCCGATTAGGTGCCAGTACATGAGAAAAGGCATTAATGTTGTACTTCGTTGTAAAGCCTGCCTTTACAACGCGCGCCGCTCGAAGTCCCACGCCAGCCCCGGCAAGCTATCCCTGACCCACACAGACCGACGTGCGTTATCAGGGAGACCGCATGATTTATAGACATGGTGGCCACCTAAGGTCTCCGCATTAGCTAACGGATTCTTTCGTTTATATAACGAGCGACCATCACCGATGCGACACCGCCAACGCCCCGCCGGCGGCGATAAACAACCCCCCGGTGGTGCGGTTGAATAGCCGCACTCGGCGGGCGCTCTTGAACCAGCGGCTGATGGAACCGCCGAGGGCGGCGTAGGTGGTCATGGTGGTGAAATCGACCGCGAGCCACGTCAGCGCCAACAGCGTGAGCTGGGGCCATAGCGGCTGGCTCATATCCAGAAAGTTCGGGAACAGTGCGCCGAAAAACAGCAGGTCCTTGGGGTTGCTGAGGCCGATGCCGAGCCCCTTGCGAAAGCGCCGGCCTGTTGATGCCGCAGGCATCGGCGCATCACTTGCCGCCATGTCCACCGGCGCTGACGGGCTCATCCAGGCCTGCACGCCCAGATAGATCAGATACCCCGCCCCGAAGACCTTGAGCGCGAGAAAGGCAAGCTCGGAGGTCGCAAGAATCGCCCCAAGCCCCAGGGCAGATAACCCCATCAGTATCAGTGAGGCGGTGACGCCGCCGGTCACCGAGGCCAGCGCCCGGCGCCGGCCGACCCGCACGCCCTGATGCATGCACAGAAGTGCGACAGGGCCTGGAAACGCGATCAACGCGGTAATCACGCTTAGGTAGGTCAACCAGATCGCCAGATCCATGGGCACTCCTGTAGATGAGGGGCGACGGGGCGAGCGCGTCGCGCGGTTCTATAAGAAGGCCCTGATTCTGTCTCAAACCCGCGGACTGGACAATCCGTGGTAGTGCTGCAATTACTTCAATAGAGGGCGCGGTGGCCCGAGATTTTTAAGAAAACCCTCATGCAACGTTAATAAAACGATAAGTTTTCGTTGCTATTACTTGCACGCTCACGGCGCAGCGGGCAAGGCGAGCCCCGCGCGCGTTACTGACTAGCATTGATCGTCCACCCCACTAAAAGGCCTGCCCGATGTCTTCTCCCCTGCTTTCGGTGTTGATTCCCGCCAAGGATGAAGCCGGCAATCTGCCCGGCCTGCTCGATGAAATCGCAGCGGCGCTCGGGGAGGTCCCGCATGAAGTTATCGTGGTCGATGACGCCTCGAGCGATGAGACCTGGACGCTTCTGACCCACCGCGCCGAGCGTGATGCACGCCTGCGCCCGCTTCGCCACGCGAAAAGCGCGGGGCAGAGCACCTCGGTGTGGCAGGCCGCCTGGGCGGCGCGCGGGGAGTGGCTGGCAACGCTTGATGGCGATGGCCAGAACGATCCGGCGGATCTGCCGGCGGCGCTTGCCAAGGCCCGTGAAACCGGCGTGACGCTGGTGGCGGGGCACCGCACCAACCGGCGCGATGACTGGCTCAAGCGGGTGTCCTCGAAAATTGCCAACCGCGTGCGCGGGGCGCTGCTCGATGACGCCACGCCGGATACCGGCTGTGGGCTGAAGGTCATTCGGCGCTCGGCGTTTCTGGTGCTTCCCTATTTCGATCACATGCACCGCTTTTTGCCGGCGCTGGTGCGGGCCCAGGGCGGCTCCTGCGTGTCGGTGCCGGTCAATCACCGCCCGCGCGGGGCCGGGCGCTCGCACTACGGCCTCAACAACCGGCTGTGGGTGGGGCTTGTCGATATGGTCGGGGTGATGTGGCTGCGTCGGCGCAGCAGGCTGCCGGCGACGTTCATCTTCGAATCCGGGCGCGAGTCCGAACCCGAGCCCCGGTCCGAGACCGCCTCCGAGGCCGAATCCAATAAAAGAAACGCGCCGGATCTCGAGCGGCCGGCCGCCTCCGGGCAGGTGACGCCGTGATGCCCGAGTGGGGCTGGGTCGCGCTCGGGTTTGTCGGCCAGGCGCTCTTTTCGATGCGCTTCATCATCCAGTGGCTTGCAAGCGAGCGCGCTCGGCGCAGCATCGTGCCGGTCACGTTCTGGTTCTTCAGCCTCGGCGGCGGCGCCACGCTCCTGATCTACGCGATCTACCGCAAGGACCCGGTGTTCATCGTCGGCCAGGGCTCCGGCCTTGTGATCTACGTCCGCAATCTGATGCTGATTCGTCGGGAGCAGCGCCAGGCGGCGCCGCCCGAGACGACCCCTTAAGCGACAGGAGCCTTGCATGCGCCCTTTGAACCTTGCGCCGTCGGTTACGGCGTACCGCGTTGCCTGGGCGCTGCTTGCGCTCACGGCCCTCGTCCTGATCGGCATCGGCATCGGGCTTCGTGACCCGTGGCCGGCCGATGAACCCCGCTTTGCGCTCAACGCGCTCGAGATGCTGCGCACCGGCCAGTTCTGGTTCCCGCATCGGGCCGGAGAGCTCTACCCCGATAAACCGCCGGTGTTCATGTGGGCTTCGGCGCTGTCGATCTGGCTGACAGGCTCCGTCCGGCTCGGGTTTCTGATCCCGACCGCCTTGAGCGCGTTTGGAACGCTTCTGCTGGTGGTCGATCTCAGCCGGCGCGTGTGGGGCCGCCGGGTGGCGATCTTCTCAGGCGTTGCGCTTCTGAGCGCGCTTCAGTTCATGCTGCAGGCGAAGACCGCCCAGATCGACATGATGCTGACGCTGTTCACCACCCTTGGAAGCTACGGCATTTTGCGCCACGCGCTGCTTGGGCCGTCGAAGGGCTGGTGGCTTGCCGGCTGGGCGGCGATGGGCGTGGGCATTTTGACCAAGGGCGTCGGCATTCTGCCGCTGGCGCTGCTGCCGGCGCTGTTCTGGTTCGCGTTTCGGCGCAAGGTGTCGCCGGTGGGTGGGCGTGATCTGTTAAAGGGCGCTGGCGTTCTTCTTGCGGTCGTCGCGGCCTGGGGCGTGCCGATGATTCTGATCGCGACCTTCGGCGACGACCCGAGCCTTGCCGCCTACCGCGACAACATTCTCTTCAAGCAGACCGGCGAGCGCTACACCGACTCGTGGGTGCACGTGAAGCCCTGGTACTACTACCTGACAAGTGTGCTGCCGTGGGCGTGGATGCCGCTGGTGCTGGCGCTGCCCTGGGCGGTGCCGGCCTGGGCGCGCCGGTTGAGGCGCGGTGACGCTCGCGTACTGATGCCGCTGAGCGCGCTGGTACTGATCGTGATGTTCTTTTCACTCTCGCCCGGCAAGCGCGGCGTCTACATGCTGCCGACGCTGCCGCTGTTGGTGTGGTCTCTGGCGCCGCTGTTGCCGGGGCTCTGGCGCCGTGCGCGGCTTCAGTGGCTGGGGGCGGGGCTGTTGGCGCTGATGGGGGCGGTGCTTCTGGTGGCGGGTGTACTCGGCGCGCTTGGCCTGCCTTCGCTTGAGGCGCTGGCCGAGCGCCACGGCGTGCATCCCTGGGGTTGGTGGGTGGTGCTCGGCCTTGCCGCAGCGGCACTTCTGGCCTGGCGCGGCCCGCGCCGGGGGCTGGAGGCGTTCGGGCTGTGGCTTTTGGTGTTCTGGGTCAGCTGGTCGACCTGGGCCTACGCCCTGCAGGACCACGCCCGCTCCCCGCGAGACATGATGACCCACGTCGAATCGATCACCGGGCAGGGCGCCTGGCTTGCGCTGCCGGACGCCGATGAGGAGTTCGTGCTGCAGGCGCGCCAGCCAAGCGTTCAGTTCGGCCACGAAACCCCCACCGCCGCGCAGTTTTCCCGTGCCTTTGCCTGGCTTCAGGCCGAGCCAGACCGCTGGCTGTTCGCACGCCGACGGCAGGCGGATGACTACCCCTGCATCGATCGCACCCGCATGCAAGACCTTGGCGTGCAAAACGGCGATCACTGGTGGCTGATTCCGGCGGCCGCGACGCGCATGTGCACAGGCGATGCGTCTGCGGCGCCGGTATTGGTCGCGCCGACCACGCTCCCGGACCCCTCCGGCACCGCCCCGACGCGCTAACGCGCGGGGCGGGTGAGAAAACCTGCGCCACGTAATGCTCCCTTAAGGTCGGCGAGGCCATGATGGCGCTCGCTACCGTTTTGGACCGAGGCCACCATGGCAACGACCTGTCGCATCTCCCCCATCCGCGCGCTTGCCGCGCCCCGTGCCCACCAGGCGCTGGTGGTGATGGCGCTGCTGTGGTCGGCGATGGCGGTGAGCGCGCTGTGTCGCCCGCTGCTGCCCATCGACGAGACGCGCTACGTCTCGGTGGCCTGGGAAATGTGGGTAGGTCACCATTTCTGGGTGCCGGTGATGAACGGCGCGCCCTACGCTGACAAGCCGCCGCTGCTGTTCTGGTTGATTCACGCAGGCTGGGCGCTGTTCGGCGTCAACGCCTGGTGGCCGAGGCTGATCTCGCCGTTGGCCTCGCTTTTGGCCCTGGTGCAGCTCTACCGCATCGCCCGTGGGCTTGGCTACGCCCCGGCGCAGGCCCGGTGGGCGCCGCTGGTGCTCTTGACCCTGTTGCTGTGGCAGCTCTACAGCGGCGCGCTGATGTTCGATGTGCTTCTGAGCGCGTGTCTGCTCGGCGCCATCACACCGCTTGTAAGCGGCGCGTTTGATGCCCGCCGGGCGCTGGCGTGCGGCCTGTGGCTTGGCGCGGCGCTGTTGGCCAAGGGGCCGGTGGCGCTGGTCACCTTTCTACCGATTCTCGCAACTAGCCCCTGGTGGCGGGCCGAGCCGTTGAGCGGTGCGCAGTGGCGCCGCGCACTGGGTGCGCTCGGCCTTGGCAGTGCGCTGCTGCTCGGCTGGGCGCTGACGGCGGCCTGGGCGGGTGGGGGTGAGTTCGCCCGCATGCTTCTCTGGGGGCAGACCGTCGATCGTCTGCACGATTCGATGGCCCACGCCCGGCCCTGGTGGTGGTATCTGCCCTGGCTTGTGGTGCTGCTCTTTCCCTGGTCCCTGTGGCCATCGGCGTGGCCCGGCCTGCCGCGTCGTCGCCATCAGCGTCTGGCCTGGTTCTGGGTGCTGCCGGCCCTGGTGGTGTTTTCCCTGATCAGCGGCAAGCAGGTGCACTACCTCATGCCGATGCTGCCGGGCGTTGCGCTTCTGGTGATGGATCGACTGACCCGTCCTTCATGGTCTGGTTCGGCGTCCCTGAAGCCGGCGTCCCTGAAGCCAGTAGCGCTGGCGCTTGCCGGGCTGGGCGTCGCCGTTTTGGGGGCGCTGGTGTTCGGCGTCGGAGCGGTCGACACCACCCTGATCTCGCCGTTTGGGGCCGTGCTTCTGATCGGGCTTGGCGCGCTTCTGTGGTATCAGCCGGCCCGGAACACACTTGCCACCGCGCGCACGCTGGCCGTGGCCTGCACGGCGTCGGTGGTGGTTGTGGTGCAGGTGATGCTGTTTCCGCTGTGGCAGCGCGAAAGCGTGACCGGCCCGGCGGAACTGATCGGGTCACTTCAGCGAGAGGGCGTGCCGGTGGCCTACGTCGGCGGCAACTATCAGGCGACCTTTCAGTTCGCCGGCCGCCTGCGCACGCCGTTGGTGCCGGTGTCGGATTCACACGCGCTCTGTCGGTTTCGTACCGCCCACCCCAAGGGCTGGGCCGTCGGGCGCACGCGAACGCTCACGCCTTGGCTTGAGGGCCACGCGCCTCGCCGAACCTTTCTCTATCGAAGCGGCACGCTGGTGGTGCTGCCAATCGGCACCGACGTTCGACCCAACGCCTCGGAGGGCTGCCCGTGAGCACCGCCTGCCTGCGTCTACCGCTTTTTTTCAACGATCTGATTCCAGATTGCCCGTCACGATTACAGGAGTCCGCATGACCATTCTCGTTACCGGCGCGGCCGGCTTCATCGGGTTTCACCTCGCCAACCGCCTGGCGCGGGAAGGGCATCGCGTGGTGGCGCTCGATAACCTCAACGACTATTACGCGGTTTCGCTCAAGAAGGCGCGGCTCGCCCAGCTCGAGGGGCCGTGCATCGAGACGATCGATGTGGCGGATCTGCCCGCGCTCGAGGCGCTGTTCGCCCGCGAGCGGTTTACCCGTGTGGTGCATCTGGCGGCGCAGGCCGGGGTGCGGCATTCGGTTACGCACCCCCACGAGTACGGTCGCAGCAACATGATCGGGTTTTTGAACGTGCTCGATGTATGCACCCGCTTTAATGTCGAGCACCTGCTCTACGCGTCATCGAGTTCGGTGTACGGGCGTCAGGAGACGCTGCCGTTCCGGGAAAGTGACCCGGTCGACCGCCCGGCCTCGCTCTACGCCGCCTCCAAGCGGGCCAACGAGATGATGGCCTACAGCTACGCCGACCTGCACCGGCTGCCCGCCACCGGGCTGCGGTTCTTCACGGTCTACGGCCCCTGGGGCCGCCCAGACATGGCGCCGAGCCTGTTCGCGGAGCGCCTGATGCGCGGTGAGCCGATCGACATCTTCAACCACGGTCAGATGGCGCGGGATTTCACCTTTGTCGATGACATCGTCGAGTCGATTGTCCGCCTGATTCCGAAGGCGCCCGGCGCTGCCGGTGAGACGCCGCACGCGATCTACAACGTCGGCCGCGGCGAGCCGGTCTCGCTTCTGAGCTTCGTCGAGCTGTTGGAGCGTGCGCTCGGCGTCACGGCGCACAAGCGCTTCAAGCCGATGCAGCCGGGTGACGTCGAGCGCACCTGGGCCGACACCAGTGCGCTGCAGGCGGTCACCGGCTACCGGCCGCAGGTGTCGCTCGAGGTGGGCATCGAGCGCTTTGTCGACTGGATCAAACGCTACCATGGTGCCGGCTCAGGCGCGGTGCGTGTGCCCCGTCGGCCGCGCGTGGCCGGGCCGGTGATGCGGGATCTGCATTCGGTGCGGGTATGAGCGCGCAGGGCCTGCTAGAGTGACGCCGCACATGAGTTTCGAGTCGGTTCAGGGTCCTGCGCATCATGAAGTATCTGCTTGTCTTTATTGCCGTTATCCTTTGGTGCGCAACGATCTACACCTTTGCCGTGACCAAGCGGCACTGCGCCTATTCCCACGTCTATGGCAAGGATCTGTGTCTGGTTGCCAAGACGCTCGCCGAGCGCGAGCGCGAGGATGACCGGCCGATCCAGTTCGACCCCGATATCCACGTGCGCCATGTGCATGCCCGAGACAGCACGCTCTCGTTCGATGCCCACATGAACGAGACCAAGCAGGACATCATCGCGCGCATCTGGGGCTATCCCGTCCGCCAGGAGAAGGTCGATACCTTTCTTGCCGGGCATCTGAGCTACGGCATTTGCCATTACGCGGCCAATGACTGGCTCAAGACCTTTCTGGCCAACAAGGGCACCGCGGCGTACCACGTGCTTGACCGCAACGGTCAGAGCATCGGCGAGACCACGCTTACGCGCCTTCGCTGCCCGCGCTGAGTGCGGTATGCGGTGTGTGGCGGTGCAGATGCTTTATTCATCCAGGTAATAAGTAATCCGTTTTTTATTCGTTTGTTTGGGGGTGCGGGCGCAGTAGCGTAACGGCATTGCCCCCGCTCAACGAATAAAGGACGCCCCATGCCGCTGCCCCGCCTGACACCCCCTCGCCTTGCCCGCGCTGCCGTGTTTTCGATGCTGGCCGCGCTCGCCGCCTCCGGTCAGGCGCTTGCCCGCGATGTCGAGATTCTGAACGTATCCTACGACCCCACGCGTGAGCTTTACCGCGAGTACAACAACTGGTTCCGCGGCTACTGGAAGCAGAAGACCGGCGATGAGGTGACCGTGCGTCAGTCCCACGGCGGCGCCGGGTCTCAGGCCCGGGCCGTGCTCGATGGCCTTCAGGCCGACGTGGTGACGTTGGCGCTGGCCTATGACATCGATCAATTCCACACCCGCGCCGATCTGATTCCCGCGAACTGGCAGTCGCGCCTGCCGAACAACAGCGCCCCGTACACCTCGACCATCGTTCTGCTGGTGCGCAAGGGCAATCCGAAGCACATCACGGACTGGAACGACCTGACCCGCGACGACGTCGAGGTGATCACCCCCAACCCGAAGACCTCCGGCGGCGCGCGCTGGAACTATCTGGCGGCCTGGGGCTACGCGCTGGAGCGCTTCAACGGCGATTCGGACAAGGCCTACGCGTTCGTGCGTGACCTCTACGCCAACGTGCCGGTACTGGATTCCGGCGCGCGGGGGGCAACCAACACCTTCGTACAGCGCGGCATCGGTGATGTGCTGCTGGCGTGGGAAAACGAGGCCCTGCTGGCCACCCATGAACTCGGCAAGGGCCAGTTCGAGATCGTGGTGCCCTCGACAAGCATTACCGCCGAGCCGCCGGTGACCGTCATCGACAAGAACGTCGACGCCCATGACACGCGCGCCGTATCGACGGCCTACCTCGAAGCGCTTTATTCCGACCCCGCCCAGCGCCTGGCCGGCAAGCACTACTACCGCCCCGCCAACCCCGAGATCGCCAGGGAATTCGAAGGCCAGTTCCCGGACGTCAAGCGCTTCACCGTCGATGACGTGTTCGGCGGCTGGACCCGCGCCCAGACCACCCACTTCAGCGATGGCGGGCGGTTCGACGCCATGCTCGAAGAGATCGGCGCCAGAACGCACTGAGCCAGAACGTACTGAGCCAGAAAGTACTGAGCCAGAACGCACCGGGCCTCGCCTCTGCGGCGCCCGAGCGCCGCGCTCGACCCCTTTGTTTAAACGCTTTCTAGAGGAGGCGGTGTATGACGAGCGTGAACCGCACGCGCAGCGTGATACCGGGCTTTGGCCTGACGATGGGCCTGTCGCTTTTTTATCTTGGGTTGATCTTTGTGATCCCGGTGGCGGGGCTTTTGATCTACACCGCCACCATGGGCTGGCCGGCGTTCTGGGCGGCCATCAGCCACCCGCAGGTGATGGCGTCGTACAAATTATCGTTTACCGCCTCGCTGATCGGCGCGAGCGTCAATCTGGTGTTCGGGGGCCTGGTGGCCTGGGTGCTGGTGCGTTACCGCTTTCCGGGCAAACGGCTGATCGATGCGCTGGTGGATCTGCCGTTTGCACTGCCGACCGCCGTGGCGGGCATCTCGCTGGTGACGCTGTACGCCTCGACCGGCTGGGTGGGGCAGTATCTGACGCTGTTTGGCGTCAAGGTCGCCTATACCCAGCTGGGCGTGGTCGTGGCCCTGACCTACATCGGGCTGCCGTTCGTGGTGCGCACCGTGCAGCCGGTGCTCGAGGATCTCGAGGCCGAGCTTGAAGAGGCGTCTGCAAGTCTTGGCGCGAGCCGGTTCACCACCGTGCGTCGGGTCATCCTGCCGGCGCTGTTGCCGGCGGCGCTGACCGGCTTTGCATTGGCGTTCGCCCGCGCCCTCGGCGAGTACGGCTCGGTGGTGTTCATCTCCGGGAACCTGCCGTACCGCACGGAAATTACCCCGCTTCTGATCGTTGGCAAGATCGAGCAGTTCGATTACCACGGCGCCGCCGCGATCGGCACCGTAATGCTGGTGGCGGCCTTTCTCGTGCTGCTTTTGATCAATGGCCTGCAGTGGTGGGCCGCCAAACGTCGTTGAGGAGTCGTCCATGAGTTCATCCATCACGGCTGTGCCGGCTGAGGCCGTGCGTTCTGCGCGCTGGCGCCGCGCGACCGAGGAGCCGGTCTGGCTTAAGCGCTCGCTGATCGGGCTGGCGCTTGCCTTTCTGGGGCTGTTTCTGGTGCTGCCGCTATTGGTGGTGCTGTACAGCGCGTTCAGCCAGGGGCTTCACGCCTGGGCAATGGCGGTTACCGAACCCGACGCGCTGGCGGCGATCCGACTGACGCTTTTGGTGGTCGCGATCGCAGTGCCGGCCAACCTGGTCTTCGGGGTGGCGACCGCGTGGGCGGTGGCCAAGTTCGAGTTTCGCGGCAAGTCGGTGTTGATCTCCATCATCGACATGCCGTTTGCGATCTCGCCGGTGGTGGTCGGGCTGATCTTCGTGGTGATGTTCGGCTCTCAGGGCTGGCTTGGCCCCTGGCTTTCCGCCCATGACCTGAAGGTGCTCTACGCGGTGCCGGGCATCGTGATCGTGGTCGTGTTCGGCACGCTGCCGTTCATCGCCCGTGAGTTGATTCCGCTGATGCAGCAGCAGGGCAAGGAGGAGGAGGAGGCCTCGCTGACCCTTGGGGCCAGCGGCTGGAAAACGTTCTGGTACGTGACGCTTCCCAACATCAAGTGGGGGCTCATTTACGGCGTGATTCTCTGTAACGCCCGCGCCATGGGCGAGTTTGGGGCCGTGGCGGTGGTGTCCGGGCGCATCCGGGGGGAAACCAACACGCTGCCGCTGCACATCGAGGTGCTTTACAACGAATACCAGTTTACCGCCGCGTTTGCCGTGTCCTCGCTTCTGACCGGGCTTGCGCTGATTACCATCGTCATCAAGAGCCTGGTGGAGTGGCATGACGAGCGCCGTGCGCGCCGCGCCGCCCACTGAGCCAGGTGACGTTCGCCCCTTTTACGCTTCGAGGCCGCCATGAGTATCGAGATCGACCACGTCAATAAACGCTTTGGTGACTTCACCGCCATCGACAACGTAAGCCTTACGTTCAATGACGGTGAGCTGACCGCGCTGCTCGGCCCGTCCGGCTCGGGCAAGACTACACTGCTTCGGGTGATCGCCGGGCTCGAGCAGCCCGATAACGGCCGCATCCGCTTTCATGGCGAGGACGCCACCGACCTCCACGTGAGCAAACGAAGCGTCGGGTTCGTCTTCCAGCACTATGCGCTGTTCAAGCACATGAGCGTGTTCGAAAACGTGGCCTACGGCCTTCGGGTCAAGCCGCGCGGCCAGCGTCCCGACAAGGCAGTCATCCGGGACAAGGTGATGACGCTCCTGTCACTGGTGCAGCTTGACTGGACCGCTCACCGCTACCCGCATCAGCTCTCAGGCGGGCAGCGTCAGCGCATTGCGCTTGCCCGGGCGCTGGCGGTGGAGCCGAAGGTGCTGCTGCTCGATGAGCCGTTCGGGGCGCTGGATGCGAAGGTGCGCGCCGAGCTTCGTCGCTGGCTCAGACGCCTGCACGACGACATCCACGTCACCAGCGTGTTCGTCACTCACGATCAGGAAGAGGCGCTTGAAGTCTCCGATCGGGTGGTGGTGATGAACCAGGGCCGGGTCGAGCAGGACGGCGCGCCCGAGCGGATCTACGATTACCCGGCCAATCCGTTCGTGTATCGCTTCCTGGGTAACGTCAATCTGTTTCACGCCCGAATACACAACGGCGTGGCGCGCATCGGTGATGTGGCGCTCGAGGCGCCGGAATTTGCAGGCTACCGCGATGCACCGGGTGAGGCCTATGTGCGCCCCCACGACATCGAGGTCTTTGCCGACCGGCATCACAGCGGCGCGCTTCATGCCCGCATCGAACTGGTCTCTCGCGTCGGCCCGACGGTCCGGCTTGAGCTTCGCACCGATGAAAGCGCGCACGTGGTGCACGCCGAGCTTTCCAGGCACCGGTTTCAAGAGCTTGGGCTGGTGCAGGGCGGCGAGGCGTGGATTCGGCCCGCTCACAGCCGGGTCTTTCTACCGGACACCGAGCTTGCCGCGGGCTAGCCGATGAAACGCGCATAACGTTAGCAGCACATTGACGTTCAGGCGGAAAGTCCACGCTGATATATTCAAACCGTTTTTAATAATGTTAAGTCATGAGGTGGGCGTGAACCTTCAGCAGCTTCGACTCGTGCGGGAAGTGGTGCGGCGCCGGTTCAATCTGACCGAGGCCGCGAACGCGCTGTTTACCTCCCAGTCCGGGGCCAGCAAGCACATTCGCGACCTCGAAGACGAGCTCGGGGTTGAGCTGTTCGAGCGGCGCGGCAAGCGCCTGCTCGGGCTGACGCCGGTGGGCGCGACGCTTACCGAGACCATCGAGCGCATCCTGCTCGACAGTGAAAACCTGAAGCGCCTCGCCCAGCAGTGGGTGCACGACGACCAGGGCCGGCTTCGCATCGCGACCACCCACACCCAGGCCCGCTATATCCTGCCGGCCATCATCGCCCGCTTCCGGCAGGATTTCCCGCGGGTGCATCTGGAGCTTCAACAGTGCGACCCGGGTGAGGTGGTCTCGCTTTTGCGGGCCGGCAAGGTCGACATCGGCATGGCCACCGAGGCGCTTAGTGAGGCGCACCATGAGCTTGCGACCTTTCCCTTCCATCATTGGCAGCATGGCGTAGTCGTGCCGGACGGCCACCCCCTGTGCGAGGTGCCGGCCGCGACGCTTGGTCTTGCCGATATCGCTCGTTACCCGATCGTCACCTACCACGAGGGCTTTACCGGGCGCTCGTGCATCGATCAGGCCTTCGCCGCGGCCGGTGTGGTGCCGGAGGTGGCGATGTCGGCGCTGGACGCCGACGTGATCAAGACCTACGTCGAGCTGCGGCTGGGCATCGGCATTCTGGCCTCGATTGCCTTCGACCCGGCGCGCGATGCAGGGCTTGTCATGCTCGATACCCCCGACTTCTTCGAGCGCAATACCACCCTCATCGCGGTGCGCCGTGGCCATCTGCTGCGCAACTTCGCCTACCGGTTTCTGGAATGCTGCGCCCCGGAGCTTGATCGCGCGACCCTCAGTGCGGCGGTCGCCCCCGTATAAGTCCGATGCCGTGCGACACGGGCGATGACGCTATATCGACAGCGCGTATCGACGGCTCGTATCGATAATCCGCATCAATGACTCGTATCGATGACGGTTCTGGTCTTGCATGAATTTCGTTCATGATCGTCTTGAAAAGAGACCAATGGCACGCCGTGGCTATCGCCTTCATGATTAGCGCCCTCACTAAATCACTGGCGGTGTCCATGACCTGGCGTCGATGGGTGCTGTACGTAAAAGGACGGGATCATGTCTCACCAAGTGCCGTTTCGCGCCGACATCGTCGGCAGTTTCCTTCGCCCGGCCGCGCTCAAGCAGGCGCGCACCCAGTTCCAGAACGGCGAGATCGGGCGCGCCGAGCTCAAGGCGGTGGAAGACCGTGAAATCAAGCACGTGGTCGAGCAGCAGGAAGCACTGGGGCTCAAGGTCGTCACCGACGGTGAATTCCGCCGAGCCTGGTGGCACTTCGATTTTCTCGAACACCTGAACGGCGTGACCGGGTATCAGGGCGAGCAGGGCATTCAGTTTCAGGGCGTTCAGACCTCGGCCAAGCAGGTGCGCATCGACGGCAAGGTCGGTTTTAATCCCGAGCACCCGATGCTCGAGCACTTTCGCTACCTCGATAGCGTCTCGACCGTCACACCCAAGATGACGATTCCAAGCCCGAGCGTGCTGCACTTTCGAAACGCCGGCACCATCGACCAAAGCGTCTACCCCTCGCGCGAGGCGTTCTTCACGGACCTTGCCGACACCTACCGCGACGCCGTGCAGGCGTTCTACCGCGCGGGGTGTCGCTATCTCCAGCTCGACGACACCGTCTGGGCCTATCTCTGCTCCGACAAGGAGCTGGCGGCGGCCGCGGCGCGCGGGCTCGACACCGCCCACCTTCAATCGATCTACGCCGATGTGATCAACCATGCGCTGGCCGACAAGCCCGACGATCTGCACGTCAGCCTGCACGTGTGCCGCGGCAACTTCCGCTCGACCTGGATCAGCGAAGGCGGCTATGAGCCGGTGGCCGAGACGCTCTTCGGCAAGGTCGGGGTCGATGCCTGGTTTCTGGAGTACGACAGCGACCGCGCCGGCAGCTTCGACCCGCTGCGGTTTGTTCCGGAAGGCCATCAGCAGGCGGTGCTCGGGTTGATTACCACCAAGGTCGGCGCGCTCGAGGACGAAGGCGCCGTGCGGGCACGCCTCGAGGAGGCGACCCGGTTCGTTGCCAAGGATCAGCTCTGCCTGAGCCCGCAGTGCGGGTTCGCCTCGACCGAGGAGGGCAATGATCTGGCCGAACAGGCTCAGTGGGACAAGCTCAGATTGACGCTCGACATTGCCAGGCGGTTCTGGGGGCAGGTGTAAGCGCGACGTTCCTGCATAAAAAAACCGGCGGCCTCTCTTCAAGGGCCGCCGGTTTTTTTGTGCGCGGCTGAGGCGCAAGGCGCCTTACGAGCGCGCGACTCAGGCGCTGTGACGAAGCACTGCCGCACCCTGCCGACGTGTGAAGAGATAAGCGTCCATGGCCAGCGCCTGTTCCGAGATCACCGGATTGACGCGGGTTGGCGCGGCCGCGTCGGCGGCGCCGAGCGCGACGAACAGCGGCAGCAGATGCTCCTCGCTTGGGTGGGCACGCCGGGCGCCTGGAGCGAGGTCGCGGTAGTTCATCAGCTCGGCGTCCTGACGGGTTTCGAGGCGTGAGCTGACCCACTGCTGGAACGCCTCGACGTAGACCGCGATGGACGGCGCTTTATTGCCTGCGTCGGTGAGGTTGTGGGTGATGCTGCCTGATGCGATCAGGAGCGTGTCGTCATCCAGTGCCTCACAAAGATGCTGGCCGAGCGTGTAGTGCCACTCGGCGCTGGCCCGAGCGTTGATCGACAGCCCAACGACCGGAATGTCGGCGTCCGGGTAAAGATGTCGAAGCGGGGCCCACATGCCGTGATCCAGCCCGCGTCGGTGATCGACCTGCGCCTCGACCCCGCCGGCGTTCAGGCACTCGGCCACGTCATTGGCAAGCTGCGGGTCGCCCGGTGCCGGGTAGCGAATCCGGTACAGGGACGCCGGAAAACCGTAGAAATCGTGAATCGTCTCCGGGGACGCGCTTCCGGTCAGGCGAACCTGGGTGGTCGACCAGTGGGCCGAGGCCACCACGATGCGCTTTGGACGGGGCAGGGACTGGGCCAGCGCCTGCCAGGCGCGGGCGCTCTTGCTTTGATCGATCGCCTCGAGCGGCGAGCCGTGGGAAATGAACAGTGCGTGTGCCATGGATCTACCTCCTGTCTGTGATATCACGCGCTCAGTTGCGACCGATGAGCCGGGAAAGCGTCAGCTTGCCGCCATCGAGAAGGCTCAGGGCAAGCGCCGTCACTGCCAGGAAGACCGGGTATTCCCAGCCGCCGTCGGGGGCGGTGAACATCCAGCCGTTGCCCAGGTGCGGGATGCTTGCACCGACCAGCTCGGCGGCGAGAATGAGCGCGACCCAGCGCACGCGAACGCCCAGAATCAGGAGCACGCCACCGACCAGCTCGAGCCCGGTAATGGGCCAGGCAACCCAGGCTGGCAGCCCGATGGACTCAAAGAACTGACCGGTGCCCGCCAGTGTCCAGACCAGCACCTTGGTCAAACCGTGCGCGATGAACATGACGCCAAGCGCCAGACGCAGCAGCAGCGAGGCGACGTCGTGGCCAGCGATGGCCGAGGTCGATGGGGCGGAAGAGGTGAAAGAGGCGGAAGAGACAGAAGCGGCGGAAGACGTTGACATGAGCGGGCTCCACAATCGTTGAACACAAAATGCGTTGGAATGCGTGCAGTTTGATTGCTTCCTTGAACGGGATAAACATGCTAATCAAAGAGACATTGTGTTCGATCTGGAAACAATCATGGATACCGTGACCGCTCTGAAGGTCTTTTCCGAGGTGGCGCATCAAGGGGCGTTCACCGCCGCCGCCGAACGTTTATCAATGTCGCGCTCCTCGGTCAGCAAGCACATCGCCTTTCTTGAACAGCGCTTCGGCGCGCGATTACTCAATCGCACCACGCGGCGGCTCAGCCTGACCGAGGCCGGCCGGGAGGTGCTTGCGCGCACCGAGATCATCCTGCGGGAGTTTTCAGGGCTCGAGGGGGCGCTTCACGAGGACCAGGCTTCGCTCAGCGGGCGGCTGCGCATCAGTGCGCCCCACGCGTTCGGCACGCGCTATCTCGGCCCGATTCTGGCCGAATACCGCACGCGCTACCCGGCGGTGAGCCTTGAGCTGGTGCTGGGCGACCGGCAGGTGGATCTGGTGGAGGAGGGTTTTGACATGGCGCTTCGCATCGGCACGTTGAACGACTCCACGCTGGTGGCGCGCCGCATCGGCGACGTGCGCGTTCTGCTGTGTGCCTCTCCGGCGTATCTGGCCCGACACGGCACGCCCGAACACCCCTGGGCGCTTTCCCGCCATCAGGGGCTTCACTACCGCTACGCTCGCCACGGCCAGCGCTGGCATTTCATGCGCGATGGCAACCATTACAATGGCACGCCCCAGCCTGGTGTCACCGCCAACAGCGGCGAGGTGCTTCGGGACATGGCGATTGCCGGGCTTGGGCTGACGCTTCAACCGGACTTTCTGATGAATGAGGCGCTTGCCGATGGGCGATTGGTGCAGGTGATGCCGGAGTACGAACACGCCGTGCTCGGGCTCTACTGCGTGTATACCCACCGCGATCAAATGACGCCCCGACTTCGAAGCCTGATCGAGCATCTGCGCCAGTGGTTCGACACCCACGGCGTTGCGTGAACGGTAGCGCCCGTTACCGCTCGGGGGCCTTCGGTGGCGCGCCGTCGCGTGCCTCGGGCGTCGATGAGTCCGTGGATGTCGATGAGTCCTTGAGCGTCAACGGCTCCTTGAATGTCAGCGTTCGGTAGGGGAAGGGGATCTCGATGCCAGCGGTATCCAGTGCGCGCTTGATGGCGGTGACGACCTTGTCCCGGCTCTGGTGCATGTCGATCGGCTGCGAGGCGGCCCACCACCGGACGGTGAAGTCGAGCGAGGAGGCGTTGAATTCACGCGCGTAAACCTCGACCCCGCGCTGATGCTCGATCTCCTCGACGTGCGACAGCGCCTCGAGGATCACGCGCCGGGCGGTGTCGATGTCCTCGCTGTAGGCCACGCCGACGACCAGATCGAACCGTCGAATGGGCAGGTCCGTCAGGACGTGCACCGGGTTCTTGAACAGGAAACTGTTCGGCACCAGCACGAGCTGGCCGTCGGTCTTTCGAAGGTAGGTCTCTCGCACCGTGATCTTTTCAACGCGCCCGCGCACCTGCTCGCATTCGACGAAATCGTTGATGCGCATCGGGCGGCGCAGCATGATGAGCACGCCCGCGAAGAAGTTCTCGAAGATGTCCTTGAAGGCGAGCCCCACCGCGACCGACCCGAGCCCCAGCACGGTCAGAAGCTTGCCTGGTGTCAGGCTTGGAAAGATCACCGTCGCGGCGATCAGAACGCCGATGACCCACACCGTCACCCGCATCAGGCTGACCAGAAGCTCGGTCAGCGCCGGGCGGATCGACGAGCGCGCAAGCGAGGTTCGGATCACATAGCCTGAAAACGCCGCAACGCCCCAGCTCAGAAGCAGACAGAGCGCGGCGACAACCAGCAATGGCATGACCTCGACAAACCCCAGCCACATGCTCTGCGCTCTTTGATACAGCGGCTCGATAAACGTCATGCGTGGTCTCCGTGAGTCAGGCCGGTCTAGTGACTATAAACCGAGCCGGGCGCCTTTGCCGGGCACATGCCGACTCACGGAGCTGAAAGGAGGGGCGCGAGCCTAAAGCCAGTGCACCGGGTAGCGGCGATGGCGGGCGAGGTTATTGATCACGATCGCGATCAAGAGCATCAATACACAGCCCGTACCGACCGGGAAGAACGCATACCCCCAGCCGAGCTGGTGCAGCTCGTCCGAGCCGATCACGGCGATCAGCGCCGTGGCACCGCCGGGCGGATGCAGCGAGTGGGTCAGCTGCATGATCAGAATCGCGGTCGAGACCGCCACTGCCGCAGCGATCCAGTTATCACCAAGAAACTGCCAGGCGATGACGCCACAGAGCGCCGACAATATGTTGCCGAGCAGGACGTTGCGGGGCTGGGCGAGCGGGCTTTCAGGCGCTGCGTAGAGCAGCACCGAGGTTGCGCCGAACGAGCCGACCATCAAAAGCGCATGGGCCTCGATCGATTGGGCGCTGATCCAGCCCACGCCTGCGATGCCTAAAAAGGCGCCGACCCAGGACCATAGCGCGTCGCCGATGCTCGGGGGTGGGCGATTCGCCGGCTCGCCTTTCATTTTGCCGATGTACTGCTTGACCATGACCTGAGACCCTGCACCAAAAAGAGGCATATCCTGCCAAACGCCGCCAGGCGACTGAAATAAGCATTGCCTATGAGGCGTGGCTAATAACGAGGCGGGACCGATGACCGAGCCGGCATTACTCGGGGGTAACCTCGGGTTTTGGATCCAGTTCCAGCAGTTCGTCGTAGCGAATACCGATGTAGGCATGTTCGCGCATTAGAAGCTCTACCCGGGCGCCTTCGCCGTGGGCAAGCGCCTGCACGATGCTCTGGTGTTGCACCTGGGCGACGCAGAGCTTGCGGTACTCTCGGCCAAGACGTTCGGTGTCGATGATCAGCGAGTCGGCGGAGGCAAACGGCAGGTGGTCGTTTCGCTGAATGGCGTCCTGAATGACCTGGCTGCCGGTCGCGCCGAGAATGGTGGCGTGAAATCGGGAGTTGAGTTCGCTCCAGCGTGTGACGTCCTCGGCGGTCAGATGGCCCTTGGCGAGCACGGCGTGACCCTCGTCGAGACAGGCGTTCAGGCGCTCCTTCGTGGCGGTCGAGAGCCCCTGTTCCGCCAGACGCCGCGCCGCCAGTCCCTCGAGCACGCCCCGCACCTCGAGGGCACACAGCACATCGGCGTCGGTGAACGCGCGCACCCGAAAGCCCCGCTTGCCGGCCCGTTCCAATAATCCTTCCTGTTCCAGCGTTCGAAATGCCAGTCGCACCGGGGTGCGCGAGACGCCGAGGTCGTTGGCGACCTGAAGCTCGGCAATGCGCTCACCGGCGGGATACACCCCCTCGCTGATCGATTTTCTGAGGCGTGCCACCACGCTCATCGTGCCTGAACTCACTGTTTTTTCCTTTGTGCGTGCGGGGTTAGCGGGTTTTGCCAAAATTGGATCCAACTAAAGCATATCTTGTCCAATAAAGGCGTTGGTGCCTTTATTATGGGATCCATAACAAGAAAAAACCCCTGACCCGTGAAATGAGGAGTACATCATGTTTCCAAAGAATACGTGGTATGTCGCCTGCACACCCGATGAAATCGATGGCAAGCCGCTGGGCCGCACGGTCTGCAACGAAAAGATCGTGTTCTTTCGCGCCGAGGAAGGCAAGGTCGCGGCCGTTGAGGATTTTTGCCCTCACCGGGGAGCGCCGCTGTCGCTTGGGTTTGTGCGCGATGGCCAGCTGGTGTGTGGGTATCACGGCCTCGAAATGAGCTGCTCCGGCAAGTGCTCGAGCATGCCGGGGCAGCGCGTGCGCGGCTTTCCAAGCATTCGCGCCTACCCGGTGGAAGAGCGCCACGGCTTTATCTGGGTCTGGACCGGTGACGCCGAGCAGGCCGATCCGGCGCTTATTCCCGAGCTTCACTGGGCCAACGACCCGGCCTGGGCCTACGGCGGCGGTCTGTATCACGTCGGCTGCGATTACCGGCTGATGGTCGATAACCTGATGGATCTGACTCACGAAACCTACGTGCATGCCTCGAGCATCGGCCAGCCCGAAATCGAGGAGTCTGCGCCGGAGACCAAGGTCGACGGCGATGAGGTCATCACCAGCCGGTACATGGAAAACATCTCGGCGCCGCCGTTCTGGCAGGCCGCGCTCAGGGGCAACAATCTCCCGGACGATCAACCGGTGGACCGCTGGCAGGTCTGTCGCTTCACACCGCCAAGCCACGTGTTGATCGATGTGGGCGTGGCGCTTGCCGGCAAGGGTGGGATCGACGCGCCGGCCGAGTTCAAGGCCTCGAGCACGGTGGTCGATTTCATCACCCCCGAGACCGATACCTCGATCTGGTATTTCTGGGGAATGGCGCGCAACTTCAATCCCGAGGATCAGGAACTGACCGACCGCATTCGCGAAGGGCAGGGCACGATTTTCGCCGAAGACCTCGAGATCCTCGAAGCCCAGCAACAAAACCTTCTCAAATACCCTGACCGCAAGCTTTTGATGCTCAATATCGATGGCGGCGGCGTGCAGGCGCGCCGCGTGATTGACCGCATCCTCAAGGAGGAGCAGTCGGCGTCCCCATCCACCTCGGCCAAGGCCGGGTGAGTTCATGCAGGCGGGGCGGGCGCGGCGACATGCGCGCGTCCGCCCGCAGGAGGGAAGCATCATGAGTACCAATGACACGCTGTCGCTGTTCGTGAGGGTGGTTTCCCGGCGCGAGGAAGCCGAGGGCATCGCAAGCTTCGAGCTGGCCGACCCGCATGAGCGGGCACTGCCGGCCTTCAGCGCCGGTGCCCACATCGATGTGCGCATCAATGACGAGATCATTCGCCAGTATTCGCTCTGCGGCCACTCGGCAAAAAACGACCGCTACCGCATCGCCGTGCTGCGCGAGGCCGAGTCCCGCGGTGGGTCGGCGGGCATGCACGACAGTATCCACGAGGGCGATCTTCTACAGATCAGCGCGCCGAAAAATCATTTCCCGCTCGAACCCGCCCGTCGGGTGGTGCTGTTTGCCGGCGGCATCGGCATCACGCCGCTTTTGTGCATGGCCGAGCATCTGGCCAATACCGACACCGATTTCGAGCTGCACTACTGCGCCCGTTCGCGTGCGCGCATGGCGTTTCTCGATGACATCGCCGCCTCGCCCTTCGCCGACCGGCTGAGCACCTACTGCGATGACGATCCGGAGGCCGGCACGCTGGACGTGGCGGCCTCGGTGGGGGAGCCCGAGCCGGACACGCATGTGTATGTCTGTGGCCCGGCCGGCTTTATCGATCACGTACTCACGACCTGCAAGGACGCCGGCTGGCCCACGGAGCAGCTGCACACCGAGTATTTTTCAGGCGTACAGGTCGACAGCGCCGATAACGACAGCTTCGAGGTCAAGCTCGCAAGCAGTGGCGCCACTTTTACCATTCCTGCCGACAAGACCGTGCATCAGGTGCTTGCAGAAAATGGCATCGAGATCATGGTGTCCTGCGAGGAAGGGGTCTGTGGCACCTGCCTGACCCGGGTGCTGGAAGGCGAGCCGGATCATCGTGATCTGTATCTGGAAGAGCACGAGCGCGCGGCCAACGATCAGTTCACGCCGTGTTGCTCACGGGCCAAGAGCAAGTGTTTGGTGCTCGACCTTTAGCCTGAGGCTTGGTCCTGTACAGCGGAGGGCATGAGCACGCCGGCCCGAGCGATATCGGGCCGGCGTCAGGTTTCAGGCGTCAGGGAGGCCGAAATAGCCGGTAAGCGTTGCCCGAGCGATCACGTTGGCGCCGAGCGCGAAGGTGGCCAACGCAGGCGTTGCGTCGTTTGGAATGTCGAGCGCCTTGACGTCGAGGGCGTGCACCACAAACACGTAGCGATGCGGGTCGTCGCCCGGGGGCGGCGCTGCACCGCCGAAACCGCGGTAGCTGTAGTCGTTATTGAGCGTGAATCCGGATGAGAGTGCGCCCTCGGCGCCGGCATTGGCCTCAAGTGAGGTCACGCTTGGCGGCAGGTTGATGATGGTCCAGTGCCAGAAGCCGCTCATGTTCGGCGCGTCCGGGTCGAAACAGCTCAGCACGAAGCTTTTGGTGTCCTCCGGAAACCCGGACCAGCTCAGCGCCGGGGACATGTTTTCACCGCCAAGCCCAAAGCCTGAAAACTTGTGGCGATCGGTCAGTTGGCCGCCTTCCTCAAACTCCGGGCTTGTCAGCGTAAACGCGGGAACCTCGGGCAGTGACGCCAGCGGGTCAACGTCGTAGTTGGCCATCGTCTCTCCTTGTAATCAGCCATGCCATTGAAATACGTCTCTCTAAACGTAGTGCCTTACGGTGTTCTGATGCCAGTCAAGCGGCCATGGCGCCAATACCATAAGTCAACCTGAAATTAATAAAAAATAATAAATGAACACCTCCTCAGGCCGTTGAACACCAAAGGGCGCGACCGCTTGATGGTGATCCAAAAGGAGGCCTTCCGTGATTCAGTTGAAATACCCGCGGCATCTAAAACGCCTGGTCGAGGCGATTCGCCGGTCGATGGCGGTAATCGAGTTCGATGAACAGGGCACGATCCTTAGGGCCAACGACATGTTTCTCTCGACCATGGGGTTTACCCGGGAGGTGCTGGTCGGCAAGCATCACAGCATGCTGTGCCCGCGGGCCTTCGCTGAAAGTGAGGAGTATCACGCGCTCTGGACCAAACTCAGGGCAGGCGAGTTCGTCAATGGTCGCTGCAAGCGGGTGACCTATTCAGGTGATCCGATCTGGCTGGAGGCGTCCTACAACCCGATCCGTGACCGACATGGCCGGGTCACTCGCGTCGTCAAGTTCGCCACCGACATCAGTGCGCAGGTGAAAAAGGATGAGGAGATCGGCCACCTGATGACGGCGATCAACCGCTCGATGGCCGTCATCGAGTTCACGCCGGAAGGCCGGATTCTCAACGCCAACCAGAATTTTCTCGAAACCGTCGGCTATCGGTTCGAGGACATCGAGGGTCAGCATCATCGGATATTCTGCGAACCCCGCTACGCCGCGTCGAGCGAGTACAAGCGGTTCTGGGCCCGCCTCAACGCCGGTGAGTTCATGTCGGACCAGTTCCGACGCATCGACAGCCGCGGTAACGAACTGTGGCTTGAGGCCACGTACAATCCTGTATTCGACGATGATGGGAACCTTTACAAGGTCATCAAGTTCGCCACCGACATCACCTCCCGCGTGCTCAGGGAAACCCAGGGCATCCAGATGGCCTTTGAAGTCTCGGAAAATACCAATACCAACGCCGACCGGGGCAGCAGCATCATCGAAAATACCATCAATGAGATTCAGCAGATTTCCGTTCAGATCGATCAGACCTCCAGCGTGCTCGATACGCTTAACCAGCGGGTGATGGAGGTGAGCGGGATCATCGATACGATTCATTCGATCGCCGAGCAGACCACCCTGCTTTCACTGAACGCCGCGATCGAAGCGGCGCGGGCGGGCGAGCATGGCCGGGGGTTCTCGGTGGTTGCCCATGAAGTGCGGCAACTCGCTCAGCGAAGCTCGGAGGCCACCGAAAGCATCACCGCCACGGTAGGCAATCTGCAGGCGCTGACCCAGAGCGCGAACACCAGCATGGCGTCCTGCCTTGGGCGAGTCGAAACGGGGATGCGGCTGGCCGGCGAGGCGGGCGAGGCCATCATGGAGATCAGCAGCGGCACGCATGAGGTGGTGTCGGCCATTCGCCACATGGCCTCGACCGACGCGGAAGAGCTGATCGACGAGCCCTCGACGTCATCGGCATCAAACGCCGAGGCGCCCAGCCGCCATGAGTCACCTGCCGGGCAAGCGTTAATGGCGCACTAAAACATCGCGCCTGTCGGCAACTATTTCCGGGTAACTGTTCCGCGGCAATCCGAACGTCAAAGCAAACGAGTGCCATTGGGCACAGGGCTGTCCGGTACGGCCAGGGCGACGTGGCCGTCTTCGTTGTGAAAGCCTGTCACCAGGCACTGGGACTTGATGGGGCCGATCTGCTTGTCCGGGAAGTTCAAAACCGCCATCACCTGCCGGCCGATCAGGGTGTCCGGCGTATAGAGGTCGGTAATCTGGGCGCTCGACTTCCTGATGCCGATGTCATCCCCAAAATCGACATGCAGGATATAGGCGGGTTTTCGAGCCGCCTCGAACACCTCGGCATGAACGATGGTGCCCGCGCGCAGGTCGATCTGCATGAAGTCGTCGATACCAATCTCTGCCACGTCATCACTCCTGGTTGAACTCATGAATAGTCATCATGAGAGTATCCTGATGCATGGACGCTGTGAACGGCGCGTTTGCATGCGCGGTGCTTGTCGTTCGGGTCCATCGCGACGCGGGTGAGGCGTAGGCGGGTGAGCGAGACGTGACGTACCGAGCTCACGTGCTTGAGCGATACAGGCTCGCTGACCGGCGCGGATGCGTTACGCTTTGGGTTCAATCGATACACAACGAGAGGCAGCATGTCGGATCACCATCACGACGGCCACAGCCACAGCCACGGACACGACCATAGCCACGGGCACGACCACAGCCACGGGCACGGACACGACCATCACGCGCATGGGCTGGGCGGCCACCACCATCATGGCAGCGGCAAGGTCCTTGTCATCTCGCTGGTCTTCACGCTTGCCTTCGCGGTGGTCGAGGCCATCGGCGGGGTGCTGGCCGACTCACTGGCGCTTTTATCCGATGCAGGTCACATGGTCACGGATTCGCTGTCGCTTGGCGTGGGGGCCATCGCGTCCTGGATCGCGCAGCGCCCGGCCTCGCGCAAGCACTCCTATGGATTACAACGCGCCGAGATCATCGGGGCGCTGTTCAATGTCGTGTTCATGTACGTGGTGGTGCTGGCGATCGTGATCAGTGCCATCGAGCGCCTTTTCTCCCCCCGGGACGTCGGTGGACTGACCGTCATGGGCATCGCGTTCATTGGCCTTTTAATCAACCTTGCGGTCGGGGCGATCCTGCTGCGCGGTGAACAGAACATGAACGTGCGCGGGGCGCTGCTGCACGTGCTGGGGGATTTGCTCGGCTCGGTCGCGGCCATCGCGGCAGGCGTGGTGATCTGGCTGACGGGCTGGATGCCGATCGACCCGATTCTCTCGCTTCTGGTCAGCGGCCTGATTGCGGTCTCGGCCACACGCCTTTTTCGGGATGTGCTTCGAGTCCTCATGGAAGGCGTGCCGCGCGGGATGGACACCCAGGACGTGCACACGGCGCTGGTCGAGGTCGAGGGCGTGCATGGCGTTCACGACCTTCACATCTGGTCGATCTCCTCAAGCGATATCGCGCTGTCGGCTCATCTGGCGGTAGAGCGTCTGGAGCACTGGCCCACGGTGCTGCCGGCGGTGCGGCAGGTGCTGTCGACACGGTTTGGCATTGACCACATCACGCTTCAACCCGAAATTGCATCGGCCAACGACGGCTGTGGTCAAACCGACCACTGCGGCGTACCGGCGCCGAACGGCTGAGGAAAATGCGTGATCCCCTGTACTTTTTTGTTCGTGTTTTGTGCATTGGCTCAACGTTTCACGGGGTTGCAGGTCTATGGACTGACATTGTGCGGGGAGGGCCTCGCGCCTGTGTAATAACTCGCACCTGCGTAATCAAGGAGTGCACTGCATGTTACAGGGACACGTTCGTAACGCCTGGCTTGGTCTTGGCGGCGTAACCGCGCTGATCGTTGGTGGGGCTCAGGCGTTTGCCATGCCCTCGGTATTTCCGACCGGGGTTACCCTGCATGACCCAGAGGCCGCCTACCAGGGCTATGTGCTGTTTCCGGGGGGCGACCAGAACACGCATCTGATCGACATGGACGGCAACGAGGTACATCGCTGGGCGTATCGCTCCTTTCCGCCGGTGCCGTTGACGCCTGAACAGGCCGGCGGCGAGCGCGGCCGACTTCTGGTTCAGTCCGGGCGGGTCGACACGCCCAAGGGGCCTTCCGGGCCTGGTAACGGGTTGACCAATGCCTCGATCGCGGAGGTGGACTGGTCCGGCGCCAGGCACTGGACATGGGGCACCCAGAACGCTCCGGCCGCGCAGCATCACGACATGAGCCGGCTGCCCAACGGCAATACGCTGCTTCTGAGCGCGAAGGCGCGCCACCTGCCGGGCTTTGCTGCCCCTGAGGTGGTCGACAATGACATTGTCGAGGTGCGCCCCGATGGCTCGGTCGCCTGGCGCTGGAAAGCGTCCGAGCATCTTGATCAGATGGGCTTTTCAAGGGCGGCGCTGTCGCGAATCAAGGCCTCTGACGACCCGGACTTTCTGCACCTCAATACCGTGACCCCGCTCGGGCCGAATCAGTGGTTCGACGACGGTGACGCTCGGTTTGCACCGGATAATCTGATGGTCAACGCTCGCAACGCCAATGTGGCCTTCATCGTCGATCGGAAAACGGGCGACATCGTCTGGCGGCTCGGGCCGGACTTCGAACAAACGCGCGCAAGCACCAGCCGCACGCTGCCAAGGCCGGTCGATCAATTGATCGGCGCCCACGACGTGCACCTGATTCCAAAAGGCCTGCCCGGTGCGGGGAATCTGTTGATCTTTGACAACCAGGGCAACGCAGGTTTTCCACCGGCCGATCAGAGCATCTTCTCGTTTTCTCGCGTGCTCGAGGTCAATCCCCGCACCAAGGAGATCGTCTGGCTCTACACGGCCGATCAATCCGGGCGCGAGGCCTGGAGCTTCTACAGTGCATTTATAAGCAGTGCACAGCGCCTGCCCAACGGCAATACGCTGATCGATGAGGGTCAGGACGGGCGGCTCTTTCAGGTCACGCCGAAGGGACGGATTGTCTGGGAATACGTCAGCCCCTTCTTCGGCAAGAGCGAGCCGGGCAATACCTACGTCACCAACGGTGTCTATCGGGCAGAGCTTCTCGACTATGACTGGGCACCGAAAGGGACGCCGCATGCCTCCCACGCGGTCACGCCGCAGTGCACGCCCAAGCAGCAGGTGCTGGATTGCACCCGGCCTTGAGCCGGGTGGTCATTCATTTCTCGGGTCGATAGAACTCGAATGAGCCGGTTTCGGCGGTCTTGGTGAAGAGATCCGCCCAGTAGGGGGAGACGCGCTTGTCGTGGAAATAGAGCGCGCCCCGGGTGGGGTCGCCCAGCTCGCCGTTGAGCGCCTGGCGCGCAATCTCGCGGGCCTCGATGTATTCCCCGAGTTCACGGGCCTGATCCGGTCGGCCGTCGCACCACCAGGAAAACTGGCAGCGACCGGTCTCTGAGCCTTGTGTAACCACGCCGCAGATGGTGTCCGGGAAAGCCTGATCGCTCAGCCGGTTCATTACCACGCTTGCAACGCCTGCCATGTTTTTACGATCGGTGCCCTTGGCTTCCCAGTAGACCGATCGGGCGAGGCAGCTGACGGGGTCTTCGAGTGGGGCATCGCCCTTGGGGTCGATGGCGGCGGCGCCGGCCTTGGTGAGCGTCACCGGGGCGGATCTGGAATGTGCGGCGCGCTGCTCGAGGACCTTGGCCTTGTCGAGGGCCTTTTCGGCCAGAGCGGATTGGGCGACGGCCCAGGCGGGCACGGTTTGAATCAACATCACAAGCGCCATCAGAGCGCTGGCAGCCTTGATCATCAATGACGTCCTTGAAAAGCGATGCCGCTATAGTACGGGCAATCGGGGTGACTGAAAACGTCGGTCAGCTGTTCTTCAGTCTGAGCAGTCACACTGTCAGCCATCAATGCGGGCGGAAAAACCATGAAGATATTGCTGGTGGAAGACGATGAGCTCCTGGCCGAAAGCCTGGCCGAACGGCTGGGTGAGGAAGGCTACAGCGTCGATCTGGCCAGTGACTGTCAAAGCGCCGACGCGCTGGCAGACACCGAGCAGTACGCTGCCGTGCTGCTCGATCTGGGGCTGCCGGATGGGTCGGGGCTTTCAATGCTCAAACGCTGGCGAGCGGCCGATGGACGGGTGCCGGTGCTGGCGCTTACCGCCCGCGACAGCTGGGAAGACAAGGTTAAGGGGCTTCAGGGCGGCGCCGACGATTACGTGACCAAGCCCTTTCACGAGCCGGAACTGCTGGCACGCCTTCAGGCGCTGATTCGGCGCGCCAGCGGCCAGGCAAGCGCCAGACTGGTGGTGGCCGACCTCGAGCTCGATGAGGCGCTCAAGCGGCTTCGTGTGGCAGGCGGTGACTGGCAGACATTGACCGCGACCGAGTACCGGCTGTTGCGCTTTCTGATGCATTACCCCGACCGCGTGCATTCCAAGACGCAGCTGCTCGACCAGCTCTACGCCCTGGATCAGGACGTCTCGAGCCCCAACATGATCGAGGTCTACGTCGCGCGGCTTAGAGGCCGGGTCGGACGCGCCCGGATCGAGACGCGTCGAGGAGTCGGGTATGTCCTTCATTCGAATCTCGCGTAGCCTGCGCCTTCGCTTGATGCTCAGTCTGTCGCTGGTGGCGGTGGTCATCATGGGGCTGACCTGGGTACTCCATGGCATGTTGTTGCAGAGTACGGCCCGTGAGTTTCTGGCCGGGCGCCTCGCTCAGGAAGCCCAGCACCTGTTGGCCGAGGCGGAACGCGGCGCTCGCCCTGTCGACCGTTCTGGCGGCACGGCCGGGCCTGGGCTTGATGCCTTTCACCATGTTTATCTGGTGCGCCGCGGTGAGCAGGTGGTTGCCTCGACGCCCGCAGCGCGTACACCGCTTGCGCCCTATCTGGACGGGCCGGCGCGTCAGACCATCGATCTGACGTGGCAGGGGCGCCACCTGCTGGCCTGGCGCGAGCGCGGCGAGGTCGACGGTCAGCCGGTCACGGTGCTGGTGGCGGAGGACTTCGCTCAGGTCGAGCACGGCCTTGCCCGGCTTCACCGCTGGGTTGGCGTGATCGCGGTGCTGGTGTCGGTGGTGCTTCTGGGGCTGAGTCTTCTGGCCGTGCAGCGCTCGCTGCGCCCGTTGGATGCGCTCGCCCGTCAGCTGGCGGCGCTGCGACGCGGAGAGCGGGAGGCCCTGTCGCTCAAGACCGTCTCCGAGCTTGACGGGGTCGTCGGCCAGCTCAACGAGTTCGTCGAGGAGCAGCGCTATCGTCAGGCGCGTTCCAGAGAGCTTCTGGCCAATCTGTCTCATGGTCTCAAGACGCCGCTGGCGGCCATCATTCAGGCGCTTCAGAGCAGCAAACCGCTGAGCGATACGCGCCGCAGCCAGATCCTTCACCGCCTGCACGCCATCGATGAGCAGCTCACCAATGAGCTCAAGCGCTCGCGAATCGCGGGTCAGGCCACCGGTCAGCGGCGCCTTTGTACGGAAGACCTCGAGGCCATGCAGGCGCTGCTTGCAACGCTTTACCCCGCCATTGAGCTTCGCTTCGAGCCGGAAATAAGTGCGCTGACCCACCTGCCGCTGGAGCGGCAGGACGCCATGGAGCTTCTGGGTATCGTGCTCGACAACGCCGCAAAGTGGGCGCGCACGCGGGTCGTTGTCTCAAGTGACCGCCCCGAGTGCGTGATCATCGATGATGACGGCCCGGGCGTGCCCGCGTATCAACGAGCGCTGCTCGGCACACGCGGCACACGTCTTGATGAGCAGCGCCCGGGCCACGGCCTCGGGCTTTCGATCCTGCGTCAGATGGTCGAGCGCTATCGCGGCGAGGTGCGCTTCGACGCCTCACCGCTTGGGGGGCTTCGAGTCACGCTGCACCTATTGTTGGAGTGAATAGTGTTGGAGTAAGCCACTCAGGGTGCTGTCAGCTTGACCGGGTAACATCGTGCTCTATCAGCCAGAATCATCACGACGGTGAGGGTCATCACGATGGATAAAGCCTTTCAACAGCGCCGGGCACTGCTCAAGGCACTCGCCGCCCTGGGGGCGTTTGGCGCCGTGAGCGCCATGATGCCGGCCGCCGCGCGAGGTGCGACCGCCTCTGTCGCGCCGGGTCACCTCGGGCGTGTTCAGGGTGGGCGACCACGCGATGTGGTCTTTGACGCCCATATCCGAAAGGATACCTTCCGGCTCGGTGACCGCAGCGGCAGCGCCTACAGCGTCAATCACGCCATCCCCTCACCACTGATCGAGCTGTGGGAGGGGCATACAGCGCGGCTTCGGGTTCATAACCACCTTGACCAGCCCACCTCGCTTCACTGGCACGGCCTGTTGCTGCCGTTTCAGATGGATGGCGTACCGGGTGTGGCGTTCGAGGGCGTTGCGCCGAACACGACGTTCGAGGCGCATTTTCCGGTACGACAGACCGGCACCTACTGGTACCACAGCCACTCCGGCATGCAGGAACAGAAAGGGCTGATCGGGCCCTTGGTGGTGCATCCGGCGGGGCCGGACCCCTACGCCGCCGACCGGGATTTCGTCATCGTCCTGAACGACTGGACCTTCGAAGACCCGCACCGAATCATGGCCAAGCTCAAGGTGCAAAGCGATTACTACAACCTCGATGAGCGTACGGTCGGTGATTTCTTCGACGACGTGGCGACCAAGGGGTGGTCGACCACGCTCGAGGAGCGGCGAATGTGGGGCGAAATGCGCATGACCCCGCGTGATATCGCCGATGTCACCGCCATGACCTACGACTACCTGCTCAACGGACACGCGCCGGCCTCGCCATGGGAAGGGCTGTTCGCCCCGGGCGAGACCGTGCGGCTTCGATTCATCAACGCCTCCGCCATGACCTATTTCAATATCCGTATTCCGGGGCTTGCGATGACGGTGATCGAGGCTGACGGCCAGCCGGTGTCGCCGGTCGAGACCGACGAGTTCCAGATCGCGGTGGCGGAAACGTTCGATGTCCTCATAACGCCCGACGCGAGGCCCTACACGTTGATGTGCGAAAGCATGGACCGCACCGGTTTCGCGGTCGGCACCCTGACCCCGCGCCTTGGCGCGCGAGCCCCGGTACCGGCGCTTCGTCCACCGCCCCGGCGCACGATGGCCGATATGAACATGGCTGGCATGGACATGGGCGATATGGACATGGGGGGTATGGACATGAACGGCGCGGCCATGTCCGGGCATGACATGGCCGGAAAGAGCATGTCTGGGAAGAGCATGTCCGGGAAAAACGTGCCTTCTGAATCGCACGCGTCGAGCGGCCACGCCATGGCCGGCCACGGCTCAATGGCGCATGGCGCCCATGACGGTCGTGACAAACACAGCGGAGAAAGCGGTCATGAAGGACACGCGATGGCGGCCGGGCACGGCAGTGAGTCTCCGGGCGACATTCGGGTGCCGGCCACGATGGACAATCGGCTCGATGAGCCGGGCACCGGGCTCGAGGGGCTTGATCACCGCGTGCTGCGCTACAGCGAACTGCGTCGCCCGGTGCCGATCAAGGACCAGCGCGTGCCGAGCCGCACCATCGAGCTGCACCTGACCGGCAACATGACGCGCTACATGTGGTCGTTCGATGGCGTGGCCTACAGCGACTCGACTCCGATCGATCTGGTCTATGGCGAGCGGGTGCGTCTGGTGCTGGTCAATAACACCATGATGGAGCACCCCATTCATCTGCACGGCATGTTCATGGCGCTCGAGAACGATCAGGGCGCGCATCTGCCGCTCAAGCACACCATCAGCGTACGGCCGGCGGCTCGAGTGTCGCTGTTGATCACGGCCGATGAACCGGGCCGCTGGGCCTTTCACTGTCATCTGCTTTACCACATGGACATGGGCATGTTCCGGGTGGTGCGTGTCCTTGATAAGGAGAGCGCTCATGCGTGAGTCGATCGGTCGTTGGACGTGTCTCGTTGTGTCGCTTGCCATGGCGCTTGGGGTGGGTACGCAGGCCCAGGCCCAGTCAGCGCCTCGCACTCAGCCGCTGCCCGGCAAGGCCTCGCTCGATGAGGTGGTGCCGGCCCACGCCGACCCACGAAGCGGCTCGCCTGCCCATTGGGCGCCGCCGGTCGATGACAAGGCGGCCTATCACACCGTGCGGCTGGACCGGCTCGAGTATCAGGGCACAGGCGACAGTGAGGCCTACGTTTGGGACGCCGAGGCCTGGTGGGGCAATGACCGCCACAAGCTCTGGCTCAAGACCGAAGGCGAGGGCGATTGGCGCACAGGCGAGCGGGATCACGCCGAAGTACAGGCGCTTTACAACCGGATGTGGGACGACTTCTGGGATCTTCAGGTCGGTCTGCGTCACGACATCGACCCCCATCCAAGCCGAAGCTATGGCGTATTCGGGCTTCAGGGGCTGGCGCCGTACGGCATCGATACCGAAGCGTCGCTGTTTGTGAGCGAGCGCGGGGACACCAGTGCGCGGCTCGAACTCGAGTATGAGTGGCTGATTACCCAGCGCTGGGTGCTATCGCCCCGTCTTGAAGTCAACGCCTCTGCCCAGCGCGTGGATGAGCTCGAGATCGGTCAGGGCATTACCACCAGTGAGACCGGCCTCAGGCTCGGCTACGACGTTACCCGGCAGGTATCACCCTACGTGGGCATCAGCTGGCAGAACACCTACGGTGAAACCCGGCGCATGCGCGACCGGGACGAGGCTGACCGGTTCGCGGTCGTGGCCGGCATCAGCGCCTGGTACTGACGCAAGTGCCTGCGTGTACGACCGAGTGCGGAACGTTTTCGTAATCCCTGCGTGGCTCGACTAGGCTGAACGGCTTGATTTGAGACCGACGATAATGGGGGATGCGCGTTATGCGAGAGCGTCAACGGCTGGCGAGCGTCGCTGTGGTAGTGATCGGCGCCCTCTGGGGGCTTTACTGGTGGCCGGTGCGCGCACTCGAGGGCACGGTGCTCGAGGGCGCGTGGGGCACGCTCCTGATCGTTTTGATGTCGGCGCTGGTGCTTTCGCCGGTGGCGCTCACGCGCTGGCGCGAGCTCAGGGACAGTCAGCTTTCAACCCTTTTGGTCATCGCGCTCGGGGGCGCGGGGTTCGCGCTTTATTCCATTGGCCTGAGCTACGGGCGTGTGGCCATCATCATCCTGATGTTCTACCTGACCCCGGTGTGGAGCACGCTGATCGGTCGCCTGCTCGGCTGGCCGACGCCCTGGCTTCGCTACGCGGTCATCGCGCTTGGCATGGCGGGCCTTCTTCTGGTGTTGAGCGGGGGCGAGTCGCTTCCACTGCCGCGCTCGCTCGGAGATTGGTTCGGCCTGGCCTCCGGATTCATGTGGGCGGTGTGCTCGATCGGCATGCAGCTTCGTCGCGTCCCGAGCGCGATGACCTCGACCTTCGTGTTCTCGCTCGGAGCGGTGGCGATGTCACTGGTGCTTGCCCTGACGATGGGCGCGCCGGTGTCGGCGCTGGGGGCGGTCGACTGGGGTGGAAGCTGGTACTGGGTCGCACTGCTTGGCGTTGTGTGGTGGGCGGTGATGCTGTCGGTGCTGTTGTGGGCCAATACGCATCTGGAGCCTGCGCGACTGGCGATCCTTTTGATGAGCGAGGTCATTGTCGGCGTGTTTTCCGCCGCGCTCTGGGCCGGAGAGCCACTGGGGGCGGTGGAAATGATCGGCGGCGCGCTGGTCGTTGGCGCCGCGCTTTTGGAAGTGATGCCGGTACGACGCGGCGCGGCCCGCCCCCGAACGCGTCATTGACGCAAGGGCAGGCCGCGCGTGAGCGCCTGAATCAGGTGGTCTGATCGTTCAAGGGGCCGAAGCACTCGTAGTGGCGGCGTGCCTCGGGCACGCCGAGGGCATCGAGGGTGTGCTCGACGTCGATCATGAAGGCGTTGGGGCCGGTGAAGTAACAGGTCGGTTGCGCCGCCAGCGGCAACAGGTCAGAAAGCGTTGAGCGGTCGATGTGGCCTTTTTCGGGCGCGCCGTCGGGGGCCTGACTGAAGCGGTAGTGCACCTCGAGCTGACCGGGGTAGCGGGTTTTAAGTGCTTCGAGCTCGTTTTTGAACGGGCAGTGCTCGGGGTGGGTCGCGCCGTGGAGATAGCTCACCTGCCGGCCCTGGGCGAGCGCCTGACGGGCAAGGGTAATCATCGGTGTCTGGCCGATACCGGCACTGACCAGTGCCACCGGCGCCGTACGGCGATCAAGCGTCAGAAGGCCAATCGGCGGGCAGAGATGCAGGGTGTCGCCCACCGCCATCTCGTCATCCAGATAACGGCTCGCCTTGCCAAGGCTCTCTTTTTTAACGGTGATCTGGTAGTAGGGTGCATCGACCGGGCCGGTCAGGCTGTATTGGCGGTACAGCCGGGTGCCTTCAAGCGTCAGGCGAAGACCGAGGTACTGGCCGGCCTCAAACGCTGCAATCGGCTTGTCATCGTGGGGGGTAAAGCGCAGTGACACGACGCCTTCATCTTCTTCGATGCGCTCGCTGAGCACGAACGGACGCCAGCCCCGCCAGCCGCCGCGCTTGATGTCGTTGTCGTGATAGATCCGCTCTTCCCGAGCAATCAGGTCATTGGCCATCGCCCAGTAAAGCGCACCCCAGGCGTCTTCCACCTCCGGCGTGAACGCCTCGCCCAGCACCTCGCCTGCGGTTTCGAGCAGGCACTCACCCACGATGCGGTAATGCTCCGGCTCTATCTGAAGGGCCGCGTGCTTGTGCGCGATGGTGCCGAGAATGCCGTCGAGGGCCTCGTTGTCCTCGTAGTTCATCACATACGACACGATGGAGTTGCCCAGCGCGCGCGGCTGGGCGCCGGTCTGTTGATGGCGCGGATTGAACAGCGGCGCGATTTCAGGGTAGCGCGCGAACATCATCGGGTAGAAGCGGGTGGTGATGGTGGTGATATGCTGCGCGACCACGGGGGCGGTGTCGGCGATAATCTGGCGCTGAGCGAGGGTGATCATGGCAGTCTCCGGACGTTTGAAGGATGTACATTAGTTGGAGCAATAAATGTGCCAATGTATAACGCCTTGATTTTTAATAGCTTTAGTGCCGCCATGTTGTTTTTTATACAACGCCTGGCGATGTCGAATGGACATCAGGTGTCTAAATGACAACGATTTATCTCGAGATCCAGAACCTTTTGAACCGGCTCGCGCGTAATGAAACGCCGTCCTGGCAGCCGCTTCTCGATGCGCTGCTCAAGCAGTATCCGGGCGACGCCGCGACCCTGATGGTGCGTGAGGGGAACGCGCTGATGCCGGTGGCCGTGCGCGGGCTGCCAAGCGATGTGCGCGGCCGGGCGTTTCAGCTCGATGCCCATCCACGGCTTGCCGTGATTGCCAAGGCCGAGGGCGTGCACCGGTTCGCCCCGGACGACCCCTCGCCTGACCCGTTCGATGGGTTGATCAATACCGAGGGTGATGCGCTTCATGTGCATGACTGCATGGGCGTGGCGCTTCGCGGTCAGGGCCGCATGATCGGCATGCTGACGCTTGATGCGCTCGAGGCCGGGCAGTTCGATAGCATCGATTATGATGAACTCGGGGCCATGGCCGGGCTTTTGGGGGCAAGCCTTGATATGGCGCTGTGTGCCCGTCAGACCCGGGCGCAGCTCAAGGATGTATTGAATCGAAGCGGGGCGGGGCTGCCCGCGCAGTCGCTCACCTGGCGAAGTAATGTCATGCGCCAGCTCGATGATGAAATCGCGCTGGTCGCCCAAAGTGAGATGAGTGTTCTGATTCAGGGCGAGACCGGGGTCGGCAAGGAGCGCATCGCGACCCAGGTGCACGCGCGCTCGCCGCGCCGCGATGGCCCCCTGATCAAGCTCAACTGTGCGGCGCTGTCGCCGTCGCTGATCGAAAGCGAGCTGTTTGGCCACGTCAAGGGCGCCTTCTCCGGCGCGTTTTCCTCTCGCCGCGGGCACTTCGCGCTGGCCGATGGCGGCACGTTGTTTCTCGATGAAGTGGGGGAGCTGCCGCTGGCGCTTCAGCCCAAGCTCCTGCGCGTGCTGCAGGAGGGCGAGTATCAGCCGCTTGGCAGTGAGCACACCCGCACCACCAGCGTTCGGGTGGTCGCCGCCACCAACCGGGATCTCGAACTCGAGGTGGCCGAAGGGCGTTTTCGGGCCGATCTCTATCACCGTCTGTGCGTGTATCCGCTGGTGGTGCCGCCGCTTCGGGCCCGGGGAGAGGATGTGTTGCTGCTGGCCGGCACCTTTCTGGAGGAAAATCGCAGCCGGTTCGGGCTTCGAAATCTGCGCCTCTCCACAGGCGCCGAGGCGGCGCTTGCGGATTACTGCTGGCCCGGTAACGTGCGCGAGCTCGAACACGTGTTAAGCCGGGCGACCCTGAAGGCGCGGCCCCGGCCCGGAGACGTTCTGACGCTCACGGCCGATCACCTCGATCTTGCCCTGGGCGGCGCCACGGCGGCAGTGCCGGCGCCTGCGCGCGAGGAAACCGCCCAGCCGCTTCGCGAAGCCGTCGATGATTTTCAGCGCCGTCACATCGATGCCGTATACACCCAGTGCGATGGCAACTGGGCGGAAACCGCGCGTCGGCTCGGGCTTGATCGCGGCAATCTGCACCGTCTGGCGAGTCGGCTCGGCCTCAAGTAGGAAACCCACCGGTTTCGTGAATGAGCCTGATCGCAGCCCGAGTGGCTGAAGCGGCGTTGTTAATACTTTACAATCCGCCGCCCGGGCGTCAGCCCGGATTCAGTTCACATAGGACGGCTCATGTCATCACAGGCAACTTCCAACGATTTCAAACGTACGATGCAAAGCCGGCATCTGGTCATGCTCTCGCTGGGTGGCGTGATCGGAACCGGCCTCTTTCTGAGTTCGGGGTATACGGTCAATCAGGCAGGCCCGCTGGGGGCGATCATCGCCTATCTGATCGGTGGGCTGGTGGTCTATCTGGTCATGATGTGTCTTGGCGAGCTGGCCGTCGAAATGCCCGAGACCGGCTCGTTCAACACGTACGCTACCCGCACCATCGGCCCGGGCACCGGCTATACCGTGGCCTGGCTCTACTGGCTGACCTGGACGGTGGCGCTTGGCTCCGAGTTCACCGCCGCCGGGCTTTTGATGCAGCACTGGTTCAGTGATGTGCCGGTATGGGTCTGGAGCGCGCTGTTTGCCGCCATCATTTTTTTACTCAACGCCTTTTCCTCGCGGGTGTTCGCTGAAACCGAGTTCTGGCTCTCCCTGATCAAGGTGCTGACGGTGCTTGCGTTCATCGTGATCGGCGCCGCCGGCATCTTCGGGCTGACGCCCGCCGCGCAAGGCCACGGCGCGCCGCTTTTAAGCAATTTGACCGCCGATGGCTGGTTCCCGACCGGCGTCATGCCGATCCTGATGACGATGCTTGCGGTGAGCTTTGCCTTTTCGGGGACCGAGCTGATCGGCATTGCCGCCGGGGAAACCGTCGAGCCTGAAAAGAACGTGCCGCGCGCGATCAAGGCAACGCTCTGGCGGCTGATCATCTTTTTCGTCGGCACCATCATCGTGATTGCCGCGCTGTTGCCGTGGCAGGAAGCCAGTGTGCTCGAAAGCCCGTTTGTCGCGGTGTTTTCGCGCACCGGCATTCCCTACGCGGCCGACATCATGAACTTCGTCATCATCACCGCACTTTTGTCGGCGGCCAATTCCGGACTTTATGCGGCCTCGCGCATGCTGTGGTCGCTTGCCGAGCAGAAGACGCTGCCGCAGATGTTCGGTCGTGTTACCCGCGGCGGCGTGCCGTTGAACGCCATCATTTTCAGCATGATCGGCGGGCTGTTCTCGCTGCTGTCGAGCCGGTTCGCACCGGATACGGTCTACATCGCGCTGGTGTCGATCTCGGGTTTTGCCGTGGTGGCAGTGTGGATGGTGATCGCGGCCAGCCAGTTCATGTTTCGACGCCAGTACCTCGCCGCCGGTCATGACCCGGCGCGCCTTGGCTATCGCGCGCCGCTGTACCCGCTGGTGCCGCTGCTGGCGTTCGGGTTCTGCGCGCTGTCCTTGATCGGCATCGCCTTCGACCCCTCCCAGCGGGTCGCGCTCTATTTCGGGCTGCCGTTCGTGGCCCTGTGTTATTTGATGTATTACCTGACGCGGCCCGAGGTACCGGGCAACGCGCAGCCTGAGGAGAGACCCCATGACTGACCCGATCAAGACGCTTCTGGCCGAGACGCCCTTTGCGGTAGTGGATGGGGCGCTTGCCACCGAGCTCGAGCGGCTCGGCTGCGATTTGAACGACAGCCTGTGGTCAGCGCGGGTGCTGTCTGAAGCGCCCGAGTTGATCACGAAGGTGCATCGCTCGTATTTCGAGGCCGGTGCCGACATCACCATCACCTCGAGCTACCAGGCCACGTTCGAGGGGTTCATGGCGCGCGGCATGAGCCATGACGAGGCCCGCGCGCTGATCCAGCGCTCGGTCGCGCTTGCCGTTGAGGCGCGCGATGCGTTCTGGGCCGAGCAGGCTGATTCAACGCGCGCCCGCCCATTGGTGGCGGCGTCCATCGGCCCGTACGGCGCCTATCTGGCCGACGGCTCGGAGTACCGAGGCGATTACGCGGTAGGCGAGGACGCGTTGGTGGCGTTTCATCGTCCGCGAATCGAGGCGCTTGTTGAGGCGGGCGCGGATCTGTTTGCCTGCGAGACGCTGCCGTCATTAGTGGAAGCGCGGGCGCTGGTGCGCGTGCTGTCGGAGTTTCCTGCGGCGCGGGCCTGGATCACGTTTTCAGCCAAGGATGACCGGCACATCAGCGACGGCACGCCGATTGCCGAGTGCGCGGCGTTTCTTAACGGTCAGCCTCAGGTGGTCGCGACCGGCGTCAACTGCACCGCACTCCGGTTCATCGAGCCGCTGCTGGTCGCGATGGCGTCCGTCACCGACACGCCGCTGGTGGTCTACCCCAATTCCGGCGAGCAGTACGACCCGACAACCAAGCAGTGGCACGGAAGCGATGACGCCGACTGCGCGCATGACGGTTCGGCGTTTTCCGCGCTGGTGCCGCTGTGGCTGAGCGCCGGCGCCCGGCTGATCGGCGGCTGCTGTCGCACAGGCCCTGAGGACGTCAAGGCCATCGCCGCGCTTCGAGACGAGCTCGATTCATAGCGCCAGGGTATCGATTGAACGGCCGCCCACAGGGCGGCCTTTTTGTGTTCGGCACCGGTCGATGGTGCGTTAAAGAGCGGTTGATCGCGCGTACATGGCGCAGACAACAATGAGCAGGGGCGAATATACGATGCTGGTCTGGTCGTCAGTGCGCTTAAATACAGGGCGTGGCTGAGGCCCTTTTCCGTAGCGTTTACCGAGGTTCGATTTTATGCATGCACAACGCGTTCCCCTTTGGCCGGTCGGCTTGCTGATGGTGTCCATGATGTCGATTCAGGGCGGGGCGTCGCTTGCCAAGCAGCTGTTTCCGATGGTCGGTGCCTCGGGGGCGACCGCATGTCGCTTGATTGCCGGGGCGCTTTTGCTGTTGCTGGTGTTGAGGCCCTGGCGCAAGCGCCCGAGCGCGCGGGACTGGAAGCTGCTGACGGTCTACGGTGTTTCGCTGGGTGTCATGAACTATCTGCTGTATCAGTCGATCGACCGCATTCCGCTCGGCATCGCGGTGGCGCTCGAGTTTACCGGGCCGCTGGCGGTGGCGACGCTCAAGTCTCATCGGGTCGTGGATCTTTTGTGGGTGGCACTGGCGCTTGGCGGCATCGTGCTTTTGATGCCGCATGACAGCCTGAACGGCTCGCTCGACCCGCTCGGGGTGGCGTTCGCGCTCGGGGCGGGGGCGTGCTGGGGCATCTACATCTGGTTCGGTCAGAAGGTCGGCACCGATTTCGGCGCCGAAGGCGTAGCGATCGGGGTGACGATCGCCGCGCTTGTGATCGCACCGATCGGGCTTGCCCAAAGTGGCTTCGAGGGCTTCAGCTGGAACATTGTGCCGCTGGTGGCAATGGTGGCGCTCCTTTCGACGGCGCTGCCCTATGCCCTTGAGATCATCGCGCTCAGGCACTTGCCGACCACCATGTTCGGTACCCTGATGAGTCTCGAGCCGGCGCTTGCGGCCTTGTCGGGGCTTCTGTTTCTGGCCGAGTTCCTGACGCTCGTTCAATGGCTTGCCATCAGCGCCATCATGGCGGCGTCCATCGGCACCACGCTTACCGGGCGCTCGCGGAACAAGTCCTGGGAAAGCGCGCCCGTGCCGGATTGAGTGTGACTGAAGTGGAGTAGTGACTGAGTGCTTATCCGGGGGCGGGCGTACACCACGGATCAAGGTCGTTCTGGCCCGACTGGATTCGGATCTTTTTAAAAAAAGCGCATGGCCAAGTAGTGTCTGCGCGTGTCAGCGCCGGGGGCGAAAGGCGCCGGCATAGGAGAGGGTATCAATGACGTCTGTATGTTCCAGCGCCTCCGCGGCCACCGGCGCGCCGGTCAATTCGACCGGAAAGGTGGTCGCCGCCAGCCTGATCGGGACCACGATCGAGTTCTACGATTTCTATATCTACGGCATCGCCGCGGCGCTGGTCATTGGCCCGATGTTCTTTCCGGCGACCTCCGAGGCCGCGCAATCGATGGCGGCGTTCATGAGTTTCGGGCTGGCGTTTCTGGCGCGCCCGCTGGGAGCGTTCATCTTTGGCCATTTCGGTGACCGGCTCGGGCGCAAGACCACACTGGTGGCAAGCCTCATGCTGATGGGCGGGTCGACGGCGCTGATTGGCTGTCTGCCCGGGTATGACCATTGGGGCGTCATGGCCCCGCTCGCCCTATGTGTGCTGCGGTTTTGCCAGGGCCTTGGGCTTGGGGGCGAGTGGGGCGGTGCGGCGCTGCTTGCCACTGAAAACGCGCCCGAGGGCAAGCGGGCGTGGTTTGGGATGTTCCCACAGCTCGGTCCGTCGTTAGGTTTCCTGCTGGCCAATGGTGTGTTCTGGGGGCTATTGGTGATGTTGGGCGAGGAGGCGTTCAAGGACTGGGGCTGGCGACTGCCGTTTCTGCTCAGTGCCGTGCTGGTTGCGGTCGGGCTCTTCGTTCGAATGAGCCTGAGTGAGTCCGCCGTCTTTACCAAAGCCAGTGCTTCGGCATCTGCCGAGCCCCGGCTTCCGTTTATGGATGTGATGGCGCATCACAAGCGTCCCCTGCTGCAAGGGACGTTTGCGATGGTGGCGTGCTACGCGCTTTTTTACACCAGTGCGGTGTTTGCGCTGAGTTATGGCACTCGAAGCCTTGGCTATGACAAGCAGGCGTTTCTTGGGCTTTTATGCATCGCGGTGGTGTTCATGGCCATCATGACGCCCATTTCCGCAGCGCTTTGTGACCGGCTTGGCCGCAAGCCGGTATTGATCGCGGGAATGCTGATTACCATTGCCTCCGGACTGTCGCTCGGGCCCTGGCTCGGTAGCGGAACCACGGTTGGGGCACTTGCGTTTCTATGTCTGTCGCTTGGCGCCATGGGACTGATCTTCGCGCCGATGGGGGCGCTGTTGCCGGAGCTGTTTCCGACCCGTGTGCGCTACACCGGGGCCTCGGCGGCCTACAATCTGGCCGGCATTCTCGGCGCGTCCGTGGCGCCCTGGGTCTCGGAGCTCTTGGTGGCACACGGTGGCTTGAGCTGGGTGGGTGGCTACGTCAGCGTCATGGCGCTGGTGAGCCTGTTGGCGGTACTGACCCTTCGTGAAACGCGCACCGGCACGCTTTGAGCATGAGTGTCCGTATGAACTGAACGCGCCGGCACGCCTCTCATCGAGCGCTTGCCGGCGCGATATGCCCGCCTTTTTTCCTCAGACCGGAAGCGTTCGGCGCTGCAGCCATTCCAGCGCCCGCGTCGTCATTCGACGGGCGCTCAAGCGCTCGTGGACGACGCTGTGGTAGTGGTTGAGCCAGGCGCGTTCTTCCTCATTCAAGAGCAGCAGATTGAGCGTGCGGGTGTCGATCGGGCACAGCGTCAGGGTTTCGAACTCGAGAAAACGACCGAATTCGTTGTGGGTGGTAGTGCGGTTAACCACGAGGTTTTCGATACGCACCCCCCACTGCCCTTCACGGTAAAGCCCGGGTTCGATGGAGGTGATCATGCCGGCTTTCATGGCGGTGCGCGGTGCGGCGCCGGCCTGCCAGGAAATCACCTGCGGCCCCTCGTGGACGTTCAGGAAGTACCCGACGCCATGGCCGGTGCCGTGGCCGTAATCAAGCCCCGCCTGCCAGAGCGGATTGCGCGCGATGGCATCGAGCTGCGGGGCGGGAATGTCTTCTGGAAAGTGCGCCGAGGACAGCGCAATCAGCCCCTTGAGCACCCGGGTGACGCCATCGCGCTGGCTCGAGTTGAGGTGGCCGACCGGGACCATCCGCGTGATGTCGGTGGTGCCGCCCAGGTACTGCCCGCCGGAATCGATCAGAAGCAGGCCGTCCTTGCCCGTAATGTGGCTGAACGCTTCCTCGGTTGCGCGGTAATGGGGCAGGGCGCCGTTCTGGTTGAAACCTGCGATGGTCGGGAAGCTTTCGCCGACAAAATTCGGGCGCTTCTGGCGCTCCTCGCGAAGGCGCTCGTCGATGGTCAGCTCCGAGACCGCCTCGCCTTGGGCCAGCGCCTCATCGAGCCAGGCAAAGAACTCACACAGCGCCACGCCGTCGTCTTCCATCGCGTCTCGAACGTGGGCAAGCTCCATTTCTCCCTTGCGGCTCTTGGCAAGCGTGGTGGGCTGGCTTGCCTCGATCAGGTCGGCGCTTTCAGGGACGGCGTCTGCCAGCAAAAGCGTCAGCTTCGAGGGGTCGATCAGGACATGGCTCGAGGGCGACAGCTCAGCGACCTGGCGGGCCGCGTTCTCATACGGTGCGACCTCGATACCTGCCTGTTCGAGGGCCGAGCGCGCCTCGCGCTCGAGTCGGTCGCCCTCGACAAAGAGCGTCGCCTGGTCCTGGGTAATGAGCATGTGCGCCAGAAAGATCGGGTTGTACTCAACGTCGCTGCCGCGGAGGTTGGTTAGCCAGGCAATGTCATCGAGCGCGGACAACAGGTGCGCGTCGGCGCCCTGATCCGTCATCGCGCTCCGAAGTGAGGACAGCTTTTCCTTGGTGGACTCGCCCACCCACTGGCTGTCGTGGCAGTAGATCGGAGCGTTGGGCAGCGCCGGGCGCTCCGACCAGATGTGATCAAGCAGATCAGTTGTGGTATCGAGCTTTAGGCTTGCCGGCTGCAGAACGTCGTTGAGCGTGCGCGCTTCCTTGAGCGACAGCACCGCGCCATCGGCGCCGACGCGGCTGTTCTTGGGCAGGTGCGTGACAAACCACTGCATCGGCGCTTCGGCGTCGCGAGGTGACCATTTCTCGAGCGCGATGCCGCTGCCGGCGAGCTGCTGCTCCGCCTGCACCCAATAGCGGCTATCGACCCAGAGGGCGGCCTTGTCCTGAGTGACCGTAAGCAGCCCGACCGACCCGGTGAACCCTGAAAGCCACGCCCGGCCCTGCCAGTGCGCCGGCAGGTACTCGGAAAGATGCGGGTCGTCAGAGGGCAACCACCAGCCATCGAATCGATGAGCCTGCATGGCGTGGCGTAGTGCGTCGAGGCGCTGGGTGTGGGCGGACATGAAACACTCCAAAACAATTGAATCCAGGCGCAAAGCATAGCCGATGTGCACCGATGTCCGGTATGTGGGCAGTAAGTGCCGTCAAAAAAGTCGGTCATATCGTTCTATTTAGTCGACAGGACCCCAAAGATTGCGGGCGCTTTGGCCGTTACTGGCATTTCTCCCTTCTGAAACCGTAGGAGCACCGGATGAAAATCGAGACCATGCGCGCCCGCATGATTCTTATTCTGGCGAGCGTCATCGTAAGCATGATCGTGTATAGCCTGTATGAGGCCAACAACGCGCGGTCGCAGCGTTTCGATGAAAAGCGCCACTTGCTTCAAACCAACGTCGAGATCGCGACCACGCTGGTGAACGCCGAGTACGAACGGGCTCAGCGCGGCGAGATTTCAACCGAACAGGCCAAGGCCAACGCGTTGTCCCAGCTCAATGCCATGCGCTGGAATGAGGGGTCGGGCTATGTGTTCGTGTTTGATTCCAAGCCAAGCGTCGTGATGCACCCGATCCTTCCGGAGCTTAATGGCCAGAACGTCGCAGGCAAGACGGATCAGAAAGGCAAGCCGACCTACGACATCATGGTGGACAACGGCCTCAAGCAGGGCGGTGGCTTTATCGAGTTCGTGTGGCCCAAGCCCGGCGAGACCACGCCGGAGCCGAAACTTGGCTACACCGAGTATTTCAAACCCTGGGACTGGCACTTGGCATCAGGCCTTTATCTGAGCGACCTCAAGACCGCGTTCCTGTCATCACTTTTAAGTAGCCTGCTGTTGGCACTGCTGTTGTCCGGCATCATTCTCTGGAACATGCGCGCGATCAAACGCGTTCTCGGCGGTGAGCCCAACGACGCCGTGACCATGGCGCGCCAGATCGCCAAGGGCGATCTGGTCGACCGCTCCGGTACCGCCTACCCCGAAAACAGCCTGCTCGGCCAGCTTCAGATCATGCGGGTCCAGCTCGGCGACATGGTCTCTCAGGTGCGTAACAGCGCCCAGACCGTCACCTCAAGCAGCGCCGAAATTGCTCAGGGCAACAACGATCTTTCCGACCGCACTCAATCTCAGGCGGCAAGCCTCGAGGAGACCGCGGCCTCGATGGAACAGATCACCGCCACCGTCAAACAAACCGCCGAAAGCGCCCGCGCCGCCGATCAGCAGGCGTCTTCTGCGCGCAAGGACGCCCAGCGTGGTGGCGAAGTGATGGAAAAAGCGATCGAAGCGATGGGCGGCATTCACGAGTCCAGCAAGCAGATCACCGACATCGTCAGCATGATCGAAGGCATCGCCTTCCAGACCAACCTGCTGGCGCTCAACGCGGCGGTCGAGGCGGCTCGGGCCGGTGAACACGGCCGGGGTTTCGCGGTCGTTGCCTCTGAAGTGCGAGAGCTTGCCCAGCGCGCGGCCAAGGCCACCGACGACATCAAGTCGCTGGTCGAGCAGAGCGGCGCACGTATCGATGAGGGTACGGCGCTGGTGCGTGAATCCGGCGAGACGCTCAATGAAATCGTAAGCTCGGTCTCGCGGGTGTCGGATCTGATTTCCGAGATTTCCGAAGCCGCGCGGGAGCAGACCGCCGGCATCGATCAGACCAATCTCGCCATTACCGACATGGACCAGGGGACCCAGCAGAACGCGGCGCTGGTCGAGCAGTCGGCGGCGGCAAGCAAGCTGATGCAGGAGGAAGCCGAGCGACTCGCAGCGCTGATGGCCACCTTCACGCTGGATGCCTCTGCCGAGAGCCGGCCCGCTGCCGTGAGCGAACGCTCGGTGCCTGCCAGACCGGTGGCTTCTGTCTCACCGGTCCCCTCGGCGCGCCCGGTACGTGCCTCGGCGCCGGCCAAGAAGGCCCCGGTGCGGGAAGCCGTTACCGACAGCGACGACTGGGAAACCTTCTAAGCCACTTAAGATGTTCCCCATGAAAAAGGCGGCCCTGGAGGCCGCCTTTTTAGCAGGAACGGAGAGGTCAGGTCGTTTGTTCGGCCGTCGTTCCTTTCGGGTTGATCGTGCCCAGATGACCCAGGTAACGCTTCATCACCGGCACGAGCAGCATCAAGGCTGCCGCACAGATGATCAGTGCCAGGGCGCAGCGTCCGAACAGTTCCGGCAACTGGGTGATTTCTTCCGGGTTGACGTGCCCGCCGATCAGTCCGGCCACCAGATTGCCAAGCGCCGAGGCCGTGAACCAGAGCCCCATGACCTGGCCCCGCATCTTGAACGGCGCCAGAGCGCTCATGCTGGAAAGCCCGACCGGGCTCAGGCACATCTCCCCAAGGGTCAGCAGAAAGATACTGCCGGTGATCCACCAGAGCGACACGGCTTCTGTGCCACCCACGACACGCTGCGCCGCCAGCACCATCAGGCCGAATCCGCCGGCGGCAAACAGAAGCCCCATCACGAACTTCATCGGGCTACCGGGCTCGAGACCGCGTCGGCCCAGCGCCGGCCACAGCCAGCCAAACAGCGGCCCGAGCACGATGATGAAAAAGGGATTGAGTGACTGAATCCAGACCGTCGGGATCTGAAAGTCACCGATCATGCGGTCGGTGAAGTCTCGGCCGAACAGGTTGTAGGACGTGGGCTGCTGTTCGAAGGAGGCCCAGAAGCAGGCCGCGGCGGCCACCAGCAGAAAACAGACGCCGACGCGAAGCCGTTCCTCCCCGGACAGGCCGTTGAAAAAGGCCAGAAAGATGAAGTAGCCGAGCGCACAGACGATGATGACGGTGGTCATCGAGGTGGCAATGGCCACCGGGTCGAGCGGAATATAGCCGGCCATGGTCAGCCCGACCGCCACCGCGACAACGGCCATGATGCCGGCTACCCAGCGCCCGACGCCTTCGCGCTTGACTGCCGGGCCATCCCAGGTGGCTTCGCGGTTTCTCAGCTGATCACCGCGCTTCATGGCCGGTACCGCGCTCAATCGGAAGATGGCAAGTGCGACCAGCATGCCGATGCCGCCGATGCCGAAGCCCCAGTGCCAGCCGAGCTGCTTCATCAAAACGCCGGTAATGAGGGGCGCAACCAGCCCGCCGATGTTGATGCCCATGTAGAAGATGGCGAAGCCGCCATCGCGTCGGGCATCACCTTCCCCGTACAGCGTGCCGACCATGACCGAGATGCAGGTCTTGAAAAGCCCCGAGCCTGCAACGATGAAGGCAAGCCCCAGAAAGAACACCGGCGCTCCCAACAGTGCCGACAGCGCGATGCACAGGTGGCCAAGGGCAATGATCAGGGAGCCATACCAGACGGCGCGCTGCTGCCCCAGCCAGTTATCGGCAAGCCAGCCGCCGGGCAGGGTCGCAAGGTACAGGGTGCCTGCAAAGATGCCGACAATCGCCGAGGCGGTGGTGCTTGAAAAGCCAAGGCCGCCGTCTTGAAGCGTGGCCGCCATGAACAGCACCAGCAGGGGCCGGATGCCGTAGTAGGAAAAGCGCTCCCAGAGTTCGGTAAAGAAAAGGGGCCCAAGCGCCCGAGGGTGGCCGAAAAAGCCGTGATCGCCCTTCGCGCGGGCGATGTTGTCAGAAGATGTGTTCATGAGTCGAAGTCTTGTTGGCTGATCTGTCAGTTTTTATTGGAGCGACAACGTTTCATGTTGTCGATGGCTTGTCAAAGCGTGATGAATACTGCGTTGTCGGATAGTCTAGCCTTTTATTTAATTGACGCGTTGGTCAGCTTTCAGGAAGCGGTCGCTGATGGCGTCGATGGCCTCAGGTGTGCGGGTCCGAAATGCGTTCAAACGAAAGAGGCCGTGCACTGGTTTGCTTGGTTGCGTTTCTGAAAAAAGAGACCGCAGCCGATGGGCAGGGCGTAACGACCCGATCTATCGTTTGGGTTTCAATCATCAAAACGAGGGTGTGATGCACAGCGAACAGGAAGCGGCCTCAGTGCCCCCCGCCGAGGCCGCGTTCATTGAGAAAGGCACGTCTGGCTACCGAGCGACCATGCTTGCGTTGTTTCTGGGCGCGTTTTCGACCTTTGCGCTCCTTTATTGCGTACAGCCGATGATGCCGCGCTTTTCAAGCGCGTTCGGCATTACCGCAACCGAAGGCAGCCTGGTGCTTTCGGTCGCGACCGCGGCGCTGGCGGTCGGGCTTTTGATCACCGGGGCGCTTTCAGATGCCATCGGGCGCAAGGGCATCATGGTCACGGCGCTGTTTGGCGCCGCTGCCTGCACGCTTGCCGCTGCACTGATGCCCAACTGGCCGCTGGTGCTGGTGATGCGGGCGTTGGCGGGGCTGTCGCTGTCGGGGCTGTGTGCGGTCGCCATGACGTATTTGAGCGAGGAAATCGCGCCACGCTTCGTCGGTGTCTCGATGGGGCTCTACATCGGTGGCAGCGCCATCGGGGGCATGGGCGGTCGCTTGATCAGTGGCGTGTTGGTCGATTGGCTGCACTGGCGTTGGGTGCTTGCGATCATGGGGGGGCTGTGTCTGATCACGGCGCTTCTGTTTACACGCCTGCTGCCGCCCTCACGGCATTTCGAGTCGCGGCCATTCAGCCTTAAAAGCCTTGTGTCGGCCTCGCGAATGCATCTTCGCGATGCCGGGCTTCCCTGGCTGTTTCTGGAGGGGTTTCTGCTGATGGGCAGCTTCGTGACGCTGTTTAATTACGTCGCCTATCGTCTGCTCGGCCCGCCGTATCATTTCAGTCAGGCCGTGGTTGGGGTGATGTCGATCGTCTACCTCTCCGGCATCTACAGCTCGGCCTGGGCGGGGGCGCTGGCGGATCGACTCGGCCGACCGCGGGTATTTTGGGTCTTTATCGTGGTCATGATGACAGGGCTTGCGATCACACTTCTGACGCCGTCCTGGGCGATTCTTGTTGGGATGCTGGTGTTCACGTTCGGCTTCTTTGCCGCGCACTCGGTCGCAAGCGGCTGGGTCGGGCAGCGCGCGCGTCAAGCGCGAGGGCAAGCCTCATCGCTTTATCTATTCAGCTATTATCTGGGCTCGAGCTTGGCGGGTACGCTTGGTGGTGTGTTCTGGCACTGGCAGGGATGGCCGGGGGTGGCCTTGTTTATCGGGGTGCTTTTAAGTGTCGCGCTTGCGGCGGCGCTCAAGCTTAAGGGTGTCTCGGGTGATGGCTCAAGTTAAAGGTATACCGAGCAAGGGCTCGGTATACCGGAGCCGAATCAGATCTGACCGACCTTGACCAGCTTGCCTTTCATGGCTTCGGGCACATCCTCGATCATGACGAGGTTGAGCGATTTCTGCTCGCCTTCAAGGGCCACAGCGTCGCCCAGATCGGCGTCCACTTCATCCGGTGAAAGGGTGTACATACCGCCGTTGAAGGGGTCGACGATTAGCCAGCCAATAAGACCGCCAAACAAGATGTTGCCGCCAATGTACCAGCCGTTCGCCGACGTGGTTAGATCCACCGTGCGCGGGGCATAGCCCTCTTTCTTGAGTTCAACGTGGTAGGTCTTGCCACCGAAATAGCTGCCGTCGGACTTCTTGAGTGTGACGGTGGTCGGTGTAGTGCCGGTAAAAACCCGCTTGGCCGTTTCGTCAGTAATAACGACATTGGCATTGGACGGCGTACTGTTGATGGTCACGCTCTGGTCGCTGTCGCCAACGATGGAAGCGCAGCCGGTCAGCGTCAGGGCCGCACAGGTGCCGACGAGGGCGGCAAGGGTCTTGAATGTCATTTAAAGCTCTCTTTTTATAACCCGCTTTGAAACACGCCTCGCGTGAGGCGATGATGAGGACACCGACCGTTCTGGTTGATGCAAGTGCTTGTGGAGTAACGACATTCACACGCACTTCTTTAGATTCTTTTTTTTAACTTATAGTCAGGTGCCGCTCCGGCGGGTGCTTGGCCTACCTCAAGGAGACAGCCATGTCAGTGAGTCACACCGAAATCCAATGCCTGATCACGGCTCGAAATCACGCCTATACGCCGTACTCCAACCATCCAGTGGCGGCATTGGTCGAGGATGATCAAGGGCGGCAATTCACTGGGTGCAATGTGGAAATTGCGAACTACAAGGGGCTTTGCGCCGAGGCCAGTGCGATTGCCTCAATGGTCTCTCAGACCGGCAGTACCACCCTTGCCCGCGTGGTCGTGATGGGCCCGGGTGAGGCGTTGTGCACGCCCTGTGGTGATTGCCGCCAGCGCATTCGTGAATTTGCAACGGTTGATACCGAGATCGTGGTCGTGAGTGGTGAGGGCGAGGTGCTCAAGCGCTATTCGATGGAAGCGCTGCTGCCGGATTCGTTTGGCCCGGAAAATCTGCCGGATTGACGCGAAGGGTCGTGGAATGGGAAGCGTGTAACTACTGTGGAGCTTTAGATAATACTGAAGAGTGTCGGGTGGCGTGCCGATAGCACTGGAGCCGGTCTTAATGCGGCCGATGGCGGGGCACGGTATGCCGTAGCGACGGGGTTATCAGTGCCGTGAACATAAAAAGAACATGTCACGGGGTTTCACCATGTTTCTCACTCGAAGTGTCAAAGCACGTCTGACGGCCTCTATGGCCTTTCTCGTTGTCCTGTTGGTTGCAATTGGCTCGCTGGGATTATTCAGTGCAAGCAGCGGTCAGGAAGACCTCCGCGAGTCCTATGAGGAGAGTTTGATACCGATTCGAGCGCTGGGCTCGGTGCGGGCCAATTTGTTGATGAACCGTACGCAAGTGACCACGGCGCTGTTGCTCAATGATGCCAGCGCGGTGCCCGCCATCCGACAGACCATGACCGGGTTAGCCGAGCGCGTCGATGAGCAGTGGACGACCTATCTATCCTCCGGCACCCCCGCGCCGGAGGAGCGTGCCGGTATCGACGCATTCCAGAAGGAGCTGCCAGAGCTTCGCGCGAGCCTTGACCGCGCGATGACGCTGGCCGCCGCTGGTAATTTCGACGGCGCTCGCTCGCTTCTGGATACAGAGCTTGAGGGCGAATACAGCGCCATCATCGAGCAATTGACCGATCTGATTGTAATCAACGAGCGATTGGCCGCGGAAAACTTCGTCGACAGTAAAGAGAGCTACGCAACGCTGCGGACGCTCTCGGTCGCGGCCATGGTGCTGTCGATCATCTCAGCGATTGCGCTGGCGTTCTGGCTGGTGCGCGGCATCATCACGCCGCTTTCCAAGGCGCGAGATTTCGCCACCGAACTTGCCGAGGGCAACCTGAATGCGCGCATCAACGTCACCTGCAAGGATGAGTTCGGGCAGATGCTTGATGCGCTGGTCGACATGCGTAACCGGCTGACCGGGGTGGTCACGACCGTACGTTCAAGCGTTGAAGGCGTATCGCTTGGCTCGCAGGAAATTTCGAGCGGCAACGACGACTTGAATCGCCGAACGCAGGAGCAGGCGGCGAGCCTTGAACAGACTGCGGCCTCGATGGATGAGATGACCTCGACCGTGCGTCAGAACGCCGAAAATGCCTCGATCGCCAATACGCTGGTGGGCGAAGTCAGCAATACCGCTCATGACGGCGGTAACGTAGCCCAGCAGGCGGTGGCCGCCATGGCGGACATCAATGCCTCCAGCCAGCAGATTTCCGGCATTATCAGCCTGATCGATGAAATCGCGTTCCAGACCAACCTGCTTGCGCTGAACGCCGCGGTCGAGGCGGCGCGGGCCGGCGAGCAGGGCCGGGGCTTCGCGGTGGTGGCCGGTGAGGTCCGAACGCTTGCCAGCCGCAGTGCCGATGCGGCCAAGGAGATCAAGCAGCTGGTCGATCAAAGTGTCGATCGGGTCGAGGCGGGCTCCAGGCTGGTCAATCAGGCCGGTGAGTCCCTGGGTGAGATCGTCGAGGGGGTTAAGCGGGTGCAATCGCTTGTGACCGAAATCGCGCACGCGAGCCGCGAACAGTCTCAGGGCATCGAGCAGATCAACACCGCGATCTCGCAGATGGACAACGTCACTCAGCAAAACGCGAGCCTGGTTGAAGAGTCCAGTGCGGCAAGCCAGTCACTGAACGATCAGGCGCGTTCGCTCATGGAGCAGATCGCGTTCTTCAAGCTCGATGGCGAAGGTGCTCACCGGGCGATGGCATCCTCCGCGCCTGCGCCTCGCGCAAGAACGACCGCTTCCACCCAAACCTCGAACGTGACCAGAGTCGATGAGCCCAAGAGCGCGAAAACGGCGCCCAGACAGGCCGCGCGGGCCGAGACAGCCACTGCCGACGACGACTGGACGACCTTCTAAAACCGCGCCCTGCACATCGGGCCGAAATGATCTGCGCCCCGCTCCGGCATGAACCGGAGCGGGGCGCAGCTTTGTTCAGCCAGGGCCTGGGGGCAGTGTCAGCCGTGGATGCCCTGGCTTCTGAGGTAGTCGTCGTAGCTGCCGCTGAAGTCAATGACGCGATCGCCTGTCATGTCGAGAATGCGAGTGGCCAGCGAGCCGACGAATTCACGGTCATGGCTTACAAAAATCAGGGTGCCGGGGTAGTTATCTAGCGCCAGGTTGAGCGCTTCGATGGATTCCATGTCGAGGTGGTTGGTCGGCTCGTCCATCACCAGCACGTTGGGCTTTTGAAGCGCCAGCTTTCCAAACAGCATCCGGCCCTGTTCGCCACCGGAAATGACCTTGACCGATTTGCCGATGTCGTCGTTGGAAAACAGCATCCGACCGAGGGCGCCGCGCACCATCTGCTCGCCTTCGCTTGTCCACTGGCCCATCCAGTCGAAGAGGGTCTCTCCGCCGCGAAAATCGTCCGCGTGGTCCTGGGCGAAGTAGCCGACCTCGGCGGCGTCGGTCCATTTGACCTCGCCTTCGTCCGGCGTCATCGCGCCGACCAGGCAGTTCAGAAGCGTGGTCTTGCCGATGCCGTTGGGCCCAATGATCGCGACCCGCTCGCCGGCGTCGACCTGAAGGCTTAGGCGGTCGAACAGCACGTTGTCGCCCCAGGCTTTCTTGAGCTTGTCGACGGTGAGTGCCTGACGGTGAACCTTTCGGGTCTGCTCGAAGCGAATGAAGGGGCTGACCCGTGAGGAGGGTTTAACCTCCTCGAGCTGAATCTTGTCGATCTTGCGCTGGCGCGAGGTGGCCTGCTTGGCCTTGGAGGCATTGGCCGAGAAGCGGCTGACGAACTGCTGAAGCTCGGCGATTTCAGCCTTCTTCTTGGCGTTGTCGGCGTGCAGGCGTTCACGCGCCTGGGTGGCCGCGATCATGTACTCATCGTAATTGCCCGGGAACAGCCGGAGCTCGCCGTAGTCCAGGTCTGCCATGTGGGTGCAGACACTGTTCAGGAAGTGGCGGTCGTGAGAAATGATGATCATGGTCGAGTTGCGCGCGCTCAAAACGCCCTCGAGCCAGCGAATGGTGTTGATGTCCAGGTGGTTGGTCGGCTCGTCGAGCAAAAGCACGTCCGGGTCGCTGAACAGTGCCTGGGCGAGCAGGACGCGCAGCTTCCAGCCCGGGGCGATCACGCTCATGGGCTGGGTGTGCTGTTCAAGTGGAATGCCAAGGCCCAACAGAAGCTCACCGGCGCGGGCTTCGGCCGTATAGCCGTCCATCTCGGCGAACTGCACTTCAAGCTCGGCGACCTTCATGCCGTCTTCTTCGCTCATCTCGCTTTGGGTGTAGATACGCTCGCGTTCGGCGGCAATGTGCCAAAGCGCTTCGTGACCCATGATGACGGTGTCGATCACGCGTTCGCTTTCGAACGCGAACTGATCCTGTCGAAGTTTACCCAGACGAATATTGGGGTCTTTCATGACCTGGCCGCTGGTCGGCTCGAGATCGCCCCCGAGAATTTTCATGAAGGTGGATTTGCCGCAGCCGTTGGCGCCGATCAGACCATAGCGATGGCCGGCGCCGAATTTGACGGATACGTTTTCAAACAGCGGCTTGGGACCGAACTGCATGGTGATATTGGCAGTAGAAAGCACAGCGGGAGCGTCTCGCGGGGGGAGGTAAGAATCGGCCCCGGCCGGGATGACCGGTACGGGGCGTCAAGGTATTGGCAGGTATTGTACGTGTTCGAGCGCAAGGCGTCATTGCGCATGTGGCGCTAGAACACCACGGCGAGCAATAGAAGCAACAGGCCAAACATGCTGACCATATAGACCAGTGAGCGCACCCAAGGAATGCCGAGGGCGTAGAGCGGCACATACACGATGCGCGCCAGCAGGTAGAGCCAGCAGCCCCAGAGGGTCATGGCGCCTTCCTGATGCGTTATATGAACGATCAGCACCGCCGCGATAAACAGCGGCAAGGTCTCGAACAAATTGCGCTGTGCTCGAAAGAGGCGGCCAGTGACCTTGCCCATCGGTGGGCCTTCCTTGTCGCGCGGGCCGGCGTTGTATTCGACGCCGGTTTCCCGGTTGCGCCACATGGCCGGCAACAGGATTTGGACCACGGCCAGAATCAGTGTCCAGCCCAATAAATGAAGCTCCATGCTCACGGTAACGCCCTCCGAGGTTTGATGCCTCAAGCGTAGACGCAAACGCACGTGTTTACCGTTGGCGACAGTGCCCTACAAATCGGCACAGAACTCCTGAAGACAGCATGACAGAATTGTTACAAATTTATGTCATAAAAAAGACAGGGAGTCTTTAAAGCCATGGGTGCGTTCATTCATCTCGTCTCACGCGAGTATCGGGATAACCCTCTGTTCAAAACCGCCGTCAAGGTCATTCTCGCTTTCACGACCATCGTCGTTCTCATGGGCGTTGTCTGGGAAAGTTTGGCACTGCCGCCTGAGTTGATGTCGCTGCACGCCGAGTCGTCGCTGCCCAATCGTTACGCCCAGGGGCTGATGCTGGTGGCGGTGTTCATGTTTCTGGTGGGCTTCTCACGCCACGGTTCCAGAGCGTTTCTGGCGCTGGCCGCGCTGTACGCGTTTGTCTGGTTCGACGACACCATGATGTATCACGAGCACGTGGGCGCGTTTCTGGATCAACGTGGCATCACCTCGAGCTGGAACGGGCTTCGAGCACAGGATGTGGGTGAGCTGATCGGCTGGGGCCTGGCGGCCATTCCGATGGCGCTGATTTTTCTATGGGCCTGGCTTGGTCGGCGCAAGGGCGATGTCGGCATGCTGGTCGTGTTCGGCGCCTGTTTCGGGCTGCTGGTGTTCTGCGGGGTCGTGGTCGATATGCTGCATATGCTTTTGGGCGGCGGCGATGCCATGGACGTTGGTTGGGTCGAGGATGGCGGCGAGATTGCCTCTGTCGCGCTTGCCTGCGTCGCCTCCACGCTGTTTGCAACCATGAAGCCGGAGCGCTGGTTCGCGTCTAGTGCGCCAGCTGCGCGTGCGCCTTACGAGCACGAAATGCATGCGCTTGGCCACTAAGTAGCCTGGGCACACGGTTTAAAAAGCACGATCGATATCGGGCCGGCGTTCAACGCGGCCCGATCTTGTATCTGATGTGCCTATTCTTGTGTCTTTTTTATAGCTGGGCAGGCGGCGCTGGGGTAGGTTAGGTTATTCGGCTTTTCAGGGAGGTTCCATGGCTAATCGCTTGATTCAATTGATGGCGCCACGCGACGACGAGAAGGCGATTCGTAAATGTCTCGACAGTCTCGAGCTTAAAGAGTGGTGGCAAAGCTCACCCGGCGGTGAGGGGGAGCGGGCGACGTTTTACATTGCGCTGCATCAGGCCGAGGCGCAGGACGTCATGGACAGCCTTTCCGACACATTGAAAGACCGCGATAACTGGCGGTTATTTTCGCTTGCGACCGAGGCCAATCTGCCCGAGGTCGACGACGAGGAAGAGCAGGAGCGGCTCGAGCAGAAGAATACGGCCAGCGCCCGAGAGGAAATCTACGGGTCGGTTCGAAGTGGGGCGACGCTTAGCCTCGATTATCTTTTGATGACGGCGTTCGCGACCTGCGTGGCGGCGATTGGTCTCAATCAGGGGCAGGTGGCGGTCGTGATCGGTGCGATGGTGATTGCGCCGCTGCTCGGGCCGATTCTTGCCTTCGCATTCGGCTCAACGCTTGGCAACCTTGAGCTCTTGTGGATCGCGGCGCGCTCACTGTTTGCAGGGCTTGCGGTCTCGATCATCGTAGGGGTCGCGATCGGGTTCATCTACCGGGCAACGCCCGATAACTCGATGATGAACTTTTCAGGCGTGATGAGTCTTCAGACGCTGATCCTGCCGTTGGCCTCGGGGGCCGCTGCGGCGCTGATGGTGGCCTCCGGCAAGATGTCGGCGCTGGTCGGGGTCATGGTGGCTGCCGCGCTGCTGCCACCGCTGGCGGCGTTCGGACTGTTCATCGGTGACGGCAATTATCTGTCGGGCGGCCGGGCGCTGGTGTCGGTTGTGGTCAATATCGTCGCGATCAACCTGGCCGCGCAGGTGGTGTTTCTGACCAAGGGCATTCGACCCCGGGCGTGGGAGAGCGATTCGCGCAATACCTCGATTCGCATGGCGCTTGGCGTATCCGGCGGACTGGTGGTGCTGGCGGGCGTTTTTCTCTGGCTTGCCGGCAGCAATGTCACGCTAAACTGGCTGTCATGAGCGCGCCTTTGCACATTGAATCATGGCGCGTCAGACTCTTTTCACGTCTCTTGATTGCGTAAGAAGGATGAACGGTATGGCCAATGCAGTGCCCCTGAACGATCAGGCAATGGCATTTCTCGAACGCTATTTAAACAACGCCTCCCCGACGACCCAGGAGTGGACCGGCCAGAAGCTCTGGATGGACTACCTGCGCCCATACGTCGATGAGTTCATTACCGACACCTACGGCACCGCCGTCGGCGTAATCAACCCGGACGCCGAGTACAAGGTGGTGATCGAAGGTCACGCCGATGAGATCTCCTGGTACGTCAACCACATCACCGACAGCGGCCTGATTTATGTGGTGCGAAATGGCGGCAGCGATCATCAGATCGCACCGTCCAAACGGGTCAACATCCATACGGCCAATGGCATTGTCGAGGGCGTGTTCGGCTGGCCGGCGATTCATACGAGAAGCAATGGCTCGAAGGAGCAGGCGCCCAAGCCGGATAATATCTTCATCGATGTGGGTTGCACGTCGAAGGATGAGGTCGAGGCGCTTGGAGTACACGTGGGTTGCATCATCACCTACCCCGACGAGTTCTTCATTCTCAATGAAAACAAGTTCGTCTGCCGGGCGCTCGACAACCGCATTGGCGGCGTCATGATCGCCGAGGTGGCGCGGCTTTTGAAGGAAAACGGCAAAACGCTCGAGTTCGGGCTCTATATCGTCAACGCCGTGCAGGAAGAGGTTGGCCTTCGAGGCGCACAGATGATCGCCGAACGAATTCGGCCCAATGTCGCGATCGTGACCGATGTGACTCACGACACCACCACGCCGATGATCGAGCAAAAGACGCAGGGCACATTAAAGCTCGGCGAGGGCCCGGTAATTGCCTATGCGCCGGCCGTGCAGCAAAAGCTCAGAGACCGCATCATCGAGACGGCGCAGGCCCACAAGATCGACTTTCAGCGGGCGGCGTCCTCGCGGGCCACCGGCACCGACACCGATTCCTTCGCCTACAGCCATCAGGGTGTGGCTTCGGCGCTGATCTCGCTGCCGCTTCGCTACATGCACACAACGGTTGAAATGGTGCATCGGGAGGACGTCGAAAACGTGATCCGGCTGATCTATGAAAGCGTGCTGGCCATCACGCCCGGTGAGACGTTCAGTTATTTCGACTAACGTACACTTGACCGGAATCGTTTGCGCCCGGCATCGCCGGGCGTTATTGTGACTGCCTTGTACTAGGGATGTGCCTTCCGCGTTTTCTAAAACGCCCGTGATGTCGGGTATCCGCGCTCGATGGTCGGCTCACCGCCGGCTCTGGCTCAAGGCCCTTATAGCCTTCACCGCATCATTCCTTCCTTTTGATTTCTAGATGGCTTGCCCGCGCGGCAGGCATGAGATGGTTACGTTAATGTCATTTTCCGAGCTGGGCCTTTGCCCCGAGCTTCTGCGTGCGATTGAGCGCGCGGGTTATTCTTCACCTTCACCGATCCAGGCCAAATCCATCCCCGAAGGCCTTGAGGGCCGCGATGTGCTGGCCGCAGCGCAAACCGGCACCGGCAAGACAGCAGGCTTCGCTCTGCCGATTCTTCAACGACTGGCCGCGGCAAACCGTCCGGCGCAGGCGCGCCGCCCCAGAGCCTTGATTCTGACCCCGACGCGAGAGCTTGCCGCGCAGGTCGGCGAGGTCGTCGAGCAATTCGGCAAGGCCTTCGAAACTCCGATTACCAGTACCGTGGTCTTCGGCGGCGTCAACGCCAACCCGCAAATCAGCGCGCTCGGCAAGGGCGTGGATGTGCTGGTGGCCTGCCCGGGCCGTCTTCTTGACCTCATCGGTCAGAAGGCCGTGGCGCTTGATGGCGTTGAGACGCTGGTGCTCGATGAAGCCGATCGTATGCTCGACATGGGCTTCATTCACGACATCAAGAAACTGATGAAGCTGGTGCCCTCCAAGCGCCAGACGCTTCTGTTCTCGGCCACATTCTCAAGCGAGATTCGAACGCTTGCGACCGGCTTTCTGACCAATCCGATCGAGATCGACGTGACGCCACGCAACAGTACGGCGCGCACCGTCGATCAGTCGGTCTATCACGTTGAGAAAAGCGCCAAGGCGGCGGCGCTGATTCACCTGATCACGTCGCGTGACTGGGATCAGGTGCTGGTGTTTACCGCCACCAAGCACATGGCCAACAAGGTCACCTACAGCCTTCAACAGGCCGGGCTGACCGCGGCCGCGATCCACGGCAACAAGAGTCAGAACGCGCGCACCCAGGCGCTTTCGGGCTTCAAGGAAAAGAGCATCACGGCGCTGGTCGCGACCGATGTGGCCGCGCGCGGCATCGACATCAATCAGCTGCCGCAGGTGGTCAATTTCGAGCTGCCGGCAACGCCTGCCGACTACGTGCACCGTATTGGCCGGACCGGCCGCGCCGGCGCCGAAGGTCAGGCGATTTCGCTGGTGGACCGGGAAGAGCAGGATTTGCTCAGGCGCATCGAAAAGCTGATCAAATCGAACCTGCCCGAAACCGACATGTCCGACTTCGACATCGTGCGGGCCAAGACCCAGTTTCCGCTTTTGAATCCGCCGCGTGGACCGAAGCCTCAGCGCAAGAAGCCGGCGCAGGGCAGTGGCAAGCCCTCCGGCGGTGGTCGGTCGTCGAACGCCTCCAGCGAAGCGCGCACTGACGAGCCCAAGAAACCGAGTCGCCGCCGCCGTGGCGGACGTGGGAACCGAGGTAATGGTGGTAACAGCGGCAACAGCGGAAGCGGTGCCCGCTAGGCCTTGATGCAAGGTGGGCCGGTACTCAGTGCCGGCCCAGGCGTGGTGTCAAAACACTGCTGCCGTTCTTAAGCGGTCGCTGCGGCCTTCAGCTTGTTGAAGTCGCAGATGATGCCTTGCATGGTTTCGTCGCAGTAGGGCTGAAGGCCACTGACCACCAGCTTTTTCTCGCCGGTACCGATGCGCTCGTCGCCGGCGATCATTTCGAAATGCATGTGGGCGTCGGCGCGCTTGCCTGCTACATCGAGCCAAGCCTTGTCGAAGTGAAGCGTCGGTGCTTCGGCGTCGAGGCGGTTCAGGCAAAAGCCCATGCTGTCGTAGATCACCAGCGGCCGTTCGGGGTTGAACATCACCCCATGTTCCTGCATCAGAGGCTGTAGGTAGTGCGGGAAGTTTCGACCGGAAAAGGCGATGTAGCGTCGGGTAAACGCGCTGATGACGGTGGGGTCGAAGGTCGGCTCACCGCTTCTGTCCACGTGAAGGTAGACCTTGCCGCGGGCGTCGGAAACGGTAATGGTCTCACCGCTTTCCTCGAACGTGAGCGGTACGCTGTCGCCGACCATGCCGCGGAAATAGAACGTCATGCAGGGCGAAAGGCCGAATCGGGCGAGCACGAGCGAGAATAGAAGGTCTCCCGGAACACAGAAGCGGCGGGCGCCGGGATTGTGGATCGGATTGAAGTCGCCGGCCATCTCCTTGGCAAAACGACTGGCCTGTTCGGCGGTGATGACGATACGACGATCGTCATCTTCAATAAAAAACTCTTCAAGAACCATGCGGGGCCGGAACCTTGTGTGAGACATGGCGCAGTCTGAAACGAGTGTTCATTGCGCGGTTTTGCAAAGCGTACCATGCACGGGCGGGCGATGCGCATTTCTTGCACGTTTTCATTAGAGAACTGGCAAGTTCGAGCGGGTCAGAACGGCAGGGTAAAGCCATCGTGCGGCAGACCCGGGCAAGATCACCTATCTTGAGCGCACGACATCGGTAACGGCGCAACCCGCCCCTGAGGAGACATCATGGCCCGACACAAACGGGTGGCGCAGTATACGTTTCGCAAGCTGCTCAAGGTACTGGCCCGCCCAGTCAAGGGTGACCGAGGCCAGGGCGGGACCCTGATCTATCCGTACCGAGGGTACGGTTCCCAGCGTGAAATCTTTTTGATGGGGCGCGTGTTCCATCAGCCAAGTCTTGGGCTTCCGCTCAAGAGTGGGGTACTTCGTGATATGGCTGACATCGTGCGCCGCATGGTGCGCTGGGGGCTTGCAGACCGTGAGGTGGCCATTAGCGTCGGTCATCACGAGAGCGTGGTCACCACCGACCGCGACGGTTATTTCTATGCCCATATCACGCTGAGCCGGAGCCTGCCGACCGATACGGTCTGGCACAAGGCCGAACTCAAGGTGCTCGGTACGGAAGAAACGCTGCCGGCAGTGGCCGACATCTATGTGCCGAAACCGGACATTGATCTGGCGGTTATAAGCGACATTGATGACACCGTGATGTACACGGGCGTCGCCAACAAGATCAAGATGATGTATCGGTTATTCATGGAAAAGGCCGATGAACGCACGGCGTTTCCGGGCGTGGCGCCGTTCTATCAGGCGCTTCACGGAGGCGCGACCGGCGATGCGGGGCGGCCCATGCTTTACGTGTCGCGCGGGCCGTGGAGCATCTATGAAATTCTCGAGGCGTTTTTCCACTTGAACAACATTCCAGCCGGGCCGGTGCTGTTCCTGCGGGAATGGGGGCTTACTCTTCAGCATCCGTTGCCGAAAAAGGCCGAGGATCACAAGGCCCATCTGATCGAGAGCATGCTCTCGCTTTATGACGAACTGCCGTTTGTCCTGATCGGTGACAGTGGTCAGCGTGATCCGGAAATTTACGCCGACATCGTCGAGCGTTATCCCAATCGTATCAAGACCATCTACATCCGAAGTGTCCACAAGCAGTCAGACCGTGATCAGTCCATCGCTCGGCTTGCGGCCAAGGTGCAGGACGCTGGATGCGAACTGATTCTTGCCTCGAGCAGTGAAAAGATGGCCTGCCATGCGTTCGAACGTGGCTACATTTCACGCGCGGGTAAAGAGGCGGTCGTCGACGCCGACCGGGCAGAGCGCTAGCGTTTCTTCCACACCACCATCAGGTTGTTGGCTGGCATTTCATGAAGCGTTTCGAATTCGAAACCCGCGTTGCTGGCCAGCGGCAGCACGTCCCCATCGAGGTCGCGCACGCCCCAGCGGCGGTCGTCCCGACGAAGCCGGGTGTCAAAGCCTTCATTGCCGAGTGAGGTGTGCTCGCCGTGGCGCTTGAACGGCCCATAGATGGTCAGCGGCGCGCCCCTGGGAAGCAGCTCGCTTGCCTTGTCGAACAAGGCGATCGAAGCCTCCCAGGGCGCGATATGCAGCATGTTGATGCAGACCATGGCACTGACCGGCAGGCTCATGGTCGGCCAGTTCCGGTTGGTGACATCGAGGGCGATGGGCGAGAGCACGTTCTGGACGTCTTCATGCTCGCACCAGGCCTGGATGGATCGCAGCGACTGTGGCGTCGGGTCACTGGGCTGCCAGGTTGTGTGCGGCAAGGCCTTGGCAAAGTGCACCACGTGCTCGCCGCTGCCGCTTGCGATTTCAAGCACGTGATCATTCTGACGCAGTACCGATTGCAGCACGGTCAGTATCGGATCGCGGTTGCGCCTGGCGGCTGCGTGGGATAACCGCGGTTCCGGCATGGGGTATGCCATATCCATCCAATCCATCAAGAAGCCTCTCTCATCGTCTTCTTGCCCGCCAGCCCTTATGGCTGCTCGAGATCGCACGCTCGCGGGATGCTGGTGTGCGCTCCGGCGCGCTGCACACTGTAGGCAGCTGCGCGCGTGGCGTGTTTCAGACAGGTGCTTACGTCCTTGCCTTCAAGGCGCGCGGCCATGAAGTAGCCAATGAACGTATCCCCCGCGGCCGTAGTGTCACGGGCGTCGACCTGCTCTGCAGGTGCGAATAATGATTGTTTACCTTTTTGATGGTAAACCCCGTCAGCACCCAGTGTCAGTATGATCTCTGTATCCGGATAGCGCTGTGCCAAGGTAGATAAAACGGTGTCGGGGTCGGCGTTATCGTCCAGGCCCGCCAACATGGCGCCTTCCCCACGATTGACGAACAGGATCGAGAGTGTATCCAGCGCCATCTCGGTGACGTCCCGAGTCATGGGCGCCGGGTTAAAGGCGACCTTGAGTCCACGGGCGTGGGCGGCCTCGATCATGCCGGCGGTATGGCTGCACTCGTTTTGAAGCAGTACCCAGTCATCGCGCTCGACCTTGGCAAGGCGCGTTGCGATGAAGTCGTGGTCGATGCTCTGATTGGCACCTCCGAACAGGACGATCGAGTTTTCGCCGGCATCATCGACCTGGATCAGTGCGTGGCCGCTTGGGGTATCGACCCGTGCGACGCCCTGGGTGTCGACGCCTGCCTCATCGAGGACGTCGAGTGCCCATTGATCGCCCGCGTTGAGCTGACCCCAGTGGGCGACCTGGCCGCCAGCGCGCGCAGCCGCGACCGATTGATTGGCGCCCTTGCCGCCGAGCACCTGCTGGTAATCCGTGCTGGAGAGCGTCTCACCGGGTTTGACCAAATGCGGCACTCGGTAAACGTGGTCGATGTTGATGGAGCCGTAGTTGTAAAGCGTGGGTGTGGTCATGGGTGTCTCCTGTGGCAAATCCTGCGGGGGTCGTTGTGGCAAGGGCGTGATGCATGAGCCTTGGCACAGTGTACAGGGTAAGCGGTGTCGTAAAGGGGCCGACAGGGCCGCGCGCATTGAACGAATCAGTGCGTCCGATGGCGGCACTTAAGCGTTCGTATCGATTCCATCTGATAGACTGCGCCCTGGGATGGTCTGGCGCCATTTTGCCTGTGTGACGCCAGAAAGCCAGTGCGCGGATGCCGAAGGGCCGTGCCTGACAGACGGTCAAGTTCATGGGGGTAGGTGTGGCGCACATCGGGATTGTCGCTCCGGCGTTTCCAAGCCATCTCGCGGCGCTATGCGCGCTGGCGGATCGGCTGCGCGCATGCGGTCATCGGGTCAGCTTTCTGTTGCCGGAGTACTGTCGGCGCTGGGTGGGCGCAGAACACGGGCTGATCCCGGTTGACCGCGAGCACCCGTTACCCTTGAGCGTCGAGGCGATGGTTGCCAGGGCGTCCAACCCCCGGGGGCCGCTTCGGTTCAAGCGCATGCTCGACGACGTGGCCCGGATGACCGATGTTTTATGCGCGCGGCTGCCGGACATCATTGGCGCGGCTGGCATCGATGCCCTGCTGGTCGATCAGATGGAAACCGCGGGGGCGCTCGTGGCGCGCTCGATGAACCTGCCTTATCTGTCGGTTGCCTGCGCGCTGCCGCTTGATCGGGATCCGGCGTTGCCGCCGCCCTTTCTGGGTTGGGCATTCGACGCCTCAGAGCAGGGCATGAAGCGCAATCAGGGGGGCTATCGAGTCAGTGAGCTTCTGATGCGCCGGCATCGGCGTATTCTCAGCCAGTGGGCCGAGCGATTCGGTGTCGAGGCCCGCACGATGGAGGAGTGCCTTTCACCGCTCGGGACGGTTGCGCAACTGCATGAAGCGCTGGATTTTCCTCGCGCCCACCCCGCGCCCAGCCTACACCGCGTTGGCCCCTTTCGATCGGCTGCGCCCGAGCGCGCGGCTTGTCAGGCGCGCACAACTACACCGATCGATGTCTTTGCAAGCCTTGGCACGCTTCAGGGCTGGCGGTTTTCCGTGTTTCTCAATCTGGCCCGCGCCTGTCGCCGCATCCATCGAACGCTTCTGATTACCCACTGTGGCCAGCTCGATGACCGTCAGTGCGCAAGGCTTACGCGAGAAGGGGCGGAAGTCGTGGCGAATGTGGATCAGCGTGAGGTCATGACAACCGCGCGGGTGGTGGTCACCCATGGCGGCTTGAATACGGTGATGGACGCACTCGATGCTGGGGTGCCGATGCTGGTGTTGCCGATTGCCTTCGATCAGCCCGGCGTGGCCGCGCGGGTGGTGTATCACGGGATTGGATTGAGCGCGCCATTTCGGGCTCGCCCTAAGGCACTTGCCAGGCGGCTGTCGAGGCTACTTGATGAGCCCGGCTTTTCCGCGGCAATGGCGGAGGTGATGTCTCGAGGGGAGCACCGTCAGGGCGCGTCGCGTGCCTGTGAACTGATTGAAGCCATCCTGCTCAAGCAGGCTCACGAGACACGTCCTGTTTACTCGGGCTTGGAGGCACGGTCATCAGCGGTGCGCTCCTGACGCCGCATCGGCATGCGATCGATGGTCGTGAAAAGCTCTTCGGGATTGACGAATCCGGTCTGCTGTACCTTCTTGCCGCCGTCCTTGCCGATCAGAATTACCGTCAGCGCCCCATCCGGCTTGACGCCCAGATCCTCGAGGATGGCCTCGGTTTCGGCGGTGGTCATGTCCGCGCCGTTGCGCTGACCGATGCCGTTTTCAATGGTGTAGAGCACCATGTCGCGCTCATCGAATGCAGTCTGCTGGTTCGAAATCAGCCGACGCATGCGCTGATACCCCTGATTGCCTGCCGAGGGGGTGACCAGCACCAGAGGGCGAGCTCGCCATTGATCGCTGACAAGAGGGTTGGCCGGGTTGGCGGCCAATGCATTAAAGCTCATGAGCGCGCCTGACAGGGCGAAACCGATGTGGCCGATCCACTTCATTGCATCCTCCTTGCCGTGATCTCAGGTTCTTCGACGTGCGGTCTCGGGTAGTTTCGACGGGATTCAGGTAGTTTCGACGGGATGAAGCTTGGCCTCGACCCGGTCGAGCGTGCGTTTACAGTCGCTTGCCCGAACGTGTGAGTTTTCAGCGCTTTTGGCGGCATGGAAAAGCTCAAGCGACAAGGGGCCGTTGTAGCCGGTCTGCTTGAGCGCGGCTAAGAAGTCGTCTATTGCCAGATCGCCTGCATAGGGCAGGCAGCGGTGGTAGCGGCTCCAGTGAAGGTAGGATTCTTCCTCGAACCAGGGCGCGTCTGCCAGTTGCACGGCAAAGATGCGTTTGGCGTCGATGGTGGCCAGTGCATCGAGCGGCTCACGGCGCGCGAGAATATGGAAGCTGTCGAGCACCAGTCCTAGGCCTGGGTGATCGACGGTCTCGACCAGATCGAGCGCCTGGCGGTAGGAGTTGATGTAGCGCCCCCACGATAGGGCCTCGAAGCCGATTCGAAATCCGCGCTGGTGTGCGAATTCCGCCATCGCAAGCAGATCCGTACACGCCTGTTCTCGATCATCGTGAGCGTTCGGAGAGCTGTTGCTGCAGGCCAGCAGCAGCGAGGTGTTGAGTGCGCCCATCATGGCCAGGCGAACCTCGAGGCGCTCGAGCTGACGCTTGAGGTTGCCGGTGGCTTCGACGTCCTTCATGGGCTGAAGTGCCGTTACTTTCAGATTCAGCGCTCGAATCTTCTGGCCGACGTCGAAGGCACTGGCCCGACTGTGGTGAATGTCGGGCTCATAGATTTCGACACCGCCGAAGCCTGCCTGAGCGATGACATCCAGCTTATCCATCAGGTCGCCGCCAAGGCTGACGGTCGCGATGGTGTGCATGGTGAGCTCTCCCCATTGAATGCGTGTTCAATGCCAAAGGCTAGCTTAAAACGCCACCTTCGCGAACGCGTTCGCGGTTATGCGGAATGAACCTTGCGCTGTACATCCTCATGCATCGCACTGGCGTAGACGGTAGGCGGTGTACCGTCCTCATCGCGAAGGGCTACGGTCAAACTGTAGCACATGACCAAAAACACCAATGAAAAGGGCAGTGCAGCGATAATGGCCGCGGTTTGAAGCGCCTGCAGGCCGCCTGCCAACAGCAGTACAGCGGCCACGCCGCCAAGGCCCAGCCCCCAGATGACGCGATAGAGCGTGCGGGGTTGGCTGTCGCCCATCGACAGCATGGTGCAGATCACGAGCGTGCCTGAGTCGGCCGAGGTCACAAACCAGGTCACGATCATCAGCGTGGTCAGCCCGATCATGGCGGTCGAGGCCCAGGGCACATCGAGCGCCTTGATGGTCTCAAACAGCGCCTGCGTCTTGTCCTGATTGACGATACTGACCAGGTCGACCTGATCGCCGAGCTGCAGGTGAAGCGCAGTCCCGCCAAAAATCACGATCCAGATCATCGAGCCGAGGGCGGCAAGCCCCATGCCACCGAAAATGAGCGAGCGCAGCGTTCGGCCCTTGGAGATGCGGGCAACGAACATGCCGACGTAGGGGCCCCAGGAGAACCACCAGCCCCAGTAGAAGAGCGTCCACCAGCCCTGCCACTGATCGTCCGGGTTCGGGTCGACCCAGAACCCCATTTGAATGGCGTGGCTCAAATAGTCACCGACCGTGGTCGAAAACAGCCCGAGCAGATACGTGGTCGGCCCGGCAATCAGAAAAAACAGCACCAGAATCAGGCTCAGGTGAATATTCCATTCGCTGAGCATGCGGATGCCACGTTTAAGGCCCGTGCAGACCGAAAGGGTTGCCAGAAGCGTCACGGTGCCGATCAGTATCAGTTTGGCCGTCGGTGAGATCGGAATGCCAAATAGCGCGTTGAGCCCGGCATTCATCTGCGAGACACCAAGCCCCAGTGTGGTGGCCGTGCCGAACAGCGTACTGAAAATGGCCAGCAGATCGACCAGATGCCCGATCGGGCCGTAGATGCGGTCCTTGATCAGCGGATAGAGCGCCGAACGCGGTGTCAGCGGCAGCCCACGACGGTAGGAAAAGTACCCAAGAATCAGGCCGACCGTGATGTACACCGCCCAGCCGTGAAGCCCCCAGTGAAAGACCGTGATGCGAAGCGCGAGCTCGGCGGCGGCCGTGCCCCCCGGCGCGGTATTTTCAAGCGCGGCGTAGGGGTTGCCTTGAAAGTGCGACATTGGCTCTGCCACGCTCCAGAACAGCAGTCCGGTGCCGACGGCGGCGCTGAAGAGCATGGAAAACCAGGAGAAATTGCTGAATTCGGGGACATCGTCATCACGTCCGAGCCGAACGCGCCCGACCGGGCTGGCCCCGAGGTAGATGGCAAAGAACAGAAGGCCACCGATCGCCAGGATGTAGTACCAGCCAAGGCGCTGCTCGATGAACGCCATGGTGGCGTTGAATGTGTCGCTGGCGCGGTCCGGCCAGAGGACTGTAAAGGCGATAAACGCCAGTACCGTTGCAAATGAAGTGATCGCCAGAGGCTTATCGACGCCTGTAAACAGGCCGTTCGCCGGGCGTTGCCCAGCGTTTAGATCAGACATGAAGTGGGCTTTTTCAAAAGATTAACCGACCATCCTAGCAAGTTTAACGCAAGGGCGTCACCTCGATGGTCGGCATCGAGGCAAGGCGTGAGTGGCGTGAGTGCATTGAGTGAATCACGGGCGCATGCGCTGGGAGGAAAGCTTCTGGCTGGCTTCATGAATGCGTTGGGCCTCCGGGTCCTTGAACTCAACATCCTGATCGTCGGTATTTTCCGGCAGGAATGAGGGCTTGAATACGCCACTAAGATCATCGTAGTCGATCGAGAGCGTAATTTGGCCCATCGCATACGGTGCGATTTCGTAGGTCTGGTAGGTGATCAGCAGTCGGTCGCTTAAAAGTGCCACGTTGTCAGTAGGCGTGAAGGGCCATTTTTCCTTGAACTCATCACCGAGGTTCTGCGCATCGAGCCAGCGTTGGTGCGCATTTTTTTCAAGCGCGACCAGTGTATCCCGGCCGCCCTTGGCCAGCATGTCGTCAAGTGTGATCTCGCGCTGCAGGCGCGTGTCGTAGTTGAAGTAGCGCAGCTGAGCGTTGCCATGGGCGCCGCCGGTGAACGCGTAGCCGTTGAGGGCGATCACCACGGTATGGTCGTAATGATCGAGCATGTTGGCGCTTAACTGCGCGTTGTAGTCCGGATGGCCCTTGGCGTGCTTGAAAAACGTGTCGACAAAATCGCTCAGGGAGTCGTTGGTTTCGGACGCATTACCGAGCTTGCCCAGTGCTTTCAAAAGCGCTTCGTTGAGCGGTGGCCGGTTGGGAAACCGGTAATAGCTCAGGTCAACGGAGGGGCATGCGTCTGTCTTGCAGTCCTCCGGCGTGATGTGGCGGCTGACCGGTACGCTCTTGAGTGATTCAAGCTTGCCCGGAAGGCTATTCGGATTCGAGCTCGGGTCGGCCACCTTGAAGGCGCGCAGGTTGCTCTGGGCAACCTCGGAAAGCTTGGGTTGGCAGCCTGCAAGTGCAAGGAGTGCGATCAACAGAAGGGGAGCACGCATGGTGGATGCAGGCCTCGCTCAGTTGCGCGGGCCGGCGACGCCCAGAAAGTGGTGTCGCCAGTAGCGCTTGGTGATGTTTGAAACCCGAACGGTGCGGCCAGCGCCCGGGGCGTGAATCATTTCGTTATTGCCGATGTAGATGCCGACGTGACTTGCACGGCCTCTCGGACCAAAGAACAGCAGGTCGCCGGGGCGTGCCCGCTCACGGCGTGGCAGGTTCTGAAACTGCTGGTTCGAGGTTCTGGGAATCGAAATGCCGGCGCTCTGATAGCTTCGCTGCGTCAGGCCACTGCAATCGAGGCCGGATGCCGTGGTACCGCCCCAGCGATAGGGCGTTCCAAGCGCGTTTTTGGCACTCGAGACAATCAGGGCCTGAGTCATGTCGAGGCTGTAACCGTCCTGAGTTTCAAGTGCGGGCCTTGAACTGGCGCAGCCGCTCAGACCGATCACGACCCAAAGTCCTACAAGCGTCAGCACGACCCGGGGCAGAGCGGCAGCGTTTGGGAATGACAGGGGCAGTGCGTAAGCCATGACAATGATCCTTTCGGCAAGCAGGTAGGTGCAGGGCGCGCGTAAGCCGTGCTCCGAGCTATTTCGGGCTCATGATGAAACGCCCAACCGTCTTCGGCAATGGGTATCTCGAACGCCACGCTTGACCTCAAGGCTCTATCGGCCGCCGAGTTGAAAACTGGGAGACGCCGCGCGTTCGACGACCTCAGTGCGACGGCAGCCGCCCGGCAAGGTACTTGGCAAGCGGCGGGCCGATGGCAAGGACCATCAAAAAGCGTACGGTCTGAAACGTCATGATAAAACCGATATCGACGTTGCTCGAGGCGGAAATGATCGCGATCGAGTCAAGTCCACCGGGGCTTGTGGCCATGTAGGCCGTTAACGGATCGACGTCGAACGCGTACACGAGCACGGTCGCAATCAGCCCGCACAGCGTGATCAGTGACACGATCGACAGGATGATCTTTGGGAGGGCCCGGGTCGCGTGGCGCATGATGGCGGGGGTGAATCCGAGACCGATTCGCCAGCCCAATACGGCGTAACTGATCGCGAGCAGCCATTCCGGCAACTGAAGCGTAACGGCACCACTCATGCTCAAAAGCGAGCCTGCGATCATCGGTACCAGCAGCTGGCCGGCCGGTAGCTTGAGCTTCAGGCCCGCGTAGCCGCCGATCGCGGCAATCAGGAGGGTCTGGGTGAAATCAACGGCATCGAGCGTTGGAAACCAGTCGATCGCCTGGGCACCGACGGCGTCCTCCGGCAGGAACAGGCGCGCGATGACAGACGCCAGCACCGCCACGAACAGCACCCTCAAATACTGCATGAAGGCCACCAGGCGCATATCGGCGCCCTGTGATTCGGCCAGAAGCATCATGACCGAGGCGCCGCCGGGCGACGAGCCCCAGATGGCGGTCGTACCCGGCAGCACCTGCCACTTGGCCATCAACCAGCCAAGCACGCTGCTTGCGAAGATGACCAGAAGCGTGACCGCCAGAAACAGCCACCAGCTGTTGGCCAGATTACCAATGATGGAAACATCCATGCTCGAGGCGATCATGCAGCCGATCAGCGTCTGCGCCATGAAGAAAAGGGGCCGGGCGATGCGAAGCGGGCTGCCTCGCAGGCTGAACAGGATGCCCGCGATCATCGGCCCCAAAAGCAGCGCCGCAGGCAGGCGCACAAGCTCGAGCGCGGCTGCAAAGGCCGCCGAGACCGCCAGCAGCAGCGGCCATTGAAGAGTGGCCGGCAGCCTCGAAAGCCGCAGATGAAGCAGGTGCTTCACGTGCTTACGCCCCGAAGGCGAGCTGGTCGCTTTTAATCACTCGGGCGATTCTTGGAAAGATGTTGTCGACCGGAAATTCGTGCAGCTCGGCGCTGAAGCTGGTGCAGAGATCTTCGAGGATGACCACGTCATACCCCAGTTCCCAGGCGCTGCGCGCGCTCGATTCCACGCCCATGTTGGTCGCGATGCCGGTAAATACGACGGTCTTGATGCCGCGTCTTCGCAGCTGAAGATCGAGGTCGGTGCCGGTAAAGGCGCCCCAATGATGCTTGAGGGCGTGCAGGTCGCCATCGTGGGCCAGGCCCGGCTCGAGCGTGTCCCACTCAGGCGGCATGCCGGCGTCGGGGCGTTTGGCAGGCAGATCCACGCGGTTGCTTGGTGCGTCCTTGAAATCCGGCCCCCAGTTGACCCGAACCCAGGTCATGGTGGCGCCTGCCTGGCGCACGCGCTCGGCCAGGGAGGCGGTGGCCTGGACAATGTCTTCGCCGGTTCGAGGGGCGAGCGACATGCCGGTGATGCCTTGTTGGAGATCGATGGCAATTACGGCGGTGGTGGTCGGGTCGAGTTGGATCATGACGGTGTTCGCTCACTGTCGTAAAGAACTTGCGGTTGCTTTCAGGGTGCGGTCGACGCCTTGGGTCGGCCATGATATACATGAGGCTATCCTCACAAAACGAATTTTATGAAGATGGCTTCACAAAAGTCAAATGACGGCCACCAGGCGCGCACGCCCAAGCGCGAACGGGGCAAGGCGCGGGTCGAGGCGCTCTTGAGCGCGGCGACGCAGGTGTTTGCGGCGAAGGGATTTGATGCCGCCACCATGACCGAGATTGCCGGAGCGGCGGGCGCGCCGATCGGCTCTCTGTATCAGTTCTTTCCGACCAAGACCGCGCTTGCCAGAACGCTGCTCGAGCGCTACGGCGCGCACATGAGCGCGCACTTGAGCGCCATCGAACAGGCCGTGCCCACGCTTTCGCTTGACGTGATCGTTGCACGCCTGCTCGGACTTTTAACCTCGCTTGCCGAGGAGCGTCGCTGCGCCATGGCGCTATTGGACGCGAAAAGCGTACCGCCCGAGCAGCGGCAAACCCTTAGGAAGGGGTTACGCGAAGGCACGGCGCGGGTGTTGGTGGCGTATGCCCCTGAACTTTCGGCGAGTGAGGCCGAGGTGGCCGCGGTGGTGGTGGTCAATGCGATGCGGGCGATGGTGCATCTGGGGGAGGAGCGCTGCGCCGAGCAGGCCCGCGCTCAATGGCAGGCCATGCTGGTCGCGCATCTGCGAGGGCTGCCTGGTTAGGCTTGCACCCTGTACAGGGCGAGATACCCTTGAATGACACCATTCAAGGAGTTTGATCATGACAAAACCCGAACAAAGCCCCGGTGTCTGCGACCGGGCGCCCGAGCAGACCCAGGGGTTTCGACTCAATCACACCATGGTGCGCGTCAAGGACCCGCAGGCCTCGCTTGCGTTCTACTCGACCGTCTTCGGCATGCGCCTTCTGCGCGCTCTCGAATTCCCGGAAATGCAGTTCACCCTCTACTTTCTGGGTCACGTGGACGATGAAACCCAGCTGCCGGAAGACGACGGTGAGCGCACTGTCTGGACATTTTCCCGCACCGGCCTTCTCGAGCTGACCTATAACTGGGGCAGTGAGAAGGACCCCGAGGTGAGCTACCACAACGGCAACGATGCGCCGCAGGGCTTCGGCCATTTGTGCATGTCGGTCCCGGATCTCGATCTGGCGGTTGCCTGGTTCGATGAAAACGACGTCGAGTTCGTCAAACGCCCGGACGACGGCAAGATGAAGGATGTGGCGTTCGTGAAAGACCCGGACGGTTACTGGATCGAGGTGATCGAGCCTGCGCGGCTGGGCGGGCTCGCCAAGGGGTGAGGCTCGCTCGCCCCCCCAAAGGCGATCCAGCAGCCCACCTTCTCATTTCAACGATTCGGGAGCGCTTCATGAGTGTGGACATCAAGGCCCACGGGGTACTGCACTGCTTCGAGCCGGGCCTTAAGGACGACGACGGTGAACTGGTCAACGCCGAGATTTCCGCGGTGGCCTTCGACGGCCACCGGCTTTTGATGGCAAGCGACAAGCCGATTCCCGGCAAGCATCGCTCGGCGGTGTTTGCCGTCGCGCTTGAGGACCATCACCCGCTCGAGGAAAGCCTCGAGTATCTGACGGCGCCTCTGATCAAGCAGGCGATCAAGTATGAGGACTTTGCCCTGACCGTGGATGGGCGCTATATGATCGCGACCACCGGGTTTGATCGGATCGATGCTGAAAGCCATGCGCTCAATGACTACAACCATCTGCTGATCTGGCCGCTCGAGGACGCCTCGGCGGTCAAGGTTGTCGACCCGGACCCACGCAACGATATTTACGGGTCGCTCGAGCTTCGCCAGAAGCTGACCGACGCCATCGGCACGCCCTATTACAAGATCGAGGGGCTTGCGACCGTGCCAGGCGATCAGGGCGACGGGATGCTGTTGTTTGGCGTTCGCGAGCAGGGCACGCATTTTGATGATTTCGAGTATGTGGCCCGCATCGTGGGTGCGCCGTACCGCGTGACCGAACAGGGGGCGCTTGAGTTCGTGTCACCGCTGACGTCGATCTATCGCTTCGAGCCCGAGGCCGAAACCGACGTGCGCTTTGAGTGCGGGCTTTCAAGTCTCGAGTACGATCCGTTCAACGAGCGGCTTTATTTGCTCACCAGCTTCGAGGTCGAAGACGACAGCGGTGAGCGCATCGGGGGCTACCTGTGGTCCTTGACGCTTGAGGCCTTTCAACGAGGCGAGGCGCCCGAGCTTTGTCGCACGCGGGAGGGCACGGCGCTCGAGTTCGAGCACAAGGCCGAAGGGCTTGCCGTACTCGACGCCTCGACCCTGTTCGTCGCCTATGACAACGACCGCGACATGGCGCTTCGCTCCGCGTCAGAGCGCGATGAGCGTTACGCCAGTGAGACGCCTTACACACTATTGCGGGTGTCGATGTGACGCCGCGTTTTTAGTGTGTTTGAGGGGGCAGGTCTGGCTGCTGGCCTGCCCGCTCAGCCCTCCTGAATCGTACATCATGAAATTTTGATTAATTCGCTGGAAAAAACTGGCGAGGCACCCGTGTGGCCGTCTACGTTTGAAATCACCTTAAGTCTCGATAAAGAAAATGGGTTTAAGGGGTTCAAACCGTCTCTCAACGTAGACAGTGCAAAGGAGTGCAGTCATGTCTTCAGCAGTACAATTTCCCCTGGTTATCGGCTGGATAGCCATGCTCGCCGGCGGTATCGCCTTCTGGCGCATGAGCAAGGGCTTGCCGGAGAACCAGAAGCATCACGGCATTGCCGCGATGACCATTGTGTTCGTGGCGTTCGCCAACTATCTGGCCATGGCGCTGGGGCAGGGCGATCTGATTCATAACGGCCGGGATGTGTTTTTCGCGCGCTACATCGACTGGGTCATCACCACACCAATTCTGTTGGTGAGCCTTGCCATGGTGGCGTCCAAGACGCTTGCCCCCATTCGCACGCTGGTGTGTGCGCTGATCGCGGCTGACGTCTACATGATCGTCACCGGGCTTGTGGGCAACCTGTCGGAATCGCCCTACAACTACCTTTGGTGGTTGGTCAGCATGGTTTCGTTTCTGGTGGTGCTCGCGCTCATCTGGGGCCCGCTTCAAAAAGTGGCCGGCCAGGGCGCGTATCGCAGTGAGTTCAGCACGCTCTCGCTGATGCTGACCGTGCTGTGGTGCTGCTATCCCATCGTGTGGTTGCTCGGGACGTCGGGTGCCGGCCTGTTCTCGGCTGCGGTCGAAAGCTGGTTCTATCTGATTCTGGATGTGACCGCGAAGGTCGGGTTCGGGTTTGTGGCCTTGAACGCCGTTCGAAAGCGTAGCTGATGGCTCACCGGGGCGGCCGGTCGGTCGCCCCATTCTGCGAGGGATGGCTCATGGACGGCGCTCGCTCGTTTTCAAGACGCGTTTTCTACCGTTTCGCCCTGGGGGCTGCGCTTCTTTTCGGCGCGCATCTCATGACGTTTTCCCCGCACGCGATGCTGGCCGTCCTGGTTTTCGGGGTGGCGATACTGGGGATTCCCCATGGGGCGTTCGATCATGTGATCGGAAGGCGCCTGCTGCGCGGTGGGGTCTTAAGGGGCGATCACAGCCAGTCGGTATTGGCGCTGTCCCTGTTTCTTCTGGCTTACGTCAGCCTGTCTGCTCTGTTCATGGTGGGCTGGGTGCTGATGCCCGCGCTCGGGCTTTTTGTGTTTCTGGTGATGTCGGCGGCGCATTTCGGCACCGACTGGCGCGATACGTTGCCGATGTCGCTTCGTCTGGTGTGGGGCACGCTGGTGATCGCAACGCCGTTTTACGCTCACCCCCGCGATGTCGAAGATATCTTGCATGCACTTTTGGTAAGCGACGCCACACCGTTCATCAACGCCGCGCCAGTCGCGTTCTGGGGGGCGCTTGCGGTAGCGCTTTTCCGGCTCAGGCCGCTGCTTGAGAAGCGCCACGTGATGGCGAGTCTTGGACTTTTGCTCGCAACCGGTACGGTGTTTCACCCGCTGGTGTATTTCGCCTGTTATTTCTGCGCGTGCCACAGCCCGATTCATTTCCAGGAAATTCGTCACGCGCTCAAGATTCGAACGTCCGGGCAGGTGCTGCGCATGGCCGGCCCCATCGTGCTTGCGACCTGGGGCGCAGCCAGCGTCGGTTACGCGCTGATGGCTGAATACTCTGTCGCGTCGCCGCTTCTCAAGATGACCTTCATCGGTCTTGCCTGTCTGACGGTGCCCCACATCATCGTGGAGTGGCTTGATCATCGTAAGGCCCTGGCAGCCGCTACGTTGGCACCGGAGTAACCGGCGTGCCGCGCTCGACAACCGCCTGCACGTTCTGAATGACCAGATCGATGGTGGCGTCCAGCGCGCTGGGTGAAAGTCCAGCGGTGTGAGGCGTCATGATCAGGTTGTCTTCAAGGGCGGTCAGGGCCTCGGGCACGTCAGGCTCGGTCTCGAGAACGTCAAGACCGGCCATGCCGAGGGTGCCGGTGCGAAGGGCCTCTGCAAGCGCATGGGTGTCGACCACGCTACCGCGTCCGATGTTGATCAATATGCCGTTTTCTCCCAGGGCGGCGAGCATGGCGTCATTGACCAGATGGTGCGTGTCGGGGCCGCCCGGCAGGGCAACGATTAAAATGTCGCTGCGCTCGGCGAGCGCCTGGGCGGAGGACACATGCGTATAGGGCAGGTTCGGTTTCGGGTAGCGGCTGTAGTACTCGACCGCCATGTTAAAGCCGTACCAGGCCCTGCGAGCGATGGCCTGGCCCACATGGCCCATGCCGAGAATGCCGAGGCGCTTGTCATGAAGGGCTGGAAGGCTTCGACGAGCCGTTTGCCACTGCCCTTCACGCACGGCTCGGTCGCTTTGAGGAATCCGGCGCACACAGGCAAGCGCCAGCCCGAGGGCATGATCGGCCACGGTCTCGGCGTTGGTTCCCGGCCCATGGCTTACGTGAATGCCGCGTGCGTGCGCCGCCGCCACGTCGATCCCTTCAAAGCCCACGCCCTGGGCGCAGATCAGTTTCAGGTTGGGCAGGCGATCCATGTCGTCTGCGCAGAAGCCGATGGTGCCAATGGTCAGGACCGCCTCGATGTCGCCACCGGCCGAGTCGATCAGGGCAGTTTTACTCTGTTCGTCCCGGGCGAGGTGCAGCGTGATGCCGGCGCGTTCGAGCATGTGGCGGTGATGGCGTGAAACAGGCGTGACGACGAGCATCTGAAGCGTCATGTAATCCTCTACGACATAAGGCGGAATGGGCAGCGCGGAGGCTGTCTTTGATCTAATCTAGCAAATCCAGCTTCGATTCACCGAAGCCCCGTCAGGCGAGGCAGCACATGGGATTTGTAGTGGTATGCGATTCGGTCGAGGGCGCCCCTTGCACCGATGTATTCGATGGGCACGGACAGCTCAGGCTTCGTCAATCCTCGCTCGGTGCGACGGTCATGTCGCTTGCGTTGGCAACGCCTGAAGGCGATGTGGTCGAGGTCATCGACGGCTATAGAAATGGTGACGAGCTTTTCGCGGGCGACGGCGCGCGCAGTGCCGTGTTGGCGCCGTTTTCCAACCGCGTGGCCAACGGGCAGTACACGTGGCATGAAACGACGTATCAGTTGCCGACCAATGGCGGCGATCACGCCCTGCACGGCGTGGCGCATACGCTTTCGTGGCGGCTGGTCAATCACCATGCCACACACGATGTGGCCGAGCTGAGCTTCGAGGCGACCATCACGCCGGACTCACTGGAAGGGTACCCGTTCAATCTGACGCTCGAGCTCGACATGGTGTTGACCGACAGCGAGCTGACCTGGTCATTCAAGGCGGTCAACAAGAGCGAGTTCGAAGCGCCGGTCGGGCTTGGCTGGCACCCGTATTTCCTCCCGCCAGGCGGTGATCTCTCTGTGTGTCGTATTACCTTGCCGCCTTCACACGCCGTGAACACCGACGACACTTTGATTCCGCTCGAGGGCGAGCAGGCGCTCGAGCCGTCAAAGACCACCAGCCTTACCCTTGGCGACGATGCGCTGGACTGCTGCTTCGTGCCGGACGATTCCGCCACATCGCCGACCTTTACCACCCGGCTCGAGGCGCCGGGCGCGCCGTATGCGGTCGTGGTCGAGCAGTCGGGTGGGGTGGTGCAGATCTTTACCGGGGAAGGCCTTGCGACGCGGCCTCGTCAGTCGGTGGCCATCGAGCCCAACGAGTTCATGCCAGACGCGTTCAATCGAGAGGCGTATCAGGAATCTCTGGCACTGTCTGAAAACGCCATGCGCACGTTCACGGCCAAGGTTCGTCTCGAGCGCTCCACGCTTACGTAAGCGCGCTCGTTTCGTCGATATCATCAAACGGTCGGGTTGATCGAATTCATTCGAACACTCGACCAGCCTGTCTACACTGGGAGGGCACGCATCGCCCATTCAGGAGTGAAGGAGAAATCGATGGCTAAGGTACTGGTACTTTATTACTCGATGTACGGTCATATTCAGACCATGGCTGAAGCCGTGGCCGAAGGCGCGCGAGGCGCGGGCGCCGACGTGACCATCAAGCGGGTGCCGGAAACCATGGACCAGGACGCGTTTGAAAAGGCCGGCGGCAAGACCGACCAGCCTCATCCAGTTGCCTCGCCTCAGGAGCTTGCCGAGTTTGATGCCATCCTGTTTGGCACGCCGACGCGCTTTGGCAACATGGCCGGGCAGATGCGCACCTTCCTCGATCAAACCGGTGGACTCTGGGCCAACAAATCCCTTTTCGGCAAGGTCGCAAGCGTCTTTGCCTCGACCGGAACCGGCGGTGGCGAAGAGCAGACCATTACCACCTTCTGGCCGACCCTTGCCCACCACGGCATGGTGTTAGTGCCGATCGGCTACGGCACCGATGAGCTGTTTGATATCTCAAAGGTCAGCGGCGGCACGCCCTATGGCGCGACAACGCTTGCCGGTGGTGACGGTTCGCGTCAGCCCGATGATCGTGAGCTTGCCATCGCGCGGTATCAGGGCAAGCTGGTGGCGGAAACTGCAGCCAAGCTGGCCTGAACGGTCACGCTCGAGTTCGAAAAGGCGCCCCTCACGGGCGCTTTTTTTAGGGTCATCGTTTACGTCTCACGCCGATCTGGCCGTGCATGGCCAGACCAAAGTCATATTCGAATATCCGTAATAGTTAATATTTTTCACTAGACTGAGCGCACCTCTCCAATAACGATCGCAGGTGCCTCATGCTCGGTATTGTCCTGATCTTCACCACTCTTATACTTTTGATCTTTCTGGCCTACCGGGGGGTGTCACTGCTGCTTGCCGCGCCGGCACTGGCTGCGGTGGCCGCGTTTTTAAACGGTGCGCCAGTGCTTGCAAGCTACACGCAGGTGTTCATGGAGGCGATGGGGCGTTTTGTGGTGGCCTACTTTCCGCTCTTTCTGATGGGCGCGTTGTTCGGCCGGCTCATGGGGGAATCCGGTGCGGCGCGCACCATCGGGCACCGCACCGTGAGTGCGCTCGGCCAGCGCAACGCGATCCTTGCGATCATCGTGTGCTGCGCGGTGTTGACCTATGGCGGCGTGTCCCTGTTCGTTGTGGCCTTTGCGGTGTTTCCCATTGCAAAAGCGCTGTTCGAGGCGGCAGACATTCCGGCGCGCCTGATTCCGGGCACGATTGCGCTTGGCGCCTTCACGTTCACCATGACGGCGCTTCCAGGGACGCCTGCCATTCAAAACGCCATTCCCATGCCCTATTTCGGTACGACCGCGTTTGCCGCGCCGTGGCTCGGGCTTACGGCCGCTGCAGTCATGGCTCTTGTCGGTTATGGGTGGCTCAAGTACCGCGAACGTCAGGCGCGCCAAGCCGGTGAGGGCTTCGGTGGCTGCCATGGCGCCGATGAGCAGGCCGCCACCGATTCGACGCCACGGCCCACCGACCCGACGCTTTCGAAGGCGCTATTGCCGATCGTTTTGGTGCTTGCCCTGAATCTGGTGCTGTCGATCTGGCTGTTGCCGGCGTTCGACTATAGCTTCTTGCGTGAGCCTGAGTGGGGCGGCATCGAGCCAGCCTCGGTGATCGGGGTGTGGGCCATCATCGTGTCTCTGGTGGTGGCCTGTCTGTCGGTATTGGCCACCAATCCGCGTCTTTTCAGGACGCTTCTCGACGCGATGAGCCCCGGGGCACAGGACGCGCTGATGCCGATGTTCAACACGGCGTCACTGGTGGGGTTCGGGGCGGTGATTGCGGCGCTGCCTGCGTTCGGCGTGTTGAAGGAAATGATCCTTGCGATCTCTCCTGGCAATCCGCTGATTTCGCTGTCGGTGTCGATCAATATTCTGGCCGGTATCACCGGGTCCGCCTCCGGCGGTATGAGTATTGCGCTGGAGGCGCTGGGAGAGCGGTATCTGGCGCTTGGCAATGCGGCAGGCATCGATCCGGCGGTGCTTCATCGGGTGACTGCGGTGGCGACCGGCGGGCTCGATGCGCTGCCGCACAATGGGGCGGTGGTGACCCTGCTTGCGATCTGTGGCATGACGCACGCCAAATCGTATCTCGATGTGCTGGTGGTGGCCGTTATTGGCCCGGTGCTGTCGCTCGCCGTGATCGTGGGCATCGCCAGCCTTTAGACGCGTGAAGATGTGGGGTTGCTGGATCGATAACTCTTCGTTTTTAAGAGTGAGTGCGTATAACACCTATTTATCATTTTGCCGGTCGGTGATACGTTTTTAAACGCTGCGTCACGGGGCGCAGCCAACAACAACAAAACCCAACAACATCCAAAGGGAACCTCGCCAATGAGACTCACTCCGTCTTCTTGTCAGGTCAGGTCGGCGTTTCTCGCCGTCAGCGTATCTACTGCCATGTGGGCGGGTGCCGCCCAGGCCGCTCCTCAGCAGGGCGATCAAGCGACCATCGAAGCCCTTCGCGCCCAGCTCGAGCAGATGCAGCAGCAGATTGACCGGCTCGAGCGCCAACAGTCCACCGCTTCCACGCGTACGCCGGAATCGGAAAACGTGGACGCCAATGCCCAATCCTCCGATGAGCCAACGCTTGCGCAGGAAAACAGCAGTGCCATCAAGATGCTCAAGAAGAGCACGTTCACCGGGGCACTTGAGCTGGGCTACGTCGGTAACGACTGGGATGAAGCCGACAAGGACACCGCCGGCGACGTCAACTTCAGCAAGTTCATCCTGGGGCTGTCCGGTGAGGACGGCGACATGTCCTACTCGTTCCAGTACCGCTTCTACGATGGCTACCGCTTCCTCCATCACGCCTGGGCGGGCTACGACTTCTCCGAGAACGACACCGTCAAGCTCGGTCTGGTCCAGACCCCCTTCGGCAACATGGATTACGGCTATCTGGGGTGGTATGGCAACCTGCCATATCTGGCCGGCTTCAATGACAACCAGAACGCCGGGATCAAGTGGGACCACAACAATGGCCCCTGGAGCACCTCGCTTGCGTTCTTCAAGTCCGACCAGCTGGGCGATGGCAACGAACACTATGGCGCCAACCCGGTCGGCAGCAGCGATCAGGGCAATACCGAAGAGAACCAGCTGGCCGGGCGTGTGGCCTATACCTTCGGCCACGGCACCGACTACACCACTGAGCTCAACGCCTCGCTCAAGGGTGGGCAGCTTTACAACAACAACACCAACGACAGTGGTTCAAGCTGGCAGGCTGCCCTGGGCATGAGTGGCAGCTACGGCAACTGGCTGACGCGCTTTCAGGCCACGGCCTATGAGTTCGATGCCGAAAATCCGGCGGGCACAGGTATTTCCGACAACGTCATTCAGATCGGTGCGTTCGGGTTCAACTACCTGATTCCGGCCAAGGGCGAGATGTATTCAGCGAGTCTTGCCTACAGCATGGACGTGGAATGGGGTCCGATCGAAAACGTTTATTTCTATAACGATTTCAGCATGATCGACCCGTCCGACGGCTATTCGCCGGTCAACGGCGGCTTCGGCGATGTCGACAACCCGATGCTCAACGATCTGGGCTTCAAGCTGACCGCCGGGCGTTACTACGCCTGGTTCGATATCGTGACCAACAAGAATGGCCTTGGTTATTTCGGCTCACCGATCGACAACGACTGGCACACCAGCGTCCAGTCGCACTTCGGCCTGACGTTCTAAAGCCGGTGTAGATCGAGTCTCACAGAAAAGCGCCCTGCGGGGCGCTTTTTTTGAGGGGGATCGGGCCGGTGCCTAGAACCCGTTCGTTTCCGTCGGGCGCTCGTAGAACTCGAGCGGCGTGCCATCGGGGTCCTTGAAGAAGGTAAACCGTTGGCCGGTCAGCTCGTCGATGCGAATCGGCTCAGAGGCCACGCCGTGCGTCGTCAGGTGCTCGATGGCGGTATCAAGGTCGGTCACGCTGAACGCCAGGTGGCGAAGGCCGCAGGCCTCGGGGCCATTGACCCGCGCCGGCGGATTCGGAAACGAGAACAGCTCGAGTTGCGCGCCACCCGGGAGGGCGAGGTCGAGCTTGTAGCTGTCTCTGGCCTCCCGGTAGGTTTCCTCGATCACGCGGGCCTGGAGCACCTTGGTGTAAAACGCCTTGGCGGCGGGGTAGTCGGCGGTGATCAGGGCAACATGGTGAATGCCATCCAGCGGCAGGGACATCACTTTTCTCCTACGATGGCGTGTACGGCATCGATCAGGTAATCCATCTCATCGTCGGTGCCGATCGAGATGCGAAGGAACTGGTCAAGGCCTGGCTTGTTGAAATAGCGCACCAGGATGCCGCGAGCTCGAAGCGCGTCGAACAGCATGCCGGCCTCGATCGTTGTCGGGCGGGCGAAGACGAAGTTGGCGCTCGAGGGCAGCACCTCGATGCCGCAGGCCTCGAGCGCGGCCGTGGTGCGCTCACGCGTGGCGATCACACTTGCGCAGCACGCGCGGTAATAGGCGTCGTCCTTGATCGAGGCCACGCCTGCGGCCACGGCGACGCTGTCGAGCGGGTAGGAGTTGAACGAATCCTTGACCCGGTCGAGGCCATCGATCAGATCGGCCGGGCCGATGGCGAAGCCGATGCGAAGGCCGGCAAGGCTTCTTGATTTCGAAAACGTTCCCGTCACCAGGAGGTTGGGGTAGCGCTCGATCAACGGGATGGCCGATTCACCACCGAAATCGATATAGGCCTCATCAACCAGCACGACGCGCGAGGTGTGTTTGTCGAGCAGCGCCTCGATGGCCGCCCGGGAATGCGCGTGGCCGGTCGGGGCATTCGGGTTGGCGAACACGATGCCGCCGTTGTCGGTCGGGAAGGCATCAAGGTCGACTTCAAACGAGTCCGTCAGCGGCACTTTATGCGGTGTAATGCCGTAGAAATCGCAGTAGACCGGATAGAAGCTGTAGGAAATGCTGGGCACTGCCAGCGGCTGTTCACGGCAGAAAAAGGCCTTGAACGCGAACGCCAGCACTTCATCGGACCCGTTGCCGACAAACACCTGATTGACGTGAACGCCATAGTGCGCGGCGAGTGCCTCGCGCAGGGCCAGGCTGCTCGGATCAGGGTAGCGACGAAGATGATCGATCGGGTAGTCGGCCAGCACCTTGGCAACGCCCGGGGCCGGCGGATAGGGGTTTTCATTGGTATTGAGCTTGATCACGGTGTCGCGGGGCTGCTCTCCCGGCACGTAAGGCTCGAGGTCTCGCACCGCCGGGCTCCAGAACTGACTCATGATGACTCGCTTTCGATAGAGGCAAATGGGTAGCGGACACGCCGCTCGATGATGTCTTCAATAGTGACTTGTATCTTCAATAGTGACGCTGCAACCGGGTGCGCGCAAGGCTGCCGGGCCTGTGCGTGGGTGAGGCGGCTTTGTGAACGCTTGCCAAGGATGACGGGATGCCAAGAAACCTGTTTGCGCTGACCCTTGCGGGGGTGATTGTTGCGCTGTCGGTGCTTCTGATGCCTTCTGACGCCGCGCGGATATCAGAGCCGACGGCGTGGGTCGGCGCGCCGTTCGAGCTGTTTTGGGGGCTTGCGCTGTTGTGCGTGCTGCCTCGAGAGATGGCCAGACGCGCAAGCGCAGCCGTGGCGGCGCTGCTGGTCGTGCTGCTTGCCTGGAAGCTTGCCGATATCTTTGCGCGCACTGCGTATTGGCGCACGTTCGACCCGCTGGCCGATTGGCGGTTGCTGGCGCCGGGCTGGAACGTGCTCACTCAGTCGATTGGCACTGGCTGGTCGCTTGCGGTGCTTGGTGCCCTAATTTTGCTTCTGGCCGTGGTCGGCTGGCTGAGTGCCGCAGGGCTTTATCTGGCGTCCCGCTTGGGGCATCGCAACCGGCTGCGGACTGCGGCGCTTTTGGGGGCCGTCGGCGCGGTGTGTCTAGGAGGGGGGGTGATCGATCAGGAGATCGGTGAGCGCAGTGCAAGCCGATTCGTTGCCGAGCACGTTGAGCTTTCACGCCACAACCTCGAGGCGCTGGCCTCGCTCAAGACCGAGCTTGGCAAGGACGCGCTTGCCAGCATGCCCTCGAACAGATTGATGACGCAGATCAAGGGGCAGGACGTCCTGTTGCTGTTTGTCGAATCCTACGGGCGCAGCGCGCTCGAGGCACCGGAGTATTCAGGCGTGGTCCGTGCGCGTCTCGAGGCAATCGAGCGGTCGCTCGGTTCGGCAGGCTATGAGGCCTACAGTGGGTGGCTTGAATCCCCAACGGTCGGCGGTCAGAGCTGGCTTGCTCACGCAACGCTTCTGTCGGGACTTTGGATCGACAGTCAGCGTCGCTACGAGTGGCTGGTTGAGTCCCCCAGGCTCACGCTCAATCGGCTTTTTCAGCGAGGCGGCTGGCGAACGGTCGCGGCCATGCCAGCCAACACCCGGCCGTGGGATGAGGCCAGCTTCTTCGGCTATGACACGGTCTATGACGCCAGCAATCTGGGCTATGAAGGCAAGCCCTTCAACTGGGTCACCATGCCGGATCAGTTCACGCTGTGGTCATTATATCAACGGGAGCTTGCGGTCACGCGGTCACAGCCGGTCATGATCGAAGCGGCGCTGATCTCGAGCCACGCCCCCTGGACCCCCATTCCAACCCTCAAGGCGTGGGATCACCTCGACCAGGGGCGAGCGTTCGATCAGGAGGCCGACTCGGGAGACCCGCCCCGAGTGGTATGGCAAGATCCGGATCGAGTGCGACGCCAGTATTTAAAATCGATCGACTACACTTTGAAGACGCTCGGAAGCTTCGTCACCGAGTTTCAGAAGACCCGCCCCATCGTGGTGGCCGTCGGCGATCATCAGCCGGCGTCGATCATCACCGGGAACGAGGCCACTCGCCAGGTGCCGATGCACATCATGGCGCCCACGGGCAATTCGATGTTGCTATTGGCAAAACGGTGGGGCTGGACTCAGGGCATGATTCCAGAGGCCAGACTGCTGCCCATGACGATGGCAGCGGTTCGTGACCGGCTGGTCATGGGGCTTCAACCACCAGGGCGTTAGTGCCGCGCCACCCGGGCGGGGCCGAAGGACTTCAAGGAGGGCATCATGGCCGGAGGATGGGCGCGCGATGGCGCCGTACAGGATCAGATCGATGGCACGGTCGAGGATGGCATCGAAGAAGTGCGCAAGCGGTTGTCGGCGCATACCGGGCCAAGTCTCGAGTTCTGTGAAGAATGTGACGCCGAGATTCCAGCGGCCCGCCGCGAGGCGGTACCGGGCGTGCGGTTGTGCATCGAATGTCAGAGTGCGCAGGACAAGCGCCAGACGCGTCACAGTGCCTACAATCGTCGTGGCAGTAAGGACAGCCAGCTCCGCTAAGCGTCGATAACCGTACACTATCCGGTCGATGACTTGATAAGTCTGCTAATTGCTACCATGCTCACGTCCATCAAGTGACTTGGACTGCATGGAGGCCGCATGGCACACGACATTCTTTTTAAACCGCTCAAGGTCGGCGACATTACGCTCCCCAACCGCGTGCTGATGGCGCCGCTGACGCGCGCGCGCACGCCGGACATGGTGCCGGGCGCACTTCAACAGACGTATTATTCTCAGCGGGCCACCTCCGGTCTGATCATCAGCGAAGCCACCAATATCTCGCCTACTGCGCGCGGCTATGTCTATACCCCCGGCATCTACACCGATGAACAGGAAGCCGGCTGGAAGGATGTGGTATCAGCGGTGCACGCCCACGGCGCGCACATCGCGATGCAGCTCTGGCACGTGGGGCGCGTGTCGCACGTAAGCGTTCAGCCGAATAATCAGGCCCCGCTCGCGCCGAGCGCCCTTCGCGGTGAAGGGGCGCAAGCGTTCATCGAATTCGAGGATGGCTCCTCCGGCCGCGCCGATGCCAGTACGCCCCGCGCGATTGAAACCGATGAGATCCCCGGACTGATCGACGAATACCGTCAGGCGGCGGTACGCGCCAAGCGCGCCGGATTCGACATGGTCGAAGTGCATGCCGCCAACGCGTATCTGCTTCAGCAGTTCATGGCGACCGGGTCGAATCAGCGCACCGATGACTATGGCGGCTCGCTTGAAAACCGGGCGCGTCTGCCGCTCGAGGTGGTCGATGCCGTGTGCGAGGTGTTTGGTCCGGGGCGTGTGGGGCTTCGAATCTCACCCTTTATCGAAATCTTCGGCCTGACCGACGATGAATCCGAGGAAATGGCCTTTTACATGGCCGAGGAACTCAATAAGCGCGGCATCGCGTATCTGCACGTCAACGAGCCGGACTGGGCCGGTGATGACATTCATTTAACCGATGAGTTTCGCCAAGCGTTGAGAGCGCGGTTTTCCAAGGGCGCCCTGTTCTTCTGCGGCCACTATACCGCCGAGCGTGCCGAGGATGTGATCGAGCGTGGGATTGCCGACGCGGCGGTCTTCGGACGCCCCTTCATTGCCAATCCGGATCTGCCCGAGCGCTTCCGGCGCGAGGCCACACTCAACGAGCCGAACCCGGATACGTTCTATGGCGGTGGCGCGGAAGGCTACACCGACTATCCGTTTTTGATCGATTGATCTAGTTTCTGATCGGACACGAAAAAGGCGACACACTGTGTCGCCTTTTTTTACTCGCAATCGATAACGCTTAGAGCTGGTTGTGCGGATCGATGACGAACTTCTGCGCAGCACCACCGTCGAACGCGGCGTAGCCCTTGGGTGCATCATCCAGAGAGATGGTCTGGACGTTGACCGCTTTGCCGATCGGTGCGCGGTCGCCAAGGATAGCTTTCATCAGCTGGCGCTGATAGCGCATCGCCGGGGTCTGGCCGGTGTGGAAGGACATGGCTTTTGCCCAGCCGAGGCCGAACTTCATCGAGATGTTGCCGTGCTTGGCTTCTTCGCTCGAGGCACCCGGGTCTTCAGTGACGTACAGGCCCGGAATCCCGACCTGGCCGCCTGCCTGGGTGATTTCCATGGCAGCGTTAAGAACGGTGGCCGGCTGTTCATGGCTGTGGTTATGGCCATGGCAGTTGGCTTCGAAGCCGACGGCGTCGACGGCGCAATCCACTTCCGGAATGCCCAGCACGCTCTCGATCAGATCCGGCATGGACGCGTCCTGCTTGAGGTCGAGCCCTTCACAGCCAAAGCTGCGTGCCTGTTCAAGGCGCTTGTCGTTCATGTCGCCCACGATGACGCAGGACGCGCCCAGAAGCTGTGCGGACATGGCAGCCGCCAGGCCGACCGGGCCCGCACCTGCGATGTAAACGGTTGAACCAGGACGCACGCCCGCCATGTAGCAGCCATGGAAACCTGTCGGGAAAATGTCGGACAGCATGGTCAGGTCAAGGATTTTCTCCATGGCCTGTTCCTTGTCCGGGAACACCAGCAGCTGGAAGTCAGCGTACGGGATCATCACGTATTCGGCCTGACCGCCGACCCAGCCGCCCATGTCGACGTAGCCGTAGGCACCACCGGCGCGGTCGTCGTTAACATTGAGACAGATGTGCGTATCGCCGCGGATACAGTTGCGGCAGCGACCGCAGGCGACGTTGAACGGGACGGATACGATATCGCCCTTGTTGACGAATTCGACATCACGGCCGCACTCGATAACCTCACCGGTGATTTCGTGACCGAGAACCAGGCCTTCGGGGGCCGTGGTACGACCGCGGACCATGTGCTGGTCGCTGCCGCAGATGTTGGTGGTCAGGACCTTGAGGATAACGCCGTGATGGCATTGACGGTTGCCCAGCGCCAGTTCGGGAAAGGGAATGGACTCGACGTTAACCTTTCCGGCGCCGCGAAAGACAACGCCTCGGTTGGCGGGTGATGACATGGCGTGCTCTCCTAATTTTTATGAACGACCTCGGCGATCTCGACGGGCCAAGGCCGGTTCAGCATAGGAGCGACTGGGGTAGGCACCTTTCTGTTTGCGACAGTTTGACGGCAAAAAACGACGCTGTGCGACTAAAAGAGGAGAACGACTTGGCGACATGGAAATGTAAGTCATGCGCATCCCGGGCTGGTCGCCGACCGTCACGAACCGCTATGCTGTAAGGCAAGCCGCTGTCTTGCGGCCTGACAATGACGCAAAGGAGTACAGTTCATGCAGATCAGAACGTTGCTGGCGGGGGTTGCCATGACCGCCGTGCTCGCAGGGTGTGCGACGTCGGGCTCTCAGTCCACAAGCCAGGAAGAGCGCGTTCAGACCGCCGAGTATCAAGGGACCCTTCCGTGCCGCAACTGCGACGGAATCGAGCTTACCGTTGATCTCAAGGGCACCGAGCAGGCTCAGGCCGCCGAGCGCACCTTTTCACTCGATGCCGAATACCTGAACCATCCCCAGAATCCGCCCAAGGAGCATTACGAGGGCAACTGGGACATGATTTCCGGTACGCAATCGAACCCGGAGGCAACGGTGTATGAGCTGACGCCGAACGGCGAAGGCCAGGTGTATTACTTCCTGAAGGTCGACCCGAACACGCTGGAGCTGATCGATCCACAGCTTCGCAAGTTCGAAAATGGCCAGACCCTCCAGCTCAAGCGGCAGCAGGCCAGCGCGGCGCAGTAAGTCGTGCAGGGTTGCTATACGCTCCAAGGCGCCTTCGGGCGCCTTTTTTGACTCACGACGTTAAAGAAGAGCCCGTTTCGACCGGGGAAAGTGAATGGCCAAGGCAAAAAGTGCGTTCGTGTGCACCGAGTGCGGTGCGGAATATTCCAAATGGCAGGGGCAGTGTTCCAATTGCCGCGAATGGAACACGCTGACAGAGCTGCGTCTCTCCGCATCTCCGGCACGCAGTGGCGGTAGCTCCGCAAGCGCGGGGCGTTCAGGCTATGCCGGAAGCCTGTCATCCAATGTGACCGATCTGGCACAGGTCGATCTGAGCGAGGTGCCCCGGTTCAGCTCCACGTTCGGTGAGTTTGACCGCGTCCTGGGCGGCGGGTTGGTACCGGGGTCGGCCGTGCTGCTCGGCGGAAGCCCGGGGGCTGGCAAATCGACGCTGCTTTTGCAGACCGCCTGTGCGCTTGCTCAGGGCAAGAAGGTGCTTTACGTGACCGGTGAGGAGTCGCTTTCGCAGGTCGCCATGCGGGCGCATCGGCTCAAGCTCCCGACCCAGGGGCTCAAGATGCTGGGCGAGACCAGCGTCGAGACCATCCTTGCAACGGCCGAGCGTGAGACGCCGGACGTTTTGATCATCGACTCGATCCAGACGATGCATCTTGAAGACGTCGCCTCCGCGCCGGGTGGCGTGGCGCAGGTGCGCGAATCCGCAGCGGCCCTGACCCGCTTTGCCAAACAGAGCAGCACGGTGCTGTTGCTGGTGGGGCACGTCACCAAGGACGGTACACTTGCCGGGCCGAAAGTGCTCGAGCACATGATCGATGCCTCGCTTTTGCTGGAAGGCGGCGCCGACTCGCGTTTTCGAACGCTTCGCGGGCACAAGAACCGGTTTGGTGCTGTCAACGAGCTCGGTGTGTTCGCGATGCTCGAGCACGGGCTCAAGGAAGTGAAAAACCCAAGTGCCATTTTCCTGTCGCGCGGGGAAGAGCAGGCACCCGGCAGCGTGGTCATGGTGGTGTGGGAAGGCACGCGCCCGCTTCTGGTCGAAGTGCAGGCTCTGCTCGATGAGTCAGCACTTGGTAATCCGCGGCGGGTATCGGTCGGTATGGACAGCCAGCGTCTGGCCATGCTGCTGGCGGTGCTTCACAAGCACGGTGGGCTCTTTACTGGTGACCAGGACGTGTTCGTCAATGTGGTCGGCGGGGTCAAGGTGCTGGAAACCAGTGCCGACTTGGCGGTGCTGCTCGCGATCGTCTCCAGTCTCAAGAATACGCCGCTGCCGCGAGAGCTGGTGGTGTTCGGCGAAGTGGGGCTTTCAGGTGAGATCCGGCCGGTGCCGAGCGGCCAGGAGCGACTGATCGAGGCCGCCAAGCACGGGTTTACCCGAGCCATCGCACCGAACGCCAATGTGCCCAAGAAGCGGCCTGAAGGGATGGAGGTCGTCGCCGTAGATAAACTTATGCAAGCCATCGATGCCCTGTAACGCTTCGGCATGGCTTGACTCACTCGAGCCGACGTACACTTGCGCCGATGCTATTATCTAGTGAAACACTCTGTGCACCGCGTGGATGCGGTACGCCATAAGGACCGATTATGACTTCCATTCGCTTGACGCAGTACAGCCAAGGTGCCGGCAGTGGCTGCAAGGTGGCTCCTGACGTTCTGGACTCGATTCTTGCCAATGCAGGCCCCGGCGCCATCAATAGCCAGCTGATCGTCGGTAACCAGGGGCACGAAGACGCCGCCGTTTTCGACCTCGGCACGGGCCAGGGCCTGGTCTCGACCACCGATTTCTTCATGCCGATCGTCGACGATCCGTTCGATTTCGGGCGTATCGCTGCGACCAACGCCATGAGCGATGTCTACGCCATGGGCGGCAAGCCATTCATGGCGCTGGGAATTCTGTGTTGGCCGCTGTCGAAATTGCCGGCGAAGATCGCAGGCGATGTTGTCTCGGGCGCGCAGACCGTTTGCCGCGAGCTTGGGGTGGCGCTGTCCGGTGGGCATTCGATCGACACCGCCGAGCCGATCTTCGGGCTTTCGGTCAACGGCATGGTTCCGCTTGAAAATCTAAAGCGCAACATGGGTGCCAAACCCGGCGACAAGCTGTATCTGACCAAGCCCATCGGGACCGGTCTTTTGACCGAAGCCGAGCGCAAGGGCGGTCTTGATCCGGGCCACCGCGGCCTTGCCACCGAAACGATGCTCAAGCCCAACCGCATCGGCGAGGCGCTGGGGCGCATCAAGGGTGTCAACGCCATGACCGACGTCTCCGGCTTCGGGCTTGCGGGCCACCTGGAAGAGATGTGCCGAGGCAGCGGCGTGCAGGCGCGCATTGAGTTCAACAAGGTGCCCCGCATCAAGGTGGCCGAGGGCTATCGCCGGCAAGGCATCGTGCCGGAAGCGACTGCACGCAACCGCAACGCGCTTGGCAAGGCACTGAATCAGATGGACGACGCACACTGGCAGTGGCTCTGTGACCCGCAGACCTCCGGCGGACTTTTGGTCGCGGTTGACCCGGCCTGGGACGACGACGTCGAGCGTTTGGGGCGTGAGTATGGCATGACCCTTGAGCCGTTCGGAGAGTGCCTGAGAGCCAAGGAGGGGGCGCCGACGATCTCGGTCGTGGGGTAACGCCTGAGCCTTTCAAAAACGCCCCGAATTCGGGGCGTTTTTTTATGTGTCAGGACGAACGGTTTACGGGGGCGCTCAATCGATCAGCTCATCGAGCCAGGCGAGCATCAGGCGGTCGAGAATTGGGGCCAGCCGGTCAAAGCGCTTGCCGATATCCAGTGCGTCTGCCTCGAATTGAGTATAGGGACCTTCGGTTGCGGTCTTGGCGTTGTACTGCGCGCGGGCCCAGGCCGGCGTGGCCTCGGGATGGCCCTGCAGGGCGATGACTCGGTTGTAGTCCCAGCTGAAGCCCTGAACCGGGCTTGCCGCGCTCGCGCCGATGGGCGTGCACCCCTCCGGCAGGCCGAACACGCGCTCGCGCCATTGAAACAGATCGAACGTTTCCGGAAGCGGCAGCGCACAGTCTTCGTGGCGCGTAACGGTATGCCAACCGATTTCAGGCCATGCGGCTGGTGAGACCACGGCGCCGAGTTGTTCGGCGATGAGCTCCGCGCCAAGGCCAAGGCCAAGCAGGGGCTTGTTGCTTTTGAGGATGCGATCGATCAACTGCCGTTCGCGTTTTGACCACCCAAGCTGTGCGCCGCCGCTGACCGGTGACGGTCCACCCAGTACGACCAGCGCATCGAAATCGCTTGGGCGTGGCGGCACTTCGTCTTTATGAAGTTCGCAGACGTTGTAGCTGTGTCCCATGCCAGTCAGCCAGTCAGCCAGCCGCGCAGGTGCATCTTCGTCGCTATGCTGTAGGAAATAGATGTGCATGATTCCCTCATGATGAAAACAGCGAGTGCGTTAATTTAGCGGAGGAACCGGTGAAAGAGGCGTTAAAAGAACAGGTTACCACGGTCATGGCGCGCATACCCGAGGGCCGGGTCACGACCTACGGCACCATCGCCAGGATGACTGAAGGCGCGACGGCCCGCTCGGTCGGCTATGTGCTCAGAACGCTGCCGGCCGGGCATGACTTGCCGTGGTTTCGTATCGTGCGCTCCGGCGGCGTTCTGGCCGACCACGGTGGCGCGGATGATCAGCGTCGACGCCTGCAGGATGAAGGCATTGTCTTTGATGAGCGGGGGCGAATTCCGGCGCGTTTTTTCTGGCCGTGAACCAGGCGTGAACGGAGGTGATGCCTTCATTCAAACGCGCTCGGTACGGTAGGCAAGCCAGTCTCCGTGGGGTAACGGCCGTGCCGTGTCAGGAAGGGCATCGAAGCGGTAGTACCAGGCCTTGCCGTAAGGCGTTGAAAGGGTCGTGGCACGCGTCATGGCACCGTGTGCCAGATGCTGGTCGAGCCAGGCCAGATGCGCATCACTCAAGGTGTATACTTCCCCGTCGATGGCAATATTGCCGGGTTCAAACAACGCGGTTTCCTGCGGGGTTTCGAACAAACGAAATCGAGGTCGTGTGCGGTGATGGCCCAGCAGGCGGGCACCGTCCAGCAGGTGGTGGTTCGGTGCGCTTCTAAGGCAATCGGCGTAGGCGAACAGGCGCGGCATGAGCGCTCCTTGAGCAACAGTGCGATGTGCCACAAAGCTAGCATATTTGTCGAGCGGGCGCGGCGGACGGCCCGATCGACCCCAACGCGGAATCAAGGCAGAAAATGGACACCATGAACGTTACCGAGCACGCGGCCACCCGTATCCGTGCGTTGAGTGATTCTCAAGCGTTGGCGCTGGCCGCGGCGCTTTGCGAGCGAATGCTGCCGAATTACGCCCTTTATACCGAGCTGACCGGGCAGGGGGATATGCATCGCGTTCGCGTGATGATGGATCTGATCTGGGAGCAGCTGGGTCCGAGCCAGGCTCGAATCGATTTCGAGCGTCAGAGCGAAAAGCTCGAGGAACTCGAGCCGGATATCGATCACGACGATAGCCTTGGGGCTCGTCTTGCGCTTGAGACGACCATGGCGCTTTCAAGCTGTTTCGATGGTCTTCAAAAATCGCGCCCGATCGACAGCGCCATGGAAGTCGCCCAGCTTTCAAGTGCGGGCGTTGCGCGGTTTCTCGAGTTGAGCCGTGACGCAGACGATGACGCCGATTTGACCCAGGAGCCCCTGATGCAGGATGAGCAGGCGTTTCTGGAGGCCGTGCTCGATCAGATCGAGGCGGGGCTTGATCGAGCGCAGCTCAAGGCCGTGAAGCGCCTTGCTCGCAACGAGGGCGTCAGTAACGTGGGCGTGGCGCTTTAATCAGGGCGTCGGATGAGGCGCAAAGGCTTGGTCTTTGCGCCCCTGACTCGAGACGGTCAGTGACCTTCAGAGGCGCATTTCGATGCCCTGATCGGCCATGTAGCGCTTGGCGTCTTCAACCGTATGTTCGCCGAAGTGAAAGATGCTGGCTGCCAGTACTGCATCGGCGCCACCTTCCTTGACCCCGGCCACGAGGTCGTCAAGCGAGCCGACGCCGCCGGAGGCAATGACCGGCACGGAGACGGCGTCACTGATCGCGCGCGTCATCGGGAGGTTAAAGCCCTGACGCGTTCCGTCGCGGTCCATACTGGTCAGAAGAATTTCACCGGCGCCGTACTCGACCATCTTGCGTGCCCAGTCGACCGCGTCCAGCCCGGTTTCCTTGCGCCCACCATGAGTAAAGACTTCCCACTTGAGCGGTTCATCCTCGGTGCTGACCTGTTTGGCGTCGATCGCGACCACAATGCACTGGCTGCCAAAGCGCTCGGCGGCTTCCCGAACGAATTCCGGGTGGGTGACGGCAGTGGTGTTGATCGAGACCTTATCGGCGCCGGCGTTGAGCAGCGCCCGAATGTCTTCGCAGGTGCGAATGCCGCCGCCGACGGTGAGCGGTATAAAGACCTCGCTTGCGATCCGGCTGACCATGTCGAGCGTTGTGCCGCGCCCTTCATGGCTTGCCGTGATGTCGAGAAAGGTAATTTCGTCGGCATTTTGCTGGTTGTAGCTTTTGGCGACCTCGACCGGGTCCCCGGCGTCGCGGATGCCGACGAAATTGATGCCCTTGACCACGCGCCCGCGATCAACATCCAGGCACGGTATGATGCGCTTGGCCAGGCTCATGAGCCTTCTCCTGCCTTGCGATCGCACAGGGCCTGGGCTTCTTCGACATCAAGCGAACCTTCATAGATGGCGCGGCCGGTGATGGCGCCCAGGATGCCCTGGTCGGCCACATCGGCAAGACCTTCGATGTCCTCGAGGTTGGTTACACCGCCTGAGGCGATGACCGGCAGACCGCCTTCACGGGCAAGCTCGACGGTCGCGTCGATGTTGACCCCCTGCATCATGCCGTCACGGGCGATGTCGGTATAGACGATGCTCTCGACGCCATCGTTGGCGAATCGCTTGGCAAGTTCTGTTGCCTTGATGGTCGAGACCTCGGCCCAGCCGTCGGTCGCGACAAACCCGTCGCGGGCATCGAGTCCGACAATGATGTGGCCTGGAAAGGCCTTGCACATCTCGGTAACGAACTCCGGCTCTTTTACCGCCTTGGTACCGATAATGACGTAGGAAACACCGGCATCGAGGTAGTACTGAATGGTTTCACGGGAGCGAATGCCGCCGCCGATCTGGATGGGAAGGTCGGGGTAGGCCCGTGCGATGGCGGTTACCGCCTCGCCGTTGATCGGCCGCCCTTCGAAGGCCCCATTGAGATCGACCAGGTGCAGGCGGCGTGCGCCGGCGTCAACCCAGCGGCGCGCCATGGCGACCGGGTCGGCGCCATAGTCGGTCGCATCATCCATTCGGCCCTGCTTGAGACGAACACAGTGGCCGTCCTTGAGATCGATAGCGGGTATGACCAGCATGTCGTGTCGAATCCTTTATTGTTGAATGTGGGCCGTAATCAGGGGGCCCAGTGCACGAAGTTTTCCAAAAGCTTGAGGCCGACGCCGGCGCTTTTTTCAGGATGAAACTGAACGGCAAACACCGCGTCCCGGCCAGTGGCGATGTGCGCCTGATGATGGCCGTAGCGGGTGGTGCCGAACACGTGGGCGTCGTTTTCGGCCGAGACGAAATAGCTGTGAACGAAATAGAAGCGTTCACCGGTGGCAATACCTTCCCACAGCGGATGCATATGGTGCTGATCGACCCGGTTCCAGCCCATGTGCGGCACCTTGAGGCGGTGACCTTCGTCATCGGTCATGGTGTCATCGAAGCGCTTGACCTTGCCCGGCAGGTAATCGAGGCAGTGCACACCGCCGTTTTCCTCGCTGTGACTCATGAGCATCTGCTGGCCTACACAGATACCGAGCAGCGGTTTGTCGGCGTCGGTCAGGAGCTCGTTGACAAGCCCCTTGAGCTGGGTGCGTTCAAGTTCGCCCATGCAGTCACGAATCGCGCCCTGGCCCGGAAGCACAACACGGGTCGCGCCCTTGATCGCGCGCGCATCTCGCGTGATGGTGACACGTTCGTCGCCGACATGTTCCAGCGCCTTGGCAACGGAGTGCAGGTTGCCCATCCCATAATCGATGACGGCAATGGTCATGTAGTCTCCTGGTCGTCACATCAATGAAAGCGGTAGCTTACAGGCTACCCTTGGTCGAGGCGATACGCCCGGCCATGCGTGGGTCACGTTCGGCGGCCATGCGAAGCGCGCGTCCGAAGGCCTTGAAGATGGTCTCGACCTGATGGTGAGCATTGTCGCCTTTCAGGTTGTCGATGTGCACGGTGGCCTGGGCGTGGTTTGCAAAGCCCTGGAAGAACTCCGAGACCAGTTGGGTGTCAAACCGGCCGATGGTTGCCCGGGTAAACGGTGCGTTCAAGAATAGCCCCGGGCGTCCGGAAAAATCGATGACCACTCGGGAAAGCGCTTCGTCGAGCGGTACATAAGCGTGGCCGTACCGGTAGATGCCTTTCTTGTCGCCCAGCGCTTTCGCAAACGCCTGGCCGAGTGTAATGCCGACGTCTTCAACCGTATGATGATCATCGATGTGAAGGTCGCCCTGGGCGTCGATACTGATGTCGATCTGTCCGTGGCGGGCGATCTGATCGAGCATGTGTTCGAAAAACGGGACTCCGGTGTCTGCCTTCAGGTCGCCGTTGCCATCAAGGTCGATGGACACGGTAATCTGCGTTTCCTGAGTGTTTCGGGTAACGGTGGCAGTTCGGGTGTCCAGGTCGGGACGAGACATCGCACTCTCCGGCAAGCTCGGTTGGAATCCAGGCGGCCAATTAAACGGACGCCCTGTGAAATGGGGTCATTATAGAGAAGGCGCCGTGCCATCCGCTACACTAGGACGCCGCCGCCGATAAATGAGCGTGCAGGCTACCTGCATTGGCGGTCATTCGTTTCAGTTTATGCCTGCGGCGACGATGTTAGAAAAGGGATGGCCCGCCTGCTGCGAGCCATCATCTCGCGCGATATGTTGCGCAATGGATGCGCGAACAGGCCATTTGCAAGGGAGTTTTTCGATGAAAGCACTGGTTCGCCTCCTGTTGGCAGCGATCGGCGTTTTGGCGTTATTGCTGGTATGTGGCGTGATCTATGTCACGACGTTTCTGGATCCGAACGATCTCAAGCCGCGCATGGTCGAGGCGGTCAAGGCACAGACCGGACTGGATCTGACGCTGAGCGGCCCGCTGGACTGGTCGTTCTATCCTCACCTTGGCATGTCGATTCAGGACGCGTCAGTGCGTCTGCCGGAGTCTGACGCCAATGCTTCACCGCTGGCCTCGGTCAAAAGCGCCGATGTGGAAGTCGCTTTCGCACCGCTTCTGGTCGGAGATGTATCGATCGACGGGATCACCGTCAACGGGCTCAAGCTTGATTTGAAACGCGATGAGCAGGGACGAGGCAACTGGGTTCAGGTACTCGATCATATGGGCGAGAGTCAGGGCACGCTTTCCAACGACAAGCCCAAGGCCTCTCGGCCGGTCTCTCCGCAGAATGCGGCCAGCCAGCCGCTGGGCATCGACATCGCACGACTCAACGTCAATAACGGCTGGATTCATTATCAGGACCTTGAAAGCGGCGCTGAATATACCCTCGACAAGGTCATGATCGAAGGTTCGAACATCGTGCCGACGCAGTCGTTCCCGCTGACCATGAGTTTCGAGCTCGCCAGCAAGGCGCCCGAGTTCACCTCGGAAGTCTCGCTTAAAACCCAGGCAAGGGCCGACCTTGCCGCCAAGCGTTATGAGCTGTCCAAGCTTGCCGTCAATAGCCGCACTCACTACCCCGCCCTCGACGACGCTCATGAGCAAGTGCTTGATGCCAGTGTCGAGCGCCTCGTTGCGGATACTCAGGCGAGTCGATATCAGCTTGAGGGCGTGACCTTCGACGGTGAAAGTTACCTGCCGGGTGAAACCGAGAAGGCGCTGCCCTTTGCCGCGTCGCTTTCTGCAGAGGCCGATCTTTCACAGCAGACAGCAGCCTTGACCGATGTGAGCGTGACAAGTGGTGATGACCTTCGCTTGAGTGGTGGTCTGAACGTAACCGGGCTTTTGGATGCGCCCTCGTATAACGGCACGCTGACGCTTGCGCCGTTCAATGTGCGCCAATGGCTTTCCGATCACTTGAACGTGTCTCTTCCCAGTGCGGACAAGAGCGCGTTGACCAAATTGGCCTTCAGCTCGCCCATCAAGGGCGATCTCAATACGCTGAAGCTGCCTGATCTTGATATTGCACTCGATGATCAGGATTTCTCCGGCGAGGCCGAGCTTGGCCTCAAGGGGCAGCGACTGATGCTTGCGTTGACCGGTAAGCGCCTTGACCTTGATCGTTATCTGGCGCCGCCGAAAGACAGTGCTGGTCAGGCCTCACGCAGTGCTCTGATCCGCTCGGCAATGGCCGAGGAAAAAGGCGCGGCCGATGCGTCTGGAGTGGTGCCGGTTGAGCTTCTCAAGACGTTGTCGCTGGATCTGGGGGTGAAGCTTGATCAGATGACTCTCAAGGGAATGACGCTGTCTGATGTGGCGCTGGCTGTATCGGGACGCAATGGCCAGCATACCCTCGATCATCTCAACGCCAATCTCTACGGTGGATCAGCCGCGTTCAAGGGTGCGCTCAATGTGCTTCAATCGCCGATCGCATGGCGCTTTTCGGAGCAGATCAAAGGCGTTCAGCTCAAGCCGCTGCTTGCTGACGCTACCCAAAAACCAGCCAAGATTCAGGGCACCCTGGCACTCGAGGGCACCCAGACCTCGCGGACAAATGAGTTCGACAGCATGCTGACCAATCTGAACGGTCGCGTCGATTTTCATGTAACCGATGGGGCACTGCTGGGTCAGAACCTATCCAGGGCCATGTGCGGTGCGGTTGCGACGCTGAGCGGCAAGCAGGGGACACGTGAGTGGTCCGAGGATACGCCATTCAAGACACTTCAAGGCACGTTCAAGATTACAGACGGTATCGCCCGAAACGATGATTTTGAGCTTTCGATTCCCGGGCTTCGTTTCGACGGTGCCGGTGAGGCCAATCTGCCTACGGCCCGATTCGACTACGGCCTCAAGGGCCATTTCGTGAATACGGCGGACCCGGATGCTTGTCGTGTCAGTGACAAGTTCCAGCGTGTGGCATTCCCTGTGCGCTGCAAGGGCGAATTTTCCGGTGAGCCCGGTTCCTGGTGCGGGGTTGACCGTGACGCGCTTCAGGCGTCACTGGGGTCGTTGGCCGTGAGCGAAGCCAAGCGCAAGACTCAGAAAGAGCTCGAGCGTGGCATCAATGACAAGGTGAGTGAAAAGTTTGGAAGTGACACCGCCAAGGAACTAAAAAACGCATTGGATGGTCTATTTAACTGAGCAATCCTTCAAAAGCCAGTTTTAAGCGCCGACACCCGTTCGGCGCTTTTTTTATGTCCGTCACAAACCGGCATAATGGCGGGACCATGACGATGAGGAGAGCGCATGCACGTTCTAACCGCCGAGGCGTTTCAACAGCGCGTATTCACCTGGTTCGACCGATACGGGCGAACCCATCTGCCTTGGCAGCACAATAAAACGCCGTACCGTGTTTGGGTTTCGGAGATCATGCTCCAGCAAACGCAGGTAGCAACCGTCATCGAGTATTACCAACGGTTCATGGCGCGTTTTCCTGACGTCAAAGCGCTCGCCGAGGCGCCGCTGGACGAGGTGCTCCATCTCTGGACGGGGCTTGGCTACTACGCGCGAGCGCGCAATCTCCATAAGGCCGCGAACGTTGTCATGAGCGAGCACGACGGCTCGTTTCCGGCCGAGTCGGTCGAGTCGCTCATGACGCTGCCAGGCGTGGGGCGCTCTACGGCCGGCGCCATTTACAGCATCTCGACCGACCGTCCGGCGCCGATTCTGGATGGCAATGTCAAACGAGTACTTGCGCGTTTGCATGCCGTGGAAGGCTGGCCTGGCAAGACCGAGGTTGAGCGGCATCTATGGCAGTTGGCCGAGTATTACCTTCCCTCGATGCGCGCCGCCGAGTACACCCAGGCGATGATGGATCTAGGGGCCACACTGTGTGTACGGAAAAAGCCTGCGTGTCTGTTGTGTCCGTTTGAAGACGTGTGCACGGCTCATGCATGTGGGCAGGAAGACGCTTTTCCTGAGTCCAAGCCCAAGAAGGCCAAACCGGAGCGACAGGCCTACTTTGCGCTCGTTCAGAATGACACAGGGCGCGTCCTGCTCGAGAAACGGCCCGAGAAGGGCATCTGGGGCGGTTTATGGAGCTTCCCTCAGTTCGAGGATAGGGGCGGGCTTGAGGCCTGGCTGAGGGACTTGTCGAGCGATATACAGTGCGCGCCGCATTGGGCGCCATTTGTGCACGTATTCAGTCATTTTCGATTGACCATCACGCCGTGCCCGGTACGCTTGAGAGATGCCGATGAGACGCTTCAGAGCGCTGATCGTATCTGGGTCGACCCGTCCGATGTGTCCGGTATTGGGCTTGCCGCGCCGGTCAAGTCGCTTCTTGAGCATCTACAGTCCGCCCAGGATGTTATTCAGTCAACAACGTAGGGTAAGTCGAATGCGAACCGTTCAGTGCCGCAAGTATGGTGAAGAGAAAGAGGGGTTGATGATGCCGCCTCTGCCAGGCGAGAAAGGGCAGGAGCTCTTTGAGACCGTATCCAAGCAGGCGTGGGAAGAGTGGCAGCAGCATCAAACGCGCCTGATCAATGAAAAACATCTGAGTTTACTGGACCCAGATGCGCGCCGTTATCTGATGACTCAGATGGAGCTTTTCCTGGATAACGAGCCTACGGATGTAGCCGAAGGCTTTGTGCCGCCGAGCCATTAATTCTGCTTTACGAATTATTTTTAAAAAAGATGAAAAAGGGTGTTGACCGAATCTCCGGTTTTCGGTTTAATACGCACCCGTTGGCAACGGCCAGATAGCTCAGTTGGTAGAGCAGGGGATTGAAAATCCCCGTGTCGGCGGTTCGATTCCGTCTCTGGCCACCATGTTGGGGTATAGCCAAGTGGTAAGGCACCGGTTTTTGGTATCGGCATTCCCAGGTTCGAGTCCTGGTACCCCAGCCAGTCAACACTGTTAATGCAGTGCCGACATAGCTCAGTTGGTAGAGCAACTGACTTGTAATCAGTAGGTCCCGGGTTCGACTCCTGGTGTCGGCACCATTAATTTTCCATCTAAACCAATTAGTTGGTTCCAAATCAACCGCCATCGAAGGCGGTTTTTTTGTGTCTGTGCGTACTATCCGACGTACTAAACCGCCCGTTTTACTGCTCATCCGACGACCCTACCAGCGGTACGCTCAAATCGTAGACGTCCATCATGGCCGCGCTTCGGTGGCCACTGGCATTCTGCTTTTCGTGTCGGTGATCCCTCGGCGCTTCAGGTCATGTAGGTCAAGGCGCTGTTCAAGGCTGATGATCTCTTCCTTGATCGCCATGCGCATCAGCCGCTCCCAAGTTGTGTTCAGGTTGCTTTTCGAAAGTCGTCGGCGACGATGAGAAAGCGTGCTTCCGGCAGCGCCGGCACTGTTTGTTTTCCTTGTCTGAATCCACATTTGATTTCGTCGCGTCATTGCTGCTTTCCAGGTGGCCATGAGTCGCGGGCTTCAACGAACGATGTTATCTCGGCTGCCCTTGCAGCGGTTGGTCATGACGCCCTCGGCCAGATGATTCGCGTCGGTCAGCGTGATGACCTCGATGCCTCGCAACCTGCACAGATACGCCAACTCCATGACTATCCAGAGGTAGATCGCGCAGGCATCTTAAGGTTCAAGTGTTTGGAAGGCAGGTTCATCCAGACTGGACTGTCACGACAGCCGTTGGGTGCGCGACGAAAACGTGGGCGTGCCCTTTCTGATCGAAATCGTCGGACAGCCCATGTCGTCATCGTCGGATTGGAGCGAAGGCGACTGGCTGGTGATGAGCGAGAAGCAGGCCTCCGCCGATAACGCGCCGGTGGTGGTGGATTATGACGGCGAGCTGCGCGTGATGCGGTATCGGGCGTTTGATGGCCACCGCCGCATTGAAACACTCGAAGGCGCGCCGTACACCGATGCGCGTAATGCCACCCTCAAGGGTGTGGTGGTCAATCTGATTCGGCACGTGAGCTGACATGGCCCGCGCGCAAGATGAGCAGTATACGCGCTTTCGAGACTGGCAAACGTGCGTGCCGGTGCGCTGGGCGCCCCCACGCTATGAACTGATTCAGTGGCGCAAGCGCAAGGAGCGCGCTGGCTGGAAGGATGGCAAACGGTTCGTGGTGCTACGGCGCCGGCCGATCGAATACTGTGCGGTTCACGATGGCCGGATCTGGAAGGGCGCCACGCTGCTCGAGCGCTATCGCGTCGAGGATGGCTTTACCAAGGGCTCACCGGCGTGGCTTTTGATTCGGCAGTACAACGTTGATGCGGTGGTATGGCGGTTGGCTCACCCAATCAGCTTCTGAAGCATGTAAAAGACAACCATAAGGGTACCGCTTACCATTGCTGGTATATAAATCGAAACCAATATACCGGTGATCCAGCGTGATCTTTGGCTGCCAGACGCCCACTCTTCGAAATATAAGGGGTATTTCTCACGAGTCGTCTGTGACTTATAGGTCATGAGTGCTAAGGCGTACTCGCCCATACCCCAGAAATAAAGAGGGTACCAGACCCTATTCTTGTGTGTTTTTCCAGTAAATAGCCTATCCGCAGGCCTGATTATAAAATGAGATAGAATAACTCCTGGTAGAATAGTTATAACCATAATAGTGGCAAAAAACATGCCAGTAAGCTCAATGACAGAGTAGTCGTCAATCATCATCATATCGCTCTTTTCTTATTGCGACCGTCTTGTGCATCTTGGGACTTCAGTAACTATTCAGCGCGCGTCACTTCACATCTGATGCGCGTGCCATACCCACTCTCATCAGGCGAATCCTCGATCTCAGTTATTAGTCATTTTTTTCATCAATATTTGGTTATCAATCACTGGTGTTATTTATAAAAATAACCCGAAAAAATATTTAGCCGCATAGGCTGAAATCATCACGCAGAGGCCTAAGTTTGCGGGTAGATATATGCAGAGCAAGATATATTTTATGAATATAAATTTCTTGGGGCTTTCTTCTATGTTGCTGTTCAGCGTTTGATATTTTTGATTCAGGCTGTCTTTTTTAAATGCCAGGTCCCAAGCGTAAGAGGACATGCCCCAAATGCAAGTTGGAAACCACATTCGTGAGCTATTATTTTCACCAGTAAATATCTTATCTGTTTCTTTTATCGTAAAAAATGAAATAGGGAGTCCTATTGTGAAGAAGGTTCCCATTATTATTGCACCACTCATGCCTATATAATTAGTAATATCAATCAGGGCTTTCACTTTTCTTCTCTTGGTCGTCTTTCTCGTTCCTCAACGCGTTGTAAATCAACTCACCTGACTTTTCTCCAAAGCTGTTTCCGACAACGTCATCCGCATAAACACTTACACCAATGCTAGCAATAAGATCAGTGGCCTAATTTGGGTTTAATTAATGTGGGGCTTTGGGTTTCATAAAGTAACTCTTAGGGCATATAACGCAGCTGTAATCATAAGTGCAATATTTGCTGGCATGTAAATAGTGCAAAGCAATCCTTTAATTATAGTGTATTTAGGTTTTGGCGATTTTGTTTTTTCTAGATAAACAGGATACTTCGCCTCAATTTTGTCCTTTTTGAATAGCAATAGATGCCATGCGTATTGAGACATTCCCCAAAAGCAAAGCGGAAACCAAACGTTTACACTATCGCTTTCTCCCGTAAACAATCGGTCTGTCGCCTTAATGAAAAACGGGAAAAAATTATTCCAATCAGGCCGAGGCCAATCATTGCCGTACCAGAAATGATACAAAGGTGCTCTACGATACTAAGCATTTCCCTATTCTGTTGCTTTTGATGTAATGGTTCTATGAGCTCTTATAATCTGAGAGGCCTGAGTAGCCATCTTAAATTTGGTTTAGCGGTTAATGGCACTAATAGGTATCCAGGCTAAGCAAGATGCTATAAATGGAATATTTCCAGGTGCGTAAACTGAAAATAATATGAACCTTGTTACTTTGTAGCTTTTTGAATTTCTTCTTACAGTCTCAGCGTAATTTGGGTATTTTGTTTTAAGTCTCTCTTTCTTCAAAAAAGAAGCATCCCAAGCATAACGAGACATACCCCAGAAACAAAGGGGAAACCAGACGTTCAAGTTATCACTTTCTCCAGTAAAAACGCGGTCCGCAGTTTTGATTATAAATGGAGACAAAAAAATCCCTAAAAGCCCGAAAAAAATCATTGCTCCGCCAAAAAATATTCCTCAAAGCTCAAAAAAAGAGTAGTCGCCATCTATCAATCGTGGTTCCTATGAAATAAGTTCTTTAAGCCAGTATGCTATTACTGCGATCGTAAAACAAACAAAGCTTGGGATGTAAATGGTCAGAAGCAGTATAGTGACCCAGCGAGACCTCCAGCTTCCCGACTTCCATTCTTTAAAGTAAAGAGGGTATTTTTCTCTTGTTTTAGATGATTTAAATCCCATGAGCGCAATTGCATACTCTCCCATCCCCCAATAACAAAGTGGGTACCAAACTCTGTTTGGGTGAGTTTTACCGGTAAATAGCCGGTCAGCGGGCTTGATCGTAAAGTGTGAGAGTACTAGACCAAGCAATCCTGTGATTATAGCCATTCCGCCCGTAAGCATCCCAATAAGTTCAAGCAAGGAGTAGTTATTGATCATTTTTCTCACTTTCCTTCTTATCAGTATTTTTGCTTTCAGATTGCGTATAAATTAACTCCGCTAAATCACCGGAAAAAGTGCCAAGGCTCGATCCACCAAAATATGCACCACCACCAATAATTGCGGCACCACAAATGAGTCGCCCCGCCGGATGTACACCGATGACGCCACATAGTACCTGACCGTATCTGGCTTCAGCAGCGGCTCCAATGTTACCGCCTATTTCGCCTCCTGCGATTCTACCCAAAAGGCTCCCGTACTCTTTAACAGTAACTCTCATACACTCACTTTCCCGAGACTCTGAACAGGCTTGGGTAACTCGGGCATCGGTTGCATATGTATCAGCGGTAATAGCTGCATAGTTCAGCAGTGAGAGCCCTTTCACCACTGTCCCCGCTTTTCCAATCGCTTCCGAGATAGAAGGTATTTCATAATCGATGAAGCTTTTCAGAGCGGCTTGCGTTTTACTGACTGCAACGCTGCCAGCTACTCCGATCTTGCCTTTCAAATCGTTGGCATCGTCGACGATCTCGAGCTTCACGTTCGTCCACGCATCACCTGCGGCATCAATGCGCTTGAATGCGGACTGGCGCATGGCCTCAAAACGTGCCGACATTCTCTCTGACGCCGAGACATACACACTGTGAATGCGTTCGAGCTCTTTTTGAACGGTTTCCATGAAATGTGTGCCCGCCGCAGAGGCAACCCCGGCCCATGTACTACCTTCTGACAGCTCGTCGTTGTTGACCAGTGCAAAGTCACGCAGTGGTCCGTAATGATCGACCAGCGCCTGCGCTTCAGGGGGTTCCAGCCATTGTACGGTCTGTTGGGCACGTACCGCTTGCTGTCTGAGTTCTTCTTCCTGCTGGGTACACATCTGGCTGGTGTTTTCAGGGTCACTCAACACGACCAGCGTGCCGGGCAGTACGTAATCCGGCAGGTGGGTATTCAATTCGTCGAACTTGGCACTGACTTCGGCAGACGGCGAGGGTAGGATGCGCTGCTTGACCTGTACGCGAGTGCCCGCCTCACGCACAAGTGTGATGCCAGGCAGGATGTCGCTTTTCGGCTCTTCCTCTTCCGGCTCTTCCGGTTCGGTCTGTGCGGTGCGCGGTGGCGCGCTGTTGGCACTCGAGGAGGCGATTACACTGCCGCCGCAGGAGGTCTGGCTGCCGTGAACCGCGGCGGGAGCGCCGTCGATGGTGAACCAGGAGTGCCCCTCTACGATCGATGCGCCACAGGAGCTCATATCGCCGACACGTGCGACGGGAATACCATCGATTACCGATGTGCCGGACGAGACGATGGAATGCGGCCCGCCCTTGCATGAGCACGCGACCTTATCCCCCAGTTTTGCCAGATCCTGCATGACGACCCCATGTTTGACTAGAAATGTGATGGACGTAGGTTAACCAAGTTCTGATATGGGCGCGGTAACGGTTTGTGACCCAATTAACATACAAAAAATCTAAATAAATGATATCTCATGATACGTTTCTGCTTTTCATAGCAAGGGACAACGGCATGAGCATTTCTACAAGCATTTGGGTTCGGCGACTATTCAGTGGGCTAGTCGGTCTTTTGGCTTTGTATTGTTTACTCCTCGATTTAAGTTGGGGGGGGTGGGAAGCCTTTCAGGGCGGTAGCGGTTACGGCATTGTTGGTGGTTTAAATAGTGGCGTCAGTAATATAGCGGCCCAGGCTTTTAATCAGTTGTACTTTACGGATAGCATCAGCTTTTTGCTGAGCCCTATCAATCTAGATCGACCCTTTTCAACGAGTAATGCATATGCGTTGATGGCCTATATCATCCTTCTCATAGCTGCTGTGATATGGGCTGGTGCAGGCAAAGACGCCAATGAAATGAAAGCAATCGACAATGAGCTGAAGCGTGAAAGACGCAAAAGGCAACGCGCAGGGGAAGAAGTTGCTCCAGAGGTTTACAAGCCAGTTTACGACCAGAACGCTTCATCAGTGAAGAACTGGGTAGATTTTCAAAATTGGATTTGGTGCCCCATTATTGCTCCCCTTCTCGTTGCGATTGTCTTGTACATCTTAGGACTTCAGTAACATTAACTATTCAGCGCGCATCACTTCTGATGCGCGTGCCATACCCGCGCTCATTAAGCGAATCCTCGACCTCGGTCACCAGCCATTCCTCCCCATCGATGTCCGATTTCCAGCCGCTGAGCGTCACCGGTGTTTCAGGCATGAGGTCGGCGCGACCCTGTGCCAGTGTCAGCTCGAACGTGGCTTTCCTACGCTGAATCCTTCTGAGTTCCGCCTTGGCGGCCTCGAGGGCGTCGGCCTCGGAGGCGTAGGTGGTGCGTAGATCCTTGAACTTGTCGCCGTCACCGGCGATGGCGGTCTGGCGCACACTGCCGGCGGTGTCGTCCCAGTACGCGCGCACGCCAGTGAAGCTGTCACGGTCGGTCTGGCTGAAGCGGTGCTGATCGCCGTCGCGGCGGGTGAGGGTGATGCGGGGTAGGGCAGTGCCGCTGGCTGTTAGGGCCTCGCCAGCGAGGGTGAACAGCATTCGCTCGGATTTGACCGCAGCGATGGCGTCATAGCGCTCACCGAGCCGGGTCAGAAAGTTGAGATCGGATTCGTCGGTCTGATCGATGTGGCCCACACGAATGCCATGCAACGTCTTGCCGATAGCTGGTGCCGCTTGGCGATGGTATCGATGATGTCGCCGAGGGTGATGTCGTGCCAGGACTTCGACCGCTTGCCGGGCAGCAGGTGGCGCATGTCAGCGGCGCTGGCGTGAAGGGTGAGCCGGTCGGGTGAGCCGCTGTGCTCTAGTTCGTCGACAATGAATACGCCCCGCTCGATGAGTCCTTCGTCCTGCTAGCCGATCGCTACGCTCAGCCGGGCACCGGTGGGCGGCAGTGCGAGTTTGCCGTCGTGGTCGGTAAGCGTCAGGTCGAGCTGGTCGGCTTCCTGCCCGCGCTGGCTGGTGATGCGCAGATCGATCAGTCGACCGTTGATGCGCGGCGTGATGTCCTCGCCAGCCAGGGTGATGTGGTAACTAGGGCGATGGTAGGCGGGTTGCTCGCTCATACGTAGGCCCCGGCCAGCCGCGCCGCGCCGTAGCGAGTGAGATCCCCAATCAGGTCGGTGTGTTCGTCATCGACGTGTTCGAGCGTGAGGCTGAACTCGATCTTGGCGGCGGCGCCGTCTCGAAACAGTGTGCTCGAGGTCTCATCGACACCGGTAATCACCCACAGGCCGTAGTGCTTGCCCGTGGCCTCGACCAGCGGCCACGCCTGGCCTTGGTCGGCCATGTCCCGGATCTGATCGAGGCTGACTCGCCCACCGGTGAACGCTGGCAGCAGCGTGTCCGACAGCGTGATGGTGTCCGTGCCTGGCCCGAGGAACTGATACGCCGGCCGGTCGCCGACACGGGGCTGTGAGGCGTGGCGCCATTCCGTGCGGCGCTGGGGCTGTTGATAAGGTACCGTACTTGTCTCAAATACGAACATTCCGAGAGCCATGAGCATGCTGGAGACCTCTAAAGAGAAACGCCATAAAAACTGGATCGAAGGCGTCTTGATCGTTGGTGTGGCCATGGTTATTCCGATGGCGCTTTTGGCGTTATTGACCGCGACTCGAACTACCGAAGACCTCTTTCAAACCATTCAGAGCTATGATGCGACAGGCTTACTGACGTTTGTCGGCATCATTGGGACGCTCGGTTTTAAAAGAACCTACTACCGCTCGACGGTTGCCATGCTCTTTGCAAGCGGATTACTGCTCGCGATCTCTCAGCTTCTAACCCGGCTATTTCCATATTCTCCCCCTATTAATGGCACTACTTCTCTGCACGTGGCTCTGCCTATAGCAGCCTTTTCATTTGCAATCGTTGGGCTTGTTTCTTGTGCTTTTATTGCTTTGCGACACCATGTAAGCGAAGGCTCTGGACCAACTCCTGCACAGCAAAGAGAGCATGATGAGTCTCGAGCTACTCCCGGTCTCACATCGACGACCGCCACCGCGCCTGTTGCTCCCTTGCCCTCCGATCTAGCTCACGACTTACGGCATTCGCGATCGCGTGCTCGTCGCTCCCGGGTGGGGCGTTGATCGTGATGGTGTAGTGGCTGGTCGAATTGTCCTGATAGCTTGGCGATGTCGACGATGCGTTGGGCGGGTTCATCGCGCTGGCGCTCAAGGCCGATGTTCAGGCCATCCACGGTGTGGCCACCAAGCGCGGCGAACACACGGCTTGGGGAGTGGATGCCCATCTTGTCCTTGAGCCAGCCGGTCACCGAGCTGCCCATCTCCGAGACCTTATTTTTGAGCGCCCCGAACTTGTCGCTGATGCCGCCGATCAGGCCGTCGACGATGAAGCTGCCGAGGTCCTTGAACTTGTCCGGGATCTCGAGGCCGAGCTTATCGAGCGCGGCGGTGATCCCCCGGTATAACAGCCCCACCGGGGACCAGTTGATGAGCAGTTTACCAATGGCCCCGATGCCGCCATTGAAGGCGTCTTTCACCTGCTGCCATAGCCCGCCGAAAAACGCGGTGATCGGTTCCCAGTAGCGGTAGATCAGATACGCCGCGCCAGCGATGGCGGTCACGGCCAGCCCGATCGGGTTCAGCAGAAACAGCCGCCCGACGGTCATGAAGATGCGCCCGAGCCACAGCAGCGCTTTACCGAGTGCCGGCAGAATGCGGCCAGCGTTCCGGCGAGCTTGGGGTTTTTCTTAATCCAGTCGCCGATGCCTAGGGTGATGACGGTGATCGATTGAATCAGCTCGCGCAGTGGGCCGTCGTTGGTGTCGGTGACTGAGATCCCGACCCCTTCCCACACCGAGCGTAGGCTTTTCAAGCCGCCGCCAAGATTGTCGGCCCGTACCCGGGCCATCTCGGCGTTCTCGCCGTAGGCGTTTGAGAGGTTATCGATCAGCGCATCGAGCTGGCCAGTGCTCATCTGGGTAATGATAGAGCGGCTGCTGCCACGGCGTGCTTATCATCTTTGAAAGATTACGTCATGGGTAAGTGCACGAGGAGCAGGGCATGACCTGTGCGCGTCAAGGCGGCTTTAAATGGTCATGCGTGCGATGTCTTGTTAGCTAACCCTGCCGCTGTGCCAGTGGCAATGACCAATGATATGGACATTCTGCAGGGCTTCGGGCGCTATGATCTCAGGGGCATAGTAAGAGTTGTCGGAAGAGAGCCTTAGAGAGCCATCCGAGAGTCGCTGGAGTCGCTTTATCCGAAGCTCGTCCCCTACCCTGATCAAGAATACCCCGTCTGGATTGGTGATTGCCCGATTGATCAGTACAGTGTCGCCATTCTTGAGCGTATTCTCCATCGAGTCTCCTCGTACGCGGATCGCAACGAGGTTTTTGGTGTGTAAGCCTTCGCGGGTAATCCATTCGTCATGAAAGCTTAAAAAGCTGCTGACGTGTTCATGATCAAATAGGCGCCCTGGTCCGGCAGCAGCCTCTATGTCATAAAGCGGCACTCCGGAGTAGTCCTTTTGTATGAATTGATGCTCCAAGTCCATTGTGTGCTTTGAGCTCGATGATTTGTCAGGCCGATCGGGTCCTCGTCCCAGGATGAGCCAGTCTAGGCTAACGTCGTATTCAACAGAAAGTTCAATGCATTCATCGACTGGTATCGTGCCTCGTTTCCTCCAGTTGTGAATAGCGCTTGTTGATTTTCCAAAGCGCTGAGCGAGCTTATAATCAGAGTTCAGGCCTGTAATGGCTTTCATTCGCTCCATGATCGCGCCGGATAGCGTGGGAGGGGAGGAATGGGGGGCTGTGCTCATGATAATTATTCTTCCCTAATAAGTTGACTATTCCCCTTTAAGTAAATAGTCTTAGTCAAAGTGGTACTGAACAATATGAAGCATATCCTATCTGGTAAGTCATGTCCGTTGACGAAAATAAAAAAGCCAGATTCAGCGTCGTTTCTGCAGCTTGACCGTAAGGGCAGGAATTATAAACAAAGGGGATGGAGGAATTGCATATGGATCGTAAAAGTAACCTACGTCTTAGCTGCCCGCATTGCGGAGCGTTTGCTCGAATTCGCAAGAGTCAGCAGATGACGCCGGTCTATAGGGAGGCGGTGGTCGAGTGTCAGAACGCGGATTGCGGCTGGCGAGGAAAATTGGCGCTTGAGCTGACGCAGACTTTGACCTTCAGTCTGCACCCCAATCCCGAGATTAACTTGCCCATGTCGCCCAAGTTGAGAGAGCGTCTGCTCAAGCAATTATCATCTTGAGCGATCGAGCGCTGGGCAAGTCGGGTAGTGATCATCAATCGTTGAAGAGTGCGCCCCACTCTTCATCGATCTGACGCGACCTGAATTTCATGAGTCCTGCCATGGGGGTAAACGTCATCTCTCCAAAATAGATGTCATCGCCAATCAGGTAGAAATCGACGCGCACATACGAAAAGCCTGCTGCCAAGGCTTTTGCGTGTGAGATGGCCTCGTCGAGAGTGCGTGGTTTTTCGAGATCTATATTCGAGTTCAGATGCTCCGAACGAACTTGTACGGGCTTCCAGTCAAGATCAAAGAAGTCGACCTTATAATTGATGAAGCGGTCATGGCTGACCTCAATATAGATGACGGGTTCTTTATCAGGCGCGCTGAAGCAATGGAATTTATAGTCTTTAGGTACCTTTTTGTCTTCATCAAGCAACATCTTCTCGAAGATCAGTCGAGGTTCGATGGGCTTGTACTGATTTTCACGACATACGGTATAAAAGTTTTGCGATAACCACTGCTGGCTCAAATTGTAGAGCTCCGCAAATGATGTATTTCGCTTATCGTCAACCAATAGGTTAAAGCCTGACCCATGACTTGCCTTCATGACAAAGCTATTGGGAAGCTGTTCGAACAGATCCGGCGACAATTCCTTGGCAATGCCGTAATGCGGTATAAGGAACCGCTCGCCGATGGTGTGCTTGACGTACGCCCTGGCTTCTATCTTGTCGCTCAGAATCGAAAAAACCGGCTGTGGGTGAAGTTTTCGATAACAAATCTTTTCGTTGAACGTTTTGGGGTTTCGCAGATTCGGAAACTCGCCAAACGCACGTTTATAGCGTAACGGAACGTGAAGCCTATCTGACAGCGAGTTCATGATGTTGCTTCTAATTGCCGTCATCAGCGCGTCAAAAGCGCGTTTAGGGCTATTCCGTTTACTCCAGCGCGACGTTCGTTTTTGATTTGTCATGACATATTTTCTATCTGGTGCGGTCCTTGGCATCAGAGTTCTCCGTTACAAGCAGCGGCAGGCATGCGCGACATTGTAGTTTTAGGATGCGCCCGCCTTGAAAAAATAGATTGAAAACTACTGATGATAGAATTTCGGCAAGTAGTGTTGCCATGGCAGCGCCAACGCCGCCATATTTGGGAATCAATAAGTAGTTGGCTGCAATGTTGAGCACAGCTACGACAGCCATTTTGTAGAACAGGAATCGATAGCCACCCAAAACTGTAATAGCTCTGTAGCTGATGGTGCCCAGCGCCGAGAAGAGTGTGCTGAATGCACTAATATACAAAATATCGATAGAAGCCGAAAACTGTTCGCCATAAATGAGGCCAACGACCCAGGGGCTCAGTGCGGACAGAATGATCGCTATGGGTAGTGAAAGCCACAAAATCAGTCTGAACAACCGCTCGGTGCGTTTTTCAAACAGATGTGAGTCTCGAGCGGCCTCGCTTACCCGAACCATGTGTGAAGCGATGATTGCTTGAGGGATAAAGATCCAGCCTTGCGCCAGTGTTATGGCGGCCGTGTAATACCCGACAGTAGTATCGTCGATCAGCATGCCGAGCATGATCTGGTCCGTTTTGGTATACAAAACGATGGCCAGGCCCGAAAACGCCAGTGGTAACCCAACTTTTAAAAGGTATTTCGCGTGGCGGCGTGAAATCTTGCCGGTGCTATGTGCTTTGGTTTCATGGTGACGCTTGAAGAAATGGCGTTTCATGAAATAAGACGTAGCCCACTGCAGAACATTGGCGATCGCGAAGGCGGTCACGGAAAGTTTGGCGGCAATGAAGCCAAGCTTTAAAAGAACTGAGGCAAGCAGTGAGGCGTTCTGGCAAAGGGTGTTGATCTTGGATTCGAGTCGCGCATTGAAAAACACCTGAAAGATGTCGTTCGTTGTGAAGAAGCTTCCCCATAGAATGATCAAGAAGACCGTGCGTTTTTGCGCATCTTCAAAATAAGGGATGGCAAACCCTGTGAATGCCAGGGCAAGTAGAGCGAAGATGATCAGTCTGAGCCGTGCCGATGACGCCAGAAGCTGGAGTCCGCTTGGCAGGTTTTTCGCCAATCTGTTGAATACGATATTGTTGGCGCCAAGCGTGGTAAACGGCCCTATAAGACCGGTCATTGCCAGCGAAAAGCCAAGAACTCCAAAAAGCTCGGGGCCAAGGTAGCGAGCCACATACACATTGATGAAAAGACCGGAAAGTACGAAAAAGAGCTTTTCAAACAGGATCCAGAATGTGTTGATGCGAACGGATGACATTAAGGTAGTTGGCCTTGAGTGTTGGGCACGCTAAGAGTGGGTTATAGTGGCATTTTTTGAGTGGGCAAGATGTGCTGAAGCGGATGATTTCGGTAGGCACACAGCTTGTTTCTCTCTTTGAGAGCCATAAAAAAAGCCGCTGTCGGTGACAGCGGCTTTGGCGCTTGGTGGAGGCGGCGGGAATTGAACCCGCAGACATAAGCCCAAGAACAACAGCTTATAAAACTTGTTGCCCTCAATCTACCTTATCCTGCCAATATAGTCTGAGCGCCTTCTGTCCTGCCTGATCATACGCGCTGTTGATCCAGTTCGCATAAACCCTCGCGGTGATGATGACATCCGTATGCCCCATCTGGTTTGACACCCATGCCAATGGCTCTCCAGCCGACACCATCATCGACGCGAATGTATGCCGAGTCTGGTACTGGCGTCGATAACGGACGCCCGCACGTTTGAGGGCAGGGGCCCAGAGCGTTTTACGAATGGCCTGATCGCCGGTCCAGGGTGAGTGAGTGCGAGGGTTCAGGAAAACACGCCCGCTTTCATGGTCGCGGCTGAATTCCCATTGCTGGTTCAGCGCTTCTTCGGCCGCTGGCAGTAGAGTGACGTCACGAATGCCGGCTGCTGTTTTCGGCGGCTCGGCCTTGCCACGGGATGCCTGAGTAATGACCTTATCGATCCGAACGGTTTTCTTTGCCCAGTCGATATCCGTCCATTCCAGTGCCACCAGTTCTGACGTACGCAAGCCCGTCCAGAAGGCGAACTGAATCAATGGCCGACTATCATCGGCCAGGTTATCCAGAATTAACGCCTGTTCTTCCATGGTGAATGGGTCGGGCTCATCCTGCATTCGCTTAATATCCGCTTCCGGCTTTCTATAGCGCCAGCCAAGAAGAGGGTTGGTGTTAATAAGCTCATCGTGCACCGCGTCGCTCAGGGCCGAGCGAAGAGGGCTCAAGATATTGGCGAGGCGCTTGTTTGAGCACGTAAGAGAGGCAGCCCACTCCCGGGCATGCTTGCGTTTGAACTCGGCCAGCATGAAGTGCCCAAACTGGGGAATGATCTGACCCTCGAGGATCTTGTAGTAATCACGGTATGTGCTGGTTTTGAGGGTCGGCTTTTTATCCTTCAGCCACTGGCGAAGGTAGTGGTCCATTCGATCCTGACGGATAAACTTGCGCGCATTTTTGCTCCTCGGGAAAGTAACCGAGTAATCGAATGTCCCTGCTTCAATCGATGCGATAACGGCGGCGCGATGCTGCGCCGCCTTCTTCATGTTAGCGGGGGTGGGCTTGAGCTTGAGGCGCTCCCTACACCTGATCCCCTGGTATTGAAAGTCGATTTGTATGGAAGTCTCTGAGCCAGCTTTGACTCCTTCATATTGCTTGTCGCCCACGCGTCATACCCCTCCAGTGATACCAGGATGCGCCCATCCGGTGCCTTGCAAAATTCGTATCCTAAGCGCCATTCCCCGCGTTTTATTTTTGAACGCACCGCGTTGGGGCTATAGCCGGTCTCAGACGAAAACTTTTCGATGGTGACGTGGTTCACGCTTGCCATCGCATCCTCCTTGGCCTCTCGAAATGTTCATATTCGGAAAGTCGTTTTTGAATGGCATCGGTGCGCTAGCACCGCTTACCTTCAATTCCCCACGCTGACCGTGCAGTAGAGGAATCCGTGCCCTACCTTTCGGCACTCGTGGAATTGCCAGGCGCTACTGAGGCAAGAGACGACGAACACGCCGATTAATATGGCTATCGTGATTTTTTGGGTTGAGCTTTTGTTCATCACCTTTCCTCGCATCGTTCTGTCTCGCCTTTCGCCCCGAGCAACCACTCGGCGGCGGTTTGAACCTCGCGCCGCTCGCGGCGCGTATCCTCGCTGTCCCCTGAGCGCCGCAGGACAATCAAGCGTTCGGTGACGAGGCTCAGGCAGGTGGCTCGCACCTGCTCCGGCATGGTCATGATTCCCCTCGCTCGATCACCTTCAGATCGTTCTCGTCGTAGATCGCGCCGAGCCGGAGCGCGGCGATGAAGAACAGCAGCGAGGCCAGCGAAAGCCCGCTCAGGATCAGTAACGCGATCATCGGCGCACCCCCTTGGCTTTCAGTTCGCGGATGCCTTGGCACTCGATGCAGGTGCGGGCGAACGGCGCCGCCTTGCGTCTGGCGTCTGGAATGTCATCACCGCAGTCGTCGCATTCGGTGGCGTGGCTTGCGGCCAGATGTGCACGGCTGGCCAGCGCGCCGGCCAGGTGGCGCTCGTTGAGTTCAGTGGCGTAATCGGCAGCGTCTGCCATAGGTCGTTCTCCTGATTAAAGGCTTTCCGGGAAATACTCGGGGATTCGATCCCACGCCGAGGGCGGGGGCGGTGGTTGGTGCATCAGCTCGAGCGCTCGGCGCACGGTGATGGCTTCTTGCTCGTTGGCGTCGTCGTCGGCGCGGGTTTTCGAGTCGCGCCGCCATTCATCGAAGTTCTGCTGCTGGCGTTTGGCCTCGTCGGGGCCTGGGGTTCGAGGCTCGAAATCCAGCCCCGTACAGTTATTCACACAAGTCCAAGGGTCGTTCGCTGCGCTCTCTCCATACGCCCCCTTCTGGCTGAAGTCGTGGCCGGTGCTTGAACGCTTGTGGCGCATCTCCCACTTGTAGAAACGCGTCGGGTACTCCATGCCCTGAATCATCAGGCCGAAGATGTTCGAGACGGTGTCCCCATACTGGCCGCGCGCGAAGGCGCTGTACTCGCCGGTGGCGTAATTGATCAGGTTGCCGTCGATGTTTGCCTTCTCCATCCGCCACGGCCGCACCGGTTGATCCGCCCTCGGCGTCAGCGGCCCGCCCATCAGGCGAATGAACTGATCCCAGGCACCGGCGTTGCACGCGGTGCGAAGCTTCTTGGTGAACTCGATGATGCTGCGGCCGGGGTTGAACATCGCTTCCCACTGGGCGATCTGCGCCGCCTGCTGCTCGGTCATCCGGCGCATTTCCCGCCATACCGTCACGCTCGGCAGGCCGACAAACTGAAACTGGCGAATGCCCCATACGGCCGCCCACGCTTCGACGCGCGGCGCGCTCGAGGCCATGTCCTTGCCGTACTGGTCGAGGTCGATGAACTGCTGGCCGTTGATGTTTTTTGAGACGTACTTGGCGATGTAGCCCGCCGCAGTTCCCCGGGTGTAATCGATCAGCTTGATCTCGACGCGGTTCTTCTGGGCACCGTGCTCGTCGGGGGAGTCGGCCAGGGCGTAGGCGCGGATAACCTCGTTGATGTGCTCGTAATGCTCCGGCTTCATCCAGAGCAGCATGTGCCAGTGCGGGGTGCCGTCGTGGTGCGGCTCGGCAACGCGAACGCCGTAGACGCCCATGCCATCCCGGTTCAGTTTGGCGCGGATCTTCGCCCACACCTTGGTGAGATAGCGCTGAGCATCACGTGGGGTCGCGCCGTCGTACCGTGGGTTGCGGGTGCAGCTCTTGGCCCGGATCGGGTGGAAGCGGCTCGGGCAGGTCAGCGTATAGAACACGCCCACATGGCCAAGGCGCTGGCCCTCGGCCTCGGTCTCACGAATGCGCAGCATCAGTTCGGCGCGGCGGTTATCCGGGTTCGCAAGCCCCAGCTCTGAAAGCTCGGCCAGGGTGTAGTACTGCCCGTACTGGTTGATCGCCTCGACCGCCTCAAGCATCGCCGCGTTACGGCGCACCTGCTTGCGGCGGCGCTCCAGCGTGGTTACGGAGCAGTAGATGCCCGCACGGTGGTGGACGTTGCCGAGATCCCGCTCGATCTGCTCCAGCCGGCGGCCCGACACCACCCGCAGCTTGCGCCGCCACCACTTCGGGCAGCACAGGCGCAGCAGCTGGGAAAGCAGTGGCAGCTTGTTGCTCGGCGGGTCGATGCGGTGGCGCTGGGCGCGCTCGAGGCCATCCCGCAGGCCATCGCGCACCGCGTCGGCTTCAACGCCGCCCTGTTTGATCAGCTTGGCGGTCAGTGCCTCATAACTGCTTTGAACCGCACGGGCCTGAGCGCGGGCGTGCTCGACCAGCGCATCGTCATCGTGGGTCACGTTCCACGGGCCGACGTAAAGCGCCTCGCGCATGCGGCGCAGCCAGTGGTTGCCGGCGGCGTTGCCCTCCCGGTGCGCAACGCGCAGGAAGCCCGCGGCCAACTGCTCGGCGTACTGCGGAAAGCGGTCGAACACCTGCGTTTCGCGCCAGTCGGCGCAACCGAGCTGATCGCCCTTGCCCGGAGCGCCATAGCGGCGGGTCTGCTCGATCAGGTTCATTCGGCGTGCTCGATGAGAGAAAGAAAATGCCGGGCGCCGGTGAGGTCGCCCTTATCCAGTGCTGCGCGAGCGCTTGCGGCAAGCGCCTGCGAGGGGTGCGGCCGGTTGCCCGCCAACCGATCCTTCAAGCGGCTGGCGTAAGCGCTCATGCGGTGAATGGCGGCGCGCACTTGATCGCGCGTGGCTTGGGGCATCTCACCCATCGGGATGTGCGTCAGCGTCTTGGCGATCGCCTCCGGCGTGCGCATATCCACCGGCCGCTCGTTGATCGGCTTGGCCGGGACCAGATGCTGCGCCGCGCTTCGCAGCAGCGTGGCGCGTTCGCCGGGCTGAATGCCTTCCCACACCTCGATGAGATCGAGGTCCTGGTGGCGGCTGCGCAGCTCATCGCGCAGGGCCAGAAACCCGGCCCGGGGGGAGGCGGTGTGTGCCTCGGTGCCTGAAATTAGAGCGAGCGAACCCATGACGACCTCCTGAGTCGTTGAAAAATCAGCGGTTTGGAAAAGCGCGCGGCTAGTGCGTGGTCGAGGGCGCGACCTTGATCTCACGCTCGGCAGTGGCCTTGAGGCGCAGTAGATCGCCTAGCGTCAGCGCGTGGATGGGGCCGCCCGACTGCCGGATGACCAGCAGGCTTGCCGTACTGGCATCGAGGTCGATCCAGGCGGTGCGGTTGACCGCTTCCAGCTCCGCGTAGGCCTGAAGCGCCAGGATGCTGGCGTTATCGCGAGTCTGGTCGTGCTCGGTCATCAGGTGTGCGCAGCAGCGGGCGACGGCGTCTTCCCGGGCGACCGGCCGTGGCAGCGTCAACAGAAACGCGGTAGCGGCGTTGGTGGTGTCGAGGTGGGTCATGGTTGGCTCCTGAACATATCTCTTGGCGGCTTGGCGTTGGATACGAGCCGGTACGGCACGTGCTCGGCCAGGCGGCCCTTGTACTTGGCGTTCGGCATACCGCTGGGGCTGGTCGTTTCGGTCACGATGTATTCCCCCTTGCCGCACCACCCACACATCGGGTTCTGGCACTGCAGGTAGGCCACTCGGTAGTCGTCGTGCATCTGTTTCGAGGTGCGCACCCGGCATGGGCCATCGCAGTGCGGGCACTCCCAGCGCATGGTCATCCGCGCCGTCCTACCGGGCGAGGCCCCCGGGGAATCGCGATGCGGGCGGTGCCTTTTCGCAGCCCGCGGCGCAGGGCCACTTCGGCGGCCTGATCCAGCGTCTCGAGCCCTTGCTGCTCGCGTACGGCCTCGAGCATGCGGCGGTCGGCGTCGGTCGGGAAAAACTCGCTGTAGCGTAAAGTCATGAGTACCTCGTGAGGTCCTGAAAGGATGTCCCGTCGGGCCTCAATGGCGTGTCGCGATCGGATGAAACTCGGTCAGACTGATGGCATCGAACTCCTGCTGGCTGCTGACACCGAGCATATCCATGGCGCTGCGCATCACCATCTCGCGCACGAGGGTGGCTTTCTCGACGCCGGTGTAGGTGGCCAGCGCGTCGATCAGGTTGTCTTCGAACTCATCAAGGTTGATGCCGATGCGGTTCGACTTGAGGCGGCGGGTATCCTGGTACATGGGAAAGGTCCTTTTTTCTTAGTTTCGATTCTTTGCATTTACGGTAATTTTGTGGGTAGTGCCGCAGGTGTATTACCACTCACTAAAAGGTTTATATGTATGGAAAGCCGGTATATCGATGGTGCGACCGTTCCTGAGTTCGATGCTGAAATAACCGCGCTGCTCGCCAAGGAGTTTCCTGAAGTTCCTGAGGAAGACTTGCCTCCATTTGCAGGTATTCCGGAATACTTCGCTGGTATCGAGAATCATCAGGGCGAGGTGTATCGCATCCTCGAACTTGAAGACCTGCACGACGTCGTTACGTTGACCCAAGGGCTTCATCCTCTTGGCCTTCGAGATCAACTCGACGGACGGTCATCGACCAGTGCCGGTCTGGATTGCCGGTTTGCCCCAACCGCCGAAACGTAGCTGTGACGTCCGGATACCCACAGGCGACCGCTTGAGTAAGATGAAAGCCAAGTTGGTCTTCGGTCGTGCATTTGGCGCTCACCTTCCTGAGGTAACGGATGGCCTCTGAGCGCGAGCCGGACGCCACAATGGCTGGGCAACCGCTTGTCGTGATGTCGATAACTTCAATGCGATTGGCAATGGGCTCGTCGGGGCTGGGCTGATGCGGCAAAAGGTGCGAATTCAGTTCTGATGCTTCTTGGCGGTGACTGAACGCTATAGTGGTCGACATGCCAACCGAACGATTTTTTCGATACATGGCTGCGGTTCCTTTTGGTTTGGTTTAGTGGCTAGCGTGAGTTGCGCTTGAACGCCGTGCACTCAGCGCTTCGAGCACCAGCATGCGAGTCATGCCGGTTTTACTGCGGTGCTCGCGCTCGGCCAGTTTCGCGACTTCGGCGTCAGCCTCGACCGGCAGTTCGAGGCCAATGCGACGGCCACACAGCGGCGGGCGGTAGGCCTCTCGGGGTGTACGGGGAGCTTGGGTGGCTTCCATGGTGTATCCTCGGGTGTGATTAAGTGTTACGCATGATTAAGGAACGCCTACAAGTTAGGTGAACATATGTTTCCCTGTCAATAGGGAATGGTGAATTAATGGACTCATTGGGTAAGCGTTTGAGATCCGAAAGGCTAAAGCTTGGTCTTTCTCAAACCGAATTCGGCGAAAAGCTCGGCATAACCAAGCGAAGCCAAATGCTTTACGAGGGTGGGCAACGCCTTCCTAGGGCTGATTATCTGGTTGGCATAGCTGAAATGGGGATAGATGTTCTCTTTGTTTTGACGGGTAGGGGAACAAAAGATAACCAAGATGCTGTTGCAGGTACCCAAGACTGTGCAACTGTCCCCCTTTACGACATTGAGGCCGCTGCCGGAGACGGCGCTTTATTCGACAACGAAACGATCATTTCCCACCTACCGTTCGACCCTGCCTGGCTCAGTGAGCAAGCGGCCAGCGTGAGCCAACTGGTCGCGCTGACTGTAGTGGGTGATTCCATGGCCGATACATTAAACAGCGGTGATATAGTGCTGGTCGATCGCTCAAAAACACGCCCTGATGGCGTGTTTTTAGTGCGCGTGGGCGATGCGCTTCGCATCAAGCGCGTGCAGCAGATGGCCGGCGGAGCGTTGTCGCTGGTGAGCGATAACAATCGATATCAGCCGGAATTGGTGCCGCCCGAACGGCTAGGGGAAGTCGAGGTGCTCGGGCAGGTATTGGGGAGTTTGGGAAGGGTTATTTAACCTGTTAATTAGTTTTATAGAAAGAGGTAATGTGTGGCTAAAACAACAAAAGCATTAAAGTACTTTCGCTGCATAGATAGAGAACAGCAGGCCTTCGATCTAGAGTATTTAGTTCGCCAAGCTAGAGAACAGCTTGATACCGTTGCGAGTTCGGAAATTGAATTCGCGGATGAAGTCATAAGAATTCAACACTATGAAAATCATGAACAGGGTATTTCGATACACTTTGTAAGATATGTTCCTGGCGAAAGCAACGAAACGCTTACCCCTAATTTTGAACATCCAGAAGACAATGAGTCTCCGCATTCTGCTCCCCAAGGTATGGAATACAAAGATGGAGACTTTTATATGTACTGTTCCTCACACAATATTATTGGTTGTGCTCATGGAATGAATATGAGTCATTCTAAAATCGAACGCTATCTGCATGCCTTTGCAAGAAGGGGTAGCATAGATGATGAAAATCCAGAAGGCAGAGATTGTTTCTTTAATATAAGCACCGCTTTGAATCTTGATAAATACAGGCTGATAGAAAGACACGGCGTGAAAAGTATATCGTTTAATGCTTCGGCTTATAATGCCAGTTTTGAGCAGGCCAATGATAATTCTTATATCCAATATGCAAAAAGAAAGCTGGCAGAAGCGTTAAGAGACAGATTTGAACAATACGAAGATCAGCACCAACTGAATGTAATGCAAGGGTTGATCATAGAGGGATGTCTACGGCTTGATGGTAACAGGCGTGCACATGAAACAGCACAGGGCGAAATTAGAAGAATCGCTCAAGAGTGTGCCGAAGAGAATAACGTGACAATTCATACTCAAGATGGAGAGCCGATCAACTCTAGTGATATGAGGTTGCAAAAAAAAATCCGAATAGATAAACACGGAAAAAGCCTACTTTATGGTGATGTTTGGAGGCAGCTTCGCGTTTACTATAGTGAGCTGGAAGAACAAAACCTGTTAGGTCAATAAAATGGCTTTAGATAAAATATCTTTGATTAAGTTGACAGCGGCAGCTGCAGGTTCAGCAGCGCTTGCATATTATATACAGCCTTTAATACATCAAAATAAAGGTGCTTCTGATGTTTTGGTCAATGTTTTTTCGATACTGGCCGGATTCCTAGTAGCAGTTATGACTATTATGAGTGAACCTATAATTTATAGGAAGAGAAACTGGAGGTATAATAAGTTAACGAAAGGAAATTACAGAAAATCTCTAATTAGGCATAAAGACTTATTTCATGCGTATTTGATAACCTTGGTTTTGATATTTTCTTCTAGGCTTGTGAATGAAAATGACGCACCTTGTTTAAAGTTGTGGTCTGAGTATTTTTATATATTTTTTGCTTGTATTTCTTTCTTTTTTTCAATTGGTCTTCCAGATAGATTGATATCTAAGCAGCTTGAAAGGTTTGACGAGCAAATAGAAGAAAAAAAGAACTCGAAAGAGTAAGTTAGCAGTTATTCCCTCTTGTGCGCCTTTCAAGCTCAGCCGCTTTACGTATCTGCTCTTTATAGGCACCTGAGTTAACAATGTCTTTTGCATCTGCGACCAATACGCCATTGCCAACGATCCGGTACGGTATCTTGTATTCGGATTCCGCCTTGGCCTCCCAGTAGGCTTTCTCCAAACGCTCCCGCCATTTCTTCCATAGTTTCATCGTCGCCCTCTCTATCCGTTCAGCAGCTCACGGTGATTCTGAGCCGTGCCCCAAGTATACCGAACCTTTGATAACCGAGTAGCTGATGCATTTGTCGAGGCGCATCAGAAGGCTTAGGAAATTCAGCCTAACCTTGATAGCCAACTTGATATACGTTATCTGTATAAATATACAGTATATTAAGGTGTGAGCTATGCGTGTCGTGTACCGGGTGCCTGTTCCTGCGATGAGTTCGCGGCCAGCGCTGAAACCCGATTCTGCGGCCTTTCATTGGCAGCAGTTCTTCGCCCCGCACGCGGGCGTGTCCTTTCTTGTCGAAATCGTCGAGCAGCCTGTGTCGTCATCGTCGGAGTGGAGCGAAGGCGACTGGCTGGTAATCAGCGAGCAGCAGGCCCCCGCCGATAACGCGCCGGTGGTGGTGGATTATGACGGCGAGCTGCGCGTGATGCGGTACCGGGCATTCGATGGCCACCGGCACATCGAAACACTCGAAGGCGCACCGTACACCGATGCGCGTAACGCGACCCTCAAGGGCGTGGTGGTCAATCTGATTCGGCAGGTGAGCTGACATGGCCCGCGCCCAGGGTGAGCCGTACACGCGCTTTCGAGACTGGCAAACGAGCGTGCCGGTGCGCTGGGCACCCTCGCGCTATGAGCTGATCCAATGGCGCAAGCGCAAGGAGCGCGCCGGCTGGAAGGATGGCAAGCGGTTCGTGGTGCCACGGCGCCGGCCGGTCGAGTACTGCGCGGTTCACGACGGCCGGATCTGGAAGGGCGCCACGCTGCTCGAGCGCTATCACGTCGAGGACGGCTTCACCAAGGGCTCACCGGCGTGGCTTTTGATTCGGCAGTACAACGTTGATGCGGTGGTATGGCGGCTGGCGTCATTCAATCCCACGCGCCCGGTTCACAGTGCCAGTAAGTGAATTCCCGCCACCCCTCAGTCAGCGGTAACGCGGCTTTTTCGTCCTGGGTGAGCGTTTGCCAATAGGGGTGCCAATGGTAATCACACCAGTATTCAATATTGCCTTGCAGACTGCCTGGGTAGTCATCGGGGTCGAGGTCAGGGAAGCTGTTCTGCGGTAGCGGTGGCATAGGCCGCATGCGATAAACCTGATCGATCAGGGCGACGCAATTGGTAATCAAAACGACCATCAACCCGGCAAACTCGTTTCGCCACATCAAAGCCATTGCCTTGTTATTGCGATTGACGATTGGTGTATCGAAGTCGTGATCGGTCAGGTCGAATCCATTCTCAGTCACAATTTGTTTTAAGGCGCCGAATTGCTCATGACGCATCAAGAACGTCGAGTGGTAGGCATAGACTCGCGGGCCTGATGCTTCTTCGTCGGAGTTGAAGTGTGGATAGACGTACTTTGACAAGTCTAACTCTTCAAATTCTTCTTGCTTGAAATCCCGGAAGCGCTGTTTTTTGCTTTGAAAACGTTTGAATAAGTTTTTAATTTTCATGGATGTAGTCAGTCACCCAGTCTTGGCTAGCTTGTTTTAACGTTTTGTGTCCTATAAAAAAACTCTTAAGGCATATAATATGGCTGTAATTACAAGTGCGATATTTGCTGGCATGTAAACAGTGAAAAGCAAGCCTTTAATTATAGTGTATTTAGGTTTTGATGATTTTGTTTTTTCTAGATAAACAGGGTACTCCGCCTCAAATTTGTCCTTTTTGAATAGCAATAAATGCCATGCGTATTGAGACATTCCCCAAAAGCAAAGCGGAAACCAAACATTTATATTATCGCTTTCTCCTGTAAATAATCGATCTGTCGCTTTAATAAAGAACGGAGACAGGACTATTCCAATCAGTCCGAGGGCAATCATTGCCGTACCAGAAATGATACAAAGGTGCTCTACGATACTAAGCATTTCCCTATTCTGTTGCTTTTGATGTAATGGTTCTATGATCTCTTATAATCTGAGAGGCCTGAGTAGCCATCTTAAATTTGGTTTAGCGGTTAATGGCACTAATAGGTATCCAGGCTAAGCAAGATGCTATAAATGCAATATTTCCAGGTGCGTAAACTGAAAATAATATGAACCTTGTTACTTTGTAGCTTTTTGAATTTCTTCTTACAGCCTCAGCATAATTTGGGTATTTTGTTTTAAACCTCTCTTTCTTCAAAAAAGAAGCATCCCAGGCATAACGAGACATACCCCAGAAACAAAGGGGAAACCAGACGTTCAAGTTATCACTTTCTCCAGTAAAAACGCGGTCCGCAGTTTTGATTATAAATGGAGACAAAAAAATCCCTAAAAGCCCGAAAAAAATCATTGCTCCGCCAAAAAACATGCCCACTAACTCGATGATATCAATCATCTTTTTGCTCACTTTTATCTGTTGCGGAAGATTTATATATCCCGTTCCCAATCATCTCACCCAAGGTATCTCCAACATAACCGCCTGAAACTGCACCTGTGCCAGCTGCAACCCCGACGCATACGAGACGACCAGCAGGGTGCAGTCCAATAGCTAGACAAAGATATTCGGATTGAGCAGCCGCTGAAGCTAGAAGCGATCCGCCAAATGATCCACCTGCTACTCTGCCCGCAAGAGCACCATACTCTTTAAATCGAACGCGATTGCATTCATCTGCCCTTCCTGAAGAGCAAGCCTCTTCTACCCTGGAGGTAGTCGCATAAGTATCAATTCCAATACCCACTAGATTAACTATTGAAAGTCCACGAATTATATGTCCTGCCCGAACAATAGCTTCTGAAACGCTAGGTACTTTAAAATCCTTATAGCTCGTTAGGGCCGTTTCGGTTTTACTGACAGCTGTGGCAGTGGCCACTCCTATCTTTGCTTTCAATTCTTGAGCGTCATCAGGAATCCCTAGAATGGAATTGATCCACTTCTCGCTAAACTGATCAAGTTCTTTGAAAACGGAGTCTCTTATCGTTGTGAACTGAGCGCGCGATGTTTTTCGTTCAGGATTTAGCGTGTCCCGGTATAAACCTTCGATCGTTTGAAGATTTTTTTTCATCTTATTTGCTACTTCGGTACCGGCCGCAGAAAAGGCACCTAAATCGGTGCTTACGTTGCCTAAAGTTTCATCATCAAGCAGGGCAAAATCGCGAAGTGGTCCGTAATGATCGACCAGTGCCTGCGCTTCAGGGGGCTCTAGCCATTGAACGGTCTGTTGAGCACGTACCGCTTGCTGTCTGAGTTCTTCTTCCTGCTGGGTACACATCTGGCTGGTATTTTCGGGGTCGCTTAATACGACCAGTGTGCCCGGCAGTACATTATCCGGCAGGTGGGTATTTAGCTCGTCGAACTTGGCACTGACCTCGGCAGACGGCGAGGGTAGGATGCGCTGCTTGACCTGTACGCGAGTGCCCGCCTCACGCACAAGTGTGATGCCAGGCAGGATGTCGCTTTTCGGCTCTTCCTCTTCCGGCTCTTCCGGTTCGGTCTGTGCGGTGCGCGGTGGCGCGCTGTTGGCACTCGAGGAGGCGATTACACTGCCGCCGCAGGAGGTCTGGCTGCCGTGAACCGCGGCGGGAGCGCCGTCGATGGTGAACCAGGAGTGCCCCTCTACGATCGATGCGCCACAGGAGCTCATATCGCCGACACGTGCGACGGGAATACCATCGATTACCGATGTGCCGGACGAGACGATGGAATGCGGCCCGCCCTTGCATGAGCACGCGACCTTATCCCCCAGTTTTGCCAGATCCTGCATGACGACCCCATGTTTGACTAGAAACGTGATGGACGTAGGTTAACCAAGTTCTGATATGGGCGCGGTAACGGTTTGTGACCCAATTAACATACAAAAAATCTAAATAAATGATATCTCATGATACGTTTCTGCTTTTCATAGCAAGGGACAACGGCATGAGCATTTCTACAAGCATTTGGGTTCGGCGATTATTCAGTGGGCTAGTCGGTCTTTTGGCTTTGTATTGTCTACTCCTCGATTTAAGTTGGGGAGTTTGGGATGCCTCACATGGTGGTATCGGATACGGCATGGCGGGAGCAGCAAACAATGCTATTAGCAATTCTGCTGCTCAAGTTTTCAACCTTCTGCATGTTACCAATAGCGTCAATTTTCTACTGGCTCCCATTGATTTGAATTACCCGTTTGCAGCAATAAACTTGTACGCGCTGACTGCCTATGTTGTTGGTTTGGCGGCTGCTCTAGTATGGGCTGGGGCCAGCAAGGACAGCAAAGAGCTGAAAGAAATTGACGCAGACATCAGAAGGGAGAGACTTAAAAAACAGCGGGCCGGAGAAGAGGTCACCACTTTCAATAAAAGGCCCGTTTATAAGACAGAAATGGGTTCAATAAGCTGGGTTGGCTTTCAAGACTGGCTCTGGGGTCCGATTATTGCTCCTATTTTAGTTACGGTTGCTCTCAAGCTTTGGGGGGTCAATTAACGCTTCACTCAAACGCGCATCACCTCACATTTGATGCGCGTGCCATACCCGCGCTCATCAAGTGAATCCTCGACTTCGGTCACCAGCCAGTCCTTCCCATCGATGCCCGGTTTCCAGCCGTTGAGCGTCACCGGCGTTTCGGGCATGAGGTCTGCGCGGCCCTGGGCCAGCGTCAGCTCGAACGTGGCTTTACCCCGCTGAATCCGCCTAAGTTCCGCCTTGGCGGCCTCGAGGGCGTCCGCTTCTGAGGCGTAGGTGGCGCGTAAATCCTTGAACTTTTCCCTCTCACCGGCGATGGCGGTTTTACGTACGCTGCCGGCGGTGTCGTTCCAATACGCGCGCACGCCGGTGAAGCTGTCGCGGTCGGTCTGGCTGAACCGATGATGGTCACCGTCGCGGCGGGTGAGCGTGATGCGGGGGAGGGCAGTGCCGCTGGCTGTCAGAGCCTCTCCTGCGAGGGTAAAAAGCATTCGTTCGGATTTAACCGCGGCGATGGCGTCATAGCGCTCGCCGAGCCGGGTCAGAAAGTTGAGGTCGGATTCGTCGGTCTGGTCGATGTGGCCCACGCGAATGCCGTGCAGCGTCTTGCCGATTACGGGGGTGAGCTGATGCCGTTTGGCGATGGTATCGACGATGTCGCCGAGGGTGATGTCGTGCCAGGACTGGGAGCGCTTACCGGGCAGAAGATGGCGCATGTCAGCGGCGCGGGCGCGAAGGGTGAGATGGTCGGGTGATCCGCTGTGCTCGAGTTCATCGACGATGAATACGCCCCGCTCAATGAGCCCTTCGTGCTGCCAGCCGATCGCGACGCTTAGCCGGGCACCGGTGGGCGGCAATGCGAGTTTGCCGTCGTGGTCGGCAAGCGTCAGGTCGAGCTGGTCGGCCTCCTGTCCGCGCTGGCTGGTGATGCGCAGATCAATCAGGCGGCCGTTGATGCGCGGCGTGATGTCCTCGCTGGCCAGGGTGATCCGATAGCCCGGGCGGCGGTAGGTGGGTTGCTCGCTCATACGTAGGCCCCGGCCAGCCGGGCTGCGCCATAGCGGGTGAGATCCCCGATCAGGTCGGTACGTTCGTCATCGACGTGCTCGAGCGTGAGGCTGAACTCGATCTTGGCGGCGGCGCCGTCTCGAAACAGTGTGCTCGAGGTTTCATCGACGCCGGTGATCACCCACAGGCCGTAATGCTTGCCCGTGCCCTCGACCAGCGGCCAAGCCTGGCCCTGATCGGCCATGTCGCGAATCTGATCGAGGCTGACTCGCCCGCCGGTGAACGCTGGCAGCAGCGTGCCCGAGAGGGTGATGGTGTCCGTGCCTGGCCCGAGGAATTGATAGGCCAGCCGATCGCCGACGCGGGACTGTGACGCATGGCGCCATTCCGTGCGGCGCTGGAGTTCCTGGTACGGCACGGTGCCGGTTTCGAATACAAACATGCCCAAGGCCATCAGCATGGCGGCTTACTCCTGATCGTACATGGATGAACGGCGGCGGGCGCCCTGATCGCGCTGGGCCTGCGCCAGTGCTCGCTGCACCTCCTGCGCGACGTATTGGGCGAGCTGGCGCTCGTCCATGCCTGGTAAGGCGGTTACGTTGATATCGCCCAAGGTGATGCTTTGATCGACGCGCTGCTGGCCACCACTGGCGCCAATCGGCGGCCGAGTATCGAACCGGATCGGCTCGGCGGGCGTGATGGCCGGCATGGCGGTGGCTGGTAACGTCATCGCCCCGATCGCGAGACCTGCACCGGCTTTTTGGGCGCGCTTGGCGATGTCGGCGATGCGTTGAGCGGGTTCATCGCGCTGGCGTTCGAGGCCGACGTTCAGGCCATCGACGGTGTGGCCACCAAGCGCTGCAAACACGCGGCTCGGGGAGTGGATGCCCATTTTGTCCTTGAACCAGCCGGTGACCGAGCTGCCCATCTCCGAGACCTTATTCTTGAGCGCCCCGAACTTGTCACTGATGCCGCCGATCAGCCCATCGACGATGAAGCTGCCGAGGTCCTTGAATTTGTCCGGAATCTCGAGGCCGAGCTTATCGAGCGCGGCGGTGATGCCCCGGTACAACAGCCCCACCGGGGACCAGTTGATCAGCAGCTTGCCGATGGCCCCGATGCCGCCATTGAAGGCGTCTTTCACCTGCTGCCATAGCCCGCCGAAAAACGCGGTGATCGGTTCCCAGTAGCGGTAGATCAGATACGCCGCGCCGGCGATGGCGGTCACGGCCAGCCCGATCGGGTTCAGCAAAAACAGCCGCCCCACGGTCATGAAGATCCGCCCGAGCCACAACAGCGCCTTGCCGAGCGCCGGCAGAATGCGGCTGGTGAACTGATAGAGTTTGCCGCCGACGCCGCCGGTTTTGAGGCCCAGCATGGCGAGGCCATAGCGCACGGTGACGATCGGCCCGAGGATCGAGGCCATCATCAGGGTAAACGCGCCGCCGACCGCGACCAGCGCGGCGAGCCCGGCGGCTGTCTTGGCAAGGGTTCCGGCGAGCCTGGGGTTTTCCTTGATCCAGTCACCGACGCCTCGGGTGATGCCGGTGATCGATTGGATCAGCTCGCGCAGCGGGCCGTCGTTCGTGTCGGTGACCGAGATCCCGACTTCCTCCCACGCCGAGCGCAGGCTCTTCAGGTCGCCGCCGAGGTTGTCGGCCCGCACCCGGGCCATCTCGGCGTTCTCGCCGTAGGCGTTCGAAAGGTTATCGATCAGCGCATCGAGCTGGCCGGTACTCATCTGGCTGACCAGCTCGGCCATGCCGGAGCCGGCCTCGGCCCCGAACAGCTCCTGGAGTACGGCCTTACGGTCGACGTTGCCCATGTCTGCCGTGGCGTCGTTGATGTCGCGCAGGATGTCGGGCATCGCCCGCATGTTGCCCTCGGCATCGGCGACCTTGAGCCCGAGATCCTCCATGACGGCAGAGGCGGCCGCGGTGGGCTTGGTCAGGCGATCCATCATGGCGCGCATTGTGGTGCCGGCCTGGCTGCCCTGAATGCCGATATTGCCTAAAAGCCCGGCCATGGCACCGGCCTGCTCGATCGTAAGGCCCAGATCCGAGCCGGCGCCTAGGTACTTCATGGTCTCGCCGAGCATTTCGAGGTCGACGTTGGCGCGGCTGGCCGTGCCGGAGAGCACGTCGGCCACACGGGTCATACCGCCGGCCTGTTCGAGGTCGATCTTGAAGCCGCCGGCGATGTTGGAGGCGATGTCGGCGGTGCGGCCAAGCTCGGTGTTGTTGGCCAGAGACAGGTCGAGCACGTCTTTCATCGAGGCCTTGATGGCCTCGGCGCTCATGCCGGCGCGCAGCAGAAATTCCTGGCCGGCGCCGACCTCATTGGCGCTGAAGGCGGTCGAGCCGCCGAGATCGCGGGACTGCTGCTTGAGCGCCTGGAAGCGGGCGTCGTCCGCCGAGAACCGGCCCACCGCCTGCACCGCGCTCATCTGCTCGCCCCAGGCGATGCCGGGCGTCAGCATCTGCGCGCCGGCGTAGAGTGCGCCCCCACCGGTGGCGAGGCCAGTGACGCCGGCACTGCGCATGGCGTTGGCGCGCCCGAGGCCGCGCTGGTACTGATCCGCTGCCGCCTTGGCCTTGCGCTGGGCGCTGGCCACGTCCCCCATGCGGCGCTTTTGTTCACTCAGTTCGCCGTTGGCTTGCTTGATCTGCTCGGTCAGCCGGCGCTCGCTGCCGGTGAGGTCGTCGGTGCTGACGCCGCCCTGTTTGAGCGTGGTGCGAAGCTCCCCGAGGCGTCGGCGCTGATCGCCAAGGGTGGAGTTCAACCGCTCGACTTCGTGCTGGACCTTGAGAAAGCGCTGCTGAAACTGCTTGGTGGGGGCGGCGGTGTGCTTGAGTTCGGTGCGAAGGTTTCGCATGCGCTCCTGCGCCCGTGCAAGCGCGTCGCTGTTATCGCGGGTGGCTTGCTTGAGCCCCCGAAACGAGGACAGGTCCTTTTGCTGGCGTTCGAGGCGGCGCAGCTGATCACGGCTGGCCTTGAGTGCCTCGGCGGTCTTGCCGCTGCCCTGGGCGATCTTCTTGAGCGGCCGGGTGGCCTTATCGACCGCGTCGAGAATGACTTGCAGCTTGAGATCGCGCGCCATGGGCGTCCTCGGGGTTGGAGCGGGTTCGGGCGCGCTCGCGCCAGTCCATCAGTTCGCGCAGGGTTAACGCCGCGCAGTCGGTGGGCGTCCAGTGGAATACGATGGCCAGATCGGCCATCGCGTCTTCTACCGTGGCAGGCAGGCTTATGCGGCCTCGCCCTTGGCCCGCTTCGTCAGCAAAAAACCGGCGATCTCGCCGCCACACTGGACCAGATCGGCCGGGTCCATGTGGCGCACTTCGTGCTCGGTGAGGGACGGGTTCGACAGGCGGGGAATCAGCTTGATCAGCGCATCTGTTTGCAGCTGCAACACGTCCGAGAGGTTCACGCCGCGAAGTTCGCCGGCGGTGGGCTTTCGAAGCGTCACGGTGTCGATGGTCTGCTCGCCGCGCGTGATCGGGCTGTCGAGTTCGATGGCGTCGCTGATTACCTGGGCGGTGTGTGCTTTGGTCATGATGGGTCTCTTTTACGGTAAAGGATGGTTGGCTGATCAAACGCCGAGGGCGGTGCGGCGCTGGGCGAGGCGGTCCTCGCCGTTGACCTTGAACACGTAGTTGGGCAGGTCGATCTCGATCTTGGTGGCGCCGTCGATCGTCAGCTTGTAGTAGCTGAGGGTCGAGGTGATCTGGTGCTCGGTGTTCTCGCCCGATTGGGCATCGCCGAGATCGATCTCGGTGTGTCGCCCGCGCATGACGACTTCAACCGCGACCACCTCATCAGCGTCGTCACGCTCGAAGCTGCCGGTCATGCGCAGCAGTTCGGCGTCGAGCCGGCTCGAGCCGAAGTTGTCGAAGATCGATTCGATCAGGCCGCCGACGGTCCACTGACAGGTGAGCGTGCCGTCCATGCCCATGTCGATGCCGACTGCGCCATCCATGCCGCCGCCGCGCCACTCCTCGATCTTGCGCGAGAGCGTGGGCAGGGTGACGGACTGGATCTGGCCCTGGTAGCTGTCGCCGTTGCCGAACAGGTTCAGGCCTTTGAGTTTCTTGGGAAGTGCCATGGGTCAGTGTCTCCTTAACCGGCGTTGACGCGGTCGGCGAAGTCGGCCAGATAGGTGTCGGTGATGCGCTGCTGAAAGCCGAGATCCTCAAGCGGCGGCACCGGGGTGTAGTCGTAATCGATGCGGAGCTTGCCGCCCTTGAGCGATTCGGCGGTGTTCAGTTCCTCATTCAGCCAGGCGGTGCCGTCGACAATCAGGCCGAGGCCCTTGAGTTCGGCGAACTTGGCGTTGATGCCTTCGATGATGTCGCGGGCAAGGCTTGCGTGCAGCGGCTTGTCGACCGCCCACAAATGGGCCTCGGCGATGGTGTCGGCGAGGATCTGCGCGGTGCGGGTGTAGTTCTCGAACGCGAACAGCGAGGTCGGCCCGGCGCAGGTGCGTGAGCCCCAGAACCGGAAACCGTCGCGCTGAATCAGGGTGGTGACGTCGGCGGCGTTCAAGAGGCCGGCGTCGGTGTTGGGATTTTGCAGGGACCAGAACACATCGGCGCTGATGCCGGTCACGCCGTTGACGGCGACGTTCGAGAGCGTCTTGTGCCAGCCGGTCTCGCTGTCGATCTTGGCGCGCAGGCCAAGGGCACAGGCCACCGCGCTCAGGGGCACGGTCGCGGCGGCGGTGGTATCGAACGCCTCGAACTCGGGCCAGATCACCATCAGCTCACGGGCGCCGAACTGGTCGCGGTAGGCGGTCACATCGCTGATCGTGGTGCAGTCGTGGGCGTAGCTGTAGACGAACGCGCGCAGGTCCTGCGCGATGCTGACCAGCGCGGTGGCCACGGCCTGCGTATCGAGCCCCGGCGCGCCAAGGATGCGCGGCGTCACGCCCAACCGGCTGTTGGCCGACAGCAGCGCCTGGGCCCCGGTGCGGCGGCCGTTCTCATCGACGGTGCCGACGACGTTGGCAGTGGTCTCGTCAGCGTCGGCGCCTTCGGCCACGCGCACCACGACGATGATGGGCTTGGTCTGCGCCTCGATGGCGGTCAGCGTCTTGCGCAGCGTGCCCTGGGTGCCGGCCTTCCCGATCGCGCTCGAGACGTTGGTGATGAGTGTGGCGCGGTTGAGCGGGAAGGCGTCTGCGTCAGCGTCCGGGCCGGTGCAGACCACGCCGATGACGGCGGTCGAGACCGTGCGGATCACGCGGGTGCCGTCGCTCACTTCGACGACGCGCACGCCGTGGTGGTATTGATCGAGTGCCATGGGCTGTCCTGATCGTGAAAAAGGTCAGGCTCATGGTGTGGCGCGGGGTTCAGATTGGCGAGCGGCGGGCGTTGTAAAGGGTGACATTACAAAACCGCACGCTATATTAGTTGGAGTGTTAATAGCTGATTAAGGTAAGTTGTATGATCGAGGTCAAAAGACTCTGGCCTATTTATATATCAGGCGTCGTTAGTAATATCTTTGATAAGAAACCACTATTTCCTGGGGAGGGGCTCGCAAATTATACGGGATATATAAAAACCAATTATCTTAAGGGTTATGCTAAAGTCGTGGGTATATACTCAAACGATCTTGAGCATCCCCTCTCAATGGCAGTTGTTCATGATTATTATGACCGTACTTTTTGCAGAATTCGCTTGCTCTATACTCCCCCAATGTATAGAGGTAAGGGTTATGCAGCCAATCTAATAAAAGAAATATCCGAAAACCAAAAAGCTACAGTTGTGATTTCAGATAAAGGGCTTAAAGATTTCTATGTTAGGTCCGGCTTTGATAAGTGGTTTTCTTCAAATGACAATAGCGGCGACTTAATAGGTGCTTACAATAATTTCAAATTAAAAAGAATTAGTGGTTTGCCTAGTTACCCTATGTTTAATTCCTCACTAATTATTGATGGCATCAAAAGTGATTTTCGTCAATATATTGCCATGAAAGACAATTACGAAAAATCGATTAAAAAATTCAATTCTTTTTATGGAATCTAAGATCTCAGCAAACCGGGGCTTCCAGGCTGGTTGAGATTCAGGCGCCAGTGAGTGTTGCCAGTGCTTCGAATTGATCGATACATGGCCGCGCCACTTCCATGAAATCGTCATCATCACTGGCGTAGCGGATTGCGGCTTTACCGGCCAGCCGGGTGCGGCGCACGGCCTGTAGTAATTCCTCGGCACGTGCGGCGGCCTCGGCGATCTGCTCGGCGGCCTTATTCGGCGTGATGCCCTGAGCGTCGGCCCAGTCCTGTATCGCGAGCGGCACCGGGGCATCGTCACTGTCTCGCGCTCGCCACTGCTCGAGCGCGGCCTGCACCAGCCGGTATTCGGCGTCGAGATACTGCCCGATGGAGCGGTCGGCTGCGCGGGCCTTGTCTGCGGCCGCGTCGATGGCATCCAGTGCCGCCTGGCGTCGGTCGGCTACGGCTTGCGCCTTCAATACCGGCACGCCGTTTTCGATGCTCAGCGTCTTGCCGTCGGCTAACCCGTCTCGCAGGGTGCGGTACGTGTTGCCGTCGAGGGCAATGGCGTCGTCCGGCAGTTTGTTCATGGCCGGATGGTAAAAGGCGTTTTCCGTTGCGCTGTAGTACATCTGCATGATTACCATCCCACCGCGATCCAGCGGATCGCTCTCGAGTTATTCACTTTGGCCCCGTTCGGGGTGAGCCCGTAAAAGACGTGCGCGCCTTGCACGCCTTCCTCATCCGCGCCGAGGCCCGCGACCGCGAACACATCGCGCGGAAATGCGGTCGGCCAACTGATGCTTTTGACCGCCTGGGTGTTGATGTAGCCCCACTGAAGCACCAGCCCGCCCAGCCAGGTCGGGAAGCCGATGAACCCATCCCGACCGGGAGTAAACACGAACCCGTAACGCAGTTTCTGCGCGGTGACGGCTTTCTCGCCGACGCCGTCGTTGACGTCATCCTGTGTGGCCACATCGATTCTGGAGGCACTGCCGAGTGCGGCGAGCACGCCTTGCACGGTGGTCACGGTTTGGCCGAACACCGACAGCACCTTATCGAGCGCGATCTGGCTGGCTGTATGTGCCGCCGTGGCATCGACGTGTCTGTCGACACGATCATCGACGTACTGGCGCGAGGCCATGACCACGCTGGGGTCGATCTTGAGCGTCACCGCACTGGTGTCGGTGACTTCCATCACGAAGCGGATGGTCTGGGTTCGGGCGCTGCCTTCGCTCAGTTGCGGCTTGTAGGTCTCGGGGTAGTTGCCGTAGGCAATCAGGTTGCCGTCGGTGTCATAAAGGCCGACCTCGCGGATCGTCCAGCCGCCTACATCCGGCGGCAGTACCTGCTCGACCACGGTCCAGTTCGGGTTATCGGGGTCGGTGGTGGTCTGATTGATCGGGCCGCGCCGAACTTCGTTGACCAGGCGCGTGACCGAGGCGTCGGGCGACGGTAGCGTGCCGCCCCCGTCACCGATGGCAAGCTCGGCAATGGTCAGCGGCTCACCGTAGGCGATGGCGTTGGCCAGCAGCCCCTGACCGGTGGTCGTCAGCAGTGTGAAAAACTGGCTCATGGCGTCTCACTCATGGGGTAGATCGTGGTGGTGTCGAACGCTTCGAGCAGAGCCGCGTGATAGAGCGGCCCGCGCGAGACGATGAACTCGGGGGAATAGGGGTAGACGGTGGTGGTGTCGCCATCGTGCACGGCCGCGCCGACGTAGAGCGGCCCCCGCGTCTCGCCGAGCAGATCGAGGCCGGTGATGTGGCGGGTGAGCGGTTTGGCGTCACTGATCAGCCGGGTAAGCTCGGTGTACATGGCATCGGTAATGCCATGCTCGAGGACGCCAATACGCAGCGCGAACGTGCCCGGCTCGCCCTCGGGCGACTGCTGCCACCACTCCTCGACGTCGAGCAGGTAGCCGAGCGGCTCGACCACCCGGCGAAGCGCTGAGATCGTGCCCTTGTGCTGATGTACGTAGAACGCCGCGCGCACCACGCCGCGCTTGGCGGCCTCACTCCAGGCGGTGTCCCAGCGGTCGACCGAGAACGCCCACGCCAGGTACGGCAGCAGCCGTGCGGGGCAGGTGTCCGGGTTCCACAGCGTGCGCAGCGGTACCGGCGTCTGTTCGAGGTCGGCCAGCGCCTCAGCGGCCCGTAGCTCGAGCGTGGTGGCATTCGGGGGCAGTAGCTCACTCATCCGTACCCCCTACGCTCACCGTCACTGAGGTACAGTGCGATGCCTGGGTATCGTCCAGCACCACATCGCTGACCGGAGACGTCAGCTCGACCCGCTGCACACCCTCGACGTGGAGCGCGGCATAGATGGCCGAGAGACGAATGTCGCGGCCGAGCCGGCGCTGCTCGGTGATGTAGGTCTGGGCCTTGGCCCGCGCCGCTGAAAGAATCGGTTCTTGCTCAGGTCCCGGGTAGAGATAGAGGGTGGCGTCGATCGCGTAGTCGACGATCTCGGCCGATTGCACGGTCAGGCGATCGCCCACCGGGCGTACGTCTTCGGCGGAAAGGGCGGCCTCGACGACGTCGAGCAGCGGCTGGGGCGCTTCCCCGGTGCCGGCCTGAGCCAGAATCGTGACCACTGCGACCGCCGGGCTCGGGCTGATCGCAGTGGCGTCCGCCACTCGACCGTCGGCAGAGAGTGCGTGAAAGACGTAGGCGCCGGTCGGTCCGGCCACGCTCAGGCCCTCGAACGCCCGCTGGGCACGCAGGCGCAGGGCGGTGTTGCTCTCATAGGTCGGCGGTACCGGCGGCACCGCGTCAGGATTGCCCGGGGTAATCGTCAGCCGGGTGACGTTGACGTTCGCCGCGAGCTGGTCGAGGTCCGTGTCGCCGGCAAAGGCCAACATGACGGCCCGGGCCGCCTCGTTGATGCGCTGACGCAGTACCACTTCCCGGTAGGCATTTTCCTCGAGCAGCTTGGTGATTGGTTCGGACTCGAGCGCAAGCCGGGCGGTGATGTCGGCGCGTTCGTCCTCCGGGTAAAGCGCGATCAGACGCGCCTTGCGCTCATCAAGCAGGGTCTCGAAATCGAGGGTTTCGACTACGTCGGGCGCTGGCAGCTGGGAGAGATCGATGGGGCTGCTCATGCGTCACCTCGCAAGGGCACCGTAAAATCGATGGCGTCACCAGTGTCGACGCGCTTGCCGGTAATGGTCAGCAGCAACCGGCCGGGACGGTCAGTGTCGACGGTGCGCTGCACCTGGGTGATGCGAAGGCGCGGTTCCCACTTCATCAACGCGACCACGGTCGCTGAATACGCCCGCAGCGCGGTGGCCCCGTTGAGCGGCTGGTCGATCAGATCGGGCAGCAGCGAGCCGTACTCACGGCGCATGACGCGTGAGCCGATCGGCGTGGTCAGGATGTCGGCCACGCTTTGGCGAATGTGCTCTACGCCTGAGAGCGCTGCCCCGGTGGTTCGGTTCATGCCGCTCATGCCGGCGGCCCTGATTTGTCGGAGCCAGACTTCACACCGGTTGTTTTGTGGTTGACCAGGCTGATGCCGGCGGCGGTGACGTCGGCAGGTGTGGTGATGGCCTTCGTCACGTGCAGCGTGCCTTCGATCGTGACCGGTCCGGTCACGATCATGCCCTTGGGAGCGGTGATCGAGGCCGAGCCGGGTAGATCAGCGCGCAGGTGATGGGCGTCGTGGTCGTACTCGAGCACCGCGCCATCCGGCATGCGCCAGTGGGTCAGGGTCGGGGTATTGGTCGGGGCTGGACAGGCGTTGCTGTTTACCGCGCACAGCACCACCGCACCGCGAAGCTCACCGCCGGGCGAGAGCAGCACGACCTGCTCGCCCACGGTCGGCGGGTTCCAGCTTCGAGTCGCGCCAGCGCGGGCTTCCAGCCACGGCACCCAGTCGGTCAGCAGTGCGCCGCACTGGACCCGTACGCGTACGGCGGCGTGATCGACCTTGGCCACGTTGCCAAGGCGAATCAGGTTCTGGAGAAGTCGGGCGAGTTCGACGGGGTGCATTCACGCTCCGGGCGGTCAGTGGTAATGCGGTTATCGTCGACGGCCGGAGCGATGAGTGCGAGCGGTGGGCGTTGTAAAGGCGAGCGCTACAAGCCGTCGTTCAAGTGATCGAGCAGGGTGTCGCGCAGCAGCGTGTGGTCGTGCTCGGTAAAGCCGAGCAGCTCGCGCTGTTCGTACTGCACGCGCGGGCCGGTGCGGCTGACGCGGTCGCGCAGGCCAAACTGGTGCGTCTTGGCGATGCTGGCCACCCGGCCGAAAAAGCCGATCTCGGCACCGTGGGGGCTGGTGCGGATCTTGAGGTATTTGGCGGTGCGCAGTTTGCCAAACATGGCTCGGCGCCGGATGGTGCCCTGTTGATCGCGGCTTTTACGCGGGGCATAGGATGTGCCGTCGGGGTTCTTCTGGGCCTTGATGCGCTCGCGTTGGGCGCGGCGTAGATCGGTGGCCACCGACCGGGCGAGGCGTCGACGTTCCTTGGCATCCAGCTTGGCGAGCAGCGGCGCGGCCCAGTCCTCGAGGCGCTGTAGATCATCCGGCATCGGTTGACTCCGGGGCTGCGTAGCCGCTCAGGTGGTGGTCTTCCGCCATGAGTTGCCAGCGGCGCGGGCCGCAGGTGTCGACGTCAAAGCGCGGCATGCGGTGCTCCACGGAGATTTTCCCGGTATCGCAGTCCTTTTTCGCGATCACACGCTCGGTAAGCTGGACGCGCAGGGCGAGATCGACCGCGCTGTTGCTGAGCACCTCGGCTTCGAACCTGACCGCCTCGGCGGGTGCCAGGTCCGGCTGGTAGACCGCGAGCCAGTCGAGCAGCGGAACCATCACGGTGTCGACGTCGTCGGCGAAGTCGGTCAGCACCAGCTGCGCAGTGAAGGTGTAGCCATGGGAGAGGGTCGGGCCGGCGGAAAATTCGATAGTGCCGTCTTCCACAAACGTCAGCAGTCCGTCGGGGTCGCGTTGCAGATGGGGCACGGCGTCGATCAGGTACTGGCGCAGCGCGGTGAGTTTTTTCATCGGGCGGCCTCGTGGCAGGCGATCACGGCATCGACCTCGGCGGCGCACTGCGCCCAGGCCGCTTCGGTGCGCTCGAGCTGCAGATGCAGCTCACCGTTGGTGGTCGGGTGACTGGCCGGCAGCGTGCACGGGTTCGGCGTCGCGCAGCGATTGACGATAAGCGTCGGCACCGGTGAGGGCGTCGTGGCGGCGCAGCCGGATAACAGCATCAGGCAGGCGAGTGCCGGCCCAGTCGCGGATCTCATCGTTATCACGTTGCAGCTCCCTGATCTGGTCGAGGCGGTTGGAGGCAGTGCGCTCAAGCTCGCTCTGCTGTTCGGCAAGCGCGGTGCGCTGGGCGTCAAGGCGCTGGGCGTTATCCCACAGGGCGTCGATCACGACCTGCCGGCGCTGGCTTTCCTGTTGTGCGGCGTCGCGCTCCAGCGCAATCCGGTCGGCGCGCTCTATCGCGGCGTTACCGCGCTCCCACAGCAGCCAGCCACCGCCGAGGATGACAACCACACCGAGGGCGTAAACGCTCAGGCGGGTCATCGTTCGACTCCGATCAGGCACAGCTCCCGTTCCGCCGCCCGGCGCCGGATCAGTCCGGCAAGCTTGCGCCCGTCGGCGTAGACCCAGCGCGAGAGCTGATCGCAGGCCGCTTTGGTTTGGCCCGCGTTCAGCCGTGCCAGTAGGGTCGACTGCTCGAAGGCGCCTTCCCCGACGTTGAAGATGAACGAGGCCAGCGCCGCCCGCCGCGTCGGCGGCAGCGTGCGGTTGATGTCGGGAGCGACGCGGGCATCGATGGCGTCGAACGCCCGACCGAGATCGCCTTGAAGCAGGGCCTCGCACTCTTCGGGCGTCTTGGTCTGATGCAGTTTGACGGTGGGGCCGGTATGGCCGGTGCAGATGGTCGGAATGCCGACCGGATCGGGATAGGCCTCGAGCGAGGTGCCCTCGAAGAAGCTCACCACCTGGATCGACAGTGACATCGCACCCCCGAGAATGGCCCCGATGGCGCCGGCACCGATGCGGCCGGGGCGCTTCATGCATCGCCTCCCGGGCGGCGGTGCCACCAGGTGCGAATGGCCTCGACGTACTTGGGTACGAGCAGCCCGAGCTGGAGCGCCAGATACAGGAGCGTCAGCACCGTGACCCAGGAACTCGGGGTCATGCCGCCCCAGTGCAGCGCGGAGACCACCGCCGGCGGCGCGAGCTTGGCGGCTTCGGTCGTGATGTGCAGATCATTGGACATGGTCAGTCCCACAGCTGGATGGATGAATGGGTCGGCGTTCGCGGTGCGGCTTCCGGCACGGGCAGCCGAACCTCGGTGCCGGTCGGCAGTACTGGCCCCCGCTCGCAAAGACCGGGGTTCAAGGCGTAGACGGCCGTCACGGCGGCGGTGCTGCCGAGGTGGCGGTAACAAATCCGGTCAACGGTATCGCCCTGGATCGTGCGCACGGTCGCCATCAGATCAGCTCCACGGTGACGTGCCCGCGCCCGGTGATCTCGCTGATTGCCCAGTGAGCGTCGCGGCGGAAGCGGTCTGCGGTCTGATCGTGCAGGTCGCCCCGATCACGGGTGCTGGCTGTGGCGTCGTAATCCCGGTAGCGCTCGAGCAACTGCGCATGGGCCTCGGCGTAGACCGCACGCCGATAGAGGTCGGGGTAGATGCTCGGTGGCTGCCAGCTCGGGGTCGGTACCGCATCGATGTGCAGATACCCGGTCTCGATCTGATCGAACTGCCAATGGCGCAGCACGCGGTTGGTGGTGGCGATCGCGGTCAGCAGCACGTCGTCGAGCCTGGCTGGTGTAACCGTGCCATCGACTCTATGGCGGTCTCGGAAGTCGGCGGGGTCGATGGCTGGCCAGAAGCCGTTGTTGGCGATCGGCTCGAGGGGCGTGGCGCGGGTGTTGCCGGTGGCGACGAAGCTGCTCATGGGCGGTCCTTTTAAATCAGGGGGTGGACGGCGAGGCAGCGATCGGCCGCTGGCCTTGCGTTCTCACCGTGCCCCCTGGCGTCGCGGGTCGACTCGGTATCAGGCGTTGGGGCCTGAGGTCTGTTTGAGCGCACGCTCGACGCGCTCGATGTCCTTTTTCACGCCGACGCGGTCGTTGAGCTCGAGGGCGCGCTGGTAATGCGGCAGGGCCTCGGTCAGCTCGCCCCGGGCACGGTGGCCGTTGCCGAGCGCCTTGTGCAGCTTGGCGCGGATCGGGTCGTGCATGTCGGCGTCCCCCGTCAGCCGCTCGATCTCGATCAATGCGTCGAGTAGGTGATCGTCATCCTCCTGAAGCGCCAGCGCCTGGTCGGCGGCTTCCTCGGCGAGAATCGCCGGGGTCGAGCGCTGGAACTGCTCGCCCGGGTCGAGCCCGTACTGCAAGGCGTAGCGAGCGATCGGCAAGGCGCCGTCGATGTCGCCGACGTCGATGCGCCAGAGCATGACGCGCATCAGCACCTCGTCTTCGGCCCCGCGCCCGGCCTCGAGCACGCCGGCGACGTAGTCCCCGTAGTTAGGCAGCAGCTCGCGCTTCAGCTGAATCTTGCGCTCGACCGACTGCACCGACTTGAGGCGGCGGTAGTCTTCGAGCAGTTTGGCGTGCATCAGGTGAAAGGCGTCGCCGTGCATCGGTTCGTCGCCGGTCGTCCGGGCCGCTTGCGCGGCCGAGACCCGTTGGTAGTGGCGTTTTGCGAGCGAAGTCATGGTCGGTCCTTTGACTAGCCGTGCAGCGCGGCCGGTGACATTTCGATGTTCTCGATCAGGCAGCCGGCTTCGAAGTCTTCGACGACGTAGGCGTCGTTGGAGGACTCGAAGTTCTCGATGCGGTTGCGCTTGGGGTTTTCGGCCACGTGACGCCGGCGGGCGCCGTTTTGCCAGTAGATCGAGAGGTTATCGAGCGGTGTGATCATGATGGCGTTGTCGGGGAAGTACGGAACGTCCATGCCCTGCAGGCCGCCGATGCGCTTTTGGCTGATAACCAGATCGGCCGCCATCTGCTCACTGGGAAGGTTCTGGTTGAGCAGCGGGAAGTACTTGTCCGACATCAGGCTGCGCCCGACGATCACGACCATGCCCGGTGCCGAGCGGTACCACGGTTCGATCAAACCATTGACCGCGTCATAGACCAGGGCATCGAGCGTGGCGTAATCGCCGACCAGCTCGGTGTTGCCGTCGGCATCGGTGGTCTTGGTCGGGTCGATGACGATCTTGCCGGCGGTCTTGCCGTCTTTCATCACGCGCTCGGGCGCCTGATCGCGGTAGTGCTGAAGCCAGCCGATGTTGACGTCCTGCAGCAGCGGGTTGGCCGCCGGGTCGGTCTGCTTTGCCGCCGAGGTGCCGTTGAAGCCGATCATCAGTCGGTCGAGTGCCTGCTGACGCACGATGGCGTCGCGGATCATGGCCTGGAAGTTGGGGAACTTGGCCCAGGCGTCCAGCTTGGCGTAGCCGATATGGGTGTCGAACTCGGTCATCCGGCACTCGTAGCCCTGGGCATCCAGCGTGGCGAGGTCTCGGGTCGAACGCTCGCGGTTGGCGACGTCGGTGCGCGCGGCGATCGGGCCAGAGATGCCGAGCTTCAGCTTCTCGCCCTTGAGCTCATCCACACCGATGAAGTTGATGCGGCTCAGAAAGTCACTGGACTCCTGAACGCGCTTTTCCAGGCGCTGCTGAATCGAGGGCTCCACCGCGAACTTCTGCGTCGCGTCGGGCACCCCGTTGAGTTTCGCCACTTGGCTGGCGAACTGGTTGAACTGTTGTCGTGTGTCATTGCGCATAAAGAGTGGGTCTCAGCAGTCGGTTTCGAGGGTGCCGTCGCCGCCGGTAGCCGGTGTGCGGGGCGGATGTCGGGGCGTGCTATCGAGCGTGGCGTAGAGCTGATCGAAGGCGGTCTTGAGCTGATCGTGCTCCGCTTTCAGCGCTTGGAACTGCTCCGCCGAGGGGCGCGTTTCTAGCTCGGCGCTTAAGCGGGTGTTCTCAGCGACGAACAGGCCCATGGTCTGCTCGAGATCGTCACGCAGGGCGGCGAAGTTGCCGTGGGTTTCTTCCCGCTGGCGCTTGAACATCGTTTTGACGCGCTCAGCGAGCGTCGGGCCCTTGGGCGGGATGTGCTCGAAGCCGAAGTCGGTCTCAACTGCCGCGGTAAACAGGTTCTCGGGCTTTTGCTTCTTGGCCGTGAGCGGCGACTTGTCGCCGGCCTGTGCGCTGAAGGCGAGCATTTCGGTACCGAGCGAGGCGGGGGAGTCGGTCACGGCCAGGCCGACCAGGTAGGCTTCGCCGCTGCCGGCGAAGTCGGGATCGACTTCCATCGAGGTGTAGACCTTCTGGCGCGCCTGGTTCAGCGCCTTGAGTTCCTCGGTCGGGTCGATCTGGGCCAGCAGTTGGAGCTTGCCGGCGTCGTCTTCCTCGGTTTTGAGCGCCGTTACATCGCCGTAGCTCTTGAAGGGGCTGTCCGGCAGCACACCGCGAATGTGTTCGAGATTGACGCGGCAGCCGTATTTTTGTGGGTCGAAATTGGCGGCCATCTGTTCCAGCCAGTGGCGGCTGATGGTGCGGCCGTCGGTGGTGGCGCCTTCGGTCGCGATGCGGAACCAGTCCATGCGTGTGTCCTTTACAGTCGGTCGGAGCGGGTAACTGCTGTATGGACGTCAGGGTCACTGGATCAGCGGGCCTTCTCAACGCGCGGGCGTTGTAAAGCGGCGGTTCACAAGCCGTGGCCCGATATAGGTCCTCGGGACGTCGGTAGGCTGGGCGCATCGTTTCCAAGTGCCTGATTTGCCATGACCGTGACCGATCAAACACCCGCCGTGCTCGATGCGTCGCTGGATGCCACCGACGCCACCCGGTTCGCCGCGCGCCACCTGTATTGGATGGGCTGGCGCATCGGCCGCATTGCCGAGTTTCTGGATTTGCCGGCCGGGACGGTGTCGAGCTGGAAAAAGCGCGATGGCTGGGACAAGGCCAGCCCGACCGAGCGGGTCGAAGGCGCGCTCGAGGCGCGGCTGGTGCAGCTGATCGGCAAGGAACAGAAGGAAGGTCGCGACTTCAAGGAGATCGATCTGCTGGGTCGGCAGATCGAGCGATTGGCCCGGGTGCACAAGTACCAGGGCAGTGGCAAGGAGTCGGACCTCAACCCGAACATCGACCGACGCAACGCCGGCGAGAAGAAAAAGCCCGCCCGCAATGACGTCGGCGAGGAAGGTGTGATCCAGATCGTCGAGGCGTTCGAGGCCTCGCTGTTTCTATACCAGCGCCACTGGTACCGCGCCGGACAGCATGAGCGCATTCGCAACCTGTTGAAGTCGCGCCAGATCGGCGCGACCTGGTACTTCGCCCGCGAGGCCATCGCCGACGCGCTGGAGACGGGCAAGAACAAGATTTTCATGTCGGCGTCAAAAGCCCAGGCCCACATCTTCCGCAACTACATCGTTCAGTTCGTCAAGGAGACCACCGGCGTCGAGCTCAAGGGCGACCCGATCGTGTTGGCCAACGGCGCGGAGCTTCATTTTCTCGGCACCAACGCTAAGACCGCCCAGGGCTACCACGGCGATACCTACCTTGATGAGTACTTCTGGATCAACGGCTTCGAGCAGTTCCGCAAGGTCACCTCGGGCATGGCGATGCACAAGAAGTGGAAGCAGACCTACTTCTCGACGCCGTCATCGGTAGCCCACGAGGCCTATCCATTCTGGACCGGCGAGCGGTTCAACAAGCGCCGCCGAAAAGACGACCGCGTCGAGATCGATGTAAGCCATTCGGCGCTGGTTGCCGGCGCCCACTGCGCCGATGGGCAGTGGCGTCAGATCGTGACCATCGAGGACGCCATCGCCGGCGGCTGTGATCTGTTCGATCTTGACCAACTGCGGCTCGAGTACAGCGATGACGAGTTCGCCAATCTGCTGATGTGTGAGTTCGTCGACGACTCGCAAAGTGCCTTCCCGATGATGAGCATGCAGCGCTGCATGGTCGACAGCTGGGATTTGTGGCGCGACTGGAAACCGTTTGCCGCGCGGCCGTTCGGTAATCAACCGGTGTGGCTCGGCTACGACCCGGCAGGGGATGGGGAAAACAGCGACGGCGCCGGGCTGGTTGTACTCGCGCCGGCGGCGCACCGCAACGATCGCCACCGCATCCTCGAGCAGCATCGGATCAAGGGGCACGACTACGAGGCCCAGGCCGACTACATCCAGGAGGTCGCCCGGCGCTATAACGTCCAGTACATCGGCATCGACATCAATGGCATGGGCGATGCGGTGGCGCAGCTGGTCGCGAAGTGGTTCCCGCGCGTCACCCGGCACCGCTATACCCCCGACAGCAAGGCAGCATTGGTCCGTCAGGCGCAGCACATCATCGACCGCGGCCGACTCGAGTTCGATGCCCGCGACATTATCATCGCGCAGTCGTTTACCTCGATCCGTCGCGAGCTGACGGCCAGCGGCCGCCAGTTCACCTATTCCGCCGGGCGCAACGCTCGAACCGGCCACGCCGACCTTGCGTGGGCCACCATGCACGCCCTCAGCAATGAGCCCATCGACGTACTCGCCGAGGGCGAGCGCGGTGGCTCGATCATGGAGCTCTACGAATGACCCTTTCACCCGATAAGCCTCGCCTGCGCCTGCCGGCGACCTTTTCAGACGCCAATCTGGTGCCCGCGCCGACGCCGGCCCCGGCCCATGCCGAGGCGTTTTCGTTCGGTGAGCCGGTCCCGGTGACCGACCTGGCCGATTTCCTCTACACCGGCTGCTGGATGCTGACCGCGCGCTGGTACGAGCCGCCGATCGATCTGCCGGCGCTGGCCAAGATGTATCGAGCCACGGCCCATCATGGGTCGGGCCTTCAAGTGAAGCGCAACATCCTGAGCCGTTCGTTCATTCCACACCCGTTGCTTGGCCGGCAGGCCTTTCGCGAGCTGGTAACGGATTACCTGGTGTTCGGGAACGCCTACCTCGAGCGCATCCACGGCCAGCTGGGCCGCGTGATCGGGTTGCGTCCGGCGCGGGCCAAGTACGTGCGCCGCGGCACCGAGCCTGGTCAATTCTGGTGGGTCACGGATTGGCAGCAGCCGGTCGAGTTTGAGCGCGATGCGGTGATTCATCTGCTCGAGCCGGACATCAACCAGGAAATCTACGGGGTGCCGGATTATCTGGGCGCGCTGCAGTCGATCATGCTCAACGAGAACGCCACGCTGTTTCGCCGCCGCTACTACTTGAACGGCAGCCACGCGGGCTTCGTGATGTACGTCAGCGACGCCGCTCAGAATCAGGAAGACATCGACGCCATGCGCGACGCCCTCAAGAATTCTAAGGGCGTCGGCAACTTCCGCAATCTCTTTCTGCACTCCCCAGGCGGCAAAAAAGACGGCGTTCAGATCATTCCGATCAGTGAAGTGGCGGCGAAAGATGAGTTCGCTGGCATCAAGAACATCACCCGTGACGACACGCTGGCCGGCCATCGAGTGCCGCCTCAGCTGATGGGGATCATTCCGAATAACACCGGCGGGTTCGGTGACATCGAGAAAGCCGCGCGGGTGTTCGTGACCAATGAGCTTGAACCGTTGCAGGCGGTGTTTGAGGAGATCAACGAGCAGATCGGGGAAGAGGTGGTGCGGTTTAGGCCGTATGAGCTGGGCGGCAGTGACCACGCCGCATAAAAAAGAGCTCGGCGGTAAGCCGAGCCAATCAATAGTGCCTTGCAACACCACTACAGTAACCGGCCATCGAATCGCTGGCCTCCAATGACAGGTGTCGCACTATGGGCTTACACGCCACTCAAAAACCGATCGTGCCCTGGATGGGTGGAAAACGCCGGCTGGCCAAACAGATCCTGCCGCTGTTTGGGCCGCATCGAACCTACGTCGAGCCGTTTTGCGGCGGCGCGGCGCTTTACTTCATGAAAGAGCCCTCGCCGGTCGAGGTGATCAACGACGCTAACGGCGAACTGGTCAACCTGTACCGGGTGGTTAAACACCATCTCGAGGAGCTTCTGCGCCATTTCAAATGGGCGCTGGTCAGCCGGCAGGAGTTTCTGGACCTCAAGCGCACGCCGCCGGAAACGCTGACCGACATTCAGCGCGCCGCGCGGTTCTTCTATCTACAAAAGACCGCCTTCGGCGCACGGGCGGATAATCCGTCGTTTGGCACTTCGGCGGCGTGCCGGCCTCGGCTCAATCTTTTGCGGCTCGAGGAAGATCTGAGCGAGGCGCATCTGAGGCTCAGTCGAACGTTGATCGAGCAGTTGCCCTGGGAGGAATGCGTCAGACGTTACGATCGTGATGAGACACTGCTTTACCTCGACCCGCCATATTGGGGCACCGCCGGCTATGGTATCGAGTTCGGTCTCGAGCAGTACGCCCTGATGGGTAAGCTTGCGCGTGAGGCCAAAGGCCAGGTGGTGATCAGCGTCAACGATATTCCAGAGATGCACGAGGCATTCGAGGGGCTGACCATTCAGCGCACTCAGCTCCGGTACTCCGTTGGACTTGAGCACACCGCGCCTCGCGGAGAGCTGATCATTTCTAACCGTTGAGAAAGCGCCTAATGACAAAGCCACCCTGATGGGTGGCTTTCTTATGCCTGGTTGTCTGGCTTATCCACACCCGGTCGAGCCGGTCAGCACCGCCGCCGCGTCATCAAAATATCTGCAACGCATCCGAGCCGCTTACTTGTTTTCGTTTACCAAGTGGCTAAAGCAGAGCAGGGAGAAAATAAATCAATCGTTGAGCTTTGACGTATCAAATTCACGAGACCAATAGGCTAGCCAGTCCGCAATCTCGTCAAGTTCGTACTCGTGCATGGCAACGCCTTCCCATAAGATAACCACGTCATCCCCAGGCGCGGTTAACTCCCAGCCATTTAGCATAAGGAATTCATAGACGCATCCCGCAGCAGTCCGCTTATTGGCATTCATAAAGCAATGGTTCTGTACCAAAGCTTCGCCAAGAACTGCAGCAAGAGTAAAAATATCATGGGTCTGCTGGAAATACGCGAACTGAGCCGGTCGGCACTGGGCACTATCCAAACCGCTTTGATTAAGTATACCGAATGGCTCATGAGGGGTAAGCGCCAACATTTCCTTGTTGACGCTTATAATGTGATCGCTAGGAAGGTATCTAATCCCGTCGTGCGGGTCTGAATCGCAAGTTGGCATGTACCTCAGACCTTAGCTAGCTCCCGATAGGCCGATTCATAGCGGGCAAAAGAGTGCTGGCGAACCTTTTTGGTCTGTGCTTCATGATCACCTAGACACGGGCGGGCCTTGGCAGTTTCGCCAACTTGGCGCCGAGGAATAGCCAATCGCTCTTGTTTTTTCAGTGTCTGATTCATACGACCTCCTACAGCAGCCAGAGACAAAAACGCCCTTGGTGAATACCAAGGGACGTGACCGCTTACCAAAGCATTCTATTTAGCACTAAGGCAAATAGCAATCCTGGTAAACCGCAAACCTGGAAGGTAAAACTGCCCCTTTAGGAATTTGCTTTGGCGTCCGTGTGCCATGCTCAATGGCTGCTGAGCACTGCCGCCGCGCCGTCGACTCCCCGCCCCGCCTGCGCGCTAAATGGGTCGGTTTCCTTGCACCCACGCAATCGGCCTCAGGCCGCGCCACTGATGGGGCGCATGGCGGTTTTGGGGGTGCAGATTCGCTTGCGATTCCTTGCATTTCTAACGCCGGATTTTGGCAAGCCAAAATACCCATGTTAGGAGTGGGGTAAGCTCATTCTGACCACAGAAAAAAGTTGCCTCAAATGTTGCCCCAGCCATGCCAAAACATGCTGATCCATGTGTTATCGGCTATTTCGAGATATCGGCCGTTATGAGCTTGTTTGGCTGCAAGCGTTTGATTTTGGGCATAAAAAAAAGCCGCTGTCGGTGACAGCGGCTTTGGCGCTTGGTGGAGGCGGCGGGAATTGAACCCGCGTCCGCCGGCGCTTACCCATTGGCTCTACATGCTTAGATCCGTCTTTTCATTTAGCGACACCTTCTCCGACGGGCAGGATAAGGCTACGCGATCCCTCTAATGTTTAACGTTTGACACGAAGGCAAGGCCAAACGCGGTCCTGTCAGCTGAGCTCTTCTCCCATCCAGGATGAACAGGCACATCCTTTCCGGGCCAGGCTAACAACTAGCAGTGTTTAAGCTGCCAGTGCGCCCTGAGCGTAGTTTTCGTCGTTTGCGACTATTTTAAAGTAACGTGGTATTTACGAGATACGTTACGCTCTCGGCATGCACCTCAGGGCTTACTACCGGCGTCGAGACCAGATCGCCCCCAAGTAATCGATGATGGTAGCACCGCAGTTTGTTGAACGCCAACGCTTTAGCGTTGCTCTCTAACGATCCGGGCTTTCTGGCGGTTCCAGTCGCGTTCTTTCTCGGTGGCGCGCTTATCGTACTCTTTCTTGCCCTGTACCAGTGCCAGTTCGCATTTTACCAGGTTGTTTTTCCAATACAGTTTTAGGGGTACACAGGTGTGTCCCTTATCTTGGGTGCGCGAAAAGATCTTGGCAATTTCTTTTCGGTGCAATAGAAGCTTGCGAGTGCGCGCCGGGTCGGCGACTTCATGCGTACTGGTGGTGCTTATTGGCGTTATATTGGCGCCCATGAGCCAGGCTTCGCCACGCCGAACCAGAATATAGGTGTCCGTGAGCTGGCCTTTGCCGGCTCGCAGGCTTTTGACTTCCCAGCCTGCCAGTGAGAGGCCTGCTTCGAACGTTTCCTGGATATGATATTCGTGACGAGCCTTTTTGTTCTGGGCAATAACGTTGCCACCGGGCGCGTTTCCTTTTTTCTTGCCCATAGAACCCCTATGTCCTTATAGCGTGCTCTCCGCGATACCGGGAAAGCGTGATAACATTCAAGTCATTCATCTATGTGAAAGACGCACTATTATACGCAGAAAGTGCGTCCCCGTCAGTGGAGAGGTTATGCCAACAGTGAGTCAGTCGGCGCTCGTTAAACACTCTGATCGGAAAATGTTTGATCTGGTCAATGACATCGAGCGCTACCCCGAATTTTTGCCTGGGTGTCGTCAGGCGACGGTGGTCGATGAGGGCGACAATTATCGGGTCGGTAAACTGACTCTGTCCAAAAGTGGTGTCGAGCAGAGCTTTACCACCCGTAATACACTGCATGCGCCCTCGAGGATCGACCTGTCGCTTGAAGATGGGCCTTTCAAGAAGTTGTCCGGGAGCTGGCGCTTCATGGAAATGGGGGAAAACGCCTGCAAGGTCGAATTTCAACTCAACTTCGAATTTTCGAACCGCTTGATCGGCATGGCGTTTGGGCGGTTGTTTCATCAGGTTGCCAAGCAGCAGGTTGATGCCTTCGTTAAACGAGCGAACCAGGTCTATGGCTGATCAAGCGGTTGAGATTGAGGTTGTATATGCCTTACCTGGGCAGCAGTTCATGAAACTCTTGCGCGTTGAGCACGGTACAACGGTGAGGGCGGCTGTACTTCAGTCGGGGTTGGATCAGGAGGCTGCGACTGGCCTTACGCGCACCATGCTTGAGAATGCTCCGGTCGGTGTCTTCGGAGTAAAGCTTCGGGCGCCGGAGCATAACGTGGTTGCACAAGGCGACCGGGTAGAGGTTTACCGGCCCTTGCTCTGTGATCCCAAAAAGGCCCGAATTGCTCGGGCCAACAAGAAAGGGTGAAGGCGTTAGTCGTCGTTTGGATAAGGCTGTGTGCCGGTACCCGGTATGGGGTCCAGTACGGTCGACTCAGGGTCAGCCGCCGATTCTGAGGCTGGTGGCTGGTTGTTAACGTTCGGTGAGGCATCAAGGTCGCCGCTTGTGCGTACGCGTTGAACGGTGTCACCCTGGAAATCAAGCGTTACGCGCTTGCGGGTAGAGGTGCCATCGGCCTTCTTGACCCGATAGACGTAGTCCCATTGATCCTTACCCATCGGATCTTCCAGAAGCGGTGTACCCATGACATAGACGACCTGGGATTTACTCATCCCGGTGTGAATCTGTTGTACCATGTCCTGAGTGATCAGGTTGCCTTGGGGGATGTCTCTTTTGTAGACACCGAACCAGCTACACCCGCCAAGAAGACCAAGAATGCAACAAAAGGTGACTAATCGGATCGATTTTTGCATTTGCGTCTGACTTTCCTTATCGTTTGCCTTCATCGATCATACCTGATACATCAAGCGACTGCGAAGAGCGAACTATGGCCGACAGGAACCAGGAGTTACGCAAGGTAGGCCTCAAGGTCACCCTGCCACGGGTCAAGATCCTTCAGATACTGGAGGCAACCCGAGAAGAAGACCTGCACATGAGTGCAGAAGACGTATACAAATCGCTGCTGGATCAGGGCGAAGATGTCGGTCTTGCGACGGTTTATCGTGTTCTGACTCAGTTCGAAGCGGCGGGCCTTGTGGTAAGGCATAATTTTGATGGAGGCCATGCCGTCTTCGAAATGTCCCAGGAAGATCATCACGACCATATGCTTTGCCTTGAAACCGGTGAGGTTGTCGAGTTTTTTGATGACGACATCGAGCGTCGTCAACGTGAGCTTGCCGATGAACGTGGTTATGAGCTCGTTGATCATGCGCTGGTGCTTTACGTCCGGCCCAAGGGCTCAAAGGCGACTCGCCAGGATGGGGGCGGGAATCGGCGCTAAAGGATGATCGCAGCCGCTTTAGTAAAAAAGAGCGCGACCCAATTGGGTGGCGCTCTTTTTTTTGAGCTCAAACAACGAGCGGCCTGCGTCAATCGCCGTATGTCAGTCAGTGGCGTTGATCGGACTGGCCGCTTTTGAGCATTTCCCGGGCATGTGCCAGCGTCTGTTGGGATAGATGTACGCCGCCAAGCATCCTGGCCAGCTCGCGAACGCGGCCCTGTCGGTCCAATAGAAGCATTGAGGTCTGCGTTTGATGTTCATCGGCCTGCTTTTCAATGTGCAGGTGCTGATGCGCCTGAGCGGCCACCTGGGGCAGATGGGTAACGCACATGACCTGGCCGCGCCCGCCAAGCTCTCTTAAGAGCTGTCCGACGATTTCGGCCGTGGCGCCTGAAATGCCTACGTCCACTTCGTCAAACACCAGTGTCGGTGTTTTGCTGTGTGTGGCGGTCGCCACCTGAATAGCCAGGCTGATGCGTGAAAGCTCACCGCCCGAGGCGACTTTATGAAGCGGGCGCATGGGTTGTCCGGGGTTTGCGCTCATCAAGAATTGAACGTGATCAAGCCCTTCCGGCTGGGGTTTTTCAAGCGGGGTCACTGCGACCTCGAAGCGCGCCTTCTCCATTCCGAGAAACTTGAGCTGCGCCTCGACATCGGCTGTCAGTTGTATTGCTGCCTTTGCTCGTCGATCACTGACAGTTGCAGCAAGCGCGCGCCACTCATCGCGTACGGTCTGGGCCTGCTCCTCAAGCTCGGAAAGATCGCTCGGGCCTGCATCCAGTTCACTCAATTCATGCGCCAGCGTCGCGTGAAGTCCGGTCAGCTCTTCCGGATTGACGTAGTGCTTGCGAGCGATGGTGTGTGCCGTGCTCAGGCGCTCTTCCACGAACGCGAGCCGTGTCGGGTCCAGTTCGATCGAACTTTGATGATGCTCCAGATCGCTGACGGCTTCGCTTAACTGGATGCGAGCCTCCTCGAGCATTGTGAGAATCGGTTCGATCGTTTTTCGCTGGGCGTCGGGCAGTGTTCCCAGATGGCCCAGCGCGCTCGACAGTCGCGTGAGGGCGCCATGCTGTTCATCACCACACTCATCGAGTGCGTGTTGGGTGGTTTGAATGGACTGTTCGGCGTGAGAGAGATTGGTGTGCTCAGTCTCAAGCTGGCCCAGTTCTCCCTCCTGCAATGCGAGCTCATCAAGCTCCTCCACTTGGTAGCGAAGAAGCTGCAGGCGCGCGTCACGCTCGCTGCTGTTTTCTCGGCGCGCACGTATGTCGCGACGAAGGGATTGCCATTGACGGTGCAGGCCCTTGAGGCGCGAAACATCGTCCTGATGCCCGGCCAGCTCATCCACCAGGCGCAGGTGCGTTTCCTCACGCATTAGCGCGTGGTGCGCGTGCTGGCCGTGCACTTCGATCAAATGCTCGCCAAGCTGCTTTAGATCCGACGCCGTGCAGGGCGTGCCGTTGATCCATGCCTTTGAGCGCCCGGACGTCGTCACTACGCGCCGAATCAAGCAGTCCTCGGTGTCAAGCTCTCGCTCTGAGAGCCAGTCACGCGCGCTGGGTAGGGCTTGAATATCGAAGCGGGCGCTGATGTCGGCCTGCTTGGCGCCGTGGCGAACATTGGCGGCATCAGCGCGGTCGCCGAGGCACAGCCCCAATGCACCCAGCAAGATGGACTTTCCGGCACCGGTTTCGCCGGTAATGGCCGTCATTCCCTTTCGAAAATCAAGATCGAGGGCATCGACGATGGCGTAGTGATGGATAGACAGTTGAGCGAGCATGAGGTGTCCCTGTTGATAAACACACTATGGCTTTTTATACAGTGACCCTGTGGCCGGTTCAACCATTCAGCCTGCTGCTTTTTTCTGTCGCCCCCTTGAGAATGGACGCAACTCGCCCCATTAACGCAGCAGATTCATTTGACCGAACACCAACTGGGAGAGGCTTGACCATGACGGATAAGTCCAATACGCAAAAAGACGAAGAACTTCAGCGCGCCGAGCGCGACGCGGAACCCCAGCCCATGGAAGACGAGTCCATTGAGCGTGTGGGGGAGTGCCTTGAAGAAGACGCGCTTGAACCCGTAGAGGGCGAACTCGATGGTGATCCCGAGGCCGATGTTCTGGCCGCGCGCGTTGCAGAGCTCGAAGAGCAGTTGAAACAGGCCGAAGACAAATCGCTGCGAACGGCTGCAGAAGCTCAGAACGCACGTCGTCGCGCTGATCAGGAAACCGAGAAAGCGAAAAAATTCGCGCTCGAAAAGTTTGTAAAAGAGCTTTTGCCGGTCGTCGACAGCCTCGAAAAGGCGCTCGAGAGCATGCAGGAAGACGCTTCTGAAACGCACCGCGAAGGCGTATCCATGACGCTCAAGATGCAGGTCGATGCGCTGAACAAGTTCGGCGTCGAGCAGATCGAGCCCAACGGCGAGCCCTTCGACCCGAATTTTCATGAAGCGATGACGATGGTGCCGAGCCCCGACGTCGAGCCGAACACCGTCATCGACGTCATGCAGAAAGGTTACACGCTGAACGGCCGCCTGGTGCGCCCGGCAATGGTTGTGGTCAGCAAGGCCGCTGAATGAAAAACGCCCCTTGAAAGGCGTTAACCCGGCCCCATATAAGCAGACAGACACGCGGAATACTCCGCATCAGATACGAACCAATAGATCAGTTTTGAAGTGAGGTGGATACATGGGACGCATTATTGGTATTGACCTTGGTACGACAAACTCTTGCGTTGCCGTACTCGATGGCGACAAGACCAAGGTTATCGAAAACGCTGAAGGCGGCCGTACAACGCCGTCGATCATTGCCTACGCCGACGACGGCGAAACGCTCGTCGGTCAGGCGGCCAAACGTCAGGCCGTAACCAATCCCAGCAACACGCTTTATGCGGTAAAACGCCTGATCGGCCGCAAGTTCAAGGACGATGTCGTCCAGAAAGACATCAAGATGGTGCCCTATTCCATCGTTGAAGCCGACAACGGCGATGCCTGGGTTCAGGTCAACGACAACAAGATGGCTCCGCCGCAGGTCAGCGCCGAAGTTCTCAAGAAGATGAAGAAGACCGCTGAAGACTACCTCGGTGAAACCGTCACCGAAGCGGTCATCACGGTACCGGCCTACTTCAACGACTCGCAGCGCCAGGCCACCAAGGATGCCGGCCGCATCGCAGGTCTTGAAGTCAAGCGCATCATCAACGAGCCGACAGCTGCCGCGCTTGCCTATGGCATGGACAGCATCAAGGGTGATCGCACCATCGCGGTTTATGACCTGGGTGGCGGTACCTTCGATATCTCGATCATCGAAGTTGCAGACGTCGAAGGCGAGAAGCAGTTCGAAGTGCTGGCAACCAACGGCGACACGTTCCTTGGTGGTGAAGACTTCGACTTGGCGCTGATCGACTACCTCGTTTCTCAGTTCAAGAGCGATTCCGGCATCGACCTCTCCGGCGACAGCCTCGCGATGCAGCGTTTGAAGGAAGCCGCCGAGAAAGCCAAGATCGAGCTGTCCTCCGCGCAGCAGACCGAAGTGAACCTGCCCTACATTACGGCAGACAACACGGGTCCGAAGCACCTGGCGGTCAAGGTAACGCGCGCCAAGCTCGAGTCGCTGGTTGAAGATCTGGTTCAGCGCTCGCTCGGCCCGTGCAAGACCGCGCTTCAGGACGCAGGTCTATCCAACAGTGAGATCGACGACGTCATTCTCGTCGGTGGTCAAACTCGTATGCCGATGGTTCAGAAGAAAGTGGCCGAGTTCTTCGGTAAGGACGCTCGCAAGGACGTCAACCCGGACGAAGCTGTTGCCATGGGTGCAGCCCTCCAGGGTGGTGTTCTCGGTGGTGACGTCAAGGACGTACTGCTGCTCGACGTAACTCCGCTGACGCTCGGCATCGAAACCATGGGTGGCGTGATGACGCCGCTGATCGAGAAGAACACCACGATCCCGACCAAGAAAACCCAGACGTTCTCGACCGCCGAAGACAACCAGACAGCCGTGACCATTCACGCGCTTCAGGGTGAGCGTAAGCAGGCCGCGCAGAACAAGTCGCTGGGTCGGTTCGACCTTTCCGACATTCCGCCCGCGCCGCGCGGTGTGCCGCAGATCGAAGTCGCGTTTGATCTCGATGCCAACGGCATCTTGAACATCACGGCGAAGGACAAGGCAACCGGCAAGGAACAGTCCATCGTGATCAAGTCCTCCGGCGGTCTGTCCGACGACGAGATCGATCAGATGGTCAAGGACGCCGAAGCGCACGAAGCCGAAGACAAGAAGTTTGAAGAGCTTGTCCAGGTTCGTAACCAGGCCGACGGCATGGTTCACGCAGCGCGCAAGACGCTTGAGGAAGCCGGCGACAAGGCAACCGACGACGAGCGCCAGAAAATCGAGACCGCGATCAGCGATCTTGAAGAAGCGCTCAAGGGCGACGATAAGGACGAGATTCAGTCCAAGCTCGACGCGCTGACCGAAGCATCCGGTTCGCTTGCACAGAAAATGTACGCCGAGCAGGAAGGCGGCGAGCAGGCCCAGGGCGAGAGCGCTCAGGGAAACCAGAAAGCGGACGATGATGTGGTTGACGCTGAGTATGAAGAAGTCAACGACAATCAGAAAAAGCAGTAATACGAGTCCGCACTCGTGACAACGGCGCGGGGGCATCACGGCCCCCGCGCCGTTGTGTTCGAACCATGGTTTCGGAGGGCCAATGACTCATGTCCAAACGTGATTATTACGAGGTGCTGGGCGTCGAGCGCAGCGCCGATCAAAAAGAGATCAAGAAGGCGTACCGCCGTCTCGCCCAGAAATACCACCCCGACCGTAATCCGGACGATGAGACGGCTGCGGAGAAATTTCGTGAAGTCTCCGACGCCTACGAAGTGCTGTCCGACAGTGAAAAACGCTCGGCGTATGACCAGTTCGGTCACGCAGGGGTTGACGGTCAGGCCGGTGGCTTCGGCGGTGGCGGCTTTGGCGGCGGCGGTGCCGGCGGGTTCAGCGACATCTTCGGCGACGTGTTCGGCGATATTTTTGGTGGCGGTGGCGGCGGACGTCGCAACCCGAACGCACCTCAGCGCGGCAGCGACCTTCGCTATAACCTAGAGATCGATCTCGAGGATGCCGTTGCCGGCACCACGGTCGATATTCGGGTACCGAGGCTTGCCGAATGCGGCCAGTGCCATGGCGATGGTGCCGAGCCCGGCTCCAACAAGAGCGCCTGCTCGACCTGTAATGGCATCGGTCAGGTGCGTATGCAGCAGGGTTTCTTCGCGGTTCAGCAGACCTGCCCGACCTGTCACGGTCGTGGTGAAGTCATCGAAACGCCGTGCCGCAAGTGCCACGGTGAAGGCCGCGTCAAGGAAACCCGAACGCTCTCTGTCAAGATTCCGGCCGGCGTCGACACCGGCGATCGCATTCGTCTGAATGGCGAAGGTGAGGGCGGCCTGAATGGTGGTCCGGCAGGCGATCTTTATGTGCAGGTCGCGATCAAGTCGCACGAAATCTTCGAGCGTGACGGCCGTGATCTTCACTGCGATGTGCCGATCAACTTCGTTGATGCAACGCTTGGCGGTGAGCTGGAAGTGCCGACGCTCGATGGCCGCGTCAAGCTCAAGATTCCGCCGGAAACCCAAACCGGCAAGCTGTTCCGCCTGCGTGGCAAGGGTGTGAAATCCGTACGCGGTGGCCCGCCGGGCGATCTGATTTGTAAGGTTGTGACCGAAACACCGGTCAATCTTAACGAAGATCAGAAAGACCTGCTGCGCCGTTTCCAGGAAAGCCTGGACGGTACAGGCACCAAGCACTCGCCGAGAAAAAGCGGCTTTTTCGAAGGCGTGCGCAAGTTCTTCGACGACATGCGCTCGTAAGCGACGTCGGCAGAACGCAAAAATCGGCAGGACAAAAAAGCCCCGCTCAGGCGGGGCTTTTTTTATGCGTGATGCATGTGAATCACATCTTCTCGACCCCTCAGGTCGGAAGAACGATCGACGGTTCTTCCTGCTTGGGGGCGTGATTCAGGGCGCGTGCACACGCCTCGGGCAGTTCGAGTTCAAGCGCAAGTGGCAGGTGATCGGAATAGTGTTGATCAAGCACTTCAAGGTTCGTGGTTTTGAGGCTTTTCGACACCAGAATGTGATCAAGCGCTCGCTTGGGCTGCCATGCCGGATAGCTCAGGAGCGCTTTTCCGGGCGCCAGATCCATCGCATTGCAAAAGCGCTTGTGGGGCGTCAGCTGCTCGAGCGTGCAGTTGAGATCACCAAGCACCACCACGTGCGTCAACGGCTCGATCAACTCGCTCAGATAGCTGAGTTGACGGTCGCGCGTGCGCTGGCCAAGCGAGAGATGCACGGCGAAGATATGCAGTGCATGTTGGCCTTCGCCGAGCGTTGCGTGGATGACGCCGCGCCCCGGCGGGCCCGGCAGCTTGTGGTTTTGAACCCGGCTCATCGGAATGCGGCTTAGAAGGCCGTTGCTGTGCTTGGCCACGTTGCCGAAGTTTCGATTGAGCTGATGACAGCAAAAGGGGAAGGCCGCCTTGCTGGCCAGATATTCGGTCTGGTTAACGTTACCGGACCGAAAGCTACCGCCATCCACCTCCTGAAGCGCCACGATATCGTAGTGGGCGAGGGTGCCACTGATGAAATCGAGCCTGCTCTGTCGCTCGGGGTGTGGCAGAAGATGCTGCCAGCTGCGAGTGACATAGTGATGATAGGCGTGGGTGTGAATGCCTACCTGGAGGTTGAATGTCAGTACGCGAAGTCGCGTGGGCTGGCCAGTCGAGGGGCCTTGGTCGCTCATTTGAGGTTGCCGTCCCGGATTTCATCGGTCAGTTTTGACGCAATGGTCAGCATGTTTTCAAGACCGCCCGCGGTTTTCGGGGTAATCACGTACTTGCCATCGACCACCAGTGCCGGAACGCCCATGAGCTTGTAGGCGCGCATGCGTGCGTGGGCCTCATTGATCTGGCTCTTAACACCGAAGGAGTTCAGCGCCTTGAGTGCGGCTTCCTTGCTGACACCATAATGACTGAAGAACTCGGCGATCTCGCCATCATCGGTCATGTGCTTGCCATTTTTGTGGATTGCGTCGAACAGGTCATCGTGCAGCTTGTGTTCGATACCCAGTTGGGTGGCTGCGTAATAGACCGCGGCGTGACGCACCCAGGTGCGACCCATGGTGGCGGGCAGCAGTTCGAAGTCGACGTCGTCCTTGAGCTCAGCGGCCCATTTTTCGAGCGAGGGATTCAAGGCGTAGCAGTGCGGGCAGCCGTACCAGAAGACTTCAGTTACTTGAATCTTGCCGTCCGGCAGCTCGGTGTTGACCGGCTCATCGAGGACCTTGTAATCCTTGCCGGCCTCGGGGGCGGCGGCAAAGGCCGTCGATGCCAGGCACAGGCTGACAATGAACGACGTCAGTAACTTCTTGATCATGTGTACCACTCCAATGTTGGGTTGTGTAAATCCCTGATTAGAGCCAGCCGAGAGATGAGAGTTCCTCGCAGGCTCGATGTGCGTTCTTGATGGTGCCACAGAGCCGGCCCCGGGTCATGTCGGGCGCAGGACTGGTATACTGTGTGCCGTTCATTCCATTCGTACGACGGCTCAGGAAACCCATCATGTCGCCTCGCTCCATCGATTATCATCAGGCGCGTTTCGTTCATAGCGCGCCGACTCTTGCCCATTGTCTTCCCGATGAAGGTCATGAGGTGGCATTTGCCGGGCGTTCCAATGCCGGTAAGTCCAGCGCCATCAACGCCCTCACGGGGCAGAAGGCGCTTGCCAGAACGTCAAAGACGCCGGGCCGAACGCAGTTGATCAATTTCTTCGAACTCGATGATGGTACACGCCACTTGGTCGACCTGCCCGGCTACGGCTATGCCAAGGTGCCTGAGAAGGTCAAGCTCGAGTGGCAGCGCCATCTCTCGGCCTATCTGCAAAAGCGTCGCTCGCTCAAGGGATTGGTGCTGATGATGGATGTGCGTCATCCGCTAACGGAATTCGATCAGATGATGCTTGCGTGGGCTGATGACGCCGACATGCCGGTTCATATCCTGCTGACCAAGAGCGATAAGCTTAAGCGTGGCGCAGCCGCGGCGAGTTTGCAAAAGGTCCGTTCGGCGCTGGCCGAGTGGGATGATCTGGTCTCGGTGCAGCTCTTTTCATCGCTCAAGCGCCAGGGGCTGGATACGCTTGCTCAGACGCTCAACCGCTGGCTGGCGCCGGACACCGAGTCAAAGCCCGAGTGAGTGGCATGCCCGGCCGCTCGTCACTGACGCGGCGCGCATCAGAAAACGTAGGTTTTCTGGCTTGCCGGGTAGCGATAGGGAAGGGCCTCCTCGACCGGCGCGACCAGGGTGGCCTCCGGGCCATGCGTTGACGTGGATGGCTGGTCAAGCACGGGCGCAGGCGCGGCGGGCGAGTGATACGACGGGTGAATCTCGAGGGTGTCGTAGCGTGCGTTCGGATAATGAACGCCGAAGGCGTCACCCGAGCGCTCTGTTGCGGGCACCATGATCACAAGTGCCAGCGCACCGAGTGCGCCGAGCGCGGCCATGGCAGCGATGATCTTGAATGCACGCATGTCTTCCTCCAGCTCCAGGCCCCATTGAACGCTTAGTGTCGTGTATGGCGGTGGCGCTTACAAGAAGACATGCACGTGTTCAGGCCCTGGCGGCAGTAATACGCTCGATGACGTCAGGCAATTCCCGCACATGGGTCATGGTATGAAGCCGTGGGTGGGAAAACGCAGGCCCCGTCTTCTTGCGATCAATCCAGGCGACGTGCATGCCAAGGCGCAGGGCGGGCAGCGCGTCTTCGGTCCACGAGTCGCCGACGTGGATGGTTTCGCTCGGCGCAGTGCCAAGGCGTGCCATGGCGGCCAGGAACGTGCGGGCATCCGGTTTGGGCGCGAGCCATTCACCGGCGTTGATCACGCAGTCGAACAGCGGTGTGTCCAGAATGCGATGAATGTCCACGTTGCCGTTGGTGATCGCGGCCAGGCCGTAGTGGTGCTTCAGGTCATTGAGAAGCGGCAGGCTTTCCTCGAACAGCGTGACCTCATGACGAAGCGTCAGCATATAGTCGATGGCTTCATCGGCCAGGCGGTTGGCCTCGGCGTTATCGAGCCCGTGCTCGCTTAAAATCTCGAACAGCGCCGTGCGACGCAGGAACGTGAAGTCGCCTCGTCTAAGCGGGTAGCGATCCGCGGCGGCCAGTCGTCGCTCAAGATACGTTTCCGGCGGAAACCGCTTGGCGTGGCCTGCCTGTTGATCCAGCCAGTCGTAGTGCCCTTGTTCGGTGCGAACCATGACCGGGCCGTTGTCCCAAAGGGTGTCGTCCAGATCAAACGTGAGAGCCTTGATCATCATCCTCTCCTGAGGCGTGTGTGTTGCGGGCGCGAGGATGCGCCTTGTCATAGACTTCGGCCAGATGCTGCCAGTCAAGTCGGGTATAGATTTGCGTGGTCGAGAGGTGCGCATGACCCAATAGCTCCTGCACGCCGCGAAGGTCCTGGCTCGATTCCAGTAGATGGCTTGCAAAGCTGTGTCGAAGTCGGTGCGGGTGCAGATGCTCGGGCAGGCCGCGCTCGATCGCCATGCGATTCAGGCGAAGCTGAACGCTTCGCTGCGTAATGCGACTGCCCCGTTTACTGACAAACAGAGCCTCTTCAGCGTCGTTGGCAAGCAGCGGGCGAACGCTCAGCCAGTTATCCAGCGCCTGTCGCGCTCGTCGGCCCAGCGGTAACTGACGCGGTTTATCGCCTTTGCCGCGCACTCGAAGGCGCGTGCTGTCGAGGTGCGACCGGTCCAGCCCGGTCAGCTCCGACAGTCGAAGCCCGGAGGAGTAAAAGAGCTCCGCCATGGCGTGGTCGCGCACTTCGAGCGGGTCGGCTTCATCGAACGGGGCGTCGAGGAAGTGGCTTAGCGCATCGATGTCCACCGGGCGGGGGAGCGCCGCGCGCTTTCTGGGCGTGTCGAGCAGCCGAGCGGGGTTAGTGCTCAGAACATTCTGATCCACCAGATAATCGCCGAAGCCCCGTAAGGTTGAAAGCCGCCGTGCCAGTGTCTGGGCGCCAAGGCCCCGGGTGCGCTCGCGCCCGAGAAACCGACGCAGCAGCGTCACATCGAGTGCGTGCCAGTCGGCAAGGTGTGCCTCGAGAGCAAAGCCGGTCAGCGCCTTCAAATCCTGCCGGTAGGCCGCCCGGGTCGTGTCGCTGTGGCGTGTGAGCGAGGCCAGATACCGCTCGCAGTGATCCTGTAAGACGGTCATGAGAGGTGGCGCTCCAGCAGGCGGCTCACCACGTCGGCGAGAAAGCAGACCGTCGTTCGATCGAGCGTATCGTCTTTTGCAGACAGCACCAGAAAGGCACTGCGGCTGCCAAGCGGCAGCTCGACCAGTCGGGTCGGGCAGGGCGTGCCGAACGCCTCGGGCTGAAGGCGTCGATAGAGCGCCTCGTCGGGCACGAACGCGACCCCATGGGCGTGCTCCGGCACCGCGTGAATATGGTTCACGATCACCTGATTAAGCCCGTGGGTCGGTGGATGGCAGGGTGCGCTGGGCGTCGCGTCACGCCAGAGCGACAGCCAGGTCACGCCATAATGCTCGTCGAGTTGCAGCGCAAGCTGCTGGGCCAGTGCATCAGCGCTGTCGGCGTCCATCAGCGCCAGCAGCACCTGCTGAAGCCGCTGATGACTGCCCTTTTGCTGCCGTGCGCCCTGGCTGAGCGCACTCAGCGCCTGGGTCGAGTCATCGGCCTTTGCTCGTGCGCGTGCGACCTGATACTCCAGAAGCGATACGGCGCCGCCGTGCAGCGGATGCGGCACGTGCAGTTTATCCAGAAGCGCCTCCCGACCTTCGAAGAAGTCGGGGTGCTCGGCGAGCCAGTGAGCAACCTGCGACGCAGTCAGTGACGGCGACATGTCGACCTCCTCGATGACGGTCAGAAAAACCTAGAGTGGAATCCGACCTTCGAACACGCGCTCGGCCGGCCCGGTCATTATCACGCTCTGCTGGTGGCCATCCCATTCGAGCGTCAGCGTGCCGCCAGGCAGGGTGATGTCGACCGGGCTTTCAAGGAGCCCCTGCTGGATGCCGGCCACGGCCGCGGCGCAGGCGCCGGTGCCACAGGCCCGGGTTTCACCCACCCCACGCTCGAACACACGAAGCCGAGCCTTGTGCGTCGACACCACTTCCAGAAAGCCGACGTTGACCCGGTTTGGAAAGCGCTCGTGCGCCTCGAGTTTGGGGCCGAGGGTCGCAACGGGCGCGTGGTCGACGCTGTCGACCAGTACCACCGCATGAGGGTTGCCCATCGACACCGCGCTGAGCGAGACGCGCTCGCCGTCGACGTCCACCTCGTATTGGGTGGCCTCGACCTCGGCCACGAACGGGATTTCGTCAGGCGTCAGTCTAGGGGGGCCCATGTCGACTCGCACCCGCTGATCGTCAGCCAGATGCAGCGTCATCGGGCCGCCGGCGGTCTCGACGCGAATGTCGCGCTTGGTGGTCAGGTGATTGTCGACCACGAAACGGGCGAAACACCGCGCGCCGTTACCGCAGTTTTCCACTTCGCTGCCGTCGGCGTTGAAGATGCGGTAGCGAAAATCCATATCAGGGTGCGACGGCGGCTCGACCAGCAGAAGCTGGTCGAAACCGATGCCGGTGTTCCGGTTGGCCCACTGGCTGATCTTTTGAGACGGGATGCGGGCGCGCTGGGTGACCAGATCGATCACCATGAAATCGTTGCCGAGGCCGTGCATTTTCCAAAAGCGCAGCAGCATCAGTGGGACTCCTCGGGCAGGCGCGATTCACCGGCCCAAAGCTCCTCGAGAGGTGCGCGCTCTCGAATCAGATACATCGCCTCACCGTCGACCATGACTTCCGCCGCCAGTGGGCGCGCGTTGTAGGTCGAGGCCATCACGAAGCCGTAGGCACCGGCGGACTGCACCGCAAGAAGATCCCCTTCGGCAATCGCGAGCGTTCGCTCCTTACCGAGAAAATCGCCGGACTCGCAGACCGGGCCGACCACATCGTAGGTCTGGCGCGTTCGCTCCTGCGTCGTATCGACTTCAACGATGCCCTGATAAGCCTGGTACAGCGACGGGCGGATCAGGTCGTTCATGCCGGCATCGACAATGGCGAAGTGCTTGCTTTCACCCGGTTTCAGGTACTCGACCCGAGTCAGCATGACGCCTGCATTGGCCGCGATCGAGCGGCCCGGCTCGAAGATCAGCTCGAGGCTGTCGTCATCCAGCCGTTCAATCAGCGCCTCGATGTAATCGCGTGTCGCCGGAGGCGTTTCGCCCTGATAATTGACGCCAAGGCCGCCGCCAAGGTCGAGGTGCTTGAGCGTGATGCCCTGCTCCTTGAGGGTGGCCATCAGCTGCTTGAGGCGATCCAAAGCGTCAAGAAACGGCGCAATCTCGGTCAGCTGCGAGCCGATGTGGCAGTCGAGTCCGACCGGGTTCACATTCGAAAGCGCTTGTGCGCGCTGGTAGGTCGCGAGCGCATCGTCGATCGCCACGCCGAACTTGTTGTCCTTGAGGCCGGTGGAGATGTAGGGGTGCGTGCCGGCGTCGACGTCCGGGTTGACCCGAAGCGAGACCGGCGCGATTTTGCCAAGGCCTGCCGCCACATCGTTCAGGCGCTCGAGCTCCGCGCTCGATTCGACGTTGAAGCATTTGATGCCGAGTTCGAGCGCCCGGGCCATTTCATGGCGCTGCTTGGCGACGCCTGAGAACACCACCTTGCTCGGGTCGCCGCCAGCGGCGATGACGCGCTCGAGTTCCCCGATCGAGACGATGTCGAAGCCGGCACCCAGGCGTGCGAGCGTATCGAGCACCGCCAGGTTGCCATTGGTCTTGACCGCGTAGCAGATCAGGTGCGCCCGGCCTTCAAGCGGTGCCTGATAGCCCTTGAAGTGCTCGGTCAGGGCCGCTCGAGAGTAAACGTAGCAGGGCGTGCCGACCTGGTCGGCGACATCGGAAAGGGCGACGTGTTCGGCGTGAAGTTGGCCGTTTTTGTAGTCAAAAGCGCTCATGGCCGGGTCTCTTCGGGGCTGTCGGTGTCGTTTTGCTTATCGGTTTGCGTATCAGTTTGCGTGCGCTCTGAGCGCTCGGCATTGGAGGTGTCGGAGGCACTGTCAGCGCGTTTAGACGATGCGTCGGTATCATCCTGCGCGCCGGCGTCCTGCTCGTAGGCGTGCTGCGGGTCGTATTTTTCGGCCGCGCTCTCATCGTTTGGCATATAAAGCGGGCCTTTCTGGCCGCAGCCAGCCAGCAGCGCCACCGAGATCAAAAGGGCAAGGCGTGTCTTCACTGGGCCGTACCTCCGGTAAAGTGCGCGAGGGTATCGCGGGCGCGCTGGGCGCTGGCGCGAACCTGATTAGGCGCGGTTCCCCCGATGTGGTTGCGCGCGGCGACCGAGCCCTCAAGCGTGAGCACCTCGAACACGTCCTGTTCGATGGTGTCGGAAAACTGCTTGAGTTCCGAAAGCGTCATCTCGGACAGATCCTTGCCGGTCTCGATGCCGTAGGCCACCGATTTACCGACGATTTCATGGGCGTCGCGGAAGGCCACGCCCTGACGCACCAGATAGTCCGCCAGATCGGTCGCGGTGGAGAAGCCCTTGCGGGCCGCTTCGTACATGGAGGCGTTCTTGGCCTCGATGGCCGGAATCATGTCGCCGAAGGCCCGCAGGCAGCCCTTGACGGTATCGACGCTGTCAAACAGCGGCTCCTTGTCTTCCTGATTGTCCTTGTTGTAGGCCAGCGGCTGGGACTTCATCAGGGTCAGAAGGCTCATCAGGTGGCCATAGACACGTCCGGTCTTGCCGCGCACGAGTTCCGGTACGTCCGGGTTTTTCTTCTGCGGCATGATCGAGGAGCCGGTGCAGAAGCGGTCGGGCAGGTCGATGAAATCGAACTGTGCGCTGGACCACAGCACCAGCTCTTCGCTGATGCGCGACAGGTGCATCAACAGAAGGCTTGCAAAGCTTGTGAACTCGATCGCGAAGTCCCGGTCGCTGACCGCGTCCAGCGAGTTTTCCGCCGGGCGGTCAAAGCCCAGCAGCTCAGCGGTAACGTGGCGGTCGATCGGATAGGTGGTGCCGGCCAGGGCGGCCGCGCCAAGCGGCAGCACGTTGACGCGCTTGCGGCAGTCGCGCAGGCGCTCGTGGTCACGGCCGATCATTTCCTGCCACGCGAGCACGTGATGGCCGAAGGTGACCGGCTGCGCGGTTTGCAGGTGCGTGAAGCCCGGCATGATGGTGTCCGCTTCGCGGTCGGCCAGTGTAATCATGCCCTCGCGCAGGCGCGTAAGCTCCAAGTCGATCGCGTCGATTTCATCGCGCAGGTACAGGCGAATGTCGGTGGCGATCTGGTCGTTTCGCGAGCGGCCGGTGTGAAGTTTCTTGCCGGTGATTCCGATCTTGTCGGTCAGCCGGGCTTCGATGTTCATGTGAATGTCTTCGAGTGCGACCGACCATTCAATGTTGCCCGCCTCGATGTCGCGCTCGATGTCGGAAAGGCCGTCGATGATGGCGTCGCGCTCGTCTTCGGTCAGTACGCCGACCTGCGAAAGCATGGTGGCGTGGGCGATGGAGCCACGAATGTCATGGTGGTACAGGCGTTTATCGAAGCCGATGGAGGCGGTAAAGGCCGCGACGAACGTATCAGTAGGTTCACTGAAGCGCCCGCCCCAGGACTGATTGGTCTGTTGTGTCATGATGGCAAGACAATCCCGAAGTGGTACGTGGCTGAATGGGCACAGTGCGAATTCGCCGTGCCGGATACGCTTGAGTGTACCAAACTCGTGTCCAAGGCTCGCCCTTCATTGCGTGCTTTGCATCTGCCTTAATGCGGCAATGCGGCGTAATGGTTTTTAGCCGATGAGCGGTGCTTTATCATGCCCTATCTATCCCTCGATCATTGGAGTGCCCGTGTCAGAGCCTGAATCCGTTCCGCTTCGCATCGCGACCCGAAAAAGCCCGCTGGCCATGTGGCAGGCCGAGCACGTCAAGGCGCGCCTGGAGGCGCTCAATCCGGGGCTTGTCGTCGAACTGGTCGGTCTATCGACGCGGGGCGACAAGATCCTCGATACGCCGCTTGCGAAAATCGGCGGCAAGGCGTTGTTCGTCAAGGAACTTGAGGAGGCAATGCTGGACGGGCGCGCCGACATCGCGGTGCACTCGATGAAAGACGTCCCGATGCATTTTCCGGACGGGCTGGGACTTGCGGTCATCATGGATCGCGGCGCGCCGACGGATGCGTTCGTGTCGAACCGCTATCAGAGCCTCGAGGATCTGCCGCGAGAGGCCTGTGTGGGTACATCAAGCCTTCGCCGCGGGCTTCAGCTCAAGGAGTTGCGCCCGGATCTGGTTATTAAAAGCCTGCGCGGTAATGTGCAAACGCGGCTTTCAAAGCTCGATGACGGTCAGTTCGATGCCATCGTGCTGGCGACCTCCGGGCTGATCCGGGTCGGGCTTTCCGAACGCATCACGTCGGAGCTGGTGCCCGAGCAGCTGTTGCCCGCCTGCGGTCAGGGCGCGCTCGGTATCGAGTGCCGGCTGGACGATACGCGCTCACGCACGCTGATCGAGGCGCTCGCCGATGCGCCGACCACGGCGCAGGTCCTTGCTGAGCGCGCGATGAACACGCACCTCGAGGGTGGCTGTCAGGTGCCGATCGGCGGCTACGCCGTGCTCGAGGATGAAGGGAAAACGCTCTGGCTTCGTGGGCTTGTCGGCGCACCCGATGGCTCCCAGGTGCTCAGGGCCACGGCTCGCGGCCCGGCCGATGCGCCGGAGGCGCTCGGAGTACAGGTCGCGGATATGCTGCTCGGGCAGGGCGCAGGTGCCATTCTGGACGCGGTCTATGGCGAGCGCTAAGCCCCGGGTCGTGATCGCCCGACCCGGCGCGCGGGCGAAAGCGCTCGAGCAGGGCATCGAGGCGCTTGGGGCCGAGGTGCTGAATCTCGGTGTCATGCAACTGGTGCCGCTTGAAGACGCTTCCGGCGATACACGACGACGCCTTCTCGATCTGGATCTCTATCAGGTCGTGCTGGTCACCAGCCCGTTCGCGGCAACCTGCCTGCTCGAGTGGGTCGATGACCTGTGGCCGCAGTACCCCATTGGCATCATGTGGTGGGGTACCGGCGCCAGTACGGCTGAGGTACTGTCTCACGGGCTTGGCGAAGACGTGGGGGCGCCACCGTCAGGCAGCGGCAGTGCAAGCGAAGCACTTCTTTCCATGCCGGCCTTCCAGACGGAGGCCGTATCAGGCCAGCGCGTACTGCTGGTCGGCGGCGAGGGTGGTCGCACGTTATTGCACGAAACGCTGATGCAGCGCGGCGCCAGTGTCGATACACTGGCGCTTTATAAACGCACCGTTCATACGCCTGAGCCGCACCATCAGCGCGTACTTGAGGAGGGTGCGTTTAGAGCATTGATCTTGACCAGCGCCGAACAGCTTGAACATCTTCTGTTATGGTGTAGTGATTCGACCAAAAAACGGCCGCTCGTCGTGTCCAGCCAGCGCTTGGCGGAAACGGCATCCTTCCACGGATTCACGGCCATAACCATTGCCGGTGACGCCTCACCGACAGCACTTGCACGTGCTGTCGCTCACTGTGTGGCGCCTTCTAACCTTGATAAAGGCTAGTGATACATGAGCAAGCAAGAACACGACAACGACGATAACGCCGCTTCGACTCACAGCCAGACTGTGCCGCCTTCGTCCTCTGGCTCAGAAAGCGGTAAGAGCACCAAGACAGAGACGCCCGACAAGGCAAGTACGCGTTACAGCGCGGGCGGGGCCAATACGCCGCCCAAACACGGCGGCTCCGGGTCGGGCTCGGGCGGAAACAAGGGCAAGGGCAGCAAGGCGCTGGTCGTGGTGCTTGTCATTGTATTGCTCGTGATGCTGGTGGGATTTGGCTTCGGCGCCAAGATGCTCATGGATCAAAAGGCACGGCTGGCATCGCTTGACCAACAGGTGGCCAGCACCGAGCCGCTTAAGCAGACGCTGTCTCAGCAGCAGAACACGATCGAATCGCTCAAGGCCTCGATCGAGGAAACCGGTCAGACTCAGCAAAAAGTGCTCAGTGAGCTCTCTGCATCACAGCAGACCGATGCCCGTGAATGGATGTACGCCGAAGTCGAGTATCTTCTGCGTCTGGCCAATCAGCGCCTGCAGCTCGAGCGCGACGTCAGCGGGGCCTATACCCTGCTCAAGAGCGCCGACAACCGACTCACTCAGGCCGACAACCCCGCCCTTACGCCGGTGCGTCGACAGATTCATTCCGAGTTGAGCGCGCTTGACAGCGTCCCGAGCGTGGATGAAACCGGTCTGTACCTGTCGCTTGCGTCCGAGGCTCAGCAGTTTGAACGGCTGCCGCTGGCGCAGGATACCCAGGCCCTGTCGGCCAAGGTGGATGACGGCTCGACCTACAGTGGCGGCTGGCGTGAACAGTTGGCGCGCCTCGGTCAGCAGCTGAAGGATCTGGTCACGGTGCGTCATCACGACGAAGCCCTTGAAGCCCTGATTACACCGGAACAGGAAGGGTATCTCCGCCAGAACGTTCGCCTGATGCTCGAGCAGGCGCAGCTTGCGCTGCTCAAGGGCCAGCCGGACATCTATGCCCAGAGCATCGAGCGGGCACAGACGCTGGTCAAGCAGTACTACCAGACCAGCGACGAGCGTGTTCGCACGGCGCTGTCTCGTCTTGATGAGCTGGCCAACGAAACGATCCATCCGGAGCTTCCCGACATCAGTGCGTCACTGAGCACCCTGCGTGACATCATGCGCAAGCGCTATGAGCAGCAAGGAGCTTCCGAATGAGAAAACTGATTCTGTTCATCGTCATCGGTTTGGCGGTGGGTGCGCTGTTCGGGCAGCTCATGTTGTCCACACCGGGCTACTTCCTGATCAGAGTGGGGGATACCTCCATCCAGACCTCGTTCTGGCTCGGACTTATCGTGCTGTTCGTGCTGTTCTGGGTGCTTTATGCACTGGTGCGGATTCTTTCAAGCCTTCGTCGCCCGGTCGGACGGCTCAAGCGCTGGAATAACCGGACGCGTAACCGTCAGGCCATGCACCGCACCGTTCAAGGTCTGGTCGCGCTGGCAGAAGGTCACTGGAAAAAGGCCGAGAAGTCGCTGGTACGCTCGGCCGATGATTCCTCGGCGCCTTTGATCAACTACCTCTCTGCGGCACTGGCGGCGCACTACCAGGGCCGCTACGACCAGTCGGAAACCCTGCTCAAGAAGGCGCACGGCAGCACCGAGGGCGCGGATACTGCGGTATCGCTGATTCAGGCGCAGCTGATGCTTGATCGTGAGCAGCATGAGCAGGCGGTCGCCACGCTTACGCGGATCGAAAAGCAGTTGCCGGAACACCCGCAGGTGCTCAAGTTGCTTAAACAGGCCTACTTGAGTGTGGGCGACTGGGATGGTCTTCGTCGTCTGATGCCGCGTCTTGAACGCCATAATCTGGTGTCCGATGAGGAACGTAGAACGCTTGAGCGCAGCGCCTATCTGGCCTCGATCAGAAACGCATCCGGCGATTACCGTCGTCTTGACGAGGTGCGTCAGCTCTGGGCGGAAATGCCGGATTCACTGCGCAATGACCCGGAACTGGTGCTGATCTACGTCGAATCGCTTTACAAGGCCGGCGAAGAGAATCAGGCCGAGCGCCTGCTCCGCCAGACCCTCAAGGAGCACTGGGATGCAGCGCTGGTCCTGCGCTATGGCCTTTTGAACGTCGACGTGGAGCGCCAGCAGATGCACGCCGAGAAGTGGGCCGAAGAGCGCCCGCAGGACCCGGACCTGATGTTGACGCTTGGCCGGCTGGCCCTTCGCAACCAGCAGTGGGAAAAAGCCCGCGAATACTTCGAGGCAAGCTATCGAAGCCGCCCGGATCGCATGGCCTGCGCGGAACTTGCCCGGCTCTATACGAGCCTTGGCGAGCGGGAAAAAGCGCAGAAGTACTATCGCCAAAGCGTCGATATGCTGCATGAGACCCTACCGGAGCTGCCGCAGCCGTCTCATTCCTGACGTCACGTAAAGCTCTCGTCTCCACGCCCCGCCTTCGCGGGGCGTTTTTTTTGCGGGCACCGTGGGGATGTGGGCGTGGATGTTGATGTTGATGTGGATGTGGATGTGGATGTGGATGTGGATGTGGATGTGGATGTGGGCCGGATTTTGAGGGCCGTACAGGCGTGTACAGGCAAAGCCTTCTATCTTAAGTCACGAACAAGGATGTCATTTGATCTGAGGAGCGCCATGTACCGCCGTGCATTTTTTACAACCGTTGCCGTGTTATTCGTCGTCATCGCTGCGCTGGCGGTGCTGGTCTCGCCCTGGTGGCATCTGGCTTGGGTGGTCTGGCTTGCCCTGACAGCGCTTGGCATCAAGGATTTGAGTTCGAGCTACAACGTCCTGACCAACTACCCGATCGTTGGGCATCTCAGGTATTTGCTTGAATTCATCCGCCCGGAGCTTCGCCAGTATTTTTTCGAATCCGAATCCAGCGGCCGTCCGTTCAGCCGAGAGCAGCGTCAGCTGATCAACGCCCGTGCCGAGGGCGCATCGGATGCCATGCCGTTCGGCACGCTGCGCGATGTCGATGCCCCGGGCTATGACTATTCGGCGCACTCGCTGTCGCCGAAAGAGGTCGATCAGGCCCATGCGCGCATCCGGGTGGGCGGGCCGCAATGTACGGCGCCCTATGAGTCTTCGATTTTCAATATCTCCGGCATGAGCTTCGGAGCCCTTTCCGGTAACGCCATTCTTGCCATGAACAAGGGCGCCAAGAAAGGCGGGTTCGCGCACGACACCGGCGAAGGCGCGATTAGCCCCTACCATGAAAAGTACGGTGGCGACCTGATCTGGCAGCTGGGCACCGGCTACTTCGGCTGTCGCACCGAGGGCGGCCGCTTCGACCCGGAGGCCTTCAAGGAAAAGGCCTGCGGCGAGCAGGTCAAGATGATCGAGATCAAGCTCTCCCAGGGGGCCAAGCCCTCACACGGCGGGCTGCTTCCTGCGTCCAAGGTCAATGAGGAAATTGCCGACACCCGCAAGATCGAGGTAGGGCAGGCGTGTGAGTCTCCCGCCGCGCACCCGGAGTTTTCGACGCCCAAGGGGCTTTTGGCGTTCGTTGCACGTCTTCGTGAGTTAAGCGGTGGCAAGCCGGTCGGCTTCAAGCTCTGCATTGGGAAGCGCAGCGAGTTTTTAAGCATCTGCAAGGCGATGGTCGAGACCGGGACCTACCCGGATTTCATTACGGTCGATGGCGCGGAAGGCGGCACTGGCGCGGCGCCTGCCGAATTTTCCGACAGTTTCGGCCTTTTCATCAACGAGGCACTGCCGTTCGTGGATCAGGCGCTGACCGGCTGTGGGCTGCGCGAGCACATTCGAGTGATTGCCAGTGGCAAGGTCGCGCTCGGCTATGACATGGTGGTCAAGCACGCACTCGGAGCCGATATCTGCCACGCCGCACGCCCCTTCATGTTTGCCGTCGGCTGCATCCAGTCCCGGCGTTGCCACACCAATCAGTGCCCGACCGGTGTTGCCACGCAGGATCCACGACGCTCTCAGGCACTGGACGTCGAAGAGAAATATCAGCGCGTGGCGACGTTTCATTCGGCCACCATTACCTCGTTTTTCAACATGGTCGGCGCCATGGGGCTGGATTCACCCGCGCAATTGACGCCGCACATGATCCAGCACCGCTCGCGCTATGCGCCGGCCACCTCCTACGATCACATGATCGGGCCAATCCTTTCCGAGGGCGAGCTGATCCGTGGCGAGGCATTGGCCGAACCCTGGCAGGCGCATTGGCAAGCGGCTTCCGCCGAGCGCTTCTAGGACTGCTGTGGGCGATGGCGTCATGCAGGCCGGTCGGAGGTGGCCTGTTTTGACGTCGGTGCCTCATGCGCAAGCGTAGCGGTGAGCCAGTGACCCTTGGCAAACCACAGCCAGGTGATCAGCGCGGTCGCCACATTGGTAATCGGAAAGGCCCACCAGATGCCTGCGCCCCCGAGCGGCGTGGCGCTTGAAAGCACGAACGCCAGTGGAAACTGGACGCCCCATTGGGAAATCAGCGTCAGGGTCATGGGTATCAATGTCTTGCCCGCAGCCCTGAACGCCCCCGTCAGCACCATCTGAAACCCCATGAACCCGAAGGTCAGGGCGACGACACGAAGGAACTCGGCGCCGTGTTCGATTACTTCCGGATCTTCCGGCACGAACACGGCCACAAGCTGCGGCGCGCTCAAGAAAATTGCCACACCAATGATGCTCAGTGTGAGAAAGGCGATCACGCCACTCAGGCGCGCAATGTGGCGCGCCCGCTCCAAAAGCCCGGCGCCGATGTTCTGACCGACGACCGCGGCGGTTGACATCGAAAGCCCGAGGGCAGGGATGACGATGAACCCGAGGATGTTCATGCCCACCCCGTAGGCGGCAGTAATGGCGGTGTCGAAGCCTGTGACCAGAACCACCATGACATTCATGGCAAGCGCCCGCGCCGACAGCTCGATCGAGGCTGGCGTGCCGATTGAAAAGGCGCGGCGTATGACGGCGGTGTCCGGGCGCATATTGCGCCAGCTCAATCGGATGCCGAGTTTTCCCCGTGCCAGTAGAGCCACGGCGCACGCAAAGGCGAGTCCCTGTGTGACCAGCGTGGCAAGCGCGGCGCCGGCCACGCCAAGTGCCGGGAATGCGCCCCAGCCAAAGATGAACAGCGGGTCCAGCACCACGTTAAGCCCCACGGTGCCCGCGACGATGTACAGCGGCAGCCGCACTTCACCGGCGCCTCTTAAAAGCGCCTGACACATTGAAAACCCGAACGTGAATACCGTACCGGTCAGGGCGATGCGCAAAAACGCCAGGGCGTCCTGTCTTACGGCGTCGGTGATACCCAAGCCATCGAGCAGCAGGGGCGCAAGGAGGTGACCAAGCACTGCAAGAATCACGGAGGCAATCACGACCATCAGCAGTGTCTGGGCGGTCACGTGATCGGCCTCGCGTTGGCGATTGGCGCCGATGTACTGGGCGATCAATGTCGAGCCTGCCACGCTGAAGCCGGAGCCGAGTGCGAATAGAAAGAAGATGACCGGTGTGCAGACCGAAACCGCCGCCACCGCCTGACCGCCCAGCCGCCCGACCCAGAAGGCGTCGATCAGCTGGTAGGCCGATTGCAATATATTGGCGAAAACGATGGGGACGGCCAGCTTGAGCAGGGAGGCAAGAATGGGCCCTTCAAGCAAGGGGCTTCGTTGATCGGCCGGCAAGAACAACCTCGGATATCAAAATGGAGCAAGGCGCCATGTTACCAGCCGATACGTGCGGCCGCTGGCCTTTGGGCAATTGTTTTCTATCCTAAAGGGAATGCTTGGCAGGCAACCGTGTCTTACGGTTGCACTTATCATGAATCACGGAGGAACGATGAAAAAATACCTGATGCCCGGTGTCGCACTCTGCATTGGTATGGCGGCTGCACCTGCCATGGCGTTTGACCTGCAAAAGGCGGCCAATGATGCAATGAGCAGCGAGAGCGGCAAGCACGTCATCTCGACGCTTGGACAGGCCTCGCAAGAGCGTCAGGCGGCATTTGCGGCCAATACCACCGAAAGCAATCTGTCAAAGGCGGCGGATCTGACCAAAAAGCTCTCCAGTGAGCTCGGCGTCAGCCCGACGCAGGCCGTTGGCGGCGCGGCATCGATGCTTGCGATGGCCAAGTCGAGCCTCAGCACCGATCAGTTCAATCAGCTTTCCAACCAGGCGCCGAGTGTCACAGGCCTTATGTCAAGCGCGCGCACCAGTTCGGCCATGAGTTCAGCGCTCGAAGCGCTTTCAGGCAATGACTCGGGCGGTGCGTCTGGCACAAACATGCTGGGCTCGACCTTCCAGTCTCTTGGCATGGACGCATCCATGATTCGGCAGTTTGCGCCTGTCATGTTGAGCTATTTCAAATCCGAGGGCGTTTCCTCGATGCTGACCGGTGCGCTTTCAAGCGTCTGGGGTTCGGCCTCTAACGGCTGATCGGTCGTGGTACGGAACGGCGGGCTGCTCTGTCGTTCCGGCCTAAAGCCGCGTTGGATAGGCGCAGGGCGAGGTGTAGAAAAATCAGGCATAAAAAAACGCCACATGAACTGTGGCGCTGATAAGGACCGTGACTAGCTTGATGAGGAGGTGCCCTGACGGCGAGGCCGTCAGAGCGCGGGTTGAATCTCAACCCGAAATCCACGATAAAGAAGTGCGGTTGATTATTCAAGTCATTTGATAATCTTTTTCATATAAAATATTGCTAACCTTCTTCTGCGACATCCCACCCCTTTACGGCCTTCTTTATTAAGCGTTTCATTGTGAATGCGCGACGTATCCTTGCGCGAAATACGGTGGCCTGTTGTACCTGACGGCCGCCGTGCGATTGTTCGGCGCAGTGATCCGCTGCGCCTCATCCGGGCTTATCAAGAAGGGATTGCAATGAAGGTTACCGTGTTTAGTGCTCAACCCTATGACCGTCGGTTTTTCGACCTGTGCACCGACCACTCCGGCACTGAATCGCTCGTGTCCTTTACCTATCAGTCGGCGGCGCTGACGCAGGAGACCGCCGCGCTTGCCGACGACAGCGACGGTGTCTGTGTCTTCGTCAACGATGTGCTCGATGCCGAGGTCCTTACGATTCTCGCCCGCCAGGGCGTGACGCTGATCGTTCTGCGCTGTGCCGGTTTCAACAACGTGGATCTCGATAAGGCGCACGCGCTTGGAATGCATGTTGCCCGCGTACCGGCCTATTCCCCTGAAGCCGTGGCAGAGCACGCCGTGGCATTGATCCAGACGCTCAATCGGCGCATTCATCGGGCATTCAACCGAGTGCGCGAGGGCAATTTTCAGCTTGATGGCCTGCTTGGCATGACGCTTCACGGCAAGACGGTCGGTATTGTCGGCACCGGCAAGATCGGACTGGCGCTTGCCCGCATCATGAAAGGCTTCGGCTGTCGGGTGCTCGGCCATGACCCGTACCCCGCCGAGGCCTTCAAGGACATCGGCACGCTGGTGCCGCTTGAGACCTTGCTGTCCGAATCGGATGTGGTTAGCCTTCACTGCCCCTTGCTTCCGGCCACGCACCACCTGATCGATGCCGAGGCGCTGGCCTCGATGAAACCCGGTGCGATGCTGATCAACACCTCCCGCGGCGGGTTGATCGATACGCCTGCGGTCATCTCCGCCCTGAAGATGCGCCATCTCGGGGCGTTGGCCATTGACGTCTACGAGCAGGAAGGGGGCATCTTCTTCAATGATCACTCTGACGACATTATCGAAGACGATATTTTTCAGCGGCTGATGACCTTTCCAAACGTACTGGTGACCGGGCATCAGGGCTTTTTTACTCAGGAAGCGCTCACGGAAATCGCCGAGGTCACCTTCGGTAATATCCAGGCCTTCATGCACGGGCACGCGAGCCCGAACGCTCTGGTCGATGCCGACGGAGTGCACGTATAAAACTGCTCTCGGGAGAGCCCATGCCGGATAGACCGCCGCGCGAGGACATGCGCCGTTCGAAAACGCTCAACGCGTTGATTCTGGTGACGCTGGTCACGGTCATCGTGGCGCTTGGGTATCTTGGCAATTACTACCTGGGCGTGGGCAGCTCCCACCAGATTACCTGGTACCCCACCAATCCGTTTTGCAATGTGGCTGAACGACGCTGCACCGCATCGCTTGGTCAGCGCGGCGAGATCTCGCTGTCGCTTGATAAACGCGAGACCGTGCACGACGCCCTGATTCAGGCCTCGGTCAGCTCACTGAAGCCATCAAAGGTTGATGTTCTACTTGAGGCGCGTGATCGAGGGCGCGTCGTCGAAACCATGACGCTTGATAAAATCGCCCCCCACCGGTTCGTTGGCCGGCTGCCGCTTGACTGGTGCAACGTGCCCCACATGCGCTGGCGGCTGAAGGTGGTCGTTCACAGCGGCCAGCAGAACCTGGGCGGCTGGTTCGATTTCGACACCACCTGCAAGAATGGCCGGGCGGTCTCCGCGCTCGAATCAAGCGCCCGGTAGTCCGGGGTCGCTACGTTCTGCGTTTTTTGTGAAGATAGGGCGCACAGCAAGGCGCAGGCCGTTTCCTGGTTTGCCCACCCTCGATGCACCTTCATGTCACGGTGCATTTCACCTCACCGCCGACAAAATGACACCGACATCATGAACGTACTGGTAGTGCACGGACCCAATCTGAATCTACTGGGGACTCGAGAGCCCGACATCTACGGGCATGAAACCCTTGATGACATCAACACGGCGCTGGCCACTCAGGCGGACGCCGCCAACATCACGCTCTCGTCATTTCAAAGTAACCATGAAGGCGCCCTGGTGGATGTAATCCAACAGGCGCGCACCGATGGCGTGGACGCCATCATCATCAATCCGGCCGCCTACTCGCACACCTCCGTTGCCATCCTAGATGCGCTGAAGGCGTTTGATGGCAAGGTGATCGAGGTGCATCTTTCCAACATTCACACCCGCGAGCCATTTCGCCACCATTCCTATGTCTCGAGCCGCGCAGATGGCATCGTCATGGGCCTTGGGAGCCAGGGCTATCGGTTGGCGCTTTCAGCGTTGATAACCAACTGAGGCTCCTTAGCTGACCTGACGGGCAATCAGCGCCGCCTTCTCCTGAAGCAGCGGCAGAAACCGCTCGGTCAGCGTGGCCATGTCCACGCGGGCCGCATTGGTGCTGATGTTCAGGGCGCCGATCAGGTGCCCGTGGGTGTCGAATGCCGGCACGGCAAGCGATCGAAGGCCTGAATCAAGCTCCTGATCCACGATGCAATAGCCGTCGGCTCGAACGCGCTCAAGCTCGCTCATCACGGCCTCGCGGGTGGTCAGGCTGTGCTCGGTATGGGCCGTGAATTCAATCGTTGCCAACCGCTCGCTGAGCGCCTCATCGTCCAGTCGGGCAAGCAGTACGCGGCCCATCGAGGTGTAGAGCGCCGGCAGGCGGGTGCCGATCGACAGCGTGATCGCCATCAGGCGATGGCGGGCCGAAGAGCGCGCAACGTAGGTCACGCTGTCGCCCTCGAGCACGCCCAGCGAGGACGACTCGCCGGTGGCCTCTGTGATGTCTTCGAGGTGCTGCTGAATCACCCCCCGATAGCCGTTGGCGGAGAGAAACGAATAGCCAAGCTGTAGGGTTTTCGGTGCCAGTTCGAAATGACGCTGCTGCTTTCGCACGTACCCAAGCGCATGCAGTGTCAGAAGAAAGCGCCGCGCCCGGGCCCGATTCATGCCGGTGCGCGTGGCGACTTCGCTCAGTGTCATGCGCGGGTGGTCGGCATCGAAGGCCAGCATCACCTCCAGGCCGCTGGCCAGCGCCGTCACGAAATCGCGGTCATCCGGGCCAATGGTCTCGTCGGTGTCGTTAGGCGTCATGGTTTCTCCTTGGATCTAGGCGTCACGGGGCGTCGGGCATGCTATGGTAGCGCATGTGTTCGCTGTGCGAATTAAAGTTTGCATTGAGATGACGGTTTATCAGGAGCATACCGCATGTACCAGCAACTCGTTCACCATCCCTTCATGAGCAAGACCGCAGTGCAGGCGCTGTCGGCCCAGGCGTTGGTCGATGCCATGGTCCGGGTCGAAGTGGTCCTTGCCGAGGCCGAGGAAGCCCGGGCGCTTTTGCCGGAAGGCACCGCGCAAGCGCTCGAACAGGCGCTATCACACGTCGACTGGGATATCGAGGCGCTGGCACAGGGGGTCGTCGAGGGGGGCAACATGGCCATTCCCTTCGTCAAGCAGGCCAAGCGGGCATTGCCGGAGGCGCTGCGCGAACACATTCATCGTGGGGCGACGAGTCAGGATCTGGTCGATACCGCATTGATGCTGGTGCTGTCGCCCAGGCTTTTGCGCATCGACACATTGATTCGAACGGCGCTGACTGACGGTGACGCGTTGATGCGCGAGCACCGCTCGACGCCGATGGCCGGACGCACGCTGATGCAGCAGGCGTTGCCGGTCACGTTCGGGGTGAGCGTGGCGCACTGGCTGTATGGTCTCGGGCAGGCGGGGGCGGCGCTTTCGGAGATTCGCCGGTCCGGGCTTTTCGTGCAGTTCGGCGGCGCCGTCGGCGTGCATTCGGGGCTTGAGGAGACCGGGCTCGAACTCATGGATGACATGGCCAGGCGGCTCGGTCTTTCCGTGCCGCTGCTGCCCTGGCATACCCAGCGCCAGCCGATCCTTGCGCTGGCGTCCGCGCTTGACCGCGTTGCGGTCGCGGGCGAGAAGATCGCCACGGATGTGGCGCTTCTGACCCAGACCGAGCTTGGCGAGGTCAGTGAGCCGGTGGAGGACGGCGTTGGCGGGTCGTCCTCGATGCCGCACAAGCGAAATCCGGTCGCGTGCGCCCGAATAAAAAGGGCGGCGCGCCAGATACACGGTCATGCGGCCACGCTGTATCAGGCCGGCGCACAGCCGCTGGAGCGCGGTCTGGGGGAGTGGCACGCCGAGTGGGCGCCGCTGCTCGAGTCGGTGGCTCTTCTCGAGGGGCTGATGGAAAGCGTGGCGCACCTTATGAGGGGGCTCGAGGTTCATCCGGTGCGCATGGCGGACAATCTCTCACTGACCGGTGGTGCGGTCATGGCGGAGCCGGTAACGCGGCTTCTTGGCACCTGCATGGAAAGCAATGAGGCCAGCCGGCTTGCCCGCGACGCGGCGCTCGAGGCCCAGCGAACTCGCCGCGATTACGCGGAGGTGCTGTTCGAGGACGCGAGGGTCCATTCGGCGCTGACGCGGGAGACGCTCGCGCGTGCCACTGATCCTTCCCTATACCTTGGTAGCAGCCTCGCTCAGGTCGATCGCACTCATGACTGGCTTTCGCCCTGGTTAAACCAATGATTAGTCAGGCATTAAAGCCATCAGCTACGCAAAAGGGCGCCCTCGGGCGCCCTTTTTCATGTGGTTGACGGGGCAGGGTGATCCGCATACTTTGTTCGTTATGCAAATAAAAGTTCTTTATGCGAACATGTGGCCGCGTCTCCGGCCGCTCTAAACAGGGTGAGTCACCATGGCAGAGTTCTTGAGCCTCCAGGAAGCGGTCTCCCGCTTCGTAAGTGATGGTGCCACGGTCGCGATGGAGGGGTTCACACACCTGATTCCCTTTGCGGCCGGTCACGAAGTCATTCGTCAGAAAAAGCGTGATCTGACGCTGATTCGAATGACGCCGGATCTGATCTATGACCAGCTGATCGGGATGGGGTGTGCGTCGAAACTGATCTTTTCCTGGGGCGGCAACCCGGGCGTGGGATCACTGCATCGTCTGCGCGACGCCGTGGAAAAGCACTATCCGGTGCCGTTGACCATCGTCGAGCACAGCCACGCGGCCATGGCCTGCGCCTATGAGGCCGGGGCCGCAGGGCTTCCGTTCGCGGTATTGCGCGGGTTCATCGGGAGTGACCTGCCCAAGGTCAACGATCAGATCAAGTCGATCACCTGCCCGTTTACCGGCGAAGAACTGGCGGCCGTGCCCTCGATTCGCCCGGACGTCTCGATCGTTCATGCCCAGAAGGCCGACCGCCACGGCAACGTTTTGATCGAGGGCATCGTGGGCGTCCAGAAGGAGGCGGTACTCGCCGCGACGCACAGCATTGTAACGGTCGAGGAAGTGGTCGATGAGCTCGGCGCCGGCCCCAACGCCTGCGTGCTGCCGGAGTGGGCCATTTCGGCCATATCCGTTGTGCCCATGGGCGCGGCGCCGTCCTACACCCACGGTTATTACCCGCGTGACAACACGTTCTACAGGCGCTGGGACGCCATCGCCCGAGACCGCGACACCTTCGCGGACTGGATGACCCAACACGTTCTGAACGCTGACGCGCAGGGAGCGAGCCAATGAGTACCGCACTGGATGTGACCCCTTCGGAAATGATGACCGTGACCGCCTCGCGGGCACTGAATAACCGCACCACCTGCTTTGTCGGTATCGGTCTGCCCAGTGAGGCGGCCAACCTGGCACGCCTGACTCACGCCCCCGAAACCGTGTTGATCTATGAGTCCGGCACGCTTCAGACCCGGCCGGACGTGCTGCCGCTGTCCATTGGCGATGGCGAGCTCTGTGAGACCGCACTGACCACGGTGGCGGTGCCGGAGATGTTCCGGTACTGGCTGCAGGGCGGCCGGGTCGACGTCGGGTTTCTCGGCACCGCCCAGATCGACAAGTACGCCAACCTCAATACCACGTTGATCGGGGATTACCGCGAACCCAAGGTGCGTCTGCCGGGCGGCGGCGGGGCGCCGGAGATCGCGACCAACTCGAAGGAAGTCTTCGTGATGGTTAAACACTCCAGGCGTACCTTCGTGGAGGCGGTGGATTTCGTGACCACGCTCGGATTCGGCCGCGACGGCACGGCGCGAGACAACGTGCATCCGGAGACCGCCCGGCACCTTGGCAAGGGGCCGACGCGGGTCATCACCGACCTCTGCGTGATGCGACCGGACCCCGAGACCCGGGAGCTGATCGTCACTGAGCTGCACCCAGGTGTTACTCGCGAGGCGGTGATCGAGGCGACCGGCTGGCCGGTGCGGTTTGCCGAGTCGGTCGGGACGACGCCTGCGCCGAGTGCGGAAGAAATCGAGGTGCTGCGCGCGCTGAAAGCGCGCACCGAGCGCCACCACGCCGGTGAGGCTACCGAGCAGGAGCGTGCGTCATGACCGACGTGTATCTGTGTGCGCCGCTGCGCTCGCCGGTGGGCCGGTTCGGCGGGGCGCTGTCATCGATACGCCCCGATGACCTCGCCGCCCGGCTGATCGAGGCGGTACTTGGCCAGCATCCGGGGCTCGATCCGGCGGCGATCGACGACGTGATTCTTGGCTGTGCCAACCAGGCCGGCGAAGACAACCGAAGCGTGGCCCGCATGGCACTGCTGCTGGCGGGGCTTCCGACCGCTGTGCCTGGCGGCACCGTCAATCGGCTGTGTGGTTCGGGAATGGACGCCATCGGCACCGCCGCGCGTGCCATCCGGGCCGGGGAGGCCGAGCTGATGCTTGCCGGCGGCGTCGAGTCGATGTCGCGCGCGCCCTACGTCATGGGCAAGGCGTCGTCGGCGTTCGGCCGCGGTCAGCAGCTCGAGGACACCACCATCGGCTGGCGTTTCATCAACCCGGCCATGGAAAAAATGTACGGCACGCACTCGATGCCGGAAACCGCTGAAAACGTGGCCGAGCGCTTTGGTGTGTCGCGCGAGGATCAGGATCTGTTCGCCTACCGCTCACAGCAGAAAACCGCCGCGGCCCAGCAGTCGGGGCGACTGGGGGAGGGAGTCGTTCCAATCGAGGTGCCGCGACGCAAGCAGGCGCCGCTGATTGTCGATCAGGATGAGCACCCCCGCGCCGATACCACGCTTGAAACGCTCGGCGCGCTGCCCACCCCCTTTCGAGCGGGCGGAACCGTCACGGCGGGCAATGCCTCCGGCGTCAATGATGGCGCCGCCGCCATGGTCATGGCCAACGAGGCCGCGCTGTCGCGGCATTCGCTGACCCCTCTGGTGCGCGTATTGGGCATGGCCACGGCCGGCGTTGACCCGGACATCATGGGCATGGGGCCGGTGCCGGCCACCCGGGCCGTGCTCAAGCGGCTGGGGCTTACGCTTGAGCAGATGGATGTGATCGAGTTGAATGAGGCCTTCGCGGCTCAGGCGCTCGCCTGCATGCGTGAGCTCGGGCTTGCCGATGACGATGCCCGGGTCAACCCGAACGGCGGTGCCATCGCGCTCGGGCATCCGCTTGGCATGTCGGGCGCGCGAATCGTCTCGGCTGCGGCCTATGAGCTTACGCGCACCGGTGGACGTTATGGGCTTTGCACCATGTGCATTGGGGTCGGTCAGGGCATCGCGATGGTTATCGAGCGCGTCTGAGCGAGCGGCCCGGTCAGCGGGGCCATTCTTTTTGAGCGTGGTTTTTCGAGCGTTTTTTCGAACGTGGTTTATCGAGTGCAGTTTTCGAGAGGGGATGTCGATGAAGTTCTTCGAGTTCAACGGGCGGTACATCGCCTACCGGGACACTGGCGGTGCCACGCTCAAGGCGCTGTTGCTGGGCCATCCGCTCGGGATGAGTCAGGCAGTCTGGGATGAGCTTGCCGCCTCGCTTGCCGGTCGCTACCGCGTGATCAGCTGGGATCTGCCGGGCCATGGCGCCAGCAGCCCGCTTGACTGTGCGATCACGGCGGACGATCTGGCCGAGGAGGCCGTGGCGCTGCTCGATGCGCTTGAGATCGAGCGGTTCACGTACCTTGGCACGTCAGTGGGTGGTGTCATCGGTCAGGCGCTGCGGCGGGCCGTTCCGGACCGGTTGACGGCGTTGATGTTGACCAACACCGGCGCTGTCATCGGCTCCCCCGAGGCCTGGCAGACCCGCGCCGAGCGTGTGCGACGCGAAGGCCTCGCGGGCATGGGGAAAGAGCTTAGTGGGCGCTGGTTCGCGGATGGCTTCATCAGGGAGCGCCCGGCGGCACTTGCCGGCTGGCAGACGCAGCTTGCTCGCACCGACGCTGAAAGTTACGCCCGGCTCTGTGAGCTGCTCGGCGCGACGGATTTTACGGGCTGCACGGCCCCCACGGACACGCCTGTCTTTCTGTTGGCCGGTGAGGCCGATATGTCGACACCGCCAGCCACGCTCGAGGCGCTGGCGGGGATTCTTGGCGGTGCGCCGCTTGCCGTACTTGATGGCGTCGCCCATGTGCCATCAGTCGAGGCGCCAGCGCGCATGACTTCCTGGGTGCGCTCGTGCCTGTCGTCAGCTCGGTCGCAGGTCGGCGCGCACGGCGTAAGCTATGAACGTGGCCTCGATACCCGCACCTCGGTGCTGGGGGAGGCGCACGTCGCGCGCGCACGCCAGGGCGCGACCACCCTCGATCAGCCGTTTCAGCAGATGATTACCCGGCTGGCCTGGGGCGAGCTCTGGGGCAACCCGGACCTTGCCCACCGCGAGCGCAGCATGATCACGATCGCGGTGCTGGCCGCGCTCGGACGTGACGGTGAACTGGTCCTTCATTTAAACACCGCCAAACGCATCGGACTCGAAGAGGCCGAGCTTCGCCAGGCGCTGACGCATGTGGCGATCTATGCGGGCGTACCGGCGGCAAATCATGCGTTCAAGCTCGCCAGGGAACAGGGGTGGGGCGAGACGCTTACCGCGCTGTGACACTGAGTGCGTTCGGTGTGCGGCGGCCTTATAGACAGCATCAAGGGATGAGCGCTGGGAAAGCCCGCGTTCAGACCCACCGTTTCGCCGGGAGCCGTGAATGCTGAACGCTCGAATCAAACTTCGTCATCTAACGGCCTTTCTGGACGTCGCGGCCACGCGAAGCCTGGTGCGCTCATCGGCCAATCTGTCGATCAGCCAGCCCGGGCTTTCGAAGACGATTCGTGAGCTTGAGACGCTGCTCGATGCGGAGCTCTTCGCTCGAAGCCCGAAGGGCATGGCGCTGACCGCTTCGGGGCGTGCGTTTTTACGTTACGCAGGCCCCGCGCTTCAGGGGCTTGAGCAGGGCATGGCCTCGGTTGCACGCATCAACGAACAGGCGGTGGTGCGCATCGGCGCGCTCTCCTCGGTCGAAGATGGCCTGTTGCCTCGGGTGCTTGCCCGAACCCATGAGGTGCTGCCGCGGCTTCAGGCGCAGGTGACCACCGGCTCCAGCCGGTATCTGCTGTCAGAACTTCGCCTTGGCAAGCTGGATCTGGTGGTGGGGCGAATGAGCGAGGCCGGCGCGATCCGCGATCTGCATTTCGAGCATCTGTTTCACGAGCCGTTGGTGCTGGTGGCACGAGACGGTCATCCGCTGGCAGGTGTGGCCCGTGAGGCGCTGTCGATGGAGGTGCTTGCCCGGTTTGCCTGGGTGGTGCCGCCGCCGGGCACAACGCTTCGCGACCGCATCGAGCAGTTCTGGGTCGAGGCGGGCGGCTCGCCGTCACGCATTGCGCTGGAAACGTTATCGCTGCCGCTCTCGCGGCGCTACGTCGGCCTCTCCGATGCGCTGTGGGTGGCCCCGCTCGACGCGATTCGCCATGATTTGGCCGATGCCCACTCGACGCTTCGATTGCTGGTGTCCCTCGAGGCCCGAGGCGGGTCGGTAGGGCTCTGCACCAACCCGGCACAGACGCTTGAGCGCGGCGCTGAGCAGCTCTGCGAGCTGTTCCGGCAGGAAGCCGCCGCCCACCCACGCCCTGACCCCCTGCTTCAGTAGAGCGGTTATCGTTTCCGCAAACCCCCTTCGACGTTCGGTCAATCGACCTTTGGAGAATATAGCCCCGGAGTTATAGGCCCTCCCGATCATTTCAATTGGCAGGTGGCCCCGCCGCGCCACAATGGAGTGATCAAGGAGCGACTGCTCCGTCGACCGTTGGCTCAGGAGGCTTGCATGACTCGACCCACACCCCCCAGGTACCTACAGCGCGATCGGCGCTGGCACCCGCCGGCCTATGCGCCGGGGTACAAGACCTCGGTGCCGCGCTCGCCGCGACAGGCCCTGGTCAGCCTTCAAAACCCGACCGCTACCGAGTTGACCGGCCCCTCATTCGAGCGCATGACGCTTGGCCCGCACGACAACGATCTTTTGATGAACTTTCGACAGGGCACCGAGCATGACGGCCTGCCGGTCGGAGAGCGGATCATGGTGTTCGGGCGGGTGCTCGATCAGTTCGGCAAGCCCGTACCCCAGACGCTGGTGGAAATGTGGCAGGCCAATGCCGGTGGCCGCTACCGCCACAAGAAGGATCAATACCTGGCCCCGCTGGACCCCAACTTCGGTGGCGTCGGCCGCACCATCACCGATGAGCAGGGCTGGTATCGGTTTCGAACCGTTCGACCCGGGCCTTATCCCTGGCCGAACGACGTCAACAGCTGGCGCCCGGCCCATATTCACATGTCGGTCATGGGGCCGGCGCTGTCCTCGCGGTTGATTACCCAGCTCTATTTCGAAGGCGATCCGTTGATTCCGCACTGCCCGATCGTACACACACTCAACGATCCGGATGCGGTGCGCACCCTGACGGCCAAGCTCGATCTGGCCAGAAGCCGCCCGATGGATGCGCTGGCGTATCGGTTCGATATCGTCACGCGTGGCCAGTTTCAGACCTATTTCGAAAATCAGGGGTAAGCCATGAGCCAATTGATTCCGTTGGACCCGGCCGCGACGCCGGGTGATCTGATCTACCGTGAGTCGCCGTCCCAGACCGCCGGGCCCTACGTGCACATCGGTCTTGCCCTCGAGGTGGCGGGTCTTCCCCTGCGTGAGATCGAAATCGGCAATACGATGGCCACCGACCAGGCCAACGGCACGCCGATCGAGCTGGTCGGCACGGTGTTCGATGGCAACGGCGACATCGTGCGGGATGTGTTCATCGAGGCGTGGCAGGCCGATGCCGACGGGACCTACCAGAGTGCCTGGCAGCACGACAACGCCTTCAATAGCTTCGGCCGGGCCGCTCCGGATGCGTTTGGCGAAGGCCAGTGGCGGTTTCATACCATCAAGCCCGGGGCCTGCCCGGACGCCCGTGGGCAGATGATGGCGCCGCACGTCGCCCTTAGTGTTTTTGCCCGGGGCATCAATATCGCGCTTCACACCCGGCTCTATTTCGGCGATGAAACGCGCGCCAACGAGAGCTGCCCGGTACTGAACGCGGTCGAATCACCGGCGCGTCGGCGCACCCTGATCGCGACGCCTGAGCCTGGCGACAGCGGGCGCATCCGATATCGCTTCGACATCGTGCTTCAGGGAGAGGGCGAGACCGTCTTTTTCGATTTCTAGTCCGGCCCCTCGCACCACACGTTGATCGGTTCAAGAGCGGAGGAGAGCACACATGCGTACCAGTGTCGCGATTATCGGAGCAGGACCTTCGGGGTTGTTGTTGGGGCAGTTGTTGTACCGCCATGGCATCGACGCGGTCATCATCGAGCACCGTTCGGCCGAGCACGTGCTGTCTCGGATACGAGCGGGCGTGCTGGAGTCCGGGACGGTGGCGTTATTGCACGAGGCCGGCGTTGGTGAGCGTCTGGCTCGAAAAGGGCTGGTGCATCACGGCATAAAGATCGGGGATCAGAATACGCTGCATCGGATCGATCTCACCCATTACAGTCAGGGGCGGCACGTGACCGTGTACGGCCAGACCGAGGTGACCCGCGACCTGATGGAGGCGCGAACGGCCTGGGGCGGCATGAGCTTTTATGACGCCTCAGACGTTGCCATTCATGAGCCGGACTCGGCCTCGCCCTACGTGACCTTCGTGCATGAGGGCAGCGAGGTGCGCATCGACTGTGATTACGTGGCCGGCTGCGATGGCGCACACGGTGTCAGTCGGCGCTCGATTCCCGCCGAGCGGTTGTCGGTGTTCGAGCATACCTACCCGTTTGGCTGGCTCGGGGTGCTGTCCGAAACCCCGCCCATCGATGACGAGCTGATCTATGCCCGCCACGAGCAGGGGTTTGCGTTGTGCAGCATGCGATCAATGACCCTCAGTCGCTATTACATTCAGGCCCCGCGTGATGAGAACCCGGAAGACTGGTCAGACGATCGGTTCTGGTCCGCCCTCAGTGCACGTCTGCCGGAAAGCGCCGTGCGCGCACTGACAACCGGGCCTTCACTTGAGAAAAGCCTGGCCCCCCTTCGAAGCAGCGTGACCGAGCCGATGCAGTATGGCCGGCTCTTTCTGGTCGGTGACGCGGCGCATATCGTGCCGCCGACCGGTGCGAAAGGGCTCAATCTGGCTGCCGGCGATGTCTCGGTTCTGGCTCGAGTGCTGGCAGGGCTTTATCACCAGGGCCGTCAGGAGCTTCTTAAGGCTTACACCCCGACGTGTCTTGAGCGGGTGTGGAAATCGGTGCGTTTTTCCTGGTGGATGACGCACCTACTGCACTCCTTTCCCGAGGAAGACGGCTTTACTCGCCGAATCAAGGCCACCGAGCTTAAATACACGCTCGATTCCGTGGCCGGCCGGACGGCGCTTGCCGAAAACTACGTCGGGTCGCCGCTGGCCGATGTGACGGGTTGAATACGCTGTCAATAAAAATAATTCACCAAACTGTCCACAAGAGGGCTTGACAGAGATAAAAGTTCGCACAGGTCGGTGGCATTGGGTGATAAAGATGCAAAAAATCGGTGCTTTACAAAAAAGCGAACGGGAACAGTGCGTTAGAGAACGTTTCTGGCGGGGTATGTCAAGAGGGATTTGTTTTATCGAAGAGGGAATGTGCTAACGGATTTGTCTTTCGGCCATTATTTCGGATAACTCACAAAGTTATCCACAGCTGCAAACGGCGTCGGCCCGGTGTGAATGAGTCACATCGGGCCGAACTGTTTTAGCTGTCGCTGCCGGTATTGCCCTGATCGGTCGGATTGACCTTATGCAATTCGACTTTGAAGATCAGCGTCTGATTCGGGCCGATCGCACCACCAGTGCCCGCTGTGCCATAGGCGAGGTCTGCCGGCACATAAACCATCCACGTGCCGCCTTCGTGCATCTTCTGAAGCGCTTCCTGCCAGCCCTTGATGACCTGCTTGACCTGGAAGCTGACCGGCTCGCCGCGCTTGTAGGAGCTGTCGAAGACGGTGCCGTCGATCAGCGTGCCTTCGTAGTCGACGCTTACCGTATCGTTGGGGCCGGGCTGCGGGCCATCGCCTTCCTTGAGCACCTTGTACTGAAGGCCGGAATCCAAGGTCTTCACGCCATCCTTCTTGGCGTTTTCAGCCAGAAACGACTCGCCGGCTTTCTTGTTGGCCGCCGCTTCCTTCTTGGCCTCGGCCTGCTGCTCGGCGATCTGGGCCTTCTGATAGTCCGTCAGGGTCTTGGTGATGGCCTCGTCGTCCATCTTCAGATCCTTGTCGGCGTAGACGTCTCGGATGCCCTGGGTCAGTGCATCGATGTCGATCTTGTCCATGTCCTGCTTGAGGCTTCGAGACAGAGTCACGCCCACGCTGTAGCTGAGCTTGGCCTGGTCATTGTCGAGGGCGGTATCGGCCGCAAATACGGGGGAAGATACCAGGGTGCCGAGTACAACGGCGCCTACCAGCTTTTTCATGAGGTCTCCTGCATGCAGTAGTGAATCCGGTGGCTGTGACCGGGATCGTCGATGTTTGACTGTATCAGGGCTTTCCGGGTTCCGCACGAAGCAAAACCCGGCAGGCCTCGAGCAGCGGCCGGCAGTCCTCCCGGCTCAGGCGGGCGCTCCATCGACTAAGCGTGGTCTCCAGATCTTCATCCGGGCGCTTGTCGCGTACGCCTTTTCGGGTCGTTGCCAGCGCCTCGAGTCGAGTCAGCGCCTCGCGCTCGCTGTCGAGCTCCGCCCGCTTGAGCTCATCCCGGGTTTGCGTGACCCACTCCGAGTGCGCCGCGGGCGATTTCAGGGCGCGGCGGCACTGGCGCAGCGGCAGAGTCACCTCGCGCTGCCAGCGGCGGACCTCGGCCAGGGCGTGATCGGCGGTGTCATCGAGTGTGAGCCCTCGCGTATCGAGCCAGCACAGCCACAGCAGCTCGCACACATCGAGTGCCAGTCGATCCTGCAGATCCAGGCACGCAGGCTGGACGCCATCACAGGCGTAAAGACGCAGCGCAAACGGCCACAAGTGCGTAGAATGGTCGGTCATTTATCCCTCGGCGCCGGCGTGTACCGGCCCAGTGAGTTCACGGAAAAACCGCGGAGTTTTCATGATTGCATTTCGCCAGCTCGCGCTGCAACGCGGGGGCACACCGCTGATCACGCCCTCGGATGTGCGCATCAACGACGGCAATCGGGTCGGCATCGTTGGGCCCAACGGCGCGGGCAAGTCGAGCCTGTTCAAGCTGCTTCTGGGGGAGCTGACGCCGGATCAGGGCGGCATCGATGTCACCGCGGGCATGCGCATGGCGCACATGGCGCAGGAGCTTGATGCGCTCGATCGGCCGATCGTCGAGGTGGTCATGGATGGTGACGCCGGCCTTCGCCGGGTGGAGGCGGAACTTGCCGAGGCGCGCGCCGCCGAGAACCATCAGCGTGAGGCGGAGCTTCACGGGCAGTGGGATACGCTTGATGGCTATACGGCGCGGGCACGCGCCGAGCAGCTTCTGACCGGGCTCGGCTTTCGCTCGGATCAGCTGACCTCACCTCTGAGCGCGTTCTCGGGCGGCTGGCGCATGCGCGTCAATCTGGCCAAGACCCTGTTCACGCCGTCGGATCTTCTGCTGCTCGATGAGCCGACCAACCACCTGGACCTCGACGCGCTCCTCTGGCTCGAGCAGTGGCTGATTCGCTACCCCGGTACGCTGCTTCTGATTTCCCACGACCGCGATTTTCTGGACGCGGTGTGCAACCACATTCTGCATTTCGACCATGGTGCGCTGGTGCTCTACAAGGGCGGGTTCAGCCAGTTCGAGCGTACGCGGGCAGAAAAGATCGCCCAGCGCGAGGCCGAGCTTGCCAAGCAGCAGGCGCGCAAGGCCGAAATCGAGGACTTCGTGCGTCGCTTTCGCGCCAAGGCCAGCAAGGCCCGTCAGGCGCAGAGTCGGCTCAAGATGCTCGAGCGAATGGAAGACATCGCAGCCACCCGGGTCGATTCGCCGTTCCAGTTCGTAATGCCCTGCGCCGACAAGACCTCCCATCCGCTGCTGTCGATCGATCACGCCGCGCTCGGCTATCAGACGCCGCTTCTGAGCGGGGTGCGTCTGACCATCGCGCCGGGCCAGCGCATCGGGCTGCTCGGCCCCAATGGTGCGGGCAAGTCGACGTTGATCAAGTCGATGACCGGCGATCTGCCGTTGCTTGCGGGGGAGCGGGTCGAAGGCGAGCACCTGGCGGTCGGTTATTTCGCCCAGCATCAGCTCGAGGCGCTTGATACCAAGGCCAGCGGCTTCATGCACATTCAACGCCGCTCACCGAAGGCCAGCGAGCAGGAGATTCGAAACTTCCTCGGTGGCTTCGGGTTTCAGGGCGATGCGGTGTTCGAGACCATCGAGCGCTTTTCCGGTGGGGAAAAGGCCCGGCTGGCACTTGCGCTGATCGCGTGGGAAAAGCCGAACCTCCTGCTGCTCGATGAGCCGACCAACCACCTGGATCTGGACATGCGCGAGGCGCTGACCGAAGCCCTGATGGCGTTCGAGGGCGCGGTGCTGGTGGTCTCGCACGATCGACACCTGCTGAACGCGACTGTCGATACGTTCTGGTGCGTGGCCGATGGCCGCGTAAGCGCCTTCGATGGTGATCTCGACGACTATCGCCAGTGGCTCAAGTCCCGCGAACAGGCCGCAAACGCGCCGGCCGCCTCGGAGGGCGCCAGTGCCACTCAGGACAAGAAAGCGACCCGCAAGGCCGCCGCCGAGCGCCGTGAACAGATGCGTCCACTCAAAAATCGCCGGGATGCGGCCGAAAAGGCGATGACAAAACATCAGGACGCGCTGACCGAGGTCGAAACCGCGCTGGGGGATGACACGCTTTATGCCGACACGGCGCGCAAGGACGAGCTGAACACGCTGCTTCGACGTCAGGGTGAACTCAAGCAGCAGCTCGATGATGCCGAACAGGCGTGGCTCGAGGCCGAAGAGGCGCTCGAAGCGTTCGAACAGGCGCTCGACAGCGCCCAGTGATTACGAGGATAGACTCATGAAACGACACTGCCGCAGTTCCCTTGCCGTCATCGCGCTGGCGGCATTGACGCTTGTCGGCGTCAGCGGCTGCATGGAAAGCCAGCTCAGCATGACCAACTACGATCAGCTCAAGACCGGCATGAGCCGAGGCGATGTCGAGGCCGTGCTCGGCAAGGCCAGTGAGTGCAGCGGGGCGGTCGGGGTGGCCAACTGCCGCTGGGGCGATGATCGGCGCTTCATTCAGGCGCAGTTTGTCGGCGGTCACGCCGTCTCGTATCAGTATCAGGGGCTCGAATAGGCAGGGGCCCGGGAGGGGTTTATCTGCCGCGGGCATGAGTGGCGGTGACGCAAGGCAGTGAAAAGAGGCGGCGACGATAAGTGGCCCTCTTGTCATGGGATCGCTTTTGCCGGTGAGGCTTACCCGAGGCGCCGTGAGGCGCCTCACGCGTTCAAGGCGTCGTGTCCCCTTTACTGCATGTACCAGCCGTGGCTGACCATGATCGATTGGCCGGTCAGCGCAGTCGATGGGAAAGTCACCAGATACAGCGCGGTTTCGGCCACGTCTTCCACCGTGGTGAAGGTTTGGTCCACGGTCTCTTTCAAAAAGACCTTCTCGACCACTTCCTCCTCGGTCATGTTGTGCTCCCGGGCTTGATCCGGAATCTGCTTTTCCACCAGCGGCGTCTTTACATATCCCGGACAGATCACGTTCGAGCGAATGCCGTACTGGGCGCCTTCCTTGGCCATGGTGCGGCACAGCCCGAGCAGACCGTGCTTGGCGGTCACGTAGGGCGATTTCATGGCCGAGGCCTCGTGCGAGTGGGCCGAACCCATGTAAATGAGGCAGCCGCCGTCATCCTGTTTCATCATCTGGCGGAATGCGGCGCGGGTGCAGAGGAAACTGCCGTCGAGCTGAATGTCGGTGACCTTTTTCCAGTTTTCAAACGAAAGCTTGTGGATCGGCTCGACGTGCTGTGAGCCTGCGTTGGCGATCATGACGTCGATCCGCCCGAACGTGGCCACGGTCTCGGCAAAGGCGCTGTCGACCTGCTCTTCATCGGTCACGTTGGCGGCCACGCCCATGGCGCTGCCGCCCTTGCGCTCGATCTCTTCGGCGACCTGGGTCGCGGCGTCCTTGTCCATATCCAGAATCACCACCTTGGCGCCCTGTTCGGCAAAGAGCAGCGCGATCTGTTTGCCGATGCCGCTGGCGGCGCCTGTGATCACGGCGACCTTGCCGTTGAGACGATCCTGCGCGGGATGAGTTGCCATAAACTGCCTCCATTGCATGTGACGTAGATTGCATGTGACGTAGATTGCATGTGACGTAGCGAGTGAGTGACGCACTGGCCCACAGCGGGCCATCGAGCCCTTCAGTCTAGGTTAGATAATCGTGAACTACGCGCCCGAGCGGCAGCGTGAGGTCGGTCAGGATGTGCTGGGTACTGACGATGTCCCGCACAGGCAGATCGGCCACGGGCGCGAACACATGCTCAAAGAGCTGGAGCCGGCCGGGCCCCTGCCAGGCGCCCTTGACGGCCAGGTTGTCGAGTCCGACCTCGACCAGCTCCGCGATGCGGGGGGAGCCGTCGACGTCCGGGATCAGTTTGTAAAGGAGCGTCGGGGTCTCGAGCATGGCCGTGCGAACATGCTCGGAATCGAGTGTCTCGTGTTTGTAGCCCATGGTGGCGTGGGCGATGGGCAAGCCGCTGTAGTGAAGGGTGCCGACCAGTGTTTCATGGTGCACCTCGAGTCGGGGCTGGCCGAGCTTCTTGGGAAAGCCCCAGAGTTCACGCCCGCCGGCAATCGGGGCGTGATCGTCCAGGTACATGGCCCGCTGATAGCCATAGGCCTTGTTGTTCAGCGTGCAGGGAATGACCTGGCCGGATTCGACGTACTTACCGAAGCCGGTGGAATCCGGCATGTTGATGAACTCGAACTTGACCAGTGGCTCATCGAATTCGAGCGGCTCTGGCAGTACGCGCCGGAGCGCTTCCGGGTCGGTTCGATAGACGATGTTCAGGAATTCCCGGTTCTTGAAGTGGTAGGGGCCGGGCGGGTAGGACGGGCAATCCCAGGGCATGGCATGGCTGTGTGCCGGCAGCGTCGAATGCGTCATGAAAGGCTCCGTTGGGGCGTCAGATTTCATTGAAGACGTTAGAGTTCGCGGGTCAGTTGGCCGTCCAATCCGCTTCGAAAGCTACAGACGTTGGCACCGATTTCATCGCTGATCGGGTCGCGCTGGGTCGGGCAGGTCACAAGCGCCTGACGCATATCGTCATAACCTGCCCGCCGGCGCGCCATGATGGTCGACCAGGAAAAGTCGATGTCCTTCTGCGCGGTCTCGCGCTCACGCGAGGGCGCGAGCAGCCGAACCAGGTTGATCGGGTGCTGATGGCCGAGCGCGATGAGCTGACTTAACTGCGAAGACCGCCGTACATCCTCTGGCAGGTGATGGCCAAGCGTTCGGATGGCGTTTTTCAAGCGGTGAATCTCGCGCAGAAAGTGGAAGTCCTCGCCGGCGCGCGTCGAATACTGAATGTCCTTTTCACGGTTCATGGCGTCCATGATGGTCTGAGGCGCAGGCCCTTCGGCGTTCCACAGGTCGATCACGTAGCAGTTCACGGCGCTTTCCTGCCCGGGCTGTTCCTCTTCGAGTACGTAGTTGAGCGGCGTGTTGGAAAAAAGCCCACCATCCCAGTAAAGCTCGCCATCGACCTCAACCGGCGGAAAGCCGGGTGGAAGCGCGCCGCTTGCCATGATGTGCCGAGCGCCCATTGCATGATGGTGGCTGTCGAAGTAGGTGATGTCGCCGCGGGTCACGCTGACGGCGCCGACGCTCAGGCGCGTGCCATCAGCGATGTCCCGGGTGCCGAGCCGGTCGAACTCGATGAGCTCATTCAATGTGGCTTCAAGCGGCGTGGTGTCGTAGAAGCCGACGGGGCTGCCGGTCGGGGTGAATAGGGGAATGTTCCAGAAGGGGCGCGGCTTGAAAAAGCCGGGAACGCCTTTCGACAGGGCCAGGTAGCGGGCGGCGCTGCTTTCAAGGTGCTCGAACGGCGCGCCGAGGTGGCCGTGGGGTTGAGCAACGCGGCGCCAGAATGTGTCCAGGCGCTCAAGGCTTCTATCTGGCGCACCGCCTGCGATCAAGGCACCGTTGATGGCGCCGACCGAGGTGCCGACGACCCAGTCAATCGTGATGCCGCGCTCCTGAAGCGCCTCGAACACCCCGACCTGATAGGCGCCAAGCGCCCCTCCACCCTGCAGCACCAGAATATTCATGGGCCGTGACATGCGCTACTCCCCTCGGCCGGCTCGGTGTCCGGCACGCTACGGTTGCGTCGATGTCTTCAACGTAGGCGGCGTTATGCTGCAGTGCAACGTAAAGCTTCAATCAAGTTCAAGAGCTGAGCCAGAAGGTGACCGGGCCATCGTTGATGAGCGCGACTTTCATGTCGGCGCCGAACTGGCCAGTGGCGACCGGGTCGTGCTGCTCACGGGCCTGCTCGACGAGGTAATCGAAGCAGGACTTGCCGTGCTCGGGGGAGGCCGCGGCGGAAAACCCGGGGCGGCGTCCCTTGCGGGTGTCGGCGACCAGGGTGAACTGAGAGACCAGCAGAAGGCCCCCGCCGTGATCGGCAAGACCCAGGTTCATCTTGCCGGCCTCGTCGGCGAAAATTCGATAGGTCAATAATCTGGAAAGAAGCTTGTCGGCGTCGGCCAGGGTGTCATCACGCTCGACGCCGATCAGGGCCAGAAGGCCGGCATCAATGTGTGCAATACAGGTGCCGTCGACGCGAACGGAGGCTTCGCTGACGCGCTGGATCAAGGCTTTCATGGTTGGGCTCGCACGGGGTCGGGGTTACCAGGTTCGACACAGCATGATATCGCACTTGGTTTCCGACAAGAGCCGCTCGAGCAGGCTCCCGGCAGTCCGGCGGCCGATGCCGATGCGGCCGTGGCTTCCGAGCGCCAGCAGATCGGGTGGCTGCTCCCGAACTCGCTGGATCAGGATGTCGGTTGGGTCGCCCTGTTCGAGCACCAGTTCCAGATCCGGCACATCGTCAATTTCTGCCATGAAGCGCTCGGTTTCGATGTCGAGCTGATGGCGAAGCTTGGTGCGCTCGGCGCTGCGCCATTTTGTATAGCCGGGATCACTTGCAAGCTCTCTCGAGGCCGGCATGTCCCACACGTGTAAAAGCGTCAGACGGATGTCTGGGAAGCGCATCAGCACTTCCTTGAGCGTATGGCGGGAGGCCAGCGAGAAGTCGATCGGGACCAGCACGTCCTGCCAGGTCCGCTTGGTGCTGTGGGAGATCGACATTACCGGGCACGGCGCGCGGCGCATCACGCGGGATACGGTCGTGCCGGTGACAAGGTCCTGCTGGTGGTGCTTGCGGTGCGCGCCGAGAATGGCGAGATCGGCCTTCTGCTCATAGACCTCGCGAATGATCTCGGCGTAGGGCGTGCCGGTAACGACCTGGATAAGCGTATTGGGTCGCGTGACGCCAAGCGATTCACAGGTGTCCATGATGTCGGACTCGATGGTGCGCGTGACGGCCTTTTCAAGCTCCTTGAGCGCGCTCGCGGGCAGATAGGGGTCGAGCACGTGCAGGATATCAAGCCGCGCATTGTGCTCGTTGGCAAGCAATACCGCCCGCGCCATGGCGGCACGGCACTCGCTTGAAAGATCCGTTGCCAACAGCAGTGTCTGGGTCATGACGCGCCTCCGTGACGTCAGCGAGTGAGCGGATGCCAACAGTATGGCTTGCCGAGATGAATATTCAATGTCGGTGCCCGTGTCTGTCCTTGTCTACGTCGCATTTACCGCCAACTACCACCAACGATGAAAATGATGCACCGGGCCTTGCCCGTGGCCGACGCCGAGCCGGTCGGCCTGCTCAAGCGCGCCGGTCATGTAGGACTTGGCATCGAGGATGGCGTCTTCCATCGAGTCGCGTTGTGGCAGCAAGGTTGCGATGGCTGAAGAAAGGGTGCAGCCGGTGCCGTGAAGATGACGTGTCTCGATGCGCGGTGCCTCGAGCCAGCGAGTGTGCTCGGCGCCGATCAGAAGGTCGTTGCACTCAGGCCCTTCGAGAAAGCCGCCCTTGAGCAGCACCTGCCTGGCACCCAGGTCTCTCAGCGCCGATGCCATGTCCAGCATGGCGGACTCGCTTTGAGGCGTGTCGATGCCAAGCAGTTCGGCCGCCTCGGGCAGGTTTGGCGTCGCGACATCGGCAAGCGGCATCAAAAGCGTCCTGACCGCGTCCACGGCGGCGTCATCGACCAGTCTGTCCCCGCTTTTTGCAACCATCACCGGGTCGAGCACGACCCATTTCGGCGCGTAGGTTTCGATCTGATGCTTGATCAGTTCGGCCGTGGCGCGATCCGCGACCATGCCGATCTTGACCGCGTCGATGGCCACGTCGTCAAAAATGGCCTTTAACTGGGATTCGAGCACCTCAAGCGGCAGCGGGTAGACACTACGAACGCCGCAGGTGTTTTGCGAGACTACCGCGGTGATGGCGCTGGTTCCGTAGCCGCCGAGCGCCGAAAAGGTCTTGAGGTCGGCGTGCATGCCAGCGCCGCCGCTCGGGTCGGTGCCGGCAATGGAGAGAAGGCGGGGAATCGGCAAGGGAAATTCCTTCTGTGACGTCGATGAATAGTGAGCCGTGGGTCGGCGATGGGCTAAAAGATACGCTCAGTCAAACACAGGCGAAGTGAAAAAATTGCCTATCCGTAAAACCTGATAGAAATCAAGACTACTGTCGTTTAACATGATGTAGCTACACTATATTTTAAGATCTAAGTAAGCCTTCAGGATGACTGAAAAGTTTGGCGAGACGTGCCATTCGTCGTCTACCCTGAGAGGCACAAAAGCGCTCACTCACGTCATGACCATCCTATAAAGAGCGCTTCGAATACCTTGACTAGCCCGATCGGCTCATCTTTTTGAGCCTAGATACTACTTATCGATGAGCGAGATATAGCATGGAGCAGATCGCACAGCATTGGTCCGTCGCCATTTTCGTAATGGCCGTCTTTGGGCTCTGCGCGTTCATGATTGGGGTAGCCAGCCTCCTGGGCGGACGCGCCTGGGGGCATCAGAAAAACACACCGTTTGAATCCGGCATCGTGCCGGTGGGAAGCGCGCATCAGCGCTTTTCCGTCAAATTCTACATGGTCGCGATGCTGTTCGTGATCTTTGACGTCGAAGCCCTTTTTCTCTTCGCCTGGGCGGTTTCCATTCGTGAGAGCGGATGGGTCGGCTTTGTCGAGGCATTCATTTTCATCGTTGTGTTATTGGCCGGTCTGATCTACCTGACTCGTGTGGGCGCGCTCGATTGGGCACCCATCAAACGTTCCAAGGAGATCAAGACCTCATCCTGAGGTTTCTCCATGCAATATAAGCTCACGCGCATTGACCCCAATGCGCCCGAGACAAGCCAGTACCCCGCCGGCGAGCGCCGCACCGTCGACGACCCCATGAAGCAGCAGGTGCACAAGAACGTGTTCATGGGCAAGCTCGAAGACGTCATGAACAATGCCGTGAACTGGGGGCGCAAGAACTCGCTCTGGCCCTACAATTTCGGCCTGTCCTGCTGCTATGTGGAAATGACCACCGCGTTTACCGCGCCTCATGACGTGGCCCGTTTCGGCGCCGAGGTCATCCGTGCTTCCCCGCGTCAGGCGGATTTCATGGTCATTGCCGGCACCTGCTTCATCAAGATGGCTCCGGTCATCCAGCAGCTTTACGACCAGATGCTGGAGCCCAAGTGGGTTATCTCCATGGGGTCGTGTGCCAATTCGGGCGGCATGTACGACATCTATTCGGTCGTGCAGGGGGTCGATAAGTTCCTGCCGGTGGATGTGTACATTCCAGGCTGCCCGCCCCGGCCCGAAGCGTTCCTTCAGGGCCTGCAGCTGCTTCAGGACTCGATTCAGGAAGAGCGACGTCCTTTGTCATGGGTCGTGGGCGACCAGGGCGTCTATCGCGCCGAAATGCCCTCGCAGCGCGAAAAGAACCGCTCGGAACGCATTGCCGTCAAAGAGCTGCGCACCCCTGACCAGATCTAACAACCGCCTTTGAGCAAACGGATTGCCCATGACCGTGGATAACGCACAGCCGGCTGCAGCGGCCTCTTCCGAGGTCATCAACGAATTGATACGCGAGTTCGGTGCCGATGCACTGACCGTCCAGGAAACGCTGACCGCCATGCCGGTGGTTTGGGTTGGACGCGACCAGCTCGAGCATGTGCTGCACTTTCTGAAACACTGCCCCAAGCCCTACGTGATGCTCTATGACCTGCATGGCGTCGACGAGCGGCTTCGAACCTACCGCCGTGGTCTGCCCGAGGCCGACTTCACGGTGTTTTATCAATTGATGTCGATCGAGCGTAACAGCGACATCATGATCAAGGTGGCGCTGTCGGAAAAGGACCTCGTCCTTCCAAGCGTGGTGAAGCACTACCCCAATGCCAACTGGTACGAACGGGAAGTGTTCGACATGTTCGGCATCGAGTTCACCAACCACCCGCATCTGACCCGCGTTTTGATGCCGCCGACCTGGAACGGCCACCCGCTTCGAAAGGATTACCCGGCGCGTGCGACCGAGTTCGATCCCTATACGCTCACGATGGAAGGCCAGGACCGGGAGCAGGAAGCGCTCAAGTTCGATCCGGAAGCGTGGGGCATGAAGCGTCATACCGACGACGCCGATTTCATGTTTCTGAACCTGGGGCCGAACCACCCGTCGGCCCACGGCGCGTTTCGCATCGTTTTGCAGCTCGATGGCGAGGAGATTCTCGACTGCGTCCCGGACATCGGTTACCACCATCGCGGCGCCGAAAAGATGGCCGAGCGTCAGTCCTGGCACAGCTATATTCCCTACACCGACCGGATCGACTACACCGGCGGGGTCATGAACAACCTGCCGTATGTGCTGGCGGCGGAGAAGCTCGCTGGCATTACCGTGACCGACCGCGCCGAGTTCATTCGCGTGATGATGGCGGAAATGTTCCGGATCAACTCGCATCTATTGTTCCTGGGCACGTATCTACAGGATCTGGGCGCCATGTCGCCGGTGTTCTTCTCGTTCACCGACCGTCAGAAAGCCTATGAAGTGATCGAGGCCATCACCGGGTTTCGCATGCACCCGGCGTGGTTCCGCATCGGTGGTGTCGCGCACGACCTGCCGCGGGGCTGGGAACAGCTGGTGCGTGGCTTCCTCGACTGGATGCCGGCCCGGCTCGATGAGTACGAGCGCGCGATGATGGACAACGCCATCGTTCGTGAGCGTACCCGCGGTGTGGCGGCGTTCACTCAGAGCGAGGCCTTCGAATGGGGCGTGACCGGGCCGAACCTTCGCGCCACCGGCGTCGACTTCGATCTTCGCAAGAAGCGGCCCTACAGCGGCTACGACAAGTTCGAGTTCGATGTGCCGCTGGCCTCCGGCGGCGACGTGTTCGACCGCGGCATGCTCAGAATCGAGGAAATGCGCCAGAGCCTTCGCATCATCCGCCAGTGCGTGGACCACATGCCGGCCGGCGATTACAAGGCCGATCACCCGCTGACCACGCCGCCGCCCAGGGAGAAGATGCTTCAGCACATCGAGACGCTGATCACGCACTTCCTGCAGGTTTCCTGGGGGCCGGTGCTCAAGGCCAACGAATCGATGCAGATGATCGAGGCCACCAAGGGCATCAACAGCTACTACCTGACCAGCGACGGCAGCACCATGAGCTACCGCACGCGCATAAGAACCCCGAGCTACCCGCACCTTCAGCAGATTCCGGCGGTAATGCGTGGCGGCTTCGTGCCGGACTTGATCGCGCACCTGGGCAGTATTGATTTCGTAATGGCCGACGTGGACCGGTGAGGATAACGACATGACACAACCGACCAGCTTGATCGCAAGCGACCGTGCCCGGCCCGAGTTCGATATGCATGACGAGGACCGTCACGCCATCGAGCACGAGATGTCGCATTACGAAAACCCACGCGCCGCCTCGATCGGTGCACTCAAGATCGTCCAGAAACGCCACGGCTGGGTGCCGGATGGGGCGATCTACGCCATCAGCGACATTCTCGGGATTCCCTCGAGCGACGTGGAAGGCGTAGCGACGTTCTACAGCCTGATTTTCCGCCAGCCCGTCGGCCGGCACGTCATTTTGCTCTGCGACAGCATGACCTGCTACATCGACGGTTATGAGGCCGTGAAAGAGGCGCTTGCGCGCCAGCTCGGCATTCAGATGGGCCAGACCACCGAGGACGGCCGGTTCACGCTGTTGCCGGTGTGCTGCCTCGGCAACTGTGACAAGGGCCCCGCCATGATGGTGGACGAAGACATCCATGGCCCGGTCACGCCGGACAACGTCATGCAGCTTCTGGAGACCTATTCATGAGCACACGTCCCTTTGCCTCGTTCGGCACCATCAACGCCATGCCGCGTGCCGAGGAAACTCACCCGCTGACCTGGCGGCTGCGAGATGATGGCGCGATGGTCGCCCTCGACGAATACCGCGACAAGCACGGCTACGAAGGCGCCAAGAACGCGCTCGGCATGAAGAGCGACGACATCTCGGAGCTGGTCAAGGAAGCCGGGCTCAAGGGCCGCGGCGGCGCGGGATTCCCGGCCGGCGTCAAGTGGAGCCTGACCGCCAAGGGCGAGGAGATGCCCCGCGGGTACGTGGTCTGCAACGCCGACGAGATGGAGCCCAATACCTACAAGGACCGCATGCTGATGGAGCAGATGCCGCATCTGCTGATCGAGGGCATGATCATTTCGGCGCTCGCCAACAATGCGTTTCGGGGCTACATCTTCCTGCGCGGGGAATACCACGACGCCGCCGCGAGCATCGAGCGTGCGCTTGCCGAGGCCCGCGAGGCCGGCATTTTGGGTACGAGCGTGCTGGGCAGCGAGTTCGATTTCGACATCTTCCTGCACACCGGTGCCGGCCGCTACATCTGCGGTGAAGAGACCGCGCTGATCAACTCGCTGGAAGGCCGGCGCGCCAACCCGCGCTCCAAACCGCCGTTTCCGGGCCAAAGCGGCGCCTGGGGCAAGCCGACGGTGGTCAATAACGTCGAAACGCTCTGCAACGCACCGCCCATTCTCTACCACGGCAAGGCGTGGTATCTGGGGCTTGCGCTTGAGGGCAGCGACGACGGCGGCACCAAACTTTTCGGTTTTACCGGTCAGCTCAAGAACCCGGGCCTTTGGGAGCTGCCGCTTGGCACGCCCGCCCGGGAAATCTTCGAGGACTACGCCCAAGGCATGAAGGATGGCTACCGGCTCAAGGCCTGGCAGCCCGGCGGCGCCGGCACCGGCTTTTTGTTGCCGGAGCATCTTTCGGCGCAGATGTGCTCCAACGGCATCGATGAGGTCGGCACCCGCATGGGCACTGGCCTGTCACTGGCCGTCGATCACACCGTCAGCATGGTCTCGCTTCTAAGAAACATGGAAGAGTTCTTCGCGCGCGAATCCTGCGGCTGGTGTACGCCATGCCGCGATGGCCTGCCGTGGACGGTCAAGATCCTGAGCTCACTCGAGCGGGGTGAAGGCGAGCAGGGCGACATCGAGCTCCTCGAGGAGCTGACCGGCAAGCTCGGGCCCGGCAAGACGTTCTGTGCCCACGCCCCCGGTGCCGTCGAGCCGCTGGCCAGCGCGATCCAGTACTTCCGTGATGAATTCGAACAAGGCATTAGCCACCCAAGGCGCGCGGCCCACGCCGAACCGATTCCCGTGGGCTCCATCTAGCGCTGATGCATGCCCGCAAGGGCCGACCGATTTTGACTAAACGCTGCCCGGCATGGATCGGGCATGAGGATGGGATAACGCCATGGCAACCATTCATGTCGACGGCAAGGACTACGAGGTCGACGGCAGCGACAATCTGCTGCACGCCTGTCTTTCGCTCGGGCTCGACATACCCTATTTCTGCTGGCACCCGGCGCTTGGGAGCGTTGGGGCCTGCCGCCAGTGTGCGGTCAAGCAGTATAAGGACAAGGACGACGACCGCGGGACGCTGGTGATGTCCTGCATGGCGCCGGTGGAGGATGACGCCTACATCTCGATCGAGGATGGCGAGGCGGCTGAATTCCGCGAAAGCGTGATCGAGTGGCTGATGGCCAACCACCCGCACGACTGCCCGGTGTGCGAGGAGGGCGGCCACTGTCATCTTCAGGACATGACGGTGATGACCGGCCATGACGATCGCCGCTATCGCTTTACCAAGCGTACCCACCGCAATCAGTACCTTGGCCCGTTCATTGCCCATGAGATGAACCGCTGCATCACCTGCTACCGCTGTGTCCGGTTCTACAAGGACTACGCCGGCGGCGAGGATCTGGGTGCGTTCGGCGCCCACAGCAACATCTACTTCGGCCGGACCACCGAGGGCACGCTTGAAAGCGAGTTTTCCGGCAATTTGACCGAAGTCTGCCCGACCGGCGTCTTCACCGATCAGACCCACTCCGACCACTACACCCGCAAGTGGGACATGCAGTATGCGCCAAGCATCTGTCATCAGTGCTCCAGCGGCTGCAATACGAGCCCCGGCGAACGCTACGGCGAAGTGCGTCGGATCGAGAACCGCTACAACGGCAGCGTCAATCACTACTTCCTCTGCGACCGGGGGCGATTCGGCTACGGTTACGTCAACCGCGATGACCGCCCGCGTCATCCGGAAATTCGGGAAGACGGGGTCATGCGAACGGCAGACGTCGGCCCGGCGCTGGATCACCTGGCCGACCAGCTCAGACAGACCTCGAAGGTGATCGGCATCGGCTCGCCTCGAGCAAGCCTTGAAAGCAACTACGCCCTGCGCGAGCTGGTCGGCGAGGCGAACTTCTCGGTCGGCATCGATCGCGCCGAATGGGAGCGCGTGACCTTGATGCGCCGCATTCTGGAGGAGGGCGCCCTGCCCACGCCGTCGATGCGCGACATCGAACACCACGACGCCGTGATTATCCTGGGCGAAGATTTGACCCAAACGGCCGCCCGCGAGGCGCTGGCGGTGCGTCAGGTGGCCAACGCCAAGCGCAACGAGCTGGCCCGCGCCAACAATGTCCCCGAGTGGAATTTCAACGCGGCCGAAACGCTCGCTCAGGGGCGCAAGCTCCCGGTGGTCGTGGCAACGCCTGCCGAGACCAAGCTCGACGACATTGCCTCACACGTTTACCGCGGCTCGGTCTCCGGCATCGCGCGGCTCGGTCATGCGCTCGCACACGCCCTCGACGACGCCGCACCGAGCGTTGAGCTCGATGAGGATGATCGCACGCTGATCGACGCGCTGGTCGAGGTGATCAAGGGCGCCGAGCGGCCACTGATTGTCTCCGGCGGTTCGCTCAAGTCCAGGGCCGTGATCGAAGCCAGTGCCAATCTGGCACGGGCATTCAAGGCGGCGGGCAAGAACGGCTCTCTGCGCCTGATCAGTGGTGAAGCCAACAGCACAGGGCTTGCCCTGATGGGCGGCATGGCGCTCGAGGACGCGCTCGAGGCGCTGGATGACACCACGGCGCTGGTGGTGCTTGAAAACGATCTTTATCACCGGCTGCCCCGCGCCGAGGCCGAACGTGCCTTCGAGCGCGCAGCGTTCACGGTTGCCATCGATCATCAGCGAACGCCGACGGTCGAGCGCGCCGAGATCGTACTGCCGGCCGGCACGTTCGCCGAAAGCGACGGGACGCTTGTTAACCACGAAGGCCGCGCCCAGCGGTTCTTCCAGGTCTACGACCCGAGCTATTACCGCCCGGATGATCTGACCCATGAGAGCTGGCGCTGGCTGCACGCGCTTCACACCACGCTCGAACAGCGCGAGGTGGACTGGACCCAGCTCGATCAGGTCACTGCACACTGCGCAAAGGCGATTCCAACGCTTGCCGGGATCGAAAACGCCGCACCCAGCGCCTCGTTCCGCATTCGCGGACAGAAGATCGCCCGAATGCCGCACCGCTCCAGTGGCCGAACGGCCATGCGCGCCAACATCAGTGTGCATGAGCCGCGTACCCCGCAGGACGTCGATACCCCGCTTTCGTTTTCGATGGAAGGCTACAACGGTTACGCCGAACCGCGGGCCGAAGTGCCGTTTGCCTGGGCGCCGGGCTGGAACTCGCCGCAGGCCTGGAACAAGTTCCAGGATGAAGTCGGCGGCCACCTGACCGCGGGCGACCCCGGTATCCGGCTGATCGAGCGTGATGAGAGCGCCTCGGCGCTTTCGTACTTCACCGAGGTGCCGAGCCGCTCAAACGCGACCTGGCAGCTGGCGCCGCTGTATCACCTCTTTGGCAGCGAGCCGATGTCGGCCCGGGCCGCGCCGATTCAGGAGCGCATGTCCGAGCCGTACCTCGCGCTTCACCGGGATACCCTGATCGAAAAATCGCTTGCCGACGGGACGCCGGTGACGCTTGCCCAGGGTGACTGGACGGTTACGCTGCCGGTTCGTGCAAGCTCGGGCCTTCCGAGCGGCGTGATCGGCGTGCCGGTCGGCCTGCCCGGCATGCCGGTCGGTCTTGATTTCGATCAGGCCGTGACGTTCGACGTCGCCGAGGAGGTGCGCTCATGAGCTGGCTGACCCCGACCGTTGTCGAGACGTTGATCGCCGTGGCCCAGGCGATCGTGATTCTTTTGGGTGCGGTGATTGCGGGCGCACTTTTGAGCTTCGTCGAGCGTCGGGTGCTCGCGATCTGGCAGGACCGCTACGGCCCCAACCGGGTCGGGCCGTTCGGCTCGCTTCAGCTGGTGGCCGACATGCTGAAGATGTTCTTCAAGGAGGACTGGATTCCAGTCTTTGCCGACAAGAAGATCTTTACTCTGGCACCGGCCATCGCGATGGCCTCGCTCCTTCTGTCGTTCATGATCATTCCGATCACGCCGAACTGGGGCGTGGCCGACATGAATGTGGGTCTTCTGTTCTTTTTCGCCATGGCGGGGATCAACGTCTACGCCGTCTTGTTCGCAGGCTACGCCAGCGCCAACAAGTACGCGCTCCTGGGGGCACTTCGCGCCTCGGCCCAGACGCTTTCGTACGAGGTGTTCATGGGGCTGTCGCTGATGGGTGTGGTCGCCATGGCCGGCACCTTCAACATGCGCGACATCGTCACGGCTCAGGCCGACATGTGGAACATCATCCCGCAGTTCTTCGGCTTCTGTACCTTCCTGGTGGCAGGCATTGCGGTCACGCACCGTGCGCCGTTTGACCAGCCGGAGGCCGAGCAGGAGCTCTCCGATGGCTACCACATCGAGTATTCCGGCATGAAGTGGGGCATGTTCTTTGTCGGCGAATACGTGGGCGTGGTGCTGATTTCGGCACTGATCGCCACGCTGTTCTTCGGCGGCTGGACCGGGCCGTTGCTTCCGCCCATCGTGTGGTTCCTGCTCAAGACCGGTTTTTTCGTTGCGTTTTTCGTGCTGCTGCGCGCCGCGCTCCCGCGCCCGCGCTATGACCGCGTAATGGGGTTTGGCTGGAAGTTCTGCCTGCCGCTGACGCTTATCAATCTACTTGTTACCGGCGCGGTGATTCTCATCACCTCGCCCGCGACGTCGTAAGGGGGACGGCATGATCAAAAGCATACTTGCCGGGACCTGGTCGCAGCTGCGCACGCTCGGCATGGTCTTTATGCATGCGTTTCGAAAACGCGAAACGCTTCAGTATCCGGAAGAAAAGGTCTATCTGCCCCCGCGGTATCGTGGGCGCATCGTGCTGACGCGTGACCCCGACGGCGAAGAGCGCTGTGTGGCGTGCAACCTGTGCGCGGTGGCTTGCCCGGTCGGCTGTATTTCGCTTCAAAAGGGCGAGAAGGACGATGGCCGCTGGTACCCGGAATTTTTCCGCATCAATTTCTCGCGCTGCATCTTCTGTGGGCTGTGTGAAGAAGCCTGCCCAACGTCGGCCATCCAGCTGACACCGGACTTCGAGCTTGGTGAGTACGACCGCCAGGAGCTGGTGTACGAGAAGGAAGACCTGCTGATTTCAGGGCCGGGCAAGGATCACAACTACAACTTTTACCGCGTCTCGGGGCTCGAGATTGCCGGTAAGAGCAAGGGGGCCGCGCAGAACGAGGCCGAACCGATCGACGTCAAGACGCTGTTGCCGTAACAGCCTAAGGATCTGCTCGTGGAATTTGCATTTTATCTGGCAGCGGCCGTGGCGGTGGTATCGACGCTCAGGGTCGTGACCAGCATCAATCCGGTGCACGCGCTCTTGTATCTGATCGTCTCGCTGATCGCGGTGGCGATGGTGTTCTTCGCTCTCGGCGCCCCCTTTGCAGGCGTACTCGAAATCATTGTTTACGCCGGCGCCATCATGGTGCTGTTCGTGTTCGTCGTCATGATGCTTAACCTGGGCCAGGCCGCCGTCGAGCAGGAAAACAGCTGGCTGAATCCGAAGATGTGGATCGGGCCGTCCATTTTAGTGGGCATCATGCTGGTGATGATGATCGTTGCGCTCTTCGCAAGCCCGGTCGAGGGCACCATTACCGGTGAACTGATCGACGCCAAGGGCGTGGGCGTGGCGCTGTTCGGGCCGTATGTATTGATGGTCGAGCTTGCCTCGATGCTGCTTCTTGGGGCGCTGGTCACGGCGTATCACCTTGGCCGCGACGACACGCTGCGCCCGGCCAGGGACATGAACGAAAGCCGCCAACATTTGACGCGCGATCACCGGGGGACACGCCAATGACCGGTATTCCAGTCGAACACGGGCTGCTTCTGGCCTCGATTCTGTTCGCCATCGGCCTTGCGGGACTGATGGTTCGACGCAACATGCTCTTCGTTCTGATGTGTCTTGAGATCATGATGAACGCGGCGGCACTTGCGTTCATCGTGGGCGGCACCCGTTGGGCCCAGCCCGACGGTCAGATCATGTTCATCATGGTGATCACGCTTGCCGCGGCCGAGGCAAGCATCGGCCTTGCGCTGCTCATTCAGCTCTATCGCCGCTTCAGGACCCTGGACATTGACCAGGTAAGTGAGATGAAAGGATGACCCTACTGCCTCTGGTTTTCGTCTTTCCGTTGCTGGGCGCCGTGCTCCTGGCCTTCATTCGCCAGATGCCACGGCCTCTTGCCGCAACGGTCGGGGTCGGCTCGATCGGGCTTGCGGCGCTCAGTGCGCTGGTCGTCGGCCTCGATTTTTTCTCAAATGGGGCGCAGCCGGTCACGGTGACGCTCTGGCAGTGGATCTCGGTCGGTGACTTCACCCCGCGCTTCTCGCTCTACGTCGATGGGCTGACGCTCACCATGATGAGCGTGATCACCGGCGTGGGCTTTCTGATCCACCTGTTTGCGTCGTGGTACATGACCGAGGATCTGAAAGACACGAGCGGCTATCTCTATACCCGCTTCTTCGCCTACATGAACCTGTTCGTGTTCAGCATGCTGCTGCTGGTGCTGGCCGATAACCTGATGCTCCTGTATCTGGGCTGGGAAGGGGTGGGGCTCTGCAGTTATCTGCTGATCGGCTACTACTACCGGGGGCTTGATAACGCCAAGGCGGCCTTCAAGGCCTTTATCGTTACCCGTGTGGGCGATGTGTTTCTGGCCATCGGCATGTTCATCCTGTTTGCCAAGTTCCAGACCCTCGACATTCAGACGCTGCTTCAGCAGGCGCCAAAGGCGTGGGCGCAGGGCGATCTGATGGCGGAAGTCGCGGCACTGATGCTGCTCGGTGGTGCGGTCGGTAAGTCGGCCCAGCTGCCGCTTCAGACCTGGCTTGCCGATGCGATGGCAGGTCCGACGCCGGTCTCTGCGCTGATTCACGCCGCGACCATGGTGACCGCCGGGGTCTATCTGATCGCGCGAACGCACGTCATCTTCGAGCTGGCGCCGATGACGCTCGAACTGGTCGGGATCATCGGCGCGGCCACGCTCCTGATCGCCGGGTTCTCGGCGCTTGCCCAAACCGACATCAAGCGTGTGCTGGCCTATTCGACCATGAGCCAGATCGGCTACATGTTCCTGGCGCTTGGCGTTCAGGCCTGGGACGCCGCGATCTTCCACCTGATGATCCATGCGTTCTTCAAGGCGCTGTTGTTCCTGACATCGGGCTCGGTGATCATTGCCTGTCATCACGAGCAGGACATGTTCAAGATGGGCGGGCTTCGAAAGCCATTGAAGCTCGCTTACGCCTGTTTCTGGGTTGGGGGCGCAGCGCTTGCGGCGCTGCCGATCGTGACCGCGGGCTTCTATTCGAAAGACGAGATTCTGTGGCTGTCGTTCGCCTCGGGCCATGAAGTGCTTTGGTTCTTTGGGTTGGTCGGGGCCTTTTTGACCTCGCTGTACACCTTCCGAATGATCTTTATTACCTTCCATGGCGAGGCCAATACCGAAGCGCATGCGCCAAAGGGGCTTGCGCATCATCTGCCGCTGGTGACGCTTCTGGTGCTGTCGACCTTTGTCGGCGCGCTGATCCACCCGCCACTGGAAGGCGTTCTTCCGGCCTCGCCCGAGGGTGACAGCGAAAGCCTCAAGCTGATCTTCGAGGTGCTGTCCTCGGTGGTCGCAATCGTTGGGCTTGGCATCGCGGCGGCGCTCTTCCTCGGCCGCAGGCGGTTGGTCAAGGCACTGGTCAAGACCGATCTGGGTCGCAACGGCTGGCGCTTTTTCAACAGCGCATTTGCCTTTGACTGGCTTTATGACTGGCTTATCGTCAAGCCGTTTCTGGCCATCGCCTGGCTCCATCGGGTGGACTGGATCAACGCGCTGGTCAACATCTGGCCCTGGCTTGCAAAGCAGGCCCACCGGGGCCTTAGCGTGACCCAGACCGGGCGTATTCGCTGGTACGCAGGCTCGATCACGGCAGGAGCAACCCTGATGCTGGTGCTGCTGGTTCTCGGATAACGACACAAGGAACTGTTAACGTCATGATCCTGCTTTGGCTCATACTCATTCCGTTTATCGGCGGCCTGCTGTGCTGGCAAACCGAGCGGTTCGGCATCAAGCCGCCGCGTGTAATCGCGCTGGTCACGATGCTATTGGAGCTTGCGATCGCGATCGTGCTCTGGTGGCACGGGGACTACGGGCTCGCGGACACCATCGGCGATACGCCGAACTGGGTGCTCGAATATCAACTGCCGTGGATCGAGCGCTTCGGCATCAGCTTCCATCTGGGGCTTGATGGCCTGTCGTTGATCATGATCCTGCTGACCGGGTTCCTGGGCGTTCTGGCCGTGACTTGTTCGTGGGCAGAGATCGACCGGCGCGTTGGCTTCTTCCACCTGAACCTTCTGTGGATCATCGGGGCGGTGGTCGGCATCTTCCTCGCGATCGACCTGTTTCTGTTCTTCTTTTTCTGGGAAATGATGCTGGTCCCGATGTACTTCCTGATCGCGCTGTGGGGTCACAGCGGGTCAAAGGGGAACTCGCGGGTCGGTGCGGCGATGAAGTTCTTCATCTACACCCAGGCTTCCGGGCTCTTGATGCTGGTGGCGATTCTGGGGCTGGTGTTCGCGCATTTCCTTCAGGCGGGCGTGTTCACGTTCGATTATTCGGTACTTCGAACGACCACATTGTCCGAGCCGGTGGCGATGCTTCTGATGCTCGGGTTCTTTATCGCCTTCGCGGTGAAGCTTCCGGTGGTGCCGCTTCATGGCTGGCTGCCGGATGCCCACGCTCAGGCGCCGACCGCGGGCAGTGTCGATCTGGCCGGGATTCTTCTGAAAACCGCCGCCTACGGCATGCTGCGCTTCATGATGCCGATGTTCCCGGACGCAGCGATGCAGTTCGCGCCGGTTGCGATGGCGCTCGGGTTGATCGGGATTTTCTACGGCGCCGTCATGGCGTTTTCCCAGACCGATGTCAAACGCTTGATCGCCTGCTCGAGCATTTCCCACATGGGCTTCGTGCTGATCGGCATTTTCTCCAATACGTTGATCTCGCTGCAGGGCGTGGTCGCGTTGATGGTTGCGCACGCGTTTTCCTCGGCCGGGCTCTTTATCGTGAGTGGCCAGCTCTATGAGCGGCTCGGCACGCGAGACATGCGTGAGATGGGCGGGCTTTTTGGCAAGGTCGGAGCGCTTCCGGGCTTTGCGATGGTGTTCGTGATGGCCTCGCTCGGCATGCCGGGGACCGCCAATTTCATCGGGGAATTCCTGATTCTCTTCGGGGCGTTTGAAGTGGTGCCCTGGGTGGTGGTGGTCGCAAGCATCGGGTTGGTACTGGCCGCGGTCTATTCCCTGATCCTGATGCAGCGGATCTATTTTGGTCCGGCCAAGATCGATCGTGCCTACTCAGGCCTCGATACCCGTGAATTCCTGATGCTTTTGACGCTGTTCGTGCTCACCATCGCGCTCGGGTTCTTCCCGCAGCTGGTGCTGGATGTTTCCGAGCATGCCATGACCGAGGTGGTTACCTGGGTCTCCGCCGCCACGAACTCTTCGACACTGTAGGGCCGCCATGAATCTGACATCTTCACATCTAATTGCGCTTTTGCCGCTGATGCTGGTCTGTGTGACCGTGGTGATCGTCATGCTGACGGTGGCGTGGCGGCGCAGCCATTTCGTGAGCGCAACGCTTACGGTCATCGGCCTCAACGCCGCGCTTGCCTCCCTGATTCTGGTCGGGCAGGTCGCCCCGATTCAGGTCACGCCGCTGGTGATGATCGACCACTACAGTATCCTGTACATGGCGATGATCCTGATCGCGGCGCTTGCGTGTTCAACGCTTGCCTACGCCTACCTGGAAACGCTGCCGGATCAGCGCGATGAGTTCTATATGCTGCTTGGCTGCTCGGTGGCCGGCGGGCTTTTGCTGGTGTCGAGCCAGCATCTGACGTCGTTGTTCATCGGGCTCGAGCTGATGTCGCTGCCGCTCTATGGCATGGCGGCCTACGCCTTCAAGGAGCGGCTGTCGCTTGAGGCGGGCATCAAGTACATGGTGCTCTCGGCCATGGCGAGCGCGTTTCTACTGTTCGGGATGGCGCTTTTATACGCCGAAAGCGGCACGCTCTCGTTCACTGGCCTCGGGGCGAGTCTTGCCAATGACGCGCTTCACAGCAACTGGGTCGTGGCAGGCGTTGGCCTGATGGTCGTTGGGCTCGGTTTCAAGCTCTCCGTCGCGCCATTTCATCTGTGGACGCCGGACGTCTACGAAGGGGCGCCGGCACCGGTATCTGCGTTTCTGGCCACCGTCAGCAAGATTGCGGTGTTTGCGGTGCTGATGCGGTTGTTCAGTTTGGCACCGGCGACGGGGGACGGCTGGCTTCATACCGTGATCGCGTTGATGGCGCTGTTGTCGATGGTGGTGGGTAATCTGTTGGCACTGATGCAGAAAAACCTGAAACGCATCATCGGGTATTCGTCGATCGCGCATCTGGGCTATCTGTTGACGGCGCTGGTGGCGAGCGACGGTCTGGCGCTCGAGGCGGCGGCGATTTATCTGGCAACGTATGTGGCCACGACGCTCGGCGCGTTCGGCGTAATCACACTGGTCTCGAGCCCGTACAAGGGCTCGGATGCAGGGCTTTTGTACCATTACCGCGGTCTGTTCTGGCGCCGGCCGTACCTGACGGCGGTGCTGACCGTGATGATGCTGTCCCTTGCCGGCATTCCGATGACCGCTGGCTTCATCGGCAAGTTCTATATCTTCACCGTCGGGGTCGAATCCGAACTCTGGTGGCTGGTTGGGGGTGTGGTGCTTGGAAGCGCGCTGGGGCTTTATTACTACCTGCGGGTCATGGTCACGCTGTACCTGAAATCCGCCGATGAGCCCGAGCGCGATGCGCCAAACGACTGGGCGCAGCAGGTTGGTGGTCTGATGGTGCTGCTTTTGGCCGCGCTGGTGTTCTTGATCGGTGTCTACCCGCAGCCGTTGATCGATCTGGTGCAGATGGCCGGGATTCAGATGCCGATCTGATCGTGCGCTCGATGCCTTTGGAAAACGCCGCTTACTGCGGCGTTTTTTTATGGGGGAGCGTGATGTCCATGCAGCTCAATAGAGTGTGTTGAATCAGGTTGAAATTGTCGTCGCTGACCATGAGGTAACGGCCGGGCCTCAAGCGCGTCAGGCCCTCGAAGTTATCCAAAAGCCAGCCGTCGCTCGAGTACAGGGTGGCAAGTGTCGAGACGTCTGCGTGGTTCGATGAGTCGAGTCTTGCGTAGCGAAGTGAAATGGCAAGCGGCCTTGGCGGGTCGAAGGCGCGCTCGAGCGTCAAAATGCCCTCACCGAGAGGCGCAAGTGCGGTCAGGCTGCTTTGAGACGGCTCGGCCAGTTCGTAGTGCCACGTATGGCCGTGTACATCAAAAAGCCGCGTTGTCTTGGCCGGAGCGCCCCTGGGCGGCCGTTCGAGCCCGGCAATAATGGTGCCGTCCTCGAGGGTGCCGACCGCCTCGAGTCCACCGTTGTAGCGAACGCCGTCGAGCGCCTCGGGCCGAAGCGGAGCGCCGACGGCGCGGCCGTTCAGCGTGAAGTATTGCAGGCGGTCGTCGAGTTCCAGTCCGATCAACAGACGCTTTTGCCCTTGGGCGTCCTGGGTCAGCGTCATGCCTTCGGAGTCGCCGGCGCTGCTTTTGAGAATCCGGCCTCGGGGGTCGGTAAGCCGGGTGCTGCCCTGGATCGTCAGATCGCGGAGCGTATCGCCTTCAAAGGTGAGCGTGCCCCAGTAGAGGCGGGCGCGGTCGGAGAGCAGATAGAGCGTGTTCGTCTGCGCATCGAAGGCCAGATCCGAGATGCCGCCAAGCGTGTCGCCTTGCGGGGTCTCGCCGGGCAGGTTCAGGGTTCCGCACCACTGAACGCTTTCCGATGGGCCTTCGCCTGCCTGGCCCATGCTGACAGGGCCTGCCATCGAACAGCCACTCAGGGCCAGGCCAAGAGCATACGTGGCTAGAAGAATTCGGGGGTGCTTGGGCATCCGGTTGGCGACTCGATTGCGTTATAGTGCGCAAAAGCGTACTACAAGCCATCAAGAGGGACTACATGACACGTATTGCCATTATGGGTGCCGCCGGGCGCATGGGCCGTGTACTTCTAACCGCGGCGCATCAGGCCGATAACGCAACGCTCGGCGCTGCCGTGATTCGGCCGGGCAGCTCGCTGGTTGGCGTCGATGCCGGTGAGCTTGCCGGGCTTGGCCGGATTGATGTGGCCACAACGGGTGATGTGCGCGCCGTGGCCGACGATATCGATGTGTTGATCGATTTCACTACCCCGCAGTTGACGCTTGATAATCTGGCCTTTTGTGCCGAACACGGCAAGGCGATCGTGATTGGCACCACCGGCTTTACCGATGAAGAACTCGAAGCGCTCGACAGCTACAAGGACCGCGTACCGATGGTTTTTGCCGCCAACATGAGCACCGGGGTGAATCTGTTGGTAAACCTTTTGAAAACGGCGTCGAAGGCGCTGGGCGATGCCGGCTATGACATCGAGGTGATCGAGGCGCACCATCGCCATAAGGTCGATGCGCCCTCCGGCACGGCATTGATGCTCGGTGACGCGGTGGCCGAGCCGCTCGGGCGTACTCTCAAGGAGCATGGCGTGTTTGCCCGTGAAGGTCAGTGCGGCCCGCGGCGTGATGACGAGATCGGCTTCGCGACGGTCCGGGCCGGCGACATCGTCGGCGAGCACACGGTGCTGTTCGCGACCGAAGGCGAGCGCATTGAGCTTACCCACAAGGCCTCGAGCCGGATGACGTTCGGCAAGGGCGCGGTGCGGGCGGCTGCGTGGGTCGCAACACAGCCCGCTGGCCGGTTCGACATGCAGGATGTGCTCGGAATCAAGTGAGTCGCTGGTGTCGGCAGGCTGAATCGGGTATCATCGATCCAATTTGGCCGCCGACAGAGGGCGCGTCGAAGCCACCGTACACAAAAAGCGGGATGGAACCTCACAAGGCTTTCGTCCCGCTTTTTTGCGACCTGCAGGCTCGGCCCTGACTGCCCCTGAGCCGGTATCATCACGGCAACAAGGAAACGTCAGGCCCGAGAGATCGATAGTCTTGGGAGGATGTTGCGTTGAAACCGGCAATACTTGCATTGGAAGATGGCACTGTATTTCACGGTATTTCCATTGGTGCAGAAGGCGAAAGCAGCGGCGAAGTCGTCTTCAATACGGCGATGACCGGCTATCAGGAAATACTGACCGACCCCTCCTACTCCCGCCAGATCGTTACCCTCACATACCCCCACATCGGCAGCACCGGCATCAACGAAGAAGACATCGAGTCACAGCGCATCTGCGCCGCTGGCCTGATCATTCGTGATCTGCCCCGTCTGGTCAGTAACTTTCGAAGCGTTCGCGGCCTCGATGAGTATCTGGCCGCCCAGAACATTCAGGGCATTGCTGACATCGATACCCGCAAGCTGACGCGCATTTTGCGGGACAAGGGGGCTCAGAACGGCGCGATCCTTGCAGGCAGTGCTGCCGAAGGCGATGACGCCGCCGAGCGGGCGCTCGAGGCGGCGCGCGGGTTTCCGGGGCTCAAGGGGATGGATCTGGCGAAGGAATCGAGCGTCGAGAAAACGTTCGAGTGGCACGAAGGCGAGTGGGTGCTGGGCAAGGGGTATCTGGACGCGGCCGGTCAGAGCCGTCCGTACCACGTCGTGGCCTTTGATTACGGCACCAAGTACAACATCTTCCGCATGCTGACAAGCCGTGGCTGTCGAGTCACGGTGGTTCCGGCGCAGACGCCGGCCGATGACGTGCTGGCCATGAACCCGGATGGCGTGTTTCTTTCCAATGGCCCGGGCGACCCCGAGCCTTGCGATTACGCCATTACCGCAATTTCGGGCATTCTCGAGCGTGGCGTGCCGGTCTTCGGGATATGCCTCGGGCATCAGCTTCTGGCGCTGGCCAGTGGCGCCAAGACCGTCAAGATGGGGCATGGCCACCATGGTGCGAACCATCCGGTGCAGGACCTTGAGTCCGGCGTGGTCATGATCACCAGCCAGAACCACGGGTTCGCGGTTGATGAAACGACGCTTCCGGCCAACCTCAAGGCGACGCATCGCTCGCTGTTCGACCAGACGCTTCAAGGCATCGAGCGCACCGATTGCCCGGCCTTCAGCTTTCAGGGTCATCCGGAAGCGAGCCCGGGGCCGCACGATGTGGCGCCGCTGTTCGACCGGTTTGTCGCGATGATGGCCGAGCGCCGCAGTTAAGTCGCCGAACACGCTTTTTGTATTACATCACCAGGTTTACGCGGACACTGTCATGCCCAAACGTACCGACATCCAAAGCATTCTGATCATTGGCGCTGGCCCGATCGTTATCGGCCAGGCCTGCGAGTTCGACTATTCCGGCGCTCAGGCGTGTAAGGCGCTGCGTGAAGAGGGGTACCGGGTCATTCTGGTCAACTCCAACCCGGCCACCATCATGACCGACCCGGTCATGGCGGACGCGACCTACATCGAGCCCATCACGTGGGAAACGGTCGCGCGCATCATCGAAAAAGAGCGCCCCGATGTTCTGCTGCCGACCATGGGCGGCCAGACGGCGCTCAACTGTGCGCTCGAACTCGAGCGCCAGGGCGTGCTGGAGAAGTTCGGTGTCGAGATGATCGGCGCCAACGCTCAGACCATCGAGAAAGCCGAAGACCGCGACCTGTTCGACCAGGCGATGAAGAACATCGGCCTCGAGTGCCCGAAAGCCAAGATCGCGCATGAGATGGATGAGGCGTGGGAGATTCAGAGCGAACTCGGCTTCCCCTGCATCATTCGTCCGTCCTACACCATGGGCGGCTCCGGCGGCGGCGTGGCGTACAACAAGGAAGAGTTCGAAGAGATCTGCCACCGCGGATTCGAGCTGTCCTCCAACCATGAGCTTTTGATCGACGAATCGCTTTTGGGCTGGAAGGAGTACGAGATGGAGGTCGTTCGGGACAAGAACGACAACTGCATCATCGTATGTGCGATCGAGAACTTCGACCCGATGGGCGTGCACACCGGCGACTCCATTACGGTTGCACCAGCGCAGACACTGACCGACAAGGAATATCAGTTGATGCGTAACGCATCCCTTGCGGTGCTGCGCGAGATCGGTGTCGAAACCGGCGGGTCCAACGTGCAGTTCGGCGTGGACCCGAACACCGGGCGGATGGTCGTCATCGAGATGAATCCGCGAGTGTCGCGCTCGTCGGCGCTGGCCTCGAAAGCCACTGGCTTCCCGATCGCCAAGATCGCGGCAAAGCTTGCGATAGGTTACACCCTCGACGAGCTTCAAAACGACATCACCGGTGGGGCGACGCCTGCGTCGTTCGAGCCGGCGATCGACTACGTCGTGACCAAGATTCCCCGGTTCACGTTTGAAAAATTCCCGCAGGCCAACGACCGCCTGACCACCCAGATGAAATCAGTGGGCGAGGTCATGGCGATCGGTCGTACCTATCAGGAGTCGATGCAGAAAGCGCTGCGCGGCCTTGAGATCGGTGTGGACGGGTTCGCACCGAAACTGACCCGTTTCGACGATGAATCGATGACCCTGCTTCAGGGCGAGCTTCAACGTCCAGGCGCCGACCGCATGTTCTATGTTGCGGACGCCTTCAGAGCCGGTCTCTCGCTTGATCAGGTGTTCAATTACACCAAGATCGATCGCTGGTTCCTGGTTCAGATTCAGGAGCTGATCGAGCTTGAGGCGGTCATCGGCACGAAGGGCTTTGCCGACCTCGATTACCGCGAGGTCTTTGGCTGGAAGCGCAAGGGCTTCAGCGATGAGCGCATCGCACACCTGATGGGTGTGTCCGAAAATGAGTTCCGGGCGTTTCGTCACACGCTCGGCCTGCACCCGGCCTACAAGCGCGTCGACACCTGCGCGGCCGAGTTTGCCACGTCCACGGCGTACATGTACTCGACCTACGAGGAAGAGTGCGAAGCCGAGCCAAGCGACCGTGAAAAAATCATGGTGCTCGGTGGCGGTCCGAACCGGATCGGTCAGGGCATCGAGTTCGACTACTGCTGCGTTCACGCCGCACTCGCCATGCGCGAAGACGGCTATGAAACCATCATGGTCAACTGCAACCCTGAAACCGTTTCGACCGATTACGACACCAGTGACCGTCTCTATTTCGAGCCGGTAACGCTTGAAGATGTGCTTGAGATCGTCGCCAAGGAAAAGCCGGTCGGCGTGATCGTGCAGTTCGGTGGACAGACCCCTCTCAAGCTTGCGCGTGATCTCGAGGCGGCGGGCGTGCCGATCATCGGTACCACGCCTGATGCGATCGACCGGGCTGAAGACCGTGAGCGATTCCAGCACATGATCGAAAAGCTTGGCCTGAAGCAGCCGCCCAACGCGACGGCGCGGAGTTTCGAGGAGGCGTTCACCAAGGCCGAAACCATCGGTTATCCGCTGGTGGTGCGCCCAAGCTACGTACTGGGCGGCCGGGCGATGGAGATCGTTTACACCGCCGACGAACTCGAGCGTTATATGACGTATGCGGTCAAGGTCTCCAACGACTCACCGGTGCTGCTCGACCACTTCCTGAATCACGCGGTGGAAGTTGACATCGATGCTGTCAGCGACGGTAAGCAGGTCGTGATTGGCGGCATCATGCAGCACATCGAACAGGCCGGCGTGCACTCCGGCGACTCCGCCTGCTCGCTGCCGCCGTATTCGCTGCCCGCCGATGTGCAGGACGAGATGCGCGATCAGGTCAAGCGTATGGCGCTGGAGCTGAACGTGGTGGGCTTAATGAACGTGCAGCTGGCGTGGCAGGATGGCGAGATCTATGTGATCGAGGTCAACCCGAGAGCGTCACGCACCGTGCCGTTCGTGTCCAAGTGCATCGGGCGTTCGCTTGCCCAAGTAGCGGCGCGCTGCATGGCCGGTCAGACGCTTGCCGAGCAGAACTTCACCCTCGAGCGCATCCCGAGTTTCTACAGCGTCAAGGAAGCGGTATTCCCGTTCAACAAGTTCCCGGGCGTTGACCCGATCCTGACGCCGGAAATGAAATCCACCGGTGAGGTGATGGGCAGTGGCGAGACCTTCGCCGAGGCGTTCTATAAGGCCCAGATCGGCGCGAGTGAGGCGATGCCGCCGTTAACCGGCGACCGCACGGCGTTTCTGTCGGTTCGGGACCCGGATAAGGCCGAGGTTATCGATGTGGCACGCTCTCTGCTAACATTGGGCTTTTCCTTGATCGCAACTCGAGGCACTGCCGAGGCGCTTACCGAGGCGGGCATCGAGGTCAGCGTGGTCAACAAGGTGTACGAAGGCCGTCCGCATATTGTCGATATGCTCAAAAACGACGAAGTGGCCTACATCGTAAATACCACCGAAGGCCGTCAGGCGATCAGCGATTCCTCCGTCATCCGCCGTACCGCACTTGCTCATAAAGTGCCTTATGCGACCACGATCGCAGGCGCTAAGGCGGTCTGTATGGCGCTTGAATATGGCAACGATATTAAAGTGCGTCGGCTGCAGGAGCTGCACGCAGGAGTAGTTTATGAATAAATTTCCCATGACCGTGGAGGGCGAGCGTGCCCTTCGGGAAGAGTTGGAGCATTTAAAGGGTGTCGAACGCCCGACCGTGATTGCCGCAATCTCGGAAGCCCGTGAGCACGGCGACCTGAAGGAAAACGCCGAGTATCACGCCGCGCGGGAGCAGCAGGGGTTCATCGAGGGGCGTATTCAGGAGATCGAGTCTAAGCTATCGGCGTGCCAGGTGATCGACGTCACCAAGATGCCGGCCAATGGCAAGGTGATCTTCGGTGTGACGGTCAGTCTGACCAACCTCGATACCGACGAAGAAGTCTGCTATCGAATCGTTGGTGAAGATGAGGCCGACATTAAGCAGGGCAAGATTTCAGTCACTTCTCCGATCGCGCGTGCGCTGATCGGCAAGGAAGAGGGCGACGTGGTCAACGTCAAGACGCCCGGCGGCGAAGTCGAGTACGAAATCAGTGAGGTCGAGCACCGCTGAGTGCTCGAGCCTGCCTGAAACACCAACGCCCGCAAATGCGGGCGTTGGTGTTTTCACAAGGGCGAAAGTTGAACCTTCAGGAGGTGTGGCGTGCCACGTTGGAAAGCTTCGGTTTCGCCTTGGGGTTCTTTCGATAAAGCAAAACCATCTTGCCGATAGTTTGCACAACCTCTGAACGTGTCCCCATACTGATCTCGGACAGCAAGGCCTTGCGCGCATCGCGATCGGGTACGGCAATCTTTACCTTGATCAATTCATGATCGAACAGCGCTCGATCGATTTCAGCCATGGCGCCATCGGACAGGCCGTTTTCGGAAACCAGAACGACCGGGTTCAGGTGATGGCCGATGCTGCGAAAGCTTTTCTTTTGTGCCGCTGTAAGGCTCATGGTATCTTCTTTGCTCGTATAAACGTCGGTAATTCGTGTGCTGGCGTCCATTCTACGCTAGTCACCCAAGCCATCGCCAACCCTGCATGCCTTACGCGGTATAATAAAGGGTGTGATCAGGAAATGTCCTCGTGAAACGATCCAAATCAAGTGCCAATTGGTTGAAGGAGCACTTCGACGACGCCTATGTTCAGCGCTCTCGTGATGATGGCTATCGAAGCCGTGCGAGTTATAAATTGCTCGAGATCGATGAAAAGGACCAGTTATTGGGTGCCGGAATGACGGTGGTCGATCTTGGCGCTGCGCCTGGTGGCTGGAGCCAGATCGCGGCCGAGCGTGTTGGGATGTCCGGTGTGGTCATCGCGACCGATATTCTAGAAATGGACGCGCTGGCCGATGTGAGTTTCATTAAGGGGGATTTCACGGAAAACGATGTCCTGGATGCTATCATGTCAGAGATAGATGGGCGTCCCGTGAATCTGGTGCTGTCGGATATGGCGCCGAACATGAGCGGCCAGGCGGCCATCGACCAGCCTCAAGCCATGTATCTGGTCGAGCTTGCGCTCGATATGGCAACACAAGTGCTCTCTCCCGGAGGCAATTTTCTGGTCAAGGTGTTTCAGGGAGAAGGGTTCGATGACTACCTTCAACAGATGCGGTCGCATTTCAAGAAGGTTATGACGCGCAAGCCCAAGGCATCCCGCGCTCGCTCGCGTGAGGTCTACTTGCTTGGAAGAGAATTTCGTACCTAGGCTTGCAAGACTGCCTCAAAGCCCTCACTTTCTCTAGGATAAAGGTGCTTGAGTGGGTCGAGCCGCTGGAATGACGTAATGAGGGTGATCCCTTGAACGATATGGCTAAGAATCTGATTTTATGGTTGATCATCGCAGCAGTTCTGCTGACGGTGTTCAATAATTTTAGTGTGGATAATTCACCGCAGGCGATGAATTACTCACAGTTTGTGGAGCAGGTCCAAAATGATCAGATCCGCCAGGTAACAATCGACGGGTATACCATCAGTGGTGATCGTCAGGATGGCTCGTCCTTCCAGACCATCCGACCTGCGGTTCAGGATCCCAAGCTGATCGACGATCTGCTTAGCCATAGCGTGGTCATTCAGGGCAAGAAGCCTGAAGAGCAGAGCATCTGGTCCAGGCTTTTGATCGCAAGTTTCCCGATACTTATTATCCTAGCGATCTTCCTGTTCTTCATGCGCCAGATGCAGGGTGGGGGCGCCGGTAAGGGCGGGCCCATGAGCTTTGGTAAATCCAAGGCCAAACTCCTGTCTCAGGACCAGATCAAAACCACGTTCAAGGACGTGGCGGGCTGTGATGAAGCCAAGGAAGAAGTCGAAGAGCTGGTCGACTATCTGAAAGACCCTTCCAAGTTTCAGCGGCTCGGTGGACAGATACCGCGCGGCGTCCTGATGGCGGGGCCGCCAGGTACAGGTAAGACGCTTCTTGCCAAGGCGATCGCGGGCGAAGCAAAGGTACCGTTCTTTACGATTTCCGGTTCCGATTTCGTCGAGATGTTCGTAGGTGTCGGTGCATCGCGCGTTCGTGACATGTTCGAGCAGGCCAAGAAGCAGTCGCCCTGCATCATCTTTATCGATGAGATCGATGCGGTGGGTCGTTCGCGTGGCTCCGGCATGGGTGGTGGCCACGACGAGCGTGAGCAGACGTTGAACCAGCTTCTGGTCGAGATGGACGGTTTCGATCCGAACGATGGCGTTATCGTGATTGCTGCGACCAACCGGCCGGACGTGCTCGACCCCGCGCTTTTGCGTCCAGGGCGTTTTGATCGTCAGGTCACGGTCGGGCTGCCTGATATTCGTGGCCGTGAACATATCCTGAATGTGCATCTTCGCAAGGTGCCGCTTGCCGACGACGTCAAGCCCGAGCTTATTGCGCGCGGCACACCCGGCTTTTCAGGGGCCGATCTTTCCAATGTCGTCAATGAGGCTGCGCTTTTTGCTGCGCGTCGCAATCGCCGTTTGGTGTCGATGGAAGAGCTTGAGTCTGCCAAGGACAAGATCATGATGGGCGCTGAACGTCGTTCCATGGTGATGTCCGAGAAAGAGAAACGAAATACTGCCTATCACGAGTCTGGGCACGCGATCATCGGTCTATTGATGCCCGAGCATGATCCAGTCTACAAGGTGACCATTATTCCGCGTGGTCGAGCCTTGGGTGTAACCATGTTCCTGCCCAGCGAAGACCGTTACAGCTTCAGCCGGCAGCAGATTCTAAGTCAGATCTGTTCCCTGTTCGGTGGACGCATCGCTGAGGAGATGACGCTTGGCCCCAACGGGGTGACTACCGGCGCCTCGAATGACATCAAGCGCGCGACCGAACTTGCCCATAGCATGGTTGCGAAATGGGGGCTCTCTTCCGAAATGGGCCCGCTCATGTACGACGAGGATGAGTCTCATCAGTTCCTTGGCGGACCGGGCAGCGGAGGTGGCAAGTTCAACTCGCCGGAAACCACGTCGCGTCTTGATAAGGAAGTGCGTCGAATCATCGATGAGTGCTACAAGCAGGCAGCGCAGCTGCTTGAAGATAATCGAGAAAAACTCGACATGATGGCTGAGGCTCTGGTTCAGTACGAAACGATCGATACCGACCAGATAAAGGACATAATGGAAGGTCGCTATCCGCAGCCACCGAAGGACTGGAACGATAACGGCCCGACCGGCGGTACACCTGCGGCATCAGATGAATCCGAGCCGGATGAATCCTCGCAAGAGGATGACGATGTAAAACGCAGACCCTCAGACCCCCTTGGTGGACCTGCAGGGCACTGACAAAAAGGCCGCTTCGAGCGGCCTTTTTTATATGCATCTCGCTTAACCAATTAAGGGTATGTAATGGCATTACCGAGCACGCTGGCCTGCGGCACGCACACACTCGATCTTTCTCGGCCTGTGGTGATGGGGGTATTGAACGTAACCCCTGATTCGTTTTCTGACGGTGGTCACTACACAACGATGGACGCGGCCGTTCGTCAGGCTGAAAGCATGTTGCGTGATGGAGCTCGGATCATCGATATCGGCGGCGAGTCCACGCGACCGGGTGCTGAGGTAGTATCTTCCGAAGAAGAGCTTGAGCGGGTTGTGCCGGTGGTGGCGCGATTGGTCGAGGAATTCGGGTGCCTTGTTTCGCTGGACACCAGTTGTCCTGAGGTCATGCGCGAGGGAGCGAAAGCCGGGGCTGGAATTATCAATGATGTCCGCTCTCTGACACGCGAGGGCGCGCTTGAGGCAGCGGCGGCGAGTGAGTTGGCCGTATGCGTGATGCACATGCGCGGAGAGCCTGCCACCATGCAGCAGCAGGTGGACTACGACGCGCCGATCGAGGAAGAGGTGCTTCGGTTTCTGGAAGATCGCATCCGGGTCTGTCAGGCTGCCGGCATTTCAATGGACAAGATGATCGTTGATCCCGGATTTGGTTTTGCCAAGACGATTGAGCATAATCTGCGGTTAATGAATCGTTTACACTCGCTCCAATCACTTGAGCGCCCTCTTTTGGTAGGCGTTTCTCGTAAAAGCATGATTGGCAAGGCTCTCGGCCGCGAGGTCGAGGACCGTTTGCCGGGCGGGTTGGCTCTGGCTGCACTGGCTGTGCAGCAGGGAGCGGCCATCTTACGAACACATGATGTTGGCCCGACCGTTGATGCCGTCAATATGGCTTGGGCCGTGCTAAAGGAAGGCACTAACTAATGGCAAGACAGTATTTTGGAACGGATGGTATTCGCGGTACCGTCGGCGAGTCGCCGATCACGCCGGATTTCATGCTTAAACTTGGATGGGCTGCAGGCCGCGTATTTGCCAAGAAAGGGCGCTCTCGGGTCATTATTGGCAAGGATACCCGCATCTCCGGGTACATGTTTGAGTCCGCGCTTGAAGCTGGTTTCTCGGCTGCGGGGGTCGATGTGTCTTTGCTTGGGCCCATGCCGACTCCTGGCATCGCGTATCTGACCCGCACGTTTCATGCTGAGGCGGGCGTTGTAATCAGTGCGTCCCACAATTCGTTTCAAGATAACGGCATCAAGTTCTTCTCAAGTGAAGGCACTAAGCTACCGGATGCTCTGGAAGCCGACATCGAGGCTGCGCTCGAGCTTCCAATCGAAACAGTCGGTCCGGACCGTCTCGGCAAGGTTGCACGTATCAATGATGCTGCCGGTCGCTACATCGAATTCTGTAAATCCAGCATGCCAAGCCGAGCAGGCCTTCACGGCATGAATATTGTGGTCGACTGCGCTCATGGCGCCACCTACCACATTGCGCCGAACGTTCTTCGTGAGCTGGGTGCGAATGTCACGGTCATCGGCGCATCCCCTGATGGAGTCAACATCAATAAGGATGTAGGTTCCACTCACCCGCGCTCACTGCAGGCCAAGGTACTGGAGACCGGTGCTGACCTTGGGGTGGCCTTCGACGGGGACGGCGACCGTGTAATCATGGTCGATGAGCGAGGTCAGCTGGTCGATGGTGATGACATCCTCTATATCATTGCGCGTGACCGGTTTGATCATGAAGTTCTTGGTGGCGGTGTCGTCGGTACACTGATGTCGAACTTCGGGCTCGCAGCCGCATTTCAGAAGCTGGGCGTACCGTTTGAGCGCGCCAAGGTCGGCGACCGCTATGTGCTCGAGCGCATGGAAGAGAAAGGCTGGAAGCTCGGTGGTGAATCGTCCGGGCACCTTGTCTGCGGTCACGTTCAGACCACTGGCGACGGAATTGTTTCCGCGTTGCAGGTGCTGGCTGTCATGCAGCGTACCGGCAAGACGCTTCAGTCACTTCTGATGGGGCTTGAAAAGGCGCCACAGGCTCTAATCAACGTCCGGCTGACGCCTGGGGTTGATAAGGACGCATTGATGCAGGGCGACACGGTGACTCAGGCCGTCGAAAGCGTCGAGCAAGAGCTTGGCGAGCAGGGGCGAGTATTATTGCGCCCCTCCGGAACCGAGCCGTTGATCCGTGTTATGGTCGAAGGCCGGCCGCATTTTGACGTCAATAAGCTGGCTCAACGCATTGCTGACGCGCTGGAAGAGGCGCTGGCCGTGTAGTTGCGAGTTGTATTCCGATAATCGCTCTATTACCATCCAACACCACCTGAGGGGATCGCCATGCGTATTCCGCTGATCGCGGGCAATTGGAAAATGAACGGATCTCTGGCGCTGATCGAAGATTTCGGGAACGCGTTCTCGCGAACGTCGTTTTTATCCAACGCGATCGATATAGCCGTTATTCCGCCGTTTCTCTATTTGGCAAACGCCGATGAAGCGTTCGAGGGGACCCCTGTTCAGATTGGCGCTCAAACGCTTTATGGAGAGGCCTCCGGTGCGTTTACGGGAGCTGTCTCGGCCAGCATGCTGAAGGAGTTCGGCGTGCATTATGTATTGGTCGGGCACTCTGAGCGCCGAACCCTGTTTAAGGAAGATGACGCTGCCATTCTTGCTCAGGCAAGAGCGGCCATCGATGAGGGGATCGTTCCGATTCTCTGCGTCGGCGAAACTCTGGAAGAGCGCGATGAAAATCGCTTCGATGACGTGGTTCTCGGTCAACTCGATGCCGTCATGAAGGGCTTGAGCGAGGAGCAGCGTCGTCAGTTGGTCGTCGCGTATGAACCTGTCTGGGCGATCGGTACCGGTCGTACGGCCACGCCTGAACAGGCTCAGGAAGTACATGCATCCCTACGTGCGCGCCTTCGCCACTACGATGAGAATCTGGCCGACAACATGCGCCTTCTCTATGGAGGCAGCATGAAGCCTGCAAATGCGCAGGAGCTTTTGTCCCAGGCCGACATCGATGGTGGTTTGATTGGCGGTGCGTCATTGAAGCCGGATGATTTCATAGCCATTTGTCACGCTGCAGGTTGAACTCATGCAAGTCGCCATTTTATTGGTACATGTAGTACTGGCCATCGCATTGATTGCGCTGGTTCTCATTCAGCAAGGAAAAGGTGCCGAGGCCGGCGCTGCCTTTGGCGGCGGCGCGTCTCAGACGGTGTTCGGGTCCCAGGGCAGCACCAGTTTTCTTGCGAAATTTACAGGGCTTCTCGCTGCATTGTTCTTTGTAACGTCGCTGGCTCTGGCCTGGTTCGTAAGTCACGATTCCAGTGATGAAAGTGGTATTCCGGATGCGACCGTGATCGAGCAGCAGAAATCGCTTTCACCGACCCTTGATGACGGTGACTCCGCGGCGGGCTCTGAGCGTGCTCAGGAGCGTGGTGACGCGTCTGAAGGCAGCGGTCTTACGGCCCCCTCGGCGTCGGATCAAAATAATTCGACGCAAGCCCTTGACGAGAGCGGCTCAAGTCTGGATAATTCAGCGCCAGCATCGGGAGACAAGGAAACAGGGTCTTCCGGTCAGTGAAGCAGTAACTGGGTAAGTAATTGATTGCCCAGACCCCTGATGCCGAAGTGGTGGAATTGGTAGACACGCTATCTTGAGGGGGTAGTGACCTTATGGTCGTGCGGGTTCAAGTCCCGCCTTCGGCACCATCTGGATGTGATTGGCAAGCGCGAAGATGTTCATTTGATTTTTGTATATCGAACATCTATACTCGTCGCGCAATGTTGCGGGGTGGAGCAGCCTGGTAGCTCGTCGGGCTCATAACCCGAAGGTCGTCGGTTCAAATCCGGCCCCCGCTACCACGATCAAATCGTGGAAAGTTTTTTGAAAGGCCCCTTCAAATGAAGGGGCTTTTTGTTAGCACCAGTGCCAATCAGTCACCTCACCTTTTGCTCATACGTCTCCTGGTCAGGTGCCTGCTAAAGCAACTGCTGCGTAGGAGTAATACCTTGGCGACAAAAGAATCTACGCTCCATTCCTTGATCGAGCCCACCATTAGCGACATGGGGTTCGAGCTCTGGGGCATCGACTATATGGCTCAGGGCAAGCATTCAAGGCTCGTGATCTATATCGATCAAGCCAATGGCGTGACCGTGGAACATTGCGCTGACGTCAGTCGACAGGTCAGTGCGATCCTGGACGTCGAAGATCCCATCTCGGGTCATTACACGCTGGAAGTTTCCTCGCCCGGCATGGATCGTCCCCTATTTACCCCCGCCCATTTCGAAGCCTATGCAGGGAACATTGTGTCTCTCAGGCTGCGCGCGCCCTTTGAAGGCCGCCGGAAATTCAAGGGTGTTCTGGCAGGTATCGATGGTGATGAGGTTCTGCTTCAGTTCGAAGGGGAAGAGTATGGCTTCCCGATCGAGACAATCGAGCGCGCCCAGGTCGTACCACAGTTTGATAACTAAGAACCGCTTTTCTGGCGAGGCATATTTATGAGCAAAGAGATTTTGCTGGTCGTCGATGCGATCTCCAATGAAAAAGGGGTGGCTCGTAGCGTCATTTTCGAAGCGGTGGAAGCCGCACTGGCCAGCGCTACTCGTAAGCGTTTCGAAGGGCAGGATGTCGATATCCGTGTTCGAATCGATCGCCAAAGCGGGGATTATGAAACCTTTCAGCGCTGGACGGTCGTTCCTGACGAAGACTATGTGACGTCGGCGCGCCAGATCCCATGGTCTGCAGGCCAGGAGCGCGAGCCGCCGCTGGATTTAAACGAATACGTCGAAGCTGAAATCGAATCCGTCGCCTTCGGTCGTATTGCCGCCCAAACGGCCAAGCAGGTCATCGTACAGAAAGTGCGTGAAGCCGAGCGTGCCGAAATTGTTGGGCACTACGCCGAGCGCGAAGGCGAATTGCTGAGCGGTACGGTAAAGAAAACGACACGCGATGGCTTGATCATCGACCTGGGCGAGAATGCGGAAGCATTTCTCCCGCGTAATGAGATGATTCCTGGCGAGCGTTACCGCATGAACGAGCGCGTTCGCTCGCTTTTGTGGCGAGTCGACCCGGAAGCGCGCGGTGCCCAGCTGATTCTGTCGCGTACGCGTCCTGAGTTCCTGACCGAGCTTTTCAAGATCGAGGTGCCGGAAATCGCCGAGCAGCTGATCGAGATCAAGGGTGCGGCACGGGATCCCGGTTCGCGCGCGAAGATTGCCGTCAAGACCAACGACCGACGCATCGATCCGGTTGGCGCTTGCGTCGGCATGCGTGGGTCGCGCGTTCAGGCGGTTTCGAACGAACTGCGTAACGAGCGGGTCGACATCGTGCTTTGGGACGATAACCCCGCTCAGCTTGTTATCAATGCCATGGCGCCAGCGGATGTCGCCTCTATTGTCGTTGATGAAGACTCGCACGCCATGGATGTCGCGGTCAGCGAAGACAACTTGGCTCAGGCGATTGGTCGTAGCGGTCAGAACGTACGGCTGGCCTCGGAGCTTACCGGCTGGTCGCTTAACGTGATGACCGAAGAGGAAGCGCAAGGCAAGCGTGACCAGGAGGTCGATAGCTACGTTGAATACTTCATCTCACATCTGGGTGTGGATGAAGAAATGGCACGCGTACTGGTAGATGAAGGCTTCACGTCGCTTGAAGAAGTTGCGTACGTGCCGCTGGACGAAATGCTTGAAATAGAAGACTTCGATCAGGAACTGGTCGAGGAACTGCGTGCTCGCGCCAAGGACGAACTGCTCAATCTCGCCATCGCCTCTGAAGAAGCGTTGGACGGCACCGAGCCTGCTGAAGACCTCTTGAACATGGACGGTATGGACCGTCATCTCGCGTTCAAGCTGGCAAGCATTGGCATCGTGTCCATGGAAGATCTGGCAGAACAGTCCATCGATGATTTGAAAGACATCGAAGGTGTCGATGAAGAGCGCGCAGCAGCATTGATCATGACGGCCCGCGCGCCCTGGTTCGCAGGTGAAGAGTAATCAGGTCACGGGCTCAGGAGGGTCGCAATGGCAGAAACAACAGTTAAGGAATTTGCAGGCAAGGTTGGCCGAGAAGTCAGCCGTCTGCTGGAACAGATGAGTGAAGCCGGGCTTCCTCACAAGTCTGAAAATGATGTGGTCTCCGAAACGGACAAGCAGCGCCTGCTGGATCATCTGACTCAAAACCACGGCGGTAGCCCGGGTCGCGGCAAGAATCGTATTACTTTGACTCGAAAAACCAAGAGCAAGATTCGCACCGGAGATGGCCGTAACAAGACCATCGAAGTGCAGGTACGTAAAAAGCGTACTTACGTGAAGCGCGACGGCGACGGCCAGGAAGAACAACCCGCGGACGAGACTCAGGATACCCAGGCGCAAACGCCTGAGACCTCAGCTCAGGCCGCGGCAGCCGTTTCCGAGTCGACACCGCAGGAAAATGCGTCTTCAGAGCCGAAAACCGGTGAAGCCCCTGCAGCGCCGTCCGAGCCTGAAACAGGCAAAGCGACAGCCGATGATGCGGCCAACATTGATGTTGAAGCGGCCCTTGGCGGAGAGACTACCGATGATGCGCCTGACGCCAACAGTGGCTCAGACGCACCGCCGAAGGAAGGTCGCAGCGACCGTCGCAAGCGAAACGATACTGCCGCACGCAAGACCAGCGGACGTCGTGGTCGACCCGACAAGGAAGACGACGACAAGGGTGACCGTCAGGAGCGCCGTCGCGGTGGCAAGAAGGTCAAGCGTGCCGAACGCCGTGGTTCCCGCCGTGGCGGTGACAACCAGCACGGTTTCCAGCGTCCGACCCAGACTATCGTGCGTGAAGTTGCGATCCCTGAGTCGATCAGCGTCGCCGAACTTGCTGACAAGATGGCCATCAAGGCCAACGAAGTCATCAAGACCATGTTCACCATGGGCGCTGCGGTAACGATCAACCAGACCATCGACCAGGAGACGGCTGCAGTCGTCGTCGAAGAGATGGGGCATACGCCGAAGCTGGTCAAGGAAGATGCTGTCGAAACGGAAATGATTGAAACCATTTCCTACGAAGGCGACTCCGTGACGCGTGCACCGGTCGTGACCGTTATGGGCCACGTCGACCACGGTAAAACCTCGCTGCTCGACTACATTCGTCGCACCAAGGTCGCGACTGGTGAAGCCGGCGGTATCACGCAGCACATCGGTGCCTACCACGTCGAACACGAAACCGGCGATGTCACGTTCCTGGATACGCCCGGACACGCAGCGTTTACCGCCATGCGTGCCCGTGGTGCCAAGGCAACGGACGTAGTCATTCTGGTCGTTGCTGCTGATGACGGCGTCATGCCTCAGACCATCGAGGCTGTCGAGCACGCCAAGGCGGCTGAAGTGCCGCTGGTTGTTGCCGTCAACAAGATCGACAAGCAGGGCGCCGATCCCGATCGCGTCAAGAGCGAGCTGTCCCAGCACGGCGTCATCTCTGAAGAGTGGGGCGGTGACACCCAGTTCGTTCACGTCTCTGCCAAGACTGGTGAAGGCATCGATGGCCTACTCGAGTCCGTGCTTCTGGTCTCTGAAGTACTCGAACTCCAGGCCGTGCCCAATGCACCGGCTAAGGGCGTGGTTGTTGAATCGCGTCTTGATCGCGGTCGCGGTCCGGTTGCGACCGTACTGGTTCAAAACGGCACACTTTCAAAAGGCGACATCGTGCTTGCCGGCCTCAACTACGGCCGTGTGCGCGCGCTGGTCAACGAACTTGGCAAGCAGGTCGACAGTGCAGGCCCCTCCATGCCGGTCGAGGTATTGGGTCTGAATGGAACGCCGGAAGCCGGCGATGACTTCCTGGTTGTTCCGGACGAGAAGAAGGCACGTGAAGTCGCCAACTTCCGCCACGGTAAATACCGCGAAGTTCGTTTGGCGCGTCAGCAGAAAGCCAAGCTCGAGAACATGTTCAGCCAGATGGGTCAGGATGATGTGGCCAAGGTCAACATCGTGCTCAAGGCAGACGTTCAAGGCTCGTTGGAAGCGATCCGAAGTGCTCTTGAAGAGCTCTCGACCGATGAAGTCAAGGTATCGGTGGTTTCTTCCGGGGTCGGCGGTATTACTGAAACCGACGCCAACCTCGCCGTTGCCAGTGACGCCATCGTGATCGGCTTCAACGTCCGTGCCGATGCGGCCGCCCGTGAAGTGATCGAGCGTGATGGTCTGGATCTGCGCTATTACAGCGTTATCTACCAGCTCATCGACGAGATCAAGCAGGCCATGACTGGCATGCTCGCGCCCGAGTGGAAGGAAGAGATCGTCGGTATCGCTGAAGTTCGCGACGTCTTCCGTGCGCCCAAGATTGGTGCGGTTGCAGGTTGTATGGTGGTTGAGGGTACGGTCTCCCGGCACAAGCGAATCCGTGTACTGCGTGAAAACGTGGTGATCTATGAAGGGGAGCTCGAATCGCTGCGCCGCTTCAAAGATGATACTAACGAAGTACGTAACGGACTCGAGTGCGGCATCGGCGTCAAAAACTACAACGACGTTCAGGTCGGCGATAAGATCGAGGTCTTCGATCAGATCAAGGTCGAGCGAACGCTGTAAGGAAAGAAGCTCATGCGAGAGTTCAGTCGTACCGACCGAGTGGGCGAGCAGCTCCAACAGGAGTTGGCCGTTCTTATCCAGCGCGAGGTGAAAGACCCTCGCCTGGGCATGGTCACGGTAAGCAGTGCAAGTGTCAGCCGCGATCTGGCCTACGCCGATGTCTACATCACGGTGCTGGGTGAGGATGATGAGGCGAAGATCAAGCAGAACCTCGACATCCTGAAGCATGCGGCAGGCTTTCTTCGCTCTCAGATTGCGCGTCGTATGTCGCTTCGCCATGCTCCGGAGCTTCGTTTTCATTACGATGCGAGCATTGCCCGGGGGCATCAGCTGTCGTCGTTGATCGACGATGCCGTTGCGTCGGATCGCAAGCGTCAGCACGACGACTCCGAGGAGGAGAACGGCTGATGGCGCGCCGTCGCAAGGGGCGCCCCATCAGTGGGGTGCTGCTTCTGGATAAGCCTTACGGAGTAAGTTCAAACCGCGCGCTGCAAAAGGCGCGCGGTTTGTTTCAGGCTCAGAAAGCCGGTCATACCGGAACGCTCGATCCCATGGCGACCGGACTTTTGCCGGTGCTTTTCGGTGAGGCGACCAAATTTTCCTCACTTCTGCTCGATGCGGATAAACGCTATCAGGCGTCACTAAGGCTTGGTCAAACGACCGCGACCGGCGACGCTGAAGGCGATATCCTGAGTGAGCGGCCGGTGCCGGAGCTTGAGTCTTCAAGACTTGAGCACGTATTGGCGCAGTTTACGGGAGACATCGAGCAGATTCCTCCAATGTACTCCGCGCTCAAGCACGAAGGGCGACCGCTATACGAGCTTGCGCGTGAAGGCCGTGAAATCAAGCGTGCACCAAGGGCGGTAAGCGTTTATCATATTGGGCTGCTTGAAACACGCGAGAGCGGGTTTTCCATCGACGTGACCTGCAGCAAGGGCACCTACATTCGAACGCTTGCCATGGATATTGGTGAAGCGCTTGGGTGTGGCGCGCATCTGAATGCGCTTCGACGGTTCAAGACCGGTCCGTTCGACGCTGAGTCAATGGTGACGCTCGAGGTACTCGAGCATCTATCCGACGATGAGCGGCAAGCCCATTTGCTGCCGATCGATGCGCTTTTGACGCACTTGCCGTCGGTCGAGGTTGACGACGAAAGTGTCGCGCGGTTTCGTCAGGGCCAGGCCCTGGCCTACAATGAGACATATCCATCACAGACGCTGATTCGCGTCTATGATCGAACCCGTACTCTTTTGGGCGTTGCGCTTTTAAACGAAGGGCAGCTGGCGCCCAAACGAGTCATAAACACGGTCGAGGACATCTGAGTCCCGGCGGTGAACGTGAAGACTGCAAATATGCGTGGTCTTCTTCATTCTAGTGAGATGCATATTAACGGAGTTAATCATGGCACTGACTGCACAACAGAAAGCTGACATCGTCAAAGAATTTGGCACATCCGAAAACGACACCGGTTCTGCCGAAGTTCAGGTTGCCCTGCTGACCGCCAACATCGCGGGCCTGCAGGATCACTTCAAGAGCCACAAGCAGGATCACCACTCTCGTCGTGGTCTGATCCGCATGGTCAACCAGCGCCGTAAGCTGCTTGATTATGTGAAAGGCAAGGACTTTGATCGTTATCAGCAGTTGATTCAGCGTCTGGGTCTGCGTCGTTAATAAGCGACGTCCCGCGCCGAGAAGCTCGACAGGCAACCCCTTGGGGTTGCCTGTTCTTTTTTGGGGCCTTGTACCCCGTATCGCGCCCGGCCTCGTGACAGTGACACCGCAGGCAATAGCTTTTACTATGGCCTCGAGTGATAAACGACCCAGGTAAGCGATCTATACATCGACATCGAAGGAATTCAGAGTGAATCCGGTAACTAAAAGTTTTCAGTACGGCGATACGAACGTCACCCTAGAAACGGGCCGTGTCGCGCGTCAGGCAACAGGCAGCGTCCTGGTGACCATGAACGAAACCGTCGTTTTGTGCACCGTCGTTGCAAAGAAAGACGTCAAACCCGGGCAGAGCTTTTTCCCGCTGTCCGTGCATTATCAGGAAAAGACCTACGCAGCCGGTAAGATCCCCGGTGGCTTTTTCAAGCGTGAAGGTCGCCCGACCGAAAAAGAAACCCTGACCTCGCGTTTGATCGACCGTCCGATCCGCCCGCTGTTCCCGAAAGGGTTCATGAATGAGGTTCAGGTTGTCTGCACAGTGTTGTCTGCCGAAAAAGGCCGCGATCCCGACATCGCCGCCATGATTGGTACGTCGGCCGCCCTGTCGATTTCAGGCGCGCCCTTCAGCGGCCCGATTGGTGCTGCGCGTGTTGGCTTTAGCAGTGAAACGGGGTATTTCCTGAACCCGGGCTATGAAGCGCTTGCAACTTCTGAGCTCGACATGGTCGTTGCCGGTACGGAAAAAGCCGTGCTGATGGTCGAGTCCGAAGCCGCCGAGCTGACCGAAGATCAGATGCTGGGCGCTGTGCTTTATGCCCATGACGAAATGCAGTCGGTCATTACGGCCATCAACGAGTTCGTCAAGGAGGCTGGCAAGCCGTCCTGGAACTGGCAGCCGGAGCCGGAAAATACCGAGCTCAAGCAAGCGCTCGAATCCAATTTCGCCGAGGCGGTTGGCAGTGCCTACCGCGTGACGGACAAGATGGAGCGTCAGGACGCACTGTCTCAGCTCCGCGATAAGGCTATCGAGCAGCTGTCCGGTGGTGACAACGCCGAATTCAGCGCTGAAGACGTTTCCGGTGCGTTTGCCGGGCTCGAAAAGCGCATCGTTCGTCGTCGTGTGATCGAAGGCGAGCCGCGCATCGATGGACGTGACACCAAGACTGTTCGTCCGCTCGATATCAAAGTGGGTGTACTTCCTAGCGCCCATGGCTCTGCGCTCTTCACCCGCGGTGAAACTCAGGCCATCGTCTCCACTACACTTGGTACGACGCGCGATTCGCAGCTGATCGAAGGCTTGGCCGGTGAAATGCATGAGCGGTTCATGCTTCATTACAACTTCCCTCCGTACAGTGTCGGTGAAGCCGGCTTTATCGGCTCGCCCAAGCGTCGTGAGATCGGCCATGGCCGTCTGGCCAAGCGCGGTGTTGCGGCTATGCTTCCGAGTTCGGAAGAATTCCCGTACGCGATCCGTGTAGTGTCCGAGATTACCGAGTCCAACGGTTCAAGCTCGATGGCCTCGGTTTGTGGCTCTTCGCTTGCGCTGATGGATGCGGGTGTCCCGTTGAAAGCGCCGGTCGCCGGTATCGCCATGGGTCTGGTCAAGGACGATGATGGCAAGTTTGCCGTTCTGACCGATATCCTGGGCGACGAAGATCACCTCGGTGACATGGACTTCAAGGTGGCCGGTTCTGCCAAGGGCGTTACCGCGCTGCAGATGGACATCAAGATCGAAGGCATCGACGAAGAGATCATGGAGTCTGCGCTCGAGCAGGCGTTCAATGCGCGCCAGCATATTCTTGGTGAAATGAACACGGTCATCGGCCAGAGCCGTACGGAGCTTTCCGATAACGCGCCGGCAATGTCGACGATCAAGATCGATCCCGAGAAGATTCGTGACGTCATCGGTAAGGGCGGTGCCACCATCCGTCAGATCTGTGAAGACACCAAGGCCTCCATCGACATCGACGATGACGGCACCGTTCGTATCTACGCAGAAACCAAGGCCGGCATGAAGGCCGCAGTCGATGCCGTTACGGCGGTCACGGCAGAAGCGGAAATCAATAAGCTCTATCGTGGCAAGGTCGTTCGCATCGCTGACTTTGGCGCGTTCGTCAACATCATGCCCGGTACCGATGGCCTGGTGCACATCTCTCAGATCGTCCCCGAGCGCGTCAGCAACGTGCGTGATTACTTGAACGAAGGCGATGAAGTCACGGTCAAGGTGCTCGACATCGATAACCGTGGTCGCATCAAGCTGACTCTGAAAGAAATCGACGCCGAAGAAAAGGCTGCGTTCGAGGCCTCGCTCAACGCTGAGTGACTAAGGCTTTAATAAAAACCCCGCCAATTGGCGGGGTTTTTTTATGGCTGATGAATCTGTAAAGGGTTCTTAGCGCTCAATGGCAAGTGCCACGCCTTGGCCGCCGCCGATACACAGCGTCGCCAATCCTTTCTTGGCGTCGCGTTTTTGCATGGCGTGCAGGAGTGTGACAAAAATGCGGCACCCGGACGCACCGATCGGATGGCCGAGCGCAATGGCGCCGCCATTGACGTTGATCTTGTCGGTATCCCATTCAAGCGCACGATTAACGCTGATCGCCTGTGCGGCAAACGCTTCGTTGGCTTCGATCAGGTCCAGGTCATTAATTGACCAGCCTGCCTTGGAGAGACAACTCTTGGTCGCCGGTACCGGGCCAAAGCCCATCGTGGCGGGATCAACGCCGGCGCTGGCGTAGCCCGCAATGCGCGCCAGCGGTGTCAACCCGAGTTCCTTGGCCTTTTCTGCGGAGCACAGCATGATCGCTGCAGCGCCATCGTTGATGGCGGAGGCGTTGCCTGCCGTGACCGTGCCGTCTTTCTTGAACGCGGGCTTCATGGCGGCCAGCTTCTCAACACTTACGTCGCGCGGGTTTTCGTCGGTGTCGAACACGACCGGATCGCCCTTGCGCTGGGGGATTTCAACCGGAACGATTTCATCTTTGAAGGCGCCACTGTCGATCGCTGCGCGGGCTTTTTGTTGAGAGGCCGCAGCAAATGCATCCTGATCCTCGCGGCTGATGCCGTATTTCTCGGCCAGGTTTTCAGCGGTAATGCCCATGTGGAAGTCATTGAACGCATCCCAGAGGCCGTCCTGAACCATGGAGTCGACCGCGGTCCAGGGGCCCATGCGCTGGCCCGTTCGAGAGTGCGGCAGTAGGTGAGGTGACAGTGACATGTTTTCCTGGCCGCCCGCGATGATTATGTCGGCATCGCCGCAGCGGATGGCCTGCGTTGCCAGATGGATTGCCTTGAGGCCAGAGCCACAGACCTTGTTGATGGTCATGGCTGGAACCCCGTCGGGAAGCTCTGCCTTGATGCTTGCCTGACGCGCCGGATTCTGACCACAGCCCGCTGTCAGCACCTGACCAAGAAGTACTTCGCTAATGGCGTCGGGGGATACGTGCGTGTCTTCCAGAAGTTGTCGAATGACGCGAGCGCCGAGATCGCTTGCCGGCACGCCAGCAAGCGATCCATTGAAGCTTCCTACTGCGGTGCGCTTGGCCGCAACGATTACCACGTCTTGCATAACAGGCTCCTTCCTATCCTTTGGTCAGCAGTGCCAGTCAAACTGGTCTGCAATTAAGGATAGTCTGATTTTATGACATGCGAGGTGGCGGCCGATCTTTTTCGTGGCTCAGGAAAGCCTGACGTAAAGGTTATCCAGAAGGCGAGTTTCACCCAGGTGCGCAGCGACCAATACAATGGCTGATCGGGTCGTTTCCGATAGTGGCGACAAGGTGGCAGCGTCACGCAGCTCAAGGTAGTCAGGGCGGAAACCAAGCTCGGTCAATTGCTGTAAGCCCCAAGTGATCGTCTCGGAGGTAGGCCGACCGTTCTCCAGTCGCTCCTTGATCGCCTTGAGTGTGTCCGCCAGCCGTGGCGCCTTTTCGCGCTGTTCGGGCGTCAGATACTGATTGCGTGAGGAAAGCGCCAGGCCGTCGGGCTCGCGCGCGATCGGAACGCCCTTGATCACGATTGGTAGATGAAGGTCATGCACCATTTTTCGGATCACGGCGAGTTGTTGATAGTCCTTTTCGCCGAAACAGGCGACGTCGGGGCCTACGATGTGAAACAGCAGACTGACGACGGTTGCGACCCCGTCGAAGTGGCCGGGGCGGCGTGCGCCGCAGAGTCCTTCTGATACGCCGGGAACGTGAACCGTGGTCAGCCCCGATTGACCGTTCGGGTAGAGCGTATCGACGCTGGGCGCGAACACCACGTCGCAGCCAGCCTCCATGAGCTTCAGGCAGTCCGAGTCCAGCGTACGAGGGTATCGGTCGAAGTCTTCGGAGGGGCCAAACTGAAGTGGATTGACGAAGATGGAGGTCACAACGAGGTCGGCCTCGTCGCGCGCTGCCTTGACCAGATCAAGGTGGCCCTGGTGAAGATTGCCCATGGTGGGCACCAGCGCAATGCGTTTTTGCTCGAGCCGTGCCCTGGTCAGCGTCTGTTGAAGATTATCGATATCATGAACGCGTTGCATCAGAAACAGTGCTCCTTGGCAGGGAATGTACGGGTCTTGACCGCGTGATCGTAGGCGCGGAATGCATTGGCAATCGAGGCCTCGGTCGCCAGGAAGTTCTTGACGAAGCGGGGCCGTTTGCCCTGGCTCACGCCGAGCATATCGTGCATCACCAGAATCTGGCCATCGACCTCTGGCCCTGCTCCGATGCCGATCACCGGCACCGAGACCGCCTCCCGAACATCGGCAGCCACCTGGCGTGGAACGCATTCAAGCAAAATGAGTGCAGCTCCGGCGGTTTCCAATACGCGTGCATCTTCGATTAACTTGCTGGCAGCGTCTGAGGTGCGGCCTTGCACCTTGTAGCCCCCGAACGCGTTGACGCTTTGGGGAGTAAGTCCCATATGTGCACATACTGGAATGCCACGGCGTACTAGCGCCTTGATGCTGTCGGCAAGCCAGCCTTCGCCTTCGATCTTGACCATGTTCGCGCCGGCCTGCATCAACCGGGCACTGTTGAGTAGCGTCGACTCAAGCGTTGCGTTGGCCATGAACGGAAGGTCGGCCATGATCAGGCTGCGCGGTCGGGCGCGGGCGACGTTTTTTGTGTGGTAGACCACATCGTCCATGGTGACTGCAAGCGTACTGTCATGGCCTTGCAGCACCATACCCAGGGAATCACCGATCAAAAGCACATCAATGCCTGCAGCACTTGCCTGTGCCGCGAACGTGGCGTCATAGGCAGTGAGGCAGCTGAAGGGCGTGTTGTCTTGGCGGCATTGTTGCAAGAACGACAGGGTCACCGGGGTCATGAGCGCTCCACGAACGTTTCCGAAGGAAAATAAGGGAAAGAGGGTCGCCCGGGCGGGCGGGTCCGTCGTTATTCTAGCAATTTGTCGATAGGCTGGTCGTTGAGCGTCATGGCGAGGTGCTTTACGGACCACTCGCCGATAAGCAGGTCAGGGGCCAGCTCTGAAAGCGGTTCAAGTACGAACGCACGACGGTGCATCTCGGGGTGAGGCAGAATCAATCGGCGGGTGTGCATGGTGGCGTCACTGCACCAGAGCATATCGAGATCCAGTGTGCGAGGCCCCCAGTGTCTTGCCCGCACGCGGCGGTGAGCCTGCTCGATGGCTTGAAGTTGATCCAGAAGGGCCAGTGGCGACAGTTGGGTTTCAAGCTCGATGACGGCATTGACGAAATCGGGCTGATCCTGCGGGCCGACCGGGGCGCTTTTATAAAAGGAAGAGCGTTTTTGAAGCGTTGTCAGCGGTAAGACTTTTAGCGCGGCTATGGCGTTTTCAAGCTGGCAGACGGGCTCGCCCAGATTACTGCCGAGCCCGATATAGACCGTTCTCATGATGAAGCCGGCTTACGCTTGCGCCGACGCGGCTTTCGCTTTGACCCAGGTGTAGACGAGGGGGCCTCACCGCCGCTGACGTCTTCGACCATGGTGCGCTGTTGATCCGGTGTTGCGGTCTGGAAGTCGGTCCACCACTGACCAAGGCCAGACTCGATTTCGCCGGCTTCTTCCCTAAGCAGCAGGAAATCGTAGGCGGCACGAAATCTCGGATGCTCGCGATTTTGAAACGCGCGCTTGCCACGGCGCTTGGGCAGTTTGAACTGGAGCTCCCAGATGTCTCGCATCGGAAAGCTGAAGCGTTTGGGGATCGATGTATGCTTGAGCTGGCGCTGGATGACGTTATGAGACGCCTGCTGGAAAGCAGGCATCTCGGAGGTCTCGTTGTCGATCTGCTGCATTTCAAGCTGTACGGCAGGCCATAGCAGTGCACCGTACAAAAAGGCCGGTGTGACCGGTTTATCCGCATGAATGCGTTGGTCGGTGTTGGCCAGTGCCTGACGAATAAGTGGCGTGGCCCAGTCGAACGCTTCGGTGCTTTCGCTGGTTGCCGGGAACAGCATCGGAAACAGATTCAGCTCGCACAACAGATCGTAGGTCGCACGGGCATAGCCTGACAGAAACAGTTTCAGCACTTCTTCGAAAAGCCGCGCCGACGGGATCTGAAGAAGCAGTGGGGCCATTTCCTGAATGGGCGCACGCGTTGCCGGTTCGATATCAAAGCCGAGCTTGGCCGCAAAACGTACGGCTCTCAGCATGCGCACCGGGTCTTCGCGATAGCGTGTTTCCGGATCGCCGATCAAGCGAATATAGCCGTTCTCCAGATCGCTCAAGCCATCGGCCCAATCGTGAATGGAGAAGTCGTCGATGTTGTAGTAAAGCGCATTGATGGTGAAGTCACGACGTAATGCGTCCTGATCCACGCTGCCCCAGACGTTATCGCGCAGTAATAACCCGTCATCGCTTTGTTGGGCGTTAGGGGTGTCACTGTCCGTGTCATGCTGCCCACGAAACGTCGTTACCTCAATGATTTCACGTCCGAACCGCACATGCACGATTCGGAATCGGCGCCCGATGATGCGTGCGTTCCTAAAAAGATCGTTGACCTGCTCGGGCGTGGCACTCGTGGCAACGTCGAAGTCCTTGGGCGTTTTTCCAAGAAGCGAATCGCGAACGCAACCGCCGACCAGGTATGCCTCGAAGCCGGCTCGATTGAGTCGGTAGAGCACCTTCAATGCGCTTTCGCTGATCATTTTTCGAGATAGCGGATGATCATCCCGGGTTAGTATGCCCGGTGCGGGGGACGTTTTTGAGGGGGGTTGGGTATTCAAATGCTGCTGGCTACCTTGGCGGCGAGAGACGGAGTAAGAATGTATACGCTGTGCCCGTCAGAGTCTAACGAAGCGCCTGTCTGATGCAAGGCTCATATCGTACCCGAGCGGCCTGAGAGGGGAGTTTGAACGTAAAAAGGGAGGCGTAGCCTCCCTTGAATGCGGTTATGCTCGTGTTTTTCTAATGATGGCTTAATGCCCTGAATACGCACCACGGTCATGATTGAGTTGGCATGCTTGTTGGCGTTGTTCTTTGCGCGCCAGAGACCGTCTCGTATTCAAAACAATCTTCCATGCATCACGGCAGGAAAGCTTTTTCTTCGCTTATTATTCTTGGTTCGAAGTTACCGTTTTTCAGTGGTTGTTTTTGGTTGTCTGAAGTCACGGTGCCGTGTCATTGGGCCTTAGTAATGTTGTTTTTATTGTTTGCCGATAACATGCGCACATTTTGTTTTTGTTGGTATGCGTCGTTATCGAGCAGCAGGGATGGTTTTTGTTGTTGGGATCCCTTTATGAAGTCAGCCGCGTTGTTGTTGTTGGACGGTAACGACTTCATGGCCTTCTTTTCTTTTTCTTGGCAAATAGTAAGCATCCGTTGTGCCAGTTTTTATAATTGTTTTATAAAACAGATACTTAATATTGCAGGTTGTCTTTGTCGTTAGCGTGTGTCGCAAAATAAGTCTGTTGGTGTCGTAGCAGTGCTCCAAAATGAAACGGCGTGGTATTAAAACGCCCGATCATGGTGCAGCCTGATCTGGTGTTGCAAAGGGTAACGTACTGGCTCGGCAATGAAACTGAGACAATGGTCTACGTCATGACTCAAGTATAATGTCCTGTCCAGGAAGGCGGTCGGGTGACCAGCGCTCTAGAGCGGCATCGAGCTGATGCCTCACGGGGGCGTTTTGAAGGCTGGGAACAGGCGCCTGATTGAGCGAAATCAGGGCGCGATGTAGTAACTGGCGTACCGCAATGTCGTCGGTCATCAATGCGGGGGCGAGGTTCTGTTTCGACAATTTCTGGCCGTTGGACGCGACCATCAGTGGTAGATGAAGTGTGCGTGGCGGTGTCTTTTCGAGCGCGCGGTACAGCGCGAATTGCCACGGGGTATTGTCTAGAAGATCCGCGCCGCGTACGACGTCGGTGACCCCCTCGAACGCGTCATCGACCACGACAGCCAGCTGATAGGCCCAAAGCCCGTCTCTACGTTTTAAAACGACATCGCCGAGGCTGGATAACTGCCAGTGCTGATGGCCAAGACGGCGGTCGCACCACTCGATGGTGCCCGGCACCCTCGACGTATTGAAACGCCAGGCCTTTGCGCGCTCTGGGTGGCGTGGCCCATTTCGGCACCACCCCGGGTAGACTGTGTGCTCGCGCCATTCCTTGCGCGAGCAGGTGCACGGGTAGGCCAATCCCTTTTCCACAAGCAGGTCGAGCGCCTTTTGGTAGCGTGCGCCGTGCTGGTGCTGCCAGCTGGGTGGGCGGTCCCATTCAAGGCCGAAGGCATGTAGTTGCTCGAGAATGTGTGGGGCGTTATCCGGAGGGCATCTGGGCGGGTCAATGTCTTCGATGCGCACATACCACTGGCCACCGTGAGCCCTGGCATCGAGCCAGCTTGCCACCGCGGATGTGAGAGAGCCGAAGTGGAGCAGTCCGGACGGCGTGGGTGCAAATCGCCCTACGTAGTCACTCATCGGTTCGCCTTGAGGTTTAGTGGATCTTGACCCTTAACGACGAACGCCATGCATAGGCATGGCGTTCATGGGCATCACGGTGTAAGCAATCAACCGCCAAGCTGGCGTTCCTTGAGCTCGGCAAGGGTCTTGCAATCAACGCAAAGTGTTGCGGTCGGGCGGGCTTCAAGGCGGCGAATGCCGATTTCGACCCCGCAGGCCTCACAAAAGCCGTAATCATCCTCATCGATGTTTTCGATGGTCTGGTTGATCTTCTTGAGAAGCTTGCGTTCGCGGTCCCGGGCTCTCAACTCGAGGCTGAAGCTTTCTTCCTGAGTTGCACGGTCAGCCGGGTCAGCGTGATTGTTGGCTTCTTCCTGCAGATGCTGCACCGTACGGTCTACTTCTTCCATCAGTTCCTGCTTCCAGTTCGTCAGGATCTGGCGAAAGTGAGCGAGTTGGTGCTCGTTCATGTACTCCTCGCCCGGTTTTTCTTCATAGGGCGTGAAGGACTTCAAACTTTCTGGATTTTGCTCGGCTACTGCCATGGGATTGCCTCTTGCTGTAATGACTTCAACCGCCAGGCATGGTGGATGGCCCACGAAAGGTAGAGCTATTTAGCCGAATTTCGGGCGAAATGCAATCCCTTGCCACATTCAAACTGCGGTCTCTGTAACCTCATCGACGATCGTGAGAGAGCATAAGATAGAGCCTGCCAGAGCAGCGTATGTCAATGCTCCGCTTATGTAAGCTTAATAGGATATCCTAAGAACTGGTTTGCAGATTGGCAGAGAATTGGCAAAGAAATGCATCTATTAGACTCATTGGTCCCGGGCCGGCTCATCGCGCGCTACAAACGCTTTCTGGCCGACATCGAACTCGATGATGGCACCCTTATCACCGCACATTGCCCGAACACCGGCTCGATGAGGCATGTTGCTCTCGCAGGCTGTCGGGTCTGGGTGTCCAAAAGCGATAATCCCAAGCGAAAGCTTGCCTGGACATGGGAGCGAATCGAGCTGCCAGATGGGGCGCTGGTGTCGGTGCATACCGGGCGTGCCAATGCGCTGGTCAAGGAGGCGCTTAGGGCCGGCCGCATTGTGTTGCCCGAGCCATTTGGCGCGCCGGAGGGCGGGCTGGCCGCCGAAAGCACGCTCAGTGCTGAAGTGAAGCTTGATGATGCCCGGTTGGATTTCATGGTTGAGAACGAAGAGGGGGCACGTCTTTATATCGAGGTCAAACAGGTCACGCTTCAGGAAGATGACGGTATCGGCTACTTCCCGGATTCGGTCAGCCAGCGCGGCCAGAAGCACTTGAAGACCTTGATGACACGAGTGCGCCAGGGCGAGGCCGCGATGCTTCTTTTTTGCGTGGCTCACGAGGGTATCGAGTGCGTCCGCCCCGCCCGGCACCTGGACCCGGTTTACGCGGACCTGCTTCAATGCGCCATCAGTCAGGGCGTAACGGTTGCGGCCTACGGCTGCCACTTCAGTGCGAATCGCATCACGCTCGAACGTCCGTTGCTGGTCGAGTCAGGCCTCTGAGCCGTCATCGAAACGGTCACGAACATAGGTGATCTCGGTTTTGCCGTGAGGTACTGGCGTCCCCTCGTCACCCATGTTCACGAACACGATGTCATTGATGGTTAGAATACTTTTGCGCGTGATCTTGTTGCGCACTTCGCAGCGAAGCGTGATGGAGGTGCGTCCAAAGTGCGTGGCCGTAATGCCGAGTTCTATGATGTCGCCCTGGCGAGCACTGGACACGAAATTGATTTCAGAGATGTACTTGGTCACGACCTTCGGATTTTCGAGCTGGATCACGGCGTAGATCGCTGCCTCTTCATCGATCCACCGAAGCAGGCTTCCGCCGAACAGCGTGCCGTTCGGATTGAGATCTTCCGGTTTGACCCACTTGCGCGTGTGAAAATTCATGCCTTTCTCCCAGTGTTAAGCTGTTTTGACGGAGAAAGCATAAGCGCACGCCGCTACGTCGTCACGTCAGCCAGGGCTCAAGCGCCGGTAATTCAGCACTCATGCGCTGGAGTGCGTCATGGCCGTGCTCGGTCTGGACAACGTGTGACCACCACTGACGGTGTACCGCACGCACGCGCACCCGAACCTGATCGATGCCAAGCACCTGGGCCATGGCGGTTCGGTGCAATCCCTTGTTGATCTTGACCAGCGCGCCGTCGCGATTGACGGCAACACCGATGGTGTCCTTGCCCTGCTCGGCATCAAGGCCAAAGCAGGCCATATCCTCGAGATAGAAACGATAGACGTCGAGAAAGGCAAGAATCTTGTCGATGCTGTCGAGTGCGATGCCCTTGTGAGACGACCGGAAGGGCCGGCCTTCATCGAGCTGGTGGTGGTAGTTCATGAACGTGGACGACGCGCGCAGATCGAGGCGGTGTGCCCAGATATCGGCAATGCGCGTGAACTGGGGAATCGTTCGAAGATCCTTGGTACGACGGTCCCAGTCACCATCCCAGATAAACCGGTTGGCCAGACGCCGCCGCTGCGCTCGAGCCTCTTTGGCAAACGCGACCGAACGTGTGAGTGCGCGTGGGTCAAGCGTGATATCAAGCGACGATCCCAGATGGTTTTCCACGCTGCGGCGTGGCAGACCATCTGCCTCGAGTCGTCCGGCAAGTGGGCCTGCGTTGAGCCACTGAGCGAATAACCCGGTTTCGAGCGGCGTTCCAAGGGTTGATTTCAACCGCTCTCGCCAGGCGTACTGCCAACGCGCCCGACGGACTGCCCAGCGAAGCGACGGCGCGCTCAGCTGCGTGAAGGCGGGATCGTCCATCGGCGCGTCGCCGTGTCGAACCGGCCGATAGGCCGCAACGCCTGAAAGCAGGCGCGACGTGAGCGTATCATCGAGTACCGAGACGGGGTGATCCAGTGGTAATAAGTGCTCTAGGCAGTCAGCGGTCGTGGCGGCTGGTGCGATACCAAGACGTTGGCACAGGGCAAGGCAATCAAGATGAGCGGTTTCGGGCTCGTGTACCGGGCGCCGCGCGTCTAGATTAATCGGTCGCTGATGCTCGATGGCCTCCCGCAGGCAGGCCTGCCAGTGCGCAAGGGCGTCAGGGTCGCGGGCTTCCCACTCGGTTTGAAGGCGTCGAACGGCGATCAGGGCTAACCAATGCCGGGGGCGCCAGTCTGTCTGGCTATTCAGTCGTTGAGCGTTTTTGAGCGCAAGCCATGAAACATCCAGCACGATTTGCTGCGTCTGCGCAGACGTTATCGCTGGAAAGCAGTACGCTGCAATCGCCGACAGCGGCTTCATCAGTAGGGCGCACAGGATTATGGCGCCTTCATCTGTAGCGGCGTTGAGGCATCGATGAAGCTGTCCATCGAGCTCGGCGTGCTGGGTGCTCATGATTTAGCGCTCGATCCTGAAGATGGCAACCTGGCCAAACAGGTTCGGCCAGCGCTGAGCGCTCCAGTGCAGCTGGTGGTCGCCGTCGCCCACTGCACGGTCGATGATCCTGTGACCTTGCCGGTCGCACAGATGGCTGAAGTCCTTGAAGGTCGATAAATGGATGTTGGGCGTGTCGTACCACTCGTGGGGCAGCGATTTGGAGACCGGCATCCGGCCTCGCATCCCCAGGTGCAGACGATGACGCCAGTAGGCGAAGTTCGGGAAGGTGATGATGCATTCGCGAGCCACGCGCAGCATTTCATCGAGCATCAGGTCTGGCCGGCGAAGCACCTGCAGCGCCTGGGTCATGACCACCATGTCGAAGGCGTCATCGACAATGTTGCTCAGTCCTTCGTCCAGGTCCTGTTCGAGCACATTGACGCCCTTGGCAAGGCACGTCGCGATATTGTCCGGCGCAATCTCAAGGCCATACCCCTGTACGCCCTTGTGTTCGGTCAGCGCCGCCAGCAGGGTGCCGTCACCGCACCCGAGATCGAGCACGTGCGCGCGCTCGGGAACCCACTGCATGATTTGAGCAAGATCTGTGCGCATCAGAGAGTTCCTTGATTCAGGTCGCTGTAAATTCGGCGCATGAACGCACCGAACGCCGCCTCGTAGTGGTCGTTGGGCAGCAAAAACGCATCATGGCCATAAGGGGAATCGACGTTGGTGTAGCTGACCGGTTTCTTGGCCTTGACCAGCGCATTGACCAGCTCCCGAGAGCGTTCGGGGGCAAAGCGCCAATCGGTACTGAAGCTCACGACCAGAAAGCGACACAAGGTGTTCGAAAGCGCCTTGGCCAGGTCGTTGTTGTGGCCGCTGGCCGGGTCGAAATAGTCGAGCGCCTTGGTCATCAAGAGGTAGGTGTTGGCGTCGAAGCGGGTCGAAAAGGCGTCGCCCTGGTAGCGCAGGTAGGATTCGACCTGAAACTCGACGTCATAACCGTAATTGAGGCTGTCAGTGCGAAGGTCGCGGCCGAACTTGGCCCCCATCGAGTGCTCGGACAGATAGGTAATGTGGCCGATCATGCGGGCGAGTTTCAGGCCGCGCTTGGGCAGAACCCCGTGCTGTTCGTACCAGCCGTCATGGAACTCGGGGTCGGAGCGAATCGCCTGGCGGGCGACCTCATTGAACGCGATGTTCTGCGCGGAAAGCTTGGGGGTCGCCGCGATGATCGCAGCGTTGGCGAGCCGCTCCGGGTAGGTAATGGGCCACTGAAGCACCTGCATGCCGCCAAGGCTTCCGCCCACGATGGCGGCAAACCGAGTGATGCCGAGCCGATCGGCCAGAAGGGCCTGACTCTTGACCCAGTCCTCGACGGTCATGATCGGGAAGTCGGGGCCCCAGCTTGTGCCGGTGTCCGGGTTGATGGACTGCGGGCCGGTCGAGCCATGGCAGCCGCCGAGGTTATTGACGGAAATGACAAAGAAATGCCGAGTGTCGATCGGTTTGCCCGGGCCGATGTAGCTGTCCCACCAGCCGGGCTTGCGGTCATCCAGATGGTGGTAGCCGGCGGCGTGATGATGACCCGACAGCGCGTGGCAGACCAGTACGGCGTTGCTCGCGGTGTCGTTGAGTTTGCCGTAGGTTTCATAGACCAGTTCGAAGCCCGGCAGGTGCTTGCCGCACGCCAGGTGAAAATCGGTTTCAAAGGTAGCGGTCTGGGGCGTGACCAGCCCCACCGAGCTCGAAAGCGTTGTGTCGGGCATCGTGGCGTCAAATCCGGTTGAATCAGAATCGGCGAGAGCCGTGCATTGAGGCGGGGTAATGTAGCATAGGATGCGCCCGACAGTGAGCGTCGGGCGCGAAGGGTCGGTCGGTTAGAAGCCGATCAGAGCGCCAACAGGGTAGCCGGCCGCTCTGGCCAGTGAATTGACAACCAGGCCATCGAGCAGGTTGATCAGCAGAAACAGCACGATCGGGCTGAGATCAAGCGGACCAAGCGGTGGAATGATGCGACGAAGCGGGGCCATGACCGGTTCGGTGATCTGGAAGACCAAAAGTGCCCCGGGATGATTGGCCTGCGGCGCGACCCAGCTCAAGATGATCAGAATGATCATGGCGAAGAAGTAGATCTTGAGGATCGCGTTGATGACACCGGCCAGTGCGCCGATCAGCAGGCTGACCGCTGGCGGCATGCCCGCGCCTGCGATCCAGAGCACGGCAATGATGCCAAGCGCCTTGACGATCATGCCAACGATGAGCGTTGCCACATCGAAGTTGCCCATCGGGCGAATCACTTTCTGGACCGGGGCCACGACCGGCGAGGTCGCTTTCACGATGCCCTGGCTGATCGGGTTGTAATAGTCGGCCTTCGAGAAGTGCAGCAGAAAGCGCAGCATCAGCACGAAGAGATATAGGCTGATCAGGGTGTTTATAAGCATCAGCCCGGTGTTGCCTAGGGTTCCCATGGTGTAGCTCCGTCAAGAATTAAAGTGATCCGAACTCATCGGACATGTCACTGGCACGCTCTGCACAGGCGCGGGTAGCGTCATCGAACATGGCTTTGATTCCGGCGTTTTCGAAACTGAAAACGGCCTGCTCGGTAGTACCTTTAGGTGACATGACGTTGCGTTTGAGTTGCGCGGGGTCCTGGTCGCTGTCGCGGGCCATCTTGGCGGCGCCGAACGCGGTCTGGATGGCCAGGCGTCGAGCGATCTCAAGGGGCAGGCCTCGATTGACGCCCGCGGCTTCAAGCGCCTCCAGAATCAGAAAGAAATAGGCCGGGCCACTGCCAGACACCGCAGTGACGGCGTCCAAAAGTGACTCTTCCTCGACCCACTCAACGATCCCGACCGCTTCAAGAAGGCGCGTGGCTGTCTCCCGCTGTTCTGCGCCGACGCGGGCATTGGCATACAGCCCCGAGGCGCCTTCGCCGACCAGTGCTGGTGTGTTGGGCATACAGCGAATGATGGCGTGGCCGCCGCCGAGCCAGTGATCGAGCGTATCGACCTTGAGTCCGGCCGCGACCGAGACGATGACCGGCTTGTGGCTCAGGTGCTCGGCAAGCGGTGCACACACGTCCTTCATGATCTGTGGCTTGATGGCCAGCACGACGACATCAGCGTCACGCACGGCCTGGGCGTTATCGGTGGTGGTGTTGATCGCGTAGCGCTCTTTAAGGGCGTCGAGCTGACCCTGATCCGGGCTTGTGGCCGTGATGTGATCGGCTGGATAGCCGCTGTCGATCAGACCGCCGAAAATGGCGCTCGCCATGTTGCCGGCGCCGATGAACGATAGCTTCTGCGTTGTCATGAGCCTTCCTGAAACAGTCGAATGGGGTGGCAAATGCGGGCTACCTTACCGCGAATCGGGAGCCGATGGCAGCCGGCTCGTGGCCCTCATCTCGCACCGAAGATGGCCGATCCCACGCGCACCAGGGTCGCGCCTTCGGCGATGGCGGCTTCAAGGTCGCCGCTCATCCCCATCGAGAGTGTGTCCAGTGGTTGGTTGGGGTGGCGTGCTTTCAGCGATTCGAACAGCTCGCGAAGGCGTGAAAAGGGCTTTCGCTGTTCAATGAGCGTCTCTGATGGGGCGGGCAGCGCCATCAGGCCGCGAAAGCTAAGTCTTGGCAGTGTGATCAGGGTTTCGGCAATGGCGTGTACGTCGTCGGGGGCGGCGCCGGATTTCGACGCTTCCCCACTGATATTGACCTGAAGGCAAATGTTCAGCGGCGGCAGGTGATCGGGTCGATGATCATTCAGTCGGCGCGCGATTTTCAGTCGGTCGACCGTATGACACCACTGAAAGGCCTCGGCCACCGCGCGGGCCTTGTTGGACTGCACGGCGCCGATGAAATGCCACTCGATCGCAAGGTCGGACAGGGCGTGCTGTTTATCGAGCGCTTCCTGGAGATAGTTTTCGCCGAAGGCGCGCTGACCGGCCTCGAAGGCGTCTCTGAGGTCGCGCTCCGGCTTGGTTTTGCTGACGGCCAGGAGGTGGGCGTCATCGTGCGGACGCCCGGCATCGACCAGGGCCTGCTCAAGTCGCTGGCGGACCGCGACGATATTGGTTGAAACGGATGATTTCGACATACGACAGCCCTGTAGTGGCAATGGACACCTTCGCATGGATATTACCGAACTGCTTGCTTTCTCAGCAAAACAGAACGCCTCTGACCTTCATCTGTCGGCTGGGCTTCCACCGATGATTCGAGTCGATGGGGATGTGCGACGCATCAATGTGCCGGCGCTTGAAGACAAGGATGTGCGTCGACTGACCGATGCGGTCATGACCGACCAGCAGCGTCGTCAGCTTGATGCCGAGTTCGAGGTGGATTTCTCGTTTGCGCTGGCCAACGTGGCGCGCTTTCGAGCGAATGTCTTCCTGCAGGACCGAGGCATGGCCGGCGTATTTCGCATGATTCCGGATAAGGTGCCTTCAATGGATGAGCTGGCCTATCCGGATGTATTTAGAAAGCTTTCCGGCATCAAGAACGGTCTGGTGCTGGTAACCGGGCCGACCGGCTCGGGCAAGAGCACCACGCTTGCGGCAATGCTCGATTACATCAATGCAAGCCGTTATGAACACATCCTGACCATCGAGGATCCGATCGAGTTCGTGTTCGAGCCCAAGCGCTGTCTGATCAGCCAGCGGGAAGTCGGTCGGGACACCAAAACGGTAGCGGCGGCTCTGCGTGCGGCGTTGAGAGAAGATCCGGATGTGATCATGGTCGGTGAGCTGCGGGATCTCGAGACCATTCGCTTGGCGCTTACGGCGGCCGAAACCGGCCACGTGGTGTTTGGCACGCTGCATACAACATCGGCGGCCAAGACCATCGACCGTATTGTCGATGTCTTCCCGGGCGATGAGAAAGCGGTCGTGCGATCAATGCTGTCCGAGTCGGTGCAGGGCATCGTTTCCCAGCAGCTTTTGAAACGCATCGGCGGCGGTCGGATCGCCGCGCATGAAGTGCTGGTGGCGACGCCTGCCATTCGAAATCTGATTCGCGAGAACAAGGTCTCGCAGATCTACTCTGCCATCCAGACCGGCACCGCCAGCGGGATGCAAACCATGGAGCACGCAGTGACCCGCCTTAAGCAGCAAGGGCTGGTGGTGTATGACGACTGAGTGGGCGGTGTCTGCCGAGTGGGGAGTGTCTGGAAAGAGGGCAGTATGGGTCATGATAGGGACGTCGCCGTGAGTATCGCCGATAAAGGGCTTCAGAAGCTGCTTGATTTCATGAACGACCATCAGGCGACGGACCTGTTCGTGTCACCCGGGGCGGCGCCTTGCGTCACGTTGAACGGCGTCATGACCGCACTCGGGCACGAGCGGCTTGATGTCGAGCGCGCCGAGGCACTGGTGCGCGCCGCGATGACGGCCGCGCAATGGGAGCGTTTCATAAGCGAGCATGAAGCGAACTTTGCACTCAGCCTGCCGGGAAAAGGCCGGTTTCGGGTCAGTGCCTTCTATCAGCGAAGTCAGGTGTCGATGGTGGTTCGACGTATTCGCTTCGATATCCCGGAGCTCGAGGCGTTGGGAGTGCCATCAATCCTGAAAACGCTGGTTGGCGCCAAACGAGGGCTGATTTTGTTGGTCGGCAGTGCGGGCAGCGGCAAATCGACCACGCTCGCCGCTCTGGTTCAGGAGCGAAGCCGGGCCCACGGGGGCCACACCATTTGCATCGAAGACCCGATCGAGTATGTGCACGCGCATCAGGGCGGCATCGTCAGCCAGCGCGAGGTGGGGCTTGATACCGAGTCGTTCGAGGTCGCGCTCAAGAACGCCTTGCGTCAGGCGCCGGACGTGGTCGTGATCGGCGAGATCCGCACGCGTGAAACGCTTGAATATGCATTGGCGTTCGCCAATACGGGCCATCTATGTCTGGCGACAATGCATGCGGCGAACGCCGATCAGGCGCTTGAGCGGATGGTGACGTTCTTTCCCGGGGAGCGCCACGATCAGATTCGTATGGATCTCTCGCTCAACCTTCAGGCCATCGTCGGGCAGCGGCTACTGCCGACATCGGGCATGCGTGACCGGTCGACCCAGCGGGTGCTGGCCTGCGAAATACTGACCCTTTCGCCGTTGGTGGCCACCCTCATACGCGAGGGGCGCATTGATGAAATAAGAGAAGTCATGCGGCGCTCAAGCGCGCAGGGCATGGCCACCTTCGATCAGGCACTTTTTGCGCTGGTCAAGCGCGGCGCAATGAGCCAGGCGGTGGCGTTGGCTCATGCGGATTCGCCATCCGATTTGAAGCTGATGTTCACACTCGACAGCGGTAATACCCCGGACGGCAGCAGTGGCGGGCTGTCGCTCGAGGAGTTTTAAAATTGTGGGGCCGTTACCGTGCCGAGCACGCGAGGGCCCTTGGCACCGGTAACTTCAGGCAGATTGCCCGGGCGGTGATTGAGCCGCTGCCAGGCAAGCCAGGCGAAGGCGCAGGCTTCCAGCCAGTCGGGCGACCAGCCAAGCGTTTCGCATTCGCAGAGCTCGATCGGGTCAAGGTGCGCGGCAAGGCGATTCAGTAGGAACGTGTTGTGGGCGCCGCCGCCGCAGGGAATCACGCTGGCGCGGGGCTGCGCATGGGCCGGGATCTGGTCGTATATTGCCTCCGCGATCGTTCGCGCCGTCAGCTCCAGAAGTGTTGCCTGCACGTCGTTCGGGGCGACTGAGAATGGCTTCAGGTGCGTGTCGAGCCAGTTTTGATTGAAATATTCGCGCCCGGTGCTTTTTGGGGGGCGCCGCTTGAAGAACGGGTCGCTCATAAGCGTTGTAAGCAGGGCGTCATCGATGTTGCCCGTTCGGGCCCATTGGCCGTGTTCATCGAACGGATGCTGACGATGTCGGTGATGCCAAGCGTCCATCAGAACGTTGGCGGGGCCGGTATCGAAGCCGCGCACTGGTCCTTCGCCGGGAGGCGGCAGCACCGTGATATTGGCAAACCCGCCCAGGTTGAGCGCGACGCGCCAGCGGTTTTCATCACTGAACACCGCGCGATGAAAGGCCGGCGCCAGCGGAGCGCCCTGGCCGCCGGCAGCAACGTCTCGTCGTCTGAAATCGCTGACCGTGCGACACCCGGTCAGCTCGCTGAGAAGATGGGGGTTATCCAGCTGATAGGTGAATGGCGGCTCGGCCTCGGGCTGGTGCTCGATGGTCTGGCCATGACTGCCCAGTGCGAGAATATCGGTATGCTGCAGCGCATTGCGGCGCAGAATCTGGGTGACGGCCTCGGCCTGAACTGTACAAAAGGCGTGTTCTGCCTGTGCAAGTTCAATGAACGACGGTTGTTTGGTATCGCACAGCTCAAGCAGTGCGGTACGAAGCCCCGGCGGCATGGGCAGAGCAAGCGCATCGACGAAGCGAATGCTGTCTTGCTGACACCAAAGCAGTGCTGCGTCGATGCCGTCCAGGCTTGTTCCGGACATGAGTCCGATGCAATAGCCATCAAGGCCTGCTGGGTTAGTCATGAATCGCCTCTCTTGCCCATGGTATGATCTGCCCACTTTATAGGGATCCTTCTCGACGTCCTAACCTCGATTTCTAAGGGAGAGTGTGGGTAACCATGGCTGATGTCTCTGAAGCGCTGTCAATCATCAAGCGCGGTGTGCACGAAATACTGGTCGAAGATGAGCTGGTCAAAAAGCTCGAATCCGGGCGTCCTCTACGGGTAAAGGCGGGGTTTGATCCTACGGCCCCGGATCTGCACCTTGGCCATACGGTCCTTTTGAACAAGATGCGCCAGCTGCAGGATCTTGGGCATGAGGTCATGTTCTTGATCGGAGACTTTACCGGCAGTATCGGTGATCCCTCCGGTAAGAGTGCGACGCGAAAGCCTCTGACCGAAGAACAGATCATGGCCAATGCGCGTACCTATCAGGAGCAGGTGTTCAAGGTGCTCCATCCGGAGCGCACAAGAATCATGTTCAATTCCGAGTGGATGGGGAAAATGTCGGCCGCCGACATGATCAAGCTCGCGGCTCAGTCTACGGTTGCGCGCATGCTTGAGCGTGATGACTTTGAAAAGCGCTATCGCAGTAATCAGCCCATCGCCATTCACGAGTTTATCTATCCACTGGCGCAGGGCTACGACTCGGTGGCCATGGAAGCCGACATCGAACTCGGCGGAACCGATCAGAAGTTCAATCTGCTGATGGGGCGTGAGCTGCAAAAGCATTACGGGCAGTCTCCCCAGGTCGTGATCACCATGCCCCTGCTTGAGGGGCTGGATGGTGTACAGAAGATGTCCAAATCGCTGGGCAACTACGTCGGCATTACTGACCGTCCCGGTGAAATGTTCAACAAGATTGTTTCCATGCCCGACAGCCTGATGTGGCGGTACTTTGAGCTGCTCTCCCTCAAGCCGATGGACGAGGTCAAGGCGCTGATGGCTCAAGTGGATGAAGGTGCCAATCCTCGTGATATCAAGATCGAGCTGGCGCGAGAGCTGGTGGCTCGTTTCCATGACGAAGAGGCCGCAGCCAACGCCCACAGGTCCAGTGGCAATCAGTTGGCGGAAGGCGAGCTTCCTGAGGATCTGGAAGAAATCAAGCTAACGCTCGAGGATATGGACGTTGCGCCGCTTGCGATGGTCTTGAATCGTGCTGAGCTTGCCAAGAACGGCGCTCAGGCTAAGGATATGCTCAAGCAGGGCCGCGTCTGGGTCGACGGTGAAAAAGCGGATGCCGCGACGACGCTCAACGTCGATGGCTCTGGATACGTGATCCAGGCAGGTAAAAAGCGTTATGCGAAAGTGTTCTTGTCTAATAATTAAATGCACAGTCGAGCGCTTTCGCAGGTTGTATCGCTTTTGTTGCAGTAATATTTCCTGGGAAAAGCGTTTGTACACATATTTTGAGCGATAGGGTCAAAAAAAGTTGGACAAGGTTATTACGCTCACGGTATAGTTAGATCACATCGAAGGCGAGGCAGGACGCTTCCAGAACTCAAGGATGGGTGTTCGATGTAGCCCCAATGATCAGGAAGATCGCTAAAGGCAAGGATGCCGGGGCATAAATTTAGGAGAGGCAGGGAAAGGACTTCTCTGCTTCTCTGCTTCTCTGCTTCTCTGCTTCTCTGCTTCTCTGCTTCTCTGCTTCTCTGCTTCTCTGCTTCTCTGCTTCTCTGCTTCTCTGCTTCTCTGCTTCTCTGCTTCTCTGCTTCTCTGCTT
>NZ_JAMLJI010000004.1:457826-458011 GCF_023712105.1 Larsenimonas suaedae
CTCTGTAGCTGGTTTCGACAAACGTCTAAACTTTTTTCGACAAAGGGGTTGCGCTCGAGTCGGTGCGTGGGTAAAGTACGCATCCGCTGTCGGGGACGTCGCAAACGGCCAGGCAGTATGAAGTGCGCAAGGCGCTGATTTGGTTTGGTTTTTCTAGGCTTTTTTGAAAAATCGGACGTTGACAT
>NZ_JAMLJI010000005.1 GCF_023712105.1 Larsenimonas suaedae
GAAGTGAAACCACCCCGCGCCGATGGTAGTGTGGAGCTTCTCCATGCGAGAGTAGGTCATCGTCAGGCATCTATACCAAGGCCCCGATCAGTCGATCGGGGCCTTTTTTTATGCCTGAAATATAGGCATAGAGGCATAGCCAGCTTGAACTCGATGAACGACGAGAGCTCCTATTGAGCCTCTTAAAGGAAGCCGAAGGTATCACCGCGGTTGTGTTGTTATGTACTAGCGCATGGCTTTACGCACGGCCTTATATGCCTCTATGCCTCCATGCTTAAAAGAGGCTGCGACAGTAAGCTTGGAGCTTGACTGGTCTGCAAGAGAAGGCTCAAGGTCAAGGAAGAAGCTTCCTGAGCGGCGACATGCGGTCATAATACTGGCTTCAGGCCGGCAACCTGGTGCAGGAAGGGTCGACCGGTGAATGATCGATAGCGGCAGCAATAGGGGGAGGGGAAGCACTTACAAGGAGGAATGCCCTTTAAGTGAGCCTTGAATGCACCTAAAGGGAACTAGCCTTAAGAATGTTATGAAAAGGGAATTTGCTATGCCCCTTTCTTTTCTCTCATAAGGCATTCATGTCATGGCATTGGCTGTCTGACCCAAACCTGCCTGACCAAACCTTTATGCCTCTTTCGCTTCAGCACTCTCATAACGCTCTCGGTCTACTTTCAGGTAGGCCACACCCTCATCGGTAGCGATATAAAGATCTTCAACGCCTGAGCGGTTAAGCAATGTGGTGCGCGTGCTCTCAACGTTCTTGAGCTGGTCATCCGACAGCGGCAGAAGAACGCTTGAGAGGTGTCGTGGTGTTTTGAGTGGTGCGCACACAATGAACCAGATAATGGCTACAAGGCTTGTAAACCAGAATACGCCGTTGGTGCCAAACGATGAGGCAATAATTCCACCGCCAGCACCGCCCACAGAGGCGCCCAGGAACTGGCTGGTCGAATAGAGACCCATGGCCGTTCCTTTCGCGCCTGCAGGCGCAATCTTGCTGATCATCGATGGCAGCATGGACTCCATGAGGTTGAAGGCGATAAAAAATACCCAAAGCAAGGTTATAAGCCCCCACAGCCTGGAGGGCAGCAGTGCGATCAAGGCAAGGGCGATGATGAATGTGGCGATTGCCCCCATGAAGACGGGCTTCATCTTGCGATATTTTTCGGCGGCGATTATGAACGGCACCATCGCAACGAACGCAACCGCCATGACAGGCAAATAAATGAAGCCATGATCCATTGCGGGAATGCTGATTGCTTTTAAACGGATTGGGATGGCTACAAAACAAGCTGTCAGGATCAGGTGCAGTGAAAAGATCGAAAAATCGAGCCGGAGCAGGTTGGGTTCAGTAATAACGGTTTTGATCTGACCCAAATTCAAGCCAACGTCATGGTGGTTCCTGGGGGGCGCGGCAGGTACAAGCTTCCAAAGTACGACCAGGCTCAATGTGGCAAGGATTGCGGTTGCCCAGAAAATGCCCTCAAGTCCTGTAAATCGTGCAAGTACGGGGCCTGCCACCATTGCGGCAGCGAAAGCCAGTCCGATGCTCATGCCTACTGCTGCCATGGCAGTCGTTCTGACTTCTTCCCGCGTCCGGTCTGCCAGCAAAGCCATGATGGCCCCGGCGATAGCGCCACTGCCCTGCAGGGCTCGACCGGCAATAACGCCGTAAATGGATTCGGATAATGCCGCAACAATACTGCCAATGATGAACAATCCAAGCCCCAGACTGATCACCGTCTTTCTGCCGATCTTGTCGGAGAGCATGCCGAAGGGAATCTGCAAAATGGCCTGAGTAAGGCCATAGATGCCAAGGGCAATACCAATCAAGGTCGGCGACGCATGATCAAGGTGGCTGCTGTACAGCGCGAGCACTGGAAGCAGCATGAAGAGCCCGAGCATACGAACCGCGTAAAGGCTTGAAAGGCCTACTATCGCTCTAAGTTCGATAGGAAGAAGGGCGGGCTTTTTCATATGCGACCAACGTTTTACAGGTTAATAGAATCCAGGTCTCGGGTCAGACACGCAGGTTCTGATCCGGTTCATACGATGTGTGTGGCATAATGTCGCGCGGGGTGCGAGCCAAACTGGCGTAGTAGCGCGCTTTTAGGCAGGGTAAAGCATACAAGATGTATGTTTTTAGTGCATCGGGTGCTTGTCGGGGCCTGTCCGCTATCTATAATATGAACCCCGCTAAGTGGCTGAGACAGCAGCAAACACGGCGAGTTCCAGAGCGTTGTGATTTCGCACCGAAGCTCGCTGGCGCTGAAAGCTAGCCTATCGGCGATGTGCAGTCCGACCGGTTGCGCTCCGTCGCCTTTCATTGAGCGTATGTTTCTGCCGTTTATCTAGCTGGACTCCCGCGAATCGTGTTGCCCGCATCTTTTATATGGGGACAACTCCATCAGTCACAAGTAACAACTGTGTCGATGCGTGGGGTTATGGAATGCATTTCATGCGATCAATTCTGGCTGTATGAAGTGCAAAAGGGCAGGGGCTACGTCCTCTGTAAAGGCATGAGGTCTCATAAAGAAGTGAGTTGATCGTGCAGGTCGTTCAAGAGAGTGCGAGATGAGAAAATCGAACTATACTAGCTTTTTCAAAAAGTTAGCCTTACTAGCCGGCACGGCCATGCTTTTGAGTGGTTGTGACGCGGCGCTCATGGATCCGAAAGGACCTATTGGCGAGCAGCAAAAGACCTTGATCATCACAGCCATCGTGCTGATGTTGATCGTCGTTATTCCTGCTATCGCGATGACCTTTATCTTTGCCTGGAAGTATCGGGCGTCCAACAAGGATGCTACTTACTCTCCCAACTGGTCGCATTCCAATAAGATCGAGGCCGTTGTATGGGGCATTCCCTGCGTCATCATTCTCGTTCTGGCGATCATTACCTGGAAGACGTCCCACTCGCTTGATCCGTTCAAACCACTGGATCATGAGAAGGCGCCGTTGAACGTCCGCGTTGTGGCCCTGGACTGGAAGTGGCTGTTTATCTATCCGGAACAGCAGATCGCGACCGTCAATGAAGTGGCGTTCCCGGTCGATCGTCCGGTGCATTTCCAGATCACGTCCGACACGGTCATGAACTCCTTCTTTATCCCGCGGCTTGGCAGTCAGATCTATGCCATGGCAGGTATGGAAACGGACCTGCACTTGTTGGCGAGCGAGCCTGGCGACTATTACGGATTCTCGGCTCAATACAGCGGTGCTGGGTTCTCGGGAATGGACTTCACTGCTCATGCGTATAGCGATGATCAGTTCGGTTCGTGGGTCGATCGCGTCAAGCAGTCTTCCAAGCAGCTCGATCAGGCCACTTATGACCAGCTAGCCAAGCCGAGCGAAGACGCGCCAGTAGAATATTATTCGACCGTGATGCCAAACCTCTTTGCCAGCATCATCCAGAAGTACATGGGCGGGCAGAGCGTAGGCGGAAATGAAGGTATGCATCATCAAGGTGCCGAGGAGTAAACATGTTCGGAAAATTATCGCTTGAAGCGGTGCCGTACCACGAGCCCATTATCATGGGGGCCATCGGGTTTATTATCCTGGGTGGTCTGGCTATGGCTGCCGCACTTACCTATTTCCGCAAATGGGGCTATCTCTGGAAAGAGTGGCTGACCAGCGTGGATCATAAACGCCTTGGCGTTATGTATATCATCGTCGCCATGGTCATGCTTTTGCGTGGCTTTGCCGACGCCGTCATGATGCGTTCGCAGCAGGCGATTGCCAACGGAGCCAACGAAGGCTACCTGCCTCCGCACCACTACGATCAGATCTTCACGGCGCACGGCGTTATCATGATCTTCTTCATGGCCATGCCGTTCATGATCGGTCTCATGAACATCGTGGTTCCGCTTCAGATCGGTGCGCGCGACGTTGCGTTCCCATTCCTGAACTCGCTGAGCTTCTGGCTGTTCTTTGCAGGTGTCGTCCTGGTCAACCTTTCCCTCGGTCTGGGTGAGTTTGCAAAGACAGGTTGGCTTGCTTATCCGCCCTTGTCGGGGATCAAGTACAGTCCAGGCGTAGGTGTGGATTACTACATTTGGGCACTACAGATATCGGGCATTGGTACGCTTCTGACCGGGGTGAACTTCTTCGTCACCATCTTGAAGATGCGCGCGCCTGGCATGAGCCTGATGAAAATGCCGATCTTTACCTGGACCATCCTGGTTACCGCGGTTCTGATCATGGCAGCGTTCCCGATCCTGACCGCAACGCTTGGTCTGCTTACGCTTGATCGTTATCTGGAGATGCACTTCTTCACCAACGATCTGGGTGGCAACATGATGATGTATGTCAACCTGATCTGGGCGTGGGGCCATCCAGAGGTCTACATCTTGATTCTGCCTGCCTTCGGTATCTTCTCCGAGGTGACGGCAACCTTCTGCAGTAAGCGTCTGTTTGGCTACACCTCAATGGTGTATGCAACAGCAGCAATCGGTTTCTTGTCCTTTATTGTCTGGCTGCACCACTTCTTCACCATGGGTGCCGGCGGTAATGTGAACGCGTTCTTCGGTATCGCGACCATGGTCATCTCCATTCCGACCGGGGTTAAGATCTTTAACTGGCTGTTCACGATGTATCAGGGACGCGTCCGGTTCACGACGCCGATCCTTTGGACGCTGGGCTTTCTGGTGACGTTCTCCATCGGCGGTATGACAGGTGTTCTTCTGGCAGTGCCGGGTGCAGACTTTGTACTTCACAACAGTCTCTTCCTGATTGCGCACTTCCATAACGTCATCATCGGTGGTGTGGTCTTCGGTTATCTGGCCGGCTTTACCTACTGGTTCCCGAAAGCGTTCGGCTTCACATTGAACGAGCGTCTTGGCAAGTGTGCCTTCTGGTGCTGGCTGGTTGGGTTCTACTTCGCGTTTATGCCGCTGTACGTGCTCGGTTTCATGGGTATGACGCGCCGTTTGAACCACTACGATAACCCGGAGTGGCAGGCTTACCTGATTGTTGCGGCTATCGGGGCGGGCATCATTGCGCTTGGTATCGGCTTCCAGCTGCTTCAGATCGTCGTTAGTGTCATGCAGCGTCACAAAAACCGCGATGTGACCGGTGACCCGTGGGGCGCTCGTACCCTTGAGTGGTCCATGTCTTCACCGCCCCCGTTCTACAACTTCGCGCATACGCCGGTTGTTAAAGAGCGTGACGCATTCTGGGATATGAAAGAAAACAAGGATGCGTACCACACGCCTCAGGGGTATCAGAAAATTCATATGCCTAAGAATACGGCTGCAGGACTTACCATCAGTGCGTTCAGCCTGGTGATCGGTTTTGCCCTTATCTGGCATATCTGGTGGTTGGCGATTGTCGGCACGGTCGGTTGTTTGATCTCCGTAATCGTTCGTATGTTCAACGATGACATCGATTACTACGTCCCGGCTGAAGAAGTCGAACGTATCGAGTCCGAACATCTCAAAAACATTGCAAATCAGGCGTGAACTATGTCGACTGAAGCAGTAAACAACCACGACGCTCATGCCCACGGGCATGAGCACGAGCACCACGATGCATCAGACATGAAAGTCTTTGGCTTTTGGGTCTATCTGATGACGGACTGCATTCTGTTCGCAACGATCTTTGCGACGTTTGCAGTGCTGGCGAACAGTTATGCCGGCGGTCCGACAGGTGCCGAAATCTTTGAGCTGCCCTTCGTTCTTACCGAAACCATGATCCTTCTGGTGAGCAGCTTTACCTTTGGCCTTGCATCCATTGCAGGCCATCATGGCAAGAAGTCATCGGTGCTTGGCTGGCTGTTCGTGACATTCCTGCTGGGCCTTTCGTTCATCATCATGGAAATCTATGAATTCCATCATTTGATTGCCGAAGGGTTCGGGCCGCACAACAGCGCGTTCCTCTCTGCGTTCTTTACGCTGGTAGGAACTCACGGTCTTCACGTGACCTGCGGCTTGATCTGGTTGGTCGTCATGATGGTTCAGATCAAAAAGAACGGTCTTGATACCAACAACAATACACGAATGATGAACCTGAGCCTGTTCTGGCACTTCCTGGACATCATCTGGATCTTCGTGTTTACCGTTGTCTATCTGTTAGGGGTGTTGTAATGGCACATAACGAGCATACTTCACACGGTGGAGCGAGCCATGGGACTGTCAAATCCTACATTGTAGGGTTTGTCCTGTCGGTCATTTTGACTGTCATCCCATTCTGGATGGTCATGAGCGGCTCATTTTCGAAAAGCGTGACCGCGATCAGCATCTTCGTGCTCGCGTTCATTCAGCTGTTCGTGCATCTGGTCTATTTCCTTCACATGAACCGTTCTTCCGAGCAGCAGTGGAACGTAATGGCGTTCGTTTATACCGTCATTATGGTGGCCATCCTGGTCATCGGTTCGCTGTGGATCATGTTGAATCTGAACTACAACATGATGATGGGCTGAGACTCAGTGGCTGAATGTTGAAAAACTATGTTCAGATAACGAAGCCAGGCATTATCTTCGGCAATCTGATATCTGTAACAGGGGGCTTTTTCCTGGCTTCTAAAGGAAGCCCGGATTGGCCCCTTTTCCTTGCCACATTGATCGGCGTGTCGCTGGTCATCGCGTCAGGGTGTGTGGTCAACAACTACGTTGATCGGGATATCGATCGTCGAATGGCGCGAACCGAACAGCGCGTGTTGGTGCAAGGGCTTATTTCACCCGCCATCTGTCTGCCTTATTCGATAGTGTTGGGGCTTGCAGGTGTCGGGGTGCTGGCGCTTTACACCAATGTCGTTGCTGTCATTTTCGCAATGATCGGCTTTTTCGTTTACGTCTTCCTCTACACGCTCTGGCTCAAGCGTGGGTCGGTTCATGGCACATTGATCGGAAGCATTTCAGGGGCGTGTCCGCCTGTGATCGGCTATTGCGCGGTTGCAGGACAATTCGATGCGGCTGCCTTGTGCCTACTGATCATTTTTAGCCTGTGGCAAATGCCGCACTCTTACGCAATCGGAATATTTCGCTACGACGATTACGCGTCTGCATCGATTCCCGTGCTGCCGGTCAAGCACGGTATAAAAACGGCCAAAAAACACATCAAGATCTATATCGTAGCGTTCTGGATCGCGTCTCTGGCGCTGACCTTGCTGGGATATACAGGCATCTTCTATTTTGTGGTTGCCCTGTTTCTTGGTGGGTACTGGCTGTATCTTGCGGTGTGCCCCAAAGCGCGAACAGATGATGCGCAATGGGCTCGGCGCTTGTTTTTCTTTTCCATCATCATTGTGATGGTCATGAGTTTTGCAATGGCGGTTGATTATCAACCTACTGCGTGAACAGGAAACCGGCATGGCCGGTTTCTTTTTTTGTCAGAGATTGCTAATATCCCACCAATAGCCATACAGAAAATGTGGGATTCAAAAAACAGATCTATATTTCAATACCTTCACGGTCAAATAGCCGATTTACTTGCAGCCTCCCTTCAAGATCAGCGGTGCCACGTTCTGTGTCACGTTGACGCACTCGTTTTTATTTCTCCCTCAGTTACCTTAGTGTTCTCTCTTGACCGTACTAACGCTTATCGGCGCAAGAGGGCTGGATCATGCTTGGTTTGCACGCCATCGACCTGGCGCGATTTCAATTCGCGTTCACCGTGTCGTTCCATATTATTTTTCCGGCTTTTTCCATCGGACTTGCCAGCTACTTGATGGTACTCGAAGGGCTTTGGCTCAAGACCGGCAAAGATGTCTATATAAAGCTCTATCACTTCTGGATTCGTATCTTTGCCGTGGCGTTTGGGTTGGGCGTCGTCTCTGGGGTCGTTATGGCCTACGAGTTCGGTACTAACTGGAGTGGCTTTGCGGAAAAGGCAGGTGACATCACCGGGGTCCTTCTGACTTATGAAGTGCTGACCGCGTTTTTCCTCGAGGCAGGATTTCTTGGGATTATGCTGTTTGGGCAGGCGCGCGTGAGTAAACGGCTTCATTTCTTTGCTACGTGCATGGTTGCGATCGGTACCCTGATCTCCGCGACCTGGATACTGATGTCCAACAGTTGGATGCAAACGCCGGCCGGGTTCGAGATGGTCGATGGGCGCTTCGAGCCGGTCAGCTGGTTGGAAATCATGTTCAACCCTTCGTTCCCTTACCGGCTTCTTCATATGGTGCTTGCCGCTTTCATTTCGGTCAGCTTCGTGGTAGGAGGGGTTGGCGGCTATCATCTTCTTCGCGACAAGGAAGACAAGGCGGCCCGCAAGATGTTCTCCATGGCCATGTGGATGGCTGTTGTGACCTTGCCGATTCAGATCATGGTGGGTGACGCGCATGGTTTGAATACACTGGAGCATCAGCCGGCCAAGCTGGCTGCGATGGAGGGCTACTGGGGGCCGAAATCGGGCGAGACGGGCGTGCCGCTGACCCTCTTTGCGCTTCCGAACATGGAAACCGCGCAGAACGATTACGCGCTAGAGATTCCAAACCTGGCAAGCCTCTATCTTACGCATTCGTTGCACGGCGAGATCCAGGGGCTGAGCAGCTTTCCAAAGGATGAATGGCCGGACGTTCCGCTTGTGTTCTGGTCGTTTCGTATAATGGTCGGGCTTGGAATGGCCATGCTGGGCATTGGTGTGCTGGGGCTTTTCCTTCGGTGGCGCAAACGCCTTTATGACACGCGCTGGTTCCATCGGCTGACGTTTTTCACGCTTCCCATTGGATTCATCGCGATCGTTGCTGGGTGGGTGACGACCGAAGCCGGCCGGCAGCCGTGGGTCATTTACGGGCTTTTAAAAACAGTCGATGCGGTGTCGCCGCTGAATGCGGGGAGCGTAGCGGCCAGTCTGAGTGGGTTTATTGTGGTCTATGCCATCATTTTTGGTATTGGTATTTATTACATGGCCAAACTGATCCGTAAGGAGCCCATGGGTGATGTGCCGGACGGCGGGCCAGGTCATGAGCGCCATCCCAAACGACCATTCTCTGTGGTCGAGCAGGAGCTGGACGATGAGGAGGTTCGGTCATGAATGTGGCATTCGATTTACCGGTTATCTGGCTTTTTCTGATCGGCTTTGCCATTACCATGTACGTTGTGATGGATGGCTTCAGTCTGGGAGTGGGAATTCTATTTCCCTTTGTAAAGCATGATCAGCACCGTGACGTCATGATGAACTCGGTGGCACCGGTATGGGATGGCAATCAGACCTGGATGATTTTGGGGGGCGCTGGCTTGTACGGCGCGTTCCCATTAGCGTACGCCGTCTACCTGCCGGCCATGTATCTGCCGCTGATCCTGATGCTGCTGGCATTGATCTTTCGTGGCATCGCCTTCGAGTTTCGGTTCAAGTCAAACCGGAGCCGACCCTTTTTCGATACGGTGTTCAGCGTGGGCTCGATGGTCGCGACGTTCGCTCAAGGGGTCGTGCTTGGCGCCATCATCCAGGGTGTTGAAGTCGTTGATCGCCAGTACGCCGGTGGCACCTTCGACTGGTTCTCACCGTTTTCACTGTTCACAGGCGTTGCCTTGATGCTCGGGTATGGCCTTTTGGGGGCGTCGTGGCTGATTGTCAAAACCGAAGGAGGATTGCAGCGGCGGTTCTACTTTCTCGCCCGCCCGTTCGCGATCCTCTTGGCCGTGGCCATGGCGGTGGTTTCACTATGGACGCCACTTGCCAACTCGCGCATTTTCGATGTGTGGTTCACCATGCCGAACATGCTGTGGCTTGCGATCATGCCGATCATGTTTCTTGCATTGGTGTATAGCATTATCAAGGGCATCATCGAGCGCCACGAAAAGTTGATCTTTGTAAAAAGCATCGCCTTGTTCGTGCTGGGGCTGATTGGCCTGATCATCAGTTTCTTCCCGCTATTGATACCGCCATCCATCACGGTGTGGGAAGCGGCGTCTTCCTCGAAAAGCCAGAGCTTCCTGATCGTCGGATATTGTGTGCTGATTCCAGTGATCCTTGCATACACCTTTTACAGCTATCGAGTATTCAAGGGAAAGGTCAGGGTTGGCGAAGGTTATCATTAACTCCTCTGGCTCAAGGGGCGCTTCGGCGCCCCTTTTTTGTTTTCGCATTGCGCGTCGGGTTTTGGATAGAATGTCGAACTTAGCTTATTAATAGGGTCGCTTTTATGACCGTGCGAGACTTGCTTCGGCTTTTGTGTGATGGCGAATATCATTCCGGAGAAGAGCTGGGTGAGTATTTTGGGGTGTCACGAACCGCGATCTGGAAACAGCTTAAAAAGCTTGAGCAGATGGGAATACCGCTTGAGGCCACTCGAGGGCGAGGGTATCGCGTGCCGAAGGGGCGTGGCCCGCTCAATGGAAACGAGATCATTGCCGGACTGGGGCGTGAAGCTCGGCGAGGGCTGACGCGCTTGTTTGTTGAGGACTCGCTCCCGTCAACGAATGCGTTCATGCTCGACAGGTTTGTGCACGGGGCCGGTCATGGCGAAGTCGCATTGGCTGAAGTTCAGACTGCGGGACGCGGTCGCCGTGGGCGAGCATGGGTCAGTAGCTGGGGGCAGGGCGTCTATCTATCGATGGGCTGGCGCTTCTCCAAAGGCGTTGCTGCGCTTGAGGGGTTGAGTCTTGCCGTCGGGGTGGTCGTTGCCGATCTTCTTTCAAGTCATGGTGTGCCGGTCAAGCTTAAGTGGCCCAATGATGTGCTCGTTGAGAAATCCGGCGCCTTTTTCAAACTGGGCGGCATTCTGCTTGAAGTTCGAGGTGATATGGAGGGGCCGTGCGATGTGGTTGTCGGCATCGGGCTCAATATGGATGCCCCGGACCCTGCGCGATTGGCCGCTATTCAGCCGGTGGCTGGCGTGCGAGATTACGCAGAGCTTGATCGAAACGGGGTGGTCTCGGAGTTACTCGAGCAGCTTTTGAAGCTGATGCCTGAGTTTGAAGTGGCCGGGTTCAAAGCGTTTGCTGGTCGATGGAATACCTATCATGCCTTCAATGGACGCGAAATCATGGTTGCGCAAGGCAACGATGCATTTCAGGCGTTGGCCCTAGGTGTGGATGAGTCCGGTCGATTACAGGTGGAGCGAGGCGGTGTGATCGAGTGGCTCAGCGGAGGCGAAGTGACGGTAAGGGAGAGTGCATGATACTCGACCTTGATATAGGCAATACGCTCTCCAAGTGGCGGCTCAAGGATCCGGTTTCCAGTGAGATACGGTCACGTGGAGCCGTCTGGACGCGTGAAGAGTGGCGCCCTGGCGCGGATATCCCCGATCTCGAAGTGATTCAGCGGGTCCGAATCTCAAGTGTTGCCCAGAATGAGGTTCTTCAGGAAACGGTTGCGTTGCTTAAAAAGCGCATTCCTTCCATTTATGTTGCCCGGCCTAGTGTCGAGGCACTGGGTGTAACGTGTGGTTATGATACGCCGGCAAAGCTTGGGGTGGATCGCTGGCTGGGTGTGCTTTCGGGGTATCAGTTGACGGGGGGCTGCTGCGTCGTGGATTGCGGCAGTGCCATCACGATCGACTTCGTGCTTCCTGGTGGTCAGCATTTGGGGGGATACATCATCCCTGGGCTTCGTCTCATGAAGGAAACGCTCAAGCTTGGCACTCGGCGCGTGAGTATCGACCCGGACGCAGCTGTCGATGAGCTTCATTCTCCGGGGCGTAACACGGTGGATGCGGTTAACCACGGCGTATTCATGGCGGCCATCAGTGCCATCCAGCGCATCTACTGCGACGTGTGCGATAAGGAGTCGGTCGCCTTGCCATTAATGTTGACCGGAGGCGATGCGCGGGTGGTGTCGACTGCACTTGGTGTGCCGCACGCGCTCTGGCCCGATATGGTATATGGCGGTCTCGAGGCCTTGTTTCCCATGACAAACGCAGAGCGGGCCGGGCGGCTTAGTGGGGCGCCGGCGCTGCCTGATACGCCATCGATCGAAAGGATACGCGCAGGCCTTGCATTTTCCACGTTGCTTTGACACAATTCGCACCGTCTTGAGGCGAGCCCCTGCGGATGCAGGCTACTGAATTCGAAAGGGCTTGACATCGCATTCATCAAATGTAGAATGCGTCGCCAGTTGGAGGGATTCCCGAGTGGTCAAAGGGAGCAGACTGTAAATCTGCCGCGAGAGCTTCGAAGGTTCGAATCCTTCTCCCTCCACCAACTTCAAGATATCACTTGGCTGGCGGGCATAGTTCAATGGTAGAACCTCAGCCTTCCAAGCTGATGATGCGGGTTCGATCCCCGCTGCCCGCTCCAGATAGGCTCATGTAGCTCAGGGGTAGAGCACACCCTTGGTAAGGGTGAGGTCGACGGTTCAATTCCGTCCATGAGCTCCATATGTGTATTGTCTTGTTGCATGAATTTCCTGTCTACTTCTCGAAGGTTGCAAGGTGGTTAACAGGGGTGTAGTATTCCCGCCGCTTAGCAGGCTCTGAGGGTTGAATAGGCCAGTAGCTCAATTGGCAGAGCAGCGGTCTCCAAAACCGCAGGTTGGGGGTTCGATTCCCTCCTGGCCTGCCATCTGCAAGATGGTAGCCTCCTGAAATGTCCAAATCGTTTTGAATAGCTGTCGCACGCCCTAGGGAGTTTTGTTTCCATGAAGCATGAGGCTGAAGTGCAGGAATCGCGCCATGATGCGTTGAAATGGGCGGTTGTTGTTGTTCTTGTGGCGGCGATAGTGGTTGGTAATTCCTTCTTCTCCGATCTTGCACTTTTATACCGTGTGCTCGGGATTACCGCGCTCGGCCTGTTGGCAGCGTTCGTTGCGTTAATGACGAAACAGGGGAAGGAGCTGTCTGCGCTCGCCAAGAACTCACGTAAAGAAATTCAGCGTGTTGTCTGGCCCAGTCGTCAAGAGACGTTTCAAACAACAGCTATTGTACTGGTTGCCGTATTGGTTGTAGGGCTGGTGCTCTGGCTCATTGACACCTTCTTTGGTTGGGTGGTGTCGGGCATCATTGGTTAGGAGGCGTCATGGCTAAGCGTTGGTATGTAGTACACGCTTATTCTGGTTTTGAGAAATATGTGATGCGCTCCTTGAAGGAGCGGGTCAAGCTTTATGAAGTCGATGATCTTTTCGGGGAAATTCTTGTTCCTACGGAAGAGGTTGTCGAAATGCGGGATGGCAAGCGCCGCAAGAGTGAGCGCAAGTTTTACCCGGGCTATGTTCTGGTCGAGATGGAAATGACCGATCAGACCTGGCATCTCGTCAATGAGACGCCCCGCGTCATGGGCTTTATTGGCGGAACGCCGGAAAAGCCGGCTCCGATCACAACGCGCGAGGCGGATGCAATCCTGCAGCGCGTGCAGGATGGTAGTGAAAGTCCTCGTCCGAAAACCATGTTCGACGCAGGGGAGACCGTTCGTGTAACTGATGGCCCCTTTGCCGACTTCAATGGTGTGGTGGAAGAGGTCAACTACGAGAAAAGTCGTCTTCAGGTCAGCGTGCTCATTTTCGGGCGTGCAACACCTGTCGAGCTCGAGTTTTCTCAGGTAGAGAAAGAGTAGTCTGGTTTGTGTCCGCCGGTTCGGTGGATGAAAACAGGGGAGCCGTTCAGGCGCTATAACCCAACTGGAGTAGAAAATGGCTAAGAAAGTCCAAGCGTATATCAAGCTGCAGGTTGCAGCCGGTAAGGCCAACCCGAGTCCGCCCGTAGGTCCGGCTCTTGGTCAGCACGGCGTCAATATCATGGAGTTCTGCAAAGCGTTCAACGCAGCGACTCAGGATGTCGAGCCGGGCCTTCCGACACCTGTCGTTATCACGGTCTATTCAGATCGTAGCTTCACATTCGTCACCAAGACACCGCCCGCGGCTGTCCTGCTCAAGAAAGCAGCTGGCATCAAGTCGGGTTCTGGTGTTCCGAACAAGACCAAGGTCGGCACGGTTACTCGCGAGCAGCTCGAAGAGATCGCTCGCACGAAAGAGCCGGATCTGACTGCGGCTGACATGGATGCGGCGGTGCGTACCATTGCTGGTAGCGCGCGCAGCATGGGTCTGAATGTGGAGGGCCTTTAATAATGGCTAAGCTAAGCAAGCGCATGAAGGCGGTCCGCGAGAAAGTGGATCCAGCCAAGACATACAGCCTTGAAGAGGCAGTATCACTTCTTAATGAACTTTCTTCTGTAAAGTTCAAGGAATCGTTTGAAGTGGCTGTCAATCTCGGCGTCGATCCGCGTAAATCGGATCAGGTTGTACGTGGTGCGACCGTTATGCCTAACGGTACAGGTAATGACGTACGCGTTGCCGTATTTGCCCAGGGCGCTGCTGCAGACGCTGCAAAAGAAGCGGGCGCAGACATCGTTGGTATGGACGAGCTGGCTGAAGACGTCAAAAAGGGTAACCTCAATTTTGACGTTGTTATCGCTGCGCCGGACGCCATGCGCGTCGTCGGTCAGTTGGGTCAGATCCTTGGTCCGCGTGGCCTGATGCCGAACCCGAAAGTCGGCACTGTTACGCCGGACGTCGCTACCGCGGTCAACAATGCCAAGGCTGGTCAGGTTCGTTTCCGTACCGACAAAAACGGCATTATCCATGCCGGTATCGGTAAGGTCGGTTTTAGCGCTGAAGCCATCCAGGGCAACGTTGATGCTCTGGTTGCCGAGCTCAAAAAGCTCAAGCCGAGCACGTCGAAAGGGGTTTACCTGAAGAAGGTTTCTCTTTCCACGACGATGGGTCCTGGTGTTACAATCGATCATTCGTCTCTAGCATAATGGCTGGAGCGGAAAACTTTGCGGTCCCCGTGCTTGCGCGGGGTTCCGTCAAAGACCGTAGGCGCTTCGGCTTAATGTTATAAGACATGCCTACGCAGATGGTGACAGCGCCTGGCGCTGGCCATCTTCAAGGCTTCATCCCTGGATGAAGATAGATGGTAACCCCGCCGCCTCGATAATCGAAGCGGGTACGAAGGAGTAAGTAAAGTGCCATTAGGTCTCGAAGACAAAAAGGCAATTGTTGCTGAAGTCAGCGAAACCGCTAGCGCTGCACTCTCCGTCGTTGTTGCCGACTCTCGTGGTGTTACTGTTGGCGCGATGACCGAATTGCGCAAACAGGCTCGTGACAACAATGTCCAGCTGCGCGTCGTGCGCAATACGCTGGCTCGTCGCGCGCTCGAAGGCACTACGTACGAATGCCTGAATGAAGCATTCGTAGGGCCGACTCTGCTGGCTTTCTCCATGGACCATCCGGGCGCCGGAGCGCGTCTGTTCAAGGAGTTTTCAAAGCAAGAGCAGGCTTTCGAAGTCAAGGCAATGGCGTACGAGGGCGAGTTCATTGCAGCGGGCGATATCGATCGTCTGGCGAATCTGCCGACTTACGACGAAGCGATCGCCAAGCTGATGTCTGTAATGAAAGAAGCCTCCGCTGGCAAGCTTGTTCGAACTCTGGCTGCACTGCGCGACAAGAAAGAGGAAGAAGCAGCTTAATTGCTGTCCTCTGCAGGTGTATCCATTCATTGATTGAGCACGTGGTGCTCCGCAAAGATTTTAGGATTGAGTAATCATGGCATTGAACAAAGAAGACATCATCAACGCTGTTGCTGAAATGTCTGTCATGGAAGTCGCTGAGCTGATCGAAGCGATGGAAGAAAAATTCGGTGTTACTGCAGCAGCAGCTGTTGTTGCTGGTCCTGGTGGCGGCGAAGCCGAAGCAGCAGAAGAGCAGACTGAATTCGACCTGGTTCTGGCATCTGCTGGTGACAAGAAAGTTAACGTCATCAAAGCTGTTCGTGAGATCACAGGTCTTGGCCTGAAAGAAGCCAAAGGTGCTGTCGACGGCGCGCCGGCTACCCTGAAAGAGGGTATGTCCAAGGACGACGCTGAAGAAGCCAAGAAAAAGCTGGAAGAAGCTGGTGCAACTGTAGAACTCAAGTAATCGCATGATTGCTTGGTTGGGGTGCACTGCTTAACGCATCCACGGCTGGTGGCGGATTAACCGCTGCCAGCCTTTTTCTGTTGCTACCGACATACTCAATACGTCAGTCAACGTTATGGTGTGAGGTGTCGGACGAATTTAACAACGGCGAGCACAGGGCTTGCCGTTGGCGCCTGACAGGCCGGGCCTGTCGCGGCGTGCCGACCGTGCCGGTCACTCATGGTGAACAAGCTGGGGAATACAGATGGCTTACTCATACACTGAGAAAAAACGCATCCGCAAGGATTTTGGCAAACTGCCCCAAGTGATGGATGTGCCTTACTTGCTGGCCATCCAGCTTGACTCCTATCACGACTTCCTCCAACAGGAGATGGCGCCTGCAAAGCGCCGCGATGTCGGTCTGCATGCCGCTTTCAGCTCCGTATTTCCGATCGAGAGCTTTTCGGGCAATGCAGCGCTCGAATACGTCAGCTACCGTTTTGGTACGCCCGCTTTCGATGTCAAGGAGTGCCAGCAGCGCGGAGTGACTTACTCTGCACCGCTGCGCGTCAAGGTTCGCTTGATCATTTATGACAAGGAATCTTCGAACAAGGCAATTAAGGACATTAAAGAGCAAGAAGTCTACATGGGAGAAATTCCTCTCATGACAGAAAATGGCACCTTTGTGGTCAACGGGACCGAGCGTGTCATTGTTTCTCAGCTGCACCGCAGTCCCGGTGTGTTTTTCGACCACGACAAGGGTAAGAGTCACTCGTCCGGTAAGCTGCTTTATTCAGCGCGAGTCATCCCTTATCGCGGTTCGTGGCTCGATTTCGAGTTTGATCCCAAAGATAACGTTTATGTGCGTATCGACCGCCGCAGAAAACTGCCGGCTACGGTGCTGCTGCGTGCGTTGGGCTTCAGCTCAGAAGAAATGCTGGGTATGTTCTTCGATACATCCGTATTTCATGTTGAGAAATCCGGGTTCTCAGTTGAGCTTGTTCCGGCGCGCCTGCGCGGTGAGACTGCAATCTTCGACATTCGTGACAACGAAGGTGGCTTGATCGTCGAAGAAGGTCGCCGCATTACTCAAAAGCATATTCGTCAGCTCGAAAAGGCCGGTATCGAACGTCTCGACGTTCCGATGGAGTACCTGCTTGGCAAGACGCTGGCAAAGGATCAGATCGACCCGAATACTGGCGAACTGATCTGCAATTGCAATACCGAACTGACGGAAGATCTGATCGCCAAGTTGGGCCAGGCAGGCATTGCCTCGCTAGAGGTGTTATATACCAACGACCTCGATACGGGTGCGTTTGTCTCGGATACGCTCAAACTCGATACCACCTCATCACGCCTTGAAGCGCTGGTTGAGATTTATCGAATGATGCGTCCGGGCGAGCCGCCGACCAAGGAAGCGGCAGAGTCTCTGTTCAATAACCTGTTCTTTACCGAAGATCGTTATGATCTTTCCGGTGTCGGTCGAATGAAGTTCAACCGCCGTCTGCGTCGGGATACCGATGAGGGCGAGGGCGTGTTGTCCAATGACGACATCGTAACGGTAATGCGTGAGCTGATCAGCATTCGTAACGGCGTTGGTGAAGTCGATGACATCGACCACCTGGGTAACCGTCGTATTCGAAGCGTCGGTGAGATGGCGGAGAACCAGTTCCGTGTCGGTCTGGTGCGTGTCGAACGTGCCGTACGTGAGCGCCTCTCCATGGCAGAAAGCGAAGGCCTGATGCCGCAGGACCTGATCAACGCCAAGCCGGTTGCGGCGGCGGTGAAGGAGTTCTTCGGTTCTAGCCAGCTTTCCCAGTTCATGGACCAGAACAACCCGCTGTCGGAGGTGACGCACAAGCGTCGTGTTTCCGCATTGGGTCCGGGTGGTCTGACGCGTGAGCGCGCCGGTTTCGAAGTGCGTGACGTTCACGCGACGCACTATGGCCGCTTGTGCCCGATCGAAACGCCGGAAGGCCCGAACATCGGTTTGATCAACTCGCTGGCGACGTACTCGCGTACCAATAGCTACGGGTTCCTCGAGACCTCGTACCGCAAGGTCGTGGACCGCAAGGTGACCGACGATGTCGTGAACCTGTCTGCCATCGAAGAGGGCGATTTCGTTATCGCTCAGGCCTCGGCCACGGTCGATGAGCAGGGCAACCTGATTGATGATCTGGTCCAGGTTCGTCACAAGGGTGAAACCACCTTCATGACGCCTGACAAGGTCACCCTGATGGACGTGTCTCCGCGTCAGGTCGTGTCCGTTGCCGCGGCGCTGATCCCGTTCCTCGAGCACGATGACGCTAACCGCGCCTTGATGGGCTCGAACATGCAGCGTCAGGCTGTACCGACACTGCGCGCCGATAAGCCGCTTGTTGGTACCGGCATGGAGCGTTTTGTTGCACGTGACTCTGGCGTGTGCGCTGTAGCGCGTCGCGGTGGTGTGGTCGATTCGGTCGATGCCAAGCGTATCGTTATTCGTGTCAGTGAAGATGAAATCGAGGGCGGTGAAGCCGGCGTCGACATCTACAACCTGACCAAGTACGTGCGCTCGAACCAGAATACCTGCATGAATCAGCGGCCTGTCGTGCGCCCAGGCGATCTGGTAGCGCGTGGCGATAACCTGGCCGATGGTCCGTCCGTTGATATGGGTGATCTGGCGCTTGGTCAGAACATGCGTCTCGCGTTCATGCCCTGGAATGGCTACAACTTCGAGGACTCGATTCTGATTTCAGAGCGTGTCGTTGAAGAGGACCGGTTCACTACCATTCATATCCAGGAACTGACCTGCGTGTCGCGAGACACCAAGCTTGGTTCTGAAGAGATTTCTTCGGATATTCCGAACGTGGGTGAGTCGGCGCTTTCGAAGCTTGATGAATCCGGCATTGTCTATATCGGTGCGGAAATCAATCCTGGCGATATTCTGGTCGGTAAAGTCACGCCGAAGGGCGAGACCCAGCTGACGCCGGAGGAGAAGCTTCTGCGCGCCATCTTCGGTGAGAAGGCCTCTGATGTTAAAGACACATCCTTGCGTGCCTCAACGGGTATGAAAGGAACGGTCATCGACGTTCAGGTCTTTACGCGTGATGGGGTCGAGAAGGACCAGCGCGCGCTATCGATCGAGCAAATGCAGCTCGATGAAGTGCGCAAGGATCTTCAGGAAACCTATCGTATCGCCGAGGATGCGACGTTTGAGCGTCTTCATCGTGCCTTGAGCGATCAGCCGGTCAACGGCGGTCCGAATCTCAAGAAGGGCGACGTGCTGTCTGAGGCCTATCTTGATGATCTGCCGCGCCAGCAGTGGTTCAAGCTGCGCCTGCAGGACGAGACGCTCAATGAGCTTCTGTCTCAGGCCGACGAGCAGCTTCAGAATCGCCGCAAGGAGATGGACGAGCGTTTCGAAGACAAGAAACGCAAGTTGACTCAGGGTGATGATCTGGCGCCGGGCGTACTTAAGATCGTCAAGGTCTATCTGGCCGTTAAGCGCCGGATTCAGCCAGGCGACAAGATGGCGGGTCGTCACGGTAACAAGGGTGTCATTTCCGCGATTATGCCGGTCGAGGACATGCCGTTCGACGAAACGGGCATGCCCGTCGATGTGGTGCTTAACCCCTTGGGTGTACCGTCACGAATGAACGTCGGTCAGATTCTCGAAACCCACCTCGGCCTGGCCGCGTGGGGGCTTGGCGAGAAGATCAACCGCATGATGCAAAATGCACGCGATCAGCAGCTCGGCGAAATGCGCGAGTTCCTTGCCAAGGTCTACAACGAGAGCGGCGGTCGTCAGGAAACGCTCGATGAGCTCAGTGATGATGAAATCATCACCCTGGCCAAGAACCTGTCGAAGGGTGTGCCGATTTCGACACCGGTCTTCGATGGTGCCAAGGAAAGTGAGATCAAGGGGCTTCTGCGACTCGCTGATCTGCCGGATTCCGGTCAGATGACGCTGTTCGACGGGCGTACCGGCGAGAAGTTCGATCGTCCGGTGACGGTCGGTTATATGTACATGCTCAAGCTCAACCACCTGGTCGATGACAAGATGCACGCTCGTTCCACGGGCTCCTACTCGCTGGTAACACAGCAGCCGTTGGGCGGTAAAGCTCAGTTCGGTGGTCAGCGTTTCGGTGAGATGGAGGTCTGGGCCCTCGAGGCGTACGGCGCAGCCTACACGCTTCAAGAGATGCTGACGGTCAAATCCGATGACGTCGAAGGGCGAACCAAGATGTACAAGAACATCGTGGATGGCGATCACAGCATGCAAGCAGGTATGCCGGAATCGTTCAACGTACTCGTCAAAGAGATTCGCTCGCTGGGTATCGACATCGAGCTTGAAAGCTAAGGCGATTCGCCGAACACCCTTTGTTGGTCCGCGGGGGGGATTCGTCCCCCCTGCCCATGACAACTCCGCAACGGAGCCGACCCTATGAAAGATTTGGTCAAAGTTCTCAAATCGCAGGCACAGTCCGACGAATTCGACGCCATTAAGATTACTCTGGCGTCACCGGACATGATTCGCTCGTGGTCATACGGCGAGGTCAAAAAGCCCGAAACTATTAATTATCGGACCTTCAAGCCTGAGCGCGATGGTCTGTTCTGCGCCAAGATTTTTGGCCCGGTCAAGGATTACGAGTGCTTGTGCGGCAAATATAAGCGCATGAAGCATCGTGGGATCATTTGTGAGAAGTGTGGCGTCGAGGTGACCAAGGCTGCCGTGCGTCGTGAGCGCATGGGGCATATCGAACTGGCCTCTCCGGTCGCGCACATCTGGTTTCTGAAATCGCTGCCGTCTCGTATCGGTATGCTGCTCGACATGACGCTGCGCGACATCGAACGCGTTCTCTATTTCGAGTCCTTCGTCGTGATCGACCCCGGTATGACGACACTCGAGCGCGGTCAGCTTCTTAACGACGAGCAATACTTCGAAGCGCTTGAAGAGTTCGGTGATGACTTCGATGCCCGCATGGGTGCCGAGGCGGTCAAGGCGCTGCTGGCTGATATCGAGCTGGATGAAGAAGTCGAGCAGCTGCGCGAGGAAATTCCGCAGACCAACTCCGAGACCAAGATCAAGAAGCTTTCCAAGCGTTTGAAGCTGATGGAAGCCTTCCAGAAGTCCGGCAACAACCCGGAATGGATGATCATGGAAGTGCTGCCGGTGCTGCCGCCGGATCTGCGCCCGTTGGTACCGCTTGATGGCGGACGTTTCGCGACGTCTGACCTTAACGACCTTTACCGTCGTGTTATCAACCGTAATAACCGCTTGAAGCGCCTGTTGGATCTCAATGCGCCGGACATTATCGTGCGCAATGAGAAGCGTATGCTTCAGGAGTCGGTCGATGCCCTGTTGGACAACGGTCGTCGCGGTCGTGCCATCACTGGCTCGAATAAGCGCCCGCTCAAGTCGCTGGCCGACATGATCAAGGGTAAGCAGGGCCGTTTCCGTCAGAACCTGCTTGGTAAGCGTGTCGACTATTCCGGTCGTTCCGTTATCACCGTGGGTCCGCAGCTGCGTCTGCATCAGTGCGGTCTTCCCAAGAAAATGGCGCTTGAGCTGTTCAAGCCGTTTATCTATTCCAAGCTTCAATCGCTGGGCTATGCCTCCACGATCAAGGCTGCGAAAAAGATGGTCGAACGCGAAGTGCCGGAAGTCTGGGACATCCTGGCTGACGTCATTCGCGAGCATCCGGTCATGCTGAACCGTGCGCCGACGCTTCACCGTCTGGGTATTCAGGCGTTCGAGCCGATGCTGATCGAAGGCAAGGCCCTTCAGCTGCATCCGCTGGTCTGTGCGGCCTATAACGCCGACTTTGACGGTGACCAGATGGCGGTGCACGTACCGTTGACGCTTGAGGCGCAGCTTGAAGCTCGTGCGCTGATGATGTCGACCAACAACGTGCTATCACCGGCTAACGGTGAGCCGATCATCGTGCCGTCGCAGGACGTCGTTCTGGGTCTTTATTACATGACCCGCGAGAAGGTGAATGCGAAAGGCGAAGGCATGGTCTTTGCCGATCTCAATGAGCTTGATCGCGCCTTCGGTACTCAAAATGTCGAGCTGCACGCCAAGGTTCGCGTTCGTATCACCGAGTGGACTCGTGAAGATGAGCACAGTGAGTTTGTGCCATCCACGTCACTCAAGGATACGACGGTCGGCCGTGCGCTTCTGTATCGGATCGTACCCAAGGGGCTTGCGTTTGAGCTGGTGAATCGTCCGATGAAGAAAAAGGCGATCTCTCAGCTGATTAACTCAGGCTATCGCCAGGTTGGTCTGAAAGAAACGGTCATCTTTGCCGACCAGTTGATGTACACCGGTTTCCGTCTGGCAACCTGGTCGGGCGCGTCAATCGGCGTCAACGACTTCGTTATCCCTGACTCGAAGAAATCGATCATCGATGCGGCTGAGGACGAAGTCAAAGAGATCGAGTCTCAGTTCTCTTCCGGTCTTGTAACGGCAGGTGAGAAATACAACAAGGTCATCGATATCTGGTCCAAGGCAAACGACAAGGTTGCCAAGGCGATGATGGCCGGTATTTCGAAAGAAACCGTGATCGATCGAGACGGCAATGAAGTCGAGCAGGATTCGTTCAACAGCGTCTTCATCATGGCGGACTCCGGCGCACGTGGTAGTGCTGCACAGATTCGTCAGTTGGCAGGCATGCGTGGTCTGATGGCCAAGCCGGATGGCTCGATCATCGAGACACCGATCACCGCCAACTTCCGTGAAGGTCTGAACGTACTTCAGTACTTTATCTCGACGCACGGTGCCCGTAAGGGTCTTGCCGATACGGCCCTCAAGACGGCGAACTCAGGTTATCTGACGCGCCGTCTGGTCGATGTCGCACAGGACTTGGTCGTGACCGAAGAGGACTGCGGTACCGAAAACGGCGTAACGCTGCATCCGGTCATCGAAGGCGGCGACATTATCGTATCGCTCGCCCAGCGTGTTCTTGGTCGTGTTGTTGCGCAGGACGTGGTCGATCCGCAGACTCAGGATATCCTCATCCCGAGAGGCACGCTTCTCGACGAAGCCTGGTGTGACAAGCTCGACACCATGGGCGTCGATGAGATCATCGTGCGCAGCTCGATCAACTGCGATACCAATCACGGTGTGTGCTCGAACTGCTACGGACGTGATCTGGCGCGCGGCCATCTGGTCAATGTCGGTGAGTCCGTTGGTGTCATCGCGGCACAGTCGATCGGTGAGCCGGGTACCCAGTTGACCATGCGTACCTTCCACATCGGTGGTGCGGCGTCTCGTGCGTCCGCGGTCGACAGTGTTCAGGTCAAGCACGGTGGTAGTGTTCGTCTGCATAACATCAAGTCGGTCGAGCGCAGCGATGGCAAGTTGATCGTGGTATCGCGTTCCAGCGCTCTGGCGGTTGCCGATGAGCATGGTCGTGAGCGCGAGTACTACAAGCTGCCCTACGGTGCCGAACTGTCTATCAAGGACGGCGATCACGTCGAACCTGGCCAGACCGTTGCCAAGTGGGATCCGCACACGCATCCGATCGTTGCCGAAGTGGCAGGTCGAGTGCAGTTCACCGACATGGAAGACGGCCTGACCGTTAACCGCAGCGTCGATGAAATGACGGGGCTGTCCTCGATCGAGGTCATCGAGAGCGGTAACCGCCCGGCAGCGGGGCGTGACAAGCGACCGATGGTCATGCTTGTCGATGAGCGTGGCGAGTACATCTCTCTGCCGGGTTCGAATACGCCGGTGCAGTACATGCTGCCAGGTAATGCGATAGTCTCGGTCGAGAATGAATCCGGCATCGGTGTCGGTGAAATCGTTGCCCGTATTCCGGTTGAGGCGTCTGGTAACAAGGACATCACCGGTGGTCTGCCGCGTGTTGCCGATCTTTTCGAGGCACGTAAACCGAAAGAGCCGTCCATTCTGGCGGAAATTTCCGGTGTGGTCAGCTTCGGCAAGGAAACGAAAGGCAAGCGTCGCCTGGCGATTACTCCGGCCGACGGCGATCCGTTCGAAATGCTGATTCCGAAATGGCGTCAGATCAGCGTCTTTGAAGGTGAGACGGTCGAGAAAGGTGAAGTTATCTCTGACGGTCCGAGCAACCCGCACGATATTCTGCGTCTGCTCGGTGTCGAAGAGCTTGCCAAGTACATTACCGTCGAAATCCAGGACGTCTACCGTCTGCAGGGCGTTGGCATCAACGACAAGCACATCGAGGTTATCGTGCGTCAGATGCTGCGTAAGGTCGAGATTCTCGATGCAGGCGATACGGAGCTGATCCCGGGTGACCAGGTTGATGTCGATCGCGTGCTTCAGGTGAATGCGGCAGCCGAGGCGAACGGTAAGTTCCCGGCCAAGTTCGAGCGCGTGCTACTGGGTATCACCAAGGCATCGCTCGCAACGGAGTCGTTCATTTCGGCGGCGTCGTTCCAGGAAACGACCCGCGTTCTGACCGAGGCGGCGGTAACCGGCAAGCGCGACTATCTGCGCGGCCTGAAAGAAAACGTTGTCGTTGGCCGCCTGATTCCAGCAGGTACTGGTCTTGCGCATCACGCCGAGCGTCGCCGCAAGCGTGATGAAGCCGAGCGGTTTGCGCATCCGTCGGCGGTTGACGTCGAACAGCAACTTGGCGAGCATCTGACGGCACTGGATGCTGACGACGATTTTTAAGGGAAGTGGGGCACCGAGGGGCGATGCCGCTCGGTGCGGGCTTGACGCCTATTGCCCAAAAACCTAAAATTCGCAGCCTTTGACAGTGGGAGAGTCTATGCTCTCCTGCTGCTTTAAGTGTCGAAACCCTCATTGGAGTGAGAAATGGCAACTGTAAACCAGCTCGTGCGTAAGCCGCGCAAGCGCCCTGTCGCCAAAAGCGACGTGCCCGCGCTTCAGGCTTGCCCGCAAAAGCGTGGTGTTTGTACTCGTGTATACACCACGACCCCTAAAAAGCCGAACTCTGCACTGCGTAAAGTCTGCCGTGTACGTTTGACCAACGGCTATGAAGTTACTTCTTACATCGGCGGTGAAGGTCACAACCTTCAGGAACACTCTGTTGTTCTGATCCGCGGTGGTCGAGTTAAGGACTTGCCAGGTGTGCGTTATCACACTGTGCGCGGTGCGCTGGATACATCCGGTGTTCAAAATCGTAAGCAGGGCCGTTCCAAGTACGGTACCAAGCGTCCTAAATCCTAAATTCAATGCTGGTCTGATAAGAGTAAGGTCGGGCGAAGTTGTTCCGAGGTTACCTGAAGGACCCTTAAAAAAGAGGGCTTGTCATGCCTAGAAGGCGTATCGTTGCAAAGCGTGAGATCCTGCCTGATCCGAAGTTCGGAAGCACGCGTCTCGCCAAATTCATGAACCACCTGATGATCAGCGGCAAGAAATCCGCGGCCGAGCGCATCGTCTATGGTGCGCTGGATCGCGTCGCCGAACGCTCCAATGAGGCGCCGCTGGACATGTTTGAAAAGGCACTTGAGACCATTCAGCCCATGGTTGAGGTTAAGTCTCGTCGTGTTGGTGGTGCGACCTATCAGGTGCCCGTCGAAGTTCGTCCTTCGCGTCGTAGTGCGTTGGCAATGCGCTGGATGGTTGATGCGGCACGTAATCGTGGCGAGAAAACCATGGTTCAGCGACTGGCTGGCGAAATTCTGGACGCGGCAGAAGGTAAAGGTGCCGCTGTTAAGAAGCGTGAAGACGTCCATCGCATGGCAGAAGCCAACAAGGCTTTCTCCCACTACCGCTTCTAAACCATAGGATTAGCTATCGTGCCACGTAAGACTCCACTTAAGCGTTACCGGAATATTGGTATCGTTGCACACGTCGACGCTGGTAAGACCACCACTACCGAGCGTGTCCTGTTTTATACCGGTCTGTCCCATAAGGTTGGCGAGGTCCACGAAGGGGCAGCCACCATGGACTGGATGGAGCAGGAGCAAGAGCGCGGTATTACCATTACATCGGCTGCAACTACCTGCTTCTGGCAGGGTATGAACAAGCAGTTTGATGAACACCGCATCAACATCATCGATACACCTGGACACGTTGACTTCACGATCGAAGTTGAGCGTTCACTGCGTGTTCTCGATGGTGCGGTCGTTGTGCTTTGCGGTTCCTCCGGCGTTCAGCCGCAGACGGAAACCGTATGGCGCCAGGCCAACAAATACGAAGTTCCGCGTATGGTCTTCGTCAACAAGATGGACCGCGCTGGCGCTGACTTCTTTATGGTCGTCGATCAGCTCAAGGAACGTCTTGGCGCGAACACAGTGCCTATCCAGATCAACTGGGGCGCTGAGGACGGCTTCAAGGGCGTTATCGATCTTATCCAGATGAAGGCGATTCTCTGGGATGAGGCGAACTTCGGCATGAATTACGACCTCGTCGATATTCCGGCAGAGCTTCAAGAGACTGCTGAGAAGTATCGTGAAGAGATGGTCGAAGCGGCTGCCGAAGCCTCTGAAGAATTGATGGACAAGTACCTTGAAGAAGGCGAGCTTTCCATCGAAGAAATCAAGGCAGGTCTGCGCCGCCGTACGCTCGAGAACGAAATCGTTCTGGTTACCTGTGGTAGTGCCTTTAAGAACAAGGGCGTGCAGGCGGTACTTGACGGTGTTATCGAGTACATGCCGTCTCCCACAGAAGTTAAGGCGATCGAGGGTGAGCTCGACGACAAAGATGGCACTATCGCTACGCGTGAAGCGGATGATAGTGCACCGTTCTCTGCGTTGGCGTTCAAGATCGCAACCGACCCGTTCGTTGGTACTTTGACCTTCATGCGTGTTTATTCGGGCGTACTCAAGTCCGGTGACAGCGTGTTCAACTCGGTCAAGGGCAAGAAAGAGCGCGTTGGTCGTATCGTTCAGATGCACTCCAACTCTCGTGAAGAGATCAAGGAAGTGTATGCAGGCGATATCGCGGCGTGCATTGGCCTTAAAGATGTAACCACCGGTGATACTCTGTGCGACCTGAATGACAAGATCATTCTTGAACGTATGGAATTCCCGGATCCGGTTATCTCGGTTGCGGTTGAGCCGAAGTCCAAACCGGACCAGGAAAAGATGGGCGTCGCACTCGGTAAGCTGGCTCAGGAAGATCCGTCTTTCCGTGTTAAAACCGATGAAGAAACCGGTCAGACCATCATTTCCGGTATGGGTGAGCTTCACCTGGATATTATCGTTGACCGCATGCGTCGCGAGTTCAAGGTCGATGCGAACATCGGTAAGCCGCAGGTTGCTTATCGTGAAACCATCCGTACCAAGGTCGAGCAGGAAGGCAAGTTTGTTCGTCAGTCAGGTGGTCGTGGTCAGTTCGGTCATGTCTTCCTTCGTATTGAGCCCCTTACGGCTGAAGACAAGGGCGAAGACGAAGAGCTGAGCTTCAAGTTCGCCTCTGAGATCGTTGGTGGCGTCGTGCCGAAAGAGTACGTGCCTGCCGTCGAGAAAGGTGCATACGAGCAGCTTCAAAACGGTGTCATTGCCGGTTATCCGATGATTGACGTCAAGGTTACGCTGTTCGATGGTTCCTACCACGACGTGGACTCCAACGAAAACGCCTTTAAGGTTGCCTCGTCCATGGCGATCAAAGAAGGCGCTCGCAAGGCTGGGGCGGTACTTCTCGAGCCTGTCATGCGGGTTGAAGTTGTTACCCCTGAAGAGTTCATGGGTGATGTTATGGGCGACCTCAACCGTCGCCGTGGCTTGGTACAGGGTATGGATGATTCTTCCTCAGGCAAGATCATTCGTGCAACGGTACCGCTGGGTGAGATGTTCGGTTACGCAACTGATCTGCGCTCACAAACCCAGGGCCGCGCAAGCTACTCCATGGAGTTTGCGAAATACGATGAGGCGCCCTCAAGCATCGTGGATGCCGTCATTAACCAAAACGGATGACCGTTAGTTAAGTTAAAGAGGTTATAGCAGTGGCTAAGGAAAAATTTGAACGTTCCAAACCGCACGTAAACGTCGGTACCATCGGTCATGTTGACCACGGTAAAACCACGTTGACTGCGGCACTTACTCGCGTATCTGCCGAAGTTTTCGGCGGCGACTGGCGTGAGTTCAATACCATCGATAACGCTCCGGAAGAGCGTGAGCGTGGTATCACTATCGCGACTGCGCACGTTGAGTACCAGTCCGAAGTGCGTCACTACGCACACGTTGACTGCCCGGGACACGCTGACTACGTCAAGAACATGATCACTGGTGCTGCTCAGATGGACGGCGCTATCCTGGTCTGTTCTGCAGCTGACGGCCCCATGCCGCAGACTCGTGAGCACATCCTGCTGTCTCGTCAGGTTGGCGTTCCGTTCATCGTTGTCTTCCTTAACAAGGCGGACATGGTCGATGACGAAGAGCTGCTCGAGCTGGTCGAAATGGAAGTACGTGAACTCCTCAACGAGTACGACTTCCCGGGCGATGACACGCCGATCATCATCGGTTCTGCTCTGATGGCGCTTGAAGGCAAGGACGACAACGGCATGGGTACTACTGCCGTTGCCAACCTGATCAAGGCGCTGGATGAGTACATTCCGGAACCTGAGCGTGCCATCGATCAGCCGTTCCTGATGCCGATTGAAGACGTCTTCTCAATCTCTGGTCGTGGTACTGTTGTTACTGGCCGTGTTGAGCGTGGTCTGGTCAAGACTGGCGACGAAGTTGAAGTTGTTGGTCTGCACGACACCACCAAGACCACCGTTACCGGTGTTGAAATGTTCCGTAAACTGCTCGACGAAGGTCGTGCGGGTGAGAACATCGGCGCGCTTCTGCGTGGCACCAAGCGTGACGACGTCGAGCGTGGTCAGGTTCTGGCGAAAACCGGAACGATCAAGCCGCACACCAAGTTCGAATCCGAAGTCTACATCCTGTCCAAAGAAGAAGGCGGTCGTCACACTCCGTTCTTCAAGGGCTACCGTCCGCAGTTCTACTTCCGTACAACTGACGTAACCGGTACTTGTGAACTTCCGGAAGGCGTTGAGATGGTCATGCCGGGCGATAACGTCCAGATGGTCATTACTCTGATCGCACCGATCGCTATGGAAGACGGTCTGCGCTTCGCGATTCGTGAAGGCGGCCGTACCGTTGGCGCTGGTGTTGTTGCCAAGATCATTGAGTGATCCTATCGCTTGATGTTTAAAAGAAGGGGCTCGAAAGGGCCCCTTTGTCGTGCGTGTTTGACAGTTGAAGATGGTCTGCCTATAATGCGCATCCTTTAAATGCGTAGGCGGGCGGTCAACTTCAGCTGTCGGGCCGCCTTAATCCGTTGGAGTTTAGGGCTAATGCAGAACCAAAAAATCCGCATTCGGTTGAAAGCGTTCGACCACCGCCTGATTGATCAGTCCGCACAAGAAATCGTGGATACCGCGAAGCGTACTGGTGCACAGGTTCGTGGTCCAATTCCGCTGCCGACCAATCGCGAGCGTTACACCATCTTGGTTTCACCGCACGTCAACAAAGACGCGCGCGACCAGTATGAAATCCGCACGCACAAGCGCGTTCTAGATATCGTCGAGCCGACTGAGAAAACAGTTGATGCTTTGATGAAGCTGGATCTGGCTGCTGGTGTGGATGTTCAGATCAAGGTTGATTAATTAAATTACACTAGTCACTTCGGCTTAAAGCCGACGCGCCGAGATGGCGCCATACAATGTGCTAGTGGAATGCTCTGGAAAGGGCAGCCATAGCGGGTGATAGCCCCGTACACTATAGGAGACTGAGCATGACTATCGGTTTAGTCGGCAAGAAGAGCGGTATGACCCGTATCTTCACCGAAGACGGCACGTCCGTCCCCGTAACCGTAATCGAAGTCGAACCGAATCGCGTAACTGCCGTCAAGACACTTGAAGTCGATGGCTACCGCGCTATTCAGGTCACTTCCGGATCCCGCAAGGCCAAGCACCTTACTGCTTCCGTACGTGGTCAGTACGCGAAAGCGGGTGTTGAAGCTGGTCGGGCCCTCTCCGAGTTTCGTCTGTCTGAAGGTGATGAAGCACCTGAAGTCGGCGGTGAACTCACTGTATCCCTCTTCGAGGCCGGTCAAAAGATTGATGTGACTGGTACGTCCAAGGGTAAAGGATTTGCTGGCGCAGTTAAGCGCTGGAACTTCCGTACCCAGGACAATACTCACGGTAACTCCCTCGCTCACCGTGCACCTGGCTCCATTGGTCAGTGTCAGACCCCCGGTCGTGTCTTCAAAGGCAAGAAGATGGCGGGTCAGCTGGGTAATGTGCGCTCCACAGTGCAGGGTCTTGAAGTCGTGCGTGTAGACGCTGAACGCAACTTGCTGCTGGTTCGTGGCGCGGTACCTGGTGCTACCGGTAGCGACGTTGTCGTGCGCAGTGCTGTTAAAGCTCGCTGAGGGGTTATTTCCGATGAATTTGAATCTCACTGGTTCAGGCGCAGGGGAAGTTGAACTTTCCGATGCGACCTTTGGTAAAGAGTTCAATGAGTCGTTGGTGCATCAAGTAGTTACTGCCTATATGGCAGCAGCTCGCCAAGGAACTCGTGCTCAAAAGAATCGTAGTGACGTAAGCGGTGGTGGCAAGAAGCCGTGGCGTCAGAAGGGCACCGGCCGCGCTCGCGCGGGTACGATTCGCTCGCCGATCTGGCGCAGCGGTGGTGTGACCTTTGCTGCTCGTCCTCAGGACTTCTCGCAGAAGGTCAACCGTAAGATGTATCGCGCGGCAATGCGTTCGATCCTGTCCGAGCTGGTCCGTCAAGACCGCCTGGTCGCGGTTGAATCATTTGCGGTCGATTCGCCCAAGACCAAACAGTTGGTCGGTAAGCTTAAAGAACTTAACCTCGAAAAAGTTCTTATTGTTACCGAGGACGTTGATCAAAATCTGTTCCTTGCTGCTCGTAACGTGCCCAATGTCGATGTTGTTGACGTGGCCGCAGCTGACCCTGTCAGCCTGGTTGCGTTCGACAAGGTCCTGATGACAGTGCCGGCGCTGCGGAAGTTCGAGGAGAAGTTGGCATGAACCAAGAACGTATTTTTAAAGTCCTGCTCGGCCCACACATGACCGAGAAAGCGGCTTCAGTTGCTGAAAACAGCAATCAGTACGTGTTCAAAGTGGCCGCTGACGCGACCAAGCCTGAAATTAAAAAGGCCGTTGAATCTCTGTTTGAGACCAAGGTCGCAGGTGTTCAGGTTCTGAACATGAAAGGCAAGGTCAAGCGCAGCATTCGTGGTGAAGGTCGCCGTCAGGGGTATCGTAAAGCCTACGTCACCTTGGCGCAGGGCGAGACGCTCGACGACTTCACTGGCAACGAGTGAGGCAGGAGAACAGATCATGGCAGTAGTCAAGACAAAACCGACGTCTGCGGGCCGTCGTCACAAGGTCAAAATTGTTGACGAGACCGTCTATAAAGGACGTCCTTATGCGCCTCTGCTCGAAGCACAGCATCGCAGCGGCGGCCGAAACAACAACGGTCGTATCACTACACGTCACGTTGGTGGTGGTCATCGCCAGCACTATCGCTTGATCGATTTCAAGCGTAGCAAGGATGGTGTCGCAGCAACGGTCGAGCGTATCGAATACGATCCGAACCGTAGTGCCAACATTGCGCTGCTCAAGTACCTCGATGGCGAGCGTCGTTACATCATCGCTCCCAAAGGTGTTTCAGCAGGCGATCGCCTTGAATCCGGTGTTAATGCGCCGATCAAGCGGGGCAATACCTTGCCGCTTCGCAATATTCCTGTGGGCTCCACTATCCACTGCATCGAGCTCAAGCCTGGTAAGGGCGCTCAGATGGTGCGTAGTGCAGGTGCCAGTGCTCAGCTGGTAGCGCGCGAAGGTAACTACGCCACAATCCGCATGCGCTCTGGCGAAATGCGTCGTGTTCTTTCCGAATGTCGTGCCACGTTGGGCGAAGTCGGTAACTCAGAACACAGCCTGCGTCAGCTGGGTAAAGCTGGTGCCAAGCGTTGGAAAGGCGTTCGTCCTACCGTTCGCGGTGTCGCGATGAACCCGGTCGATCACCCGCATGGTGGTGGTGAAGGTCGCACAAGTGGCGGTCGTCATCCGGTTAGCCCGTGGGGTATGCCGACCAAGGGTCATAAGACGCGCAAAAACAAGCGTACTGACAAGCTTATTGTCCGTCGCCGCAAAGCCAAGTAACAGGATATTAAGGGGTAACGGCTGTGCCACGTTCATTGAAGAAAGGTCCTTTTATTGACCTTCATCTTTTGAAGAAGGTTGAGGCGGCTGTGGAAAAGAACGACCGTAAACCGATCAAGACTTGGTCGCGTCGTTCGATGATCCTTCCAAACATGGTTGGACTCACCATTGCCGTCCATAACGGTCGCCAGCATGTGCCGGTTTACATCTCTGAAGAGATGGTTGGTCACAAGCTCGGTGAATTTGCTGCCACCCGTACCTACCGCGGTCACGCGGCAGATAAGAAAGCCAAGCGGTAAGGAGCGAAGAAATGCAAGAAGTAGCTGCTACATTGCGCGGCGCTAGCCTCTCTGCTCAGAAGGCCCGTTTGGTTGCTGATCAGGTACGCGGAAAGCCGGTCGCAGAAGCGATTGAACTGCTGACCTTCTCACCAAAGAAAGCAGCGCATTTGGTGAAGAAAGTATTGCAGTCAGCGGTTGCTAACGCTGAAGAAAATAACGGCATGGACATCGATGAGCTGCGTGTTTCGACCATCTGCGTCGATGAGGGCATGACGCTCAAGCGCATCCGTCCGCGCGCCAAAGGCCGTGCAGACCGGATTCTGAAGCGCACTTGCCACATCACCGTCAAGGTAGCCGAGAAGTAGGAGTCGACCAGATGGGTCAGAAAGTAAATCCAATTGGCATTCGCCTCGGGATCGTTAAGGACCATACATCGGTCTGGTACGCCGAGGGCGGAGCCTACGCAGATAAGCTGAACAACGATCTCCAAGTCCGTCGTTTTCTTGAAGATCGTCTGAAAAACGCCTCTGTGAGCCGTATTCAAATTGAACGTCCGGCAAACAATGCGCGTATTACCGTTCACACTGCCCGTCCGGGTATCGTGATCGGCAAGAAGGGTGAGGACGTTGACCGTCTTCGTCGCGAACTGACTGAGATGATGGGCGTGCCAGTTCACGTTAACATCGAAGAAATTCGCAAGCCTGAACTCGATGCTGCTCTGGTTGCTCAGAACATCGCTGGTCAGCTCGAGCGTCGTGTCATGTTCCGTCGTGCCATGAAGCGCGCGGTACAGAATGCGATGCGCCTGGGTGCTAAAGGTATCAAGGTTCAGCTGTCAGGTCGTCTTGGTGGTGCCGAGATCGCTCGTACCGAGTGGTATCGCGAAGGACGCGTACCACTTCATACACTGCGTGCCGACATCGACTACGCGACGTATGAAGCCCACACCACGTATGGCGTCATTGGCGTCAAAGTGTGGATCTTCAAAGGCGAAATCCTTGGGGGTATCGAAGAAGTGCGTGCCAAGCAGAAACAGGCACAGCAACCTTCTGCACCCAAGAAGAAAGGTTCTAAGTAAGGGGGTAGTCGATGTTACAGCCCAAACGTACCAAGTTCCGTAAGCAGCAAAAAGGTCGCAACCGCGGCCTCGCGCATCGCGGTAGCGATGTAAGCTTCGGAGAGTTTGGTCTCAAGGCAACAGGTCGTGGTCGTATTACGGCGCGCCAGATCGAGGCGGGTCGACGCGCAATCACCCGTCACGTAAAGCGTGGTGGTAAAATCTGGATTCGCGTGTTCCCGGACAAGCCGATTTCCGAAAAGCCGCTTGAAGTTCGTATGGGTAAGGGTAAGGGCTCAGTAGAATACTGGGTTGCTCAGATCCAGCCGGGCAAGGTGCTTTACGAGATCGAAGGTGTCTCTGAATCGCTGGCTCGTGAAGCATTCACGCTGGCTGCTCAGAAAATGCCGGTATCCACCACCTTTGTTAAACGGACGGTGATGTGATGAAAGCTCAGGAACTTCGCGAAAAGTCAGTCGAGGCGCTTAAGGACCAGCTGCTGGAGCTTCTCCGCGAGCAGTTCAATCTGCGGATGCAAAAAAATACCGGTCAGCTGACCCAGGTTCATTTGCTAAAGCAGGTTCGTCGCGATATCGCTCGCGTCAAAACCACGCTCAACGAGAAGTCAGGTGATTGAGATGGCCGAAGAAACAAATGCACGTCGACTCACTGGCAAGGTGGTGAGCGACAAGATGGAGAAATCCATCGTTGTAATGATCGAGCGTCGTGAGCGTCATCCGATCTACGGAAAGTACATGAAACGCTCTACGAAGCTGCACGCCCACGACGAAACCAACCAGGCACGTCTTGGTGACACTGTTTCAATTGAAGAGTGTCGTCCGCTTTCCAAAAAGAAAGCGTGGACTCTGGTCGAAGTGGTGGAGCAGGCCAAGGGTTAATCCCGGCTGGCCTCTCCAGTGCAGACAGTTAGGTTTGGAGAAAACCAATGATTCAAACGCAAACAATGCTGGATGTCGCCGACAACAGCGGCGCTCGCAGGGTCCAGTGCATCAAGGTGCTTGGTGGATCTCATCGGCGCTATGCACGTGTAGGCGACATCATTAAAGTGACGGTCAAGGAAGCAATTCCGCGTGGCCGCGTTAAGAAAGGCCAGGTACTCAAGGCTGTGGTCGTTCGCACACGTAGTGGCGTTCGTCGTCCGGATGGCTCTTTGATTCGCTTCGATGGGAATGCGGCCGTTCTGCTGAACAATGCTAACGAGCAGCCCATCGGTACACGTATCTTTGGGCCAGTGACTCGTGAGCTTCGCAACGAGAAGTTCATGAAAATCATTTCCTTGGCGCCCGAAGTGCTGTAAGGAGCGAGGCGGAATATGCGCAAGATCAAACGTGACGACGAAGTAATCGTTATCGCCGGAAAGGACAAGGGCAAGCGCGGTACAGTAAAGCGTGTACTGCAAGACGGCCGGTTTGTTATCTCTGGTGTGAACATGGTGAAACGTCACACTAAGCCAAACCCGATGTTGGGTACTCAAGGGGGTATCGTCGAGCGCGAAGCTCCGATCCATGGTTCTAACGTTGCTATCTTCAATGCGGAGACTGGCAAGGCGGATCGGGTCGGCTTTTTGGTGCAAGATGACGGTACTAAGGTCCGTATCTTTAAGTCGACTCAAAAGCAGATCGACGCCTAAAGCGACTCGGGTGGCAATATGGCGAACTTGAAAGAACAGTACCAAAACGAAGTCAAAGCCAAACTGAAAGAAGAGTTTGGCTATGACAGCGTGATGCAGATTCCAAGCATCACTAAAATCACTCTCAATATGGGAGTGGGTGACGCGACCAGCGATAAGAAGTTGATCGAGAACGCCGCTGCGGATCTCGAGAAACTTTCCGGCCAGAAGCCGATCATCACCAAGGCACGTAAATCCGTCGCGGGCTTTAAAGTCCGTGAAGGTTGGCCCATCGGTGTGAAGGTAACCCTGCGCCGTGAACGCATGTGGGAATTCCTCGATCGTCTCGTGAACATCGCGATTCCGCGTGTTCGTGACTTCCGAGGCCTGAACCCCAAATCGTTCGATGGCCGTGGAAACTACTCCATGGGTGTTCGTGAGCAGATCATTTTCCCGGAGATCGAGTATGACAAGGTCGATCGGGTTCGTGGTCTGGACATCACGATCACAACCAGTGCTAACACCGACGACGAAGGTCGTGCGCTCCTTAGTGCACTGAACTTCCCGTTCAAGAAATAAGGTTGAGATCATGGCTAAAAAGAGCATGGTTGAGCGTGAACTGAAGCGCGCCAAACTGGTAGATAAATACGCTGCCAAGCGCGCTCAGCTCAAGGCCATCATCCAAGATGTCAATGCTTCTGATGAAGAGCGCTTCGACGCACAGCTTCAACTCCAGAAGCTGCCGCGTGATTCCAGCCCGGTGCGTCAGCGTAACCGCTGCCGCATTACCGGTCGTCCCCATGGCTACTACAACAAGTTCGGCCTTGGCCGTAACAAGCTTCGCGAAGCAGCCATGCGTGGTGACGTTCCTGGTCTGACCAAGTCCAGCTGGTAACCACGTTTATTAGGAGCGCACTACATGAGCATGCAAGACACTCTGGCGGATATGTTGACCCGTATCCGTAATGCGCAGGCCGCAACCAAGGAGACGGTTTCCATGCCGTCTTCCAAGCTCAAGGTTGAAGTGGCCCGTGTATTGAAAGAAGAAGGCTATATCACAGAAGCGGTTGTTGAAGGTGAACAGAAGCCGCAGCTGGTCGTTACGCTGAAATATTTCGAAGGCAAGCCTGTCATCGAGCATATCCAGCGTGTTTCCAAGCCCTCGTTGCGTATCTACAAGGGCAAGGACGAGCTACCTAACGTAGCTGACGGCCTCGGTGTAGCCATTGTCTCCACCTCCAATGGTGTTATGACTGACCGCGCAGCGCGTCAGGCCGGCGTTGGCGGTGAAGTGATCTGCACCGTATTCTAGGAGTGATAGATGTCCAGGATCGCAAAGTATCCCGTTACGCTGCCTAACGGTGTTGAGGTAAATCTCGACAATGATAAGTTGACCGTCAAAGGCAGCCAGGGTCAGCTTGAAACAGCAATTCACAACGACGTGATTGTTGCCAAGGAAGATGGTCAGTTGACCTTCAAGCCGAGCCCGTCCGCTAAGGGCTGGGCTATGGCCGGCACAGTTCGTGCTCTGGTCAACAACATGGTCGTCGGTGTATCCACTGGCTTCACCAAGACCCTTGAAATCAACGGTGTCGGTTATCGTGCCCAAGTCAATGGCAGCACGCTGAATCTGACGCTCGGGTTTTCCCATCCGGTTGAATATCAACTTCCGGAAGGTGTAACCGCCGAGACGCCGAAGAACACTGTTATCGTTCTGAAAAGTGCTGATAAACAGCGTCTGGGGCAGGTAGCGGCTGAAATCCGTGCTTTCCGTCCGCCGGAGCCGTACAAGGGCAAAGGTATTCGTTATGGCGACGAGCAAGTTCGCCGTAAAGAAGCCAAGAAGAAATAAGGCAGGGTTATGAACGCGAAGAAAGAATCTCGTCTCCGTCGTGCCCGCCGTACGCGTGCAAAGATTCGCGAGCTTGGTGTCAACCGCTTGTGTGTCAACCGCACGCCGCGTCATATGTACGCGCAGATCATTTCTGCGGACGGCGGTAAAGTACTCGTAAGCGCTTCCACTCTGGATAAATCCCTGCGTGGTGAGACCTCTGGAAACGTCGAAGCTGCTGCTAAAGTCGGTTCCCTGCTCGCAGAACGTGCGAAAGAAGCTGGGATCACTGACGTCGCCTTTGACCGTTCCGGTTTTCGTTTCCACGGTCGGGTCAAGGCGCTCGCAGACGCTGCCCGTGACGGCGGCTTGCAATTCTAAAGGGTTCTACGATGGCGAATAACGAACAGAAAGCGAACGGTGAACTGCAAGAGAAGCTCGTGCAGATCAACCGTGTCGCCAAGGTGGTCAAGGGTGGTCGGATCTTCGGCTTCACCGCACTGACTGTCGTTGGCGATGGCAAAGGCCGCATCGGCTTCGGTCGTGGTAAGGCGCGTGAAGTGCCGATCGCGATTCAAAAAGCCATGGACCAGGCGCACCGTAATATGGTCAAGGTCGAACTGAAGGGCCATACCCTTCAGTATCCGGTCAAGGCCAACCACGGCGCATCTAAGGTCTACATGCAGCCTGCTTCCGAGGGTACAGGTATTATCGCCGGTGGTGCGATGCGTTCTGTGCTCGAATTGGCTGGAGTCCACGACGTTCTGGCGAAGTGCTACGGGTCTACCAATCCGGTAAACGTAGTACGTGCAACGGTAAAAGGGCTTGCGTCCATGCGCTCGCCTGAAGACGTTGCTGCCAAGCGTGGCCTCTCCGTCGAAGCGATTACGGGGTAATCACCATGGCGACAATCAAAGTTAAGCAGGTTCGCAGCACGATTGGTGTTCTGGAAAAGCACAAGGCCACTGTACGTGGTCTTGGTCTGCGCCGCATCAATCATTCTGTCGAACTGGAAGACACCCCTGCCGTACGCGGTATGATCAACAAGGTAAATTACCTTGTACGTGTTGAGGGAGAGTAATCCATGAAACTGAATACACTTAGCCCGGCTCCGGGCTCCAAGCACGCTGCAAAGCGCGTTGGTCGTGGTATCGGTTCTGGCTTGGGTAAGACAGGCGGTCGCGGTCACAAGGGCTTGAAATCTCGCTCTGGTGGCAGCGTTAAGCCGGGCTTTGAAGGCGGTCAGATGCCGCTTCAGCGTCGTCTTCCCAAGTTCGGTTTTACGTCGCATAAAGCGCTCAAATCTCAGGAAGTTCGCCTTGCTGAGCTGGGCCTTGTCGATGGCGACGTGGCTGATCTGGAAAGCCTGAAAGCAGCAAATGTCCTGAAAGATGCTACGCAATTCGCGAAAGTCATCCTTTCCGGGGAACTGGATAAGGCAGTCACCGTGCGCGGACTCAAGGTCACCAAAGGTGCCCGAGCTGCAATCGAAGCTGCTGGCGGCAAGGTAGAGGACTAAATGGCCAAGTCAGGAAAAATGCCGGCGAACGCACAAAGTGGTCTTTCCGAGCTTTGGGCTCGTTTACGCTTCGTGTTTCTGGCTATCGTGGTTTACCGTATCGGTGCCCACATCCCGGTTCCCGGTATCAATCCTGACCAGCTTGCTGCCCTGTTTAGGGAAAACCAAGGCACCATCCTGAGTCTATTCAATATGTTCTCAGGTGGTGCCCTGGAGCGGATGAGTATCTTCGCGCTGGGTATCATGCCCTATATTTCCGCGTCGATTATCATGCAGTTGCTGACCGTCGTGTCGCCCCAGCTTGAGCAGTTGAAGAAAGAGGGGGAGGCTGGTCGCCGCAAGATCAGTCAGTACACCCGCTATGGCACGGTCATTCTTGCCCTGATTCAGTCGATCGGTATGGCAGTAGGTCTGGTCGGAAATGGAGTCGCCTACAGTGCCGATATCAGTTTTTACTTTACTGCTGTCGTCACATTTGTGGCAGGTGCCGTTTTTTTGATGTGGCTTGGTGAGCAAATCACCGAGAAGGGTATCGGCAATGGCATTTCATTGATCATCTTTGCAGGCATCGTTGCAGGGCTTCCAAGCGCGCTTGGTCAGTCTTTCGAACTTGCCCGTAACGATGGTGCATGGAATGTTCTTCCTATTCTCGCATTGGGCGTCCTTGCAATTGCAACGGTCGCGTTCGTTGTCTTCATCGAACGGGGTCAGCGCCGTATCAAGGTCAATTACCCAAGGCGTCAGGTAGGAAACAAGATGTATGCTGGGCAGAGCAGTTATCTGCCGATGAAGGTCAATATGGCGGGTGTTATCCCTCCGATCTTCGCATCCAGTATCCTTCTTTTCCCGGCATCGGTCGGCCAGTGGTTCGGTCAGACGCCTGGAATGGAATGGATGCAAACGGTGTCTCAGGCTCTTGGCCCAGGGCAGCCGCTTTACATCTTGCTTTTTGCAGTTGCCGTAGTATTCTTCTGCTTCTTTTATACAGCGCTCGTCTTCAACCCTAAAGACGTGGCTGATAACTTGAAGAAGTCCGGCGCCTTTTTGCCCGGCATTCGGCCAGGTGAGCAAACGACGCGTTATATCGATAAGGTTATGACGCGACTAACGCTTTTTGGCGCTTTGTATATCACGCTTGTTTCCTTGATGCCTCAGTTCCTGATGGTCGCATGGCAGGTGCCTTTCTATTTCGGAGGCACATCGCTACTGATCGTTGTCGTGGTGATCATGGACTTCATGGCTCAAGTGCAGTCCCATTTGATGTCGAATCAATATGAGTCGGTGATGAAAAAAGCCAATCTCAAGGGATATGGCAGTGGCGGCGTGATGCGCTGAGGCGCCCGCTAAGCAAACTGGAGTGAACGATGAAAGTTCGAGCCTCTGTTAAGAAGATTTGCCGAAATTGCAAGATCATTCGGCGTCGTGGTGCGGTTCGTGTTATTTGCACTGAACCTCGTCACAAGCAGCGTCAGGGTTAAGCCCTGACTCTGTTTCAGTAAAAAGGGTGCGGCATATATTCTGACTCTTGCCTGATGGCAGATGAGGGGATATACTGTCGCGCCTTTTTATAGTTATCAACCGAGCAAGCCGCTCAATAGTCGGAGAAAGCTGATGGCCCGTATTGCAGGCGTCAATATCCCGGACAACAAGCACGCGGCGATCTCGCTGACTTACATCTACGGGATCGGTCGGACTCGCGCACAGGAAATCTGTGTTGCTGTTGGCATCGAGCCGAGTGCAAAGGTGGGCGAACTGTCCGCTGAGCAACTCGACGAAGTGCGCAGCGAGGTCGGCAAGTATGTCGTAGAAGGTGACCTTCGCCGTGAAATCACGCTTAACATTAAGCGTCTCATGGACCTGGGTTGCTATCGAGGTCTGCGCCATCGCCGCAGTCTTCCGATGCGCGGACAGCGCACGAAGACGAACGCGCGTACCCGTAAAGGGCCGCGTAAACCGATTCGCAAATAACGCACGTTCCGGCGTTTGACATCAGGAAACATCAACATGGCTAACCCGCGTACTAATCGCAAAAAGGTTAAAAAGCAGGTTGTGGATGCCGTAGCGCATATCCACGCCTCTTTTAACAATACGATCGTTACGATCACAGACCGCCAGGGCAACGCCCTCTCCTGGGCCACTGCCGGTGGGTCGGGTTTTCGTGGTTCTCGTAAGAGCACCCCGTTCGCTGCCCAAGTTGCAAGCGAACGTGCAGCGACTGCTGCAGCCGAGTATGGTGTGAAAAACGTCGACGTGCTGGTCAAGGGCCCGGGCCCGGGCCGTGAGTCCGCCGTGCGCGCATTGAATGCCGCCGGTTTCCGCGTGCAAAGCATCACAGACGCGACACCCGTTCCCCACAACGGTTGCCGTCCGCCTAAAAAACGCCGCGTTTAAGGAGAAGGACTTATGGCACGTTATACAGGACCGAGTTGCAAACTTTCTCGCCGTGAAGGTACCGATCTCTTTCTGAAGAGTGGTGTTACCCCGTTCGAGAAGAAGTGCAAGTCCGAACAGCCCCCGGGCCAACATGGCCAGCGCCGTCAACGTCTTTCCGACTACGGCATGCAGCTTCGTGAGAAGCAAAAGGTTCGTCGTATGTACGGCGTACTCGAAAAACAGTTCCGCAACTACTACAAAGCGGCCGCTCGTCAAAAGGGCGCCACTGGTGAAGTTCTTCTTCAGCTGTTGGAAACCCGCTTGGATAACGTCGTCTACCGCATGGGCTTCGGAGCTACCCGTGCCGAAGCGCGTCAGCTGGTCAGCCACAAGGCGATCTCTGTAAACGGTAAGACCGTCAACGTGGCTTCCTACAAGGTTCGCCCTGGCGATGTCGTATCCGTTCGCGAGAAAGCCAAGAATCAGTCTCGTATCCAGAGTGCACTGCAAATCGCTGGCAACCGCGGTGATGTGGCTTGGATCGATGTGGACAGCAAGAAAATGGAAGGCTCCTTCAAGGCGCTTCCGGAACGTTCTGACCTGTCTGCCGACATCAACGAGAATCTGATCGTTGAGCTGTACTCCAAGTAATCCCCAAGCCGCAACGAAGAGTATCCGTTTGGCAGCCTTAAAGGTGTTCTTATGCAGCGTTCAGTGACAGAGTTTCTTCGCCCGCGCGATATCAAGGTCGAAGAAGTCAACGCCAACCACGCAAAAATCGTTCTCGAACCATTCGAGCGCGGATTTGGCCATACGTTGGGGAACGCATTGCGTCGTATCCTCTTGTCTTCCATGCCAGGTTGTGCGGTCGTGGAAGCCGAGATCGAAGGCGTCTTGCATGAGTACAGTGCAGTAGAAGGGGTGCAGGAGGATGTCATTGAGATCCTCCTGAACCTGAAGGATGTGGCGTTCAAGATGCACGGCCGTGATGAAGCGACCGTTACCTTGAGCAAGCAGGGCCCTGGCGTACTTACGGCGGGCGATATCGTGGTCGATCATGACCTCGAGATCGTTAACCCGGATCACGTCATTGCCCACCTGAACGACGGTGGTGAGCTCAAGATGCAGCTGCGCATTCAGCGTGGCCGTGGTTATGAGCCTGCCGACGTTCGTGCCCAGGACGACGACGAATCCCGTCCGATCGGTCGCTTGCAGCTTGACGCTACCTTCAGCCCCGTGCGTCGGGTTTCCTATTCCGTTGAGGCCGCTCGTGTCGAGCAGCGTACAGACCTTGATAAGCTTGTTATCGATCTGGAAACTGACGGCACGCTCGATCCGGAAGAAGCTATTCGTCGCAGCGCCACTATCTTGCAAGAACAGCTGGCAGCATTCGTTGACCTCGAAGCCGATAAGGAACAAGAGGTCGAAGAGGAAGAGGAGCAGATCGATCCGATCCTGCTTCGCCCTGTAGACGATCTCGAGTTGACCGTTCGCAGCGCCAACTGCCTCAAGGCCGAGAACATTTACTATATCGGTGATCTTATTCAGCGCTCCGAAGTTGAGCTGTTGAAGACGCCGAACCTCGGTAAAAAGTCCTTGAATGAAATTAAGGATGTACTTGAAGCACGTGGTCTGTCGCTCGGCATGCGGTTGGATAACTGGCCGCCCGCGAGTTTAAAAGACGATAAGGCCTCCGCCTAAACGGGTGACTCGAGTCCAAGACTGGTAAGGAATCACAACCATGCGTCATCGTAAGAGTGGTCGCCAACTAAATCGTAATAGCTCGCATCGAAGCGCCATGTTCAAGAACATGTGCGTTTCCCTGGTCGAGCACGAAGTGATCAAGACCACACTCCCCAAGGCTAAAGAGCTGCGTCGTCATATCGAGCCGCTGATCACTTTGGCCAAGAACGACAGCGTCGCCAACCGTCGCCTTGCTTTTGATCGCACGCGTTCAAAAGAAGCTGTAGGTAAGCTGTTCAACGAACTGGGTCCGCGTTACACCGCCCGTCCCGGCGGTTATGTTCGCGTACTCAAGTGCGGCTATCGTGCCGGCGACAACGCGCCTATGGCGTTTGTCGAGCTGGTCGATCGCCCCGTTGTTGAAAGCGACGACGAGTAATCGCTCGTGTTCGTTAGTGAAAACCGGCCTTAGGGCCGGTTTTTTTATGATCAAACCATTATAGGTGCGCGTCATCAGGCCGATATGGAGTAGGAATTCCTGACCCTGGCCTACTCTCTATGTCTTCCTGTGCCTCCGAGCAGTCGTGTCTGTGCCATCGGCCTCTTGGGTTCGACATCAGAATGGCATTTCAGCCCATCGTCGATCTTTCCAAAAGAGACATTCATGCCTATGAAGCGCTGGTTCGAGGCGTTAATGGCGAAGGCGCGCACAGTATTCTCTCTCGTGTTCAAAGCGATGATGTCTATCGATTCGATCAGGCCTGTCGCACTCAGTCGTTAAAACAGATTTCTGCACTTGAAAGTCACCATCCGGTGTCTATCAACTTCATGCCGAATGCTGTTTATGACCCCGAAACATGTCTGCGCTCGACCATTGCCATTGCCAAGAAGCTTCACTGGCCGCTTGAGAACATCATTTTTGAAATCACCGAAACTGAGCTGATTCCAAGGTTTGATCATCTCGCTGATATCGTGAATACGTATAGATCCCTCGGGTTGAAGGTAGCCTTGGATGATTTCGGTTCGGGCAGCTCGAATCTAGAAACTCTGGTACACGTAACGCCTGACTATTTGAAGTTGGATCGAGCACTCGTCGATGGTATCGGCAGTGATCGTCGCAAACAGAAAATTGCCAATGCCATGCTGGTGATGCTTGATGGCGAGGCAACGAAAATAGTGGCTGAAGGCGTAGAGACGGCGGGTGACGCTCAGTGGCTTTTTGACCACGGGATCACCCTCCAGCAGGGATATTTTTTTGCCCGCCCACAGCTCGACACATTGCCTCCGGTCAATTGGCCGAGCTGGAGCGTTAGATGATCAGTACCCGCGTTCGAGCAAGGGCTTCAGGAAATGCCCGGTGTGAGACGCCGTTTCCCTGCACACCTCTTCGGGTGTCCCTTCGGCGATAATTTGCCCGCCGCCAGAGCCGCCTTCCGGGCCGAGGTCGACCAGCCAATCGGCCGTTTTAATGACATCCAGGTTATGCTCGATCACGACTACGGTATTGCCTTGATCTCGTAGCTTATGCAGCACGGCCAGCAATTGACGGATGTCTTCGAAGTGAAGTCCTGTGGTTGGCTCATCGAGAATGTATAGGGTGCGTCCGGTATCCCGCTTGGCAAGTTCTCGAGCCAGTTTGGTGCGCTGGGCCTCGCCGCCGGAGAGCGTTGTCGCACTTTGACCCAGCTTGACATAGGAGAGTCCCACATCCATCAGCGTCTGAAGTCGCCGCGCGATGGCTGGTACCGGGCTGAAGAACTCGAGTGCCTCTTCAATGGTCATCTCGAGCACTTCGTGAATATTTTTGCCCTTGTAGTGGATGTCGAGCGTTTCGCGGTTATAACGCTTGCCCTTGCAGACATCGCAGGGCACATAGATATCCGGCAGGAAATGCATCTCGACCTTGATCATCCCCTCACCCTGACAGGCCTCGCAGCGCCCTCCCTTGACGTTGAACGAAAAACGCCCGGGTTTGTAGCCTCGTGATCGAGCCTCTTCCGTTCCGGCGAACAGCTCGCGAATCGGAGTGAAAATACCGGTGTAGGTGGCCGGGTTCGAGCGGGGAGTTCGTCCGATCGGGCTCTGATCGATATCGATGACCTTGTCGAGCTGATCCAGACCGTGAATCTTGAGGTAGGGGGCAGGTTTAAGGCTGGTTGCCTTATTAAGCTCACGGGCCGCGGTAGGCATCAAGGTGCCATTGATCAGCGTTGACTTGCCCGAGCCCGAGACGCCCGTGATGCATACGAACATGCCCAACGGCAGAGTAAGTGTGACGTTTTGAAGATTATTGCCCCGGGCGCCCTCAAGCACGAGCTGCTGTTCCGGGTGAGCCGGTTTTCGGGTTTTCGGAATCTCGATTTGACGAGTGCCTGACAGGTATTGCCCCGTCAGTGACGCCGTATCGGCTGCAATATGCTCAGGGGTGCCCTGGGAGACGACTTGGCCGCCATGTACGCCAGCGCCGGGGCCGATATCAAGGACGTGATCCGCAGCGCGTATGGCGTCTTCATCGTGTTCGACCACAATCACCGTATTGCCAAGATCTCTAAGGCGCTTGAGCGTCCCGAGCAGGCGATCATTATCACGCTGATGCAGGCCGATCGACGGTTCATCCAGGATATACATGACGCCAACCAGGCCGGCACCGATCTGACTGGCCAGTCGGATACGCTGCGCTTCGCCGCCTGAGAGGGTGTCGGCACTGCGCTCGAGCGTTAGATATTCGAGGCCGACGTTGACCAGAAACTGCAATCGACTGGTGATTTCGTTGAGAATCTTGAGCGCAATCTCGCCCTTGCGGCCCGGTAGTTCGAGGTTCTCAAAAAACGTATGGCTTTCGCCGATCGGGTCGCGGACCACATCAGGCAGTGCGCGCTCCGCAACGAATACGTTGCGCGATTCCTTTCTCAATCGGCTGCCATCGCAGCTGGGGCAGGGTTGTACCGACAGCAGTTTGGCCAGGTCATCGCGGACCATGTTGGAATCGGTCTCTCGGTACCGGCGTTCCATATTGGGCAAAATGCCCTCGAACGGGTGCTGGCGTTCGACCTTGCGGCCACGGTCGTTGACGTAGCTGAAGGAGATCGCCTCCTTGCCGCTGCCGTGCAGCACGATTTTCTGTATACGTGTATCAAGCGCCTGCCACGGCGTCTCAAGTTCAAAACCGTAGTGCTTGGCCACCGCTTCGAGCTGCGAAAAATAATAGATGCTGCGTCGGTCCCAGCCTTTGATCACTCCCTCGGCCAGGGAGAGTTCGGGCTGGCGGATCAATTTCTCCGGATCAAAGAACTGGTAGCTGCCAAGCCCTTCACAGCTTGGGCAGGCACCTGCCGGATTGTTGAACGAAAACATGCGGGGCTCGAGCTCGGCGATGGAGTAGCCACACATTGGGCAGGCGAACTTGGACGAAAACACCATATCGTCGTGCTCGCTGTCCATGAAATGCAGAAGTGCGCTGCCTTCTGAAAGCCCGAGGGCGGTTTCAAGCGACTCCGCAAGCCGCTGCTGGAGATCATTTCGAATCTTGAAGCGGTCAACGACGACGCTTATGTCATGCTTCTTGGTTTTCTCAAGCGTCGGAAAATCATCGAATTCGACAATCTGGCCATCGACCATCGCGCGAACGAACCCTTGTGCACGAAGCTCGGTGATCAACTGCTGATGTTCACCCTTGCGTCCACTGATGACCGGCGCCATCAGCATGGCCTTGGTACCTTCCGGCAGCGTCAGGATCTGGTCGACCATCTGGGATATGGTCTGAGCCTCAAGGTCGGTGCCGTGATCGGGGCAGCGGGGGGTGCCGGCGCGGGCATACAGAAGGCGCAGGTAGTCATAGATTTCGGTGATGGTGCCGACGGTCGAGCGTGGGTTGTGCGAGGTCGATTTCTGCTCGATGGAAATGGCCGGTGACAGACCTTCGATATGGTCGACGTCGGGTTTTTCCATCATGGACAGGAACTGGCGGGCATAGGTCGAGAGCGATTCAACGTAACGGCGTTGGCCTTCAGCGTAGAGCGTGTCGAAGGCAAGCGACGATTTGCCGGAACCGGACAGGCCGGTAATGACGATCAGTTTGTCTCGAGGCAGGTCTACGTCGATGTTTTTCAAGTTATGCGTGCGCGCGCCGCGCACAAAGATCTGATCCATATAACCCTACTCGGCCAGTATAAAAGTGCCAGTATAGGAGGCGGGCTCGTCGAGTCGCAAAGCATTCACACAATTGATTCGCAAGCGTCGGTCAGAGACCGTTGCTGTGTTACACTACAGGGTTTTAGACACTATCCAGCAATGAGTTCGGCACGTGTGATGCGTCGCTAACGAAGGGAGATCTTCATGGCTCGTGGTATTAACAAGGTAATTCTGATCGGAAATCTCGGGCAAGACCCTGAAGTTCGTTTTACGCCCTCAGGCACAGCGGTTGCCAACTTGAATCTGGCAACGTCTGACAGCTGGACGGACCGTCAAACCGGTCAGCGTCAGGATCGCACCGAATGGCATCGGGTTGTGCTGTTCAACAAGCTGGCGGAAGTGGCTCAGCAATACGTCAAAAAAGGCTCCAAGGTCTATATCGAGGGACGCCTGCAGACACGCAAGTGGCAGGATCAAAACGGTCAGGATCGCTACAGCACCGAGATCGTTGCCAATGACATGCAGATGCTCGATGGCCGTAGCGGTGGTGATCAGCCTCAGCAGGGCGGCAACTACAACCAGGGCCAGCAGAGCAATTACAACCAAGGCCAGCAGCAAAACTATGGCCAGGGCTCGCAAGGTGGGCAGCAGGGCGGCAACTACGGTCAGTCCAACAACTCAACCCGCCAGGCTCCGACTCAGCAGCAGAATCAGAACGCCAATGCGCCCCAGCCGGGTGGCTTTGACGATTTCGACGATGAGATCCCGTTCTGAGAGACGCGCGCTTGGCGTGTCATGAATTTCCGGTTAAAGAGCCCGCTGACACGCGGGCTTTTTTTGGAACCATTCTCTCGTATCAAGTGATGGTCATCGCATCCTGGGGCGCGCACCGGGCGTTCTAGGGACAACCCACGACTGCCAATGTATAGTGAGGTGTCTTTTCTACAGACGTGTTCGATCTTCGATGGTTCTGAAAAAAGGGTGAGTGTGAAAGTTCTAGTTCTTGGGGCGACACATTGCTTGAGCCGCGCGCTTGTACGAGACGGCGCGCGCCGAGCCGATATGTCCATTGAAACCTACGACCCTGCAACGCCTGATGATCTGGGGTGGTCTCAGCCGGACATCGATGCAATTGTCGTACCGCCGCTGTCGCATCCTGCAAGCGCAGAGCCCGCACGAGTGTTCGATCATGCTGCAATGGTCGAGCATGTGTTCGATCATTGTGCGCGTCATGATCTGCCATTGGTGTGGTGTGTCAGCGACCAGATGTTTGAAGCCGGCGGTGATGAGCCGATCAAGGAGTGCTTGATTCCCGAGCCGATCGATTCAGGGCTCCGCCGGCTTGTGAAAACCGGATCGATGATTCGTGCGCGCAAGGCCAAGCACATCATCTTGCGTGTCGGCCCGCTCTTTGGCATCGAGGGCGAAGACGCATGGTTGCCGAACATCATCGACACATTGCTGGCCCAGAAAACGATCAGCGCCCCACAGGATGTCGTGGTCGGCCCAACGTCAGTCGAGGCGCTCTCCATGGCGCTGACCGGTATCCTGCTTCAAATCAATTATGGGGCGACGCATTGGGGGGCGTACCATCTGGCCGGTATCGAGCCGGTTACGCCGTTCGCATTTTCATCGATGGTGCGCACGCAGCTGGATACGCTTCTGAGCGGTCAGGGGTTGGAGCGCCCGCTGGGTGACGTTCGCGCACTCAGTCACCATCACGATCAACCGATGCGCCGGGTGTTGAACTGTCAGCGTTTGCTTGAGACCTATGGGGTGCACCAGCGCCCTTGGCGCGTCGAGCTTGAACGGTTATTAAAGCACTGGTGTGAGCAGGCACAGGCGGGTGAGGTCAACCTATGAGCGCGCTTCGAAGTGTTCTGTTTTATATCGGCTATTTTGCCGGCATCGTTTTCTTTGGCGTGTTGTTTGGCCCGATCGCTGCATTTTTACCGCTGCGTCGTCGGTTCGCGCTGCTTAATAGCTACAACCGCTTTGCGGTGTTGTGGTTAAAGTGGACGTGCGGCGTGCGTTATAAGGTTGAATACCAGGCTCCTTTGCCCAAGGGCACCTTTGTCATGCTGTCCAATCATCAAAGTGAGTGGGAAACCTTATATCTGCAGCTGATTACATCGCCGGTGTGTACGGTGCTCAAGAAAGAGCTGCTCAGTCTGCCCATTTTTGGTTGGGCACTTAGACTGCTCAATCCGATCCCTCTAGATCGATCTAATCCTTCAGCGGCGTTACGTGCGGTTATTTCGGAAGGAGGAGAGCGTTTGAAAAGCGGATTGTCGATTCTGATCTTTCCCGAAGGAACACGGGTTGAACCTGGGAAGCGTCGGCGATTCAATAAAAGTGGTGCTTTAATTGCCTCGAATGCGGGGGTGCCGGTCGTGCCTATCGCGCATAATGCTGGTGACTGCTGGCCCGGCAAGACCTTCATCAAGCGTCCGGGCACCATTACCGTCGTTATCGGTGCGCCGATTCACGCTAATGGCCGCAGTGCCAAAGAGGTTATCCAAGAGGTCGAGCGCTGGTCGGATGAGCAGCTGATGCGTATATCGCGTGACTATACGCCGCCCAAGTAGTCGTTGGTGCAGTGTTTGACGTAAAAAAGCCGGTGATGGACACCGGCTTTTTTAGTGGGGCTCATGCGACAGGTTCAGTCGGCTTGATACCGCTCGAAGATCAGGCAGGCATTGGTGCCGCCGAAACCGAAGCTGTTCGACAGTACCCGGTTCAGGCGAACGTTGTCCCGTCGAGTGGTCACGATATCGAAACCGTCCGCATCCGGATCCTTTTCATCGACATTGGCCGAGGCGCAGATGAAATCGTTTTTCATCATGAGCAGCGAGTAGATGGCTTCCTGAGCGCCCGTAGCGCCGAGTGAGTGGCCAGCCAGAGACTTGGTCGATGAGATTGCCGGAACGTTATCGCCGAACAGGCTCCTAAGCGCCTTCAACTCGGCCATGTCGCCAACCGGGGTTGAGGTGCCGTGCGTGTTGATGTAGTCGATCTTTGGATCACTCAAGGTGGAGATCGCCTGCTTCATGCAGCGCACTGCCCCTTCACCGGAGGGAGCAACCATGTCGTGCCCGTCGGAGTTTGCGCCGTAACCGGTCAGCTCCGCATAGATCTTGGCACCGCGAGCCTTGGCGTGTTCGAGCTCTTCGAGCACGAGCATGGCGCCACCGCCTGCAATGACAAATCCATCACGCGAGGTGTCGTAAGGGCGAGAGGCCTTGTCCGGCGTATCGTTATAGCCGGTGGATAGAGCGCCCATCGCGTCAAAGAGACAGGACAGGGTCCAGTGCTCTTCTTCGCCGCCGCCGGCAAACACGATGTCCTGCTTGCCAAGCTGGATCTGTTCCATGGCGCTGCCGATGCAGTGTGCCGAGGTGGAGCAGGCCGAGGAGATCGAGTAATTGAGTCCCTTGATCTCGAACGGCGTCGCCAGACACGCAGATACGGTACTGCCCATCGTGCGGGTGACACGATAGGGGCCAACGCGGCGAAGCCCTTTCTCGCGCAGGATGTCAGCGGCTTCGACCTGATTGGCCGAGGACGCGCCGCCGGAACCTGCGATCAGCCCCGTTCGTTCATTGGAAACCTGATCGTGAGAAAGTTCGGCGTCTTCGATGGCTTGTTGCATCGCAACGTACGCGTATGCGGCTGCATCGCCCATGAAGCGGCGACGTTTGCGATCCACGAGCGCGTCGAGATCGATATCGACAGCGCCGGCAACATGGCTTCGCATTCCGCGTTCAGCGTACTCTTCGCGATAGCGTATACCCGAGCGGCCATTTTTCAGGGCATCAAGGACTTGGTGCTGGTCGTTGCCCAAGCAGGAAACGATGCCCAGGCCGGTGACTACCACTCGTCGCATGGGAGCCTCCCGATTAAAAGTTCGACGTAGATGTGAACAGGCCGACGCGGAGGTCGTTGGCCTGATAGATCGGCCGATCGTCGACACTGACTGTGCCGTCCGCAATGCCAAGAATCAAACGACGAGTAATCACTCGTTTGATGTTGATGTGATACGTCACTTTCTTGGCATCGGGAAGAATCTGGCCCGAAAACTTGACCTCGCCACAACCGAGGGCTCGGCCACGACCTGGGTGTCCCAGCCAGCCTAGATGAAAGCCGACAAGTTGCCACATGGCATCAAGTCCCAGGCAGCCGGGCATGACCGGGTCGCCGGGAAAATGGCATTCGAAGAACCAGAGGTCGGGACGAATATCCAGCTCGGCAATGAGTTCGCCCTTGCCATACTGGCCACCTTCTTCATGGATATGCGTGATGCGATCGAGCATCAGCATATTGGGGGCCGGGAGCTGGGCATTACCTGGGCCGAAAAGCTCGCCTTGGCTACATTGAAGCAGCTCATCACGCGTAAAAGAGTGTTGCTTGGTCACTGACTCGTTCCGAGAATAGTAAGGATTATGCTCTCTCTCTGGAGCGCGTCCTAATCTGCATTAACGAAGACAGGCAGCCTCGGCTGCCTGTCGGCTATACACAACCGAATGCATTATTGCACACAATCAGGCCGGGTTTCGATGTTAATACGTCGTAGGGCGTCAAAGCGCCTTGAAGGCGTCCAGCGCTCTTTCCCGTGCGGCCTTGTGATCGACAATGGGCTCAGGGTAGCCGCACTCCTTGCGCTGCTCCTTGCGCGGGGCGTGTCGGTGCTTCTTGGCCAACGGTTCGAGGCAGGGGAGGTACTGCACGATGAAATGGCCCTCCGGATCGAATCGTTCAGACTGAGTGGTCGGATTGAAGATACGAAAATACGGGCTTGCATCGGTGCCGGTTGAGGCTGACCACTGCCACCCCCCGTTATTGGCGCCGAGTTCACCGTCGACCAGGTGTTCAAGAAAGAAGCGTTCTCCCCAGCGCCAATCGATTAGAAGATGTTTGGTTAGGAACATGGCGGTCACCATGCGCAAGCGATTATGCATCCAGCCGGTCTTGATCAGCTGCTTCATGGCCGCATCGACCAGCGGATACCCGGTTTCTCCGGCGCACCAGGCGTCGAAGTCCTTGGTGCTCTGGCGCCATTTGAACTTTTTGGTTTGTTCCTGAAATGGCTGATGCATGCTGACTCTGGGAAAACCGACCAGTACGTGTTGATAGAACTCGCGCCAGACCAGTTCGCTGATCCAGCTGACAATCGAGGCGTCGCCATCACCGAGCCGATTATCATTGCGGCCCATGGCGGCGGCAATGCACTGCCTTGGCGAGATCATGCCAAGGGCCAGGTAAGCCGATAGAGTGCTGGTGGATGACGCGTAGGGAAAATCGCGTTTGTCATCGTAATGGCGTACGCGGTATCTCAAGAAATACTCGAGTCGATTTTCTGCTTCTTCAGTGCCGGCAGGCCACTGACTTTCATCAATGGCTGACTCGAGCTTTGGCATTTCAAGGGTGTCGCTTTCCACGCCTTTGATCGGCGCCTGCCGACTGGGCGTGTCATACAGCGAGAGTTCATCATCGCCAACGGCTTTCAGCCATGCCTTGTAAAAGGGCGTGAATACCTTGTAGTACGCATCGTCGTTCGTGGTCAGCGACCCTGGCGCCATTACTAGATTGGCGTCATCGCGGTGGACGTTGAGGTCGTTGTCCTGAAAGAGCGTGGTAACAGCCTCATCGCGTGTGCGTTCGTTGACGCCGTATTGATTGCTGAAGTGAAGATCGGTGCACTCAAGCGATTGGGCCAACTCGAGCAGCGCCTTTGGACAATTATCGTAAGTGTCGGCGTAAATCAGTTTCAGTGGGATTCGAAGTGATTTCAGGTCGGTGCTCAAGGCCTCGATGCCTCGGTACCAGAATGAAAGCTTGTTATCACCGTGTCCGTGCTCGCGCCATTGTGACGGTGTTAGCGTACAAACGGCGATGCAGGGGCCGCGAGCAGCCGCCCGCGAAAGAGCGGCATGGTCGTGGATTCGAAGATCCGTTCGAAACCAGACCAGTTGGTTTCCCGACATGGACAACCTCCGTGTTCATCGTGTCAGGGGGATACTCGGGTCAGTCGATCAAATGGCGAATCAACCGAACGCTGCGTGTGAGATCGATTTCAAGGGGTTGCACACCATGTGCCTTGAGGGTTTTGGAATCGGTAGAGGCCATCGAGCCATATACGCAGACAGGGACGTGCGTATTTTTCATGATCTGCTCGATGCCAGCGTCCGCGTCCGCGACGTCTTTGGAGGCCGTGCCGTCATGAGCGGCGCCAGCAAATACGGCAATATCGGTACGACAGCGCTGCAACAGCGACAGGAAGGCGTCTGCATCAATGTGATGATCGATCAACGTAATGTGAAAGCCACCGGCTGACAGTGCGCTGGCAAGCATGAGAAGACTCAGGTTGTCGCCACGCTCGGGGTAGGGCGCTAAAAGTAGGCGCGGCGTACTGATCTCAAGGTTGGTGTAATAAAGACGAAGTGACAGCCGCGTTCGCAGAAAGCTTTCAAGAAACAAGCGTGACGCTGAGTGTTCAGAGTCGGCGTTCTCGAGTTGATTGACCACGGGACGCAAAACGTTATTGAGCACGGTAGTGATCGGATAGCGGCCCAATAGCGTGGTGTAGTACTGATCCAGCCCCTGCTCGTCGAATCGCTCGATCAGTGCGCGTATGTCATTGGCAATCTCGGACCATTCACCGCTTTGCTCAAGTGAGGCTGGGGCCTCTGCATGCTTGGCCTCGGGCGAGGCTTCTGAAGCGGCTGTGTCTTCAGGAAGCTCTTTATCGAGAAGATCACTGACTTGGCTTACAGGCACACCGCGGTTCAACCACTGAACGATGCGCTCGACGCGCTCGATGTCAGTTCGACCGTACAAGCGATGGCCCTTGGGTGTGCGACGTGGCTGAATCAGACCATATCGCCGTTCCCAGGCGCGAAGCGTGACCGAGTTGACGCCGGTCAATCGGGAAACTTCGCGGATCGGATAAAGTGGGCCGCCTGTTTCCGTGACGCTTTGATCGCTCATGTCGGTGATGCCTCCTTTTCGTGATGCAGCAAGGGCCAGAATGACTGCCGGTGCAGCATTGGAAACGTAGCGAGAGTTCTAAAATACACTTGAGTCTGGGCTCTCGACACCATTCCAGCGTCGGACATTCAGTGCCGCATCGCGAAATAAATGCTGTATCTTGAGTAAAATTTTGTACACGTGATCGCTATTGTACAAGATTAATCCACGTTTTGCCCACCGATACCTTCTTCAATGATGCGAATGAGTGCATCAGTGAACGCGGGGTGCTGCCCAACCGGCGGCATGAGCTGAATCGATAAACCTGGATGGCGTTCACTCATGGCCTCAATTTGAGCAGGAACGTCCTTGCGGAGATGGCGACCTACAGCAAAGAACAGGGGAAGAATGTCGATACGTTCAAAGCCTTCCTTGTCGAGGTTGGCAATGGTGTCTTCCAAAAGCGGGTCACAAAGCTCCATATAAGCCATTTCGACTCGAGCCTCGGCGCGCTGCTTCAAATGCGCTTCCAGTTCCTGGAACGGCTGCTGCCATTGGGTATCGGGGGAGCCATGGGCCATGAGGACATATGCGGTTTTCATGAAAAAAAGATCTCGATTAAAGGCTTAGTTGGAAAGAAGGCGGGTCAATACGTTACGCGCGCAGGTGCGGCCGGAGAGCCAGGCGGCTTCAACGTTATTACCGAGACACCAATCACCACACACACTTAAATGCCTCGACGACGGCGGATGATGTTCGGGTGATCGACGCTCGACCAAGGGTTCGGCATAGCGCCAGCGATGCGCTTTCAGACGTATGGCGCCTGGCAACGAGTCAGGGTAGCGATCCAGGAACGTGCGCCAAAGCGTGGCCGCAATGGCATCCGGCGTTTTTTCAAGATGGGTGCGGCTCCATTCCGGTCGGGCAATCAGGCGAATGGCCGGTGAGTTTTCGCGCCCTGGCTTGGCCGACTGGTATTCGGCAAAGCCGATCGGGCCGCTTTCGATGTAGAGCGCGTCCCAATCAAGCTCCGGAAATTCATTCAATACTGCATGGACGTTCCAGCAGGGGTGAAAGGCCGTTTTACTGCACAGGGCTTTTAGGTCCTGCTCGCTCTCGGGCAGAAGCGCGAATGCCTGTTTAGGAGGAAGCGCCAGAATGACATGATCGAATGGGCCGGCACGCTGGCCATTTTCAAACTCTAGATAAACCTGATCGTTTGCGTACTCGATGGCGCTCACGTGTGCCTGAGTCGTAACGTTCAATCCCTGAGACATGTAGCGCGTAATCGCACTCATGCGGGGATTGCCTGCAAAGCGCAGATGCTGCATGTCGTAGTCGTGGATCTGGCGATTTTTAAGACGCTTGGGCGACAGGGGCCAGTGAGAAATGATGCCCGCCGACAGCCAGCGCTCCACAGTGCGCTTGAACTCTGTGCTTCGCGCCGAGAAGCAGGGCACACCGAGGTCAATGGTGCATTCGCGCTCGCGGCGCGACGACATGCGGCCTCCGGGGCCGCGCGCCTTTTCGAACACGCTGACCGACAAGTCCGCACGGCTTATCGTTTGAGCAGCGCTCAAGCCTGAAATGCCTGCCCCAATGACTGCAATCTTTGGCGACGCCATAGCCTTCCCTGAATCGATGTGAGGTCATAATGTATCAGTCTGGTACAGGTTTCTTCTAGCGTGTATAGGCTAGCAGGCACTATGTTGAAAAAAACCTACCAGCACATCGAGGGAGTGGCAGGCAGTGAATATTTTAATAACAGGGGCCACCGGGTTTGTCGGTGTCCCCCTATGCAAGGCGCTTGATGCCAAGGGGCACCGGCTATTGGTGGTAAGCCGTTCACCGGAAAAGGTATCTGAACAACTTGGCATGCCGGTCAAGGCACAGGACGACCCCATGGCGTTCAAGGATGAACCGATCGATGCCATCATCAATCTGGCGGGCGCATCGATTGCAGGTCGCCCCTGGACCGACTCGCGCAAGAAGACCCTCATTGATAGCCGGGTTGAAACAACAAGGGCACTCGAGCGGCTCTGTCAGGCAATGAGCACGCCGCCCAAGGTGCTGGTGTCCGGTTCGGCCATGGGCTATTACGGCGCCCAGGGCGAGCGGGAGGTGACGGAAGAAACGCCTCCAAACCCTGAGTTTGCGCATGAGCTGTGTCAGAAATGGGAAGACGCCGCACGCCGTATCGAGGCGCTTGGCGTGCGGACGGCGATCATACGTATTGGGCTGGTGCTCGAGCGCGATGGTGGCACGTTAAAGCCGATGCTTCCCGTGTATAAGCTTGGCCTAGGAGCGACGCTTGGGTCGGGGACGCAGTACATGCCCTGGATTCATCGCACCGATCTAATCCGAATCATCGAGTTTCTGTTGGCGCATGACACCCTCGAGGGGCCGTTCAATGCCGGCGCTCCGAACCCGGTTACCAATCGCGTTTTTACCAAGTCTCTGGCCCATGCCTTGCACCGGCCGGCGCCCTGGCGCATACCCGGGTTTGCCCTGAAAGCCGCCATGGGAGAAATGTCTCGGCTTCTTTTGACGGGGGCACGAATGAAGCCCGCACGCCTTGAGGCGGCGGGCTTCGAGTTTCGCTACCCAGAGCTTGATGGCGCGTTCTCCGCCATCGTCAACGGGCGATGATCAGGCCGGAACATCCACGGTCAGGATCACGCGTACGGCATCAAGCCGCAGGCGCGAGGTACGAATGGCGTCACTAAGCTGCGCCTTTTCCTGACGCATGAGGTCGACTTCCGCCTCGGGCACGCTGCCGAACCGCTGTGAAAGCGCCGTCAGTCGATCGATTTCCGCGTCAAGCGTGTCACTCATCTCGGCGTGGGCGTCGTTCACGACGCTCTTGAGCGAGGCGTCCGCGTGCTGCTCGGCCTGATCCATAAGGTCGCGCACCAGAGTATGACGGTCCTTGATCAGGTTGCGTGCGATGCCTTTCTTGACGTGCTGAAGGTTTTTCGCGAGCCCGCCGAAGGAGACGCTGGCGGACAGATCCTTGCCTGATTGATCGATCAGTACACGCACCGTGGTCGGTGGCAGGTACTGGCCCACATGAATGTTTTTAGGCGCAGGCGTCGAGGTGCAGAAAATGGCCTCAAGCATCACGCGGTCACCGGGAATGCTTGGGTGCTGCAAAAGCCCGAGCGCCGTATTGCCCATCGCCCCCATGGTCAGATGCGATAGCATTTCCTGCACCAATGGGTGCTCCCAGGAAAGCCGTTGAATATCATCCCGACTCAGCGCCAGCTCCCGTGATTGGGTCGCGGTGAAGCCTTCCTCGCCTTTGATCAGCCCCGGCAGGCCATCCATCATGTGCGGCCCGGGGTGCAAATACGTCAGGTTTTCGCCAAGCTCCCGGGTGTCGATGCCGAAAATGTCGAAGGCCTGATCCAGGAACTTGGGTAGCGTAGGGTCGTCATCGAGGTCGCGGATATTATCGATCACGTGCTCGGCGTGCGCCGGGTTCTGAGAGCCCAGTTCGAGCAGGCGATTACGCCCGGCCAGCCGCTCGGCCTGGATCGCCTCGAAGCGCGGCCGGGTCTCGGCGATCAACTCTTCAAGCGCCTCATCATCGAGCAGGCTGTCGGCCAGCCGGTCCCCGAATTCATCGAACAGCGCGCTCCCTATTCCGTGCGGAAAACTGAAGGCGTCGGAGCCTTCGTTGTACCAGCGAAGCAGGCGCGCCATCGGGCTTTCCTTGAAGACCGGCAGATGAATGTCGATCGGATAGCGCTGGCCGATACGGTCGAGTCGACCGATGCGCTGCTCGAGCTGATCGGGGTGCGGCGGCAGGTCGAACATGATCAAGTGATGGCAGAACTGGAAATTGCGCCCCTCTGAACCGATTTCGGAGCAGATCAGTAGCGGGCTGCCTTCTGTCGCATCCTGTTCGGCAAAGGCGGCTGCGGCGCGGTCACGCTCGATCAGCGTCATGCCTTCGTGGAATACCGGCACGTGCAGTCCGGTCAGCACCTGAAGGCCGGCCGAGAGCTCGCGTGCGGTTTCGGCGAAGTGACAGATCAACAGCGCCTTCTCACCCGGGTGTTCCTTGAGCCACTGCGTCAGCCACTCGACGCGGGTATCGGTTTTCCACCAGGGGGTGCCGTCGCCACTCATGCGCTCGCGGTCGAGCGCACTCAGCGTTTCCTCAAGGTACAAAAGCACTTCAGGGTGATCGATGCCGGTCTCGATCAAGAGCGTATCCAGATACTCCTCATCGCGGTCCAGCTTCTTGAGAATGCGCTGATAGTTGCTCGGTGCCTCGAGCTCGCTGACGTGCAGTCGACGCTCCGGGAAGCCCGCCACATGGCGGCGGCTGTTGCGGAACATGACGCGGCCTGTGCCATGACGGTCGAGCAAATGCCGGCGAAGCGATTGACGACATGCAACAGCGTCCTCCTCCTCGGCCTCGGCCAACCGGTCGAGCAGACCCTGGCTGTCGGCGTCATCCAGCAGCTCATCGAGTACCTTCCGTTTGCCCGGCTCGGCGGGGTAGTGATCGAGGGCCTCGACGGCGCCGGCCACCCCCTGAAAATTGGCTTCTTCAGCCTGGAAGCGTTCAAGGTCGGTATAGCGGTTCGGGTCGAGCAGGCGCAGGCGGGCAAAGTGGCTTTCAGGCCCCATTTGCTCAGGCGTTGCGGTTAGAAGTAGAACGCCCTGGCTTGCCGCGGCGAGCTGCTCGACGCACTGATACCCGGTATCGCCGCCGGTGTCGCTGCTCCACTCGAGGTGATGCGCCTCATCAACGATCAGAAGATCCCAGCTGCTCTGCGCGGCCTGCTCCTGACGATGCGGGTTGGCGAACAGCCACTGCTGGCTTGCAAGAATCAGCTGGCGGCTCTCGAACGGGTTCTGGGTGCGCTCCATGGCGCCGCTTTGCTGCTCATCGAGCAGGGTGACCTCGATCGAAAACCGCCGCAGAAGCTCCACCAGCCACTGGTGCGTCAGACTTTCCGGCACCACGATAAGCGCACGCGACGCACGGCCGATCGTCAGCAGGCGATGAAGGATCAGGCCGGCCTCAATGGTCTTGCCAAGGCCCACTTCGTCGGAAAGCAGCACGCGTGGCAGCCGGCGGCGGGAAACGTCATCGGCGATGAACAGCTGATGCGGTACGAGGTCGACGCGCGGCCCGGACAGGCCGAATGCGGGGTGGCGCTGAAGCCGGTTCAGACATTGAAGGCTGCGGTAGCGCAGGTTGAACCAGTCGTTGCGATCAATCTGTCCTGTCAGCAGCCGGTCGCGGGCCTGGTGAAACTGCATCTTGTCGCTGATCTTCGGCTCAGGCAGCTCTCGAAGCTCACCGTGCTCGTCTTCACCGATGTAGGTGATCAGGCCGTTTTGATCCTTGGTGTCCTCGACGATCAAGATCCAGCCATCGGTGGCCTCGACTCGATCACCGCTGCCGAAGGCCACGCGGGTCAGCGGGGCGTCCTTCGACGAATACGTGCGTGTTTCATCACTGGCGCCGAAAAGCACCGTAACGCTTCGGAAGTCGACGTTCAGGATGGTGCCCAGACCAAGTTCGGCTTCGCCATCGCTGATGTAGCGCTGGCCGGGAATGAAATCGCTCATGCTTTAAAAAAGGCCTCAAGTATCCAAGTTCGTGCCGGCGGCGCGGTATCTTACCTGAAAGGTGGGGATGGCTTAAGGGCCAGTCTGACCATCGCCCCGGGCGGGTGAATTACTGCTAGCATGGCGCCGGCCCAGACGGTACAGACGCACCACGATGACGAGGGAGAGAAAGGCGTGTTCGATCGATTGAGAGCGGTGGCGATTTCATCCCAGGCGCTTGGTTTCATCATGATAATTGCGTTCGAAACCTGGCTGCCGCCCGGACAGGTCCGCCCGGCGCAGGCCATGGTGCTTGCGTTGATGCTTTTCGCGGCGCTTTTCGTTGCGCTGGCGCGCCGCTATCGGCGTAACCGGCGCTTGAAAGGGCGAGAGGAGTAAATATCGGCACGCTTTTGAGCTGAGCGATAGATCAAGGGCGCGCCGAGTGCATCCGGCGCGCCCAGGCTCAGTGCGGGGTTCTTGCTGCGTAACTAGGCCGTACGGGCGGCATCGAGCGCCTGGCCGAGCGCGGTTGCCTCGTCGCCCACAATAAGATGAACGACGCCTTGCGCCACGGTGAGGTGGCCCTGAACGCCCAGCGCATGCAGCGCATCCAGATCGAGCCTGTCCGCATCGGCGAGCGTGAGCCGCACGCGCGTGTGCGCCACTGACGCGGCAGCGTGCAGGTTGTCGCGGCCGCCGAGGGCCTCCAGCCACTGACCCAGTCGGGTTGAATCAAGCGCCTGAGCGGGCTCGATTGGTGTGTCTTCGGCCGTGGCGACCGTCTCGCTCGGGGCGGTGCCCTGAGCGCGCATTGCCTGTCGAATGTCATCGGCAACCTGGTCGGCGATCGGCCCGACAATCACTTGAAGCCCACCGCCGCTCAGTTTGAGAACGGCGCGGGCGCCGAGCGAGCGCAGGGCCGATTCGTCGATTGAGTCGGTGGACGCCAGAATCAGACGCAAGCGGGTGGTGCAGGCACCGACGCCGTTGATGTTGTGTGCCCCGCCCAGTGCGGTAACAAAGGCCGGGCCGCGCTCACCAAGTTCCTCTGCCGTCACGGTGACGGTGTCCTTCTCGCGGCCGGGCGTGGCGATGTCGAAACGAGCGATGGCCCAGCGGAAGATGCCGTAGTAAAGCGCGAAGAACACGACGCCCACTGGCAGCAGCATCCAGCCGTTGGTAGAGAGCCCGTATGACAGCCCGTAGTCGAAGGCGCCTGCCGAGAACGTGAAGCCGAGCTTGACCCCCAGCGCGCTCATGAGCGCCATCGACGCGCCGGTCAGCAGGGCATGAATGCCATAAAGCACCGGGGCCAGGAACATGAAGGTGAACTCGAGGGGTTCGGTAACGCCGGTCAAAAAGGCAGTCAGCGCCAGAGACAGCAAGAGGCCGCCGACCTGGGCGCGCCGGTCTCTGCGTGCACAGTGGTACATCGCAAGCGCCGCACCCGGAAGGCCAAACATCATGACGGGGAAGAAGCCGGCCATGAAACTGCCCGCGCTCGGGTCGCCTGCAAAGAAGCGGTTCAAATCGCCCGTGGCGTCACCGTAGTGGCCGAACACGAACCAGACGAAGCTGTTCAGGACGTGGTGAAGGCCGGTCACGATCAAAATGCGATTCAACACGCCATAGACGAACAGGCCCAGCTCGCCGGCATCGATCAGCCACTGCCCGAGCAGGTCGATGCCGTGCTGAATGGGCGGCCAGAGATAGCCAAAGGCCACTCCGAGCACGACCGCGCTCAGACCGGTGGCGATCGGAATGAACCGCCGGCCGCCGAAGAACGCCAGATAATCTGGTAGAGCGATGGCGCGATACCGATTGTAGAGAACGCCCGCGACGACTCCCATCACGATGCCTGCCAGCACGCCCATGTTGATCTCCGGGTCGAGCGCCTTCAGCACGGCAGTCAACACCAGATAGCCGATGGTGCCGGCAAGTCCGGCAGCGCCGTTGTTGTCATCGGCAATACCGACCGCGACCCCGATGGCAAAGATCAGCGCCAATTGCGCGAAGATGGCGTTACCGGCATCGGCGATGAAGGCGACGTCAAGCAGATCGGGCTGCCCCAGTCGCAGCAGCAGACCCGCGACCGGGAGCACCGCGATCGGCAGCATCAGGGAGCGGCCGAGCAGCTGCAACCCGCCGAGCAGTGTTTGACCAAGGTGCGTTCTCATGACGGTGTCTCCGTGGCAGTAAGCGAGAAATCGGCCAGGCGCGCGCGGACATGTGCCGCATCCGGCTGGCGCAGCAGGTCCGGGATCATGGCGATCAGAGTCTGCTCATCGAGTCGCCTGAGCGCCTGTTTGAGGGTGGCAATGCGGGTGGGCTCGACCGAAAGCTCGGCCACACCCATGGCCGCATACACGCAGGCGGCGAGTGTTTCCGCGGCGGCGCCGCCACACACGCCGACCGGACACGTGGCACCGGCCTGATCGATGGTTTCCTTGATCAGGCGCAAGACGGCCGGGTGCAGCGCGTCAGCAAAAGAGGCGAGCGCATCGGCCTCGCGGTCCATGGCCAGAGTGTATTGAGTGAGGTCATTGGTGCCGATCGACAGGAAATCGGCGTGCGCGGCCAACGTGCCGGCATTCAACGCAGCACTTGGAACTTCGATCATGGCGCCAAGCTTCGGCAGTGTCTCGATACCGAGCGCTGAAGCGCGAGCCTCCATGCGCTGGCGGACCCAGGCAAGCTCCCGGGCTTCGGTCACCATCGGCACCATGATGTGCAGGTTCGAATCTGGCCCTGCGTCCTGGCCTGCGCGCAGCAGCGCATCGAGCTGAGTCTCCAGAAGCTCGGGCTGGTGCTGCCAGAGACGTACGCCGCGGATGCCCAGCGCCGGGTTAGGCGCAGACGGGGCCTGTACGTAGGGCACCTGCTTGTCGGCGCCGATATCGAGCAGGCGAATGATGACCGGTTTGCCGGGAAGTGCGGCCAGCGCACGGGCGTAGGCATCCTGTTGGTCGGCGGCGCTTGGCGCGCGATCCCGGTCCAGAAACAGGAATTCGCTGCGAAACAGTCCAATGCCATCGGCACCGCTCTCGGCGGCGGCGTACGCCTCCTCGGCGGTGCCGATGTTGGCGTAGATGCCGATCTCGGTGCCGCCCAGGGTGATGGCCCGCTGATGAGCGTTTGCCTCGGCCTTCATTCGGCGCTCGTTCAGCGCCGATTGGCGATCAAGTGCATCAGCCTGTTGATCCTGCGTCGGTGAGGCCAACAGGTATCCGTGCTGGGCGTCCAGAAGTGCACTTTCAGCGGTAACATCAAGTACGGATGCACCGAGCCCGACCAGACACGGCAGGCCGCGTGCCCGGGCCAGAATGGCCAGGTGCGATGTCGTGCCGCCCTTTGCAAGCGCAAGGCCCCCCATGCGCGAGGCGCGCTCAACGAGGTACGAGGGCGTCATGGTGTCCGCCACGACGATTGCGCCCTCCGGAAAGGTCGCACCGCCCTCGTTGTCGTGGCTGAACCGCGCCATGAGGCGGCGCTGAACGTCTCGAAGATCGTCGTTTCGCTCTCGAAGCAGGGCGTTTTCGCTGCGGGCGAGCGTCTCGAGTTCCTGGTCGATGGCGCGCCGCCAGCCATGGGCGGCGCTGGCCCCGTCCTCGATGGCCTTTACGGCCTCCTCGAACAGTGCCGGGTCATTGACCAGTGCCAGATGAGCCTCGAACACCTCGGCGTCGGCCTGGCGCTGGCTTTGACGGGCCTGATCACGCTCTAGGGTAATGTCGTGTTCAAGCGCCGTCAGCGCCTCACGAAGGGCGGTGGTCTCCGTTTTTGGCGAGGCGCCTTGTGTCTCGACCTCCGGCAGCGCCTGTTCGATGCGGGCCAATGGCGCCAAAACGATGCCTTCACTCGCAATCTGGCCTACCAGTGCGTGCTCGGGCACTTCTTGGCCGCCGGTGCCTGTTTTAACGTCGGAGTTTGTTTTTAAAGAGGTGTCTTGTGCCCGACCAGCGTTGGGGGCGTGCGCCTCGTGCGTGCTTGCAAGCAGCGCCTCGACCGCGTCCAGTGCGGCTTCGGGCGTGGCGCCCTCGGCCGTGACATCGACGTATTGGTTGTTGCCAAGGCTCAGGCCCAGCAGTCCCGTCAGGCTTTTGGCGTCGGCCGACTGGCCCTGGTCGCTGGTCAGCGTCAATGTGACCTCGTGCTGCTGGGCCAGGGCCCGCAAACGCGCCGCGGGTCGTGCATGAATACCCTGAGGCAGGCGTATGTGCAGACGGCGGCGTGCGCGCAGGGTGTCATCAAGTGCTGTGGCGGCTGTGCCTGCGTGTTGACCAAGGCGCACTGTCAGTAGCGGCTGACCGGCCTTGATCTGCTGATGAGGGGGGGGCAGGACGTGAACCGTTGCACGCTCGGCATTGGTCAGTACCAGCGGGGTGATCAAGGCCCGGGCGCGACACGCCAGCGCGTCGATGTCGTAGGTGCATAGAGGATCGCCCTCTGAAACCGCTTGATCTTCGCGAACGAGCAGATCGATACCCTCACCGTCGAGGGCCACGGTGTCGATGCCAAGGTGCAGCAGCCACTCGAGGCCGTGGCCGTCGCGCAGGGTAACGGCGTGGCGCGTGCGAGCGCACTGCACGATCACGCCGCTGCAAGGGGCGTGTAACGTGTTGCCCAGCGGGTCTAGGGCGATACCCGGGCCGAGCGTTTCGCCTGAAAAAACCGGATCGGGAACTTGGTCGAGCGGGACAACGATCCCGTCGACAGGCGCGGTGAGCGTGAGGTCAGTGGCCGTCATGTAAGACTCTCTTGGGGCCTGGTCGGCCCACGTGTTGTTGTTGGAGTGGCGTATTCCGGGCATTACCGGGTGCGCGTTACCTTGCTGAGGTGGGGTGGTGCGTCCGGGTCGAGCCCACGGGCCCGGGCCAGCTGTTCGACCATCAGGTAGAAGCTTTGAATGGCGCTCAGCGGCTGCAGGTCGTCATGGGCGGCCTCCGAAAGCGTCAGCGTGCGCCTGGCAATGCGGGTATCGGCGGCCAGTAAGACATCGGCGCCGGCACCTTCGAGCCAGTCGGCCAGTTCCAGCAGGCTCTGTTGCTCGGGGCCGGGCGGTGCGAACACCAGTACCGGATAGCCTGGGCCAATCAGGGCCATTGGCCCATGGCGGACTTCGGCGCCGCTGAACGCTTCCGCCTGGATGGCGCAGGTTTCCTTGAACTTGAGGGCGGCCTCCTGGGCAATGGCAAGGCCGCTGCCGCGCCCGATCACAAGCATTCGGTCAGCGTGCTCGAGCCGTTCGACCGCGCTGGCCCATGGCTGTGTGCAGGCGTGATCGAGTGTTTCGGGCAGGGAGATGAGCGCGTCCAGAAGGGCTGTGTCTTCTGCCCAGAGGCCGATGAAGTGCGCGCAGGCGGCAAGCGTTGCCAGATAGCTCTTGGTTGCGGCAACACTTCGCTCGGTGCCTGCATGCAGAATCAGCTCGTGTGCGCTTGCGTGCCCGAGCGGGCTATCGGGGGCGTTGGTCAGTGCAAGTGTCCGGGCGCCACCCTCGCCGAGGGCGCGCTGAAGGTCGACGAGATCCGGGCTTTGACCTGACTGGGAAATGGCCAGTGACAAGGCGTTGTCCACGTGCCAGGGCACCTGATGATGTGTGCTCAGCGACGGGGGGATCGAGGCCATCGGTCGGCCCAGGTGTTTCATCGCCAGATAGCCTGCATAGCTTGCAGCGTGGTCGGAGCTGCCGCGGGCAACGGTCAGCATCATGGCGGGCGGATGTGATCGCAAGGTGGCGGAAAGGCGGGCGAGTGGCGCCTCGAGGGCGGGCGTTTGCTGGCGCAGTATCGCGGCGCAACTCAGCGCTTCTTCCTTCATCAGAGACATCAGGACTCCTTGGGCGCAACGCCCAGTTCAACGACAAAGTCGTAGTAGTCGGTTCGGCAATAGGAGGTTGTCAGCTCGGCGGCGGACCCGTCGGTGAGGTAGCCAAGACGTGTGACTTTAAGTAGCGCGCTTCCCGGAGCGACCCGGGCAAGTGTCGCAAGTGCCTCATCGGCGTTGACGGCGCTGACCGATTGCCTGGCCCGAACGATAGGCGTGCCGCAGTGTTCCAGATACGCATAAAGCGAGGCCTCGAGCGCGTCTGGCTCGGGAATGAACCGTGCCGGAAGACAGCTTTCCTCGACGGCGACCACAATGTCGTCCGCGAGCCTCAGGCGTTTGAGGTGCACGACCGGGTCGTTCGGGCCCAGATCGAGATGCAGCCGTTCCTCAAGGTTTGCATGCCCTGTATGTCGATCGAGCCAGTGCGAGCGTGGCGTGAACCCGCGGCGAGCCAGCTGTTCGCTGAAACTGGTCAGCCGGCTGAGTGACGGGGCGACGCGAGGCGCGATGAAGGTGCCCGAGCCGTGGGTGCGAACGATGAGCCCCTGTTCGACCAAACGCTCCAGTGCCTTGCGGGCGGTAATGCGCGAGACTCCGACGCGTTCGGCCAGTAGCCGCTCGGAGGGCAGGGCATCTTCGCTGCGCCATTCGCCCAGCTCGATCGCGCGTGCCAGCTGGTTCGATAGCTGGCGGTACAGCGGAGTGGTGTTTCCCGGGTGCACGGCAATGCGCGCGAGAGGATCGGTCATGACGGGGCGGCTCTTGTTGGATACCAGTAGTCTTTTTGCATACCAGTAAGAGACCAGAACATAACCAATTAGATACCAGTTGAGAACCCTGATGTGTCAGGTCAGGCATTTTATCGCGCGTGAGGCCTCAGGGGTGTCGACCCTCTTTTTGCAAGCCCTGCTTGTACATGTGACACGCCCGAGTGCCGGGCGGGGCGCTGATCGCTCGAGGTGATCAACCCGGTCTCTGATCGCTCAGGCGTCGCGCTCATGCCCGAGCGTTAGATCGTCGAAAGTACCGATCGTGCCGCAATGATCCGGTTCGTAGCCGGTCAGACGTTCGAGGGAGGCCAGAAATTCGGGCGTGGTCATGGCGTCGAGCAGTTGGCATACGTTGTGCTGGTTGAGCTGAGCCGTGTGGCAGACCAGAAGGTAGTGTTCGTGAGCCAGGTCGATGAAGTCGAGCCCGAACTGGGCGGCTGCGGCCTCGACGCCGAAACCGACATCGGCCATGCCGGCGGCAACGTAGGCGGCGACCGCCGTATGAGTGAATTCTTCCTGGGTGGCGTGCGCCAGCCGGGTTTCATCGATGCCGCACTCAGCCAGTAAAAGGTTGAACAGAAGGCGGGTGCCCGAGTGTTCGTCCCGGTTGATGAAGCGAAGCCCCGGTTGGGTCAGGTCGGCCAGCCCCTGAACGCGCTCGTGGGTCTCTGCACGCAGAATCAGCCCCTGCTTTCGAGTCACGAAGCGGATGATGCGAAGGTCCTGGTCATGGATCAGCGGTCGGTAGGTCGCAAGCACGCGTTCAGCGCGCGTGGGGTCGGTCGGCAGATGAAGACTTGCCAGATCACAGTCGCCGCGTTTCAGGGCGCTGAGGGCTTCGATCGGGTTGCAGTAACGAAGATCCAGCTCACCGGCGAGTTCCGGCAGCAGCGCGACAGCGTAACCATGACTTGCATGGAGCCGAAGCACCGGGTGGGCACCTTCCAGCAGTTGCTGGATCTGATTGTTGAGCTCGGAGGCCATGCTGTCGAGCTGAGGCTCCAGCCGGGCCCTGAGGCGCTGCTCCGACCAGAGCAGTCGCTCGCCCAGCGGTGAGAGGTGTGTGCCATGGCCTTTTCGCATGACCACCATCGCCATGCCGAAGAACTGCTCACCGCGAGTCAAAAGGTTCCAGGCATGGCGGTAGGAGATGCCAGCCTGCTGTGCGGCGCGGGTCAGTTTCCCGGTCTCATGGATGCCGCTGAGCAGGGTAAAAGTCACCGGATCCAGCAGATCACCATCCTCGCTTCGAAACAGCCAGGCCGGGGCGATGTTCAACTTTTTTCTAAGCATTGTCGTGCATATTTGTTGGATTCCCGGGGTGTGCTAGGTTGCGCATAAGTGACTTAAGCATAAAGCAATTAAGAACAATTATTCCTATACGACGTTTGAATGAGTGCTGACGGACCGACCGTTCCGGCAGACCAATTCGACTACTTGATGAGGCAATCAGGTCATGTCTAATGCCAGTGCACCAGCAACCGGCGCCTGGACGCCGGCGCTGATCCAGGAAGTGATCGACGCCCACAAGGCGCTGCCAGGCGCGATGCTGCCGATCCTCCATGCGATCCAGGACCGTTTCGGATACATTCCAGACGCTGCGATCCCCTTGATTTCCGAAACCTTGAGCTGCACCCGTGCCGATATCCACGGCATCATCACCTTCTATCACCACTTTCGCACCCAGCCCGTCGGGCGCAACGTGATCCATGTGTGCCGCGCCGAGGCGTGCCAGGCGGTCGGAAGCCGTCAGCTTGAAGCGCACATCAAGAAGACGCTGAACGTGGACTACCATCAGACTACGCTCGATCACGAATTCACGCTCGAGCCGGTGTACTGTCTGGGCAACTGCGCCTGCGGTCCGTCGATTCGCGTCAACGACGACATTCACGGGCGCGTCACGCCGACGCGTTTCGAGGAATTGGCCGATGAACTGACCACGGCCGTGGTGGAGGTGAAGTGATGACAACGACCGTTTATGTTCCCTGTGATACCACGGCGCACTCGTTGGGCGCGGATAAGGTGGCCTCGCTTCTCGAGCGGGCCGCACGCGAGCGCTCCCTAGATGTGACGATCAAGCGCAATGGCTCGCGCGGGCTGTTCTGGCTGGAGCCCTTGGTCGAGGTCGATACGCCCGAGGGGCGCGTGGCCTATGGCCCGGTCGACCCTTCCGAGGTGGCCAGTCTGGTCGAGGCCGGGCTGTTCGACGGCGCGCAGACCCACGAACGCGCCCTCGGGTTGACTGAAGAAATTGAGTACCTGAAAAAACAGCAGCGTCTGACGTTTTCGCGCATCGGCATTACCGACCCGCTGTCGATCGAGGACTATGAGACGTATCGCGGCTTCAATGGCCTCAAAAGCGCGATCGCCCGCGATAGCCAGAGCATCGTCGATGAGGTCAAGACCTCGGGCCTTCGTGGTCGCGGCGGCGCCGCATTTCCGACCGGTATCAAGTGGCAGACCGTGCACGATGAGGCCCCGGGCCAGAAATACATCGTCTGCAACGCCGATGAAGGCGATTCGGGCACGTTTGCCGACCGTCTGGTCATGGAATGTGACCCCTATCTTCTGATCGAGGGCATGACCATTGCAGGTCTCGCCGTCGGGGCCGATCAGGGCTACATCTATCTGCGTTCGGAGTACCCGATCGCGCACCGGATACTAAACGAGGCGATTGTCAGGGCGACCGATGCCGGTTACCTGGGCATGAACATCCTGGATTCCGGCAGGAACTTCCACCTCGAGGTACGCCTTGGCGCCGGCGCCTACATCTGTGGCGAGGAAACCTCGCTGCTCGAAAGCCTCGAGGGGCGTCGTGGCCTGGTGCGTGCCAAGCCACCGCTTCCGGCCATCGAAGGCTTGTTTGGCCGGCCAACGGTCGTCAATAACGTTCTGTCGCTGGCGGCCATTCCCTATATTCTCGATCACGGCGGTCAGGCCTACGCCGATTACGGCATGGGTCGCTCTCGTGGAACGATCGCGATGCAGCTTGCCGGCAACGTCAAGCGTGGCGGTCTGGTCGAACTGGCGTTTGGTACCACGCTCAGTGACCTGATGAACGACTTCGGGGGCGGCACGCTTTCCGGGCGGCCACTCAAGGCCGTCCAGGTCGGTGGCCCGCTCGGGGCGTATCTGCCGGAGAGTCAGTGGAATAACCCGATCGACTATGAAGGCTTTGCTGCTTTCGGAGGGGTTGTGGGTCACGGCGGCGTTGTTATGTTTGATGATAGCGTCGACATGGGCGATCAGGCCCGTTTTGCCATGGAGTTCTGCACGGTCGAGTCCTGTGGCAAATGCACGCCGTGTCGAATTGGTGCCGTACGCGGCGTCGAAGTCATCGACCGCATCCGTGCCGGCGAGAACGCAGAAAAGAACCTCACACTGCTCGGTGAGCTGTGTGAAACCATGGTCGACGGCTCGCTGTGTGCGATGGGCGGCATGACGCCGTTCCCGGTCCAGAGCGTCATGACCCATTTCCCCGAAGATTTGACACCTCAATACGCCAAAGAGGCGGGAGGCACGCCATGCTGAACTATTTCGACCCCAAACAGCCCGATTCCGGTCAGCCACACAATGGCTTTGACCCATCGCTGTTCGAGCGTGATCTGGGAACGCCCGCACGGACCTCGACCAAGGCCGTTGCGCTGACGATCGATGGTTTTGAAATCAGCGTGCCGGAAGGCACGTCGGTCATGCGCGCGGCGGCGCTTGCCGGTATTACCGTCCCCAAGCTGTGCGCAACCGACAACATGGAAGCCTTCGGTTCCTGCCGCCTGTGTGCGGTGGAAATCGAGGGGCGTCGTGGCTATCCGGCCTCCTGCACCACGCCAGTCACTGAAGGCATGTCGGTTACGACGCAAAATGGCAAGCTTGCCAAGCTCCGTCGTAACATCATGGAGCTCTATATTTCCGATCACCCGCTGGACTGCCTGACCTGTCCGGCCAACGGTGATTGCGAGCTTCAGGACATGGCTGGCGCGGTCGGGCTGCGTGAAGTCCGCTACGGCTATGAAGGCGCCAACCACCTCGACGCCAAGATCGACGATTCCAACCCGTATTTCAGCTTCGACCCCAGCAAGTGCATCGTCTGCTCACGCTGCGTGCGCGCCTGTGGCGAGGTTCAGGGTACGTTCGCACTGACCATCGATGGCCGCGGGTTCGGCTCGATGGTGTCCGCCGGCCAGAACGAACCGTTCATGGATTCCGAGTGCGTATCCTGCGGTGCCTGTGTACAGGCCTGCCCAACGTCGACGCTGATGGAAAAGAGCGTGATCGAGGAGGGCGTGCCCGAGCACAGCGTGGTCACGACCTGCGCCTATTGCGGTGTCGGCTGCTCGTTTGAAGCCCAGATGAAAGGTGACAAGCTGATTCGGATGGTGCCGTACAAGGGTGGGGACGCCAACCACGGCCACTCCTGCGTCAAGGGGCGCTTTGCCTTTGGCTACGCCACCCACAAGGATCGTATTCGCGAGCCAATGATTCGCGACTCGATCGATCAGCCGTGGCGTGCGGTGTCCTGGGAAGAAGCCCTCGAGTTTTCGGCGAAGCGCCTGAAGGGCATTCAGGAAACGTACGGGCGCGACAGCGTCGGCGGCATCACGTCCTCGCGCTGCACCAACGAAGAAACCTACCTGGTCCAGAAGTTGATTCGCGCGGCGTTCGGCAACAACAACACCGACACCTGCGCACGCGTCTGCCACTCACCGACGGGGTATGGCCTCAAGACCACGCTGGGTGAATCCGCGGGCACACAGACCTTTGATTCCGTCATGAAGGCTGATGCCATTCTGGTCATCGGTGCCAACCCGACGGACGCACACCCGGTATTCGCCTCGATGATGAAGCGTCGCCTGCGTGAGGGCGCCGAGCTGATCGTGGCCGACCCGCGCCGCATCGATCTTCTGAAAACGCCGCACGCTGAAAAAGGCCTGCATCTGGCGCTCAAGCCCGGCACCAACGTGGCACTGGTCAACGCATTGGCGCACGTGGTGATCACCGAAGGGCTCGAGGACAAAGCATTCGTTGCCGAGCGCTGCGACACCGAGGGCTATCAGAAGTGGCGCACGTTCATTCAGGAAGCGCGCCACGCGCCGGAAGTCTCCGAGGCTGAAACCGGTGTGCCGGCCGCGCTGGTTCGTACGGCGGCGCGCAGGTACGCAACAGCCGGCAATGGCGCAATCTATTACGGATTGGGCGTGACTGAGCATAGCCAGGGTTCCACTACCGTCATGGCGATCGCGAACCTGGCGATGGCCACCGGCAACATCGGGCGTGAAGGCGTCGGGGTCAACCCGCTGCGCGGTCAGAACAACGTGCAGGGTTCCTGTGACATGGGCTCGTTCCCGCATGAACTGCCGGGCTATCAGCACGTGGCCAATACCGAGGTTCGTGAGCGCTTTGAGTCGGTCTGGAACGCCAAGCTCGATGACGAGCCGGGGCTTCGTATCCCGAACATGTTCGATGCGGCCGTCGCCGGAACGTTCAAGGGGCTTTACGTACAGGGCGAAGACATCGCTCAGTCCGACCCCAACACGCAACACGTTGAAGCGGCGCTTTCCGCGCTTGATTGCCTGATCGTTCAGGACATTTTCCTGAACGAGACGGCCAAGTTTGCTCATGTGCTGCTGCCCGGAGCAACCTTCCTCGAGAAAAACGGCACCTTCACCAACGCCGAACGTCGCATCAACCGTGTACGCCGAGTGATGCCGCCCGTTGCCGGCAAGGAAGACTGGGAAGTGACCCAGGCGCTCTCCAATGCGCTCGGGTATCCGATGAACTACAGCCATCCGTCCGAGATCATGGATGAGATCGCGCAGTTGACCCCGACGTTCACGGGCGTGAACTATCAGCGACTCGAAGAGCTGGGCAGCATCCAGTGGCCGTGTAACGACGATAACCCCATCGGTACGCCAACAATGCACGGGGTCGATTTCCCGATCGGCAAGGGCCATTTCGCCATTACCGAGTATGTGGCCACCGAAGAACGCACCAACCGACGTTATCCGCTGTTGTTGACCACCGGGCGTATTCTAAGTCAGTACAACGTGGGCGCGCAGACGCGGCGTACCGCCAACAGCGAGTGGCATGAAGAGGACGTGCTGGAAATCCATCCGGTCGATGCCGAAGATCGCGGTCTCAAGGATGGCGATTGGTTGGGTATTCGAAGCCGTGTAGGGCATACGGTACTTCGCTGCCGGGTCAGTGACCGCATGGCACCGGGCGTGGTGTACACCACGTTCCACCATCCGGGCAGTGGCGCCAACGTCATTACCACCGATAACTCGGACTGGGCTACAAACTGCCCCGAGTACAAGGTGACGGCGGTTCAGGTCGAGAAGGTCTCGCAGCCGTCTGACTGGCAGCAGCGGTTCCAGCAGTTCGATGAGCAGCAGCAGCGCTATCTTGAGCGTGCCGATGAATCGGAAGGCATGACCATCAAATGAGTGCGCCTTTCAATGATGACGTACGCCAGGAGAGGAGTAGCGAATGAACGAAGTTGACGTGCTGGTCAAGATGATCAACCAGATCAGTATCAACAATCGCCATCATGGGGAAGATGCTGCCGCGGCCGAAGAGGTCGCGCATCATCTCAAGAAATTCTGGGCGCGACGGATGAAGCAGCAGATCATCGAGTACGCCGAGCAGGGTGGGGCCGATTTGAACGACGTGTCGAAGCTGGCTGTCGCTCGCCTCAAGGCGCTGTCGGATGAGGTCGAAAGCTGGCCGCAAACCTCTGATGCCGGGTAATTCATGACGGTAATCGTAAAAAAGCCACCTTCGGGTGGCTTTTTTGCGTTCAGAGCGGGCGCGTTATTCGACGGGTTCGAGTGTGCGTGCTCTTGAGGACGGTCGGTTGTGACGGGCCGTCAACTGATCCTCCTGCTGGGCGGCTGCTGCCTGCTTGACCGAGTCGCTGACGGTAAAGCCGCCGATCGTATGCTCCATTTCCTCGGACTGCTCGTCGAGGGCCTTGCTGGCCGCCGCGATCTCCTCGACCAGCGCCGCGTTGTGCTGAGTGACCTCGTCGAGCTGCGTCATGGCCTGGTTGATCTGATGAATGCCCTGAGACTGCTCGACGGTCGCAGAGGTAATTTCCGAAATCAGGCTGCTTACCTGTTTAACGCGCTGGGCGATAACATCGAGTGTTTCACTGGTTTGGGTGACCAGTGAATTGCCCTTGTCGACGCGGGCGACATTGGTGTCGATCAGCTTCCGGATGTTGTCGGCTTCCTCGGCGCTGCGACTTGCCAGGTTACGTACCTCGGCGGCAACCACGGCAAATCCGCGGCCGTGCTCACCTGCGCGGGAGGCTTCAACCGATGCATTCAGGGCCAAAAGATTGGTCTGGAAGGCGATGTTATCGATGGTTGAAATAATGCTGGTGACCTGTTGGTTGGCCTCGTGAATCTGGGCCATTGCCGCGCGGGCCTGACGTGCCACGTCACTCGCGTCCTGGGCTTGATGGCTTACTTCGTCAGAGACAGATTGAACCTCGCGCGCATTGTCGGTGGTTTGATTTACCGTTGCGGTGATCTGCTCCATGCTTGCGGCCGTTTGTTCAAGTGAGGCCGATTGTTCTTCGGTACGCTGGGCCAGGTTCTGATTGCCCTGGGCAATTTCACCGCTGGCGGCTTTTACGAACGCAGAGCCCTGCATGGTGCTGGCGACCAGCCGCTCGGTGTTGGCTGTGGACTCGTTGAACGCGCTGTAGAGTTGGGAGAGCTCATCGCGCCCTGGTACCTCAAGGTGTTGGGTAAGGTCGTTGCCACGCAAGCGAATGGTGCTCAGCGCGCGCCTCAAGGGCACGACAATGCTTCGAACGATCATGACGGCCAGCGCGATGGCCAGGCTGCCCGCAATCAAAGCGATGAGCGCGTATACGATGAGGTCATTTCGTGCGTCGCGATAAAGTACCTCGGCGGTGGTGAGTACCTCCTCGGCCATGGCGGTTTCAACCGTCTTCAAGCGTTGAAGTTTTACGGTTTGCCAGTCAAACCACTGCTCGGGGTCAACGCCAAATCCGCCGGTCGCCGCGCGGGTCTTGACCAGTTCACGCAGTGCATCCAGGCGCTCGATCTGGGGGCCTGATAACGCCTCCGTAAGTCGTGTTTTCATCGGGGTGCTTGCAAGCGCGCGAAAGCTTTCGAGAAATGCGCTTTCCTTTCCGATCAGCCCGAGAAACCGTTGGAACAGGGCCGGGCTGATTTGGTCGGCACCAAACGCATTGGACAGCAGTGCCCGCTCGATGCCCGAGAGGTCCTTTGCCTGCAGAAGGTTGTAATAGGCTGCAAGGCGCATCGAGACGCTCGCCTGTGGTGCAAGGTGGCCCATTTCGCCGACAAGCCCCATCAGGTCGCCGTTCAGTCGGGTGTAACTCGAGATGGCTTCTGGTGTCGAGACCGAAAGTGCGCTGACCTGACGGCGAAGCGGCGCCATGGCGCCGAGCTGCTGACGGATCGACTCGGTCAGTGCTTTCATACCTTGATTCAGGAGGGCAGGGTCGATAGCGTTCACGTGTTCTTGAAATGCGCGCGCCTCAAGGTCGGTGGCCTGGCGCTGCTCGGGAAGCTTGTCGCTGAAGCTTTGGCCATTGCTGCCAAGAAAGCCCGCGGTCATGCCTCGCTCACGCTGAAGCTGATGCACCAGGTCACCGGAACGCTGTGCCAGCGCCGTCAGCGATTGAAGCTGATTCATCTCGGCGGCGGTTTGTTGGCGTTCGATCACGCCGGTAACGGCAAAATACACCATGGCCAACAAGGGGAGCGTCAGGGTCAGCAAAAACTTCCTGCCCATGGAGATTCGATGGAGTAAGTGGTTCATCTATAGATCACTCTTGTCGCTTTTTTGAAGGCGTTTGGTGATCAGCCCACGACGGCGAGCGATCGTATTGGCTGAACTGGACCGCAACGAACGGAGAGTTCGCAGGCCGTTCTGGAACATATCGGCGCTCGGCAGGCATTCTTTCGACGTGTGCGACGCCCTGGTTTTGATACTCATGCATAGTGGGGGCGGCGCGCGATGGATTGCCCTTTAATATTAGTAATTTAGAATTAAAAAAATAATCGTTAAATAATTAAAGGAATGTATGGCCTCGTCGTAGCTATCATCTGGATCGTTCGTGTGAGGCATTTGATATGTCATTGGTATCGATGGTGGCGGGGCGCATTCGGGTGTCTTTGCTGCCCGGCCTGTGTGCCGGAATAACGCTACTGGCCGGTATCGCAGTGGCATGCTGGCTTGCGTACAAGCAGAGCGCCTATGAGGTAGAGACATTCAGCGCCATCAAGGACGAGATCACAGCAGTGATCGGCGAGCGTATGAAAGATCATGAGCTCATATTAAAAGGTGCTCGAGGCTTTGTAGAAGGCAGCCAGGACGTGTCGCGGGCGGAGTGGCGAAGCTACTATCAAAGTCTTGAGCTTGAACGAAAGTACCCCGGCATACTTGGCATGGGCTACAGCGCATTTCTGTTGCCTGGAGAGGTGGCAGGCTTCGAGCAGCGACGTCGCGATGAAGGGTTCGGCGATTTCGTAGTCCACCCGGAGGGTCAGCGTGAAATCTATACCTCGATTCTTTTTCTCGAACCGTTCACCGGGAAAAACCTGAGGGCATTCGGTTATGACATGATGTCTGAGGCGACGCGCGCAAAAGCGCTGCACAGTGCGATTTTCTCAGGCAATACAGCGATGTCTGCCCGAGTGACACTGCTTCAGGAAAATGAGGCGGATCGCCAGGCTGGCATGCTGATCTACGTACCGGTGTTTCGCTCCGGTATGCCCCGCGATACCCCGGAAGCGCGCTGGCAGGCGCTTGAAGGCTTTGTATATAGCCCCTTCCGAATGGGGGATTTGATGAAGGGTGTCGGGCTTCGAGACCGAGACCTTGTCGGCTTTGACATCTACGATGGCACCGCGCCGCGTGAGCAGGCCTTGATGTACCGCTCGGCAGACTATGGTGTGGAGGCCGGTCGTGAGCGTCAGTGTTCGATCAGCGAGTTTTTTGGTCATCCGTGGACGCTGTGCTTCTATAGATCACCGCTTTATCAGCAGCAGCTTAGTACCCATTCTATTCCCTTGATTCTATCCGCCGCGCTGTTACTGGCCATCGCGATCTATTTCACCATGCTCTCGGTGATCTATCGTCGGCACAGGGCCGAGCAGCTCGCATCGAAGATGACCGCAAAGCTTCGCCGCAAGCAAGATGAGCTTGAAGTGATTCAGGTTCGCCAGGAGCGTGTGCTGTCCGGCAGTAACGATGGTTGGTGGGAATATAAGGTTTCAAGCGACGAGGCCTATGTGTCACCGCGTTTTTGCGAACAGCTTGGGCTGAACGGGCGTCAGCAAGTCTGGCCGCTGGCGCATTTAAAAGCGCTGCTGCCGGAAGAGGAGCGTCACGACGTGCTTTCAAGGGTTCGAAGGATTCTGGTCTCGCGTGACACCAGCTTTTCGTTGGAGCTTCGACTCAAGCACGCAAAGGGGCATTACATTCCGCTTCTGGCGCGCGGGCAGATCGACCGGGACACCTCCGGCAAGGCGTTGATCATGAGTGGCGCCAACATTGATCTGACCGAGAGCAAGCGCATCGAAGAGATGAAAAACGGGTTTATTTCAACGGTAAGTCATGAGCTTCGAACACCACTGACCTCGATTTCCGGCTCATTGAGCCTGGTCAATGGCGGCGCTCTCGGCGACCTGCCCGAAGCGGCCCAATCAATGCTTGGCATTGCCAAGACGAACTGCGACCGCCTCGGCTTTTTGATCAATGACCTTCTGGATATGGACAAGCTCGTCGCAGGCAAGATGCGCTTTGATATTGGTGTGCATTCCCTGACCCACGTGGTTCAGAAAACGCTGGATGCCACTCAGGGATACGCAGAGCAGTACTCGGTAAGTGTTGTGTGGGCGGCGAGTGAGGAGGTTCAGATTGAGGTCGATGAGATTCGGGCGCAGCAGATTCTGAGTAACTTCATTTCAAACGCCATCAAGTACTCCCCGACGCACGGTCAGGTCATGCTCAAGGCAGAGCGCTGTAAGCAGGCCTATGTTCGCGTTCTGGTCATCGATCAAGGGGAGGGCATTCCTGAGGACTTCAAGCCGCATATTTTCCAGAAGTTTTCCCAAGCCGATACATCGACAACCCGCAAAAAGGTGGGTACTGGCCTAGGCCTGGCCATCACCAAGGAATTGGCTGAGCGGATGAAAGGGGGCGTTGGCTTCTGCAGTGAAGAAGGTCGTGGATCAACGTTTTGGGTTGAGTTTGCCGTGGCGACCTGAATGTTTGAATGAGCCATTTTGTAATGCGCTCGCACGCAGTGCCTTGCCGCCCTCGGGTGGCTTTTTTATGTGAGCGCAGCCAGCTTGTTCATGAATACCTGCAAGCCTGGGTAGAGGACAATATGCGCTTTCGAGATAGGCGCTGCATGTGTTGGTCGAGGGGCATTCCGGGCGAGCTGGAGCCGATAAGGCTCACCAGGAACCTATTTGAAACCCAAAAGGCGGGCATAAAAAAACCGCCACCCGGTATGATCCGTAAGTGGCGGTTTTTCGTAACGTTCTTGGTCGGAATAGCAGGATTCGAACCTACGACCTCTGCCTCCCGAAGGCAGCGCTCTACCAAGCTGAGCTATATTCCGAAGCGTCTAAAGCAAGAGGTATTGCTTTGTGGACGAGGCAGCATTATACGCAATCGTTTTGGGTATGCAAGCCCTTCCTTACGATGTGCGTTCCACGGCCTGGTGGGCCAAAAGGGTCAGGCTGTCCTTGAACGGGGAATCCGGAAGATGCTCGAGTTCATCGAGCGCAAGCTCAACGCAGCGATTGGCCTGTTCCCGGGTGTATTCGAGCGCACCGCATCGCTGAACGATGGAAAGCACCTCATCCAGGTGCTCAAGTCCGCCTTCCTCGATGGCCTTTCGGATCACGGCCGCCTCGGTCTCGGAGGTGACCTTGAGGGCGTGGATCAGCGGCAGGGTGGGTTTGCCCTCGGCAAGATCGTCACCCACGTTCTTGCCCATTGCGTCCGCGTTTCCCTGATAATCGAGCAGGTCATCGATCAGTTGGAAGGCCATGCCGAGCTGGCGGCCGTAGACCTGAAGCGCTTCGACCTGGCGCTCGCTGCCGCCGGCCAACACGGCACCAGTGTGCGAGGCGGCCTCGAACAGCATGGCCGTCTTGCCCTGTATGGTATCGAAGTAGGCCTGCTCATCGATGTCGGCGTTGCCGATGTTGGTGAGTTGAAGTACTTCGCCTTCGGCAATCGTTGATGTGGCGCTCGAAAGAATTGCCATGATACGCATCGAGCCCACATCGACCATCATCTGGAAGGAGCGGGAATACAGGAAATCGCCGACAAGCACCGATGGCGCGTTGCCCCAGGCTTCGTTGGCGGTGGCCTTGCCTCGTCTCAGGGAGGACTCATCCACCACATCGTCATGCAGTAGCGTGGACGTGTGCATGAACTCGATGAGCGCGGCCAGGAGAATATGGCGGTCACCCTCATAGCCCAGTGCACGGGCGGCAAGAAGCACCAGGAGGGGCCGGAGACGTTTGCCGCCACTTTCTACAATGTAGTGTCCGATGGTCTGGACCAGAGGAACGCGAGAGGCAAGTTGTTGCTGTATCGTGCGATCCACGGCGGCGAAATCGTCAGCCACCGGGGCATGGGTCGGCAATGCGTTTGGCTGCATGACTCGGCTTGTCATCTAGGGTGGGGCCGCGAACTGAGTGGCCATGGTTGCCGGTATGCTAGGCATCGGCCTGTATAACGTCAAGGCAAAGGCGTCTTTGGGCGAATAACCCAGGGCGTGCATTGTGTCAAGAACGCCAACATGTGTATAATTCGCGCCCGACTCATCGTGCTCCCTGTCAGATGGTTGCCAAAAGGGGCGCCAATTGCCGCAGGTCGATGAAAAGAAGCGAAATGAGATGAGCCCTTTGGAGAAAAGCATGTACGCAATCATCAAGAGCGGCGGTAAGCAGTACCGCGTCCAGGAAGGCCAGCGCATCAAGCTCGAGAAGCTTGAAATTGCGACCGGTGAAAACGTCGATTTCGATCAGGTTCTGATGGTCGGCGGTGATGACGTCAAGATCGGCGCTCCGCTGGTTGAAGGCGCCAAGGTTACTGCTGAAGTGGTTTCCCATGGCCGTGGCAAGAAAGTCGGTATTTTGAAATTCCGTCGCCGCAAGCACAGCATGAAGCGCCAGGGCCACCGTCAGTGGTACACCGAAGTCAAGATTACCGGCATCTCTGCGTAAGCAGCGCTGTCTAACGTTCAAACGCTAAGGAGACAGTTCCATGGCACATAAGAAGGCCGCAGGTAGTACGCGTAACGGTCGCGATTCCGAATCCAAACGCTTGGGTGTGAAACTCTTCGGTGGCCAGGAAGCCATCGCAGGGAACATCATCGTGCGTCAGCGCGGCACCCGCTTTCACGCCGGTACCGGCGTAGGCATTGGTAAGGACCACACGCTTTTCGCACTGACCGATGGTCATGTGAAATTCGAGACCAAGGGTCCGAAAAACCGCAAGTTCGTCAGCATCGTCTCTGCCTGAGCGCGCTGATGTGATTGCTGAAAAAGCCCCGCCCAGGCGGGGCTTTTTTGTCGTAAGGCGAATATATAATACGCCGGGAGAATGGCATGCAGTTTGTCGATGAAGCTTTAATCACCGTGGAAGCGGGCAACGGCGGTAACGGGTGCTTGAGTTTTCGCCGAGAGAAATACGTGCCGAAAGGAGGCCCCGACGGCGGTGACGGTGGTAATGGCGGCAGTGTCATTCTGATCGGCGACGAATCGTTGAATACGCTGATCGATTTCAAGTATCAGCGGTTCTATAAGGCCGAGAACGGTCAGCCGGGCCAGGGCCGTCAGATGAGTGGTCGCCAGGGCGAGGATCTCGAGATTCGCGTGCCGATCGGAACCTCCGTGGTCGATGTCGAAACCCTTGAGGTCATCGGGGATATTACCGAAGAAGGCCAACGGCTGAAGGTGGCCCAGGGTGGTCGGCGCGGGCTGGGTAACGTGCACTTCAAGTCCTCGACCAATCGAGCGCCCCGGCGCACCGTACCCGGTACCGAAGGCGACCGGCGTCAGCTGAGGTTTGAGCTCAAGCTGATGGCGGATGTCGGTCTTCTGGGTATGCCCAACGCGGGCAAGTCGACCTTGATTCGAAGCGTATCGGCGGCCAAACCGAAAGTCGCGGACTACCCCTTCACCACGCTGGTGCCGAACCTTGGGGTAGTGAAGCTCGGTGCCCACGAGCATTTCGTGATGGCCGATGTGCCCGGCTTGATCGAAGGCGCGTCTGAAGGCGCGGGGCTGGGGCTTCGCTTCCTGAAGCATTTGACCCGAACGCGCCTGCTGCTTCATGTGGTCGATGTGGCGCCGTTTGACGAGCGTGACCCGGCCGAGGTGATCGAAACGATCGCGCATGAGCTCGAGCAGTTCTCTGAAACGCTTGCCGAGCGTCCGCGCTGGCTGGTGTTTAACAAATGTGAAATGCTCGATGACGATACGCGCCGCGAAACGATCGAAGACATCGTGTCACGACTCGGCTGGGAAGGCCCCGTGTTTGAAATCTCGGCCATCAGCGGTCAGGGCACCGATGCGCTGGTGCAGGCGGTGCACCGCTGGTTGACCGAGCAGCGCACGCTCGAGCTTGAAGATGAGGCGGCGCGTACTCGGGAGCTTGAAATGCGTCGACGCATGGAAGCGGAAACCATCGCTCGAGCCGAGGAGCGACTGGCTCAGCGCAAGTCTCCTCGAGTCGCCGAGGCCGACGATGATGGCGATGACGATGAATTCGATGTGGACGTCGAGTACGTTCCCTGAAGGTGGTCGTTTTCTGACACAACATAGGATCAGGTGATGAATGAGGCAGGGGTCGGACGGGCGTCGCTGAGTGCTGCACGCCATGTAGTGGTCAAGATTGGCAGTGCGCTTTTGACCGACAACGGTCAAGGCCTGGATGAGCCGGCCATCGGACGCTGGGTCGATCAGATTGTCGAGTTGAGACGGGCCGGAATCAAGGTGACGCTGGTGTCTTCCGGCGCTGTGGCTGCCGGGATGGCGCGCCTCGGGCTCACGGTGCGCCCGGAATCGCTGGGCGAGCTTCAGGCGGCGGCCGCCATCGGTCAGACGCGGCTGGTGGAGTGTTACGAAGAGCATTTCGAGCGCCATCAGTGCCAGACCGCCCAGATCCTTCTGACCCACGCCGATCTATCCAACCGTCGTCGTTACCTGAACGCGCGTTCGGCGATCACGTCGCTGCACGGGTTCGGCGTCGTGCCCATCATCAACGAAAACGATACGGTCGTAACCGATGAAATTCGTTTCGGCGATAACGACACGCTTGGCGCGCTGGTGGCAAATCTGCTCGAGGCAGATGCACTGATCATCCTGACCGATCAGGAAGGGCTATTTGACGCCGACCCGCGTCGTGACCCAAACGCCACCCTGATTACCGAAGCCGATGCCCATGAGCAGCGCCTTGTCGATGTGGCCGGCACCGGGGGTGTGCTCGGCCGGGGCGGTATGGCGACCAAGGTAAGGGCGGCGCGGCTGGCCGCGCGCTCCGGTGCGCAGACCGTGATTGCCAGTGGCCATCAGCCCAATGTGCTTTCACGTGTCGTCGCCGGTGAATGCGTCGGCACGTTATTGACCCCCCATGATGCCCCGATCGCCGCGCGCAAGCGTTGGTTGGCCGGGCAGCTGAAAAGCCGTGGCACGCTTACGATCGATGCCGGCGCCGCGCGGGTGCTTGCCCATCAGGGCTCAAGTCTCTTGCCGGTCGGTGTGCGAGCGGTCGAGGGCGATTTTCGTCGCGGTGATCTTGTGGTCTGTGTCGACCTGGAGGGAAATCGGGTTGCGAAGGGGCTGGTCAATTACGACGTCGATGATGCACGGCGCATCATGGGCAAGCCATCGAGTGAGATCGAGCGTCTGCTCGGGTTTGTCGAGGCGCATGAAATCATTCATCGCGACAACCTTGTTTTGCTGGACGCGTGAGGCGCTTTCAATCGCGATTGTTGGGTGATATTATCCCCCATCCTCTCAGACACAGCCCGTTGATCATTTATTTATGACAATGGCAGGAAGTCGCTTCGGTGTCCTAATCGACCCGTTGTACATGCGGCTTTCATTTCGAACACGACTGTCGAGATCCCCAAGGAGTAGACGGTGGCGAACACCAAGCAAGCACGTAAACGCGCTGGTCAGGCTGAAAAGCGCCGGCAGCACAACGCAAGTCAGCGTTCCATGGCTCGTACCTATGTGAAGCGCGTCATCAAGGCCATTCAAACGGGCGACCACGCTCAGGCCATGGACGAGTTCAAGAAGGCGCAGCCGGTCATCGACCGCATCGCCGACAAGAACGCGTTCTCGAAGAAAAAGGCTGCTCGCATCAAGAGCCGTCTGAACGCACGAATTAAGGCGCTGGCTGCGTAAGCCGGGCGCTCGTGCATGATGAAAACCGGCCTTGGCCGGTTTTTTTATGCCTTGTTGATACGTTGGGTCGTTGACGAGTGACCGGTCTGGGTCGCGCAGTGGTAGATCGAAAGGGACTGAAATGAGTAAATCGGCCGGATTGCTGAGGTCAGGGGCGATCGTTGGTTGCATGACCATGCTGTCGCGTGTGTTGGGCCTGGTTCGAGACGTGACCATTGCGGCGCTGTTCGGCGCCGGTGCCGGGGCGGATTCCTTCTTTATCGCCTTTCGGATTCCTAATTTTCTGAGGCGTCTGTTCGCTGAAGGGGCCTTCAATCAGGCCTTTGTGCCGGTGCTCTCGGAATACGCGACGTCCAAGTCCCGCGATGAAACCCGGGCGCTGATCAACGCGACCGCCGGCAGTCTCGGGCTGGTGCTTCTGATCGTGACGGCCCTGGCGATCCTATGCGCGCCATGGCTTGTGTGGGTATTCGCACCGGGCTTCAAGGACGATGGGCACGGCAAGCTTGCGCTGACCGCTGAAATGCTCAGGCTGACCTTTCCCTATCTGATGCTCATCTCGCTGACAGCGTTTGCCGGCAGTATCCTGAACAGCTGGAACCGGTTCGCCGTGCCGGCGTTCACGCCGGTTCTGCTCAATCTATCGATGATCGGGGCGGCGTTTCTGCTCTCGCCGCACATGTCGGTGCCGATCATGGCGCTGGCCTGGGGCGTACTGATCGCAGGTATTCTGCAGCTGGCGTTTCAGGTTCCGTTTCTGCTCAGGCTCGGTCTGTTGCCGGTGCCGGTGCCTAATTTCCGCCATCCGGGCGTTCGGCGCGTGCTGCGTCTGATGGGGCCGGCGCTGTTTGGCGTGTCTGTCTCTCAAATCAATCTGTTGCTCGATACGGTGTTGGCTTCCCTGTTGGTCGGGGGGAGCGTTTCCTGGCTTTACTACTCCGACCGTCTGGTGGAATTGCCGCTCGGGGTGTTTGGCATTGCGATCGCAACCGTCATTCTGCCCGCGCTTTCCCGCCAGCATGCGACCGAAGATCCGACGCACTTCGCCCGCATGATGGATTGGGCGCTGCGCGCGGTCTTGCTGATCGGGTTGCCTTCATCGCTTGCGCTGCTCGTTCTGGCTGAGCCCCTGCTGGTCACACTGTTTCACTATGGCGCGATGACTGACCACGACGTTGTGATGTCCGCGCAGAGTCTTCGGGCCTACGCCGCCGGGCTACTGGCGTTCATGATGATTAAGGTACTGGCGCCGGGCTTCTACGCGCGCCAGGACACCAAAACCCCGGTCAAGATCGGTGTGGTGGCCATGGTGGCCAACATGGCGTTCAATCTGGCGTTGATCGTGCCGCTGGCGCATGCAGGCCTTGCGCTTGCAACCGCGCTGTCAGCGTACCTGAACGCCTTTTTGCTCGGGCGCGGTCTGCATAAGCAAGGGGTGCTCAAGGCGCAGCCGGGCTGGCTCAAGTTTTCCGGGCAGCTTGCGGGCGGTTGTCTCGTGATGCTTGGAACTCTTTGGTGGGCCACACCCGGGTGGCAGCAGTGGCTTGCGTGGTCGGCACCCGAGCGGGCCGGCGTACTGCTTGCCCTGGTGGCGGGCGGATGCGCGGTGTATGTGGGGTGGCTCGGCTTAGTCGGAATCCGCATGCGTCATTTCCGACTCAATGGCTGAGCCTCAAGGCTGATAGGCTGGTGCCCCTTCGTTATACTTGAGGGCTACGCCGCCGGATGGACAGGATGCACTATGGAACTGATTAGGGGTTTGCACACGCTGCGCGCACATCATCGGGAATGTGTGGCAACGATCGGTAATTTCGACGGCGTGCACCGTGGGCATCAGGCCATACTGGAGCAGCTCAAGACGCGCGCGCGCGCCCTGAATCTGCCGGTCACTGTGGTGATCTTCGAGCCACAGCCGCGGGAATACTTTGCCGGTGATCAGGCGCCACCGCGTCTGACGCGGATGAAGGAAAAGCTGCGCCTCTTGAAAGCCTACGGCGCCGACCGCGTGCTGTGCCTGCCGTTCAACCAGAAGCTTCGAGAACTTTCCGCCGACGATTTCATCGAACGGGTACTGGTCGACGGCCTCGGCGTGCGTCATCTGGTGGTTGGTGATGATTTTCGGTTCGGCTGTGACCGGGCCGGCAACTTCGATCTTTTGAAAGAAAAGGGCGCGCGGCACGGGTTTGACGTCGAGCACACCCACACCTTCATGCTCGATGATGAGCGCGTCTCGAGCACTCGGGTGCGAACGCTTCTGGCGTCGGGCAATTTCCGTCAGGCCGCGCACCAACTAGGGCGCCCGTACGTGTTCATGGGCCGGGTGGTCAAGGACCGTCAGCTCGGGCGCACCATTGGTATTCCGACCGCCAACGTGCCGCTGCTGCCAGGGCCGATGGCGCTTCGGGGCGTGTACGCGGTGCAGGCACTTCTGGACGACGGCGTATGGTACCCAGGCGTTGCCAACGTGGGCTGGCGCCCCACCGTCGGCTCAAGCCGGCCGGTGCTTGAAGTGCATCTGCTCGATACCTCGCCAGAGCTTTACGGCCGCCCGATGATGGTGATGCCGTGCGCGCGCCTTCGCGGCGAAGAAAAATTCGATGGCCTGGAGGCGATGCTTGCGCAGATAAAACACGATATCGCGCTGACTCGCCGCTATTTCAACGCACTACCTTTCACGGGCGGACAGATGGGCGAGGCGTCGTTTGATGACGCGGACCTGACGCTGCCGGTTTCGGACCGCATGGATACGCTTTTGGCTTCCGCGCCATTAACGTATGCATCCACAGATCATGATGATGGCTGACCTTCTGCTATGAGCGACTACAAGCACACCCTCAACCTGCCCCACACCGACTTCCCCATGCGCGGCAATCTGCCGGGCCGGGAGCCCGAGCGCATCGCGCAGTGGCAGGAAATGGATCTCTATCAGCGCCTGCGCGAGCACTGCGCCGGTCGCCCGAAGTTCGTGTTGCATGACGGCCCTCCCTACGCCAACGGCAGCATTCATATCGGCCACGCCGTCAACAAGATCCTCAAGGACATCATCATCAAGTCCAAGACCGTGGCCGGTTTCGATGCCCCGTACGTGCCGGGCTGGGACTGCCACGGGCTTCCGATCGAGCACAAGGTTGAAACCGAGATCGGTCGCGCCGGCGTCAAGGTGGGTTATCGCGAATTTCGCCAGGCATGCCGAGACTATGCGGCGCGCCAGGTGGAAGGGCAGAAGGAAGATTTCATTCGGCTGGGCGTGGTCGGTGATTGGAAAAACCCCTACCTCACCATGAACAAGGCGACCGAAGCCAACATCGTTCGAGCGCTTGGCAAGATCGTCGACAACGGCCACCTCATCAAGGGCTACAAACCGGTGTACTGGAGCGTGGTCGGGCAAAGCGCGCTGGCCGAGGCCGAGATCGAGTATCAAGAAAAAACCTCCACCGCCATCGATGTGCGCTTCAGTGCCTGTGCGCCCGAGGCGGTCTACCGCGCGTTCGAGTACAGTGGCGAGACTGCGCCGCTTGCGATCGTGATCTGGACCACTACACCCTGGACCCTGCCGTCGAATCAGGCGGTGGCGCTCTCGGCCTCGCTCGAGTACGCCCTGGTTCGGGTCGATCTGGGCCACGGCGAGGAACACGTGATCGTCGCGACCGATCTGGTCGAGGACGTCATGACCCGGTGGGGCGCCGAGCACCATGAAGTGCTTGCCAATGCTGCCGGCAGTCGTCTCGAGTCGTTGACGCTCGAACATCCGTTCTACGACAAGCAGGTACCGGTGGTGCTGGGTGATCATGTCACCCTTGATGCCGGTACCGGTGCGGTGCATACGGCGCCGGATCACGGCATGGAAGATTTCGTGGTAGGCCGGGAGTACGGCATCGGCACGCTGAATCTGGTTCAGGCCGACGGCACCTACAGCAGCAAGGCCGGCGAGTTTGCCGGTCAGCACGTCTACAAGGTCGACAGCGCCATCTGCGAGGCGCTCGAGCGCGAAGGCAAGCTGGTCAAGCAGGAGTCCTTCCAGCACAGCTATCCGCACTGCTGGCGCACCAAGACCCCGTTGATCTTCCGGGCTACGCCGCAGTGGTTCATCTCGATGGACAAGGAACAGCTTCTTTCGAAGGCGTTCGAGGCGGTCAAGGGCGTGAACTGGACGCCGGCCTGGGGCCAGAGCCGGATGGAGTCGATGCTGGCCTCCAGCCCTGACTGGTGCGTCTCGCGTCAGCGCACCTGGGGCGTGCCGATCACCTTGTTTGTACACAAGGATACCGGCGAGCTTCACCCGAAAACGCCGGAGCTGATCGAATCGGTCGCGCGTCGCATCGAAGATGAGGGCATGGACGTCTGGTTCGAACTCGACGCCTCCGACCTGCTCGGCACCGACGCTGCGCACTATGACAAGGTGACCGACACGCTGGACGTCTGGTTCGATTCGGGCGTGACCCACTACAGTGTGCTCAACCAGCGTGAGGAGCTCTGCTTCCCGGCGGATCTTTATCTGGAAGGTTCCGACCAGCACCGCGGCTGGTTCCAGTCCTCGCTCAAGACCTCGATCGCGATCAACGACTGCGCGCCGTATAAAGGCGTGCTGACGCACGGTTTCACCGTGGACGCCCAGGGTCGCAAGATGTCGAAATCGATCGGCAACGTGGTTGCGCCGCAGCAGGTCATGAACAAGCTCGGCGCCGACATCCTGAGGCTCTGGGTCGCCTCGACCGATTATTCCGGTGAAATGGCGGTGTCCGACGAGATTTTGAAACGCACCGCCGACACCTACCGCCGTATTCGAAACACCTCGCGCTTCCTGCTTGGTAACCTGACCGGCTTCGACCCTGTGCATCATCAGGTCGCGTTCGAGGACATGATCGCGCTCGACCGTTGGGTGATCGACCGTGCCGCACAGTTGCAGACGCGCATTCAGAAAGCCTATGAGGAGTACCGCTTCCTCGACGTGTGCCAGCAGGTGCATACGTTCTGTTCGCGCGAGCTTGGCGGGTTCTATCTCGACGTCATCAAGGATCGCCAGTACACCACTCAGGCGGATTCGCTCGCCCGTCGCAGTTGCCAGACCGCGCTTTATCACGTGATCGAGGCGATGGTGCGCTGGATCGCGCCGATACTCTCGTTCACGGCCGAAGAGATCAACGATCATATCCCGGGTGATCGCAGTCAGACCGTGTTCTTCACGACCTACTATGAGGGGCTGTCGACCCTGCCGGACAATGACGCCTTCGGACGCCAGTTCTGGAACGACATTCTTGAAGTGAAGCACGCCGTTAACCGCGAGATCGAGACCGCTCGCAAGGCCGGCACGATCAAGGGCGCGCTCGATGCCAACCTGACGCTCTACGTCAACGACGATGTGCAGGCGCGGCTGAGCAAGCTCGGCGATGAACTGCGTTTTGTGCTGATCACCTCAGACGTGGTGCTCAAGCCGCTCGAGGAGAGCGCGTCGCTTGGCATGTCCGAGCTCGACGGCCTCAAGGTTCAGGTCGAGGTCAGCCCGTATGAGAAGTGCGCACGGAGCTGGGAGCGCCGCCCGGACGTCGGTACTCACCCCGAGCACCCGGATCTATGCGAACGCTCGATCCTGAATCTGCCGGATGGCCCAGGTGAGGTGCGCCACTATGCCTGAGACGCATGACGCGCCCTTGATGAGGGGACCGCTTCGCTGGTGGCTCTTGTCGATCGTGATCATCGCGCTCGATTTGGGCACGAAGCTCTTGATGACCCAGTGGCTTTCCTACGCCGAGCCCCGGGAGATTCTGCCGTTTTTCGATCTGACGCTACTGCACAATACCGGCGCGGCATTCAGCTTCCTGGCCGGACACGATGGCTGGCAGCGCTGGCTGTTCGCCGCGATTGCGGTAGGTGCCGTCGTTGCGCTGACGCTTTGGCTCAAGCGGCTCAAGGCCAATGAAACGCTGACGGCCGTATCGATTGCACTGATCATGGGTGGGGCGCTCGGCAACCTGTACGACCGCGTGGTGCTTGGCTACGTGGTCGATTTCCTGTCGTTTCATTGGCAGAACTGGTACTTCCCGGCGTTCAATCTGGCGGATACGGCCATTACGCTTGGGGCGATCGGCCTTGTGCTGGATACGCTCCTGCCCAAGCGCACACATGCACGCGAGGTGCCTAATGAGTAGTTATACGGTCGACGAGGGCATGCAGATCACACTGCATTTTTCGCTCTTGCTCGAGGATGGAACTGAAGTGGATTCGACCCGCGAGCAGGCGCCCGCGGTGTTCGTATACGGCGATGGCAACCTGCCGCCGGGGTTCGAGCGCGCGATCAAGGGGCTTGGCGTCGGCGAAAGTGGTCAGTTCGCGATCACGCCCGAGCACGCGTTTGGTCAGTACAATCCGCAAAACGTCCAGCAGCTCAAGCGCGAGGATTTCGATCAGAGCATCGAACTTGAGGAAGGACTGGTCGTATCCTTTGCCGACCCGGCTGGTGGTGGGGAATTGCCAGGGGTTATCAAGTCGATGGATGGCGATCGTGTCGAGGTGGATTTTAATCACCCACTGGCCGGGCGTACACTGACCTTTGATGTCGACATTCTGGACATCGTTCCAGCGACCACGCACTAACCGAGGATCGATTCATGCCTCAACCGATGCAGATCAAACTGGCCAACCCGCGTGGGTTCTGCGCAGGAGTTGATCGCGCGATCGATATTGTCAATCGGGCGCTCGATGTCTTCGGCGCTCCGATCTATGTACGCCACGAAGTCGTCCACAACAAGTTTGTGGTCGATTCACTGCGAGACCGTGGCGCGGTGTTCGTCGAGGAACTTCACGAGGTGCCCGACGACGTCATCGTGATCTTCTCGGCGCATGGTGTCTCCCAGGCCGTGCAGGATGAGGCCGACCGGCGCGGGCTCAAGATTTTCGATGCAACCTGCCCGTTGGTGACCAAGGTGCATATGGAAGTGTTGCGCTACGCCAAGCGGGGGCGCGAATGCATTCTGATCGGCCATGAAGGGCATCCCGAGGTCGAGGGCACCATGGGCCGTTATGACGAGCGTTATGGTGGGCGTATCTATCTCGTCGAAGACGAAAACGATGCCCGAACGCTCAAGGTCAACGATCCGAATAACCTGTCGTTCGTGACTCAAACGACGCTCTCGATGGACGACACCTCCAGGGTCATCGATGCGCTCAGAGAGACCTTCCCCAACATCGAAGGGCCGCGCAAGGACGACATCTGCTACGCCACGCAGAACCGGCAGGACGCGGTTCGTATTCTGGCCGAACAGAGCGACGTCGTGCTGGTGGTGGGCAGCCCAAACAGCTCCAACTCCAACCGGCTGCGTGAGCTTTCCGAGCGCATGGGCACGCCCGCATACCTGATCGACGATGCAAGGCAGATCGAGGAAAGCTGGTTCGAAAGCGGCGCCGTGATCGGCATCACTGCCGGGGCCAGCGCGCCCGAGGTGCTCGTCGAAGGGGTAATCGAACGCCTCAAGTCACTGGGGGCGCAGTCGCCGGATGAGCTGATCGGGCAGGAAGAAACCATTCGGTTCTCGATGCCCAAAGAGCTTCGCGAGCGAGTCATTGCCAGCAGCTGATAACGGGGTGGAACATGGGCGGCGTGCTAGAGTTTCTGATCTTTTTTCTCATCGGATTGGTCGGCATGGAGTTCGTGGCCTGGTTCACCCACCGCTTCATCATGCACGGCGTACTGTGGTGCTGGCATCGCTCGCATCACCGTGAGCGCCAGGGCGTTTTTGAACTCAACGACTTGTTCGCGGTATTTTTTGCGCTGCCGGCCATCGTTCTGATTTATCTCGGCACCGAAGCCGGCCATGGCTGGGCGCTGGCATTAGGTCTCGGCGTGACGGGCTACGGGGTTATCTACTTCGTATTTCATGATGGCCTTGTGCATCGTCGGTTTCGTGTGCCCTTGAATCGGCGGCGTGCGTTCTGGCGCCATCGCATCGAGGCGCATCGACTTCATCACTCGACCAGTACCCGCGAAGGGGCGGTGTCGTTCGGATTTCTGATCGTGCCCTCGCCACAGTCGCTCAAGCAGGCGCTGATGAAGAAGCGAAACCGTCAGGCCTGACTCGGCTCGGTTACTCCTCAAAGGGCTCATTCGAGCCCTTTTTTCATGCATCAAGGCAGACGTTCTCACGCCGTTAATCTCCTATGACGTTCCGGCAGGCATCCGCTTGCGCGCATGGAGAGGTTATGACCCATTTTCACGCGACCCAGCGTGGCTTCACCCTGATCGAAGTGCTTGTCACTCTGGTCATCGTCAGTATCGGCGTGATGGGCGCGGTGGCCCTTCAACTCAACTCGCTCAGAGCCAGCGACGCCGCGCTCAGCCGTACTCGGGCAACGCTTCTGGCCGAAGGCATTGTCGAGCGGGTGCGCGCAAACCCCACTGCCGAAGCGCTCGTAATCTATAACGTCGGTGAGTCCACCGACCCTGTGCTCGGAAGCGGTGTGCGATCGCGTGTCGAGTGCACTGCCAGCGCGTGCTCGGCAAGTGACTGGGCAAAGCGTGACCTGTGGGATATCGACCAGCAGCTTCAGCGCGAAGGGCCTGCCTCTACGCTTGATGGCCTGCCCGAAGGCAGGGCCTGCATTGTTGTGTCCGATCAGCGTGTCACGGCAGATGTTGTGTGGCAGGGCAGTGGCGGGGGGGATGTCACACTCACCGACTGTGGTCGTGATGTGATTTCCACAGGGCGGCGAGCCGTTCGAATTGAAAGCGCGGTGGTGGCGCCATGAGCCGTCAGCGTCAGCGGGGCGCCGGATTAATCGAGCTGATGATTGCGCTTTTGATCGGGAGCGTGCTGACCACGGCCCTGATCGGGTTTTATCTTCAATCGGCGCGGGACTTTCGCTATCAGCAGGCTGTAACGCAGGTCCAAGAGACCGGCCGGTTCACGACGCATTTTATTGCCGATCAATTAAAACGCGCCGGTTTCTGGGGCTTTGCCTGGGAAGCAAGCTTCGAAGGGAGCTTTACTTCGGCCGACGATCAATTAATCGACGAGGCCAGAGCCGGCTACAGCGATAGGCTTGGGCCCTTGCCGGTCTGGAGTGGGGTGTCGCCGTGCAAAAGCCCCGGATGCGCGCTGGTGCCGACAGGCTATCGAGCGTCTTCTGCCGCGCCTGCGTCGGATGTCCTGATGCTCCGCTACGCCGACACCTCGGATGCCGGCGGGGCCACGCTGAACCTGGCCAGCAAGGGCGCCTGCCTGCACCTTTCCTTGAATGAAACCAATGACTGTGGCGCCGTAAAGGGGGGCACCCCCCGCGAGCTTTGGAGCTATCGGGCGCTTGCCTTTGCCATCCGCCAAATCTGTGAGAACGGGCAGGGGCGTCGTACGGCCTGCACAGGCGCATTCGAGATCGCGCGCCCGGCGCTTTATATGGGCGTGCTGACCGAGTCGACCTACCGCATGACCGAGGTGGCTCCAGGCGTGGAGCTCTTGCGGCTTGAATGGGGGCTCGACACCAACACCGATGGCAGGCCTGACCGTGTGGCAACCGGCGCCCTGTCGAGCGAGCAGGCACGTCAGGCCGTCAGCGCGACGCTTTTTGTGGTGGTTCAAAGCGTGCCGCTTGATCAAAGCCTTACACGCGCGCAACCCACGCTCCGGCTGGGCGAGATTTTCTATACACCGCCTGAGGACAACCGAGTACGGCGCGTGTTCTCTACCACGGTTGCGCTCGGTAATGTTCAAAGCCGCCGGGCGTTCGGCGAGGTGGCGCCATGAAAAACCAGCGCGGGTTTGTCTTGATGATGGCCATGATTTTGCTGTTCGGGCTGGCGCTTCTTGGCGCCACGCTCAGCAAGAGCGGCGTGCTGGGCCTGTCGTTGTCGCATCGGACTCAGGAAAGCGTGGACAATTTTCAGGACACCAACGGGCGCCTGGCCGTTCGACTGGGGAGTACATGGAGTCAGGCTAATCGAACGGCGCTCCTGGCGCTGGCATTGGGGGAACGATTCACCGAGGACACCGGGCATTCGGTAACGCTTGTGAACAGGGTGCTGACGTGCGCGTCTGAAGCTGAGCTTCGCGCCATGGGCAGCGATACCACGACAGTGCTGCGACGGGTGGTCGACATCGAGGTGAGCGGCGGCGATGGAAAGGGGCAGGCGCCATATACCTTGCATCAGGGCATGGTGGTGTCGATGCCAGGTGCAGGCAGTCGCCAGTCGCTGGATATACGAACCCTGAACATACAGGAGAATACCCAATGCGGGTCGTGATCGCGCTCTTATGGGCCCTGTTAATGGCCCAGGTTGCCAAGGCCGATGACACCAGCATCTATCTGCCGGAATACGTTTCAGGCCAGCCTCAGGTGCTGATCGTGTTCGATAACTCCGGCAGCATGGCGACCGTGGTGCCGAACTCCGGTGGCAAGACCCGCATGGAGATTGGTAAGGACGTCGTTCAACGGTTGGTGGCCAACTACCCGAACATCAACTTCGGTTTGAGCGTATTCAACAATAACGCCGCTGATGTCTACTGTACGGACTCCTGGTGCTCGATGAGCGGGCGATACGCCGTTGAGAATCGCCATAATGGCGGGCGCATTGTGCGCGCGTTGAGTCCGGACAACCAACAAAGTGCCAGTTCCCGGCAGGCCCTTTCGAATACGATCAATTCGCTGACGCCGCAGACCTCGACGCCGCTGTGCGAGACCATGTATGAGGTATACCGCTACTTTACCGGTTCGGCCCCGGTATTTGGCCTCGATAAGGCTTCGGCCGATACGCCGAATGTCGATGGTAATGCATTGACCAGCACCGCCGCGGGCGTCCGATACCGTTCACCGCTTCGTATGTGCGAAAACGTCTATGTGGTGTACGTGACCGATGGGTTCCCTCAGTGGGATACGCGCGCCAATGCAGCGATCAAGGCCGAAACGGGCAAGTCCTGTGGCCGATATACGACGATCAACCCGGTCAACAGCGATGAGAACGTTCTCGCCGAGAACTGTTTGCCAACGCTTACCAGGCATCTAGCCACCACCGATCTCTCCCCGACCCTTCAGGGTACCCAGCACGCCTATACCTTTACCGTCGGCTTTACGACTGAACAAAAGCTCCTCGAAGATGCAGCAACAACTCCCGATGGCATCTCGAAAGGCTATTTCACCGCCAACGACGAAGACGAGCTGACGCAGGCCTTCACGGCCATCGTGACCTCGATTCTGGGGCTAAAGCCGGATCAAAGGGGCGTGGTCACGGTGGCAAGCGCCGATGGATTCGTGAATGACTCGGTGGTCTATCAGCCGCTCTTTCAGCCCAAGCCCAGTCAGCGTTGGACCGGTAACCTCAAGAAGTTCGAATACGACACACGCAGTGGCTCTGTCGATGACAGCACGGAAGCCTGGACGCCTTCGCTCTATGATCCCTCGACGGCGGTTGAAAGCGGTGGCGTTGGCGCGCGGCTTCGAGACCGATTCAAACGAGCGGAAGGCCACGTGTACACGCCGACGGCTCGAGCCATCTACACCGATCGTGGGAGTGGTAACAGCGGGTTGCAGCCTCTTGCAACGCTCGGTCAGGGCGCCTTGACCCTGAGCTCGACAGTCGCATCCAAACTTCGAGAGACGTTCTATAGCCAGCAGGACGTGGTGGACTGGTTGATTGGCAAGGACGTTACCGGTGAAAACGCCACTAAAAGCACCGACAATATCCGGCCCTGGTTAATGGGTGACATCCTTCACGCCTCTCCGCTTGCGATCAACTATGGCTGCCCTGGTAGCAAGTGCATTTCTACCGTGTTCGCGGCCACCAATGAGGGCATGGTGCATGCCTTCGATGGCGACAGCGGCGCGGAGCGCTGGGCCTTCTGGCCATCGTCGATGAGCGACATGGCCGTCTACCGAATGCTAAACCTGCCGGCTGCGTATTTGACTCCCGACGGCGAGACGTTCAAGCAGGCCGGCCGCTACGGCCTCGATGGGCCGATGACCCGATTCACGTTGCCCGATGGCAATGGAGCCTTCACCACACGACTGACCGTCGGCATGCGCCGTGGGGGGTTTAGCTATTACGCGCTCGACGTCAGTGAGCCTGAATCGCCGCCGACACTGGCCTTTCATATCTCGCCCAGCCAAAAGGCATTCAGCGGACTCGGCCAGAGCTGGTCATCGCTGACGCCAACGGTTATGCCCGCCGCCGAGGACTCAGGCCCGACGCGAAAGGTCTTCGTGTTCGGTGGCGGCTACGACCCGAACAAGGACGCCGACGGAGTCGGCACCGATGACGCGCGCGGTCGAGGCGTTTATATCGTCGATGCATTGTCTGGTGCCCTGGTTGCGCACCTTGCAGCGTCGAACCTGACGGACAGCGTGCCTTCCGACATTCTAACGGTGGACAGTAATGGCGATGGTGTGACCGATCGGATGTTTTTCGGCGATACCGGAGGTAATGTCTGGATGGGAGACGTCAGTGCGCGCGAGGTTAACAAATGGCGACTCGAGCGTATTGCAGCTCTTGGGCGTGATCGGAATGGCTCTGCCAGCAATGACCGCCGCTTCTTTGCGTCCCCAGCCCTCTGGCGAACCACACTTGATGGCGAAGCTGTGGATCTTCTGGTGCTTGGCAGTGGCAATCGGGCACGGCCTCAATCGCGTGCGACTGAAAACCGGCTTTACCTGCTGAATGTGACCGAGCGCTTGAAAGGCGCGGGGACGACTCGAGTAATCGGCGATGGCGATCTTCAGGTGGCGATGGAAAACATCGTGAATACCGGCAAGACACTGGGCGCCGGGTGGAAGCTTCTGTTCGATAATCCCGGTGAGAAAGTGTTTTCAAGGGGCGTGCTGGTGGCGGATTCGCTGCTGTTTACCTCGTATGCGCCCTCCAGCGCCCCGAATATATGCACCCCTGCCTCGGGGTCGACCCAGCTTCACATCGTGACGCTTGCCCGAAAGAATGGTGTGTTCACTGTACGGGCGGCTCAGTCGAAAGTTGGGGAGTTCATTCAGGCGCCACCGGAGGCGCTGGTGACCGAGCAAGCGACGTTTCTGGCCGGGGTCGACGGCGAGGTCGTATCCGAACTTTTCAAAAAGGTCGAGGCCTCGGGCCGGGTGACCGAGCAGGGCGGCGTGCTCAATCAGATGGTGACCTTTCCTGCGTATTGGTACAGGGAGTGAAAAATTAGTCATTAGTATGGATAATGCGCGTCTCCGGGAAGTACCACTTTTTAATTGGTGAATATTAATTAGCCGTTGCATGTGTCTTCCTTACTCGCTTGGCGGGCCTGATGAACTCTCGGGTCGGCATGCGCACGATTCATCGATATCGAGACGGTTATGCACCTTTCGCCTGCCACCCTTGTCTGGTCCCTTTGCCTGGTGCTCATTACGGTGTGCCTTGGCTGCGCTGCGCTTTGCCAGATGCGTTTACGGCTCAACGCCTCCAGAGAACAGCGTTGGAAGGCGGCGCTCGAAGGCAGTGGGTGCAGTGTCTGGTGGCTGAACCCGAAAGACTGGTCGATCCGCTATACCAGCGACGCGCCACGGGCGCTGGGGTACGAAGGGCTTGGGTCGCATCTGACCTGGGCGCAGTGGCTGTCATTCGTCAAACAGGACGACATTGCCCGCGTTGAGCGGGCATTGGCGCGCCACATTGACGGCCGGGATGGGTGCTATCAGTGCGAGTATCAGGTGCTGAATGCGCGTGGAGACTACGAATGGATTCGAGCCAAGGGGAGCCTGGCTCGGTTTGGCAGCACGGTGCTTGTGTGTGGCACCTTTGTGCGGATTACCCAGGAAAAGCAGTTCCATCTCGAGCGCGAGCGATTGATCAGTTCGGCTCAGGAAGAGAAGGAGCGTTTGAAAACGACCCTGTTTTCGATCGAGGATGCCGTTATCACGGTCGATGGGAATGGACGGATCATGTTCATGAACCCCGCCGCCGAGCAGTTGATCGGGTATGCGTTTGATGAGGTCGCAGGTGCCGATGTCGTCGACGTGTTAAAGATTGCCCCGAGTGACTCGATGCACCCATTTACCCGCTGCGCAGAGCGCGGACACATGCAGGTCATGGATTCGCCGGTGGCGCTCAAAAATCAGTTCGGGGAGCAGTTGTCGGTTCGGGGCAAGGTGTCGCCGATGCGAAGTTTCGAGGGTGAGTTCGCCGGCGCCGTAATTACCCTGCAGGATGTGACCCATTCCACCGTTTTGCAGCAGCAGCTCAACCACAGCCACGATCATGACGCCCTGACTGGCACCCTGAACCGCGCCGGCTTTGAACGGCGGCTTAAGCGCGCGCTCAAGAAAGACCCGGAGGCGAGCGAGGGGCATGAGGAGGACGTTGAGCCGGTATGCGCCTTGATCGTTTTGGATATCGACCGCTTCAAGCTGGTCAACGACCTGGCCGGACATATCGCTGGCGACAGATTGCTGTGCGAGGTGGCGGTGAAACTTAAGACGCTTGCCGGTGATCAGGCGATGCTCGCTCGACTGGGTGGTGACGAGTTCGGCGTGATGCGGCCGTTCAAGGATACGTTTCAGGCCCGCCAGTTTGCAGAGTCACTGCTCGAGAGTCTTCATGAGCATGCGTTCAGCTGGCAGGGGCGGCTTTATGATGCCTCGTCCAGCATGGGCATGGTGATGTTTACCAAGGGCAGCCATACCGTCAGTGAGTTGCTCAGCAAGGCCGACATCGCAAGCCACAGCTCCAAGCGAAACGGCGGCAATCGGCTGAGTGTTTTCGAACCGGGCGAGCTCGCGGTGGAGCGCCACGCCGAGGAAATGAGCGTGGCGGCCGAAATGCGGGAAGCGCTCGCCAAGGAACGCTTTGTCCTCTACGAACAGCCGATTCGTTGCTTGAATGGTCTGCATCGAGATCATATCGAAGTGCTTTTGCGCATGCGTGATCGCCATGGCACCTTGATCGCGCCGGGGCTGTTCATTCCAGTGGCGGAGCAGTATGGGCTGATGCCTTCGGTCGACCGTTGGGTCATTCGCGAGGTGTTGATCGAACGAGGCGCTTCGCTTTCTGGCCGGGATGTCGGGGTGAGCATTAACCTGTCGGGCGCGTCCTTGAACGATCCGAACTTTCCCGAGTTTCTGGCAACCGTACTCGAGCAGACCCAATTGCCGCCCTCAAGCATCGTGTTCGAGCTGACCGAAACGGCACTGGTCAATCACATCGACCGAGCTCGGGAACTCATTCTCGGGCTTCGAGCGCGCGGGTGTCGCATCGCCCTTGACGATTTCGGAAGCGGGGTCAGCTCCTTCAGCTATATCCAGCAGTTCGAGGTCGATATCATCAAGATCGATGGCGCGTTCGTGAAGCATCTGCTGGACAGCCCGCTTGACCGGGTCATCGTCGAGTCGATCCAGCGCGTGGCTGATCAGATCAAGGCCATGACGGTGGCGGAATATGTTGAAAGTGCCGAACTCTACCGTGCGCTTTCTCATATCGGAATCAATTACGCCCAGGGCTATTTCATTCAGGCACCGGTGCCAATGCCGCTGCCAGGCGAGATGGTGTCACAGATCACCACATGATGTACGTGTGTCCCGTTCTCGGCGAAGCCGACCCATGGCATTAAGCACCAGTGCGTAAGGCATGGCCTGAGCCTTCGGTGCTGCGGGGCAAATGAGAAATCGGCCATTCAAGGCCTGGCGCCATGGAAGGGGGTGATAATCGAGCGTGCGCCGAAACCCGCGCCACCGCACCTGCACCCGCTCTGAAAAGGTGTGTCGTGCAATGATCTGATCCGTGCCCCGGTTCATGACCAACACCGCCTGCCACTCCACGTTCGTTTGACAGTGTGTTCCATCGGCACTGCCGCATACCCTGATGCTGTGCTGTGTGGCCCGGCTACTTTGCCTTGCCACGGCGAGCAGCCGGCTGAGCGTTGTTAGGTCGGCTTCGATCTCCCGCTCCGTCGTCGTTCCCATCTGCGCTAGACTAAGTGCAGTGAGCAAGCCTGCGAGCGCAAGCGCACACAAACTGGACACCAACGAGAAGCCGCGTTGTCGTGCAACAGTTAACATTAACATTTTATATTAGGGGTGTTTAATTGAACGATGTAGTGGTTATCGGCGGCGGCGTCTCAGGCCTTATGACGGCCAAGTATCTGGTGGAGGCAGGCGCAAGCGTGACGGTAATCGACCGCCAGGACTGCGCGCGTGAGGCGTCATGGGCCGGCGGCGGCATCGTTTCACCGCTTTACCCCTGGCGATACCGGCGCTGCGTCAATGAACTGGCGCGCCACTCGATTGCCGAATACCCGCAGGTGGTAACGGCACTGACGGAGGCGACCGGCATCGACCCGGAATTTTCCAGGCCTGGCATCTACTACATCGATGTCGATGACACCGACGACATCCTTGAGTGGGCTCGCGCGCTTTCCGCCACCGTATTGCCGCAGGAAGGTCCGTCCATTGGAGCGTCGCTACCCACCTTGTCCCACCGCTATGACAGCGGTGTTTTCATGCCGGGCCTTGGCAGCCTCAGAACGCCGAGGCTGGGGCAGGCGCTTAGGCGCTGGGCGCAGGAGTCGCCTCATGTACGCTTACTTGAGGGGGTCGAAGTAAAGCGCGTGCGCATCGATCAATCCCGGGCGATCGGCGTGGAGACCTCGCATTCGCTTTTAAGCGCCGGCGACGTGGTGGTGTGTAGTGGTGCCTGGAGCGGGGAGCTGCTGGCGGCCAATCGCATCACCCTGCCGGTGTACCCGGTCAAGGGGCAGATGCTGTTGTTCAAGGCCTCGCCTGAATTTCTGTCCCATGTGGTGCTCTCGCACGGGTTTTATGCAATTCCACGGCGGGATGGACATGTGCTTGTCGGTAGTACGTTTGAAGAGGTGGGCTTTGACAAGACGCCGAGCGAGCAGGCCCGAGCGCTGCTGTTCGATCAGGCGCTCGACCTTTTTCCTGCGTTGATCGACTGCCCGGTCGTCCACCACTGGGCGGGCCTGCGCCCGGGCGCGCCAGATAGCATCCCCCATATCGGGCCGGTTGCCGACATCAAGGGGCTCTGGGTGAACGCCGGCCACTTCGGAAACGGCGTGGTTCTGGCGCCCGGGGCCAGCCGTTTATTGGTCGAGCAGATGACAGGCGATCCCTGCTGCGTGGATCCGGCCTCGTATCACACGGCGCTCAAGAACTGCGCCATGGGTTAATGGCGATCGTTTCGTTGCAGGTACTGCACCCGATGCGCCTGACAGCAAAAGTGATCCGCCCCGTGGCGCACGGCGTCCGGCTCCGGTATGTGCAGCTGGCACTGAGCGCAGCGCACCATGCGGTGTTCCTCATTCGAATGGGCGGCCGGGTTTGACGCCTTGAGCGACCGCGTTTTGCGCTTGAGTGCGCGATAGGCCATGAAGCCAAGCCATATGAGCGCAAGAAGGATCAGAAAGCGTGCCATGATATTCCTTGGTAGGTCACCGTTCACAATGCGTACAATGAGCCCATGTTATCAAACAGCCGCCTGAATGACCGCTACTCAGACCGAGCGTGACGTTCGGGCGCGAGCCATGTAGTCGGCGCAAGGCGCCCCGGGAATAAAAGAAAGGTTGTTCATGGATCAAGAGTATTCAACCCCATCGGATGCAACGTCGTTGACCGTGGTCATGGCCCAGCTCGACCCGCTGGTCGGTGACGTCAGGGGCAACGCCCTGAAAGCTATCGAAGGTGTGCGCGAGGCGCGAATCGAACATCACGCTGACATCGTCGTGCTGCCTGAGCTTTTCCTGACAGGCTATCCCCCTGAGGATTTGCTGCTGCGTGATTCGATGCACGCCCGGGTCGAGGAGGCGCTTGAGACCATGGCCGCGCAGATGGCCTCCGATGTACTGGTCGTGATCGGGTATCCCGCTCTTAGAGACGGCAAGCGTTATAACGTCGCCGGTGCCCTGTATGGCGGTCAGTGGCTTCATGAATACCGCAAGCAGGCCCTGCCCAATTACCTGGTCTTCGACGAGCAGCGCTATTTCGAGGCAGGAAATGCGCCGTGCGTATTCGAGTTCAAGGGGGCACGACTGGCGCTTCTGATCTGTGAGGACTTGTGGGACGACGGCCCCATCGAGCGGATCAAGGATCAGGGCGTCGATATCATTCTTTCCCCCAATGGCTCGCCTTACCACGTCGACAAGTTCGAGGAGCGTGTGGCGCTGATGAGCCAGCGCGCCCGCCAGGCCGGTGCCAGTATTGTCTACGTCAACCAGATCGGCGGTCAGGATGAGCTGGTGTTCGATGGGGCATCTTTTGCACTCGATGCAAACGGTGACACCGTTGTCCAGGCGCCGGCCTGGGAAGTGGGGATCATGCCGGTACAGTTCGAACGTCGCGATGAGCGTTTCGTGCCGCTTGCCGGTGAGCGCTACCCCTGGCCCACGGATGAGGAGTCGCTTTACTGCGCGCTGGTCTCCGGTGTGCGGGACTACGTCAATAAAAGCGGGTTCAAGGGCGTGGTGCTCGGACTTTCAGGCGGCATCGATTCGGGCCTGTCACTTGCCATCGCGGTCGATGCACTCGGCGCTGATCGAGTGCACGCGGTCATGATGCCCTATCACTACACCGCTGAAATCTCGCGAGAAGACGCCGCCGAGCAGGCCCGGGCGCTCGGGGTCGAGTACGACGTCATGCCGATCGCGCCGATGGTTGAGGCCTTCACCGAGACGTTATCGCAAAGCTTCGAAGGGCTTGCACGCGACACGACCGAGGAAAACCTTCAGTCGCGCTGTCGTGGCGTGCTGTTGATGGCGATCTCCAACAAGAAGGGCCTGATGGTACTGACGACAGGCAACAAGAGCGAAATGGCGGTCGGCTACGCCACGCTTTATGGAGATATGGTCGGTGGCTATAACGCGCTCAAGGACGTCTACAAGACCTGGGTGTATCGACTGGCGCGCTGGCGCAATCAGCAGGGCGACGGCGAGATGATTCCCGATCGGGTGATTACGCGCCCGCCGTCGGCTGAGTTGGCGCCGGATCAGAAGGACTCCGACTCCCTGCCCGAGTACGACGTACTCGATGGGATTCTTCGCTGCTACATCGAGGGCGATGAGAGCCTTGAAACCATCGTTGGGCGCGGGTATCAGCATGACGATGTCGAGCGCACCATTCGTCTGGTCGATCGTAACGAATACAAGCGGCGCCAGGCCCCACCAGGCGTACGTGTGACCCGGCGAGGCTTTGGCCGCGACCGGCGCTACCCGATCGTCAACGGCTGGCAGCCCGGTAATTGAACCTGTTCCTGCGCGCATAAAAAAACCCTGCCTAGGCAGGGTTTTTTATTGGCCCGGGCTGTCATCAGCCAGCGCCGTGTGCTTTCAGCGGTTTGGCATCAACGTAGCGTGGCACGAACGTGGCGCCTCGCAGTCGGTCATTTTTCGGATCGTTCTTGATCAGCTCGGTCAGAACTTCTCTTGCGCGATCCTTCATGCCAAGGCCCAGATAGCCTTCCACCATTACCGCAAGCGCATCGCGTGTGGCCGGTGTCTGCGGGTAATGATCGATAACCCACTGGCCGCGCTTGACCGCCGCAGTGTAGGCCTCTTTGCGCAGATAGAAATCGGCGGCCTGCAGTTCGTTTCGAGCCAGCACGTTTCGAAGATAAATGATGCGCTGTCGGGCATCGGGGGCGTAGGGGCTGTCCGGGAAGCGACGAACCAGCTCGCCGAAATCGACGTAGGCATCCCGGGTCGCGCCGAGATCGCGTTTTGAAATGTCGATCAGATCAAGGCCTTCAAGACTGAACCGGCCGGCCTCCCAGGCCGCGAGACCGCGCAGGTAATAGGCGTAATCGACCTGAGCGTTGTCCGGGTGCAGACGAATGAAGCGGCTGGCTGCAGCGCGTGTCTGATCCCAGTTCTCAACCTGGTAGTAGCCGTAGATCAGCTCGAGCTGAGCCTGTTCGGCGTAGTCGCCGAACGGGTAGCGGCTGTCCAGCGCTTCCAGATAGTTGACCGCCGCCGAATAGCGCCCATCGTCGAGTGCCTTCTGGGCTTGTTGATAAAGTTGTTGCTCAGGAGCGTCCTGAGTCTGCTTGTTGCCGTCGCCTGCGCAACCGGCCAGCAGGCCCAGCGTCAACGCGAGTACACTCAGAGAAATGGCGCGCATCATTTTCCTCATATCGGGCATTTCTTGATGGGCGTGATAGACTTCGCCGCGATGATCCGTCAAGCCCTCGGGCTTTGATCGGGTACTATAAAGCATCACTTGATGATAAGACACCTTGGGGCATCGACGCCCGGGAGAGTGGATGGCCGATAAGATAGAGCGCGACCGGACGGTACCGGACGAAATGATGGGATGGCGTCTGGATCAGGCGGCGGCGGAGCTGTTCAGCGAGTTCTCTCGCCAGCGTCTCAAACAGTGGATCAACGAACAGGCCCTGTTGTGCGATGGGGCGCCGGCCAAGCCCAAATCAAAGGTACAGGGCGGCGAATCCTTGACCATCAACGCCGAGCTGGCGCCTCAGGGCGACTGGACGCCGGAAGCCATTGAACTTGATATTCGCTTCGAAGATGACAGTGTCCTGGTGATCAACAAGCCCTCGGGGCTCGTGGTGCATCCGGCGGCGGGCAACTACGATGGCACGCTGTTGAATGCGCTGATTCATCACTGTCCCTCGCTTACCCAGCTGCCCCGAGCCGGCATCGTGCATCGACTCGACAAGCTGACCACGGGGCTTATGGTCGTTGCGAAAACACTGCAGGCTCAGACCTCGCTGGTGGAGCAGCTTCAGGAAAAAACGGTCACGCGTGAGTACGACGCCATCGTCAATGGCCCCATGATCGCGGGTGGCCACGTCGACCAGCCCATCGGGCGCCACCCGAAGGACCGCAAGCGCCAGGCTGTGGTCAGCGCTGGCAAGCCGGCCGTGACGCATTACCGCGTTCAGGAACGTTTTCGTGGCCATACGCACGTGCGCTGCAGGCTTGAGACCGGGCGAACGCACCAGATCCGCGTTCACATGGCCCATGTGCATCACCCGCTGGTCGGTGATCCGGTCTATGGTGGCCGGCTTAAACAGGTGGCCGGTGCCAGTGAGGTGCTCAAGGAGACGTTGCGCGGCTTCAATCGACAGGCGCTACATGCGCGGCGCTTGAGCTTCGATCACCCTGACCACGGCGAGCCGGTGACGATCGAAGCCGAGTTGCCGGATGACATGCAGATCTTGCTGCATCACCTTCGAACCGACACGGAAGAATACGCGTCATGATTCCCTCCCGACCGACCCTGTTGCTGCCCGAATGGGAGGCGCCCAGCACCGTGGGTGCGTTCATGACCACGCGGGAAACCGGGCCGAGTCGGGCGCCGTACACGGCTTTCAACCCGGCCATGCACGTCGGCGATGACGCAGAGACCGTCTCGCTTTGCCGTCAGTTGATCAGCGATGAGATCGGTGATGACCGCCCGATCCTCTGGCTCGATCAGGTGCACGGCACCACCGTTCAGCGCCGGTTCGAGACCGCGCCAAAAGCCGACGCCGCCATCGCCTATGATGCCGAGTACGCCTGTGCGGTGATGACCGCTGATTGCCTGCCGCTGTTTATCTGCGATGGCGCCGGTACGCAGGTCTCGGTGGTTCATGCCGGGTGGCGCGGCCTGCGTGACGGCGTGATTGAAGCGGCCATTGATGCGTTCGAGGCTGATCCAGCGGATCTTCTTGTCTGGCTCGGTCCTGCCATCTCAAATGCGCAGTTCGAAGTCGGCGAAGAGGTGCGTGAGGCGTTTCTCGAGGTGCAGCCCGAGGCGTTCAAGGCGTTTGATCCAAGCCCGTATCGGCTCAAGCATTACATGGGCGATCTGTACAAGCTTGCAAGACAGCGTCTGACCGGGCTCGGGGTGCATCGCATCAGCGGTGGGCATTTCTGTACCGCCTCCGACGAGCGGTTCTATTCCTACCGCCGTGACGGCGTCACCGGCCGCATGGCAAGCGTTATCTGGCTGGCGCGCTGAGCAAGTCTGACTGGGTTTTTTAGCGCGCCCTACCTTGAAATCCATCGGTTCGCCACTATCTATAAGTCATCATTGAACTAAATGGCATCGCTGATTCAGGGGCTTTCGAGCCACTTGAGCCCAGATGCCTGGAGGATGACTCATGAGAATGGATCGACTGACCAGCAAGCTTCAAAACGCACTCGCCGACGCTCAGTCGCTCGCGGTCGGGCGGGGCCATAACGAGCTGCAGCCCGCCCATGTGTTGAGCGCGCTATTCGATGCGCGTGACAGCGGCTTCAAATCGCTGATTCAAAAGGCCGGTGGCAACCCCGACCAGGTGCGCCGCGGGCTGGAATCGCACCTTGATAACCTGCCGACCGTCAGCCAGTTCGACGGCAACGTCGGCATGAGCCAGTCGCTCGGCCAGCTTCTGAATCTGGCCGACCGCGAGGCGCAAGGCCGCGGCGATCAATACGTCGCCAGCGAGCTGCTGCTGGTGGCCGCGCTTGAAATGAAGCACGACGTCAGCAAGCTCTTGAAGCAGGCCGGACTCGATGCCAAGCACGTGCGCGCCGCGATCGATCAGCTTCGAGGCGGCGAGACGGTCGATGACGCATCCGCTGAAGAGACCCGTGAGGCGCTCGAGAAGTACACCACCGACCTGACTGCGCGTGCCGCCAGTGGCAAGCTTGATCCCGTGATCGGCCGAGACGAGGAAATTCGCCGAACCATTCAGGTGCTTCAGCGCCGCACCAAGAACAACCCGGTCCTGATCGGTGAGCCTGGTGTGGGCAAGACCGCCATTGTCGAGGGGCTCGCCAGCCGTATCGTCAATGGTGAAGTGCCGGAAGGGCTCAAGAACAAGCGTGTTCTGTCGCTTGATCTCGGTGCGCTGCTGGCCGGGGCCAAGTACCGCGGCGATTTCGAGGAGCGCCTCAAGGGCGTGCTCAATGAGCTGTCAAAGGAAGAGGGTCGGGTGATTCTCTTCATCGACGAGCTGCACACCATGGTCGGTGCGGGCAAGGCCGAAGGCTCGATGGACGCGGGCAACATGCTCAAACCCGCGCTTGCCCGCGGTGAGCTTCACTGCGTGGGCGCGACCACTCTTGATGAATATCGCCAGGACATTGAAAAGGACGCCGCGCTCGAGCGTCGCTTTCAGAAAGTCCTGGTCGATGAGCCGTCCGAAGAAGACACCATCGCGATTCTTCGCGGGTTGAAAGAGCGTTACGAGGTCCATCACGGCGTCGATATTACCGATTCGGCGATCATCGCGGCGGCCAAGCTTTCCACGCGCTACATCACCGACCGGCAGCTGCCGGACAAGGCCATCGATCTGATCGATGAGGCCGCCTCGCGCATTCGCATGGAGATGGATTCCAAGCCCGAGGAAATGGACCGGCTCGAACGGCGCCTGATTCAGCTCAAGATCGAGCGCGAGGCGCTCAAGAAAGAGACCGATGAGGCGTCCCGTCGCCGGCTCGAAACGCTCGAGACCACCATCGGTGAGCTTGAGCGTGAATACGCCGACCTCGACGAGGTCTGGACCGCCGAGAAAGCGAGTCTTCAGGGCGCGGCTCAGTACAAGGCCGAGCTCGAGCAGGCCCGTATCGAGCTTGAGACCGCGCGGCGACAGGGCGATCTCGGGAAAATGTCCGAGCTTCAGTACGGCCGGATTCCAGAGCTTGAGCGCAAGATCAGCGAGGCCGGCGAAGCCGAGCAGACGCCGCTTCATCTGCTGCGCTCCAACGTGACCGAGGAAGAGATTGCCGAGGTGGTGTCACGCTGGACCGGCATTCCGGTGGCCAAGATGCTCGAAGGCGAGCGCGACAAGCTGCTGCGCATGGAAGAGGCACTGCATGAGCGCGTAATCGGTCAAAACGAAGCAGTAGAGGCGGTTTCCAATGCGGTGCGTCGCTCGCGCGCCGGCATCAGTGATCCGAACCGACCGAACGGCTCGTTCCTGTTTCTCGGGCCAACCGGGGTCGGCAAGACCGAGCTGTGCAAGTCGCTTGCCAACTTCCTGTTCGATACCGAAGAGGCCATGGTGCGCATCGATATGTCCGAGTTCATGGAGAAGCATTCCGTGGCTCGCTTGATCGGGGCGCCGCCGGGGTACGTCGGCTATGAAGAGGGCGGCTATCTGACCGAAGCCGTTCGCCGCAAGCCCTATTCGGTGCTGCTGCTTGATGAGGTCGAAAAGGCCCACCCGGATGTGTTCAATATCCTGTTGCAGGTGCTGGAAGACGGTCGACTGACCGACGGTCAGGGGCGCACGGTCGACTTCCGTAACACCGTAGTGGTCATGACCTCGAACATGGGCAGCGACGTCATTCAGGCCTTTGGCGGCGGTGAATCCGACTACGACGCGATGAAGCGCTCGGTCATGGACGTGGTCAGTAACCACTTCCGGCCCGAGCTGATCAACCGCATCGATGAGGTCGTGGTGTTCCACGCTCTGGCGAAAAATGAGATTGCGCGGATTGCCTCGATCCAGCTCGACCGCCTGCGTCAGCGCCTCAAGGAGCGTGACATGGCGCTTGAGGTTTCGGAGGCTGCGATGGCGAAACTGGCCGAGGCCGGATTTGACCCGGTCTACGGTGCCCGCCCGCTCAAGCGTGCGATTCAGAGTCAGCTCGAAAACCCGTTGGCGCAGGCGCTGCTGTCCGGACGCTTCGGGCCGGGCGACACCATCGAGGTGGATGTCGAGGACGATGCGCTGTCGTTCCATACCAAATCGGCGTAAGCGCAATATCTTTCCATGCCGCATTGACGTAATAAAAAACCCCGCCTAGGCGGGGTTTTTTATTACGTCAATGCGTAGCTCTAAGGGGCGTGATGATCACCTATGAGTAGTAGGCGTACCGCGTAATCGAGCATCGCTTTGACGCGATGACCGGTTCAGGCGCCTAACAGGTGTCGGAGGCGACGTCAGGGTAGAGGTCCATCAGTGCGCGCAGGACGCCATTGGTCCAGCCGAAGCCGTCCTGGGCCGGATATTCACCGCCCTCGGCGCGCTTCTTGTCGACCACGTTATACTTTTCGATCAGTTTGCCTTCCTCGCAGAAACGCTCGATGTTGGTTTCGATCCAGCGACTGGCGATGTCGCGCGCGAGCGCGCGCTGACCGTAGTGACGAAGTCCGATCACCGAGACCCACTGCAGGGGTGCCCAGCCGTTGGGCTTGTCCCATTGCTCTTCGGTTTCGAGATTGGTGGCGCTGAGTCCGCCCCGCTCCAGCAGGTGGCGCTCCATTGCGCGGGCGGTGCGCTCTGCCTGATCGGTGGTGGCGGCCTGCACGTAGAGCGGAAAGGCCATGGCGCCGCTGACGCTCTGGGTCTGTGTGCGCTCGTGCCAGAGATAGTCGCGGAAGAAGCCGGCGTCATCGTCCCAGAAGAGGGTGCGAATTACGTCGCGCCGCTTGCGGGCACGCTGCTGATAGAACCGGGTCTGGGTCATGTTGTCTTCGAGTTCGAAACCGCGGGCGATCATCGCCTCCAGACGATACATCAGGCAGTTCAGATCCACCGGTGCGACATCTATGGTACGAATCGTTGCCAGATGATGACCGTCGGCCAGCCAGCGAGAGCTAAAATCCCAGCCGCTTTCACCGGCGGCGCGAATGTTGCGCCAGACGTCTTCGTGAGGCCGTGAAATATGGCGCGCGGTCAGGATGTCCTCTCGGAACGATTCTGGGCGGGGCGTGTTTTCATCGTCCCAGTAGCGGTTCAGCAGGGTGCCATCAGAAAGCTTGATTACTCGGCGATGAGACTGCTCCGGCGGAAGCGTATCCGCGCCATCCATCCAGTAGTTGTATTCCTTTACCAGCATCGGCAGGTAGTGACGATAGATGCCATCGCCCTCGTGCAATGCGCGCATGGCGACCATGGCCGAAAAGAACGGCGGTTGGGAGCGCGACAGGTAGTAGGTGCGGTTGCCATTGGGAACATGACCGTAGGTTTCGATCAGAAACGCGAAGTTGTCGGTCATTTCCCGCACCGTGCGATCAAGGCCGCTGACCTGTAGCCCGAGCATGGTGAAGTAACTGTCCCAGTAATACACCTCGTTGAATCGACCGCCGGGCACCACGTAGTCGTACGGTAGCGGCAGACGTGAGGAGTGCGGGTTCAGGTCCGTACCGAGATGCCGGGTCAGTACCGGCCAAAGCTGGTCGATGTGCTTGGAGATCGATTGGCCGGGCTCGGGGGTGTAATCCTGCTCGGTGTCCTGTTCGACGAAATGTGCCTCGATGAACGTTTTCAACGCTTCATCGCTGAACGGGCCATGCTTTTCCTTGATCGCCCGGTAATGAGACAGCACGGTTTCAGGCGGCAGGGACGGAACCATATCGACGAACGTTTTACTGTCGGCAAAGAGATGACGGTTCTGAACGTCCATAAAAAGATCGCCCCAGAGCTTGGGTGGGGCAGGGGTCGTTTTATGCAGTGCGTGCTGAGGGGCCGCGTTACCGCTTTGTTTGTCAGTCGCCATCAGCGCTCCGGCAGCTTTGAATTTCAGTATTAAACCAACGTGGCAATCATGATAACAGTGAACCGGCAGGTCGCACTGCTGACCCGATAAATTCCCTGTCAGTGCCTCCGCCACGCTCGGTGGCGCTTGGCGGTTGACACGGTCCGCTCCCTGGTGGAATCTTGGGCGCTCCTGATTGCGGGCGTAAGCGTTGACGAACCACCCTCGTCGCTTACGTAAATGTGGAGCCAGGCTCCACTGATATCCTGTCGAAAGACGGTTCGGGCAGGGCGCAGTATACGCCGCCATCCATCTGCCCCGCGAGGGTCCAACCGACCTTCGTCGCTGCTCGCTGACCGCTATCCGGGTCGGCACGTCAGGTCTGACATTCAGGTGCCGTTTGCCTCGGGCGACGGCAGGTGGCCACGCCACCCTCGAACTCCGGTGCGCACCGCACCGTGATTGCGATCGAGACCTAACCTAGAGGAATTACCTGTGGAACTGCTTTCTGGCGCCGACATGATCGCCCGCTTCCTGAAGGATGAGGGCGTTGAGTATGTATATGGGTACCCCGGTGGAGCCGCGCTTCATATCTATGATGCGCTATTTCGCCAGGATGATGTAAAACACATTCTTGTTCGCCACGAACAAGCCGCAACGCACATGGCCGATGGCTATGCGCGCGCTTCCGGCAAGCCGGGCGTGGTGCTGGTCACCTCAGGCCCGGGCGCGACCAATGCCGTTACCGGTATCGCAACGGCCTATATGGATTCCATCCCGATGGTCGTCCTGTGTGGGCAGGTTGCAAGCCATTTGATCGGCGAAGACGCCTTCCAGGAAACCGACATCGTCGGAGTGACTCGGCCGGTCGTCAAACACAGCTTCTCCATCCGTCACGCTTCAGAAATTCCGACCGTGCTCAAGAAGGCGTTCTACTTGGCAAGTTCCGGCCGTCCCGGTCCTGTCGTGGTGGATATTCCGAAAGACATGACCGCGCCGACCGAACGCTACGAGTACGTCTATCCGAAGAAGGTCAAGCTACGCTCCTATAATCCGGTGACCCGTGGCCATACCGGTCAGACCAAAAAGGCCGTTGAGCTGCTTTTAAAGGCCAAGCGCCCGGTCATCTTCGCAGGCGGCGGTGTGGTGTTCGGCAAGGCAAGCGAGGCATTGACCGATCTGGCTCGGCGCTTGAATGTGCCGGTCACGACGTCGCTGATGGGCCTGGGTGCTTATCCGCAGGGCGATCGTCAGTCACTCGGCTGGCTCGGCATGCACGGCTCCTATGAGGCCAATATGGCCATGCACCACGCCGATCTGATTCTTGGCGTCGGCGTTCGCTTCGATGACCGCGTGACCAACAACGTCTCCAAGTTCTGCCCGACCGCGAAAATCATCCACATCGACATCGATCCCAGCTCGATTTCAAAGACCGTGCGGGCCGATGTACCGATCGTGGGCGCGGCCAATCACGTGCTCAACGACATGCTGGGGCTGATTTCCGAGCGTGAGCAGGAAAATCGTGATGATCTCGATGAATGGTGGACCAGCATCGAGCAGTGGCGCGGCGAGCGCGATGGCAAGCTGTACGAGCCGGCAGGGCCGGGCGAGACGCTGAAGCCGCAGCAGGTGGTCGAGGCGGTACACAAGGCCACCGACGGCGACGCCTATGTGGTCACCGATGTTGGTCAGCACCAGATGTTTGCCGGCCAGTACTACAAGTTCAACCAGCCCAACCGCTGGGTGTCCTCAAGCGGTCTCGGCACCATGGGCTTCGGGCTTCCAGCCGCCATGGGCATCAAGTTGAATTACCCGGATGACGACGTTGTGCTGTTTACCGGGGAAGGCAGCTTTCAGATGATGATGCAGGAGCTCTCGACCTGTAAGCAGTTCGGCATCGGGGTCAAGATCGTCAATCTGAACAACCAGTCGCTTGGAATGGTGCGTCAGTGGCAGGATTTGAACTACAAGTCCCGCCATGCTCAGTCCTATATGGAGTCGCTTCCGGATTTCGAGGCGCTGCTCGGTGCTTACGGCTTCCGCGCCATCACGGTGCGTACGCCGGAGGAGCTGGACGCCGCGCTTGAAGAAACGTTCAAGCATCCTCACGAGCTGGTGTTTTTGGATGTGCAGGTCGACCCGCGTGAGCACGTCTATCCGATGCATGTGCCTCTGGGCTCCATGCGCGACATGCTGCTTTCCAAGACGGAGCGAACCTGATGCGCCATATCATCTCAATCTTGCTTGAAAACGAACCGGGCGCGCTGTCGCGCGCCGTAGGGCTCTTCTCTCAGCGTAACTTCAACATCGAGACGTTGAACGTGGCGCCGACCGACGACCCGACGCTGTCGCGTCTGACGGTGACCACCACCGGTGATGAGCGCATCATCGAGCAGATTACCAAGCAGCTCAACAAGCTGATCGACGTGGTCAAGCTGGTGGATCTTACCGAAGGCGCGCACATCGAGCGCGAGCTGATGCTCGTCAAGGTCAAGGCCTACGGCGCCCAGCGCGATGAGGTCAAGCGCACGGTGGACATCTTCCGGGCACAGATCGTTGACGTCACGCCGGGCATCTACACGGTTCAGATCACAGGCGATGCCAGCAAGCTCGACGCGTTCTTAAGCGCTGTCGCGCCTGTTGGCATTCTTGAAGTGGCCCGCACCGGGGTTTCGGGCATTGCCCGCGGCGAGAAAGTACTCAGCGTGTGAGTTGACGCCTTGTCGAGTTATTGAGCCGCTCATCGTGAGCGGCTTTTTTTATGTCTGAATGATGCGTGCGTGTCGGAGGGAGGCGCTCACCGAGAAGCCTCACTGAGTGTCCTCCGGCGGGGCGACTTGAGACCAGAGCGCCATCGTCAGCGGGTTTTTGAGCTTCTTTTGATTGACGCACAAGCCGACATCGTAGGGGGTGAGTGTCGGCTGAACGTCGAGCGCATGAACCCGGTCGGCCAGGGGGCTATTTTCAAGCACCATTTCGGGCACGATGCCGACGCCAAAGCCGAGACTTACCATGCTGACAATGGCTTCGTTGCCCGCCACCTGGGCGTAGATGTGGGGTTTGGTGCCGCGCTCTCGAAACCAGTGCTCGATGCGCTCACGTGCAAGCCCCGATTCAGACAGAATCATCGGAATCCTGTCCCACTGCCTATCGGCGATGCGCGTCTCGAGCCAGTCCGGCCGCTCCCTGGGCGCGATGAACAATAGCGGGGTACGGGCGATCGACTTGAACGCAAGCGCCGGAGGCAGACGGTCTGGTCGTGCTGTAATGGCCATGTCTTCAAGGCCTGACAGAATGCGTGATACCGCGTCCGCCGGGTCACCGGTATGCAATTTAAGCTCGATGCGCGGATAGTTCAGACGAAACTCGCTTAAAAGCTCATACAGAAAGCTGTAGCTGGCGGTCACCGAGCAGTAGATGCTGATTTCCCCGAAGAGCGTGGCGTGCTCCTCCATCAGGGTATGACGCAAGAGGTCCCATTGCTCGAGGGTATCCCGCGCGAACGGGTGAAAGCGCTGGCCGGCGCTGGTTAGACGCACGGTACGGTTGTCGCGCTCGAACAAGGCCACGCCCAGCTGATCTTCCAGGTGTCGAATAGAGCGGCTGAGTGTTGAGGTGCTGACGTGGCACTGAGTGCTTGCCCGACTGAAATTCAGGTGATCGGCGACGGTTAGAAAGTGTTTGAGGGTCTTGAAATCCATTTTGCATTTCCTGCAACGTTTCTTTGCAAATATAGCATTTTACGCAATGAGTGGCGCGCGGTAGAGTGCAGTCAAAGCGCTGCAAAAGACAGCGCATCCCCGAAGCCGGGGGCTCAACGCGGACACGATCTTCAAACCTCTGATTTAAAGGAATTCGACATGCAGGTGTATTACGACAAGGACTGCGATCTGTCGCTGATCCAGGGCAAGAAAGTTGCCATCGTAGGTTACGGCTCACAGGGCCACGCGCACGCACTTAACCTGAAAGAATCCGGTGTCGACGTGACCGTTGCGCTGCGCAAGGGCTCTTCTTCTGCGGCGAAGGCCGAGGGTGCAGGTCTTAAGGTTGCAAGCGTTGCCGGTGCTGCCGCCGATGCGGATCTGGTCATGATTCTGGCGCCTGATGAAAACCAGAAGGCGATCTATGAGCAAGACATCGAGCCGAATCTGAAAGAAGGCGCCACGCTTGCGTTCGCCCACGGCTTCAACATCCATTACAACCAGATCGTTCCGCGCACTGATCTCGATGTCATCATGATCGCGCCGAAGGCACCGGGTCACACCGTTCGCTCCGAGTTCACACGCGGTGGCGGTATCCCGGATCTGATCGCAATCGAGCAGGACGCGTCCGGTCAGGCGAAAAACACTGCCCTGTCCTACGCGGCAGCGATCGGCGGTGGTCGTACCGGTATCATCGAGACCACCTTCCGCGATGAGACCGAGACGGATCTCTTCGGTGAGCAGGCGGTGCTGTGTGGTGGTGCGGTCGAGCTGGTCAAGGCCGGTTTCGAAACGCTGACCGAAGCGGGTTACGCGCCCGAAATGGCCTACTTCGAGTGCCTGCACGAGCTGAAACTGATCGTTGACCTGATGTATGAAGGCGGCATCGCCAACATGAACTACTCCATCTCCAACAACGCGGAGTATGGCGAGTACGTGACCGGGCCTGAAGTCATCAACGAGCAGTCGCGTGAAGCGATGCGCAACGCGCTCAAGCGGATTCAGTCCGGTGAGTACGCCAAGATGTTCATTCAGGAAGGCAACACCAACTATCCGTCCATGCACGCGCGTCGTCGTCTCAATGCCGAGCATGACATCGAGCAGGTCGGTGAGCGTCTTCGTGGCATGATGCCGTGGATCGCGGCCAATCAGCTGGTCGACAAGAGCAAGAACTGATCAGGGATTTGATCCCTCAACAGCACTTGCTACCAACACGGGCGCCTTAGGGCGCCCGTGTTGCGTTTGGGAGGCGGCTATTTGGCGATGAGTCGTCTAGCCTGTCTGTTAATGGCATCATTAACAATGAGTCAACAACAGGATTACTACGTTATGACAAATGATAATCGCCCCCCCGGCGATGAGCAGCCCGCACCTCGAGATTCATTTTCCGAGTTCAAGGAGGATTCGGAAGTTGTCGAAGAGGTCGTGGAGGGCGGTCAGAAAGTACGTCGCCGGGGCATCTATCTCCTGCCCAATCTCTTTACCACGTCTGCGCTGTTTTCAGGATTCTTCGCCGTTGTCGCGGCGCTTAATAACGATTACGCGGCGGCGGCGATCGCCATCTTCGTATCGATGGTGCTCGATGGCTTCGATGGGCGGATCGCGCGGATGACCAATACGCAAAGCGCATTCGGGGCTGAATACGACAGCCTGGCCGACATGACATCATTCGGTGTGGCGCCAGCGATCGTCGCGTTTAGTTGGACGCTTCAGGACATCGGCAAGCTCGGCTGGATCGCGGCGTTTGTGTTTGTTGCCGGTGCCGCGCTTCGTCTGGCACGGTTCAATGTCCAGATCGGAAGCGTCGACAAGAAGTGGTTCATTGGTCTGCCAAGTCCATCCGCGGCGGCCGTCGTTGCAGGGTTTGTCTGGACCTTTCACAACTTCAACGCAGAAGGGTTTGGCTTCAAGCTCTTCATGGCGATCGTCGTGGCGGCTGTCGGTATCCTGATGGTCAGTAATGTGCGTTATTACAGCTTCAAGGACCTCGATTTCAAAGGGCCGGTACCGTTCGTGGTGCTTTTGGCCATCGTGCTTGGTTTTGTCGTGATTTCGGTCGAACCCTCGGTCATGCTGCTGTTGCTCTTTGGCAGCTATGCGCTGTCCGGACCGCTCGGTGCCCTTTGGAGACGATACCGTGGCCACTCCAAGAGCAAGAAGGCGTCCTCCATCGATGAGTCGGTACAGCAAAAGCATCAGGACGCTGCGTCTGATAAACACGACACCTGACGCACACGCCGTCTAAGTTGGAAGTTAGAAGCGCCCCGCAGGCCCCGGTCTGCGGGGCGTTTTTGCATTGGTGTCATCCCGATGTCATCTTTTTTCGACAAAGGGGTTGCGCTTGGGTCAGTGCGTGGGTAAAGTACGCATCCGCTGTCGGGGACGTCGCAAACGGCCAGGCAGTATGAAGTGCGCAAGGCGCTGATTTGGTTTGG
>NZ_JAMLJI010000006.1 GCF_023712105.1 Larsenimonas suaedae
GGCCATCGGCCACTGCCAGCATGAACTGACGATTGAGCGGATCGTTCTTGTCCATCGGCACCTGCGTGTTCCAGCCGTCCATCCAGAGCATGTGCCGCTGCACTTTGCTGGATTGGGGATTGAGCAGATTGCTGTCGATGCCGACACGGTGCTGCTTCCAGACGCTGCGCGGGAAGTAGATGGCCTGATCCAGAGAGTCCATGCCGCCGGTGTATTCCCGGTAGCGTGCGATCTCGCGGCGCAGGGAATCGTTCTTGGCTTCGATGCGCGCCTGGTTGATCGAGTGCACCCGCTGGGTGCCCAGATTCACGACGCCGGCAATCGACTCGAGTACCGAGTCATCGAGCGTCTCGAGTACCGTGTTCATGTCCTTGCGGACGTAGTGGGGGCGCTTGCCTTCCGCGTCCTGGATCTTGGCCAGCGACTCTGGGACGGCGCGATCGGTGTTGCGCGGGCTCTTCTGTGTGAAGTCGATCGGTGTGCTCGACGGCGCCTTGAGGCTGTCTTCCATCGAGAACAGTTTGTTCAGCATGCCCTTGGTGTCCTTGGACTTATCCAAGAGCTCCTGGGTATCGGCGGCGTAGCTCAGCTGTCCGGCATCATCCCGGGTGGCTGTGACGCGCACGAAGTTGTGCTGGGCACCTTTCTTGGTTGAACCAGCAGGCAGCTCCTGGCCTTTCTGAAGCGCTTCGAACGTGTCCTGCGCAATCGAAGTACGCGTGACCAGTCCGGCGTCGATCAGGACACCGAGGGCGTAGGCGCCAAGCGATCCCTCGAGCTTGGTCTGTGCGTCCTGCGTTGCGTCCTTGCGTGCCTTGAGGCCGAGGGCATCGCTGATCTTCTGACCCAGTGAGTTGATGGCTACGCGGTTACGTACCCCGACGCGACCCAGCTGATTGAACTGATCCTGGGAGATGGGTGCAGAGCCTTCACGGCCCAGAATGGCGTTGATCGACTCGGCGTCGTTGTACTGGGTCTCCCCGGCATTTTCGATCAACCAGGTCGCCATACCGGCAGCAATGGCGGTGCGTGTGTTGGCCGGGATCTGGCCCTGTTCGTCGGTCAGGAACTGTAGGGTGTCCTCATATCGGAAGTCCGCACGCGCCTTGGGCTGGAACAGTGCCTGAGCCGTGTCGCCCCATTCCCGGGCCATCTCGATGAAGGTCTCGAGCAGCGCCTGCTGGCGGTCGTTCATCGGCTCGGTCAGGTAGTCGTTGGCTACCGTCGGGTCTTGATCCAGGGCAGTCAATGCATCCGGCAGCTCGACCAGCGGATTGCCAGAGGCGTGCCGCTCGGTCTTCGAGGTCTGGGTGTACTGGCTTGCCAGGTTACGCTCGACGTAGGGCGTGGCCGGATCGTCTGTCTGCTCGACGGCATTGAGCCGTCCTGTCGTTGGTTCGACGGGCGCAGTTGATTCCTGTGCAGGTGCCTCGGTGCTCGGTTGTTGCGTTGTTGCATTATTTAAGTGTTGCAATGATTCATCTGTCGCGGCGCGTGCTGGCTGCGTCTCAGTTGAATCAGCGACCTGCGCTGTTTTCGTGGCCTGCGCCGCGTCTGCCTTTGGCGTTTTCGGTGCTTTCGGCGCTTGTGACGCCTTCGGTGCATCAGGCGCGGTCTTTACGGTGCGCGTGGTAGCGCCCTGTGCGGGGGATGCTTCTTGAGCGGCGGTGTTGGCAGCGCCAAATGCCATATCCTGGGCGCTGCTCAGCTCTGCTCTAACGTGTTCCAAGGTGCGTGCCTCTTCGATAATGGCTTGCACAAACTTGCCCGAGTGGGTGCTGATCTCCATTGCACCGTTGTCTTCCCTCTGTCGGCGTGAAATGGGCTCGGCGGACTCATGCCAACCATTTCGTTTGCTGTAGACCATCTGGATGCTGTTTTCTGTCCCTTTGGTTTTGCGGAACGCTTCCTGCGCCGCTTTGGCTTTGCGTTTGTGCTGACGGGCAAACTGCGTCAGATCGGCAAGTTCGGTCTTGGCGGCGTCCGGGTTGCCGGCCTTTACCGCAGAGGTAAAGGCCTGGCGATATTCCTGGATACCCTTGTAGCCCTTGCCGCCTACCAAGATGTTGTCGCTGACGCCATCGAGGCCCTTCAGCCGGTGCTCGGCTTTTTTGGTTTCTGCGTACTTGCGAAGATAGGTTCGCTGTTGCTCGTCCAGACTGTTCGATGTGTTTTTGACTAGACGATCGACGTCCTCGATAGAGAGGGCGTCCGGGTTTGCCATGGCCAGTTGAACGACGCGATATGCAGCGTCGGTATCGGGCTCGGTCTCCGATACATCCTGGTCGGCGCGGTCAATCACCGAGCGTACTTCATCACTTTTGGGTTGGTTGTCGACAGTCATTCGCTCTGTAATGGCGCGGGACTGCTTGAGGTGCCGCTCGACCTGATCCAGTTCACGCTGGGCGGCCTTGCGCTGCTTGGGCGTTGTCTTGTCGATGTCGACAATGACGTCACTGAGCAGATCGATGTTGCGCTGAATGTCCTGACGTTCTTCAGGGGATTCTGCGCGCTCGAGGGCCTGCTTCTGTTCATCGAGCTGGCCTGCGTATTCGGCACGCTTCTCGGGTGCCATGGAATCCAGCACCGCTTGCTTGTCCTGGCGTTCCTGCTCCAGGGTCGTGACGATCTCATTGGCCTGGGTCAGGTTGGCGTCCCGTTGTTCGGGGGTAGCGTCTGACTTCTGGCTGTTGCGCATCAACGCGCCAACGGCTTTCTCCGGGGCGTAGTCCGTTCCGGTTTTATCGAGGTAGGGTGCTACATCGCCCGACTCGGCGATTGCGTCAAAATCCGCCTTGTCCTGGGCCTGCTTGGCATTTTGTTCGGCATGCTCGGGCGTTGCCTGGGACGCCTCTGCACCGGCGCGCATGGTTCCGCTAAGAGCACCACCGACACCTGCACCGATGGCAACGCCTTCGTAGATGTCAGCCGCGGAGGCAGGCTTGTTGGTGGCCTGGCCTTCGGTGTAGGTCTGCACGCCCTCGGTCAGACCCTCTGTTGCCATGCCCTCGGCAGTTGCCTTGCCGGTATTGAGTACGGAATCCCTTGCTCGAACCGGGCCAGACGCACCGGGTTTGCTGCGGCCGGGAACCAGTTTCTTGAGCATGGCAGCATCCCCAAGCATTTCAGCCCCGGAGCTTGCCCAGCCATAAGCAGCCATCTTGGCGTAGTCGCTCTGGCCTGGATCGTCACCGCGATGGTCGTCGCGGTAATTCATCACGCCTTGGTTGGTCACATCGGCGCCATAGCCTGCGTTACTCACCACGGAACCAAGCACACCACGCGCTGCGGTAACGAGCTGAGGAATGTTCTCGGCCACGTACTCGAGCATGGCTTCGGGATGTTGGGCGACGCTGATGCCGCCATGGGCGACCAACTTGGTCAGTGCCTTGGTGCCCTTGAGCGTGCCGGCCAGTTCGTTGCCGTTTTCGAACTCTTTCTTGGCCTCTGCCAGTTCCTCGAGTCCTTCCTTGCCATCACCGGAGCGAAGGTCTTTAGACAGATCTTCCCGGTTGCCCTGGTAGACGATGTCCGACAGATCTGTGCCTCGACGAATGACGTCGGCAAGCCCTGTGGTGGTGCCGTAGGACTTGAGGTGATCCAGATTGGTTTTGGTGTCCCTGGGCACGAAGGCCGTCTGATCCGAATGATGCTGGGACTGCTGGGACTCACGCGCCTGTTGGGGAATCGCGTTGAGCAGCGCCATGTCTTCAGGCGTTGCCTCGTCCTTCTTGTAGCGGTTGTAGGCGTCGATGGCACCATCGTCGATGGCTGCGCGTTGCGCCTGCGAATTGATGTTCAGAGGTAGGGTGGCCATCTGGCCGGCCAGGCGGCTTGCCCCCGAGATAAAGGCAGCACTGCGGTTGAGATTGCCTCCAATAAAGGAATCAGGGTCGACGTCCAGTTTGCCGATCAGAGACTGGTCGTACTGCATCTGCCGCTGGAACCGGGCATCACGAGCTCGATGAAGCGCCGCCAGCTTATTGGCAGACGCCTTGTTTACCTTATCCTGCTTGGATTGGATCCGGTCATTGAAAAGGCCGTCCTTGGACGGCCCAAAAATGGCAGCGTCTTGGGCTGCCAGGAAATCATCGGGGTTGTAGCTCATAGTTCGGCCCTAATCCTATCTCGGTTTGAAGCGCCCCAGGGTCTCGAGGAAGTCCCGTGTGGAGACGGATTTGACGCCCTGACGCTTTTTGAAATTCGCTTCAAGCGAGGATAACTGCTCGGTTTTTTCCCGTTTCAGATTATTCCTGTCGGCTGCGCTCTTATCGCGGAGGGTGAGGTGCTCCTCATACGCCTCGAGCGTTGCCGGTTCGTTTGCCCACGATTCGATCACATCATCCAGCGATGTATTGAAGCCGTAGAAGTTGTCGGTTACGCGGCTTAGGGCCAGTTTCATGACAGAGGCGGGCACCGGGATAGAGGCGCCGTCCCCGATGGGAAATCCCTTGGTCATGTATGCATTGGCCTTGGACTGAAGGTCGGCCTGTTCGCTTGAACTAAAGCCTCGATCGTCCAGTGCCTTGCCAGAAGGCATGATGTCAGCAAGCTCTGATGCAGGATCCTTGCCGGTGGAATGGAAGATGTCGCGCTTTCGGGCATCCTCGGTTCGCTGCGCAAGTTCCTTCTCCTTGTTCGAGAAGTATTCCTGCGCGTCTCGGCTTTGAACTCCTAACTTATTCTTAGCTGAAGATGACAATTCGTTACGGAGTGTATCATATCCGTCAAAATTGTTAATAAGGGATCCAACTTCGCTTGGCGAAATCGATTTGTTAGCCATCAAAGTCTTAGTAAGTTCCTGGCGTCGCTGAGACCAGGATGGTACGGAAATTCCCGCACTGTTGACGGCATCCCGGAATGCGCTCGTCTTGTCATCGCCAACCTTGGACAGGTCGGGCTGACCGTTGACCACAGGGATCCCATGTCGCTTGGCAAGGCTGTTGAGCTGCTGTGTCGCCTGTTCATCCTGCTGCGCATACCGATTGAGCGACGCCTGCAAAATTGCCTCACCCGCCTTGTGCGATGCCCGATCCTGCTGCCCCTGATTGAACGCCGTCTGACGCATGCGCAAGCTGGCGGCCGCTCGACCATCGGCTCGGTTAGCGCGACGTTCTGCCGCATCCTTTAGTCTAGAATTTCGAGCCATACCAGCCAGTTCACCCTCATTGAGCAAATCGTGCTGATCCAGTAATGCCTGCGCACCGGCGTAATCCTGATTGGCAATCATGGACTGGTACTGGTTGACTAGCGGGCGCTCGTCGCGTTGCCGAGTGAAGTCCTCGTACTCCGCCTCAGCCTGGCCCCGCTTCATCAGCTGGCCGGGCAGGGCTGTCATTGCCTGGCGTACCGCGCTCTGATCAACCTGGCGGCCAAAGCGGTTCTGTAACTGAGCCAGTGCTCCTGACTCCCGTGCGGCGTTGTACTCATCCACGGACTGAAACTGACCCAGCTGATTCAGAACATCCTGCGTGTTGTTGTTGCGCTGGTTCTCCCAGTTCGCTCGATTGGTTTTCTGTTCACGATCGACCAGACGGCCGAGCGCCCCGAGTGAGTTGTCCAGGCTTTGTTGGGCACCCTGGAAGAGTGAGCTTGCCCCCTGCGTCGAGGGGGCGGTCACATTGCGCCATGTGATGGGTTGGGCCATTACTTCACTCCGTACTTATCCATGTAGCCGCTGACGGACTGATAGGCGTCGGGGTTGGACGCCACGCGCGCACGCTGACGATCTTCCAGTCGTGAGTTGGTCATCTGGCGCTGGGCGGCGTAGTTCTTCTCGAACTGGGCCTTGCTCTGCTTGAGGGCGTCCTTCGCCAGACCGTACTGCTTCATGCCCATGTAGGCGCCAAGCAGACCCTGACCGAGTCCAATGGCGGAACCGGCCCAGCCGTTGACCTGATTGCCGTCGGCATCGGTGCCCCCGAACAGACCGAGGCTGCTGAACGGAGAGGCACCCCCGCCACCGCCGCCGCCCTGGGGGGCCAATGACATGCCGCCGGTGCCACCGAACAGGCCCGGGGCCGTGGCCGCCTGCTGCTGTACACCCTGCATGGCAGCCAGGGGCTGACTGAACATGCTCCATTCATCCGTGTTTCCGTAATTAAGCATACGAACCTCCTAGCGTGGTGTTGATGCTGGGTAGCGTGAGGGCAATGTCGGTGTAGCCGGACACGAGGTCGATGCCGGCCACGCCGATATTTCCCGAGTGAACCGTGCGCTCATAGAAGTCGTCCGGGCTTTCGCCGAAACGCTGCGGCACGGTAGGGGTGTCGAATAGGGCGAAGGGATCGAGCAGGTTGCTCTGGTTCAGTAGTCCCTTGGCGCTGTCGAGTTCTTCGTTCTTGTCTTTCTGATAGCTCTGGAAGTCGATCAGGTCGTCCTGTAGATCCTGCATCAGATCGGCACTGCGCAGCTGGGATTCCGACAGCATTCCGTTGGATGCCATCAGAAGCTGTTCAGAACTTGGCAGCAGCGTGCTGCCGGTGTAGCCCTGATAGGCGGCGGCCGCTGCCAGCGCCACGGCGGCGAGGAGGGTGCCATCAGCGCCCAGGATCTTGACCAGCTCCCGGGTGGCCAGCTTGAAGGCGATGGCCTGCACGACCATGGTTGTGACAGCCCAGGCAATGGCGGTCAGCGAGGCCGCAGCCGCGAGGGTGATGGCGGCCGCCTGGATGCTGTAGATGGAGATGACGACGGCCGCGACCTTCAGGGCAAAGGTGAACCAGCCGGACTGATACCACTTCACCCGCTCAACGTGCATGGAGTGAAAGACGTAGTGCAGCGAGCGCAGGTACAGGGTTTCCTTGTCCGCCAGCGACCAGGTATCCGCCAGGCTTCGATCCAGTGGGATCAGGATGTTCTCGGGATCGTCTTTGAGGGTTGCATTGGTGGCGTAGCTGCGGCCATCACTGCGTCGGTTTTGAACCAGATCCTCGACGATGACCTCTTCAAAGAACGTGGCGTTGCGCTGGTATCGGATGTGGTAGCTGTAGCGGTAGTAGGTACGCTCGACGATCCGCCGGCGTACCTCGTTCTTGTTGCTGCCGGCCCAATGGGATTCCCGCACTGTGTAGGGCTCTTCCCGGATTTCCTTCTGGTACTCACCCACCTTGCCAATCTGACCGGCCCGGATGCGTTTGGAGATCGAGTTGTAGGACAGGATCGTGTTGGAGTCGGCTTCCTCGATCAGGAAGGCACTGCCGATGCGTTTCTCACCATGGCTCGAGTCTCGGCCTGCCGTGCTGGCGGACGGGTTGGTGCGGTATAGGCGCTCGAAGAAGGCATAGACATACGCCAGATCAATCTGGTGCTCGGACGTGACCGGCATCGCCATCATTAAAATGGCCTGGTCGATGTCCCCGGCATCCTCGTTCTCCGCAATCGAGTCGCCCATCTTCTGGTAGTCGATGTTGATGAAGTCCAGAAGTGTCTTGGTCGACTGATATTCCTCGGTGTCCTCCCGCTCCTTGGTGGCGATGTTGGTTCGGTCGCGGCGAAAGAGGGCGAACGGGAAGTAGGTGCCCGGGTTCTCGACCGCCAGCTCCTTGACGTTGTCGAGCTTGGGGTAGTCGCCGGCGCCCTGGCGGTATGTCCAGTAGCGGTAGGCCAGATCGCTGCCCCCGTCCCAGGACACCAGCGCTTGGAAGTAATCCCCCGCTTCAAGCGTTGCAAGCGTGAGTTCGAAGTGATCGTCGACGATCGCCCCGTCCTGCTCATAGGTGTAGAACACCAGCGCCGCATCCTCGGTGCGGTCTGGGTCGAGCACATAGTCAGTGTGTTGAGCGTAGCGGCCCAATCGACCAAGCCCCGACGCCGGACGCTTGGGGGTATAGCCTGACGTGGCAGGGACACCGAGGGACTCCATGAGGCTCGGGTCGATCTCGCCGGCGAGGCTTTCCGGGTAGACCACGACCAGATCGCTCAGATAGACCGGCGTGCCCTTCTCATCGGTGAGGTGGCCAAGCACATTGGTGGTGGGGTCGTAGCCGTGCTGATCGACCAGGGCCTGCCAAGCAAAGTGCTGACTGCGCGGCGCTCCAAGCACGCAGTATTCGACCGTGACGTCATGGCCCAGCTCGGCCTCGATGATCCGCTGCACATCGTCGGTGCCACCCTTGTTAGTCAGAAGGCGGGCGTTCGGCAGGCCCCAGTAATAGTCCTTCTGGGCGTAGCGAAACATGCGCTCGAAGTTCAGGGCCGGGCCATCGATCAGCCCATTGACCAGTTCCTCGCTGATGTTGGTTTCCTGGTAGACCGAGCGAAGAATGGCCTGACGAAGCGTCTCGGGCATGGCGGTGTCATCCACGGCACGAACCACGCTCGTATGGACGGTGCGTTTGTGCTTGCTGCTGAACAATCCCATAACCCATCCCCGATAGAAAAAGGGAGCCGCGTGGGCTCCCGGTGGTACGTAACGATGCCCGTGTCAGGCGTTGACGTTGCTGAGCAGACGTTCCACCGCCCGGCCCACGGTGACGTCATCAAGCCGGTTGGTCTCGTTGGCGGAGGTGGCATCGTCGGTGGTGCGCCGCACGTTCCAGCTGTCGACCATGAGCTTGGCGGCCTTCTGTACCGCGTCGCGCTCGAAACCATTGGTTTGCGCCAGATACAGCCCCTTCTGCCGACCGATGACACTGTCCTCGTCCACGCCCGACGCCGTGATCTGGGCTTTTTCAGTGACGCGCTTTTGTGTCACGAGGGCGGTCTGGGCCACGGTCTGGAGCTTCTGCTCCTGCAACAGGTCGAACTCGGCATCCAGCTTGCACTGCTCCTTGAGCAGGGTGTCGTTCTGGGTGATGGCGTTCAGGGTCTGCTGCTTGACCAGCGCGGTCTGCTCGAGCGTCTGGGCCTTGGTGGCGGCCAGGTTCTCGGTCTGCTGCTCCATCTGGGCCGTCTCTGCCTTGAGCTTGTCGGCTTCAAGACGCAGGTTCTCCGTTTGCTGGCGGAGCTGGGCCTGCTGGAGCTTGGCGGTCTCGTGTTCGGTCGCCAGGTTGATCTGCTGCTGCTTCAGGATGCCCTGCTGGTAGCGCTCGGTTTGAATCTTGGCTTGGGTCAGTGCTGCATCCTGAGCGGCCTTGCGCTGTTCCAGGGTGAACTGCAACGCGGTTTGCATGACCGCTGTGAGCGAGCCCAGGTAGACCTGAGCGTATTCGCCCCCCTTGATGCGACCCATCTTGAACTCGGCATCCAGGTGGGCCTTGGTCGCTCGCATCAGCCGATCGAACGTACCGTCGCCTGTCAGGCTGGTGTCTGTGAGCTCATTGATAGCGATCTCGTCCATGGTGGTCTCCGGGCTCATACTCATCAGTCGACGCTACGCGCCATGGCCTGGCGTTGGGCCAGTTCCTTGAGCTCAGCTTCGGTCAGGGGTGGAAGCACCTCGACGTTGAACTCACGAATCAGCTTGCCTTTACGCGTGGTGTTGCCGCGTGCGTCGCGCTCGGTATAGAAAACCTGGCACTGACGTTGAGTCAGCTGGTTGTAGATGATCTGCGGGATGTGCCAGCCGTCGTCGGCATTGAAGGGCACGTATTTCTTGAAGCTGCCGACCATGGCGTTGCCGGCCGTGAAGATCTCACCTTCATGCTCACGCTTGAGCGGGTTCATGCACGTCACGCGAACGCGGATGAGCTTGCTGGCTTCACGCTTGAGGCGAGCACGACGCTGAGCGGCGGTTTCACCCGAGGTACTGTCAGTGGCCGGTGCGTCCTGCTCGGGCGCGCTTTCGGTGAGGGCGGCGTTGACCTTCTCACGCAGCTTGTCCACGCCGATGTTCGGATGGAAGGCAATGCCCATGGCGGTGGCGCGATTCTTGAGGACGGTCAGCTCATCCTGCTGGGGTACTTGATCAGTCATTGGATTATTTCCGTAATTCAATAATGAAATATTTAAATAACAAGGGGCGGGCTAAACCCACCCCCTGAACGAGCCTTACAGCGTGGCTGCGGTCTTGAGCAGCGCCAGGCGCTCAGAGCGCAGGGCCATGAAGCCGTAGTACCACTTGATCGACATGAAGCCGGTCTCGCCATACGGGTCGGTACGATCGGCTGACTTCTCACCCGGCTTCTTGTGAATGATCTTGAACTTCACAGTCTTGCCGTCGGTCTGGAAACCGATGGTGGTGAAGGAGCCGTCACCGACCACGAGCATTGGGAAGATGGTGTACTTGCCCGCGTCCTCGTAGTGGCCAGAGTCACCCTCAGCGACCGCAGCACCGGAACCGGCCCACTGCATCATTTCGGGAACGACCACGATGCGGAACTGATCGACGGTGCCAATCTCACCGTTAAGCACGGTGCCTGCCGCAGCGTAGTGCTGAGCCGGGATGAAGGCCGGGTTGCCGTGCAGATCCTTCATGGCGCGAACCAGGGGAATCAACTCGGAGCCGATGTACAACACACGCGCGGCCGGCAGGGTCTTGGTATCAACCATGCGAGTGCCGCTGATGACCTTGGTGTGCTTGGGCGTGCGGTTGTTGTCCAGGTCGATGGATAGGTGCATCAGGTCGCTGTAGGTCGCCAGACTCTCGCCGTCGACTTCCTCGTCCTTGGTGGCCGCACCGGCGTACTTCAGGACACCGGCCTGAGTCAGCAGGTCAATCTGAAGTGCGTCTTCGGTGATCTCGTGCGCACCGTTGAGCATTTCGCGGTTGATGTGGCTCAGCAGTTCCTCGTCGGAATCGAAGTCCAGGGATTCCTGGCTGTACTCATCGAAGAAGCCGAACTTCTCGAAGGAGCCTTCGATTTCCTTGCGCTTGAAGCCAACGCGGTTCACGCGACCGCCGGTCTCGGAGAGCAGCGGCAGCTTGCCAGAGATGGTGCCGACGTCCTTGCTGGAACCGTAGAGGTTGCCGTTCTGGATCTTGGCGCCAGTCGCATCGATGCCCTGGTCGTTGATGTTGGCGTCGTCGAGCAGCGGCAGGTAGTGATAGCGCTTGATCTTCTTGCCCATGTTCTTCGGCATGGCAGTCACGTCCGCCAGCGGCATGAAGAACTGGAGCTTGCGCGCCTCGATCAGGGCTTTCTTCTGGTAGTAGTCAGTACGAAGCTGAGTGCCAACGGAGGAGGCTTTACCGCCAGCGGGATCGTTGTATGTACGGGTCATAAGCTATCTCACAAATTACATGAATCGGGAATCGATCTGCTTCTCGAAGTCCTCGTCCGACATGGACAGCGGATTGAACTCCGCAGGTTTGGACTTCGGAGCGGTACGGGGTGAGCCTGCGGCGGCTCGCTTCTTGCTTTTGAGTGCCGGATCAGGTGCCTTGGGCGCAGGGGCAGTTTTCGGCGGCTCGGCAGCAGGTGATTGCTGTTGGCCGGAGTTGTCCGGCGCAGCAAACTTGCCTTCTGAGTGCAGTCGATCACCGACCTGGCGGTAGGCTTCAAGATCCGAGATACCCGATAGGCGCCCGAACATGCGCTCGCGCTCAACCTCGTTGACGATCTGGTCATAAATGCCACTGGCCATGTGGTTATTGATGACTGAAAGCAATTGGGGGTTGTCGGCGATAACTTGTTGGCTTGGGCCGTCCCACTGTTTCCCGACGACATCGAGCAGTTGCTGGTAGGTCGGCGTTTCCTGGATCTCGTCCAGTACCGAGTCCAGCTCGAGGGCCTTATCGTCTACGGAATAGTCAGTGGGCGTGTACCCGCTTTCTTTCTGGGTATCGATGTCCAGTGGGTCGATCCCACTGTCCTTGATCAGCTTCTGAATCGCCTCGGGATTCTTTTTCTCGAGGTCGATCAGATAGCCGAGCTTGCTCTCGTCCAGGAGATTGTTGTTCTCCAGGAGCTTCATGACTTTCAGGTTGGGCTTCAGGGCGGCCATCTTCTTGGTGTAGTTGGCGCCCATCTGCATCAGCTGGATGGCTTCATCGACGTTTTGAACCTGCATGTCTCGGCCGTTGGCCTTGAAGGTTCCGAGCAGCCGTTCGTACTCTGCCTTGTAGTCCACCGTGTCCTGAGTGTCTTCCGACTGATCAGCGTCCTTGGACTCGGCATCCTCAGCATCCGCTTCTTCAGTGGCATCCGAGGCAGCTTCATCACCACCTTCCGGGGTCGAATCAGTAGCGGCCGCATCGGCAGCGTCATCAGCAGAACCAGCGTCAGCATCGCCAGCATCGGCGTCTGCGTCTTGGTCATCGGCATCGTCCTCTTGGGTGCCCGGATCGGCAGCGCCGTCGTCTGCGCCCTCCTGGCCTGCGCCCTCAGTACCTTCGGGCTCGGCCGGGGCCTGCGACGCGTCGCTGTCTTCCGGGTCATCATCATCAAGAAAGGAAGTGTCCATGTTGGCGATGTCATCGTCGGACATTTCCAGAAGTGAGCGACCTTCCTCGGGAAGGCCCTGTACGGTCTCGGTGGTCATTCAGCGCCTTCCTCCATCATCAGTTCATTGAGGGTCTGCTGGTGCTCATCCATGGCGAAGCGTGCATGCTGCGCCTGCATCTCGATGACCTTTAGGTAGTTGAACAAGCAACCGATACCCGTAATCTGGTTGGCGATGTCCGACTGCATGTCCGGCTGCTGCATGTTGGGGTCGGCTTTCAGGTGAACCAGACGAACCGCCTCTCCCTTGAGGTAGCCTTCCTGGATGACCTTCTGGAAGTCAGGGTTCTGACTCAGGCGAGTCAATGCGTCGTCCTTCTCGATCAGGGCCTTTGCCTGTTCGATGTCCAACTCGATTTCTTGAATGTCAGCTTGGCTCATAACACCTTCCGGTCGTTGATAGGCTGTTGATTGGGCGACAGTAACCAGTTTTCACAGACCCATCAGAACTTTTTTAATGGCGGGTCTGGCCCGGGTTTTGTCCGTTCTTTCCCAACGAATGCTCGAGCATTTTCAGGTTGGCTTGGCTTCGTGCCTGCTCCCCGTGCTTTTGCAATTCACGCTCCTGCTTCACGCCCGACTCCTGCTCGACGAAGTCCAAATTGGCCTTGTCGGTCTGGCTGGACAGGTGCTCTGCGCGTGCCTGTTCGGTGCCGACACGAGCCTGATTGAGCTGGGCATCGGTCTCGGTCTCACGCACGTCGGCCTGAAGTTTCGCCACCTCGGCCTTGAGCTTCTCGAGCTCAAGCTGAGCCTGTTGATCCGGCTGCGGCTGGTAGGACTCGATCTTCTTGGCCAGTGCCGGCATCTTCCGCAGCCGGGCAATCTCGGCCAGGATCATTCGAGAGAAGTCGCTCTCCATGCTGTTGCCCATGGTCTGGAGCATGAAGGAGAGCTCCTGGGCCTTTTGGTTGTCTTCCTCGGCGGTGGAGATGCCAAGGCGCAGATCGAAGTTGCCCGGCAGATCGTCACGGCGCACCGGGATGAACTCCTCTTCCGAGACCCGAACCACTTCCTCCTCGGACAGGAACTCACCGTTCATGGCGATGATCTTGCGTCCGATCTTGACCATGCCCTTGGAGAGCCTTCGCAGGATGCTGGTCTCGCGCTTGGATGAGGCGTCCAGGGCGCCTCGAACGCCGGCAGCAACGTCACCAAGCGATTGCCCGGAGATGCCGTTGTTGAAGGCTTTCACCCCGGTCAGGGATTCCGCTTCCATGCTCTGCATCTGGAGCATGACCTGCGCCGACTGGGGGATTTCAGGGAAGGTGTGCTGATAGAACGCCTGGCGCGGATCGACGTTGGCGTTGAACTCATAGTCCTGGCCCTGGGCGAACTTGCGCCGATTGGTGACGTCGAGTGCGTCCTTGCGCACGCCGGTCTGGGAGTTGGCCGACTTGCCCAACAGATCGATCATGCCGCGCGTCACCGCACCGGTGATCTTCTGGTTGTCCTCGATCAATGCCCCATCCGGCTCGCCGTAGGTGCTCTTGCGTACCGGCAGATAGGGGATGACCACGAACGGGATCTTGCCGTCGGGGAAGGGGTTCTCTTCCATGCGGATGAGCGTGTCGCCGACCCAGGTGCCCACGATGGCTTTCACCGTGCCCGAGCCGTCGATGTCCCAATAGCCCCAGTACTCATAGGCCACGAACTTCTGGCGCGGCTTGTCCTTGAAGGTGAAGTTGCTGGTGTCGGTGGTGGCGTGGTCTGGCTCTGACAGCGGGGTGTTCTCGGTGGTCTTGATCTTGTCGAGGTTTGAGTAGCGCCCGTCCTTCTTGAGCTCGGACAGCGAGGTCTCGAAGCTGTGGATCACGAAACTGGCCTTGTCCACGTCGCCCCGGCAGGTGGGGTCGATGATCACGTTACGGAAATCGCAGACCTCGAGTGTGGGCTGGTTCTTGGTGACGCGAGTGGTCTTCACCGCCTTCATGCCGACCTGCCGCACTCCGTGCGGGACACCGCGTTCCATGGAGAGTGAATGCGCCTGGCGCAGGGGTTCGGCACGTTGCTCGAAGCTCGCCGGATCCATCTGACGTTCCTGGGCCATGGTGGCGTGCATCGGCCCTAGCTGGGGGTCGGCGTAGAACTCGAACTCCGGCACCTGGATTTCAGTCTCTTCTTCCTCGTACTCCCAGCCGACCCGCACGATCGCAGTGCCTTCCTCGACCGCGGTACGCACGAACTCGTCGATGAACGCCACCTTGTCGATCTTGGTGTTGAACTGATTGTTCAGGATCAGCTTGTTCTGGCGGGCCGCCTTCACGTCGCTTGCCGAGATGGGTTCGACCGTGAAGACATCCTCGGTCGACAGGAACGGCTCGCTCAGGTTGGGGTAGCGCCACTCGGCCTGCTTGCGCACCAGCTTGGGCGCGACCTGGGAACCCTGGCGGTTCTTGGGCGGTGCGGCCTTGCCCCGCACATGCAGCACATCCAGCCAGTCCTCGATCTGCATGACCTGTGAGTCATGCGTCGATTGGGCCTCCTGCAGATCCCGTTTCAGATCCGTCACCGAGGGCTCGTTCTTCCATTCGGTCAGCGGCGTCTGCGGTACGTCCATACCCATATCCAACGATTCATCCATTCCAAACCCCTCGCTTTCAGTCGTGTAGTTTCGCGGCGAAAAGCGCCGAAAAACTCAATGAGAGGCAGTCTATGAAAATGAAAAAACGCCATCCGAACTTTATTCTTCCCACCCGTGGCTCAGAGGCCGCCGGGGGACTCGACCTGTACATGCCCGAGGCAGGGGAGTGCGACGACCGCACCACCAAGGTTGGGCTTGGCTTCTCGGCCGCTGTTCCCAAGGGGAATGTGGCACTGCTGCTGCCACGCTCCGGCACCGGCGCCAAGTTCGGACTCGAGCTCAACAACACCTGTGGCGTGATCGATGCGGATTACCGGGGTGAGTGGATTGCCAACCTTCGAACCAAGAACGGCGAGCGCTTCTCCTGGGACGCCGGCGAACGTGTGCTTCAGATGGTGGTGGTGCCTGCGGTGTACGTGACGCCCGAGCTGGTGGATGAGCTCGATGACACCGAACGCGGTGAGGGTGGCTTTGGCGATTCTGGCCGGTATTGACGCTTTAGGCGCTGCCCGGTTTAATGGCCTCACCTTGTAGAGTGAGATCTCCAGGGTGGGGAGCGATCCCCAGAGGCGACGGCCTCAGTAGGAACCCCGCTTCGGCGGGGTTTTTGCTTTTCAGGCCCTAGCACCAGCCGTTGCGATGGAAGCGGTGATCCTCGAATTGGTTCTCCAGCTGATACCCCCCATTTTCCAGCGCCAGGCACGCCCGCTCGTACTTGGACGCGTAGTTGTTCCCCTCGTGAAATCCCTCGCTTGCGCCCATCGGATTGAAGACTCGACTTGCGATAAAGAACAGCAGTGCCTCGAGGTGGCTGAAGGGCAGATCGATCTCCATCTTGCGAATGGCCGTGGCATTGGTTGGCTTGAGTTGAGGATGGTTCGCCCGGTACACCACGGTCACATACGGGTGAGCAAACGTGGCCGGCATGACCAGCGTATTGACCGACAGGGTGCGAAGTCCTCCAGGCATGTTCTCGTCGTTGAGCGGCACCGGACATCCGTTGGGGTCGAGCACCTGTTCGATCTTGAGCAGATCGTTCTCGAACGTGCGCTCGGCGTCGTCGATGTAGGCGTCGCGTGAGCCAACGCCCTGGGCGCTCATCGCGTGCGCCGCCGTCAGTACGTACTGTTCCCGGCCGGGTTTACGCAGTACCCGGATGCGGCCCTCGCGCAGCTTGAACCGCTTGTGCAGCGCGGTCAGGCCCAGATTAATATGAGGCAGCAGCTTCACCTCACTTTCGCGAGCCACGCCCATGTCAGTCTCCGAGCCCAGACTGAGCTGCGAGAGCTCGCTCGATCCAAGCGCATCAAAAATATCGTCTAGTTGCATGTGCGTTCCTCACACGATGTAGGAGCCCAGTCGGCTCGTTTCCTCGTCGTCTTCCTCGAGATCCCAGATGCCCGAGCCGTCTTGTGCCATGGGCGCTTCCTCGGAGGGCTTCCACGGCTTCAGGGCCGACAGCATCGAGATGGTGTCGATGAAGTCGTCGTGCTTGCTCTTGAAGCCGCCCGGCGTCACCAGTTCCAGTTCGGTCACGGCCTCGACCAGTTCGGGGCTCTTGCTCTTTTCCTTCGGGAACAGGATCTTTCTGGCCTTGAACAGCGGCACCACCGAGTTGAAACGCACCAGCTTGTTGGTGTTGGGTCGAACCCCCGGCTTCATGTCGTTGCCTTCGCTGGCCAGCGGGAAGTAGATGTTGCGATCCATCATTTCGTTTTGAATCCAGGACACGAAGCCCTGCTGCTGCCCGCTGACCTCGATGCCGACCTGCTGGGGCCGGTACTTCTGACTCAGCCGGAACAGGTCGTCGATCGACTTGGCCACGTCCTGACGCTTGCAGATGCCATCGACCCACAGCCACTGGCCGACGTTGTTGTAGGCCCACACCGAGATCACCGAGAAGTCGGCCTTCTGCTTTTCGCTGGTGGCGAAGTCGGTGGTGATGTAGAAGTTGAAGCGCTGCGGGTAGCGCAGTACCGAATCCAGGTGATACCAGCCGATGTCGTGATCCTGGATCAGACGATCCTCGTCGGACATGATCCTGAGCATCAGCTCCTGGTTGAAGGTATCGACCTTGCCGAGCTTCACGGCGGTTTCGTACTGTTCGAGCACATAGTCGTAGGTGAAGCGGTCGGGCCAGGAGCCCCGGAAGTCCTCGCGTGCACACGGGAACTGCTCACACACCGGGAACACGTTGACCGCCCAGGCACCGGACTCGACTGCCTTGTACAGCGGATCCTTGGCGTTGAAGGGCGTGCCTGACCAGATGATCATGTTCTTCTTCGGGTGCAGGGCGTAGTTCACTGCCTTGTAGACGGTGTCTTCGACAGCGGCCACGACCGTACTCGAGCGCGCGTCCTCGTCCGAGATCAAGTCATCGAGCACCGCAAGCTGGGGACGTTTCCCCATCTCCTTGGCACCACGCACCCCGGTCTTGGCGCCGTAGCCCTTAACAATGAATATCTTGCCGTCGGCGTTTCTGAACTCCCAGCGAATGTCGGTCATCTTGACCGTCGGCACGTACTCACGCAGAAACTCGGAGTTCTCCCAGCGGAACTCCAGGTTCTTGCGCATGTTCTTCACGCCGTTCTCGATCGAGTCCGAGACGTACAGCGCCAGGTCGATCCTGCCGAATCCGGGCAGCTCGCCGTAGGTGGCGATGTAGAGGAACAGGTATTCCCCCATCACGGTGGTCTTGGCGATCCCTCGGTGACAGAGGTTGATGACGCGCCGGCCACCCTGGGTGATGGTGTCCAGCATCTTGTAGTGCACCAGCGGCGTCTTGTTCTCTTCCCCCTCTGGGCCGTTGGTCAGCTTGATGAAGGTGACGAACTCGAGTGCGAAGTCGCTGGGCACATACGTCGGATCGGGGTCATAGGACGTCGAGTTGAGGTAGTCCTCGACCTTCCAGACCGACTCGAGCGCGTCCTTGACGGGATCACTCATCCTTCACCTCCGACTCGCCCTCGATCAGGATGCTCGAGTGGGCCACGTCCTGGGCATCCTGGGCCCCAGCCTGAATGGCCATACGCTGTCTGGCGGCAAGCTCCATGGTGGCGTCGCGCAATGCCTGGATCGAACTGTCCTGCTTCACGTTCACATCCATTTCCACCTTCTGGGTCTCGGGCTGCTTGAGGTGGGTCAGCAGGGAGTTGGCCGCATCGGAGCGCACCTTCTCGGAGCGGGCAGAGATCATCAGATCTGCCTGCACATTGAGGGCCTTCTGGTACAAGTCCTGGTTCAGGATCCAGGACGGCACCAGCGTCTGCTCCATGATCAGGTTGACCAGCTTCGACTTGTTGTAGGCCGAGACGTAGCTCGAGATGTCCTTGTCGGACGTCCCCATGACCGTGAAGCGCATCATCTTCTCGGGGAAGGTCTTCGAGTACGCATCCAGGTTGGTGCAGCCAAGCAGCTTGTGGCTGACGTACTTCACGGCATCGATGTACTGGGAGACCCGGAACTTGCCCTCGGCCATGACCCGGGTGTAGCTCAGCAGATTGTCCCGATACGCTTCATGCAGCTCGGGATCGGACAGGGTGCGGTTGATCCGGTCGATCAGCTCCTGATTGACCGACTTCTTTACCTTGGGCGGCAGGGCCGCCTTGAATTGATCAATCGTCAAAGCGGTCATACGGAACTCCTTCCCCGCGCGTCGGGCAGGGTGTGGTGGCGCCCCACCCGAGGCAGATTACGTAGATACACAGCAGCAGCCCCAGCCACTTTGTGACCAAACAGCCCACAGCGCCGGCCACCAGGGCAGGCATCAGCACGAACATCAGGCGGGCAAGTAATGCACTATTTAAGTATTTCATTATTGCAATATCTCAGGCCGCGATAAGGCGTTTGATGCGACGGTAGCGTCGGACACGGTCGTCAAAGCCGACCATACCGGGGTTGATTTGCCGCGTGGTGGTCTTGATGTCCTGACCCCATACGTTGGCCGCCCAGAACCACAGCGCCGCTTCTACGGCCGCCTCCGGCTCGTCTGAGAGCAGGTCGGGTTGATCGACAAGATCGAGTCCCGTGGCGCGGGCACATCGGGTGTAGTTGTCCCGCCCGGTGAGCTGGATGATGCCGCGGCCCCGGTAGCGGAACCCGTCATCCGACTCGGTGTTGCCCAGGTGCGTCAGGCCCCATTCGCCGCCATAGAGGTGATTGGCAATGCCTTCCCGATCGGCCGGGTGATCGTCGTTGCGTCCCAGACGGCGCGCGTCTTCTGCGCTGATGCGATGGGAACCAAAGACCGAAAGCAGGGCCTGCTCGGCGTAGTTGAATCCCTCGGATAGGCGAGAGTAGTCGGTCGACTCATGCGAGGTCTGAGCCAGAAATAGAGCGATCTCATTGAGATCAAAGATGCCCTGGCGTGAAAGCCCTCGATCCAGAACATCCAGCCAGGTGTCGGGATCCGGGCAGTGGGGAGCAATCTGCTCGAAGGTGTCCAGGGTGATGATGACGGGTTCGTCTTCAACCGCTTCGTCGTACCAGTTCATAGCGTCGTCTCGGGTAAATAAAGCCCGAGTTTACGGAGACGCTACAGACCCATCTGGAAAAAATACGGGCCCCAACTTTTTGAGATTTTTCATAGTTGCCTACGAGTTCAGGGCTTACGGGTTTGGGGCCAACCAACACAAAGCACCCCCCCCCCATAGCGCTCCGCGACTGGACTGGTGCGGATGGACGCATCTGTACCCTAACCAACTAGGAGATCTCCTCATGTTTCGTATGCTCACTCAGTTCTTCAACATGCTCACCACCCTGTTCACAGCAGGCGAGAAACTAGCCAATGCAGGCAATGAACTAGCCACATGGGCCGAAGAACAAGCCACCAGCTTCAACGATGTAGCACGCGTAGAACGAGCACAGCGCCTTACCGCACTCAAAGCTCAGGCACCTATGCAACAGCAACAGCAGCAAGCACAGATTGAACTCACGGAAGTCACCAGCGACAAGGACGTCGCCTAAGCCAACGCTCACCTCTACGGAGGTGGGCGCCTCTTTTTTACCCCACACATAAACCAACACATGACCCAACACAGCTACAGACAGAGCAGTAGCTAGAGGGGATAGAGCCTCGCTTCCGCGAGTGGCATGAATCCATCTGTCATTACGCACTCAGGAGCAAACCATGTCCCTCAACAATGCCCACGTACACGATCACTTCCAAGCACATGCCGACGAGGCAGAGATGAACCTGCACATCTCACACGCAGCCTATGAAGAGCTCGCATGGCAGGAGCAGGTCAATGAGCAGCAGTATCTCGCTTCACTGAACCAGACACTGAACCAGACACCCTCAACGGATCAGACGTAGACAGAGCGCTCCGCGCTGGGACTGGACTAGGCCATGTCGGTCTAGCCAGACCACGGAGATACACCATGTCCCTGTACACCTTCGACGATGCACTGACGGATACCGCATCCGCACACCTTGCTGATCTTGCTGAGCTGCCGGACTTCGATCATGTGCTTTTGATGCTGGATGAACAGGCACGCGAGCCCAGTCAGACCGGATTCGATCCAGAACTCGATGAGCTCACACACCGGCTTCACTTCGAGCTGTGACCCGAAGGTTTTGGGAGAGGGGGAGGCAGACGGGTCAGACCACTGCATATGAGCTGCATATGAGCTGAGTTAGTGGGTGATAGTCCATCCACCTATAGCTCACCTGTCTCCCTACCCGAACCTATAGCGCACCTATATCCCATCGTATTGGAGATCTCACCATGTCCCATCGTCTCGACTTCGAGTGTCTGTTCTGTGGCTATCGCTGGGAGAACTACGCCAGTGCACCCGTTGTAGGCACTCAGTGTTCCTGTCCCAACTGCGATCAGGACTCCGAAGCAGTCATCCCTGACTGATCTTCCCTGCATGTATTCATGAGCGCTCCGCGCTTGAGATGGAAGTCATGAGGCTTTCATCACTCAACTCAATCTATTCACTTTGGAGAATCACCATGGGCTTTCAACAACCGGCCAACCAGAACAACGTCACCAACTTCAGCAACATGCGTAGTGGTGGTGGCAATCGCAATGAGAACTGGAAGAGCGACGGCTTCCTGAATCTGTATCTACCGACCACAGGTGGTGGCCAGCGCAAGGTGGGTTCCATTCCCCTGAAGCTCTCGCGTGCAGGCGATGCACAGCTGATCGAGAAGCTGCGTGCTGATCCGGCACTGGTCGATCGTCTCAAGGAACTGCTGATCCTCGAGTACAACGACGCCACACCCAACGAAGACAACGCCTTTGCACTCTGATCCATCCTGACCAGCTGCCTAACTCAAGGTGGCTGGTGGTCTTTCCTCTGGAGATCTCACGCATGTTCTACGCACTGATTGTCAGTGTTCTGTTGAGCGACGGCTCGATAGACCGACACGCCTACTTCCACGACTACACCTTCGCGGACTGCCAGCAGGAAGGGCAGAGCCAGATCTATACCTACCCGAACGCCACGTTCGAATGCACCGCAATCCTTGGCATGGCAGACCGCTGATCATGAACGAATACGTACTGAGCTACACCGCACTGGAAGGCCACGAAACAGAAGTCATCATCCGAAGCGATACCGAAATGGGTGCCGTCACTCAGGCACAAAACCATGTTGCTGGTGGTGAGGGCCTGCTTGAGTCCATCACCCTGATGGCACCGGCAGGCTACGAACTGCAACCCTGCTTCGGCTGGCTGTAACCCAAGGCCCATCGTCTACGGACGGTGGGTCGTCTCTTTTTCGGTGGCGTCAGACAGAAGGCTCCGCCTGAGGGTGGGATCATCCCATCAAGGAGGACGCATGCAGTTCAAGCAACGTCATCCCGTGCGGCATCGACCGGCACCGGGAGGCACACGCACGCCTGTCGATCACGCCTACTGGACGGACGATGAGATCGCTCACGTCCTGAACCAGTTCGATCAGACAGACCATTTCAGCTGCAGGGAGCAGCGCGACAGCAAGGAGCAGTGGCAGTAGGACGCTGCTGCCTCAGCTCAATCACCCTTCATCAATCAGGAGATCTCACCATGAACACCATGACCGCCTATGACACCCAGCTGAGCAATGAGTACCGCTTCTCGCGCAAGTTCATCGATCAATACATCCGGCAGGAAATCGCCGATCACCCGGAGACAGAGCAGCGTGTGCACCATGGGGCAGCTCTGCTGCAAGACTGGCTGAGTCAGGACTACTTCGAGTCCAAGAACCAGCGTCTGGCCCAGCTGGCCACCTTCGATCTGGAAGAACTGGTGCGGGTCATCTTCGTGCAGGTGGCCTACTGCCAGATCGCTGAACTGTTCACCTCGGTCTCAGCGCAGTTGGCTGGACGCCTCAAGTTCTCCGAGAAGGCCGAAGGCATCCAGACCGCAGCGGAGCTGCTGGCTGTGCTGTGCCAGACCGATGCGTTCGACATCATCAAGGAAGACGTGCAGGCAAGTCTGATGATCCAGAGTGCCATTCCACTGTCCGAGCGGCTTCTGACCTATATCAGTCAGTCGCGCTATCTGCCACCCATGGTGTGTGAGCCAGACACCCTCACGCACAACTACCAGTCCGGCTATCTCACGCACAACGACTGCCTGATCCTTGGTGGGGGCAATGGGCATGATGGCGACATCTGCCTCGATGTCCTCAATACCCAGAACCGGGTAGCACTGCGGCTCGACACCGAGCTTTTGAGCACGCTGGAAGAGAACGCCACCTTCGACATCGACACCGCTGAGAAGGACGTCCAGTGGCGTGACTTCAAGGCCACCAGCTACGAGCTTTATTCACTCCTTGCCCGGCAGGGCAACTGCCTGTGGCTGACACACAAGGTGGACAAGCGAGGCCGTATCTACGCGCAGGGCTACCACATCACGACTCAGGGCAGCTCCTTCAAGAAGGCGTCTCTCGAGCTCCATCGACAAGAAGTCGTCGGGGATGTTCCTGCGTTATAGGTCGCAGGTATGCGCACATCAGAGCGGGTACAGCATATAACTGTGTTTGAACTTAACTCACCATGTGAGCCTTCCATACCCACTCTGCAGTCGGGCCAAACGGGCGCAGCACAAGGGCAGAGCGTAGCGAGTGCCCGCCAGTGCGGAGGCCCGTAAGGCCCGACGACTCATAGACGTTGAAAAGAGACTCTTATTATTTAAGGCACTTTTCGACAAAGCCCATAACCATGCGGACTAGAGGGAGTATTTCCCCACCAATTCAGACGATTTCTGGTGGGGGAAATGGTCGTCAATGCGCCAGTATCCATGTCATTCACCGACCCACGAAAGCAGCGATTGGGCCGAGCTGGAGCATTTCGTTATTCAGTCCTTGAACGATCTGGTGGACTACCAGACCGGCGAAATTCTTACCGAACGGGCCTATGTGACTGCACCGATTCATCCAGCGTTTCATTCCACCGAGGCGTTTATCCCACCCTTTGACTCACTGAGTAGTGTCGAGCAACGCGACCGTTTCATGGCCGACATCGACAAGCGTACTCTGAGCCGGTTCAACGGGTGTGCCGCCATTTACAACGAAGACAAGGGGCGACATGCACTCATCAAAGCGCCAATCAATTTCCCCACGCGCGTGTTCAAGCTCATGAACACACTGGTCAAGGCGCTCGACTTTCAGAATATGCTGATCGTCTCCATTGACCAAGCCGCAGAGTTGCTTCAATGCCGAACCAATCACGTTCAGCGCCAGCTTCAATCGCTCGGCCAACTGGTGCGTGTTTGCAGTACTCAGTCAGGCATGAAGCGAGGCTCGCTGAAGATCCAGATTAACCCAGCCTACGGCTATCGCTACTTTCGTCGAGAGCTTGCTTATCGACGTCAGATTGCCGTGCGCTGCTGGTATCGCTTCGACTGATCCAATCCCTTTAATCCCTTGCCTGTACCCATGCGGCTCCGCCGTAGGGGCAGGCACGTCTATATTCTGGAGATCTCAACATGGAACAATTTACCGGCTGGCAGTACCTGCTCATCGACGCAGCCAACAACTTCGGCCTCGACAAGGAAGTATTCGAGACCCGTATCCAGTGGGCCACCGATAACCTCGACCGTCTCGAGGCGCTGGCGGAAGAGGCCGACAACGTGCCGCGATACACCAAGTCCGTACTGGCCATTCGCCGTGCTCTGCGAGGCGAGGCCATCGGTCATCTGGTGGGCTTCGATGCCTGCTGCTCGGGCCTTCAGATCATGTCCACGCTGACCGGCTGTGAGAAGGGCGCCGCGGCAACCGGCCTGATCAATCCCACCGTCCGGGCAGACGCCTATACCATCGTTACCGACGTCATGAACTCGAAGCTGGCCAATCAGGGCCTGTCCGTTCAGGTCTCACGTAAGAGCGCCAAGAGCGCAGTCATGACCGTCTTCTACGGATCAAAGGCGCAGCCCAAGGCGATCTTTGGCGAGGAGACCGAAGAGCTCAAGAGCTTCTACCTGTCCGTGCAGGAAGTCGCACCGGGCGCCTATGAGCTGCTGCATGAGCTTCTGGATTCCTGGCAGCCCTTCGCCCTGTCTCACGACTGGGTACTGCCGGACAACTACCACGCTCACGTCAAGGTGATGGAGAAGGTGGAGAAGCGTCTCGAAGTCGATGAGCTGAACCACGCCACCTTCACCTATGAGTACTTCGAGAACGAGGGCAGCGAGTCCGGGTTATCCAACGTCGCCAACGTGGTGCACTCGATCGATGCCTACGTGCTGCGCTCGCTGATCCGTCGCTGCAACTACGATCGGGCGGTGGTCGAGTCCGTGCAGGACATGATCTTGGAAGAGGCGCTGGTACGTGATCTGGGACTTGCCCGTACATCGCATGAACCGGATGCCACCTTCGCGCGGTATCTCGAGCGCATGAATGCCACCAACATGGTCGATCCAGTGATCCTGTCGCACCTCACACCCACCAACCTTCAGTACCTGAGCGACAGCCAGTTCAAGCGCCTGACCCAGCTGGTGTCCGGCATGCTGGCCTATCAGCCCTTCGAGATCGTGTCAGTACACGATGAGTTCCAGTGCCATCCCAACAACATGAACCACCTGCGCCAGCAGTACATCAACATCTTCGCAGAGCTTGCCGACAGCGAGATCCTGTCCGACATCCTGAGCCAGATTCACGGCGTACAGGGTGGCAGCTACACCAAGATCAGCAGCGGACTGAGCCAGTCGATCCGGCAGTCGAACTACGCGATCTGCTGAATTTGGGTTAGAGGAGAAAAGGGTTCATTTTGGATGGCCCTCTCTTTTCAGCTGGAAGGGCCCGGAAACCACTCACCCTCAATAGTTTCGCTCCAGCTCACGAAATCTTCGTGGGTTTTATAGCCTTGTACATGTAGGAGAAAATCTTGAGCACGTTTGTTGAAAAAGTACCAGGTAGATGCAGCAGACATTACGCCTCCCGCTACAGGGATAGCGCGCCCCATAAACTTCTGATAGCTCTCTTCCTTTATTTCATCAGCAACTTTTGGAACGAGAATTTTCAGAAAAGGCACCAGCCATTTGGTCTCCGATAATGTCGAATTAATAGCAAGATGGTTTGCATAATTTACTAACCCTTGTCTGCAAGTATCTATCCCTGCTACGGCGCCAAGCATCAAGCAGATTTTGTGCTGTGTCTCGTCGTCGAAGCCTTCCATGCCTTTTCCCTTCATGCAGGCAAAACCGTGTAAATAAGCGAGTTTTTGCGCCATTAATAATCCTTGGTATAGCACTTGGATTATGTCTGTAGGGATGGTTGCGGCAATGTACCAACCTCCGGGAACTCCGGTGACAAACGATGTAGAGGTTGCCTTAAGTTGGTGCAGTTTTATCGTTTTTTGCGAAAGATTTTGAATTGCTTTGGGACAAATACCTGCTTTGGCTGGCGTGGTTTCTACCGCTAACTTTATCTGTTCTTCGCCATAATGCTTCGAAAAGGCGGCTTCTAGGAACTGTTGCCGATCGATCAACGCTGTCGAGTAGATAAGTTTTGCGAGGGAGTTTGAAGCCTTAGCCGCTGTTTTATCTTTCACTTAAAGGATCTCCGCTAGGTCTGCTGATTCATTGATTAGATTTATCGACAGAGTTCAGCTGAGATTCAGTGAAACAGTAGAACAGACGCCCTCCGGGCGTTCGGTGAAGTAGAAGGATGATGAGTAGAGGGGAAGATCCGACAGGGTCTTCCCCATTTTTTTCTTCAGTCGAGTGCAGTGGAAAGGGCTGACAGCGACGGTAGCTCAACCACTCGGTGAATCTGCGGGCCGAGTGAAGTTCAGTCCTTTTCAGTGCGTTTTCAAGACAGACAGTAACAAAACCAACCAAACCTATATACCAACTTTCCCGAATCACCCGATCCGCTCTATAGACACCCTATATCCGAAGGAGACCCCAATGGGCCGTCATTGCAAACTCAGCGACCATCAAAAGCGTTAAGTTGCCGACCTCTTCGATACAACCAACGTCACCATGACCCACCTTGCCACCCTGTACCGCGTCTCGCGTGGCACCGTCCGTCGGGCATTGATCGAGAAAGGCTCGATCTCAGCCACCACCGACCCGGCCGAGCAGGCGGTAATGGGCTTGCTCCGCAAGCGTGGTATGGGCCCCGAACAACTCGAGATGAAGCTCCCAGAACACTCACTGACACGCGAGCTCGTGCGCAACTACCTGGCAGACCTTACGCCTGCCCAGACCGCCGAGATCAACGAAGACGTGGCTGCCATCCGCTTTGCTCGCCAGCTGCGCGACAAGGCCATGACTGGCAAGGCAGGGCGAGCATGAGTACGACCACACCGGAGCTGCCGTTCACCCTCGGCCCCTGGGTACTTGAAGAGAACCCGACCATTGCGGAAGGGCTTCAGGTCGCCGCCTATGAATACACCGGAAAGATGGCAGGCAATCGCTGTCTGCAAATCATTGTCCGAACCAACAATCCCGCTGACCGCAGCCTGATTACCAACGCGTTGCCGTTGCTGCTGCTGGTCAAACAATTCGCCGACGCATGCCGCGATCCCAATGCCCTCAACCACAAGTATCTGATGCTTTTGAGCCAGAACGCAGATGAGGTCATCGCGGCCTGTATGCAGGAAATCCATGCAGACTCATACCCAACACCACCGCCGTCAGGCGCAACCGTCGTTCCCTTTCGAGATCCTCGATACACCCACTAGCACGCAACCCCAGAGCCTCTATCCCACCAAGGACAGTCTGTCCGAGGCTCTGGCGTATCTGGAAGGCCAACTCCCGATCACGCATTCCAACGAGCTGTATCCGCTGCTCATGATCTACCACAACACCCTGCTCAAGACGCTGGGCATATCGGAGACCCGTCAATGAACCCGACAGGAACGCACCCTTATACCCATCGCCCGAACCACCGTTACCTGACGGTCGTGCTGGAGAAGCTGGACGATGCCACCAATCCAGACTCCCTCGATGACCTGTTCGACTCGATGAAAAACGACACCGAAAGCACGTCGTTGGCCGGCGTCCGAGTAACCGCCATCAGCATTGGCGACGAGGTCAGTGCCGCAGAAGACAACGATGAGCACGAGTAAGACTGATCGTGATGAACCAGAAGCTGTCTGTTGGACGTGACTGGGGGCCTACAATCCACGGCACTACCTTGGGCGGCCACCTACGGGAGTGCCAAGAGCGCATAACCGTGTAACTGCTGGGCCGCATACACGAAGGCCAAAACGTGGTTTCGCTTAGGAGTAGATCGGCATGATCTTTACGCTTGAAAATGCAAGAATACCGGCCATTTGCACCCGTGCGGATATTGAGCAGTTGCCCACCTAGTAGCTACCTGCCCTATATAGCGAGCTAACCGGCAAGCCCACCAAATGGTTCGCCAACTGGGACAAGGGGCTGGAGCAGGTCTGGAAGACGCTAGAGGCCGCTGGACGTGCTGCCCAGCCCTCATTGCTGGCTCTGCTGGGGAGAGACCGCATACCGTATCGGAAATCCACGAGCTGCTGGGTCTGCCTTCCGACTAGAAGGCCCGGAACCTAATAGATAGGGCACGCCGTTAAGAATGTTGGCCCCTGCACCTTTGGGCTTTGAATTAGATTTACGACCGAGAATTCTATGAACCAGATTGCAAGTGAGTTAGACGTTAAAAGCCAAGTTATAAATGGGGACTGTATCGAAGAGCTGAAGAAGCTGCCAGATAATTCGGTCCATCTAATCCTTAGCGATATCCCTTATGGCATCGGTGCTGATGAGTGGGATGTTCTGCATTCGAACACCAACAGTGCGTACATGGGCAATAGCCCAGCCCAGCAAAAAGCGGGGTCAGTGTTTCAGCGCAGAGGAAAGCCTATTAATGGTTGGTCTGAGGCAGATCGGGAAATCCCAAAGCAATATTACGAGTGGTGCTCTCTTTGGGCCAAAGAATGGCTTAGGGTGTTAAAGCCTGGGGGATCAGCAATCGTTTTTGCTGGTCGACGGTACGCTCCCCGCTGCGTTGTCGCACTTGAGGACGCAGGCTTTAACTTTAGGGATATGCTTTCGTGGGTAAAGCCCCGAGCTACACATCGCGCCCAACGGCTGAGTATTGTTTATGACCGTCGGGGGGGTGAAGACGATGCAGAAGAGTGGACGGGTTGGCGGATAGGCAACTTACGCCCCAGCTTTGAGCCTATCATCTGGTGCTTCAAGCCATACAAGCACACAATTGCAGATAATGTTCTCGAACACGGTGTTGGCGCATATAATCAGGATGCGTTTGAGGCCGCAACGGGTCACATTAAGAACATAATCGAAATGGGCATGGAAAAGGGCGAAGGCGGCTTGCACCCTGCTCAAAAGCCGGCAAAGCTCCTAGAGGTTTTGATCTCCCTCGTCACCAAGCCCGGTCACGTGGTGCTCGACCCATTCGCCGGTAGTGGCTCGACCGGGGCTGCGGCTGCCAACTTGGGCCGCAAGTTCATCATGATCGAGAAAGACCAAGAGATCTTCTCGACCATGAAGGGCCGATTGGTCGACTTCAACCAGCAGGACCTATTTCTTTAGGATCTTCCTGAATTTTAGAATGTTGTCCCGTTGGCGAAGTAAATTTTGGTTATCGAGCTGGTAGCGCACTGCTACTAGCTCCTCTTTCAGAGTTTCAACCGGCAAACTGTCAACCCAAGCACGGGTGGCTGCTTCTTCAGATGTTAGGTGTTCGTCCAACCACGCCTTCGTGTGATAAACCTTTTCACTGACTACATAGTCTGCAAGCGGCTGGAAGTGGTTCCAGCTGGGTACGCCCGTGTTAAGCAGGTGTTCAGTTATTTTCTCAAAGTAGACCTTCCTAGACCCAGATTTATTTGTTTCCTCGTTGGGGAAAATTTCCGCATGTCGCTCGAAGAAGTTGAGTAAAGATTGTTTCTCCATTCCGGTTAGAAGCATGAACGCCATGTGCTCATAGAATAGCATCACGATGGGCGAATTCTTGTCGGTGAGATAGAGATAGAAATCGCTTCCATTCTTCCAATCGTGCTGGGAAGGGAACGTGACCAACCCGCCCACACGCTTGTCTGCTTTGTAGTGCGATAGCCATTTAGTTATGTCGCCTTTCTTCAGCGCATCCTTTACGTTAGGGGCTGCTTGGCTCCTGCCGAGGCGATAGGACTTGGCATCGCAGACAATAATCTTGTTTTCATCGCTGATTGTAACGTCTTCTTTACTGGCCTTCTGTGTAGGCAGCGTGGAGTCAGTGAAGCCAAGTCGAATGGCCCATTCGCAAGCGACTGCCTCAACCAGCTTGGTATACAGCGTCTCCTGACTGGAGTCGGCTTTGTACACTTCTGGGATATACCCTGTGTGGCAGAGAAGAAAAGCAAATTCCCTTTTCGGCATATCCCGCAGTTGTGCGGCAAACTTCCGTGCTAAACCTTCTGTATCCGGCGCTAAGTTCCAATCGGTATGTTGCTCCAATATAAAATCTGAAAGTACCTCGTAGCTCACATACCTATTCTCGTTGTCTTTGAAGGTATCGCCGAACCACTCGCCAAAAAGGGCCTTGATATCAACCGCCATGAATCTCCCCTGAGCAAACGTAAAAGTATGAAAATAAAGGGGGGGGCTCTCTTTGTCGAGGCGCTTCCGTTGAGCATCTCGAGTAGTCTCGCGGGTGCGCGATAACCCACGGGTAACGAGGAGTTGCCAAAGGGACTGGCGCTGGTGGGTCTAGCGGGTGGCTGCTGATCTGCCGGACCGTTTCTGTTTGTAGTACTGGCTTCCCTCTATAGCGGCCTTCTGGCAAAACGGTTTCCAGCGATTCTAAGTAGCCCTTATCCGCTGAACGTCGTTTCAGCTGGGCAGTTTCCGCCAGCGCCTCGACCTTCGCCGATAAGGTGCAGCCGGTAGTCATCGAAAGCAAAACAAGACAGTACCTCCGCCCCCCAGCTTATTACGCAGCTATTTGACAGGGTGGCCTTCCTTAGTGGCCGGATGCCAACCAACATCCACTGCACCATGCGCCCTATCAAAACCCTGATCCCTCATTACTTCATTTACTTCTACTTCACGTTGGAAATAAACGTCCAGCGTGCCTCATCCCAGAAAACCATGAGCCTGGCGTAAGCCGCTCACCCGAACCAGACAAGGAAGATCCATGAAATATACCGTCACGCCCTCACAGGCCAAGTCACAGCTCATCCATGCCCTGACAGCAGGACTGGTTCCGGTCATCCATGGCAGCCCGGCCATCGGCAAATCCGCCATCGTGCGTCAGGTCGCCGAGGAATTTAATCTCGAGCTGATCGATGTGCGCCTGTCGCAGTACGACCCGACCGATCTAAATGGCTTCCCCAAGATCGATGTCGAGCGTGGCCGTGCCGGATACGTGCCCATGGAAACCTTCCCGCTCGAGGGCGATCCGCTGCCGGAAGACAAGGACGGCTGGCTGATCTTCTTCGACGAGATCTCGAGTGCCCCACGCTCGGTACAGGCAGCGGCCTACAAGATCCTGCTGGATCGCATGGTCGGACAGAGCCGGTTGCATCCCAAGGCGGTCATGGCCGGGGCAGGCAACCTCGAGACAGACAACGCCATCGTCGAGGAAATGTCGACGGCCCTGCAGTCGCGCCTGTCTCACCTTGAGATGGTGCCAAACCTCAACGACTGGATCGCTCAGGCGGCCAAGGACAAGGTCGACTACCGCATCCTGTCGTTCCTGCGTTTCAAGCCGGATCTGCTTTACAGCTTCAAACCAGACCACACCGACTTCACCTACGCCTCACCGCGTACCTGGTACAAGGCCAGCCCGCTGACCAAGGGTCGCACCGACATCAATGAGGTCATGCCGATTCTTGCCGGCACGGTGTCGTCCGGGGTGGCCAGCGAGTTCAAGTCGTTCGTCGAGATCCACGAGCAGCTGCCGACCATTGAGCAGATCGTGGCGGCGCCGTCGGAGATCTCGCTGCCCCAGGAACCAAGCATCCAGTTTGCACTGACCGGCTCCATTGCCGCTCACGCCAAGGAATCCGTGCTCGATGGCCTGATGACGTTTGTGCGTCGTCTGCCGCCCGAGTTCCAGATCGTGTGCATGCGCGACATGCTGCGTCATCACCCGGTGCTGGTTCAGCACGACGCCATCAAGAACTGGATCAGCGTCAACGCGGTCGAGCTGTTCTAGGCCCTGTGACCCTTCATTTTTTTCCATGCCCTCGGTGCCAACGCATCGGGGGCATTTCTTTGTTGGCCCTTCCCTGATCGAGAATCCACCCGCATGAACCATCACTTCAAGGCAGGCGACCAGCTGCTATGTCTCGCCAACCGGAGCCAGGAAGACCTGCTGCCGTCCCACGTCGTCTGTGTCGCCCTGACCGATACCCTGCCGGGCATATTCGCCGATCGGCCCTACATCACCGTCACGTCTGCGCGTCTTGAGGGCCGTCCCGTCACCGCCCATGCGTCCCGCTTCATCCGTTATGACGGCTCGGAGCTGACGCCTGAGCGTATCGAGGAACTCAAGGAGCAGTTTCGAGGGAATATTCATGGGGGATAGAACCTGGGCACGGGTGTCCGTGCTTGCCGAGCACAAGGCAGCCGCCCTCAGGATCCTGGACAACATCTGCTGTGGGTATGGCCCGGTCGAGGGCACCACATCGCTGTTTGTCATGGAGTTCGAGGAGGCGAACTACGGCCAGATCGAGGAGCTTAAACAGCTCGAGGCGGCCGGCATCGCCTTCGACCACGTCTGGGGGCCCGGCGACACGTTTGAGGGCTGCACGCATTACCTTCGCTTCACTGAAGACGGCGAGCCCGACAGCACCTACATCGGCGACGCCGAACTCAGCCTCACCCTGCATTCCCTGATCGACCTGACCGCCGATCCCGACGCACTGGCGCGCTACATCAGGGAGAAATACACGGCTACCCAGCCCAAGCCCTGGGACAACCAGCTCGAATACGGCAAGCGCCACCAGCTGCGCACGCTGGTCACTCAATAGGAACCATCCATGTACGAAGTCTTTGAACGGTTGGCGACCCTCTACACGGTTGCCGGCGTGCTGATCTACGTCTCGCTTATGGCGGGCTACATCCGATCGTGGACGCTCCCTCCGGGAGCTGATTTGAAGTGGTGGGACAGCCTGCTGCGCACTCTGGCCTTTTGCCTGATCCAGCCTGCCATCGTTATTTGGCAGATCGCCGTTGGGGTCATCCAGATGGCCTGTGACGCCTCGACAGCCTGGCGTGGGGTCTTCGACCCCGACAGTGGCACCGAGGAGCTCTTCATGGGGGCCATCTGGCTCTGGATTGCCGTTGACGCATTCCGGGAAGGCTATGGGGGCCTCGCCATTTTCATGTCCATCACCGCACTTTTTCTCTGGCAGTCGGCGAAAGCCATGCAACGACTAAGGAACAGCCATGAACGCACCGATTCACCCGAATCTGGCGACCGCACAGAAGGCACTGGATAAAGCCAAGATCGCACTGATGCGCCAGAAGGACTCCGCCTTTTTCTGCACCGTCTGCTTTTCCCTGAAGCATGTCTGGGACACCCGCGTAGAAACGGCTGAAACCGACGGCCTGACCATTTACTACTCCCCGGACTTCTTCCTGGCGCACACCCCCGAGCAGCAGCTGGGCCTGCTTTTGCACGAGACCCTGCATGTGGCGTTCATGCACATGGTTCGCCGGGGCACGCGTGAACCAGAGAAATTCAACCGGGCAGCGGACTACGTGATCAACCTGATCATCACGGATCGAGGCATCCAGATCCCGCCCGGGGGCCTTCTTGATCGGCAGTACCAGGGCATGAGCACCGAAGAGGTGTATGACCTGCTGCCGGACGAGCCGACTGAGCCGCTGCCCATGAGCGATCTGATCGAGCCGGGGCAGGGCGATGCCCCACCCGGGGACAGCCCGGGCGAGAGCGGGGGCCGTGGCGTGCCTGGCAGTGGTGCCAATGAGGCCGCCGCCGAGGTCGAGCAGAAGATCCAGGACATTCTGGTTCGTGCCGCCCTTCAGTCGAAGATGATGGGGGACACACCGGGGAGCATTCCCGGTCAGATCCAGATATTCATCGACACCCTGCTCAATCCAAAGCTGCCCTGGCACCAGATCCTTGCGCGATTCATGAACGCCATGGTGAAGGAGGACTATTCCTGGCGCCGCCCGAACCGACGCTTCATGCCCGAGCACTACCTGCCCTCGCTGTACAGCGAAGGACTGGGCGAGGTGGCCATTGCCGTCGATGCCTCGGCGTCAGTGAAGGATGCGGAATTTCTTCGGTTCGTCAGCGAAACCCACGGCATCCTGTCACGCATGAAGCCACCGGCGATCCATCTGATCCAGTTCGATACCTGCATCAAGTCCGTCAATCGTGTCCGCACCACCCGAGAGCTCGAGAACGTCGAGTTCAAAGGGCGGGGAGGTACGCACATCGGCGAGGTCATGGACTGGACAGCCCGGCACAAGCCGCAGGTGCTTTTGATGTTCACCGATGGCCACTTCCGGTTCGACGAGAACGTGATCGATCCCCGAGTGCAGATCATCTGGCTCATTCACGACAACACCAAGTTCAACGCGCCCTTTGGCAAAACCATTCACTACGCAATGGATGACTGAGCATGAGCTGCATCTACCGAACCATCGCCGGCGAGACCTGTGATTACGAGGTCATGGCCTGCGTGGTGCGGCAGGGATGCGTCCACGGCGTTGACCCCAGCAAGACCGCCCCGGAGTTCTGGGGCGTGTACGAACGCACGACCACGGGCCCCGACTTCCGGGCCCGTCACATGGAAGATTTCAACACCCTGCAGCAGGCCGGCGACTTCGCAGACCGCATGGCCAAGACCAACAAAATGATGGCGCTCATCGTGCCACGCATAACATGACCCCGATTAAGGACAGCCATGGCTACCGTAACTATCTCAGTGACTGATCTGGAACGAGGGAAAGTTCAGATCGCCCTGGGCGGCGACCCATTGCAGGAAGGACGTCCCCCAACGCATGCCCACGCGGTTGCGCTCATCCTCGCCGAGCAGATCAAGCACATCACCTTCGGTAACGAACTCCGCGGTATCTCACTTAATCCGGGTCAGTACTCCCGACAGATTCATTGATTGGACACTCCCATGACAACGTTCACTCTTTCGGCCGACCAGACCGCGGCCTTTGAGGCGTTCTGCGCGTTCTATCTCGACCCCAACGAATCCGAGTTCGTGTTATGCGGGTACAGCGGAACCGGCAAGACAACCCTCACACGCTACATCCTCGACAACATCCCCCGGCTTGAAGGGCTCCGTGAGATCGTGATGCCCAACTCGCCACGCCTTGAAGTGGCCCTCACAGCCACCACTAACAAGGCCGCCGAGAACTTCGGTCAGATCACCGGCCAGAAGGTGCAGACCATTCACCGTCTGCTGCGCCTGATCCTCAAGACCGATTACGAGACCCGCAAGAGCCAGCTGCGGATCCGGGAAGAGGATGTTCACGACCGCTCCAATCTGCCTCACAACCAGCTGATCTTCATTGACGAAGCCAGCTACATCGACCGGGCGCTGCTGCACTACATCCACTCCCAGACCATCAACTGCAAGATCGTGTTTCTGGGTGATCCCGCACAGCTTCTGAGTGTGGGCTGCAAGCGCTCCCCGGTATTCGATGCCGGCTACAAGACCGCGTATCTCCGTCAGGTCATGCGCCAGGCCGAGGGCAATCCGATCATGGATCTCTCGACCAAGTTCCGAAACACGGTGGAGACCGGGGAGTTCTTCTCCTTCCTCCCAGACGGTTACTTCATCCGTCACCTGCCCCGCGACCAGTTCGAGCGGGAAGTGCTTACCGAGTTCACCCGCCCGGACTGGGGCGACGCCGATTCCAAGATTCTGGCGTGGACGAACAAACGTGTCGTTGGCTACAACCACGCCGTGCGAGACCGGGCCCAGGGCAGTCCGTCCCTGCAGGTAGGCGACTACGCCATCTGCAACCACTACCTGAGCCTCAACCGGGGCGCCATCCGTACCGACCAGACCGTGCTGATCACACGCAAGGAGCCGCGCATCGCGCTTCATGACGTGTTCGGACACTGGGTCGAACTGGACAGCAAGTACCGGGTATTTCTCCCCGATAGCCTCGATGCCAAGAACGGCCGCTACGCCCGTGCCCTCAAGGACGATGATCGAGAGGTCATCAGTGACATCGAACAGTGGGCCGACCTTCGAGCGGCCTATGCCTGCACCATCAACAAGGCGCAGGGCTCCACCTATGACCAGGTCTTCATTGATCTGGACGACCTCAAGAAGTGCCGGAGCAACGACCAGATGGCCCGCATGCTGTACGTCGGGGTCAGTCGCGCGCGTCGGCAGGTGACGTTATGCGGAGACCTGGTATGACCCAAAAGCTGCAATTCGATCCAAGAACCAAACAGCAGATCAAGGACAAGCTGCACGACACGATCTACGGGCCCATGGAGCAGAAGTTTGAGACGCGTCTCCACGGCATTATCCGGGACAACACCAAGCTGCTCAGAAGCTCCTATTTCTCGTTCATCTACGACGGTCAGACCTACGTGCTGAACGGCCAGGAAATTCTCCCCCGAAGGATGAACCGGCTGCACGAAAGCCTCACCGAACGCATGGATGAGTACCTGGCTGATCTCAACCGGCTCAACGCCTACGAGATGCCCTACGTACTGGGCTACATCACGTCGGTGCTCAACACGTCCGACAACATCAACGACTACATCAAGCTGCTCCCCGAGCCGCTGCACCAGCCCCTGCAGGAGCTGATCGACAGCTGCGGGTGCCGAATCTCTGACCTGAGCGATGCCAGGGTCGAAGAGCTCCGCGCGCGCCATGAAGTCCCGATCCAGCTTATCCGGGAGCGCTTTGTCCTGAACCTCGTTTCCTGAAGGTGACGTCATGCGACACATGATCTTCGACGAGGCGGATCATTACCCCATTGCCATCCTGACCAAGGTGAGTGCCTTCCAGCGCTCGGACATGATTCGCCACTACATCGAACCACTCAATCAGCGTCACATTCCAAGCCAGTCCGTGATTGGGTTCACACTCCAGCACGACCGGCGCGGCAAGGTTTCGGTCAAGGACGCCAAGGCGTATCTGGCCAACCTGCTGCCTGGGCTGGACTCGCTGGGAACACGGCTGCTCTATGTCTGCGACGGTGCCTATTTCAAGGTGCTTACCAAGGAGAGAAAGGCCGAGCCGCACTATGGCTACTGCCTGCCCTGCAAGATCGAGGGCTTTGAGCACATGAACGTGGTACTGGGCATGAACCACCAGCAGCTGATCTACAACCCGGATACCCAGTCTCGCCTGACGCTGACGCTCAAGGCGCTGGCGGATGCGCACCTGGGCACCTATCAGGCACTGGGTCAGAACGTCATTGGCCGAGCCAGTTACCCCAAGGATGTCGAGTCGATCCGCGCGGCACTGAGCCAGTTGCACCAGTACCCGACTCTGTCGGCGGACATCGAGGCGTTCTCGCTGAAGGTGCACAACGCCGGTGTCGGAACGTGTGCCTTCTCCTGGAACCAGTCCGATGGCGTGGCCTTCCCCTGTGACTACACCCCGCTGGCCGAGCCTGCGGAGGGCTATCACGGGGAGTTCCGGGTGAACCGGGAGATCCGGGCGGTGCTGCGTGAGTTCCTGGAGGCGTATCAGGGACGCCTTCGCTGGCACAACGCGGCCTATGACCTGCGCTGCCTTATCTGGGCGCTGTGGATGGAGCACCCACTCGATACCGAAGGATTGTTGCACGGGCTTGAGGTCATGACCCGGCTGTTCGATGACACCAAGATCATTGCCTATCTCGCAACCAACTCCACCGCCGGCAACGCGCTGGGGCTGAAGGAACTGGCTCACGAGTTCGCCGGCAATTACGCCCAGGACGACATCAAGGACATTCGCCGAATCCCGCTTGATGAGCTCCTTGAGTACAACCTGGTCGATACGCTTTGCACGAACTATGTGCACGACACGTACCGGCCCATCATGGAGAAAGACCAGCAGGAGGCGGTCTATGAGTCGCTGATGCTGCCGTCGCTCAAGGTCATCATTCAGATGGAATTGACCGGCATGCCGCTTTCCCAAGCCTACGTGGCCAAGGCCCGAGAGGCGCTTGAAAGTGACATTCAGGGCTATCTGGACACCATCAATCAGCAGTCCGTGATCCAGTCCTTCACCCAGCGGCTTCGGCACCGGGAACGAGCGAAGGCCAACAGCAAGCTCAAGACCAAGCAGCACCCGATCGAGCATTTCGATTACGTGATGTTCAATCCGAACTCGGGGCCTCAGCTTCAGATGCTGCTCTATGAAGAGCTGGATCTGCCGGTGATCGACACCACGGCCACTCGCCAGCCGGCAACCGGCGCGGACACCCTCGAGAAGCTGATCAACCACACAAGCGACCCATCCACGGTGGCCATCCTCGAGTCACTGATCGGGTTTGCCAAGGCGGCCAAGATCCTGTCGGCGTTCATCCCGAACTTCGAAGCCGCCATAGAGCACGGAGATGATGTCACCTGGCTTCACGGCAACTTCAACCTGGGCGGCACCAAGTCCGGTCGACTGTCGAGTTCCGATCCAAACCTTCAGCAGATCCCGTCGGGCTCCTACTACGGCAAGCTCATCAAGAAATGCTTCCGAGCGCCCAAGGGCTGGCTGTTCTGTGGGGCGGACTTCAACTCGCTCGAGGACTACATCAGTGCACTCACCACCAAGGATCCCAACAAGCTCAAGGTGTATACGGAGGGCTACGACGGTCACTGCCTGAGGGCGTTCAGCTACTTCCCAGACCGCCTGCCCGGCATTGTCGATACGGTGGAGTCGATCAACTCAATCAAGAAAAAGTATCCCGATATTAGGCAGTTATCCAAGACGCCTACCTTTGCGCTTACTTATGCGGGCACCTACATCACCCTGATGAAAAACCTGGGCTTTGATGAGGAAACCGCCAAGAAGATCGAAGCCAACTACCACGAGCTCTATCGAGTCAGTGACCAGTGGGTGCAGGCACAGCTGGATAAGGCCGCCCAACAGGGATTCGTGGAAGTGGCCTTTGGGTTGCGACTTCGAACACCGCTTCTGGCGCAGACCATCCGTAATCACTCAACCACACCGCACGAAGCCGAGGCAGAAGGGCGCACGGCTGGCAATGCCCTCGGGCAGTCCTATGGCCTGCTCAACAACCGTGCCGCCAATGCCTTCATGGCTGCCGTCTGGGCCTCGCCCTACCGCTTGGACATTAAACCAGTCGCCCTGATTCATGACGCCATCTATCTGCTGATCCGCAACGATCTGGACGTGGTGGCGTTTGCCAATCGGGAACTGATTAAGGCCATGCGCTGGCAGGAACTGCCGGAAATCCAGCACGACACCGTGAAGCTGGGGGCGGCACTCGACATCTTCTGGCCCAGCTGGGCCGAGGACGTGACGCTGCCCAATGACGCCAGCACCGAGGAAATAGAGCGGGTCTGCGAAGAACACTTCCAGGCCATTCAATCCCCTTCATAACCGAATCAGGTATCTCTCATGCAACCGACCAAAGCCCAGTGTGCCGCCATCATCAAGGAAGCGCTCAATGAGTTCGTCACCGAACGCCTCAATCGCGCGCTGTCCCGCAAATGATGCGGCCGCTGCATGAAGAGCTTCACAAGCTCAAGAAGGCCCTTCGCCACCGGAACATGGCCGTAACCGAGGATCGTGACTTCAGCGACACCGCCGCCTACCTCAGGCTCACCAAGATGGACGGCCTGACACCCCGTCAGTTTGTTATCGAGGCCCGACCCACCGGCGGGTTTCTGTGCAAGGAAGTCGGCCTTGGCCCCAACGGCATCGACTGGGCCGTTCGCTTCACCACCCCGCATTTCTATGGCATGCCGATCGAGGAAATCTACGCCCTTTAGGCCCCTGCAAGGATTCCCATGAGCACACCCAAACTGGCGTGGGTCTCGGGCAGCCGTGTCACCGGCTATCAGGTCGAGATCAACCGCGATGTACTGCGCCGTAATGATGCGCTTTGCGAGCTCACGTCCATCACGTTTCCGAAGTACCGCCTGGCCCAGGACATCGCCAATGTCGTCCATGGGCATCTCGCACCCGCCTCATCTCGATGAGGCGTTTTCATTTCTAGGGGCCCCAGCTGGGGCCCTTTCTGTTTTTGGAGCTGTTACATGCCCTCGAACGCATCCCGCCAGCCTGTACCGCTTGCCCTGACAGACCAGCAACGATCGGATCTCACGACGTTGGTGCAGCGCAGTGCAGATGATTTTGAACACTACACCCACGGGCCCTATTTCAGTGCGGATTACGCCAAGGATCCCGAAGGCGCTCAGGAACTGATCGACCTTTACGACCGGGCGGATGACCTGATCGCGCAGCTGGAGAAACCAACTCAACACGTCATCACTCTGTCCGTCGAGACTGCTTGGCTGCTGATGAAGGAGTGGTGGGCCGCGCAGGGGATGCTCCCGCCCGTTGAATGCACCGCCGCGCGAGCCGAGATGCAGAGCCTTCGTGACCACATCATCGCTGCCCATGACCGGCCCGGGACGGCAGGGCAATGACCTTTGACGATCTGGAGGTCGGCCGGACGTATCGCGGCAGGCAGCCTCGCGGCGTCTTCGAGAAGGGCACGCAGCACATCAATGACCGCCGCATCATCGAGATTACCGAAGAGGGGGAAGTTCGCTTCGACACGCCCGGGCTTCGTCTTGGACGTCGACTGACCATGACAGGCATCAAGCAATTCATGGCCTGGGCGGCCTATGACTGCACCAACGAGTTCACTGTCCTCGACTATGAGTGGCTGCCCTGGCCGATGACGTGCGCCCAGCAGGCACGTCTCAAGCAGGCCCTGGAAGTGGCGTGTCGTTTCGATGTCGTCCAGGAAACCAACGCTGGGCACGACGCTGTGCTCGGATCCTTTTTCCGCCTGTATGACGCGGAAGTGTACTTAAACCGCTGTTTGGATGAGGGGTTGGATGCCTACCTCGTTCTGAGCGAGGAGTAATCCCATGGCCGAAGCCATCGAGCTGTACGACCCCACCAATCAGGTGCGGATCACGCGGCACAACCACACCTTCAGTCTTACGTTTTCCGTCACCGCCGGGCAGCCCCGAGAAGCGCGAACCATGGATCTCTCACTGGATCAGATGCGGGCACTGCATACCTGGCTCAGCGAGGAGATCGAGGCAGACGGCGTGGGCTGGCGGCGTTTTACCACCTGATCGGGCGCCCTCCGGGCACTCGGTGACTTTATCCATTCAAAGGGTATTTCCATGACACATTCCATCACGCGTTCCGTTAAGCGCTCCATCAAGCGACCCATCAAGCGCGCCTATTACCGCTGGCGTTTCCGGCAGGCTGCCGACGTGTTCGCACGCGGTGAAACCAGCCGAAGCACGTCCATCGGTGAGATGAACCACTGGCTCACTGTTTTGGCGTCCGTAGACCCGAACGCGCCGAAGATCCGCTTTCCAGAGCATTATCGAGGGAACCATGATCGATCCGCATAAACCCAAGTACTTCCCGCTCTACTGGCGAATGGCGTATCAGGCGCAGTACGAGTCCGTGGCCACGCGCGAGCAGGTCGGCTCAGTGGTCGTCACGACCTCGGGCATGCTGAGCATTGGCTGGAACGGTATGCCTGCCGGCATGCCCAACGCCTGCGAGACCTATCAGCACGTTCCCGGGGAAGGGCGGCACCGCCTGAAAACCAACCGTGCCGTGATCCATGCCGAGCAGAACGCACTCGACAAGATGCTGGTGCAGGGCATTCCCACCAAGAACGCCTTGCTGTTTGTCACGTTGTCACCGTGCTTTGAGTGCGCCAAGAAACTGGTCGGTCTCGGCCTCAAGGCCATTCACTACGACCGACTCCACGACTGCACCGAAGGGCTGGATCTTTTGAAGGATGTCGGCGTTTCGGTCGTCTCGCGTGACGAGAACCATACCGGTCAGTCTCTAATGCTCCAGTAACAGGAGAGCCCGCATGTACAACCGACGCTTTGAAACAGCGCCAGACCCGAACCAGTACCGCGCCGAGGCTGCACACATCATGCTTCGCCGCCGCCAGCTCGAGCAGCGCGAGCACCTGCCCTCAAACCATCCTGATGCTCTCGAGGAAGATGAGTATGACCAGCTTGAAAACCTCAGAGCCTGGGAGCCCTGAGTACCGCGTCCTTCAGCTTTCACGGAACTGGATTCGCAACCAGCGTCACCATTCCCGCCTGCAGAAGTGGGCGGGGTTTGAGTACGACTTCTCGGGCTCCGTGCGCTCGCCGCACTGGAAGGGCTACAAGTGCATGGCCCATGACGGCGCCATCTATATTCGCCTTTGGAGGATGTGATGCGGCCGACACACGTGGTCGTCAACTTCTCGGAATCCCCCTGGTTTGAAGACGGTGTCGAGACGCCGTTCGAGGCGTTCGAGAAGAAGGCCCGGCAAATCGCCTGGGGAAGCACCGAGGGCTACATCAAAACGCACGTTTCCGTGTTCTTCGACAATGACGCACATTTCGCCTGCCGCATTGACCTTCAGCGGAGCAAGGAGACGTGCTTCTATTCCTACGTGCAATCGCGGCTGGACTTCCTGCGCACCGAGCGGTTCAACGCGTTGCCGGACATCGTGAAAGCGTCCTACCGCAAGAGCACGGATTTCATGGAATTGATCGATTTTTCAGACGTTTTGAATCTCTCATAAGTAGGGGGTCAGGCATGGCATTTATACCGTTATTTTCAGTATAATGGCTCTACCACTTATTCTTCGGAGCGTCTTATCTATGTCAGTAGATCAGAGCAACTTCAAATTCACTGAAAACGATAACGACATCATCGTGGGCTTTGGCTCAGTTCGGGCTCAAGACCCTGTCGAAGGCCGCAAGACCGCCTGGGTACTGCCAGGACGCCGCGTTACAGAGGATCGATCAGAAGCCGAGCACTACGCTCAGCGCCTGGATCGCCTGGTGCGTTCAAACCTTCAGACCCATGGACGCGCGCTTATTTGATCTATTGCATTATTTCATTACTTAAACACTGAATTATTTCAGCATGTAAACCACCCCATCTTTAAAATCAAGCCGGCCAATGCCGGCTTTTTCTTTGAGGAGGGGTGCCCATGCCCTTTAAAGACATGCCCCCGGACTTCCAAGGAATGCTTGGGGCTTTCATCATCAGCGTCGTCAGCGGCGTTGTCTCCATCATGCAGCGCATCGTGCGTGGCCATGATGCCAACGTACTCTGGATCATCAGCGAGTTCCTGGCAGCCGTCCTGTGCGGCTACCTCATGTACGACAGCTATTTCAGCATTGCCAAGCATCTGCCTGGCTGGATGACACTGCCGGTGGCCATCGCCTTGTCAGCGCATATCGGTGGACGCTCGCTCCAGGCTCTGGAGACCATGCTGTATCGAAAATACGGTCTTTTGAAAGCGAGAGACCGCCCCTGATTCTCTGTTCCTTGAGAAGCCCTTGGCACCTTCGGGTGCCTTTTTTATGTGTGTACTCTGACCTCACTCAAACCGCGCAAGCGGGGTCTGGTTTTGGACTGATTTAGGAGATAATGCACCTATTGATCGAAACCACGAACATCAAGGCAGGCCGAAATGAGCAATTCTGGCAAAAATCCTGGCGAATCCCCCACAGAATTTAAAAAGCTCGAGGATGAGATCCCGGATCTGCGTGCGTATCAACAGAGCTTCAAACCAGAAGGATTCATGAACCGGGTAATGGCGTCGATATGGATGGTACGTCGTGCAGGCTTCAGTGAGCGCCACTCGCCCAGGGCATATCACCTGGCCAAGAACGTGGCGTTGATCTTTCAGACCCTGGGTGGCACCGCCATGGTGCTGTCGTTTCTGGGCTACTTCATCGCCCATACCGAGAGCTATACGCTTACCAGCGCCTGCTCGGGCATGGCCCTTGGTTTGTTTGTGATGGTTCCAGGGCTTATACTGAATGCCAAGGTAGAAGCTGATAATTACAGAGCTACGCGATTTAGGCGTGGCAAGGAAGAAGACGATGCTGACTGAGCCAATCACGCTACTCTTTATGAGTCCCGTAATCGTCGTTATGCTCACCTGGATCTTTGTGGCGTACATCGCGCCCCACATGAAATGGTTCAAGGCACTCGACCGTGAGTTCGGAATCGATCGGGACAAGCGTTAAGCGATCTATTGCATACCCCCATTCTTTAAAGCCTCGGCCATGCCGGGGCTTTTCTGATTCAGGGAGCAGCCGCCATAGATTGACGATCTATGACTGGCACTGTACCGTTACTGTTCAGCGGGCGCTGATTCAGCCGGTCAACGCCATCAGTTCCCGCGACCTCCCCTTGTTGTTCAGACCGCCTCCGGTCGCCGATTTCCCTTAAAAAATTCTCTTCCGAAAAATCCACAGCACCCCTTAGCTCAGTTCGCATAATCATCATTATGTTAAATTAGATTATTTTTGTGTGGATAACCTCGAGACACGATCTCTTTGAAACATCTTGTAAAGAAAACTAAGCGTGCTAAATTAGCGCGCTTACTTAAAATTCAGACCTGTTAGGCCAGCCTCACGTGTTCAAGTTCGCCGCTGCTTTAGTCGCAGCCACCCTCTGGTGCACCACCATTTACGTCTTCGCCATCACAAAACCGAATTGTCGCTATGCCAATTACTATGGCCGTGACCTGTGTTCCGTCGCAGATCGGTTATCTCAAGAAATGAAGCGGAAAAATCCAAAGCAATATGATCCCGATATATTTATAGATCGGGTAGCATCGAAAGATGATTTCCTGGAGTTTTCAGGAAAAATGAAAGAAACGAAAAGTGCGCTTATTCTTCGTATATGGGGGCACCAAGTTACCCAGAAGAAAATAGATACTTTTCTTTCCGGCCATATTACTTATGGCATTTGTCAGTACAAAGCCAACAAGAAAATAAAGACATTCCTTTATCAAAAGGGACGAGTTAAATACAAAGTGTATGACGCCTATAACAACCTCATTGGCGTATCCACTATTTTTAAGCCGCATTGTCCCCGATAAATTAAATGTTTCTGGGTGGGTAGCTTCGAGTCTCGATCATGTACTTCCACTGCCTACCCGCCTTCTCCCCTTTTCTGCTGCCATAACGCAACATCACCTCGAACCAGGAAGTGCCCATGATGTCGGCCAGCCGATGGTCATGGTGCTTCAGATCCAGCTCCATCTGCTCGATCAACCGATACCCGATCAGTGCCATCTTGTAGTCCATCACAAGCATGGCTTCATCTCGCCAGCGTTCCGCCTGGCTCTTGAGTCGCTGTTTCATGGGCTGCCCCATAGTGAATGGCAGGGTGCATCCTGCACCTTCTTTGGATGATTCATCCCCTGAAAATAACGGTATATATCATGCCAAAGAGCCCCCCAATCATTGATGTACAGCTGCCGCTTGTTGAGCGAAGGCGCCTTACCAAAGACCTCGGGATCGAGTGGACAAACGCGTATGCCGATGGCTTCGCGAACCCGTCCCTTGAGGAATCCCCGTTTGGCGGGCTCGGCATGAGAATGGCCTGGCACGCCGGCCGCAGCGACAAACTTATCCTGCTACAGGAGCATGCCCGATGAAACCAAAATACAAACAGTCCGGTGCCACTCGCCAGCGCAAGAGTGATCGTCTTTCCTATCATCTGACCATGGTGTTCGAGCGGTTTAAAGGCGAGCCCTTCGCCCAAAAGGTGCCTGTCTATTCCAAGCAGATTATGTGGGCGCAAGAGGCGCTATGGGTACACAACTGGATGCTGAGCACGGCCCTGCCCTGGCACATCACCTGCATTGCCACAGGGCTGGATGATACCGGCGAGATCAAGCGTGAGATCGTTGAGTTCACTGTATGGCAGCCGTCGTTGCTCGAGGAGTTGACCCCGCTGATCAACGAAAAGCTCCGGGAAGCGCGAGACGGAATCAACCCCAATCATTTGATTGCCGAGCGCTGCGAATACCGTCGCGCTCGTCGATCCGACCATATCAAGGACGTGGCCTAGTCAGGTTCCATGGAGCCCAGCGGGCGGTGGCACATAACACCCGCAGTAAGAGCCTGATATGCCTTAGACGCAATCTCCGATCAGGTGATCTTACCCCCGTGCTGTCAGGGAGTTATCTGGCAAATTCAGTTTAGCCTTCAGATCTCCTATTGCCTAATTCTTAAACAATCACATGTCGTTTACATTCCAGGCCATAATAAAATTATTCCAAATATTCGTATCTAATATTACTTACGTAGATTGAATGTTTTTCTACAAAATCATGAAGAGAGTTTACGTCTGAGATAGCTTTTTTTAAGGAATCACCACCACTAGCTTTACCACTTATTTTATTCTTGATGTCACCATCAATTAAGCAGAAAACCTTTGTATCAAATGGTTTGATCAAATGCATTATTCCTGCTCTAGGAACACGAAGAAGATTTCTCGTGTTATTCCCTTCAAACAACTCGAGATTAAAATCTATAGATTTGATAGTTTTAAAACTGTAATTTCTCACTCGGGTTGCTATGGGGAATGAGGGTGGGCATTGTTTTGCAAAGCTATTTCTATCAAGAGTTACGTCAACACGAGGCCCATACATGACAGAACCTGCTAAGATCGCAGAACAAAACAATAGTGAAAAAATGACTAAATAAATTTTTTTCATATTAAGAACACTAACTCCAATCTTCTTCTTTAAAAAAACTGTATCTAACCTAACTCAAGACATTCCCTAAAGTTTGCATACCTGTCCGCTGTCGCGGATCTCGCCCATACGTGACTTGCCGATCCCGTTAATCCGTGTGAGCTCACTGATCGAGCGCCAAGGACGCCCATCAATGATGTCCTGTGCGCGTGCTGACCCAACATTTGGCAGCTCATCCAGCTCGCTTACAGATCCGGTATTCAAATCGATGCAGCTTGATCCATTGGCCTGAGCCACCTGAACATTTGCCGAAGCAAATCCGGGTTCAGCATCCCCGGTCGTCATATAGATAGGGGCATGATCCGACACCGTGCTGCGACCTTCTTCGTGCGAAATGCCGAGTAGGTCGGGATACTGCACGATTGCGCTGCCGGTGACGTTAAGCGCTTCTGGATCGAACCAGAGGTTGTCGTACAGATTCGCGTATGTGCCGTCGGCTTTACCAAGGGTCGTAGCGCTATACTTGATCGCAGGCTCTGCGCCCTGGTCGTGAAGCGGCTGCCAGGCTGGGCTGTCGGGTGGGAGGTTGTAGTCGCCCGCGATGACACGCGGCGTGTCTGGATAGACTTCCCGCATCCAGTCCCAGATTGATGCGAGCTCGCGGATTTCGGGAGTACGGTCTGAGCGGCTGTCGCCATAGATGATGTGTACCGTGGCCATCGCAATCTTGTTGCCATCGTCTTTGTCACGGAACTCGGCAAGGTAGGGCTCGCGCGCAAACAAGTCGCCCGGATCCAGATACACTACGGCGCCTTTCGTGTACTCGACTGCACTATCACGCCAGAGATATGCATAGCTTTCACGATATGAGCTGCGCCCGACTTCATGGGATGTCATCGACGACCATGACTCGCCCGTTCGATCTTCAAGTGCGTGCTCGAGCTCTGTGACAGCATCAGCGCTCATAACCTCCTGCAATGCCCAGAGATCCGCACCTTGGGCAATCTCAGCGACATGACCAATGTTCTTGCCGTTGTTCCAGCCTAGATGCTTCAAATTCCATGAGCCGACCGTCATGTCGGCCTGGGCTGAGCCAATGAACCCAAGTGTTGCAATCCAAATTGTGAGAGCAGCAGCGCAGCTCTTACTTTCAGTCGTCAATAGCATGAACATATTGCGTGGAAATACCCTTGCATTAGAAGTACACGGCAGTGAAAGAATAAAATTTTTGCCCTTGAAAAGAATCGCCTTTTCGTCTAGCGTAAATAGGGAATTATGGTGATAGATGGACGCCAGGCGCCTGCAAAGCCAAAGTAAAAACCCATCTTAAACTAAAGTCGATATCGAATTTGTGTCCTAGACGCTTTTTTGTGTTCGGTAAGCAGGCAACTGAGTACAATCAAATAAGCGTCGTCTAACGGAGCAAATTCTGTATGACTACCTTCACCCCGCTCGACCTCATCAAATCTCACGCCAAAAAAGTCAAAAATGAAAAAGTAAAACATAGCAAAGCTTTAGAAAAGATAGCTATGTGCAATGACTTCAATGATTTTCATGAGCTACAAACAGTAAACGAGAGCAATCAGAAAGATCCACGACTCCTCAAAGCGGCATTCGGTATATCTGATCTCACCCAAGTACTGGAAGAAAACGACCATTTATTGGCTGAACTTGAAATACTTGTCGAAGATCAATTATCTGAATTCATAGCTTCAACGAATGCTTCCGGTTTTTTTATTGATGGGCTTACAGTTCATGATTTTTCTTTCGGAGGTAGGTTTGGCCTCGTTATATTAGAAATTTCTTTCGATTACACGGGGGAGCCTATACCCGACAAGGTATTTTCCGCAACTAAACTGCATGTAACCTCTGCAAGCTTGCTTTTAATATTCACAGACGGTGTTTGGACATTCGATGATGAACCTCTGGATATTAAAAATGCTGAGTCAGACCAAGAAATTGACTGGAAACAGCAAGAATACTTTGATGAATACGGAGATTCATCAAGAATAGAAGAAATTATTGCTGAAGAATTAGGCATTACTTTAGAAGAAGCCCAAGAACTATCTGACCTAGAAATACATGCTCGAGAGACATCAGATGGATTAGTAGTCGGTTACTATATAGATATGAATGACCTCGAAAACAATGTAAGCAAACCTTTAAAAAAGAAATTAGAACTTAATCATAGTTGGCCAATGATCGAGTTCAGGTCTCATATTTTTGATACTGAACAAAGTCAATATATTGACTGGCCCTAAATATTTGCAATAGATCCCTATCAAATTGATAGGGATCTATTTTATGTTTAACCAGCCCTTTTATTCCGAGTCATTCCCACCAGGAGTGACCATGTCCCGCATCATCATGCGTGCACGCTTGTCGATTTCACCGAGCGTGCCCATGGCCTCTTCAGACATGCCGTTGTCCTTGAACAAACCCAGCTGAGTCAGCGCATTGAGCTCGTGCACTGCACGCATGAAATCGGCCGAGACCAAGGCGTCTCCGTTTTCAATGAATCGTTCGATAGTGATGGCGTTCTGCTCAGCGCATTCGAGGATTGTGCGCTCAAGCTGAGTGGCGTCCTGAGTCATGAATACCCTTACGCGTGGAGCTTATGATTCACGATGTATTCCTGCATGATCTCGTCCAGCACATCCGCTTCGGAAACCTTGCTGCCCTTCTCGACAGTACGGGCATGAGCCTGGTCACGCAGGAACTCGCCGTAACGCATGCGCATACGCACGGTCTTGGTGATTCGGGTGTCCTTTGCATCGTAGGTACTGGCCTCGACCTTCTTGGCCTTTTCGGCTTCTGGATCTTCGCCGCGCCAAGCGTTCACATCCTTTTCTTCAAACTCGAACCTGGGCTTGTTCTTCATCACTTCCACTCCGTAATTTCTCGATACAACTGACCCATCTCATGGATCGCTGAGCCATTGCGCGGCTTGTATTCTTCGATCGTCAGACCATCTCCGATCGCATGCTGAAAGACCCTGCGTTCATGAACCACGCGCTCCATGACATGCACGTTGCGTTCCCCCAGAAACTCACGAAGCTCCCGATCTGAGCTCTGCGGGTTGATCCGGTTGACCACCACACGCATCTCGAGCCCCTGGTTGAAATCCTGGGCGGTGTTGAACAGATCCATGAAGTCGTCAAAGACGGCTCCGTCGAAACCAGAAATACCCATGGGCACCACGACACGATCTGCAGCCAGCAGAGCGTTACGCAGGCCGGCGCCATCATGGCCACCTGCATCGATCACGGTGTTCTGGTAGTTCTCGGCCAGTGAGCGGCCTTCATCGAAGACGGCCTTGCCTCGGAGTCGAACGGTCGTGGGCTTGGGAAGGGCTTCGTGTTCCTGGCGCCATGCGGCCCAGGTAGCACTGCTTTCCTGAGGGTCTGCGTCGATGAGCAGGGAAGGGGCCGACCGCGCAAAATGCGCCGCCAGATGGGTTGCGAGCGTGGTCTTGCCCACACCGCCCTTGAGATACACCACTGCGTAGCGCATGGCTGATTCGTCCCCCTTTTAAATAATGAGCTATTGCGTTATTTCACTATTGCAATGGTCGGAATCGTGTGCGGTTTACGCGCTCAAGTCAACGGCACGGCCTATCGGTTACAGGATGCCCGAGTGTTAAAGGTGGACATTTAGGTGGGAGCACTCGGCTACAGGTCACTCCAGATCAAGCACCGTCTGCTGCTCATAGCCGAAATCGAATTTTAATGAGGTGATGCGCCGACCGGTCTTTCGAGGGGTAAATTCAACAGTCAGGTTTTCCTTGTCCTTGAGTTCCTTGGTCGCTGGTTCCAGAACTCGCCGGCGGAGATCCTTGAACGACTTGCGAAGGCTATCGGGTACATCAAGCGCGTGGTGTAGATCTTCCAGCGTGATGAGCAATGCCTGCTTGTCCCGGAACTGCATCAGCAGCTCGAGCAATCGCCAGCTGTAGACTGAACGCAAGGCGGATGCCTGCTTGAGATGGTAGGTGGTGAATTGCTGTCGGAGCTTGAACAGGTGCGGTGCAAGCTCGTGCCAAAACGCCAGCTCCACCCAGCCCTCACCCTGGGCATACGTGGCGCGGCCGACCCAGGCAATGCTGTGCAGGCGCTCACCCTTCTTGCCGGCCTCAGCGAAGCGTATGCGGCGTGTCTCGAGTCGTTCGGCGGCTTCCTTGAGGTCACGGTAGACGTGCTTGTCGTGGTCGATGTCAAAGGTTTCGCGGTACTCGGGAACGGTAATGCGGATCACCAGGCGCTCGGGCGTCCAGGTCTTGCGGCTGTCCATCTTTGAGATACACAGCGCCACAAGGCGTTTCTCGTGCAGCGAGAGGTCATGCGCAGAGCGTGCCAGGGCATTACTCATCGAGACTCGAGGAGTACCCTTGTACTTTGCCAGCAGGGGTGTTTGTTCACTCGGCTTGGGTTCTTCCGACATCGTGCCTCCAGATCAGCGCTCGAATATGCAACAAGGCAGAATCAGGTGCAATCTAGGGCTGTGGATACCCCCACTCAAATGTCCCCTTTCGCCCACGTATTTGTCCCATTATCCCACCTATTTGTCCCCCCGCGCCCACCCAGATGTCCGTTTTCGGAAAATTTTGACCCTTAACGAGAGGCTCAACCATGCGGGTTACAGCGTTCTGTCCACACGCCCTAAAAACAAGGTTTAAAAACAAGAAAAAGAAAATTAAAAACGGAGAGACCCATTTCGAGTGAAAAAGCTCTCCCACGTATTTGTCCCACTTAAATGTCCCCTTTCGGGAAATCACGGCTTCGTTCGGATCTTGGATACCACGCCTTCAAGCACCCCACCGGCAAAATAAAAACTGAGCACCAACGTTACCGGCCTGGCCAACGTATCGTTATTCAGCTCGCCAAGGGCCCGTGCAGCCTCTGAAACCTGTTCCCCATACCCTGGCTCAACAAAACCAGAAAAAACCAGCATACAGGCGCACAGGAGCCATACGACCACATACGGAAGTGTTACCGACAGTGCCAAAAGGCGCTGAGCCAGTTTAAACGGCTCATACAACTTCAGGAGCGACATGAATCGAGTGGCCTTCTCTTCGTCGGTGAAGATCGCTTTATCGACCCCGTTGTAGATCCCGTCTGCCGCTTTCTTGATTACGTTGTCACTGCCAAACAAAGAGCTCCATAACCCCATGATCTACTCCTTATTTCAATGCGTCATTATTTAAGTATTGCAATAAAAACCCCCGCATTAAGCGGGGGCTCTTCGAGTACCTTGGCTTAGATGCCGTCGGCTTCTGCCTGCTCTTGCTCAGGTGTCAGAGGCACCTGAACTTCGGGCTTCGGCAAGTCATAGTCCGTCGCATCCTTGAACTCATCCAGCGACTTCAGATGGTTGTACGCCTGCTTGATGTAGTTCGTGCCATCGAGCTGTGGCTTGAACCGAGTCGTGCGTTCGTCCAGCAGCTCATTGGTGTCGATGTCCTTGTAGGCGTACTTCACGCGAATGACGTCACGGCCTTCAACGGATGTCACCAGGACGTAGGTGTTCTCCTTGCGCAGTGCACCAGAGAAACCAGGACGAGTAATTTGAAACGTGTTTTTAAGAGCCATATGCAAATTCCTTGGTAATGAGAAACAGGGTGATTAAGCCAGATCAATCACGAGCCGTTCATGAAAATGAACTCGAACGTGTCATCCGCATTGTCACGGGTCGGCAAGCAGGGTTCTTTAGTGGCCTTATCACGGAAGAACATATAGAAGCCCTTACAGATCTTGTAGGCACCCCAACTGCCAGAGTAAGAAGAAGAGGGCGACCAACGTTCAAACTCGATGTCCGGGTTTGAACAGCGCACACCGATGATGAACGGATCCGAAATCTGGTAGTGCGTGCTCCAGAGCGTAACGTAGGGGTTACCGTTGCTATCATTGCCAGAGGTCGACTCATCGAAAAATGCGACCTTCCCGGTCGGTTTACCCTTCTCGAACGTCCCTTCCCAACGCACCCCGATTGGCATGTTGGCCGTATAACTGCCTTCTTTATAACGTTCCGCTGCTTCCCCCGTTTCGACATCAATGACGTTGCCATCAGCATCTTCGGTGGCATTTGGATTGGTGTATCGGTAGGGAACCTTGTGACGCATGGCACCGTAACCAGCAGGCTCAAATGCAGACCATGCACCGATCTCACCATCCTTGACCGTTTCACGGGGCCAGTGTAAACCGGCAGGGCTCAACGTATGTCGATCCACCTTTGATAGGTAGACGCCACCGTAGTAGGGGTTCACGTACAGGCTGCCGTTGGGCTGCAAGTACAAGGAGCTCCAACCGTTCTCGTTGCCCCGGGTGGTCAGTTTGAACGCGCGTGCCTCAGACCAAGCATCAGGCACAAAGTCGAGGGATCGCGCATGCAGGTTTGTACGCTGACCCGTAGAAGTAGCCACCTGCACGAAGCCGGCGTCTACCGATACACCGCCCAACTTGCCGTCATGCCCTTCGTCATCGTCTTTCGTTACGGTGTTCAAATCCGCTGAGTTGTAGCGAGTCGAGTTACCGGCAGAGAACTCAGACTGAGACGCTTGGTTCATGCGCACTTCAAACTGCGGAATCGGATTGCCGTTCTCGTCTGTTCCACCCCGTTTCTCGAACCAGTTGCCTTCACGGCGGTTACTGCCAGAAGAACGGCATGATACGAACGGTGCCCCACACTCTTCCCAGATGTTGTCGATGAAGCCGGAACCGGTCACTTCGCCGGTAAACCAGTATCCTTTCTCGCAAGACTGGTGCTCACACTGATTGATCGTCACGGTGGTAATGGAATCGCCAGAGGACACCGCGCAGTACATCAGCGAAGTGAACGCACAGCGGTGGACACGGCTGTCGCAGTTCAGCTGGCCAATTGCGACATAGAAGCCGTGAAACATGCAGTGTTCGAAGTGATTCACATAGCCGTAGGCGCGCAGACCACAGGCGTCGGTAGACTTTCGACCGTTGCCTACGAAGCTCAGGTAACGCGCGTAGTGAACGTCGCGGAACATGAAACCAGAGGAATGAAATCCGAAAGTTTCGGCGTTTTCCGGTTCCTCGAAATTGCCGGTCGAGAAGTCATCACGGGAATCATCATGAGAAAGGTTTGGCCCGGCGAAAACGGCAGCCACATTCTTGTCATGACCCCAGTACGCAAACTTGTTGCCAGAGAGGCCAATTTGTTTCAGATCAACCTGAGCGTCGACCATGAAGCGACCGTTCGGGAAGTGCAGCTCCATGACGTCGTTATCGACCATGGTTTGCAGGATGGCTGAAGTGTCCTTGCCGCCCGTCGGATCCGCGCCCCACATGATGACGTTGTCGCGCTCATCCAGGTTTGCCCACTCACGCTTGTAGCGTGCACCGCCGGCCGTGACGATCGTATCGCCACCGTTGTCTTCACTGGTGGTGTCAGAAGGCATGTGACGGTAGATACCACCACCGTACCCTTCATAGGTGTGGTAGGACGTCTCTACCCGCTCACCGGCGATCTTCGGAGTACGTGCACGTAGATCCTCGACCGAGGCAACACGTACCGGATACTCACCCGTGGTGATGGTTTCAAGGCCCTTCTCGGTCTTGATCAAGCGAGTGGTGATCTCGCCCATGACGTTTTTGATGGCCGTAGCCAGAGTCGTGAACTTTGCAGGGATTCCCATAGGCTTACTCCGCAGTTGTTGAAATGTTGAGTGCGTCGGCGCTCGCGTTAAAGGCTGCCGTCATGGCATCGATGCCCTCGGAAACATCAGCAGTCAGCTGAGCATCTGAGGCAGAGGAATCACCGGCGGCCTGGATGGCTTCCTCGATGCGATCGGCGTTTGCCGCGGCGACCATGGCGCTGTTGGAGGCAGCCTTGGCTGAGTCGGCCGCACTGGCGGCTGAGTCAGAGGCATCAACTACGCGCTGATCTGCCATGGACAGCTTTTCGGAGATCTCAGAGGCCCGCTGGTTGGCCGACTCTGCTGAGGTGGCTGCCGCAGCTGCACTGGATGCCGAGGCGATCTGAGCCGCAGCCGCATTGGTTTCGCTGCTCTTGGCGTTGCTCGCACTGTTGGCGGCATTGGCCGCAGACACCTGAGAATCGACCGCTGCCTTGCTGGTGGTCTCACGCAGCGTGGTCAGACCGGAGATGGCATTGGTTGCCGTCAGGGCACTGTTTGACGCCGCCATGGCGCTGTCAGCCGCTGCTGTAGCAGACGTACCGGCACTGCCGCTGTAGTTCAGGGCGTCATCGCGAGCGTGCTGAGCGTCGATCTTGTGCTGGGTGATCTTCTGAATTGCGGCTTCGTCATAGGACGTGTTCGACGGTTCCGGGGTCATGATCAGGTCAGCCAGGTGAACCGGCTCATCGCTGTCAGGGACGTAGAACTCGTGGCGAATGGATACGCCGGACTCTGCGTCGGTTGCGGTCAGCACGTAGTCGTACTGCTCGACCGGGTAGAGATCTACCGAGCCATGACCATTCTCATCAGTCGTTGCATCGACCGAGGTGGGAACGACCACGCCATCCTTCTCGCTGGCAAAACCAGAGCCTGTCAGCTGAATCGCGACAGAGGCGTTCGAGAACGGTTTCCCGTCCGGGGTGATAAGTTGAAACGTTACGTTAGTAGTCATACGCGCCTCCTTTTATGCCCCTTGAAGTGGGGTCAGGCGCGGCCATGGTAGGGGAGCAAAATCAATCCATCTGAGAAAAATGCCCCTATGGGGCATCTTTCTTTAAAGCGGGTAATTCAGTCTTAAATGCCTGTACGGCAAGCGTCCAATCTTCGGTGTCTTGCGTCGATCGGATCCGTTTCTTGGCCCGTGCTCGAGCGGCTTCGATCTGAGCGGAAACACTCCGCCAGGCCGTGCGCATCGCAACCACTTCAGAAACCAGTGCCTCAACAGAGAGCTCCCGGGCCTCGGCTTCGGCGTTAAGGTGCGGGAACGGGCCATCATGACCTGCGTTGTACTCGACCGCTTCGGCGTACTTTTCCTGATACGCCAGGGCCTGACCACTTCCGTCTGTGACGAACAGCAGGCGATGCCGTTCGGCCAGCTGATCCACCTCCAGAATGTACTGCGCCTGGGCCCCGTCCATATCGGCGATGATGAGTGCATCCATGGTCAGGTCTCCAGGCGTGCGATGGCACGCTTCAATAGCGCCACGATGGCAGCGCGATCGGCCGTCGGCGTGAAGATCTTCACCTGTTTGGATTCATCGCCCTTGGCCTCACCCACGATCACGCAGTTCTCGAGCGTGCCGTCGTTTTGAGCCAGGTTAAGCATTGAAGTTACGTTGTCGCTGTTTGCCATAGTCATTTATCCCAGTCGTGAGACTTCACCTGTTGCGATGTTGGTGCCGCCTGCCTCAATGGTGTTTGGCTCATAACCCAGGCCCGTTGTGCCCTTGTCCTGTACAAGAACGTCAATGTAGATCCGTGTTCGAGCACGAATACTCGATGAGCTGCGGTAAGCCGGGTAGGTGTACTCGCCATCCCCGGTCACGGTGCCACTGAAGTTCATGGAGTACGTGTAGCGACCCGTGGCGGTCTTGGTGTCAATGGTGCCGGTCTTGTTGATAACGGTGACGCCGTCTACTTGCACGAGGATGTTGGCACGCACGCGGATAGTGACCGTGCCGCTGTATCGGGTGGTCGTCCATTCGTTGTGCGCCCCACCCCAAGTACTTTTTGTGCCGCCGACTGTTCCCACAATGTTTACGTTGGCTCGGGCATTGCCGCGCAGTGACACGCGCCCGTTTTCAGGCATCTCACTGACCGAGTCATAACCCCATCCCGTCGTGAAGTACTGCGTGCTGCTGTTGACGGTCACGTCACCCCAGTTCTGGTACTTGTCGACCTTGATAGCGCCGTAGGGTGAGTTGCCATTCACCGTCAGCGTCTTGATCTCGAGGTTGCCTCGGATGGTTGCATCGTTGAACTCGGTATACCCGCTTTGAAGGATGCACCACCCTCTCGAGCCAGAGATAAAACCATCCGAGAAGACGTCGCCCGAGAAACTCGCAGCCTCGCGTACCCGAAGGTTGGCCACGTCGATGTGCTCGGCCTTGAGCTTTCCACCAGAGAACGCCAGTGAGCCGTCATCCGCGCGCAGCTTGTTGAAGGTGAGCTTTCGGATCACGGCATCGTCGATGAAGGTTTCCCCGCCCTCGATGATGAAAGGCTTCACCTTGTCCTGACTGGATCGACCGACCCAGAACCGATCCACGTCGAAACCAGCCTCAACCGTCTTGCCATCGTTGTAGACGCCGAAGCCACCGACCATTCCATTGACGTCGACCTTGGCCGTGTACAGCGCCCCGATGTCGGTAATGGTGTCGCCCACCTTCTTGATGTCCGCTTTCATCTGGGTCTGCACCGAGGCGATGTCGTCATCGATTCGGGCTTGCACGGTATCGAGTTGCTTGGCCATGGCGCCATCGGCGTCTGTACGGGCCTGCTTCTCTTCCTGAATGGCGGCCGTGAGTGTCTGGGACTGGGTCTCCATCTCGGCGTAGACCGTGTTTACCGACTCGACGAACGCACTGTCGGAGGTCGTGCGTGCCTTGGTCTCTTCCTGAAGCAGTGCGCGCGTCTCATCGGAGTGCGCCTGCACCTCGTTGAAAGACACCCCCAGGGCATCGTCATTCTTGGCTCGCTCAATGGCCTCCTGGTCGATCCCCAGCCGGTTGAGGGTGATCTGGTCGATAGAGCCCTTCAGAGCCTCTGCAAGCACGCCTGAGTCGATCTGGCCGGTCAGCATCTCGAGCATCTGCTGAATGGTTGGCCGAGCGGTCGCCGAGGCCGGCCCGATCCGCTCACCCACCGTGCCGTTAATCGACACAATCTCGATCCAGTAGAAATACTCGATGGCCGTGGCCGTCGTTGTCCGATCGAAGAAGTACCCACCACTGACGATCTTGTAGAGCAGTGGATCAGCGTCCGTCCCGGACGTGCTTCGGTATAGACGGGTATGCGCCACTGCGTGTGGATTGATTTCAGGATACGTCCACTCGACGTCGACACCGCCAAAGGCCGGCGTTGCCGTAAGTACGGCGCTGTTATCCGGGTCGCCTTCTTTAGGGCCTGAATACCCACCCCCGGTGCCGCAAACCATGTTGGAACAGGCCATAGGCTGCACCCCTACTTTGAATAGTTAAATACTGCAATAACGCAATATTTAATCATTGCTCTGCCTCATTGGAGGAAAAACTTGATGCAGGCCCTCTACAGAAATCACATGGGCAACGACCTCGAGGTCGTCCGTGACGCACGTATCAGCTTTGATTCGTCGTCCGATGCCCTTGAATGGCGTAACCAGACAATCCCCCATACCGAACCAGGGTACACCGATCAGGTGCCTGTCCCTGTCCTTGCGGGCCGGGATTATAAGTTGATCCGTTTCCTGGCTCGGGGCTGTCGCTTTGAACAGTGGGATCAGGCCGTCACGGCGCTTCAAGGCGGCGATCTTGCACCCGGTGAGATCGATACGCTGTTGCGCTGGGTCAAGCGTATGCCGACCTATTGGACGCCCTTTGCGCATCAAATGGTGAAGCTGCGCATGAAAGCCCCGATCCCCATACGCACGCAGTGCTTCAAGAGCAAGCAAGGCTTCGTCGAAAACGAGGAGAGCCGACGCTACATCGATTCGACACCTGAGCTGTTCGTTCCCGAGTTCCGTGTTCGCCCCGAAGGCTCGATCAAGCAGGGCTCCGGGGGAATCCATCCCGACAATGCCTATTGGCAAGGGCGGTATCGCGCAGGCTGCGACATCGCCATCCATGAATACGAACGAATGATTCAGGAAGGTATCGCCCCTGAGCAGGCACGTTTCGTGCTGCCTCAGGGCGTCTACGTCAACTGGGTCTGGACAGGCTCGCTGTACGCCTATGCCGAGTTCTGCAACAAGCGCTCCGACCGAGGCCATGCTCAGGGTGAGATCGCCGACCTGGCTCAGGAGATCGATCAGATCCTGCGCGTGCTGTATCCGGCCTCATGGAAGGCCCTGACGGAGTGAACCAGAGACCTCCCTACCCTCGCCTACCCCAGGCGACGCCACACGGGTGCGCGAACGTCTGAGTGCAGCGAAGACTGAGCAAGCACGGAAGTGTGGCAAGCCGGCTGGAATTGAATATTTCTTCTGGTTCTTCATGCCCAAGGCTCCCTTTCCGGGGCGCCGCGCTGGCGGGCGCTCGCTGCGCTCGTCCCTTGCGCTGCCCGGACGGGAGCCTTGGGCGGAGAAAGCCACCGACGGTGGGATGGGGGATTTCTCCCCTTATATATTACGTCCGTTTATGTTGTTGTTTTTAAAGGTTTTTATAGAATGGTCACATACCCCATCAGCCAGATGCCTTTCTTGTCTGAACGGCTTGGTGCTGTTCGATGCGCTCGGATTGGTTATCTGGATCGCATGAATCCCTGGCGCCAAGCCGGGGCCACCAACCTCAAGAATACGGTCATCGACCTGATGCAAGGGAGACGTCCCACGGACGTGGCCTGCCCTGTCTCTGATGTGATTGGGGGCATCTCACGCCTCAATCACGCCAACGGTAAGGACAACTATCGGCCTTTAAGCATGACCCGCCTGTATACGATCCTGCAGTGCATGCCACTGATCAACACGCGCGAGGTCATGACCATGTTTGACGTGGGCGACAGACAAGCTCGGCGATACGTAAAAGCGTGCAAGCTCATCATCAAATGCCTGGAAAAACAGGCAATAGAAAACCCATCAGTGCCTGACGGGCACTAACACAAGGACGTGGAGTGTCCGCCTGAATTTCCCGCAACAGGCGCTAGTTCAATACGTAGACTCGCCGTGAGTCTCTACCTATAGGTGACATTCCCAATGAAAATCTGTAAGTCCATTGGCTGCGAAACAAAGTTCAGTTCAACCCTTCCTGGCGACTTCTGTGAAAAGTGTCAGGGCCATCTCGAGCAGTTCCCCCATCCAGACATCGACATCCAACTGGAAAGCACTCCCAAGATTCAGAAGCCCTCCGGGCTTTCCCTCGAAATGGAAGCCGGCCCGGAGTTCACCTCATCCGGCGGCGATAACGACTACTGGCTCGTCAACATCAACGATCCCAAGCGCCTCGAGCCCTACAAGGCCGAGTGTGAAGACATCATCGAGAACCTTGAGATGACCTTCCAGGAAGGCGAAGCCTTCAAGGCACTCTGGCGCAAGTGCAAGCTCCGTCTTGGTGACGGCAAGCCCGGTGACACTGAAGTCCGCAACTCGGAAAAGGTGGCGCACTACGGGGCTCGGATGGCTGTCATGGATAAACGCCGCGCCCAGCGCGCCACTCACTTCATTATTTAACTATTGCAATACTGCACTACTGAAATACGTAGTGCAGTGCTTCAGGATTCGTCATGCGCAAATACCTCAATACAACTGGCGTGCCTCTGTCGCTGGCGGTCTTTCTGGCCTCGGACAAGTACGACCATGAAGAAGGCGTGATCTCTGCCACCTCATTGATCAAGCCGATTCGTCAGCTCGTTCTTGCTGGCCGGGTGCCACCCCAGGACGGGCTGGTGGACATCTCGACGCTGGTGAACTCCCGCATGGGCACCGCGATCCACGATGGCATCGAGGGTGCCTGGACGGGCAACTACCACGAGGCCATGAAGGCGCTGGGCTACCCCCAGCGTGTCATCGACCGCGTGGTGATCAACCCGGAGCCGGGCACCCTGACCGAGGGCATGATCCCGGTGTACCTGGAACGTCGCTCACGCAAGCAGATTGGCGGCTACACCGTCTCCGGCAAGTTCGACTTCGTGGCAGAAGGTCGGCTCGAGGACTTCAAGTCCACCTCGGTCATGACCTGGATCGAGGGCCGCAGTGACATGAAGTACATCCTGCAGGGCTCGATTTATCGCTGGCTCAATCAGGACATCATCACCAGCGACACCATGGCCATCCAATTCATCTTCACCGACTGGTCGAAACCCAGGGCCATGCAGGATCCGAAGTATCCTCAGGCGCGCACGGCGCCGAAAGAGTTCGACCTAATGCCGCTTGCCGAGACCGAAAGCTATATCCGCAACAAGCTCCACATGCTGGATACCTACATCAAGGCCCCCGAGCACGAGATCCCACGTTGTACCGACGAGGATCTTTGGCGCAAGCCGCCTCAGTGGAAGTACTACCGCAACCCGCAAAAGATGACCCGCAGCACCAAGAACTTCGACAACAAGCAGGACGCCATGATTCGTCTGGCTCAAGACGGAAACGTCGGCACTGTGGTCGAACACAAGGGGGAAGTCATTGCGTGTCGGTATTGCCCTGGGTTCATGGCCTGCACTCAGAAGGACGAGCTAATGGCCGCCGGCGATCTGAAACTCTAACGGAGGACGCATGACAATCCCCTACGACTCTTTGGAATACCACCCCGCCAGCGAACGTCTGGTGAAGGTTCTTTGCAGTCGAATCCAAACCACCGATGCGCTGTTCTTTCATGTGATGGTGGCCTACTTCTTTGCCACTGCCGCCGCACAGATGCGCACGATGATCCAGACCCCTGAAGGCAACAAGGTCCCGGTCAACGTGTTTGCACTGGATCTGGCCCCGTCAGGGTTCGGTAAGGGCCGGGCCACAAGCGTGCTCGAGGACGAGGTGCTGGACAAGTTCCGTCACCGCTATCTCGAGGAGACGTTTCCGACGCTTGCCGAGGACAATCTGCCGAAGCTGTCCCTGCATCGCGCCAAGCGAAAGGGCGTCGATCCAGATGAAGAACTGGTGCGCGTGGAGAAGGAGTTCGCCCAGACCGGGGAGCTGATGTACAGCTTCGACTCGGGCACTGACGCCGCGGTCAAACAGATGCGGCACAAGCTGCTGATGGCCGGCACGGGCTCGATGAATCTTCAGATCGATGAGGTTGGCTCGAACTTGCTCAAGAACCTCGACATGCTCGATGTCTTCCTGGAGCTCTACGACGGCAAGGTGAAATCCAAGCTGACGAAGAACACCACCGACAACGTGCGTAATGAGGAGATCAAGGGCCTCACGCCAACCAACATGCTGCTGTTCGGTACGCCGTCGCGCCTTCTCAACGGGGGCAAGCAGGAAGAAGAGATCATGGCCATGCTCGAGGCAGGCTATGCCCGACGCTGCCTGTTCGGCTACATCCGCAGCAACAGCCACCGCACCACGCTGACGCCTCAGGAAGCGCTCCAGATGGCCCAGCAGACCGGCACCGACAGCACGCTCAAGGAGCTCTCGGATCGGTTCGAAAACCTGGCCGACATCATCAACGCCAACAAGACGCTGCTGATGCCCGAAGACACCGCGCTTGCGATGTACCAGTACAAGCTGGACTGCGAGCAACGTGCGCAGGAGTTCAGCGAACACGAAGAGACGCGCAAGACCGAAATGGAAAGCCGGTTCTTCAAGGTGCTCAAGCTGGCGGGTGCCTACGCCTTCGTGGATGACTCACCGGCGATCACACGCGATCACTACTTCAACGCGATCAAACTGGCCGAGGCGTCGGGTGAAGCCCTTGGTTCCCTGCTGAACCGGGACAAGCCCTACGTGAAGCTGGCGCGCTACATTGCCGACATCAACCGGGAAGTCACACACGCGGATCTGGTGGAGGATCTTCCGTTCTATCCCAAGGCTCAGAACCAGCGAAACGACATGCTGAACCTGGCGACCGCCTGGGGGTACAAGAACAACATCGTGCTCAAGAAATCCTATCAGGATGGCATCGAGTTCCTTCGCGGTGAATCGCTCAAGGAAACCGATCTGAGCCAGATGGTGGTGTCCTACTCCGACGACATCGTGACCGGCTACCAGGACGATCTGGCGCCGTTTGACCAGTTGCATGTGCTGACTCAGCACGCGGGACTGCACTGGGTGAACCATCACCTGATCGATGGCTACCGCAAGGAAGAGAACGCGAAGCCCGGGTTCAACATGGTGGTGTTCGACGTGGACGGGAGCATCAACCTCACCACGGCGAAGCTGCTGTTGAAGGACTACAAGGCGCTCTACTACACCACCAAGCGGCATACCGACGCCGATAACCGGTTCCGCATCGTGATCCCGACCAACTTCGAACTGAAGCTGGATGCCAAGGACTACAAGGAGTTCATGGGCAACCTGTTGGACTGGCTCCCGTTCGAGGCCGACCCGGCCACCGGCCAGCGCGCGCGCAAGTGGCTCTCCCACAACGGGCACTATGAGTACACCGACGGCGAGCTCTTGGACGTCCTGCCCTTCATTCCGAAAACCAGCAAGAACGAGGAGCGCAAGGCGCACTTCGACTCCCAGCAATCGCTCGACAACCTGGAGCGCTGGGTGATCAACAATATCGGGGACGGCAACCGCAACAATCAGCTGCTGCGCTACGCCTACATCCTGGTGGACGCTGGATTCGACTTTGAAGACATCCGGCAGAAGGTGAACAGCCTGAACGCCAAGATCGCTGACAAGCTCAGCGAGGCCGAGATCATGGGCACGATCATGGTCACGGTCTCCAAGGCCCTTACCAAGCGAAATTCCACTCCGTAACAGGCGCCCTCCGGGGCGCTTCTTCGAAATGAATATCCGGTTCGACAACTAATCGCTACTCGAGGCACCGTAATGACCCAAGCCACCGTCAACGACAACCTGATCCTGCTGGGCGGTAAATCCGCAGCCGGCAAGTCAGCCAGCCTGATGAACCTGCGCAACCCGGAAGGGGTGTGGTACTTCAACTGCGAGAGCGGCAAGAAACTCCCGTTCCGATCCAAGTTCCGCCAATTCACCATCACCGACCCTTACCAGGTCTATGAAGGGTTCGACGCCGCTCAGGCCGACGACAATGTGCATACCCTGGTCATCGACTCCCAGACGTATCTGCTGGATATGTACGAGTCTCTGTACGTGCAGCCGGCGGCAGACGGACGCAAGGCTTGGGGCGAGTTCGCCAAGTACTTCAAGGATCTCATGCAGATCTATGTGGCTCGCTCATCCAAGAACGTGATCTTTACCGCGCATACGCTCGACCAGCTCAATGAAAGCGACATGATCATGGAGACCAAGGTGCCGGTGAAGGGTGCCCTGAAAAACAACGGCATCGAGTCCTACTTCTCCCAGGTCATCGCCGCCAAGAAGATGACCCTCAAGGCCCTCGAGGGCTATGAGTCGGATCTGCTCAACATCACCGATGAAGAGCGCGCTCTAGGCTTCAAGTACGTCTTCCAGACCAAGCTCACCAAGGAGACGGTCGGGGAACGCGTGCGCGGCCCACTAGGCCTGTTCGACCACAACGAGACCTTCATCGACAACAACATGCAGCTGGTGCTCGACCGCCTGCATGAGTACTACGACAACTGATTTCCCAATACTGCAATATTGGTTTATTGCATTATTTCATTACTTCAAACCAATTAAGGATTACTACCATGTCACAGCTTTCAGCCCTCGCCTCCTCCGACCAGTTCGCCCCGGAATCCGATTCACTTGGCTCAAGCGGCCCGGTTGATTCCGGCCTCTATGACGCCGACATCACCATGGCGTTCATCCAGAAATCCAAGGGCGGTGCCCTGGGTGTCACCCTGCACGCGCAGCTTGGCAATCGTGAACATCGCGAAACCATCTACGTCACTTCAGGCGATGCCAAGGGCAACAAGACCTATTACGAGAAGGATGGCAAACAGTTCCCGCTGCCGGGCTTCCAGCTCATGACCAGCATCTGCCTGCTCACGGTGGGTAAGGAACTGAACCAGATCGACACCGAGCAGAAGGTGGTCAAGCTCTACTCGCGTGACGCGGGTGGCGAAGTCCCCACTCAGGTCGACATGCTGACGCCCCTGCTGGGCCAGAAGATCAAGTTGGGTCTCATCAAGCAGATCGAGGACAAGAACCAGTTCGTCGAAGGTCAGGGCTATTTGCCGACTGGCGAGACGCGCGAGCTCAATGTGATCGACAAGGCGTTCCGCGCCGCCGACAACATGACGGTTGCCGAGATCTACGCGCAGGCCACCGACGCCGAGTTCTTCCGGCTCTGGGCCGACAAGTGGGCGGGTGAGACCCGCAACCGGGCCAAGGGAGCTTCCAACAGTGCCGGCGCCTCTGGCATGCCTGGTGGCGTAGCCGCCGGTGCCCAGCAGGCCGCGCAGCAGGGAGGCGGTCAGCGCAAGAGCCTCTTCGGCTAAGCCGACCCGTCGCCTGAGAGCCCCGTTCGCGGGGCTTTTTTATTTCAGTATTTCATTACTGCAATACGTCACTAAGGACGCCTATGAGAATGACTTCAACGGGTGATAGTCAGCGCGAGATCGCCTTTGTCCAGAAGGCGGCCAAGCACTTTGCCGAGCACCCGGAACACACAACCTTTACCGATGGGGACGTGAAACCCGGCGTACCTCTGGCACTGCGCTGGGGCATGGGCGATGACTGTGTGCTGGTGGTCTGGATCAGCGAAGAGGGTGAGGTGGTGAATTACCAGGGCGCCATCTCTGAGGCGAATCCATCGGTGCCGCCGTCCGTTGCCACCATGCGCCATCGCCGTACCGTAGCGCGCCTTGAGAAAGAGGTGGAGCAGGCGAACCGGCTACACACTGACGCCTTCAAGCGCGCTGAGGCGCTTGCGGATGAGAACGAGACCCTGCGCAAGCAGATCGCCAAACTCACCGACAAGGCCCCGGGCGAATGCTGTACCCGCGCTCGGCTCACGGCCATGGAGCGCCTGGCGGGATTCAACGCGCCGATCGCCCCGGATTTTCTGCATCACGAAGTCGATGCCCTCAGGAGTCAGCTGGATCAATTAGAGAAGGGCACATCATGACGACCCGCATTCGTGTGGTGGGCATGGATCCCAGCCTGCGCAACTGGGGCCTGGCTGCCGGGTATCTGGATCTGGATTCGCTGACGCTCGAGGTGACGTGTCTCGATGTGATCAACCCGGTGGTGCCTACCGGCAAACAGGTGCGCCAGAACTCCAAGGATCTCGAGTCGGCCTATCAGATGTACGAGCAGGCCCTCGGCGCTGTCCTGCAGGCACAGGCGGTCTTCGTCGAAGTGCCGGTGGGAAGCCAGTCTGCCCGAGCCATGTCGTCCTACGGCATCTGTGTGGGCGTGCTGGGGGCGATTCGCAAGAGCCTGGGGTTCTATCAGGTCACGCCGACCGAGGTGAAGCTGGCCACGGCCGGCACCAAGACGGCGTCCAAGAAGCAAATGATCGAGTGGGCCACCACCAAGCACCCCGAGGCGCACTGGCCGACCTACACCAAATCGGGTCAGGTGCTGCTGTCCGAGGCCAAGGCCGAACACCAGGCCGACGCCATCGGTGCGATCTACGCCGGTGCCCAGGGCGTTGAGTTTCAGCGGAGCATCCCGATGTTTCGCAACATGGTTTCCAACGCGGATTAACGCGTTATTTCATTATTGCATTACTGCATTATTTAACTATTTAAGGAAAAGACACTCATGCAAATCCAACTGAACCAGGAAGAACTCGAACAGGCCGTCCGTCTCTTTGTTGAGAGCCAGGGCATCAGCCTCGCCGACTGTGACGTGGACGTGTCGTTCACCGCAGGACGTGGCGCACAGGGCACCACTGCCTCGATCGACATTTGCAAGAAGCGTGCGCAGCAGCCGAAGCCAGCCAAGCCGACGCTGGTGGCCAACACGGCCAAGGTGGAAGAGCCCGTGACTGAAGCACCGGCACCGGCACAGAAAGTCGAAGCGGCACCGGTGGAAGAGGCTGCCGAAGAGACCGTGGAAGAAGCGCCGGAAGAACCTGCGTCAACTGAACCAGACATCACCGCTGGTAACAGTGACAACGTGCCGTTTGAACCGGATACGCTGGCAAGCACTGCGCCTGATGATACTCAGGCAGCCGTTGCCACCAAGAAAAGTCTCTTCGGCGGCGCCTGATGGCTCGCGCAATCGGCGCGGTACTTGCGCTCATCGCAGCCGTGGCCATCCTGGTGTGCGGGTACTACATCGGATTGATCGGGGCACTGCTCATGTATGCCCTGATCATCGTGGGCGTCATTACGCTTGCCCTCATCTTGGTCGCTCACGGGGTCTATGAATCCCTGACCCAGGTGGGCCGGAAGCGCCGGCGCAGGTAAGAAAAAGGCCCTCATTGAGGGCCTTTTGTTAAGCGGCGACTTCCTCGAGGAGTCGCCGAGATTCGAAATACTCTTCGGCGGCTATCGTTGTACGGAAATCAGCTTGCTGGTTGGTTAGGTCAGATACCGCTTCTTGAATCTTATTGATGCTAACTCGGAAGAACTCTTTTCTATAGTTCACTGCATTGACGCGCCTATCTTTGAAGCGCCTATGTAGAGCAGCCTCCAAAGCTGGAGCATCGTCAGCGTAGATAATGGCATGCACATCAAACGAGAAGGGAACGCTGGCATCACCCAGTTCCTTGACCCTATCCATCGGATCAAGGCGGCGTGTCATTCCGATCTTGTATACGTTTTCCCCAAAGGAGCCTACGTTGCTGATAACGTATACATGGCCTTTGCGAGTTTGCTCGGCAAGGCTTCGCGCTCTTTCTTCCTTTGATTCTGCTTCTGCAAGACGTTGTTCAAGCTCTGCGATTTTTGCTTCTGCAAGAGCTCTTTCTTCCAAACTTGATTCTTCAAGATCTTTTCTGGCTCTTTCCAAAATATCGCGATACATTTTTTCTTCTTTTTCAGCAGCTTCCAAAGCAGCCTTGTATTCCTTCTCAGCTTTGGCTTCTTCTCGCATCTGCTCTCGAAGCATTTTCTGTTCTTCCTGCTCTTCTTTTTTCTTAAGCGCGTACTGATACTGAAGACCGCACTCTTCGTACTTGAGAGCCAAATAACTGAGACTTATTCCACATCGAAGAGAGGCCATAGACTTCTCAAGAGAAGCGGCCAGCTTTTCTATTTGAGCAATGGTTCTATCAAATTTTGATGGACTTACCTTTCCGATAAGCATGTCGCATTCAATGTTAAAGGCGCGAATAAGCAGTTTTGCCTGCCCGCTTATAATCCTCTTATCGACCTGGGGAACGCCGGTGATAGTTAGGTCGCCCTGCACATATGTGGCGTTACCATCTTTGATCATCGCCTTCTGGCGATCTCTAATTAGGCGAATCTCAGCTGCGAATCTTTCGCTCGTATCATATAAGTAATCTGGCATCTCGAAATGCCCGTGTTCTACAAGCTCATCGACCCTGCTATATAGGTCGACTTTGGACATAAGTTCATCAAGGGCCGCCTTCTTAGATGTCAGAAGGGTGCTTGTTCTTTCAAGAAGGTTTTGATCTTTTTCTAATTCTTCTGAAATAGTATGGGCATTCTCACGAAGTTCCTGCAGGTCTTTGGTTTCCATCCGCAAGGTATCTAGGTCGCTGGAGACATTCTGTAAGTCTTCCTGCTTACCGTTTAGATCTGCTTCGATAGATTCTAGGTTTTCTTCAATAGAAGCCTTCTTGCCCTCTAGCGCTTTAACCCCCTCAGTGAGAGTTTCATATCCTCCGATCTTCCTGTCATATGCACGCTTTGTGACCCAATAAACCGCACCTAGGGAGGCGACGTATACAAATGCAATTCCACCAATAATTTCGATAGGCATGGGTCAGTCCATATACTCGCGGATGATGTCTTCTCGAAGTGTTACTCGCTCTTCCATGCGTTGCTCAAAGCACTCTTTGGCAATTTTTTGCTCGTCTTTGATAGCCTGGATTTCCATACGACTCTGTTCTTTCTGTGCATCTGCAAAGGCTTTCTCATCGGCTTTGAGCTGTCGCTCAAGCTCTTTTCGTTCTCTTTCAAAGGCTTTTTCTTCGGCCTTGAGCTGCCTATCGAGTTCACGAGATGCTTTCGTTTGCGCTCTTTCTTTAGCATTCTTTCTGCGCTGAGCATCTCGCTCAGCTTGCTTACACGCACGATCAATCGCCTTAAATGTGCGCACGGCTGTATTAAAGCCACTAGATCTTCTGGCCATTTAAAGGTGTCCTACCCAGATAGCAATCTAAATTAAGTGGTTTTGTTATAACGATTAACTAAAGGTTGCCAAAAGCCAAAGACCCTCGAGAAAGGGCCTTTGATTCATGGATTAAATTTTGAGTAGGGCAGCCTAGATCGATTAAATCACCTTGCCGATCGTGGCCAGGGTCGCCAGCTCCCCGAGTGAATCCGGGTACTTGAGCGCGCCCTCCGACAGCGGGTTGTTGCCCAGACGGCTCAGCGCGTCCGAGTCCATCAGCGTGGGCATGTCCGGGAAGAACCGCTCCAGTAACAGCAAAGACATCGAGCGCGCCGGTTGCTCCCTGAACATCCGCGCGATCACTTTCTGAATGCGCAGGTAGTACTTGGTGAACCAGACCACCCCCATGTCGTTCAGGTACTGAAGCGTCCGCGGCGTTGGCACGTCGTAATTCACGAACGCTTCGGTGGCCATGTCCAGGGACTCCGTTTTCGACATTGGGTTGTCCTGACGCGTCGTCTGGTACTCGTGAAGCACGTAACGGGCCACGAAGTCCGACAGCTGGGTTGTCTGGCTCAACAGCTTGTACAGCGGCGTGTCGTGAGCCATGTACAGCGCACGGCCGGCCTTCGATACCGAGTCGGGCAGACGCGACGTCCAGCGCTCCGTCTTGCGCGAGAGCAGTGACATATACGAGAACTCATCCTGGTGCATGTCGATGTCTTCCACGATCGTCTGGAGCATGCCGGCATCGATCAGCTCCTTCACGGGGTTGCGCGCGATGCTGTCCTCGAGCTCCACGATCCGCTGATCGATCGACTCCGTACCGTCATCGACGTACTCGGCCGCACGCATCCGCTTGAGCTTGTCGAGCTCGGCGCGATCCCGGCGATACGCCAGCACGCCCTCGATGGCCTCACGGTGGTTGCGCACCATATCCTTGAACGGCACGCCCATGGCGTAGAGCTGCCACAGGTTCGAGCTGATGTTGCCAAGCAGGGTGATCCCGGACTTCACGACCAGAATGTCCTTGGTCTCTTTCACGATCTCCTGCCAGACGTCCTCGGCACGGCGCACACGAAGCGCGGCTTTCTTGCCAAGAATCGCTTCCAAAAACCCGGTGAAGATCTTCTCCATGGCGTTGCGGTGCTCGGCCTTCTTCTCGAACATCGTGGCCAGGCTGTACTTGCGGTAGCCGAAGGTAATGTCCATCAGATCCTTGCGCACCATCATCTGGTTGCTGCCCCAGATCTCCTTCACGGCCTTCTTGGTTTCATCCGGCATGAGCCGCCAGGTTTCCCGCAGATCCGAGTCGGTGCTGTTCGGGCCCAGCGCCATGTAGGACTCAGGGCGCGAGGCGTATTCGGCGTTGTACTGATCGAACATGGCCTGAACCGCCTTGGCGTTCAGATCCTTGGAGGCGGCCTTGTCAAAGACGCTGCCGGCCATGGAGCCCATGATCTCGTCGAAGTCGTTGTTGCGCTCGAGCAGCGTATCCTTGGTGTTGTGGCTCATCAGGTAACGGTAGTTCACTACCTCACCGGCCCGGTTGATGACCGGCGCCATGTGCGTGTCGCGGGCTCGCGTCGGATCGTAGCTGCTGTCGAGCTTGAACAGCCGGTCGATCTCGCCTCGCTTGCCCTGCTCGATCTTGCGGTTGGCGGCCACGTTCCAGTAGTTCGGCGCGTCGCTGTCCACGGACGAGACGCCCCCATGAAGCAGGGAGCCCCGGGCGCGCTGACCGGTGTAGCTGAAGATTCCGGTGACGTGAGAACGCAGTCCCCCATCGCGCACCGTGTACAGGAAGCGCTCTTCCTGTTCTGGATCGGCCTTGTCCTTGGGCAGGGCCTGTTCGCTGCGAGACCAGCCCATGCGCTCGAGGTTGCGGCCTTCCGCCGGCGTTGCCGCCACGATGTCCTTGTAGGGATTGTAAATCTCGCGGGTATAGCCCTTGGCGAAGTGCACCGGCTCGCTGCCGAAGTTGCGCTCAAAGGCTTCCTGCTGCATCTGCTTGTGCAGGCGAACCAGCATCTCGACGCCACCCTCCCGACCGCGCGCAAGTTCCGAACGCATGACGTTCAGTGCCCGTGCCTTGTGGGCCGAGGGGCTGTACTTGATCGCCAGAAGTGACACCAGCGGATCCAGCAGCTTAATGGCGTCCTGCGCCTGGCTTTCGGAGACTGAACCAAACTTCTGAGTGCCGACCAAGTGCGCGATGTTGTGGGCGTTCATCATCAGGTTGGGGCTGCGGTTCTTGCCGGTAGCCATGTAGAACGCCAGATCCTTGGCCGAGCGCAGGTAGTAATGACGCAGCTCGCCGTGCGAGCGCAGCCCGTGAGAGAACTCGTCGATGGCCTCGTCGAGCGCCTCGGGGTTGCCCATCATGTGGGTCAGCTCGTTCATGCTGTAGTGATCGAGCAGGGCCGCCATATCGGCGCGCAGTACGGTCTGGGACAGGGCCGCCTTGTCCTCGCGGGTCAGGTCTTTGCCTTCGTTGGCAAAGCTCTCCCGAACCAGCTTGGAGGCGTCCATGATGATCTGCATGCGCTGCTGTTCGTTGCTGTTGGCTTCGCGCAAGAGTGTGTGGGCAAACTGGTTCGTCTCGTTGGCGCCGCGCACTTCATTGACCATGCCCGCCAGCAGACCGTGGCGCTTGTCGACGGTCTGGTCACGCAGTCGGTTCACGCCATCCATCAAAAAAGCCACGCGGTCGGAGGCAATGAGGCTGGTGAGTGATCCGGTGAAGCGCAGGAACCCGTTCTTGCCCTGCTTGAAGAACACGGAATTGCCGGCGTTGTAGAGCGCATCCCGCGTCTGCTCCGAGAGCACCTTGGTCGAGGTCTCCAGCGCCATTTGCAGCGGCCGCTTCTTGTGGGTGAGCTCTTCACTCAAACGCCGGCGTTTCTTGGCTTCGGTGTTGACCAGCTGGCGGACAAGGTGCTCCATCCGCTTGTCGTTGCGTCGGCCTTCGTCCAGGTCGAGCATGCGCCCGAACAGGTGATCCATGATCTTGCGGAACGTCGCCAGAAGCTTGTCGGCCAGTGTGACCGGCTCGGCCTGCGTGGACGGCGAGGTGAACTTGAGCGCGTCATTGAGGTGGCCCCACGACAGACCCAGCGAGGCAAACCGGCTCAGGTAATCCGAGGTCTTGTCGGCGTTCTGCTGACGACCAAACACGAAGTCGTACCGGCGCTGGGCTTCGTCCTGCTCGTCCTGCGTGGCGCTGTCCCAGTCGCCCTCGTGGAAGTCTCGGGCAGACAGGCGCTGGCGGGCTTCATTGAACAGTTCCCGCAGCTTCTGATATGCCGCCGGCGAGCTGGTCAGGGATTCCCGAATGACTGCCTCGGACAGCTCCGCCACCATGGCTTCGTGATCCTGAAGCGGCAGACCCGCAGCCAGGCTTTCAGAGGCGAAGGGCGCTTCCCCGCGTTGCAGCGACTGCATGAACACGTCTTCTGCGCGGATGGCCGGGTTTGACGCAAGGCGTGCCCGTTCCATTCCGAAGGGGCCATACACCTTGGCAATCTCGGTGTAGACGTCATCGAGGTGATCCATGAACCCGAGCCGGCCGTCGCTGCTTTGTCCCAGGATGGCGAGGATCGGGTAGTGGCCTTCGGTGGCCTGCTGCGCTTCGGCATCCTGCATGGGGTGTGCTGCGCGTTTCATGCGGCTGATCTTGCGGTGGGCTGCTGCATTGAGCAGGCCCGAGGTGTTGGATACCAGCACCGACAGACCGGTGGTGGCCACCTTCTGACGCGACAGGGAGGTGCCCTGGAACAGGATGCCGACCAGACGCTGGATCATGGCCTTAACGCCTGTGACCCACTCGTTCTTGCGAGTGCGCGACTGCATGCCGACCTTGCTCAGCACGTCCTGCTGGAAGCCCTGGTTCGACATACCCCAGGCCATCAGCTCGTGAACGTTGACCACGCTGTGGGCGTATTTGCGCTCGAGCTCCGGGCTCTGTTTGATCGTGGCTTCGGCCTTCTTGCGAAGCGTCTCGAGGTCATCGACCAACGGCGCGATCGAGGAGGGCGTGTCCCGCAGTGACCGGGTATCCAGTTCTTCCTCGACCAGCTGCGCCAGTGCCGCGTGGGTGAGCTCGTGAATCAGCAGTTCCTGCGTCACGCCCGAGGTGAGGTAGTCCGGGCTCTTGATGTAGAGCGCTTCGCCCTTCACCGAGGACTCATACCAGCCACGTGCCTTGGACAGGGGTTCTGCCACACGCTCGCGCGGTGGGTAGTTGGTGGCCGTGATGTAGTGCACCGCCATGGCCGGATCCACGGCACGCTTGAGCACGCCCAGCAGTTCGACCTGAAACGCGTTGTTCTCGGTATGTGCCCGTTTGGTCAGGTGATCGATTACGTCGCTGACGGTGGTCTCCGGTGTCGCCTCAAAGAACTCGATAAGATCCGGGTCACTGTCGATGGCCGGGTAGCCGATCTCGCCCCAGGGGGTGACATGGCTCGATCCGGCGTATTTGTTCAGCTCGCTGGTCACCGCAGCCGTGCCGAATTTCTTGGCGGCGTCGCGGGATGTGAGTTTGCCGCGAACCACTTTCTCGTGAATGAACTCGAGGTCTTCTGCAAGATCCTCGTTCAGCGTTTCCTGCTCGGCGGCAAGATCCAGGGTGTCTAGGTACATATCCGAAGGCAGTTGGGCTACCCCGGATGTACCTGCGTAGGTGTCGCTCATGTAGTTGGCTAACCGTTTTTTCCAGGCGTTTCGTCGAGCCTGGTTCTTATTTCCCGGAAACACTGCCTCAAGTGCAGAATCCAGGTTCCCCGTCCGTGCAATCTCTTTGCTTAACTGCCGTAGATTACGGATCTGCTGTTTTTGCTTGTTGGTAATCGGCGATCCTGCATCTCGCGCCTGAACCAGAGCGCTATGCTTCTCCTGGGTGAGCGATTGCAGGACGGCCGTAACCTTGGCGGTATCGGATAGGGAATGTCCCCGCGAGGCTGATTCATTGTTGTCTTGCTCTTCATTTTTGGGTGACTCGGCCTTCCGGTCTGTCGCGGCGCCCTGACGTAGCATCAGGGCACCCAACTCGGCGGCCATCTTGAGTGCATCGCTGTAGGCGCGGTTATCCACGTCTTCCAGCTTTTTCTTGATTGTATCCCGATCCTGCTCGGAAACGGCATAGTTGCCGCCTTCCATTGCGTACTGGTCGACGTAAGCCAGCTTTGAAAGAACATCGAGCTTTGTACGGTCACTGCGTACAGCTGTGCCAGCGGCAGCATTCAGTGTGTACCAGACCGCGTCCTTGCCCTTGCGCGACAGCCGCGAAAGGGTCTTCTCGTCCAGACCGTCACGCAGCTTTTTTTCGAGTCCGCGGTAGGCGTCACGAAGGACGTCGTCGGAGGCGATCTCGTCCTTCATGGCGTGCAGTTCGCTGACCGTGCGCACCAGCGCCTCGGTCATTTCCGAGGGCACCGAGAAGTTCATCAGTGTCTCGAAGGTGGCCTGGTTCAGGTTACGTGATCCGCGTGACACATCCGTGAGGCCGAATCCGTTGGCGTCGTGCACGTTCAGTGCCGGCAGCTTCGAATAGGAGGCCGCCGAGATGGCACTGTCAGTCGAGTGGATGTCCATGATCAGGCCCGCCACGCCCGGGTTTTCACGCGCCATTTCATACCCACGCGGGGAGAGCGACTTGGTGGGTGCACTGCCGTTTTCCGTGCGGCCGATCTGACGTGAGAACACCACGTTTTGCATCAGCGCCGGGTTATCGGAGAGGGCGCGGTGGGTCTTAGCCAGCAAAATGCCTGCTGCCAGGTTGTCATCCTGTTTCGAGAACGGCGTATGCACCACAGGCTCCAGCGCCTTCAGACTATCCCGCAGCTCCTTCTCCTGTGCCGGTGTCAGCTCATGCAGCGCCGTGCCTTTGGCGTTGGTGGCCAGGCTGCCATCGGCCTTCAAGGCATCGATCTTTTGGGCACGGCGGCGCTGATACACCATCTCATAGAGGTCAAAGGCGGTCTGTGCCGCTTTGTTGAGCACGCTGCGGTCTTCCATGAACTGGGTGAATTTCTCGTTCATGGCGTCCTCGACCTGTTTACCGATGACCTGGGTGAACTGATCCTTGAGGGCCTTCACCTGGTGGGGTGTAAGCGTTGTCGCAAGCATCTGTTCGGTTGTCAGCCGATCATTGAGCATCAGGTCATTTCGACCGGCATTGACCAATAGGCGGTTGATGGCACGCAGCGCAACGTGTGCCTGCTTCTGACCATCTTCCTGATTCGAGGTGTTGGCCGCTTTCTCGAAGGACTGGTAGATCTTGTCCACGAACTCATCGGCCATGCCGTCGATGGCGTTGGGAATGCTCGAGCCAAACATCATGGCGGTCAGCGGTTTCTTGATGATGTTGCGGCCAGCCTTGGTGATGCCTGCGTTGTTACTCAGCTCGCCGGTGAAGTGCATGATTGCCCGGTACGGCCGGGGATCCCCGCCGGATTGTGCGTCCTCGACCTTGGCCATGAAGGCGGCAGTGGTGCTTTCGTAGAGATCCTGGTGCGCCTTCTGGGAACGCCAGTGTCCGTACTGTTTGAAGTCGGAACCGACTTGAAAGAACCCGCCCTTGTTCAGCGTCTCCAGCAGCGCATCGGCAGACTCTGCGGCGCCGAGCTGCAGCAGTGAAAGCATCGGGCCGTTGGTGACACCGTCGGTCTCGCGCATCAGGTGTGATGTGAAGGTGCCGGCACCACGGCTCTCGGCGAGTCGGTACTGAGCCAGACTGGTCAATGCGTCGAGCGAGTGCATGTTCTCGCCGGCCGCATCCACGGCAGTTGCCACGGCCTTCTGATCCTGGCTGTCGAACGCTTCGCCCGTGAATACCTTGGTCAGGGCATCCAGTCCTGACTGGATTGCAGGGGTGGCAAGCGTCTCATCAAGGTCGGCCAGTGACTTCTCGTTTTGCTGCTTGTCGGTACTCACGCCCAGGCCATCGGCCACTGCCAGCATGAACTGACGATTGAGCGGATCGTTCTTGTCCATCGGCACCTGCGTGTTCCAGCCGTCCATCCAGAGCATGTGCCGCTGCACTTTGCTGGATTGGGGATTGA
>NZ_JAMLJI010000007.1 GCF_023712105.1 Larsenimonas suaedae
CAGCGAGACGCTCTTTAACAAGTCGATCAGGTAATTTGTGTGGGCGCTTGGCTCGGGGTGATGATCGCATCACCAAATATCGAGACAAGCGACTCGTCAGAGAAGTTTGTAACTCGAGCCAGAATTGTCACCTTAAGTGACTGTTGATTTTAAACTGAAGAGTTTGATCATGGCTCAGATTGAACGCTGGCGGCAGGCTTAACACATGCAAGTCGAGCGGTAACGGGTCCAGCTTGCTGGATGCCGACGAGCGGCGGACGGGTGAGTAATGCATAGGAATCTGCCCGGTAGTGGGGGATAACTTGGGGAAACCCAAGCTAATACCGCATACGTCCTACGGGAGAAAGCAGGGGATCTTCGGACCTTGCGCTATCGGATGAGCCTATGTCGGATTAGCTAGTTGGTAAGGTAACGGCTTACCAAGGCGACGATCCGTAGCTGGTCTGAGAGGATGATCAGCCACACTGGGACTGAGACACGGCCCAGACTCCTACGGGAGGCAGCAGTGGGGAATATTGGACAATGGGCGAAAGCCTGATCCAGCCATGCCGCGTGTGTGAAGAAGGCTTTCGGGTTGTAAAGCACTTTCAGCGGGGAAGAAAGCATACCGGTCAATACCCGGTATGGACGACATCACCCGCAGAAGAAGCACCGGCTAACTCCGTGCCAGCAGCCGCGGTAATACGGAGGGTGCAAGCGTTAATCGGAATTACTGGGCGTAAAGGGCGCGTAGGCGGTCTGTCACGCCGGGTGTGAAAGCCCCGGGCTCAACCTGGGAATTGCATCCGGAACGGGCAGACTTGAGTGCAGGAGAGGAAGGTAGAATTCCCGGTGTAGCGGTGAAATGCGTAGAGATCGGGAGGAATACCAGTGGCGAAGGCGGCCTTCTGGACTGACACTGACGCTGAGGCGCGAAAGCATGGGTAGCAAACAGGATTAGATACCCTGGTAGTCCATGCCGTAAACGATGTCGACTAGCCGTTGGGTCCCTTGAGGACTTGGTGGCGCAGTTAACGCAATAAGTCGACCGCCTGGGGAGTACGGCCGCAAGGCTAAAACTCAAATGAATTGACGGGGGCCCGCACAAGCGGTGGAGCATGTGGTTTAATTCGATGCAACGCGAAGAACCTTACCTACCCTTGACATCCAGAGAAGTCGCTAGAGATAGCTTCGTGCCTTCGGGAGCTCTGAGACAGGTGCTGCATGGCTGTCGTCAGCTCGTGTTGTGAAATGTTGGGTTAAGTCCCGTAACGAGCGCAACCCCTATCCCTATTTGCCAGCGGTCCGGCCGGGAACTCTAGGGAGACTGCCGGTGACAAACCGGAGGAAGGTGGGGACGACGTCAAGTCATCATGGCCCTTACGGGTAGGGCTACACACGTGCTACAATGGCAGGTACAAAGGGTTGCGAAGCGGCGACGTGAAGCCAATCCCATAAAGCCTGCCTCAGTCCGGATTGGAGTCTGCAACTCGACTCCATGAAGTCGGAATCGCTAGTAATCGCGCATCAGAATGGCGCGGTGAATACGTTCCCGGGCCTTGTACACACCGCCCGTCACACCATGGGAGTGGACTGCACCAGAAGTGGTTAGCTTAACCTTCGGGAGAGCGATCACCACGGTGTGGTTCACGACTGGGGTGAAGTCGTAACAAGGTAGCCGTAGGGGAACCTGCGGCTGGATCACCTCCTTAAACGATACGACACACCCCGGCCAACGCGCCCACAACAAATTACCTGATCGGATAGAGCGAAGACTGTTTGGGTCTGTAGCTCAGTTGGTTAGAGCGCACCCCTGATAAGGGTGAGGTCGGCAGTTCAAGTCTGCCCAGACCCACCAAAATTTATCTCTCGCATTGTCGAGCGCCATCTCGCATAGCCTACTATGCGTCGATTGCTTTCTCCTCGCGAGATATAAATTTGCTAAGGGTTATAAACACCCAGCGGCATTATCACGGGGCCATAGCTCAGCTGGGAGAGCGCCTGCCTTGCACGCAGGAGGTCAGCGGTTCGATCCCGCTTGGCTCCACCATCGCCGCCTGAACAGTCGGAAGTACCTTTTGAAGGGTATAGTGAAAAAATGACAGTTCGATGATTATCCGAACCGCCGTTTTCTCACTGTTCCCTGAACAGTACGCTCTTTAACAATGTGGATCATGCTGATGTTAAACCAACATCAGGAACGTCACCGAGCAATCGGTTAGATGTGACTGATGTGAGTTTTTATTGAGATACGTCTCAAGCGTATCCGGTGAAATCGTTAGATTAATCACTGATCAGACCCCTTGGGGTTATATGGTCAAGCGATTAAGCGCACACGGTGGATGCCTAGGCAGTCAGAGGCGATGAAAGACGTGATAGCCTGCGATAAGCGTCGGTGAGGTGGCAAATAACCTGCGACCCGGCGATCTCTGAATGGGGAAACCCACTTACCATAAGGTAAGTATCCTTGAGTGAATACATAGCTCATGGAGGCGAACCGGGGGAACTGAAACATCTAAGTACCCCGAGGAAAAGAAATCAACCGAGATTCCCCAAGTAGCGGCGAGCGAACGGGGACCAGCCCTTAAGCGATGGGGCCGATAAGTGAACAGGGTGGGAAACCTGACCATAGAGGGTGATAGTCCCGTAACTGAAATCCAACCATCGTGAAATCGAGTAGGTCGGGGCACGTGAAACCCTGACTGAACATGGGGGGACCATCCTCCAAGGCTAAATACTACTGACTGACCGATAGTGAACCAGTACCGTGAGGGAAAGGCGAAAAGAACCCCGGAGAGGGGAGTGAAATAGATCCTGAAACCGTGTGCGTACAAGCAGTGGGAGCCTACTTTGTTAGGTGACTGCGTACCTTTTGTATAATGGGTCAGCGACTTATTTTCAGTAGCGAGCTTAACCGTATAGGGGAGGCGTAGGGAAACCGAGTCTTAAATGGGCGAATAGTTGCTGGGAATAGACCCGAAACCGAGCGATCTATCCATGGGCAGGGTGAAGGTTGAGTAACATCAACTGGAGGCCCGAACTCAAGTATGTTGAAAAATGCTGAGATGACCTGTGGATCGGAGTGAAAGGCTAATCAAGCTCGGAGATAGCTGGTTCTCCTCGAAATCTATTTAGGTAGAGCCTCACGTATCACCGCCGGGGGTAGAGCACTGTTTCGGCTAGGGGCCCATCCCGGGTTACCAAACCGAGGCAAACTCCGAATACCGGTGAGTGCAGCGTGGGAGACACACAGCGGGTGCTAACGTCCGTTGTGAAAAGGGAAACAACCCAGACCGTCAGCTAAGGCCCCCAAATTCTGGTTAAGTGGGAAACGATGTGGGAAGGCTTAGACAGCTAGGAGGTTGGCTTAGAAGCAGCCATCCTTTAAAGAAAGCGTAATAGCTCACTAGTCGAGTCGGCCTGCGCGGAAGATGTAACGGGGCTAAACCAGGTGCCGAAGCTACGGGTTCATCCTCTGGATGAGCGGTAGAGGAGCGTTGTGTACGTCTGTGAAGGTGTGTTGTGAAGCATGCTGGAGATATCACAAGTGCGAATGCTGACATGAGTAACGATAAGGGGAGTGAAAACCTCCCCCGCCGGAAGACCAAGGGTTCCTGTTCGACGTCAATCGGAGCAGGGTGAGTCGGCCCCTAAGGCGAGGCAGAAATGCGTAGTCGATGGGAAACGGGTCAATATTCCCGTACCAGACAATATTGCGATGGGGGGACGGAGAAGGCTAGGTAAGCCAGGCGTTGGTTGTCCTGGTGAAAGCATGTAGGCCGAGTGTTCAGGCAAATCCGGACACTTAAAGCCGAGATGCGAGACGAACATCTTCTTCGGAAGATGGAAGTTATCGATGCCACGCTTCCAGGAAAAGCCTCTAAGCTTCAGATATTGTGTGTCCGTACCCCAAACCGACACAGGTGGTCAGGTAGAGAATACCAAGGCGCTTGAGAGAACTCGGGTGAAGGAACTAGGCAAAATGGCACCGTAACTTCGGGAGAAGGTGCGCCGGTTTTGGTGATGGGACTTGCTCCCTAAGCTGAAACCGGCCGAAGATACCAGGTGGCTGCAACTGTTTATTAAAAACACAGCACTCTGCTAACGCGTAAGCGGACGTATAGGGTGTGACGCCTGCCCGGTGCCGGAAGGTTAATTGATGGTGTTAGCGCAAGCGAAGCTCCTGATCGAAGCCCCGGTAAACGGCGGCCGTAACTATAACGGTCCTAAGGTAGCGAAATTCCTTGTCGGGTAAGTTCCGACCTGCACGAATGGCGTAATGATGGCCACACTGTCTCCACCCGAGACTCAGTGAAATTGAAATCGCTGTGAAGATGCAGTGTACCCGCGGCTAGACGGAAAGACCCCGTGAACCTTTACTACAGCTTCACACTGGATGCTGATGTTACTTGTGTAGGATAGCTGGGAGGCTTTGAACCCTGGACGCCAGTCCAGGGGGAGCCAACCTTGAAATACCAGCCTGGTATCATTGGCGTTCTAACCTCGCACCGTTATCCGGTGCAGGGACAGTGTGTGGTGGGTAGTTTGACTGGGGCGGTCTCCTCCCAAAGAGTAACGGAGGAGCACGAAGGTACCCTCAGCACGGTTGGAAATCGTGCAATGAGTGCAAGAGCATAAGGGTGCTTAACTGCGAGACAGACACGTCGAGCAGGTACGAAAGTAGGTTCTAGTGATCCGGTGGTTCTGTATGGAAGGGCCATCGCTCAACGGATAAAAGGTACTCCGGGGATAACAGGCTGATACCGCCCAAGAGTTCACATCGACGGCGGTGTTTGGCACCTCGATGTCGGCTCATCACATCCTGGGGCTGAAGTCGGTCCCAAGGGTATGGCTGTTCGCCATTTAAAGTGGTACGCGAGCTGGGTTTAGAACGTCGTGAGACAGTTCGGTCCCTATCTGCCGTGGGCGTCGGAAGTTTGAGAAGAGTTGCTCCTAGTACGAGAGGACCGGAGTGAACGAACCTCTGGTGTTCCGGTTGTGTCGCCAGACGCATTGCCGGGTAGCTATGTTCGGACGGGATAACCGCTGAAAGCATCTAAGCGGGAAGCCCCCTTCAAGATGAGACTTCCCTGGGGCCTCGAGCCCCCTGAAGGACCCTCGAAGACTACGAGGTGATAGGCGCGGTGTGTAAGTGCCGTCAAGGTATTGAGCTAACGCGTACTAATTGTCCGTGAGGCTTGACCATATAACACCCAAGTGGTCTGTGATTAATCGTCATCGGATACGATGAGACGTTCTCAAGACGCAGCATGATCCCGAATTTGCAGGCGGTGATACGTCATCGCCCGCGCCAGTTACGCCTGACGACCATAGCAGGTGGGAACCACCCGATCCCATGCCGAACTCGGAAGTGAAACCACCCCGCGCCGATGGTAGTGTGGAGCTTCTCCATGCGAGAGTAGGTCATCGTCAGGCATCTATACCAAGGCCCCGATCA
>NZ_JAMLJI010000008.1 GCF_023712105.1 Larsenimonas suaedae
GTGTCGGTGGCCGTGAGCACACCGCTTGTGGTAAGCACCGTGTCCTCGGTCACTGCTCCGCTGTCGCTGCCGGTAATCACGGCGGCGTCATCGGTGCCGTTGACCGTGATGGTGACGGTCTCGCTGTCGCCACCGGCGGTGGTGACGGTGAAGGTCTCGCTCAGCTGATCGCCGGCGCCGAGGGCCTGGACGTCGCCACTTTCGTTGTCGAGCTGGTAGGTCCAGGCGCCGGTCTCGTCGATAGCGAAGCTGCCGTAGGTGCCGGTGGTGTTGGGTTGCGCGACGAAGCCGGACTCGCCGGCATCGGTGTCGGTGGCCGTAAGCACACCGCTTGTGGTGAGCACGGTGTCTTCCGTCACGCTGCCGGTCTGAACCCCGGTGATCTCGGCGGCGTCGTCGGTGCCGTTGACGGTAATCGTCACGGTCTCGGTGTCGCCACCGGCGGTGGTGACGGTGAAGGTCTCGCTCAGCTGATCGCCGGCGCCCAGGGCCTGAACGTCGCTGTTAGCGTTGTCGAGTTGATAGGTCCAGTTTCCAGCGGCGTCGATCGCGAAGCTGCCGTAGCTGCCGGTGGTGTTGGGCTGCGCGACGAAGCCGGACTCGCCGGCATCGGTGTCGGTGGCCGTAAGCACACCGCTTGTGGTGAGCACGGTGTCTTCCGTCACGCTGCCGGTCTGAATCCCTGTGATCTCGGCGGCGTCGTCGGTGCCGTTGACGGTAATCGTCACGGTCTCGGTGTCGCCACCGGCGGTGGTGACGGTGAAGCTCTCGGTCAGCTGATCGCCGGCGCCCAGGGCCTGAACGTTGCCACTGGCGTTATCCAGCGTGTAGCTCCACGCGCCGCTCTCGTCGATCGCGAAGCTGCCGTAGCTGCCGGTGGTATTGGGTTGCGCGACGAAGCCGGACTGACCCGCATCGGTGTCGGTGGCCGTGAGCACACCGCTTGTGGTGAGCGCGGTGTCTTCCGTCACGCTACCGGTCTGAACCCCGGTGATCTCGGCGGCATCATCGGTGCCGTTGACCGTGATGGTCACGGTCTCCGTGTCACCACCGGCGGTGGTGACGGTGAAGGTCTCGGTCAGCTGATCGCCATCGCCCAGGGCCTGGACGTCGGTGCTTTCGTTGTCGAGCTGATAGGACCAGGCGCCGCTCTCGTCGATGGCGAAGCTGCCGTACGTTCCAGCCGTGCCCGGCTGCGCCACGAAGCCGGACTCGCCCGCATCCACGTCGGTCGCGGTCAATGTGCCAGAGGTCGTCAGCACCGTATCTTCCGTCACGCTGCCGGTCTGAACGCCGGTGATCTCGGCCGCATCGTCGGTGCCGTTGACGGTGATGGTCACGGTCTCCGTATCGCCACCGGCGGTAGTAACGGTGAAGGTCTCGGTCAGCTGATCGCCGGCGCCCAGGGCCTGGACGTCGCCACTTTCGTTGTCGAGTTGATAGGACCACGCGCCGCTCTCGTCGATCGCGAAGCTGCCGTAGCTGCCAGCCGTGCCCGGCTGCGCGACGAAGCCGGACTCGCCCGCGTCCACGTCGGTCGCGGTCAATGTGCCGGAGGTGGTGAGTACCGTGTCCTCAGTCACGCTGCCGGTCTGAACGCCAGTGATCTCGGCAACGTCGTCGGTGCCGTTGACGGTGATGGTGACGGTCTCGGTGTCACCACCGGCAGTGGTGACGGTGAAGGTCTCGGTCAGCTGATCGCCGTCGCCCAGGGCCTGGACGTCGCCACTTTCGTTGTCGAGCTGGTAGGTCCAGTTACCGGCCTCGTCGATGGCAAAGCTGCCGTACGTTCCAGCCGTGCCCGGCTGCGCCACGAAGCCGGACTCGCCGGCGTCGGTGTCGGTGGCCGTGAGCACACCGCTTGTGGTAAGCACCGTGTCCTCGGTCACTGCCCCGCTGTCGCTGCCGGTAATCACCGCCGCATCGTCGGTGCCATTGACCGTAATCGTCACGGTCTCGGTATCACCGCCGGCGGTGGTGACGGTGAAGCTCTCGGTCAACTGATCGCCGTCTCCAAGGGCCTGCACGTCGGTGCTTTCGTTATCCAGCGTGTAGGTCCACGCGCCGGTCTCGTCGATGGCGAAGCTGCCGTAGCTGCCAGTGGTGTTGGGTTGCGCGACGAAGCCGGACTCGCCCGCGTCCACGTCGGTCGCGATCAATGTGCCGGAAGTGGTCAGCACCGTGTCCTCGGTCACGCTGCCGGTCTGAACCCCGGTGATCTCGGCGGCATCGTCGGTGCCATTGACCGTAATCGTCACGGTCTCGGTATCGCCACCGGCGGTGGTGACGGTGAAGCTCTCGGTCAGCTGGTCGCCGGCGCCAAGGGCCTGGACGTCGATGCTTTCGTTGTCGAGTTGATAGGTCCATGCGCCGCTCTCATCGATCGCGAAG